>NZ_CP121108.1:0-4217669 GCF_029623675.1 Pantoea sp. X85 | reverse complement strand
GGCGGACTCCACTCGTACAAAATCGATAAGAATTTTAGGCGCTAATAAATAGAAACGTAATTTTTAGACACAGACGGTTGGAAAGCGCCTGCGACCGCTATTCGCGGTAGTCTTCCCCGGCGATCGCAGCGAGGATCGTCAGCGGAAGGGCGGATCATAACGTAAAGCTGCACAGAGATCTTCCCTTTCTACACAGTTTTGATCCAATTTATCCACAGGCTACTGAAGCGATAATGAGTTTACGCTTTCTGCAAAAAAAGCCAGCGTTAATGTGGCTGAAAGCGTTAATTTTTCTGGCAAGCTCTCGTTTCCGCGCAGCAAATCTGCAAACTGATCGCAAGAAGATCCTGCGCGATCCTTGCGCTTTAACCCACAGCCCGTATAATTCCCCACCCGGCATTATTGCGTGAAGCCTTGATGCCCGGAATCAGCGGGCTGTATCTGGGTTTCCAGGTGCCGCGACCAGCGAAGTGAATTGACTCTGGACTGTACAATTATTACAATCCCGCCTCTTTATTAAAGACACATTGAGGCGTTGGTCGATTTACTGGCCCGAAAACGCGTCACCCAGTGAAAATTTTCAAGTTTAGGTAGAAATCGCCATGAAACGCACTTTTCAACCGTCCGTACTGAAGCGCAACCGTTCACACGGTTTCCGTGCTCGTATGGCAACAAAAAATGGTCGTCAGGTTCTGGCACGTCGTCGTGCTAAAGGCCGTTCTCGTCTGACCGTTTCTAAGTAATAAAGCTAACCCTCGTGGTTAAGCTCGCATTTCCCAGGGAGTTACGTTTGTTAACTCCCACTCATTTCACTTTCGTCTTCCAGCAGCCACAACGAGCCGGTACGCCGCAAATCACCATACTCGGCCGACTTAACGCGCTGGGGCATCCCCGCATCGGTCTCACCGTCGCAAAAAAACATGTAAAACGCGCCCATGAACGCAACCGGATCAAGCGATTGACCCGCGAAAGCTTTCGTCTGCGTCAACATGAGCTCCCTGCAATGGATTTTGTGATCGTGGCTAAAAAAGGGATTGCTGACCTGGATAACCGTGCGCTGACGGAAGCGTTGGAGAAACTATGGCGTCGTCACTGTCGCCTGGCTCGCGGCTCCTGATTGCCCTGATACGCGTTTATCAACGCGCCATCAGCCCACTGCTGGGACCTCATTGCCGGTTCCATCCCACCTGTTCGCAGTATGGGATTGAGGCCTTGCGCCGCTTTGGCGTTGTAAAAGGCAGTTGGTTGACGATAAAACGCGTATTAAAATGCCACCCTTTGAACCCGGGTGGTGACGATCCTGTGCCGCCAAAAACCTTTGATACCAGAGAACATTAACGATGGATTCGCAACGCAATCTCTTTCTCATCGCTTTTCTGTTCGTGTCTTTTATGATCTGGCAAGCCTGGCAGACGGACCACGCTCCGCAGCCACAGCAAACCCAGACCACGCAAAACACAAACAGCGCAGCGGGTGATGCCGCCACTTCCGGCGTGCCGGCTAGCGGACAGGGCAAAACGATCACCGTTAAGACAGATGTCCTGTCACTCAACATCAATACGCGTGGTGGCGATATTGAGCAGGCTCAGCTGCTGACTTACCCGGACAAACTGGGTTCAGATGCACCGTTCCAGCTGCTTGAAACTACACCGGCCTTCGTTTATCAGGCGCAGAGTGGCTTAACTGGCCGCAACGGCCCGGATAACCCGAACAATGGCGCACGTCCGCTGTATACCACTTCGCAAGATAGCTTCGTGATGGCAGATGGCCAGAGCGAACTGCGCGTACCGTTGACCTGGACCGGTGAAAACGGCGTGGTTTACACCAAGACTTTCGTCTTCAAGCGCGGTGAGTATGCGGTAAACGTTGACTACAACATCAACAACACCACTCAGCAGCCGCTGGAAGTGTCGATGTTTGGTCAGCTGAAGCAGACCATCGAGGTGCCTAAGCACCGCGATACCGGTAGCAACAATTTTGCTCTGCACACCTTCCGTGGCGCAGCGTACTCAACCAGCGATGCGAAATACGAAAAATATAAATTCGACACCATCGCGGATAACGAGAACCTGAACACCACCACCAGCAATGGTTGGGTGGCGATGCTGCAGCAGTACTTTGCTACCGCCTGGGTGCCGCGCACGCAGGGTAATAACACGCTGTACACCACTAACCTCGGCAATGGCGTAGCGGCAATTGGCTACAAATCTGCTCCTGTGACCGTTGGCGCAGGCGCACAGCAAGATCTCGGCGCAACGCTGTGGGTAGGCCCGGAAATTCAGGACCAGATGGCAGCCATCGCGCCTCACCTGGATCTGACCGTAGATTACGGCTGGTTGTGGTTCATCTCGCAGCCGCTGTTTAAGCTGCTGAAGTTCATCCACAGCTTTATCGGTAACTGGGGCTTCTCCATTATCGTTATCACCTTCATCGTGCGTGGCATCATGTACCCGCTGACCAAAGCGCAGTACACCTCCATGGCGAAGATGCGTATGCTGCAGCCAAAGATTCAGGCGATGCGTGAACGTCTGGGTGATGATAAGCAGAAACAGAGCCAGGAAATGATGGCGCTGTATAAGGCGGAGAAAGTGAACCCGCTGGGCGGCTGTCTGCCACTGGTTATCCAGATGCCAATCTTCCTGGCCTTGTACTACATGCTGTCAGGCTCGGTTGAACTGCGTCATGCGCCGTTTATTCTGTGGATTCATGACCTGTCAGCGCAGGATCCGTACTACATTCTGCCGATCATCATGGGTATCACCATGTTCTTCATTCAGAAGATGTCACCGACCACCGTGACCGATCCGATGCAGCAGAAGATCATGACCTACATGCCGGTGATCTTTACCGTGTTCTTCCTGTGGTTCCCATCAGGTCTGGTGCTGTACTACATCGTCAGCAATCTGGTGACCATTCTCCAGCAGCAGCTGATTTATCGCGGCCTGGAAAAACGTGGTCTGCATAGCCGCGACAAGAAGAAAGCATAACGCCTGACTGCAACCAGCAGCAGCGTATAATCAAAGGGCGACATTTATGTCGCCCTATTTTTATTTATTAATACCCTAAAAGTTTAAGGTGGAATCATGAGCCACAGCGACACTATCGTTGCCCAGGCGACGCCTCCCGGCCGTGGCGGCGTTGGCATTCTGCGTATCTCCGGCGCCAAAGCCGCTGAGGTAGCGCAAGCCGTGCTCGGCAAGCTGCCAAAGCCGCGCTATGCCGACTATCTGCCCTTTACCGACGCCGATGGCAGCGTGCTGGATCAGGGCATTGCGCTGTGGTTTCCTGGCCCGAATTCCTTCACCGGTGAAGATGTGCTGGAGCTGCAAGGCCACGGCGGCCCGGTGATTCTCGACCTGCTGCTCAAGCGCATCGTGGCGCTGCCCGGATTACGCATTGCGCAACCTGGTGAATTCTCCGAACGCGCCTTCCTTAACGACAAGCTCGATTTGGCGCAAGCCGAAGCGATTGCCGATCTGATCGATGCCAGCTCAGAGCAAGCCGCCCGCTCGGCGGTAAACTCGCTGCAGGGCGCGTTTTCCCTGCGCATCAACGCACTTGTGGAAGCGCTTACTCACCTGCGCATCTATGTGGAAGCAGCCATCGACTTCCCGGATGAGGAGATCGATTTCCTTTCCGACGGCAAAATTGAAGCGCAGCTCAATGTGGTGATCGGCGACCTCGACGGCGTGCGTGCCGAAGCGCGTCAGGGCAGCCTGCTGCGTGAAGGGATGAAAGTGGTGATTGCCGGTCGTCCCAATGCCGGAAAATCGAGCCTGCTGAATGCCTTAGCCGGACGCGAAGCGGCGATTGTTACTGATATCGCTGGCACCACGCGCGACGTCCTGCGCGAGCATATCCATATCGACGGCATGCCGCTGCACATCATCGATACTGCCGGTTTACGTGAAGCCAGCGACGAGGTCGAGCGCATTGGTATTGAACGTGCGTGGCAGGAGATCGAGCAGGCCGACCGCGTGCTGTTTATGGTCGATGGCACCACCACCGACGCGACTGAAGCCGCCGCCATCTGGCCAGATTTTGTTGCCCGTTTGCCGGAAGCGCTGCCAATTACCGTGGTGCGTAACAAAGCGGATATGACCGGCGAAGTGCTGGGCCTCACTGAAGTGAACGGTCACTCACTGATTCGTCTCTCGGCGCGCACCGGGGAAGGTGTGGAAGCGCTGCGCGATCACCTGAAACAGAGCATGGGATTTGCCGGCAATATGGAAGGCGGATTTCTCGCACGCCGCCGCCATCTGCAAGCACTGGAGTTAGCCGCAACCCACTTGCAGCAGGGCAAGCATCAGCTGTTAGGCGCGTGGGCCGGCGAATTACTGGCAGAAGAGTTACGTTTAGCGCAGCAGGCGCTGAGCGAAATCACCGGTGAATTCACCTCCGACGATTTGCTGGGCAGAATTTTCTCCAGTTTCTGTATTGGTAAGTAATGGCCTGCGGCGTTCTCATGTCGGGTGCGCATTCACGCGCATCTGGCGCCCGGTAGACATGCGTCTTTGTTATTTGGCTCTCCCACGCCTTTGCAGTATAACGATCATTGCCCGGCGAACAGGTCCTGCTGGGTACATTCATTATTCATGCTAAATATTGGGCGCAAGTTGCTGCCTGAACAGGAGAGAAACATGAGTACAACGCTCGACAGCGTGGCGCTGAACACGCTGTTCATTGAAGCCCGCACCCACAGCTATTGGCAGGACAAACCGGTTTCTCGGGAGGTGCTGGAGCAGCTCTATCACCTGACCGCGCTGGGTCCAACCTCGGCTAACTGCTCGCCGGGCCGTTTTGTGTTTGTGACATCGCAGGAAGGTAAAGAGAAGCTGAAACCCGCGCTCTCCTCCGGCAACGTCGACAAAACCATGTCCGCTCCGGTAACGGTGATCGTGGCGTGGGATCCTGAGTTCTACGAAGCGCTGCCGAAGCTGTTCCCGCATGGTGATGCGCGCAGCTGGTTTACCAGCAGCCCGGATCTGGCGAAAGAGACCGCGTTCCGTAACAGTAGCTTGCAGGCAGGTTATTTGATTCTGGCTGCGCGTTCGCTGGGCCTGGATGCCGGCCCGATGTCCGGTTTCGATCCGTCAAAAGTGAACGACGCCTTCTTTGGCGAGAGCAAATGGCAGGTGAACTTACTGATCAATCTAGGCTATGGCGAAGCCAGCAAACTGCACGCGCGTCTGCCACGTCTCGGCTTTGATGAAGCCAGCACCTTTGCCTGATTGAGAAAAGGCGTCGGGCTTAGCCCACGACGCCCGTTTCAAGCGGTTATCCCAGTGAATGGAAGCCGCTGTTGAAGTAGATCATCGGCTCTGCCGCTTCACCTGGCAGAGCAATGCCCACGATACGCGCCAGCAGCACGCTGTGCGTGTTCCACTCAACTACCTTCTCCAGCTGGCAATCAAAACTCACCAGCGCATCAGCCATAATCGGCGCGCCGGTATTCAGCGTCTGCCACGTACCGTTTTGAAAACGCTCGGCGCGGCGTGAGGATTGGCTGAACTGGGCACATAAGTCGTCATGCTGTTCACGCAGCACGTTAACGGCAAAATGGCCAGCTGCGATAAAAGCATCATGACTGGACGCGCTACGATTCACGCACACCAGCAGGCTGGGTGGCTCAGCCGCCAGCGAACTGACCGACGTGGCAATCAGCCCCAGCTTTTCGCCCTGAAATTCGGTGGTAACCAGAGAAACACCCGCGGTTAAGCGACGCATGCCGTGACGAAACTCATCAAGCGAGATCGATTCCTGGCGAGAAATAGCGGTATCTGACATAAAAAACTCCGACGTGCCTGTTTTAACCATGCGCACAATGGGCAGATGAATGAAGAGTTAGCGCACTTTGATGTGCTGTTTTACTGCCCAAATCCTACACCACATCACACAGTTAGGCACTCAATCCGGCAGGTTTCTGCAAAAGCGTTCTATGCAAAGTTGCCAAATGGGATTGCCGCATGGCTTCGTCCTTATCTGAAATATCGCCTATTCCATCTTAAGCCGGATGCAAACCCATGAGAAAATTCTTACAATAGCACTGATGATTATTCGACCATTTTCATGGAGCGACAGATGGCTAGTCATTTTGTACGTTGGATAGGTAATCCGCCCTTTTCTTCTGAGAACATGCGGGTGCCACAAGAAGTAATCAACAGCGCTCAGCGCTTCGCTGACAAGCGTCGCGGACGCTTTCTCGCCGCACGCGAACTGCTGGCTCAGCTGATGTTACGCGTCTACGGTATCCGCGAACTCCCCGCGCTAACGACCAGCAGCAGCGGACGTCCCTGTTTTGCCGATGCCAACCTGCCCGATTTCAGCATCTCCTACGCCGGAAACACTATCGGTGTGCTGCTGGCCGAAGAAGGCGGCCGCGCCGGACTGGATATGGAAATTGTGCGCGCACACAGTCGCCAAACACAGGATATGCTGACACAGGATCTCTCCTCCGGCGAAAAAGCATGGATTAACGCGCAGCAGGATTTCATGGAAGCGCTGACGCAAATCTGGACGCTGCGCCAAAGCATTCTCAAGCTCACCGGCGAAACCGATAGCGGTATTGATTCACTGCGTTTGCATCCTGCGGCCGGTCGGCTGCGTTCCACCGTGTTCCCCGATATTCAGGCGGTGTGTGATGCTGAGCCCACGCTGGTGTGGTCGTGCGCGCTGTCGCCCGGCACCGAACGCTTACATCTGTGGGAGATTGATGGCGCGCAGCAGTGGCAAGCACTGCGCGATGTCGAGATGAGTAAACCCAATATCGGGCCGCATACGCTGCGCCTGACCAGTTTGGTCACGCCGCATGAGATGGGACATCCGTAAAAAAGGCCGCATCAGCGGCCTTTACTGTTTAGTGGGCATCGATAAAGACGATTTTCAGCACGAACAGTAGCGCGACCACCAACACGCACGGGCTGATTTCACGCCAGCGGCCGGTTCCCAACTTCATTACGCAGTAAGAGATAAAGCCCAGCGCGATACCTTCCGTGATCGAGAAGCTGAACGGCATCATCGCCGCAGTAACAAACGCTGGCACCGCTTCGGTGAGATCGTCCCACTGCACGCGTGACAGCGACGCCGTCATCAATACGCCAACGTAAATCAGCGCACCCGCCGCCGCATAAGAGGGCACCATCGCCGCCAGCGGTGACAGGAACATCACCAGCAGGAACAGAATCCCGGTGATCACCGCCATCAAGCCGGTACGACCGCCGATCGCCACACCGGACGAACTTTCAATGTAGGCGGTTACCGATGAGGTACCAATCAGCGAACCGGTCACCGAACTGATGCTATCGACGTACAGCGCCTGCTTCATGCGCGGGAAAGTGCCTTTCTCGTCAGTCAGCCCGGCTTTATCGGTCACGCCAATCAGCGTGCCGGAGGAGTCGAACAGATTCACCAGCATAAAGGAGAAGATCACCCCGGCCATGCCGATGTTGAACGCGCCTTTGATATCAACCTGGCCCACAACAGAAGTGATCGCTGGCGGAGCGGCGAACACGCCGCTGAATTTCACATCGCCAATGATCAAGCCCAGCGCGGTCGTCACCACAATCGACACCAGCACCGCCGCATGGATATTGCGGGAAGCCAGAATTGCGATGATGAAGAAACCCAGCGCCCCAAGCAGCACGCTGTGTGAGGTCAGATTACCCACAGCTACAATGGTATCGGCGTTTGGCACGATAATTCCGGCGTTTTTCAGCCCCATCATGGCGATAAACAGACCAATACCGGCAGTGATGCCAACACGCAGGCTGAGCGGAATGTTGGCAATCATCCAGTAACGCACGCGCAGCAGCGTGAGGATCAGCAGACCCAGCGCGCCCCAGAAAATCGCGCCCATACCAATCTGCCAGGAGTATCCCATGGCCCCGACCACCACAAAGGCGAAGAAGGCGTTCAGGCCCATCGCCGGTGCCAGTGCTACCGGCAAATTCGCCACCAGCCCCATCAGAATACTGCCGAACGCGGCAATCAAGCAGGTAGTAACAAACACTGCCTGCGTATCCATGCCCGCTACACCGAGAATTTGCGGGTTAACGAAAACGATGTACACCATCGTCAGGAAAGTCGTGCAACCGGCAATCACTTCGGTACGCACGGTGGTTCCGTGTTCCTGCAGTTTGAAGATGCGCTGCAAAAGGCCCTGATTAGTCATTCCACTGTTCCGCTAAAAAATTTATCGCCGCGTATCCTATAGAGTTTAGCGTGGCAAAACACTGATTTTTCGCAACCGGTTGCTCAGGGTCGCTTTCTGCGCTCAGTGCGCTAGAGTGTCAGCTTATTGTTTAACAAAAGGATGATGTGCGATGTCGGTGGAATGTATTTTTTTTGATTGCGACGGCACGCTGGTCGACAGCGAAGTGATCTGTACGCAAGCTTACGTCAACACCTTTGCCCGCTACGGTATTGAACGCTCTCTGCAGCAAATGTTTGAGCAGTATAAAGGGGTAAAGCTCTACGACATCATCCGCGATGTGGCAGCCGAACATCAGGTTGAACTGCCACTCGAAGAAGTGGAAACCGCCTATCGCGCCGAAGTGGCGAGATTGTTTGATCTCGATTTGAAGCCGATTGCCGGTGCCAAAGCGCTGGTGGAGCGCGTGAAAGTGCCAATGTGTGTGGTTTCAAACGGCACGGTGAAGAAGATGCAGCATTCGCTGGGATTGACCGGCATGCTGCCGTATCTCGATGGCAAGCTGTACAGCGGGTATGACATTAACCACTGGAAGCCGGATCCGGAACTGATGTATCACGCCGCCGAGCAGATGCAGGTGCCGATTGAGAAGTGCATTCTGGTGGATGATTCCGAAGCGGGCGCGCGTGCCGGGATCGCGGCCGGGATTCCGGTGTTTTACTACTGCGCCGATGCGCACAATCCCGAACTCGATCATCCGCTGGTGACGCGCTTTGATGATATGGCGCAGTTGCCGGATTTGTGGCGCGCGCGTGGCTGGGATTTGGTGGGGTAGAGCTCGTTTTCCCCCTCCTCGGTTTGTGCTGGCTGTCCCCCTCCTCGGTCCTCCCCCATGAATGGGGGAGGAAGATGCTGCAATATGTGAGTTGGGAATTGCATGTGTCAGCATCTCCTTCCCCCCATTCATGGGGGAAGGCCGGGATGGGGGGACAGCCAGCACAATCCAAATCAGCCAATCGCCCCTAACGAATCCTCGTTGCTCTGCTTCTTCGGCAGCAGGAACAGCGTGGCGGCGATATCCAGCAGATAAATCAGCGCCAGCAGCGTAATCGCCGCGGTGAAAGAGATATTGGTCGCCAGCAGGCCAATCACCAATGGACCAAATCCGCCCACGCCACGCCCCAAATTAAACAACACGTTCTGCGCTGTTGCGCGCGCCTGCGGTGGGAAAGTATCGGAAATCAGCGCGCCGTAGCCGCCGATCATGCCGTTCACAAACATCCCCATCAGCGCGCCGGTAAACAGCATCACCGTAGGATCGCGCAGCTGCGCATACACCACCACCATCACCACCGCGCCGAACTGATACAGCAGGAAGATTTTCCAGCGCGCGAAGCGATCGGCCAGCACGCCAAACAGCCAGATGCCGAACGTCATGCCCACCACCGTCACCGCGGTCCACAAGCCAGATTTGGTCAGGCTGAAACCGAAGCTGGACGACAGATAGCTCGGCATCCAAATCATCAATCCGTAGTAACCAAAGTTCTGCACCGAGCAGAGAATGAAAATCCCCAGGCTGGCTTTACTGGTGGCGCGATCGGCAAACAGCAATTTAAGACGTGCGCCAAAGGAGAGCTGCGGCGTTTTCTCCACGTGGCGGGTAAAGCTCTCCGGCTCGCCCATGCTGCGGCGAATCACAAAGGAGACCAGCGCCGGCAGCAAACCGACGAGGAACATGCCGCGCCAGCCAATCACGCTCAGCAGCGGCGGCGTGATAAAGGCCGCCAGCAGCACACCGAGCTGCCAGCCAATGCCCACCCACGCCGAGGCGCGGTTGCGCTTCTCTTTCGGCCAGGCTTCGGCAATCAGCGCCATGCCGATGCCGAACTCGCCGCCCAATCCCACGCCCGCCAGCGTGCGGTACACCAGCAGATCCCAATAACCCTGCGCCACAGCGCACAAGCCAGTGAATACCGAGAACACCAGAATAGTGACGGTAAGGATACGGATGCGACCATAGCGATCGCTGAGATGGCCAAACACGATGCCGCCGATCACCGCGCCGATCAGCGTCCAGGTGACCAGCGAACCGGCCTGAGAAGGATCGAGCGCCAGCGAGACGCTGATCGCCGGCAGCATAAAGCCAAGAATCAGCAAATCAAATCCGTCCATCGCGTAGCCGCTGATAGCCGCCACCATGGCTTTCGCCGGTGTAATGGCTTGTTTTTTAGGAGTTGGGGAAGACATGTAACAGCACCTGGCAGAAAAAAGTGCGCCAAGTATAAAGAGAGGGAATCGCCGAGAACAGACAGAATTTAAGCAGGCGGCCCGTTAGCCACAGTGGCAACGGGCCGCCGACGCATCAATCAAGAGGGTTTATTGCTGCCGTCATCGCCCGACAGCAGTTCATCCAGCTTGTCGCCGCCCACATGACGGAAATCCTGACCTTTGACGAAATAGAAGATAATTTCGCAGATGTTCTGGCAGCGATCGCCGATACGCTCGATGGCGCGCGCGCAGAACAGCGCGGTCAGCACGCTTGGGATAGTGCGCGGATCTTCCATCATGTAGGTCATCAGCTGACGCACGATGCCTTCGTACTCTTTATCCACCTTCTTATCTTCGCGGTAGATTTTGATGGCTTCGTTGAGATCCATGCGCGCGAACGCATCCAACACGTCGTGCAGCATCTGCACGGTGTGATGACCAAGCGCTTCAAGGCTCACCAGTAGTGGCAGGTGCTGCTGGCTGAACTTCTCCAGCGCGGTGCGGCTGATTTTTTCCGCCACGTCGCCAATGCGTTCCAGCTCAGAAATGGTCTTGATGATCGCCATTACCAGGCGCAAATCGCTGGCGGTCGGTTGGCGTTTGGCGATGATGCGCACACAGGCTTCATCAATCTCCACTTCCATCATGTTGACCTTCTGGTCGCCGTCGATGACGTGACGCGCCAGCTCGCCATCCTGATTGTGCATCGCGGTGATGGCGTCCATCAGCTGCTTCTCAACCATGCCGCCCATGATCATCACTTGCGTGCGAATGTGCTCCAGCTCCGCGTTGAACTGACCGGAGATGTGTTTGTTCAGATTTAAATTATCCATGTGCGTCTCCTGAATCAGCCGTAACGACCGGTGATGTAATCTTCGGTCTGCTTCTTTGCGGGCTTAGTGAACAAGGTATCGGTATCGCTGAACTCAATCAGCTCGCCCAGATACATAAAAGCGGTGTGGTCAGAACAACGCGCAGCCTGCTGCATGTTGTGAGTCACGATCACCACAGTGTAATCCTGCTTCAGTTCGGTGATCAGCTCTTCAATACGACCGGTTGAGATCGGATCCAGCGCGGAGCAAGGCTCATCCAGCAACAGCACTTCCGGGCGAATCGCGATGCCGCGGGCGATGCACAAACGCTGCTGCTGACCGCCGGAAAGACTGTAACCGCTCTGATGCAGCTTGTCTTTGGTTTCATTCCACAGCGCGGCTTTGGTCAGCGCCCACTGCACGCGCTCATCCATATCGGCACGCGACAGCTTCTCAAACAGGCGTACGCCGAAGGCGATGTTGTCATAAATCGACATCGGGAATGGCGTAGGCTTCTGGAACACCATACCGACGCGTGCGCGCAGCAGGGCGATATCCTGATTGGAAGCCAGAATGTTATCGCCATCCAGCAGGATGTCACCTTCAGCACGCTGCTCCGGATAGAGCGAGTACATTTTGTTGAAGGTGCGCAGCAAAGTGGATTTACCGCAGCCTGATGGGCCGATAAACGCGGTCACCTGGTTTTTGGTGATATCCAGATTGATGTTTTTCAGCGCGTGAAACTTACCGTAATAGAAGTTCAGATTACGGACCTGAATTTTACCGGCTGATGAAGTCACGTTACTCATTCTCGTCTCTCATAAGCAGCGCCGCCGAAGCCGCGCCGGGAAATTAGTGTTTGCCCTTGGCGAAAACCACACGCGCCACAATGTTCAGCAGCAGCACGCACACGGTAATAATCAGCACACCCGCCCACGCCAGGCTTTGCCACTCGGCAAAGGGGCTCATGGCGAATTTAAAGATGGTGACCGGCAGGTTAGCGATCGGCTGCATCATGTCAGTGCTCCAGAACTGGTTCGACAGTGCAGTAAACAGCAGCGGTGCGGTTTCACCGGCGATACGCGCCACGGCCAACAGCACACCGGTGATGATGCCGGAAACCGAGGCTTTCAGCGTAATCGCCGAAATCATCTTCCACTTCGGCGTACCCAGCGCATAAGCCGCTTCACGCATGCTGTCGGGAACCAGACGCAGCATGTTTTCGGAGGTACGAATCACAATCGGGATTTGCAGCAGCGCCAGCGCTACTACGCCCGCCCAACCGGAGAAGTGCTGCATCTGCGATACAACAATGGTGTAAACAAACAGGCCCACCACAATCGACGGTGCTGACAGCAGAATGTCGTTGATGAAGCGAATCACTTCCGCCAGCCAGTGTTTACGGCCATATTCCGCCAAATAAATCCCAGCCATGATGCCGAGCGGCGTTCCGATGATCGTCGACCAGAAAATCAGTAAACCGCTGCCGAGTAAGGCGTTGGCTAAACCACCGCCTGCAGTGTTGGGCGGCGGTGTCGATTCGGTAAACAGCTCCCAGCTCAACCCATCAACGCCGCGCGTAACGGTGGTGAACAGAATCCACACCAGCCAGAACAGACCGAATGCCATGGTCATCAGCGACAGCGTCAGGGCAATTTTGTTTTTGGTACTGCGCCATGCCTGCATTTTGCGGCGCGAGGCTTCCAGCTCGGCGCGAGCCTGAACTTCAATAGCGGTCATGAACGGGCTCCTTCACTCTTCGCCAGACGCAGGATCATCAGTTTGGAGATTGCCAGCACGATAAAGGTAATCACGAACAGAATCAGACCCAGCTCCATCAGAGCCGCGACGTGGACACCGGATTCCGCTTCAGCGAATTCGTTGGCCAGCGCGGAGGTGATGCTGTTGCCCGGCATAAACAGCGAGGCGCTGTCGAGCTGGTAGGTGTTACCGATGATAAAGGTCACCGCCATGGTTTCACCCAACGCGCGGCCCAGGCCAAGCATCACGCCGCCGATCACGCCATTTTTGGTGAACGGCAGCACGATGCGCCAGATCACTTCCCACGTGGTGCAGCCGATGCCGTAAGCCGACTCTTTCATCATCACCGGCGTTTGTTCAAATACGTCGCGCATCACCGAGGCGATGTACGGAATGATCATGATGGCGAGAATCACGCCCGCCGCCAGAATACCGATACCGAATGCCGGGCCCGAGAATAGCGTGCCGACAATCGGGATATTCGCCATCACGTTGCCAACCGGCGTCTGGAAATATTCGGCGAACAGCGGCGCGAAAACAAACAGGCCCCACATGCCGTACACGATGCTGGGGATGGCCGCCAGCAGCTCAATGGCGGTGCCCAACGGGCGACGCAGCCAGCCTGGCGCCAGTTCGGTCAGGAACAGCGCGATGCCGAAGCTCACCGGCACGGCAATGATCAAGGCAATAATCGAGGTGACGAGGGTGCCGTAAATCGGTACCAGCGCACCAAATTGTTCGTTTGGCGCATCCCATGTTTTGTTCCACAGGAAAGAGAAACCAAATTTTTGGATGCTTGGCCAGGAGGAGAAAATCAGGGAGACGATAATGCCGCCCATCAACAGCAACACGATAAGCGCGGATAGCTTCACCAGCGCGCCGAAAATCATGTCGCCTTGTTTACCGGGGGCTTTGAACGTCGGCTTAGTGGCAGCCATAGAATTCTCTGTTCTCAGGGGGATGTCAGGGCGGCACGCAGGCCGCCCATTGGGGTTGGCCAACCGTCTCGGCTGGCCGGGTCAATCTGTTACTGGTACAGCGCTTTACCGGAGCTATCTTTGATGTTCGCTTTCCACGCTGCACGAATCTGGTTAGCTACGCTTTCTGGCAGCGCGGCGTAATCCAGGTCGGTTGCGGTTTTGCTGCCACCTTTGTATGCCCAGTCGAAGAACTTCAGCACTTCGCTACCTTTCTCCGCATTCGCCTGATCTTTGTAGATCAGGATGAAGGTGGTTGAGGTGATCGGCCATGCATCGTTGCCTTTCTGGAAGGTCAGATCCTGAGCAAAGGTTTTGCTCCAGTCTGCGCCTTTCGCGGCGTTAGCAAAGCTCTCTTCACTTGGTGCGACCGCTTTACCGTCGGCATCAACCAGTTTGGTGTAGGTCAGGTTGTTCTGCTTGGCGTAAGCGTATTCCACATAGCCAATTGAACCCGGCAGACGCTGTACAAACGCGGCCACGCCGTCGTTACCTTTACCGCCCAGACCGGTTGGCCAGTTAACGGTGTTACCTTTACCAATTTTGCTGTTCCACTCTTCGTTCACTTTTGCCAGGTAGCTGGTGAAGACGAAAGAAGTACCGGAACCGTCAGCGCGGCGAACCACGTTGATGTTGGAATCTGGCAGTTTCACGCCTGGGTTCAGTTTAGTGATCGCCGGGTCGTTCCACTTTTTGATGGTGCCGAGGTAGATGTCGCCCACGGTTTTACCGTCAAGAGTCAGTTCACCGGATTTCACACCTGGGATGTTAACCGCCAGCACCACACCACCAATGACGGTAGGGAACTGGAACAGGCCGTTTTTCTGCAGATCTTCTTCTTTCATTGGCGCATCAGACGCACCGAAATCGACGGTTTTCGCGATGATTTGCTTCACGCCGCCGGAAGAACCAATACCCTGATAGTTGATTTTGCTACCGGTGGCTTGCTGGTACTCGGCTGCCCACTTGGCATAAACCGGCGCCGGGAATGTCCCGCCTGCGCCCGTCAGATCGGTGGCTGCAAAAGCAGAAACCGCGCTTACTGCGAAGGTGGCGGCGAGGATTCGGGCTACGGTGCTACGCATCAGTGTCATGTTCCCTCCAGGGGATTCAAAAAAATCAGGCTCAATGCCTTTTTAGTAGGAGTCAGTGATTGCTGCTGGAGGGAAAATAGGACAGTTTGATGACAGTGAAATGTACGAAATGTGACAGTTATATGACAGCGGGCAGAAATGAAGCGGGCCCGTTGCGGGCCCACTCTTATTACTGATTATTCAACGGTAACCGATTTCGCCAGGTTACGCGGCTGGTCAACATCGGTACCTTTAATCAGCGCCACATGGTACGAGAGCAGCTGTAACGGCACGGTGTAGAAGATCGGTGCAATCACCTCTTCTACGTGCGGCAGGGAGATGATTTTCATGCCATCGCTGTCGCTGAAACCGGCATCCTGATCGGCAAACACATACAGCAAACCGCCGCGCGCGCGTACCTCTTCAATATTGGATTTCAGCTTCTCCAGCAGTTCGTTGTTGGGCGCGACCACGATCACTGGCATATCCGCATCAATCAGCGCCAGCGGGCCGTGCTTCAGCTCGCCCGCCGCATAGGCTTCGGCGTGGATATAGGAGATCTCTTTCAGCTTCAGCGCGCCTTCCATCGCGATCGGATACTGATCGCCACGGCCAAGGAACAGCGCGTGATGCTTATCAGAGAAACCTTCCGCCAGGTTTTCGATCACTTTGTCCTGCGCCAGCATCTGTTCGATGCGGCTCGGCAAGGCCTGCAGCGCGTGCACAATCTCGTGTTCGGTTTCGGCTTTCATGCCGTGCATACGACCGAGTTTCGCCACCAGCATCAGCAATACTGCCAGCTGCGTGGTGAAGGCTTTGGTGGATGCCACGCCAATTTCAGTGCCGGCTTTGGTCATCAGCGCTAAATCGGATTCACGCACCAGCGATGAACCGGCCACGTTACAGATGGCCAGCGAACCGAGATAACCCAGCTCTTTCGACAGGCGCAGCGCCGCCAGCGTATCGGCGGTTTCACCCGATTGTGACAGCGTGATCAGCAGGCTATTTTTTCGCACTGCAGATTTGCGATAACGGAATTCTGAAGCAATTTCCACATCACAAGGCAGGTTAGCCAGCGACTCAAACCAGTAACGCGAAACCATGCCGGAGTTGTATGACGTACCGCAGGCGATGATCTGAATATGTTCGACCTGGCTCAACAGCGTCTCAGCATCCGGGCCCAGCTCGCTGAGATCGACTTCGCCGTGATTAAAACGACCGGTGATGGTGTTTTTGATCGCGTTCGGCTGCTCGTAAATCTCTTTCTGCATGTAATGACGATAGATGCCTTTGTCGCCGGCATCGTACTGCGCGGTCGATTCGATTTCAGCGCGCTTGGCCGTTTTACCGTCACGATCGATGATGGTGACTTCGCGGCGGGTGATCTCGGCAATATCGCCCTCTTCCAGATAGATGAAGCGACGCGTCACCGGCAGCAGTGCCAGCTGATCGGAAGCGATAAAGTTTTCGCCCACGCCACGGCCAATCACCAGCGGACTGCCGGAGCGCGCCGCCACCAGCAGCGAAGGATCGCGGCTGTCCATGATCACCATGCCATACGCACCGCGCAGCTGCGGAATGACGCGCAGCACCACTTCACGCAGCGTGCCGCCCTGCTTCTGCTCCCAATGCACCAGATGCGCCACCACTTCGGTGTCGGTTTCTGAGGCAAAGTGATAGCCGCGCTCAAGCAACTGCGCGCGCAGCGGCTCATGGTTCTCAATGATGCCGTTGTGCACGATGATGATGTGCTCGGAAACGTGCGGATGCGCATTGGCCTCCGACGGTTCACCGTGTGTCGCCCAGCGCGTGTGTGCGATACCGGTGCCGCCAATCAGCGGCTGCTGCTCTGCGGCTTCCGCCAGGTTCTGCACTTTACCCAGACGACGCAGGCGCGTCATATGGCCCTGACGATCAACGACGGCTAATCCCGCGGAGTCATAACCGCGATACTCAAGACGACGCAAACCTTCCAGCAGAATTTCTGCGATGTCACGCTGCGCTACTGCACCAACAATTCCACACATAGTAATTTCCTGACTTCATGGCTTTCGGCCATTGCGTTGTCATACGACCTGATTTCCCCGAGCCTTGTAGAGAGTGGGGATATTTTTTTATGGCACTGCTAACAGGCCGATCGTTGTCGGCCTTTAAAATTTATTTTTTCTTAACAGGACGCTGCCAGCCCGATTTTTGATTCTGTTCTTTACGGTTGTAGACCAGATCCGCAGCTAACACATCTTTCATTATCGTGGTGCCCGCGGCGATGGTCGCACCGCTCGCCACGCTGACAGGCGCCACCAGTTGGGTATCCGAACCGATAAACACGTTGTCGCCAATGATGGTTTTGGATTTGTTGGCGCCATCGTAGTTACAGGTAATGGTACCCGCACCGATATTCACGCCCGCGCCAATTTCCGCATCGCCGAGATAAGAGAGATGACCGGCTTTGGAGCCTTTGCCGAGCGTGGCTTTCTTCATCTCTACAAAGTTGCCCACGTGCGCCGCTTCCGCCAACTCGCTGCCCGGACGCAGACGCGCAAACGGCCCAACCGTACAAGCAGCGGCTAACGTGGCATCTTCGATCACCGAATAAGGGCTGATTTCACAGTCGTCAGCAATCACGCTGTTTTTGATGATGCAGCCGGCACCGATTTTGACGCGGTTGCCGAGCGTGACTTTGCCTTCGATGATCACGTTGGTGTCGATCTCCACATCGCGGCCGTGTTGCAACGCACCGCGCAGATCGAAACGCGCCGGATCGCGCAGCATCACACCCGCCAGCAGCAGCTTTTCTGCCTGCTCGCTTTGGTAGACACGCTCAAGCGTTGCCAGCTGCAGGCGATTGTTGACGCCATCGGTTTCGCTGATGCGCGCCGGATGCACCGCATTGATCACGCGGCCTTCGTGGTGCGCCATGGCGATGATGTCGGTGATATAGAATTCGCCCTGCGCATTATTGCTGTTAAGTTGTGCCAGCCAGCGCTTGAGGTCGCCACCGTTGGCAATCAGGATGCCGGTGTTAATTTCCTGAATTTTTAGCTGTTCTGGCGAGGCATCTTTCTGCTCAATGATGCCGATCACCGTGCCGTTTTCACGCACGATACGACCGTAGCCGGTTGGGTTATCCAGAACTACGGTGAGTAAGCCAATGCCACCCGCGGGTTTCGCGTCGCGCAGACGTTGCAAGCTGGCCTGCGAGATCAGCGGCACGTCGCCGTACAGCATCAGAATATCTTCGTCATCGGCAAAGAAGGGCGCGGCCTGCTGCATCGCGTGGCCGGTACCGAGTTGCTCAGCCTGCAGCACCCAGTTGAGTGCGTTATGCGCTAACGTTGACTGCAGTAAATCTCCGCCGTGGCCGTAAACCAGATGGATCTGCTGGGCGCCCAAACCGGTTGCGGCATCAATAACATGCTGAACCATTGGTTTACCTGCAAGGGTGTGCAGTACTTTGGGCAGGTCGGAATACATTCGGGTGCCTTTGCCAGCGGCTAAGATCACCACACTCATCGCGTTCGTAGACATAACTATCCTGATTCTCTTCAACTTTCGAAAGTGTAAGGTTTAACCCCGAGATTACTACATTTTTCTCGGGTCGAAATTAGCCGGGCTCAGCGCCAGGCGGCAAATTTTGGGCAAAAAAAATGCCAACCCAAAGGGCTGGCATTTCGTGACGCATAAAGCCTGATTACATCGCTTTTTTGGTCAGCTCAATGACACGCAGTTTCGCGATGGCTTTCGCCAGTTCCGCAGAAGCCTGAGCATAGTCCACGTCGCCGTGGCTGCTGTTCATGTGCTCTTCCGCTTTACGTTTCGCTTCCAGCGCGCGCGCTTCGTCGAGGTCTTCACCGCGAATCGCGGTGTCGGCCAGAACGGTGGTGCTGCCAGGCTGAACTTCCAGCACGCCGCCAGAGAGGTAAATAAACTCCTCTTCGCCGTGCTGTTTCACGATGTGAATCATACCAGGCTTGATGGCTGTCAGCAGCGGGGCGTGGCCAGGACGAATCCCCAGCTCACCTTCGCTACCTGACACCTGGATACGCTCGACCAGACCGGAGAACATTTGTTGCTCCGCGCTGACCACGTCCAGATGATAAGTCATAGCCATACCATTCCTCCTGGGAAACCTAAATTACAGTTTCTTCGCTTTTTCTACGGCTTCTTCGATAGCGCCGACCATGTAGAACGCCTGCTCTGGCAGGTGGTCGAATTCGCCTTCCATGATGCCTTTGAAGCCACGGATGGTGTCTTTCAGGGTGACGTACTTACCTGGAGAACCGGTGAAGACTTCAGCAACGAAGAACGGCTGAGACAGGAAGCGCTGAATCTTACGCGCACGTGCCACCAACAGTTTGTCTTCTTCAGACAACTCGTCCATACCCAGGATAGCGATGATGTCTTTCAGTTCCTGGTAACGCTGCAGCAGAGACTGCACGCCACGCGCAACGTCATAGTGCTCCTGACCCACGATCAGTGGATCCAGCTGACGGCTGGTAGAATCCAGCGGGTCAACGGCTGGGTAGATACCCAGAGAGGCGATCTGACGGCTCAGCGTAACGGTTGAGTCTAAGTGAGCAAAGGTGGTTGCTGGTGACGGGTCAGTCAAGTCATCCGCAGGAACGTAAACGGCCTGTACAGAGGTGATTGAACCCGTCTTCGTGGAGGTAATACGCTCCTGCAACACACCCATCTCTTCTGCCAGCGTTGGCTGATAGCCTACCGCAGATGGCATACGACCCAGCAGTGCTGATA
Source organism: Pantoea sp. X85 (assembly GCF_029623675.1). Lineage (NCBI taxonomy): Bacteria > Pseudomonadati > Pseudomonadota > Gammaproteobacteria > Enterobacterales > Erwiniaceae > Pantoea > Pantoea sp. X85. The sequence continues at coordinate 4,197,874 of NZ_CP121108.1, read as the reverse complement.
CTTCAGTACCGGCCAGGGTGTAACGATAGATGTTGTCGATGAACAGCAGAACGTCACGGCCTTCATCACGGAATTTTTCCGCCATGGTCAAACCGGTCAGTGCTACGCGCAGACGGTTACCCGGCGGCTCGTTCATCTGGCCATACACCAGCGCTACTTTATCGATAACGTTGGAGTCAGTCATTTCGTGGTAGAAGTCGTTACCCTCACGAGTACGCTCACCCACACCAGCAAATACCGAATAACCTGAGTGCTCAGCCGCGATGTTACGGATCAGCTCCATCATGTTTACGGTTTTACCTACACCCGCACCACCGAACAGACCGACTTTACCGCCCTTAGCGAACGGACACATCAGGTCGATAACCTTGATGCCGGTTTCCAGCAGTTCCTGCGAGTTAGACTGATCTTCATACGAAGGTGCTGCACGGTGAATAGAGGAAACCTCTACTACAGTGCCGTCGTCATTCTGCAGGTCGCCTTTCATGTCGATTGGCTCACCCAATACGTTCATGATACGGCCGAGGGTTGCTTTACCAACCGGAACCTGGATAGGTTTTTTCAGGTCGGTAACTTCCAGACCGCGCTTCAGGCCGTCAGAAGTACCCATGGCGATGGTACGAACCACGCCACCACCCAGCTGCTGCTGAACTTCCAGCACCAGACGAGCATCACCATTTTTCACCTCGAGAGCGCTGTATACCTGCGGTACCGCGTCCTGAGGGAATTCGACGTCAACTACGGCGCCGATAATCTGGACAATCTTTCCAGCTGCCATCTTGAATCCTCTACCTAATACGAAAATACCCAGCCGCGCTCGCGCGACAGGATATATGCCTGGTTAAACCGCGGAGGCTCCCGAGACGATCTCGGTAAGTTCCTGGGTGATGCTGGCCTGACGAGCTTTGTTGTAAACCAACTGCAGCTCTTTGATCAGGTTTCCGCCGTTGTCGGTTGCAGCTTTCATTGCAACCATACGTGCGGCCTGCTCACTGGCCAGGTTTTCCACCACACCCTGATAAACCTGCGATTCGACGTAACGACGCAGCAGAGTATCCAGCAGCGCTTTCGGATCGGGTTCGTACAGGTAATCCCAGGTCTTCGCCTTCATCTCTTCTTCACCTTCCGCTGGCGGTAACGGCAGCAGTTGGGTAATGGTCGGAGTCTGAGACATGGTGTTGTTAAACTTGTTGGCAACGATATACAGCTTGTCGATGCGACCTTCATCGTAGGCCTGCAACATCACTTTTACCGGGCCGATCAAATCAGACAGTGCAGGCTTATCGCCCATACCGGTGACTTGTGCCACGATGTTGCCACCTACAGAGCCGAAGAATGAATTGCCTTTCGAACCGATAACAGCCAGATCGCTCTGTACGCCTTTATCCGCCCAGCTTTTCATATCTGCCAGCAATTTTTTGAACAGGTTAATGTTCAAACCACCACAAAGCCCGCGGTCAGTCGAAACGACCAGGTAGCCGACGCGCTTAACGTCACGCTCATCCAGGTAAGGGTGCTTGTATTCCAGATTACCCAAGGCAAGGTGACCAATCACTTTGCGCATGGTATCTGCATACGGACGGCTGGCCGCCATGCGTTCCTGCGTTTTACGCATTTTGGAGGCGGCGACCATTTCCATCGCTTTGGTGATCTTCTGCGTATTTTTTACGCTTCCGATCTTACTACGTATTTCTTTTGCGCCGGCCATTAGCTTCTCCTCAAAGCCTTGCGGCCTGCCTTTTCAGACAAGCCGCCAGACATTACCAGGACTGGGTTGCTTTAAACGTTTCGAGGAGGCCTTTCAGCTTCTCTTCGATTTCGTTATTGAAGTTACCCGCTTGGTTGATTTCAGCCATCAGCTCAGCGTGATCGCGATCCGCGAACGCCAGCAGAGCGGCTTCGAAGCTGCCGACTTTCGCCAGTTCAACATCGTTCAGATAGCCGCGCTCAGCAGCAAACAGCACCAGACCCTGTTGCGCGACTGACATCGGCGCATACTGTTTCTGTTTCAGCAGCTCGGTCACTTTCTGACCGTGGCTCAGCTGTTTACGCGTTGCATCGTCCAGATCGGAAGCGAACTGAGAGAACGCAGCCAGTTCACGATACTGTGCCAGCGCGGTACGAATACCACCGGACAGTTTCTTGATGATCTTAGTCTGTGCAGCACCACCAACACGGGATACCGAAATACCCGGGTTAACGGCTGGACGAATACCGGAGTTGAACAGGTTAGATTCCAGGAAGATCTGACCATCAGTAATCGAGATTACGTTGGTCGGAACGAACGCAGAAACGTCACCCGCCTGAGTTTCGATGATTGGCAGTGCGGTCAGAGAACCGGTCTGGCCTTTCACTTCACCGTTGGTGAAGCGCTCAACGTAGTCAGCGCTAACGCGTGATGCACGCTCCAGCAGACGAGAGTGGAGATAGAACACGTCACCAGGGAATGCTTCACGACCTGGTGGACGGCGCAGCAGCAGAGAAATCTGACGGTAAGCAACAGCCTGCTAGACAGGTCATCGTACACGATCAGTGCATCTTCACCGCGGTCACGGAAGTACTCACCCATCGCACAACCGGCGTACGGTGACAGGTACTGCAGTGCTGCAGATTCAGAAGCAGAAGCGACAACCACGATGGTGTTAGCCAGCGCGCCGTGCTCTTCCAGTTTGCGTACTACGTTAGAAATGGTTGACGCTTTCTGACCAATCGCAACGTAGACACACTTGATGCCTGAATCGCGCTGGTTAATGATGGCGTCGATTGCCATTGCAGTTTTACCGGTCTGACGGTCACCGATGATCAGCTCACGCTGGCCACGGCCGATTGGAATCATCGCATCGACAGATTTGTAACCGGTCTGAACAGGCTGGTCTACTGACTGACGGTCGATAACGCCCGGTGCAATCACTTCAACAGGCGAGAAGCCGTCGTTTTCGATTGCGCCTTTACCGTCGATCGGTGCACCCAGGGTGTTCACCACACGGCCCAGCAGGCCACGGCCAACTGGAACTTCTAAAATACGACCCGTACATTTTACTTTCATGCCTTCCGCGAGGTCAGCATACGGGCCCATCACTACTGCACCAACCGAGTCACGCTCGAGGTTCAGTGCGATAGCGTAACGGTTGCCCGGCAGGGCAATCATCTCACCCTGCATGACATCGGCCAGGCCGTGTACGCGGATGATACCGTCACTTACAGAAACAATAGTACCTTCGTTGTGAGCTTCACTCACGACATTGAACTGAGCAATGCGCTGCTTGATCAGTTCGCTGATTTCGGTGGAATTCAGTTGCATATGCTCCAGTCCCCTTAAGACTGCAAGACGTCTGCCAGACGATCAAGACGGCCGCGTACGCTGCCATCAATGACCAGGTCACCCGCACGGATAACCACACCTGCCATTACAGACTTATCAATTTTGCAATTCAGCTTAACTTTACGTGACAGACGTTTTTCCATCGCGGCGCTGATTTTAGTCAGCTGACTGTCACTCAGCGTGCTGGCAGAAATCACATCAACTTCGGCTGTCGCTTCATAAGCGTCACGCAGTTGAATGTACTGAGCCAGTACGGCTGGAAGCGCTGTCAAACGTCCGTTTTCGGCCATTACCTTAATCAGGTTCTGGGCGTTTTCATCAAGTTGATCGCCACAAACTGCAATGAAAGAAGCAGACAAAGCTTCCGGTGCGAGCGCACCGGAAAGAAGATCTGCGATCTGTTCGTTGCGAGCCACTTCTGCGGCAAACGCCAGCATTGATTGCCAGCGATCGATGCTTTGATGCTCAACAGCAAAGTCAAAAGCTGCTTTGGCGTAGGGGCGAGCTACAGTAATCAGATCAGACATCAGCCCCTCCCTCCTTACAGTTCAGCGACCAGTTTATCAACGATGTCGCTGTTAGCAGCTTCATCCACGGAACGTTCGATGATTTTCTCGGCGCCAGCTAATGCCAGCAACGCGACTTGCTTACGCAGCTCTTCACGGGCACGCGAACGCTCGGCATCAATTTCTGCCTGCGCCTGCGCCACGATGCGGTTACGTTCAGTCTCAGCTTCGGTTTTCGCTTCGTCCAGAATCTGGGCACGGCGTTTGTTCGCCTGCTCGATAATGACCTGAGCGTCTTCTTTCGCTTTTTTCAGCTGGTCGGTCGCATTGGCCTGCGCGAGATCTAAATCTTTCTTCGCGCGCTCAGCAGAAGCAAGGCCTTCAGCAATTTCTTTCTGGCGCTTTTCGATGGCAGCCATAATCGGCGGCCATACGTACTTCATGCAGAACGCGACAAACAGAATGAACGCGATGGCCTGGCCGAGGATTGTTGCATTAATGTTCACAGCACAATGCCTCTTATTAAGTTAACTTGCTCTGCCGCTATCAGAGATAAACGGCAGAATCCGTCCCTCATCACACCAGGTGCCATGAGTGAACAAGGCTACCAGGTTTAAGCGACAGCAAACATCACGTAGAGACCCAGACCTACAGCGATCATCGGGATTGCATCCACCAGACCCATTACAACAAAGAACTGCGTACGCAGCAGAGGGATCAGATCCGGTTGACGCGCGGCGCCTTCCAGGAATTTACCTCCGAGGATGCCGATACCGATCGCAGCACCGATTGCCGCCAGGCCCATCATCACAGCGGCAGCCATGTACAGCAGATCCATATTCAGGTTTTCCATGACAGTCTCCAGTTTGTTTCAGTTAAAAGCTTAAGTGTTGAGATAAAAATCAATGTTCTTCAGATGCCATCGACAGATAGACGATCGTGAGGACCATGAAAATGAAAGCCTGCAGCGAAATGATCAGGATGTGGAAAATGGCCCAAGGCACATTCAACAACCACTGCGACCACCACGGCAGCAAGCCGGCAATCAGGATAAAGATCAACTCACCCGCATACATGTTGCCGAACAGTCGCAGACCCAGTGAAACAGGCTTGGACAGCAGGCTAACACCTTCAAGAATCAGGTTAATGGGGATGAAGATCGGGTGATTAAAAGGCTGCAGCGTCAACTCTTTGGTGAAGCCGCCAATGCCTTTCATTTTGATGCTGTAGAACAGAATCAAAATAAATACGCCCAGCGCCATAGACAGCGTGATGTTCACGTCTGCAGACGGCACGACGCGCAGCGCCGGCAGGCCTAAATAGTGCTCGCCGATAAACGGCAGCAAATCGATAGGCAGCAGATCCATGAAGTTCATCAGGAAGACCCAGACGAAAATCGTCAGAGCCAGCGGGGCGATAAGTTTGCTTTTACCGTGGTACATGTCGCGCACGTTGTTATCAACGAAGCCGACAACCAGTTCGATAGCCGCTTGTAATTTCCCTGGAACACCGCTGGTAGCGCTTTTCGCCACTTTGCGGAACAACACCAGGAAAATCAGTCCCAGCACCACAGAGAAAAACATGGAATCGATATTTAATACCCAGAACGTCGCGGGAGCGTCGTGCGGATTCACCAACTCGAAAGTACGCAGGTCCAACTGAAGGTTATTCAGGTGGTGACCTATGTATTCTTGCGGAGTAGAGATTTCTCCAGCAGCCATGATGCCTCTTACCCTTTGTTGTTAATTACAGCCGGAGCGACGATCTGCACCACCAGCACCGATAACCACGTGATTGCGAGTGGCCAGAAGACCGCTCCAAACACACCCAACGCCACCGCGAGGAAAATGACGGTTGTGAACACCTTCAACACTTCACCGAGGGCAAAGCTCCAGGCAACACGTCCTTTCGCAGGCGTTTGATCCTGCAGGCGCCAGGCCAAAAACATAAACAACACGTTCGGCAGCCAGGCTGCCACGCCACCCGCGATGGCGGAGGCGCCCCAGGTAACCTCTTTCAGGGTAAAGAGCGCACCGATGATGACAAAGGTCACCAGCTGAATGATCAGCACGGCCCGGGCTAATTTCACACTGTAAAGAGACACTGACATGACGCTGAACTCTCCTGCCCCGAACGGGGTATGTCGCGTGTCGTATAAGACTGCCTTTACTCATTTGAGTCAAGCAGCAAAAGCCGTGCAAATTATACGGGCGCCACCTGCGATTTCAATCGGTAAGTAGCGAAAAGGTGAACAATTATTTAAATTTCTTTCTGAAGGGCTATTTTTCAAAACATCGTCTTCAGGTAATGTCTGACTTTAAGTCTGAAAATGCCCGACCGACTTGCTTTTAAAGCGTGCTTTAGATCACATAATAAACAAGGAATGCCTGACTGAATTTGTTTCAGACAAGATTTATACGATTTCTAAATTGTATTAAGCACTTATAAATCAGAGTCTTAATTTTATTATTTAACTGTTGCGCTTCGATTTTCGAGAAAAACACTCTATTGACATCATGCGCTGCAATAAAAACGCAAAACTGATATTACGTACGCCAATTTATTGCAAAGTTATATTTTCACCAGTGATTATTTGGTTGGGTAAATACACCCAAAAAAGTGATCTCCGTGATAATGAAATGTGAATTATTCGTTAAATGTAACAGAGATTTTCGGATAATTTCCGCCGGGGATGTTAACTCGCGCGCCCTGCCCTGCGAAATAAAAGCTTTTACCTAAAAGTGTTCAATCGCTGCTTTTTCGTTCAGGGCAATAACTAAGACAAACGGCATGAAGCAGCTTAAATCCATACCGTTTAAAAGGCTATTGGCGAGTAATCACCACCAGATGACGTTCACCATCCAGCTCGGGTACCTGCAGCGGTTGAATTTTTTCCACCGTAAAGCCAGCGGGTAATGCAGCAATCTCATCATCCGGACGCACACCTTTCAGGGCATAAAAGCGACCTTCAGGACCCGGCAGATGATGACACCAGGTCAGCATATCCTCGAGTGAAGCAAATGCACGACTGATAACACCGTCGAATGGCGGCTCAGACGGGTACTCTTCAACGCGGCTCTGCACCGGCGTGACGTTAGTAAGTCCTAACTCATGTTGTACCTGACGCAGGAAACGCACGCGTTTGCCGAGGCTATCCAGCAAGGTGAAATGCGATTGCGGGCGCACAATGGCCAGCGGAATGCCTGGCAAGCCCGGACCGGTGCCGACATCAATAAAGCGTTCGCCCTGCAAATGTGGCTCAACCACCACGCTGTCGAGAATATGGCGTACCAGCATCTGCTGCGGGTCGCGCACTGATGTCAGGTTATAGGCCTTATTCCACTTATGTAGCAACTCAACATAGCCAACCAACTGCTGTTTTTGTTGATCGGTAAGGGAAATGTTTGCCGCTTTTAGCAGCGAGGAGAGTTTGTTGATCACAACGAGAATTCCATTAACGGGGGCGAGTTGCCTCGCCCCAAAGTCGATCAGGCGCTTTTACGCAGCAGGCCCTGTTTTTTCAGGTAAATCAGCAGAATTGAGATTGCCGCAGGCGTGATGCCCGAAATACGAGAAGCCTGGCCGATGGAGGTTGGTTTGTGATCGTTGAGTTTGGCGATCACTTCATTCGACAAGCCATTTACCTGACGATAGTCGAGCTCGACAGGCAACAAGGTGTTTTCATTGCGCAGCTGGCGATCAATCTCTTCCTGCTGACGCGCAATGTACCCTTCGTATTTCACCTGAATCTCCACCTGCTCAGCAGCTTGCTCATCTGACAGTGCCGGACCGTAGCTGGCGAGTGACGTCAGCAGCGGATAGGTCATCTCTGGACGACGCAGCAGATCTTCACCGCTGGCTTCTTTGGTGAGAGGCGCACTGATCACCGCGTTCACTTCCGCCACGTTATCCGATTTTGGATGCACCCACAGATCGCGCAGGCGTTGACGCTCCTGCTCAATCGCCTCCAGTTTCTGGTTGTAGCGCGCCCAGCGGTCATCATCAACCAGACCGAGTTCGCGACCGGCTTCGGTCAAACGTAGATCGGCGTTGTCTTCGCGCAGCATCAGGCGGTATTCAGCGCGTGATGTAAACATGCGGTACGGCTCTTTCGTGCCCAATGTGCACAAATCATCAACCAGCACACCAAGGTAAGCCTGATCGCGACGTGGCGCCCAGCCCTCTTTGTCGGCGGAAGCGCGTGCTGCGTTGAGGCCGGCCAGCAAACCTTGCGCTGCCGCTTCTTCGTAGCCAGTGGTGCCGTTGATCTGGCCGGCAAAGAATAGGCCGTGAATAAATTTGCTTTCCAGCGTCGGTTTGAGATCGCGTGGATCGAAGAAATCATACTCGATGGCGTAACCCGGACGGATGATCTTCGCGTTTTCCAGTCCTTTCATCGAACGTACAATCTGCATCTGGACGTCAAACGGCAGGCTGGTGGAGATACCATTCGGGTAGATCTCGTTGCTGGTCAGGCCTTCCGGCTCCAGGAAGATCTGGTGCGCATTACGATCGGCAAAGCGCATCACTTTGTCTTCGATCGATGGGCAATAACGTGGACCAATACCTTCGATGATCCCGGCATACATCGGGCTGCGATCGAGGTTATTGCGGATCACGTCATGCGTCTGTTCGTTGGTGTAGGTGATCCAGCATGGTACTTGTTGTGGATGCTGTGAAACCTTGCCCATGAACGAGAACAACGGCATCGGATTATCACCGTGCTGCGGTGTCAGCACCGAAAAATCAATCGAGCGTGCGTCGATACGTGGCGGCGTACCGGTTTTCAGACGGTTTACGCGCAGCGGCAGTGCACGCAGGCGTTTTGCCAATGGGATTGATGGCGGATCGCCTGCACGGCCACCGCTGTAGTTATCCAGCCCGATGTGGATTTTGCCATCGAGGAAGGTCCCGACGGTCAGCACCACGGTTTTGGCGCGGAACTTCAGGCCCATTTGCGTCACAGCACCGACGACACGATCGTTTTCCACAATCAGATCGTCAACCGCCTGCTGGAAGATCATCAGGTTTGGCTGGTTCTCTAATGCGGTGCGTACCGCCTGGCGATACAGTACACGGTCAGCCTGAGCACGAGTGGCGCGAACGGCGGGGCCTTTACTCGCGTTTAGTATCCTAAACTGGATACCTGCCTGGTCAATTGCCGTGGCCATCAAACCGCCTAAGGCATCCACTTCCTTCACCAGATGTCCTTTCCCGATGCCACCGATCGCCGGGTTACAGGACATTTGTCCAAGCGTATCAATGTTATGGGTGAGTAACAGGGTTTGCTGACCCATTCGGGCTGCGGCCATCGCGGCCTCTGTGCCCGCATGACCACCACCGATTACGATGACGTCAAAAGGATCTGGATAAAACATGAAGTGGGTCCTCGTTAGTGTTTCGGACAGGGATCGTTGCCCTGGGCGGTGGATTCTACTGAAATAATGTCGGCGGCGAAAGTCGCGGGATCCCGAGGTTTAAAAGAAAGGATCTTAAGTCTTTTATATGATCTTTCTGTTAGATCTACTATTAGGATCGCATCCGGCTGTTGATAACCCCAAAAAGTGAAGGCTAAACAGCAAATTAGCGAGGATCATTAGCTGTGAATGATCGGTGATCCTGATCCGTATAAGCTGGGATCAAAATGGCTACTTATGCACAGCCTAAAAAAGAAACAGGCGTTGTTCTTTGGATAACTACTGGTTATACGCATGAAACAGGCCATGTTATCCACAGTCGATCGCGGGTTTAAGGTAAAAAAACAGCGCAATCAACTGGGGATCATTCTATTTTCCCGATCCCCAGCCACTAAAGATCGTTTTAAATCTGCGTTTTCCATGTGGCGACCCACACTTCGGCCGGGTCTTCCGGGATCTCATGCTCCAGCACGTCGATCTCCAGTCGATCGCCAATGCGTTTGGCGCCCAACTGGTTCAATTGCTCTTCCAGCAGTTTGATCGCGCCGCAGAAAAGATCGTATTCATGATTACCAATGCCGACTGCGCCATAACGTAAGCCAGAGAGGTCCGGTTTTGTTTCCTGCAGTGCTTCATATAAAGGAAGCAAATTATCAGGCAGTTCACCGGCACCGTGCGTGGAGGTAACGATCAGCCAAATCCCTTCCGGTTGCAGCTCATCCAGCTCTGGGCCATGCAGCACCTCGGTTGAGAAGCCCGCTTCCTGCAGTTTTTCTTCCAGATGTTCAGCAACATATTCGGCGCTGCCAAGGGTACTTCCACTGATTAACGTAATATCGGCCATGATGCTCTCCCGCACTAAAGGCGAGCATTGTACGCTGTGATCAAGCCGTGATCCACCTGTGGAAAACAGGGTTAATAGTAGAAAGCATCAGGCGGCAAGTCGCGCCATACGCGCGATCTGCCGGGGATAAGTTTGTGCACAGATTAGAGAGGGGTTACGGCTTAATAGTGCGCATGATCGGGTTTTGCAGGGAGATCAGGGTTTCGGTGGACTGAATTTCGTCGATGGTCTGGATCTTGTTGATCAACACCTGTTGCAAGGCATCGATTGATCGGCACATCACTTTGATAAAGATGCTGTAGTGGCCGGTGGTATACCAGGCTTCCACCACTTCATCCAGCGCGTCAAGTTTGCTCAGAGCCGCCGGATAATCGCGCGCGCTTTTAAGGATAATGCCGATAAAGCAGCACACATCGAAGCCGAGCTGACGCGGATCGATCTCCACGCGCGTGCCCAAAATAATGCCCGCCTGACGCATCTTCTCCACCCGCACATGAATGGTGCCGGGGCTGACGTTGAACTGCTTGGCGAGCTCGGCATAGGCGGTACGCGCGTTCTGTAGCAGCGCATTCAGAATCCCGCGATCCAGGTTATCCAGCTGAAGGTGTTCCGCCATTGTCCATCCTCGTTGAGTTCTTCTTCTATGAATAGAGGAGAATGTGCAGCAAATTAGCGGTGCAGGCAAGGTGCAGACAACAGCCATGCCGTTGTCTGCCTGCTTTTTAGCGCTTACGCCAGAAGGTCACTTGCGCCTGCGTGTGCTGGAATTTGCGCGCCGTTTCGCGGATCACAAAGGGTACATCCTGCGGCGGTGCCACTTCGTCAAAGGCATCACGCAACAGACGCTGCAGCGCCTGATAGGTCGTCAGCGCTTCACCATTTTCGCGAACACCGCCCAGCCAGTTCTCTTTCGGCGTGAAATCTTCTAGCCAGGTATACGGCGATGACAGCACCAGCAAACCACCGGCGCGGATCATCGGCGTGACATCCTGCAGGAAACGTTTTGGCTGACGCAGACGATCGATCAGGTTAGAGGCCAGCACCAGATCGTAACGGTCCGGCTGCGGCTTCAGGTTACAGGCATCGCCCTGCACAAACTGAATACGCTGCGCTTGCTCAGCTTCCAGACCAAACTCTTTCAGCCGCACCTGACGATACTCCACCAGATCGCCCTCTTCGGGCACCACATAGCGGAAATCCTCACCGGAGGTCAGCTGCAGCGCAACATCAATAAAGCGCGCCGAGTAATCCATGCCCGTTACTGACTCGAAGTGTCGCGCCAATTCAAAGCTGGCCCGCCCGGTGGCACAGCCGATATCCAGCGCCTGACCAAGCGCAGTACAGTGCGGCAGCAGCTTTTCCACCAGCGCAGCTGCGTAGTTGGGTACGTTGTAGTAGCTCGGCCCGTACTGGAAATCGAGATACTGCGACACCATGCTGTCGGTTTCATAAGGATTGAGCGTCATGCTCTCTTCATGGGAAGAAACGACATAGCGGAAACCGGCGTGCTGGAAAAAGTGACGACGGAAAGCGTAGCGCGCAGATTTCAACGCTTCATTGCCGGTGGAAATCCAGCTGCCACCTTTGATTAGCGCATGTTTGCCATCAAAGGTGGGTGTGGAGAAATCGTCGTAGAGCGGATGCACCTTAAAGCCTTCGAAACCGTTGGTTGGCGTCGTGGTCCACTGCCAGACGTTGCCGACGATGTCGTAAAACTCACCTTGTGCGAAGCGATCGACCGGGCTGGAGGAAGCCCAGTATGCCAGATTGATGTTGCCCGGCGCTTCAGTCCAGTCCGGCTGATCGCCGCCAACTTGCTCACGCAGCTGCGCCCATTCGGCTTCGCAGGGAAGCTGAACAGATTTACCGGTCTCTTCCGCCAGCCAGCGACAAAACGCGGCGGCTTCCAGTTGATTCACTTCCGCTGGCCAATCCCACGGCATCGCCACTTCTTCGGCCAGCACGCGCAGTTTTAGCTGATCGGGCAGCTTTTCGTCACCGACCCAGAATGTCGGCATCTGCGCACCGGAAAATTCACGCCAGCCCCAACCTTCGTCATCCCACCAGCGGCGATCGTTATAACCGTCCGCCGCAATAAAACGATAAAACTCGGCATTGCTGACCAGCATTTTGCTGGCCTTAAACGGCTTCAGTTCGGTTTGCTGGCTACCGTATTCGTTATCCCAGCCATAAGTGTCGTCGGTTTTGCCCTGCTGCACACGGCCGCCGGGCATCGCGATCAGAGAATTTTCCGGTACCGATTGACGATCGTGACGCGCCTGCGGGCAAACTGGCCAGTGCGGCTGCGGCTTAACCCATTCAATCGGCAACTGGCGCATCAGCACGCTGGAGGTTTCCAGATGAATACGTTCGTGTTCGATGCCCATCAAAATCACCCACGCCGGGCTGTCCCAGTCGATCGGCAGTTCCAGCGGCATGGTGCGAATAAACTCACTCACCAGGCTTTTCACTTTGCCACGATAGTCGCGCACTTCTGCGATGGTCGGCCAGTCGTAATGGCTGTCGTTGAGATCGTCCCAGCTCATCTCATCCACGCCGATCGCCATCATCGCCTCAATACGATCGTCAACGCGTTGATCGAGGTAGCGGCCTGCCATCAGCTTATTAATGTAGAAGGTTGCGGTGTGACCAAAATAGAAGATCAGCGGATGGCGCAGCGAAATGGCTTTGTTAAACCAGGCGCGCTCGTCCGCCAGGCAATCAAACAAGCTTTCATACAGTTCCCAGGTTTGGGTGAAGTACGCCAGCAGCTCGGCCCGTTTTTGTTCGGAGTGTTGGCCGGAAAGTTTCAGCGTGCGGGTCGGTGCGGGAAGTTGGGCGGTCGTCACAAGGTGCTCCAGTTTGCTAAATGCTCGAACTTATCAATATAGCAAATTAGCATTTCCGCCAGATGAATTAGCGCTGCCAGCGGCGCAGCAGACGGCTTTTCAGGCCGGTATCGAAGCGCCAGATGTGATCGAAGATGCGCAGAATGCCGGGTTTGCCATGCAGCGACATTGCTACCGCGTGGAAGCGCTGTTGATGTTGGCGCTGACGCTGCTTAATGGTGCTGACGATGTCGTCCGGCAAACGCTGGGCAATAAAATCCGAAACGATCACCGCATCCGCTTCCTGCCACGCGCTGCCTTCCATGCGTTTCACCACCGCCGCAAGGCAGGCAGCGAGATCGGTACCGCCGCGAAAACGCTGGCTGAGGAAACGGATCGCCTGCTCAATGCCGTTATCAGCGGTGAGTTCATAACCGATCACTTCATGAGCAAACAGCATGATGTAGCAGCGGCGCTTATCCGCCAGCGCCACTTTCAGCAGCGCCAGGCAAAAGGCTTTGGCGCAGCGTTCATTGAAACCGCCCATCGATCCGGACGTATCAACGCAGACGATAAACGGGCCGCGCGGTTGCTCTTCATGCTGCTGGTGGCTGACCGGACTCATGGTGATTTTTTCGTGCCACGCATCGCCCTGTAGACGATAAGTCAGCAAGCGTTTCTCGACTAAACGCCGATAAAACTCCAGCTCTAATTCGCTAATGCTCAATGCCGCTAGCTCAGGTGGCAACAGACGCAGCACATCATCGCTTTGATGAATGCCGCTGACTTCTTCCGGTACGTTATCCGGTTCGCGCACCAGCTGGTGAAACGCTTCCAGCGGCGCATCCTGCGACGGCACCGATTTGGCCTCGCGGCTGCGACCCAGCTGCTGCGCCAGCTTCATCAATTCCGGCTGCTGGGCGAGGAAATCGCCGTACTGCACGATCAGTTCATAATCGCCGTGCTGCAGCGGCGCTTTGCTTAAATCCCACAGGCGTCCGGCGGCGGCTTCATCGTCATCGGTCAGGATCGGCGCCAGCTGACCGCTGATCGCCATGCGCTGCTGCAGCTCGGCCATCAAGCGTTCGCGCTGCTCTTCCAGAAGGGTTTCATTCAGCGTCAGCGTTTGCAGCGTCAGGCTGAGACGCCAGCGTTGCAGGAACAAGGTGTGTTGCGCGTTGCTGAGCTGGTCGCTTTCAGCATTCAGCAGCAGTTTGCTGGCTTCTTCGATGAACGGCGACGGCAGGCTTTTCAGCTGCGTCATAATGTTGGGTAACTGCTGGGTGAAATGTTGCGTGCTGAGTAGCTGCATCTGTTGAAACAGCTGAAACTCCTGCGCCAGCGCTTCTGGCACCGGCGTGACTTTGATCTGCTCGGCGATCTCCGATCGCCAGCGCGGCAGATCGCGCATCATGGCTTGTTTCAGGCGGGGAAATTTCTCAAAGAACAGCGCCAGTTGCGGCGAGGCGAGCAGCGCGATAATCAGCTCTTCGATTAACTCGGTTTCGCCAATCGACAACAGCGCACTCAGCGTCTCCAGTGAGATCATTTTCTCGCCTGTTTCAGCTGTTCCGCGACATCCTGCAGGCTGGTTTCGATGCGCGCCAGCCAGTCATCGCTAATGAACAGACAGCGCTGATGCTGGCTGAACAGCGTGCGCTGCGCGCGCAGCTGGGTTTCCAGCGCGTCATATTCATCAGCGATCTCCTGCGGCATCTCGCTGCTGCTGCTGGCGCCCGGCAGCGTCAGACGCGTGGATTGCAGGCTGGCATCGCGCAGCGTCAAACAGTGATGAGTATCCACCAGCATATCCAGCGTCTGACCAAAGCCGATGCCGTTCAGCTTGCCACGGATTTCACCGCCCTTCAGCAGCCACTGATCCAGCGCTTCGCGGCCAATCAGAATGTGCGTCACCTGCATGTCGTGCAGCATCAACGGTTGTTGCAGCATTAGCGTCAGTTGATCATCGGTGATGGCGGCGGGTAATTCGTAGTGCGGTTTGCGGCTGAACATGCCGCTGTGTTTCTCCAGCGTCAGCGCTTGCGCCACGCTTTGCTGCTGTTGCAGCGCCAGCTGGCGGCTTTTGATCTGCTGCAGCTTATGTAGCAGCGCCTGTTGCTGCCACGCATGTTGCGACATTAGCGTATCGATTTCGCGATCCAGCATTTTCATCGACGCCACGTCATGCCACAGGCAATCTTTCAGCAGCACTAAGTCGATGGGCGCGATGGCCACGCGGCCGCTGTAAAAGGCGCTAGCCTGCAACAGGTGAATGGCTTTCTTCCAGCGACGATCGGAAATGTACGGCGCGTCCGGCAGCGTTTCTAACTGCTGACGAAGCTGATAAATCAGTTCAAACACATGATCCGGCAAACTGACCTGGCTGATGCCTTTCTGCCACTGCTCATACTCTTCGTCGCTGATGCGCAACGATTCCGCCACTGGATTGTCGTTTTCATCCTGCTGGTGGGTGAGCATGCTGCGGAAGTTCTGCTTCTCATGCACGTTATCCAGCCACAGGCGAATCAACATGCGGTCATACAGCGCTTCGAGGCCACTATCGGCTTCCGGCAATTCGTTGGAAGCGGTAACCAGCAGGCGCATTGGGATTTTTTCTTCGCTGTCGCCATTGCGGAAGCGGCGTTCGTTAATGGCAGTCAACAAGGTATTAAGAATTGCCGGGCCGGCTTTCCAGATTTCGTCGAGGAAGACTATTTCGGCATCCGGCAGATAACCTTTGGTCAGACGCTGATAACGCCCTTCATCTTTTAGTGCCTGAATCGACAGCGGGCCAAACACCTCTTCGGGGGTGGAAAAACGGGTCATCAGGTATTCAAATGCGCGGGCGTGCTGGAAGGCATATTTCAATCGGCGGGCAATCAGACTCTTGGCGATGCCCGGCGGCCCGAGCAGAAACACACTTTCGCCACTTAAGGCAGCCAGCAAACAGAGGCGGATCGCATGATGGCGTTCATACAGCCCTTTTTCCAGAGCGTTGCTCAGGCGAGAAATTCTTTCTGCCAAAAGATGGGGTTGAGCCATAATCACATCATTATCCTTTTGATCCTGGTGCCGTCATAGTCTGGCGAGCGCAATACTCTACTGATTATCATGCGCGATTGCGTTGATAGCCGTCAGCTTTTTTGTTTCAGAAGGTTGATGCGAGAAAACTCGCCGCTTCCAACGGTTTTTTGGCGCTATTTTCGGCGAAAAACCGCGTCACCGACGCGATGGTGACACTTTGTAAGAGTAGGTTTTTTTGGGAATATGTGCATACTGTGCGCTTTTTGATGGCTTGAGCGGAAGGCAAGCGCCTCCGGCTCCAACAAAAGACAACTTATGAGCTCGGATAAGAAACAGTCCCTTGGGGCAGTCACGCTGGCGGCAATTGGCGTGGTGTATGGCGATATCGGTACCAGCCCACTCTATACATTGCGTGAATGCCTCTCTGGTCAGTTTGGATTTGGCGTGGAGCGCGAAGCGGTTTTTGGCTTCCTGTCGCTGATTTTCTGGCTGCTGATTCTGGTGGTGTCGCTAAAGTACATCAGCTACGTAATGCGTGCAGATAACGCCGGTGAAGGCGGGATTTTAACGCTGATGTCACTGGCCGGACGAAACACCGGCGCCAGAGCCACCGCGATACTGGTGATCATGGGCCTGATCGGCGGCAGCTTCTTCTACGGGGAAGTGGTGATCACGCCGGCGGTGTCGGTGTTATCGGCGATAGAAGGTCTGGAAATTGCCGCGCCGAGCCTCGATACCTACATCGTGCCGTTGGCGATTGCGGTGCTGACCTTGCTGTTTGTCATCCAGAAGCACGGCACCGGCATTGTCGGTAAGCTGTTCGCGCCGGTGATGCTGCTGTGGTTTATCATCCTCGCCGTATTGGGTGCGCGTAGCATCATTAATAATCCTGACGTGCTGCACGCCATGAATCCTTACTGGGCGCTGCACTTCTTTATTCAATACAAAAGTGTCTCTTTCTTCGCGCTGGGCGCCGTGGTGCTGGCGATTACCGGCGTGGAAGCGCTGTATGCCGATATGGGCCACTTCGGTAAATTCCCGATTCGTCTCGCCTGGTTTATCGTGGTGCTGCCTTCACTGGTGCTCAACTACTTTGGTCAGGGCGCGCTGCTGCTCAAACATCCTGAAGCGATCAAAAACCCGTTCTTCCTGCTTGCGCCGGATTGGATGCTGATCCCGATGTTGATTCTCGCCACCTTAGCCACAGTGATCGCCTCGCAAGCGGTGATTTCCGGCGTGTTCTCATTAACGCGTCAGGCAGTGCGTCTCGGCTATTTGCCGCCGATGCGCATTGTGCACACCTCAGAAGAGGAGTCCGGGCAGATCTACATTCCGGTGATTAACTGGCTGCTCTACTTCTCGGTGGTGATTGTGATTGTCGGCTTCGAACACTCCAGCAATCTGGCGGCGGCTTATGGCATCGCGGTCACCGGCACCATGGTGCTGACCGCCATTCTCTGTTCTACCGTGGCGATTCAAAACTGGCACTGGAACCGCTATCTGGTGGTGCTGATTCTGATTGCCATGCTGATCATCGATGTGTCGCTGTTCTCCGCCAACCTGATCAAGGTGTTCTCCGGCGGTTGGCTGCCGCTGACGCTGGCGCTGATGATGTTCATCATCATGACTACCTGGAAAAGCGAGCGTTTCCGTCTGCTGCGTCGCATGCATGAGCACGGCAATTCACTGGAAGCGATGATTGCATCGCTGGAGAAATCGCCGCCGGTACGCGTGCCGGGCACCGCGGTGTATATGTCGCGTGCGTTGAATGTGATTCCGTTTGCCATGCTGCATAACCTCAAGCACAACAAAGTGTTGCATGAGCGCGTGGTGCTGCTGACGCTGCGTACGGAAGATGCGCCTTACGTGCACAACGTCCGTCGTGTGACTATCGAACAGTTGTCGCCCACCTTCTGGCGCGTGGTGGCGAGTTACGGCTGGCGCGAAACGCCAAACGTCGAAGAGATTTTCCACCGCTGCGGTCTTGAAGGCCTGAACTGCCGCATGATGGAAACCTCCTTCTTTATGTCGCATGAATCGCTGATTATCGGCGATCGTCCGTGGTATCTGCGCCTGCGCGGCAAGCTGTTCCTCGCGCTGCAACGCAATGCGCTGCGCGCGCCCGATCAGTTTGAAATCCCACCGAACCGCGTGATCGAACTGGGAACCCAGGTCGAGATTTAACGCTGTGCGCGTCACCAACTTAAGGTGACGCGCAATCCTCCGCTGGCGCGCTGGCTGAACTGCAAGCGAACGCCGTGCAACTGGGCAATATTTTTCACGATGGAAAGCCCTAATCCGCTGCCGGTTTGCGCCTGTCCTGGCGGTCGCCAGAAGCGTTCACCCAACCTTATCAACTGCTCATCGCTGACGCCTGGCCCGTTATCATCAACGGTAATGGCGCGGGCATTGAGCTGCACATCAACAGTGCTGCCCGACGGCGAATAGCGCAGCGCGTTATCCAGCAGATTGCGCACCATCAACCCCAGCAACAGCGGATGACCGTTCATCACCGGTTCGGCATGGCTGGTGA
The DNA here is from genome assembly GCF_029623675.1 of Pantoea sp. X85. Classification (NCBI taxonomy): domain Bacteria; kingdom Pseudomonadati; phylum Pseudomonadota; class Gammaproteobacteria; order Enterobacterales; family Erwiniaceae; genus Pantoea; species Pantoea sp. X85. The sequence continues at coordinate 4,179,400 of NZ_CP121108.1, read as the reverse complement.
ACTGCAAAGCGGTGGTTTGTTGTTCTGCCTGCGGGAAGTGCTCCGCCAGCAGGTTTTGCAGCAGCGGCGCCAGCGCCACCGGTTGAAACTCGCTGCGCAGATCGTCTGCTTCCACGCGTGACAGCGTTAAGAGCTGATCCACCAGACGCGTGGCGCGCACGATGCCGCTATCCAGTTGCTGAATGGCGCGTTTGCGCATCGCCTCATCATCATCAGCCAGTTGAATCACTTCACTCTGCACGCGCAGCGCCGCCAGCGGGCTGCGCAGTTCATGGGCGGCATCGGAGGTAAAACGACGTTCGCGCTGCACCAGATGCGCCATACGACTGAACAAACCGTTAAGTGCCACCACCAGCGGCTTCACCTCTTTAGGCAAGCGCGTGTCCGGCAATGGCGTGGCATCATCCGGCGCACGCTGATGCAGGGAAAGCGTGAGGCGTTTCAACGGGCGCAGCTCGAACCACACCAGCGCCAGCAGCAACAGCAACATAAAGGGCATGGCGATCAGCCACGGCAGCAGGCTGCTGAGCGCCAGATCGCGCGTCATATCTTCGCGGTATTCCCACTCTTGCCCGACCACCACGCGATAACGCTTATCCTCGGAGGTGAGCCACACCAGGCGCCAGCTGTCTTTATCGCCGCGCAGTCGTCCATCAACAAAGCCATCGCGCTGATGATCGAATTGCAGATCGCGGCCGTTTTCGCCGTCGTTCAACAACGGTTGGCCTGCCGCGCTGAAAATGGCAAATGCCAGCGCATCATCATCCTGATCGCCGCGGTGATGGCGCAGGATCGCTTTGGTTTTCGGCAGCGTCACGTCCTGCAGCGAGGTGGGATCGAGCGCTATCAGCCGTTTGGCGAACAGCATTTGCTGAGTATCAAACAGCTCGTTCACCGTATCGCGGGTTTGATGCCATGCGCTGAGGCCGGCCAGGCCGCCGCACACTATAATCAGCAGCACAAAGCCGATGGCGAGGCGCAGAAACAGACTCATTCCGCCGCTCCCAGCGTATAACCGACGCCGTGCACGGTACGAATAAACTGGCTGCCGAGTTTCTTGCGCAGATGATGAATGTGCACTTCCACCGCATTGCTGGAGACATCTTCATCCCAGCTGTAGAGCTTCTCCTCCAGCTGACTGCGCGTCAGCACGCGGCCAGGATTACGCAGAAACAGTTCCAGCAGCGCCAGTTCGCGGCTTTTCAGGCTAACGGGTTCGCCATCGCACAGCACGCTGTGGCTGCCGGGCGCCATTACCACGTTGCCGTGTTTCAGTTCCGGCTGCAGTTGCCCATGACGGCGGCGGATCAACGCCTGCAAGCGTGCCGCCACTTCTGTTAATGCAAACGGCTTACACAGGTAATCGTCGGCGCCGAGTTGTAATCCCTGGACGCGCTGATCGAGCGCATCGCGCGCGGTGAGAATCAGCACCGGCACATCGTGTCCTTGCTGGCGCCACTGACGCAGGATATCCAGACCATCGCGTTCGGGCAGCGACAGATCCAGCACCACTGCGTCCCAGGGCGCGGCGGTCAACGCCTGAAATCCGGCTTCGCCGGAGACAAACCAATCCACGCTGAAACCGAGTTTGGTCAACCCGACTTTCAAACCGTCGCCAATCAGCGTGTCATCTTCAATCAGTAAAATGCGCATCAACTCTCCTTTTGTTAAGCGGAGTTATACGAAGCACAATTGCTCTTGTACAGCGAAAATCCCGTCAAATAGACTATTTTTCATGAATGTTAGCCAAACGGATTCTCTTAAGATCCTGTTAAGAACCTTATGGTGAAATAGCTCCCGTAAACCGACACATTCATGGAAAAGAGGTGAATTATGAAAAAGTCTGCAGCTCTGTTAGCGATTGTCGCCCTGGCCGCCACGCCGGTTCTTGCCGCTCAGCAAGGTGGCTTTGTTGATCCCAATGCGCCATCCGCGCAGGTGAAGTCCGGCGGGTTCAAAGCCGATAACACCAGCGTTGTCACGGTGAAACAGGCCGAAGAGATGAAAGACGATAGCTGGATTACCGTGCGCGGTACGCTTGAGAAGCAAATCGGTGATGAGGATTATCAGTTCCGTGATGCCACCGGCACCATGAAGGTTGAAATCGATCATAAACGCTGGAACGGTTTGACCATCACGCCGAAGGATAAGGTAGAACTGACCGGCGAACTGGATAAAGATTTCAACTCCATCGAACTGGACGTGAAACAGGTACGTAAACTGCCTTAATGCCATCTTCGGGGCCGCAGCAGCGGCTCCAAAATCCCACCAAACTCAAATTCTCTCCGGCACAAGCGAAACGTTTCGATGGCGATCACATTTCCGTGATGCCGCCATTGAGTTGCCGTGCGCATTTTATACACTCCCGATCAGCGAAACGTTTCGCTGTGGAGTGGAATAAATGAAAAAAGGTCGCTTGTTAAACGCTGAAGTCTCACATGTGATTGCTCGCCTGGGGCACACCGATACGCTGACGATTGCAGATGCAGGCTTGCCGATTCCGGCCGGTCCACAGCGCATCGATCTGGCGTTAACGCCGGGTACGCCCGAATTTCTACAGGTAGTTGACGTTGTCACGCAGGAGATGCAGGTCGAAAGCGCCCTGATGGCGGAGGAGATTAAGCAGCACAATCCGCAGCTCCACAGCGCACTGCTCGCCGTGCTCGAAGCCTTGCAACAGCACCAGGGGAATGTCATCACCATCCGTTACACCAGCCATGAACAATTCAAACAACATACGCAGCGTAGTCAGGCGGTCATTCGCAGCGGAGAGTGTTCTCCGTATGCGAATGTCATCCTGAGCGCCGGCGTGACCTTCTGAGGCCGCTATGCAACCGTTATTGCAACTCAAAGGAATTGAAAAGTCGTTTCCTGGCGTGAAGGCGTTGAATGGCGCATCGCTGGCCGTTTATCCGGGACGCGTGATGGCGCTGGTGGGTGAAAACGGCGCGGGCAAATCCACCATGATGAAAGTGCTGACCGGCATTTACAGCATGGATGCCGGTTCTCTGCAGTGGCTGGGTAAGGATGTGGCGTTCTCTGGCCCGAAAGCGTCGCAGGAAGCAGGCATTGGCATTATCCATCAGGAACTGAACCTGATTCCGCAGCTGACTGTTGCCGAGAATATCTTCCTTGGCCGCGAATGTGTTAACCGCTTTGGCCGCATCGAATGGAAAAAGATGTATGCCGAAGCGGATGCGCTATTAAAGCGCCTCAATCTGCGTTTCGACAGCCACAAGCTGGTGGGCGATTTGTCGATTGGCGATCAGCAGATGGTCGAGATCGCCAAGGTGCTCAGCTTCGAGTCGAAAGTCATCATTATGGATGAACCGACCGATGCGCTGACTGATACCGAAACGCTGTCGCTGTTCCGCGTCATCAATGAACTGAAAGCGCAAGGCTGCGGCATCGTCTATATCTCGCACCGCATGAAAGAGATCTTCGAGATTTGCGATGACGTCACCGTGTTCCGCGATGGGCAGTTTATTGCCGAACGCGCGGTGTGCGATCTCAGCGAAGAGAGCCTGATCGAGATGATGGTCGGCCGCAAGCTGGAAGATCAATATCCGCGTATCGATCAACAGCCGGGCGAGATCCGCTTAAAAGTGGAAAATCTCAGCGGTCCGGGCGTTGATAACGTCAGCTTTACGCTGCGCAAAGGGGAAATCCTTGGCGTGTCGGGTCTGATGGGCGCAGGACGTACTGAACTGATGAAAGTGCTGTACGGCGCGCTGCCGCGCAGCAAAGGCAAAGTGACGCTGAACGGCCGCGAGATCGTGACCCGCTCTCCGCAGGATGGCCTCGCCAGCGGCATTGTGTATATCTCGGAAGACCGCAAGCGCGATGGTCTGGTGCTCGGCATGTCGGTGAAAGAGAACATGTCGTTGACCGCGCTGCGCTATTTCAGCACTGGCGCGGGCAACCTGCGCCACAGCGACGAGCAGCTGGCGGTGGGCGATTTTATCCGCCTGTTCAACGTTAAAACCCCGTCAATGGAGCAGCCGATTGGTCTGCTATCTGGCGGTAATCAGCAAAAAGTGGCGATTGCGCGTGGCCTGATGACGCGCCCCGATGTGCTGATTCTTGATGAGCCGACACGCGGCGTCGATGTCGGGGCAAAAAAAGAAATTTATCAGTTAATTAACCAGTTTAAAGCCGAAGGGCTGAGCATCATTTTGGTGTCGTCGGAAATGCCGGAAGTGCTGGGCATGAGCGATCGCATCGTGGTGATGCATGAAGGCCATCTGAGTGGCGAATTTTCCCGTGAGCAAGCTACCCAGGAATCCCTGATGGCGGCGGCAGTCGGTAAGCAACACAGCGAGGAGTTAGTTGTATGAGCACCCAAACCTTACCCGCCAGCCGTCGTTGGTTTAGCAAAGCCTGGCTGCTGGAGCAGAAATCACTGATTGCATTGATCGTGCTGATTGCCGTGGTTGCCAGCCAGAGTCCGAACTTCTTCACGCTGGCCAACATGTTCAACATTCTGCAGCAGACGTCGGTCAACGCCATTATGGCGGTCGGCATGACGCTGGTGATTCTGACCTCGGGCATTGATCTATCGGTGGGATCGCTGCTGGCGCTGACCGGCGCGGTGGCGGCATCGATTGTCGGATTGGAGGTGAATGCGCTGGTGGCCGTTGCGGCTTCGCTGGCGCTGGGGGCGGCGATTGGCGGTATTACCGGCGTGATTGTGGCGCGCGGCAAGGTGCAGGCTTTCATCGCCACGCTGGTGATGATGTTGCTGCTGCGCGGCGTCACCATGGTTTACACCAACGGCAGCCCAATCAATACCGGTTTTAACGATAACGCCGATCTGTTCGGCTGGTTCGGTATCGGTCGCCCGTTGGGCATTCCAACGCCGGTGTGGCTGATGGTCGCGGTGTTCGGGCTGGCGTGGTACATGCTGCATCACACGCGCCTTGGTCGTTACATCTATGCGCTGGGTGGCAACGAAGCGGCCACGCGTTTGTCGGGCATCAACGTTAATCGCGTTAAAATCATCGTCTATTCGCTGTGCGGCCTGCTGGCGGCATTGGCGGGCACCATCGAAGTGGCGCGTCTCTCTTCCGCACAACCTACAGCGGGCACCGGTTATGAACTGGATGCGATTGCTGCGGTGGTGCTGGGCGGTACCAGCCTGGCGGGCGGTAAAGGTCGCATCATGGGCACGCTGATTGGTGCGTTGATCCTCGGTTTCCTGAATAACGGCCTGAATCTGATGGGCGTATCGTCTTACTACCAAATGATTGTTAAAGCCGTCGTCATTCTGCTAGCGGTGCTGGTGGATAACAAAAGCAGTAAATAACTCTGACCTTCACACAGGATTTAAAAATGAAAAAGTTAACTGCATTGGCCGTCATTCTTGGCGCCACCCTCAGTGCTGGCGCGATGGCTAAGGACACCATTGCTCTGGTGGTATCTACGCTGAATAATCCGTTCTTTGTGTCACTGAAAGATGGCGCACAGAAAGAAGCTGACCAACTGGGTTATAACCTCGTGGTGCTGGATTCGCAGAACAACCCGGCGAAAGAGCTGGCGAACGTGCAGGATCTGACGGTGCGCGGCACCAAGCTGCTGCTGATCAACCCAACTGATTCTGATGCGGTGGGTAACGCCGTGAAGATGGCGAACCAGGCGAATATTCCGGTGATCACGCTGGACCGCGTAGCAGCACAAGGCACCGTGGTGAGCCACGTAGCTTCTGACAACCGCTTCGGCGGCAAAATGGCCGGTGACTTCATCGCCAAAAAACTGGGCGATGGCGCGAAAATTATTGAACTGCAAGGCATTGCCGGTACTTCTGCGGCGCGCGAGCGTGGCGAAGGCTTCAAACAGGCAGCCGATGCCCATAAATTCAATATCCTGGCGAGCCAGCCTGCTGACTTCGACCGTACTAAAGGTCTGAACGTCATGCAGAACCTGCTGCAGGGACATCCGGATGTGCAGGCGGTCTTCGCTCAGAACGATGAAATGGCGCTGGGCGCGCTGCGTGCGCTGCAAACCGCGGGTAAAACCGACGTGCTGGTGGTGGGTTTTGACGGCACCGCTGACGGTGTGAAAGCCGTAGAATCGGGTAAACTGACCGCGACTGTGGCGCAGATGCCAGACAAGATTGGTATGATTGGCGTGCAGACTGCCGATAAAGTATTGAAAGGCGAGAAGGTGCAGGCGGTTAATCCGGTTGACCTGAAGCTGGTGACCAAATAATAAGTAAAGAAAAGCAGGGCAACGCGCCACCGTCCTGGTGGCGCATCTTTCTGGATGAATCCCAATGACCACAAGCGCAAAACTGGCCGTTCTCGGCAGCATCAATGCCGATCACATCCTTAACCTCGCCCATTTTCCACGTCCGGGCGAAACGGTGATCGGGAAACAGTATCACATTGCTTTTGGCGGCAAAGGGGCCAATCAGGCTGTGGCTGCGGGCCGTGCCGGTGCAGACATTGCTTTTATTGCCTGTGTAGGCGCTGATGATATTGGCGAGCGTATTCGTCAGCAGTTGCAGCAAGACCGCATTGATACCGCACCGGTTGAAACTGTCGCAGATGAATCGACCGGTGTAGCGATGATCTTCGTGAATGGCGAAGGCGAAAATAATATCGGCATCTATTCCGGTGCCAATGCCGCGCTGACGCCGGCTCGCGTTGCGCAGCATCAGCAGGTGATTGCCGATGCTGATGCGTTGCTGATGCAGCTGGAATCTCCGCTGGAAAGCGTTCTGGCCGCCGCGAAGATTGCGCGTGCGCAGCAGACGCAAGTGATCCTGAATCCCGCACCGGCCACGGCGCTCTCTGATGAGCTGCTCGCGCTTATCGACATCATCACGCCAAATGAAACCGAAGCTGAAATTCTCACCGGCATTGCGGTGAAGAGCGATGAAGATGCCGCGCGTGCTGCTGCGGCATTGCATGCGAAAGGTATTGCTACCGTGTTGATCACGCTAGGCCGTCGCGGTGTGTGGCTGAGTGAGCAAGGCAACGGCGTGCGCATTCCGGGCTTCAGCGTGCAGGCCATCGATACTATCGCAGCGGGCGATACCTTCAACGGGGCATTTATTACCGCACGTCTGGAAGGTGTGGCGATGCATGATGCTGTACGTTTCGCCCATGCCGCCGCTGCGATTGCGGTGACGCGTCCGGGCGCGCAGCCCTCAGTGCCGTGGCGCACTGAGATTGACGCCTTCCTGCAACAACAGGGCTAAGCGCTTGGCTACCATGAAAGATGTCGCCCGCCTGGCGGGCGTCTCTACCTCCACCGTTTCACACGTCATCAATAACAATCGCTTTGTCAGCGAGCAGGTGCGTGAAAAGGTGGAACAGGCGATTCGCGAGCTGAACTATGCGCCGTCCGCGCTGGCACGCAGCCTGAAGATCAAACAAACCCGCACCATCGGCATGCTGCTGACCGCCAGCAGTAACCCGTTCTATTCCGAAGTGGTGCGCGGCGTAGAAAACAGCTGCTACGAACGCGGCTACAGCCTGATTCTGTGTAATACCGAAGGCGATGAAGAGCGTATGAATCGCAGCCTCGAAACGCTAATGCAAAAGCGCGTCGATGGTTTACTGATGATGTGCACTGAAACCCATCTGCCGTCGGCGGAGATCCTCAATCGTTATCCCTCGGTGCCGATGGTGATGATGGACTGGGCGCCATTTGAAGGGCGCGGCGACATTATTCAGGACAACGCGCTGCTCGGCGGCGAACTGGCAACCCAGCATCTGATCGATCGTGGCTATACGCGCATTGCCTGTATCGCCGGGCCGCAGGATAAAACGCCCGCGCGTTTGCGTCTTGAAGGTTTCCATAAAGCGATGGCCAACAGCGGATTATCGGTGCCGCCGGGTTATGTGGTTGATGGCGATTTCGAGTTTCAGGGCGGCTTCAACGCCATGAATCAACTGCTGACGCTGGATACGCTGCCAGAAGCGATATTTACCAGCAACGATGCGATGGCGGTTGGCGTCTATCACGCCTTGTTCCAGGCCGGATTGCGCGTGCCGCAGGATATTGCGGTGATGGGCTATGACAACATTGAGCTGGCGCGTTACCTGACTCCGCCGCTTAGTACCATCCATCAGCCGAAAGATGAGTTAGGTGAACTGGCGATTGATACCTTGATTCATCGTATGGGCGATCCCGACGCCAGTCAGCAAACGCTGGTGCTGACGCCGGAGCTGGTGGAGCGCGGTTCGGTCTAAGTCGCTTTCTTCTTTTTCTCGCGGTTGGCGATCAGATTACGCCCATCGCTCGGACGTAACATCATAAAGGTAAAGGCAGACAACACCGTGACGACGCCCATCGTCAGGAAGGTGGCGTGGAATTGCGCGACGGTTGTGGCCTCGACATCCTGATAGAAACGCAGCACTGCGGCACTCACCGCCACGCCAAAGCTGATCGACAGCTGCTGCGTTACCGCTAGCACACTGTTCCCGCCGCTGGCGTTCTCATCATTTAAATCTGCCAGCGTGATGGTGTTCATCGCGGTGAACTGCGTTGACATCGCCATCCCCAGAATCAACAGTGCCGCCAGCAACATCACCACGCTGCCACCCGGCGATTGCAGTGAGAAGGTGGCGATCAATATGCCAATAATAATGGTGATACCTACCAGCGTATGGCGATAACCAAAGCGGCGTAGCACTTGCGTCACCGTGGATTTCGCCAGCAGCGCGCCAATCGCCGTTGGACCCATCATGCAACCGGCAATCAGTGCGGGATAACCAAAGCCCACCTGCAACATCAGCGGCATCAGGAACGGAATGCAGCCGGTACCCAGGCGCGAAGCTATGTTGCCAATGATGCCGACCGAGAAGGTGCGGGTTTTAAACATTGGCAGATTAATCAGCGGTGCCGGATGGCGACGCGCGTGCACTATATAGAGAAGAAGTAATGCAATGCCGCCAAACAGCACCAACAACGCTTGCCACGGCAACACCACGCGCTCGCCAAACAACTCGATACCGACCGAGATCAGCACCAGACCCAAACCAAACAGCAGGAAGCCTGAAAAGTCGAAGCGGCGTTTTGGGGTAGTGAAGTCCGGCATATATTTGCGTGCGTAGAAGATGCCAGCGATACCGATGGGAATGTTGAGGAGGAATATCCAGTGCCAGCTGGCGTAGGTCACTAACAATCCGCCCAGCATTGGGCCCAGAATCGGGCCTACTAAACCCGGCATGGTAACGAAGTTCAGCACCGGCAGCAGTTCACTGCGTGGATAAGCGCGTAACAACGCCAGGCGCGCGACGGGCATCATCATCGCCCCGCCTATCCCTTGTACCACGCGCGAGACCACCAACATGCTCAGCGAGCCGGATAAGGCGCAGGCCAGCGAACCCAGCGTAAATAGCGATACCGCAAGAATGAAGATTTTGCGTGTGCCGTAGCGATCGGCTAACCAGCCACTCACTGGAATCAGCATCGCTACCGTTAACGTGTAACTGATGATGGCGGATTGCATGGCAAGAGGGGAACGTTCAAGGCTGGTGGCGATAGCAGGAAGCGCAGTATTCAGGATGGTGGCATCAAGTGCTTGCATGAAAAACGCCATGGCGGCGATCCAGGGCAAGCCGGCCATGCTGCGCGCGGAGCGAATCATTGAAAGTCCTTCTCGAATAATTGTCAGCCTGCGACAAAGAAATTACGTTTGGTTAAAGAGAATAGCATTGGTGTTTAAGGTGATGGCGCTGATTTATGCCGATGAAGCGGCGGTTTTGACTGATTCTTCGCCGGGAAATGTCCGTTTTTAACGCGTTCGTTTAAAAAAGAGGCGCTCAGTCATTTTTTTGCAATTAACCCTTGTCACCTCCGAATAACTCCCTATAATGCGCCACCACTGAGACGGCAAAGCGGCAACGCAGACGGCTCAGCAGGGAGTGAAGAAATTCATCCCGCCGGATTAAAACGCTGAAAAAAGTGTTTGACTCCGAAGGAGAGTAGCGTAGTATACGCCACCTCGCGACAGGCGGTTCAGCCGCTGTTCGCAACGCTCTTTAACAATTTATCAGACAATCTGTGTGGGCACTCGCAGGATTGATATCCGCGTCTCCGGACGCAAAAAAATATCAAAGCCTCACGAGTGAACACATAATGAAATTCATTATGACGTTTTACAGATGAGCACCGCTGAACTGGTTTCAGCAAATCAAACTTAAATTGAAGAGTTTGATCATGGCTCAGATTGAACGCTGGCGGCAGGCCTAACACATGCAAGTCGAACGGTAGCACAGAGAGCTTGCTCTCGGGTGACGAGTGGCGGACGGGTGAGTAATGTCTGGGAAACTGCCCGATGGAGGGGGATAACTACTGGAAACGGTAGCTAATACCGCATAACGTCGCAAGACCAAAGTGGGGGACCTTCGGGCCTCACACCATCGGATGTGCCCAGATGGGATTAGCTAGTAGGTGGGGTAATGGCTCACCTAGGCGACGATCCCTAGCTGGTCTGAGAGGATGACCAGCCACACTGGAACTGAGACACGGTCCAGACTCCTACGGGAGGCAGCAGTGGGGAATATTGCACAATGGGCGCAAGCCTGATGCAGCCATGCCGCGTGTATGAAGAAGGCCTTCGGGTTGTAAAGTACTTTCAGCGGGGAGGAAGGCGGTGAAGTTAATAGCTTCACCGATTGACGTTACCCGCAGAAGAAGCACCGGCTAACCCGTGCCAGCAGCCGCGGTAATACGGAGGGTGCAAGCGTTAATCGGAATTACTGGGCGTAAAGCGCACGCAGGCGGTCTGTCAAGTCGGATGTGAAATCCCCGGGCTTAACCTGGGAACTGCATTCGAAACTGGCAGGCTGGAGTCTTGTAGAGGGGGGTAGAATTCCAGGTGTAGCGGTGAAATGCGTAGAGATCTGGAGGAATACCGGTGGCGAAGGCGGCCCCCTGGACAAAGACTGACGCTCAGGTGCGAAAGCGTGGGGAGCAAACAGGATTAGATACCCTGGTAGTCCACGCCGTAAACGATGTCGACTTGGAGGTTGTTCCCTTGAGGAGTGGCTTCCGGAGCTAACGCGTTAAGTCGACCGCCTGGGGAGTACGGCCGCAAGGTTAAAACTCAAATGAATTGACGGGGGCCCGCACAAGCGGTGGAGCATGTGGTTTAATTCGATGCAACGCGAAGAACCTTACCTACTCTTGACATCCAGAGAACTTAGCAGAGATGCTTTGGTGCCTTCGGGAACTCTGAGACAGGTGCTGCATGGCTGTCGTCAGCTCGTGTTGTGAAATGTTGGGTTAAGTCCCGCAACGAGCGCAACCCTTATCCTTTGTTGCCAGCGGGTAATGCCGGGAACTCAAAGGAGACTGCCAGTGATAAACTGGAGGAAGGTGGGGATGACGTCAAGTCATCATGGCCCTTACGAGTAGGGCTACACACGTGCTACAATGGCGCATACAAAGAGAAGCGACCTCGCGAGAGCAAGCGGACCTCATAAAGTGCGTCGTAGTCCGGATCGGAGTCTGCAACTCGACTCCGTGAAGTCGGAATCGCTAGTAATCGTAGATCAGAATGCTACGGTGAATACGTTCCCGGGCCTTGTACACACCGCCCGTCACACCATGGGAGTGGGTTGCAAAAGAAGTAGGTAGCTTAACCTTCGGGAGGGCGCTTACCACTTTGTGATTCATGACTGGGGTGAAGTCGTAACAAGGTAACCGTAGGGGAACCTGCGGTTGGATCACCTCCTTACCTGAAGATACCTTCCCGCGAAGTGCTCACACAGATTGTCTGATAGAAAGTAATGAGCAAGACGGCTGCGAAGTCGTGACACTATCGTGTCCCCTTCGTCTAGCGGTTAGGACTCCGCCCTTTCACGGCGGCAACAGGGGTTCGAATCCCCTAGGGGACGCCACTTGCTTGGTGACAGGTGAAAGGTGTCTCCACGATGTATCTCAAACGAAGCTTACGAGCTGCGTCTGAGATACTGCTCTTTAACAATCCGGAACAAGCTGAAAATTGAAACGACGTATCGTCTTCATTCTCCGTAATAAGAATGAAGCGGCGATATGTTCGAGTCTCTCAAATGCTTGCAGTCTGCACGCGTTGCAAAACGCCTGTGGGTTGTGAGGTTAAGTGACTAAGCGTACACGGTGGATGCCCTGGCAGTCAGAGGCGATGAAGGACGTGCTAATCTGCGTAAAGCGTCGGTAAGGTGATATGAACCGCTACAGCCGACGATGTCCGAATGGGGAAACCCGGTGCACCCAGTGCATCATCGCAACATGAATACATAGTGTTGCGAGGCGAACCCGGGGAACTGAAACATCTAAGTACCCGGAGGAAAAGAAATCAACCGAGATTCCCCCAGTAGCGGCGAGCGAACGGGGAACAGCCCAGAACCTGAATCAGTTTGTGCGTTAGTGGAAGCGTCTGGAAAGTCGCACGATACCGGGTGATAGTCCCGTACACGAAAGTGCACATTCTGTGAGTTCGAAGAGTAGGGCGGGACACGTGGTATCCTGTCTGAATATGGGGGGACCATCCTCCAAGGCTAAATACTCCTGACTGACCGATAGTGAACCAGTACCGTGAGGGAAAGGCGAAAAGAACCCCGGCGAGGGGAGTGAAACAGAACCTGAAACCGTGTACGTACAAGCAGTGGGAGCCTCTTTAATGGGGTGACTGCGTACCTTTTGTATAATGGGTCAGCGACTTATATTCTGTAGCAAGGTTAACCGTATAGGGGAGCCGCAGGGAAACCGAGTCTTAACTGGGCGTTAAGTTGCAGGGTATAGACCCGAAACCCGGTGATCTAGCCATGGGCAGGTTGAAGGTTGGGTAACACTAACTGGAGGACCGAACCGACTAATGTTGAAAAATTAGCGGATGACTTGTGGCTGGGGGTGAAAGGCCAATCAAACCGGGAGATAGCTGGTTCTCCCCGAAAGCTATTTAGGTAGCGCCTCGTGAACTCATCTCCGGGGGTAGAGCACTGTTTCGGCTAGGGGGCCATCCCGGCTTACCAACCCGATGCAAACTGCGAATACCGGAGAATGTTATCACGGGAGACACACGGCGGGTGCTAACGTCCGTCGTGAAGAGGGAAACAACCCAGACCGCCAGCTAAGGTCCCAAAGTCATGGTTAAGTGGGAAACGATGTGGGAAGGCACAGACAGCCAGGATGTTGGCTTAGAAGCAGCCATCATTTAAAGAAAAACGTAATAGCTCACTGGTCGAGTCGGCCTGCGCGGAAGATGTAACGGGGCTAAACCATGCACCGAAGCTGCGGCAGCGACACTATGTGTTGTTGGGTAGGGGAGCGTTCTGTAAGCCGTTGAAGGTGTGCTGTGAGGCATGCTGGAGGTATCAGAAGTGCGAATGCTGACATAAGTAACGATAAAGCGGGTGAAAAGCCCGCTCGCCGGAAGACCAAGGGTTCCTGTTCAACGTTAATCGGAGCAGGGTGAGTCGACCCCTAAGGCGAGGCTGAAAAGCGTAGTCGATGGGAAGCAGGTTAATATTCCTGCACTTGGTGTTACTGCGAAGGGGGGACGGAGAAGGCTAGGTTATCCGGGCGACGGTTGTCCCGGTTTAAGCGTGTAGGCTGATACCTTTGGTAAATCCGGGGTATCTTAAGGCTGAGGCGTGACGACGAGCCACCACGGTGGTGAAGTAACTGATGCCCTGCTTCCAGGAAAAGCCTCTAAGCTCCAGGTAGGTAACACGAAATCGTACCCCAAACCGACACAGGTGGTCAGGTAGAGAATACCAAGGCGCTTGAGAGAACTCGGGTGAAGGAACTAGGCAAAATGGTGCCGTAACTTCGGGAGAAGGCACGCTGGCGCGTAGGTGAAGGGACTTGCTCCCCGAGCCGAAGCCAGTCGAAGATACCAGCTGGCTGCAACTGTTTATTAAAAACACAGCACTGTGCAAACACGAAAGTGGACGTATACGGTGTGACGCCTGCCCGGTGCCGGAAGGTTAATTGATGGGGTTATCCGCAAGGAGAAGCTCTTGATCGAAGCCCCGGTAAACGGCGGCCGTAACTATAACGGTCCTAAGGTAGCGAAATTCCTTGTCGGGTAAGTTCCGACCTGCACGAATGGCGTAATGATGGCCAGGCTGTCTCCACCCGAGACTCAGTGAAATTGAAATCGCTGTGAAGATGCAGTGTACCCGCGGCAAGACGGAAAGACCCCGTGAACCTTTACTATAGCTAGCTTGACACTGAACATTGAGCCTTGATGTGTAGGATAGGTGGGAGGCTTTGAAGCGTGGACGCCAGTCTGCGTGGAGCCAACCTTGAAATACCACCCTTTAATGTTTGATGTTCTAACGTAGGCCCGTAATCCGGGCTGCGGACAGTGTCTGGTGGGTAGTTTGACTGGGGCGGTCTCCTCCCAAAGAGTAACGGAGGAGCACGAAGGTTGGCTAATCCTGGTCGGACATCAGGAGGTTAGTGCAATGGCATAAGCCAGCTTGACTGCGAGAGTGACGGCTCGAGCAGGTGCGAAAGCAGGTCATAGTGATCCGGTGGTTCTGAATGGAAGGGCCATCGCTCAACGGATAAAAGGTACTCCGGGGATAACAGGCTGATACCGCCCAAGAGTTCATATCGACGGCGGTGTTTGGCACCTCGATGTCGGCTCATCACATCCTGGGGCTGAAGTAGGTCCCAAGGGTACGGCTGTTCGCCGTTTAAAGTGGTACGCGAGCTGGGTTTTAGAACGTCGTGAGACAGTTCGGTCCCTATCTGCCGTGGGCGCTGGAGAATTGAGGGGGGTTGCTCCTAGTACGAGAGGACCGGAGTGAACGCACCACTGGTGTTCGGGTTGTCATGCCAATGGCACTGCCCGGTAGCTAAGTGCGGAAAAGATAAGTGCTGAAAGCATCTAAGCACGAAACTTGCCCCGAGATGAGTTCTCCCTGACCCCTTGAGGGTCCTGAAGGGACGTTGAAGACTACGACGTTGATAGGCCGGATGTGTAAGCGCAGCGATGCGTTGAGCTAACCGGTACTAATGACCCGTGAGGCTTAACCTTACAACGCCAGAGGCGTTTTGGTCTGAGAGACCAGAGATTTTCAGCTTGTTTACGGACTGGTCTGCGGCGCCTGAGAGGGGGCTGCGGACGAAACAGAATTTGCCTGGCGGCTTTAGCGCGGTGGTCCCACCTGACCCCATGCCGAACTCAGAAGTGAAACGCCGTAGCGCCGATGGTAGTGTGGGGCCTCCCCATGCGAGAGTAGGGAACTGCCAGGCATCAAATAGTGAAGAAGCCCCGGACGAAAGTCCGGGGCTTTTTTACGTCTGAATCTTATCCAAAATCTGGCTATTTCAACGCTTTTTAAGCCACTGAACAATAAAATCGGCAACCTGCATTGGCTGATTAATATCCAATATGGGCAAATTCAGTTCCATATACTCATCAGTAGCGACGGCAATCACATACTGATCCAGCAAATCCTTAATCTCACCTTTAACGCCACGCCGCCAAAGTGCAATTTTGGGGACCGGCTCATCTTTGAAGCCCTCGACCAGCACCAGATCCAACGTTGAGCTATCCATCTGTGATGCTAATTGCATTAGGCTTAAAGGCTTATTAGGTGATTCAACCATTAATGCCCAGCGCTGATTACTGGCGACGATCACCTGATCCGCCCCAGCTTTACGCAGCAAATAACTGTCTTTCCCCGGCGTATCGATATCCATCTGATGATGTGTGTGCTTAATTAAGCCTGATTGAATCCCCTGAGTTTTGAGAAGTGGAATGACTTGCTCAAGCAAAGTGGTTTTTCCTGTCCCGCTCCATGCGGAAATCGCCAGTAAGCGCACACTCATAAATACTTTTCCTCATTCATGAGATCGTCTGGCGTATTGATATTGCGGAACGCAGATTCTGGGTCTGAAAACGCAATAGCATGCCCGCCATGCTCACGTAAGAACTGCATTAAACGTCGCTCGCCGCGCAGTAGCCAGGTTTCAAGATCATCAGCCAATGTACGATTGACCAGCGCTAAGGCTGGATGATCACGCTGAGAGGATTTCACCCACACAGCGGGCGCATCATTACGCTGCTGCCACAGACGCGCGACAAAGTCATTGGGGATCCATGGCGTATCACAAGCGCAGAAAGCGACCCATTCATTTTTACTGCTGCGTAAACCACTGAGCATGCCGGCCAGCGGTCCGGGATAATCGGGCAATGTATCGATAACAACCTGACAACCGCTTGCCTGATAGCGATCAATGTTACGGTTAGCGCTTATCAACACAATATTGACCTGCGGCCGAAATCGCCGCAAAACGTGCTGATAAAGGGGTTCGCCCTGTAACATCAATAACCCTTTATCCTGGCCTCCCATACGACTGCCTTGGCCACCCGCGAGGATCACGCCGGTAAATGCTGTCATCTCCGTCTCCTTGCTTCATTCTGGACGATACTTACTTAGCGGCAGCGTACCATCTGCATAAAGGAATCAATGATGAAATATCACCGACTCAATGAACTGCTCGAGCTTCTGCAACCCGCATGGCAAAAGTATGCCGATCTCAACTTGCTGGCATTTTTGCAAAAACTGGCGCAGGAATCTGGTTTCAGTGGCCCATTAAGTGAATTAACCGATGATGTATTGATTTACCATCTTAAAATGCGTGACACAGATAGCCAGAGTGCCATTCCCGGCCTGAAAAAGGATTATGAAGTGGACTTCAAAACCGCGCTATTACGTGCACGCGGTGTGATTAAGGATGATGAGTAATGTTATCCTTGCGCATTAATCGCAAAGGTAACACACAGGCAAAATGATGAGCGAAGCCGCCTTTAATTTCCAGACGTTGAATCCCGATGTCATCCTTGATGCACTTTGGGATGCGGGTCTGCGTGTCGAATCAGGCTTAACCGCCCTCAATAGCTATGAAAACCGCGTCTATCAGTTCAGCGACGATGATAAACGCCGCTATGTGGCTAAGTTTTATCGTCCGCAGCGCTGGAGCGCACAACAGATCCTTGAAGAGCATCAGTTCACTCAGGATTTATTAGAGGATGAAGTGCCGGTTGCCGCGCCGCTCGTTCTGCAGGGCAGCACGTTGAATCATCATGCCGGCTTCATGTACGCGGTCTTCCCCAGTTTAGGCGGACGGCAGTATGAAACCGATAACGAGAATCAGATGGAATGGGTTGGCCGCTTTTTGGGGCGCATCCATCAAACCGCAAAGCTAAGTCTGTTTCAGCAGCGACCCACTTTCGGCCTTGAAGAGTATATTTTTCAACCGCGTCGGGAGCTGGAACAAAGCGCATTAGTACCGGCTTCAGTCAAAGACTTACTGCTTGCTGCCGTTGATAAGCTCAGCGCGACGCTGCAGCAGCGCTGGCATAGCCATTGGCAGCCGTTAAGGTTGCACGGCGATTGCCATCCCGGCAATATTCTGTGGCGTGAAGGCCCGATGTTTGTCGATCTAGATGATGCCCGTAACGGGCCAGCAGTGCAGGATTTGTGGATGCTGGTTAATGGCGATCGTCAGGAACGGTTGATTCAATGGGACATTCTGCTGGAAGCCTATAATGAATTCGGTGATTTTGATTTACATGAATTGTCACTGATTGAACCTTTACGCGCTATGCGCATGGTTTATTATTTGGCCTGGGTAGTACGCCGCTGGCAGGATCCCGCTTTTCCGCGCGCCTTCCCCTGGATGACAGATGAGGATTTTTGGCGCCGGCAGATTGCATTATTTATCGAGCAGGAAAGGCTGTTACACGAACCGCCGTTGCAGCTTAGCCCGCAATATTAATGAAGTACTCAGGAGATTGTTTCACGATGAAAAAGATCATGTTTGCGCTGGTAGGTTTAATGCTGGCATTTGGCGCCTCGGCGGCACAGTTCAACGATGGTAAGCAGTTCGTTACTTTGCCAAAGCCAGTGGCGGGTGAGCCGCAGGTTCTGGAGTTCTTCTCCTTCTTCTGCCCACATTGCTACCAGTTCGAACGCGTTTATCACGTGAGCGAGGCAGTGAAAAAGAACCTGCCGGCGGACACGAAAGTGACCAAATACCACGTTGATTTCCTTGGTGGTCCATTCGGTCCGGTTGTCACTCAGGCATGGGCTGTTGCCATGGCGCTAGGCGTAGAAAGCAAAGTTACTGCACCGATTTTCGACGGTATTCAGAAAACCCAAACCGTTACCGATGCAGCAAGCCTGAAAGAGACTTTTATTAAAGCAGCGGGTATCTCTTCAGAAGATTACGATGCAGCGTGGAATAGCTTCGCAGTAAAAGCGCTGGTTGCGCAGCAGCAGAAAGCAGCAGCAGACGTCAATCTGCAAGGTGTGCCAGCGATCTTCGTTAACGGCAAATATATGGTTAACAACGGCGGCCTGGATACCAGCTCAATGGACAACTTCGTTGCTGATTACGCCAATGTAGTGAAGTTCCTGGTAGAAAAGAAGTAATTTAGTTTTTAGAACGCCGGTACTGCCGGCGTTTTTTATTGCCTTCATTCTCTTATTTGTGCGATGTATTTATTAACCCTTCGCTTAATATCCACATGGACGATCGTCTTTTCATTAGGGCGAGCAAGATCACGATAAGTATTTAACTTGCTGATATAAATGAATTTTTAATATTAAAGCAATTGCAATTAACGTAAATAACAATACGTTATGATTTTTACGCACAAACTTATCCACAGTTTGATCCTTGCGATCCGTGCCGCGTAACGACGAAAAAGATCCTGACTTCCCCGAGTGCATTCAACATTCTCCTCTGGTTGTGGCATCCTTATAGCCCTCATTATCGCAACGAAGAAAATACGAACCTATGGCGCAAATTGCAGAAAATCCCCTGATTCTGGTCGACGGCTCATCTTATCTGTACCGTGCATATCATGCCTTTCCGCCGCTAACGAACAGTGCAGGCGAGCCAACTGGCGCCATGTATGGTGTGCTCAACATGTTGAAAAGCCTGTTGATGCAGTATCAGCCAAGCCATGTGGCTGTGGTCTTCGATGCGAAAGGCAAAACCTTCCGCGATGAGCTTTTTGAACACTACAAATCGCACCGTCCGCCGATGCCAGACGATCTGCGTGCGCAGATTGAGCCGCTGCATGAAATGGTGAAGGCGATGGGCCTGCCGCTGTTGGCGGTATCTGGCGTTGAGGCGGATGACGTTATCGGTACGCTGGCGCTAGAGGCGGAAAAACTCGGCCGTCCGGTGTTGATCAGCACCGGCGATAAAGATATGGCGCAGTTAGTGACGCCTGCGATTACCTTGATCAACACCATGACGAATATCGTGCTCGGTCCGGAAGAGGTCGAGCAGAAATATGGCGTGCCGCCAGCACTGATTATCGATTTCCTCGCCATGATGGGCGACAGCTCCGATAACATTCCAGGCGTGCCGGGAGTCGGTGAGAAAACCGCGCAGGCGTTGCTGCAAGGCTTGGGCGGTATGCAGTCAATCTATGACAATCTCGATAAAGTGGCCGATCTCTCGTTCCGCGGTGCGAAAACCATGGCGGCGAAGCTGGAGCAAAATCGCGACGTCGCGTTCCTGTCTTATCAGCTGGCAACCATCAAAACCGACGTTGAGTTGGATCTGACCTGCGATCAGCTTGTCGTCAATGAACCTAATGTCGAAGCGCTGCAAACCTTGTTTAGCCGTTATGAATTTAAGCGCTGGATCACCGATTTGCAGGATGGTTCATGGCTGCAACAAGGTAAGAAGAGCAACGCGCAGGCTAAGAAACCGCAGCTCAGCGAACCTGCTGCGCCCGCTGCCGAAGCGACCAGCGTGCTCTCTGCGGATGGCTACGTCACTATCCTCGATGAAGCGACATTTGCCGCATGGCTTAAAAAGCTGAAAAGCGCCGAGCTCTTCGCTTTCGATCTTGAGACCGACTCGCTGGATACTTTAAGCGCCAATATTGTCGGCATTGGTTTTGCCGTCGCGCCGGGTGAAGCCGCTTATCTGCCGGTCGCCCACGATTATCTGGATGCGCCAGATCAGCTGGATCGCAGCGAAGTGCTGAAGCAGCTAAAACCGCTGCTGGAAGATGGTAACGCGGCGAAGGTTGGGCAGAATCTCAAATACGATCGCGGCGTGCTGAAGAATTACGACATTGAACTGAACGGCATCAAATTTGACACCATGCTGGAATCTTATTGCCTGAATAGCGTGGGCGGAAAACACGATATGGACAGTCTGGCCGCGCGCTGGCTAAACCATAAAACGGTGACTTTCGAAGAGATCGCGGGTAAAGGTAAAAATCAGCTCACTTTTAATCAGATTGCTATCGAACAAGCCGGCCACTACGCGGCGGAAGATGCCGATGTCACGCTGCAATTGCATCTGAAAATGTGGGAGAAACTGGAGCCGGAAGCGGGGCCGAAACAGGTATTTGAAGAGATCGAAATGCCGTTGTTGAAGGTGATATCGCGGATTGAGCGCAACGGCGTGCTGATTGACCAGAATATCCTGGCCAAACACTCGCAGGAGCTGACCACGCGTGTGGCCGAGCTGGAGCTGAAGGCGCACGAGCTGGCAGGCGAACCGTTTAATCTCTCTTCACCCAAACAGCTGCAAACCATTTTGTTTGAAAAGCAGGGTATTAAACCGACCAAGAAAACGCCGGGCGGCGCGCCGTCGACCAGCGAAGAAGTGCTGGCTGAACTGGCTCTCGATTATCCACTGCCTAAAGTAATTCTGGAACATCGTGGTTTATCAAAGTTGAAATCGACTTACACCGATAAGCTGCCACTGATGATCAATCCGCTTACCGGCCGCGTACATACATCCTATCATCAGGCGGTAACGGCGACGGGACGACTCTCGTCTACCGATCCTAACCTGCAGAATATCCCGGTGCGCAACGAAGAAGGGCGCCGAATCCGCCAGGCGTTTGTCGCCGGATCGGGCAATCGTATTGTCGCCGCGGACTACTCACAGATTGAACTGCGTATCATGGCGCATCTGTCGCAAGACAAAGGCCTGCTGGATGCGTTTGCCCAGGGCGAAGATATCCACCGTGCCACCGCATCAGAAGTGTTTGGTGTGGCGTTAAGCAAAGTTTCAGGTGAGCAGCGTCGCAGTGCCAAGGCGATCAACTTTGGTCTGATCTACGGAATGAGCGCGTTTGGTCTTTCCCGCCAGCTCAATATCGGTGCGGGTGAGGCGAAGAAATACATGGATCTCTACTTTGAACGCTATCCGGGCGTGCTGCGTTATATGGAAGAGACGCGCGCGAAGGCAGCAGAGAAAGGCTATGTAGAAACGCTCGATGGTCGTCGTTTGTGGCTGCCTGATATCACCTCCAGCAATGCGATTCGTCGTAAAGCGGCGGAGCGAGCGGCGATTAATGCCCCAATGCAAGGCACGGCGGCAGACATCATCAAACGCGCGATGATTGCGGTGGATGGCTGGCTGTTGGAGCAAAAAGACGATGCCGTGCGCATGATTATGCAGGTACACGATGAACTGGTGTTTGAGATCCGCAGCGATGCAGTGGATAGCGCCATTAAGACCATCCGTGATCTGATGGAGAACAGCATGAAGCTGGATGTGCCGCTGCAGGTGGAAGTAGGCACCGGCGATAACTGGGATGAGGCACACTGATCATGCTGATTCAGCGGTATTTGCGTGCCGCTGGCATCATCATAAGAAAAAAGTTTACTTAATCGGTTCAGCAACCTCACAAAGCGGTCTATTAAATGCGCGTTTTGTAACTGCCTATCGGCTAAGCATTTTTTTAGTAATTAAACTACATCGAACGCGTGAAAGTGTGATGAGCTTAGTAAAAAAGATGTCGAATCCTGAAACTTAACAACAAAAAACCCTTTGTAGGGCGCTGAAAATCAGGTAGAGTTTGTCGCGTAGGGTACAGAGGTAAGATGTTCTATCTTTCAGACCTTTTACTTCACGTAATCGGATTTGGCTGAATATTTAGCCGCCCCAGTCATTTATGACTGGGGCGTTTTTTATTGGGCTTTTTCTCAAAAGCCGCAACAAAATCACTCTGCTGTTTCTTCGCCGTCGCCTTCTTGCGCTGGCTCTAGTTCGCTAAACCAGCTGTCCAGTTTCTTACGCACAATATCAACGCCCATCTTCTTCAGCGACGAGAACATTTCCACCTGCACATCACCGTTAAAGGCCAGCGACGCTTCGCGCACCATCGTCAGCTGTGCTTTGCGTGCGCCGGATGCCAGTTTGTCGGCTTTGGTCAGTAAGACCAGCACGGGAATCTGGCTCTGCACGGCCCATTCAATCATGTTCTGATCGAGGTCTTTCAGCGGATGGCGAATATCCATCAATACCACCAGACCCTTCAGCGCCTGACGTTTTTGCAAATATTCCGCCAGCGAGCGCTGCCATTTGCGCTTCATCTCTTCCGGAACCTGGGCATAGCCATAACCGGGTAAATCGACCAGACATTTACCTTCAACCACTTCAAACAGGTTAATCAGCTGAGTACGACCTGGCGTTTTACTGGTACGGGCCAGACCTTTTTGGTTAGTGATGGTGTTCAGCGCGCTGGATTTGCCTGCATTTGAGCGCCCGGCAAAAGCAACTTCAATACCCACATCCGCCGGTAAGTGGCGAATATCGGGGGCGCTGAGCATGAAATGGGTCATGTGATAGTTCAAAGCAGACAAAGTGAAACTCCAGCAAAATGAATCGGGCAATTGGGCTGATTATACCTGTAATGGCGCAAAAGTGCCCGATAGCGTCCAAATGCGCCATTTTGTAAGAGATCTATGATTTTTAC
This sequence comes from Pantoea sp. X85, assembly GCF_029623675.1. Taxonomy (NCBI): domain Bacteria; kingdom Pseudomonadati; phylum Pseudomonadota; class Gammaproteobacteria; order Enterobacterales; family Erwiniaceae; genus Pantoea; species Pantoea sp. X85. Next base: position 4,156,698 of record NZ_CP121108.1, on the reverse strand, counting down.
TGCCAGCGATTACCGCTTCATTGAATATTAACAATCCATTTAGATGTTATATTTCAATGATTTGAAATTATTATAGGAAATACCACTCTAAAATAGAGACAAGTCTCACTTGTTCATTTTACCTATTAGTCTACATTTGTTGTCAGTGCACGGCAGCACCCATCAGGATGATGAGCTCAGGAGTGTCGGGGATGACCAAGAGCATGGCGGGAAGCGATTCAGGCAGGAATCGAACAAGGACAGGGATTAATCGCAGGAGCGATGTGGCGATGGAGCAACCGGGACGTTGTGAGCCGTAAAGGATTTATTCAGTGTTTCCTTCATATGAAGGTGCGATAAAAGGCGATAGCATAGGCTATCGCCTTTTTTCTTTGCTTACTTTCTGCTAGATTTCGCCGCAATTCTATACTGAACTCACAAAGCACCGCCGAGACCGGACACCATGAAGCAACCTGCATCAGCCCCGCGTGGCAAACCTGCTGCGAAAGCCAAACGCAAATCGCGTGAAGACCTCAATCAGGAAGCGCGCGATCGCAAACGCGATAAAAAACATAGCGGCCATAAATCTGGCAGCCGCGCCAATCCGGAAACGCAAGCCGCTGGCAAAGGTCAGGGTAAAAAAGCTCAGGATCCACGCCTGGGCAGCAAAAAGCCGATCGCATTAGTTGCTGATGGTAAAACCCAGCCGGCAAAAAAGCCTGAAGCGAAACCAAAGCCAAAAGCAGAAAAAGTTCGCCTGACGCCGCAAGAAGAGCTGGCGAAGCTGGAAAATGACGAACGTCTGGATACGCTGCTGGATCGCCTGGAAAACGGTGAAACCTTGAGTGGCGAAGATCAGGCCTGGCTGGATCAAACCTTAGACCGCATCGATGAACTGATGGAAACGCTGGGCATCGCGCTGGATGACGAAGCGGAAGATGAGCAGGCTGAAGAAGATATGATGCGCCTGCTAAAAGGTAATTAAGGCAAATTTTGATCGGCATGCGTTTTCGCGCATGCCGCGCTAAACAGGTATTCACCTATGTTTTGGCCTGGATCAATTTTCGCGCTGCTGCTGACATGTTATCTGCTCTGGTTATTGTTTAAACTACGCCGCCTGTCGCGTCTTAAGTCGCGTTTACGTCGGCGTTCAGCCCATCGCTTCGTCCACTCTTCAGCTACGCGACCCTCTCTCAGACGACGTCACCGTAAGGAGTGAGCATGTCATCGCAGCAGATTGATTGGGATCAGCGCCTCATCGAAAAATACAACTACGCTGGCCCACGTTATACCTCTTATCCCACCGCGCTCGAATTCAGTGAGAAATTTGGTGAGGCAGATTTTCAGCAAGCCGTGCAACGCTATCCCGATCGTCCGTTATCGCTGTATGTGCACATCCCGTTTTGCCATCGGCTTTGTTATTTTTGTGGCTGCAATAAAATCGTGACGCGCCAGCTGCATAAAGCCGATCGCTACCTTGATGTGCTGGAGCAGGAAATCCGTCAGCGTGCGCCCTTCTTTGCGGGCCGCTGCGTCACTCAATTGCACTGGGGTGGTGGCACGCCGACATTCCTCAACCAGCAGCAGGTGAGCCGGCTGGTGGCGCTGCTACGCGAGCATTTTACGATTGCCGATGACGTCGAAATGTCGATCGAGGTTGATCCACGTGAAATCGAACTGGAGATGATCGATCATCTGCGCGCGGAAGGTTTTAATCGCCTGAGCATGGGCGTGCAGGACTTTAATAAAGCGGTGCAGGAGCGCGTGAATCGCGTGCAGGATGAAGAAACCATCTTCGCTCTGGTGCAGCGTGCGCGTGAGCAAGGCTTCCGTTCGGTCAGCCTTGATCTGATTTATGGCTTACCGCTGCAAACGCCGGAAAGCTTCGCCTTTACTTTACAGCGCGTTATTGCACTCAATCCCGATCGCCTCAGCGTCTTCAATTATGCGCACATGCCTTCACTGTTCGCTGCGCAGCGTAAAATTAAAGATGAGGAGCTGCCAGGTGCAGCACAGAAACTGCAGATCCTGCAGGAAACCATCGCCACCTTAACCGGCGAAGGCTATCAGTTTATCGGTATGGATCACTTCGCGCGTCCGGAGGATGAGCTGGCGGTGGCACAACGCGCTGGCGAACTGCATCGTAATTTTCAGGGTTACACCACACAGGGCGAAACCGATTTGCTCGGTTTGGGCGTGTCGGCCATCAGCATGCTGGGCGACAGCTATGCGCAAAATCACAAAGAGTTGAAAGCCTATTACGCAGATGTCGAGCAGCGCGGCAATGCGCTGTGGCGCGGGCTTACCTTGAGTAACGATGATTGTTTGCGCCGCGATGTGATTAAAGCCTTAATCTGTAATTTCGCACTGGATTTTGCCGCGGTAGAGGCGCAATACCCGGTTGAGTTTGAACACTATTTTGCCGAGGATTTAGCGCTGTTAGCGCCGCTGGTGGCGGATGGATTGGTGGAGCAGCACGGTCGCAGCCTGCACGTTACCGGCGTCGGTCGGTTGCTGATTCGTAACATCTGTATGTGCTTCGATGTGTATATGCGCCAAAAGGTGCGCATGCAGCAATTCTCGCGAGTGATATAAAAAAACGGGGAGCCCATTCGCTCCCCGGTTTCAAAACGCAAAACGTGCGCGTTATTCCATCCCCAGCTCTTTCAACTTACGCGTCAGGGTATTTCGTCCCCAGCCGAGCAAGCGCGCCGCTTCCTGTTTGTGCCCTTGTGTATGACGCAGCGCGGTGGTGAGCAGCGTGCGCTCCATCTCCGGCTGTGCTTCCGACAACAGGTTTTGATGACCGGAACGCAAGGCGCGATCTGCCCACTGCGCCAGCAGCGTAGCCCAGCTGTCCGGCAACGATTGCACCGGATTGTCTGGCGTGCTGGATTCAAACAGTTCAGGCGGCAGATCCTGAATCAACACTTCCTGGCCAGCTGCCATCACCGTCAACCAGCGACAGGTGTTTTCCAGCTGGCGCACGTTACCGGACCAATGCAGACGCGTCAGCGCGGTTTCGGTTTCGGGATGCAGAATCTTCGCTTCCACCCCTAACTCGCGTGCAGCAACCTGCAGGAAGTAACGCGCCAGGCGCGGAATATCTTCACGTCGTTCACGCAGCGGCGGCAGATGAACGCGGATCACGTTAAGACGATGGAACAAGTCTTCACGGAATTTGCCTTCCTGCACGCGCAGCTCAAGATTCTGGTGGGTTGCCGCGATGATACGCACATCCACTTTTACCGGCGCATAGCCGCCAACGCGATAAAACTGGCCATCGGCCAATACGCGCAATAAGCGGGTTTGCACATCAAGCGGCATATCACCAATTTCATCAAGGAACAGCGTGCCGCCATCGGCCTGCTCAAAACGTCCCTGACGAATCTGGTTGGCACCGGTGAACGCGCCTTTCTCGTGACCAAATAGCTCAGATTCAATCAAATCTTTGGGAATCGCCGCCATGTTCAGCGCGATAAAAGGAGATTTCGCGCGTGGACTGTGGCGATGCAGCGCATGTGCCACCAACTCTTTACCGGTACCGGATTCACCATTGATCAGCACGCTAATTGAGGAGCGTGAAAGACGACCAATGATGCGGAACACATCCTGCATTGCCGGCGCTTCGCCGATAATGTCGGTGGTTGGGCCGCTGACAGGCTGATTACGCGGCTGCTGCTGCTCCTGATAGTGGCTAATCGCACGTTCAACCAGCGCGACCGCTTCATCAATATCAAACGGCTTTGGCAGGTAATCAAACGCACCTTGCTGATAAGCGCTGACGGCCGCATCCAGATCGGAGTGCGCGGTCATAATGATCACCGGTAGCATCGGATGGCGCTGCTTAATCTGTTTCAGCAGCGCAAGTCCATCCATGCCAGGCATACGAATGTCTGACAATAATACGTCTGGGGTTTTGCTTGCGAGCGCGTCCAATACCTCGTTAGCGCTGTCAAAGGTTGCACAGCTCAAACCGGCTCCAGTGAGTGCCCTTTCAAGCACCCAGCGGATGGAGCTATCGTCATCGACGATCCAGACTATCCCTCGTTGCATAGAAACCTCACTGGCGAATAGGCAGGTAAACCGAGAATTCGGTGTGACCTGGCCAACTGTTAAATTCTATTTTTCCTGAATGCTGATCGATCAGGCTACGGGCGATGGACAGACCTAAACCGGTGCCGCCTTCGCGTCCGCTAACCATCGGATAGAACAGGGTATCTTGTAGCTGGGCCGGAATGCCTGGGCCGTCATCTTCAATATCAATACGCGCGACTAAGCGGTAACGCGTGCCGTGCAGCGTGAGCTGGAAGGCGGTACGCGTACGAATCACAATGGTGCCGCCTTCATCGCCCAATGCCTGCAGCGCGTTTCGCACCACATTCAACAGCACTTGTTCAATCTGGTCGGGATCGTGCGGCAGTTCCGGCAGGCTTGGGTCGTAATCGCGCACCAGCGAAACGTTATCCGGCAGCTCCATCGACACCAGATTCACCACGCGTTCGGCAACCTGATGAATACTTTGCGTTACGTGCAAGCCCGGCTGTTGCGGGCCAAGCAGACGATCAACCAGATTACGCAGGCGGTCGGCTTGCTCAATGATGATGCGCGTATATTCATGCAGGGAAGGATCGGGTAACGCGCGAGTCAGTAGCTGCGCGGCGCCACGTAATCCTCCCAGCGGGTTTTTAATCTCATGCGCCAGACCGCGCACTAAATCGCGGGCAGCGACCTGCTGAGCATGCTGAATTTGTTCCTGGCTAAGACGACGTTGATTATCCATCGGCGCCATTTCCAGCAGAATTAAGCCATCCGGCAAGCGCTGTGCCGTGAGCGACATAATGTGCGCACGGCCATCAACCACCAGAGTGACTTCGCTATCGGTAAAGCCCTGGCCAGCTCCGAGACTCTCGCTCATCACCTCAATATTCAGCGAAAAATAGCCGGTTAATTCCGGTAATGGCGTGCCGAACAATTTACGTGAGCTTTGCGCCAGTAATTGCTGAGCCGCCGGATTGGCGTAATGGATAACTAAATCGTTATCGACCAGCAAAATACTGTTGATCAGGGAGTTGAGAATCTGCCCCGCGTCGGGCAGCGTGCCAGTTGCCATACAGCGTTCCTCTGCACTAATTTAGTGCATTATAGCCTTTCAGGACGGAAATCTGTGCTTCGAACCATGAATGCGCGGAGAAAAAAGCCCATCCGGAGATGGGCTAAAGTTTCCACGGCAATTAAAAATCTTTCAGGCTGTTCACGCAGCAAAAAGAGTGCGTGAACAGGGAGCTGAAATTTTTAAATTAAACGCTGTAGTACAGTTCGAACTCAACTGGGTGCGGAGTCATACGCACGCGGTCAACTTCTGGCTTACGCAGTTCGATGTACGCATCGATAGCGTCATCAGTGAACACGCCGCCACGGGTCAGGAACTCGCGGTCTTCGTTCAGTGCATTCAGTGCTTCTTCCAGAGAACCTGCAACTTTTGGAATCTCAGCTTCTTCTTCCGGTGGCAGGTCATACAGGTTTTTGTCCATCGCATCGCCAGGGTGGATCTTGTTGATAACACCATCAAGACCGGCCATCAGCAGCGCGGTGAATGCCAGGTATGGGTTAGCCGCTGGATCCGGGAAGCGTGCTTCGATACGACGTGCTTTCGGGCTGGCTACCACTGGGATACGGATAGAAGCAGAACGGTTACGGGCAGAGTAAGCCAGCATAACTGGCGCTTCGTAGCCTGGGACCAGACGCTTGTAAGAGTTGGTGGTTGGGTTCGCCAGGGCGTTGATCGCTTTAGCGTGCTTGATGATACCGCCAATATAGAACAGAGCAGTTTCAGACAGGCCGCCGTACTTGTCGCCAGAGAACAGGTTCACGCCGCCTTTTGACAGAGACATGTGGCAGTGCATACCAGAACCGTTATCGCCGAACATTGGCTTAGGCATAAAGGTTGCCGTTTTGCCGTACGCGTGAGCAACGTTGTGCACCACGTATTTGTAGATCTGAATTTCGTCAGCTTTTTTGGTCATGGTGTTGAAGCGGGTTGCCACTTCGTTCTGACCAGCTGTGGCTACTTCGTGGTGATGTGCTTCAACCACCAGACCCATCTGCTCCATGGTCAGACACATGGCAGAACGGATGTCCTGTGCTGAGTCAACCGGTGGCACTGGGAAGTAACCGCCTTTCAGACCTGGACGGTGACCTTTGTTACCGCCTTCGTACTCTTTACCGGTGTTCCAAGCTGCTTCGATATCGTCGATAGCCACGTGTGAACCTGAAGTAGAAGAACCGAAACGGATGTCATCGAACAGGAAGAACTCTGGCTCTGGTCCAAACAGCACGGTATCCGCGATGCCTGAAGAACGCAGGAACTCTTCTGCACGCTTAGCAATGGAGCGTGGATCACGGTCGTAGCCCTGCAGTGTGCCTGGCTCAAGGATGTCGCAACGGATGATCAGGGTCGAGTCTTCGAAGAACGGATCCATGACTGCAGTGGTTGCATCCGGCATCAGCACCATGTCTGATTCGTTAATGCCTTTCCAGCCACCGATGGAGGAGCCATCGAACATTTTGCCTTCTTCGAAGAAGTCAGCGTTAACCTGGTGAGCAGGGATAGTAACGTGCTGTTCTTTACCTTTGGTATCGGTAAAACGCAGGTCAACAAACTTAACTTCATGCTCGTTCATCATCGAGAGAACGTGTTCAGCGGACATACTCAACTCTCCTGGAAATGGTCATTATCGTCATGGTGAGAGAACTTCGTTGCCGGGAATGTGTCACGACTGCTGACCACTCCTAACCAAAGATCTCGGCAAGCTCTTTCAACCGTTTTATAACTGTCGTTTTCGCTTAAAATATATAAAGCGAATTCTGTGCCAACTTTATGACAATGGCGAAAATGGCGCTACAATGCGCCCTTTCGTGAGTCGAAGGCTGCACCAGGATGGATTGCATGCATCGTTATGGTGCGCCACAGGTGAAGTTAAGCACCAATTTGGTGCAAATTACTATCGCAGTGCAGATTAATGCACCGTAAACGGTGCTAAAAACCAGCGCTACAAGAAACTTTTGGCGAAATCTGTGATCATGTTCAGTCTTCCGCTTAATCCGTGTACAATACCGCGTTATTTCTATAATGCCTGAGGCAAAGCTGTGATCGAAAATTTGCGTAACATCGCCATCATCGCGCACGTTGACCATGGTAAGACCACCCTGGTTGACAAGCTGCTCCAACAGTCCGGTACTTTTGATGCTCGTACCGAAGCGACTGAGCGCGTAATGGACTCCAACGATTTGGAGAAAGAGCGTGGGATTACCATCCTCGCAAAAAACACCGCCATCAAATGGAATGACTACCGTATCAACATCGTTGATACCCCAGGACACGCCGACTTCGGTGGTGAAGTGGAGCGCGTCATGTCCATGGTGGATTCGGTGCTGCTGGTTGTAGATGCGATGGATGGCCCTATGCCGCAAACCCGCTTCGTAACCAAGAAAGCATTTGCTCATGGTTTGAAGCCGATTGTGGTTATCAACAAAGTTGACCGTCCGGGCGCGCGTCCTGATTGGGTTGTTGATCAGGTATTTGACCTGTTCGTTAACCTGGATGCGACTGACGAGCAACTGGACTTCCCGATCATCTTCGCTTCGGCGCTGAACGGTATCGCGGGTCTGGAACACACCGACATGGCTGACGACATGACCCCGCTGTATCAGGCGATCGTTGACCACGTTTCTCCACCTCAGGTTGAAGTTGAAGCGCCACTGCAGATGCAGATCTCGCAGCTGGACTACAACAACTATCTGGGCGTGATCGGCATCGGCCGCATCAAGCGCGGTACCGTGAAGCCGAACCAGCAGGTCACTATCATTGATAGCGAAGGCAAAACCCGTAACGGTAAAGTCGGTAAAGTGCTGGGCCACTTGGGTCTGGAACGTATCGAAAGTACCCTGGCAGAAGCGGGCGACATCATCGCGATCACCGGTCTGGGCGAGCTGAACATCTCTGACACCATCTGCGACACGCAGAATGTGGAAGCGCTGCCAGCCCTGAGCGTTGATGAGCCAACCGTTACCATGTTCTTCAACGTGAACACCTCACCGTTCTGCGGTAAAGAAGGTAAGTTCGTGACCTCGCGCCAGATCCTGGAGCGTTTGAACAAAGAGCTGGTACACAACGTGGCATTGCGCGTTGAAGAAACCGAAGATTCGGATGCGTTCCGCGTTTCCGGTCGTGGTGAGCTGCACTTGTCGGTTCTGATCGAAAACATGCGTCGTGAAGGTTTCGAGCTGGCGGTATCCCGTCCGAAAGTTATCTTCCGCGAGCACGAAGGCCGTAAGCAGGAGCCATTCGAAAACGTGACCCTCGACATCGAAGAAACCCATCAGGGTTCTGTGATGCAAGCGATGGGTGAGCGTAAAGGCGACCTGAAAAACATGGATCCAGATGGTAAAGGCCGTGTACGTCTCGACTACATGATCCCAAGCCGTGGCCTGATCGGCTTCCGTAACGAATTCATGACCATGACTTCAGGTACTGGTCTGCTGTACTCCACCTTCAGCCACTACGACGATGTTCGTCCGGGCGAAGTGGGCCAGCGTCAGAACGGCGTGCTGATCTCGAACGGTCAGGGTAAAGCGGTAGCGTTCGCCCTGTTCGGTCTGCAGGACCGCGGCAAGCTGTTCCTCGGTCACGGTGCGGAAGTGTATGAAGGCCAGATCATCGGTATTCACAGCCGTTCTAACGATCTGACAGTAAACTGTCTGACCGGTAAGAAACTGACCAACATGCGTGCGTCAGGTACTGACGAAGCCACCACTCTGGTTCCACCGCAGAAAATGACGCTGGAACAGGCTATCGAGTTCATCGATGATGACGAACTGGTAGAAGTGACTCCGCTGTCAGTCCGTATTCGTAAACGTCATCTGACCGAGAACGATCGTAAACGTTCTTCTCGCGGCAGCAAAGAGTAAGCGAAACAGTCTGATATTGAGCCCCGCACCCGCGGGGCTTTTTTATGCCTGCAACCCGCTGCAACGCTCGCTTAATGAAGTTTGCCTCCGCTTCCAGATTACTGATTTCCCGCCCCTCGTCCCTGTTCAGCTCCCACTTTTGCCGCTAAAGTGAATGATCCAGGGAACGAAAAGGAGAGGCGTCATGCTGTACATCTTTGATTTAGGCAATGTGATTGTTGATATCGATTTCAATCGTGTGCTCGGCGTCTGGAGCGACTTAGGGCGCGTGCCGTTATCCACGCTACAAAGTCGTTTCCGCATGGATGAGGCTTTTGAGAAACACGAACGTGGCGAAATCAGCGATCCAGAATTCGCTGCGCGCATTTGCGACCAGCTGGATATCGCGTTGAGCTATCCGCAATTCACCGCTGGCTGGCAGGCGGTCTTTGTCGGCGTGCGTCCGGAAACGCTGGCGATCATGAACAAGCTGCGTGCCAATGGCGAGCGCGTGGTGATCCTGTCCAATACCAATCAGCTGCACTTCGAGTTCTGGCCAACCCAATATCCCGATGTTCAACAGGCGGCCGATCATCTTTATATGTCGCAGGATATCGGCATGCGTAAGCCGGAAGCGCGCATCTACAACTATGTGCTGCAGCACGAAGGTTATCAGGCCGATCAGGCGGTATTTTTCGATGATAATCAGGCCAATATCGACGCTGCGCGCGCACTCGGCATTGAGAGCGTGCTGGTGGTTGATGAGAAAACTGTGCCGGACTGGTTTGCGGGTCGTCTCTGAGTGCTGAACCATCGACATCTGCGCCACTCGGCGCATGCCTTTTATTTGTGGGTAAAACTGCTGTGGCGACGCGTTGACGATGACAACATGACGACGCAGGCGGGTAATCTCGCCTACGTCTCATTGCTGGCATTGGTGCCGCTGATTGCCGTGGTGTTCGCTCTGTTTGCTGCTTTTCCGATGTTCTCGGACATCAGCGTGCAATTGAAGAACTTCATCTTTACCAACTTCATTCCGGCAACGGGCGACGTGATTCAGCGTTATCTCGATCAGTTTGTCGCCAACGTCAATAAGATGACGGCGGTCGGCATTGTGGGGTTGATCGTCACCGCGCTGCTGCTGATGCATTCGGTGGACAGCGCATTGAACGCCATCTGGCGCAGCGATAAACCGCGTCCAATGGTCTACTCCTTTGCTGTTTACTGGATGATCTTAACGCTGGGCCCGCTGCTGGCCGGCGCAAGTTTAGCGCTCAGCTCCTATCTGCTGTCGCTGCGCTGGGTGAACGTCACGGGCGTCACCAGCTTGATCGATCATCTGCTGCGCATATTCCCGCTGTGCCTCTCGATCCTCGCTTTCTGGCTGCTGTATAGCATTGTGCCGACGCGGCGCGTGCCGACGCGTGATGCACTGATCGGCGCCATTGTTGCCGGATTGCTGTTCGAGCTGGGTAAAAAAGGCTTTGCGCTCTATGTTACGATGTTCCCTTCGTATCAGTTAATTTACGGCGTTCTGGCGGTCATCCCCATTCTGTTCCTATGGGTCTATTGGTCGTGGTGTATTGTGTTGTTAGGCGCGGAAATCACCGTCACGCTGGATGACTATCGCCAGCTAAAACAGCAGGAACGCGAAAAAGAACGTGAGGAAACATGATTGCTTTGATTCAGCGCGTCAGCCGCGCCAGTGTCAGCGTTGACGACGCGACAGTGGGCGAAATTGGCGCCGGCTTGCTGGTGTTATTGGGTGTGGAAAAGGGCGATGACGAACAAAAAGCGCAGCGATTAACCGAGCGCGTGCTGGGCTACCGTATCTTTGCGGATGAGAATGACAAAATGAATCTTAATGTGCAGCAGGCAGGTGGCAGCGTGCTGGTGGTGTCGCAATTCACTCTCGCCGCAGATACCAATAAAGGTATGCGTCCCTCTTTTTCTGGCGGCGCAGAACCGGCGGAAGCCGAGCGCCTCTATGAATACTTTAGCGATTGCTGCCGAGCACAGGGCGTGGCCACCGCAAACGGGCGCTTCGCCGCCAATATGCAGGTTTCGTTGGTAAACGATGGTCCGGTGACCTTCTGGTTACAGGTGTGAGGGTTTCAGCCGAGCGGCAAGGACTTAGCCACGCAAGCTTCGAACGAGAGAATCACTTTATGTATCATCTTCGCGTACCGCAAACGGCGGAAGAACTGGATATGTATTACCAGTTCCGCTGGGAAATGTTACGAAAGCCGCTGCGTCAGCCGCAGGGTTCTGAGCGTGATGCCTGGGATGCGCTGGCGCATCATCAAATGGTGGTGGATGAGCAAGGCAAACCGGTGGCAATCGGCCGTCTGTACATCAATGCCGAGAACGAAGCCGCGATTCGCTTCCTCGCCGTGCATCCTTCGGTGCAGGGCAAAGGTCTTGGCACGCTGGTGGCGATGACGCTGGAATCGGTCGCGCGTCAGGAAGGGGCAAAACGCGTCACTTGTAGCGCGCGTGAAGACGCCGTCGAATTCTTTGCCAAGCTCGGCTACGTCAATCAGGGCGAAATCACCGCGCCGCAAACCACGCCGGTGCGTCACTTCCTGATGATTAAACCGGTTGTGACGCTCGACGATATTCTGCATCGCGCCGACTGGTGCGGACAGCTGCAACAAGCCTGGTACGAGCACATTCCGCTGAGTGAAAAAATGGGCGTGCGCATTCTGCAATATACCGGGCAGAAATTCGTTACCACCATGCCCGAAGCGGGCAACCAGAATCCCCATCACACCCTATTTGCGGGCAGCTTGTTCTCGCTCGCCACGCTCACCGGTTGGGGTTTAATTTGGCTGCTGCTGCGCGAGCGCCATCTCGGTGGCACCATTATTCTGGCGGATGCGCATATTCGCTACAGCAAACCGATCAGCGGCCGTCCGGGCGCGATTGCCGATCTCGGCTCGCTCAGCGGCGATCTTGATCGTCTGGCGCGTGGCCGCAAAGCGCGCGTGCAGATGGAAGTGGAGCTGTTCGGGGATGATGAGCTGGGCGCGGTATTCGAAGGTGTGTATATCGTGCTGCCCGCCGATTCTGACGGAGCACTGGAAGAGGGCGGCTCCGGCGCCCGTATCGATTAGTCCTGCAATTTTTTTACATACTGTAGCGGCGCAATTTATTGCGCATCGCTTTTTAAAGTCAAAAGAGCGCAATGAATCGCGCCGCTACAGAATTATTGCACTTGCCCGCCACGCATCGTTTGCTGTACAGCTTGGGCATCGGTGGTTACCGACAACGTGCCATCCACGCTGGGGCGCAGCGGCGCGCTGGCGTTCAGAGAACCTTTCAGCTGCAGCTGTAAATTACTGTTACCGCTAAACTGCAGCGTTGGCCAACCCCAATTGCCCAGCACGTTTGCCGGCACAGCCTGGCCTTTCAGATTCAGCGTCAACGGACGTTGCGCATCCTGCCCAACCGTTGCTGATCCTTCCAGTAAACCGCTGCCGTTAAAGGCGCTCAATTCCGTTACCTGAATCTGTTGATCGTTGGCATTCAGCGCAATGGACGGATGACGCAGATCGGTACGATTGAAGGTGGCTTCGGCCGCGTTGAAGCTGGCTTTACCGGACCAGATTCCCCACTGATGTTGACGCGCCAGTAGCAGATTATTCGCGTTGCCATCCAGTGACGTCATCTGGAACGGGAACGCCGGATTGATATCAATAATCAGGTTACGGTTGGCGGTAGCGCGGGTTATTAGCACGCTATCCAGCCAGTCCGGTAAGGTTTGCTGCCAGCGTTCACGCCAGTTTTGCGGCAAAGTATATTCCAGCCCGGCGATCGCCAGTTCATCCAGCGTCAGACGTTTGTCGCTGCGCGTCCAGTTGCCGCTGGCGCGCACCACGCCATTCACCCAGCGCGAACTGAACTGCGTCAGCGCGATGCCCTGCGCCGAGAGATCGGCATTGACGATAGGATCGTTGAGCTCAAAGCCACCGTTAATAAAATTCCCGGCATTCATGGAGAGAGAACCGCCATCGCTTTCCCAATCATCGCCGCGCAGGGTGACATTTTTCAGGGTTAAATCGAGATCGGTCACCGCCCAGTCAGGTCCTTGCAGGCGCGCATCGGTCATATCCAGACGGTTGATGCTCACAGAAGGCACAGCGCGCAGCGGATTGAGGAAGTCGCTCAGGCTTTGATGGGTTTGCAGGCGGATATCGTTGAGGCGCAGTTGGTCGATCTTCCAGTTGCCCTGCGCATCGCGCTCGGCGTTGCCGGTCATCGAACCGCGCGCCAGATCGGCGCCGATATTGCTCAGCACCAGACGACGTTGCTTGATACTGCCCTGCAGCAGCACGTTGTTACCCGGTACGCCATCCAGCGTCAGGGTGCCAGCGCTGATCTGGAACTGCGCATCGCTGCCCAGCACGTCGTTAGGCAGCGGTTTCCACGGCAGAAGACCGCCGTTCACGCGCTGAGCGGTCATCGGCAATGCGCTGTGCGGATTCTCAATACGCACATTATTCAGCTGCAGGCGATTGGCCTGAATCGGCAGCGTGGTATCGGGCGCTTGATTGGCGAGATTGATTTCACCGTCGCGCACTTCGATGCTGTTGAAGTGCAGTGGATCGCTGAACTGAACCAGCGCCAGGCCAAGATCAACGCGTTTCGCCACCAATACGGCGGGTTGACCATCATGACCAAAGCTGAAGTCATCGAGAATGATATGCGAAGGGGAGGAAAAGTCGTGCTCAATCTTGCTGAGAGAGAGATGCCAGGCGGTTTTATCGCTTACCCAGCGGCTAAACCAACCTGCGCCCCATTGTGTTTGTAGCAACACATACAGCACTACCAGCGCCAGCAGAATTAGCAGCAGTAAGGTAAGGAAAAACTTGCCTAAAAATTTCATCGCACTCATCCATCCCGATATTTATCCGGTGAGTGGTTGTTATGCCTGAATTACCGTTACAGCTCAACAGCCTGGATGTAAATGCGGATAAATATCAGGCAGGCCGAAGCCTGCCTGCAGGATTACTTTTCTTGCGGGAAGATCAGGTTCAGCACGATGGCGGTAATACCACCGGCCGCAATGCCAGATGAAAGCAGGGTTTTCAGCCAGTCCGGGGCAAATTGCAGAATCAGCGGCTGCTGAGAAACGCCCAAACCTACCGCCAGCGACAGCGCGATAATCATGATGGCACGACGATTCAGCGGTTCACGCGAAACGATGCGCACGCCAGATGCGGCGATGGTACCAAACATCACAATGGTGGCACCGCCCAGCACCGATTCTGGAATATGCTGCACAAAACCACTCACGGCTGGGAACAGGCCAAGCACGATCAGCATCAGCGCCACGACAAAGCCCACATAGCGGCTGGCAACGCCGGTAAGCTGAATCACGCCGTTGTTCTGGCCAAAACAGGAGTTCGGGAAGGTGTTGAACAGCGCTGAGACAAAGGAGTTAAGACCGTTGGCCAACACGCCGCCTTTCAGACGCTTCATATACAGCGGGCCACTTACCGGCTGCTCGGAAACATCAGAAGTCGCGGTGATGTCGCCGATGGTTTCCAGCGAGGTCACCATAAACACCAACATCAGCGGGATCAGCAGATTCCAGTCAAAGCCCAGGCCGTAGTAGAGCGGCGATGGCACGGCAATCAGCGGCTGATCGGCTGGCGTGCTGGTGGCGGGCAGCATATCCAGCGCCCAGGCCAGCGCATAACCTACCGCCATCGCGATCACCAACGAAGCCACGCGCAGATAAGCATTACGCTGACGATTAAGCAGGATAATCACCACCAATACCGAAGCCGCCAGCAACAAGTTTTTCGGAGCGCCAAACGTGTGATCGCTCATCGCCGCAAAGCCGCCGCCGATGGAGGTCAAACCGACCTGAATCAGCGACAGGCCAATAATCATCACCACAATGCCGGAAACCAGCGGCGTAATGATGCGGCGCGCCAGGTGCAACACGCGTGACAGCACCATTTCGGTACAAGACGCCACCATCAGCGTGCCAAACAGCGCCGCCATCATGGTCGGCACATCAACGCCACCATTTTTCAGCGCCATGCCGCCCATGATCAGCGGCGTCACGAAGTTAAAGCTGGTGCCCTGAATCGACAACAGGCCAGAGCCCACGGGTCCCCAGGTTTTGATTTGCAGAATGGATGCCACGCCCGAGGCAAACAGCGACATGCTGATGATGTGTTGCGTGTCCTGTGCCGGTAAACCCAGCGCCTGGCAAATCAGCAGCGCAGGCGTAATCACCGCGACAAACATCGCCAGCAAATGCTGACAGGCAGCAAACAAGGTTTGCGGTAACGGTGGACGGTCTTCGAGGCGGTAAATCAGTTCACTTTTCGGGCTTGCAGCGCTGGCAGGCTGGCGAGTTTCAGCGGTGTTGACGGACATGGTGGACGTTCTCAATTACAACAAAGGGGCGATTTTAAACGGTTGCGTTGTGAAAGCAATCGTTTGCAATGCCCCTTTTTACTTCCGTTGATCTAAAGCGTAAACACCGTACGGCAACGGCTGTCATCTTCCTGCCACGCCAGCGCGACGTCACTCAGCGAGCGCATCTGGAAGGCGATCGAAAAATCGCTCTCGGCGGCGGCCTTCAGCATTTCGCCGATGCAGGCGATCAACTCTTTATCCGACACGCTGCCGAGGCCGCTGCCCATTAATGTCAGCCCGGACGAGCGCAGCAGTTTGCTGTGCAGGGTAATTTCCTGTCCGCTTAAGGAACCGATTTGTACAAAGCGTACCGTTTTCTCTCCGCCCGCTACGGCGGCGTGCATGATATCGAGTGCGCTCTGGCCCCACAGATAATCGAGTACCACATCAACACCTTCTTTCATCAACGCCGGTAACGCGTCCGGCAATTCATCCAGCGTGAAAGTGAGGTCGGCGCCCTGCGCGCGCAGTTGATCCAGCGCGGCGCGATTACGACCGGTGGCGATAATTTTGCCTGCACCCAGATGCTGTGCGATACGCACCGCTAAACCGCCCGACGTGCCGGTTGCTCCATTGATCAATACGGTTTCACCAGTGCGCAGCTGGGCGCGTCGGGTTAATGCCGCCCAGGATGACATGCCCGGATTCGCCAGCGCAGCGGCCAGCACCGGATCCAATTTCGGCGGCAACGAAACGATGCTGTCGGCGGGCACTAAGGTTCTCTCCGCCATGCTGCCCCAAGGTGCATTAAAGGCAAGGAAGTAAACCGGATCGCCATTACTCAGCGTGCCGGTACCATCAATGCCGGTAATAAAGGGATAGTGCGCGGCCGCGCTGTAATGCGTTCCGGCGGCGCGTGCTTTTGCCAGCTGGCTAACGGCGGCGGCTTTCACTGTTAACACCACATGGCTTTCATCGGCCTGCGGTTCAGGAAAATCACCGTAAACGGGCAGTTCACCTGCCGCGGAAACTATCGCTGCTTTCATGCTTTCACCTTCAGTTAAGTGGAAACTATGTGTAATATGCACACATTAGGCTTGCCTCAGGATAACGTCAATGAAAAGCGTGCAAAATACACATAATAGTGCTGCATTTGATGATCTGCACAATGCGCTGCTGATGATTGTAGGAACTTTCAATCGTCCACAACGTGATGAATTATTGATAAAAGAGTCAAATATTCAGCTTGATCGCGCGCTGTTTCCGCTACTGATTCAAATCGGTCGCTTCGGGCCAATTGGCGTGGTGGAGCTGGCGGAGCGGGCCGGACGCGATTACACCACCGTCAGTCGTCAGGTGGCGAAGCTGGAGGAGTTAGGGCTGGCGCAGCGCCAGAAAAATGCCAAAGACAAACGGGTGAATGAAGCGGTGATCACTGCGGCAGGTAAAGCAATGACCGACAAAATCGATGCGGCGCGCGCGCAAATTTATCAGAACCTGTTTGCCAGCTGGCCGGATGAAGAGCGCGCCGAGCTGGCGCGTCTGCTGCAGAAATTTGTTGGGGATTTTATTGCCATCGATAAAAGCAAGACGGCGGATTAAGCGTTACTGTAGCGCTCGGTTTCCGGCAGCCAGCGCTCAATCAGTGCCTGCGCCTGCTCTGGATAGTGCTGGTGGATATGACGCGCCACGCGCTGAACTTCGGGAATCATGCCCTGATCGCGCAGTAAATCCGCTACTTTAAACTCGGCGTTGCCGGTTTGACGTGTGCCGAGCATTTCACCCGGACCGCGAATCTCCAGATCGTGCTGGGCAATCACGAAGCCGTCATTGCTATCGCGCAGCACCTGCAACCGCTTCTGCGCGGTTTTGCTGAGCGGCGCTTTGTACAACAACACGCAGTGTGAAGCGACAGCACCACGCCCAACGCGGCCGCGCAGCTGATGTAACTGAGCCAAACCGAGACGTTCCGGGTTTTCGATTATCATCAAGCTGGCGTTCGGCACATCCACGCCCACTTCGATCACCGTGGTGGCGATCAGCAGCTGGATTTCATTAGCCTTAAACGCCGCCATCACCGCCTGCTTTTCGGCGGGCTTCATGCGGCCGTGCACCAGACCAACCTGCAAATCGGGCAGCGCCACTTTCAGCTCTTCCCACGTTGCTTCCGCCGCCTGCGCTTCCAGCACTTCTGACTCTTCAATCAGCGTACACACCCAATAAGCCTGACGCCCTTCGTGACAGGCGCTTTGCACACGCGTGATGATCTCACTGCGGCGGCTATCGGGAATCGCCACCGTGGTCACCGGCGTACGACCTGGCGGTAATTCGTCGATGGTGGAGGTATCGAGATCGGCGTAAGCCGTCATCGCCAGCGTGCGCGGAATCGGCGTAGCGGTCATGATCAGCTGATGCGGATGGAAACCTTGTTCCTCGCCTTTTTCCCACAGCGCTAAGCGCTGGTGCACGCCAAAGCGATGCTGCTCATCAATGATCACCAGCGCCATGCCGTTGAATTTCACCTGTTCCTGGAACAGCGCGTGGGTGCCGACCACCATCGCGACCTGACCGCTGGCAATGGCTTCCTGCTGCGCTTCGCGCGCTTTGCCTTTCTGCTTGCCCGCCAGCCAGCCCACTTCAATTCCCAGCGGTGCAAACCACTGGCGGAAGTTGTTGGCATGCTGCTCGGCCAGCAGTTCGGTCGGCGCCATCAGCGCTACCTGTTTGCCGTGTGCGATGACGTTCAGTGCCGCCAGTGCGGCTACCAGCGTTTTACCGGAGCCGACATCGCCCTGCACCAAACGCATCATCGGAAAATCGTTGGCCAAATCCTTTTCAATTTCTGCCACCACACGCTGTTGCGCACCGGTTGGCGAGAAGGGCAGCGCCGCCAGTAGCTGATCAACCAGCTCGTGGCGCGCCGTCATCGGCAATGCATGATGGCGCTGCGCACCGGCGCGTACGGCTAGCATGCTGAGGTTATGCGCCAGTAGCTCTTCCAGAATTAAGCGTTTCTGTGCCGGATGGCGGCCGGTTTCCAGCTCGCTCAGACGCAGATCCGGCGGTGGACGATGCAGCGTGCGCAGGGCATCCGGCAGGCTAATCAGCCCGCCGCTCAGCTCGGACGGTAGCAGCTCGGCAATTGGGCAGCTCTCCAGCAACGTCAACGCCTGATCGGTGAGATTGCGCAGTGTCGCCTGGCGAATGCCTTCGGTAGTGGGATAAACCGGCGTCAGGGTTTCCTGCAGCTCAACGCCGCCCTGTTCGCCCTGCACGCGATACTCGGGATGAATGATTTCAGCACCGCGCTGACCGCGCTTAATCTCGCCGTAGGCGGTGACGCGGCGGCCCGGCGACAGGCTGTTTTTCATCCCGGCATTGAAATTGAAGAAACGCATGGTCAGCATGCCGCTGCCGTCGCTGATCTGGCACACCAACATGCGGCGGCGACCAAAAGTGATTTCGCTGCTCAGCACTTCACCTTCCACCGTGGCATAAACGCCCGGCAGCAGGTCATTGATTTTATACAATTGGGTGCGGTCTTCGTAACGCAGTGGCAGATGCAGCAGTAAATCCTGAATGGTGAACAGGCCAAGTTTGGCCAGCTTGCCCGCCTGACTGGCGCCGACGCCGGTCAGGGTACTGAGCGGGATGGCATCCAGCAGACGGCCTTTCATTTTCTACCTGTTGATTGCATGGTGGCCCACCACTCGGCGTCGGCTTCTACTTCGCCCTGACCATTGATGTGCGGATACGGCAGGCCTTTCTGCTTGGCAACGCGCGCCAGCACCGGATAACCACCTTCGAATAGCAAACGCTGCTGCTCATCTTCATCCAGCAGGCTATAGGTGCGCTGATACATTCCAGCATTCTGTCGCTGACGTTGCGCTTCATACAAAATCAGCGCGGAAGCCACCGAGACATTGAGCGACTGCACCATGCCCACCATCGGCACAACGATGTCCTGATCGGCCAGCGCCAGCGCTTCAGCGGTAATACCGGTTTTTTCCTGACCCATCAGAATGCAGGTCGGTTTGGTGTAATCGATGTCGCGAAAATCTACCGCTTTGGCGGACAGATTGGTCGCCAGCACCTGCATGCCTTCATCCTTCAGATGACGTACTGCATCTGCAATATGCTGATGCGTTTTAACCTTCACCCAACTGTTGCTGCCGGCCGAAGCGGAAACCATGGTGCGCATACGCACGCTTGGCCAGACGGCGTGCACTTCATGAATGCCCACCGCATCGGCGGTACGGATCACTGCCGAGACGTTATGCGGTTTATGCACCTGTTCCATGCAAACGGTGAGATCGTGCTGGCGCAGGGCCAGCATCTCCTGAATTCGGGCAAAACGTTGAGCGTTCATGGGCTAATTACGGTTGCGGTGAACTTTGATCACGTCCGGCATTACGCGGATTTTGCGCATAATATTCGCCAGATGGACGCGATCGTTCGCGGTGAGGCGGATAAAGGCGCTATACACGCGACCATCACGCTCTTCGGTATTCAGGCTCTGAATATTGGAACTGGCGGTGTTGATTGCCGCGGTCAGATTCGCCAGTGCGCCCTGATGATTGAACATGTCGACTTTAATCTCTGCGACAAATTCCTGGTCGGTCACTTTATCCCACTCAACCGGCATGAACTTTTCAGGCTCTTTTTGGTAGCCACGGATGTTACGGCAGGATTCGTGATGCACCACCAAACCTTTTCCGGGACTAACGTGCGCCACAATCGGGTCACCAGGAATTGGACGGCAGCATTTGGCAAAGGTAATCAGCACGCCATCCGCGCCTTTGATCGGCAGCTTTTTGCGTTTGCTGTTGCTCTGCGGCTCTTCACTGCCTGACTGCAGCAAGTTCTTTGCCACCACCACGCTCATGGCGTTGCCCAGGCCGATTTCTGCCAGCAAATCATCGATGGCGGTCAGCTTCATGCGCTCAAGTTCGTGCTGAATGTTCTCAACCGGAATCTCTGCCAGCTTCTTGCTGCCGCCGAGCGCGTGGCTCAACAGACGACGACCCAGGTTGACGGAGTCTTCACGTTTGAGGTTTTTCAGCAGCTGACGGATTTTGGCGCGCGCTTTCGAGCTGACGACGAAATTGAGCCAGGCAGCGTTCGGACGAGCGCCCGGCGCGGTGATGATTTCAATGGTTTGACCGCTGGTCAGCGATTGTGACAGCGGGTAAGGCTGGCGATCGACGCGTGCGCCGACGCAGGCATGACCGATATCGGTATGCACCGCATAGGCGAAATCGACCGGCGTGGCGCCAGCCGGCAATTCGACGATGCGGCCTTCCGGCGTGAACACGTAGATCTCATCCGGGAAGAGATCGGATTTCACGCTTTCGATAAATTCAAATGAGCTACCGGCGCTTTGTTGCAGCTCCAGCAGGCTTTGTAACCAGCGCTGAGCACGAATCTGCGCGGTAGTACCGCTGACTTCGCCGCTCTCTTTATACGCCCAGTGTGCTGCCACACCCATTTCTGCCATCTGATCCATATCTTCAGTACGGATCTGCACTTCAACCGGTACGCCGTGTGGGCCGATCATTGAAGTATGCAGCGATTGATAGCCGTTGGCCTTGGGAATGGCGATGTAATCTTTTACGCGTCCGGGACGCGGTTTGTACAAGCTATGCATCTGTCCGAGCACGCGATAACAGGTATCCAGATCTTTCACGATGACGCGGAAGGCATAGATATCCATGATCGAGTGAAAACGCTGCTCTTTCAGGTGCATTTTGCGGTAGATCGAGTAAAGATGTTTTTCGCGTCCACTTACGCGGCAGGGAATACCTGCTTCCTGTAAGCGACCGTCGATTTCAGCAAGGATCTTCTGAATCATCTCTTTACGGTTACCGCGCGCCGCTTTCACCACCTCTTTAATCACGCGGAAACGGTTCGGGTAGAGCGCTTCAAAGCCGAGCTCTTCCAGTTCTGTTTTCAGGTGATGAATACCAAGGCGGTGCGCCAGAGGACTGTAAATCTCCAGCGTTTCCAGCGCGATACGGCGTTTTTTATCCGGACGTAACGCGCCGAGCGTGCGCATGTTGTGCGTGCGGTCAGCCAGTTTGATCAAGATGACGCGGATATCCTGCACCATCGCCATGATCATTTTGCGGAAGTTTTCAGCCTGCGCTTCTTTCTTGTCGCGGAACTTCAGCTTATCGAGCTTGGATACACCTTCTACCAGTTCGGCAACGCTTTTACCAAACAGCTGTTCCATATCCTGGTAAGTGGCGGGCGTATCTTCGATCACATCATGCAGCAGCGCCGCCATTAGCGTTTCATGGTCGAGTTTCATCTCGGCCAGAATGCAGGCGACAGCAACAGGATGGGTGATATAAGGCTCGCCGCTGGAGCGTGTTTGACCCTCGTGGGCATCACGCGCGACTAGATAAGCTTGCTTGAGGCGCTTAATTTGCTCCTCAGGCAAGTATTTTTCAATCAGTTGATTGAGGCTTTCAAACAGATACAAGGGCGACCTGCGAAGTGCTGTTAACGACGACCTTCAGCGATAGCGGTAACGGCTTGTAACTCAGCGGCTTCCTGCTCATGCTGTTCCTGACGATCACGGACATCCAGAATCTGGGTAGTGATCAAACCTTCTTCGATTTCGCGCAGGGCGATAACGGTTGGCTTATCGTTCTCTTCCGGAACCAGCGCATCTTTACCGCCTACCTGCATCTGACGTGCACGACGTGCAGCGACCAACACCAGGTCAAAACGGTTACCAACTTTCTCTACTGCGTCCTGAACGGTTACGCGTGCCATAGGTGTGCTACTCCACAGATGATGAAGAAATGACTGGGCATAATACTGAAAGTGAATTCAGACTGCCAATAGTTTGCTGATTAAAGCATCATGTCGCGATTTTTGGCGACCCATACGCAGACGTTCTGCGCGAATAATGGTTTTCAGATCTGACAGCGCCAGATCGAAATCATCATTAACAATTAAATAGTCATACTCGGCGTAGTGGCTCATTTCCGCCACGGCCTGTTGCATACGACGGGCAATCACCTCTTCGCTGTCCTGACCGCGGCCACGCAGGCGACGATCCAACTCTTCGGTAGAAGGCGGCAGCACAAAGATGCTGCGAGCGGCAGGCATTTTCTGGCGAATTTGCTGCGCACCTTGCCAGTCGATATCCAGGAAGACGTCCACGCCGGTCGCCAGCACCTGCTCAATCGCAGCGCGTGACGTACCATAATAATTGCCAAACACTTCCGCATGTTCGAGGAAGTCGTCTGTTGCAATCATGGTCTCGAATTCGGACTTAGAGACGAAAAAGTAGTGCTCACCATGAGCTTCACCGGGACGCACGCCACGGGTGGTATGAGAAATAGACACCTGCGTATCGTACAGCGGTTGTGTCTTTAACAGCGCCTGAATCAGGCTGGATTTACCCGCGCCGCTGGGGGCGGAAACTATATAAAGCGTGCCTTGAGCCATGGTTATCTTGAATTGAGTAAAGAGCGGAGTCGATTTCCTGCACAGTATACACGGCTTGGGGTGGTCACGCAGCGTTTGCCGCTTGGCTGAGGCAATTCTTTTTTCTGTGAAGCCGCGCCAGAGGCTGATGTAGCAGGCTGCAACAGCAATTTAATCTCTGGAATCTGCATCCAGCGCACAATCTTCATGGCTGGTAAAGGCCTGCGCTGCGCGCTCCAATAGCAAAAAAGGAGAGCGAAGATGAAAGGATGCCTGAGTCTATTGTGTTGCTTATTCAGTATGGGTTGCTGGGCCGAAGCGCTCTGCCCGAATTGGTCGCCGGTGCGCGCGGGGCAGGAAATCACACAGCTGCAAACCCAGCTACGACAGTGGGATGACGCGTATTACCGGCAGGGCACTAATCTGGTGACCGATGCCGATTACGACAGCCTGCAACAGCGATTACAGCAGTGGCAGCGCTGTTTCACTCCGGCGCACGCCACCTACGATGCACAACTCACCACCGATGGCAGTACGCATCATCCGGTGGCGCATACCGGCGTGCGCAAACTGCGCGATAAGCTGGCAGTGGCGTACTGGATGCAGGACAAATCTGCGCTATGGCTGCAGCCGAAAGTCGATGGCGTCGCCGTTACTTTAGTATATCGACAGGGTAAGTTGGCCTCATTGATCAGCCGCGGCGATGGTTTGCGTGGCGAAGAGTGGCTGGCCAAATCCGCACATATTCCCTCCATCCCGCAGCGGCTGGATACCTTGCGTGAGGAAGTGGTGCTGCAAGGTGAGCTGTTTCTGCAAATGACCGATCATCAACAGGCGCGTGACGGCGGCAAGAACGCGCGCGCTCAGGTGGCGGGAGCGATGATGCGCCACGACACCAGCCCGCTGCTTGAGCGCCTTGGCGTATTTATCTGGGCGTGGCCGGATGGACCCAATTCAATGCCCGATCGTCTGGCGCAGCTCACACAATGGGGATTTGGGCTGGCGCAGAGCTGGAGCCGTCAGGTGAGTAATGAAGAGGAAGTCGCGGTATGGCGCGATCGCTGGTTCCGCGAATCGCTGCCGTTTGTCACCGACGGCGTGGTAATCCATCAATCACCTGTCAGCGCAGGGCGCGACTGGCAGCCCGGCCAGGGCAGTTGGTCAGCGGCATGGAAGTATCAACCAGCAGAAGTCAGCAGCGAAGTGCTGTCAGTGGATTTCAATGTGGGCCGCACGGGCAAGATCGCTGTGGTGCTAAATCTGATACCGGTACAACTGGAGGACAAAACGGTACGCCGGGTAAACATTGGTTCCCTGCGACGCTGGCGGGAACTGGATGTGATCGCGGGTGATGAGGTGACGCTCACGCTGGCGGGATTAGGCATTCCGCGACTGGAGCGCGTGATTTGGCGTGTGGCGCAGCGCGATTATCCAGCGTCGCCACAGGAGGGTGAATTCCACGGCTTAACCTGTCTGCACTTTAGCGCCGACTGCCGGGCGCAGTTTTTATCTCGCCTTAGCTGGCTCAGCCAGAAGTCGGTACTCGATATTGCGGGTGTTCAGCGCAGCAGCTGGCAGCGCCTACTGGATAGCGGCGCTATCAGCCATCTCTTTTCCTGGCTGACCCTGACGCCGGATCAGATTGCGCAGGCTAATGGCATCACGCCGGCTCGCGCGCAACTTATCTGGCACCGCTTTAACCTGACGCGTGAGCAGCCGCTGCGACGCTGGGTGAGTGCGCTTGGCTTGCCGTTGCCGCGTGCAGCGTTACAGGCTTTACCGGATGCGCAGTGGTCGCAGTTGCTGGCGCGAACGGCGGAAAGCTGGCAGCAACTGCCCGGTATCGGTAGCGTGTTAGCACAACGGATTGTGATGATGCTGCAGGATGCGCACCTGCAGCAGTTGATTCACTTTCTGCAGCAGCAGGAGATTCCTGCAACTGATTCAATGTTCAGGATGGGGATAGTTGAAGATCGGCAAACCGAGGCGGAAACGCAGCGCCAGCAAGCGGGCGAAGAAGCCGAACAGTAGCGTGATGATCACCACCGCTTCATGCGCCAGCGGCGTTTTCAGCAACAGGATATACATCCAGCCCGAGGCGAAAGCGATACCGGCATACAGCTCTTTCTGGAACACCAGCGGAATACGGTTGCAGAACATATCGCGCAGCACTCCGCCGAATACGCCAGTGATCACGGCGGCGATGGCTGCAATGATGGAGGCGTGCCCGCTATCCAGTGCAACCTGGGCGCCAATAATGGAGAACACCACTAAACCCAGCGCATCCAGCACCAGAAAAACTTTGCGCAGGTGCGTCATTAGCGGTGCAACAAAAGTGGTCACAACCGCAGCCGCAGCCACGATCATGATGTACTCCGGGTTTTTAACCCAACTGAGCGGATAGTGGCCCAGTAGAATGTCACGCACCGAACCGCCGCCAATGGCAGTGACCGAGGCGATGATAATCACGCCAAACAGGTCCATTTTACGACGTCCTGCCGCCAGCGCGCCGGTCATGGCTTCGGCTGTAATACCAATAATATAGAGAACGGTTAATAACATAGAGCACTCCAGTAAATTGGCGGCAAGGCTAAAGATTTCCCAGAGTGTAGACCACTGAGATTTTCTAAATTAAGCGTCATCGGATTAGGCATTTTGATGGTGTGCATGTTAACAGGCTTAACGTGCGGGATATATCTGCAGTTAATGACCTTTTCGCATAAGTATAAATGATGCGAAGAGAGGGCTGATCTTCTCTTCTTAAGTTCCATCCAGTTTGTGTCGTACGTGATTACTGGCAAATAAACCCGGCTTTCCGCTCTCAGGCATCACGCGTAGCAACTATTGGACAGGCATGAAAACTCGTAACGAAGACATCCTCTTTTTCTCCTCTGACAAACTGGCGGCGCTGGGGCTTGAGAGTCTTTTGTCCTCGTTACCTGTTGCGTGTCAGCTGCATGAGCTATGGTCTCTCAGCACGGTCATGGCGAAGTGCGAAAAGATGAAACCGCGTTTGCTGGTGTGTATCTTTCATGAAAATATGCCGCTAACCGGCACCTTAAAAGTGCTTTACGCCTTACAGCAGCAGTTTCCCACGATGCAAATCGTGGTGCTGACGCGGCGTTTGTTACCCCTGATGCATGCGCTCAGTCGTTACCTGCCTTCGCTGACGGTGTTGGACTTAAAATCATCTCGTCAGATACTTTCCAGCCGTCTCCTCACCAGCATCAACACTAATGCCCAAATTCAGTTAGTTGAAGGCGCGGATATTCTTCTGCCAGACAGGCAATTAAGGGTGCTACTGATGATGGCGTGGGGTTACAGCATTGAGCACATCGGCATTCGCCTGGGCATCAGTCATAAAACAGTGAATGCACACAAACTCAATGCACTGGCGCGACTGCAGGTCAAAAGCAAGAATGATATGGCCGATCTCTACATGGTGATTGATGAGTTACGCATGATAGTGAGTTGGCTGCGCTTGCAGCGTAACGGCAAGTTAAGTGAACTCAGTTTTCAGTCACTGGAAGAGTTACTGGAAGCCTAAAAAGAAAAAAGCGTGCTGGCGACCAGCACGCGAACGCATCTTTTCAGATGCCCAGAGCCCACCATACAGACTTGTTTTTATTATCCGTTTCTTGCTCGCACGTTAGCGAAACTTTTCAGGCTAAAGCGGTATTCTGGCTGGAACCAGGAGCGACCGTAGTAGCAGTAAATCAGCATTCTGATGGATACCATGGCGAGGTAGCCCCAGATGGCGCACAGCACTGAAGGTGTCAGCCACACGGTAAACAGTGTGACGCTTAATCCCACCAGTACAGAAGATGTTTCCGCGAAAGCGATGCGTGAAAATTGGTTTTCCCGCTGTAATATGGCGCGATAATGTTGTCCCTGCGGAATAATAATGAAGATGACCGAAATCATTTCCAGCATTATTGCCATTTCGGGTTGATTCATTATTCGGCTAGAAATATCGCTACCAATAAACAGCGCGGCAAAAATAGCGAGTCCGCTTAATACATTCCCCCAATATAATATTGAGAGATCGCTATTGTTCAGGTTTTTAGTTCTGATAATGGTATTGCCAAATCCGCGATCGGCCAGTGTGTCAATAATCAATAACATTACAATAGCAATGGCGAGTAAATTTAACTCGTTTGCCTGGAGTATTTGTGCCAGAAGTGAAAGTTGTAAAACACCAATGCCGACGATTTTAATCGATGACAAAATTGACCATTTAGCGTTGGTCAGATTTTTTTCTCTTATCGCCATATTCTGCTCATTATGGTATATGTACCAGTGCAATTAAGGGGTTACTCTGGCCACAGGCCAAAGCACAGCTTACATCAATGCAGCGCATCCTGACGCAGCCCTGATATACCTTTCAGGTTTTGCCACGTAAAAATGCGTTCAATTAAATGATGTTCTGAATTTATTAAGATGACCCTGGCGCTTAATGATGTTGTTGTCTTAATGGTATCTCCTCCTGTACGGAGGAAATCCGTAAGATCATTATAAAATCCCTTTGAGTTTATATATTCCCCGGCCAGCATCCGGCTGGCAATCTCAACAAATTCTTTTTCTGATAACAAAGGATAGGTTGAGCGATCCATGTTATTTCCCTGCTGTTGTTATTATGGTTACTGCTGTGTGTGAAATGAGTTATACCGTGTTTTAATTAATTTAACACCATCAGAAAACTCCTATAAATAGACCGCAGGAATAAATGGTTTCAGAATTTGCATCAGAATATATAAGGCGAATGATTTACTATTTATTAGTGCTTTTCTTCATTCCATACGGTTGAATGAATCGGCGATAAAGAAATACAGAAAAAACTTTGATAAATCAGAGGCACTCAGCATTTTTCTGCACATCCTCACCAGGAATTTTCCTGTTGAGGATGCTTAAGCCAGACTGGTGATTAGCAGATAAATACGTGAAGGCTTGAGCAAAACAGTTAAACGCTACTGAGCAAAAAAGTCAGCGATTTTTATTGATTGATTCCAGCATGCGTTAAAGAGGCTATCTCTGCATAATCCATTGATTCTAATGAGTTAACAGATGAAGAAGCTGTTCCAGATCGCGTTTTACCCATGCAACATCCTCGGCAAACTTCTCGTCAGACATGAATGCTTGACGATAAACCACCATCACCACTTCCGCACCTTGCTCATTGGCAATCACCCGCATCGGCATATAAATCTCTTTACCCGTTCCGGTATCAATCCAGTGATCCATCACGCCAAAGGGATTGTGTGGGGTAAAGCGAATCTTTACCGTTCCCTCGGGACCTTTGGCTTTCCAGCTGTTCCCTTCCTGCGTCAGCGTACTGGCGCTGAGTCCGCTAGCCCATTTGGCAAAGCATTCCGGTTTCCAGATGGTTTCATACAAATCTAACCAGTTGCGTGGAACCGTTAGTGTGACGGTCTGAGATGGCAGCATGGGACCTCCTGATGTGATACAGCCATTAAAGCACGCTGATACCGGGCTGCAAACGGCCCGGTCATGGAAGTGTGGGTCAGCAGCGGTTTCCGTGAAAACGCTGTAATCAGATAAACTTGCCGCGTCCCTGAATAGCCTGTTCTTCACCCGTACCATCAGCATGGCGCAGCACGAAGCGATCGGACTGCGCAACTACCGCGCAGCTGTGATTAGGGAAGATGCGTAGCAGCGCGCCAACGGCGGGTGCCTGTTCAGCATATTGCAGGAAACCATGCTCCTCCGACAGCTTCAACACTTCATAATGATTGCCTTGCTCATCGACGGCGATACCAAATCCGCTGGCATTGGTGCCGTGCGGCCCTTTGTCAGAGCTAAGCATTTTGGAACCGGCATCAATAATGGCGAAGTGCGGATTGACCGCTACCACGCGCGTTACCACGCTCAGCGCCAACGCCTCTGGCGTGCAAAGACCTAAACGCCATGCGGTAAGATCGAGCAGCGCATAATTGCCGGGGCGGATTTCATCGCTGCCCTGCGCGACGGGTGCCGCCAATGCCGTTGGCGTTGAACCGACTGAAATCGGGCAGTGCGCAAAACCAGCGGCAATCAGGCGCTGCTGCAGAGCACGCATCCATGTGATTTCCTGCAGGGCAACGTCGGCAATCGCTGCGGCGTTGCCTGCGCCATAAGCGTGACCGGCATGAGAAACCAGCCCGGCAAACGTGAGGCCCGCACCCTGTATCTGCTGCGCCAGCGTAACGGCGGCATCGCCGTGCGGATCAACACCGATGCGATGTAATCCCACATCCACTTTGATGGCTAACGCCAGCTGGCAATCGGGCTGGCGCTGATGTGCAGCCGCTATTGCCGCCACGCCATTCGTGCAATCCGCAATGCAGGTAATGCGCGCCTGATGTTGTGCGGCCACCGCCAAAAATTCTTTCAGCGTTTCGGCATGCACTACGGGGTAAGCCAGCAGTAGATCGCGTTCGCCAGCGAGAATAAAAGCGATGCCTTCACTCGGTTTAGATACGGTAATGCCGCGCGCGCCGAGCTTTCGCTGCTGCTCAGCAATCCAGACGCTTTTATGGGTTTTGATATGAGGACGTAGCGTGACGCCAGCGGCATCGGCTTTTTGCTGCATCTGTTGCAGGTTGCGTTGCAGGCGCGCTGCATCAATTTCGAGGTAAGGTGTGAGTCGGTCGGCAATCAGAGGCCGCAACCAACCAGCCTCAATATTCTGTTCCAT
Source organism: Pantoea sp. X85 (assembly GCF_029623675.1). Classification (NCBI taxonomy): domain Bacteria; kingdom Pseudomonadati; phylum Pseudomonadota; class Gammaproteobacteria; order Enterobacterales; family Erwiniaceae; genus Pantoea; species Pantoea sp. X85. The sequence continues at coordinate 4,127,258 of NZ_CP121108.1, read as the reverse complement.
CATAATAGTCCGCAGGTGATTACACAGTGCGGACTATGATTCATCAATGCACGGTAGAATGCCAGCCGACAAAATCGGCACATTCCTGCGCAGGGCCGCCATTGATGGTGACTTTTTAAACTTTAGAGTTGGAGCTCTGGAATCCGCCGCCCAAATCTTCTATCAAAACCACTGCAAGGTTAATCTGCTGCGCCTTCAGCGCCACCCGTTTTTGGTCGGATTCGATCAGCTGATTTTGGATTGTCAGCACATCAAGATAAGGACGCAGGCCCGCTGCGTATTCACGATGCAAATCATCCCACGCGCTGTGAATCAGCTGGTTGGCGCTTTCCTGTTGCGCCAGCTGATCCTGAATCGACTGCAACTGAGTAATGGTGTCGCTGATATTGCCCAGTGAACTAATCAGCAACTTGTTGTACTGCGCCACCGCCAGATCGTAATCGGCGTCGCTCTCTGCTAAATCGGCGCGACGTTTGCCCGCGTCAAAGATTGGCAATGACAAACTCGGTCCCACATTAAAGAAGCGGCTTGGTGCACCAAACAAGGCATCGCCGAGCAGTGATTTGGTGCCGGCTTCGGCCACCAAATTGATGTTGGGATAGAACTCGGTTTTGCTGGCGGCGATCTGTTTCGATGCCGCTTCAACGCGCCAGCGCGCGGCCACCACATCCGGACGACGACCCAGCAGTTCGGCCGGAATGGCGTTTGGCAGCATGGCGGCGACCGGCACATTCATCTGCGCCGGTTTTAGCTGATGCCAGTAATCCGGGCCTTTACCTATCAGCGTCGAAAGCTGAATACCGGCATCAGTGACTTGCTGTTTAGCTTGCGTCAATTCGGCTTGCGCGGTTTTCTGCTGCGACAGCGCCTGCTTATATTGGTAATCGGAAGTGAGTCCAGCGCTGACATATTGCTGCTGAATTTTGGCGATACCCGCCGCACGCTCGGCATTCTGCTGCGCCAGTTCGGCATTATTCCAGGCGAGATTAAGGTGGTTCCACGCTCGCGTCACGTTCGCGGCCAGCGTTAACTGACTGGCCTGACGATCCAACTCGCTGGCACGTGCTTGCCCCAATGCGGCTTCAGCGGCATCTTTTTTGCCGCCCCATAAATCGAAGGTGTAGCTCAAGCCAACGTTAGCGGTGCGCAGCGTGCTGTAGCTTTTCCCCTCCAGCAGCGGATCATCCACTTTTGCTACACGCGAGCGCGTAATGCCCGCGTTGAGATCGACATCCGGATAGCGTTCGGCATCGGCGGCAATCACTTGTGCATTGGCTTTATCCGCTTGCGCGTTGACTACCTGCAAATCCGGGTTGGATGCCATCGCATCATCAATCATTCGATTGAGTTGAGCATCGTTAAAACCTTGCCACCATGCGCTCTTTGGCCAATTCGCGGCGCTGAAATGCGCGTTTTTCAGGGATTGACTGGCTTGCAGAGCGTTAGCATCAAGCAGCGTGTTTTTGGGGTGTAAGCCGTGTGGATTGGCACAACTGGCCAGCAGCGCAGTGGCAACGGCCAGCGCGAGAAATTTGCAGTGAAAGTGCTGTGTCATGGTTCTGGTCAAAGAGAGGTGAAGGCGACCATTACAAGAGGCGGGGCAGATTTTGACAAACCTGTTTTTCGTTAAGAATGGTTGTTAAATGTGAGCAGAGAAAATGAGCAGCAGGTGAAAACCTGCTGCATCAAGAGATTAGATATAGAGAGACGCTTCACCCGGCGGACGGGTTTTAAAGCGACGATGCAGCCACAGATATTGGTCGGGCGCGCGCAGAATTTCATTCTCAATCACGCGATTCATGTAAGCAGCGGCAGCGGCTTCATCTTCATACGGATAATTTTCCAGTTCAGGCTGAATAATCAGCTGATAACCGCTCTTATCCTGGTTTCGAATCAACACGATGGTCAGCATTGCCGGTTTTGCCAGACGAGACAAAACATAGGTGCCGTTGGTGGTCGCCGCTTGTTTCACCGCAAACAGCGGAGCAAACACGCTGCCTTTGGGGCCGTAATCCTGATCCGGTGCGAACCAGACCGCTTCGCCTTTTTTCAGCGCCTGCACCATGCCGCGCAAATCGCGACGATCAATCATTGCTTTATTCGAACGCATGCGACCTTTGGTTTGTGCCCACTCCATCGCCTGATTATTGTGCGGACGATACATCGCCATCATTGGCTGGCATAAACCGGTAATGCGGCCGCCCAGCTCCAGCGACATAAAGTGCACACCGATGACCATCACACCACGCTGGTGGCTTTGTGCGTGCTGCAGGTTTTCCAGACCATGCACTTCGAAGTAACGACGCACGCGTGCATCAGACCAGAACCAGGCAATGCCGGTTTCTGCCAGCGCCATTCCTAGCGATTCGAAGTTGCCGGCGATCATCGCCTCGATTTTCTCTTCCTTAATATTGGGGAAGCACAGCTCAATATTGCGACGGGTGATGCGTTCGCGGCGCTTCAGGAAGTGACGCGACAATTTGCCAGCGCCAGCACCAAGCCGGATCAGAATGGGGTAAGGAAGTTGCACCAGCAGCCACAGCACACCTAGCCCAAACCAGGTAAACCAATAACGGGGATGCAGAAGTTTGGAACGGAACTGCCTGGATTTCGTCATAACGCCTTCATGTCGGGGAAAAAATGTATCGCACGAAGAAAAAGGGTCCCTGAGTTCCTGGAGCGGTACAACTGTATTGATTACGACCAGCACTTTAGCAAAAAGTGCCGTCAATGTTACCCAATCTCTGCAATCCTCAGGATTGAGCACATTCATGGTTAGAACGGCCTTATTCTATCACCTTTTATTCATTCCCTTTAAAAACAGCAGGGTAAACTCATCCTATAGAAGTCAAAATACCCATCACATAGTGGATTAAGAACTGTCTGTTAATAAGGACACACTAATCTTTACGCTTTATTTACTTTGCTCAGGAAGATTAAAGCGTTTGTCTTCAGGAAAAAGCTGATGACCGCGCTGATGCAGTCTCTGTTGCCATTCCATGTCTCCCTGCAACATGGCAATTTTAAGCAGTGAGTAGGTTACGTTGGCATCATGGTGCTTTGTCAGGTATTCCCTGGCCCACACTTTGAATTGGATTAATTGCCCGACATCGTTTGTGCTGTTAAACGTCATTAGACGATGAAGGTTTGCATCAAACTGATAGCGCTCCCATTGGGCGTAAGGATTAATAAGTTGCTCAGCATGGGAAAAATCAGCAAACCTGTTGCGCTCAATTTGCGTCAGGATGGCATTGGTGTGCAAACCTGTTGCCGCAAAAACCATCAATGCGAGAGCAAAAAGGGTGACAAACCCAGCCGCAGCGTAATGCGCCAACGGGCGCAGAGTCAGGCTTTGCAGATCTGACTCAGATTGCATCAGACGGATCAGCAGTAGTAATACCAAACCATGCGGCGCGGACTGGTAGAGTGGATACTCAAAAAGCAGATGGGTCACGATAGGTAAGGTCATCGTCCAAAACGTAAAGGCGCGTCGCCTTGCATGAGGGCTGCCGGTTACGACGGGCTTGAACCATGCCCAAATTATTAGTGCCACTCCCGCCAGCGCAATAACGCCATTTTCCACCCACTGAAACAGGATTTCATTATGCGGGTGCGTTGGGGGACGAGAATTCAACGGATGCGCCGTTTCCTCACGTACGTGCAGCAGATAATCGTGCTCAAAATGACCGGCACCCCAACCACGTAAAGGACGTTCGGCGATCATATGCAGGCTGTGCGTGATCATCTGCACACGGCCTGCCGTTGAATGGGTTTTATCCACTTTTTGTAATCCCGCCATGGGTGCATACGCGAGCAGGGTCTGGCAAGCTATCACAATTGCTAATGCAATCGGTAAGCCAATCAAGAGGTGTTGCCGCCAATGGCGATGCCGGCGGAATGTCCAGAAAAGTAAAGCGCTACTGGCCGACGCACCAAGCCAGGCAACGCGAGACTGGATGATCATTAAAATCACCAGCAATACAGCCATGATCGCTGCCAATAGTAAACGAAGCCCGCCATGACGCACCTTAAAGCTAAAATACAGCGCTAACGTCCAGCCAGTAGCCAGAAAACTACCCAGTAAATTTACCTGCTGGAAAATGCCATAGACGCGGGTGCCATCTGCCGGAAATTCCATCCAGTTATTTGCCCCAGTCATGAAGAGTTGGCATAGCGCCAGCATCGCTTGCGCCACGGCCGCAGTAATAATGCATACCAGCCAGAGCCTTTTAACGTTTGGCGAAAGGGGGATTTGTAGCATGGCCAGGTAAAACAGCACTGCCAGAGCATAGGCAGTTAACTGGGGGAGTAAGGTCACATCATGATTGCCGTTAAACGTACAGAGTACGGGCTGGCTAAGGATCAGAAACGCTAGCAGCCATGTCGGTGTCACCTTTGCCACTCGCACCCCGTCCGTTGAGGGGGGCGAAAGGAGGCATTTTATTGCCACGATAAAAATACAGGTGCCCATAAAAATGAGCGTAATAAGATTTTGCGGCAGGCGAAAACCTGAACCGCCCATATTGGCAACGTAAACTTGCAGCATCAATATTAAGTCGCTCGCCACGACTAATGAAACAAGCAATGTAGTAAATGGGGGCTTGCGAACAGTAGGGCTGAAAAACATGGTTTTCTTCTAATCAATAAGCGGAAATGATGAGCGTGCCGGCACCATTAAATGCGCCAGGTGTGACTGCTCCATGAGTACGCAGCGTTGAGCTAAGCGTAAACGTTGCCAGCGAGTCGGCTGAATTAACTTCAATCTCAATGCCTTCAGAAGCATCTTGATCGTTGACTTTTAATTCAGTCTGCAAACTGTCATCCGAACGGAGTGAGACAATATTGGTGTTAAACCCTACCGCGTAAATTTTTGCCGTTGCCGCTGAGCTACAGGATAGTGTTAACTGCGTTTGAGCAGTATTACCGTTTATGCTTTTATCAGAAACATAGCCGTGATAGAGATTAGTATCACCCAAAAGTGAACAACTAACAGGATATTTATGATCTCTGATACATATATTATCAGGCAGAAAGGTTGCATCATGCCAATCATTTTGAAATGTTGCCAGTCGGAAACAATTATAATCAGTGGACCATCCGTCTATCTGGAAGGTATGTTCTGTCGATAAAGGATATTTAGCTTTATACGCTTTTCCCAGTTCGCCAATGGTTGCATAGTTTTCTGCGAATAAAACATTTGGCGCATGAATGTCAGCAGGAACATTATTATTTTCGGGAAAGGACGCGATTTTACAGCCCGGCTGCTTATAACACGGATTTTTTAAAGGGCTATCTTCATCCCAGTGATCAACATAAACACGAAAGGTAGTATATTTCCCTACCCAGGAAAAATAAACATTATGGCTGATGATTGTGGCTTGTGCTGATGCAGGAGTAATTATGCAAATAAAATAAATGATGAGTTTAAAAATGCTCATTAGTGATACTCCAGTTCTACGGTTGCGCTGGCATTGATTGTACCGGGATGTAATTCGTTATTTTTAATGCTTTCACGATTAGCAGACAGGAATAAGTGATAGACCATTTTGTTGTCACCAGAATGGAAAATCCTCTCGACGCTTTTGTTTATCGGAATAAAAATACCTTTTTCTTCAACGCCAATGGCGATGCCTTTTGCGGTACTGGATGGATCAAGTGCCATCATGCCCGCTTGTTGCACATCTTCTGTTGCCTTAAAGGTGATTGAGAGTTTATCGGATGTTGAGGTATCGCAACCCTGTAAATTAAGCGTTATGGAAATACCTGCGGTACGTTGATAGCGATAAAGAAATTTATTAATGACGCTGCCAAAATCAATAACAATATCACTGCTGTTGGGGTCGAGAATGCAGGGTTCCTGCACTAATCCGCCTGTAAAAGAAAAGTCAGCAGCTGCAAAGGCGTTTATAGAACATGTTGATAGCAGAGTTATTAACATAATATGGAAGCGCATAATCATTACTCGTATTTAATAACAAGCGTTGCAAGCGCTTTAAAACGTCCGCTTTTCAAAGCGCTGCCAGCTCGCTTTATCGGAACGGCATAAAATATTGGCTGCGTAAGATCATCAAGCGTAAAGCGCTGATTGATTATAATGGGTTGATTATTTTGCATTATCCTGATACCTAAATCATCAATCCCTGTGAATAATGCGCTGGCATCAAAATTGCTGGTTATGCCCAAAAATGCCAGTTCCAGCTGTTTTCCCGGCGGGGTCCGACATACGATACTGATGGGAACACGCTGTTGATATCTCACACCATCAACATGATTTACTCCTACTGCATCACCAAAATCAACGTCTGCCGGTTTGTCATTGTTTATTACGCAATTAATACTGATCAGTGTGGCTGAAAAATTTATTTTCACAGCGTGTGAATTACAACAATAAATAAAGAGTGACAGTATGAGCATTGCAGTTTTCATTCACTGAGGCTCGACAATCAGTTGAGCACTTATTGTTAACTTACCTGGCAAGGGTATTGAACCAGATTTTTTAACAGGAACCACCTTTAGAGAAAAATCACCTGTCTGCACGTAATTGTATTTTTTGTTTATTTCGAGTGGTGTGCCATCTTTACCATTGATGAATTTTATCCCAACGTTAGTGATGTTAGTGCGTATTGCTGCTTTATCAAATATTGCTGCGTTGCCCGATACACGGAAGTAAAGGTTTTCGGAATAGTTTTCATCACACTTAATCGACAGCGTTAGCAATTCAGTGTATTTCAGGCCATCTATTTCATTAATATCCACACTGTCGCCAAAGTTAACATCAATATCATTATTATTGTCAATTTTACACGGGACGTTAATCAGCTTTCCTGAAAAATTGACGCCTGCATTGGCACTAGACAACGTGCTATGCAACGCAAATGTAATGATCAGTGGACAGAACATTATTTTTAAGATCTGCATTCCGCGTCTTCTCAACGAACATTCAATACCATGGTAGCGGTTGCAGTAAATTCCCCCGCTGTGACTTTGACCTTGTTTTTAACCGGTACGGCAATCAATGTGTTTGATACTCGCCAGTCAATATTGTGTGCTTTATTTATTTCAATGTCTTTACCGTTTAATATTAATTTGATGCCCACATTGCTGTTGGTGGTAGAAATGACATTTTTATCAAACACCGCCGCTGTAGCTGAGATAAAAACTTCCTGCTCCCCGTTGAAAGCTCCCGGACACGTGACGGTGAATGGCACCGATTTACTGAACCGGATACCATCAATTAGTTGAATGATGATATCGCCGAAGTTAACACGACTTTCTCGATCACCATTCAAAGTACATTGGGAGCTGACGATAATCCCCGACACATTAATTGGATATCTATTCGTGCCGGGGATAATTTCTTCATGCGGCGCGATCGGCGCTGAGAAGAGCATTTTGCAGTGCAGCAGTGCGAAGAAGATGACCAGCCACTTCATGCTGTTCATGCTTATTCGCGGCTATCGGTGACACGGCACACATTGGCTTTGCAACTGAATGTCAATTTTGGCCGACCGCCGAAATCGTCGATATAGCTTAATACCGGATGCGAACCTAACTTACTGGCTTTTACGTTAATAGCGGCACTGCCTTGTGGCGGAATCATGATCGGTTTAAAATCACTTTCTTCTTTACCATCAACATGACTGGCTGCAGTAATCAGCGTGACATAATATCCGGTAGGATTTATCACCGTGTATTGATCACCGTTTTTTTTCAACGTGAGTTGATTTTGTACGGGTTTGATTGAAGCTCGTGGATCGATCATTAATTTTTCTGGACGATAAAATAGTTTGATGCGGGTCTGTAACGCAATTTGTAATACGTTTTGTTTTTCACTGCGTGGCGGAATCTCGCGCAAATTAAAGTAAAACAAAGATTCACGATCCTGAGGCAATGATTTTGCGGCAGGTAAAGATTGGATTTTAATCGCGCTTTTATGACCCGGCTCAATACGCTGAACTGGAGGGAGCGCCATAAGCGGCGACTTTATTTTTTTTCCTTGCTCATCTTCCAGCCAGCTTTGCGCCAGATACGGACGCGCTTTATTTTCATTGCTGATATTCAAACTGATTGAGCGTTCAGCGCCGTCATAAATGACGCGGGTGCGATCCAATGCAACAGCAGCCAGCGTGCTTTGTGAAAAAATCATAGCGCCAAACAGCATCGCCACGGTAGCGAGAGAAGCCTTCAGGTTCATAAAATTAATACTCACTCTATATGTCTGGGGTAATAGAGCGACAGATACTCAACAAACTTTAATGCGCAAAATTATTCTTTTTCTGTACACGGAAGCAGCAGGTTTGTTTCTCCACTCTCATCAATGGGTAATATTTTTGGGAAGGTAATTTGGCATTGAATATTGCCGTTCCAGCGAACATCCATCAGCATTTCAGGGTTTACACCACTAAGCCAGACGCTACCCATCTCATCAACAATGCCGGTCTCACGCCCTTTACTTAATACGCTCGCGCCAAACGGCGGATAACTGCCATCACTTAGGCGAATAACCGCCATTAGCTTTTGACCTTTAATTAATCGAAAGCGACGATAGCCAATGGCGCCTTCGGTTAAGGTTAATTGCAAAACGGGCGACTCCGCTTCAATGTCATCGTTGAGTTGGTTGATATCCAGATGTGCCTGATTACGTATATAGCTACTGACATCCGCCAGTACCGCTTTTCCGAATTTGTTGCTATGAGTGGCCGCACCGGAAGACTTAATGGGCACATCGCTAATACCTTCAGTATCCAGCATCAGACGCGTGCCTCCAGGTATTATGGTGCGATGTAATGCTGCTCCATGTGCTGTGGCCGTTAATCCCCCCTGCATGGACAGGGCTGCGGAGCGATACTGACCGGGTTTATAACTGGCACTATAGTTCGTTAGCGTGTTATCGCCGGTATGGGTGTAGTAGCCACTGTAAGCGCTTCGTTGTTGGCGATCGACATTGGCGCCTAAGCGATAACTGTTGCGTTCATCCATGCGGTTATACCAACTCAGGCTATTGATTTGGCCGGCATCTGAATTTTGTGCATTGATATTCAAGCCCGATGAGGTCCCGAAAGGCACGTTCAGGCTTAAGAACACTCCGTCATCTTGTATACCTGAATTTTGTGCGCGATAGGCGGAGAGATTGAAACTGACGTTTTTAAAATTTCCCACATCGAAATAACGCGCAAACGACATATTCCAGCGGCTGGTCGCCTGACGATTCCAGTAAGTCTGATAGTTATAATTTAAAAATGCGCTGACGCCGAGTGTACGGAATTGTTTATTAAGTGAAACGGTATAGGTCTGCTTATTCGCTGCATTATTACGAATAACCAAATGCTTACGGCTCGCCTCAAGATATTGATTTAGACTAAGATAGCTCTTCTCCGTAAAGCGATAACCTGCGAAGGTAACCTGCGTGTCATAGTTTTCGAAGCGTTTAGAATAACTCAGGCTATAGGAGCCGCCAGAGCGCGTTTGGTTATTAGGCAGCTTTGCATAAGATTGGGTTGCGGTGAGTGCCAGGGCCCCAAACGATAAGAGGTCACGCCCTGCACCCAACGACGCGGCATGATATTTTCCAGAGGATAATCCACCCCCGAGCAGCGACCAACCGTTACTAATACCCCATGAGAATTCCCCTGCCATTAACCTTTCATTCTGCAGATGAAATCTATCGTCTGTCGTTTGCCCTACCGCCGCCTTAAAGCGAACCTGTCCAGGGCGACTAAGATAGGGAACAGATGCGGTTTCGACCTGAAAGGTCTGAATGCTGCCATCTTGCTCTTCAACTTTGACATCCAGCGTGCCAGTAATAGAGTCGCTCAAGTCCTGAATAATAAAAGGACCGGGAGCCACCTGGCTTTCATATAACACACGTCCAGCGTGACTAATGGTGACTTTTGCATTGGTCTTCGCCACGCCACGGACCTCCGGTGCGTATCCACGCAAATTGGGGGGTAACTGGCTATCATCACTAATAAGGCTGGCGCCAACATAGCGTGCATTTTCAAACACATCACTGGCGAGGTCATTTTGACCAATAATTAATTTTGCGCCCCAAGGTTTGATTGCCCTAAATGCCTGATATTGATTCCAGTTAAAAGTAGAGGTTTTAGTGTTATTGGCAGTGTAATGAGTACCATTCCAGAACGCACGCATACGCCAGGGACCGGCGTTGACACCTACCACGCCATTACCGCTTAATTCGCGTGATTCACTGCCTTGTGCCGGGGAGGAGTAATTAAAATTGGTGTTATAATCCGCAATAAATCCAGCAATCCCTTCGTCCCAGCGTGAAGGGGGATCCCAGTTAGCAGTTTGATATTCAATATATGCCTGAGGAACATTCATGTAGAGCGTTGATGACGCGAGATCAGGACGCAAAATGATACCCGGCATGATATCAAGCCGGGCACATTTTTCAATATTCCAGTAGGTAACTTTATCTAACCATAACTTCTTTAAACCGAAGCCTGCCATCATTTTTGGTGTTAAGCAGGCGACAGTTTCGTTTTCATCATGTTCAGACGGTAAAAAAGTAACCTCCTCGGTGGGTGATTCATTGTCATTAATTTTGATTGCCATGTCATATTGACCAGGCATCATATAACCTGCCCGGGAAAATTGACTCATATCAATGTTTTCCCGGTCGGAAATATCCATGTTGTCCAGATTAAACTCAACTTCCTCTGCTAATGCACTGCTAAAAAAAGCCAATGATAAAGCAATTACTAACGGGCGTAAGCGCCAGTTATTTTGAAAAGGAAATGAGTTCCTGGTATGGACTGACATACTACTAACACCCTGTTGAAATAAACAAGAGATGCGCAGATTACGCATGTCTCTAATTAGCGTGGAAAACGATTACTGATAATCCAGGCTAAAGTCGACGGTGCTTTGAAATACCCCCGGTGTGATGGTTGCAGAGGCACCATCACCCTGCAGATATGCAGAGAACGACAAAGTGTTGCTACCATTCTGCAGAGTCATGGTTGATGGCTGACCCAATTTAATTAGCTGGCCTGAGCCATCTGTCAGGCCAATGCTGGCACCGCTAGCGGTACCGGTCATGCCAATTAGAGTCGGTACGGCAGCAGAGGCCTGTCCGGTAAAGGTCACACTCACATCTTTACCTGCGGTGAAATCGCAATTCTCCAGTTTGATGTTGAAGGGTACCGGTGTTGATTTACCACCCGCTGCCAACTGCTTTTTCGATACCTGACCCAGATCAATGGTTTGATCCTGCGAGCCTGGGTTGATTGAACAAGGTGCATCAATAATTGAGCCCTTAATGGTGACAGTACCTGCACCCTGGCTATTGACAGCGTTAGCCAGGCTGGCGGTCATCATCAATCCCAAGCCGAGTGCGACTGACATCTTGTTAAATCTCATAATATTTACCTGTTCCTATATGGGTGTTTGAAGGCGCAAAGGAAAAGAACCGCGACAGTGATGAGCATAAAATTCGCTTTCCTTAAACGATCCATTGCATGTGCACGAATTGAAGGGCGACAGGTTTCTCGAAAAAATTAATAGGAAAAGTAAAATATTACGATCACGAGTAATATTCAGAAAAACAGGGTCTTTTTCTTTTCATCCTTAGGGCATTAATAAGTTTTGTGCTAGAGATATTAAGGAGAAAATTTCAAATTAGAGACATTTCTTATACACGGAAAAGAAAATGTCTTATTTAAAATGAAATAAGGCGTTGCCTGATGATGAACATTTTTTTCATGTATAGCTTTCGCTACCTGGTACAGGGGATATTTACGAAGAATTGATCAGGGCGAATATCTTTTGGATCCCTAACTGTTATTTTATGCATAATTTCCCGATCTTAATCTGATGCTTACCAAAGAGAATAAATTCTATGACACATAAACGTTTGCTGGATTGCTCAGCTTCCGAGCTGCTGCCGATGGATAAAGATGCGTTGATATATGCTGTGCGTGCCAGCGAAGGGCGGGTGGTAGTCAGCGAAACTATCGGCATGACTTCACCCTTGCTGCATAATATTACTAACGCCGAATTGGCGGCCTCTCAGGGGGCTGATATTGTATTAATCAACATGTTCGACAGTGAAAATCCTATTATTCATGGCATGCCCGCAAACATTGCGCCGGAGCAAACTTTACATGAATTATGCCGGCTGACCGGGCGTATTATTGGGGTCAATCTTGAAGCGGTAGATCCTGATTTTAATGCCACGCATCTTGATGAATTACAAATGATGCCAGGGCGCGCGGCAACAGCGGAAAACGCCTGCCGTTTGGTGCAAATGGGATCCAAAATTTTGGTTCTCACGGGCAATCCTAATAACGGCGTAAGCAATCGTGCATTGGCTAAAGCGGCGAAAATGATTCGCGAGGCGGTTGGTAACAGCGCACTCATTATCACCGGTAAGATGCATGGTGCTGGCATTGTTCAGGAGAGTGGCAGCGGCATCCTCACCGAGCAAGATATTGCTGAGTTCGTGCATCAAGGGGTTGATGTGGTGTTAGTGCCTGCACCCGGCACACTACCGGGTATGAGTCAGCAGAAAGTTACCTCACTCATTGAATGTATTCATTCGCATGGCGCTTTGGCGATGACAGCGATCGGGACATCGCAAGAGGGGGCAGATGTGAATACCATTCGTCAAATCGCGTTAATGAGTAAGATGGCGGGCGCAGATCTTCATCATATTGGTGACACCGGTTACATCGGGATGGCATTGCCTGAAAATATCATGGCTTACAGCATTGCCATTCGCGGTATCCGACATACTTACACGCGCATGGCACGCTCAATAAATCGTTAACCCACATTAATCGTCAAGCCCGTAGGATGACGGACTTGACGTTATTAATGGAGGGCGTGATCACTCGATGTTCTGAATCTGATTATTGAGTATCTACCATGAGGCCCTTCTACTGCTAGCTTATGGTGTTGAGTATTTTTAAGGGGGTACACTCTTGTGTACACGTTAAAAACTAGTGCCCTATGGTTTTGATGATAATCTGATCTGCCCCATAAGTACGCACGAATAATGCGTACCATCACTGCGTACCAAAGTGCGTACTGCTCGCCGCGCTCCCCACTCTTACCTTTACACGTCACCTCAGAGATTCGCCGGTTTCACTCATTACCCCGGGGTTTTTGGTGCTCCAAGGCACCAAGTCTGTAAAGGTGAATAAAAGTAAATGTGGGCTCAACGCATAATTGTGTTCGCGTGCCTATGTAGATAATTGGTCGTTATGCTGGAAACCGGCGTGGAAACCACGAAATGGAAACCGACTGTTTTGGTGGATACCGGTATGGATACCTTGCTAACTGGATACCATCATCAATGTTTATTTTTAGAAGCCTTCCATCAAAGCAGGGGGCTCACCCCTAGTGAAACCGCCGGTTAATCGATCTCATGGTGCCTGAGCTTCCAAAGCATTCCAAAGTTTTAGCTGATAGATGGGCGCATCCGATGATGGGGTGTGCGTTACTTTGGGTAACTCACAAATTGGGACGCGACAATCTTGGGAACCGTGCTGATCACAGCATGGGCAAGCACTCCTCACTGTAGCGGTTTTTAATCCGTCCAGGCCTGTCCATAATTTCAGGTGGTGGATAGTCATTCCACCAGCTAATGGGGGCGTGACTTTTAAGTCACCAAAGTGTGAAAAGGCACTTTGCTTACAATGGGGTTACCCTTGCGCCAAGCTGTATGAATCGACCCGTACCAAAAAGGTGGATCATCAGGGGTAGTGGTTACCAAACCCGGTTACTGGTTACCACGTTTGGTTACTATTTCTCGCGCACATTATATAGGCAAAAACATGTCGTTCAGTTGGTTCAGTTGGTTCAATTCGTAAAGGTAATTGTTTTAAAAGGATTAATTTCAAAAAAGTAAACCAACACAACCCCGAATTGAACCAACAACGGAGGCATTCTGAACCAACATATTTTAATGTCTTACACTGTCTTACAGTGATAAAATAGCCGCCTGTTCCTCCAGCATGGTGTGTTATGAGCAAATCCCTATCCGTTACCTTCCGAGTGCCCGCTGAATTAAGCGAGGCTTTTACTGGCGCAGTGAGTGCTGCTGGTGGAGATAAAACCGCCTGGCTAGTCGATGCCATCAGGCAGAAGCTGAACCTGCCTGAGAGCAATCCTGATGCGCGTATGATGGCGCTGGTGGAAAGAATGGAAGTAGCAGCGGCTGCTCTCATTGGTGGGAAGCGGGGGATACCTCCTTTACCATACGATGAGCCAGCAGTTATGCGCATTGTTGAAGATGCTATTGCGCAGGGGTTCGATAACGGGCGCATCATCGCTGAGCGGCTCAATGATGCTGGCTATCAGACTAAAGCAGGAAAGGCGTGGGACAAGGATATTTACAGCGCTTGGAAGCGCAAACGATAAGGGCTCACTTGCATGAGCCCTTTTTCTAGAGTGCTACCGGCTTTGGTATATTTTCTTGAGCAAAATTTTGGAAATTTATACTCGGCAGCAAAATCGGTTGATGCCCACTACTGATGAGCAGGTTAGCCAGGAACGCCCTTAAAAAAGGGAATGCTATGGCTGGAGCGTTAACCACAGGAAACTTGGAGGTGCGAAATCCATCGTCAATATCTGAGTCAGTTACAAAGTAGCTATGAAAATCCACTCTAAGATATTTTTTATCTGCAGTTATGTATTCAAAATCGAATAATATTTTGAATTGCCTAGGGTTTTCCTCTAAGAAAACAGGTTCAAAGTTCAAATTGAAGTCGGAGCTCAAGGTTTGATCCTCTTCAGCATCAACCAAAATCAACTGATTAACCTTGTTTTCACTTAATGAAAGCTTCATGGCTATGCCGCTTCACCCATGTCATAAGCTTCCGAAGAAAAGGTAATATTTCCTCGGGTTGGAGCATCGAGATTGCTAGGCTCGATGACAATAACACTTTCAGACACTGAGACTACGTGCGCAGCCAAGGATGGTCCGAAAGCTGGGAATCCTGATAGCTCCGCAAAGAGAGATTCCGGTGTATGTTCTTCAAGCGCTGCGTCTAACAAAGCCATTCTTTCTTCAAAGGAAAGCATAATTTCCTCCTGATATTATTTTTTGTACTCTTGTGGGGACACGAAACATGTGAAAGTGATTCTGTCCCTTGCGTGAGCAAAAACGCACATTTGTTGCCTTGTTGCTAAACAAAGTTCTTCACGGCGATACTTGGTAAAGAGCATGCTTTTGAAGAAGCCCACTTTAGCGTTGTCTTGTGCTTTGACAGCTAAGTAAGGGAAAAGTCCCGACGACTTAGACTGCCCTTCTAGTTTCCTGAAGTATGCTATCACTTGACTTACAGTAACCTTAGCAACATCACGAACTTTAAGATGTTTCGCAACACGATTACGCATAGTTTGAAATTCAAACATCTGACGCGTATTGCCAACCAAGTCTAGCAGCTCATCATCCTCATGAAACGTGATGGTGAATTCACTGATAGTTGTCTTCTGACCTAGATTCCACCTTTCAGCCCAGTAGAGCGAATCAGTCCAGAAGTAATAACCTTGAGTAAGCCATTGATTATCACCGCCGCCGCTTAAGAAAGGGACGCTGCTGCGAAGATGATCATAGCCTCCTTCATCACGACAGTTGTGATATCCAACGTGAGTTTGGCGACCCATGCGTAACAGTACCACCAGCTAATTCGTTGATTTAATTAGTGTTGACTTTTCTTTAAGACAACTCCTAATTCATTGGGTGCGAATTATACACTTTTTCATCACATAGCCAATGTATGTTTAACAGGCACTTTTAACGCCCATACATGCTTAACATCAACATACTATGTAGAAGGCTAAAATCCAAAAACTTGCCGCACTCTAGATAATTTCGGCACGTTAATCTTAATCTTTAGGTTAAAACTTAGCGTTTGTATAACCTTTACCCTTACCTAATAGTGCGTTAACTCGAAATTTTTTTGAGTCAGGGAGATTATTTCAAGGTCGACCCAATCATAGCCTAGCCAATACTGTTGCGCCTTTTAGCGTTGGTGCTTCGCTGTTTGAGCACCTCTTCCAGCCGCTTAGCAGCGTCGTTTCTGTTTGATCTGATCACATCAGTTTGAGAAGGCTCTGCTGATTGGGTTGGTGAAAAATTCCGTGATGTTAGCTGGTCAGTTTGTCCATGCCTTAAAGCAGCTATGCAGTCTTCTCGAGTAAAGAGGTAACGTGAGTTTTCTTTATCGCTTATCTTAATGGCGCGCAATCTGCCGGTTTTTACCCACTGACTAACGGTGGCGGTTGAGATGCCTAAGATTACCGCGGCTTCTTTTCTGGTAAGAGTGAGCTTTTCCAGTTTCATAAGGTTTCTCACTTGAATACATCGTCACAACATGGGTTTATAGTTGATAGGACGGTAACGTTACAGTTAGCTAATTATACTTTTGTAGAATTAGCCTTTCGGTGACAATAACCGCCTTCTTGGTGGTTTCTGCCATTTAAACTCTGGCGCCGTCATTCGCTGTCGATGGCGTTCTTTAGCCTGTAGAGCCTGTGCCACGCTGGTACGGATCGTATAGAGGGTATGCCTATCCAGCGGTTCGCCATTCTGGCGGGCAATACGTAGCAACGTCATCTCAATCTTATATCGGTTAATCATTTCGCACGCGCCTGTTTACAGTGAACGTTAAGTCATTCTTTATGCTAAATGCGGCTGGTGGCGTCAACTTCATCTCTTCGACATATGTGGAATCATACATTTAGTTAGTTCAAGACTGCTTTTTACATCTCAGGGGTGTTATTTTCCATCTATAGTGAAATTCAATTGACCATATGGGAGTTCATGTGCACTATAGGTGGGTAAATTGAATCTATGGCTAACTAAATTCCATCTGGGGGTAATAATGAAGGTCACTCAAGAGCGCATTGATGAAGTTGCCGATATATTGAATCGTGAAATCTATGAAGCAACGTTTGGTGGGAAAACTCGTGGTCGATTCATTATCGATAGAGAGCAAATGAGGGACTTGCTGGGAACGTCAAAACTTCATGAAACTACTTTGGCAAAACTTTATGTTGCGTGCTTAGATATTGACTTGGTAATGATTGATTTAGATGGGGTTTTTGCTTTTATTGAGGCTGGTTTAGTTCGTAAATACCGTAAGGCGCCTGTGAGGGTCACTAAGGCTTTTGAATGTAATAAAAATCAAAATGTGGACGCTTTTGATGAAGATGAAGACGATTGAATTGCAAGCCCAATTGAAGCCTACCTAACTTGCATGGAGCAATTTTCCTGCATTAAAAAACCGCCCGAGGGCGGTTTAATTAATGGGTGGGAGATATCAGTCTTCACCTTTCTCCATCTGCTTTATAACGTCATCGTGTGCTGCGTCCCAATTATCATCGTCATTTTCATAACCATAATCAGGAACAAAATCTTCGTCGTCTTCTTCTGAATCGTCTTCGATCTCTTCGTCATCTAACTCTTCATCATCAAACTGGTCGTCATCATAATCTGTCATAAGGCACCTGCTGTTTTAGACTAAGTTTAAATCAACGTGAAGCTGTCAAATGTTATCACAGCAGATTAGATAATCGCGATGTGTGCACTTAATGATCACTAAGAGTTTTTTTATGCAGTTGCCAACGTCGATATCCTTCCAACTGGCGGGCTTTGCCTTCAGCCGTTCGTGCGCCGGTACTATGGCCGCCGTGAAATTTGCAGCGACCATTTGCGCTGATGTCAGTGCGCTTGCACGGAGTTCCCGCTCTGGTCTTAGCTGCGCATGGGATGTGGCGTAATTCTTCCTGAATCGGCTCATGGATAGGCTTTAATTCGTGTCGATACCCTGACTCCTGCCATCGGTCAAATCGCTCTCTGCTGCGCTGGTGATAGGCTTTCAGCTGCTTAAGTAGTGCTGCCCTGCTGTCCATCTCGTTTCGCCTCAAAGTTAACTTTTGTCAGGTATTCATGGGGTAGGGCAATGCGTGCGAACTTTAGCCGCGAACCACAGTGCGAACTTGGCGTTGTTCACGCTCTAATTTTTCAGCGATCGCCTGACGCACAAACTCAGCCCGGTTACCAAAGCAGGGATGACTGTAATCGCCGCCACGGCGTTTAATCATGCTATCCAGCTTATCTACCAGCTCACATTCAACGGTTACTATCAGGCGGCTGGTGGGCGCACCGTTAAAGTACCGGTTAACCTGCTTTTTGATGCTTGAAGCCATGTTTTTAACCTTCATTTGGCGGCCGATTTTGTTCACACAGAGTGACTTTCTGTCACTTTGTCTCAGAACTCGCGCGTGCGTGCGTAATGGTGTGAAAATCATCAAAGCTAATCGGCCTAACGTGTCCTGAAATCATCACTGACTCTTCCCATAGCTTGACCAAACTCAACATGATCGCGTCCCTGCGATCGTTCAGATTACTTTTTGTGGAGCAAGCCACCGGGGCGCTGGGCGTTCTTAATCGTTTCGATTGTTGTTTCGCGCACAATCTTTGCCAGCTCTTCAGGTGCTTTCATCTGCGCTTTTACCTCAGCTAACTCCGCCTTTAACGCTGCAAATTTCTGTTCTAAATTCATGTGATATCTCCTGATTTATTATGGAATCTGCTCAAACACAGCAGCTGGTTAGTAAGCGTCGCCGGCCAGTGAAATGATTCAGGTCGGCGATTGGGTTATCGTTTTCTGGGTAGCGTCCCTCCTGGCCTTTGCTGGTCTTGGATGGCGCGCAGTGATTGCTCATAAGCGATTTTTGCCATCTGATTAGCGAGTTCCTGTGGATCACCGGTGCTGGATTGAATGGTGAAATAGTTGTGCTGCTGAATGCCCGGGCTATTGCCTCCAGAGCCGCTAATATCCTTATTGCTGATTACCGAGCCGTTATCGCCCGGGATCATGTACTGGCTGCCGTTGCTGGCTTTGAAAATCTCCGGCTTACCGCCTTCGCCCACCCGGTACATTGAGTTAGCCAGAACAGGCCCGCCATGCTCACGCGCCCCGGCCACTGCCAATCCTTTAGAAGCCATTAATGCGGTTGAGTAGGCTGTTGAGCCTACAGTTGACGCTGCCCCCATCGTGGCGATAGAGGCGCTCATTGCTGCCGGTGCCCACATTCCAGTTGCTGCGGTTGCCTGAGTTGCTGTAGAGGTAAGCGCTGCGGTTGCCGCCACCTGACCTATCATCATGTTTTTCACATATTGAAGGCCCATCTCCACCAGTCCACTCACGACGCTATTGAGGATTGTGGTGCCGATGTTGGCGAATGCCTCACTGAGGCTCTGAGTGCCATTCAGAAGGCCGGTAATGGCATTAGTCGCGCCACCCTGAAGAGAATCAACCGCGTCAGCCAAAAGGCTGTTAGCGGCGCTCTGGTTGCGATAAATCTCCCACTGAGCCGCTATGCGCTGTTGCTCATATTGCGTGTTAGCAGCATTCATTAATGCCAGGCCATTGAGCGTGATTTGCCCCTTGGCAGTTTCGAACTCCTGTATCAATGCGAGCTTTTTGGCGTTCTCATTAGCCAGCGCCTGAACGGGATCTATAGTGCCTTGCGCTTCCTGTAGTGGGGTAATTCCGGCATTCTGCGTTGCCCGGATTCGGGCTAAATTTACCTGGTGCTGTTGTTCCATCTGCTCGGCGGCTGTGTCGTGCTGCTTCTGCGTGATGGTCTTTTGTTCCAGCGCGATTTTGAGATCGGCAACATCTTGTTTGTATCGAGTGTTTTCTGCCTGCTCAGGAATTAGCTTCATAGCGGCCGCCTGTGCGCGGATTGCTGCGGACGTATCCCATATCTCGCCACGATACTTACCGGCAAGCGCAATCTGATCCTGAGTGGCCCCTTTTCCCAGTGACAACTGAGCCTGGAGAACGGCCTGAGCACGGCTCATCTCAGTGGTTGAGTCTGCCGATAGCTCAGATTGTTGGCGTAGATTTTCGATTTTCTGAGTTATGGATTCAGTTTGCGCGGCTGATTTTTTATCCTCCGCGTTGCCAGCCTTTTTTGCTGCTGTATTTTTCTGAGTGGCTGCATATTTATCCTGCAGATTCTTAATTTCCTTTCCGTCGGTCAGACCAGCATCTTCTGCGTCGTACTGCGCTTGTAGGCGGGCTCTCGCTTCACCTTCGAGCTTCGATAGCGCCAGCCTGCGTTCGGCATTTCGAATAAGATCTTGTGCTTTGCTGGATAGCTCAGGCTCTTTAGGTTTGACTCCGCCACTTACCTTGGCATTCATTTCATCCAGAACCTGCATCGTGGAGACCATCGCAGCAATAGCTGCTGAACTGGCGTTAGGTATTCTCTCCATGAGGTTGTTTGCAAGCACTTTAAAGGCGGCGTCCGACTCCCTAACTTTCTGATTTAATTCTTCCTGAATTTGTCCCTGTTTTTTGAGTGTAGAGCCCAGCAATGTTGATGTGGTATCAACATCAGATGAGGCCTTATCTAGAGCTCTCATCGAATCAGTGAGCCGCTTTTGGGCATCATTTACCACTTCAAGCGGCGCACCTGATTTCCTCAATCCATCAAGTTGGCGTTGGAACTCAGAAACACTATCTCTGGCTCTGTCTTGCTCCTTTGTCTGGTCAGCAAGCTTTTCCCTCAATGCGTCTACCGCATCGGCGGTCTTAGCAAGGTCACCTTTTAGCTGTACCTGGCTCATTTCTTTCATCTTGGAAATGACGGTATCCAGTGTGCTGGCGAATTCGATGCTTTCCTGTTTAGCCTGCTGAGCTTTCTGGTAAAAATAGAACAATCCTGCCGCCGCAATCATGGCGAAACCAGTTGGGCCACCTATTAAAGCCAGAGCGTTTCTCGCAAGGCCGCCAATGGTCGTTGTGGCTGCCGCTGCTGCTGCCGTAGCCGTGCGCGTTGCCGCCGCCTCTGCAAGCTGGGTCTCTGCGTGAGTCGCTGACATCTGGATAGCGATTGATTTCTTCGCTATCAGGTTATCGAGAGCAAAAGCCTCTGCCGCTGTTCCTCTGGCGACGTTATATTCCGCCTGAGCCAAAGCCAAATTAGATAACGCCTGCTCTTTATCGAGACCAGCCTTGATAGCTGAGACGCGTGCGGCATTCGCTGTAGCGGCAGCGGTTTCGGCTGTTGCTTTGGCCTGTGCTTTCGCCGCCAACATGTCATCAATACGAGCTTTCATTGCCAGAGCCAGCGCACCCGCAAAACGGCCGCCAAAAATGACTGCTGCGACGGCGATCGCATTCGCTACAACATCCAGATTTTGACTGAGGGAAATCACGCCCTCATTAAACACGCGAATTGAAGTGGAAACGCTTGAACTTTCCCCAACGAACTTAGTGATGTTGTTGGTGGCGATCGTGAATGCCTGGCCCATTGTAACGGTGGTGTTTGCAAACTCCTTGGCAATCGCTCCGCTCTGTTTTAGCAACCCATTCACAACCACTTCTGTTGTCAGCTTTCCTTGCGCCGCCATCGCTCGGAGCTGTCCAATAGTTACTCCCAGCGAATCAGCAAGCGCCACAGCTAAGCGGCTACCATTTTCTGAAATTGAATTGAACTCCTCACCGCGCAGAACGCCAGACGCGAGAGCCTGTGAAAGCTGCGTCATCGTTGAGCTGGCTTCTTCAGTGGTGGCGCCAGATACCGCTAACCCCTTGTTAATGGTTTCAGTCAGCGTGATGAGATCTTGCGTGCTAGTGCCGGCGCTTCGAGTTGCACGCTCAAGGCGGCCATAGAGCGTTGCCGTTGCCGCCAGGCTGCTCATGGTGTTCTGAGAAATGTCGAAAACGCGCTGTGTCACCTCCGCCAGTGATTCATTGGCCCGAACGGAGTTAGCCAGTTTGTTGTTGACCGTTACCCACTCATTGCCATACGCGGCTACCTGCTGAACTGAGATAGCCGCAATCACGCTGCGAGCTACTGCGCTCAATCCTGACATTGTGCGTTGGAGTGAAGAAACAGACCTTTCAGCCCGGTTAACGCTAACGTCTAAGCGTCCGACAGTGCCGCCAAGACCATTCAAGGCCGCGTCTATTTCACGCCTGGCATCTAGCAGCCTGCGAGTATCCATATCTACTTCATAAACGAGCCTGCCTGCGTTCATCGTGCCTGCCATATCAACACCTCTTAGTGACTAACTGGCTTTGCGCCTTTAGATAGGGCGCTGCGGCTCATGGTGTCGATAACGGCGCGGCCGTGGCGAGTAATCTGGTATTCACGGCCATCTAGGGAGATTAATTTGCCAAGCATCATGTAAGCCTCGTGCTCAAAGTTCTCCCGGTTGAGGTTTTTAGCTGCAGAAATACAGTTATCCACCAGCCCTGATGCCAGTTGCTCTCTTTTCACTTCGCCGGATTGGTCATCATGGGTGACGATGGCGTTACCATTACTGCGCTGAAGATCGCGAATGTAGGTTTCTGCAATGGTTTCAGCTAAGCGTTGGAGTTGTTCCATTAAGCCTCCTGCGCCAGCTGTGCGAGTGCTTTATCCATTAGGCCGCGAGCAATAACATGAATGGTTGGAGCTACGCCTAGCACGGATTTGGCGCGCTCCTGCTCCTGAATTTTGCGGAGTGCTTCGAGTTGTTCAATGCTGAGAAGTACGGGCTTAACGCGATTCGGAATCATAATCACCTCCTGATAAATATACAGTGATTATAATTGCGTTAAATGAAATGATTAATATTTATATGCCAATTTATGAAACGATGATTTGATCGTTTCGATCGAATATTTTGCACATAAAAAACCTCGCCGAAGCGAGGTGTGGTGTGGTCGAAAAATTTTATAAGCGCTTATATAGCAAAATACAGAAGAAGGTTTATAACGAGCTTTTCTTAGCGTCCTCAATCTCCACGTTGCAAGCATCTATGTTGTCAAAATCATACTGAAGGAAAACATACCCCTTGCCAGAGCTATTGGCTCTAGCTTCCATGGATACCAATGCAAGTTTGTTTTTGAGAGGTGTTGCGGGCGATCCTTCCCATAGGGTTGAGAGGAAGCGTTCCTTTTTGTTTAGCGCCATCATCCAGTCTTGAGGTTCTTTCCAGATTGAGCCTGAAAGTAAAAAATCGGTACTTTTAGGTTTGCCATAGATTGAAGATAGAGAATCCATAAGCTCTTTGTATTTTGACTGGAGCGCAAGTCCATAGCTGTCTGTATCAATATTTTTACCTAACGCTCTGATTTGACATAGGCCAGACTTTGGCGAAATTAATAGACCAAAACCCTCAAATTCAGCGTTCTTTTTTGGTGGAGACTTTACCGTATAGAGATTTGGCACGCCCTCATAGGGCTTGAGCTCTTCACCGGTCATATCTTCGATATTCTTTTTGCTTAAACCTGATTCCAAGCCAAATGGCCCATCTCCCGGCGGAAGTAATGGCTGATTATTGCTAGTCTGAGCTGGTTTATCGATTTGCTTTGCTTCAGCAACATTGCCCTGCTTCAAATCAGATGGCATAGCGTTAGCAAGTCCATACTTGGCTGACAAATAGCGTTGTTGAAGCATCGCCATGGTTTGCTCTTGAGTTGCGATTGCTGCCAGTTTCATCGCAAGAACCAGGCCACCGCTATACTGGTTGGCTTCTGATTTAGCCTGAGAAATCTGAGCATTTAACGCATCTATTTCGCTCTTCACTGACTCAGCCGTCGCCTCATCAGGTTTTGCTCCTGGCACATCCATTGTTATTTTTGCGCCTGATTCAATAGCATCAATTCGCTGCTTAATTAGCGCCTGGTTTGTTTTGAGAACCTCCACTCTGGCGTTGATTAATGTCTTAATCAGCCCGCCAGAGTAATTCTGATTTGCGGCATTCGCAGACGAGATATCACTTTCTGTTTGTGATAATTCCATCTTGAGTTGCTCTACCTTTTGTTTCTCTTCAGGAGAAAGCTCTTTTGGGCCACATCCTGTCAAAATGAACACAAATGTAAGACATGCCAGAATAGACTTTTTCATTTCCTTGCCCCATTGAAAAAGCCACCCGAAGGTGGCTTAGGATCAGATGTGGTTTTCACATCCCATCTGTGATTTATCGATGATTTGCGTTCCCTCAACACGGAAACCGTAGGTGCCGAAGAGGAAGGCGTGGTTTAACTGGTAGATAACCACGTCACTCAATCCTACCGCACACTTATCTTTCTCAATAGCATGATCCATCGCCGTTTTAACGTTCGGAATACCTAAAGGGAAAATTACGATTGGCGCTTTATCTTCGCCGGTAACGCGAGCGCCTTTCTCAAACTTAGCTGCGTTCAGATTGTAGTTTTTGGTACTTGCGACAGTCATATCAGCAACACGCACAGTACATCCCGAAAGTAACAGCGCCCCAAGCGCCACTGCCAAAACCTTTTTCATTATTTATATTTCCATTAATTGCAATCGGAAACATCCTATCAATAATTGTTAACATTGCAATTGTTGTTACGCCTTTGTTTTCCGGTCTTACTCGATGGATAACTCACTTAGTTTTTAATCTGAATGCCTCGCCGCCCGGCTTAGCTAAGCCCATCCTGCGCTGTGTATCTGCCGCCGCTTTGGTCACATCACCAAATGACTCGATAATCACAGCACGCTTAACGCGCTTAGCCAGACATTCATTACGCCGGTTTCTGAGCCATTCACGACCGGATTCAGTGTCACATTGGTCAAACACTTCCAGCCAGCGAGAGGCCGCTCTTCTGTACAGGCCTTTCGCCTCAAGCTCTTCTGCTTTTTTGTCATTTACCATGCGCGGCATCCTGAATAAACATGTTTTACGCTGAGTTTGTTGGTTCAAAACAGCCATTTGTTGGTTCAGTGTTGGTTCAGTTTTTAGATAAAACGCTTTTAAAATCAGAGCATGAAAACAAATGAACTAACTGAACCAACTGAACCAACACTATTTCTCTCACGTGTGAGGATTAATCCTCTTCGGCCTCATCCTCTGGCCGGTACTGGATGACATAGACGTTGTACTGCCGCTTGTTAATCCTCGGTGACTTACGCTGGAATCCTCTGCCGCTGGCTGGTGGTGTCATCATTCCGCTTTCTACCAGCACGCGAGCGAACTGCTTCGGGTTGAAACCGCTGGCGATCTCCTGCTCAAACGTTGCCGGGAAGGTGTAAAAGACGATTGGATCATCTTCATGGTTGCCGCTGGCGCGATAGCCCGCCATCTCACGGATAGGCAGCGATTGAGGGTCATACGGGAATGGGGCGAACCGGCTGAAACCATTGGCATTCAGAAATGCTTCGCACTGAGCAATGATTTGCTGATGCTCTTTGTTACCTGTGCCAAATTCTCTCACCCATGCGTTATAGCTGTGCTGAACGGCATCACGGCAGGTTTGCTCATCCCATCCGGTGATAACCCGGCCCAGCAGCAGCGCAGCCTCGAGAATGGCAAAGCGTGCGCCTACGCGATGAACCTGCTCGCCGTATTCTGCCGGAATCAGGCCGCGCCAGCGGGCCTCTGCCTCCCTGACAGCCTCAGTGGCCTGCTGCTGATTGCCAGCTAACCATTTAATCCACTTCCGACCTGCTGCGCCGTGGTGATTCTGCCAGGCATCCTTCAGGGCGTCGGCGTGCTGTTTGCCGTTCTCATGCTGGTGGAATCTCACAGCCTTACTCAGCGGTATATTCAGGAGCCTGACCAGCTGGCCCGCTTTGGCCTTGCGCCCGGCCATTGCGATAAACGTTTCTAAATCCATTTCGCCGGTGCTGATTGCCACGGTGCGCCAGCGCTTCAGGTCACGGTTGCCGCCTTCTTTGGCTCCCTGCAGTTTTCCCACTCCGTTGAACAGGGCGTAAGCTGATTGTGAGACGCTAACCGGATCCGCGCCTTGTCCTACCTCATCCAGCGGCATCAGCGCGTCGTTGTGCGCGGCGGCTTCGTTCGCCAGGCCCAATGCGGTGCCGTACCACGTCAGGCGCAGCTGGTCAGGGTTACCGTAAAGGCTGCTGGCAACGTTGGCGGTTGTGGTTTTACCGGCGCTCGATTGTTCATAGAAGTGAATACCGAACCCATCAGCGCCCGCCAGGCCAATCAGTGGAGCAGCCAGCGCAGCAGCAACGCCGGTCATCATTGAGTAATTGCCTGCAGCCAGTGAGCCAACACTTTGACGCCAGCCAGCCGCATTCCCTTTGCAGGTGTAACCGGCAGCGGCTGAGCTGCGCCCGTTGAACAGCACCGGCTTATCTGGTGTGCCGATGATTTCACCGTCAGGCATGATATAAGCGCCGCACTGCCACCCTGTAGCGTGCGCGACTCTCCATACCTCTCGTGACCCGTTCCGCTGTAACCAGTCCGCCAGAATCGCTCTCAGGCCGCTTTTAGTTGTGACGTTCACGCCACCAGCTTTGAGTGTTCTCCATCCTTCTCGCTCACCAATGTCTGCAAGCGGGATAGCCTGTGTGGTTTCACTGTCTGAGCCCCAGGCCAGCCAGCGAAGTATCAGATACTGGTCTTTGTCATCGCGCCCGGTGCCGATCACCTGCAGGGGAGAGCAGAGCCAGCTTTCACGGTTGATGATTTCCCCGGTCTGCTTATCGGTGTTTGGCTCAACCCAGTACACGCCATCCTGACGGCTTTCAATCCGGGGTTTTAGCGCATCGCGATCCGTCGCGGTTGCTTTGCCGCCTTCAATCACTTCCAGTTGAGCGCACATGCTTTCCCCCTGCGGTTGGTACAATGAATCGTTGAATGCTGTCGTGGCGCTATCCAGCCCGTTTTGCTGGCGGTAATCATCCCAGTCAGCCTTGTAGCTGGTGGGTGGTAATGAGACATAGCCATTAACGGCTTCAGCGGCTTTTACGGCGAATATCTTTCCACCGTTAACTTTCGGCTTGCCGTGTTCGTCGAGCTCACCCGGTTCATGCCAGTCGTTATCAGCAGCGATTATGATTTTGGCCTCCGGGTAAAGCTGGCTCATAGCCTGCGCTACCGTGGGGAGGTTACCGGCGTCGAGCGCCACGACTGCAAGCGCTGTGGGGCGCATCAGGTGAGCGGTGAGTGTCGTAGCCAGCCCTTCAGCGATGATGATTTCGCTAACGTCCTGCGGCTGGTTAACGAGGTGCCACGCACCGCGCTTGGAAGAGCCATAGAGAACCTTTTTTTCGCCCTGCGGCGTAATGGTCTGCGCTGCTGCTACATCTCCGGATTCATCCACCAGCGAAAGCAGAATTGAACCATCGGGCAGGCACGGCAGGGGGAAGCCGTCCAGCCCTTTGGCGATCAGGTATTCGCTTTCACCCGGAGTAGATTGCTCTGCCAGCCTCTGATAGTGGCTCACAAAACTATCGCGACGGTGTGCGGCCTCGGCTGACTCTTTCTTCTGGCGCTCCTGCTCCTGCTGGTGGCGCTGTTCGTCGAGTTGCTGCCTTCTCTGGCTGGCTGCTTTCTGGTCAGTTTCTGTTGCCCGGTAATCAATACCCAGCACATCAGCAGCCAGGCGTGCGGCCTCAGTTGCCCCGCACTCGTTGACTCGCTGGATCAGGTCTAAGCCGTCACCCGCACCGCACTGATTGCAGAAGAAACTGCCACGCCCTTTGTCATCGAAGCGAAAGCGGTCAACACCACCGCAGGCGGGGCAGGGCGCGTGCTGGCGGGGAGAACGGGGCACTTTAATTCCGAGCTGGCTCAGCACCAGCGGCCAGCGGTTAGCCGCTGCGCTGGTAGTCTCCCGGATAAGGTCATAATTACGCATGGAAAGGACTCCCTTTCTTCGAGAGTGTGGTGCTCATATCGTTAATCATGCTTTGCCAGATATCTTTTCCACGCTCAGTCGGCTCATTTCCTTCTAGGCACAGGTTCAGCAGATTCGATGCAAGCTGCTCCCAGTGGGAATATTCCTGCTTCAGCGGCTCAAGCAGATAACTGTCCACCAGCAGCCTGATACCTGCGGAGCCGTCGGTAATGGCAACCTCAATCCGCTGGCCATTAACATTCATCGGAAACCAGGCGCCGCCGTTCTGCTCCCGGATGTGGTTATAAATGGCTGCGGAGTACTGGTTAGCGAGCGCATTCAGGCGGAAGTTTTTAGTCATGATCGTCATTAATTTCCCCTTAGTGCGCTGTCGGTGCGGCTGGAATGCCTTCAGTTTTGAGCAATTCGATATAACCATCGTGGAGCATTGCTAAGCCTTCGCGCCCCCACTCAGATAGAGCCATGCCCCCATCTGCGGACGGTTCGATCATTGATTGATAGAGCATTAACGCTTTCTGGTGCGGGTCATCATGGGTGAAGTCTTTCAGCATCAGCTCTTCAACGTTGAGCGCCAGTGAAAAGCGCTCAGTTGCCGGATAAACCACGATGCCGCCATGCTTACCCATGTAGAGGGTCTGGTTTGACGTTGTGCCGTCATCCTGAGTAACCGGCGTAGTGCCGTGCTCTCTCATCTGCTCGACGATAAACACACCTGCCACCATCCAGCGCCAGACGTTAACCTGCTGCTCTATGCTGGGTTTGAACCAGCTTCGTATTTCAGCGAGTGATAGCTCAGCAATCACACCAAACCCCTCCGATAGAGGCTTATCAAAGCGGCCTTCATCCAGTTGGCGAATGACGGATGAGAAACCTACAAGCCGGCTGCCGATACGCACCCCGTCAGGCGTGGCTTCTGCTGAGAAAGAGCCGGATTTCTCCGGCATTTTTGGGAATTTGAGTAGGTTATTCATGGTTTAGCCGGCGCTCCTTTACCGCGAGATTGGAGATCGGCATCAACAGCTGCCTCCAGCGCCTTAATAGTGTCGTGAACGGTTCCGTGGGCGAGACTAATGAGCCAGGTTAAATCCTCGTTTTCACCGGTGCCCGGCATCGTATCAAGCAGTACTGAGAGAACAGCGCGCGCTTTCTTCAGATTGGCCGCTTGCTGATCAATTTCGGCAAATAAAATAGCCATTACTTTTCCTCCATCTGCTGCGCAATAGCGTCAGGCAAGCCGTCCAGAATGGTGAGGACTGAATCAACCATATCGGGCACGAGACCATCGTCTGTGGTCATTGTTTTGAGCCAGACTGTTAGCACTGTCTGGGCTTGCTGGATACGACACATAACGTCACTTAATTCGATTTGCTGTGCTTTCATGCCAGCACCTCCTGCGCATGACTGATGCGTGCTTGCTTCAGCCCGTCAAGGCGCGCTTTTTTCAACGCGTGGGCTTTGGCGTAAGCGCTTGAGGATGAAATCACCTGATAATTTATCGCTACGGTATCGCCACGATAGTTGAGCCCACGAGCCTGGATCTGGAAGTGACTACGCATTGTCATCCTCCCGGCTCTTTTGGGCATTTCGTGCAACATCTTCGATGATGCTAAGCAGCTCGCTTTGCGTTTTACGCTCATCGTCACTTGATGTGAGGAACTGCGCAGCAATGACCAGGCTCTCGATTTTGTTCATGGCGTCAACGAGCTCAATTGGATTGCGCATTGCGGCTCTCCTCTTCAGCGACCATTTCAACGAGAAACGCGGTTACGTCACCTGTGAGCCGGCGCAGCAGTGCTGAAATTGCTGTTAAATCACCTTCCCCGATCTCGTCTGAGCTGAGCTCAATTAAGCGGGAGATAATTTCTGCCTGATGAGCACGCTCGGCGGCTTGCTTGAGGGTAATTTCATAAACGGGATTAAACATGTGCCACCTCCTGAACTGGCAGGCGTGCGGCTAATGACAGGATTAAATGAGGAGCCAGAACGCGGCGAGCTTCTTTCTCGCTGGTGGCCTGAACAGAGACGCGGCAAGGTTTGGCCTGCATGTCAGCGCGTGACAGAGCCAGGAAACGAAACTCAAAATTGGGTGTGACTTGGGTGAGGGTAGTAGCCATGATGGCAGCCTCCGATAACTGGTATTTGATACCACCACCGGAAACGCCAATTTCACTGGTGGTGGACTGAACAGGGTTGGCGTAACCGGCGTTATCGGAAACCGGCGCGGATTTCTCCGCCCCCATCCAGCCCACCATTACTTCGTGAGCGGCACGGATTATAACCGCATCGCTGAAAAATGGGTGAGTTAGATTAACGACATAAAAAAAGACGCTAGGCGCGTCATATGTCGCCGATAACATAACCAGGACGCCAATCCTGTCACCGGATTTTGCCGGTGAAGGTTGAGCATAGTCCGAATATTGCGACCTGAGCAAGCTGTTTTTTAACGGATTGTGACAGCAGGCAAAACTAACGTAAGACGGCGTCTTACGGCTCGGCATGTCGGGTTTTAACAGGTTTTTAGCCGAATCTCTGGCTGAGTAGCCGTTAAGATTTGTTAAGATCTGACTAAGTTTGGCTAAGTCCAAATGCGGCTTTGCACGCAGCTGTGATCCACACCACGACGCAGCAATCATTGCGCCACCCCCGTGTACTCCCGGATGAAGCGCTCAACTGATTGTGTGCATGGTGAGTCATACCCGTCACGATAGAACGTCACGCGATTAAATAGCACACTGTGTACCGTCACTAATTCGCCGCTGGTGTCCTGATAGCGCTGATTAGGTTCTGGCTGGTAGGCGGGTTTAGCCATTAGTGAACCTCCGGCAACTGAGGCTGGTACTTAAGCCAAAGAGCGGCCTCTTCAGCGGCAAGGCTAGCCTTCTCCCCTTTGCAAGCCTGCAGTTCTTTACCGCGCTTACTGGCCTTCTTCTCATATTCAGCTTTGCGTTTGCTGTGGTCGTTCAGGAACGCGAATGGCACGCCGTAGGAGCCGGTTTTACGGATTGACGGGATAACCTCACCAAATACCCATTCGCTGAATCGGTTAGCTGCTGTTCCGGGGATCGATGCTTTACGGCTCCGCGCTATAAGTTTGTAAAAACCGGACTCAGAGACAATTGTCATAGTCTGAATTCCGCCAAGGGTGGGTATTGAATACCCCTCCTTTTCATTGTCATTCAGGCGGCGCATTGGAACTTTGTGATCAACGATTTCCAGAGCAGCACAAATATCTTTGGCAACAAACCAGGGCTCACCAAACACGCTGACTATGCGCACGGATACGCCTTCAAATTTGATAACAGAAATATCGCCTTCGCCTGCGGTAAAAATAGCGGCCATGCTGGTGGCGGGTTGAGGGGCGGCCTCAGAAATTAATCTGCATTTTTCAGTTTTCATTTATCAGGCTCCGTTAAGCGGCGTCGAACGCATCCGGGTAGAGGGAAAGAATGTCGTTAACCTCGAGCGTGGAAAGACCTGTGTACCCACCAGCGGCAGCGTTTTGATTAACCAGCTGAATCACTCGCATTACGTCGGCGCGGCAGGTAATGCGATAGCGGAAGTGGCTACCAATGCCGTCACCATTGGGCTCGTCGAGGCGCTCCAGGCGAATATCAAGCCTTCTTTCCAGCTCAGTCGCATAGTTTCTGGCGCTGGACAACCGGCAATACCGGAGGATCTCATTCTCAGTGAAGCCGTTAACGCCCGTGCGCATCATGTAGACGCGAGCCCGGTGCTTCTTGGGTGTTGGCTTAATGACTGTGGCAGGCGTAATATCAGAGCTGTCAGCATCCTGATTAGCCGCCTGTAATGGGCGGTTTTTCATTTTCATCACGCCACCTCGCGTCGTTCTGCCAGCCAGCGATTAACTTCAGCCGCATCAAAAGCAGTGCTTTTCTCGCCTAACTTAACTGGTGATGGCAGTCGCTTATCTCGAACCCAGCGATCAATGGTTGCTACATGGACACCCAGCGCTTGAGCTAGGCGGAAGCGGCGGATGTAGCCACTGGTGGGAAGTGATGTTTCTTGAAGTGTCGTCATGTTGCCCGTAACCCCTTGTTGGTGGTTTATGCGTCGTTACGGGCTAAATTTAACTGTATGGATGAACATGCATAAGACACAGTAGACTTACTGTACCCATATTGTAATTTTACTCTACCCCTTTACCATTAACAGCAGACCTAAGATGTTTCAGTATGACCTGCTCATTATTGATCTGAAGAGGGGGAATCTCATTGAGATGACTGAAAATACAATCCCTCCATTTTTCAGGACTGATTTCTTTTTTAATTCCTCGGCACTCATCAGGATATTTACTAAGTATAAAGATAGCCGATTTAAATAAATCCTCTCTATTGACTGCGTGTCGTTCTTTGCTCTTAGACTCACGTGCCCCGTCGTTTATTAGCTTAGTGGATGTCTTTCTGTCATAGCTATCAACTTGAGAGCCACCCTTAATAAGAAGGTCGAATTCATCTTTTAGAATAAATATCTTATCAATGCTAAAGCTCAGCAAGTCGTGAAGAACAATCGACTGAAATGCATAGCCGGGGGTGATGTCTGAATCGCCAACCCTTGGAGCCTGAAACTCAGAAAAATAACCCATTTGTAATGATTCATCGGTGAGTGTTTCTTCCTCTCTATAAACATCCCATCTAGATATGGCCAGAAACCCCTTGATAATCATCGTATGTTTTTTTTCAGTAGGGATGTCAAATCCCTCTTCAATGTAAAAATAATCTGATTCGTATTTAGCAAAAATATGTTCAATTCCTTCCTCATTATTGTTTGGGGCGCGGAATCTGCTTTCTGTATCAAAATCTATACTCGTCCAAGTTGGCTCACCAACTTCATTTTCTCCATCAGAATGAAACCCGTACTCTGGGATTTTGATGCAAAGCTGAAGTGAGCCATTAGCTGCAAAATGGAGTAGATCGTTTATATCGCAATCAGCTCTTTTGGCGGCTTGCTTAAGTGTGAAATAGGTGTGAGATGGTAATGGCATCGCTTATCCCTTTAATTTGTTTTTTTAATAGGTGTCACGTTGTATTGTTCTCCGCGCTCCAGCGCCTCCAGCAGATCGGCCCATTGGCTGAGAGCCGCTTTTCTCTCATCAAAATACTGGTGCCGGTTATAGATTCCTTCAACGCCCTTTATGCGGTGGTTCAGGCAGCGTTCAGCTACTACAGGATCGCACCCCAGTGCGGCCAGATGAGTACGCGCCGTGCGGCGGAAGTCATGAATGGTGAAGTTTGGAGCATCTGCCATCTCAGCTCGCACTTTCGCCAGCGCAACCGGCAAGGTGCTTTCCTGAATGTGGGGAATCATACGGTTTTGCATCTTTCTGGCCGGCAGCACCCATTTGCTGTTGCAGGAAAAGGTATGAAGCTCTTTCAACCAAGCCATTGCTGGTGGTGACAAAGGAATGTCGATCGCATCTCCATTCTTTGTACGCTCAGATGGCAAATGCCAAATACCCTCATCCAAATCAAACTCTGCCCACTGCGCAGCGCATAGCTCCATCTTCCTGACGCACAGCGCCAGCAACAGCTTAAATGTGAGTTCATTCTGGCGACTGAAGCCTTTAGCCGTTCTCATTGCCTGAAATAGCTTTATCAGCTCATCACGAGTTAACCAGCGGTCGCGGCTTATCTCTTTGCCACCAGCATCAGAAATCTCAAAGGCGGAGCATGGGTTAACTTCCAGAGCATGACGCTTGATGCCGTAATCAAAGATGCGACGTGTCCAGCGCAGAACGTCAGTAGCGATAGTAGGAGCGCCGCGATCAACAATGCCTTTCAGCATGTCATCGATGTGGCGAGGTTTAACGTCCTCTACCTTCATATTGCCGATACATGGGTTGATGTCTTTATCAATGCGGCGTCGCAATATGTCGGGGTGCTTCCAACGCGGCAGGATTTGACGCTCGAAGTATTCAGCTGCCAGCTGTGACACACGCATAGCGTTTTTTTCAGCATCTATCTTTGCGATCGCATCGGCTTTGCGCTGTTGTTTCTCTCCGGCCACGTCATAGCCCAGCGCCACACGCGCGGATAGCTCTTTAACCGTTTCCCTAGCCTTAGCCAGAGAAAGCTCTGCGTATGAGCCAATTAACATCGCCCGTGCTTTGCCAGAGAATTTATAGCGGAAGCGCCAGACGGGTGCTTGATAGTTCTCTCGGTAGGAGAGGTAAAGCCCGTTCCCGTCCGATCTCCCCTCAAATCTCTCGCCGGCTTTTATCCAGGCGCGTATCTGCGCATCAGTTAGCTTTGGCATCTCAGAATCCAGTGTTGATTATCTGTGTACACCCAAGTCATCCAAGAATGCGCTGGGGGTACACTGAGGTGTACACATTAATCATGCGCTTTCATGCGTCTTTATGCTAGCTCTTGATAACAAAAAAGCCCGGCTATATGCGGGCTTTGCTAGTGGTATGCTGCTTTATGATTTTTACTGCGTCGTTACTCGATGTTCTGAATCTGTTCACGCATCTGTTCAATCAACACTTTCAGCTCAATCGCTGATGTCGTGATCTCGGCATTAATTGATTTCGAAGCCAGCGTGTTCGACTCGCGGTTGAACTCCTGCATCATAAAGTCGAGGCGGCGGCCAACGGCTTCTTTCTTTTTCAGGATGTTGTAGGTTTCTTTAACGTGCGCATCCAGGCGATCCAGCTCTTCCGACACATCGGTGCGCTGCGCCATCATCACCAGCTCTTGCTCCAGGCGATTATTTTCCAGCTGCACTTCGGCTTCTTCCAGCTTGGTGACCAGACGCTCGCGCTGCCATTTAATCACTTCTGGCATCTGCGCGCGCACTTTGCTGACTTCGTGCGATACGCCTTCCAGACGCTGTTCAATCATCGCTTTCAGCGCGGTGCCTTCGCTTTCACGCGCTTCGATAAAGTCATCTAACGCGCCATCCAGCGCCACCAGCAGTTCGGCGTTGATGGCATCGAGATCCTGCTCTTGCGCAGACATCACGCCCGGCCAGCGCAGAATATCCAGCGGATTAATCGCGCCTTCATCACTCTGCATCTTCACCCAATTGGCGGCCTGCACCAGCTGTTTGGCCAGTGATTCATTCAGCTGCAGTTCGCCTTGCGCGCTGGCATCGGCGTCATAACGCAGGTTGCATTCGATTTTACCGCGCGTCAGGCGATTACGGATGCGCTCGCGGATGACCGGCTCCAGGCCACGAAATTGCTCCGGCAGACGGATATAGGTTTCCAGATAGCGCTGGTTAACCGAACGAATTTCCCAGGCGGCGCTGCCCCAGTGGCCTTTGGCTTCGCGGCGGGCGTAAGCGGTCATACTGCGGATCATAATCGTCTTCTCTTTTTCAGAAATGTTGGGTGAAGTATAGCGAGGCAGCCTCGACGCTAACAGGCATAAGCGCACTTAAGCGTGAATAACAAAAAATTACCTCTTTTACCGACAGACACTTATGCTTAGCGCTGGTTCGCTTAAAAGGATGAAGTGATGTTCCGCTCTCTGGCTCTTCCTGCTTTATTAACCTTACTGCTCGCTGGCTGTCAGGCTCCGTCGACGAAAACGCATCAGATCCCGCCCAACACCGCGCCGGTTGCGGTATGCGGTTCTGGTGACGTGATGATGCAAACAACGTTGTGGTTTGGCATGAACAAACCGAAAGGTGGCATCGTCAGCAGCAGCGAATGGCAGCAGTTTGTCGATAACGATGTGACGCCGCGTTTCAAAGACGGTTTATCGGTATATGACGCCAAAGGTCAGTGGCTGGGCGAGAACGGTAAGCTGGCGCGGGAAAACAGCAAAGCATTGATGCTGATTCACACTCCGGATGTGGCGAGTTCTGACAGCATCAACAAACTTCGTGATGTGTATAAACAGCGCTTCGAGCAGGAATCGGTGATGCGGGTTGATTCACTGGTGTGCGTGGCGTTTTAAAAAATGGCGGCCATGCAGCCGCCATGCGTTATCAGATAAACAGCCCGGCGAACGCGGCCGACAGCAAGCTCACCAGCGTGGAGCCATACACCAGCTTCCAGCCAAAACGGGAAACCACATTGCCCTGTTTCTCGTTCAGGCCTTTAATCGCACCGGCAACGATGCCGATTGAGGCGAAGTTAGCGAACGAAACCAGGAACACTGACAGAATCCCCAGTCCGCGTGGCGTCATTTCAGCCGCCACTTTCTTCAGCTCGATCATCGCAACAAATTCATTCGCTACCAGTTTGGTGGCCATAATACTCGCCGCCTGCAAAGCATCGGCGGAGGGAATGCCAACCAGCCATGCAAACGGATAGAAAACGTAGCCAAGCAGCTGCTGGAAGCTGTAGCCAAATACCGCAGAAAACAGCGCATTGATTGCTGCAATCAGCGCGATAAAGCCAATCAGCATCGCCATGATGATCATCGCCACTTTAAAGCCGGCGAGAATGTATTCGCCCAGCATCTCAAAGAAGCTCTGATCTTCATGCAGCTTATCCAGCGCAATCTGCTCTTCGTTTTCCGGGCGGGTTGGATTGATGATCGACAGGATAATAAAGGTGCTGAACATATTAAGCAGCAGCGCCGCAACCACATATTTGGCATCAATCATCGACATATACGCGCCAACAATCGACAGCGAAACCGTCGACATCGCCGTCGCCGCCATGGTGTACATGCGTGGCGCGGAAATATCAGCGAGAATGCCTTTATAGGCAATGAAGTTTTCCGACTGGCCCAGAATCAAGGTGCTGACGGCGTTAAACGATTCCAGCTTGCCCATGCCATTCACTTTTGACAACAGAGTGCCTACGGCGCGAATCAGCAGCGGCAGAATGCGCCAGTGCTGCAAAATGCCGATCAGTGCGGAAATAAACACAATCGGGCAGAGCACGCCGAGGAAAATAAAGGCTAATCCCTGATCTGCCATATTGCCGAAGACAAAGTTGGTCCCTTGCGCGGCGTAGGTTAATAAGGTTTCAAAGAAGCCGCCCACCGCAGTGACTACCAATTGGCCGCCGGCCGAGTGCAGGAAGAACCAGCCCAGCGCGGCTTCGACAATCAGCAGCTGAATAATAAAGCGAGGACGAATGCGTTTGCGGTCGTGGCTGACCAACAGCGCAAGGGCAAAAATCACCACCAGCGCCAGCAGGAAATGGAGTATCGCGATCATCATTTATCTTTTTAAGGGAGGAAACGCGCATTTAGCCACAGCCACCACAGAATTTCATCCAGGATTGTGGCGATCGCGGGCGGGACAGCCGCAGCTGAAGTCCGTATAATGCGCAGCCAAACCTAAGCAAGCCGGAGAGAAACCATGCGTCCAGCAGGCCGTAGTGCATCTGAAACACGTCCCGTCACACTCACTCGTCACTACACCAAACATGCAGAAGGCTCTGTGCTTGTTGAATTCGGCGAAACCAAAGTGCTGTGCACCGCAACCGTCGAAGAGAGCGTGCCGCGTTTCCTCAAAGGCAAAGGTCAAGGCTGGATCACCGCGGAATACGGCATGCTGCCGCGTTCGACCCACAGCCGCATGGCGCGTGAAGCCGCCAAAGGCAAACAGGGCGGACGTACGCTGGAGATTCAACGTCTGATCGCCCGTTCACTGCGCGCAGCAGTGGATTTGCAAGCGCTAGGTGAATTCACCATCACGCTGGATTGCGACGTGATTCAGGCCGATGGCGGTACGCGTACTGCATCCATTACCGGTGCCTGCGTGGCGCTGGCCGATGCGCTGAATGCGCTGGTTGCGGCTGGCAAGCTGAAAGCCAGCCCGCTGAAAGGTATGGTGGCGGCGATTTCTGTGGGTATCGTCGGCGGTGAAGCGCTGTGCGATCTGGAGTATGTGGAAGATTCCGCCGCAGAAACTGACATGAACGTGGTGATGACCGAAGACGGCCGCATGATTGAAGTGCAGGGCACCGCAGAAGGTGAGCCCTTCAGCCACGACGAGTTACTGCAGCTGCTGGCGCTGGCGCGAGGCGGCATTGAGCAGTTGATTCAGGCGCAGAAAGCGGCGCTAACTAATTGATGTAACAGGCGACCATAGAGTCGCCTTTTCTTTATTTGAGGAGTGAGAAATGAAAGCCTGGCAGCGTCAGTTTATTGAATTCGCCCTGAACAAAGGGGTGCTGAAGTTTGGTGAGTTCACCCTGAAATCGGGACGTAAAAGCCCCTATTTCTTCAATGCCGGTCTGTTTAATACCGGTCGCGATTTGGCGCTGTTAGGCCGTTTCTACGCGCAAGCGCTCGTTGATGGCGGCGTTGATTTCGATCTACTGTTTGGCCCGGCGTACAAA
This sequence comes from Pantoea sp. X85, assembly GCF_029623675.1. Classification (NCBI taxonomy): domain Bacteria; kingdom Pseudomonadati; phylum Pseudomonadota; class Gammaproteobacteria; order Enterobacterales; family Erwiniaceae; genus Pantoea; species Pantoea sp. X85. Next base: position 4,089,377 of record NZ_CP121108.1, on the reverse strand, counting down.
GGCATCCCAATTGCCACCACTACCGCAGTGGCGCTGGCCGATCATCATGAACGTGACGTGCCTTACTGCTTCAACCGCAAAGAAGCCAAAGATCACGGCGAAGGCGGTTTGCTGGTGGGCAGCCCGCTGCAAGGCAAAGTGATGCTGGTGGATGATGTGATCACCGCCGGTACTGCGATTCGTGAATCAATGGATATCATCAGTGCGCATAATGCGACATTGGCGGGCGTGTTGATTTCGCTGGATCGTCAGGAACGCGGTCGCAGCGATATTTCGGCGATTCAGGAAGTGGAACGTGACTATAAGTGCAAAGTGACGGCGATTATTACCCTGGCTGAGCTGATTGATTACCTGGAAGAGAAGCCGGAGATGGCTGACCATCTGGCGAAAGTGCGCGCGTATCGTAAAGAGTACGGGATTTAATTATTCGGTAATGAGGTCGGCATTTATGCCGACCTGGTCTTTTAAACCAACTGCGCCGCCATCAGCGGCCAGCGGCTCTCGAAATCTGCGGTCGGACGAAAGCGGAATTCGGAGCGCACATAGCGCGACAACAGCCCTTCACAAAACGCCAGTAACTGGCTCGCCAGCAGCGTTTCGTCGTTCTGGAAACCTTCACCATCACGCATTTTCTTCTCGCGCATCACCTGACGCAGCTGCACTTCAATACGCTCAAACAGCTGATTAATACGCCCTTGCAGGCGATCCTGTTCAAACATCAGCGCGTGGCCGGTCAAAATACGCGTCAGCCCCGGATTACGCTCACCAAATCCCAGAATCAGCTGCACGATTAAACGCAGGCGCGTCAGCGTCTCTTTTTCATCTTTCAGGATCAGATTGATGCGGGTAATCAGACTGTCTTCAATAAACTCGATCAGGCTGTCAAACATGCGCGTTTTGCTGGGAAAGTGGCGATAAAGCGCCGCTTCCGACACGCCGACATTAGCGGCCAGCTTCGCGGTGGTGATGCGCTGACTGCCATCGCCCGACTCCAGCATTTGCGCCAGCGCCTGCAAAATCTCTTCGCGACGATTCCGTTTCGCGACTTTTTTTTCTGCCATGACCTTCAACACCCCTGAAATTCACCAAAAACAGGCAATACTGCCTCATCTGCCACAGACATAGCGGCCTGTGGCGACAAGAAATAAAAAGATGGCTAAGCGAAAAGTGTCGCGTATTACTGGCGGCCTGAGTGACCGAAGCCGCCTGCGCCGCGGTCGCTGGTGTCAAAATCTTCCACCAGGTTAAATTCGGCCTGCACGACCGGCACGAAGACCAGCTGTGCTAAACGGTCGCCTGGCTGCAGCGTGAAGCTGTCCTGACCGCGGTTCCACACGGAAACCATCAGTTGGCCCTGATAATCGGAGTCGATTAAACCGACCAGATTACCCAGCACGATGCCATGTTTATGGCCAAGACCGGAGCGCGGCAGAATCACGGCGGCAAGAGCAGGATCGGCAATGTGAATCGCCAAACCGGTGGGAACCAGCGTGGTCATGCCTGGTGTGATTTCAAGCGCATCATCCAGGCAGGCGCGTAAATCGAGGCCTGCGGAACCAGAGGTTGCATAAGTCGGCAGCGGGAATTCGTTGCCCACGCGTGCATCAAGAATTTTAACGTCGATTTTTTTCATCATAACGGCTGACAATCTCGTCTAGTAATTGTTGGCCAAGGAGCGTCTTATCACTGAGCGGTAAGACTTTTTCTCCTTCCTGCCAAAAAAGGTGAAGAGCATTGGTGTCGCTATTGAAGCCCTGACCCGCCTGCGCCACATCGTTCGCACAAATCAGATCCAGGTTTTTTCGCACCCGTTTTTGCCGCGCGTATTCTTCCACATTCTGGGTTTCGGCAGCAAATCCCACAACATAAGGGCGATTTTCCTGCAGCGCCGCGACGCCTGCGACAATATCGGGGTTCTTCACCAACTGCAGCGTGACGCTGTCGTCGCCACCCTGTTTTTTGATTTTCTCTGCGGCAATGTTAGCCGCCCGGTAGTCTGCCACGGCTGCGCTGGCAATGAAAATATGTTGTTGCTGGATTTGCGCCATCACCGCCGCTTCCATCTCCAGCGCGCTGTCGACGTCCAAGCGTTGCACGCCAACTGGCGTTGGCAGCGCCACCGGGCCGGTAACCAATGTCACCTTCGCACCGCGTTTGGCCGCAGCCGCAGCAATCGCAAATCCCATCTTGCCCGAGCTGTGATTGCTGATATACCGCACCGGGTCCAGCGCTTCGCGGGTTGGACCGGCGGTGATCATAATGCTGAGATGTTGCAGATCGTTGACGGGCGCAGCCCACTCCAGCGCGTGCGCCACAATCGCCAGCGGATCGAGCATGCGGCCGGGACCCACATCGCCGCACGCCTGGCTGCCGCTGTCGGGGCCCCAAATCAGTACGCCGCGCTGCTGCAGACGCTGCAGGTTCTCTTGCGTGATCGCCGCGCGGTACATCTGTTGATTCATGGCCGGGACGATGGCAACCGGCGCTGCGCTTGCCAGGCACGCGGTGGTGACCAAATCATTCGCCATGCCGGCAGTGACGCGGGCAATCAGATCGGCGGTAGCCGGCGCCAGCACAATTAAATCGGCCCATTTCGCCAGTTCAATATGGCCCATCGCCGCTTCGGCTGCCGGGTCGAGCAAATCATCAAATACCGGATAACCGGAAACCGCCTGCAGGCTCAGCGGAGTAATAAAGGCCCTGGCCGCTTCGGTCATCATTACGCGCACATCAGCACCGCGATCGCGCAGCCGACGCACCAGCTCCGGCGCTTTGTATGCAGCAATGCCGCCGCTCACGCCCAGCAGAATTTTCTTTCCAGCTAATCCCGTCATGTTGTTCGCCTCAAAGCAAATTGCCGCGTCAGGGGCGGCAGATGCAGGCAACTTTATCACAAAATCCACAGTGCGCCTTTTCACTGCCTGCGGCCTTTGCGAGCTGGCTCTGAAATCGTTCAGCGCGTGCTGGCGCTGACGGTGGCTGACGCGCAGAATCGCCGCATCGCAGGGAGGAGATGGTCATGACGGAACTGGCACCACGGGAAAAACTGATGTTAATGGGCGCTGAAGTGTTGAGTGATGCTGAGCTGCTGGCGATTTTTTTGCGTACCGGCATCAGCGGCACCAGCGTGCTGCTGTTGGCGCATCAGATGTTGAACGAGTTTGGTTCGCTCTATCGCATTATGACGGCCAGCAAAGAGGAACTCGGGCAGATTAAAGGCGTGGGCAGCGCCAAAATGACGCAGCTTTATGCCATCGCGGAACTGGGAAGGCGATTTTTTGCCAGCCAGCTGGCGCGGGAAAACGTGATGGAGAATCCGCAGGTGACGCGCCATTACCTGCAAAGCGTGCTGGCGCATCAGGAGCGCGAAGTGTTTATGGCGCTGTTCCTCGATAATCAGCACCGCGTGTTGCAGGCGCAGAAGATGTTTTCCGGCTCGATTGCCAGCGTGGAGGTTCACCCGCGCGAAATCGTGCGCGAAGCGCTGAAACTTAACGCGGCGGCGGTGATTCTGGCGCACAATCATCCGTCGGGAATCGCTGAACCCAGTCGCGCCGACCGCGATATTACCGGAAAAGTCGGGCAAGCGTGCGCGCTGCTCAATATCCGTTTACTTGATCATTTGGTGATCGGTCACGGCGAGTTTACCTCTTTCGCCGAGCGCGGTTGGTTGTAATTCATCGATTCAACTGAACAGAAATAGGGCATTTTTGCGCGATCCAGAGGGATCTTTATCTGTTCGGGACTTGAGCACTCGGGCTGAGCGGCGTATACTACGCCACCTTTGAGAATCTCGGGTTTGGCGTTTGGGCCAGCTTAGCGGGTTCACATGGAACTCGCCTGGGCGGGCTAAGGCCTGACGAGGCGGCCAAAACCTAGTTTTTAAAGCTCGAGCTGATTTGATTTTTGGAGAATAGAAATGTCACGAGTCTGCCAGGTAACTGGAAAGCGTCCGGTAACGGGTAACAACCGTTCCCACGCAATGAACGCGACGAAACGCCGTTTCCTGCCGAACCTGCACTCTCACCGTTTCTGGGTTGAGAGCGAAAAGCGCTTCGTTACTCTGCGTGTATCTGCTAAAGGTATGCGTGTTATTGATAAAAAGGGCATCGATACGGTTCTGACCGAAATCCGCGCCCGTGGTGAGAAGTACTAAGGAACTGAATCATGGCTAAAGGTATTCGTGAGAAGATCAAGCTGGTTTCCTCTGCTGGTACAGGTCACTTCTATACCACCACGAAGAACAAACGTACTAAACCAGAGAAATTAGAACTGAAAAAGTTCGATCCGGTTGTACGTCAGCACGTGATCTACAAAGAAGCTAAAATTAAGTAATTTTAGTGTTCTGTGAAAAACCCGGCTTCGGCCGGGTTTTTTGTTTCTGCGATTCGTTGAGGAGATGAGATGCCTGAATTACCTGAGGTAGAAACCAGTCGTCGCGGTATCGAACCCCACATGGTGGGTGCCACGATTCTGCATGCGGTGGTGCGCAATCCACGTTTGCGCTGGCCGGTCTCGCATGAAATCCACGCGTTGAGCGACCAACCCGTATTGAGCGTGCAGCGTCGCGCTAAATATCTGCTGCTCGAACTACCGCATGGCTGGATCATCATTCACCTCGGCATGTCCGGCAGTCTGCGCGTGCTACCCGGCGAACAACCGGCCGCCAAACATGACCATGTCGATTTAGTGATGAGCAACGGCAAAGTGTTGCGCTACACCGATCCACGTCGCTTTGGCGCCTGGCTGTGGAGCAATGACCTCGCAGGCAGCAGCGTGCTGGCGCATCTCGGTCCGGAGCCGCTCAGCAGCGAATTTGATGGTGCCTATCTGTTTGAAAAGTCACGCGGCAAACGCACCGTGATTAAACAGTGGCTGATGGATAACAAAGTGGTGGTGGGCGTCGGAAACATCTACGCCAGCGAATCACTGTTTACTGCCGGGATCTTGCCCGATCGTTCGGCAATGAGTTTGAGTCAGGAAGAGGCCGAGTTGCTGGTTAACACCATCAAAGCGGTGTTGTTACGCTCGATTGAGCAGGGCGGCACCACGCTGCGAGATTTCCTGCAAACGGACGGTAAACCCGGCTACTTCGCGCAGCAGTTGCAGGTTTATGGCCGCGCCGGCGAACCTTGCCGTGCCTGCGGTACGCCGATTGTCAGCGGCAAACATGGTCAGCGCAGCACCTTCTGGTGTCCACGCTGCCAGCACTGAGTTAAGGCTGCGCCAGTCGCGCCAGTAACGCCTTGTGCACAACGGCAGGCAGAAATGCCTGCACGTCACCGGCATGGCGCGCGACTTCTTTGACCAGCGAAGAAGAGACGAACGAGAAACCTTCTGACGGCATCAGAAACACGCTCTCCAGCGTGGGCAACAGATGACGATTCATCTGCGCCAGCTGCAGCTCATATTCGAAATCCGATACCGCACGCAATCCACGCACCAGCACATTGGCATTCTGCGCCTGGGCAAAGTTCGCCATCAGGTCGCTAAACCCGATTACTTCGACATTCGGCAGATGTGCCGTCACCTGACGCGCCATATCCACGCGCTCATCGAGACTAAACAGCGGCTTTTTACTCGGGCTGGCGGCAATCGCCACGACGATGTGGTCAAACATCTTCGCTGCACGCGTCACAATATCCAGATGACCCAACGTGAAGGGATCAAAGGTGCCGGGATAAATCGCTTTCGTACTCATACGCGACCTTGTGTTGAGGTGTGATGCAGCGCCCAGAGCGCCGAGTATTTGTTGAAAGTGTACTGCGCATTAACCACCGCCAGAATCCAGCCCTGCTTGCCATCGAGAAAACCGGCGCGCAGCAGCAGCGTTTTAACAAATGCGCCGAGCGTGTGGCTAAAGATCGAGAACAAGCCGCAGCGTTTGCCGCGCTGGAAACGCTCATTTGCCCAGGCTTCGGCATAGTTCATCTGCTTACGCTGAAACGCAATCAGGTCACGACAGGTGAGATGTTGCAGATCGCCCGCCAGCTTCACTACCGGCGCACCCTGCGTCTCCAGTGATTCATGCACCAGATTGTCGTTGTAATTGAACTTGCGCGGATAGAGGCGCATAACGCGATCGGGATACCAGCCGCTGTGGCGCATAAAGCGGCCAAGAAACAGGTTGCTGCGACCGAGGCTGTAAACATTGTCCGAGGCAGGCTGTGCGAGAACCTGCTCGATAGCGCGACGCAATTCGGGTGTAACGCGTTCGTCGGCATCGATCATCAAAATCATCTCGCCTTGCGCATGGGCCTGCGCGCGCTGGCGCTGCTTGCCAAACCCCTGCCAGCCTTCAGCCTGGAAAACCTGCGCGCCCTGTTCGCGAGCGACCTGCATCGTGTTGTCGCTGCTGCCGGAATCGAGCACCACAATCTCATCTGCCCAACTGACAGAAGCCAGCGCCTCCGGCAGCAGTTCAGCTTCGTTTTTGGCGATCATCACCACGGAGAGACGTTGGCGTTGCGACATGAATTAGTGAGCTCGCGGCGGTAGGTGAGGTTCGAGTAACTGTAGCAGACGCTGTAATGCGCCCTGATTTTGATGCAGCACTTCCACAGCATGACGGCCGTAATAGCGGCGATAATCGTCATCCTGCAGCAGGTTAGCGACTTCTTTCTGCAGCGATACCACGTCAGTAACGGTAATCAGCCCTTCGGCCTGCTGCAGCTTGGCGCAGATATCTTTGAAGTTCCAGATGTGCGGGCCCATCAGCACCGGAATGGCATGCGCTGCCGGCTCCAGCGGATTGTGGCCGCCGCGCTCAACCAGGCTGCCGCCAACAAAGGCGAGGTCGGCGATGCCGTACAGCATCATCAGCTCGCCCATGGTGTCGCCAATCACCACCTGCGTGGAGCTTGATGGAATTTCGCCGCTGCTACGCAGGATAAAGCTGAAGCCGCGTTTTTGTGTCAGGTCGCAGGCATCTTTGAAACGTTCCGGATGGCGCGGCACCAAAATCAGCAGCAGATCGGGGAACTGCTGCAGTAGACGTCGATGCGCATCGAGCACAATTGCCTCTTCGCCTTCGTGAGTGCTGGTGGCGATCCACACCGGACGACGCGACGCCCACTGACGACGCAGCGTGACCGCTTTTGCCGCCAGCTCTGGCGTTACGGAGATATCAAACTTGAGGCTGCCGGTAACGGTGAGATGCGAACGTTTCAGGCCAAGGCTGAGGAAACGGTCGCCATCTTCGGCGTTTTGCGCGGCAATCAGCGTGATGCGCTGCAGCAGGTCGCGCATAAAGCCGCCGAGTTTCTTGTAGCCTTTGGCCGAGCGCTCAGATAGGCGCGCGTTGGCAATTACCAGCGGAATCTTGCGCTGATGCAGAATACGGATAATGTTTGGCCACAGCTCGGTTTCCATGATGATCACCAGTCGCGGATCGACGGTATCGAGGAAACGGTTAATCGAACCTGGCAGATCGTAGGGCAGGTAAACGTGGTGTACATCTTTGCCAAACGCGGACTGCGCACGCTCGGAGCCGGTTGGCGTCATGGTGGTGACGGTAATCGGCAGCGTTGGATAGCGGTGGCGCAACGCGCGCACCAGCGGCACTGCCGCCAGCGTCTCGCCGACGGAAACCGAGTGCAGCACAATGCCATGTGGCAGCACTTTTCCGCTGCAATAGCCGTAGCGTTCTGCCCAGCGTTTACGATAGGTCGGTGCTTTTCGACCGCGCAGCCACAGGCGCAACCAGATTAGTGGCTGAATCAGGTAGAGCAAGGCTGTGTATAGAGTCGTCATAGTTACCGTTACGACAGAATCGCGTCAAAAAACAGATGAAAGGCGGCATGTTATCAGAAATTAACCGCCTGCTCATACCACTTCGTCAGCTGGTCTGCAGCACTTGCTGATACAGCGAGGTCAGCGCGTGCGCCAGCCGCTGCGGACCATAAGGTTCAATTCTGCGACGTGCGGCTTCGCCCATGGCAGAATTGTGTGAAAGCGCCGGTGTTGCCAGCACGGCTTCGTTTAACGCGTTGATATCTAATGCATCGCAGACAAAACCTTCCTGACCCGCAGTGATAAACTCTGCGCCGCCGCAGCCGGTGCTGGTGATCACCGCCAGGCCGCAAGCCATCGCTTCCAGCACTACATTTGGGAAGGGATCATAAAGCGTAGGCAGCAGCAGCGCATCGGCTGCATGGTAGAACGGTTGCACGTCCTGCTGCACGCCGACGAAGCGTAAGCGATCGAGGCAATTGAGCTGGTTTGCCAGCTGCTGATAGCGCGACAGCTGCTTATCCTGGCCGACCACCACCAGATAGCGATCGCTTTTCGCCACCGCTTCAATCGCCGCTTTTAAGCCTTTACGCTCAAAACCCGAACCCACGTAAATCATCACCGTGGCATCCTGCGGCAGTTTGAGCTGCTGACGTGCTGCATGACGCAGCGCTTCGCTGGCTGGCTGGAAGCGTTGGCTATCAATCGCGTTGTGAATCACATGGATCTTGCTGGCATCGAGCCTGAAATGACGCAAAATATCCTGTTTCACCATCTCTGAGTTACAGATCACCGCTTTCAACGACGGCGCGTTGAACATATCGGCTTCCGCCTGTAACACATAACGATGATAACGACTAAGGCGGGCGCTTAAGCGCTGCCACGGCGTCACAATGCGCGCGCGCTGCTCCAGCCAGACGCGATGCACGCCATCACCGGCACGAAAGATATCGCAACCGGCGATGCGTTCGTGGCTTTGCACAATATCGAACTTTTCGCGTTCCCAGCATGCACGCGCGGCACACGCAAAACCGCGCTCGCGCGAGATGCGACCGAATTTCGCTGGATTGCAGATGTGCAGATGCCAGGCCGGATTCGGCGTGCCCTGCCAGCTGCGAGTGATGATATTGAGATCGAGCTGCTCGCTATCCAGCGCTTCCAGCGCACGCGAAATAAAACGTTCAGCGCCGCCGTCTGGGCGGTATTTCTGCCGGACAATCGCCAGGCGTAACTTACTCATGCAAAAAACTCCGGGCGGCAGCCACCACATCCTCAACGGGAATGGCAGAAAGATAGCGCTGTTGCGTGTTGGTATCGATGTCGTCTGGCGAGGGTAGCGGGCCGTAATCACCGGCCCAAATCACGCGATTATGATCGCCCCACGGACGCCAGTGTTGCAGCTTGGTCGGTCCAAACAGCGCAAGACACGGCGTTTCCAGCGCGGCGGCCATGTGCATCGGCGCAGAATCTACGCCGATAAACAGCTGTGCCGCGTCAATCAGCGCCGCCAGCTGCGGCAAGGATAATTCTCCCGCCAGCGACACCACATTGTGGCTGCGACACAGCGACTGAATATTGGCGATCATTGCCATTTCTTTCTGGTCCGGCGCCGCCGTCAGTACCACGGTGCGGCCTTCGGCAGCGAGCGCATCAATTAGCTGTGCGACTTTTTCATCTTCCCAGCATTTAAACAGCCAGCGTGAAGTGGGTTGCAGCACAACAAACGGCATTTTCACCGCATGATGAGCCAGTACATCCTGCACTTTTTGTTGATCGGCTGTGCTGAAATGCATCGAGGCTTTTGCGCCGGCGGCGCTGATGCCCAGCGGCTTCAGCGCGGCCATATTCTGTTCAACCGTATGCAGCTGATGATGATCTTCCGTACTGACCAGATGGTTGTGCATCCAGCGCCATAAGGCGTTATCACGTTTGCGGAAGGCAAAACCAATACGCACCGGCGCGCCAGAGAATCCGGTAATGATGGCGCTGCGCCACTGATCGGCGAGGTTAATCACCAGGTCATAATGGCACGCGCGCACCGCGGAAAGCAGGGCCATTTCATGCCGGAATTTCTGCCAGCCGCCTTCCTTCTTCCAGTTGCGATCGATGATGTGCAACTGGCGAATGGCCGGGTGCGCCTCCAGCATTGGACGGGTTTCTTTGTAGAGCAGAACGTCGATGTTCGCCTGAGGATAGCGTTGGCGCAGCGCGTTTATCGCGGGCGTGGTCAGCAGCATGTCGCCGTGATGACGCAGCTTGATCAGCAGAATATTTTTCGGTGCAAATTGGTCTGGAATCGGGCTTGCCATACTCAAATGATCTCAGAATTCAGTCAGCTGATTGTAAGGCAAACCCCAAAGGCGTGAAAGCCGGACGCGGCGCTTATTTCTTGCGCCAGCGGTAAATCCGGCTTAGCCACAGCAGCAGTTGATACCATTGCTTTATACCGCGCGCGTTACGCAGCATGCGCCTGTGAGTTTGCGTAGCGAACAGATCGGCAATCATCGCCTGACGTGCGCTCTCTTCGGGTTCGCGTCGGATACAGTGGCAGACGCTGAGCGCCTCATGCGTAATCTGGTAGTGAAATGCCGGGTAGATTTTTACCTTATGACGGTAGCGTGCATTGAGCTCTTCCAGCAACTGCGCGATTCTCAGGTAGTGACGCTGATATTCCACATTACGCTGGCCGGTGCGCTTACGGTTGCTGATGGAAGCATCATGCATGTAGTAGCAGTACAACACTTTATCGGTGTAACGCACACGTTGCGCGTTGAGCATGAACTCGGTGGTCCATGGAATGTCCTGATGATGCAGGCCGGGTTCAAAGTAGAGTTTGAGCTGTTCGATCAACTCTCGGCGGTAAATGCCCAGCCAAACCACATGCATGTAGCGATGCGTTTGCAGCGCCTTATTAAGCCACTCAGGGCCGCTCAGTACCTCGGTGCTGGTGAGGCGATCGAGCGGAATCAGCGGTTTTACTTGCTGGCTGGCTTTGAAAAACCATTCCGCGTTGCACTGTGCGGCATCCAGGTTGTCGCGCTCCGCCATCTCAACCAGCGTTTGATACATCGCGGCATCCATGGTGTCGTCAGCATCCGGAAACGAAACGTACTTACCGCGCGCCACCGCTAAGCCCGCATTACGCGCGCGCGATACGCCGCCATTGGTCTGATGGATAACACGAACATGGGGATGCTGCTGCGCATAAGCATCAGCACGCTCCCCCGAACCGTCAGTGGAACCATCATCGACAATGATAATTTCCAGTGAGGTGAGAGTTTGAGCCAGTAGCGAATTCATAAACGTCTCAAACATCACACCAGCGTTGAACAGGGGCGTGATGACCGAGAGCAAAGGGATAGTTTGCGACATTGTTCATCTAATAATTTACAAATTTATTACATCAATTATTAGTAGGGAATTCAGAACTTTTTGCACATTAATGGTCAAAAGCCTTTTGTTCCCTGGTTTTCCGCATTTTTTTTGAGTTTGTCTTAGTGGATAAGCGAGACAACGCTCCTCAATCTGGGCATCAGCATGAAAAATATTCTCGTGATTAGGCGCGATAACATTGGCGACATGGTGTGTACCACCCCGCTACTGGAAGGATTAAAACGGGCCTTTCCCGAGGCAAAACTTACCTTGTTAGTAAACAAAGTTGCTGAGGATGTGGTGAGCCATAATCCGCATGTTGATCGCCTGTATGTTTACAAGAAAGCTAAGCACCGCGCTAAAAACGAAACCACGCTAGGTGTCTATTGGCAGCGAATAAAGGTCATGCTGGCGCTGCGTAAAACGCGCTTTGATGCGACCATTCTGGCGAATCCTGTGCCGTGTAAATACAGTCTGCGATTGGCGAAAATGGCCGGAGCAGGGAATGTGATTGGCGCGGCTCAGAATGACGCACAGCTTGATCATCCGTTCCAGAAAAGTGATTTCCACGGCGAGCATCAGGTTGAACACACTTACTCTTATCTCTCTGCGCTAACCAGCACGCCGCCTGCTATACCCGCTGTGAATCTCTATCTCTCCACCAGCGAACGTGAAGCAGCTGGCAAACGCATCAGCGCTCTGTTCCCCTCATTGGGCAAGGTTTATGGCGTGCACATCAGTAGCCGCAGCCCAAAGCGCCGCTGGCCGGTTGAATCCTATGCGGCTTTTATCAATAAGCTGCTGGAAGATGAGCAGGCGCGCGTGCTGGTATTCTGGTCGCCGCAGGGAACGCTTGATTTCAATGATAAAGGCGATGCAGTACGCACCGATGAGCTGATGCAGTTGGTCAATTCGCCGCGTGTGGCGCGCTATCCCACCGCATCTGTGCGCGAACTGGTGGCGGGTTTTGATCGCTGTGAGCAGATTCTGTGTAGCGATGGCGGGCAGATGCATCTTGCCGCCGGGCTGCACAAAAAGCAGGTGGTGTTTTTTGGTGATACCAATGCCAGCCAGTGGCATCCGTGGTCAGGGGAATACCGGATCATGCAGACCGCTTCGGGCGAATGTCAGGATGTCTCGCCAGAAGCAGTATGGGAAGCATGGCAGCAACTCAGCGTTAAGCCTGTTGCAGTTTGAAGTTGTCGTGATACTCCGACAGTGTCTGTCCGACGAAGCGGGGGGCTAACCAGCTAAACAACGCTTCTAAATCTTCGTACAGTCGCTCGATATCCTGTTGGTTTTTGAACGTTGGACTGCCGTCAGGCATAAATTCTGAGCTGTGCAGCATAAACTCGGCGTAATCCTGGCCTTCGGCCAGCGACATTTCAACCACGCGTTTCATGTCAGCCAGATTCCCGCCTGATGGACGTAACCAATAAACGGCAGGACTCTTTTGTTTGCCGCGTAAGCGGTACAGACCCTGTTTGACCGTATTCATCAGCGGTGAATACTTGTATTGAATACTCATGGGGATTTCGAGCAGCGAGGAGTGACCGCTGCGTGAGATGTCGTCAGGATCGATAAAATAAGGTTTATGCGGGAAGTGAGTGTAGTTCGTGCCGCCTTTCCCCTGCGGCGCACCACGGGTGTAGGCCCAGTTAACGCGCGGTGTGACGGAGCAGTCTACCTTATAGCCCAGTTCAGTTAAGATCGCCGCATAGCGCTCATCAAAAGCCCAGCGTCCGGCACGATGGCTGAGCATTTTTGTCTGGAACTTCTCCTCCAGCAGATCAGTCATATAAGCAACTTTATCCCGCAGTACTGAATCGGGATATTCAATCAGAAAAGGTTGCCAGCGCCAGTCATCATCGGTGAGTGGCGCTTCCGGTGGGCTGTTCCAGGCGTGAAGATGCATGCCAATTTCGCCCTGCTTGCGTGCAATCACATCTTTGCCGAATTCGACAAAAGCAGGATCCGTTGCCATTTCATAGTTGGTTAGCCAGGTAGGTTTAAAACCATAGCGCTCACATAAAGCCTGAAAGCGTGGCAAATAGCCGGTATTTTCAGTGGTGATGGAGCGATGATTGCGCCAAAGGTTGTCGCCTTCGGTGTCTATGGTAATAAGGAAAGCATGCCGGGTCATGTTTGCCGCCTGAGGCCAATAAAATCGCAATGTTACGCTGTGCTTTTCAGTGACGCAAAACTAATTGCTGCGGATGCTTAAAGCGAAAATAGCGCCGTGAAAAATCGGATTTGCTAGCAGACTGCGTTAAGATTCACGCGGCATTATTTAGGCAAACAGAGTTTTAAAATCAGACAGGTGGAGCATTTTGTCAAAGCGCATACTGATGGTGATTGATGGTTTACCGGGCGGTGGAGCCGAAAAAGTCGTGCTGACGTTGGTGACCGGTATGCTTGAGCTGGGACATCGGGTGTCGCTGTTTTCGCTGCGCAAAGTATGCGATTACCCTTTGCCTGACGGCGTTGATTATCAGGTCATCCAGGATACGAATCGTCAGCCCTGGCGCAAGCTGACCGAACTAACGCGTCGCGCCAGATTGCTGGATGACGCTGTTCTGCGGGCAGAACAGCGCGCCGGTAAGTACGATTTAGTGGTATCTCATTTACACAAAACCGATCGTATTGTGCGCCGTTGTCGGACGCTCTTGCCTCGTAAAACCTGGTTTTGTCTACACGGTGTATTCTCCGCCTCCTATCTGGGCCATCGTGCGGGACTATCGCGCTGGTTAAAAGCACGCAAAATTCACCGTGTTTATCAGGCACGCAACGTGATTGGCGTCTCTGCTGCTGTGGTGGAAGACCTAAAGACTGCTTTTGCGGTTACGCCGGCGCGCGAGGCCGTGATTGGTAATCCGTTCGATATCGAAGATATTATGCAACGTGCAGCCGAGCCGGCTGATGTGCCGCCGCAAGGATTTCTGGTCCATGTGGGGCGATTTCACGAAACCAAACGTCATGATCGCTTGTTGCAAGCCTATGCACTGAGCAACATACCGCTGCCGCTGGTGTTATTAGGCCAGGGATCACCGCAGCGTAAAGCTGCGCTGCAGACGCTGGCCCAGCAGTTGGGTATTGCGGATCGCGTCATCTTTCAGGGATTTACGCTCAATCCTTATGCGTGGATTAGCCGGGCAACAATGCTGATAGTCAGCTCGGACAGCGAAGGTTTTGGTAATGTCCTGATTGAAGCGATGCTGTGCGGCACGCCGGTGGTGAGTACGCGCTGTCCGGGTGGGCCAGCTTCGTTACTACAAGGCGATTTGGCGCGCGGACTGGCGGATTTAACACCTGAATCTGTGGCAGAAAAGATGCTGGAGATTTATCAGTCCCCACCTCAGCTCCATGCTGGTGAGTTCGCTGCTTTTGATACCAAGGTCATTTGCCAGCGCTATCTGGCGCTGGCCGAATAATCATAAATGGGAGCATTGCTCCCTTTTATGAGTGTTTAATCCCAGCTCAACACCACTTTGCCGGATCTTCCCGAGCGCATCTCATCAAAGCCCTGCTGGAACTCATCGATGTGATAGCGATGGGTGATGATAGGCGTGAGATCGAGGCCGGACTGAATCAGCGCGGCCATCTTGTACCAGGTTTCGAACATCTCGCGGCCGTAGATGCCTTTGATGAACAAGCCTTTAAAGATCACCTGATTCCAGTCGATGGACATCTCGCCCGGCGGAATGCCCAGCAGCGCGATGCGGCCGCCGTGGTTCATTACCTCCAGCAAGGTGCGGAACGCCGGTGGCGCACCAGACATCTCCAGACCGACATCAAAACCCTCGGTCATGCCGAGTTCGGCCATCACATCACGCAGATTTTCCTGCGCCACGTTGACAGCGCGCGTTACGCCCATTTTGCGCGCCAGATCGAGGCGATAGTCGTTGATGTCGGTGATCACCACATGGCGCGCGCCGACGTGCTTGCACACCGCCGCCGCCATGATGCCAATTGGCCCGGCACCGGAGATCAGCACATCTTCGCCCACCAGATCGAACGAAAGCGCAGTGTGCACCGCATTGCCAAAGGGATCGAAAATCGCCGCCAGTTCATCAGAAATGTTGTCGGGAATTTTGAAGGCATTAAACGCCGGAATCACCAGATATTCGGCAAAGCAGCCCTGACGATTAACGCCAACGCCTACCGTGTTGCGGCACAGATGCGTGCGTCCAGCGCGGCAGTTGCGGCAATGGCCGCAGGTGATGTGGCCTTCACCGGAAACACGATCGCCAACGGCAAAGCCCTTAACTTCCTGGCCCATTCCCACCACTTCACCCACATATTCGTGGCCGGTGATCATCGGCACCGGAATGGTTTTGCGCGACCAGTCATCCCAGTTGTAGATGTGCACGTCGGTACCGCAGATAGCGGTTTTACGAATCTTAATCAGTAGGTCGTTATGGCCGGGTTCAGGTATTGGCGCGTCCTTGACCATCCAAATGCCTTCTTCGGCTTTTAATTTGGCGAGTGCTTTCATTTCCCTGCTCCTGAAATAACGCCCAGCTGTTGACCAATACGGGTGAAGGCCGCCACGGCGTGTTCCAGCTGCGCCTGCGTATGTCCGGCAGAGATCTGCGTGCGGATACGTGCCTGACCTTGCGGTACCACCGGATAGAAGAAGCCTGTGACGTAGATTCCTTCCTGCTGCAACAGGCTGGCAAATTGCTGCGCCACTTTGGCATCGCCCAGCATTACGGGGATGATGGCGTGATCGGCGCCGGCCAGCGTGAAGCCTGCGGCAGTCATCTTCTCGCGGAAGAAGCGGGCATTTTCCCACAGACGCTGGCGCAAACCGTCACCTTCACTCAGCAGCTCCAGCACACGCAGCGAGGCAGCCACAATCGCAGGCGCCAGCGAGTTGGAGAACAGATACGGACGCGAGCGCTGACGCAGCCACTCAACCACTTCTCTTTTCGCCGCCACGTAGCCGCCCGATGCGCCACCCAGCGCTTTACCCAGCGTGCCGGTCAGAATGTCGACGCGATCCATCACGCCGCAATATTCGTGCGTGCCGCGTCCGGCAGAACCCACAAAGCCCACCGCATGGGAATCATCGACCATCACCAGCGCATCGAATTCATCGGCCAGATCGCAAATGCCCTGCAGATTGGCAATCACCCCATCCATCGAGAACACGCCATCGGTGGCAATCAGGATGTGGCGCGCGCCTTTGTCGCGTGCTTCCTGTAAACGCGCACGCAGCTCACTCATGTCATTATTGGCGTAACGATAGCGCTGCGCTTTACACAAACGCACGCCATCAATGATCGATGCGTGATTAAGGGCATCTGAAATAATCGCGTCTTCGGCGCTGAGCAGCGTTTCAAACAGGCCGCCGTTGGCATCAAAGCAGGACGAGAACAGAATCGCGTCTTCCATGCCGAGGAACGCAGCCAGCTTGTGTTCCAGCTGCTGGTGGATGTCCTGCGTGCCGCAGATAAAGCGCACCGAGGCCATGCCAAAACCGTGCGAATCCATGCCGTCTTTCGCCGCCTGGATCAATGCCGGATGATTGGCTAAACCCAAATAGTTATTGGCGCAGAAGTTGATGACGGGCGGGCTGTTGGCAACGTTGATTTCTGCCTGCTGCGCCGACGTGATGGTGCGTTCTTGTTTGAACAATCCGTCCTGACGTGTTGTCTCAAGTTGTTGACGAATTTGCGAATAAAACTGACTGGACATGATTATGCTCCTCAGATAGCAAATATTTGGCACATATTACTGATCGAAAAGCGAATCAACGACATTTTAGCCATCAATATCTCGGTTTTGCAGCATAGTTCACGCTGCGAACAGGATTTGTGCAGCGCATACGGCGTCATCTGGCTGCCTGCGTCTGGCTGAAATGTTATGATGATAGGCATTCGTGGGTGAAACCTCCTGTTTCCCCCCAACTCTTTAAAGGCAAAGCATATGATTATCGTAACCGGTGGCGCTGGCATGATTGGCAGCAACATTGTTAAAGCGCTGAACGACCGCGGTCTGACCGACATTTTGGTGGTGGATAATCTGAAGGATGGCACCAAGTTCGTGAATCTGGCGGATCTCGACATCGCCGATTACATGGATAAAGAGGAATTCCTCAGCTACATCATGTCTGGCGAAGATCTCGGCCCCATCGAAGCCGTGTTCCATGAAGGTGCGTGTTCCGCAACCACCGAGTGGGATGGCAAGTACATGATGGATAACAACTATCAGTACTCGAAAGATCTGCTGCACTTCTGCCTCGAGCGCGAAATCCCGTTCCTCTACGCCTCATCTGCTGCCACTTACGGCGGCCGCAATGAGAACTTCATCGAAGAGCGCCAGTACGAGCAGCCGCTGAATGTGTACGGCTACTCAAAAATGCTGTTCGATCACTACGTGCGCCAGATTCTGCCTGAAGCAGACTCACCGGTGTGCGGCTTCCGTTACTTCAACGTGTACGGTCCGCGTGAAGGCCACAAAGGCGGCATGGCGAGCGTCGCGTTCCACCTCAATACGCAAATTAGCAACGGTGAAAATCCAAAACTATTCGAAGGCAGCGACGATTTCCGCCGCGACTTCATCCATGTTGATGACGTGGTTGCGGTAAATCTGTGGTGCTGGGAAAACGGTGTTTCCGGTATCTACAACTGCGGAACTGGCCGTGCTGAATCTTTCCAGGAGGTGGCGGATGCGGTGCTGAACTTCCATCAGAAAGGCCAGATTGAATACATTCCGTTCCCGGACAAGCTGAAAGGCCGTTATCAGGCGTTTACCCAAGCCGATCTCACCAATCTGCGTGCAGCCGGTTACGACAAGCCGTTCAAAACCGTTGCGCAAGGCGTGGGCGAATATATGGCCTGGCTGAACCGTAACGTATAAGGAAACCGGCAGCAGCGATGAAAATTCTGGTTATTGGCCCATCATGGGTCGGCGATATGATGATGTCGCAAAGTCTCTATCGCACGCTCAAGGCTGAGCATCCTGAAGCGGTGATCGACGTGATGGCGCCGGCCTGGTGCCGCCCATTGCTGTCGCGTATGCCGGAAGTGAATCAGGCGCTGGCGATGCCGCTCGGCCACGGCGCATTGGCGCTGGGCGAGCGTCGTCGTTTGGGGAAAACCCTGCAGGCCAGCGGCTATGACCGCGCCTATGTGCTGCCGAACTCCTTTAAATCTGCGCTGGTGCCGTTTTTCGCCGGGATCAAACGTCGCACCGGCTGGCGCGGCGAGATGCGCTATGGCGTGTTGAATGATGTCCGTGTGCTGGACAAAGCGGCCTTTCCGTTGATGGTTGAGCGCTATGTGGCGCTCGGCTATGACAAACCGGTTGCTTCCGCGCAGCAGCTGCCGCAGCCGTTGCTGTGGCCGCAATTGCGCGTCGATGACGATGAAAAGCGGATGACGGCGGCGCAGTTTGCGCTGTCAGCCGATCGTCCAGTGATTGGATTTTGTCCGGGTGCAGAGTTTGGCCCGGCGAAGCGCTGGCCGCATTATCATTATGCCGCGCTGGCAGAGCAGCTGATTGGCGAAGGTTATCAGGTGGTGCTGTTCGGTTCGGCGAAAGATCGTGAAACCGGCGACACCATTGTGCAGACGCTGTCAGAAGCGGCGCGTGCGCACTGTAAAAATCTGGCGGGTGAAACGCAACTTGAGCAAGCCGTGATTCTGCTGGCGAACTGTGGGGCGGTGGTCAGTAACGATTCCGGCCTGATGCATATCGCTGCGGCGCTTAATCGTCCGCTGGTGGCGCTGTATGGTCCAAGCAGCCCGGACTTCACTCCGCCGTTGTCTCAGCACGCGCGCATTATTCGTTTAATCACCGGCTATCACAAAGTCCGCAAAGGTGATGCCGAACAAGGTTATCACCAGAGCCTGATTGATATTCAGCCAGCGCGCGTCCATCAGGAATTGAGCGCGCTGTTGCATCCGGTGCAGGAGTAAAGATGCACGTTTTGATTGTTAAAACCTCCTCGATGGGAGACGTGCTGCATACCTTGCCCGCGCTCACGGATGCGATGCAGGCGATTCCTGGCATCAAGTTTGATTGGGTGGTTGAAGAAAACTTTGCTCAAATTCCCGCCTGGCATCCGGCTGTGAATAGAGTGCTGCCGGTGGCGATTCGCCGCTGGCGCAAGCACTGGTTCGGTAGCCAGCAGCGTGAAGAGCGTGTGCAATTTAAGCGTGAGCTGCAATCGCGTCAGTATGATGTAGTGCTGGATGCGCAAGGTTTGATCAAAAGCGCCGCGCTGGTGACGCGCCTGGCAAAAGGCGAGAAGCACGGGCAGGACAGCCGCAGCGCACGCGAACCTTTCGCCAGCTGGTGGTATGACAAACGCCATGAAATCAACAAGCAACAGCATGCCGTCGAACGCACGCGCGAGCTGTTTGCCAAAAGCCTCGGCTATGAAAAGCCTGCAACGCAGGGCGACTACGCGATTGCCGGCCATTTCCGCTCTACGCTGCCCAATGACACGCAGCCTTATCTGGTGTTTCTGCATGCTACCACGCGTGATAACAAACACTGGCCGGAGTCACACTGGCGTGCGCTGATTGAGTTAGTTCAGCCAACAGGATTGCGCGTGAAATTGCCGTGGGGCGCAGAGCATGAACATCAACGCGCACAGCGTCTGGCCGAAGGCTTCGACCATGTTGAGGTATTGCCTAAGTTAACGCTGGAGCAGGTAGCGCAAGAATTAGCTGGTGCGCGCGCGGTGGTGTCGGTAGATACCGGTTTAAGTCATCTGACGGCAGCGCTGGATCGTCCGAATATCACGCTATTTGGTCCCACCGATCCGGGATTGATTGGCGGGTATGGCAAGAATCAGCATGAATTAAAAGCAAGCGATGGTACCATGCAGGCAATTACGGCCGAGATGGTTATGGAAAAATTGAAGGAACTGCTCTGAATGACCTCAATTTTTAAACAAATCTATCGTTATACTCATGCAAGGGCATTGAGACATAACGAAAACTTGTGGCCCCATATTAAGATCCGCCGAGCCAAAACCGATAATATTCAGCGGCTAAGCTACTGGGGAAAGCAAGTTAAGATTGAGGATCTCATCGCATTGCGTGCCACGATAACGGGAGATGTGACAATCCTGGCTACTGGCCCTTCGGTTAAATCATTAGACATTGAGAAACTTGCCAGCACCACATTTGTGGGCGTGAATGGCGCCTATAATCTGCGCGATAGAATTACCTTTGCATATTATGTCATCGTCGATCGGGGATTTATCGATAAAAGATTCGATCTTGTCACTGATATTATTAATGACGAAAAGCTGGTTCTGTTTACAACCGTGCACTGCTTCAATGATATCTTGCAGCGCGCTGATTTACGGGACGTTAAGTGCCGCCTGGCAATTATTGAAGATCTCAGCTTTAAAGTATTCAGAGGTATCGTTCGCCCTGAAGAGTATGCCCTCAATTATCAGGGAAAAATGGGGATTTCTCTCTCTGAAACGCCATTCATCTCTGGTTTTTCCTGGGATATTTGTCAGGGGGTTTTCGATGCCGGCACGGTTGCTTATTGGGCCTTGCAGATATCCGTCTGGCTGGGTGCCAGTCGTATTTTATTAGCTGGCGTTGATATGAATAATTTTTCAGCGCCGCGCTTTTATGAAAGCGACAATGATAAGCTTCCAAGCCTACTTGAATCTAACTTTAGCGCGGTTATTAAACCCGCCTTTATCCATGCAAGCCGGGAATTAGAACGAGCGGGGATTAAAGCGTATAACCTTTCATTAGAAAGTGCTCTTGATGAGAATATTTTTGAGAAGGCTACACCAGAAGCTATTTTTTAAAATAGATCACAACCTGAAATCTATTTATTCTTTTTTATTTTTCTAATTTATAAAAAACTATACCAGGCTTCACATTAAAACCTGGTATATATTATCAATTTAACGTTTTCAACACTGCGTTATAGACCTGTTCCACATTGATTTTCCGCATAGGAAATTGTGGGTCATCATTTTCCTCAGGCTCAATACGGATTATCTGGTGAATATCCAGATCCTGATAAGGTCCAGTATGGCGAGGATTGGCACCCACATACAGACTTACCGTCGGCGTTTGCGCGGTAACAGCAATATGTAATGGCCCCGTATCGCCCGTTATCAATACATCAATTCGCTTAATAAGCTGAAGCAGTTCGGGCAGACGCGTTTTGCCAATATATGAAGTGACCCGATGATGATACTTTTCTGGCAGTAGTGCAAAGAAGGCGCTTTCGATCGGGCGATCCTGGCCGGCGCCAGTCAGAACCAAAGTGGATTCTGGACTATGGCTAAAAATACGTTCTGCCAATTGTGCAAAGTGTTCCACGGGCCAGCGACGGTTATCACCTGATGCGCCCATTTGAAAACCGACAATGGTTGAGCTTTCCTGCTGGTGACCATTATCAACTTTTATAGGAAATTCCATGCGGATATCAGTGGTGTCACAGCCTAATGAACCAATAAGATTCAGTTTACGTTGAATAATGTGTGATTCTGCTCGCGGTGAGTAGAGATCAAGCCAATGATTAAATACAGGATTATCGCTACCGAAATTATCTCTAACCAGATATTTTGAGCCGCTTAACCGCGCGCAAAGAATATCGTAGCCTAAGCTGGAGTGCAGTAGCAGCGTTAGATCAGGTTTGAAACGGCGTAGTTTCCTGATCAGATTAGGCGCACGGACAATTTTATTGTCCCAAATAGCCACTTGATCAAACCATTCGCTGTCTTCAACCAGATCGCGGTTTTTATCGCTGGAAACCAGCATGATTTTGGCGGATGGATAACGGCGCTTAATCGCTTTTATTGCTGGTGTGTTAAACAGCAAGTCACCTAATGCCGTCGTCGAAAAAATAACGATGCGCTCGAACTCATGGGTCGCGCTCAGCGGGGACTTATTTCTGTCGATTTGGCTCAGTTTAGCGTGCAGACTCAGCACGGAGTTAATTAGATTTATTTTCCAACGCTTTTTCATTAATACGGCTTACCCTAGAGAATCTGACTATTCGACAGCCATAGCAAAAAATAATTTCGCCATTATAACGAAAAAAACATCAGCCCCGTATAGAGGCTAACGTTAAGGCCGATTTGCACTTTGACTTAATTTAGAACAAAGACTCTAAATGCTTGAACAATGGGCTTTGCGCAATGCTTTCACTAATCAACTCAACGGCATAGTGCTGCGGCACGGGCGGCAATGGTTTGCCCGGCTTACACACGCCTGGCGCACGGAAGCGTGGCGGCTGCGTTTTGGATGGCGGCGGAGTCGCACCCTGATGCTGCGGCTCATTCAGCAACTGGCTTGGCCGCACTAGCGTGATATCGGCTGGCAATGTCGGCAGCATCTGCTGCAGTACGCGCACCGTCGTCGGATGCGGATGACCAATCGCAATGGCATAACCATCGCGCTGCGCAAGTTTCACTGCGCGGGTAAACTGCGCGCGGATTGAAGCCTCATCCTGACTATCATCAAGGAACACGCGGCGTTTCAGGACTTTAACGTTGGTACCTTGCGCGGCTGGGATCGACTGACTATTGCCAATCGTCATGCTATCGAGAAAGTAATAGTTGTAGTGATTGAGCACCTGCATCACTTTCTGCATGCCGGGCAGGCTGGAGGTCATTTTGCTGCCCATATGGTTATTCAGGCCAACCGCAAAAGGCACTTTGCCGCTGGCTTCTCGAATAATCCGCTCGATTTCCGTGCTGCTCATCTCGGGCGTCAGCGTGTCTTTCTCCAGCGGCTGTTTGCTGAGCGGTGCCATCGGCAGGTGAATTAGCACTTCGCGACCACCCTGATGCGCTTTGGTGGCCATCTCACGCGCATGGGGCGCATTCGGCAGGACCGCAACGGAAATCGCGGTGGGCATCTGCAGCACTTTATTCTCTTCTTTTGGCCGATAACCAAAGTCATCGATCACGATGGAGAGTTTTCCCGCATGGGCGGAAAGTGACAGAAACAGGCCGCATAGGGCGGCCGAGAGCTTAGAGGGTTGAAACAAAACTTATCTTCCTAACCACGGTAGTGGATTGACGGCCTGTCCCTGGCGTCGGATTTCAAAGTAGAGCGAAGGCGTGCCGCGGCCGCCGCTGGTGCCCACAAGGGCGATAGGCTGTCCTGCCTTCACCTGAGCACCCACGCTCACCAGTGCGCTTTGGTTGTAGCCATAAAGGCTCATATCACCTTTACCGTGTTCCAGAACGACAACCAGACCATAGCCTTGCAGCCAGTCGGCCATTAATACGCGTCCATCAGCAATGGCTTTCACTTCGGTACCTTCTGGTGCATCGACTACCAGACCTTTCCAGCGTAATTCGCCCTGCATCGATTCACCGAAGCGATGTTCAATACGTCCCCGTACCGGCCAAACCGCTTGCCCGCCGGGCTTGCCTAATCCGCCGGTACGCGCCATCAGCTCGCGCTCACTCTGCGTTGGCTGATAACTTGATCCTTTGGCTTTCGCCTGCGCCTGACGCTGACGCACTTTTTCCGCCTCGCGCGCTTCACGTTCCGCACGTTCGCGTGCTTCACGCTCTGCCTTGGCGATTTTGCTTTGCAGGCGGCTTTCGTTCTCACGCATTTCAACCAGGTCAGCCTGATCTTTCTCCAGCGAGCTTTCTAGTATGGTGAGCGTCTTCTTACGCGCCGCGCTGGCGACTTCCAGCTTGCTTTGCTGCGTCTGCTGCTGGGCCAACAACGATTTTTGCTGCTCCTGTTTGCCCTGCAATGATTGACGCTGTTCCGCTAATTGCTGCTGGGTTTGTTTGAGATCGTCGATGTTTTTCTGGCGTGCGGCGTTGAGATAGCCGAAATAGGCAAGAATACGCTCACTGCGCTGGGCTTCTTCGCCTCCGAGCAGCAACTGCAGACCATTATGCTGTCCCTGACGGAAGGCGGCATCAAGCTGTTGTGCCAGCAGTTTTTCCTGCTGTGCTTGCTGCTTTTCCAGCCGCGAGATAGAAGAGGTGACCTGCGCAATTTCACCCTCGAGCGTGCTGAGGCTGTTACGCGTTTCGCGCAGTTGACGGCTGGCCTGCGCAATCACTTTTTCCTGGCTTTGCAGCTGATCCAACAACTTACTGCGCTGCACTTTCTGCGCTTTAACGCTCTTTTCTTTCTCGGCAATGTCCTGCTGAATGGACTTCAACTGCGTTTTACTGTCATCCGCACTGCGAGCGGCGGCAGGAAGTAATAATGTGCCTGCCAGAAGCAGACTCAGGGAGATTTCGGACCAGCGAAATGACAACGGAAGCGCAGTGCCGTTGTAACGGGTCCTTGTGTGTGTAACGGTCGCTTTTCCCTTCATAGTCGATAATTATTCCACGATGAACAGCCGCTTACCAGTTAGCCCGGCCGGGTTTTACTTTACTAAAAATGTCTGTACCGAGCTTACCGGCATAAACTTTGTCTTAATTTTGGGATTAGAACACTTTTTTTGGAAAATGACGCACAAATCGTAACTCTGTCCCCTTAGCGACTGTACATGCGAAGTGGCGCAGGTATACTCAGAACCCTTGTTTTAGCTTATCAGCCCGGTTTGGAGTCGTTACCCCTCATGCAAGAAATTATGCAGTTTGCAAGCAATCACCCCATCCTCAGTCTGGCATGGGTCGCTTTACTCGTTCTCGTGATTGTGACCACCGTTAAAGGTATGTTCTCTAAAGTAAAAACTATCAGCCGTGGTGAAGCTACCCACCTGATAAACAAAGAGGACGCGGTGGTGGTAGACGTGCGTTCACGTGACGATTACCGCAAAGGACACATTTCTGGGGCTATCAACGTAGCGGCAGCAGACATCAAAAAAGAGAGCTTTGGCGAGCTGGAAAAGCACAAGTCACAGCACATAATTGTAGTTTGCGCGACCGGTCAAAGTGCGGGTGAATCTGCAGCGAAATTGAGCGCAGCGGGTTTTGAAAAAGTCTCCGTACTGAAAGATGGCGTGAGCGGCTGGAGTGGTGAAAATCTGCCACTGGTGCGCGGTAAATAACTTCTCAGAGGTAACCGTATGGCGAATGTAGAGATCTACACCAAAGTCACTTGTCCTTATTGCCACCGTGCAAAGGCGTTGTTGGATCAGAAAGGCGTGTCGTTCCAGGAGATTCCCATTGACGGGAACGCGGCGAAACGTGAAGAGATGATTCAACGCAGCGGCCGCACTACGGTGCCACAGATTTTTATTGATGCGCAGCACATTGGCGGCTGTGACGATCTTTACGCGCTGGATGGGCGTCAGGGACTTGATCCTTTACTCCAGGCATAACTTTTCGGTCAGACAATTTTAACTCACAGGATTTAGTCACATGTCAGAGCAAAGCAGCAGCGAAATGCAGTTCCAGATTCAACGTGTTTACACCAAAGATGTTTCTTACGAAGCGCCAAATGCACCGCAGGTTTTCCAGAAAGAGTGGGAACCGGAAGTGAAGCTGGATCTGGACACCGCCTCTTCTCAGTTAGCTGATGGCGTTTTTGAAGTCGTTCTGCGCGTTACCGTAACGGCAACCGTTGGCGAAGAAACCGCATTCCTGTGTGAAGTACAGCAAGCGGGCATTTTCACCATTAGCGGTATCGAAGGCACGCAGATGGCGCATTGCCTCGGCGCGTACTGCCCGAACATTCTGTTCCCGTATGCACGCGAATGCGTAACCAGCCTTGTGTCTCGTGGTACTTTCCCGCAGCTCAACCTGGCGCCAGTGAACTTTGATGCGCTGTTCATGAACTATCTGCAGCAGCAAGGTGAAGGCGAAGCGCCACATCAGGATGCCTGATGACTACACTCAACGCTTCAATTAGCGTCATCGGTGCCGGCTCGTACGGCACCGCATTGGCCATCACGCTGGCCCGCAACGGCCATCCGGTTCTGCTCTGGGGCCACAATCCTCAAAGCGTGGCGCAGCTGCAAGCTGACCGCTGCAATGCCGCTTTCCTGCCCGATGTCCCTTTCCCTGATAATCTTGTTCCTGAAGCCGATCTGGCAACCGTGGTTAACGCCAGTCGCGATCTGCTGGTCGTCGTGCCGAGCCATGTATTTGGCGACGTGCTGACGCAGCTTAAGCCGCATTTGCGTGCCGATTCGCGGATTGTCTGGGCGACTAAAGGACTGGAAAAAGAGACTGGCCGGTTGCTGCAGGATGTGGCGCGTGAAATCCTCGGCGATGCGATTCCACTCGCGGTGATTTCCGGACCTACCTTTGCAAAAGAGCTGGCAGCCGGCATGCCAACGGCCATCGCACTGGCATCCACCGATGCGGAGTTTGCTGAAGACCTGCAGCAGAAGCTGCACTGCGGCAAAAGTTTCCGCGTCTACAACAATCAGGATTTCATCGGCGTGCAGTTAGGCGGCGCGGTCAAGAACGTGATTGCGATTGGTGCGGGGATTTCTGACGGCATTGGCTTTGGTGCCAACGCGCGTACCGCCTTAATCACCCGCGGCCTGACGGAAATGAGCCGTCTTGGCGCAGCGCTGGGCGCCGATGCCACCACCTTTATGGGCATGGCCGGTTTGGGCGATCTGGTGCTGACCTGTACCGATAATCAGTCGCGCAACCGTCGTTTCGGCATGATGCTGGGGCAAGGCGAGAGCGTAGACGAGGCGCAACGCATTATCGGACAAGTTGTAGAAGGCTACAGAAACACCAAAGAAGTCAAAGCATTGGCCGCGCGCGTCGGCGTAGAAATGCCGATTACCGAGCAGATTTATCAGGTGCTCTATTGCGGAAAATCAGCGCGAGAGGCAGCATTGACCTTACTTGGCCGTGCAAGGAAGGACGAAAACAGCCAAAGCTAAAGCAGGATGCGCCAGCGTCACCACCTGTAGCGCCCCATCAGGCGCTTTTTTTATCGGGAGCAAACAGCAATGTCGTCTGAAGAGTTAGAACTGGTCTGGAACCATATCAAAGCCGAAGCCAGAGCCCTGGCCGACTGTGAACCGATGCTGGCCAGCTTTTACCATGCGACACTGCTCAAACACGAAAACCTCGGCAGCGCGCTCAGCTACATGCTCGCTAACAAGCTGGCGAACCCGATCATGCCCGCTATCGCTATTCGCGAAATCGTGGAAGAAGCCTATCGTGAAGACCCGGAGATGATTGTCTCTGCGGCCTACGATATTCAGGCTGTACGCCAGCGCGATCCCGCCGTTGATAAATACTCTACGCCGCTGCTTTACCTCAAAGGTTTCCACGCCTTGCAGGCCTATCGCATCGGCCATTGGCTGTGGAAAGAGGGCCGCCGCGCGCTGGCTGTCTATCTGCAGAACGAAATCTCCGTCTCATTTGCCGTGGATATTCACCCGGCGGCACGCATTGGTCGCGGCATCATGCTTGATCATGCTACCGGCATTGTCATCGGCGAAACGGCAATCATTGAAAATGATGTTTCAATTCTGCAATCGGTGACGCTCGGCGGTACTGGTAAAACCAGCGGCGATCGCCATCCGAAGATCCGTGAAGGTGTGATGATTGGCGCCGGCGCCAAGATTCTGGGCAACATTGAAGTGGGGCGCGGCGCAAAAATCGGAGCCGGTTCGGTTGTCCTGCAGCCTGTACCGCCGCATACCACGGCGGCCGGCGTACCAGCGCGCATTGTCGGTAAACCGACCAGCGATAAACCGTCGATGGATATGGATCAGCACTTCAACGGCGCAGGCTTTGAGTACGGCGACGGCATCTAGCCTTTGATCAGTGCGCCAGCATAATCGAGTTGGCGCCACGCTTCATACACCACCACTGATACTGCATTAGACAGGTTCATGCTGCGGCTCTCCGCCATCATCGGAATGCGGATTTTCTGCTCAGCGGGTAGCGCGTTGAGAATTTCTGCGGGTAAACCGCGACTCTCCGGACCAAACACCAAATAATCACCCTTCTGATAGCTCACCGCGCTGTGCGCAGGCGTTCCTTTGGTGGTGAGGGCGAACATGCGCTGTGGCGTTTCTGTTGCCAGAAATTCTGCGTAATTGGCGTGTTTTTTCAAGGCGGTATATTCGTGGTAATCCAGCCCGGCGCGGCGCAGGCGCTTGTCATCCCAGGCAAAGCCCAGCGGTTCAATCAGGTGTAACTGGAAACCGGTATTTGCGCACAAGCGAATGATGTTGCCGGTATTTGGCGGAATTTCAGGTTCAAATAAGACAATGTTTAGCATAAGGCCCCCAGAAACGAGGGCCGAAGCATAACAAATTATTGACGGGCGGAGTACAGCGGCAGCCACAGCGTGAGGCGTAAACCGCCGAGCGGGCTGTCATCCGCTTTAACCCAGCCGCGATGCTGCTGGATGGCGGTTTCGACAATCGCCAGGCCCAATCCGGTGCCGCCTGACTCACGATCGCGCGCCTCATCGGTGCGGTAGAACGGACGGAAAATCTGCTCGCGATCTTCTGGGCTGACTCCTGGACCATCATCATCGACATGAATGGTGATGCCCGCAATATCCACCGAGAAGCTGACGCTGATGTGCGAATTCGAATAGCGCAGCGCATTACGCACGATATTTTCCAGCGCACTCTCCAACGCATGGGGATT
The DNA here is from genome assembly GCF_029623675.1 of Pantoea sp. X85. Taxonomy (NCBI): domain Bacteria; kingdom Pseudomonadati; phylum Pseudomonadota; class Gammaproteobacteria; order Enterobacterales; family Erwiniaceae; genus Pantoea; species Pantoea sp. X85. The sequence continues at coordinate 4,060,771 of NZ_CP121108.1, read as the reverse complement.
ACCGTACAGCGGCCACGGGCCAGGCGGATAGGGCACTTCCATCAGTTTGCCCATCTGCTCGGCTTCAAATTTGGCATCTTCCAGCACGCCATTCCAAAGCTGATTGGCCTTCATCGCTTCGCTAACCAGCGCGTTATTGTGCTGCGTTCGCGACAGCACCAGCAGATCGTTAATCATGCCATCCAGACGCTGCGCTTCCGTTTCAATGCGCTGCAGCTCTTTGCCTTCACCGTTACGGCGACGCAGGAGCGCGGTTGCCAGCTGCAAGCGAGTTAACGGCGTACGCAATTCATGGCTGATATCGGATAGCAGACGCTGTTGCGCCGTCATCATGCGTTCGAGCGCGCTCACCATTTGGTTGAAACTGGAACCCGCAGCCAGAAACTCTTGCGGCCCCGATTCCAGTTCCGGATGCTGGCGCAAATTGCCGCTTGCCACTTCATCCGCCGCATATTTAAGTTTGCGCGCGGGGCGCGCCAGGCTCCACGCCAGCCACAGCAGCAGCGGCGAGCTGATCAGCATCGTGACAATCAGCAGCAGTAGCGGGCGGTCAAACAGCAGATTAACGAAATCGAGCTGCGAGCTGGTGGCAGGACGAATCAGGTAGAGCTGATAGTTGTCTTCGCCATCGCGGACCGCGAAAGGTCCAACCATCTCCACGCGGCCATACTTTTTCTTTTGTGGGTGGTCGGCGTTATCCGACTGCCCAATAAAGTTGCGGATGATCTGCATTTCATTGTGCTGCGCGCCAATCACCCGGCCTTCGCTGGTCACCAATAACAAACGCTGACCAGGCGGCGCCCATTTGTCGATGGAGCGGAACAGGCGACGCCACCACATTAAGTCGTTGGGTGGATCCTGAGACAGCTCCGCTTCAACGTGCTGTTCAATCATGGTGCCCTGACGTTGCTCGCTTTCCAGTAACGCGGTCATCTGGCGCGAATCGAGTTTAGGCACCATGAGAACCAGCATCAACACCAACGCTAGCGTGAGCCAGAAGATGGCGAAGATGCGGGTGGTTAAACTTCCAATCATGATGCCGAAACCATCAGATAGCCGCGTCCGCGTAGGGTTTTAAACCACGGATGACCATCACGACGTTCCGGCAATTTACGACGCAGGTTAGAAATGTGCATATCGATAGCGCGGTCAAACGGTGTCAGACGTTTGCCCAACACTTCCTGACTAAGGTGCTCACGCGATACTACCTGACCCAGATGCTGTGCCAGCAAATAGAGCAGGGTGAACTCGGTGCCGGTGAGGTCCAAAGTTTCGCTGTCGAAGCTGGCTTCCTGACGACCCGGATTCAGACGCAGGCAGTCGACTTCCAGCGTGGGTGAGCTGTTATCGTGCTGCTGTTGCTGCTCGCTCCAGTTTGAACGGCGCAGAATGGCACGAATACGCGCTACCAGTTCACGATCGTTAAACGGTTTAGGCAGATAGTCATCTGCGCCCAGTTCAAGGCCCAGAACGCGGTCCAGTTCGCTGCCACGTGCAGTCAGCATAATGACCGGAGTTTGGTGCTGTTGGCGTAGTTCTTTCAAAGTGTCGATACCGTTCTTCTTCGGCATCATCACATCAAGCAATAGCAAGTCCACGGTGTTGTCTAGCAGGTTAAGCGCCTGCTCACCATCGCTTGCCACAATGACTTCAAAACCTTCCATCTCAAGCAATTCTTTAAGCAGCGAAGTTAATTCGCGGTCGTCATCAACCAACAGGATTTTATTCATTTTTTATTGCCCTCCGCAGGCAAAATACCGTGTTCCTTGACTTGCAATCCAACGCTTTACGTAGTTTTACACCCCCTGACGGATGTTTGCAGCCACCGCCGTACACTGGCTCTCGTTGAATCGCAAAACGGAACGAACTGGGAGTTAACGATGCGCTACTTAACCGCCGTCGTCATTGCCTCAGCGATGGTTCTCAGTCACGCCAGCGCCGAAGCAGCAGACACGACGACGATTGACGAGATGCATCCGAACAGCGGATTGACGACAGGCAGTATGACGCAAAATCCGCAAAGCTACATGTTCGATGGCATTGAGCTGACTGAACAACAGCGGCAACAGATGCGAGACCTGATGCAGCAAGCGCGACACGAACGCCCAACCATCAGCGTTCAAGATATAGAAACTATGCATGACCTTGTCATTGCAGACAAATTTAACGAATCGGCTATCCGACAGCAGGCAGAGAAACAAGCCCGCGCAGCGGTAGAACAGCAAGTCGAGATGGCTCGGGTTCGTAATCAGATGTATCACCTGCTAACGCCTGCACAGCAAGCGACATTGCAGAAAAATTATGAGCGACGATTAGCTGAAGTTCGTCGGCTCTCAGGATTGCAGCCATCATCACCGCTGCAAGCAGTGAGTAGTACCAGCAGTAACCAGTAACATAGTATCCCTGTTTTCCTTGCCATAGACACCATCCCTGTCTTCCCCCGCATGATGCGGGGGTTTTTTTTGCCTGTCATTTCTCTCTAACATCATTGCCTTAAAATTCAATCACGCAGCACACTTATGCCGATGATAAACTTTAGCCATCTTGAGACCTAAAGGCCGCACCTATGAAGCGTGCGACCCGGCGAGGCATAGCATGGATTCTTCCTATGCAAAGTTAGTGAATCGGGCGGCGCTGGCGGCGACTACGTTGGCGACGTTGCTGTTAATCGTGAAAATTTTCGCCTGGTGGCATACCGGTTCAGTCAGTATGTTGGCGGCGTTAGTGGATTCATTGGTGGATATCGCCGCTTCACTCACCAATTTGCTGGTGGTGCGCTATTCACTGCAGCCGGCCGATGACGATCACACCTTCGGCCACGGTAAAGCCGAATCTCTGGCCGCGCTGGCGCAAAGCATGTTTATCTCCGGCTCGGCGCTGTTTCTGTTTCTCACCGGCATTCAGCATCTGGCCTCGCCCGAAACCTTACATGCGCCGCTGGTGGGCATTGTGGTGACGGTGATTGCGCTGTTTTCAACCCTGACGTTGGTTGCCTTCCAGCGCTGGGTGGTGCGACGCACGCGCAGCCAGGCGATTCGCGCAGACATGCTGCACTATCAATCTGACGTGGTGATGAACGGCGCAATATTGGTCGCCCTCGGTTTGAGCAGCTATGGTTTTGTACGGGCGGATGCGTTGTTCGCGCTCGGCATCGGCGTTTACATTCTCTATAACGCGTTGCGGATGGGTTATGACGCGGTACAGGCGCTGTTGGATCGTGTTTTGCCCGAGCATGAAACGCAGGAGATTATCAACGTGGTGACCAACTGGCCGGGCGTACGCGGCGCGCATGCATTACGCACGCGACAATCGGGCCCCACGCGTTTTATCCAGCTGCATCTGGAGATGGAAGATCAGCTGCCGCTGGTGCAGGCCCATCAGGTGGCCGATCAAATTGAGCAGGCGTTACTCAAGAGGTTTCCCGGCTCAGACGTCATCATTCATCAAGATCCCTGTTCTGTTGTGCCGAGCAATCAACATGGATTTTTTCAAGGTTAGCGACTTAAAATCATGCAATTACACAAAAAAAGTGACGTAACGCTAACAACTCTGTAAAAAATTAGCGAAAACTTGTCTGACCTGAATCAATTCAGCATCAAGCGTTTGATATACTATTTTGCAACTATTAAGCCATGCGATCGCGAGCTGGTCCACGCCGGACACATGGCAGGAATAATCCTTAGTTTTTGAACAATCCAGAGGTTGTCATGATCAAAAAAATCGGAGTACTGACCAGCGGCGGCGACGCCCCAGGCATGAACGCAGCCATTCGCGGAGTTGTACGTTCCGCGCTGAGTGAAGGACTGGAAGTTTTTGGTATTTACGACGGCTATCTGGGATTGTACGAAGATCGCATGATCAACCTTGACCGCTACAGCGTGTCAGACATGATCAACCGCGGCGGCACCTTCCTCGGTTCCGCCCGCTTCCCAGAATTCCGCAACGATGAAGTGCGCCAGACCGCGATTGATAACATGAAAAAGCGTGGTATTGATGCGCTGGTGGTTATCGGCGGTGATGGTTCCTACATGGGTGCTAAGCGCCTGACCGAAATGGGCTTCCCGTGCATCGGCCTGCCTGGCACCATTGATAACGACGTAGCAGGTACTGATTACACCATCGGTTATTTCACTGCGCTGGAAACCGTGGTTGAAGCGATTGACCGCCTGCGTGACACCTCATCTTCCCACCAGCGTATCTCCATCGTGGAAGTGATGGGCCGTTACTGCGGCGATTTAACCCTGGCGGCAGCGATTGCCGGTGGTTGCGAGTTCATCGTGCTGCCTGAAATCCCGTATACCCGTGAAGAGCTGGTTGCTGAAATCAAAGCCGGCATTGCCAAAGGTAAAAAGCACGCCATCGTGGCGATCACCGAGCACATCTGCGATATCGACGATCTGGCGCACTTCATCGAAGCTGAAACTAAACGCGAAACCCGCGCTACCGTTCTCGGTCACATTCAGCGTGGCGGCGCACCTTGTGCCTATGACCGCATTCTGGCCTCGCGCATGGGTTCCTACTCCATCGAGCTGCTACTACAAGGCTACGGCGGCCGCTGCGTCGGTATTCAGAACGAGAAGATGGTGCATCACGACATCATCGATGCGATTGAAAATATGAAGCGTCCATTCAAACGCGACTGGCTGGATACCGCGAAAAAACTCTACTGATTATTCAGCACCAAGGCGCGACGCGATTCGCGCCTTTTTTATGCCTGCTCATATTCCGTGCGGTTATAACAGCTTATTTTTAATTCTTTAATCCGTGGATAAGTTTGTGTCAGTCTTGTTCTATAACGACCTCGGGAGAGCAAGCAATGAATAAGTGGAGTATTGGTGTCACCCTGTTACTGGCTTCAACCAGTGTTCTGGCAAAGGATATTCAGCTGTTAAACGTCTCTTACGATCCAACCCGTGAGCTGTACGAGCAGTACAACAAAGCGTTTAGCGCGCATTACAAGCAGGAAACCGGCGACAACGTGGTGATTCGCCAGTCGCACGGCGGTTCAGGTAAACAAGCAACCTCAGTGATCAATGGCATCCGAGCTGATGTGGTTACGCTGGCGCTGCAATCTGATGTCGATGCTATTGCTGACCGTGGTCGTATCAATAAAGACTGGATTAAACGCCTGCCGGACAACTCCGCACCCTACACCTCAACCATCGTGTTCCTGGTGCGCAAAGGCAACCCGAAAGGCATTCATGATTGGCCAGATCTGATCAAACCGGGCGTTTCCGTCATCACGCCAAACCCGAAAACGTCAGGCGGCGCGCGCTGGAATTATCTGGCTGCATGGGGCTGGGCGCTGGATCAAAACAACGGCGATCAAGCCAAAGCGCTGGCTTACGTGAAATCGCTGTTTAAGAACGTAGAAGTGCAGGATTCCGGCGCACGTGGTGCCACTAACACCTTCGTGGAACGCGGCATTGGCGATGTGCTGATAGCGTGGGAAAACGAAGCCTATCTGGCGGTAAATAAGCTGGGTAAAGACAAGTTTGAGATCGTCACCCCAAGCGAATCGATTCTGGCGGAGCCAACGGTTTCGGTAGTGGATAAAGTGGTCGACGAGCAGGGCACCCGCAAAGTAGCCGAAGATTACCTCAAGTATCTCTACTCGCCGGAAGGTCAGACTATCGCGGCGGAGAATTTCTATCGTCCACGTGATAAAGCCGTTGCGGAGAAATTTGCCAATAAATTCGCCCCGGTAAAACTGTTCACTATCGACAACAAGTTTGGTGGCTGGACGCAAGCCCAGAAAACCCACTTCGCCGATGGCGGCAGCTACGACCAGGTGATGAAGCCATAACGTACATTGTCAGGTCGCCATTTATGGCGACCTTTTTACATACGATTACGCCTCTTGCGTCGCTAACCGCCGACCGGCACGCTGCGCCACCAGCGGCAACAATGCCTGACGTACCAGATAGCCATCTGGATCCAGCCCCCAACCTAAAGCAGCAGCGGCATCGACAATCGCTTTATCCCATTCCAGTTTTTTCCGTCCGTCACCCGCAGTGGTAATCACCACTTCACACGCATGATCGGGTGCCTGATAGCGACGCCAGCTGCCTGCCGGCACGGAAATCACCGAACGCTCCGGCGCGGTCATCGTCACTTCTTCACCATCACGATTGAAGGTCACAGTAAGCGTGCCTTTAAACACCATGAGTACTTGCACCTGTGCGCAGCGATGCGTACCCATTTCGCCCGCTTTTGGCAAAGCCAGCCACTCTACCGAGAAGCCGTGTGGCGTGTTGATGGGCGGAGCGGCCTGACGATCCTGATTGATGCCATAGCCGATAACGGGTGCCATACGCGCACCGTGACCTGGCAACATGGCATCCAGTAGCGCGTGTTCGCTCCAGGCGCGCTGCTCACCGGTGACGGCAAACTGCGCCATCTGCTCGGGCGTAAAATGCTGTAACTGCGCCATCTCCGCCTCGGGCAGCGGCGGCATACGCTCTGCAACCGGCGGGATCGCCGCGCCGGTTGAGGTATCGATCAACATGTTATTGGGGCTGAGATAGAGTCCATACTCCGCCGCCGCCGACATCACATCGGGATGCCAGATAATGCCGCCGGTGTTATCGCCGCCCAGCACGGTAAATACCCAGCCATCGGTATCGGTAGCCGACACATTGGTGAAGCCACGGAAAATCCAGGTGGGCAGGCTGACAATCGCCGGAGCGTCGAGCTCCAGCGACTCTTCGCCTTTATTCCCCCAGCGGAAACGCCAGCGGCCTTCATGGATCAGGAAGACTTCGGCAGTGAAATGCAGATGCAGATTATTGGTCACGCCTTTTGGCATCGCCGCCGCGCCAATATTAAAACCGTGCGCTTCAGGAATATTGATCACCTGCTCAGACGACTGCGTCACGCCCGGCCCGATAAACGAGTAATTCTGCTTGAGATGCGAACCCGGCAGTTTGCAGTCGATAAACGCCAGATTGCACGACACCATATCTTGCGGCGCGATCAGGCGCGCACGTGCTGCTGTAGCGGACAATGTTTGCTGTTTCATCTTCTTCTCCTCAATAACCCGAACCAGAACGAACAGGCAACGCCTCACCGCGCGCGGTGGCGACAGCGTGGCGTGCGGCATGCGTTAGCTGCATCACATCATTGGCGGGGGTCACCAACTGAAAGCCCTGTGCGATGCGCTGTGCGGCGGCTTCTCCGCTGGTACAAAAAATACCGGCCAGTTTGTGGCCGGCGCGGGTGCGGCTCAGCACCCGTTCAATGGCATTTAACATCTCAGGATGCTGCGATTCGGCGCTGGCCTGGCCGGTGAGCGTAAGGGACAGATCGTTGGGGCCGATAAACACGCCGTCCAATCCCTCGACGTCGAGAATGGCATCAAGATTGGCCAACCCCGCGCGTGTTTCAATCATCGCCAGCGTCAGAATTTGCTGGTTAGCATGCTGCGGATAATCTTTGCCGCCATACAGCAGCGCACGCGCTGGACCAAACGAGCGCGAACCTTGCGGCGCATAGCGGCAGGCATCGACAAACTGCTGCGCTTCGGCGGCATCGTTGATCATCGGGCAGATAATGCCGTAGGCGCCGGCATCCAGCATGCGCATAATCTGCGCCGGCTCGTTGTGCGAGACGCGCACCAGCGGCGTCGCGGGTGTGGAGGATAGCGCCTGCAACATGCTGAGTGCGGCGGCGAAATCGATCAGGCCATGTTGCAGGTCAACGGTGACGGCATCAAAGCCCTGATGTCCGGCAATCTCGGCGCTGTAGCTGCTGGGGATCGCCAGCCAGCCGTTAATAATCGGTCCGCGGCGTTGTTTTAAAGGGTTGATACGCATAATTCACTCCTCTTAATCCAGGTTTGCAGCGCGCGGGCACAGGCTTGCGGCTGCTCCAGCAGCAGAAAGTGTCCGCACTGTTCAAGCGTGATGTGGCGTGCGGCGGGAGCCGCTTTGACAAGCAGGTGATGGTGTTCGGGGGTGCAGATGGCGTCGCTGTCGCCGTTGAGGATCAACAGCGGTGCCTGCAGCGCCGGTAAGGTATGCCGTAAATCGCGACGTTGTATGGCGATGGCGGTCTGTTGACGAAAGCGCTCAACGCTGCTGCGTTCTGCCATCGTCACCAGCGCGCCAAGCAGCTCGCGATCCGCCAGCCGCGATGCATGCACATAGCGCGGCCAGAGTTGCTCAATCACCGATCGCATACCGTTTTTCGCAGCTCGATCAAGCAAGGCAATACGTCCCGCAGCGTTGACCGGCGCATCCGCCAACGGATTCACCGCCAGCAGCGCGAGGCCCGCGATGCGTTGCGCGGCTTGCGCCTGCATCTCCAGTGCCACCAGCGCACCCAGCGAGAATCCCACCAGTAAAAAGCGCGCCGGCAAGTCAGTCAGCAGCTGCGCCGCGAGCTGTTCGGCGCTGTCAGCACCGCTCATCTCGGGAATGATCATCGGCTGCTGCGGTAGATGGCGGCAAAGCGGTTGCCACAACGCGCCGTCGCACAAGGTACCGCCCAGTAACACCAAAGGCAGTGACATGATTAGCCCTCCGCCACAGGACGGGCATTCACCATCCGCATCACATGGCGCACCAGCAGCAGCGACAGCAATGAAATAATGCCAATCACCATAAAGCCCTGCTGCATCGCGAAGTAATATTTGATGTAGCCGACCAGCACCGGGCCAAAGAAAATCCCGGCGGAGTAGATGCTTTGATATAGCCCAACGCGAGTGGATTGCTGCCAGGCGGGCGTGCGGGTGACGATCAGCGAATTCAGCACGGTGGAGATCATGCCGAAGGCACAGCCCGCCAGCGCCTGCAAGCCGTACAGCAGCCAGATATTGGGCGCGTAAGGCATGGCTATCGCTACGGCCCCTTGCAGCACGCCGCCGATAATCGCGGTGTTGCGTAAGCCCAGCAGGCGATAGAAGAAGGGCGCGCACAGCGCGGTGGCCAGCGCATAGAAGAACAGATGGATACCGCTTAGCGTCGCCAGCGAAGCGGCCGCCATGCCAAAGCCTTCTGCCAGTAGCGGCGTCAGCGTGTCGCGCGTGGCAAATGGCACCATCATCACCAGTGCACAGAGTCCGCCGAGATACCACACCGAAGGATCACGCAGCTGAGTGCGAACCGCAGAGAGACGTTGCGCCGTGGGCATCGCTTCCGGGCGTTTTTCACGGATAAAGAATGTCAGCAAAAAAGCCAGCAGCGCGGCAGCGGACGCCACCAAAAAGCTCGATTCGGCACCGAAATGACGGGCAATAAATCCCGCCACCGAAATCCCGATAAAAGTGCCTACCGGCGAGGTGACGCTCAGCATGGCGATCGCGGCGGCGGCTTCCAGCGGCGGGAAGTAAGCCACGAACATCACGTTATACACCACCCACGTCGCGCTGGTGACGCCATCGGCGAGCTTGGCGATAAACAGTGTTTCCGGTGTCGGCCAAAGGTAAACCACCGGCCAGGCGATAAGCGTAAACAATAAGCCAATCTGGATAATGCGTTTGCGGCGGCGAAAGCGGTCCGACAGAATGCCGGTCGGAAAACGCAGCAGCATCGAGGCCAATCCGGTCGCACCGATGATGATTCCCATCACGCGCGCCTCGACATTCAGCGACATGATGTAGGGGGCGAGAAACGGATCAAAGGCGTGAATGCTGATAAAAAACAGCAAGCTAATAATGAAAAATAGCAGCACATCACGACGCAATAACGCTTTCATAATGAGTTCCTCAATAAGCCGTCCAGCCGCCATCCACCTTCAGCGCGCTGCCGGTGATCAACGCTGCGGCCGGTGATGCCAGAAACACCACCGGCCCCATCACATCTTCCAGCGTGCCAAGACGACCAATCTGAATGCGGCGCAGCGTCTGCTGGCGAAACGCTTCATCTGCCAGCGAGGCCTGCGACAGTTCGGTTTCGATAAAGGTGGGGCACAAGGTGTTGATGCGAATGCCGTCGCGTCCCAGCTCCAGCGCCATGGCACGCGTCAGCCCTTCCAGCGCCGCTTTTGATGCGCAGTAGACGCTGCGCTGCGGGCCGCCGACGTGCGCCATCTGCGAAGAGAGATGGATAATGCTGCCGCCGTGTCTGGCGGCCTGCATACCGGCTGCGACCTGCTGCGACAGGAAAAACGTGGCGCGCAGGTTGACGTCCATCACCGCATCAAAGTTGGCTTCGCTGACCTCGCTAAACGGCTGATGGCGCGCCAGCCCGGCGCTGTTGACCAGCACATGAAAGCTCGGCAAATCGTGCAGTGTCTGGCGCACCGCGTGCGTGTTGCAGACGTCGAGCGGCAGCGGATGCAATGTCAGGCCGGCGCTCGCCGCCTGCTGCACGGCGTGCGCCAGGCGATCGGCGTCGCGCGCGGCAATCCACACCTGCGCTCCGGCGTCGGCCAGCGCGATAGCGGCGGCAAAACCGATACCGCGCGAGCCGCCGGTCACCAGCGCGCGCTGTCCATCCAGGCGAAATAAAGGGGTAGTCGGAACCATGCGCGCCTCCTTATTTCACCGTAACCGGCGCGGGTGCGGCGTAGGCCACTTCCTGCTGGCCGTAGCGGCGCACGCGGATGTTGGCCTGTTCGGCATGACCGGCAAAGCCCTCCAGCAGCGCCAGGCGCGAGCAGTAAGCGCCGATTTCTGCCGAAGCCGCATCGCTGGTGACGCGCTGCCAGGTGCAGGTTTTCATAAATTTGCCCACCCACAAGCCGCCGGTATAACGCGATGCACCCAGCGTGGGCAGCGTATGGTTGGTGCCGATCACCTTGTCGCCATAAGCCACATTGGTACGCGGCCCGAGAAACAGCGCGCCGTAATTGCGCATGTTCTGGTGATACCAGTCATCGCGATCGGTCATCACCTGCACGTGTTCAGAAGCGATGCGGTTGGCTTCTGCCAGCATCTCGTCGTGATCGGCACAGAGAATGATTTCGCCATAATCGTGCCAGGCTTGTTGCGCCACATCGGCGGTAGGCAGTTGCAGCAACAGCTGGTGGATATAGCGCTCGGTCTCCTGCGCCAGCTGGCGCGAGCAGGTCAGCAGAATCGCGGGTGAGGTGGGGCCATGTTCCGCCTGGCCGAGCAGATCGGTCGCGCAGAGTTCGCCGTCAACGCTGTCATCGGCGATCACCAGCGTTTCGGTAGGGCCAGCGAACAGGTCGATGCCAACGCGGCCAAACAGCTGGCGTTTGGCTTCGGCCACCCACGCGTTGCCCGGCCCGACTAACATATCGACCGGCGCAATCCGCTCAGTACCAATCGCCATGGCGCCCACCGCCTGAATGCCGCCGAGCGCATAGATCTCGTCGGCGCCGGCCATCGACTGCGCCGCAACAATGGCTGCAGCCGGTTTACCGTGAAACGGCGGGGCGCAGCTCACGATGCGATCGCAGCCTGCGACTTTGGCGGTAATGATCGACATATGCGCCGAAGCCAGCAGCGGGTATTTGCCGCCCGGCACGTAACAGCCGACATTGCTGATGGGAATGTTGCGATGGCCAAGTATCACGCCCGGACGCGTTTCAATCGCTAAATCGGTCAGGCAATTTTTTTGCGCCTGAGCGAAGTTATGCACCTGCTCCTGAGCGAATTCGATGTCGCGAATATCTTGTTTGGTCAGCTGTTGCAGGCAGGCATTGATCTCCTGCGGCGTTAAGCGGAAATCATCGCGGGCAAAGCCATCGAACTTAATCGAGAGTTCGCGCACCGCGTCATCGCCGCGCGCTTCAATTTGCGCCAGCACTGCTTCCACATCGCTGCGAACGCGCTGTTGCTGCTGTTGGCGTTCTGCTTTCGCTGCCGCCTGTTTTAACCAGATTGCCATGCTCATTTCCTCATCATTGATTGCTGTTAATCAGGTTTGCATACGTATGCAAAGAGCGTAAAGAGGCTGAAAGGGGAAAAGATGAAAAGTGAGAATGTGCGCAGTTTTTTCAAATTGCAGGCAGCAGAAAGCCCCGCAGAACGGGGATTAACATGATGAATTTTCTGGTTTTACAGTCGCTCTATCGCCAAAGCCAGCGCCAGCAATGCTTCTTCATCAGGCGCTGGATAGAGCAGTTCCAGCCCCAGCGGCAAACCGTTAGTCAATTGACCAAACGGCAACGTTACGGCGGGTAAGCCGCTGATGGCCGCCAGCTCCGGCGCCCAGCCCGGCGGCATCTTCTCCAGTGAAATCGGAGTGCGCTGGCTGGTGGGATAAATCAGCGCATCCAGCCGCTGATCCTGCATCTGCTGTTGCAGTTGCTGACGCAAATGGCGTTGAAAACGGCGTTGCTCGCGCCATGCGGCACACACCAGCGCGCTGCGCGTGAGGTGTAATTGCAGCAGTTCATCGAACTCGGCGAGATGTTCGCCTCGTGCCAGCAGATCCGAAAGCGAAGCAGGCGCATGGTCCATTTTGCTTAGCCAGCGGGACATCGCCGGATGGAATTCGCGCAGGCTGAGACAAGGTTCCTGCGCCACGCGCGATGATAGCGGTAACCGCAGCGGAATCAGTGTGGCGCCCGCCCGCCGCAGACGAGAGAAAGCCTGTGCTAATGCCTGACGTTGCGCGTCATCATCGCCTGACAGATCGTTAATCATACCCAGCCGCACACCCCGCAAGGTTCGCTGCGCTAGCGGGCGCACCGACAGCCCATGCGTTACCTGATGCAGCAGCGCTGCATCGGCCACGCACCATGTCATCGGCCCAACGGTGTCTTTGCTGAGCGAAAGCGGCGCGACGCCGCGCAGCTGGCGGCGGCGAAATGCCGGACGCAGTCCCACCAGACCGGTCCATGCCGCGGGAATGCGAATCGATCCGCCGGTATCACTGCCGAGTGCCGCATCCGCCATACCGGCCACCACCGCCGCTGCGCTGCCGCCGCTTGAGCCACCGGCGGTCAGCTGTGGATTCAGGGGATTGCGCACATCGCCGCCGAGCGAACTGCGCGAACGTACGTCAAAGGCGAACTCAGACAGATTCGCTTTGGCGAGAATCAGCGCACCCGCAGTTCTCAGGCGTGCAATCACGCGCGCATCTTCACGTGGCTGTGCTTCGGCCAGCGCCCGGCAGCCGAGCGTGGTAGCCATGCCGACGCAATCAATATTATCTTTTATCACCAGCGGAATGCCGTGCAGCACGCCAACCGGCGCGCCGCTACGCCATAAGCGATCGCAGCGCTGTGCCTCTTTCATCACCTGGGGATTAATACTGATAATCGCGTTGAGCGCGCGACCTGCGTTGATAGCGGCTAAGCGGCGTTCAACCTCTTCCGCACTGTTGCGCTGCGGTTGCAGGCGCGCGGCACTCATTTCACCGCATCCTGCGACAGCATGCCGCTCGCTTTACGTGCCGCTGGCGGCAACTGACGCTGCTGCACCCGTTTTGCCGCTAGCGGTGTTAACACGCCAGCGATCAGACACAAGCCACCAATCACCCAATAACCCGCGTAGACATTGACGTGTTGCAACAACACGCCCATCAACACCGGGCCGAAAAACATGCCGCACGAATAGATGGTTTGAAACAGACCCATCCGGGTGGTTTGTTCATGTTCCGAAGTGTTAACCACGCTCAAGGACATAAACACGGCAAACGCCATGCCAAAGGAAAAACCGGCCAGACCTTGCCACAGGTAAATCAGCCACATGTTGCTGGTCAAGGGGACGAAAATTGACGAGATGATTTGTAATCCGATGCCCACCAGCGCGGTGTTAACCAAGCCCAGCCGCTGATAAAACACGGAACTGCACAATGCCACGGCCACACCATAAAACAACAAGTGGATATTACTCAGCACTGCCAGCGTGCCCGCCTTGGCACCTAACTGCTGAGCGTATATGGGCGTGAGCGTGTCGCGAGTGGCAAACGGGACCAAAATCACCACCGTCGCCAGCAGCCCAATAAACCAAATTGAGCGGTCCGCTAGCTGGCGTTTAGCGCTGTCGATACAGGCTTTGAGGTGCGGCGCTTTGTGGCTATCTTCCTCTTCACGAACGCGCAGGCTGAGAATTAGCGCCAGGCAACCGGCAATCGCCGGCACAAAAAACGCCTGCGTACTGCCCAGCCATAGGGCAACGGCACCGCAAATGGCATTGCTAATAAACACGCCAATCGGCCCGGCCAATGCCAACAGCGCCACCGCAGCCGGCGCGTCGTCACGACGAAAATAGCGGATGAAAATGATGTTGTAGAGCACCCAACTCGCGGCAGCGATGCCGCAGGCCAGCTTGGCCAGCCAGAATGTCAGCGCAGCGGGGAACATCCACGCCAGCGGCCAGGCAATCACCGGCAGCAGCAGGGCGAACTGCATAAACACTTTGCGATTTTTCATCACGTCAGAGATGACGCTGAGCGGAAAACGGATACACAGCGACGCCAAACCAGAGGCGCCCATGATCATGCCGATGGTTTGCGGTTCAATGCCTAATCTCACCATGTAAGGCGCCATGAAGGCATCGAAGCCGTGAATGCAGATAAAAAACAGCACGCTCATGGTGAAAAACGTCAACAGCTCGGGACGGCTAAACAGTGCTCGAAACATGTTAAACCTCTTATCAACACAGATAAGTGACTAAAAACGCGGGTTTCATCCTGAGTCCGGGTCGGTTATGTTGCATGCATTGAATACGTATTCAACGGCCGAAGTTACGAAATGATTTCATGTTTGTAAAGTGCGTGTCTGGCAATGTGAAAAAAAAGTTATTGAGTGTTGCATACGCATGCAAAAAAGGTGTAAGAGTAAAAAACACACACCGAAGCAGGTGAGTCCGGTTGATGAAATTGGCTACAATGCCCGGCAGTCACCCGTGCATCAGTGTGCTAAACAGGAAGATAACGCCATGAAACGTAAGACCTTCGGTCCAGTGACCTCACAACAAGTTGCGCAGCACGCCGGCGTTTCACAGTCTGCGGTATCGCGTACCTTCACGCCGGGCGCCAGTATTTCACCGGCCACGCGTGAAAAGGTGCTGCAGTCTGCCCGTGAGTTGGGTTATCGACCCAACGCGTTGGCGCGATCGCTGAACACCGCACGTTCGCGCATCGTTGGTGTGGTGATCTCCTGTTTCGATAATCCGTTTTATCCCCATGTGCTGGAAGCGTTGGGGCGTGAACTGGATGCGCTTAACTACCATCTGCTGCTGTTCGTCAGCGATCGGGATAGCAATGTTGACCGCATTTTCGATCAGATCATGCAGTACCGCGTGGATGGCATTGTGCTGGCATCCGGCGCGTTATCCGATGCCTTATCCGAAGAGTGCCACGGCGCGGGCATTCCGGTGGTGCTGTTCAACCGCACCGCCGAAAGCGAAATGGCGTCAAGCGTGAATACCGATAACCGTGCCGCCGCACGTCAGATCGCCGAATTTCTGTTGGCAGGCGAACATCAACGCTTTGCCTGCATTACCGGCGCGGACAACGCTTCGGTAAATCAGCTACGGCTGGACGGTTTTCGCGAGGCATTGCGCGCGCGCAACATCGACGTCACGGTGTTAGCGGGTCAAAACGACAGCGAGCAAACCGCACAGGCGGCGCGTCAATTGTTCAGCAGCGGCACGCCGCCCGATGCGGTGTTTGCCGTCAACGATCATATGGCGCTGACGGTTATGGATGTGGCGCGTTACGAGTTTGGTCTGCGCATTCCGCAGGATGTGTCGGTGGTGGGTTATGACGATGTTGGTCCAGCGGGCTGGCCTTCGTATGCGCTGACGTCTATCTGTCAGCCGGTTGAAGTGATGGTGCAACGCACCATTGGCCTGCTAATGCAGCAAATCGACAGCGCGGTGATGGCACCCGAGCAAATTGTTATTCCCGGCACGTTGGTAGTACGCCACTCCGCGCGGCGTCCGCGTCACGGCGTGGTAGAAGAGAACGGCCAGCTGCTATTTCGTTCAGAGGAGGTTGAGTAATGCGATTGCCGGGTTTCAGTCCCCAGTTTGATTCTATTCAGCAGTTTATTCTGACGTTAACCCACGTGGTATGGGAGCAGAAGGATATCGGGCAACTGGCTGATTTCTACGCCACGCCGGTGGTATTTCACACGCCGGAAAAGCGCCTGACCGAACTCAGCGATTTCATGCGTTTGACGCTGGAAGCGTTACATTGCTTCCCGCAGCGTCAGGTGCTGACCGAAGATATTCTCACCGCGCGTGAAGGCGATACCTGTTGGTACGCCTCGCAGCGCACGCAGGCACGTATTCAGCATCTGGGCGAAGGCTTCTTTGGCGCGCCGAGTGGCAAAACGGTTTGGGTACGTACTTTCGCCGATCGTATTTGTCGTGATGGGCTGGTGGAGCAAGAGTGGCTGCTGCAGGATCGCGCGGGCATTCTTGCGCAGATTGGTACCAACGTGGCGGAGTTTGCCCAGCATCTAACGCAGATGCGCCAGCAGCAAGGGCTGGAGATGCCCGCGCCCGAAGAGCTGGAAGCGCGTTGGGCTGGCGGCCCGGATGGCGATGATGCCGAAGGAACCATCGCGGGTTTGATTGAGCGCTATCTCAGCATGTGGGCCGGCGGCAACAGCGGTGTGGTGCCAGGTGTTTATCATCCTGCCGCCACCTTGCACGGACCGGGCCACAGCAGCTTTACCGGCGAGCAGGAGATTGGCAGCTTCCTTTCCGGCTATCGCGCCTCATTCGCTGACAGCGAAACGCAGCTGCATCATTTGGTGGTGCGCCGCGATGCCAACGAACCGGTGCGCATCAGCCTGCGCTGGTCACTGTTGAGCTGGCATGACGGCTACGGAAAGTTTGGTCCGCCGTCGCGCAAGCCAGTGTGTATTTCCGGTATTTCTCATTTGGAATTACGTGATGGCGTCATCATGCGGGAATATTTAGGTATTGATGAACTCTCAATCTGGTTACAGCTACTCAGCTGATTAATCAGCACTTTTAAATAACGCATCACGTCACGGTAATTAATCCCTTAATTACCGACGGCGTTCTGCACCCTGAATTCAGCCGGGTGAATCGGCAACGCTTGATTGCGAGGACCGCGCTCACCCTTAATTCGTCAAAAGCAGGAGTGTTTATGTCTACAACGGACACGGCTAATAAAGCCACCGCCAGTGAAAAGAGCGCAGAAAAAACCTCAGCACGCACCCAGGCCGAACCGGTTTTGCAGGTTGAGCGACGGGATTTTGTCGATCTGGTTCCAGAAAACCGTGCGCGGGTGCAGCCAATGCGCGGTTTCGATCCCTGCTATACCGATATCGTTGATTACATTGTGCGTTGTACCCACAAGATCTGGGATGAGCGCGATGTCGGGCTGATCTACAGCCATTACACCCATAACTGCGTGTTATACAACGCATTGGGCACCATTTATACCCGTGAACAAGTGGTGCTCGATACCTTGCAACGTTTGGTCGCCTTCCCGGAACGTCGCGGCATGGCAACGCAGGTGATTTGGAACGGCAACGACGTGGACGGCTTCTACACCTCGCATCTGGTCACCGGTAGCGGCCGCCATACACAATCAAGCCAATACGGTAAACCCACCAACCGCACCTTCACCACGCGTACCGTGGCGGATTGCATGATTCTGGAAAACAAGATTTACCGCGAATGGGTGGTGAGCGACAACATGTCGCTGATGCGTCAATTGGGGCTGGATACCGACCAGATCGCGTACAACATGGCGAAAGAGCAGTTTGATAAGGGTTTCCGACTGACGGAGATTGGCGAAAACCGTCGTCTGCTCGGCCAGTATCCGCCAGAAAGCGATCCGGATTACACGCTGGCGCACAGTGATACCGAAGCACAGGTGCTGGGCTGGCTGCACGAGATTTACAACAAACGCATGCTGGGCAAAGTGAAAGAGGTTTACGCCAGCAATGTGCAGTGGCACGGCCCACTGATGAAAGAGTTATATGGTCAGGCATCGGTGATCCATCAGACGCTGGCGCTGATCGGCATGATCCCAGACGGCGCATGGATGCCGCAGCATATCTGCTCCAATCCATGTGAAGAGGGCGGCACCAAAGTGGCGGTGCGCTGGGTAATGGAAGGGCATCATCTTGGCTACGGCGAATTGGGTAAACCGACGGGACAGCGTCTGCTGGTGATGGGCATGAGCCACTATCACGTAGTAAACGGCAAAATTGTTGATGAATGGGTGGTTTACGATCACCTGGCGATGCTGGCGCAGATCAAACTGGGACAACTGGCGGAGACGGAAGCATGAGCAAACAACGCGTGCAGTTTATCAAGCAAGCCGCGGGCGAGGATGCGCAGGCGGATGCCAGCCTGATCGCCACCGTGAGCGACATTATTAGCAACGTGCGTCAGCGCGGAGACGCGGCACTGCGTGATTACTCGCAGAAATTTGATGGTGTCGCGCCGGAGCAGCTGGAAGTTTCGGCAGCAGAGATCGAGCAGGCGCTGGCGCAACTCGCCGATCAAACCCGCCAGGACAGTGAGTTTGCTATTGCCCAGGTGCGCCGCTTCGCCGAAGCGCAGCGCGCCACCTTGCAGCCACTGGAGATTGAGACGTTGCCGGGCGTTCATCTGGGGCATCGCATCATCCCGATTGAAACCGTGGGCTGCTATGTGCCGGGCGGACGCTATCCGATTCTCTCCGCGCCGGTGATGTCTATCGTGCCAGCGGTGGTGGCGGGCTGCGATAACATCATCGCCTGTCTGCCGCCGGGCGCTCATCCGGCAATGATTGCAATTTGCCACTTGGCCGGAGCGCACCGCATTTTCAAAGTTGGTGGTGCGCAGGCCATTGCCGCGATGGCATACGGCACCGCATCGCTGCCGGCGGTGGACAAGATCGTCGGGCCGGGCAACGCTTTCGTCAATGAGGCGAAGCGTCAGGTATTTGGCAAAGTGGGTATTGATGCGTTGGCGGGGCCGAGCGAAATCTTTATCGTCGCCGATGACAGTGCTGATCCGCGCGTGCTGGCAGCGGATCTGCTGGCGCAGGCGGAGCATGACGTGCGCACGCGTGTTGGGCTGGCGACCACCAGCGAACGCGTGGCGCATGCAACATTGCGGGAAATTGAGGCGCAGCTGGCATCCTTGCCGACGGCGAAAACGGCTGGTGAGGCGTGGCAGCGTCAGGGCGAAATTGTTCTCTGTGCCGACGAGGATGCGATGGTGGCGTACACCGATGAGATCGCCACTGAGCATCTGCAAATCCATGCGCGCGATCCCCATGCGCTGGCGGCGCGCATCCGCAATTACGGATCGCTGTTTATCGGGCAAAACGCCAGCGTGGTGTTTTCTGATAAATGCTGCGGCACCAACCACACGCTGCCCACCATGGCGGCGGCACGTTACACCGGCGGATTGTGGGTCGGTGCGTATCTGAAAACCTGCACGCATCAATGGATTGACGATCAGGGCATCGCCGCCATCGCTGCTCCTGCGGTGCGCCAGAGCCGTACCGAAGGGATGCAGGCGCATCGTCGTGCAGCGCAGATTCGTTTGCAGCCAGAAAAACTCGACGCCATCCTGCGTGGCGCGGAGGATTAGTCCGTGACTTTCATCACCTGCCAGGCGAGGATGCTGGCAGGTGATGAACAGAGGAATCGGGCTATGCAGGGCAGTCGTCGTACCCTGAAGTTACTTACCGCTTTATTGGTGCTGTTGATTGTCGGACTGATCGCCGGCGCCATCCATTTCCATAAAAACTCTAACGCCTTATGGCAGATCATCAGCGAAAAGTGCGTGCCGAATATGGCGGCGACGGGCAACCCAGCGCCATGCCAGCAGGTGAATAGCGCGCAGGGTTACGTCACGCTGAAAGATCTCAACGGGCCGTTGCAGTATCTGCTGATGCCGATCGAAAAAATCACCGGCATGGAAAGTCCCATCATTCTTGAACCTGCTACACCAAATCTGTTTGCCGAAGCCTGGCAACAGCGCGGATTACTGGCGCAAAGGCACGGCGCGCCGATTCCCGATAGCGCGCTGTCGCTGGCCATCAATGCGCAATACGGGCGTACGCAGAATCAGCTGCATATTCATATTTCCTGTCTGCGTCCGGATGTGCGCCAGCAGCTGGATGCGCTGGCACCGAGACTGAATGCACAGTGGCAGAGTGAAACGCTGCGCAAGCATGGTTATCTGGTGCGGGCGCTTTCTAAGCAAGAGCTGTCGCAGCAGAGTGCGTTTATCCGTCTGGCGGATGAAGTGCCGCATGCGCGCAGCGAGATGGGGAAATATGGCCTGGCGCTGGCACAGCTGCCGGATGGCCGTTTAGCGCTGCTGGCGCTGGAACGTAACTGGCTGAAACTGAACAGCGGCTCGGCGGAAGAGCTGCAGGATCATAACTGCAGCATATTGCCGCAATAACCCTTTTTCGTAGGGACGCAATTAATAGCGGCCAATAAAAAAGGCGGCTAATCAGCCGCCTTAATCTGCATCTAAACGCTAAGTTACACGTTTTTCGCTGCTGCTGCCGCTTTCACGATTACCGCAAAAGCATCCGCTTTCAGTGAAGCACCGCCAACCAGCGCGCCATCGATATCTGGCTGGGTGAACAGCTCAGCGGCGTTTTTGTCGTTGACCGAACCGCCGTACTGAATGATCACTTGCTGAGCGATAGCCGCATCTTTCTTCGCGATGTGGTCACGAATGAATTTATGCACCGCCTGAGCCTGCGCTGGCGTAGCTGATTTTCCGGTACCGATAGCCCAAACCGGCTCATAAGCGATGACTGCGCCTTCGAACGCCGCGGCGCCCTGCGTTTCCAGCACGGCGTCGATCTGACGTGCGCACACTTCTTCCGTTTTGCCCGCCTCGTTTTCTGCGTCAGTTTCACCGATGCACAGAACCGGCACCAGACCCGCTTCTTTCACTACGGCAAATTTCTTCGCGATGAACTCGTCGCTCTCTTTGTGGTAGGTGCGGCGCTCAGAGTGGCCGATGATGATGTATTTCGCGCCAACGTCTTTCAACATGTCTGCGGAAGTTTCGCCAGTGAATGCGCCAGACAGATTAACGTCAACGTTCTGAGCACCCAGAGCAATGTGGCTACCGGAAATGGCGTGTTTCGCCAGGTCCAGATAGATGGCTGGCGGTGCAATCGCGACGCCACAACCATCAACACCAGACAGCTCTTTGCGCAGGCCTTCAATCAGCTCTTTGGTGATCTGCTTGCTACCGTTCAGTTTCCAGTTACCCATAACCAGTGGATGTCGCATTCTTTCCTCCGCATAACGCGATTCATGAAATAGCGCTGCCATCGGGCAGCGATGTCTGCGAGACAGTATAGAGATCAAATGTGTTGCTGGCTTTGCTTTTCGTCATTTTTGCCGGTGCGATCAGGGCGTCGCGAGCGCCAGTTTTATCGGTTCAACGGCGAAGGTCAAACCCTTGTCGCCGTTGTCTGCCACCACGAAACGCAATGCACCTTCGGTGCGGGCAAAATAGCGCGCACCTTTACCGGCGCTCAGCAGGGAATCGAGTTTTTTACGCCCCTCTTCGGGCGACAAGCCGGGAATGAAGAAGCGCAGCAGGGCGGTCATGTAATCCATGGCGCGAGCCTGCGCGGCTTTCATATCGGGACCGGGAACCGGCAGCCAGGTGATTTGCAGGGTTTTGATTTTGCCGGTGCCTTGCTCCAGCGCGGTTGAGGCATACAGCGTTTCGCTGATTTTGCTGGCGGCACGCGTCAGATTGCTTTTATCGCCGCGACTATCAATGGCGCGATACTCCTGCAGCAATGCATTGGGATTAGCCGCGTTGTACTTCTCACGGAACTGAGCAACGGTCATATCGAACGTCGGCGCACCCGCGAGCAGATAGGGCGCTACAGGCAGATGATCGCTACGATCCAACGCGGCTGCATCGTCCGCCCAGGCGGGAAATGTCAGTGCGAGGCCAAGCAGCAGCGCGACTGGCAGGTTGTTCATTGCTTCGGCCCTAAATCATTCACTTAGCCCACGATTAGAACGGTTTTTACCGGGCAAAGTCAAAACCCACACTGGGAAAAATCTCAGATTATTCGCTCCGCGCCGATTACCAGTAATGCTCGCTGGTCATGTGGCCGGGTTTGCGTTTGAAATGTTTGCGCATCTCACGCGTATCTTTCAGCAGCTGCTGGGTATCGCGCACCATCTGTGGATTGCCGCACAGCATCACATGGCTGGTTTCTGCCGTCAGCGGCAAGCCAACCGCACGCTCCAGTTCTCCGCTTTCAATCAACTGCGGTACGCGGCCGTGCAGCGAACCGGCGATCTCTTCGCGGCTCACCACCGTTTGGATGTGTAACTTGCCCTGATAGCGCTGCTGCAACGCCTGCATCAAGGGCAGGAAGCTCAGATCGTCGGCGAAGCGCGCGGCGTGTACCAGCACAATATTGTCGAAACGATCCAGATCTTCGCCCTGTTGCAGAATCGATAAATAGGGGCCGATCGCCGTGCCGGTCGCCAGCATCCACAGCGTTTGGCAATCTGGAATTTCGTCGAGCACAAAGAAACCCGCCGCCTCTTTAGTGATCATCACCTGCTCGCCGGGCTGCAGCGCCTGCAAACGCGGGCTCAGTTTGCCTTCCGGCACCGTGACCAGATAAAACTCCAGCAGCGGATCCTGCGGCGCGTTGACGTACGAATAGGCACGCTGCACGCGCTCACCGTCAATCTCCAGAGCCAGCTTGGCAAATTGTCCCGCGGTAAAGGTATCAATCGGCGCTGCAACGCGCAGGCTGAACAGTGCGTCGGTCCAGTTTTTTACCTCTTTCACTTCAGCATTGATCCACTCAGCCATGCTCACTCCTTAGTGTTGAATATTCAGGCACATGATTATCATCGTTATCCATCCGATAAATTTCCAGCCCGGTACCCTGTAAAGGGCTCTCAGCGACAAACGCAGCGCACAGATCAGCAACTGTAGCGGGCGGTTTACAATCTGGACAAACAGCTTGACGGCTTGAGACATACAGCTTTGCCCGCGCCTCTCGATTTGTCACTGAATCCTGATATTTTTGCCGCCATAAATCCGAGGCGGCCTTTTTTGTGCTGCTTATTCTTTGTTTCTCAGGCAGACATTTTGTTCCATGTTGATAAGTAAAACGCAAAATCGCTTTCTGTTATTCATGCTGATCGTGCTGGTGGCGGTTGGGCAGATGGCGCAAACCATCTATGTGCCAGCGATGGCCAACATGGCCGAAACGCTTAATGTGCGCAGCGGGGCGATCCAGCAGGTGATGGCCGCCTATCTGATGACCTACGGCGGATCGCAGTTGATCTACGGCCCGCTGTCGGACAGTTTTGGCCGACGTCCGGTGATCCTGATTGGCATGACGATCTTTGCCGTCGGCGCGTTGATCGCTATGTTCGCGCCCTCGTTGGATATTTTGGTGCTGGGCAGCGCGGTACAAGGTTTAGGTACCGGCGTGGCGGGCGTGATGGCGCGCACCATGCCGCGCGATCTCTACGCCGGCATCGCGCTGCGTCAGGCGAACAGCTTGCTTAATATGGGCATTCTGGTCAGCCCGCTGCTGGCGCCGGTGATTGGCGCGCTGCTGACGCATCTGTTTGGCTGGCACGCCTGTTTTGCCTTCCTGCTGCTGCTGTGCGTCGGCGTCACCGCGTCGATGGCGCGCTGGCTGCCGGAAACGCGTCCAGCGGATACGCCCGCCACGCCGTTCCTGCGCCGTTATGCCACTTTGCTGAGCGACGGCAACTTTGTGCGGTACCTGCTGCTACTGATTGGCGCGCTGGCGGGCATCGCAGTGTTTGAAGCCAGCTGTGGCGTGCTGATGGGCGGCGTGTTGGGGCTGGATGGATTGACCGTCAGTATCCTGTTTATCCTGCCGATTCCGGCGGCGTTCTTTGGCGCCTGGTTTGCCGGACGTGAGCAGAAATCCTGTCACACGCTGATGTGGTACGGCGTGAACAGCTGCCTGTTAGCGGGCTTGCTGATGTGGGTTCCGGCCTGGTTTGGCGTGATGAACATCTGGACGTTGCTGGTGCCGGCTGCGCTGTTCTTTTTTGGCGCGGGCATGCTGTTTCCGCTGGCAACCTCGGGCGCGATGGAGCCGTATGCGTGGCTGGCGGGCAGCGCGGGTGCGTTAATCGGAGGCTTGCAGAATCTCGGTTCCGGCGTGGTGGCGTGGCTTTCTGCGCTGTTGCCGCAGCACGATCAATCCAGCCTTGGCATGCTGATGTTCGTGACGTCGCTGGTGATGCTGCTGTGCTGGTGGCCGCTCTCACGTCATCCGGAGAGCGGTAAGCAGGCGATTACAGGATAAATTGATGCAGCGCCGCGTCTTTGCGATCCAGATAGTGGATTGACTGGATGCGGCGAATGGTGCGCGATTTACCGCGCACCAGCAGGGTTTCGCTGGTGGCGATGTTGCCGTTACGCGTGATGCCTTTTAGCAAATCGCCGGTGGTGATGCCGGTGGCCGCGAAGATAACGTTATCGTTGCGCGCCATCTGATCCAGTTTCAGTACCTGACCCGCTTCAATGCCCATCTCGGCGCAGCGTTGCAGTTCATTCTCGCCCAGACGACGATTCTCTTCGCTATCCCCTTTCACCTGGTGACGCGCCAGCAGGCGTGCCTGCATGTCGCCGTCCATCGCACGGATCACGGCCGCCGATACCACACCTTCCGGCGCGCCGCCGATGCCGTACATCACATCCACTTCGCTATCCGGCATACAGGTAAGAATCGAGGCCGCAACATCGCCATCCGGGAAAGAGAACACGCGCACGCCGAGCTGCTGCAGCTGGGCAATCACCGCATCGTGGCGGGGCTTGGCCAGAATCGATACCGTTAGCTGGCTGAGCGGTTTGCCCAATGCCAGCGCGATGTTTTTCAGGTTGATATCAAGCGGCAGATTGAGGTCGATGGCGCCACGTGCGCCCGGTCCAACAATCAGCTTTTCCATGTACATATCAGGTGCGTGCAGGAAGCTGCCCTTATCACCAACCGCCAGCACCGCCAGCGCATTGGCCTGGCCCATCGCCGTCATGCGTGTGCCTTCGATCGGATCGACCGCGATATCCACCGCGTCGCCACGGCCGGTACCGACTTTCTCACCGATATACAGCATCGGCGCTTCGTCGATTTCGCCTTCGCCAATCACAATCTGGCCGTCGATATCAATAGTGTTGAGCATAATGCGCATGGCGTGAACGGCTGCGCCGTCGGCCGCATTTTTATCGCCGCGTCCTAACCAGTGATAGCCCGCCAGAGCGGCGGCTTCAGTCACGCGGGAAAATTCAATCGCGAGTTCTCGTTTCATGGTGGCACCTGACAAAAAACAGGCAGGCAGTTTAACACAGCGGAGAAGCGTGGCAGGGGAAAAACCCGCGGCAGGGCACCGCGGGTCAGCAGGATGTTACTCTTCGTCTTCCCACGCTTTGGCGCGAGCGACGGCTTTCTTCCAGCCAGCGTAACGGACGTTACGTTCGGTGGTTTCAATGCTTGGGCGGAACTCACGCTCAATCACCGCTTTAGCGCGGACTTCTTCCAGGTCGCCCCAGAAGCCAACGGCCAGGCCAGCCAAATATGCCGCACCCAGCGCCGTGACTTCACGCACTTCCGGACGCTCAACGCGCGTGCCGAGAATGTCAGACTGGAACTGCATCAGGAAGTTGTTGGCGACCGCACCACCATCCACGCGCAGTGACTGCAGGCGGGTGCCGGCATCGTTCTGCATCGCTTCCAGTACGTCGCGCGTCTGGTACGCAATCGACTCCAGCGTGGCACGGATGATGTGGTTAGCGTTCGCACCGCGCGTCAGACCGAAAATCGCGCCGCGTGCATACGGGTCCCAATAAGGCGCGCCCAAACCGGTGAAGGCCGGCACCATATATACGCCGTTAGTGTCTTTCACTTTCAACGCGAAGTATTCAGAGTCGGTTGAATCACTGATCAGCTTCATCTCATCGCGCAGCCACTGAATCGACGCACCACCGATAAACACCGCACCTTCCAGCGCATAGTTCACTTCGCCGCGTGGGCCGCAAGCGATGGTGGTCAGCAGGCCGTGCGTAGACGTCACGGCTTCGGTGCCGGTGTTCATCAACATAAAGCAGCCGGTGCCGTAAGTGTTTTTCGCCATACCCGGTTGTACGCACAGCTGGCCATACAGCGCCGCTTGCTGGTCACCGGCGATTCCGGCGATAGGAATACGCGTACCGCCTTTACCACCAATGTTGGTCTGGCCGTACACTTCGGAAGAACCTTTCACTTCTGGCAGCATTTCACGCGGGATATCGAGGATCTCCAGCATGCGCTCATCCCACTCCAGCTTGTGGATGTTGTACATCATGGTACGTGAGGCGTTGGTGTGATCGGTGACGTGCACACGTCCCTGCGTCATTTTCCAAATCAGCCAGGTATCAACGGTACCGAACAGCAGTTCGCCGCGTTTTGCACGCTCACGTGCGCCTTCAACGTGGTCAAGAATCCACTTCACTTTGGTGCCGGAGAAGTACGGGTTAATCACCAAACCGGTGGTGTGCTGGATGTACTCTTCCAGACCCTCTTTCTTCAGTTTGTTACAGTAATCTGCGGTGCGCGGATCCTGCCAGACGATGGCGTTGTAAACCGGTTTGCCGGTCTCTTTATCCCACACGATGGCGGTTTCACGCTGGTTGGTGATACCAATCGCCGCGATTTGATCGGAGTTAATATCGGCGTGCGCCAGCACTTCCACCAGCGTCGAGCTTTGTGACGCCCAGATATCCATTGGGTCATGTTCAACCCAACCCGCTTTCGGATAGATCTGGGTAAATTCGCGCTGAGAAACCGCAACGATGTTGGCATCATGATCAAGCACCACGGCGCGTGAGCTGGTTGTGCCCTGATCGAGTGCAACGATATATTTTTTATCAGTAGTCATTGTGCTGTCCTGATGTGGTATCGATGAAACTTACGCTTTACGCTGCTGAGCGCGCGCAACCGGTTTTTCTGCTGTGCTGGCTTCCGCGACGTTAACTGGCAGATGGCGGCCAATCAGTGAACGGTAACCAAAGGCTCCGAGGCAAGCACCGACCAGCGGGCCAAAAATCGGAACCAGGAAGTAAGGAATATCTTTGCCACCGGTGAAGGCGACGTTGCCCCAACCAGCGAAGAACGCGAACAGTTTTGGACCAAAGTCACGCGCCGGGTTGAGTGCGAAGCCGGTCAGTGGACCCATTGAGCCACCGATGACCGCCACCAGCAGACCAATCAACAGCGGAGCCAGCGGACCACGCGGCACACCGTTGCCGTCATCGGTCAGCGCCATGATCACTGCCATCAACACCGCTGTAATCACCATCTCAACCAGGAACGCCTGAGCTACGCTGATGTGCGGGTTCGGGTAAGTCGAGAAGATACCGGCCAGATCGAGGCTTTCAACACTGCCGCGCACCATTTGATGGCCCGCTTCGTAATCGAAGAACAGATTGTAGTAGAGACCGTAAACCAACGCGGCAGCGCAGAACGCGCCGGCAACCTGCGCCAGAATATAGGGAACAACTTTACGACCTTCAAAATTAGCAAACAGGCACAGCGCGACGGTAACGGCTGGGTTAAGATGCGCGCCGGAAACGCCTGCGCTCAGATAGACTGCCATGGAGACGGCTAAACCCCAGATAATACAAATTTCCCACTGACCGAATGACGCACCGGCCAGTTTCAGTGCAGCAACGCAGCCTGCACCAAAGAAGATAATCAAACCTGTACCGAGAAATTCAGCGATGCACTGACCTTTTAGTGTGTTAGTTGTCTGACTCATAATGGCATTCCTGAAGCGAGGTTAAATTTTATCAGTTTTTGTTCTCATCCATGAGTCGCCCAGCTATCAATGTAGGGTTGATGTGAATTTATCGTTAACGAGCATAAACGAGAAATAGCGAAATTGAAAACTGTGTACTGCGTCATAAAAATGCGCGTTTTCGCGTCTTTTGCGTTTCTTTAAGGCCCATTCACCGCGCTTTACTGGTCGATGCTGACGTGATCGCGCACACAGATGCGCGAAGATGCGCATTTTTTTAGGCATAGACTGAAAAGTGTTACAGACTGCCCTCGCAGGCCTTGTGCCGCTGGACTTGCTGGGTTTGGCTACATACAATCGAGTCATCGTGGCTGAGCGCACTGTAATAAGGCATGCACTAGCCCCATCAACGCCTTGCAAGATTTAGGAGAGGTCAGAAAGATGTCATTTGAAGTGTTCGAGAAACTGGAAGCGAAAGTACAGCAGGCGATTGATACCATCACTCTGCTGCAGATGGAAATTGAAGAGCTGAAAGAGCAAAACAACACGCTGAAAAACGAAGTCAGCCAGGCTTCAGGCAACCAGGATGCACTGGTGCGTGAAAATCAGCATCTGAAAGAAGAGCAGCATGTCTGGCAGGATCGTCTGCGGGCACTGCTGGGAAAAATGGAAGAAGTTTAAGCGTCAATGCTTAAACCAACGGGTGCCGCGGCACCCGTTTTTGTTGCGGCTTACTCGATGTCGAGCGCGTCTTCAGACAGGATGATGCCGGTATTGTCGGCATACAGATGGTCGCCAGAGAAGAAAGTCACGCCGCCGAAGTTAACGCGCACGTCACTTTCGCCAATGCCTTCACCCGCTGCTCCCACCGGAATCGCCGCAATCGCCTGAATGCCGATTTCCAGCTCTTCGAGATCGTCAACCTGACGCACCGAGCCGTACACCACAATGCCTTCCCACTCATTTTGCGCCGCCAGACTCGCCAGCTGAGCATCGACCAGTGCGCGACGGACCGAACCGCCGCCATCCACCAGCAATACGCGACCCCGACCGTTCTCTTCCAGCAAATCGTAGAGTAAGCCGTTATCTTCGAAACATTTCACTGTGGTGATTTGACCACCGAATGAGCTGCGCCCACCAAAGTTCGAAAAAAGCGGTTCAACAACATTCACAGCTTCGTGGTAGATGTCACAGAGTTCAGATGTATCGTATTTCATGAGGGTTTTCGTCTGTTTGCCACAGGAGCGCTAAGTATATCGCTATCTGGCGATTGTTGGCAAAATCATCAACCGCCAAAAAAAGCGTTGCATCAATATCCTGCGTAAAAAAAAGCCCGGCACAGTGGCCGGGCAGAGATTTCGCGGGTGAAGCTTACAGAATGAAGCGGCTGAGATCTTCGTCGGCCACCAGCTCATCCAGATGCTTACCAACGTACTCAGCATCGATAGTGATCGACTCACCGTTACGATCGCTGGCGTCATAGGAGATATCTTCCATCAGACGCTCCAGCACGGTATGCAGACGACGCGCACCGATGTTCTCGGTGGTCTCGTTCACCTGCCATGCGGCTTCGGCAATACGCCGCACTGCGTCATCGGTGAAGTCGATGTTGACCCCTTCGGTGCCCATCAGCGCTTTGTACTGCACGGTAACCGAGGCGTTTGGCTCGGTCAGGATGCGCTCGAAGTCATTGACGGTCAGCGCCTGCAGTTCAACGCGAATCGGCAGACGGCCTTGCAGTTCTGGGATCAGATCTGACGGGCTGGCGACCTGGAACGCGCCGGAAGCGATAAACAGAATGTGGTCGGTTTTCACCATGCCGTGCTTGGTGGAAACGGTGCAACCTTCAACCAGCGGCAGCAGGTCGCGCTGTACGCCTTCGCGTGACACGTCTGGACCGCCCGCATTCTGGCCGCCGCGCTTACAGATTTTGTCGATTTCGTCGATGAACACGATACCGTGCTGCTCAACCGCATCGATGGCATCCTGCTTCAGCTCTTCCGGGTTCACCAGCTTGGCCGCTTCTTCTTCAATCAGCAGCTTCATGGCTTCTTTGATTTTCAGCTTACGCGGTTTCTGCTTCTGCCCACCGAGGTTCTGGAACATCGATTGCAGCTGGCTGGTCATCTCTTCCATGCCCGGAGGCGCCATGATCTCAACGCCAGCCGATGAAGCGGCCAGATCGATCTCAATCTCTTTGTCATCCAGCTGGCCTTCGCGCAGTTTCTTGCGGAAGGATTGACGCGCTGCCGATGGCTCAGCCGCTTGTTCAGCCTGGCCCCAGTTATTTTTCGCGGGTGGGATCAGCACATCCAGGATGCGCTCTTCCGCCATCTCTTCCGCGCGGTACTTGTTCTTCTCGATCGCCTGGCTGCGCACCATCTTGATGGCAGAATCGGTCAGATCGCGAATGATGGAATCAACCTCTTTACCGACGTAACCGACTTCGGTGAATTTGGTGGCTTCCACTTTGATGAACGGTGCGTTCGCCAGTTTGGCTAAGCGACGGGCGATTTCGGTTTTACCGACACCGGTTGGACCAATCATCAGAATGTTTTTTGGCGTCACTTCATGGCGCAGCTCTTCGTCGAGCTGCATGCGGCGCCAGCGATTACGCAGGGCGATCGCGACCGCCTTCTTTGCGCCGTCCTGGCCGATGATAAAGCGATTAAGCTCGCTGACAATCTCGCGTGGAGTCATCTCAGACATGATGTTTAGTCCTTAGCCTTAGACGGTAATGCTTCGAAGTTAATATTGTGGTTGGTGTAGATACAGATATCGCCAGCGATGTTCAGCGCTTTCTCCACGATATCGTGTGCACCAATGTCGGTGTTTTCCAGCAGCGCGCGTGCCGCTGCCTGGGCGTAAGGCCCACCAGAACCAATTGCGATCAGGTCATTTTCCGGCTGGATAACGTCGCCGTTGCCGCTGATGATTAATGAGGCGTTTTCGTCGGCCACCGCCAGCAGCGCTTCAAGGCGGCGCAGCATGCGATCGGTACGCCAATCTTTAGCCAGTTCGACCGCCGCTTTCACCAGATGGCCCTGGTGCATTTCCAGCTTGCGCTCAAACAGTTCAAACAGGGTGAAGGCATCTGCGGTACCGCCAGCAAAGCCGGCGATCACTTTATCGTTGTAAAGACGACGGACTTTTTTAACGTTGCCTTTCATTACGGTATTGCCGAGCGTAGCCTGGCCATCACCGCCAATCACTACCTGGCCGTTGCGTCGTACACTTACTATTGTTGTCACGGGCAGACCCCTTGTTGCAGTAGAAAAGGAACTCCGCGCACTCGGCGCGGAGTATCATGCAACCAGATATGGGGTAGGAAAAAGGGGTTTCAACCCCCGAGAGCGAGGGGAATACAACTTCCGTGGCCGGAACTGTGTAAGCGTTTGACTGTGCTGTCGGCGCTGCTGCGATCTTTGAACGGCCCGATCACCACGCGATTCCAGCCACCGCCGGTGGTAATGCGGCTCTCAAATCCTTCAAATGCCAGACCGGCGCGCACGGATTCCGCCTGATCGGTACCTTTGAACGAACCACACTGCACCATCCAGCGTTGTGAAGCGGCTTTCTCTTCCGCTTTCGCCTTGGCCGTTTCCTGCGGCTTGGTTTGCTGCGTTGGCTCACGCGTGATCGGCGCAGCTTGCTGTTGCTGCTGCTGACGCGCGGCCTGTTGTTGCTGCAACTGTTGCTGGCGCTGCTGCTGCTGTAACTGTTGCTGCTGACGTTGCAACTGCTGCTGTTGTTGTTGCTGAACCTGCTGTTGCTGCACCTGCTGACGCTGCAGCGTTTGCTGGCGCTGCGCCGGGGTTTGTTCGTTCCACGGCACTTCGTTCAACTGCGTCGGCTGCTGGCGCATATCGGCCTGCATCTGCTCCAGCAGCTGGCGCTGTTCATCGGTCAGCTGAGTTTGTGATTGCACGCCACCAGCCGAAGGCTCAGTTGGCGACGGAACGGTAATTTGGCGATTTTCCAGCTCTTTGATGTACTTCCAGCGCTCTTCCGGCTTCGGCGGCAGGCCGTTACCGTTGGCTTTGTGGTTTGGAATGACCTCAATCTCTTCTTTCTTATGATGCGAGATAAACCATAAACCACCGGCAAAGGTGACCAGCACGGCCGCGGCCAGTACCATCATGAGCTTTGAAGTGCCTGATCCGCCTTTGCTTTTCTTGCTGCGGCTGGCGGGTTTTTTGCGACGCGTCCCTGTTGAACGCCCGCGGCCTACATAATCTTTCTGTGCCACTTTCGTTCTGCTACCCTTCAAAAAAATGCCAATGGGCATGTAAATGTGCTGTTAATTGCCCGGCAATGAATGCGCCATGTTACGCAAGGGCTGGAACTTTGACCAGCACAGTCTGCCTTCAGAATCCGCTGAAAATGCAGGCATCTGTGCACTATTTTTCCCGTTTTGCCGCCGGTGCCGTACTGCCGCGCACGCGCAGCTCCGCATCCAGCAGGCGCGAACCGTTATTCACGCGTTTACCCTGCAGCTCATCAAGTAACAGCAGCATCGCTTCTCGGCCGATGGCAAAACGCGGCTGGGCCACGGTGGTCAGCGGCGGATCGTAGTATTGCGCCAGTTCGATATCATCAAAGCCCACCACCGACAGATCCTGCGGAATGCGCATG
Organism: Pantoea sp. X85; assembly: GCF_029623675.1. Classification (NCBI taxonomy): domain Bacteria; kingdom Pseudomonadati; phylum Pseudomonadota; class Gammaproteobacteria; order Enterobacterales; family Erwiniaceae; genus Pantoea; species Pantoea sp. X85. Next base: position 4,028,512 of record NZ_CP121108.1, on the reverse strand, counting down.
CCAAGTTTACGCGCCTGGTTCATCGCGCCCAGCGCCATCAAATCGCTATGGCAGAAAATCGCTTTCGGCGGCTGCGGCAAACTCATCAACTGCTTAAGCGCATTCGCGCCGGCTTCAAAGGTGAAATCGCCATGCACAATCATCGTTGGGTCGATAGGGATGCTGCTGCGACGCAGCGCCTGAATGTAGCCCTGCAAACGATACTGGCTCAGCGGAATGTGTTCTGGCCCGGTGATACAGGCAATTTGGCGATGACCAAGCTGCAGCAGGTGATTCACCGCTTCAAAGGCGGCGGTCAGGTTATCGATATGGACCGTGGGTAATGCCATCTCCGGCGCAAATTCGTTGCCCATCACCATCGGCGGCAGGTTGCGCTGATCTTCAATGCCCGCCTCAAACGGCAGCTGTGAACCCAACAGCACCATGCCGTCGATCTGTCGCGTCAGCATTAAATTCAGAAAGGTTTTTTCCTGTTTATTCTGATGCGCGCAATCGCCAATCAGTACCAGATAACCCTCATGCGCAGCGGTGACTTCCACGCCGCGAATGATCTCACTGAAGAAGGGATCGCAGATGTCCGGCACAATCACCAGAATGGTTTGTGTTTCACCGCGTTTGGCATTGCGCGCCAAACCGTGCGGCGCATAACCCACGGCAATCACGGCTTTTTCGACCTTGAGCCGGGTAGCAGCAGAGACTTTTTCTGGATTCATCAACGCACGTGAAACCGTGGCGGTTGAAACGCCTGCTTTCTCGGCCACATCTTTCATGGTGGCGGCGGTGGAGGGTTGCTTCTGGTCCAACGTATAACTCCTGACGCGGTACAGCGCATTGATTTTCAGACATTACCGGGCTTCAACCGGGTCGGCACTATTGTTAACCCAAGGTCGCGTCGGGTTGTTACTTAATTTGCATAAAAATTGTGACTTGTGCGACTTTTTTCGATCTGGCTCGCAGTTGTGGCGCGGCTTAGCTCTCGGTGGGATCGATATCCAGCGTCCATTTCACTTTGCGTGACGCCGGCAAGGTGGCGATCAGCGGCAGCGATCCGCTCAACAGCTGTTGCAGACGTTTGCGCGACGGATGCTGCAACAGCAGCTGCCAGCGCCAGCGTCCACTGCGCTTCGGTGCCAACGCCGGAACCGGCCCCATCAGCCACATCGCCTCATCTTTAAGCGGGCTGGCTTCCAGCAAATTACGCAGCTGTGTGAGGAATTCCGCCGCCTGCTGGTTATCCATATCCTCAGCGCGGAACAGCGCATGGCTGGTCCACGGCGGCAGCTGAACGGACTGACGCTCCAGCAGCGTTTGATCGGCAAAGGCGAAATAGCCGCGATGCAGTAATGTTTGCAGCAATGGATGTTCCGGATGATGGGTCTGCAGCAACACTTCGCCCTGTTTACCCGCACGACCGGCGCGACCCGCGACCTGCGTGTAGAGCTGAGCGAAACGCTCGGCGGCGCGGAAATCGGCTGAGAACAGCGCGCCATCAACATCCAGCAGCGACACCAGCGTGACATCCGGGAAATGATGGCCTTTCGCCAGCATCTGCGTGCCCACCAGAATGCGCGCGCCGCCGCGATGCACATCGGCCAGATGCTGCTCCAGCGCGCCTTTACGGCTGGTGGTGTCGCGATCGATGCGCGATACCGGCACGCCGGGGAACAGCGTGCCCAGCTGCTGTTCCAGCTGTTCGGTGCCGACGCCGACCGGCATCAAATGCGTTGAACCACAGCTCGGGCACTGATTCGGCAGCGGGCGCTGGCTGTCACAATGGTGGCAGCGCAGCTGGCGATGGTTCTGGTGCAGCGTGTAGTAGCTATCGCAGCGCTGGCACTCGGCCAGCCAGCCGCAATCGTGGCACATCAGCGCCGGAGAGAAGCCACGGCGGTTGAGGAACAGCAGAACCTGATTATCGGCCTGCAGGTGCTGACGCATTTTGCCGAGCAGTGCTGGCGCCAATCCGCCTTTCAGCTGCTGACCTTTAAGATCGATCAGCTGCTGTAACGCCGGTTTAGCATTGCCCGCGCGTTTGGTGAGATTGAGCTGGCGATATTTGCCGACGCGCACGTTGTGCAAGGTTTCCAGCGCGGGCGTGGCGGAACCCATCACAATCGGAATGTCTTCCTCATGCGCGCGGAACACCGCCAGATCGCGCGCCTGATAGCGCCAGCCTTCCTGCTGTTTGTACGAGCTGTCGTGCTCTTCATCAATGATGATGACGCCGGGACGCGCCAGCGGCGTGAACAGCGCCGAGCGTGTACCGATAACAATCGCCGTTTCGCCGCTGCGCGCGCGCAGCCAGACGGCGAGGCGTTCGCTGTCATTCAGTGCCGAGTGCAGCACATCAATCGGCGCATCAAAGCGCTCACGGAAGCGGGCGATGGTTTGCGGCGTCAGGCCGATTTCCGGCACCAGCACCAAAGCCTGTTTGCCGCGTGCCAGCACGTTCTCCAGCACGCTGAGATACACTTCGGTTTTACCCGACCCGGTAATGCCAGCCAGCAGCCACGGCGCATAGTGATCGTCTTCACTGCGCATCGCGCCCACCGCCATCGCCTGATCGGTATTCAGGCGCAGGCGATCCCCTTTGACGGCAAAGCTGGTACGCCAGTCGTGCATCTGCGGCGTGTGTTCACGCAGTTCGCACAAGCCTTTTGCGCGCAACGCTTGCAGCGCGGCATCGGTAAAATCGTGTTCGCTGACCTGATGACGATAGAGCGGTCGCTGACGCAGCATCGCCAGCGCTTGCTGCTGTTTCGGCGCGCGCTTCAGGCTCTCCATCGCCACTTCACGGCCAGCATCATTAATCACCCATTGCCACAGCGGCGCTTCCTGCGCGGGTTTGCCCTGACGCAGCAGCACCGGCAGCGCATGGCTCAGCACTTCGCCGAGCGGCGAATGATAATAGTTGGCGGCCCAATGCAAAATGCGCCACAGCGCGGGCGAGAACAGACTTTGATCGTCGAGCACGCTCTCTATCTGCTTGAGCTGCGTCAGCGGCAGATCGCTGGTCTCACGCGTGCCGATCACAATGCCGATCATTTTGCGGTTGCCGAACGGCACATTCACGCGTGCGCCCGCCACCGGCTGCGGCGCATCGGCAGGCAGCAAGTAATCAAACAGGCGAGGTAGCGGAACGGGCAGGGCAACCTGAACAACGGGCATCTGAATCTATATCCGGTTCTGAATTAAGGAGAAGTAGTGTACACGGCTAATTAGGAAGCGGCTATTTGCTAAAACCGGTTAATTTCTGTATACTATGCCGCCTTCGATGAGATCACTTGTCGGAGCATACACTTAATGTTCAACCGCGTGTGGTGCTGTGCAGGCTGAGCCTGGCACGGAGAGCGACACGGCCTTTTATGAGGTTCTCCCATGAAACAAGGTATTCACCCTAAGTACGAAGCAGTAACCATGACTTGCTCTTGCGGTAACGTGATCAACACCCGTTCAACCATGGCTTCTGGTCTGAACCTGGACGTGTGCGGCAAATGCCACCCGTTCTACACTGGTAAGCAGCGTATTGCTGACACCGGTGGCCGTGTAGATCGCTTCAACAAGCGTTTCAGCGTGCCAGCAAGCAAGAAATAAGATTTTTGGCCGTCGAATCTTCGCGATTCGGCAGCAAGAAAAAACCCAGCCTCGGCTGGGTTTTTTTATTTCTGGCTTCAGTATTTCCAACTATCGGGATCGATGCCCATTTCACGCATAATCTGTTTCGCTTCTTCCGGAATCTCATCGCTGCGTTCTTTACGCAAATCGACATCGTTCGGCAGAGGCTGCCCGGTGAAAGCATGCAAAAAGGCTTCACACAGCAGTTCGCTGTTGGTGGCGTGACGCAGGTTGTTCACCTGACGGCGGGTGCGCTCGTCCGTTAAAATCTTCAGCACTTTCAGCGGGATAGAAACTGTAATTTTCTTAACCTGCTCGCTCTTCTTGCCATGTTCAGCGTAAGGGCTGATATATTCGCCGTTCCATTCAGCCATGGGTTACCTTAATCAATAAAAGTTGAATATGGGGAAATCCGTTGATTATGCCCGATTTTTCGATGCCTGACCCCTTAAACCGCAGGTTTTATGCTTGAGCACCGCTTCTGCAAAGGAAAGCGCGCTGAACACCAGGCGATGACGGACAATTTTAGCGGTTATTGATGATTTGCTCAATCTATACGCAAAGACATTTAGATGTCCAGATGTATTGACGTCTATGTGCGGAATGTTATCCTGTTGCTCTTCTTTTTCTTCAGGAACAGTAAGCACCATGACGCGTAAACAGGCAACCATCGCAGTACGTAGCGGTTTGAATGATGACGAGCAATATGGCTGCGTTGTCCCACCGATTCATCTCTCCAGCACCTATAACTTCCTCGACTTCAATGAGCCGCGTGCGCATGACTATTCACGTCGTGGTAATCCAACGCGCGATGTGGTTCAGCGCGCGCTGGCAGAACTGGAAGGTGGCGCAGGCGCGGTATTGACCAATACCGGCATGTCAGCGATTCATCTGGTGACAACCGTGTTCCTGAAGCCGGGCGATCTGCTGGTGGCGCCACATGACTGTTACGGCGGCAGCTATCGCCTGTTCGATAGCCTGAGCAAGCGCGGCGCCTATCGCGTGAAGTTTGTTGATCAGGGCGATAAAGCGGCGCTGGCCGCTGCTCTGGCCGAGAAGCCAAAACTGGTGCTGGTTGAAAGCCCAAGTAATCCACTGCTGCGTGTGGTCGATATCGCCAGCATCTGCGCCGCCGCGCGTGAAGCTGGCGCCATTAGCGTGGTAGACAACACCTTCCTCAGCCCGGCGCTGCAAAACCCGCTGGCGCTGGGTGCCGACTTTGTTGTTCACTCCTGCACCAAATACCTGAATGGTCACTCAGATGTGGTGGCGGGCGCGGTGATTGCGAAAGATCCAGCGATCGCCACCGATCTGGCGTGGTGGGCGAATAATATTGGTGTAACCGGCGCCGCGTTTGATAGCTACCTGCTGCTGCGCGGTTTGCGCACGCTGTCACCGCGCATCGCCGCCGCACAACGCAATGCATTGGCGATAGTTGATTACCTGAAGCAACAACCGCTGGTGAAAAAACTGTATCATCCGTCCCTGCCGGAAAATGCCGGTCATGAGTTTGCGGTACGTCAGCAGCGTGGTTTTGGTGCCATGCTGAGTTTCGAAATCGATGCCGATGAGGCTCGCCTGCGCCGCTTCCTGAAAGCGCTGCAGCTGTTCACGCTGGCCGAATCGCTGGGCGGCGTAGAGAGTTTGATTTCGCATACCGCAACCATGACGCATGCTGGCATGTCTGCAGAAGCACGCGCGGCAGCGGGAATTTCGGAAACACTGCTGCGTATTTCTGTTGGGATTGAAGATCACGAAGATTTAATCGCCGATCTGGATAATGCATTCCGGATCGCAGCCGAGGAGTAATCATGACGAGTTCAGTGGGCGCGGGAACGCCGATCAAGCAGTTGCATAAATTTGGTGGCAGTAGCCTGGCCGACGCACGTTGCTATCAGCGCGTGGCCAGCATCATGGCGGATTACAGCCAGCCAGGCGACTTAATGGTGGTCTCTGCCGCAGGCAGCACCACTAACCAGTTGATCAGCTGGCTGAAATTGAGCCAGAGCGATCGCTTATCTGCTCATCAGGTGCAACAGGCTTTACGGCGTTTTCACAGCGAGTTAATTGCTGCGCTGCTGCCTGCTGAATATGCCGAAACCCTGACGTCTTCCTTTATACGCGATCTGGAGAGACTGGCGGCGCTGCTCGATGGCACCATCACCGACGCGGTATATGCCGAAGTGGTGGGGCACGGCGAAATCTGGTCAGCGCGCTTGATGGCTGCGGTTTTGAGCCAGCGCGAGATCGAAGCCGCCTGGCTGGATGCGCGTGACTTCTTGCGTGCTGAACGTGCCGCGCAGCCGCAGGTTGATGAAGGCAAATCCTGGCCGCTGCTACAGGAGCTGTTAACACAGCATCCGCATAAGCGTTTGGTGGTGACCGGCTTTATCAGCCGCAGCGAAGCGGGTGAAACCGTGCTGCTTGGGCGTAACGGCTCGGACTACTCGGCAACGCAGATTGGTGCGCTGGCGGGCGTGGGGCGCGTAACCATCTGGAGCGATGTGGCGGGCGTTTACAGCGCCGATCCGCGTAAAGTTTCTGATGCGTGCCTGCTGCCGCTGCTGCGTCTTGATGAAGCCAGCGAGCTGGCGCGTCTGGCGGCGCCGGTGCTGCACACCCGCACCTTGCAGCCGGTTTCCAACAGCGACATCGACTTGCAGCTGCGTTGCAGCTATCAACCGGAGCAGGGCTCGACGCGCATTGAGCGCGTGCTGGCCTCCGGCACCGGCGCGCGTATCGTCACCAGCCACGATGATGTGTGTCTGGTGGAGATTCAAATTCCCGACAATCACGATTTCAAAACCCAGCAGAAAGAGATCGATCTGCTGCTGAAGCGCGCGCAGCTGCGTCCGCTGGCGATCGGCGTGCATCCCGATCGCCGCCTGCTGCAGCTGTGTTACACCTCGGAAGTGGTGAATAGCGCCTTCAACCTGTTGCAGGACGCCGCACTGCCGGGCCATCTGCAGCTGCGCGACGGCTTAGCGCTGGTGGCGCTGGTGGGCGCGGGCGTGACGCGTAATCCGCTGCACAGCCACCGCTTCTGGCAGCAGATCAAAGATCAGCCGGTGGAGTTTGTCTGGCAATCGGAAGATCACATCAGCATCGTGGCGGTACTGCGCGTCGGCCCGACGCAGCACCTGATTCAGGGACTGCATCAGTCGCTGTTCCGCGCAGAAAAACGCATCGGTTTGATGTTGTTCGGCAAAGGCAACATCGGTTCACGCTGGCTGGAGCTGTTTGCCCGCGAGCAGGAAACGCTGTCGGCGCGTACGGGATTTGAGTATGTGCTGGCGGGCGTGGCAGACAGCAGCCGCAGTTTGCTGAGCTACGACGGTCTGGAAGCCAGCCGCGCATTGGCGTTCTTTGATGATGAAGCGGTCGAGCGCGATGAAGAGTCGCTGTTCCTGTGGATGCGTGCGCACCCGTTCGATGATTTAGTGGTGCTGGACTGGACGTCACCGCCAGCGAGCAGCTGGCGCAGCAGTATCATGATTTCGCCAGTCACGGCTTCCACGTTATCAGCGCCAACAAGGTTGCCGGTGCGTCGAGCGGTCAGAGCTGGCGTCAGGTGCGCGATGCTTTCGCCAAAACCGGTCGTCACTGGCTGTATAACGCCACCGTCGGTGCCGGTTTGCCGGTCAATCACACGGTGCGCGATTTACGCGAAAGCGGCGATAGCATTCTGGCGATCAGCGGCATCTTCTCCGGCACGCTGTCGTGGCTGTTCCTGCAATTTGATGGCACGGTGCCGTTTAGCGAGCTGGTTGATCAGGCGTGGCAGCAAGGCCTGACCGAACCAGACCCGCGCGTGGATTTGTCCGGGCAGGACGTAATGCGCAAGCTGGTGATTCTGGCGCGTGAAGCGGGCTACGACATCGAGCCGGATCAGGTGCGTGTCGAGTCGCTGGTGCCGGCAATTTGCGACGGTGAGTCGATTGATCACTTCTTCGAAAACGCCGACGAGCTGAATGATCAGATGCTGCAGCGTCTGGAAGCGGCGCAAGAGATGGGCTTAGTGCTGCGTTACGTGGCGCGTTTCGATGCCAATGGCAAAGCGCGCGTCGGCGTGGAAGCGGTGCGCCCAGAGCATCCGCTGGCTGCGTTACTGCCGTGCGATAACGTGTTTGCCATCGAAAGCCGCTGGTATCGCGATAATCCGCTGGTGATTCGCGGACCGGGCGCAGGCCGCGATGTTACGGCCGGCGCGTTGCAATCGGATATCAACCGCCTCGCACAGCTGCTGTAATCTGCCTCACTTTGCAGACGGCATCGTCCGTCTGCATTCTTCACCTTCCCACCGCGCATCATGAAACGCTTTCACCTTGAGTGAAAATTTGTCACGCCTGTTCATTAATTTTCAGTTGACGCTAGCGTGCGAATCGTTCATTTTGTGCATCTGGACGTCTAAACGTATGGATGTTCGAAGGCCGCAAAATAATCGATATGTGATGACGAGGTATTAGGATGAGTTTCTTTCACGCCAATCAACGCGAAGCGTTGAACCAGAGCCTGGCTGAGCTGAACGGGCAAATTAATGTCTCTTTCGAATTTTTCCCGCCACGTACCAGCGAAATGGAAGAAACCCTGTGGAGCTCAATCGATCGACTGAGCAGCCTGAAGCCAAAATTCGTCTCCGTCACCTACGGTGCCAACTCGGGCGAGCGCGATCGTACGCACAGCATCATCAAAGGCATCAAAGATCGTACCGGTCTGGAAGCCGCACCGCATCTAACCTGTATCGATGCCACGCGTGATGAGCTACGCAGCATCGCGCGTGATTACTGGGATAGCGGCATTCGTCATATCGTGGCCCTGCGCGGTGATTTACCGCCGGGCAGCGGCAAGCCGGAGATGTACGGCTCGGATTTGGTGGCGCTGCTGAAAGACGTTGGCGATTTCGATATCTCGGTGGCGGCCTATCCGGAAGTGCATCCCGAAGCGAAAAGCGCGCAGGCCGATTTGATTAACCTGAAACGCAAAATTGATGCCGGTGCTAACCGCGCCATCACGCAGTTCTTCTTCGATGTGGAAAGCTACCTGCGCTTCCGCGATCGCTGTGTCGCAACCGGTATCGACGTGGAGATCGTGCCGGGTATTTTGCCGGTCTCTAACTTTAAACAGCTACAACGCTTCGCCACCATGACCAATGTGCGGGTGCCGGGATGGATGAGTGCAATGTTTGAAGGTCTGGATAACGATCCGGAGACGCGCAAAATGGTCGGTGCCAGCGTCGCCATGGACATGGTGAAAATCCTGTCGCGGGAAGGGGTGAAGGATTTTCATTTCTATACGCTGAACCGCGCCGAGTTGAGTTACGCCATTTGCCACACGCTGGGTGTGCGTCCGGCGATGGGAGGTTAATGCCCTCACCCTGTCCCTCTCCCGCCAGCGGGCGAGGGAAGGGTTAGGTGGAGCAATGTTGAAACACCTGTGCTTGATTGGTTCCCTCTCCCGCCAGCGGGAGAGGGTTAGGGTGAGGGGAAAAATTAACCGGTATTACGCATACCCGCTGCAACACCCGCGATCGTCACCATCAGCGCTTGTTCTACACGCGCATCTGGCTCATCACCGCGCTCTTCCTGCGCACGTGAACGATGCAGCAGTTCAGCCTGCAACACGTTCAGTGGATCGGTATAAACGTTACGCAGCGCGATGGACTCAGCAATCCACGGTTGGTCAGCCATCAGATGGGCATCGTTAGCGATGGTCAACACCGCTTTGATATCCGCATCCAGCTGATCGCGCAGCTGCTTGCCGAGCGACCACAGTGATTTATCCACCAGACGCTGATCGTAGTACTCCGCCAGCCACAAATCGGCTTTCGAGAACACCATCTCCAGCATGCCAAGACGTGTGGCGAAGAATGGCCACTCGCGGCACATGTTCTCCAGCTCATCCTGATGACCTTCATCCATCGCTTTCTGCAACGCGGCACCCGCGCCCAGCCAGGCTGGCAGCATCAGGCGGTTCTGCGTCCAGGCGAAGATCCACGGAATGGCACGCAGCGATTCCACACCGCCGGTTGGGCGACGTTTAGCCGGACGTGAACCCAGCGGCAATTTGCCCAGCTCCTGCTCTGGCGTGGCTGAGCGGAAATAGGGCACGAAGTCCGGATTCTCACGCACATAGCCGCGATACATCGCGCAGGAGTGCGCCGACAGACCATTCATGATCTCCTGCCATTCGCGCTTGGGTTCCGGCGGTGGCAGCAGGTTGGCTTCCAGAATCGCACCGGTATACAGCGACAGGCTGGCGATAGTGACTTCGGGCAAACCGTATTTGAAGCGAATCATCTCGCCCTGTTCGGTCACGCGCAGGCCACCTTTCAGGCTGCCCGGCGGTTGTGACAACAGCGCCGCATGGGCTGGCGCGCCGCCACGACCGATTGAGCCGCCGCGTCCGTGGAACAGCGTCAGCGTGATGCCCGCGCTTTCACAGGTTTTGATCAGTGCGTCCTGCGCCTGATATTGCGCCCAGCTGGCGGCCATCACGCCGGCATCTTTCGCCGAGTCGGAATAGCCAATCATCACCATCTGTTTGCCATTGATAAAGCCGCGATACCAGTCGATGTTCAGCAACTGCGTCATCACATCGTTGGCGTTGTTCAGGTCATCAAGGGTTTCGAACAGCGGCGCAACCGGCATGGCGTAAGGAATGCCGGCTTCTTTCAGCAGCAGATGCACGGCCAGCACGTCCGACGGCGTTTTCGCCATGGAGATCACGTAGGAAGCAATTGAACCCTGCGGCGCTTCGGCCACCACTTTGCAGGTATCCAGCACTTCGCGCGTCTCATCGCCCGGTTCCCACTGATGCGGCAACAGCGGACGCTTGGAATTCAGTTCGCGAATCAGGAAAGCTTGTTTATCCGCTTCTGACCAGCTTTCGTAATCACCGAGGCCGAGATAGCGCGTTACTTCGGCAATCGCCTGGGTATGGCGGGTGCTCTCCTGACGGATATCAATGCGCACCAGCGGCACGCCGAAACACTTCACGCGGCGCAGCGTGTCCAGCAGCTGACCATTGGCGATGATGCCCATGCCGCACTGCTGCAGAGATTGATAGATAGCGAACAGCGGATCCCACAGCTGATCGTTAGAGACCAGCAAATCGGCCGGACGCGGCAGGCGCTCGCCTTTAAGACGACGGCCAAGATAAGCCTGCGTGGTCATCAGCTGGCCGCGAAGGCGCTTCAGCACCATGCGGTACGGCTCCAGCGCTTCCGCATCGCCGCACAGCTCGCGCACTTCGTCGCTGCATTCGGACATCGACAGCTCGGAAATCAGCACGCCGATATCGCGCAGGAACAGGTCCGCGGCCTTCCAGCGGCTCAGCTGCATCGCGTGGCGGGTAATCGGTGCGGTGACGTTCGGGTTGCCGTCACGGTCGCCGCCCATCCACGAGGTAAATTTAATCGGCACGAAATCGACCGGCAGCTTAATGCCAAAAGTCTCTTCCACTTGCTCATTCAGCTCACGCAGGAAGGCTGGCACGCCTTGCCACAGGCTGTTTTCCACCACGGCAAAGCCCCATTTGGCTTCATCGATCGGCGTTGGACGATATTTGCGGATTTCGTCGGTATGCCACGCTTGTGCCACCAGCTGGCGCAGACGGCGCATCACCTGGGTACGTTCGTAGTCAGAGATATCGCTATGATCGAGTTGCTGCAAACAGCTGTTCACTTCGCCCAGCATATGGATCAGCGTGCGGCGGGTAATTTCGGTGGGGTGCGCAGTCAGCACCAGCTCCAGCGACAGCTCTTCAATCGACTGGCGGATCGCCGCTTCGCTGATATCGCCTTGCTGTTTCAGACGTGCGAAAGTCTTTTTCAGCAGTTCAGGATGGTTCGCGCCATCGCCGCTACGCGAAATGGTTTGATACTGTTCAGCGACGTTGGTGAGATTAAGGAACTGGCTAAACGCGCGCGCCACCGGCAGCAGCTCGTCGTTCGACAGATTTTGCAGCGTGGTCAGCAGTTCCTGACGATGAGTGTCATTTCCCGCGCGGGATGACTTAGAGAGTTTACGGATGGTCTCCACCTGGTCGAGGATGTTCTCTCCTAGTGCATCCTTAATCGTATCCCCGAGCAGTTTGCCGAGCATACTGACATTACTTCGCATTGCGGAATATTGTTCGTTCATTGGACCCTGACACCCTTATCGTCTTTTTTAATACTCTTACGCCCAACGGGCATAACATCGTCTTTTATCTAGCCACGTATCTTCCTGCGCGTCAATTGCCTTAAATCTACGTAAATGTGCTGCTAAATGGCGGAAATTCAAAGAATTTGCTTGCAGCGAAGCGAGATAAGTTATTCTTATTATCAAATCCCGAACAATGACGGGGCAATTTGCTGATTTAACAGTGAAATGCCCCATTTGTTGTTCATCAATGACAAAAATGCTGTACGACTTGGGTGATAAGCGCATGAGTCGGCTTGATAAATGCGGTATCAATAAACTCATCAGGTTGATGGGCTTGATTGATCGATCCCGGGCCTAATACCAGCGTTGGGCACAACTGCTGGATAAAAGGCGCTTCAGTGCAATAGTTCACCACTTCGGTTGGCACGCCCAGCAGCTTCTCCACCACTTGCACCAGCTCATGATCGGCCGGACATTCGTAGCCTGGAATCGGCGGATGCAGCTCGCCTACGGTGAGACGTCCCGGCCAGCGCGCACTTACCGGCGCCAGCGCGTCATTCAGCAGACCATCCAAATCGCTCAGGGTTAAGCCCGGCAGCGGACGAATATCCATGTGCAATTCACAGCAGGCGCAGATGCGGTTGGCCGCGTCGCCACCATGAATATGACCAAAGTTCATGGTTGGATAAGGAATGGCAAAACCATCGTGGTTGTAACGCTCTTTCAGCGTGTTACGCAGCTGCATCAGCTGGGTAATGGATTCATGCATCAGTTCAATGGCGTTAACGCCGCGTGACGGATCGCTGGAGTGGCCTGATTGCCCCTGAATACGAATCACATTCGACAGATGACCTTTATGCGCGCGCACCGGCTTAAGTGAGGTGGGCTCGCCGATGATGGCGCAATCCGGACGCAATTGGGTGGATTCAGAGAAATACTTCGCGCCCGCCATGGTGGTCTCTTCGTCGGCGGTGGCGAGGACGTAGAGCGGCTTGCTGAGTTTGGTCACGTCAACGTCACGCAGCGCGTCCAGAATAAAGGCGAAGAAGCCTTTCATGTCGGCGGTGCCGAGGCCGTACAGCTTGTTGTCGTGTTCGGTCAGCGTGAACGGATCGCGCGTCCAGCGGCCATCATCGTAAGGCACAGTGTCGGTATGACCCGCCAATAACAAGCCGCCTGCGCCCAATCCGCTGCGCGCCAGCATGTTGAATTTATGCCGCGTGCCAGGCACCGGCTGCACTTCTACACTGAAGCCAATATCGCGGAACCAGCCGGCCAGCAAATTGATTAAAGTTTCATTACTCTGATCCAGTGCGCTATCGGTTGCGCTGATTGATGGCGTGGCAATCAACTGGCGGTAGAGTTCGATAAAAGGTGGTAATTTTGTCTTCACTGTTGACGGTCCTTGGGTTAGGATGTATCAATATTCATGCATTAATAGTGAATAAAAATACAATAACGTCGCTTGCATGTGAAGCATCAAATCTTCTGCAAACGGCATTCTGGGCAACGGGGCAAGGCCGCGACCCGATACGTGTGACTGTAATAAGGTATACAGCCTGATGTTGAATACGCTGATCGTTGGTGCCAGTGGTTACGCTGGCGTAGAGCTTGCCACCTACCTGAATCGCCATCCGCATATGAACATAACCGCTTTGGCGGTTTCAGCGCAAAGCCCGGATGCTGGAAAGTTATTGTCGGATTTGCATCCGCAGCTCAAAGGCATTGTCGATTTGCCGCTGCAGCCGCTGAGCGATGCCGCTGAATGGGCCGACAAAGTGGATGTGGTGTTCCTCGCCACCGCCCATGAAGTCAGCCACGATCTGGCACCCGAATTCCTCAAAGCCGGTTGCGTGGTGTTTGATCTCTCCGGCGCGTTCCGCGTAAACGACGATGCGTTCTATACCCAATATTACGGTTTCAGCCATCAGCATCAGGATTGGCTGGACAAGGCGGTTTACGGCCTGGCCGAATGGCAGCACGACAAAATTAAAGATGCGGAGCTGGTTGCGGTGCCGGGTTGCTACCCAACCGCAGCCCAACTTTCGCTGAAACCGCTGATCGCAGCGGGCCTGCTTAACGATACACAGTGGCCGGTGATTAACGCCACCAGCGGCGTGAGCGGCGCAGGGCGCAAAGCCAACGTTGGCACCAGCTTCTGTGAAGTGAGCTTGCAACCGTACGGCCTGTTTAATCACCGTCATCATCCGGAAATCGTGGCACATCTCGGTACGCCGGTGATCTTCACGCCACATCTGGGCAGCTTCCCACGCGGGATTTTATCGACCACCACTTGCCGCCTGAAAGCGGGCGTGACTCAGCAGGATGTGGCGGATGCCTTCCATAACGCTTACCACGACAAACCGCTGGTGCGCGTCTATGACAAAGGCGTACCGGCGCTGAAAGCGGTGGTCGGTTTGCCGTTCTGCGACATCGGCTTCGCCATGCAAGGCGAGTACCTGATTGTGGTGGCTGCCGAAGATAACCTGCTGAAAGGCGCCTCATCGCAGGCGGTTCAGTGTTTGAACATTCGTTTCGGCTTCCCCGAAACGCTGTCTCTGATTTAACGAACGGATAACGCAATGAATCCATTAATCATTAAACTGGGTGGCGTGCTGCTGGATAGCGAAGAAGCGCTGGCTCGTCTGTTTGATGCCCTGCTGGCGTACCGCAATGAACATCAGCGTCCGCTGATCATTGTGCACGGCGGTGGTTGCGTGGTGGACGAGCTGATGAAGAAGCTCGCGCTGCCGGTGAAAAAGAAGAACGGTTTGCGCGTGACGCCAGCCGATCAGATTGACATTATTACCGGTGCGTTAGCCGGTACCGCCAACAAAACGCTGCTGGCGTGGGCGAAGAAATATGGCATCGGCGCGGTGGGTTTGTGCCTCGGCGATGCCGGTCTGGTCAACGTGGCGCAGTTCGATGAAGAGCTGGGACACGTTGGCAACGCGACGCCGGGCAATCCGGCGCTGGTGAACACGCTGCTGGCGGCGGGCTACATGCCGGTGATCAGCTCGATTGGCATCACCGACGGCGGCGAGTTGATGAACGTCAACGCCGACCAGGCCGCCACCGCACTGGCTGCGACCATCGGTGCCGATTTGGTGCTGTTGTCTGATGTCAGCGGTATTCTCGACGGCAAAGGTCAGCGCATCGAAGAGATGACCGCCGCGAAAGCGGAGCAGCTGATTGCGCAGGGCATCATCACCGATGGCATGATCGTGAAAGTGAACGCGGCGCTTGATGCCGCCCGCACGCTCGGTCGCCCGGTCGATATCGCCAGCTGGCGTCATGCTGAACAACTGCCAACCCTTTTCAACGGCGTGTCGATTGGCACCCGGATTCTCGCATAATCAAGGATTAAGACATGAGCACGCAAAACATCAAAAAAATCGTTCTGGCCTACTCCGGCGGTCTGGATACTTCAGCCATCATTCCATGGTTGAAAGAGAACTATGGCGGCTGTGAAGTGGTGGCGTTCGTGGCGAACATTGGCCAGGATCCAGCCGATCTGGAAGGCGTTGAGAAGAAAGCGCTGCAGTCAGGTGCGTCTGAGTGCCACGTGGTTGACCTGCGTGAAGCGTTCATCAGCGAATACGTGTATCCGGTTCTGCAGACTGGCGCCCTGTACGAAGGCACTTATCTGCTGGGTACGTCTATGGCGCGTCCGATTATCGCTAAAGCCCAGGTTGAGCTGGCGCTGAAAGTGGGCGCAGATGCGCTGTGCCACGGCGCAACCGGTAAAGGTAACGATCAGGTGCGTTTCGAAACCACCTACACCGCGCTGGCGCCACAACTGAAAGTGGTTGCGCCATGGCGTGAGTGGGACCTGCGTTCACGTGAAGCGCTGCTGGATTACCTGAAAGAGCGCAATATCCCGACCACCGCGTCGCTGGAAAAAATCTACAGCCGTGATGAGAACGCCTGGCACATCTCTACCGAAGGCGGCGTGCTGGAAAGCCCAGCCAATGCACCGAACAAAGATTGCTGGGTGTGGACCGTTGATCCGCTGGAAGCGCCCGATCAGCCAGAAAATGTCACGGTCACCGTGGAGAAAGGTCGCGTGGTGGCGGTGAATGGCGAGACGCTGAGCCCGTTCCAGTGCCTGGAAAAACTCAACGTGCTGGGCGCCAAACACGGCGTCGGCCGTATCGACATCGTGGAAAACCGTCTGGTAGGCATCAAGTCCCGCGGCTGCTACGAAACTCCAGGCGGCACCATCATGGTTAACGCGCTGCGTGCGGTTGAACAGCTGGTGCTGGATCGCGATAGCTTCAAATGGCGTGAGCAGCTGGGCCATGAAATGTCTTACGTGGTTTACGATGGTCGCTGGTTCGCGCCGCTGCGTAAATCTATCCAGGCCGCAGCTGAATCCCTGGCAGAAGAGGTGAATGGCGAAGTGGTACTCCAGCTGTATAAAGGCCAGGCCACGGCGATTCAGAAAACCTCTGCTAACAGCCTGTACTCAGAAGAGTTCGCCACCTTTGGCGAAGACGAAGTTTACGATCACCGTCACGCGGGCGGCTTTATCCGCTTGTTCTCACTCTCTTCACGCATTCGCGCGCTGAACGAGCAGAAGAAGTAATACCGCGGCAATCGACATATTTTGCAAGGGCGGCTTCGGGCCGCCTTTTCTATAACAGATTCAGGAGTAATGCAGATGGCACTTTGGGGCGGACGTTTTTCGCAGGCAGCAGACCAACGGTTCAAACAGTTCAACGACTCGCTGCGTTTTGACTATCGCCTGGCCGAGCAGGACATTACCGGCTCGATTGCCTGGTCAAAAGCGCTGGTGACGGTCAACGTGCTGACCAATGAAGAGCAGCAACAGCTGGAAAGCGCGTTGAATGAACTGCTGGCCGAGGTACGCGCCAATCCTGAGCAGATTCTGCAAAGCGATGCGGAAGATATTCACAGCTGGGTGGAAGGCAAGCTGATTGACAAAGTCGGCGCGCTGGGCAAGAAATTGCACACCGGCCGTAGCCGTAACGATCAGGTCGCGACCGATCTGAAACTGTGGTGCAAAGAGCAGGTTGCCGTGCTGCTGGAGGCGACGCGTGAGCTGCAATCGGCGCTGGTCGCCACGGCACAAGCCAATCAGGACGCGGTGATGCCGGGTTACACGCACCTGCAGCGTGCGCAACCGGTGACGTTCGCGCATTGGTGCCTGGCGTACGTTGAGATGCTGGCGCGTGACGAGAGCCGTCTGCAGGATGCACTGAAGCGTATGGATGTCAGTCCGCTGGGTTGCGGCGCGCTGGCGGGTACCGCCTACGAGATTGATCGTCAGCAGCTGGCCGGCTGGTTAGGTTTTGCCTCTGCCACGCGTAACAGCCTCGATACCGTTTCCGATCGCGATCACGTGCTCGAGCTGCTGTCAGACGCCTCGATTGGCATGGTGCATCTGTCGCGCTTTGCTGAAGACCTGATCTTCTTCAACACCGGTGAAGCGGGCTTCCTTGAGCTGTCGGATAAAGTCACTTCCGGATCGTCGCTGATGCCGCAGAAGAAAAACCCGGATGCGCTGGAGCTGATCCGTGGCAAATGTGGCCGTGTGCAAGGTGCGCTGACCGGCATGATGATGACGCTGAAAGGCCTGCCGCTGGCGTACAACAAAGATATGCAGGAAGACAAAGAAGGGCTGTTCGATGCGCTGGATACCTGGCTCGACTGCCTGCATATGTCGGTGCTGGTGCTGGACGGCATTCAGGTAAAACGTCCGCGCTGCCAGGAAGCCGCTGAGCAGGGCTACGCCAACTCGACCGAGCTGGCCGATTATCTGGTGGCAAAAGGCGTTCCGTTCCGCGAAGCCCACCACATTGTGGGTGAAACCGTGGTGGAAGCGATCAAGCAAGGCGTGGCGCTGGAAGCGCTCACTCTGACGCAGTTGAAGCAGTTCAGCGCGGTGATTGAGGATGACGTGTATCCAATTCTGTCGCTGCAATCCTGCCTGGATAAGCGTAATGCGCAAGGCGGTGTCGCTCCTCAACAGGTCGCCTTCGCCATCAGCGAAGCGCAGAAGCGCTTGGGTTAAAAGCTATGCGCATTAGATTGCGCCGCTGCGGTATATGCAGGAATGCGTAGCGGCGCGATTTATCGCGCTCTGTTGATATCCAGCAAGCGAGTGACAAGCAAAAAAAAGCGGGCACCTCTTCGGTAGCCCGCCAACCTCTAGCTTCGGAATTACATTTTGTTATAGGCACATCATCAAGGGCAGGCCACTCCCGGCCAGCACAGTGATTGGTTTTAAGCAGTTTGCAGGTTCTGCTCCAGATCATTTGATGCGCGCATTATTCCCGCTCACGCCTTGATAGGGCCAATCGTTCATTGCTATTCTATCTATCGCCACGGGCTATCGTGGTTTGGAGGATTTCAATGAATATTCGTGATCTCGAATACCTGGTTTCACTTGCGGAGCATCGCCATTTCCGGCGTGCAGCTGACGCATGTCATGTCAGCCAACCTACCTTAAGTGGACAGATTCGTAAGCTGGAAGATGAACTTGGCGTGATGCTGCTGGAGCGAACCAGCCGTAAGGTGTTGTTTACTCAGGCAGGACTGTTGCTGGTGGATCAAGCGCGAACCGTGCTGCGCGAAGTGAAAGTGCTGAAGGAGATGGCGAGCCAGCAAGGCGAAGCGATGTCTGGACCGCTGCACATTGGTTTGATTCCAACCACCGGGCCGTATCTGCTGCCGCACATCATTCCGATGCTGCACAAAACCTTCCCCAAACTCGAAATGTACCTGCATGAAGCGCAGACGCAGCAACTGCTGGCACAGCTCGACAGCGGCAAGCTGGATTGCGCCATCGTGGCGTTGGTGAAAGAGAGTGAAGCCTTTATTGAGGTGCCGCTGTTTGATGAGCCAATGACGCTAGCGGTGTATGCCGATCATCCGTGGCGCGATCGCGATCGCGTGCCGATGTCGGATCTGGCCGGTGAGAAATTACTGATGCTGGAAGATGGGCACTGCCTGCGCGATCAGGCGATGGGCTTCTGCTTCGAAGCCGGTGCCGATGAAGATACGCATTTCCGCGCCACCAGTCTGGAAACGCTGCGCAACATGGTTGCCGCCGGTAGCGGCATTACCTTGTTACCTGCGCTGTCCGTGCCGAATGAACGCGAACGTGATGGCGTCTGCTATTTACCGTGCTACAAGCCGGTGCCGCAGCGCACCATCGCGTTGGTCTATCGTCCAGGATCGCCTCTGCGCAGCCGCTATGAGCAGTTGGCAGAAGCAATCAAAACCCACATGAAGGGTTATCTGGATACCTCGTTAAAACAGGCGGTTTAAGCCGTTTAACGCTGCCACGCGATAGGCTTCGGCCATGGTGGGATAGTTGAAGGTGGTATTCACGAAGTACTCAATCGTGTTGCCGCCGTTCTTCTGTTCCATGATGGCCTGGCCGATGTGAATGATCTCCGCAGCACGCTCGCCAAAGCAGTGAATCCCTAAAATCTCTTTGGTTTCGCGGTGGAACAGAATCTTCAGGCTGCCGACGTGCATGCCAACAATCTGCGCACGCGCCAGATGTTTAAACTGCGCACGACCCACTTCATACGGCACTTTCATCGCCGTCAGCTGCTGTTCGGTTTTACCCACTGAGCTGATCTCCGGAATGGTGTAAATCCCGGTTGGAATATCTTCGATCAGGTGCGCGGTAGCTTCACCTTTGATGATCGCCTGCGCGGCAATGCGGCCCTGATCGTAAGCAGCAGAAGCCAGGCTTGGATAACCAATCACGTCGCCAACCGCGTAAATATGCGGCAGCGCAGTTTGATACATGCTGTTCACCTTCAGCAGGCCACGACCATCCGCTTCCAGTCCGACGTTTTCCAGCGCCAGTGAATCGGTGTTACCGGTTCGACCGTTTGCGTACAGCAGGCAATCGGCTTTCACTTTTTTGCCCGATTTAAGGTGAATTATCACCCCGTCATCAACGCCTTCAATCTTCTCGAACTCTTCGTTGTGACGAATCACCACGCCGCTGTTCCAGAAGTGATAGGAGAGGGAATCTGACATCTCTTGATCGAGGAATGCCAGCAGACGGTCGCGGGTGTTGATCAGGTCAACCTTGACGTTCAGGCCGCGGAAAATCGAGGCATATTCACAGCCAATTACGCCGGCGCCATAAATGATGACGTGGCCAGGTTCATGATGCAGGTTGAGGATGGAGTCGGAATCGTAAACGCGCGGATGGGTGAAATCGACATCCGCGGGATGATACGGGCGAGAACCGCAGGCGATCACGAATTTCGCCGCGGTTAATCGCTCGCGGGTGCCGTCGGGTTGTTCCACTTCGATAGTGTTGGCATCAACAAATCGGGCATCGCCCTGATAAAGTTCACAGCGGTTGCGCTCGTAGAAGCCCTGACGCATAGCGGTTTGCTGACTGATCACGTTCTCGGTGTGGTTGAGAATGTCGGCGAATGAGGAGCGCAGGAGGCGAGTGTGATCGCTGTAAAGTGGGTTTTGATTGAACTCGATGATACGGCTAACAGCGTGACGCAGGGCTTTGGAAGGGATGGTTCCCCAGTGTGTACAACCGCCGCCGATGTTGTGGTAGCGTTCGATCACTGCAATACGCGCTCCCTGCTTCACCAGCCCCATCGCCGCACCTTCGCCGCCCGGACCGGAGCCAATCACAATGGCATCGTAATCGTAAGACTTTTGCATACCAGTACGTCCTATTTTTTTATCACATTTTTACAACGAGATTCTAACATCTCGCCGCGCACATCTGAATTCTAACAGCGTAAATTGCTGAAGTTTGACAAAGCGTGAGGTTCACAGGCGTTCACAAAGTTTGCACCGCTGTACGCTGAAAAGTTTGTTATAGTGCCTGCCAAATCACCTAAAAGGCCGGGAAAATGGGCGTCAGAGCGCTACAAAAAGAACGTACACGACGTTCACTGATTGAAGCTGCCTTCAGTCAGTTAAGTGCAGAAAGGAGTTTTGCCAGCCTGAGTTTGCGCGAAGTTGCACGCGAAGCGGGGATTGCGCCGACCTCATTTTATCGTCACTTCCGCGATGTCGATGAGCTGGGGCTGACCATGGTGGACGAAAGCGGCTTGATGCTGCGCCAGTTAATGCGTCAGGCGCGCCAGCGTATTGCCAAGGGTGGCAGCATTATCAAAACCTCGGTGGCAACTTTTATGGAGTTCATCGGGAACAATCCCAATGCTTTTCGGCTCTTACTACGCGAGCGCTCCGGAACCTCGGCGGCCTTTCGTGCCGCAGTCGCGCGTGAGATTCAGCACTTCATCGCCGAACTGGCCGATTATCTTGAATTAGAAAATCGCATGCCGCGCAGCTTCACCGAAGCGCAGGCCGAAGCCATGGTGACGATTGTGTTTAGCGCGGGTGCCGAAGCGCTGGACGTTGATATTGAGCAGCGCCGTAAGCTTGAGGATCGATTAGTGCTGCAGCTGCGCATGATCGCCAAAGGCGCTTATTACTGGTATCGCCGCGAGCAAGAGCGTCTGGCGGTTACCCTGGAAAAACCCGAAGAGTAATGTGATAAGGATAATGAAATGATTGAGCAAAACCCACGCGATAAAGGAACGCTTTTATTGGCTTTTATCACCGGTTTAGCGATCAACGGCTCCTTTTCGGTGCTGTTCAGCACGTTTGTTCCCTTTTCGATATTCCCGCTGATTGCGCTTGGCCTCGCGGCCTGGTGTTTGCATCAGCGTTATCTCAACCGCAATATGCCAGACGGCATGCCTTCACTGGCGGCGGCGTTCTTCCTGCTGGGTATTTTGGTTTATAGCGCGCTGGTGCGGGCTGAATATCCGGATATCGGCTCCAACTTCATCCCGACCATTCTGATGGTGGCGCTGGTGTTCTGGATTGGTATGCGTTTTCGCCGCGCGAAGAGCAAGCAGTGAAAAAACGGGAACCTTGGGGTTCCCGTTTTTGTTTAGGCCTTGCGCGTCAGCAGCACGCCGCATTCCATATGATGGGTATACGGGAACTGATCGAACAGCGCCAGACGCGTGACATCATGCGTTTCTCCCAGCACCGCGAGGTTGTCGCACAGCGTTTGCGGGTTGCAGGAGATATAAATGATGCGCGGATAGGCCTGCACCATCTTCACAGTTTCCTCATCCAGCCCGCTACGTGGCGGATCAACAAAAATGGTTTCGCATTGGTAGCTCTTCAGGTCGATGCCTTCTAAACGATTGAAGCTACGTACGCCCGTCATCGCCTGGGTAAACTCTTCAGCGGCCATACGAATAATCTGCACGTTATCAATATGGTTGGCGGCAATGTTGTATTGCGCGGACGCGACCGACGGCTTGGCAATTTCCGTGGCCAACACGCTGCGGAAGTTACGCGCCAGCGCCAGCGAGAAGTTGCCGTTACCGCAATAGAGTTCCAGCAGATCGCCTTGCGAATCCTGCGTGACGTCCAGCGCCCACTCCAGCATCTGAATATTCATCGCCGCGTTTGGCTGGGTGAAGCTGTTTTCCACCTGACGATAAATCATCTCTTTCCCCGCGACCGGCAGGCGCTCATCCACGTAATCGCGATCGAGGCAGATTTTGGTTTTGGTGGCGCGGCCGATCAGCTGCACGTCAAAGCCTTCGGCACGCAGGCTGTCGCGCAGGGCGCTGGCGGCGGCGGTCCACTCCTCTTCCAGCTTACGGTGGTAGAGCAGCGAGATAACAATCTGGTGGCTCATCGTCGACAGGTAATCGATCTGGAACAGTTTGAAACGCAGCGCGCGGTTGTCACGGATCGCCGCGATCAGTTTTGGCATCAGCTGGTTGATCAATTCACTGGCCGCCGGGAATTGATCGACGCGGATACGTTGCTTGGTCTGTTGATCAAAGATGATGTGGTAGAGATCGTCTCCGTCGTGCCAGATGCGGAATTCGGCACGCATCCGATAGTGGCTGACCGGCGAACGGAACACCTCCACGTCGGGCGCGGCAAAGGGCATCATCATCGCCTGTAAGCGGCTGACTTTTTCCGCCAGTTGCGCGTCGTATTGTTCAATCGGGAGCTGTTCGGGTGTCATCTTTAATCCTGGTAATAAGCTGGCTTGCCGGGCGATTGTAGGCATTCAACTGCTGATGTCCAGCCCTGCGGAAAACAAGATGGCTGGAAGTCTGGATTTCCGGCCTTCCTGGCCGTAGACTGCGCCTGCCGGCCTCCTTGAGTTAAAAGGGAATCCAGTGTGAATCTGGAGCTGACGCGCAGCGGTAAAGAATGTCGTGGTGATGGCAATTACAAACACTGTCCTGCCGGATGGGAAGTTTTTTCACCATTTATGATTCTCAGCCCGAAGACCTGCCGGTGTGACGTCGCAATACATACGACCATCGCGAGCTATTGGTCGTAGTCGTGCGGCATCCTGCTTCGTCTTTTGGATGCTATAACAATGAAAAAAAAACACGCTTCGCTGTTTGCCTTCAGTGCAACGGCGTTGTCTCTCTGGGCGCAATTTGGCTACGCGCAGCAGAATGATGATACGCAAATCGTTACCGCTAACCGCTTCGCGCAGCCGGTCTCGTCGGTGCTGGCTTCGACTTCTGTTGTCACCCGTGATGAGATCGATCAGTGGCAATCCAAGAACCTACTGGAAGTGTTACGCCGCTTGCCGGGCGTGGATATCGCGCAAAGCGGCGGCATTGGGCAAAGCGCTTCTATGTATGTGCGTGGTTCGGAAGCGCGCCATACGCTGATTCTGGTTGACGGTGTGCCGTTCTCTAAGCCTGGCATTACCGGCGTTGCTGACTTCAACCAAATCCCTGTTTCCATCATCCAGCGCGTTGAGTTCATTCGTGGCCCGCGCTCTGCCGTTTACGGCGCAGATGCGATTGGCGGCGTGGTGAATGTCATTACGCAAAACCCGAATAATCAAAACTCGCTGACGGCTGGCTTTGGTTCGAAGGGCTATCAGGAATACAGCGGCGGCATCAATCAAAATGTCACGGACCAGACGCGCGTAACGGTGGCGGGCTCTTATCAGGCCACCAACGGCTACAACGTTCAGCCGGGCTCAACGTCTCCGACCGATCGCGATCGTGATGGCTGGCGCAATAAGGCGTTCTGGGCTGGCGTTGACCACAAGTTTAACGAGGCGTTTTCTGGCTTCTTCCGGGGTTACGGCTACGCCGCGAACTCAGATTACGATGCGGGTTATGTCGGTGGTCAGGATGAGCAACAGATCTATAATCACTCGTTTGATACCGGTCTGCGCTTTAATAAAGAGGAATACTCCTCGCAGCTGACCGCCAGTTATCAAAAGTACAAAATCTATAACTACGTTGGGTCTGACGGCCGCTATGCAGATTCCAATAGCCTGGATGACTTGGAGCAGCGCAACCTGCAATGGGGTAACACCTTTGCGGTGGGGCATGGCATGGTCAGCGCTGGTCTGGATTGGCAGCAGCAGAAACTGAGTTCGATTGGACAACTCTATTCTGGCGCACCGCGTGATGAAGATGGTTACAAGCAAGACAACACCGGCGCTTACCTGACGGCTCAGCAGCAGTTTGGAAATGTTACGCTTGAAGGTTCGGCGCGTGGCGATGACAACCAGGACTTTGGCCGTCATGGCACCTGGCAAACGGCTGCGGGTTGGGAGTTTGTGCCGGGTTACAAGGCATCACTCTCTTACGGCACGGGTTTCCAGGCGCCGACGTTAGGCCAGCTATATGGTCTGAAGCGCTTTGGTATTAGCTCTAATCCCGATCTGAATCCTGAGAAATCAAAACAGTGGGAAGCCGCGCTGGAAGGTTTAACCGGTCCGGTTAATTGGCGTGTTGCGGCGTATCACAATAAAGTCAGTAATCTCATTACCTATGCTTCTGATCCTGTGACTTTTGAGGGCGGCTATTACAATGAAAAAGCCGTTACGCTGAAAGGTATTGAAGCCACCGCTGATTTTGATACCCGCTTCCTTCATCACCAGATCACCTTGGGTTATCTGGATGCGCGTCGTGATTCAGATGGTGAAACGCTGGCGCGTCGTGCGCGTGAGCAGGCCAAATATCAGCTGGGTATGACGGTGTATGACTTTGATATTGATGTCATCTACCAGTACTTCGGTAAGCGCTACGATAACAACACCAGCGAATATGCCAGCGAGCAGCGTCGTTTATCGAGTTACAGCACGGTAGATCTCGCGGTCTCGTATCCGGTCACATCACAGCTCACCGTTCGTGGTAGAATTGCCAACTTGTTCGATAAAGATTATGAGACAGCGTATGGCTATCCAACTCCAGGAACGGAGTACTACCTCAGCGCCAGCTACAGCTTCTGATCTGCGTCCCACCGTGCTGGTGTTTGACTCCGGCGTGGGTGGGCTCTCCGTTTATGATGAGGTCCGGCATTTACTGCCGGATCTTCACTATCTCTACGCCTTTGATAATGAAGGGTTCCCGTACGGCGAAAAATCCGAAGACTTTATTGTCGAGCGCGTGGTGGCGGTGGTGACGGCTATCACTCAGCGTTTCCCGCTTGCGTTGGTGATCATTGCTTGTAACTCGGCCAGCACCATCTCTTTGCCGGCTCTGCGTGAACGTTTCGAATTCCCGGTTGTGGGTGTGGTGCCTGCGATAAAACCTGCTGCGCGTCTGACGCGTAACGGCGTAGTGGGATTGCTGGCCACGCGCGGCACGGTGAAACGTCCTTATACCCATGAGTTAGTGGCGCAATTTGCCCGTGACTGCAAAATCGAAATGCTCGGCTCTGCTGAGCTGGTGGAGCTGGCGGAAGCCAAGCTGCATGGCGAAGATGTTGAGCTCGCTGATGTACGCCGTCACTCCGAAGAACTCCCTATAATGCGCCTCCACTGACACGGAACAACGGCTTACAAACGCCGTGACAGGAGGCTTCAGTCTTCAAGGAACGCCGGCAGAAAAAGCAAAAATAATCGCTTGACTCTGAAAGAGGAAAGCGTAATATACGCCACCTCGCAACGGTGAGCGAAAGCCGCGTTGCACTGCTCTTTAACAATTTATCAGACAATCTGTGTGGGCACTCAAAGTGACATGGATTCTTAACGTCCTCGGACGAAAAATAATACAAGTCTCTGAGTGAACATACGTAATTAATTCATTACGAAGTTTAATTCACGAGCAACTCAAAATCAAACTTAAATTGAAGAGTTTGATCATGGCTCAGATTGAACGCTGGCGGCAGGCCTAACACATGCAAGTCGAACGGTAGCACAGAGAGCTTGCTCTCGGGTGACGAGTGGCGGACGGGTGAGTAATGTCTGGGAAACTGCCTGATGGAGGGGGATAACTACTGGAAACGGTAGCTAATACCGCATAACGTCGCAAGACCAAAGAGGGGGACCTTCGGGCCTCTTGCCATCAGATGTGCCCAGATGGGATTAGCTAGTAGGTGGGGTAACGGCTCACCTAGGCGACGATCCCTAGCTGGTCTGAGAGGATGACCAGCCACACTGGAACTGAGACACGGTCCAGACTCCTACGGGAGGCAGCAGTGGGGAATATTGCACAATGGGCGCAAGCCTGATGCAGCCATGCCGCGTGTATGAAGAAGGCCTTCGGGTTGTAAAGTACTTTCAGCGGGGAGGAAGGTGTTGTGGTTAAATAACCACAGCAATTGACGTTACCCGCAGAAGAAGCACCGGCTAACTCCGTGCCAGCAGCCGCGGTAATACGGAGGGTGCAAGCGTTAATCGGAATTACTGGGCGTAAAGCGCACGCAGGCGGTCTGTCAAGTCGGATGTGAAATCCCCGGGCTCAACCTGGGAACTGCATTCGAAACTGGCAGGCTAGAGTCTTGTAGAGGGGGGTAGAATTCCAGGTGTAGCGGTGAAATGCGTAGAGATCTGGAGGAATACCGGTGGCGAAGGCGGCCCCCTGGACAAAGACTGACGCTCAGGTGCGAAAGCGTGGGGAGCAAACAGGATTAGATACCCTGGTAGTCCACGCCGTAAACGATGTCGACTTGGAGGTTGTTCCCTTGAGGAGTGGCTTCCGGAGCTAACGCGTTAAGTCGACCGCCTGGGGAGTACGGCCGCAAGGTTAAAACTCAAATGAATTGACGGGGGCCCGCACAAGCGGTGGAGCATGTGGTTTAATTCGATGCAACGCGAAGAACCTTACCTACTCTTGACATCCAGAGAACTTAGCAGAGATGCTTTGGTGCCTTCGGGAACTCTGAGACAGGTGCTGCATGGCTGTCGTCAGCTCGTGTTGTGAAATGTTGGGTTAAGTCCCGCAACGAGCGCAACCCTTATCCTTTGTTGCCAGCGGTTAGGCCGGGAACTCAAAGGAGACTGCCAGTGATAAACTGGAGGAAGGTGGGGATGACGTCAAGTCATCATGGCCCTTACGAGTAGGGCTACACACGTGCTACAATGGCGCATACAAAGAGAAGCGACCTCGCGAGAGCAAGCGGACCTCATAGTGCGTCGTAGTCCGGATTGGAGTCTGCAACTCGACTCCATGAAGTCGGAATCGCTAGTAATCGTAGATCAGAATGCTACGGTGAATACGTTCCCGGGCCTTGTACACACCGCCCGTCACACCATGGGAGTGGGTTGCAAAAGAAGTAGGTAGCTTAACCTTCGGGAGGGCGCTTACCACTTTGTGATTCATGACTGGGGTGAAGTCGTAACAAGGTAACCGTAGGGGAACCTGCGGTTGGATCACCTCCTTACCTTAAAGAACCTGCCTTTGCAGTGCTCACACAGATTGTCTGATGAAAAGTAACGAGCAGAAAAAAAATCTGCTAGGCTTGTAGCTCAGGTGGTTAGAGCGCACCCCTGATAAGGGTGAGGTCGGTGGTTCAAGTCCACTCAGGCCTACCAAATTTCTTCTCATGCTGCGTTAAAGCGCCGCTCGTATAGTGAACTATACGTCGCGCCACTTTGCCTTGCCTGAAACTGTATGGGGCTATAGCTCAGCTGGGAGAGCGCCTGCCTTGCACGCAGGAGGTCTGCGGTTCGATCCCGCATAGCTCCACCATCCTTTTACTCACCAAAGAAAACTTCAGAGTGTAAACCGAAACGGTGTGTGCGCTGCGAAGTTTTGCTCTTTTAAAAATCTGGATCAAGCTGAAAATTGAAACGACGCACGTGTGTCTGTTCTCCGTAATAAGAGCAGATGAAGGTGTGAAGTGTGGGTCTCAGATTTCGCAATCAGAAGTGAAAAACAGCTTCGGGTGTGAGGTTAAGCGACCAAGCGTACACGGTGGATGCCTAGGCAGTCAGAGGCGATGAAGGACGTGCTAATCTGCGATAAGCGCCGGTAAGGTGATATGAACCGTTATAACCGGCGATTTCCGAATGGGGAAACCCAGTGTGACTCGTCACACTATCGTTAAGTGAATACATAGCTTAACGAAGCGAAACCCAGGGAACTGAAACATCTAAGTACCCTGAGGAAAAGAAATCAACCGAGATTCCCCCAGTAGCGGCGAGCGAACGGGGAGCAGCCCAGAGTCTGAATCAGCATGTGTGTCAGTGGAAGCGTCTGGAAAGTCGCAGGGTACAGGGTGATACTCCCGTACACGAAGATACACCTGCTGTGAACTCGAAGAGTAGGGCGGGACACGTGGTATCCTGTCTGAATATGGGGGGACCATCCTCCAAGGCTAAATACTCCTGACTGACCGATAGTGAACCAGTACCGTGAGGGAAAGGCGAAAAGAACCCCGGCGAGGGGAGTGAAAAAGAACCTGAAACCGTGTACGTACAAGCAGTGGGAGCCCCCTTAATGGTGTGACTGCGTACCTTTTGTATAATGGGTCAGCGACTTATATTCTGTAGCAAGGTTAACCGTATAGGGGAGCCGAAGGGAAACCGAGTCTTAACTGGGCGTTAAGTTGCAGGGTATAGACCCGAAACCCGGTGATCTAGCCATGGGCAGGTTGAAGGTTGGGTAACACTAACTGGAGGACCGAACCGACTAATGTTGAAAAATTAGCGGATGACCTGTGGCTGGGGGTGAAAGGCCAATCAAACCGGGAGATAGCTGGTTCTCCCCGAAAGCTATTTAGGTAGCGCCTCGTGAATTCATCTCCGGGGGTAGAGCACTGTTTCGGCTAGGGGGCCATCCCGGCTTACCAACCCGATGCAAACTGCGAATACCGGAGAATGTTATCACGGGAGACACACGGCGGGTGCTAACGTCCGTCGTGAAGAGGGAAACAACCCAGACCGCCAGCTAAGGTCCCAAAGTCATGGTTAAGTGGGAAACGATGTGGGAAGGCACAGACAGCCAGGATGTTGGCTTAGAAGCAGCCATCATTTAAAGAAAGCGTAATAGCTCACTGGTCGAGTCGGCCTGCGCGGAAGATGTAACGGGGCTAAACCATGCACCGAAGCTGCGGCAGCGACACTATGTGTTGTTGGGGGTAGGGAGCGTTCTGTAAGCCGCGTTCTGTAAGCCGTCGAAGGTGACCTGTGAGGGTTGCTGGAGGTATCAGAAGTGCGAATGCTGACATAAGTAACGATAAAGCGGGTGAAAAGCCCGCTCGCCGGAAGACCAAGGGTTCCTGTCCAACGTTAATCGGGGCAGGGTGAGTCGACCCCTAAGGCGAGGCCGAAAGGCGTAGTCGATGGGAAACAGGTTAATATTCCTGTACTCGGTGTTACTGCGAAGGGGGGACGGAGAAGGCTATGTTGGCCGGGCGACGGTTGTCCCGGTTTAAGCATGTAGGCGGAGGTTCCAGGTAAATCCGGTACCTTATTAACGCTGAGGTGTGATGACGAGGCACTACGGTGCTGAAGTAACAAATGCCCTGCTTCCAGGAAAAGCCTCTAAGCATCAGGTAACATCAAATCGTACCCCAAACCGACACAGGTGGTCAGGTAGAGAATACCAAGGCGCTTGAGAGAACTCGGGTGAAGGAACTAGGCAAAATGGTGCCGTAACTTCGGGAGAAGGCACGCTGATATGTAGGTGAAGCCCCTGCGGGTGGAGCTGAAATCAGTCGAAGATACCAGCTGGCTGCAACTGTTTATTAAAAACACAGCACTGTGCAAACACGAAAGTGGACGTATACGGTGTGACGCCTGCCCGGTGCCGGAAGGTTAATTGATGGGGTTAGCGGCAACGCGAAGCTCTTGATCGAAGCCCCGGTAAACGGCGGCCGTAACTATAACGGTCCTAAGGTAGCGAAATTCCTTGTCGGGTAAGTTCCGACCTGCACGAATGGCGTAATGATGGCCAGGCTGTCTCCACCCGAGACTCAGTGAAATTGAAATCGCTGTGAAGATGCAGTGTACCCGCGGCAAGACGGAAAGACCCCGTGAACCTTTACTATAGCTTGACACTGAACACTGGTCCTTGATGTGTAGGATAGGTGGGAGGCTTTGAAGCGTGGACGCCAGTCTGCGTGGAGCCATCCTTGAAATACCACCCTTTAATGGCTGGGTTTCTAACGTGGGCCCGTAATCCGGGTTGCGGACAGTGTCTGGTGGGTAGTTTGACTGGGGCGGTCTCCTCCTAAAGAGTAACGGAGGAGCACGAAGGTTAGCTAATCCTGGTCGGACATCAGGAGGTTAGTGCAATGGCATAAGCTAGCTTGACTGCGAGAGTGACGGCTCGAGCAGGTGCGAAAGCAGGTCATAGTGATCCGGTGGTTCTGTATGGGAAGGGCCATCGCTCAACGGATAAAAGGTACTCCGGGGATAACAGGCTGATACCGCCCAAGAGTTCATATCGACGGCGGTGTTTGGCACCTCGATGTCGGCTCATCACATCCTGGGGCTGAAGTAGGTCCCAAGGGTACGGCTGTTCGCCGTTTAAAGTGGTACGCGAGCTGGGTTTAGAACGTCGTGAGACAGTTCGGTCCCTATCTGCCGTGGGCGCTGGAGAATTGAGGGGGGCTGCTCCTAGTACGAGAGGACCGGAGTGGACGCATCACTGGTGGTGTCGGGTTGTCATGCCAATGGCACTGCCCGGTAGCTAAATGCGGAAAAGATAAGTGCTGAAAGCATCTAAGCACGAAACTTGCCCCGAGATGAGTTCTCCCTGACTCCTTGAGAGTCCTGAAGGAACGTTGAAGACGACGACGTTGATAGGTCGGGTGTGTAAGCGCAGCGATGCGTTGAGCTAACCGATACTAATGAACCGTGAGGCTTAACCTTACAACGCCGAAGCTGTTTTCGGCGACTGAGACAATTTTCAGCTGATACAGATTAACCGGGTGGCCCGTGTGGCGGCCCGGAAACAGAATTTGCCTGGCGGCTGTAGCGCGGTGGTCCCACCTGACCCCATGCCGAACTCAGAAGTGAAACGCCGTAGCGCCGATGGTAGTGTGGGGTCTCCCCATGCGAGAGTAGGGAACTGCCAGGAATCAGAACGATTGTCTGATATCAGTACAGAATCGGTGGAGCGGTAGTTCAGTTGGTTAGAATACCTGCCTGTCACGCAGGGGGTCGCGGGTTCGAGCCCCGTCCGTTCCGCCACCCTAATTAGGGGCGTAGTTCAATTGGTAGAGCACCGGTCTCCAAAACCGGGTGTTGGGGGTTCGAGTCCCTCCGCCCCTGCCAGAAAATAATCCTTTGCTTCGGCAAAGGATTTTTTTTGTCCAAAATTCGGCAGTGAAATGAGTTTGAGTTTCACTGTGATCCACTCAAACTCCCTCATTTATTATCTTATTGTGTCAAAACCGGATATTTAAGCAGCTGACGAATGTGACTTTGCTGATCGCTATTCTGCAGCCACACCGCATATAACGGTCGCACGGCGACGGGTGTATCTGGAATAACCATCAAATCACTATAAATGCCGTGCCAAAAATCAGGTAAAAAGGCACAAGCACCGGTGGTATGCAGTAATTCGCGTGTTAAATGTGCGGATGTGGTGGTTAATACGGGAACATCATCACTAGACAGATAACTTTCATGCTGATGAAAATCTGCGCCCCATTCCAGCTTGATATAGTCATATTTTTCACGCTTCTCGGTTTTACGCGCCCGGAATAATGCGAGCGAAATATGCCCTATTTGCTGGCTGGTTAACTCATCCATTTTTGGCGCTTCAGTTGTGATCAACAGGTCCAACTGACGTTCATGCAATTGCTTAACCAGTAAATGTCGCTGGGCGATACGTGCCTCGAGATGAAGGCTTTCTCGATTCTCATAAAGTGTTTGCAACCAGGGAGTTAAGTACGCTTCCCAAAGGGATGCGCTACCTCCTATTGAAAGCTCATGATGCTGTTGTGTATGCGAAACTTCCTTTTTGGCCATCAGCCAGGTGCTCATCAGGCTTTCGGCATAGGGTAATAAACGCTCGCCTGCTGAAGTCAGCCGGATGTTATTACGGTGACGAGTAAAAAGGTTTACGCCCAGCTGATTTTCCAGCTGACGAATGCGAAAACTAACGGCAGATTGCGTGAGGTAAAGCGCTTCAGCAGCACGCCCGAAATGGCGTGTTCTGCTCACTTCGAGGAAAGTTTTCAGTAATTCCGTATCCACTGCATTCTCCCAAAAATTGTTTGTCGTACTGATTTAAATGTTTTGTTTTACACTCTGTCAAGCCTATCTAATACTCCGCGCCATAAATAGCACGGCCATATGAGAGTCAGGAGCGTGTAAAATGGCGGATAGCTTCGCAACAACGAATCGTTTCTTTGATAACAAACATTACCCACGTGGTTTTTCGCGTCATGGTGATTTCACCATTAAAGAAGCTCAGCTTCTGGAGCGCCACGGTTACGCCTTTAATGAACTGGATCTCGCTAAGCGTGAACCCATTACAGAAGAAGAGCGTTCATTTTTAGAAGTATGTCGTGGTCTTCGTGAGCCACAAACGGAAGCTGAACGTGTATGGTCGAAATATACCGCACGTATCAAGCGACCTAAGCGTTTCCATACGCTATCTGGCGGCAAGCCGCAGATGGATACGGTGGAAGATTTTAGCGATAGCGATGATTAAGAATAGCGGGGCTTATGTAAGCCCCGTTTTTTATTCCAGAGTCTTGTGCAGATAGATCATTAAGCGGTCGATGCTGCGATATCCCACCGCTTCCTGCAAATGACTACGAGTAATCTGCTCTTCACCTGCTAAATCAGCTATTGTCCTGGCCACCTTTAAAATCCGCTGCCAGGCGCGTACTGAAAGCCCCAACGAATTCAACACTTCTTCCAGCCATTCAGCATCCTGTTGCTTCAATGGACACCAGCGTAAAATCTCTGGGTTAGAGAGATGAGCATTCACTTTTCCGCTGCGTGCTGTTTGAATCTTTCGTGCGGCGAGGACGCGAGTTAAAACTTCAGCGCTGCTTTCGCTGACTTGTTGTTTCTTACTTAGCGATCCACTGGGCAGAAGTGGGACCTCTAACGATAAATCAAAGCGATCGAGAAAAGGTCCTGATAACCGATTGAGATAGCGCAACACTTGCTGAGGTGATGAGCGATTATGGTTGCCCTGATAATGCCCGGTCGGGCTGGGATTCATCGCGCCGATCAATTGAAAGCGCGCGGGATACGTCACTTTAGCGCGCGTGCGTGAAATGGCGATTTCCCCGGATTCAATCGGTTCGCGCAAAGCATCAAGTGTTCTGCGCTCGAACTCTGGCAGCTCATCGAGGAATAACACGCCATTGTGTGCCAGGGAGATTTCTCCCGGCCGCGGCAAGGATCCGCCCCCAACCAGCGCATAGAGTGATGAACTGTGATGAGGCGCTCTGAATGGCCGTTTGCGCCACTGATGATGGAGATTGCCACTGCTTACCAGACTGGCGATAGCGGCGCACTCCAGCGCTTCCTGGTCGTCTAACGGTGGCATGATACCGGGCAGACGCGTCGCCAACATGGTCTTGCCGGTGCCAGGCGGCCCAATCAGTAACAGGTTATGCCCGCCAGCTGCGGTGATCTCCAGTGCACGTCGGCCCTGATCCTGGCCAATGATATCGCTGAGGTCCTGCTTTTCCTGTTCAAGCGTTTCGGGCTGATAATGCGCGACAGTGAGAGTGGTTTTGTTATGGAGAAACGCACAGATTTCTACCAGATGTTTACCAACCAGCGTCTCGCCTTGTTGAATCAACCCTACATCCTGTTGATTCTGTTCAGCTAACACCATTTGTCTGCCTGCTTGCAGTGCCGCCATCGCAGCTGGAATAGCGGCCTGAACGCCACAGAGCGCGCCGTTAAGTGCTAACTCCCCCAGGAATTCAAATTGCCCCAGTTTTGCGTCTGGCAGCTGCTCAGAGGCCGCCAGAATGGCGATAGCGATGGGGAGGTCATAGCGTCCGCCCTCTTTTGGCAGATCGGCAGGCGCCAGATTGATGGTGACGCGTTTCGCCGGGAAGGTGAACCCGCTATTGATAATCGCGCTTCGCACCCGTTCCCGCGCTTCTTTTACCGTGGTTTCAGGCAGTCCAACCAGCGTCAGGGCCGGCAAGCCGTTGCTGATGTGCACTTCCACCGTCACCAGCGGAGCCTGAACACCCAGCGCAGCTCGTGTTAATACCTTCGATAAAGACATAACCGCTCCTTGTTGTCCTTATCATCAAAGCAGCCAGACAGATGAACAATGGCTTACTGCTCAACTTCAGAGCCAGATTCCTTACATTCCCTGATAATTGCCGCTCTTTCACTGAAAATCAGAGCTTGATCGTAAACTCCAAATGAAGATTACGACGCGGGCGTTATGAATTTTTATCACAAATGTAAATAACCTTTTATTTACAATGTGATAACGGCGGGCCGCCAGCGGCATCATAAAATTTTCCAATGAAAATTATTGTCAACGACACGCTAACTATGGTAACTCTGTAGGTATTACTTCGAACAATCGAAAAGACAAACAACACATGAAAGCCCTTCTACAAGTGATTAGCCTAGTCGTGATTAGCGTGGTGGTGATTATTATCCCACCGTGCGGGGCATCGCTTGGAGAAAGAAAGGCTTAAAAATCAAGTCTGGAATTCCAAAAACCCCCGCACCGAAAGGTCCGGGGGTTTTTTTTTGACCAGGCTAAATATCAGCAAATTAGCGAGGAACAGATTATGAGCAGTAGCATAAAATTCTGTTGTTCCCCTAGGAATACAGGAGAATAACCATGACAGGTGCACAGTGGGTAGTTCAGGCTTTACGCGCGCAGGGTGTCGATACAGTGTTTGGCTATCCTGGCGGCGCAATCATGCCAGTGTACGATGCGCTCTACGATGGCGGCGTGGAACACTTACTGTGTCGTCATGAGCAAGGTGCGGTGATGGCTGCTATTGGTTATGCCCGCGCAACCGGCAAGACTGGCGTATGTATCGCCACTTCGGGGCCCGGCGCCACCAACCTGATCACCGGTTTGGCGGATGCGATGATGGATTCGATCCCGGTTGTGGCGATCACCGGCCAGGTATCATCGGCCTTCATCGGCACCGACGCCTTCCAGGAAATAGACGTTCTTGGTTTATCGTTAGCCTGCACCAAACACAGTTTCCTCGTTGAATCGCTTGATGATTTACCCTCGGTGATGGCAGAAGCTTTTGCCATCGCGCAATCGGGTCGTCCCGGCCCGGTACTGGTCGATATCCCGAAAGACATTCAGATCGCCAATGGCGAACTGACGCCTCATCTGCTGCCAGTTGAGGAAGAAATCAGCCACTCCGCGCAGCACATTGCAGAGGCGCGTGCATTGATGGCGCAATCGCATAAGCCGATGCTGTATATCGGTGGCGGCGTGGGTATGGCGCAGGCGGTTCCAGCCTTACGTGCCATGGCGCAGGAAACCGGTATCCCGATGGTTTCTACGCTGAAAGGCCTCGGTAGCGCGGATGCCAGCAGCGATCTCTATCTCGGAATGCTGGGCATGCACGGCACCAAAGCCGCTAACCTCGCGGTACAATCCTGTGATTTGCTGATTGCGGTTGGCGCGCGTTTTGACGACCGCGTTACTGGCAAGCTGGACACCTTCGCACCGCACGCCAGCGTCATCCATATCGATATCGATCCTGCCGAGCTGAACAAACTGCGCCGTGCTCACGTTTCACTGCAGGGCGATATGAATCAGGTGCTGCCGGCACTGAGCATGCCAATGCACATTGATGGCTGGCGCAAAGAAGTCAGCGCGATGAAAAGCGAGTTCGACTGGCGCTACGATCATCCCGGCGAAGCGATTTATGCGCCGTTGTTGCTGAAGCAGTTGTCTGACCGCAAAGCGGACAGCGCCGTGGTCACCACCGATGTAGGTCAACACCAGATGTGGGCCGCTCAGCACATGAGTTTCACCGCGCCAGAAAACTTCATCACCTCGAGCGGTCTCGGCACTATGGGCTTTGGCCTGCCGGCGGCGATTGGGGCGCAGGTAGCGCGTCCGGAGGACACAGTGATCTGCGTGTCTGGCGATGGTTCTATCATGATGAACATTCAGGAGCTGGGCACCATCAAGCGCGGCAAGCTGCCGGTGAAGATTCTGCTGCTGGATAACCAGCGTCTCGGCATGGTGCGCCAGTGGCAGCAACTGTTCTTTGATGGTCGCTACAGCGAAACCATTCTGACCGACAACCCCGATTTCCTCACGCTGGCCAGCGCGTTTGATATCCCAGGCCAGCGCATTAGCCGTAAAGATCAGGTCGACGCCGCCCTCGATGCTCTGCTGAACAGTGAAGGTCCTTACTTCCTGCATGTTTCGATAGATGAGCATGAAAACGTCTGGCCATTGGTACCGCCGGGTGCCAGCAACGCAAACATGATGGAGAAAACCGCATGAATCAGCATCAATTGTCTATCGAAGCCCGTTTTCGTCCTGAAATATTGGAGCGCATTTTGCGTGTCGTGCGTCACCGTGGTTTCCAGGTGTGTGCAATGAATATGGCCACCGCGGTCAATGCGGAGAACATTAATATCGAAATGACCGTTGCCAGCCAACGCTCAGTCGATTTACTGTCTTCGCAGTTAAGCAAACTTATGGATGTCGCTTGCGTCGAGATCCAACAACAGACAACACAACAAATCCGCGCATAGTCGCCAAAGGAAAAAGCAATGAGTACGAAGAAAGCAGACTTTATTTGGTTCAATGGTGAGATGGTTAAGTGGGAAGACGCCAAGGTCAGCGTTATGTCTCACGCCCTGCACTACGGTACTTCTGTGTTTGAAGGCGTGCGTTGCTACGACTCACACAAAGGTCCAGTGGTGTTCCGCCACCGTGAGCATATGAAGCGTCTGCATGAATCCGCCAAAATTTACCGTTTCCCGATTAAAGCCAGCGTTGATGAGTTGATGGAAGCGTGCCGCGAAGTGATCCGCGTGAACAAACTGAAAAGCGCTTATATCCGTCCGCTGGCCTTCGTGGGTGACGTGGGTCTGGGTGTAAACCCGCCAGATGGCTACACCACCGATGTAATCATCGCAGCCTTCCCTTGGGGTGCTTACCTGGGCGCTGAAGCGCTGGAAAACGGTATCGACGCCATGGTTTCTTCGTGGAACCGCGTTGCACCAAACACCTTGCCAACCGCCGCGAAAGCGGGTGGTAACTATCTCTCCTCTCTGCTGGTAGGCAGCGAAGCGCGCCGCCACGGCTATCAGGAAGGTATCGCGCTCGACACCAACGGCTATATTTCAGAAGGTGCTGGCGAAAACTTGTTCGAAGTGAAAGATGGCATTCTGTTCACGCCGCCGTTCACCTCTTCAGCGCTGCCGGGCATCACCCGTGACGCCATCATCAAGCTGGCGCAAGACATGGGTATTGAAGTGCGTGAGCAGGTTCTGTCGCGCGAATCCCTGTATCTGGCCGACGAAGTCTTCATGTCAGGTACTGCAGCGGAGATCACTCCGGTGCGCAGCGTCGACGGCATTCAGGTCGGCGAAGGTAAACGTGGCCCGGTCACCGGTCGTATCCAGAAGGCATTCTTTGGCCTGTTCACTGGCGAGACGGAAGACAAGTGGGGCTGGTTGGATCCGGTTAACGCATAACGAGATTTTTTGCGGGCGTCAGATGGCGCCCGCAACCTTATTATTACTGGAGTAAATAGAGCATGCCAAAGTACCGTTCCGCCACCACCACCCATGGACGTAACATGGCCGGTGCCCGTGCCTTGTGGCGCGCGACAGGAATGACCGACGACGATTTCGGTAAGCCGATTATCGCCGTGGTCAACTCATTCACCCAATTCGTACCGGGCCACGTGCACCTGCGCGATCTTGGCAAACTGGTTGCTGAGGAAATCGAAGCAGCTGGCGGCGTGGCCAAAGAGTTCAACACCATTGCGGTGGATGACGGTATCGCCATGGGTCATGGCGGCATGCTGTATTCACTGCCTTCACGTGAGCTGATTGCCGATTCAGTGGAGTACATGGTCAACGCGCACTGCGCCGATGCCATGGTATGTATCTCCAACTGCGACAAAATCACCCCTGGCATGCTGATGGCGTCACTGCGCCTCAACATTCCGGTGATCTTTGTGTCTGGCGGCCCGATGGAAGCCGGTAAAACCAAACTGTCTGATCAAATCATCAAGCTGGATCTGGTTGATGCAATGATTCAGGGCGCCAACCCGAACGTCAGCGATGCCGACAGCGATCAGATCGAACGTTCTGCTTGTCCAACCTGCGGTTCCTGTTCCGGTATGTTCACCGCCAACTCGATGAACTGTCTGACCGAAGCGCTGGGTTTGTCGCAGCCGGGTAACGGTTCACTGCTGGCCACACACGCCGATCGTAAAGAGCTGTTCATTAATGCCGGTAAGCGCATCGTTAGCCTGACCAAACGCTACTACGAGCAGGATGACGTCAACATGCTGCCGCGTAACATCGCCACCAAAGCGGCGTTCGAGAATGCGATGACGCTGGATATCGCTATGGGCGGTTCCACCAACACCGTTCTGCACCTGCTGGCAGCGGCGCTGGAAGGTGAAATCGACTTCAACATCTCCGATATCGATCGCTTGTCTCGTAAAGTGCCGCAGCTGTGTAAAGTGGCGCCAAGTACGCCGAAATATCACATGGAAGATGTGCACCGTGCGGGTGGCGTTATCGCCATTCTCGGTGAGTTAGATCGCGCCGGTTTAATCGACACCAGCGCGCGCAACATCTTGCAGCAGAGCATGCGTGAAACCCTGGATCAGTACGACATCATGCTGACCAAAGATCAGGCGGTGAAGGATATGTTCCGTGCCGGTCCTGCTGGTATTCGTACCACCAAGGCGTTCTCGCAGAACTGCCGTTGGGACACGCTGGATGATGACCGTACCGATGGTTGTATTCGTACGCGCGAACACGCGTACTCGCAGGATGGCGGCTTAGCTGTGCTTTACGGCAACATTGCCGAAGATGGCTGCATCGTTAAAACCGCGGGCGTAGACAAAGAGATCCTCACCTTCAAAGGCCCGGCGAAAGTGTACGAAAGCCAGGATGATGCAGTTGAAGCGATCCTTGGCGGCAAAGTGGTAGCCGGCGACGTCGTGGTGATCCGCTACGAAGGACCGAAAGGCGGACCGGGCATGCAGGAAATGCTCTATCCGACCACTTATCTGAAATCCATGGGCCTCGGCAAAAGCTGCGCACTGATCACCGACGGTCGCTTCTCTGGCGGCACGTCAGGCTTATCGATTGGTCACGCCTCTCCGGAAGCGGCGAGCGGCGGCACCATCGCGCTGGTGAAAGATGGCGACATGATTGAGATCGATATCCCCAACCGTGGTATCAAGCTGGCGGTACCGGATAACGAACTGCACGCCCGTCGTGAAGAAGAGCAAGCGCGCGGCGATGCGGCTTATACCCCGCACGGCCGCGTACGTGAAGTCTCCTTTGCCCTGCGTGCCTATGCATCACTGGCGACCAGCGCAGACAAAGGCGCGGTACGCGATAAGTCCAAGCTGGGAGGCTAACCGATGGCTGAGTCTCAACCGCTCTCCGCGACGCCAAACGGCGCGGAGTATTTGCGCGCAGTGCTGCGTTCACCGGTGTATGAAATTGCCCAAGTGACGCCACTGCAAAAAATGGAAAAAATTTCATCGCGTCTTGGCAACACCATTCTGGTGAAGCGTGAAGATCGTCAGCCGGTGCATAGCTTCAAGCTGCGCGGGGCTTACGCGATGATTGCCGGGCTGAACGAAGAGCAAAAAGCGCGCGGCG
Organism: Pantoea sp. X85; assembly: GCF_029623675.1. NCBI lineage: Bacteria > Pseudomonadati > Pseudomonadota > Gammaproteobacteria > Enterobacterales > Erwiniaceae > Pantoea > Pantoea sp. X85. The sequence goes on along the minus strand of NZ_CP121108.1, from coordinate 3,988,735 downwards.
TGGTCACGGCTTCGGCCGGTAACCATGCGCAGGGCGTGGCGCTTTCGGCCAGCACGTTGGGCATCAAATCACTGATTGTGATGCCGCTGGCCACGGCAGACATCAAGGTTGATGCAGTACGCGCATTTGGCGGTGAGGCTTATCTGTTTGGTGCCAACTTCGACGAGGCGAAAGCCAAAGCGATTGAGCTGGCAGAGCAGCAGGGTTACACCTTCGTTCCTCCGTTTGACCATCCGGCAGTGATCGCCGGGCAGGGCACGCTGGCGATGGAGTTGCTGCAGCAGGACGCGCATCTTGATCGCGTCTTCGTGCCGGTCGGCGGCGGTGGTCTGGCGGCGGGTGTCGCGGTGTTGATTAAGCAGCTGATGCCGCAGATCAAAGTGATTGCCGTGGAATCGGAAGATTCAGCCTGCCTGAAGGCCGCGCTGGATGCGGGTGAACCGGTAGATTTGGCGCGTGTCGGCTTGTTTGCGGAAGGCGTGGCGGTCAAACGCATCGGCAGCGAAACCTTCCGTCTGTGTCAGGAGTATCTCGATGACATCATCACGGTGGATAGCGATGCAATTTGCGCAGCGGTGAAAGATCTGTTCGAAGATGTGCGTGCCGTGGCGGAACCTTCTGGCGCGCTGGCGCTGGCGGGCATGAAGAAGTACATCCAGCTGCACGATATCAAAGGCGAGCGCCTGGCGCACGTGTTGTCGGGTGCCAACGTCAACTTCCACGGCTTGCGCTATGTCTCCGAGCGTTGTGAACTGGGCGAACAGCGTGAAGCGCTGCTGGCGGTCACCATTCCAGAACAGCAGGGCAGTTTCCTCAAGTTCTGTCAGACCATCGGCGGGCGCTCCATCACCGAGTTCAACTATCGTTACGCGGATGCGGATAACGCCTGCATTTTCGTCGGCGTGCGCTTAACGCGCGGGCTGGAGGAGCGCGGTGAGATCATCAGCCAACTGAGCGAAGCCGGTTATCACGTGGTGGATCTGTCGGATGACGAAATGGCCAAGCTGCACGTGCGCTACATGGTGGGCGGACGTCCATCGAAGCCGCTGCGCGAACGCCTGTTTAGCTTTGAATTCCCGGAAGCACCGGGTGCGCTGCTGAAGTTCCTGCAGACGTTGGGTGCGCACTGGAATATCTCGCTGTTCCATTATCGCAGCCACGGCACCGATTATGGCCGCGTGCTGGCGGCATTTGAAGCCAACGATCAGGAACCGGATTTCGAAACCCATCTCACCGCGTTGGGTTACGAATGGCATGACGAAGCGAGCAACCCGGCGTTCCGTTTCTTCCTCGCCGGGCAGTGATTACAGCTGGTGCCAGAACGCATTGATAAGCGGCTCTCCGAGCCGCTTTTTTTGTACGCAAACGCCGAGTTCCAGCGGTGCGACAGACTCCACATTCTCCAGCGTCAATACGCGATTGCGCACCGGTTCCGGGCTGTTCTCCAGCACCACATCCGGCAGCAGCGCAATACCACATCCCAGCGCCACCATCGACACAATCGCTTCATGACCGGAAACCGTGGCATAAATCTGCGGATTGGGAATGCGCTGGCGGCGGAACCATAAATCGATGCCGCGGCGTGCAGGTCCTTGTTCCGGCAGGATAAACGGAATTTGCGCCCAATCGGGTTGCTCCTGCGTCGCCTGATTGCGCACCGGGCAAGGCAGCGCCGGGGCGATCAGCACCAGCGGAATCAGGCCCAGTGGCGTAAAATCTATGCTGGCCGGCAGCGATTCTGGGCGACCGGCAATGGCGAGATCGGCGTCGCCGGACTGCACCATCTCAATCGCATCGGCGGCATCACCGGTAGTAAGTTTGATCTCTACCTGCGGATGTTCAGCACGAAAGCGGTCAAGAATCGGCGGCAGATGGCTGTAAGCGGCGGTCACCGAGCAGAACAGGCGCAGTTCACCGCTCAGTGACGGGCCGTTAAGATCCATCACATGGCGTAACTGCTGATACTGCAGCAACGTCTGCTGCGCAAACTGGCGCAGGCGCTCACCGGCTTCGGTTAGCGTGACGGTGCGGTTATCACGCAGGAACAGCGCGTGACCGACATCCTCTTCCAGGCGCTGAATCTGGCGCGAAAGAGTTGAAGGGCTGACGTGCATGGCACGCGCGGTGCGGCCAAAGTGGCAGCTTTCAGCCAGATGAAGGAAGAGTTTCAGGTCTCGTAAATCCATGCGCGTATCGCCTCAAGGTTATGTTGCAAATTATGCAATGTGACCTTGCTAATATATCAATTTAAGCAACGGATTTCCTGTCATATGATGGGGTCATTCGCGGCGTAAGAGATAACGTCGTTACTGAACAAAAACAAACACAACATCTAACCGGAGTACCCATGGCTAATTACTTCAACACATTGAATCTGCGCAACCAGTTAGCGCAGCTGGGCAAATGTCGTTTCATGTCACGCGACGAATTCGCTGATGGCGCTAGCTTCCTGAAAGGCAAGAAAGTGGTCATCGTTGGCTGTGGCGCTCAGGGTCTGAACCAGGGTCTGAACATGCGTGATTCTGGTCTGGACGTGGCGTATGCCCTGCGTGCTGAAGCGATTGCTGAGAAGCGTGCCTCTTTCCGCAAAGCGACCGACAACGGCTTCAAAGTCGGTACTTACGAAGAGCTGATCCCACAGGCCGATCTGGTGGTTAACCTGACGCCAGACAAGCAGCACTCGGCGGTCGTTCAGGCTGTTCAGCCGCTAATGAAAGATGGCGCTGCGCTGGGTTACTCACACGGTTTCAACATTGTTGAAGTAGGCGAAACCATCCGTAAAGACATCACCGTCGTGATGGTGGCGCCGAAGTGCCCGGGTACGGAAGTACGTGAAGAGTACAAGCGTGGTTTCGGTGTACCTACGCTAATTGCTGTTCACCCGGAAAACGATCCGAAAGGCGAAGGCATGGCGATTGCTAAAGCCTGGGCAGCAGCGACCGGCGGCGACCGTGCAGGCGTGCTGGAATCTTCCTTCGTTGCGGAAGTGAAATCTGACCTGATGGGCGAGCAGACCATCCTGTGCGGTATGCTGCAGGCCGGTTCTCTGCTGTGCTTCGACAAGCTGGTGGCTGAAGGTCACGACGCGGCTTACACCGAAAAACTGATTCAGTTCGGCTGGGAAACCATCACCGAATCACTGAAGTTTGGCGGCATCACGCTGATGATGGATCGCTTGTCTAATCCGGCAAAAATCCGCGCTTATGCGTTGTCTGAGCAGCTGAAAACCATCATGGCTCCGCTGTTCCAGAAGCACATGGATGACATCATCTCTGGCGAATTCTCTTCAGGCATGATGGCTGACTGGGCTAACGACGACAAAAACCTGCTGACCTGGCGTGAAGAGACCGGCGCAACGGCATTCGAAAACGCACCGCAGTTTGATGGCAAAATCGAAGAGCAGGAATATTACGACAAAGGCGTCGTGATGGTTGCGATGGTCAAAGCAGGCGTTGAGTTGGCATTCGAAACCATGGTTGATGCGGGTATCATCGAAGAGTCGGCTTACTACGAATCACTGCACGAGCTGCCGCTGATTGCTAACACCATCGCACGTAAGCGTCTGTATGAAATGAACGTGGTTATCTCGGATACCGCAGAATACGGTAACTACCTGTTCTCCTTTGCGGCAGTTCCACTGCTGAAAGAGTTCATGACCACGCTGCAGCCGGGCGATCTGGGCAAAGCAGTTGAAGGTACGCAGGTGGATAACGCGCAGCTGCGTGACGTCAACGAAGCCGTTCGTCAGCACCCAATCGAATCTGTAGGCCGCAAACTGCGTGGCTACATGACCGATATGAAACGTATCGCTGTCGCTGGCTAAGCCACGCGCGACACAGTTTTCAGCACAATAAAAAACCCCGGCTTGCCGGGGTTTTTTTTAATTAGTGCTCGCTGTTGCTCCAGGTATGTACTCGCTGTCCCCCATCCCGGCCTTCCCCCGCTTGCGGGGGAAGGAGACGCTGCCACATGCAGCTTCAGAACTCACATATGGCAGCATCTTCCTCCCCCATTTATGGGGGAGGACCGAGGAGGGGGACAGCGAGCACATACCTAAGGGACAGCAAGCACACACGACCCAGAGTACAGCCAGCTCAATCACACCGCTTCATACAGCGTTTGATTTCGCGTCTCTTTACAGGCAATCAGCGCGATCAACGTCAGCACCGCCATCGAAGCCAGATAGAAGCCCACCGCCTGCAAACCGTAATGGGCGTTCAGCCAGGTGGCGATATAAGGCGCTACCGAGGCACCAAGAATCGACGACAGGTTGTAAGAGAACGATGCGCCGGTATAACGCACTTCCGTTGGGAACAGCTCTGGCAGCAGCGCGCCCATCGGACCAAACGTCAGGCCCATAATGCTCAGACCAAGGATCAGGAAGCCCATTACCAGCACCTGAGAACCGGAACCCAGCAGCATTGGGAACATCAATGCAAAGGCGATAATCATCAGCGTAATGGTGATCATGGTTTTACGACGACCAAAGCGATCGGCCAGCAGACCGGCAATCGGCACCATCACACCAAAACCAATCACCGCCACCATCAGCATCCACAGGAAGCTGTTACGCGAATAGCCAAGGCCAGCCGGTGCGGGTGCGGTGCCGTAACTCATCGAATACACGGTCATGATGTAGAACAGCGTGTAAGTGGCGAGCATGATGAAGGTGCCGAGAATGGTGGCGGTCAGATGCTTACTCAGCAGCGTGCCAATCGGCATTTTCACCTGTTTGTTCTCTTTCTGCACTTTGGCGAATACCGGGCTTTCATGCAGCGAAACGCGCACATACAGGCCAATTAACACCAGCACCGCAGAGAGAATAAACGGCACGCGCCAGCCCCAGTTCATGAACTGCTCGTCGGTCAGCAACCATGAAAGCAGCAGGAACGTGCCGTTAGCGAAGAAGAAGCCAATCGGCGCGCCGAGCTGTGGGAACGAACCATAAAGCGCACGTTTCTTCGCCGGAGCATTTTCGGTCGCCAGCAGTGCTGCGCCGCCCCATTCGCCACCAAGGCCAAGACCCTGACCAAAACGCGCCAGCGCCAGCAGCAGCGGCGCTGCCACGCCAATGGTTTCATAACCTGGCAGTAAACCAATCAGCACCGTCGAGACGCCCATGGTCAGCAGCGATGCCACCAAGGTGGCTTTACGGCCAACGCGGTCGCCAAAGTGTCCAAACACGGCAGAACCGATAGGACGCGCCACGAAGGCGATCGCGAAAGTCGCCAGCGACTGCAACGTGGCCACGGTCGGATCGCCCTGCGGGAAGAAGATGTGCGGGAAAATGATCACTGCGGCGGTGGCATAGATATAGAAATCGAAGAACTCAATGGCGGTGCCGACAAGCGATGCCACAACCACTTTGCCACGTGAATTGACCGGCGTGTCGTCGTGTTTTTTGTCGAGTGTTTCTGTGATGGAGGCTTGCATAAGTGTTTCTTAATTGTAAATGTAGACAGAGAATCTTACGCACCTGGTTTGCGGCATTCAATGGCGAAAAACCGCGTCAGACCGGGCTTTTTCGGCGAATAAGTGGATAATTTCTGAGTTGCTGCGATCAGTGGCGGATGGGAACGAGAAGTGTCACTTTTTTGGCGGGAATCTCTGCAAAAGGGCCAAATTAAAGTGACCCTTTAGCGTTTCCTGCTGGTTTTTGCTGAAAAAGCAGCCAGCAGGAGACATTTTTAGCTAGTACGGCAATTGTAACAACCTCGTTGGCTTATTTAGCCTGATGCGGCTGCGGCATCTCTTTATCATCTTTGTATTTGGCGGTGGCGATCCACGCGGCGCAGAACAGCGTCAAACGCGCAAAGAAGTAGAAGAACGCCATTAAGCCGAGTACTGAACCAAAGGCCGCGCCCGACGGCGAGCTTGCCAGCTTCGGCAGCGTCAGCGTCATTACAAACTTGATCACCTCAAAGCCAATCGCCGCCAGCAGCGTGCCGCGGAACAGCGCTTTTTTACGCGGCTTATGGCGCGGTAAAATCCAGAAGATCCACAGGAACAGCAGATAGTTAGCCAGGATAGAGATGGATAACGCAATCACCGTCATCGCTGGACGCAGCCACTCAATGTCTTCCAGCCCCAGCGCGTTAACGATCGCTGCCTGCGCCGCGCCGGCAATCGAGGTCAGCGACAGCGTAATCACCAGCGCAAACATCAAACCCAACAGCGAAATCAAATCGCGCGCGTACTTCTTCCAGAATTTCTCCTGATCGTCCGGCGTGCGTTCCCACACGTCGCGTGACTGCGCGCGCACCGCTTCACGCAGGTTGCCCATCCAGTTAATGCCGGAGTAGAGCGCCAGCAGCAAACCGGTTAATCCCACTGTGGCACGCTGCTGAATCGCGGTATTCACCGTATTTTTCAGCGTGGTGGCCAGCGTCGGATCGCTGATGCTGTTAACGATTTTGTTGATCAACTCGGTGAGCAAATCCTGATTCGACGCCAGCACAAAACCGACCGCCGCAAAGGAGACCATCAAAATCGGTATCAGAGAGAGAAAGGAAAAGTAAGTGATCGCCGCGCCAAACTGGCTACCGAGACGATCGTTGAAGCGTTCCAGCGCGCGCATAAAGTGCGCCACCGCCGGAATCGCCTGGAACCAGGCAGCGAAGCGCGACACATTTTGAATCGAGCCATCCACGGTTTTATTGCCGGTTTTAATATCAATCAGCGGCTTGGCTTCTGCCTCGGCCGCGGTCTGTTTAGGGGTTTTGTCCGTCATAGACGATAGTCATCCTGTTCACTGCGAAAATACAATTATAGTCTGCTAAGTTACATATTCCTGCAGGACTTGGCTGAGCCATTCCATAAACACTCGCACGCGGCGCGCCACGTTGCGGCGATGTGGGTAAAGCAGCGAGATGGGCATCGGTTTCGCCGGGAAATGATGCAGCACTTCCACCAGTTGCCCCGACTCCAGTAGCGGCTGTACGCCAATCGCCGGCACCTGAATAATGCCGAGCCCTGCCATACAGGCGGCGCGATAGGTTTCGGTGCTGTTTACCGTCACTACGCCGCCGGTTTGAACGTAATGACACTGTTTGCCATCAAAATATTCAAAGCCCAATGAAGGTTGTCCCAGTTGCTGGGTGTAATGCACCATCGCGTGTTGCGACAGATCTTCCAGCCGCACCGGCATGCCGAAGCGGGAAAGGTAGCCGGGGCTGGCGCAGTTGATCAAGGCGTGCGAGCCGATTTTCCGCGCAATCAGCCCGGAATCTTTCAGTTCGCCAACGCGCACCACACAGTCAAATCCTTCGCGAATCACATCAACCTGACGATCGCTACTGCTCAACTCAATTTCCAGACCGGGATAGTGCTGCAAAAACTCCGGCAATCGTGGCAGCACAAAGCCGGTCGCCATCGCCACCGACATGTCCACGCGCAGTTTGCCGCTTAAGGTGCCGGGATCGTGCTGGAACAGGCTGTCCATGTCGTCGAGCATCGACAGTAAATCGAGGCAGCGATCGTAATAAACCAGGCCGTCCTGCGTCAGGTGCACACGCCGCGTGGTGCGATGCAGCAGGCGCGTCCCCATTTGATTCTCCAGCGCCTGCAGCTGGCGGGATACGCTGCCTTTCGGTAAACCTAAGCTTTCTGCCGCACGGGTAAAACTGCCCATCTCTGCCACCCGCACAAAAACCTGCATAGCGTGAATTTTATCCATGTTGTTCACCGATTGTTGTTGTTAGTGAAACAGTGCTGCGTATTCCTCTGCGTTTATAGATCAATTATTCACGAATATCCTTAACACGTGTTCAATTTTCCAACTGGAGCGAAACATGAGTCATAAAATTGCATTGATTACCGGCGGAAATCGCGGTTTAGGCAAGAATGGGGCGCTGAAACTGGCTGCCAAAGGCACCGATATCCTGTTTACCTATCGCGGTCACGCGGAAGAAGCGCAGGCGGTTGTGCAGGAGATTGAAGCGCTGGGCGCGCGTGCGGTGGCGTTGCAACTGGATGTGGGCGACACCAGTACGTTCGACGGCTTCGTGGCGCAGGTTAAAGAAGCGCTGCAGAAAACCTGGCAGCGTGACAACTTTGATTATTTAGTGAACAACGCCGGTCACGGTCACTACAAGCTGTTCGCAGAGACCAGCGAAGATGAGTTTGACGCGCTGGTGAATGTGCACTTCAAAGGGCCGTTCTTCCTGACGCAAAAACTGCTGCCGCTGATCGTTGATGGTGGACGCATCCTGAATATCTCCAGCGGGTTAACCCGTTTGACGCTGCCGGGTTCAGGCACGTACGCCTCAATTAAAGGCGCGATGGAAGTGCTAACACGCTATCAGGCCAAAGAGTTAGGCGAGCGCCACATCCGCGTCAACATTCTGGCGCCAGGCGCGATTGAAACTGACTTCGGCGGCGGCCGCGTGCGTGATACCAAAGATCTCAACGACCATATCGCTTCAGTCACCGCGCTGGGCCGCGTTGGTTTGCCGGATGATATTGGCGATGCCATCAGCGCGATCCTCAGCGATGAAACCGGCTGGATCACCGCACAGCGCATTGAAGCCTCAGGCGGCCAAGGTCTGTAAAAATATAAACTGATGCACATATTCGTAGCGGCGCAATTTATTGCGCAATAAATTGCGCCGCTACGGATGGTGCAGATTACAATTACAGCTCAATCGTCCCGTCAATCACCGTCACGGTTTGGCCACCAATCCAGATCGCTTTATCGCTAAAACTCACCTGAATGCGACCTTCCCGCTGAATCGCGCTGCCCTGACGTGCCCGATAATCCCGCGTTTGCTTGTTAGCCTCGAAATAGCGCGCCAGACAGGCGTTGGCGCTGCCGGTCACCGGATCCTCAGTCAAGCTGCCGTTCTCAACCAGCAATGCGCGCACTTCATACTGCTCGTTTTCGCCCGACGGTAACGCACCAAAAATTGCCGTACCGTTAACCTCAGCATGCTGATGTAAACGGTGTAAATCGGCTGCGGACGGCACCACATCCAGCACCGCTTGCGCGCTACTCATAGGAATCAGCAGCCAGCGAATACCCATATCAACGATGGTCGGCATTTGGCTGAGATCGAATGATTCACTGTTCAGCGCGCTGCTCATCAGCGCATCACTGAACGGCGTTAATGTGGCGGCAGGCGCGGCAAACGCCAGCGCTCCGTCATCGCTGATTTTCACCTCAACCAGACCAACGCCGCACTCCTGCACGATTTTTCCCGGCGTTTTCAGCGGCCAACCGGCTTCCAGCAGCGCATGCGCGGTACCTAACGTCGGATGCCCGGCAAAAGGCAGTTCACCTTCGACGGTAAAAATGCGCACGCGGTAATCCGCCGACGCATCCTGTGGCGGCAGCACAAAGGTGGTTTCCGACAGATTGGTCCAGCGCGCAATCGCCGTCAGCTGCGCGTCACTTAATCCCTGTGCATCCATGATCACCGCCAGCGGATTACCTTTAAACGCCGATGAGGTAAACACGTCCACCTGTTTAAATGCGACCTTCATTGTCACTCCTTCCTCGTTGAGGTTGTCTGAAATCGGGATTTACATCCTGCTGATTGCGAAAGGCCAGCAACAGGGCTATGAATAGATTAAGAATTCTGGAATCGGAGTCCGCAATGTTAAAAGTTCTTGGCCGTACTTCATCAATAAACGTGCGAAAAGTTCTGTGGCTGTGCGCAGAACTCGATATTGCGTACGAATTAGAACCCTGGGGCGATGATCCACAATCGCTGCACTCGAAAGAGTTTATGGCACTCAATCCCAACGCCATGGTGCCGGTAATAATCGAGGACGACTTCGTGCTGTGGGAATCCAACGCTATTCTGCGCTATCTCGCCAACAGCAATGGCGGCGAATGGCTCTATCCCGACAATCCCCGCGCGCGCGCGCCAGTTGATCAGTGGATGGATTGGCAAGCCACCGAACTTAACACGTCCTGGCGTTACGCATTTATGTCGCTGGTGCGCAACTCGCCGGCGCATCAGGATCCCCGCTTGCTGGCGGCGGCGGTGAAAGGCTGGACGCACACCATGAACATACTCAACCAGCATCTGGAGAAAACCGGGCGCTATGTCGCAGGCCGTAATTTCTCGCTGGCCGATATTCCGGTTGGGCTGGCGGTGAACCGCTGGTTTGAAACCCCGCTGGAACACCCTGACTTCCCGGCGGTGCAGACTTATTACGAACGCCTGACCGAGCGTGAGCCTTACACCACCTGGGGCCGCAACGGCAAACCCTGATCCTGTCCCGGCGCGAGGCCTGTCATTTCACAGGCCAGCGCGCCGGTGCGCTGCAGCGCCCACGTATAACGTTCATCAAACGGGTAGCAGCAGGAGAGGCGCAACGCATGTTTGTAACGATCGCTCAGGGAGTAGAGCGCGCCCGGTGTCACACAGATTTGCTCCTGCAGCAGACGATGAAACATCTCTACGGTATCAATGTTCCCCGGCAGTTCGACCCAAAAAACAAACCCGCCGCGCGGCAGGGTCGCGCGCGTGCCCTGCGGAAAGTGGCGTGCCAGAATCCCGCGCGCCGCATCCAGATTGGCGGCATAGCGCCGACGCAGCGTGCGCAGATGATGATCGTAGCCGCCGCTGGCAAGAAATTCGGCCAGGGTTTCACTTAACAAGCGTGATTCCGCCATCGACGACACCGCTTTGAGGTGAGCGATAGCGTCATGAAAACGCCCGGCAGCAGTCCAGCCGACGCGGAAATCAGGCGCCACGGTTTTGGTAAAGCTGGTGCAGTAAATTACCCAACCCTCGCTATCAAACGCCTTTACTGGCGGCGACAGCGGCCACTCAAACTGCAATTCGTCGTACAAACCATCTTCCAGCAGCGGAACGTGGTAAGTGTTCACTAACTTCGCCAGCCGCTTTTTATTCTCCAGCGGCATCACATATCCCAGCGGGTTCTGCGCGCCGGGCATGGCGATCACCGCCTGAACCCGCTTCTCCTGCAGCAGCATCTCCAGCGCATCCAGCGACAATCCCTGCTGCGGATCGGTAGGAATTTCCAGCGCTTTCAGCCCCAGCGACGCCAGCAGCGGGAACAGGAAGAAATAGGTCGGCGACTCCAAACCAATGCAATCGCCGGGTTTAGTCACCGCGCGCAGCGCCAGCTGGAGTGCTTCCATGCAGCCGTGCGTCAATGTGATCGCCTGCGGCGGCAAGTTGATGCCGTTGTGCAGGGCACGACGCGCAATCTCCTCCCGTAAGCGCTCACTACCGGGTGGAAGCGCATAGCGTCCGATAATGTCGGGATTCTGGCGCAAAATCGATGCAGTAATTCGCCCGATTCGCGCCGCCGGATAGAAGGTGCCATCCTGCGGACAGGCTAATGAGATATTGGTGTAATCGGGATTATTTTGCGCCGCGAACACTTGCTCAATCAGCTCCAGCTTCTGCGCGCTGGGATCGTTGATTTTTGCCGGCAGCGGTTTTACTGAACGCGTCACGGCGGGCAGCACGCCACGCACGTAATAACCCGACTGCGGCCGCGATTCAATCAGGCCGCGATCTTCGAGGATTTGCCACGCATTGAGCACGGTATTGATACTCACCTGATGCGATTGTGCCACGCGGCGTATCGCCGGCAGCCGTTTACCCGGCTTCAGCGTGCCCTGATGTATCGACTCGGCAAAGCTATCGACCAACTGCTGATACAGCGTTTGACCGGATGAGAGTGGAAGGGACACAAAAGCCTCCGCGCGCGATGGGTACAATTCATTTTTGAGACAACTGTACCCATTACAATAGTGGTTTTGTGTCTCTGTTTCCATTGCAACATACGCATTAGCATGAAGGCATCATTGATTCTTCAGGAAGCGCATCATGCTCGATCCCTCATTCTTCAGCTACGTCACCGTGATGTCGATCACGCCGGGTCCAAATAACCTGCTGCTGGCAACGTCGGGTGTTAACTTTGGCTTTAAACGCACGCTGCCGATGCTGTTTGGCATCCTGCTAGGCTGCGCAATACAGATGCTGCTGGCGAGCGTGGCGCTGGATGCGCTGCTGCACTGGATGGGCGCGATTCGCCTGCCGCTGACGGTAGTCGGCTGTAGCTATCTGCTGTGGCTTTCGTGGAAGATTTTCCGCGCTGGCGCGCCGCAACTGCGTGAACGCCCGCGTCCCATGACGCTAATTGGCGGCATCTGTTTCCAGGCGGTTAATCCCAAGGCCTGGTTGATGGTCACCAACGTGGCGTTGATGTACGCCAACAGTAACGGCGTGCTGACGGTGCTGTTGGGATTCGCCGCACTGAATCTGCCGTGCATTTTGATTTGGGCAGCGCTGGGCGATCGCCTTCGCAGCCATCTGCAGGTCGCGTGGAAACGTCAGGCGTTTAACAGTTTGATGGCGCTTTCGCTGGTGGCGACAACAGTGTGGATGTTGTACGACGCGGTGCTTCTGAGCTAGATACTTCGGTGCGCAAAAATGCGCACTTTGCACTTTCCGGGTTGCCATTAATGGCAACCCGTTCGCCTTACAATCCGACCAGGCTCTCTAATGGAATTCCAAACTGCTTATGCAGATTACGGATCATTTCCAGTGACAATGAACGTTTGCCATTGAGCACTTCATAAACGCGATTGCGGCGGCCAATTGCGGGCTCCAAATCCTTGGCAGTAAGCCCTTGTTGTTCCATCCGGAACTTGATGGCTTCAATCGGATCGGCAGCCTCAATGGGATAATGCTTTTTTTCCCATGCCTCAATTAGCATGCTCATCACAATCATATAATCGCTCTCTGGTGTGCCGAGCTCGGGCACATGTTCAAAGAGCGGCGAAATAGCTTCAAGAGCCGCTTCGTAATCCTGTTCGGAATGAATAGGTTTAATGGTTAATGTCATTAGCGTTGCTCCACCGTATTAGCGTCAATCGCGTCATATTCCCGATGTGTGCCGATAAACTTTATAAATATCAGCTTCTGTGGATACGCAATGGCCGCTATCAGTCGATAATCGTTTCCTTTGATGTTGAATACCACTCGGCTGCCTTTAAGGATGCTGGCGTGGCGGTATTGTTCCTTAATATCTGCCGGGCTTGACCAGTCGGCCTTCTGTGCTTCATCAATCCAGGCTCTCAACGGCTGCGAAGAGTCGGGGTTCGCCGTCATAAACTCCCTTAATGACCTTACCGATATGATTCTCATGCAGCGCATCTTAATCCCGTTTTGGGACTATAACAAACCTGAATCCCAATTTGGGACATTTCTTGCGTTAGGCATAAAAAAGAGGCCGCTTTCGCGGCCTCTCATCTTGCCAGCCTCTGATACTACCTTGTTACTTACCCACCACGTGCGCGGTTTCGCGCGCTTCATCGTTGGCGGCATCAGGTGTAATCACCGGCTCGTAGTCGAGTTGCAGCACGCGGCTGGTATCGGCCAGCACTTTCTCGGTCAGTGCGACGTCGCCGTTCAGCTTGCGGCCCCACGATGGGATCACCATGCGGATTTTGGTCTGCCACTCCGGTGAACGCATCTGTTCCGGGAAGGCTTTCGCCATCAGCTCGAGCATAATCGGTGCGGCGGTGGAGGCGCCCGGTGAGGCACCCAGCAAGGCGGAAATGGTGCCATCTTCCGAAGTCACCACTTCAGTACCAAGACGCAGCACGCCACCTTCAACGGCATCGTTCTTGATGATTTGCACGCGCTGGCCAGCAGTGACTAAACGCCAATCTTCCTGCTTCGCCTGCGGCACGTAAGCGCGCAACGCTTCCATACGATCGCTGTCGCTTTGCAGCACCTGATCAACCAGATATTTCACCAGGTCGAAACTTTTCAGGCCAACCTGCACCATCGGCTTGAGGTTGCTGGTGTTCATCGCGCCGAACATATCCAGCAGCGAACCCTCTTTGAGGAATTTGGTTGAGAAGGTAGCAAACGGCCCAAAAAGCAGCACCTGTTTGCCATCCAGCACGCGGGTATCGACGTGCGGCACCGACATCGGCGGTGCGCCGACGCTGGCTTTGCCATACACCTTCGCCATATGCTGTTTCACCACGTCAGGATTTTCCGTCACCAGGAATGAACCGCCCACCGGGAAACCGGCGTAGCCTTTCACTTCCGGAATGCCGGATTTCTGCAGCAGCGGCAACGCCGCACCGCCGGCACCGATAAACAGCTGGCGCGTGGTCAGCACACGATTTTCACCGCTGGCCAGATTATGCAGCGTGACCTGCCAGCGACCGTCGCTCAGGCGTTTGATATCACGCACTTCCTGGCGCAGACGCAGGCGGAAATTGGCTTTCTTCTCTAAAGAGGCAATCAGCTGACGCGTTACTTCACCGAAGTTCACGTCGGTACCCATTTCGGTCCAGGTCGCCGCCACTTTCTGTTTGCTGTCGCGGCCGTTCATCACCAGCGGAATCCACTCCGTGATTTGATCGCGATCTTCAGAGTAATTCATGCCGCGGAACAGCGTGCTTTTCTGCAGCGCATTGAAACGCTTACGCAGGAATTCAACGTTATCGTCGCCCCAGACGAAACTCATGTGCGGCGTACTGTGGATAAAGCTTTTGGGATTGCGCAGGTTGCCTTTCTGCACGTGATACGCCCAGAACTGACGCGAAATCTGGAACGATTCATTAATCGCGACCGCTTTGGCGATGTCGATGCTGCCATCCGCCTTCTGCGGCGTATAGTTGAGCTCCGCCAGCGCGGCGTGACCGGTTCCGGCGTTGTTCCAGCCATTAGAGGATTCAACGGCCACATCATCAAGACGTTCAACCATCTCAACTGACCAGTCAGGCTCGAGATCTTGCAGCCATGCGCCCAAAGTCGCACTCATCACGCCTGCGCCAATCAGCAGTACGTCGACGTCTTTTCGTTCCTGAAGGTTTGCACTTTCCATTGAAGCGGCGGCGAGCGCCAGATTTACCGCAGTAGTACTCATGAGGCGACATCTCCTCTCTCTGTTGACCTGAAGCTCAACAGGTTCGCAGGCGAAATAGCCGCGCTTCTTTCGAGCGCGTGGCGCTATCTCTCAAAGGTTAAGACTCAGGTATAAGTCACGGGGACGATAACGGTTAACTGCACGTTATGCATATGCATCCGAATATAACATTCTCGTATCGGAATTAAACGTTTGTTTATTTTTTAAAGGCGGAAATGATTCAGCATAAGAATTAATCAGCTCAACCTCGCGGTCATAAGGGATTTTTATCTCTTAATCAGACGGTTAGAGTAATGCAGTTGTTACGCTATTGTGAGGGGTTTTGACGGGGGTGAAAACGGCGGGTGATATGCATCACATTTTAATGTGTTGAAAAATATATGTTTTAACTAAATTGATTATTTATGCGGATTTTATGTTGCGCGATATTTCGCCATGTCGTGTAAAAGTAATGTTACATTTTTGTGGTGATGAATTGAGGTATGGCCGCGTAAAGCTGCCAGAAGAAAAATGCATCACCTTGCCGGAAAAATGATCAGCGCGATCGGCGGCGCCACAGGAAGCGAATCACGAAAAACTCGATCGCGCCCAGCAGCAAAAACCACAAACTAAAGACGATGGTATACAGCTGATTAACATCCATCAAATGCAGGCTTTCCTGCAATTGTTTTGCCAGCTCAATACCAAATGAAGGCGCGGGCAGCAGCAGGGCGGAAAGAAAGCCTAGCAGCAGAATGCCGCCTGGGATGATCAGCGTTTCGAATGGGTTATTCATGGTCATTGTCCAAATCAGTTAGCGCGGGCATTAGCGCATAAAACCGCGCTACGGTGCAATCCCCGCGCCGGCTCGCGCTCAGAAATTTCTTCTATTCCATTCACTTAGCGTCAAAAATAGCGGAAGTTAAGAGTTATAGCCTTTGCTATACTTAAATCCCTGATTTTACTGTCTTTTTTTTGGCGTTTTTGCGTGTTAGACTGCGCGCACTTTTTCATTACTGAACAATAAATGCGGACAAGTAGCGGCTTTAGCGCCGGTTCCGCGGCATTGATTGAAAACCCATGACATTTATCGCAACCCTGATTTTGGCCTTTGGCATGTCGATGGACGCTTTCGCCGCAGCACTGGGCAAAGGCGCGTCGCTGCATCGCCCAGGTTTCAAAGAGGCACTGCGAACCGGCCTGATTTTCGGCGTTATCGAAATGTTGACGCCGCTGATTGGCTGGGCAATTGGCCTCGCGGCCAGCCGCTACATCATGGCGTGGGATCATTGGGTGGCATTCGTGCTGTTAACCGTGCTGGGCGGCCGTATGATGATGGAAGGTTTTCGTCAAACCGCTGACGAGCCGTGCGAAGCGCCGCAGCGTCATGGTTTTATGGTGCTGGCGTTAACCGCCGTCGCCACCAGTCTTGATGCGCTGGCCGTCGGTGTTGGCCTGGCGTTCCTGCAGGTGAATATCATCATGACCGCCGTCACCATCGGCGCGGCGACCACTATCATGGCAACCACCGGCGTATTGGTTGGACGCTTTATCGGCCCGGTGATGGGCAAATGGGCGGAAGTGTTGGGCGGCGTAGTGCTGATCAGCATTGGCTGCACCATTTTAAGCGAGCATTTAGGCTGGTTTAACTAACCACGTTGTCGTTATGCCATTCATGGCGACCTCTTCTTCACATCCGCACTAATCCCCAATTCTGTGATCTACTTCAAAAATAATTGCGGTAAAAACGCTCAGCGGCTATACTTTTTGCGTATTTCTTCAACAATTTTTGAACCAGGTGCTTTATGAAACGCTTTTTCCGCTACGTGTTCCGTTCTTATGTCGAGACTTTCAAACACGTACCGCCGGGTGCTTTAAACTAAGCATTCCGTCAAATACCCTCGATAATCGCGGTCAGGGATCGACCTGTGGTTATCAACGATTTTCTTATCTCTCCAGCCGCTAATCTCTCCATTTTTCCCCTAACTCGCTGATAAAACTTCTCAGCCATTAGATTTCGATCTGGCTATAGCCGCACGTTATACCCCGCCACTAAACAAGCATTCGTCACCCTATCTTCTGCGTGAAATAGTCAATTCAGGCCCTATAAACCGTCTGAAACGAGAAACATCATGCTGATCCCACAACCTTATTTACTCTTCCTCGGCGACGTTACCGATCCACTGGCCGCTAAAACCGCACGCGGCATTCACGTCTGGCGTCCAGAGCAGTGCGTTGGCGAAATCAAACTGCCGGGCTGCACCGTCACGCTTGGCCTCGACGTCCTCGACATCGCCGCTGCCAAAGCGCGCGGTGCCAAAACGCTGGTGCTCGGCACCGCCAATGCCGGCGGTTACTTGCCCACGCATTGGCTCGACACGGTAAAAAGCGCCCTCTCTGCCGGGATGAACGTGGCCAGCGGTTTGCACCATCGTCTGGTGGATGAGCCGGAGCTGGTGGCGTTGGCCAAAGAGTTCGGCGTTGAGCTGTTCGACCTGCGCCACATGCGTCCAAAACTGGAGGTCGGCAGCGGTAAAAAGCGCACAGGTAAGCGTGTACTTACTGTCGGCACCGATTGCTCGGTAGGCAAGATGTACACCTCGCTGGCGCTGGAAGCCGCGATGCGTGAACGCGGCATGCAAGCCGATTTCCGCGCCACCGGCCAGACCGGTATTTTGGTCGCGGGCGAAGGTATCGCGATTGATGCAGTGATTGCCGACTTCATCGCCGGCGCGGTCGAAGCGCTGTCGCCAGCCAATGACGCCGATCACTGGGATATCGTTGAAGGTCAGGGTTCGCTGTTCCATCCTTCCTATGCTGGCGTCAGCATGGGCCTGATCCACGGTGCGCAGCCGCACTGGCTGGTGATGTGCCATGAAATGGGGCGTCCGCATATGCGTCATCTGCCGCATCAGCCAATGGTCAGCCTGAAAGATTGCGTTGAAGCCAACCTGCGCGCAGCGCACGTCACCAGCGACGCGGTTCAGCTGGCCGGTTTCGCCATCAACACCTCGAACTACAGCGAAGACGAAGCGCGCGCCTATTGTGCAGAGATCAGCGCCGAATTCGGCGTGCCTGCTACCGATCCGGTGCGTTTTGGCATTGCGGATATCGCCGCGCTGCTGCAGGAGCGTGGCTAACATGCGGCGCATGCAGATTGAAGTGCTGGAGCTGCCGCTGGCGCGTCCGTTCGCCATCTCACGCGGTACGCGCACCGCAGTCACGGTGATTCGCGTGACGCTGGAGCAGAACGGCTTTATTGGCCGCGGCGAATGTACGCCAACGCCGCGCTACGATGAAACGCCAGAAAGCGTCAACGCCGAACTGGAAGCGCTGCGCGCTGCCATGGAAGCGGGCCTGAGCCGCCTCGATCTGCAAAGCCGTTTATCAGCGGGTTCAGCGCGTAATGCGCTGGACTGTGCGCTGTGGCGTCTCGATGCCGCGCTGGCGAAGCACACGCTGTGGCAACAGTGCGAGCGTCGTCAGCCGCCATCGGTGATCACCGCCGAAACTCTCAGCCTCGACTCCATCGAAAACATGGCCGCCGCCGCTGCCGATGCGGTATCACGCGGCGCCATCCTGCTGAAAATCAAACTTAATCGCGACGACATTCTGGAGAAAGTCGCCGCGATTCGTCAGGCCGCGCCGCGCGCCACCTTAATCATTGATGCCAACGAAGCCTGGTCGGGCGTGGATTTGCCCAGCCTGTTCAACGCGCTGGCGAGTTTTAACATCGCGATGGTCGAGCAGCCGCTGCCGGCGGGTCAGGATCAGGCGTTGCAGCGCTTCACGCACCCGATTCCGGTGTGTGCCGACGAGAGCTGCCACACCCGCGAGGACATCGCGCCGCTGCGCAATCGCTACGAGATGATCAACATCAAGCTGGATAAGTGCGGCGGTTTGACCGAAGCGCTGGCGATGGTGGAAGAGGCGCAGAAGCACGATATGCGGTTGATGGTCGGCTGCATGCTCGGTTCTTCACTGGCGATGGAAGCGGCGCTGCCGGTGGCGATTGCCGCTGAACATGTCGATCTCGATGGCCCCATTTGGCTGGCCGCCGATAGCTCGCCCTTCCTTTCTTACGCTCAAGGCCAAATCTGGCTGTAACCCGCACGCGGAGCAACGATGACGGACACTTTACTCACATCCAACGCCGCCAGCGTTGCCGGTTCAGAACCGGTGCTCGCGATTCAGGATCTCAGCGTCAGTTTTCGCGGCCGCAGCGGCGAAAATCAGGCGTTGAAGGGCATCAGTTTTAACATTCATCAGGGCGAAATTGTCGCCGTGGTGGGCGAAAGTGGCTCGGGTAAATCGGTCACCTCGCTGGCGGTGATGGGCTTGCTAGCCGCATCCGGGCGTATCGATCGCGGCAGCATGCAGTTCCGCGATCGTCAGGGCCACGTGCATCAGCTTGCCACGCTGAATGAAACCCAGCGCCGTGCTTTGCGTGGTCGCGAAATGGCGATGATATTTCAGGAGCCGATGACCTCGCTCAATCCGGTGCTGCGCGTCGGCGATCAGCTGACTGAAGCGCTGCGTGACCATCAGATTTGCGATAAAAGTCAGGCCGACTCGCGCGCACGTGAATTACTGCGCCAGGTGCGCATCGCCGATGTGGACCGCGTAATGAAAAGCTATCCGCATTCGCTGTCGGGCGGCATGCGCCAGCGCGTGATGATTGCGCAGGCGCTGGCCTGCGATCCGCAACTTTTAATCGCCGATGAGCCGACCACCGCGCTGGATGTCACGGTGCAGGCGCGCATTCTGCATATCCTGCGCGACCTGCAACGCGAGAAGCAGATGGCGGTGCTGTTCATTACTCACGACATGGGCGTGGTGGCAGAAATCGCCGATCGCGTGGTGGTGATGCTGCGCGGCGAAGTGGTTGAACAGGGCACGGTAACTGAAATCTTCAATGCGCCGCAGCATCCTTACACCAAAGCGTTACTGGCGGCGGTGCCGAAGCTCGGCGATATGCGCGAACACGCATGGCCGCAGCGTTTTCCGCTGTTGGGCAGCAATGCTAGCGATAACAGCGAGCAGCGCACCGCGCGCTATGACGAAACGCCGCTGCTGGATGTGCGTGGCCTGAAAGTGTACTACCCGATTCGCAGCGGGATTTTCTCGGCGCTCACCCATCAGGTGCACGCGGTGGAGCAGATCGACTTCAGCCTGTGGCCGGGCGAAACCCTGGCGATTGTCGGCGAAAGCGGCTGCGGCAAATCCACCACCGGCCGGGCGCTGATGCGGCTGATTAACAGCGACGCCGACAGCATCCATTTCCAGGGCAATGAAATCGCCAACCTGAAAGAGGCGCAGTTCCAGCCGCTGCGCCGTGAAATTCAGATGGTGTTTCAGGATCCTTACGCCTCGCTCAATCCACGTCTCACTGTCGGCTTCACCATTGCCGAACCGCTGCTGCTGCACGGCAGGGTGAAATCGCTGGAAGAAGCGTCGCCGCAGGTTGATGCGTTGCTGAAAAGCGTGGGCTTATTGCCGGAACATGCGCGGCGCTATCCGCACGAATTTTCCGGCGGCCAGCGCCAGCGTATTGCGATTGCGCGCGCCATGGCGTTGAAACCCAAAGTGATCATCGCCGACGAAGCCGTCTCGGCGCTGGACGTCTCAATTCAGGCGCAGGTGGTGAACCTGATGATGGATCTGCAACAGCAAACCGGCGTGGCGTGGATTTTTATCTCGCACGACATGGCGGTGGTGGAACGTATCGCTAACCGCGTGGCGGTGATGTATCTCGGCCAGATTGTTGAGCTGGGCCCGCGCCAATCGGTGTTCAACCAGCCGCAACATCCTTATACCCAACGTCTGCTGGCCTCGGTGCCGGTGGCCGATCCCCAGAACCGGCAACCCCGCACTTTCGAAGAGGGCGAAATTCCTTCGCCGCTGCGCAAGGTGGGAGAAACGGTCATTAAACCGCGTTATCGCCAGGTTGCTCCGCAACACTGGGTCGCTGACTTTGTTTCGCGCTAACCCTCAATACCAGGAGATTTCATGAATCCGATTTTTCGCCGTACTGCGCTTGCGCTGGGATTGACCCTCTCGCTGGCCGCCGCCGCTCAGGCGCAGGATCTGCGTATTTCGATGTATGCCGATATCACCGGCCTCGATCCGCACGATACCTCCGATAACGTCAGCTACTCGGTGCAGAGCGGCATCTTCGAGCGTCTGTTCCAGTTCGATGCAAAGATGAAGCTGCAGCCGTGGCTGGCGACGAGTTACACCAGCAACGATAGCGCCACCGAATTTACCCTGACGCTGCGTAAAGACGTGACCTTCCAGGACGGCACGCCGTTCGATGCTGAAGCGGTGAAAGCCAACCTCGATCGCCTTGCCGATCAGAGCAAAGGCCTCAAGCGCAACAGCCTTTACAAGATGATTGCTAAGGTAACGGTGCTGGCGCCGGATCAGGTGAAAATCGATCTGAACCAATCGTTTGGTGCCTTCATTAACACGCTGGCGCATCCATCGGCGGTGATGTGGAGCCCGGCGATTCTCAAGCAGTATCCGGAAGAAGCGCAGCTGCGTCTGCATCCGGTCGGCACCGGCCCGTTCAAGTTTGTAACGTGGCAGCCGGGCAAAGCGGTGACGCTGGCGAAATACGACGGCTACTGGCAAAAAGGCTGGCCGAAAGTGGATAACGTGATCTTCTCGCCCAGCCCGGAAGATGCCACGCGCGTTGCGGCGCTGAAGTCGGGCCAGGTGGATGCGATCTGGCCGCTGCCATCCGATCTAATCGCCACCGTGCAAAGCGACAGCAAACTGGCGGTGCAGCGCGATCCGAGCATTTATCTCTATTACATGGCGATCAACACTCAGCACAAACCGCTGAATGATGTGCGCGTGCGGCAGGCGATCAACTACGCCATCGACCGCGATCTGTGGCTGAAAGTGGCGTTTGCCGGTATGGGTAAACCGGCCAGTTCGGCGATTCCGGAAGGCGTTCAGTTCTACCAGAAGCAGAGCGCGCCTAACTATCGCTATGCGCCAGATGAAGCCAAAGCGCTGCTGAAGGCCGCCGGTTATCCGAATGGCCTCGATCTTAAACTGTGGGTCACCAACGCCACCGCCAGCGTGCGTGCCGCGCAGGTGTTAAAAGCGCAGCTGGCAACGGTGGGCATTCGCGCCACGGTCACGCCGATGGATTCCGGCACACGCAACGCCAAACTGTGGGGCGTGAAGGATCCGAAACAGGCGGAATTTGATCTCTACTACGGCGGCTGGTCGACCTCAACCGGTGATGCCGATTGGGCCTTGCGTCCACTCTACGCCACCGAATCCTGGGTGCCGACCTCGTATAACGTTTCGTACTTCAGCAACGCCGAAGCCGACAAAGCGATTGCCGGTGGCTTAGCCACCGCCGATCCGGCCAAGCGTGGTGAAGCCTACGCCGAAGCGCAGAAAGTGTTGTGGAAAGAGGCACCGGTAGCGTTCCTCGGCACGCCAGACAACCTGGTCGGCAAACGCAGCACGCTGAGCGGTGTGTCGATGCTGCCGGATGGTAACTTCCTGTTTAATCAGGCGACGTTTAAGTAAAGGTTGGGTGCTCGCTTTCATCCTGCGAATGTGCTCGCTGTCCCCCTCCTCGGTCCTCCCCCATAAATGGGGGAGGAAGATGCTGCCACATGCAGCTTCATCACTGGCATGTGGCAGCATCTCCTTCCCCCGCAAGCGGGGGAAGGCCGGGATGGGGGGCAGCCAGCACGGTCTGGGGACAGCCAGCACGATCTGGAGACAGCCAGCACCATCTGGGAGCTACCAGCACCATCCCAAAAAATAAAGGAACCGCATGTTCGCATACATCATTCGCCGACTGCTGGAGATGATCCCCGTATTGCTGGTGGTCTCGCTGCTGGTCTTCGGCTTCATCAAACTGCTGCCTGGCGATCCGGCGCGTATCTATGCCGGACCGGATGCGCCTTTGGCCGCGGTGGAAGCAGCGCGTCAGCATCTCGGACTTAACGATCCGCTGCCGCAGCAATATATCAACTGGATCGGCGGCCTGCTGCGTGGCGATCTGGGCGTCACTTATCGCACCCAACAGCCGGTGCTGGACGTGATCAAACAGGGCTTTATGCCGACGCTGTGGCTGGCGCTGGCCGGGTTTGCCTGGTCGGTGATTCTGGGCTTATTCCTCGGCGTATTTGCCGCACTGAAACGCGGTAAATGGCAGGACTGGACCTTAATGAGCGTCGCCGTCGGCGGCATCTCCATGCCCACTTTCTGGCTCGGTCTGCTGCTGATCCAGTTCGTCGCCATGCCGTTTGGCCTGTTCTCCGTCAGCGGCTTCAACCAGCCCAGCGACATCGTATTACCCGCGATCACGCTCGGTTCCTCGGTGGCAGCGGTAATGGCGCGCTTCACCCGTTCGGCGTTTCTTGAAGTGGCGCAGGAAGATTACGTGCGCACCGCCAAAGCCAAAGGGCTGCGCAATCGGCTGGTGACATGGAAACACGTGATGCGCAATGCGTTGATCCCGGTGATCACCATGCTCGGTTTGCAATTCGGTTTCTTACTCGGCGGATCGATCGTGGTCGAAAGCGTGTTCAACTGGCCGGGATTGGGCTGGCTGTTGATCGAGTCGATCAAGGCGCAGGATCAGCCGGTGATCCAGGCATTAGTCATGCTGTTCGTGTTTGAATTTATCGTCATTAACCTGCTGGTCGATCTGCTGTATGCCGTGGTCAACCCAGCAATTCGCCTGCGACAGGAGCTCTGATGAGTCTGCAATCTCTGCCTGCCCACGCGCAGGAGGCGATCCGTTCGCCGTGGCGTGATTTCCTGCACGCGCTGGTGCGTAATCCGCTGGCGCTGGTCTCCGGTGGCTTTGTGCTGCTGCTGGTGCTGGTGGCTATTTTCGCACCCTGGCTGGCGCCATGGGATCCGATGGCGCCGGACTGGATGGCGCTGTCATCGCCGCCGTCCAGCACGCACTGGATGGGCACCGACGAACTCGGCCGCGATCTGTTCAGCCGCATCATTTTCGGCGCGCGTATCTCACTGTACGTTGGCGTGCTGTCGGTGACGCTCGGCATGGTGGTCGGCGTGCTGCTGGGCCTGCTGGCGGGCTATTACGGACGCTGGATCGATATGCTGATTATGCGTGGCTCCGACGTGCTGTTCGCCTTTCCCGGCATGCTGCTGGCGATTGCGGTGGTAGCGATTCTCGGTCCGGGACTCAACAACGTCATCATCGCGGTGGCCATCTTCAGCGTGCCGGTATTTGCCCGTATCGTGCGTGCTTCTACGCTGTCGCTGAAACAGGCAGCTTATGTTGAAGCGGTGCGCTGCGCCGGTGCGCCGGATCGCGTGATTCTGCTGCGCCATATTCTGCCGGGCACGCTGTCAAACGTGATTGTCTATTTCACTATGCGTATCGGCACCAGTATTCTGACCGCCGCCGGGCTGAGTTTTATCGGCCTCGGCCCGGAACCCGATGTGCCGGAGTGGGGCAATATTCTGGCGATGAGCCGCAGCATGATGATGGCGGGCTTGTGGCACGTCAGCGTGTTTCCGGGTCTGGCGATATTTATTACCGTGCTGGCGTTTAACCTGCTGGGTGATGCGCTGCGCGACACGCTCGATCCCAAACTGAAGAGCTAAGCATGGACTTTCAACAACTGCAGCGCGACCTGCTGCTGCAACGCTGGCGCAACGAGCGTCAGCTGGGACAACCGCGCAGCGCCAGCGGGCCAACCAATCGCATCAGCGATGTGCCCGGCGTGCGCGTCGGTCACTACACGCTAGCCGACGGCGAGCGACAAACCGGCGTTACCGCGATTGTGCCGCCGGGCGACAATCTGTTTATCCAGCCGCTGCCTTGTGCGGCGGCGGTGTTTAACGGTTTCGCCAAGCCGGTTGGCCTGGTGCAGGTTGAAGAGTTAGGCGTGCTGCAAACGCCGATTCTGCTGAGCAACACGCTGGCGATTGGCACGCTGTTTACCACGCTGGTGCGCGATGCCATCAGCCGTAACCCTGAGTTGGGCCGCAGCTTGCCCACGGTCAATCCGCTGGCGCTGGAGTGCAATGACGGCTGGCTTAACGATATTCAGGCGCTGGCGATCACCGAAGCGATGGCGCAGCAAGCACTCTATGACGCCACGGCAGATTTCGATCGCGGCAGCGTCGGTGCCGGGCGCGGCATGAGCTGTTTCAGTTTGAAAGGCGGCATTGGCACGGCATCGCGCAGTATTCCGTCGCTCAACGCCACGCTGGGCGTGCTGGTGCTGGCGAACTTTGGCGCGTTAACCGCGCTGACGCTGGATGGCGTACGCCTGGGTGAGATGATCGCGCCGCTGCTGCCGGAACTGACGCCGCAGCGCGATGCCGGTTCCATCATCATTATTATGGCGACCGATGCGCCGCTCGATGCACGTCAGCTGAAGCGCGTGGCCAAACGCGCCGGTGCCGGTTTGGGACGACTAGGCAGTTATTGGGGCCACGGTTCGGGCGATATCGCGCTGGCGTTTTCCACCCAGCCGCAACCGCAACCGCCAGAAGAGTCCACGCTGGAACCGCTGCTCGCCGCCGCCGCCGATGCCACCGAACACGCGGTGCTGGATGCCTTACTCAGCGCCGAATCTGTCACCGGTTTTCGCGGCCATCATCGGCCGTCGTTAACGGAAGTATTGGATAAATTAAGTTGATGAAAATCTTTATCTCAGCCGATATCGAAGGCATCGCCGGCGTGATGCGACCAGAACAGTGTTCACCCGGCCACGCCGAATACCAACTGGCACGCGGATTGATGGAACAGGAAGTTAACGCCGCGATCGATGGCGCCTTTGCTGGCGGCGCAACGGAAGTGGTGGTGGCCGACAGCCACGCGCAGATGACCAACCTGCGTGCGGAAAATATCGATCCCCGCGCGCGCATGGTGCAGGGCAAACCGCGCGGCTTATCGATGGTAGAAGGCATTGAGCAGCAGCCGTTTGATGGCCTGTTCTTTATCGGCTATCACAGCGCGGCGGGTGAACCGGGTGTGCTGGCGCACACCATTAACGGCCGTGCGTTCTGGCGCATTCACATCAACGGCAAGGTGATGGGCGAAAGCGACATTTACGCTGCAGCCGCGGCTGAACAGGGCACGCCGCTGTGGCTGGTGAGCGGCGACGACCAGCTTAAAGGCTGGATTGCCGAGCATTATCCCTCGGTGGATTACGTCTGTGTGAAACGCGCCATCTCGCACACCTGCGCCGAATCCATTAGCCCGCAGGCAGCGCAAAATGCCATTCGCGCTGCAGCGACGGCCGCCGTGCAACGCAAACGCCAGGTCAGCACCACGCGCCTGAGCGCGCCCTATGAGATGCAGCTGCAAGCCAGCAAACCGGTGCTGGCGGATTTGTTCAGCCTGATTCCCGGCGTGACGCGCATTGACGCGGTCACCGTTGGCTATCGCGCGGATGACATGAACACGTTGATTAGCCTGCTGAGCGCCTTCTCCTATCTGGCGACCACGCAGTCGTAATGTAAAATGTGCGATAAATCGCGCCGCTACCAATATGTGCACATACCGTAGCGGCGCAATTTATTGCGCGATGTGGAAAATAGCGTCATCAGGTCGGTCCGCATTTCCTGCTGAATTTTGCTAACCTGCGCGCAATTTATATATAACAACGAGGCAGTCATGCAGCTCTGCAGTTTTTATCTTATTGAACAGCAAAGAAAAAGTTACGGTATTGTGCAGCAAGAGGGCGTGATTGATATCGGCTTGCGTCTTGGAGCTGACTGCCCGGACCTGAAAACCTTGCTGCAACGCGGCGCGTTAAGCGATCTCGACGCCTATGTGTCCCAGCCGATTGATCACCCGCTTAGCGCCATTCGCTTCCTGCCAGTGGTGGAAAATCCTGGCAAAGTGTTCTGCGTTGGCATGAACTACGCTGACAAACGCAAAGAGTTTGCCGAGACGATTGAAGCGCCGACGCTATTTGTGCGTTTCGCGGATTCGCTGGCGGCGCACCAGCAGCCGCTGCTGAAACCCATCACCACGCAGGAATTTGATTACGAAGGTGAACTGGCGGTGATCATCGGCCAAGCGGCCTATCAGGTGAAAGCCGCCGATGCGTTGCAGCACGTTGCGGGCTACAGCTGCTTTATGGATGCCACGGTGCGCGACATGCAGTTTACCTGGTTCACCGCCGGGAAAAACTGGCAGCAGACCGGCGGTTTCGGACCGTGGATGACCACCGCTGACGAGATCCCCGATCCGCAGCAGCTGGCGATCAAAACCTGGCTCAATCAGCGCGAAGTGCAGAACGACACCACCGCCAGCATGGTGCATCCGGTGGCGAAGATCATTGAGTACATCTCCGCGTTCAGCCCGCTGTCGCCAGGCGATGTGATCATCACCGGTTCACCGGGCGGCGTCGGTAAAAAACGCACGCCACCGCTGTTTATGTTCCCCGGCGATGAGATTGAAGTCGAAATCGAGAAAATCGGTCGTTTACATCATTACGTGGCTTAGTGCCCGTCATACTTCGAGCCGCCGCTGCGTTGGCTACGTGTGCTCACCCCAGTCACTTACTGATGTAAGCTCCTGGGGATTCACTCACTTGCCGCCTTGCTGCAACTCGAATTATTTAGGGCGTGCTGTCTGTAAAAAGCGCACCACGCGGCTACGATTCAATTGCAGCCGCAGGGTGTCGCCTTCGCGCGCAATCGCGAAGCGCTTCTCCCACGGTCCATCCTGCGCGGTGGCTAATAGGCGATCGTTGCCCAGCGACTGCAAACGCGCACGAATTGCCGCCGGGCCGATGCCCATGATTAAGCTGTCGCCCTCAATCACCAACTCGCTGCGCCACTGCGGCGCGAACCAGCGGCCCTGCAGATGATCGAGGCTGGCCTGATCGGCCTGCACCGGCACAAAACGTCGGGCGGCATGACCAATCTCTCCCACAATCGCCGCGCCAGCATGGCGTAGTTGCATCGGGAAAGTGCTGGAGAGCGACACCGCCGTGCCGTGCACATCGTCACGCCACAAGGTTTCGCCTGCGCCGAGCCAGGTGGCGGTCACGCCTTTGATTTCCAGCCAGTCGGCGGCGTCTTCCGCCACGTAAAGTCCGGGCGTTAAATCGTGTCCTTTCTCCGGTAACGCGCGATTGAGCAGCGCCGCCATCACGCGCAGCACGCTTTCCGACGTGGTGACATCTTCGCGGTTGGCGACCAGCGCCACGCCGATTTTCAGCTCCGGATGCAGCAGGAAATAGCTCTTATAACCGGCATGCGAACCGCCGTGACCGAACAGCGTCTGGCTGCCAAGCGTCGAGCTGGTGATGCCCAAACCGTATCCGCTGGTGCGGCCATCGTTGAGATGACGCGGCGCGCTCAGGCGCTGCAGCACGCCCGCACCCGGCCCGCTATCGGCCAGCAGGCTTTGCAGCCAGCGCGTCAGATGATTCAGGCTGCCGGTGACGCTGCCCGATGCCGAGAGATGCAAACCGGCGCTGGAGTGCTGCCACTGCGCGCCGTTTTGCCAGTAGCCGGGCACTAAACCGGGCACAATATCGAACCAGCTTTCCGGCGCAATCAGGTTGATATCCAGCGGATCGCAGATGTACTGCTGCAGCAGGTCATTGAATAACACGCCTTTGGCTTTCAGCGCCTCTTCAACCAGCCGATAACCGGTATTGGTGTAGGAGATTTCGCTGCCGGGCGCGTAGTTGAGATCGCCTTCGCGCGCGACAAAATCCAGCAGGTCGTCGGCGCGGGTGGCGTTGTACACCGACAATCCCAGCAGCGATAAGGTTTCGCGCACGTCCGGCAAACCGCTGCTCATATCCAGCGCCTGGCCGACGGTGATCTGGCCGTTGGCGCCGCGCAGCTGCGGCAGATGCTGCACCAGCGGATCGTCGAGCTTGAGATAGCGGCGGCCCGGCCCGGTCACCAGCGCAGCAAACAGATGTTTGGTGATGGAGGCGAAACGTACCACGCTGTCGGCGCTGAACGGCGTTTGCTGCGCCAAATCAGCCAATCCGGCGCAGTGCGTTGAGTGAATCTGCTGCGCATCAAACAGGATCATCGCACCGCCCGGCGCGCCTGGCTGTTGCCAGCTTTCAGTGATCTGTTGTGCGACATCCGCGGCGCGTTGCCAGTAAGCGGTCATGCCGGTTCCTCCAGCGTCATGCTGAGATCGAAAAGTTGGGCGGTATGTGGATGCTGGATGCGCCGCGCGCGCAGATCGTCGGCGCTCAGCTGTTCCACCATCTCGCCATTCTGCATCACGCCAATGCGCTGACACAGATGCGTTACCACCGCGAGGTTATGCGTCACCATAATGTAGGTGAGTTTGCGCTCGCTGCGGAGATCGCTGAGTAAATTGAGTATTTCGGCCTGCACCGACACATCCAGCGCCGAGGTCGGCTCATCCAGCAGCAGCACTTCCGGTTCGGCGATCAGCGCGCGCGCAATCGCCACGCGCTGACGCTGGCCGCCCGACAGCTGATGCGGATAGCGGAAACGCACCGACGCGGGCAACCCCACTTCGCTTAACGCCTGGCTAATGCGCTGTTCGGCGCGATCAAGCTGATGCACCAGCAGCGGTTCGTGCAGGATGCGATCGATGGTCTGGCGCGGGTGCAGCGAACCAAACGGATCCTGAAATACCATCTGCACCTGACGATAGAAGGCGCGGCTGCGTTTGGCGCTGAGCTGCATGCCACCAAACAGCATGCTGCCTTGCCAGTCGGCATTCAGTCCGGCGAGCGCGCGCAGGATGGTGGATTTGCCCGAGCCGCTTTCACCGACCAGGCCAAAGCTTTCGCCGTTACCGACCGAGAAACTGACGTCTTTTACCGCCGTGTGCGCACCGAAGTTGATGCGCAGGTTATCGATTTGAATCATAAATTATTCTCGCCACGCGGCATCGCGCTGCAATACGGGTAAACGTTCGCGCGGATGGCGCAACGACGGCAAACACGCCAGCAAACCGCGCGTATAGGGATGCTGCGCCTGCTGCAACTGCCCGGCATCGAGCAGCTCAACGATGCGGCCGGCGTACATCACCGCCACGCGATCGCAGAAGTGCGACACCAGCGGCAAATCGTGGCTAATCAGAATCAGCCCCATGCCGCGCGCCGATACCAGCTCGTCAATCAGCTTAAGGATCTCCGCCTGCACCGTGGCATCCAGCGCGCTGGTGGGTTCATCGGCGATTAACAGCTCCGGATCGGGCGCCAGCATCATGGCAATCATCACGCGCTGGCCCATGCCGCCGGAAACTTCATGCGGATAGCGTTGCGCCACGGCTTCAGGGTCGCGAATCTTCACCAGCTCCAGCAGCTCAATCGCCGCCTGCATCGCCGCTTTGTGGCTGCCGCCTTTGTGCTCGCGCCAGGCTTCGGCAATCTGCTGGCCAATGGTCATCACCGGATTAAGCGAGTATTTCGGGTCCTGCAGGATAAAACCGACGCGCTTGCCGCGAATTTTGCGCAGCACTTTCTCGCTGGCTCCGCGCAGATCGATGCCGTCAAAGCGCAGCACATCGGCGCTCACTTCCGCGTTGCCCGGCAGTAGCTGCATCAGGCTGCGCGCGGTCAATGACTTGCCGGAGCCGCTTTCGCCGACAATGGCGAACTTCTCGTGGCCAACGCTAAAACTGACGCCGCGCACTGCTTCAACGGTTTCGCTGCGCGAGCGGAAGGCAACGCGCAGGTTCTCAATTTCCACCAACATTTAGCGCTCCTTAGGATCCAGCACGTCACGCAGACCGTCGCCGAGAAAGTTGAACGCCAGAGACGTCAGGAAAATCGCGATACATGGCATCAATGGCACCCACCATTCGCTGAACAGGAAACGACGCGCGGTGGCGATCATCGTGCCCCATTCCGGTGACGGCGGCTGCGCGCCCATGCCGAGAAAACCGAGGCTGGCAGCGGTGATGATGATGGAGCTCATGTCCAGCGTGACGCGCACAATCAGGCTCGGCACGCACAGCGGCATGATATGTCGCAGAATAATGCGCAGCGGCGAAGCGCCGGTCAGACGGCTGGCGGCGATAAAGTCGCTGTGGCGGAACTGCAGGGTTTCGGCCCGCGCCAGACGCGCATACGGCGGCCACGACGTCAGGGCAATCGCCAGAATCGCGCTCTCCACGCCGGGTTTCAGCGCGGCGACAAACGCCAGCGCCAGAATCAGACGCGGGAAGGCGAGGAAGATGTCGGTCAAACGCATCAGCGCTTTATCGATGAAACCGCCGGCATAGCCGGCGATGCAGCCAATCAGCAGACCGAGCGGCGCGGTGAGCAGCACCACGGCGATCACCATGCCGAGCGTGGTGCGGCCGCCGTAGATAATGCGCGTCCAGACATCGCGCCCCAGCTCATCGGTGCCGAGCCAGTGCGCGGCGGAAGGGGCCGCAAGACGGTTTTCCAGATGCTGCATACCGGGTTCGAACGGCGTCAGCCACGGGGCAAACAGCGCCAGCAGCAGCATCACCGCCACCACCAGCAATCCGGCCATCGCCAGCGGATTACTGCGCAGGCTGAGCCACAGGCGATAACGCCGGCCCCACACCGCCTGGCGGCGATTGGCTGGCGTGTCGTCGAGCAGCCATTCTCGTGAGAAGAAGATCATTTTACGCGCGGGTCCCAAAGTCGATAGAGAAGGTCAGCCAGCTGATTGAGCAGCACATACACGGTGCCGACCAGCAAAGTGGCGCCGATCACCGGGTTCATGTCGGCGTTCATCAGCGATGTGGTGAGATATTGGCCGATGCCGGGCCAGGCGAAGACGTTTTCCGTCACCACCGCGCCCTCCAGCAATCCGGCGTAGGTCAGCGCCAGCACCGTAACCAGCTGAACCGCCACGGTGGGAAACGCATGCCGCCAAATCACCCGCCGTGATGACAAACCTTTAGCGCGCGCGGTGATCACGAACTCGCCGCTCAGCGCGTTGAGCATAAAGGTGCGCGTCATACGTGTGATGTAGGCCATGCTGAAGTAGGCCAGAATCAGCACCGGCTGCGCCATGTGGGCCAGCGCATCCCAGAAGGCGTCGGTTTCTCCGGCCAGCAGCGAATCAATGGTGAGGAAGCCGGTGACCTGCGGCACCATATCCTGCCAGATGATGTCCTGCCGTCCGGGGCCGGGCGCGATGCCGAGCACCGCGTAGAACACCAGCAGGCTCAGCAGCGCCAGCACAAATACCGGCAGCGAATGGCCGGCGAGACAGATCACGCGAATGGTTTGATCGACCCACGAACGTTGACGCACCGCCGCCCACACGCCAAGCGGAATGCCGATCAGCGCCGCGATGATGATGGCCGCCGTTGCCAGCTCCATGGTGGCGGGGAAGAAGCGGGCGATATCGGTAATCACCGGATTCGAGGTGAGAATCGATTTACCGAGATCGCCATGCAGCAGTTGATTGAGGTAGTGACCAAACTGCACGTAAAGGGGCTGATCCAGCCCCATTTCTGCACGCACGCGCTCAACCACCGATTGCGGTGCGTTATCACCGACCGCCGCCAGCACCGGATCGGTGGGCATGACGCGGCCAATGAAAAAGGTCAACACCGACAGACCAAACAGCGTCAGCACCAGGCTTCCCAGGGTGCTGACGATTCTCTTCAGTAACGGCATCAGGCTTTTTTCACCTGCGCATACGGCCACTGCTCCAGCACGGTCATGTGGACATCACTCAGCGCTTTGCTGGTGGCCACGTTTTTGGTCTTCTGCATCATGAAAATAAACGGGCTCTTCTCGCGGCCTAACTGCTGAATCTGCTGATAGAGCGCGATGCGCTTCGTCGGATCCGGCTCATGCAGCGCCTGCTCGGTGAGTTTGTTAAATTCATCGTCTGACCAGCTGCAGCGCCACGCCAGCGTTCGCGCACGCGCGTTATCGCTGTTGTCGGTGTTAACGCAGAAGGCTTCGGTGTTGGAGTTGGGATCAAAGTAATCGGCGCCCCAAACCGTCAATGCCAGCTGATGCTGACGCGCACGCATCTTGGTCAGAACCTGGCGGTTTTCGGCGGCGATCAGTGACACTTTGATGCCAATCGCGCCCAATTGCGTCTGAATTGCCTGCGCGATGTCCGGATAGGGTTGCATGGAGTAGTGATCGAGGGTGATTTCGAAACCGTCCGGATATCCCGCTTCGGCCAGCAGCGCTTTGGCTTTCGCCACATCTTTGTGGAATGGCGTATCGTCCAGCGCCGCCGGGAAGCCGCTCGGCAGGAAGCTTTGATGGGTAACAAAACTCATCGACAGAATGTTTTTCTGAATGCTGTCGTAATCCAGCGCCCACTTCAGCGCCTGCCACACCTGCGGTTTTTTCAGGTAAGGATTATTGGTGTTGCACGACATCAGCATGATGGCCGACAGCGACTGATTCACCAGCGACACGCTGCTGTCGTTTTTCACCTGCAGCAGCTGTTCGGTGGTGAGGTCATATGCGGCATCAACATCGCCTTTTTTCAGCATCAGCGCCTGCGCGGCTGGGTCGGCAATGTGTTTGAGGATCACGCGTTTGGTTTTGCTGGCGCCTTTATATTGCGGGCTGATCTCCAGAATCACCGTTTCGCTGGCATTCCAGGTGCGCAGGGTAAAGGCACCGGAACCAGCGCTGTGCTGTTTCAGCCAGCCGTTACCGAAGTCATTGTTCTGCTGGTTCGCCAGACAGGCTTTCTTCGACACGATGCTGCCGACGGTGGCGGACAAGCAGTAGAGCAGGAAGGTTTCGGCCGCCGGCGCGCCGAGTTTCATCTCCACGGTGTGCGCATCTTTCGCGGTGACCCGCTGCGTCACGTTGTCTTTGGTAAAGCCAAACTGGTTGATAATAAAGGCCGGGCTCTTATCCAGCTTGACGATACGCTCAATCGAGAACGCCACGTCTTCTGCGGTAAGCGGCGAACCATCGGCGAATTTGGCTGCCGGATCGAGATGGAACGTGTAGGTGCCGTTATCGCTGCTGACGTCCCAGCTTTGCGCCAGTTGACCAATCACTTTATCGGCTTGATTGGGATCGGGCGTGACTAAACGTTGATAGAGGTTGCCGCAGATCTGGCCGCCGGTGGCTTCGAAGCTTTCGTGTGGATCGAGGCTGGTGATGTTATCGAGCTGCATCGCGATCACCAGCATGGTCGGCGGCGTCGCGGCAAAGGAAGCATTCAGGCTGAGGTAGGAAACAACAGGTACAGCAGTGCATCCTGCAAGAAAACGTCTTCTGGTAACCATGTAAACTCCCAACTTATTGATAATTAAAATAAAAAATTGCCGTTTGATTGTTTTTTGTCTTGACTTTAGGCACCCGCCGGAGGATTAATACCGGTTCTACGTCCTTTGTTTCACGCGTATGGTTTTGCCCTTTTATGGTGCAATTTGCTCCGCCAGCTGGCAGTGCTGCGCTTTCCCCCGAACATGGAACTGAACAACATGTCTGACTCGATTACCCTCGATATTCCGGTCTTTGACGGCCATAACGATGTGCTGAATAAGCTGTGGCAGCACCATCAGCCGGACGCGGTTAATGCCTTTTTTACTGGCACCAAAACGGGCCAAATGGATTTGCCGCGTATCCGTCAGGGAAATATGGCAGGTGGCATTTTCGCCACCTGGGTGCCGTCCCACCCTCTGATTGCAAGAAGTGCGCCAGACTTCGCAGATTTTCCTCAGGAAATTATCAACTCAGCGCGCGACGCGACTTTTTCCATGCTGGCGCTGCTGCTGCGCATTGAGCAGGCCTCGAATGGCCAGGTGAAGATTTGCCGCAGCGTGCGCGAGATTCGTCACTGCATGGCGAACACGGTGTTAGCGGTGGTGATGCACGTCGAAGGTGCGGAAGCGCTGGATACCCACGGCGAGCTGCTCGACATGCTGTATGCCAGCGGCTTGCGCACGCTGGGACCGCTGTGGAGCCGCCCGAATCAGTTCGGCGACGGCGTGCCGTTCCTCTATCCCTCGTCGCCGGATATCGGCAACGGCCTGACGGCAGCGGGCAAGCAGCTGGTGCGCGACTGTAATCGCCGCCGTATCATGGTCGACTTGTCGCACATGGATGAGAAAGGCTTCTGGCATACCGCCGAAATCAGCGATGCGCCGCTGGTGGCGAGCCACTCCAAC
This sequence comes from Pantoea sp. X85, assembly GCF_029623675.1. Lineage (NCBI taxonomy): Bacteria > Pseudomonadati > Pseudomonadota > Gammaproteobacteria > Enterobacterales > Erwiniaceae > Pantoea > Pantoea sp. X85. Next base: position 3,953,811 of record NZ_CP121108.1, on the reverse strand, counting down.
GCGCATGTGCTCAGTGCGCAGTCACGTAATCTCACCGATCGCCAGCTGGCGGCGATTGCCGAAACCAACGGCTTTGTAGGCGTCAATTTTGCCGTGCCGTTCCTGCGTGAAGATGGCGATCGCCATGCGCCGACCGGCGTCGATGCCATCGTGCGTCACGTTGAGTATCTGCTGGAAAAAGTGGGGGAAGAGGGCGTCGGTTTTGGTTCGGATCTCGATGGCGCCACCATGCCGGGCGATCTGAAGGACGTGGCCGGATTCCCGCTGCTGGTGCAGGCGCTGGCGCAACGCGGCTATTCACGCGAGCTGCTGGAGAAGATTTGCCACGGCAACTGGCTGCGCGTGCTTGAAGCCACCTGGGGCGAATAATCATGCGGCTGCGGCATATTGAAGTCTTTCAGGCGATTGTGCAGACCGGCAGCATCAGTGCGGCGGCGCGTTTGCTGAATGTGTCGCAGCCGAATGTCAGCCGCGTGCTTAATCACGCCGAGCAGCAGCTCGGTTTTGCGCTGTTTGAGCGGCGCGCGCAGGGCATGGTGGTGACGGCAGAAGGGCGGCGCTTGCTGCCGGAAGTGGAAGATATCTATCAGCGTTTACAGGCGATTACCCAACTGACCGAGCAACTGCGGCGCGGCGAAGGGCAAACGGTGCGCGTGGGTGCTGCGCATGCGTTTGGTCAGATGGTATTAGCACCCGCGCTGGTGAACTGGCGGCAACAGGCGGCGTCGGTCAGCGTGGAACTGGTCACCGAGCACTTCAGCACCTTGTGCCGCATGCTGATGGATAATCAGCTCGATTTCGCGCTGGTGTTTGGTCAGCAGGTGGATGCCGATTTACTGGCGGAACCGCTGTTTCAGTCGTCGATGGTGGCGTTGCTGCCGCGCGATCACACCCACCATGAGCCGGTGACGCTGGAGTGGCTGTGCGCCAACAACCTGTTGATGATGCAGAATCAGGATCCGCTTGGTCGGGTGCTGCACCGCGCGCTGCGCGATAAAGGGCTCAATCCGGCGGTATCGCTGTCGATTAAAACCTATTCGGTGATTGCCGATATGGTGCTGGCGGGCGGCGGCGTCGGGATTGTCGATCTGTTTACCGCGTGCCGTTATGCCGACCAGCTCAAGTTGTTGCCGGTCGCGCAGCCGCTACCGTTTGAAGTGATGTTAATCAGTCGCCGCGATCAGCCGCAGTCGCAATCAACGCTGCAGCTGAAACAGGTGATTCGCAACAAGCTGTGGGAGATCGCGCGCCAGTGTGAATCGCAGTTTTTCACCCGCCCGGCATAACGCCAATTGCCGGTGTGCATATTCATAGTCACCCGGTCGCCATGCATGGCGACTTTACGGAGCTTACAGCGATTGTGAGTTAAGAAAACGCATTGCTGCTGCAGCGAGGCTGTTGAGGCGACATCCCAATCCGCTGAACGATTGAGGGATTCCAGGACGAGCCGCATGGATGCGGCGAGAGGTGGCGTTGAGCAGGAGCGAATCGACACCGGTCCGTCAGGAATCGTGAATGAGTGAAGGTACCGCGAAGCGGCGGGTTGGGCTGGCGCAAGGCCTGGGAGTGCAGAGGGCGTGGCCAGACGCCCTCTGCTCGGTCGCCGCACGAAGGTGCTGCAACTGCCTCAGTACGAGGCGAACGAAAGTCGCACTGCGCTTAACTGACATGTATTACGCCATTCCTGGCGACCATTCAAACCCCATCGGTAATCGGCTTACGCACCAGCAGCAAATAGGCCAGCGCACCCACCACCGTCACACCGGCGCAAATCATCAACGCCAGGCTAAACGACTTGGTGGTATCCAGCACCCAACCGGTGATCACCGGGGCGAACGAGGCGAACACGAAGCTGGCGAAGTTCTGGATGCTGCCGACCGAGGCGGTCATGCGCGCCGTGACGTTGGCGTGAATCAGACCCCAGCACGATGTACCGGCAAAGTGGATGCAGAACAGCGCCATACCAATCATGGTGACCGCGCTGGTGGTGTCGGTGGCACGCGTTACAAAGGCGGTAAACGCGGCGGACAACAGCATGCCCGTGACGATAGAGACCTTACGCACCTTCACCGCATCATGGCCACGACGCACCAGCGCATCGACCACATAACCGTTCAGCAGCATGCCCGCCGCGCCGAACAGGAATGGAATCGCGGCCAGTAAACCGGTGCTTTTCAGGTCGAGGTTATAAGTGGATTGCAGATAGCCCGGCAGCCACGCGATATACAGCCACGCGGTGTAATTGATGCCGCTGAAGCCAATCATCATGCCCCACATGGTGCGCTGCTTGAACAGGCCGCGCCACTCGGCAAAACTCAGCGGCTCTTTGCGCGATGCTACGCTGCCCGCCTGCAAATAGTGAATCTCTTCACCGCTCAGTGTGTTGTTATCGCGATCGCGGTACATCAGATACCAGCCGATGGCGAGAAACATGCCGAGCACGCCGATAGTGATAAACATGCCGCGCCAACCCATCACCATCATCATCGCGGCCAGAATCGGTGGCGCAATCGACAAGCCAATCATCGAAGCGGCGTTAAACATGCCCATCGGCATGCCGCGATCTTTGATGTTGAACCAGTCGTTGATCACCTTGACGCCGCACGGGTTCATCGGCGCTTCGCCAATACCTAAGCCGATACGCACCAAAATAAACTGGGTGAAGTTATGCACCAAACCGGCGGCCGCCTGGAACAGCGACCAGAAGAACATGCCAATCGCCAGCATGATGCGCGGCCCTTTGCGATCGAGCAGCGCACCGCACGGCAGCTGCGCTAAGCCATACGCCAGCGAGAAGGCCGACAGCAGCACGCCAATTTCAGTCGCGGATAAACCCAGTTCTCCCCGGATGGTCATATTGGCCACCGACAGCGAACTGCGGTCGAGATAGTTGATCATGGCGGCGAACAGCAGCAGCAGCATGGCGGTAATCTGGATCTTTCTGATGCGCGGCGAGCGCACCACGTCACTGCGTGCCGGGATAAAATCTTGCCCGTCTGCAGCCGGTTGTGGCGCGTTTTCGCGGCCACGAGCCGAAGTATTTTCCATTGCGACCTCCCGGATCTGGGTACTTATCGTTATGCGTTTGTGTGGGATCCTGCGGCAGCAAAACGGTGCTGCCTCAACGGATTGACTTCGAGACTAGAAGCAATTAGATCGGGATGTTGCGGAGATGTTTCAGATTCGTGCGGGAGCTAATGCTTTGTGGTTTTTAATCGGTTTTTAATTGTACTGGCGGATCGAACGGATCATCGATGTCTTGGCGGTGCCGAGATGATTGTGCAGGGCGCACAAGGCTTCGACATCCTGACGGCTAATTAGCGCTGTCAGAATCGCCATATGTTCCTCCAGCGCCACGATATTTCTCTGCTTAAGATCGGTTTCATCCCATTGATAATGTGAGTGAAAAATCACGGAAATAATCTCCAGCGCCTGATTAAAAAACGGATTGTTAGCGGCGGAGAGAATCAGCGTGTGCATCTCTTTATCCAGCGCGGCGAAGTGACGGTAATTGCTGGCGATGGTGTCACGCATCGAACGATGGCGATCCAGCAGGTCGCGCGCCTGCATCCAGCGCTCATCCTGCGAGGGCAGGTTGAGAAAACGGGTCAACGCGTGGGTTTCCAGCATTTCACGCAGCTCAAACAGGTTCTCGGCATACTTCTGATCGAACTTCTTCATGCGCCATTGTCCGCGCTTTACCGGTTCCAGCAGGTCATAACGCATAAAGCGCAGCAGGGATTCACGTACCACAACCGGACTGACCTTCACCTGCTGGGCTAACTGCAGCTCGCTAAAAGTATCGCCCGGCATCAGTTGACGCTGATTAATCAGGTTGAAAAAGGTCTGCTCAAACTGCAGCGCCTGCTGATCGATCGGCGGCGTCAGGGCGTTAAAACCATCTTCTTCGCTGGGATCACGCACGATAACGTAGGTTTCATCCACCTTTTCCAGCACGCCGCGCTCATGCAGATGCTGCAAAGTGTGGCGCACCGTAGTGCGGCTGATGTTGAACATCTCAGCCAGCGCCGCCTGCGGGGGTAACGGCGAACGGATATGCCGTTTGGCAATGCCTTCCAGCATCTGGTTAATCACGTTCTGACGTAGATTCTGGCTGCGGCTCATACGCGTCTCCGGTTTTTTATCTATTAAAAACCATACAAAGCCCAAAAAAAGCGGTTGGCTTCACACTTCCCCCAATGCAAAACGCTGCCATCGGCGATTTTCGCCATAACTGCGACAACAGCACAGGAGAAGCCAATGACAATGATGAAAACGCTGGTAGTCGCCGAGCCGCGCCAGATGGTATGGCAGCAGCGCGCGAAGCCGACGCCCGCCGCCCATGAAGTTCTGATCAAACCGATCGCCGCCGGCATTTGTGGCACCGATATCCACGCCTGGGCCGGAAATCAGCCGTTTTTCAGCTATCCACGCGTGTTGGGGCATGAGCTGTGTGGCGAAGTGGTAGAACTCGGCAGCCAGGCCAGCGGCTTCAGGCTGGGCCAGCGCGTGGCGCTGATTCCTTACGTTGCCTGCCAGCAGTGCGATGCCTGTTTAAGTGGCAAAACCAACTGCTGCGAAAAAATCTCGGTGATTGGGGTGCATCAGGATGGCGGTTTCTGCGAATACCTTAGCGTGCCGACCAGCAATTTGCTGGCGGTGGATGAGGTTGATCCCGAAGCCGCCGCGCTGATTGAACCCTTCGCCATCAGCGCGCATGCGGTGCGCCGTGCGGCCGTTACGGCGGATGAGCAGGTTTTGGTGGTGGGTGCAGGTCCGATTGGCCTTGGCGTGGCCGCGATTGCGGCGGCGGCGGGGGCGAATGTGGTGGTGGCCGACACCAGCGAGCAACGCCGTGCACACGTAGCGCAGAAGCTGGGTTTGGCGACGGTAAATCCATTAGACGCCGATTTTGAGGCGCAGTTGCGGGCGGAGTTTGGTGGGCGTTTGCCGGCCAAAGTGATCGATGCCACCGGCAGCCCAGCGGCGATGAACGGCGCGGTGAAACTGATTCGTCACGGCGGCACCATCGTGTTTGTCGGCCTGCACAAAGGCGATCTGGTGATCCCGGATATCGAGTTCCACAAAAAGGAAACCACGCTGCTGGGCAGCCGCAACGCCACGCTGGAAGATTTCGCGAAAGTAGGCGAACTGATGGCGAACGGGCAGCTTCGTGCCGACATGATGCTCAATCGCCATTATGATTTTTCTACCCTGGCAGATCGCTTTGAAGCGGATGTGATTAACAACCGGGAACTGATTAAGGGCGTGATTCACTTCGAACGTTGATATTGGCACCAACCGTAGCGGCGCAATTTATTGCGCCAAGAGGGGTTGGCACGGTGCCTTCACTGATGCGCGCGATAGATCGCGCCGCGACAACACTGTGCCTCCTTCACCATATTGTCTGCATTGCCAAGCCAGCGTATTATCTCCCGCCTAAGGTGATGGCGTGCCACCTTCCTCAACCGCCGTTCTGGTCACAGACGGCTGATGACGCCTGACAACACTCGTATCCCTGCGCGGGAGACGGCGGTGTGTCAGGTGTTATTCTGTCCTGCCGCGGCCCTGCGCGTCATTCATTTCAGGAGCTCCAAACTATGTTGAAATCGTTACTGGCGGTGGTGCTGGGCGGTGCGGTGGGCTGTACGCTGCGTTGGTTGATCTCATTACGTTTCAACGCGCTGTTTCCCAATTTGCCGCCCGGCACCTTGATGGTGAATCTGGTGGGCGGTTTTATCATCGGTGCGGCGCTGGCTTTCTTTGTGCGTAATCCGCATATCGATCCCTTTTGGAAACTGTTAATTGTCACTGGCTTGTGTGGCGGCTTAACCACCTTTTCCACTTTTTCTGCAGAAATTGTTGGGTTGCTACAATCAGGTAAATACCTTTGGGCGATGTCGAGCGTGATGGTGCATGTTATTGGTTCGCTGCTGATGACCTTCGCCGGTTTTGCTGCGGTCAATCTGCTGGGATAACCATCGCGCTTGAAATAACTCCTCAGAGGTAGATACTGATCGCCATTCTGTGCGCGTGACGCACAGAATTTGTCACCGATTATCCGGACGATTAAGGAGCTGTGTCATGCGTTGTAACCCTAAATTCCTTAACCTGGTGTTGTTAAACGGTGAACCTGAGGAGAAGCTGCGTGCCGCACGCGCCGCCGGTTTCGATCAGGTTGAGATCTGGCGCGACGATGTGCAAGCCAGTACGCCACAGTTAGCGAAGCAGTTGCAGCTTGGCTTCACCAATGTGCAGGTGCTACGCGATTTCACCGGTGCGCCGGATCGCGACCGCCAGCAAAAACGCGAAGAGCTGCGTCAGTTTATTCAGATTGCCCAAACCATCGGCTGCGACACCATTCAGGCACCGGCCAGCACGCGTGACGATTGTGTGGCGGCGCGTATTGATGAAGATTTACGTTGGATGGCATCGGAAGCCGCGCGTTACAACATGCGCATCATGTATGAGCCGATGGCGTGGTGCAGCGTAGATAACACACTGCCGCTGGCGTGGGAACGGCTGCAACGGCTGGACCAGCCGAATATCGGTTTGGTGGTTGATCTGTTCCACATCTGCGCGTTAGGCGGCGATGCGTCGCAGCTGGATGGCATTCCCGCCGACCGTATCTACGAAGTGCAGCTGTGCGATATGGCCGACATGCCACCGCAGGATAAGCAGCCGCTCAGCGAGTACGCGCGTCACCAGCGCCTGTTGCCGGGTGATGGCATCATCGAAGTGGAACGCTTTGTCGATAAGCTGAAAAGTGCCGGTTACAGCGGGCCGGTCGGCATTGAAGTGTTCAACGATAAGTTGAAGGCGCAGCCAGCAGACGTGGCTGCGCAAAAAGCGTGGCAGGCGTTAAATCGTTACTGGCCTTAATCCTGCAAACATTGCGCAATAAAACCGGCGGCATCCATCGCACCCTGCGATGAAATGGTGTGGCCGGTTGCCGCTTCATAACGCGCTTCCACCGTCACGCCAGCCTGCTGTAAACGTTGCTCCGCCGATACGCTTTCGCTAAACGGAATCACCTCATCGGCTTTGCCGTGAATCAGCAGCGCAGGCGTATACGGCTGCGGCGTTAATGCGCCATCAAATGCCAGACGGCCGGAAAAGGCCACCACGCCAGCCAGCGGATAACGGCCCGACGCCAGCGCATCTAACGCCATGATCGAACCCTGCGAAAAGCCCACCAGAATCACTTTGTCCCACGCATCCGCCATGCCGTGCTGCGCCATCAGCTGCTGCAGCGTGTCATCAAAGGCGGCGCGCGCCTCACGCACGCGCACCGGGCGGTTTTCGGGCGTGATGCCGGTCAGGCTAAACCACTGATATCCCATCGCGTGTTCAAAAGGATAGGGCGCATTCGGCGAGGCAAACGCCACATCCGGCAGCAGGCGCGCCCAATGTTCGCCGAGCACCGCGAGATCATCGCCGTTGCTACCGACGCCATGTAAAAAAATCACTAACGCTTTTGCCATCGCCCTGTTCCTTATAAATCGTAGGCCGCCATATCCGGGCCAACCGGCACAATGCCGTTGGGATTCAACGCTTTAATTGAATAATAGCCCTGCTTGATGTGATCGATATTCACCGTCTGACGCACGCCAGAGACCGAAAGCATACTCTTTAGATAACGATCGAGCAGCGGATAGTCGCGCAGGCGGCGCAGGTTGCATTTAAACAGGCCGTGATAGGCGGCGTCAAAGCGCACCAGCGTGACGAACAGGCGGATATCCGCTTCGGTTAAGCGCTCGCCGAGCAGGAAAGTACGGCCATCCTGCAAGCGCAGCTCCAGCTCATCTAACTGGCTGAACACATCGTTGAACGCCTGCTGATAACTCACCTGTGTGGTAGCAAAACCGGCGCGATAGACGCCGTTATTCAGGCGTGGATAGATCGATTCGTTCAGCGCGTCGATCTCTGCGCGCAGATCTTCGGGATAAAGATCGATGCGATCGTCCGCCAGCGCGCCAAAGCCGCTGTTCAGCATGCGCAGGATATCGGCTGACTCATTATTGACGATGGTTTGCGTCTTTTTGTCCCACAGCACCGGCACGGTGGCGCGGCCGGTGAAATCGGCATCGGCACGGGTGTAGAGTTCGTGAAGGTATTCGGCTTTATTCAGCCAGTCGCGATCCGCGCCAGGATAATCACCGAAGCGCCAGCCTTGCGCGCCGAGCTGCGGCTCAACCACCGACACGCTGATGACCTTATCCAGCCCTTTCAGACTGCGCGCCAGCAGCGTGCGCGAGGCCCACGGACAAATCAGCGCCACATAGAGGTGATAACGATCCGGCTCGGCAGCGAATGCGCTGGAACCATCTGCACTAATCCAGTGACGAAAACTGGAGGTCTGGCGCACAAATCCGCCTTGTTGATCGGTGGCTTGCACCGGATGCCACTCTGCACTCCACTTACCGTTTACCAGCATCGTCTTCTCTCCTCAGTGTTGATGAAGTGAGCATACAGCGCTGCTGGTTAGGCGATAATCCGGGCAAAATGGCTTTCATTGCTTCCAAAATGGAAGGAATTAGCCGGGCGGATGGTGCTGGAAATGGGCGGCGAGGAAATCGATCAACAGCCGGGTTTTCTGCGCCAGATGACGCGCCGGCGGATAGAGCGCGAACAGGCCCATGGGCGGCGTGGCGAATTCCTCTAATAGCGAGACGATTTCACCGCGCTGCAGTGCGGGTGCGGCAATAAAACCTGGTAGCCGCGCAATGCCCAATCCGGCGATCGCCGCCTGCAAACAGGCTTCGGTATTGGAGAAACAGAGACGACCGCGAATCGGCATGCTGACGCTGTCGCCGCACGGCGTGACAAACGGCCAGTGCCAGGGATCGCGGAAGTTGGTATCGCTGATGCACTGATGTGCCGCCAAATCGCGCCAGTGCTGCGGCGTGCCGTGTTGCAGCAGATAACCGGAAGACGCCGCCACGCGGATCGGCACATCGCCGAGGCGGCGCGCGATTAGGCTGCTGTCATCAAGCTTGCCGATGCGGATCGCCATATCAAAGCCTTCATCGACGATGTTAACTGCACGATCGGAGAAGGTCACGTCGAGTTCGATCTGCGGATAATGACGCGCGAACTCCACCAGCACGCTGGCCAACACCGCAGTACCAAAGGTACCGGGCGCGCTGATTTTCAGGCGGCCGCTCGGCGTAGTGGCGCTGTCGCGCACCGTGGCATCCAGCGTATCAAAGGCTTCCAGCAGGGTTTTTACCCGCTCGTAATAGGCGCGACCGATTTCGGTGGGCGAGAGCGCGCGCGTGCTGCGTTTAAACAGCTGCACCCCGAGTTCCTGCTCCAGCCGGGAGACCAGCTTCGACGCCTGGCCGCTGCTGGTGCCGAGGCGTTCAGCCGCCCCGGCGAAGCTGCCCACTTCCAGCACGGCGACAAACATGCGGTCACAATCGAGGCGATCCATGAACATTCCAGCTGACGAGAAAATCGTAGGGTGCGGCCTGCGGGCCGCCCGTGTCAAATTCTGCACTGTGCATTTGGGGTGCAGTTCATGACTGGCAACCCTACAAAATCGCGCCGGTCCGCTGTGGATAACCGCCGCACCGGGCTAGACGGTCGGGGAAGGGAAATCGAAGCAGAACGCAGTCAGACTGGTGCAGGAGTAACGAACGATGACAAAGCTGGAAAAACAGTTGCTGAGCGCATTAAAGCAGCTACAGCAGGACTATTCGCTGCGGATGAGGGAGTGGGACGCCGCCTTAGGGGAATTGCAAACGATGTTTGGCACTACGCAACGGATGTTATGTTCAATTCACCCGCGAGGCTGTCTGATCTAAAGAGCATTTTTCAATAAAGTAATTCAGGTGTGAAACTAATGGGGTATGATTAACCCCCATTAACCCTATAAATCAAATGGAATTGGAATGGAGATAGTTGGCGATAACACCTGTGTAACCAGCGTTGTACCCAAATCTAAAACCGTACTGTGCCGGGGTAAACCCCGGAAATACTGGATGGAGTTGCAGTTTGTTGATGAAAACAACGTGCCGGTTTCCGGACTGAACGTCAGTCTTGAATATCATCCTCTGGCTACGGCTGCGGAGGTGGCTGCGTCAAAACGGTTTGGCAAAGACGGCTACGATCCGACGCCTCCGCCAAATCCGCCGGTCGGCGTCACCGACAGCCAGGGCCTGGTGCGGTTTGATAACCTGTACTGGATCGGCGTTAACGTAAAAGCTGACGGGCAGCAGCTGGCTGACGAGATGGAGCAGCGCCCCTTGGGCGTCAGGCGCAACCCGAACAGCCATCCGGAAAGTAAAAACCGTTCCAGGCCGGCCACCCGGGATCTTACATGGCAGTCAGACGTGCAGAAAAAGGCGGATGCGGCCGGCCAGCGGCACCACTACGTGACAATCGGACAGCTCTGCGACCGGCTTCCAGTGATTGATAACTGGAAAGAGAATGAGCCACCCCGGTTTCATTTCCCCAGCGGCGATGTGATGAAAGGGACGCCGATTGCGCGGGAAGGCCTGGATCAGCGACATGTCATCGAAGTCTGTCCATTCCGGGCGTGGTCGCTGGTGCTGCACGACACGAAAGATTACTCGCTGGCAAACGGCTATAACCTTGGGGTGATGGCCGATATGGCCTACGCAAAGGGCGGTGATACGGTCATAAAACAGTTCTTTTTTGAACAGTGTCTGGATCTGTCCCGCACGCCCGAATACATCGACTTTCCGTCGTTTTCTCAGGCTCTGGTCGTTGACGTGCCGTTCAGTCAGCGTTATACCGCTGCCGAGTTTCTTGATTCAGCAGGCAAAAGTGGTGGTGACAACGATCGTCCGTTGCTCGACAGTACGCAGCTTTTTTACATCGAAAATGCAGAGCAGGTGGTGGTGTCGTGGCGGGGAACGCAGGAGCTCCCCGACTGGCTGACGGATGCCTCTTTTTCGCCACAGCCCTGTCCCGCTGAACTGGCAAAAGCCGGGCGTATTCACGGCGGTTTTTTAGATGCCTACCATCTGGCTAAACGGCGTTTTGATGCACAGTTTTCAGCGATAAGAGCGTCACTTGCTAAAGATGGGAAGAAAAAATTGTTTATCTGCGGGCACAGTCTTGGGGGCGCTCTGGGGCTGACTTATGCTGCAGAGATGAAGGCTATTGAGCCGATCCTTTACACCTACGGTATGCCGCGCACCTTCACTGCGGACGCGGTGGGACGCCTGTATCAGGTGACCCATTACCGGCACGTTAACGACAGCGACACCATCACCAGCGTGCCGTTTGATGCCAATCTGGACAACTGGCTGTACGGCAAGTTTGGGCCTCTCGGCGCCACGTTAGGTTTTTTCTGGGCTCTGACCACCGAACTGCCGGCGCAGATGGGAGGGCTGTATATCGGGGAACACTACTGGCACCACGGCAAGCCGGTGGTGTTCTTCCGCACTACCCAGACCGGTTCATTCGAAGAATGCAGGGTGATGATGAATCCGAATACGTGCAGACGGCTGAAATACAGCCAGCAGTACAAGGTGAAGCTGTTCCTCGTTCCGTCAATGGCAGAGACAGAAAGCGAGGAGGCGAAAGAGGCGCAGGAGGCGTTTATCAGCGAGTTTCCGATGGCCGATATTCAGAAGATTTTCCCACGCAATACCAACCCCGCTTTTGACCACGCGAGCAACCCCGCCCGGCACTCGATGGTGAAAGAGTACCTGCCGTTTCTGAATAACCAACTGCTCGAGATAGCTGATCCGGAGCGGAAGCTGGGCCGTAAAACGTACAGGGCCGACTTCAGGCAGCAGATGGACACATTCGGTGACAGCTCTCCCCCGGAGGAGCTGAAGCGAAACCGGATGTTCCTGGCTCTGCAGGATATGGTGGGGAATTCGCTGATTATTACCCGAAAGTATCCTGGCGGAGAAAATGCTCTCATTCGTTTCAAATCGGTTGCGGAGGAAGAAGTTGAACTGTCTAACTAAAACGCTCGCGGCGCTTTTTCCGGCAATTGCACTGTTGCCGCTGAGCGGCTGCGCCAGTCGTCTGGACTATACGCTGAACCCTCCTGTGAGTAACGATTGGGTGACTGTGACCGTAAAATTACCGCAGGAAACGGAGGCGCTGCCGCTGGATGTTTTGTACCGCTCAGAGACGTGTCGGAAAGAGGTCTATGACAACACCACTGAGTCGCATGTGACTGCGGTCAGGGGGCTGAATCCTAAACTGGTGACGTTGCAACCTCAGGGGAATGGTGATATCCGGCAGGCGCGGGTCGCCGTTGACGGGGGCGGTCGATGTGAATGGAAGCTCAGTGCTATAAGGGTTGATATACAGCTGAAAGGAGATGATCCGTTAGCCTCGGGGAAACATATTCTTCCAACAAGCTATGTTTTTGGTTTTGATGATCAGGCTTATGGAAGCGGTGAAGGTTCCGGCAGAAAGCGGGAAGTTCATGGCGATTTAACGTTAAAAAACGAGCTATTTCCCATGACCGTCTTTAATCGCGTATTTAATGAGAACACTATAGCGCTGTTTGGCGGAGATACTAACTATGAAAAATGGAGCCGCCACTACAGGCTTTTTGATTCAAAACATATACTTATCGAGCCAGTATTATATTCAAAAAAAATAGTTAGTCTTGAAACCCCTAAGAGCCGGAAGGATAGCCCAGGGATGACCGTATTGTATCCAGATGGGTCAACTGAAAAGGTCGATGACATTTATCCGAACTACGACAAACTGCTTCGGATGAAATAGTTACTTGTTTATCGTTCTGAAAAGGATCTTCTAGAGATCCTTTTTTTCTGCGCGTAATCTCTTGCTCTGTAAACGAAAAAACCACCCGGCAAGGTGGTTTTTCCGAAGGATCAGAGACCGGCAAGTTTCTGAACTGTGGTAACTGGGTGTACGAAACCGCAATTACCAAAACTGGAGTGAACCCGTTCCCCTACACATTCAGTGCGCTGCACCTTTTCCCACGCGGGAAAACCTGTTGAACTAGGCGCCTGCTTTCATCTGGCCGGGAGCCGTGAATGTCTTTGCTACATCTGTCGTCGCTGGCGGAGATCTCCGCCGTCGAATGGGATGCGCTGTTACCTGACGATCAACCGTTTTTACGCCACGCATTTCTCTTGTCACTTGAAGAGAGCGGCAGCGTGCGGCCCGAAAACGGCTGGCAGACGGATCACCTGCTGTGGCGCGAAAACGGCACGCTGCGTGCGGCGCTGCCGGGCTATCGCAAACGCCATTCGCGCGGTGAATATGTGTTTGACCATGCGTGGGCGGATGCCTGTCAGCGCGCCGGTATTCCTTACTATCCGAAATGGCTGGGCGCGATTCCGTTCAGTCCGGTGACTGGCGCACGCCTGCTGGGCGATGAAGAAGCGGTGCTGAAACTGCTCAGCGTGCTGCCGGATAACCTCTATCAACACGGTCTGAGCGGCGCGCACATCAACTTCACCACGCCGTTCGCCAACCACATCATGCAGCAGCAGCCAGACTGGCTGGAGCGCCTCGGCTTGCAGTATCACTGGCACAACAAAGGCTACCGCGATTTTCAGGATTTCCTCGACACGCTGATGTCGCGCAAGCGCAAACAATTGCGTAAAGAGCGTGAGCAGGTGATGAGCAGCGGCTTTGAATTCAGCTGGTATCGCGGCGATGAGCTGCGCGAAGATCAGTGGGATTTTGTTTACACCTGTTATGCCAACACTTACGCGGTGCGCGGCCAGCGGCCCTATCTGACGCGCCACTTCTTTAGCCTGCTGGCGGAGCGCATGCCGCATTCGATTCGCGTGGTGATTTCCTCGCTACAAGGGCAACCGGCAGCGATGGCGTTCTGCTTAATGGACGGCAACACGCTGTATGGCCGCTATTGGGGCTGTCTGGCGGAGTTTGATCGTCTGCATTTCGAAACCTGCTTCTATCAGGGCATGGATTTCGCCATCGCGGAAGGTGTGCAGCGTTTTGATGCGGGCGCGCAGGGCGAGCATAAGCTGGTGCGCGGCTTTGAGCCGCACATTACCCACTCGTGGCACTATCTGTGTCATCCCGGTTTGCGCGATGCGGTGGCGGATTTTCTGCTGCAGGAACGGGAAGGCGTGCGCGGCTGGGCAATTGAAGCGCGCGACGCCTTACCGTATCGGCGTGGTGATTAATCCGCGCCGACAAAACCGCCGGTCTGATGCTGCCACAGGCGCGCGTAAAGTCCGCCGTGCGCCAGCAGTTCGCGGTGGTTGCCCATCTCGACAATCTCACCCTGCTCCAGCACCACCAGACGATCCATTTTGGCGATAGTGGAAAGACGGTGCGCGATAGCAATCACCGTTTTGCCCTGCATCAGCGTTTCCAGGCTCTCCTGAATCGCCGCTTCCACCTCGGAATCCAGCGCCGAGGTGGCTTCGTCCATGATCAGAATCGGCGCATCTTTCAGCAGCACGCGCGCGATGGCGATACGCTGACGTTGACCGCCCGACAGCTTCACGCCGCGCTCGCCCACGTGCGCATCCAGCCCGGTGCGGCCTTGCGGATCAGAAAGCAGCGGAATGAACTCGTCGGCGCGCGCGCGGATAATCGCCGCCTGCAACTCCTCTTCCGTCGCATCCGGACGACCATACAGCAGGTTTTCGCGAATTGAGCGGTGCAGCAGCGACGTGTCCTGCGTGATCATGCCGATTTGCCCGCGCAGGCTCTCTTGCGTCACTTCAGCGATGTTCTGATCGTCAATCACAATGCGGCCGCTGTTGATGTCATACAGCCGCAGCAGCAGATTCACTAGGGTGGATTTACCGGCGCCAGACGGCCCAATCAAACCGATCTTCTCGCCCGGCTTGATGTTGAGGTTGAGGCGATTGATCACCTGACGGCTGCCGCCATAATCAAAGCGCACATCCTCAAAACGAATCTGGCCGCGCGTCACCTGCATGTTTTTCGCATTCGGTTCATCCTGCACGCTCAGCGGCTGCGCGATGGTATTTAGGCCGTCCTGCACCATGCCGATGTTTTCGAAGATGCCGTTCACCACCCACATGATCCAGCCGGACATGTTCACCAGACGGATCACCAAACCGGTCGCCAGCGCAATCGCGCCAACGCTGATCAGCGACTGGCTCCACAACCACAGCGCCAGGCCGGAGGTGCTGACAATCAGCAAGCCATTCAGCGTTGAGAGCGTGATATCCATGGTGGTGACCATGCGGCTGGCGTGCTGGGTTTTGTCGGTTTGCTCCTGAATGGCTTCGCGCGCGTAACGCTTCTCCAGATCGTTATGCGAAAACAGTTTGATGGTGGCGATGTTGGTGTAGCCGTCGACAATGGTGCCCATCAATTTCGAGCGCGCTTCCGATGACACCACCGAACGCTGTTTAACGCGCGGCACAAAGAAGCTCAGCGACACGCTGTAAGCCACAATCCAGATCACCAGCGGAATCATCAAGCGCCAGTCGGCTTCGGCGAACAGCACCAGCGAGGTCACCGCGTAAATCACCACGTGCCAGATGGCGTCCACCAGCTGTACCGCCGAATCACGCAGCGAGTTACCGGTCTGCATGATGCGCTGGGCAATGCGCCCGGCAAAATCGTTCTGGAAGAAATTCAGGCTTTGACGCAGCACGTAGTTGTGATGCTGCCAGCGGATCATGCTGGTCATGCTCGGGTTAATACTTTGATGCACCAGCATATCGTGCGCAGCAATCACCACCGGCCGCAGAATCAGCGCAACAAAACCCATCCACAGTAATATTTGCCAGTTATCGCTGAACAGCGAAGCGGGCGTCGAGTGATTAACCAGGTCAATGATGCGGCTGAGATAGCTGAACAGCGCCACTTCGATCAGTGCTTGCGCCAGCCCGACAATCAGCAGCGCGACAAAGCTCGGCCACACCTGACGCAGATAGTAGAAGTAGAACGGCCAGACGCTGGCGGGTGGGGAATCGGTTGGCGCATCCTGGAAAATATTGATAAAACGTTCAAAACGGCGATACAACATAGAATCACTCTTCCCGAAATGGTGAGAGTTAACAGCTTAGTGCAAGTGAAAAGGGATTACCGACATGGATTTACACATTCGCGGTCGTGAGCCGGGCGATGCCGCCGCCTACCAACGCCTATACAGCCATCCTGACGTTTATCGCTGGACCACGCAGTTGCCTTGTCCGAGCATAGCGACCTGGCAGAAAAAATTCGAAAAGATGGATGAGCTGGGATACATCGGCTTTGTTGCGGAGATTGAGGGTGCGATGGTCGGTGAGCTCACGCTGTTTGTCGAACAGCGTCCGCGCACGCGTCACAGCATCAGTTTTGGTATCAGCGTCGATCCGGCGTTTGGCGGGCGCGGCATTGGTGAAAAGCTGATCCGCAACGCCATCGATTACGCCTTCAACTGGCTCGGCATCATGCGCATTGAGCTGGAAGTGTTTCATGATAACGAACGCGCGCTGGGCCTTTATCAAAAGCTGGGCTTCGAGCGCGAGGGCGTGAAGCGCAAAGCCTGCCTGCGCGACGGCGAATATCACGATATCGTGCAGATGGCTAAACTAAAAAACTGATGGGTTTTGCGCAATAAATTGCGCCGCTACGGTTTTTGCACATGTTGTAGCGGCGCGATTCATCGCTCGCGTTTGACCTTTTACTGACTCTTCTCAACGTACTTCTGCATATTCTCTTTGGTCACCAGCTCAAACGGGATCCACACGTGTGAATCCACTTTCTCGCCTTTGATCAGCCTCTGTGCCACATCCACCGACGTTTTGCCCTGGCCGACCGCATCCTGGAAAACCGTGACCTGAATTTTGTCCTGCGACAGCGCTTTCAGGCCGTCTGGCGTAGCATCGATACCGCCAATCAGCACCTTTTTATTGCTTTTAGCCAGCGCCATGGCCGCGCCTATCGCCATCTCATCGTTATTAGCCGCAACGATATCAATCGCTTCATCGTTGCCCAGCCAGCTATTCATCAAATCCATGCCTTCATTGCGCGCGTAGTTGGCGGGCTGTTTCTGTACCACTTTCATGCCGGGATATTTCGCCACCACTTGCTCAACGTCTTTGGTGCGTTGCAGCGCACCGGCGTCGGTCAGGTTACCGATCATGATCGCCACATTGCCTTTGTAGTTAGCCATTTTCGCCAGCGCTTCCATCTGCAAGGTGCCGGATTCACGCTCGTCGGAGCCGACAAACACCACGCCGGCCGGCAGCGATTTATCGCCCGGCGTGCGGTTGACGTACACCAGCGGAATTTTTGCCTGCTGCGCCAGCCTGGTGAGCTGCGGCGTGCTGGCGGAATCGACCGGATCGACGATGATCGCATCCATGCCCGCACCGATAAAACTCTGCACCTGATCGGTCTGACGTCCCACATCGCCGCGTGCATCTTCAAACTGAATATCAAGCCCACGCGCTTTGGCTTCTTTATCAATCGACTGGCGAATAATGGTGAGGAAGTTTTGATCGAAGTAGGCCATCGACACGCCAATTTTTTCCGCCAGCGCCGAGGCTGACGTTGAGAGCAGGCCGAGCAACACAATCGCCTTGAGGGTTTTCATCGCAGACTCCAGAGTAAGCTTGTTATTAGAATGAATGTTTCATTGAGTTTAAAAATGGCTCAATGAAATCATTTTCAGCCTACGAGGCCGCCACCCGGCTGACAATCGGCAAGGTTGGATTTTGCAGCTAAGCGCACACTTTGCTCTCGGGTGCGTCTTTCCTTCGCGCACTCATAGTTGCACTGCGAAGGATTTTCTTAGAGTTGGCGCACATTGCGGTGCAACAGCCTGATGATTTTTGAGGTTCTGTGCAGCACAGCACCTCACTTTGTGCCAGCGGCTAAATCTGGCGCTATTTTGCGCCGTCGATTCCGCCATTCGCACAATGACCGTGGGTGAAACTGCTTTCTATAGTTGCTCAACAGGGAAATAAAGCGGTATTCCGGCATGTTTCATTTGAGGAATTCAGCCCATGCAAAAAGCCAATCATCGTCCACAGAACAGCCACGTACGTATTGGGATCCTTTGCCTGATCCTGTTTCTTTCCGTGGTGGCGTACGCCGACCGCTCGATCCTGTCGATCTCAGGATCGGCGATCAAAGATGAGTTTGGACTTTCAGCGATCCAGCTTGGTCTGATCCTCTCGGCGTTTAGCTGGGCCTATGTGATCGGCCAGATCCCCGGCGGCCTGTTTCTCGATCGCTTTGGCACCAAAAAAGTGTATGGCGTGACGCTGGCGCTGTGGTCGATCTCCACGTTGCTGATGGGCTTTGTCGGCGAGTTCTCCAGCGGCATGACCATGGCGCTCACGCTGATGTTTGCGCTGCGTTTCGCGCTGGGCCTGATTGAAGCACCGAGTTTTCCCGCCAATGCGCGCGCAGTGATCATGTGGTTCCCCAGCGCTGAACGCGGCCGTGCTTCTTCACTCTTTGCCTCGGCGCAATATTTTGCCGTCGCCATCTTTTCGCCGCTTTCCGGCTGGCTGGTGTCGCGCTTCGGCTGGGAATGGCCGTTCTTTGTGCTGGGCGGCATTGGCGTGCTGGCAGTGTTTGTCTGGATGGGCTTAATGCGCAGCCCGCGCCATCATCCGCAGGTCTCGGAAAATGAATTGCGCTACATTGAGCAGGGCGGTGCGCTGGTTGATATCGATTCGGCACAAACGCTAAAAGCGCGTCCGCCGTTGAGCAAAGCGATGTTCAGGAAGCTGCTCAGCAACCGCATGCTGTGGTGCGCCTATATCGGCCAATACTGCATCATCGCGTTGAGCTACTTCTTCATTACCTGGTTCCCGATCTATCTGGTGCAGGCGCGCGGCATGAATATTCTTGATGCCGGCTTTGCCACCATCGCACCGGCGGTATTTGGTTTTCTCGGCGGCATCAGCGGTGGCTATATCTCCGACAAACTGCTGGCAAGCGGCTGGAGTTTATCCTGGGCGCGTAAAACGCCGTATATTGTCGGCATGCTGATGGCGGCATCGCTGGTTCTGGCGGCGGTGATCCCCAGCAACGTCGGCATTATCGCCATGATGTCGTTCGCCTTCTTTGGTAAAGGCGTGGCGGCGGGCGCCGGAACCTGGACGATTGTCAGCGATACCGCACCGAAAGAAGCGGTTGGCCTGGCGGGCGCGATTTTTAACGGCATCGGCAATATGGCGGGTTTTATCACGCCGCTGCTGTTTGGCATCATCGTCGGCTTGACCGGCAGCTACAGCATCGGGCTGGTGTTTGTCGGCGCGCACTGCGTGGTGGCTGCACTGCTGTTCCTGCTGGTAATGGGACCGATTGAACGTGTTGGTGCGGAGCAGAATTCCGTAGCCTCTTATGAAAAGCAGGAGAAGGAGCAAGGCATTAAAGCGGTTTAATACTTGGATCATATTTTTTTGGAATCCCGATCTGAAATTCGTTATGATGTTAAATATTGCACTTGAGCACAGTGCGTGAGTGCAATAAATTGCCTGCCATGTTTACATTAGGTGTGGCGGCAGATGAAGGGTTCAATTCACAGTTTCAGGGATGATTGGCTGCGATTATTTTTTGTTTATGCAACGCCGCATAAGCATATCCCGGCCATGATTGAGTCCGCATTGGCGCGCAAGCTCGACATCATCCATGCCGCAACATCGCATCATGATTTGCGTTCACCACCGGGTAATCGCTTTGAGGCCTTAAGACCTCCGCTATTGGGATATTATTCAATACGGATAAATGAGCAGTATCGACTAATTTTTCAATGGGTTAATGGCACGGCAAGAGATTACTATCTCGATCCACACACTTATCGTAAACACCGCTACCAGCCACTTGTGGCCAACTGCTAACCGTTAAAGAGAAGCAACAATGAAACAGGCGATGCGTAAACCGACCAGCGTTGGCGATGTTCTGCAGTACGAGTTCCTCGAGCCGCTTAACCTCAAAGTGAATGACCTGGCAGAGATGTTGAACGTGCACCGCAATACAGTCAGTGCATTGGTGAATAACAACCGTAAACTGACCACCGAAATGGCCTATAGGCTGGCAGCTGTTTTCGATACTTCAGTCGATTTTTGGCTGAATCTGCAGCGCCATTTGGATCTATGGGAAGTGGAAAACGATGCCAGAACACAGGAAGAGTTGAGCAGGGTAACGCCGTTAAGTGCCTTTCTGGCGCAACGTTCAGCGGTTGTAGCCTAAAATCATGGTCGCCATTAATGGCGATCCAACGACGTAAAATTCGCATTTATACGCACCCCTCTCGCAAACCTCACCGATCGCACAAATCCACTCTGAAGATTTTTTGCTCAGCTGCCGATACCTCCTTACCACCCACTGATATTAAGGAGCGATATCGTGATAAAGCTGATTAATGTTGACGAACTGCGGCAGGGAATGTTTATCCACAAACTGGAGGTTTGGTGGGTCAAAGATAAGCGCATTCGCAACCAAATGCTGATCACTGATAAACGCCAGATCGCGATGATCCGCAATGAGGGGATCCTGCAGTTATGGATCGATCTCGACAAATCGGTACAGGCACCCGTCACGCCTGCGCCGAAAAAAGAGATTCCTCAAACCCCGTTTTTCCAGGAGATGGATCAGGCGCAAAGCATCTTCAATCAGGGGAAACCGCAGGTGCTGGCGATGTTTAACGAGGCGCGCATGGGGCAAGGCCTCGACCTCGATTACACCCTTGATCTGGTTGATCAAATTGCCGGTTCGATCACCCGCGAACCCACGGCGCTGCTGAGCGTGGCGCGGCTGAAAAATCACGACGATTACACCTATCTGCACTCAATGGCGGTGTGCGGTTTGATGATCTCGCTCGGCAAAAAAATGGGCCTCGATGAGCATCAGCTGCGGCGCGTTGGTATGGGCGGTTTGCTGCATGATGTGGGTAAAGCCGCGGTGCCGCTGGAGATTCTCAACAAACCCGGCAAGCTCAGCGATGAAGAGTTCACCGTGATGCGTCAGCATCCGATCGTGGGCGCGCAGATGCTAATGGAAGCCAATGCCGGTGAAGATCTGCTGGATATCGCGCTGCATCACCATGAAAAATATGACGGCAACGGTTATCCGCACGGACTGAAAGGCGACGAAATCTCACTGTATGCGCGCATGGCATCGGTATGCGACGTCTATGATGCCGTCACCTCGAATCGCCCTTATCGCCAAGGCTGGACGCCTGCCGAAGCGATGCACAACATGTTGAGCTGGCGTGGCCACTTCGATAACACGCTGCTGCACGCCTTCGTACGCACCATCGGCATTTATCCGGTGGGATCGCTGGTGCGACTGGCTTCCGGGCGCGTGGCGCTGGTGGTACAGGCGGGCGAAAAATCGCTGCTCAAGCCCAAAGTACATGTGTTCTGGTCGCTGCACGCGCAGCGCGAAGTGAAACCGGAAGCGCTCGATCTCGGCGACAGCTTCTGCACCGACAGCATCACCGGCGCGGAAGACAGCGGCTTATGGCAGAACATCGATCTGAACCGCATCTGGGCGTTAGAAAGCGCTTAATTCTTCACCATTTTTATACTTTATTTACGCCCGCTTCCCGCCTTTTTACCTCTTCTTTATGCCGCGCCGCGCATGCTTGCAGCACTACCTAAATCCTCTGGAGGTTGCTGTGAGCGTGGGCGTGATAGCCGGCATCGTGCTGGTGTTTGTTCTTCTGGGCTACCTGATTTATGCCCTGCTTAATGCGGAGGCATTCTGATGGCGGCGAATGCATTCATGCTAATTGCGGTGTTTCTGCTGGTACTGATGGTGCTGGCACAACCGCTGGGACGTTATCTCGCCCTGTTTGTCGCTGACAAGCCGCTGCTGCCGCGCACCGAAGGCGCGCTGTGGCGACTGGCCGGTGCCGACGGCGATGCCATGCGCTGGCCGCACTATCTGCTGGCGATTCTGCTGTTTAACGCGCTGGGTTTTGCCTTGCTGCTGCTGATGTTGATGACGCAGGCCGCGCTGCCGCTGAACCCGCAGCATCTGCCTAATCTCAGTTGGGATCTGGCGCTCAATACCGCCATCAGCTTCGTTACCAACACCAACTGGCAATCCTACGCCGGGGAAAGCACGCTGAGCTATTTCAGTCAGATGGCGGGCCTCACGGTGCAGAACTTCTTGTCGGCGGCGACCGGTATCGCCGTGGCGTTTGCGCTGATTCGTGGTTTTGCCAACCGTTCGCTGGATACGCTCGGCAACGCATGGCGTGACCTGACGCGCATTACCCTTTACGTGCTGCTGCCGATCAGCCTGGTTATCGCGCTGTTCTTCGTCAGCCAGGGCAGCATTCAAACCTTCGAACCTTACCATGCGCTCACCACGCTGGAAGGCGCGCAGCAGACGCTGCCGCTCGGGCCGGTGGCATCGCAGGAAGCGATCAAAATGCTCGGCACCAACGGCGGCGGTTTCTTCAACGTCAACTCGGCGCACCCGTTCGAAAACCCGACGGCGCTAACCAACTTCGTACAGATGCTGAGCATCTTCCTGATCCCGGCGGCGCTCTGTTTCACCTTTGGTCAGCATCTGGGCGATCGTCGTCAGGGCCACATGCTGCTGTGGGCGATGACCATCATGTTTGTGCTGGCGGTGATCACCGTGATGTGGGCCGAACTGCGTGGTAATCCGCACTTCCTCGCGCTCGGCGCAGACAGCGCCATCAACATGGAAGGCAAGGAGACGCGCTTCGGCATTCTCAACTCCAGCTTGTTTGCGGTGATCACCACGGCGGCGTCGTGCGGTGCGGTTAACGCCATGCATGACTCCTTCACCGCGCTCGGCGGCATGGTGCCGATGTGGTTGATGCAGCTGGGTGAAGTGGTGTTCGGCGGCGTCGGTGCTGGCCTGTACGGCATGCTGCTGTTCGTGCTGCTTGGCGTGTTTATCGCCGGGTTGATGATCGGTCGCACGCCAGAGTACATGGGCAAAAAAATCGACGTGTGGGAGATGAAGATGACCGCGCTGGCGATTCTGGTGACGCCAACGCTGGTGCTGCTCGGCACCGCGCTGGCGATGATGACCGACGCCGGTCGCGCCGGTATGGCCAATCCTGGTATTCATGGCTTCAGCGAAGTGCTGTACGCGGTTTCCTCTGCATCCAATAACAACGGCAGCGCCTTCGCCGGACTGAGCGCTAACACGCCGTTCTGGAACCTGCTGCTGGGCTTCTGCATGTTGGTGGGCCGCTTCGGCATCATCATTCCGGTGCTGGCGATTGCCGGTTCGCTGGCGGCGAAGAAAATTCAGCCAGTCGGCAACGGCACGCTGCCAACGCACGGCCCGCTGTTTATCGCGCTGCTGATTGGCACCGTCTTGCTGGTGGGCGCATTGACGTTCATCCCCGCGCTGGCATTGGGCCCGGTCGCGGAACATCTGCAATCAATTCAGGGATAACGGAATCATGAGTCGTCAACAACTGGCGCTGTTTGATGCGGCGCTAACCCGCGTTGCCATGCTGGATGCGCTGAAAAAACTCGATCCACGCGTGCAGTTCCGCAACCCGGTGATGTTTTTGGTGTGGATCGGCAGCGTGCTGACCTCGGTATTGGCGGTGGGCATGGCCAGCGGCGCGCTCAGCGGTAACGCGGGCTTTACCGCCGGCGTCGCCATCTGGCTGTGGTTCACCGTGCTTTTCGCCAACTTCGCCGAAGCGCTGGCGGAAGGGCGCAGCAAGGCGCAGGCCAACAGCCTGAAAGGCATCAGTAAAACCAGCGATGCGAAAAAACTGGCCGAAGCGCGCTACGGCGCAGCCTGGCACAACGTGGCGGCCGATACGCTGCGCAAAGGCGATGTGGTGCTGGTGGAAGCCGGTGACATCATTCCGTGCGACGGCGAGGTGCTGGAGGGCGGCGCATCGGTGGATGAGAGCGCCATCACCGGTGAATCCGCGCCGGTGATCCGTGAATCGGGCGGGGATTTCTCCTCGGTGACCGGCGGTACGCGCATTCTTTCCGACTGGCTGGTGATTCAGTGCAGCGTCAATCCGGGCGAAACCTTCCTTGACCGCATGATTGCGATGGTGGAAGGCGCGAAACGCCGTAAAACGCCGAACGAAGTGGCGCTGACCATTCTGCTGGTGTCGCTGACAATTGTGTTCCTGCTGGCGACCGCCACGCTGTGGCCGTTCTCAGCGTATGGCGGCACGCCGGTCAGCATCACGGTGCTGGTGGCGCTGCTGGTGTGTTTGATCCCGACCACCATCGGCGGCCTGCTGTCGGCCATCGGTGTGGCGGGCATGAGCCGCATGCTGGGCGCGAACGTTATCGCCACCAGCGGCCGTGCGGTGGAAGCGGCGGGCGACGTAGATGTGCTGATGCTGGATAAAACCGGCACCATCACGCTTGGCAACCGTCAGGCGACGCAGTTTCTGCCCGCGCCGGGTGTCAGCGAACAGCAGCTGGCCGATGCGGCGCAGCTGGCATCGCTGGCCGATGAAACGCCGGAAGGGCGCAGCATCGTGGTGTTGGCGAAGCAGAAATTTAACCTGCGTGAGCGTGACTTGAGCAGCATGGGGGCGAGCTTCATTCCCTTCTCGGCGCAAACGCGCATGAGCGGCGTAAACGTGCAGGATCGTCTGATCCGCAAAGGCGCGGTCGATGCGGTTCGTCGCCACATTGAAGCCAATCATGGCCGCTTCCCGTTAGAAGTGAATGCCGCCGTCGAAGAAGTGGCGCGCGCTGGCGGCACGCCGCTGGTGGTGGCCGAAGGCGCGCAGGTGCTGGGCGTGGTGGCGCTGAAAGATATCGTCAAAGGCGGTATCAAAGAGCGCTTTGCCGAGCTGCGCAAGATGGGCATCAAAACGGTGATGATCACTGGCGATAACCCATTAACCGCGGCGGCGATTGCGGCGGAAGCGGGTGTCGATGACTTCCTGTCTGAAGCGACGCCGGAAGCCAAGCTGGCACTGATTCGTCAGTATCAGGCCGAAGGGCGCTTAGTGGCGATGACCGGCGACGGCACCAATGACGCACCGGCGCTGGCGCAGGCCGACGTGGCGGTGGCGATGAACTCGGGAACCCAGGCGGCGAAAGAGGCCGGCAACATGGTCGATCTCGACTCGAATCCGACCAAACTGCTGGAAGTGGTGCACATCGGTAAACAGATGCTGATGACGCGCGGCTCGCTCACCACCTTCAGTATCGCCAACGACGTGGCGAAGTATTTCGCCATTATTCCGGCCGCGTTTGCCGCCACCTATCCGCAGCTCAACATGCTCAACGTGATGGGGCTGCATTCGCCGAACTCGGCGATTCTGTCGGCGGTAATTTTTAACGCGCTGGTGATTGTGTTCCTGATCCCGCTGGCGCTGAAAGGCGTGAGTTATCGTCCGCTGAGCGCGGCGGCGCTGCTGCGTCGCAACCTGTGGATTTACGGTGCGGGCGGATTAGTGGTGCCGTTTATAGGTATTAAAGCCATCGACCTGCTGCTAACGCTGCTTGGTCTGGCTTAAGGAGAAGAGAAATGAGTCAGTTACGTCCGGCTATTGTATTGTTACTGGTGCTTACGCTGCTCACCGGCGCGGTCTATCCGCTGCTGACCACCGGTCTGGCGCAATGGTGGTTCCCATCGCAGGCCAACGGTTCGCTGATTGAGCAGGATGGCGCGGTACGCGGTTCCGAGCAGATTGGGCAAATGTTTAATCAGCCGGGCCACTTTTGGGGCCGACCTTCCGCTACCGGCGATGCGCCTTATAATGCGTTGGCCTCCAGCGGCAGCAATCTGGCAGGCAGCAATCCGGCGCTGGATAAAGCGGTAGCGGAACGCGTCGCCGCGCTGCGTGCGGCGAATCCGCAAGCGCCCAAAGCGGTACCGGTGGAGTTGGTCACCGCATCGGCGAGCGGATTAGATCCGGATATTTCGCCAGAAGCTGCGTTGTGGCAGGCACCGCGCATCGCCGCCGCGCGCAAGATGGCGCTGAAAGATGTCGAGGCGCTGATTGTGCGCCACACCGAGCGCCCGCTGCTGCCGTTTGTTGGCGAAGAGACGGTAAACGTGCTGCGCCTGAATCTGGCGCTGGATGATTTACAAGGATAAACACCTCGCGCAATGCATTGCGCCGCTACGGTATATGCACGCAATCGTAGCGGCGCGATTCATCACGCTGTTTTTACGATGGACGATCGATGAACGACGATATTGCCCGCCCCGATCCCGATGCGCTGCTGCTGAACCACAGCGACAGCCATCGCGGTAAGCTGAAAATCTACTTTGGCGCCTGTGCGGGCGTGGGCAAAACGTTCGCCATGCTGCAGGAGGCGCAGCGCCTGCGGGCGCAAGGTCTCGACGTGTTAGCCGGCGTGGTAGAAACCCACGATCGTGCAGAGACCGCCGCGCTGCTCAACGGGCTGGCGCTGTTGCCACGGCGTACCACCGGCCGTTCGCGCCACGCCGAATTCGATCTCGATGCCGCGCTGGCGCGCCATCCGGCGGTGATCCTGATGGATGAACTGGCACACACCAACGTGCAGGGTTCGCGTCATCCCAAGCGCTGGCAGGACATTGAAGAGCTGCTCGAAGCGGGCATTGACGTCATCACCACCGTTAACGTCCAGCATCTGGAAAGCCTGAATGATGTGGTCGGCGGCGTCACCGGCATTCAGGTGCGTGAAACCGTGCCCGATCCCTTCTTTGATAGCGCCGACGAAGTGGTGCTGGTGGATCTGCCGCCGGACGATCTGCGTCAGCGGCTGAAAGAGGGCAAAGTCTACGTCGGCGACCGCGCCGAACGCGCCATCGAAAACTTCTTCCGTAAAGGCAATCTGTTCGCGCTGCGTGAGCTGGCGTTGCGTCGTACCGCCGATCGCGTGGATGACCAGATGCGTGCCTGGCGCGATCGGCAAGGCCGCGACAAAGTGTGGCACACGCGTGACGCCATTCTGCTGTGCATCGGCGACGATACCGGCAGCGAAAAACTGGTGCGCACCGCCGCGCGTTTAGCGGCACGGCTCGGCAGCGAATGGCACGCGGTGTATGTGGAAACGCCGCGCCTCAATCGGCTGCCGGAAGCGCGCCGTCGCGCCATTTTACGCACGCTGCAACTGGCGCAGGAACTTGGCGCTGAAACCGCCACGCTCTCCGATCCCGATGAAGCGCGCGCGGTGCTGCGTTACGCGCGCGAGCACAACCTCGGCAAAATCGTGACCGGCCGTCAGCCACAACGGCGCTGGCGGCGCGACAGCTTTGCCCAGCGCCTCGGCGAACTCGGCCCGGATCTCGATTTGCTGGTGGTCGCACTGGATGAACCGGTGCGCGATGCGCCGCATCCGCTCAGCGGCCAGCGCGCCAGCAACGAAAAATGGCGGCTCTATCTGCGCGGCTGTGTGATGGCGCTGCTGCTGTGTATTTTGGTCACTGGCGTCGGCCGCTGGCTGCTGGTGGCGTTTGATCCCGCCAACAGCGTGATGATTTATCTGCTGGCGGTGGTGCTGGTGGCGCTGCGCTATGGCCGCTGGCCGTCGGTGTTCGCTACGGTGATCAACATCATCGCTTTCGACCTGTTCTTTGTCGCGCCCACCGGCACCGTTGCGGTGTCGGATTTGCAGTATCTGGTGACCTTCGCGGTGATGCTGGCGGTGGGCGTGATTGTTGGGAATCTGACGGCGGGCGTGCGCTATCAGGCCAAAGTGGCGCGCTACCGTGAACAGCGCGCGCGGCATCTGTATGAGATGGCGAAAGCGCTCGGCAGCGATTTGACGCCGCAGGATATCGCCACCACCAGCCAGCGCATCATCGATGTCACCCTGCAGGCGCGCAGTTTACTGCTGCTGCCGGATGAGCAGGGCGAGCTGCAAACCGTGGGCGATACCGCGATCGGTACGCCGCCGGATCTGGCTATCGCCAAATGGAGTTACAGCAAAGGCCAACCGGCGGGCGCGGGCACCGATACCTTGCCCGCGGTGCCGTACCAGATTTTGCCGCTGAAAAGTGGTAATCACTGTCTCGGCTTGCTGGTGGTGGAACCGGAAAACCTGCGTCAGCTGATGATCCCCGAACAGCAGCGTTTACTGGAAACCTTCACCGTGTTGATTGCTAACGCGCTGGAACGCATGGCGCTGTCGCACAGTGAAGCGGCGTCGCGGCTGGCCGCCGAGCGCGAGCAGCTGCGCAATGCGCTGCTGTCAGCGCTGTCGCACGACCTGCGCACGCCGCTGACGGTGCTGTTTGGTCAGGCGGAGATGCTAATGCTCGATCTCGCCAGCGAAGAGTCGAAGTATGTCGGCCAGGCCAATCAGATTCGTGAACAGACGCTGAGTACTATCCGGCTGGTGAGTAACATGCTGGATATGGCGCGCATTCAATCCGGTGGACTCAATCTGCGCGAAGAGTGGGTGGCGCTGGATGAGGTGATTGGCGGCGCGCTGAGCAGCATGGGCCCGTCGCTGAAGGGCCATGAATTTATCCTCGATTTACCCGAGATGGTGCTGATCAAAGGCGACAGCGCCATGCTGGAGCGCGTGTTTACCAATCTGATCGAAAACAGCCTGAAATACGCGGGCAACGCGGCGCAGCACGGTATTCGGGCGTGGCGCGATCGCGATCGGCTGGAGATTGCAGTGTGGGACAGCGGTCCCGGCATCGCGGTGGAGAACCTCACGCGTATTTTTGACAAGTTTGCGCGCGGTGATAAAGAGTCGGCGGTGCCGGGCGTCGGCTTGGGTTTGGCGATCGGTAAAACCATTATCGAATCCCATCGCGGGCGCATCTGGGCGGAGAATCGGCCGGAAGGCGGCGCGGTGTTCCGTTTGTCATTGCCGCTGCCCGCCGCGCCTGAAATTTCTGAAGAAGGGCTGAAATAACTTCACATAAGTTCGGTTATACTCGCCCACTTGTCTGTTGATTAATGGGAACTTATGGAACGTTTTATCGAAAACCTGATGTATTCATCGCGCTGGCTGCTGGCTCCGGTTTACATGGGACTTTCGTTGGGCCTGCTGGCGCTGACCATCAAATTCTTCCAGGAAATTTTTCACCTGTTGCCGCACGTCTTCAGCATTGCGGAGAACGATTTGATTCTGCTGCTGCTGTCGCTGGTGGATATGACGCTGGTCGGCGGTTTGCTGGTGATGGTGATGCTTTCGGGTTACGAGAACTTTGTCTCAAAGCTGGATATTGATGAGCACAGAGAGAAGCTGAGCTGGCTCGGTAAAATGGACTCCGGCTCGTTGAAAAACAAAGTCGCGGCCTCGATTGTGGCGATTTCGTCGATTCACCTGCTGCGTATCTTTATGGACGCGCGCAACATCGAAAACGAAAAGCTGATGTGGTACGTGATTATCCACCTGACGTTTGTGCTGTCGGCCTTTGTGATGGGCTGGCTGGACAATATGTCGAAGGGGGATAAGAAAGCGGTGAAGATGTAGTTTGTGCGCGCTGTCCCTCACCCCAGCCCTCTCCCGCAAGCGGGCGAGGGGGCTGAGGGTGCTACCATCGGCACAAGCGGGCGAGGAGGCCGACCGCGCTACCATCGGTTCCCTCTCCCGTTGGGAGAGGGTTAGGGTGAGGGACAACCGCTACCGCGTCGCTGGCTGCGTCCCGGCTAACTTCGGCATCACGTCCCGAATCATGGCGAAAAACTTCTGTAACCGCGCCGGATAGTAGCTGGCCCACGGATAAGTTAGCCACACCGGCAGCGGCGGCGCTTGCCACTCCGGCAACAGCTGAATCAAATCCCCTTTCGCTAAATCCTCCTGCACCACCCACGATGACACCACCGCCGCGCCCATCCCGGCAACGGCGGCTTTGCGCACCGCGTACAAACTGTCGCTGGCGAGGCGCGGGGCAATCGCCAGGTTCACCGGCTGACCATCGTTAATACGCTGCAGGGCGATTTCGTTGCGATAAAAACTGGTCAGCGCCAGCCACGGCAGGTTGGTGAGCTGCGAGACGTCCTCAACTGGCGGGTGCGCGGCCAGCAGCGACGGTGCCGCCACCACAAAGCGCGGCACTTCCGCCAGCAGCACCGCCACGATGGACGCATCGCTGGGCGCACCGACCTGAATGGCGCAGTCGATGTTTTCGCTGATGAAGTCTGGCGTGCGGTCATTCAACGTCCACTCCACGTTTAAGCGTGGATAGCGATGCAGATAATCAATCAGCGGTTCAATTAGCTGATCCTGACCAAACGCATGCGGCGCCCGCACGCGCAGCGTGCCAATCGGGTCGTCGCTGGCGCCGGTGAGATCATCCTCCAGCGCGTGCCAGGTCGCGACCAGCTGACGCGCCTGCGCATAACAGCGTTCGCCATCGTCGGTGAGTTTCAGCGCATGCGTGGTGCGCATAATCAGTTTGAGACCAAGCCGCTGCTCAAGCGCCTGCAGCCGTCGGCTGATGGTGGGCTGCGTGGTGCCGAGCTGGGCGGCGGCGGCGGAGAGCGATCCGCTCTCGACGATGCGAATAAAGGTCTGCATCAGTTCGATACGATCAAGGCTGGATGGGTTGTTCATACGCACCACGCATAACAGTTCTGTGTTTGAGCAGTCTACCGCGTATGGCGGCAACGCGCTTTAATAAGCGCACTTTCACGGGGGAATCCACTATGTCAGCTATATCAACGTCAGCCATGCCAGCTGAAAAACTGCCCGCACCGCTGGTCTTTACGCTCGCGGCCGGTGCCGGACTCAGCGTCGCATCGATTTACTACAGCCAGCCGATGCTGGATATCATCAGCAAACAGTTCAACGTCGGTATCGGCAGCGTCGGCATGGTGCCAATGCTGACGCAAGCCGGTTACGCGCTGGGGATTCTGCTGCTGGCTCCGCTTGGCGACCGCCACGATCGTCGCACCATTATTCTGATTAAAGGTTTGCTGCTGGTTGCCGCGCTACTGCTGTGTGGCTTCTCGGGCGGATTGAACGCCTTGCTGATCGCCAGCTTCGTCACCGGTTTAACCGCCACCGTGGCGCAGGACATCGTGCCCGCTTCAGCGGCGTTAGCGCCGGAGCGCAGCCGCGGCAAAATCGTCGGCACGGTGATGACGGGATTGCTGGTGGGGATTTTGCTGTCACGCGTGGTAAGTGGCGTGGTGGCGGAGTATTTCGGCTGGCGCACCATGTACATGATTGCGGCGGCGGCGGTGTTGCTGATTAGCGTGGCGCTGTGGCGCGTGCTGCCGCGCTTTACGCCGGGCACGTCGGTGAGCTATCCGCGTTTGCTGCTGTCGCTGGCGCATCTGTGGCAGCACCATCAAACGCTGCGCCGCGCCGCGCTGGCACAAGGTTTGTTGTCGGTGGGCTTTAGCGCCTTCTGGTCAACGCTGGCGTTGATGCTAAGTCAAAACTTCCATCTGGATAGCGCGGTCGCTGGCGCATTCGGCCTCGCCGGAGCCGCGGGCGCTTTAGCCGCGCCGTTAGCGGGCAGCGTGGCGGATCGCATCGGTCCGGCGCGTGTTACGCAGTACGGTGCCACGCTGGTGATGGTGTCGTTCGCGCTGATGTTCCTGCTGCCGCTGCTGCCGATGCCGGCTCAGCTTGGTCTGATTATCATCAGCACCATCGGTTTTGATTTGGGGGTGCAGGCCACGCTGGTGGCGCATCAGACGCTGGTTTATAGCCTGGCGCCAGAAGCACGCAGCCGCCTTAACGCCTTGATGTTTACCGTTGTTTTCATCGGCATGGCGACCGGTGCGGCGCTGGGTAGCCTGGCGCTGGCACATTGGGGTTGGACCGGCGTGGTCGCACTCGCAACATTGGCCGCTGCGCTTGCCTTGATGATTCGCCTCGCAAGCCGTCATCTGAAAAACTGATCGCCCAACATGTGCCAGGCTTAAAGGAGAATGTTATTTAAAAACGGAGCGTTATGAATTTCCTGGCCTGGACCGCCGCCACCGGCGGTCTTTTACTTCTTATGTCACTGGCTTCCGGTTGGATACACCGCGGGCCAGTGACCTCATTTGGTCTCTACCTGTTCGCGGGCATTCTGTGTGGCCCGTGGATGCTCAATCTGCTGCAAGTCGACATCATCGGTCACGCCAATCTCGCCGCGCATCTTACTGAAATCGCGATGGCAGCCTCGCTGTTTATCACCGGGCTGAAACTGCGCTTGCCGCTCAACGCGCATGCGTGGCGGCTTGGCGTCAGGCTGGCGTTTCCGGCGATGCTGCTCACCGTCGGCGGCATGACGGTGTTGGTGCACTGGATCACCGGCTTTGACTGGGCGATGTCGCTGGCGTTTGGTGCCATTGTCGCGCCAACCGATCCGGTGCTCGCCAGCCTGATTTCAGTGAACGATGCGCGTGACGACGATGCCCTGCGCGTGGCGCTCTCCAGCGAAGCGGGCATGAACGACGGCTCGGCGCTGCCGCTGCTGATGCTGGCGATTTTGCTGTTGCAGCCGGGCGAACTCAGCACCGCTGCGCTCGGTGAATGGTTCGCCAAAGATGCGCTGTGGGCGATTGGCGGCGGGCTGGGAATCGGCTTTGCGCTGGGCTGGTTGATCGGCCAGCTGGCGACGCATTTACGTACCGCCAATCAGGATCTGGCACCCAACGATCTGTTCGCACTGGCGCTGATTGCGCTCAGCTATGCCGCCGCGCAGTCGGTGGATGCGTCGGGCTTCCTCGCCACCTTTGCGGCCGGCGTCGGTTTACGTCGTGCGGAATTGCGCGTGGTGAAGCACTATCCGCAAGATGAGATGTCTGAAGAGGAGCGTTTCTTACCGGCTGAAGCGCGCGTGAATACCGGTCAGCGGATGGCGCAGGGCAGCAGCGGCATGGTGAAATCGGTGGGTTTGGTGATAGGCGATGCGCTCTCCTTCGGTGATACTATCGAGCGTTTGCTGGCGGCGGGCATGATGGTGGTGCTCGGTATTACGCTGGCGCAGCACTGGAATCTCACCGGCATTGGCCTGGCGCTGCTGCTGTTTGTGGTGGTGCGCCCGCTGGCGGTGTGGATCACCACATGGCGCTGCGATATTCCGCTGATGCGACGCTTGCTAATTGGCTGGTTGGGTATTCGCGGCATCGGCAGTATCAATTATATTGCCTATGCATGGGTGCACGGCATGCGTGGACCGCAGGCGGAGCAGATGGTGGACATGGCGCTGACGTTAGTGGTGTGCAGCATTGTGTTGCACGGCATCACGGTCACGCCATTGTTGAACTGGCGTGCTGCCCGTCAGGCCGCCCGCGCCGAACAGAACGAAAAATGATTTATTGGAAATTATTGGAGCCTATTATGAAAGCGTTATTACTCGCCCTCGTTGGGCTGTCGCTGTCGGCCGGCGCGTTGGCTGCCGACGGTGACAATAATCAGGAAGAGAATGTTTATGCCAGCCAGCTGTGTCATCTGGTGAGCAGTGAAAAGAAGACCAGCGATTTGGATGGCTACACTGAGAAGCTGAAGTCGCAACTCGCGGCCAGCCAGTCTTCATCGGCCATGCAGCAGCCTGAATTCAATGAAGAAATCGCGCAGGAAGTGATTAGCGCATGGCTGGAGTTGGGCGAAGATGAGCGCGGCAAACTGCGTAAAGATCAGCAGCAGTGCGAACAAACGGTAATGACCCAGTTCCAGCAACAGGACTAATACCCGTCATACTTCAAGCTGCAGGTGCGTTGGCTGCGTGTGCTCACCCCAGTCACTTACTTTTGTAAGCTCCTGGGGATTCACCCCCTTGCCGCCTTCCTGCAGCTCGAATTATTTAGGGTATTCGAAAAAGCTCGCGCCTTTTTAGGCGCGTTTTTTTATGGCTTTTTTGTACGATTTACGTACATAATCGCCAACGTCGAAATCAGACACGCGTCACATAATGAGATTCAGCTGTTGAAGCTGGCATTTTTTGCATACTGGCACTGGGCAAGATGATTACACGTCGTCACTTTTTGTTGGCTACTGGAGCAACCGTTCTCTCGATGACCACGGGCAAGCTGTTTGCCCGCGATGACGTCATTCCGTTGTGGCCCGACGATCCGCCGGGCGGCGGCGGTCCTTCCGGCTTGCTTAAAGTGAATTCGCACGGCTCCTGGACCAATATCGTTTCACCCGCGATTCAGCGTTTCCGCCCGGAAAATCCCAACGGCGAAGCGGTGATTGTGGCCGCGGGCGGCGGCTATCGTTTTATCGGCATGGGCCGCGAAGCCTGGCCGGTAGCGCGCTGGCTTAATGCCAACGGTTATACCGTGTATGTGCTCAGCTACCGTTTGCCGGGTGAGAAGTGGCAGGCGGGCAATCTGGCACCGCTGCAGGACGCGCAGCGCGCCATTCGTCTGGTGCGTTCGATGGAGCGCAAAGTGCATGTGCTGGGCTTTTCTGCCGGTGGCCATCTACTTGGCATGGCGGCGGCGCGTCCGGATTTCGAATCCTATCCGGCGCAGGATCCGCTTGACCAGATCAGGCCGAAGGTGGATAGCGTTGGCCTGATTTATCCGGTGATCACCCTTGAAGCGCCATATCAGCACACCAACACGCATCTGATGATGGTGGGGAAAAACGCCACGCCAAGCCAGGAAGCCAACTGGTCAGTGCAAAATTACGTCACACGTCACTATCCCCCGACGTTCCTCGCGCAGGCCGAGGACGATCGCACCTCCAATCCTCATAATACTGAACTGATGCGCGATACCTGCCGCCGCATGCGCGTGCCGGTTGAGCTGATTGAGCTCAGCAGCGGCGGTCACGGTTTTGGTCTCGGCAAAGCGGGCACGCCTGCCGCATTGTGGGATCAGGCGTATGTGCGTTGGTTGGATAATCAGAGTTGATTACGTCAAATTGAAATGCGCATCCGGCTGCAGTGGTTCCGGTAGCGGCATATCGCCATTCATCGCTTTCAAATTGCGTTCGATAGTGACGCACAGCGCATCGAGCGGCAGATGATTCGGTGCGGTGCCAAACGGATGTTCCAGCTCCTCCGCCAGCGCTTCCAGCGATAAAAAGGTGTAGGAGATAAACATCGACACCAGCGGCGTCATCAGGTGCAAATCCGCCACCAGCGCAAACGGCAGCAGCGTGCAGAACAGATAAACGGTGCGATGCAGAATCAGGCTGTAGGCGAACGGAATCGGTGTGCTGGCAATGCGATCGCAACCGCCCAGAATCGCCGATAGCTGATTCAGATTCTCATCAATGCTTTGCCAGACAATATCCGACACCAACCCTTCATCGCGGCGTAGCGCCAGCCATTCACTCAAACACACTAAAATCTGCGACGTCGGCATCGGATGATGCAACACCGCGCTGTGCCAGTTAGCCGGCAGCAAACGCTGTAAATCGGCCTGCACATCGGTTTTACGCAGGCGATGTTTCAGGCACCAGCAGAACGCCAGCAGCAAGCCGGTAAATTCCCGCACCTTTTCTTC
The DNA here is from genome assembly GCF_029623675.1 of Pantoea sp. X85. Taxonomy (NCBI): domain Bacteria; kingdom Pseudomonadati; phylum Pseudomonadota; class Gammaproteobacteria; order Enterobacterales; family Erwiniaceae; genus Pantoea; species Pantoea sp. X85. The sequence goes on along the minus strand of NZ_CP121108.1, from coordinate 3,918,599 downwards.
GCTCACGCCACGCATGCTTTTGATCTGCCGCAGCAGCGAGCGCTGGGTGATATGCAGGCTGCCCCACAAGGTGCGGGCTTCAAGAAAGCGCGCATAGCTGGCGTTATTGCGAAAGCCGAGGAAGATGGCGATCGACACCCCGACCAGGCTAAAAGGCGCAGTGGTGAGGTGAATGCCGAAAGTGGAGTACCACGGATAGCCAAAGATGGCGATCAGCGACATCAGCAGGTTAAGCGACAGGCGGAACACGATGTTGCTGAGCACCGATCCATGCCAGTCAAATAGCCGGAGAAACCAGTGTTGGTGAGGACGTACGATCATTTTGCGATGGTGTATTTTTTAGGTTTTGTGGCGACAGGTTACGCCGCCGGGCATGAGGTGATCAACGCCATTGCTACAGGTTTTAAGACAAAAGCCGTGCTGCTCGCCTCACGCATGACGCGGCAGGCTGATTTTCAGCGCATCGATAAACAGCCGCAGCGCCATGGATTGATGCCGGTTGGGTGGGAACCACAGCGCAATCCCCGCCGATTGCACCCGCCAATCGGCCAGCAGCTCCACCAACTGGCCGCTGCGCATCTCTTTCTCGACATACAGCGACGGCACATAAGCAATGCCTAAACCGGCGAGAGCGGCCTGCGCCATCAGCGCGTTGCTGTCCAAAGTCAGCGTGCCTGGCACGTCAATCTCCTGCTTTTCTTCCGCCTGCGCATATTCCCACTGATAACGTTTTCCGCTCGGTAAGCGCTGGCGAATGCACTGTTGCTGTAGCAGATCGCGCGGATGATTAACCGCCGCGTTTCTCGCCAGATAAGCGGGCGCGGCGACGGTGACAAACGTCAGCGGGCCGCCAAGCGGAACGGCCACCATATCCTGCGGCACATCCTCAATCAGCCGAATGCCGGCATCAAAACCGGCGGCGGTGATATCCACCAACGCACCTTGCGCGGCGAAATCGAGCTGGATATCGGGATAGCGCGCGCTAAAGTCCGCCACCACGTGCTCCAGCAGCAAAGCGATCGCGGCATCGCTGGCGCTGATACGCAGCGTGCCGTAATGCTGATGGCGGCTGGTGGAGATGTCGTGCAGCACATCATCCATCTGGTTCAGCAGCGGCGAGAGTCGATCCAGCAGTTGCTGCCCGGCATCGGTGAGCGACACGCTACGTGTGGTGCGTTGAAACAGCTGTACGCCCAGATTGTGCTCCAGCGTTTTCACCAGATGGCTGAGTGACGAGCGCTTGAGGCCGAGCATTTCAGCGGCACGACGAAAGCTGCGCTGCTCGCCCAGCGTTTTGATGGCCTGCAGTTCGTGCCAGGAAGGACGTCTCATTGGTGGCTTTTCCTCACCGGGTCATGCGCGATTAGGTGGATTATCTCCACCAGTAAAGCGATCTACCATCAGGTTTTCAATATGAGGAGCACAAGATGAAAACCTGGTTGATTACCGGCGCCAGCAGCGGGCTGGGCCGATTGATGAGTGAACGTTTACTGGCGCGTGGCGATCGCGTAGTAGCGACGGTGCGGCGTGAACAGGTGATGGCCGATCTGCAGCAAACCTATGGTGAACGGCTGCAGGTTATTACGCTCGATCTGGCGCACACCGCCAGCATCGCGCCCACCATTGAACGCGCCTTTGCCGCCATCGATCGCATTGATGTGGTGGTGAGCAATGCCGCTTACGGCCTGTTCGGCGCAGCTGAAGAGTTGAGCGATGCGCAGATTGATCGGCAGATCGCCACCAATCTTACCGGCTCAATCCAGCTGATTCGTGCGGTGATCCCGTTCCTGCGCCAGCAAGGCGGCGGGCGCATCGCACAGGTTTCCTCGGAAGGCGGCCAGGTCGCTTATCCCAATTTCAGCCTGTATCACGCCACGAAATGGGGGATTGAAGGATTTGTCGAGGCGGTGCGCCAGGAAGTCGCCAGTTTCGGTATCGATTTCCTACTGGTGGAACCGGGCCCCACCGCAACCCATTTTGGCGCGGGGCTGGACGTGGCAGATGCGCTAGAAGTTTATCGTGAAAACGCTGCGGGCCAGCTGCGCCAGGCAATTCTTTCAGGCGATTTCACCATTGCTGGCGATGCCGGGAAATGCGTTACGGCGATGATCGCCACGCTGGATCAGGCCAGCATGCCGCTGCGTTTAGCGCTTGGCAGTACGGCGTATCAGAACATCGAAGCGGCGCTGGAAGGGCGGTTGGCGGAGCTGCGCGGGCAACGCGATGTGGCATTCGGCGCGGATGTGTAATCGTATAATTTAAAAATCACGCGAGTGCCATGCAGAACGCGTGGCACAAAAAAGCCGGGAAGACCGGCTTTTTGTTTAATCATCGGTAAGTTGTTCTGGCATGCACTCGTAAAGCTCAGCGAGCTTGGCGAGATTAAAATCACGCGGTTTTTCGCTTTTTTCCATGGCGGAGACAGACGCTTGCGTGATGCCAAGCGCTTCAGCAACCTGCTTTTGAGTCAGCTTACGATAAATACGCCATGCGGCATGAAGGGTGACACCCTTATTAAGGGCGATGTCTACGACGTCATTAGGAATCAAGGCGTTATCATTAATACCGGATTCGTAAGGGATTGATTCCCATAGTTCAGCGAAATCAGCATGTTGAGTCATTTTTTCGAACAGCTCGATGGGAACAATTGCCGCTTTGCGGTTGCCAGCACTGTCAGTAATGAATTCGATCATGGGATTTATGTTCCAGTATTCAACGTTATCAGTTTCTTTGAAGCGAGATGAGAATCTGTGAATTAAGGCAGCAAATCTCTACCTTGATTATTTATATGTTCCGCTGGTACGTCTCATTACCTGCTGAATAGCGATGATTTTCGGTTCCTCGCCTTTGTTGTAGTCGAACAAAACACGATAATTTCCCCATCTAAGCCGATAGTCAGCCTGACCATTTTTCAAAGACTTAACATCCAGATTGGGCGGAACAAGCGGAAACTTTTTTAACTCATTCACTTGCTCATTCAGCTTCTTCCTTTCGTTAGCGTCTGCAATGGCTCGCATCTGCTTCAGAGCAGCTTTGCGCCAATGTAGCTCTGGCATTCCCTTACCTCACTTGTTACAAACACTCCTCACTGGATTTAGATATTATAGATATTCTTTTCTATATCTGCAATGTATATAGATTTTTACTGTGTTTTAGTTCTATATAATCACAAAGCAGAGGGTTTGGCGGCTATCCATCATCAACGCTTTTGAGCCATCATCAGAATAGAATGGCGTGCACCGTCGCACGCAGCGCAATACCGAGTAGAATGCCAGGCACGGCAAAGCGGAACAGGCGCGGGAATCGGCTCAACAGGCCAAGGTAAATCCCGATGCCGGGCAGGTCAAAGGTCTGAATCAGTAGTCCCGCCGAGGCGTTGATGTTGTGCGCGCTGTATAATCCTTTCTCCACCAATCCCGCCACCACGCCGTAATAGGCGGTGCCGCCCGCCAGACATTTGGTCAGCGCCGGAAGAATATAGACTTCGGAAATATTCAGCTTATCCAGCAGTGGCGACACCAGACGCGTCAGCATTTCAATCCCGCCCGCTTCTTTCAACATGCCAACCACCGATAATGAAATAATCAGCATCGGCAGCGAACCCAGCGCCAGACGAATCGCATCGGATCCGGCGCTATTAATGATGCCAATCAGCCCCATTTTATTTTCGCTGTTGGTAACAGCCTCATCTTCATTTAATAGCACCGCATCGGAAAGTTTGCGGCCAAACAGGTGATAGGTTGCCGCCGCCGCTAATACACCGCCGCAGATCGAAATAATTAGCGCTGTGCTCCAGTGTAATCCCGCCGGAATCAGGGGATAAAAGGTGCTGGCCTGGCCCATCGCAAACAGCATCGCCAGCGTAGCCGCCATATGACGATCGGATGTACCGCGCTTTTCCATGATGGCCAGCGCCGCCAGCGGGGCCGCGAAGCTGACGAAATTAAGTTGAATCATGGCAAAAAATGCCAGACCGGTAATACCGAAGGGTTTTAATAACGGTGTGGCATGACGTACAACAAAATCCAGTACGCCTTTGACCTCCAGATATTTCATGATGAATAACATCACCACCATAATCGGAATCAACGTGTAGAGCGCCACGTCTACCGAGGCTTTGCCTGCGGACATAATGATATCAATAATATTCATGCCCGATTCCGACCTTTGTTCACACCGTTCTCCCCGTAAAAATAAATAAGCTGGCAATGCCATGAAGTTTGCGGTGCGCATTAATGCGCACCCTGCAGCAAAGAAATAAATCTTATCCTGTGCGTGGATTATTGAGTAGTGAAGAAAAAGGTATATAAATTGCAGCCATAAAAAAACCAGCCATGAATAAATGGCTGGTTTTTCAATTCCGGCGGGAAATATTAACGCATCGTCACAAACTCTTCCGCCGCTGTTGGGTGAATCGCTACGGTGTTATCGAAGTCTTGCTTGGTCGCGCCCATTTTCAGCGCCACCGCGAAGCCTTGCAGCATCTCATCCATACCGTTACCGATACCGTGAATGCCGACAATCTTCTCTTCCGGGCCAACGCACACCAGCTTCATACGGCACGGCTGGCGATGCTGGGTAACGGCGGTATACATCGCGGTGAAAGAAGATTTATACACTTTCACCTGATCGTCGCCGTACTGTTCGCGCGCCTGCGGTTCGGTCAGGCCCACGGTGCCAATCGGCGGATGGCTGAACACCACGGTCGGCACGTTGCTGTAATCCAGATGCTCGTCCGGTTTGTTGTTGAACAGGCGCTCGGAGAGACGACGACCTGCCGCCACGGCCACCGGCGTCAGTTCCACCGCGCCGGTGTTGTCGCCCACCGCGTAGATGCCTTTCACGCTGGTGTTCTGGAACTTATCGACCTTGATGTAACCTTTGTCGTTCAGCGCCACGCCGGTTGCTGCCAGGTTGAGGTTGTCGGTCGCCGGCTCACGGCCAATCGCCCACACCAGGCAATCCACGGTTTGCTCGTGGCCACTTTCCAGCTGCAGCGTCAGGCTGCCGTCGGCGTTTTTAATCACGGCTTTTGGAATCGATTCGGTGTGCAGCGTTGGGCCTTCGGCCTGCATCACTTCAACCAGCGTATCGACGATCAGCGGATCGAAGCTGCGCAGTGGCGCATGCTTACGCACGAAGAGATGGGTTTCCGCACCCAGCGCATTGACCACGCCCGCCAGCTCAACCGCGATGTAACCCGCGCCCACGACCGCCACGCGTTTTGGCAGCGCATCGAGTTCGAAGAAACCGTCAGAATCGATACCGTATTCCGCGCCCGGCACGTTTGGATGGCTTGGACGCCCGCCGGTGGCGATCAGAATATGATCGGCAGTGAGTGTTTCACCGTTCACTTCCACGGTGTTGGCATCGATAAAGCGCGCGAAACCTTTGATCACCTCAACCTTGTTTTTACCCAGCACGTTGTCGTACGAGCTGTGAATGCGGTCGATGTAGGCGCTGCGGTTTTTCACCAGAATTGACCAGTCAAACCGGTTTACCGTGGTATCAAAGCCATAATCTGGCCCATAAAGATGAATAGCTTCAGCGATTTGTGCCGCATGCCACATGACCTTTTTCGGTACGCAGCCGACGTTGACACAGGTGCCGCCCAGCTCTTTGGCTTCAATCAGCGCGCACTTCTGGCCGTGCATCGCGGCACGGTTAATCGAGGCGATACCGCCGCTGCCGCCGCCGATGGCGAGGTAGTCAAAATGTCTGGTCATCCGTTATGTCCGTCTGTTGGAAGAAAATTGGCATAGAGTTTAACGCTATGACGATTATTGACGCAAAGATTGCACCTATGATTGTAATAGCATTGATTTTTATGTCCGATTACAGGGAAGCATAGCATGCAACTGACATTCCTCGGCACCGGCGGCGGTGCGCCCAGCCTGCAACGTAACGTCACGGCGATAGCGCTGACGCTATCGAAACGTGGCGACACCTGGCTGTTTGACTGCGGCGAGGCGACGCAGCATCAATATATGCGCTCCGCGCTGAAGCCGGGCAAGCTGGAGAAAATCTTTATCACCCATCTGCACGGCGACCACATCTTTGGGCTGCCGGGCTTGCTCACTAGCCGCTCCATGGCCGGCATCCCCGAACCGATGACCATTTACGGGCCGAAAGGTATTCGCCAGTTTATCGAGACGGCGCTCAGTTTGAGTGGCTCGTACACCTCTTATCCGCTGGAGATTATCGAGATCGAAGCCGGTTTAGTGCTGGATGACGGCGAAGTGCGCGTGACGGCCTGGCCGATGAATCATGTGATTGAGTGTTATGGCTATCGCATCGAGCAGCACGATAAACCAGGCTTCCTTGATGCGCCGCGCCTGAAAGCCGAAGGTGTACCGCGCGGGCCGTGGTATCAGGATTTGAAAGCGGGTAAGCGTATCCAGCTGGAAGATGGTCGCGAGATCAACGGCGCGAATTATCTTGGCCCGGCAACCAAAGGCAAAGTGCTGGCGATATTTGGTGATACCGCGCCCACCGACGTGGCGCTCCAGCTGGCCGCGAATGCCGATGTGATGGTGCATGAAACCACGCTGGAGGCGGCGCTGCAGGAGAAAGCCAATGGACGCGGCCACTCAACCACCATTCAGGCTGCGGAAGTAGCGAAACAGTCGGGGGCGAAGCGCATGATCGCCACGCATTTCAGCTCGCGCTATTTATCGAAGGATCGGGAAAAACTGTTGGCGGAGTGCCAGTCGGTGTTTGCGGCGACCGAGCTGGCACATGATTTCGCGGTGTTCGAGGTTTAGTGCTGTAGCGCCGGATAGGTGAAGAACAGCAGATGCGTCATGTTGAACAGGAAATGGATGCCGGTGGCGACCCACAGGCGTCCGCTCCACTGCCACGCCAGGCCGTAAATCAATCCGGCGAGCGTGGCGAAGATCATCAGCAGCGGTCCGCCAGGGAAATGCGCCAGACCAAACAGCAGCGACGTCAACAGCAATGCCGCCACGGCACCAATGTGCTGGCGCAGACGCTGTTGCAGATAGCCACGAAAGAACGCTTCTTCTGCAAGTGACACGAAGAACAGGTTCGCCAGCATAAAACGGCCCAACCATTCCGGCCAGTGGGGTTCAACGGCCAGGCCACCCAACTGCACCGCGACATACAACAGCAGCGGAATCGCCGCCAGCAGCGCCAGCCACAAAATTTTAAGTCGCGGCGGCGCGGATTGGGTGCGGAACAGCTGCGGCAAGCAGATGAGCAGCACAAACGGAATCAGCGCTTTATCGAAGTTGTACGAGAAACTAAAGGGCAGGCTGAGCGGCCCGGCCTGCACATCTTCCACCTGGCGCGGATTTTTGAAGCCCGGGAAAAAGTGTACAAACAGGCCGATGGCAATGGCAACCAGCGCGGCTTCACTCACCCACTGAATCCAGCGCGCGTTATTTTCCACGCGAATCCAGGCGATGACGGCAATGGCGCCGAGCAGCAGCATCGCTGGCCAATCCAGCACATCCTCGAACAGCCCAAGAATGGTGGCGAGCGTGAGCAGCAGTACCGAAAAACGTTTGGCGGGCGACAGCATAGCAAGCGCGCCAGCCAGAATGATCCACATGATAATAGTCCTGATAGGCTGGCGACGCGGTAAGGCGAACTTACTCTGGCACGATCTGCGTGACGCTGAAGTGACCGGTTCCGGCGGGCACCAGCTTCTGATGCAGCCACGGCAGCAGCTCTTCCATCTGCGCTTTCAGCTTCCACGGCGGGTTAATCACGATCATGCCGGAAGCCGTCATGCCGCGCTGATCGCTGTCTGGACGCACCGCCAGTTCAATCTGCAGAATGTTGCGGATATTAGTGGCCTGCAAATCTTTAATCATGTGTTTTATCTGCTGACGCATCACCACTGGATACCACAGCGCAAACACGCCGGTGGCGAAACGCTTGTGACCTTCCTGAATGCCTTTCACCACATCCTGATAATCGCTTTTCAACTCATATGGCGGATCGATCAGAATCAGGCCGCGACGGCTCAGCGGCGGCAGCTTGGCTTTCAGCTGTTGGTAGCCATCACCACGCGCCACGCGCGCACGTGAATCTTTGCTGAATTCGGTGCGCAGCAGCGGGTAATCGCTGGAGTGCAGCTCTGTCAGCTCCATTTTGTCCTCTTCACGCAGCAGGAAGCGGGCAATCAACGGCGAACCAGGATAGTACTTTAAGGTGCCGTGCGGATTGAGATTACGCACCGCCGAGAGATACGGCTTGAGCAACTCCGGCACATCCGGCTGCTGCCAGATGCGGCCAATGCCTTCCAGATATTCACCGGTACGCTCGGCGTGCTCTCCGCTCAGCAGGTAACGTCCGGCACCGGCGTGGGTATCCAGATAGAGGAAAGGTTTTTCCTTCTCCATCAGAGCGGTGAGGATCAGGCTTTCAACGGTGTGTTTCAGCACGTCGGCATGGTTGCCGGCATGAAAACTGTGGCGATAACTCAGCATAAAAAAAGGGGGTCCGCGGTTGCATCAAAGGGAGTGAAAACATCGTGTGTGGCGCGATTATAGCCGCGCTGCATAAAAATTGCTGACGTTTTGGCTGCCGCTTAAGTTTTGCGCCAATGCGCCGCTATAGCCGGTTGCGATCAGACTTCTTGTCGGTAATTTGCTACGAAATGACGTGATACTCGAAATTTCATCGCGGATTAAGTAAGTTAGTTTCCGATAACGAAGCGGTCATGAGCGAAATGCCAGGTGGTTCTGGCAGGAAACTTTCCGGTGAAGACCGTATAATTTTTTGCTAAAAGCATCTCAAACAACTCCTGGTGACAATAATGAAAAAAATGACTGGTGTCGCGGTGGCAAGCCTGTTGGTACTGACTGGCTGCGCGAAACAACAACCCGTTCATAGTTTAGTAACGCCGCCGACTGCGGACGAACAATCCGCCGCGCAAACCGCGCCAGAGCAGCAAGGTACGCCATTTGTGGCTTCAGCGCCGGCGCAACCCGCGACGGCTTCACTCAGTGACGACCGTTCCAGCAATATTCAGCAGTGCCGTAAAGAGCTCGACGCGATGCGTCTGTATAGCCAGGCGTCATTTGACAGCTATCAGGCCGAATTCCAGAAAATCGGTGCCCAGACCAATAAATACCTGCAAATTAAAGATTCCATTGGCGCGGATATTAACGACTTAGTGATGCCGCGTTATCAATTCCAGATTCGTGAATTGTGCTTCCGTATTAAGACACGTCTGTCACAGCTGATTATTCGTCAGGCCGGTTAAACATCTGTATTTAACCCCCTGAGCATTAAGCTGCCGTACGATAATTCCCGCTTTGCATGGGCTTCAGCACTATTAAACCAATAGCGCTGAAGCCTTTGTTGCCTTTTAAGCCGTGACAGGAAAATGTGATGAGACAACGTCATCGGCCGTGATGCTGGATTATTACCGTGTTTTTACTCTCCGCCTGAGTCTTAGCGCAGCCTTTTCTTCGTGGGTCCGGGCTCAGTGGCATTGATTTTCCTGTCATCAAGCCGCATGTTAGTAAAATGCGTCGCGCGAGCATTCGCGCCACTACTTCATCATGAAAGGACTGCGCTTATGACCAATCCGTTACTCACGCCTTTTTCGCTGCCCCCGTTTTCTGCTATCAAACCTGAACATGTGGTTCCTGCGGTTACCGAAGCGCTGAACGACTGCCGCGCAGCGGTGGAGCGCGTTGTGGCGCAAGGCGCGCCTTACACCTGGGAAAATCTGGTGCAGCCGCTGGCTGAAGTTGACGATCGCTTAGGTCGCCTGTTCTCGCCGGTCAGCCATCTGAACTCGGTGAAAAACAGCCCGGAACTGCGCGAAGCTTACGAGCAAACGCTGCCGCTGCTGTCCGAATACAGCACCTGGGTCGGCCAGAATGAAGGTTTGTATCAGGCCTATCGCAACCTGAAAGAGGGCGATAGCTATGCGGCGCTGGATACCGCGCAGAAGAAAGCGGTGGATAACAGCCTGCGTGATTTCGAGCTGTCCGGTATCGGCCTCGATAAAGAGAAGCAAAAGCGCTACGGCGAAATCGCGGCACGTCTTTCTGAACTGGGTTCGACCTACAGCAACAACGTGCTCGACGCCACCATGGGCTGGAGCAAGCTAGTGACCGATGAAGCGGAGCTGGCGGGTATGCCGGAAAGCGCGCTGGCCGCCGCCAAAGCGCAGGCCGAAGCCAAAGAGCAACAAGGCTGGCTGCTGACGCTGGATATCCCAAGCTATCTGCCGGTCATGACTTACTGCGACAACGCTGCGCTGCGTGAAGAGCTGTACCGCGCGTATTCAACGCGTGCTTCCGAACAGGGCCCGAATGCTGGCAAATGGGACAACGGTCCGGTGATGGCGGAAGAGCTGGCGCTGCGTCATGAACTGGCTCAGCTGCTGGGCTTCGATTCTTACGCCGACAAATCGCTGGCAACCAAAATGGCGGAAAATCCGGCGCAGGTCATCGACTTCCTGACCGATCTGGCGAAACGCGCCCGTCCGCAGGGTGAAAAAGAGCTGGCTCAGCTGCGCGCCTTCGCGAAGAAAGAGTACGGCGTCGACGAGATGAATCCGTGGGATCTGACGTATTACGGCGAGAAACAGAAACAGCATCTCTACACCATCAGCGACGAGCAGCTGCGTCCGTACTTCCCGGAAGCGCGCGCGGTGAGTGGTTTGTTCGAAGTGGTTAAACGCATTTACGGCATCACCGCTAAAGAGCGTAAAGACGTCGATGTTTACCATCCAGACGTGCGCTTCTTCGACCTGTTCGACGAAAGCGGTGAACTGCGCGGCAGCTTCTACCTCGATCTCTACGCACGTGAAAACAAGCGTGGCGGTGCGTGGATGGACGATTGCGTCGGCCAGATGCGTAAAGCCGACGGCAGCCTGCAGAAGCCGGTGGCCTATCTCACCTGTAACTTTAACCGTCCGCTGCAGGGCAAACCGGCGCTGTTCACGCACGATGAAGTGATCACGCTGTTCCATGAATTCGGTCACGGTCTGCATCATATGCTGACGCGCATCGAAACTCCGGGCGTGTCTGGCATCAGCGGTGTGCCGTGGGATGCCGTCGAGCTCCCGAGCCAGTTTATGGAAAACTGGTGCTGGGAGCCGGAAGCGCTGGCGTTTATCTCCGGCCACTACGAAACCGGTGAACCGCTGCCGAAGGAACTGCTGGATAAAATGCTGGCGGCAAAAAATTATCAGGCGGCGCTATTTATTCTGCGTCAGCTGGAGTTCGGCCTGTTCGATTTCCGTCTGCATACCGAGTTCGATCCCGCCCAAGGTGCGCGCATCCTCGAAACCCTGCGTGAAGTGAAGAAGCAGGTTGCCGTGGTGCCAAGCCCGGAATGGGGCCGTTTCCCCCACGCCTTCAGCCACGTCTTTGCTGGCGGATATGCGGCCGGTTACTACAGCTATCTGTGGGCCGACGTGTTGGCTGCCGATGCCTATTCGCGCTTCGAAGAAGAGGGCATTTTCAACCGTCAGACTGGTCAGTCGTTCCTCGACAACATCCTGACGCGTGGCGGTTCCGAAGAGCCCATGGAGCTGTTCAAACGCTTCCGTGGTCGTGAACCGCAGCTCGATGCGATGCTGGAACACTACGGAATTCAGGGATAAGCCGGCTTGTGAAAATTGGTTTAATCGATGAAACGGGCGCCGGAGACGGCGCCTTATTACATTTAGCCGAGCGCTGGGGTTTGCAGCAGGACGAACAAGCGACGATGGCGCTGGTGTTAACCGCTGAGCATCTTGAGTTGCGTAAACTGGATGAGCCGAAACTCGGCGGCATCTTCGTGGATTTCGTCTCGGGCGCGATGGCGCATCGGCGTAAGTTTGGCGGCGGTCGCGGCGAAGCGGTGGCAAAAGCGGTCGGCATCAAAAGCGGTTATCTGCCAGACGTGGTTGATGCAACGGCCGGTTTGGGGCGCGATGCGTTTGTGCTGGCGGCGCTGGGCTGTCGCGTGCGCATGCTGGAGCGCCATCCGGTGGTGGCGGCCTTGCTGGACGATGGTTTGCGTCGCGGTTATCAGGATGCGGAGATTGGCGGCTGGCTGCGCGATCGGCTGACGTTGCTGCACGCTGTTAGCCAGCAAGCGCTGAGCGATATCACGCCTGCGCCGGATGTGGTCTATCTCGATCCGATGTATCCGCATCGCCAGAAAAGCGCGATGGTGAAGAAAGAGATGCGGGTGTTTCAGTCGTTGGTCGGTGCGGATGATGATGCTGATGCGTTGCTGGAACCGGCGCGCCGTCTGGCGAAGAAGCGCATTGTGGTGAAGCGTCCGGATTACGCGCCGCCGTTAGCGGGCGTGGTGACGCAGGATGCGGTGGTGACCAAAAGCCATCGTTTTGATATTTATCCGCCGCAGGGGTAATAACGCAAACAATGCGCAATACATTGCGCCGCTACAAAAAATCAGGCCGGTAACCCGGCCTGATTTTTATTCTTCGTCTTCGTCGCGCAGCGGCACAATCAACATGTCGATATGCACGGTGTTAATCAACTGGCGCGCCGATGACATCAGCTTGCTCCAGAAGTCCTGATGGTGACCACACACCACCAAATCCACATCATATTTCTTAATCGCATCCACCAGCACCTGGCCAAGATCGCCGCTGCCGCTCAGGGTTTCACTGATCGGATAACCGGCGTTAATTGACAGCTCTTTCAGCGCGGTGTGCGTCTCTTCAGAAATACGCTTCTGCATGTCGCCCAGATTGACATCAATCAGCCCGGTGTAGAGGTCTGAATAGTTCACATCAACGTGGATCAGCGAGATTTTTGCATCATAAGGACGGGCCAGCGAAACGGCTTTATCAACCAGCAACTGGCTTTCCGGGGAAAGGTCTACTGCAATCAGGATGTGTTTATAAGCCATGATAAAACTCCTTTCTCAAGATTCGGGGCAATCTTCCTGCTTTCACGGTCGGCGATTCCTTTGCGCGAGACGGCGATGAAGCGCCACCAACCAACTATTTCAGCCTTGCAGGCGGTTTTTGTTATGTCCTGAGTATAGCCAGAGTTGTTAACAAATGCTGCAAGCGCAAGTTCGCTTGTGAGGAAGATCAAGCGTTATCGGCTTTTTCACTCGCCCTGAACGAAAATCATCGCTGGAAAAAAATTCAACAGATCTCCTACACTGAAAATAAGTGCCACTGCCGTATGCGTTGCGCACTCAGGTTCGCATAACAACAATGCAATCGACATCATTCAATGGCTGGTTTATTTCCCGTGCGGCGTCTACAGCAATTCCCCGCTGCGTTCGACGTCGTTGCGGCTCCAGCCGGGAGGGGAACATGATCAGCACTATCGCGCTTTTTTGGGCTCTGTGTGTGGTTTGTCTGGTGAATATGGCGCGCTATTTCTCTTCTTTGCGCTCACTTTTAGCCGTTTTGCGCGGTTGCGATCCGCTGTTATATCAATACGTGGATGGCGCGGGTTTCTTCACGTCGCACGGGCAGCCGAGTAAGCAGGTGCGGCTGGTGCGCTATATCTGGGAGAAGCGCTATCACGATCATCATGACGACGAGTTCATTCGCCGCTGTGAGCGCGTGCGCGGGCAGTTTGTGTTGACCAGCGGGCTCTGCTTTTTGGTGGTGGTGAGTTTGATTGCGATGGCGATCTGGCAATAAAAAGGGCAATAAAAAAGGGCAATAAAAAAGGGCGACATCGCGTCGCCCTCGAATATTTCTGCGCTTTGCTTAGATCAGTTTCAGTGCAATCCAGTAGAGCGAACCCGACAGCAAAATACACACCGGCAAGGTGAACACCCACGCCATAGCGATATTTTTGATGGTGCGACTCTGCAATCCTCCGCCATCGACCAGCATAGTACCGGCTACCGACGACGACAGAATGTGCGTGGTAGAAACGGGCATACCGGTGTAACTGGCCACGCCAATCGATACTGCGGCCGTCACCTGCGCCGACATCCCTTGCGCATACGTCATGCCTTTCTTACCGATTTTCTCACCAATGGTGGTGGCAACACGACGCCAGCCAATCATGGTGCCGATGCCCAGCGCCAGCGCCACAGCCACAATAATCCAGATCGGTGCGTACTCAACGGTGCCCAGCAAATCGCTTTTCAGCTTGTTGAGGAAGCGCTTATCGTCCGCGCTGGTTTCCGGCAGCTTGGCCACTTTATCTACGGTATCGGAAACGCACAGCAGCAGGCGACGCATCTGGCTGCGTTGATCAACCGTCAGCTGATCGTAGCTCTGCAGATTGTTCAGCAGCAGCTGCGCACGATCGATAGCCTGCAGCGCACGGCTGCTGTCGCAATGGAACTCCTGCGGACCGCCAAGCGATTCATCTGGCGTTGGCACCACAGGCGGCGCCATCTGCACCATGTGCGTCAGTGATTCGTTGTGCTGCTGATAATACTGCTCCAGATGGTTTACGGCATCGCGCGTGCGGGTGATGTCATAACCCGACGCATTCAGGTTCACTACAAAACCAGCCGGCGCAACGCCTATCAGCACCAGCATAATCAGGCCAATGCCTTTCTGACCATCGTTAGCGCCGTGTGAGTAGCTCACGCCAATCGCAGAAACGATCAGGGCAATGCGCGTCCAGAACGGGGGCTTTTTCTTGCCATCAATCTTTTCACGGTCAGCAGGCGTCATGTGGATGCGTGAACGCTTGGTGGTTCCGCTCCAGTAGCGACGCAGGATAAAGATCAGACCGCCTGCAATCACCAGACCTACAATCGGCGAAAGAATCAGGGACATGAAGATATTGATGACTTTCGGCAGGTTGAGCGCGTCAACCACCGAGGTGCCGGTCATCAGGGCGTTGGTGAGACCAATACCGATGATGGCGCCAATCAATGTGTGAGAACTGGACGCCGGCAAACCCAAATACCAGGTGCCAAGGTTCCAGATAATCGCGGCCAGCAGCATGGAGAAGACCATGGCGAGTCCGTGAGCCGAACCGACATTCAACAGTAAATCGGTCGGAAGCATGTGAACGATGGCATACGCCACGCTCAATCCACCAAGCAAAACACCTAAGAAGTTGAAAACACCCGCCATGACAACCGCCAGTTGCGCCCGCATCGCACGGGTATAAATGACAGTCGCGACCGCGTTAGCAGTGTCGTGAAAACCGTTGATTGCTTCGTAAAACAATACAAACAGCAGAGCAAGAATCAGTAACAGGCTGGTACTGAGGTCGAGACCAGCAAACAGATGTAGCATAAACGTTACGCCATTTTGGGAGGACATGAACGCGGCGCATTATCTGCGACAACGTGCGCGATATGAAAGAAAAATATAGCTCTTTATTGTCTTAAAATTGTAATGCAGCGTATAGATTTAGCTGAAAACAGCTTAAAATTAGTAAGTTACATTATGACACATTTACGGCATTTTTTTGAAGCTGGCGCTAAAAGCCGCAAATCCCTACAATCAGCGCCTTTCGAGCAAGGCGGATAAAAGCAGTGGAAAAGTTTGACGTTATCATTATTGGTGCAGGCGCAGCCGGCATGTTCTGCGCTGCGCAGGCAGGGCAATTGGGTCGCCGCGTATTGCTGCTGGATAACGGCAAAAAAGCCGGTCGCAAGATTTTGATGTCGGGCGGCGGTCGCTGCAACTTCACCAACATGCACACCGAACCGGCGGCGTATCTGTCGCACAATCCGCATTTCTGCAAATCGGCGCTGGCGCGCTACAACCAGTGGGATTTCATCGATCTGGTCAATCGCCACGGCATTGCGTATCACGAGAAAACGCTCGGGCAATTATTCTGCGATGACTCCGCACAGCAGATTGTCGATCTGCTGTTGAAAGAGTGTGATGCCGGCCAGGTGACGCTGCGCCTGCGCAGTGAAGTGCTGAGCGTCGATCGCGACGATAATGGTTATACCTTGCAGCTGAACGGCACATCGGTGCAGGCAGAAAAACTGGTGATCGCCAGCGGCGGGCTCTCAATGCCAGGCCTCGGCGCCACGCCGTTTGGCTATAAAGTGGCGGAACAGTTCGGCCTGAAAGTGTTCCCGACGCGCGCGGCATTGGTGCCGTTCACGCTGCATAAACCGCTGCTGGAACAGCTCAACACGCTGTCGGGCGTCGCGCTGCCCACCACCATCACCGCGCAGGACGGCACCTTATTTAAAGAAGCGATGCTGTTTACCCATCGCGGCTTATCGGGGCCCGCCGTGCTGCAAATCTCCAGCTACTGGCAGCCGGGTGAATTCGTCACCATTGATTTGTCACCTGCCACTTCGCTGGATGATTTCATTCATGTGCAGCGCGAGGCGCATCCCAATCTTAGCCTGAAAAACAGCCTGGCGAAAATTCTGCCAAAACGGTTGGTGGAAGTGCTGCAGGAGCTAAAGCAGATTCCTGACGTCACGCTGAAGCAGCTAAACAGCAAGCAGCAGGGCGAACTGGTCAGCACGCTACATCAATGGCGCGTGCAGCCAAACGGCACCGAAGGCTATCGCACCGCCGAAGTGACGCTAGGCGGCGTCGATACCACCCAACTGTCGTCAAAAACCATGGAAGCGCGCGATGTGCCAGGTTTGTTCTTTATCGGCGAAGTGGTGGACGTTACCGGTTGGCTGGGCGGCTACAACTTCCAGTGGGCGTGGAGCTCGGCCTGGGCGTGCGCGCAGGCGCTTTAAAAGGTAATCTTTACACCCAGTTGTGTCTGCCAGTTGCTGGCACCTTCCTGACTTAGGCGATGTTGCCACTTAAGCTGGCTATTAAGCTGAACATTCTCAGTCAGTTGCCAGCCAACGTCGCCGCTATATTGCAGGTGCTTACCGCCTCGGCCAGTACGCAGATTATCTTTATCTACCGCAACATTGCCCGCATGGCCGCTGTACTGCACATAGCGTGTTTCAAGGCCAAATTTCAGGCTATCTGTTGGTCTGAAGTCATATTTCATACCGCCAGAGAACTGCAGCTGTTTTTGCTGTGAATAACCAATATGTAGATTGTCGTTGTCATGAATATCCTTGATGCGTGCCCATTGCATGGTGGCGCCCAGCACTGGGGTGAACGCATGTGAACCCTGCTGCCAGCGCCAGCCAACATCCATACCGATATTGGCGCTGCGGGCTTTTACCTGCGCCACCTTATCTTTTTCATCACTGCTTATATTGCCGCGATAGTGACCGACGCTAATCGGCAGAGCCAGTTGCAGGCCATGCTGTGGCTGCCAGCTCAACATGGCATTGATACCTTGAGTATCAACCTGCCCGTGGCTGTTGCCGCTGGACTGTGAGGGCTCCAGAGTGAAGTGACCTTTACTGATCGCCACACTCAGTGCCAGCTGTCGTTGCTCATCTTCCGTCAGTAATCCACGTAAGCCTACCAGCCAGCCGTAATAGCGGTTTTCACTCTGGTTGTGATTGGCTTCGCTGCGATAGCGCTCATCAACGCTAAAACCCGAAATGAACAGGTCATGGCGACCATCCCGACCTGCAAGTTGTGCATCATAGATAAAGCGTGCTTGCAGATTTTCATCCATACCAAAGAGTGCGGCAGGCAGAGCGGCATAAGCTGGGATTTGTGGCTTAGGTCCTGGCACGGAGGGCGGCGGCGGGGGAGGTGGATTGCCATCGAGCACGGGGTCGATCAGATCCGGATCGGGTGGAAGCGGAGCAATCATCGAGCTCTGCAGCCGGTAAAACCAAAATAAATGGGGCCTGCTACCGGCAAGCTTTCCCTGAATATGCGGGCGATTAGCCGCCGGATTGAAATCATCATACCAGCTGTTTCGTGCGAAAAATTTCCCCACCATTTTTAAGCTGTCAGCGGCTGCATGTTTAACGTTATGCAACAGCGAATCGGAGTGGGGATGCTCGGATAAAGGCGCTAAAACCGCTTCGGTTGATGAGTGAGAAAGGGGGGTTACAGGAAGCGGTGGAATGTCTGAAGAAAAGGGTTTTATCTCTTTAGCATATAACGGCTCGAAGCTACAAAGTGCACCGATAGCCAGCGTCAGCTGAGTCAGGTTCATCGTATCTGGTCGATTTATGGCGAAAGGGTTTGCAACTTATAGTGACCTGTTAGTCGAGCTATTTAAGACCTGTCTTGTTTTGACGGGCAAAATGAATCGCTCGGCAGCTGATCACAGTTAACTGGTTACGTTATGGATGCGGCCGGCAAAATATGTGCGGCCAGCCGAATGCTGTTACTATCGCGCGTTTCCTTTTTCCAGCGGACAAACCATTCATGTTAAAACTCAAATTCATTGTGCCGTTGCTGATCATCATCAGTGCTGCGGTTTGGTGGCTGATGCCGCATTACAGCGATGAGGACAAAGGCTATTACATCGCCATGTTCTGTACGCTGACTCACGATGGACGCGGCAATACCGCGCAGGATATGCAGCAGATTATTGAAGGCAGTAATGCAGATTACGCATTGCAGAAGATTCATTTCCAACAGGGTTTGGCTGATCATCTGCAAGCGGTGTGGCAGGATTTGTCGCCAGAACAGCAGCAACAAGCGCGACAGGAAAGGCTCTCCTGCCGCCGCTTGATGTCTGAGAAATTGCTACCGGGCCAGCCGGTTCAGTAATTATTGAACGGGCAGCGCAGGGATTAAAAGCTGCGCCGCCGTTTTAAGAAGCCGCTCAACACCTTCCCGCTCCCATATCGCAAAACGTTTCGCAGCAGAATCTGACGCCAATTTTGCGAGACGCCCCGCATCCGCTTGCACGTTACTTGTTGTACTAATTGATATTTTTCGCAGCGCCGCGCAAAATACACACAGTCACATGGTGCAGCAATCGCTCGCTGAGCATGATGTTGGCACGCGCCTCACATCAACTCAGGAGCTTCACGGATGACACTCGCGATGATGAACACACACAAAGCCTTTAAAGCACTGCAGTTGGCCGGCGTCAGCGACCAACAGGCCGAAGCCATGGTCGAGATCTTTACTGAGATGCAGCAGGATAATGCGTTATCTCGTGCTGATTTAATGAAGGCCGGAGAAGGAATTACAGGGAGCATTAAAGAACTGGATGTTCGACTTACCGGCGATATCAGAGAGCTGGATATTCGGCTTACTGGTGCGATTAAAGATCTGGATGTTCGGTTAAGTGGCGCGATTAAGGATATTGAGGAACTGAAAGCTGACGTGAAACAACTCAAAGCGGATGTTGCCACGCTGAAAACCGATATGCGCTGGATCAAACGTTTGCTAATGGTGATGACCACCACGATGGTCATTGCAGCGATCAAATACATTTTCTCTTAGATCTCGTGCTCCTGCGCCAGGAGTACAACCGACTGTACTCGCAGCGCGGCGCGATTCACATTCCCGCACACGCGCTGCCAGCAAACGCGCTCAGCGCCGCGTAATTTGAAGCGGCGCACACTTATCACGAAGTAAAACTACAACACTGCGCTCCAGATCATCAGACTGGAGTCCAGCATGTTGGAAATTACGCCTGTCCCCGCGCTGACGCGCGCCATTGCGATTCTCGACTTTATTGCCCAGCACGGACCGTGCAGCGCCGCCGAGATCATCGAAACGCTGGCGCTTCCTAAAAGCAGCGCCTACCTGCTGTTCGCTGAACTGAAAAAACAGCGTCTGATCACTATTGATCGCAACAACAACTATTGCCTGTGGACGCGGCTGGTGGAGTTTGCCGGTCACGCACTGCAGCGCATGGATATCCGCGATATTGCGCGTCCACCTCTGACACGTTTAATGCAGCAGACCAATCTGCTGTGCCACCTCGGCATCCTCGAGGGTGGTCACGCCTGTTACATCCTCAAACTCGAATCCGCCGCCACCATCAGCGTGCGCTCGCACGAAGGCAAAAGCCTGTCGCTGTATCGCTCGGGCATTGGCAAGTGTCTGCTCGCCTGGCAGCAACCTGAAGAGCAGGAACGCATCATCAGCGGCCTGCGTTTTGTGGCGGTGACGCCAACCTCGCTGCGTAACGCCGAGGCGCTGCGTACCGAGCTGGCACGCATTCGCCGTCAGGGCTGGAGCTTTGATAACGGTGAAGATTATCCCGATGTGCGCTGCGTCGCCGCGCCGATTTTCAATGCCCGCCAGCAGCTCGTCGCCGCCATTTCGCTGGTGGGTACCCGACTCGACATTGACGACGACAAACGCGATTACCTTGCTGGCCAGGCGATTGCCTGCGCCCGCGATATTTCCCGTCTGCTGGGCTGGCGTAGCCCGGCGGAAAAACACGCCTCGTAACCAGGAGAAGAGCATGTCCCTACCTAAAATTAAAACTGTCCGCGCCTACTTTGCCGGTGGCGCTACCGCGGATAAAGCAGCGGCTGGCGGTGATTATCACGATCAAGGTGCCAATCACTGGATTGACGACCACGTCGCCACGCCCATGAGCAAATACAAGCAGTATGAGCAGTCGCGTCAATCCTTTGGCATCAACGTGTTAGGCACGCTAATTGTCGAAGTCGAAGCCGATAACGGTCAAACCGGTTTTGCCATTACCACCGGCGGCGAAATGGGCTGCTTCATTGTGGAAAAGCATCTCAACCGCTTCCTTGAAGGACGCTGCGTCAGCGACATCAAACTGATTCACGACCAGATGATGAACGCCACCCTGTATTACGCCGGTTCGGGCGGCCTGGTGATGAACACCATTTCGTGCGTCGATTTGGCGCTGTGGGATCTGTTCGGCAAAGTCACCGATCTGCCGGTGTACAAACTGCTGGGCGGCGCGGTACGCGATGAACTGCAGTTCTACGCCACCGGTGCGCGTCCGGACCTGGCGCAGCAGATGGGCTTTATCGGCGGCAAAATGGCGGTGCAGTGGGGACCGCACGATGGCGATGAAGGCATCCGTAAAGAGGTGGCGCGCATCGCTCACTATCGCGAAAGTTGCGGCCCGGATTTCTGGCTGATGCTTGATTGCTGGATGAGCCAGGACGTCAATTTCGCCACCAAGCTGGCTCACGCCTGCGCACCTTATAACGTCAAGTGGCTTGAAGAGTGTTTGCCGCCGCAACAGTTCGAAGGATACGCCCAGCTGAAACAGCAAGCGCCGCAGGGCATGTTGATCACCAGCGGCGAACATCACGGCACGCTGCAATCATTCCGCACGCTGGCTGAAACCGGCATCGATATTTTGCAGCCTGATGTCGGTTGGTGCGGCGGCCTGACCACGCTGGTGGAAGTGGCGGCGCTGGCGAAATCACGCGGCCAGCTGGTGGTGCCGCACGGCTCCTCGGTTTACTCGCATCACGCGGTGATCACCTTCACCAACAGCCCATTCAGTGAATTCCTGATGACCAGCCCGGATTGCAGCACGCTGCGCCCGCAGTTTGATCCGCTGCTGATCAACGAACCGGTACCGGTTAACGGTCGCATGCACAAATCGGTGCTGGATAAACCGGGCTTCGGCGTGGAGCTGAATCGCGATGGACTGAAGCGTCCTTATCAACACTAATCGCAGCGGCTGCGGCGACGCGTCGCAGCCCTGCGTGAGGGTTTACCATGAATAATCTGGTGTTAAGCGCGGTTAAAAAGAATCGCGCACGTCTTATTCCTTTCATGTTGATGCTCTACGTGTTGGCGTTTCTCGATCGCGCCAACATTGGTTTCGCCAAAGAGGCATATCAACTTGATACCGGCCTGAGTAATGAAGCTTACGCGTTAGGTGCTGGAATCTTCTTTGTGGTGTACGCGCTGCTTGGCGTGCCGGCCAATTTGCTGATGCGACGCTTTGGCGCGCGCAGCTGGATTGGCGGCACCACGCTGCTGTGGGGATTGCTTTCGGCGGCGATGGCATTTGCTGATACCGAAGCCAAATTCCTGCTGGTGCGTACCTTGCTCGGCGCCGCTGAGGCGGGTTTCTTCCCGGGCATGATTTATCTGACCTCGCTGTGGTTCCCGCAACAGCAGCGCGCTAGCGTCATGGGACTGTTCTACATGGGCGCGCCGCTGGCGTTGACGCTGGGTTCACCGCTCTCTGGCGCACTGCTGGAAATGCACGGCGTGCTAGGCCATCCCGGCTGGTTCTGGATGTTTATCATTGAAGGATTACTGGCGGTGGCAGCCGGCGTTTTCACTTTCAGCTATATCGACGACACACCGGCGAAAGCGCGTTTTCTCAGCGCCGAGGAGAAGCGGGCGCTGCAACGTCAGCTGGAGAGCGAAGAGCAGCAGAAGCCGACTTCACATCTGCGTGATGCGCTGCGCAATGGTCGCGTCTGGCAGCTCGCCATTATCTATATGACCATTCAGATAGCGGTTTATGGCCTGATTTTCTTCCTGCCTTCTCAGGTCGCAGCGTTGTTGGGCACCAAAGTCGGTTTCCTCGCCTCGCTGGTGGCGGCCATTCCGTGGGTGGCCGCGCTGTTTGGCACCTGGCTGATTCCGCGCTATTCCGACCGCAGCGGCGAGCGTCGCCGGGTCGCGGCGTTCACCTTGCTGGCTGCTGCAGCCGGGATTGGTTTGTCCGGATTGGTTTCGCCGCTGTTGGCCATCATTGCGCTTAGCGTCGCGGCGGTGGGTTTTATTGCCGTGCAGCCGGTGTTCTGGACCATGCCGACGCAGCTGCTTTCTGGCACTGCGCTGGCGGCGGGCATCGGCTTCGTCAATTTGTTTGGTGCTGTAGGTGGCTTCCTCGCACCGCTGGTTCGTGTGAATGCCGAAATGCACTTTAACAGCAGCGCTGCCGGATTGCTGGCGCTGGCGCTAATTGCCGCCATCGGTTCACTCATTATCCTCAGCCTGAAAGTGGAGCGTCAGTTGCCACACTCTCAGCAGCCAAGTCATTAAGTAAGGAGCAGCTATGCAGGATCCGTTAAAAAATCCTTTCAAAGCCGGATTAGCGAAAGGCGAAACGCAGATTGGTTTGTGGCTGAGCAGCACATCGTCGTATCTGGCCGAAATTGCTGCCACCAGCGGCTACGACTGGTTATTGATTGATGGCGAACACGCCCCGAATACCGTACAGGATCTCTATCATCAATTGCAGGCCGTTGCGCCTTATCGCAGTCAGCCGGTGATACGGCCAATCGAATTCCAGACGGCACTGATTAAGCAGGTGCTGGATATCGGTGCGCGCACCTTGCTGGTGCCGATGATCGATACCGCTGAGCAGGCACAGGCGCTGGTGAAGGCGACGCGCTATCCGCCTTATGGCACGCGCGGCGTCGGCGCAGGCGTGGCGCGGGCGGCACGTTGGGGGCGCGTGGAAAATTATATGGCGCGCGCCAATGAAGAGTTATGCCTGCTGATTCAGGCCGAAAGCAAAACGGCGATTGATAATCTCGATGCGTTGCTGGAGGTTGAGGGCGTTGACGGAATCTTTATTGGTCCGGCTGATTTGTCAGCCTCATTGGGCTATCCCGATAATGCCGGGCATCCTGAAGTGCAGAAAGTGATTGAGCAGAGTATCAAACGCATCCGCAGCGCAGGAAAAGCGGCCGGTTTTCTGGCGGTTAATCTGGAGATGGCGGAACGCGCTATTCATTGGGGAGCTAATTTCGTTGCCGTCGGTGTGGATACCATGCTGTATACCGATGCGCTGGATAATCGGCTCGCGCATTTTAAAAAGAGCGTAAATGCGCTGAATAAATCGAGTTACTAATTGAGAAACGGATGGTATGCCATCCGTTTCTATTCAATTAAAGCGTTCATGAATTGGAATGAAGAAGTCTGTTGGCGTCAAATGGCGCCAAAAAAGAGTCAATTATTTATCAACGCATCGCACAACCAATTCGCGGCATATATTTATCGTTACGTACCGCGGGCGTGATAATTGCTTTATTGCGTTCGGTGGCGTTAAATCCCGCCTGACGGCAAAGCACACAGGGATCGCCACTTTCACGCATTGCAAGTTTGGCTTCCTCATCCAGCTGGCGCTTACGGCAATAAAGAGGCGTGCAGCCCAGCACATGTTTAAATGAGCGCGTGAAAGATTGTTGGCTTTCAAAATGATATTTCACTGCCAGGCTGATAATTGGCACATTGCTGTCTTTTAAGTCATTAATGCAATGAACCAGTTTCTTTTTTCGGATGTAGCGTGCCAGTGTCTCATTGTGATAACGGGCGAAGAGTTTCTGTAAATACCATTTCGAATAGCCAGACTTCAGTGCAATATCATCAATCGTTAAACGTTGATCCAGGTTAGCCATAATCCATTCGGTTACCGAATCAATTACCCCTTCATTATATTTTTGCTGTGTCATCATAGTCCTCCATTAACAGTGGCAGAGTGTAATTTAATTAATCTTTCCAATCTGCAATTAATGTAAAGTTTTCTGGTTATTTGGCTGTTTTAATATTTGTCATCAAGACCGGTCTTGGTTTTCGTGAATTTACAGGTTTTCTTGTTGTGATTGTGTTGAGTATTTATCGTAATAACGGGCGTTATTATTAACTCAAATTTTTCATCGCTTCGCGGCGCTTAATAGTAAAAGGTGTGCTTTCTGGCGGCACACCTCATCAATACTTAACGCGGATTAACGTGCCACACTGAAGGTTTTCACTGTTGAGGAATCACCTAATGGGTTTTCGTTTCAAGCCAAAACAGTCACTTGCCGTGATTCTGGCATCAGTGGCGTTAGGCGCTGTTGCTCCGGCGCTCGCCGGCAATGTGTATGGTGAACAGCTCGAAGGCTTTAACTATCCCTATCCGCTGCAGCACTTTAACTTCTCCTCGCAGCAGCAAGCGCTGAGTATGGGTTATATGGATGTCAAACCTACGCAGCAGGCCAACGGTGAAACCGTGGTGCTGATGCACGGCAAGAACTTCTGTGGCGCAACCTGGGATGACACCATCAAAGCGCTGAGCCAGAAAGGGTATCGCGTCATCGCGCCAGATCAGATTGGCTTCTGCAGCTCAACTAAACCAGCTAACTATCAATACACCTTCCAGCAACTGGCACAGAACACCCATCAACTGTTGCAGCAACTGGGTATCGACAACGCCATTATGGTTGGGCACTCGACCGGCGGCATGCTGGCGACGCGCTATGCGCTGATGTATCCCAGACAAACGCAGAAGCTGGTGCTGGTCAATCCCATCGGCTTAGAAGACTGGAAAGCCAAAGGCGCGCCGTGGCGCTCGGTGGATCAGTGGTATCAGCGTGAACTCAAGCTGGATGCGGCGGGCATCAAGAAGTACGAACAGCAGACATATTACAGCGGCCAGTGGAAGCCGGAGTATGACAAATGGGTCAATATGCTGGCTGGGCTAAACAGCGGGCCAGGCCACAAGAAAGTGGCGTGGAACTCGGCGCTCATCTACGACATGATTTTCACTCAGCCGGTGTATTACGAGTTTAAAGATCTACGCGTGCCGACCACGTTGATGATTGGCACCGCAGATACCACGGCGATTGGCAGTGATATCGCGCCGCCGGAAGTGAAAGCAAAACTCGGGCATTACAATGTATTGGGCAAGCAGGTGGCGCAACTGATTCCCGGCGCACGCTTAATCGAATTCCCGGGCATGGGGCATGCGCCGCAGATGGAAGAACCGCAGAAGTTTAATCAGGCATTGATCACGTATTTAGTGGGGCATTAATTGCAGGGGCGCCATTCACGGAGTAATGCTTGTCAGTTAAGCCAACGACGAATGCGCAGGCCGGAGCCACTTTTGGTCCGGCGGTCCTCGCGCCGCTTACGCGGTACCTTCACTTCGCTCGTCTGCCTGACGGACCGGTGGAGACGGGACTTCCTTGTCCCGGCTCCGCCTTTCGCCCGCGTCCTGCGGGCTCTCCTGGCTTCCTCGTTTCGTTCAGCGCTGCGGATTGCCGGTCCAAAAGTGGCCCCGGCCTGCTCATAAGCTTCAGTGCGTGTTGCTGAAAAGGGCACGTTTGCCAGAGGCGCTGGCGCGTCTGCTGCGGCAAAAGGGCTATTCGCAGCTCTGAGGCTTTTACGTTGGGCCAGGAGGCTCACGCAGGGATGCGTGAGGCAGTTCGGGGCCGGCCATGGATGGCCGATCCACGAACGGTCCGTTGGCACAACGTGGAAGCCGAAGGTACCGCGTTAGCGGCGCGAGGACGGTCCGTGACGCAGCAGATGTGTCAGAGCCCGCATCAGAGCTAAAGCAAAATCCTTTCTCAACTGACGTGCATTACGCCATTCACGGCGACCCACAATCAACTCAACTTCTTTTTCCCGTTCTTAGCGGCGTACATCCGTTCGTCGCTGCCTTCCAGCAGCTGTTCCAGCGATTGCGGATGATCGGGATCGAACTCAACAATGCCCGATGAGAAGTGCAGAGCGTAGCGGCGCTCGAGGTTCTGGGTTTGCTGTTGCAGGAAACCATCAAAGCGCGCCAACACACCTTCGGCATCGGCTTGCTGCAAGCCATTAAACAGCACCACAAATTCGTCGCCGCCCAAACGGGCAAAGATATCCGCATGGCGAAAACTCACCTTCATGGCGTTGGCAAAGTCCATTAATGCGCGGTCGCCTTCGCGATGACCGAGCGTATCGTTAATGGCTTTAAAGCGATCGAGATCGAGGAAAGTCAGGCTGGCCGGTAACTGCTTCAGCTGGCACTCATTCAGCGCCAACTGGCCGAGCGTCATAAAGCCACGGCGATTGGTGATTTGCGTCAGTTCATCGGATGTTGCGGTCTGGAACGCCACCAGCTCCGCTTCCGCCATTGCGGCTAAATCACGCAATGTATGGATATCATCCGCATCGAACTGGCGCGCATGATGATCGATAATGCACAAGGTGCCGACTTTCGCACCAGCCGGCGTGCGCAATGGGCAACCGGCGTAGAAACGCACCGGATTTTCGGCATTTTTAACCAGTGGATTATCGAAGAAGCGCTCGTCATCAAGCGCGTTTTCTACCACCATCACATCATCCTGCAGCACGGCGTGGCCACAGAAAGAGGTATTGCGCGGTGCGGTGGTATCGCTTGAACCCGCAGTGGATTTGAACCACTGATGGTCCTCTTCCAGCAGGCTGACCAGCGCAACGGGTACACCAAACAAACGACGGGCAAGGCGGGTTAAACGGTCGAAACGCTCTTCGGCAGGCGTGTGCAGAATGTTGAGCGCACGTAACTGGGCCAGACGATATGACTCGTCTGCAGGCAGTGCAGGTGCTTTCATCGCGTTACTCTTATTAATTATGGAATTACAGAAACACTGGTGTTTAAGCCACAAAGGCTGAAAGCGCCTGGCAACGGTATGCGATGTCCGATGCCAGGCGTAACGATAATCAGAGCACTTTTTGCTCAGCGAGATCAAGGGCAAAATAGCTGAAAATGAGATCCGCGCCGGCACGTTTAATCGCGCCAAGGCTCTCCAGAACCACATTACGTTCGTCGATGGCACCCGCCTGCGCGGCGAATTTGATCATCGCGTACTCACCGCTCACCTGGTACGCAGCGAGCGGCAGCGTGGTGCGTTCGCGGATATCGCGCAGGATATCGAGGTAAGCGCCAGCTGGTTTTACCATCAGAGAATCTGCACCTTCCGCTTCATCAAGCAGCGACTCGCGCAGCGCTTCACGGCGGTTCATCGGATTCATCTGGTAAGTCTTACGATCGCCTTTCAGCGCGGTGCCTGCGGCTTCACGGAACGGGCCGTAGAAGGAGGACGCGAACTTCGTCGAATAAGACATGATGGCGGTATCGGTGAAGCCGGCGGCGTCGAGCGCCTGGCGAATGGCTTTCACCTGGCCATCCATCGCGGCAGAAGGAGCGATAAAGTCTGCGCCGGCTTGTGCCGCAACCACGGCTTGCTTGCCGAGGTTAATCAGCGTTTGGTCGTTATCGACGCCGTGATCGCACAGCACGCCGCAATGGCCGTGGCTGGTGTATTCGCAGAAGCAGGTATCAGACATCACGATCATTTCTGGCACGGTGTCTTTGCAGATACGTGACATACGCGCCACTAAACCGTTTTCATTCCAGGCATCGCTGCCGGTGGCGTCGGTGTGGTGGGAAATACCGAAGGTCATCACTGAACGAATGCCCGCTTTGGCAATACGTTCAATCTCATAAGCTAAACGTTTCTCGGGGATACGCACCACGCCCGGCATGGCGTTAATGGGCACATACTCGTCCACGCCTTCTTCAACGAAAATGGGCAGTGCCAAATCGTTGATGCTGAGGTGAGATTCCTGGAACATTTCGCGCATTGACGCGCTTTTGCGCAGCCTTCTTGGGCGCTGGATCAGATTAAATTCAGACATGCTTTACAACTTATGCAGGTTAAAAAAGTGGCAATAGTTTACCCCTTTTCGCGGCTGTGCATGAAGGATTGTGTGCGGAAACGAAAACTCCCGCCGGGTGGCGGGAGTAGGGAAGATTACTCGTTGATGTCCGGATGCTGCTGCACCAGGTTTTTACGTTTCGCCTCAAGCTTGGCGATCTCGTCATCAATATCTTCGATTTTCTGCTCGATGTTGTCGTGATGCTCCTGCAGGATCTCACGTGCTTCATCCATGTCCGACGCGGCTGGCGTGGCACCGCGCAGCGGCTTGTTGGCGGTCTCTTTCATGAAGATACCGGTAATCAAACCAATCACCGCGACAACCATCAGGTAGTAAGCCGGCATATACAGATTGTTGGTGGCTTCCACTAAATAAGCAGCGAATGTCGGCGTTAGACCGGCAATCAGCACCGAAATATTGAAGGCACTTGCCAATGCGCTGTAGCGAATGTGGGTTGGGAACATCGCAGGTAGCGAGGATGCCATTACACCGGTAAAGGCGTTTAAGATCACAGCCATCAGCAACAGACCGGCAAAAATCAGACCCAGCACGCCACTGTTAATCAGCATAAAGGCCGGAATCGCGAAGGCAAACAGGGCGATACTGCCGATGATGACAAATGGACGACGGCCAAAGCGGTCACTCAGCATGCCCATTACTGGCTGCACAAACAACATACCCATCATAATGGCGATGATGATCAATACGCCGTGATCTTCCGAGTAGTGCAGGTTATGTGACAGGTAACTCGGCATGTAGGTCAACAGCATGTAGTAGGTCACGTTGGTGGCAATCACCAGACCGATACAGGCCAACAGGCTTTTCCAGTGTTTGGTCGCGATCTCTTTAAACGACACTTTCGGGCCGTCGCGCAGACCTTCACGGTCGCCTTGTTCCAGCTTGTCAACGTGCTGCTGGAACGCCGGCGTTTCTTCCAGGGCATGACGCAGATACAAACCGATAATGCCGAGCGGCAGCGCAATAAAGAACGGAATACGCCAGCCCCACTCGAGGAATTTCTCTTCACCGATAATGGTGGAGATCAGCACCACGACGCCCGCACCGAGCACAAAACCGGCGATGGAGCCGAAATCAAGCCAGCTGCCCATAAAGCCGCGCTTGCGGTCAGGCGAGTACTCGGCAACGAAGATCGATGCACCGGTATATTCACCGCCGACCGAGAAGCCCTGCGCCATTTTTGCCAACAGCAGGAGAATCGGTGCCCAAATACCAATTGAGGCATAGGACGGTATCAAGCCGATACAGAAGGTACTGATCGACATGATAACGATGGTAATAGAAAGGATTTTCTGGCGACCATATTTATCGCCCAACATGCCGAAGAACAAACCACCGAGTGGACGAATCAGGAACGGAACTGAGAACGTACCCAGCGCAGCAATCATCTGTACACTTGGAGAAGCATCCGGGAAGAACACCTTACCCAGCGCGTAAGCCACAAAGCCATAAACACCAAAATCAAACCATTCCATCGCGTTGCCCAGCGAAGCCGCGGTAATGGCTTTACGTAAACGGGAGTCATCGATAATGGTGACATCATCAATCCCGATAGGTTTTACACGCTTCCTACGTAGTTTCATGCAGATACCCTGTATTGGAATTCGAAAAATCCTCAACGCTGCGGACTCAAACAATGCCAACAGTCCGCGGCGTTGAGAAAATTAAAGCATAGCGGGGAAATAACGCTTTTTCCCTGCCCTGCCGGGCAATTATTAGGAAAGTAATGATTGCCAACCGCGACAGAGTATACCGATTTTGTGTGATATTTGTCATGTTCTCACCATTAACTGGCTATTTTTTAGCTAATGCTGTGGCCTGTTAGCGCTTAAAACGCGTCGAAAAAAGGCCACAATTTCACGCAGCGATTTGCAGTTAGCGTGCGCCATCTCGCGAAACTACATATACTTGCGTGAGTTGCTTTTTTGGAAATCAGGTTTCATATGGCGCGCTTTGTTTTATTTGCCAAAAGTCTCTGTTTTGATGCCGACCAACAGGTGTTTTATCCACTCAATTCTCCCGCTCAACGCGTGGCATTAAGTCCGCTGCAAAGCGCGGTATTACGTCGCGTGCTCAATGCCCAAGGCAAGCTGGTGCGTAATCAGGCATTGCATGTGCTGTTTCAGCGCGAACCTTCTGAGATCCCCTTTGCCGATCGCTTAACGTTGACCATTGCTGAGATCAATCGTCTGGCGCAGCAGGCGCACGCGCCAGGTGCATTGGTACATCAGGTGCCGCTGATTGGCTGCGTGCTGGCCGAGCAGGTCGATGTCGAATCCTTCAGTGAGGTCGCTACGCCTGTTGCTGAAGCTGAAAAGCCGGTCACGGTGCAGCCCGAACCTGCTGTGAAAGCGGTCGCCGTGAAGAAAAAATCCTGGCTGTGGCGTGGCGTGCTGGTGGGATTATTACTGCTGAATGTGGCGCTGGCACTGATTGCCCGTCAGGAGTTTGCGCCAACCGAACATGATGGCATGCAATTTAAATTTTATGGTCAGGAAGCGCAGACGCAGGTCTTTATCAATGAAAGACTTGCTGCCGATTCTTTTGTCGTTCAGGATGCTATGCGCCGATTCCGCGAGTTAAAACCGCGCCTGCCGGATGGCTCAGTCCCGCCGTTGCTGTACATCAACCGTTCACGCATTCGTGCCTTCAGCAGTGCTTTCCTTTGCCTCCAACCCATCGAGCAAAAGAATAATGGATGTATTTCATGGTTGATATCTAATCAGGAGCTACCTGATGCGTAAGTCATTACTCACATTGGTTGTTATTATTGCGTTCATTCTTCCCTGGGCGTGGGTTCTGTTGGTCCGCCCAACCGTTGTGGTACCCGAATGGTGTGATGTTCCCTATCGCATTGATAATGAAGGGAAGCCAACGGGTACGCTGGATGCTACGGTACGCACACGTTTTAAAGCGGATGGTAGCGGCGCATCAACGCTAATCGGCACGGTGACATTGCCGGATCGTCAATATCGTTTAAATCGCGTTTCTGTCAGTAGCTGGCATCGTCAGGGCGATTTTATGCTGGTGAATACCCGTAAAGTGCAGGCGATGGCCGATGATACGGTGCCCGAGCCACTCGCTGCGCAGATACTTTTCACCTCGGCGCGAGAATCCCACAGTGATTATTATCAGATGTATCAACTCCCCAATGGCGATCAAATAATCAATTATTCTGGTATGCCGCGGCTTTATTGCCATACCTAATTGATGCGCAAATAAATAAGAAAAATTTACTATTAAGCGAGGCGGCAACCTCTGCTTGCCAGCTCCAAAACATTGGGTAATACTCTGCCGCCGTGCTTTGGTGGAGTGTTCATGTCGAGGATAAACGCCCAGTCTTTTAAGAATCCCTGGCTGTCGATGAGCGACAGTGTAGAAAGCAATCTTATCAATCTTGTGCCTGCGGCACAGCGTACGACTGCCGTTTCCATTAGCTCGGTGGCGTGGATTAACTGTGGCGAACGAACCGATGCGCAGCTGGCATTATTGGCGCAACAACCCGATGAACTGCTGCAGCGCCTGAAAAGCTGGCGTCAGGCCGGATTACTCTCCCGCCAGGCGACCGAGAGCTTGCGTCAGCTGCAACGGTTGACGCAAACCAGCATCGCATGTAACCAACCCATCACGCAGCTTGATGAATATCAGCAGTTGGTGGGGCAGTTAACGCCGACGCTGGAGCGCATTAATCAACGTCTCAATGCCCAGCGCGATGTGCCGAATGGCGCGCTGGCGGAAGACAGCCTTGAAGTGGCGCTGCGCATTGCGGAAAAACGGCGCGCAGGCCGTTCAGAGCAGCGAGCGCAGCGGCGCACCCGTTAACCATCCCTGAATATCTTCCACCGCCTGCGTGAAGTAGGTGCGATAATTGCTGTCGGCGACATAGCCGAGATGCGGCGTCGCCAGCACGTTCGGCAGCTGACGCAGCGGATGATCGGCGGGCAGCGGCTCCTGTTCAAACACATCTAATCCCGCACCGGCTAACTGACCCGATTGCAGCGCGGCGATCATCGCCTGTTGATCGACAATGCCGGCGCGCGATGTGTTAATCAGCAGCGCGCCAGGCTTCATCTGCGCCAGCGCCGCTGCATCAATTAAATGGCGTGAGCGCTCGCTCAATACCAGATGAATGGACACCACATCGCTGCTACTGAGCAGCGCAGCCAGCGATGGCGAACGTTCTACGCCACACTCGGCGGCACGTTCGGCGGTTAAATTCTGGCTCCACGCACTCACGCGCATCCCAAACGCCTGCGCCACTTTTGCCATCTCGCCGCCGATTTTACCCAATCCAAGTAATCCCAGCGTTTTGCCCTGCAGGCCCAGGCCAACGGTGTGCTGCCACGCGCCGTTGCTGCGCAGCGCCTGATTCTCCGGCACGATATGGCGCGCCAATCCCAGCAACAATCCCCACGTCAGTTCCAGCGGTGCCGCGCTGCTGCTGGCGGTACCGCACACCGCGATATAGCGTTCCGCGCAGGCATGTAAATCGATGGAGGCATTACGCATGCCGGAAGTGACTACCATTTTCAGATTGGGCAAGCGGCCAATCAACTCGGCGCTGAGCGGCGTGCGTTCGCGCATAACTACCAAAATGTCGGCGTGAGCGATGCGCTTAACCAATTCATCCTGGTCGGCGAAATGTTCAGTCAGGGAAGTGGTGTGGACCAGCGGGGCGAGAGACGCCCAATCGGCAAGCGACTGGGCGACGTTCTGGTAGTCATCAAGAATGATGCAGTTCAGGCTCATAATGTTCCTCGACGAGAAGTGGCTTGTGCCCTTGCTCGCTGAGCCAGGCACGCAGCCGGTCATTATCCAGCGGACGGGCATAATAGTAGCCCTGAATAAATATCACACCACGCTGCCGCAGGTACTCAAATTGTGTTGCGGTCTCGACGCCTTCGCCCAGCACATCCAGTTCCAGCTTGTGGCACAGATTAATAATCGCATCCAGCACCGGCGTTTCCACGTCGAGGCCTTCAATGGCATTGATAAAGCCGCGATCGATTTTCAGGTAGTCCAGCGGGAAGGTGAGCAGGTAGGTCAGTGAACAGTGGCCGGTACCGAAATCATCAATCGCCACCTTCATGCCCTGCGCGCGCAAATGACGCAGCTTACACGCCACCTTTTCACCCTCTTCAATCAGGCTGCGTTCGGTCAGCTCCAGCGTGATGCACAGCTGTTTATCTTTGATGCGCTCAGCAAACAATTCAATATCGGCCACGAAATCGTCATGCTGCAGATGCTCCGCCGCCAGATTCAGCCCGAGGTGAAATCCGGGCTCGACCTGCCAGCTCTGAATATCTTCGGCCATCAACTCCAGCAGATGCTGCGTCAACGGCACAATCATCCCTTCGGCTTCAGCGGCGCTGATAAAGATATCCGGACGAATCATCACGCCATTGGGCCGTTGCCAGCGCAGTAAGGCTTCAACACCGGCGCAGGCGTGCAAGGTATTGCTGTATACCGGCTGATAATGCACTGAGAACTGGCGGGCGCGGATAGCGCGACCAATCTCATCGTGCCAGGAAATACGACGACGCAGCCAATTGGCGGTGAGGATCATCAGCAAAATCGAGAAAATCGCCGCCATCGGCAGGAAGATGAACAGCGCCTGACGCCAGGCTTTGAGCAGCTCAGAAGCCGGAACGGTTACATTAACGGTGATGGGATAGCGGCTGGAGTCGGCCTGAAAAGATTCACTTTTCATATACAGCTTTGGCTGCATGTCAGCCGGTCCGCTGGCGATCACTGCGCCACCGCTAAATTGCAGGCTCATGTGGTAACCGCGTGAACCGCCGATGGCGTTCATGAAATCCATCAAATATTGGCCGTCGATGACCGCCCAAAAACCGCTGGTATCGGGAAGCTGACGCATAAACACCACCGCCGGACGATTAGGCACGCCAACCGTTCCGCGCACCGAAATGCTCCACCAGGCTTTGCCGGTTATCGGCGGCGGCTGCATCATCATCTCAGTCAGGGTGCCATGTCGCAGGCCAAAGGCGGACGAGCAAATGATGTCATTGCCTTTCATCATACCAATGGATCGAAAATAGGGATTAAGCGTACCGGCGCGCTGCAGCTGATCTTCGATTTTGGCACAAGGCTGGTACTGATACTGGCGCATCTCAGTGATCATATTCCAGGCGTTGTCACTCATCTTTTCAGCCTGAGTAATCAAGGTATTGGCGGTTGAGATCTGCTGTCGGCTGACGGTGTGGCGCGCTTCGATGGCCGTACAAAGGATGCCGAGCACCAACGGCAGCAACCCGGCACAAACGATTAAGACCCAATCAAAATCGTGATGTCGTTTTTTCAGTGGCACCAGACAATCCTCAGTCGGTTTAAGCTGCGCTTGCGGCGTCAGCAGCATACCATTTTCACAGGGCTGTGTAGGGTAGCGATTTAAGAATAAACCGGTCTGATACAGGTCAATGATCAATCTCACTTTGCGTTTAATGACATTGTTTTGCCGTTATTGGCATTTCCCAGCGGCAAAAACGCTATGCCACGATGTTAGGTAAGCACATTGACCTGAAATGAGGAGCGGAAATGAGCACGGAAACCCTGGATGTCACATCATTACGGCAGCGCATCAGCGAAGGCGAATGGCAGGCGCGCATCAAACTGGCGCAGGCTTATCATCTGGCGGCGAAGCTACGCTGGACCGACCATATTTACACCCATTTTTCCCTGCGCGTACCGGGCGATCAGCCGCACTTTCTTATCAACGCTTTCGGGCAAACCTTCGATGAAATCCAGGCGGAAACGCTGGTTAAAATCGACATCGACGGCAATATTATTGACGACCCAACCGGGCTGGGAATTAACCTTGCCGGGTTTGTTATTCACAGCGCGATTCACCGCGCGCGGCCAGATGCCCATGCGGTGCTGCATACGCACACCGCGGCCGGCATTGGCGTTTCAGCGCAGCGAAACGGCCTGCTGATGATTTCGCAACACAGCACGCGTTTCCATAATCGCCTCGGCTATCACGATTACGAAGGTATCGCGCTGGAGCTCGACGAGCAGCAGCGCATCGTTGCCGATCTCGGCGATCTTAACGCGCTGATCCTGCGCAATCACGGCCTGCTGACCAGCGGCGGCAGCATTGAAGAAGCTTTCTATAACCTCTATTACCTCGAGCGCGCCTGCCAGGCACAGTTGGCGGCACAATCGGGTGGCGCGGATCTGATCATTTTGCCGGACGCCGTTTCCGAGAAAGCCGCGCAGGCGTTTGATAACAGCATCCGCAATCGCAAATATCAGCTGCACTGGGATGCTTACATCCGCCAGCTCAACCGCAACGCACTCTGAGAATCTCCCCGATGAAATGGCTAAAACCGGTAGTTTCTGCGCTGCTGCTGTGCGCGGCATTTGGCAGTCAGGCGGCGCCTGATTTGAGTAAAGTCACGCTGGTGCTGGGCGATCAGGCACGCAATCTGCGTTCGCTGATCGAAGCGGCAGATGTCATGAAAGACGCGCCTTATCACTATCGCTGGGCGAATTTCCAGGGCGCGGCGCCGCTGTTTGAAGCGCAGCGTGCGGGTGCGGTCGATACCTCGTACGCTGGCGATTTACCGGTGCTGATGGCGGCGTCGGGCGGCGTACCGCTGAAGATCATCGCCACTAACGTCGGTGACGCCGGTTCGAACGGGCTGATCGTCCCCGCCGATTCGCCGATCCACAGCGTGAAAGATTTGGCTGGCAAGCAGGTTGTCGTCTCGTCGGCGCGCGGCAGTATCTCGCAGCACTTGCTGTATGAGGCGTTGGAAGAGGCGAAAGTGCCACGTGATACGGTGCCGGTGCGTTTTGTGTTGCCAACCGACGCCAGCGCGGCGTTTAACTCCGGGCAGATTACCGCATGGGCGACCTTCGATCCCTATTTAGGTATTGCGGAAAAGCATGGCGCGCGTCTGCTGCGTGACGGCAAAGGGCTGACAACCGCGCTGTCGTTTGTCACCGCCACGCAAAGCTCGCTCGACGATCCCGCGAAGCGCGCGGCGATTGCGGATTTCACCCATCGTCTGGCCAAAGCGCGCGAGTGGGCGCTGGCGCATCCGCAGCAGTATAACGAGGTATATGCGCAGTTAACGCGCCTGCAACCGGCGGACGCGCAGCAGATTACTGCGCGTATTTCCCACGGTGTACGTGGCGTGACGCCGGATGATGTGGCAAAGGTGCAGAAGGTGTCGGACTTGTTTAGCGAGTTGAATATCCTGCCAAACAAAGTTGATGTACAGGCGATTACCGACAACAGCGTGTTTCAAACGCAATAACGTAAAATCACGGCGCTACGGCATGCACTGAATCTGTAGCGGCGCAATTTATTGCGCGACCTTGAGTAAAAGAGCCTTAACGCGCCCGTTTACCCGGCCGTCCATTACCCAACATAATCGCCAATCGGCTTCCGCCCGGCGTGGTTTCCATCAAAATCTTGGTCACGCTGGTGAGCGGCACCGACAGCAACATGCCGACCGGACCCAGCAGCCAGCCCCAGAAAATCAACGACAGAAACACCACCAGCGTCGAGAGTCCCAGCCCGCGCCCCATCAATCTTGGCTCTAGCATGTTGCCGAACACCATATGAATCGCGCTGAACAGCGCCGCCACCAGCATGGCGTCATAAATATCATTTAACACCAGCGCCTGAATAAATGGCGGAATACCGGCGATGATCGGGCCAATGTTGGGGATGAAATTAAGGATGAACGCCACCACGCCCCAGAACAGCGCGAACTTCACGCCGAGGAGCAGCAGCGACAGCCAAACGGCCACGCCGGTAATCAAACTCACCAGGGTTTTCAGTGCCAGATAGTGCGTCACACCTTTCAGCGCACGGTGCAGACCGGCGATGCGGATTTGTGGATTAACCATCGCATTGCGCATCTTGTACGGCAGATGACGCACTTCAAACAGCATAAACACCACGGTGAGGATCAGCAGCAGGACGTTGGTCATCGCGCCGGACAGCTGTTTTAGCACTGATGTTGCCATATCCATCACCACGTTGGGATCGAGGCGCGCAGCCAGCGCTTCGGTAGAGATGTTGATATGAAAACGCGCGGCAAAATGTTGCACCACCGCCAGTTTCTGCTCCAGCATGGCGCGGATTTGCGGATAGGTATCGCTGAAGTCACTGGCCGAGCTGGCGAGTACAGCAATGAGTAACAGTACGACGATAAAAATCACGGTGATCACCAGCGTAATCGCCAGGCCACGTTTGACGCCGCGTCGCATTAGCATCGTAACCAGCGGATTGAGCACAATAGCTAAAAAGCTGGCGAGTAAGAAGGGCACCAGAATGTCCGAGGCGGCGCGAATGCCCGCCAGAATAATCACCAGCATCGCCAGTTTTACCAGGATGTTCTGGCCAATTTTTTCCTGAAGCAGGTTATTCATTCTCTCTCCTGAGACAAAATTTCTCAGGAGAGTGTAGTTGATGAAAATTAACCATCTGTTTTTTAAGATAAAGAGAAATTTTTACAACACGCAACATCCGTAGCTACCTGCATGAACGTCAAGCGGTAGCTGTGGAATTTTCACACCTCGGCTTACCGTGCCGACATCAATACTTATTTAAACATCGGCACAGACAAACAGCGAGCAAGGTAAGGTGTTAGCTATTTAATTAAGCGATCATTCGTTCATTCCAACCATCTTTAAACTGAATATTTCCATCGACGTATTTCCACATAATAGTTTCATAACGAATCTCGACATTTTCCATATGTGTGCTTGCTATGCCTGCTGGTACGAGTGATGGAGTAATGCTGGTTATTTTTACGTTTTCAAGAACAATGTTAAAGTATTCTGTTTCAATTCCTGCCTCATTAATTCTATACATTTTTATCGTGGCTGATTTAAGTATTCTGCCCTGACACAGCGCGCGAAATAATAATGGCGTCGTCTGGTCAAATTCTTTCTGGAAAACTATTGGGGCATGGATTCTTGCTGCTGTTAACTTTCCGGTATGTCTGTCGGCTGGAACCGATATGTTATGCGTTAGAGTGCGCATTTCAATTGAGCCGAGTCGTGTAGGCATCAGGCATCCACCCGCGATAGGGGATCCGTTTTCATCTGTTAGCCATAAATGAGCTGGAGTTGACATAGTTAAGTTCCTTTTAATTTTAACGAGGGCGGTTAAACCAGACAACAAACGCAAAGGTAATGATTATCAAAACCCCTATGGCCTGAAGTGCGTAGGGGCGAAAGTACGTTACTGCAAAAACACCGAAAGTAATAATTAAAACAAGCGGAACGTAGCCCCAAAAGAAATATGATGCCTGCGCCTTTAACCATTGTTTTAGAAAATTACGCATGCCTACTTCACCATGTTAATTATTGCGTTGGTAATGTCACTCTCAAATGCTTGAGCTTTCATAAAAGTCGGCTCGACGAGGAAATACATCATTTCGAGTCTTTGCATGTGCAGGGCTTGATAATACATCGGCGCTTGCAGCCTAAGCCTTTCAGCACTATCAGCAGCTTGTTGTACGATGCCGTATAGCCCTAGCCCGGTAACAGTTAGCGCGGCGGTCTTTCCTGTCCAGGCGACGATGGATGAGTTAAAGCCTATGCCAAGGCAAACAGCTGTTGTTATTCCAATGATAAAAGTCTGATTGTTTAGTGTGTTAGAGGAGATGATCACGCCTGCTTTTAATAAACCGGAATTGATTGCTGAAAGTTGTTCGCGTGTTTTGAATCTGAAAATTTCTTCAAAATAGATGTGAACCAGCCTATAGATAATGTCACGTCTTTTGACCACTTCGGCAATGCCATCCAGGAAGCGCAAGTCTTCTTCTTTTAGCTTTGCACAGACATCTTGATAGTTATCGGTGAAGCAAGATGTGTAATACACCAAGCGTGTTGCTCCGTCGCCAATTTTACTGGCTTGCTGAAGTACCTGGTCTTTTACACCTATAAGAGCTTTTTCAAGCTGTGACGCCATCAACTCATCGGCTTTGATGCCCTTGAGTATCAAATCACTGTGATACATGCCGTTTCCTTACGGTTAGAAATCATCCCTAGTCGAAACTACAATTTACCCATTTAAAGTGTAAGGTCAATGCCGCACGGACATGGGTTTTAAAAAATGTGGATAAGATGACAGTTAAACCCACAATCACAGCTTAAATAATTTTAATCATCAAGGTCCTATTTATGCGTGATGAATCACGCCGCTACGGTATGTATGACTATTTTTCATGACGCCGCATTAGCACCGTGGCCGCCAACATCAAACTCAAACTGGCGCAAAGCGTCAGCGTGGCCATCGCCATACCTTGTCCCACCGAGCCCTGTTCGAACTGACGCCAGATAAAGATCGCCACGGTTTGCGTGCCTGCCGGAGCCAGCAGCAGCGATGTCACCAGCTCACGCGACGCTACGGCAAACACCATCATCATCGCCGCCAGCAAGCTGGGCGCGACTAGCGGCAGCACAATCAGACGCAGCGCCTGCACACGTGATGCGCCGTGCACGCGCGCCGCCGGTTGCAGCGTGGGTGCCAGCTGGCGCAGCGCGCTACTGACATAACGCACCGGCCACGGCAGCAGCAAACAGCTGTACGACAGCAACAGAATAAACATCGTGTTGTAGGGCGAAACCGGCCAGAAACCGCGGTTCCACAGCAGAATCAACCCCACGCCCACCACCACGCCGGGCATCGCCGCAGGCAGCAGCGCCAGGCCATCCATCATTGCCAGCAAACGGGTTTTCCCTTCTGATACGCGCCAGGCGATCAGAAAACCCAGCGCGCCGGTCAGCAGCGCCGCGCCGAACGACAGGCCAATGCTGGTGGAGAAGGCCGCCAGCGCATCGCCTTGCTGGCTGAACAGCGCGCCGAAGTGGCGTAGCGTCAGATTACTCAGATGTAATCCGCCAGAGAGCGTATTCAGCAAGCCGCTCAGGGTCATCGCGCCGAGCGGCAGCACCACCGCCAGCAGCACGGTGACAGCAAACGGCAGCAGCATTAAGATTTGTAAGCGTCCCGCATGCGCCAGTTCCTGACTCACCGGTTTGCCACCAACCGCCGTCACATCGCTGCTGCCGGTCAGTTTGCGCTGCAGCAGCCACGCCGTGAGCGCCATCAGGCTCAGCATCAGTGACAGCGACGCCGCGCCAGGCAGATCGATCGGCCAGTCGGCGAGTTTGGTTTCAATACCGACGGTCATCAGCGTCATCTTCGCCTGCGCACCGAGCGCCGCAGGCACGCCGTACTCCTCAATCGCCAGCGTAAACGCCAACAGCACGCCGCCCGCCAATGCCGGTAAGGTGAGCGGCAAGGTGATGTGCCAGAAGCCGCGCCACGCCGATGCGCCATGCACGCGCGCCACCCAGGCGAGACGTTGCCCGCTGGCCAGCAGCGAACGCGACACCGCGAAATAGACCACCGGGAAGATGTTCAGCGTCATCACGCCAATCATGCCGCTGCTGCTAAACAGCAGGCTGTCGAAGTTGATGCCGGTGAGTTGTTCGATATATCCGTTGCGTTGCAGCGCCAGCGTCCATGACAGCGCCACAATATAGGGCGGCGTCAAAAAGGGGATCAGAAACAGCAGATCCCACAGCGCCGCGCCCGGCAAGCGGAACAGGCCGCGCAGTGCGCCGAGCGGCAAGCCCAGCAGCAAACTGCACAGCGCCACGCCGCCGCCGATTTTCAGCGTGCCCAGCCACATCGCTGCCAGCTGCGGATCGTCCAGCAGCGCCGGAAAAGCACTAAAAGCGCCGCGCCAACTGCCTTCACCTAAGTAGGGAAACAACGCTTGCAGCACGATAAACAGCAGCGGCAGCGCCACCAGCAGCAATAACGCCAGCAGAATCACGCCATTCAGGGCACGCGACATCGCTTACTGTCCGAACAGGACGCCAAAGCGCTTTAGCACCGCCGAACGTTCGCTGCTGCCATCCTGATTAGTCGGCAATAACTTGATCTCGGTAAACAGCGGACGTTGCGCTTTGATATCGGTACGCGCCGGCATCAGCCAGGCTTTCGCCACTTGCTCCTGACCTTCATCTGACAGCACGTAATCAACGAACTTTTTCGCATCGTCTGGGTGCTGGCTGCTTTTCAGGATCATCATCGGACGCGGTGCGACCACGGTACCGTTTTCCGGGAAGATCACCTTCACGCTCTCGCCCTGCGCGATGTTGTTATAGGTGACGTAATCGACCGCGCCAAACACCGCCGCTTTCGCGCCTTGCAGCACCGGCGTCACCGCCTGCGCGTTGGGGCCGCTCATCACCATGCCGTTGGCTTTCAGCTGGTCAAACAGCTGCCAGGCTTTTTCGCCTTCGCTGTTTTGCAGGCCAATCAGCAGATCGAGTGACGCGCCAGACAGCGCCGGATCCGGCGTGGTGACGTTATCTTTGAAGGCGGGCGCGGTGAGATCCTGCCAGGTTTTCGGCTCTGGCGTGTTGCTTTGCGTATTCCACACGATGCCGAGCGCGGAAATGCCCTGCGCGACATAGTTGGCGGTTTTGAACTGATTCGGCACCTTCGCCGCGTTGGCGCTGTTGAACGGCAGCAGCCAGCCGCGCTGTTGCAGATCTTCGGCGGTATCCCACGAAGCCGAGATCAGCACGTCGGCTTGCGGATTGGCCTGTTCCGCTTCCAGACGCGCCATCACTTTGCCGGTGGTGGCCTGGAAAATATTCACTTTGATGCCGGTCTGTTTTTCAAATCCGGCGGCAAGACTTTTCGACAGCGAACCCGGACCGGCGGTGTATACCGTCAGCGCCTGGGCGTCGTTGATCATGATGGCGGAAGTCAACATCATCGCGCTGATGGCTCCTGTTTTAACTGACTTGAGAGATGGCATTGCAGTCCCCTGAGAGGTGAGTAACGGAAACAATCTGGCCCTGCGCCAGGTGAATGATGCGGTCGGCCAGCGTGTTGGCTTCGTCGCGATCGTGCGTAACGTAAACAGCGGTGATGCGCGCCGCGCGCAGCAAATCCGCCATGGTGTGAACCAGAGTTTCACGCAGGTCGCGGTCGAGGTTGGAGAGCGGTTCGTCGAACAGCAGAATGGCCGGTTTCG
Organism: Pantoea sp. X85; assembly: GCF_029623675.1. NCBI lineage: Bacteria > Pseudomonadati > Pseudomonadota > Gammaproteobacteria > Enterobacterales > Erwiniaceae > Pantoea > Pantoea sp. X85. The sequence goes on along the minus strand of NZ_CP121108.1, from coordinate 3,876,416 downwards.
CCACCAGCGCCCGCGCCAGCGCCACGCGCTGCTGCTGGCCGCCTGAAAGCAGCGCCGGTTTGCGATCGCCAAAATCCTCAAGGCCCACCTGCGCCAGTGCGGCATCGGCCTGTTGCCGCGCGGCGGCTTTTTTCATGCCGCGCATACGCAGCGGAAAGGCGACGTTTTGCGCCACCGACATGTGCGGCCACAGCGCGTAATCCTGAAACACCATGCCAAGGTTACGTTTTTCCGGCGCATCACAGTGGCGCGGTGAGGCCACGCAGCGTTGGCCGATCCACAGTTCGCCGGCGGTGGGCTGCAACAAACCCGCCAGCAGTTTCAGCAGCGTGCTTTTGCCACAGCCGCTCGGGCCGAGCAGCGCCAGAATTTCGCCTGCGGGAATGGTCAGGGAGAGATCGTGCAGAATAGTCAGGTTATCCACCGACCATCTGAGATTTTTCAGTTCAATAGGCAGCGCGGCATGCGTCATCGGCCACCTCGCGCGAAGGCGTGAGCGTTACGCACGCGCGCCTGAGAAATCAGGGGCGTCATCAGATTGTTATCCTCTTTGGGATTTGATTGGGGGCGAGTCTACGAGTGCGATATGACGAAATGATGACCATAAAACTGGGCATTTCACTGATGCGGATAAAACCAAATGGCGTATAGTTATCCTCTTGTTATAAAAATTCCGTCACCCACGAGCGCAATCACTCATGCCTGACTCGCCTGCCGCCGCACCTGAACACGGTCGTTTTCGCCTCAATTTACTGATCCTTTCCATCGTGAAGTTCAACTTTGCCAGCTATCTCACCATCGGCTTGCCGCTGGCGGTGCTGCCCGGCTTTGTCCATGACGGACTGGGCTACAACGCCTTCTGGGCCGGATTAGTGATCAGCCTGCAATACATCGCCACGCTGCTCAGTCGCCCACACGCGGGACGCTATGCCGATCTGTGGGGGCCGAAAAAAGTGGTGGTGCTGGGGCTGGTGGGATGCTTGCTGAGCGGCATCTGTATTTTGCTGTCGGCGCTCAGCGATGGGCAGAGCGTGCTGAGCCTAGTGCTGCTGTGTCTGGGGCGCGTGATTCTCGGCATCGGACAGAGTTTTTCCGGCACCGGCACTTCACTGTGGGGCGTGGCGCGCGTCGGTTCGCTGCATATTGGCCGGGTGATTTCGTGGAACGGCATTGTCACCTATGGCGCGATGGCGATTGGTGCGCCGCTCGGCGTGGTGATTTTCCGCAGCGGCGGCTTGCTGCTGCTCTCCAGCATCATCATTGCCATTTGTTTACTGGCAATTGCGCTGGCGCTGCCGCGCGCATCAGTGAGAGGCAGCAAAGCTAAGCCGCTGCCGTTCCGTGACGTGCTGAGCAAGGTGTACGGTTTCGGCCTGATTCTGGCGATGGGTTCCGCCGGATTTGGCGTGATCGCCACCTTTATCACGCTGTTTTATCAGGATAAAGGTTGGGATGGCGCCGCCTTCGCGTTGACCATGTTCAGCGCCGCGTTCGTCGGCACGCGTCTGCTGTTTCCGAATGCCATCAACAAGCTCGGTGGTTTGCGCGTGGCGAGTATCTGCTTTGCGGTAGAAGCGATGGGCCTGTTTCTGGTGGCCGGTTCATTCGACCCGTGGATGGCGAAGATGGGCGCGTTCCTCACCGGCGCGGGTTTCTCGCTGGTATTCCCGGCGATTGGCGTGGTGGCGGTGAAAGTGGTGCCGCAGCAGAATCAGGGCAGCGCGCTCGCCACCTATACCGCGTTTATGGATTTGTCGCTGGGCATCACCGGCCCGATCGCCGGTTTCATCATGAGTTATGCCGGCGTGTCGCTGGTCTATTTCCTCACCGCGCTGCTGGTGTGTTTAGCGCTGTTCTGCACGCTGCGCATGATTAAGCGGATGCCGGAAGAGCCGATGGTGGAGGTTAAAGAGAACGCATAATTTTGCTATTGAACTCAGGCATACCCTAAATAGTTTAAGTCAGAGCAAGGCGGCAAGCGTGAGAATCCCCAGGAGCTTACGCCCGTAAGTGACTGGGGTGAGCACGGGCAGCCAACGCAGCTATGGCTTAAAATATGACGGGTATGAAAAAAAGGCCTCCGACCGAGGCCTAACACTAACAAAAGTGCCTTGTTTAGACACAGATAAGGGTTCGTTTAGGCTTGCAGCAACTCAATGCTGTAGCGAATTTGGCGCTCAATGTCTGCTGGCTTCCACGTCTCCAGCGCGGATGAAAACGGCTCAAAGGCATACACGCCTTTATAGCCCAACATCTCCAGACGTTTCACCTGCGCCACGCTGTTCAGCACATCGCGGTCGCTGAGCATGATGCGTTCTTCATCGGTCAGTTGCGCCGTTGGGCGGGTATCTTCCACGCCGGATAAATGCACCAGACCAATATGGTTGATATCAATCTCCTGCGGGAACTCGTTTTCGGCGTTCTCATACAGGTGATGATGGAAGGTATCGAGCAGTACCTTAAATGGGACTTTTGCTTGCTGAATCAGTTGCTGCGTCTGCACCGCCGAGCGCAGCGAACTGACCGGGAAGCCCAGCGGTTCAACCAGCCCCTGAATGCCATACTTTTCAAAGCGCGGTGCCAGTACCTGTAGCGCTTCCAGCGTCTGCTGGGGCGAAATCTCAATCCCTTCATTGAGCGGACACATCACCAGCGCTTTTGCGCCGATGGCCTGAGCTTCCTGTAGCAGCGCGTCGGCTTTAGCCAGCAGCGACTCATCGGCACGGTTAAACGGATAGAGCGCGTTAATCGTCACGATTTCAATGTGGTACTTATCCGCTAGCGCGCGCAGCTGCGCCGCGCTGAGATCATCGGTTACCTTGCCGCTCTGCATGTCATTACGCAGTTCAACCTTGCTCAATCCCAGACGTTGCACCAGCTGAAAGAAGGCTTCCAGCGTTAGCTTGGGCGCAATTTTACGGTTAATACAGAAACGGGTCGGATCGATGGCCATGTGCGGCTCCTGTAAACGGATACGGATTAGGTGCTGCAAAGAGAACATTTATTTCATTATTATTGAATTATGAAATATCAGATATTGGATCTGCCTCGCAAAAATTTCATATTTCGTTTCGCGTTGCATGGGTAAGCTGGATTTCAGACATAAATTCGGTGCGGGCAACGGCTTAGCGGCAGAGCGGTTTGGCGAGCCTTTAGCGCCAGCAGTGCAGCGCTACGAGCTGATTTACACCCGGCTGTCAGCGCAGGCGGAAAAAATGCGATCCATGCCGCTAAAAGGAAATTTTCTAAAAAGAAGTATTTGAAAAATTCATTTCATTACGATAGCTTCATAGCACGCTTTAAGTATTGCCTGCACACGCAGCGTCGCGGTTCGAACGGGCTATCTGCAGGGAACTTCACATCTAAGAGGCAACGACATGACTATCGTAGGAAACTTTATCGGCGGCAAAATTACCCACAGCGCCAGCAATGAAACCATTCCCGTGTACGATCCGGCGACCGGCAAAGTCGTGCGTGAACTGACGCAGAGCACCGCTGCTGAAGTGGAAAAGGCGATTGAAGTCGCGCATGCCGCCTTCCCGGAATGGTCGAAAACCGCGCCGTTGCGTCGTGCCCGTGTGATGTTCAACTTTAAAGCGCTGATGGAAAAACATCGCGAAGAGCTGGCGGCACTGATCGTGTCTGAGCACGGTAAAGTGTGGTCCGATGCGCTGGGTGAACTGACGCGCGGTATCGAAGTGATCGAGTATGCCTGCGGTATTCCACATCTGATTAAAGGTGAAAACTCACCGAGCGTGGGCACCGGCGTTGACAGCTATTCGCTGATGCAGCCGGTCGGCGTTGTCGCCGGTATCACACCGTTTAACTTCCCGGCGATGGTGCCACTGTGGATGTTCCCCATCGCGCTGGCGTGCGGCAACACCTTTATCCTCAAGCCACCGGCGCTGGATCCTTCCGCATCTGTGCGCATGGCCGAACTGCTGAAAGAAGCGGGCCTGCCGGATGGCGTATTCAACGTGGTGCATTCGTCTAACGAAGATGCCGAGCAGCTGTACAAAGATCCGCGCATCGCCGCAGTCAGCTTCGTGGGTTCTTCCGGCGTAGCGGAGCACATCTATAAAACTGCCAGCGCCCACGGTAAACGCGTGCAGGCGTTTGGCGCGGCGAAAAACCACGCCATCGTGATGCCCGATGCCGATCTCGATGCCACCGTGAACGCCATTATGGGCGGCGCGTTTGGTTCAGCGGGTGAACGCTGCATGGCGCTGCCGGTTGTGGTTGCCGTGGGTGACGACACCGCAGACAAACTGATTGCGCGTCTGACGCCGCTGATCAAAGCGCTGCGCGTCGGTCCTGGCATCCAGAAAGGTACCGAAGAGAATGAAATGGGGCCGGTGGTTTCTGCTGCGCACCAGAAGAAAGTGCTGGGCTACATCGACAAAGGTGAGCAGGAAGGCGCGAAGCTGGTGGTTGATGGCCGCGGCATCCAGGTTGCTGGCCATGCAGAAGGTTACTACGTTGGCGGCACGCTGTTCGACAATGTGACGTCGGATATGACCATCTGGCGCGAAGAGATCTTCGGGCCGGTGCTGAGCATCATGCGTTCCAGCGATTACGACAGCGCACTGCAGCTGGTTAACAGCCACGAATTCGGTAACGGTAGCGCCATCTTCACCAGCAACGGCCACACCGCGCGTGAGTTCGTGCAGAACGTCGAAGCTGGCATGGTTGGCGTTAACGTGCCGGTTCCGGTGCCGATGGCGTTCCACAGCTTCGGCGGCTGGAAGCGTTCGGTATTTGGTGCGCTGAACGTGCACGGTCCAGACGGCGTGCGTTTCTACACCCGCATGAAAACCGCCACCGTGCGTTGGCCGAGCGGTCAGCAGACCGTATCTGAGTTCAGCATGCCGACGCTGGGCTAATTTCGCTCAACAAGGAGGAACAGGATGTCTCTGATTTCGAAAGCGCAAAAACCCGACAGCAACGGCCGCATCCAGCACGTCACGCCGGAAAGCGCGGGCTGGGAATATGTCGGCTTTGATGCCTATCTGCTGAAAAAAGGGCAGAGCCTGAAGCTGATTAGCGGCGACAAAGAGTTGTGTCTGGTGCTGGTGGCGGGCTTTGCGTCGGTGAAAACCCGTCACGCCGAGTTTCCGAATCTGGGTAAGCGTCTGTCGCCGTTTGAACGCACTCCGCCTTACTCAGTTTACGTACCGCATAACGACGAAGTGGAAGTGTATGCGGATAGCGATCTGGAGCTGGCGGTGTGTAATGCACCGAGCAGCGGCAACCTGCCGGCGCGACTGATTGCGCCGGAAGATGTTGGTGTTGAGCAGCGTGGTAAAGGGCGTAATCAGCGTCTGGTACACAACATTCTGCCGGACAATAAAGAGGCCGACAGTCTGCTGGTGGTGGAAGTTTACACCGATGAAGGCGCGACCAGTTCGTACCCCAGCCACAAGCACGACCAGAAAAACAGCCCGGACGAAACCTATCTGGAAGAGACCTACTATCACCGTTTCGATCCTGAGCCAGGTTTCGCCATGCAGCGCGTTTATACCGACGACCGTTCCCTCGACGAGTGCATGGCGCCGTATAACCGCGATGTGGTGACGGTGCCGCGTGGCTATCATCCGGTGGCAACCATTGCCGGGTACGATAACTACTATCTCAACGTGATGGCGGGTCCAAAACGTCTGTGGAAATTTACCTGGGAGAAAGATCACGCCTGGGTGAACAGCGACCAGTATCCGCGTTCGTAACATGCGTACCAACGTAAAAAAGGGCAGCCACTTGGCTGCCTTTTTAGTTGGTGGCCGCCATAAATGGCGACTCTACGGAGTATTTATTCGCTGGCCACGTTGTTGTTCAGCGCCAGCGACACGGCAAGTGTCTGTGCCAGACACAGCGAGGCGACCTGCGAACGGAAGCCATCCACTTGCGCTTCACGCACCACAAAACACACATCGCTGAAGGCGGCCAGCGGGCTGACCTGGCTGTCGGTGATGGCGATCAGATGCGCGCCACGTTTGGCACCCAACTCAACCAACTCCACCGCTTCACGCGCGTATGGCGAATAGCTGATGGCGATCACCACGTCTTTCGGGTTCACCATGCTCAGCTGCTCGGTGAACATGCCGCCGAGGCCGTCGATCAGGAACGCACGACGCTCCAGATGGCGCAGCGCATACACCAGATACGATGCCACGCTGAATGAGCGACGCAGGCCGATGATGTAGATGTTCTCGGCTTCATCGAGCATTTTCACCGCGCGGTTGAGCTGGTCCGGATTTACCTGCATCGCCAGCTGTTGCAGCGCCTGACTATTCACCATGGTGAAGACATTGAGAATTTCGGCCGGGCTCTCTGGTGAAGTGGCGCTGTCGTCAGTGGCGGTCTGGCGGAACAGACGTGCGCGCTCGGTATAGTTAACGGTCTCTTCCATCAGGTGCTGACGGAAAACCTGTTTCATTTCGTTGAAGCCGCTGAAGCCAAAGGCGTTGGCAAAGCGGATCAGCGTGGAGGGCGGCACATCGGCATGTTGTGCGATGGAAGCAACGGTATCGAAAGCGATACTGTTACTGTTATCAAGGATATAACGAGCCACCTGCTTCAGGCGTTTGCTCAGCGTCTCATAGCGACGACGGATCTCGTCCTGTAACAAGGTTAATTGCGTTGGATTATTGGTCATTACTTCGGCCCGCTAGAAAAGAAAATATGGCTGGATAATGAGCGCTATAGTACCAGATGGATGGAAAATTTCATTTGTTTGACATCATCGTGACGCTTATTTCATCGGTTTATGAAATGCCTCACAGAATATGCAGGTTTTCCCCTCACCCTAACCCTCTCCCGCAAGCGGGCGAGGGAACCGTCTTGTGCGGTACCCCGGATCGCGTTCATTACTCAACAATTGCTGGAGCGGTCCCTTCTCCCGCTGGCGGGAGAAGGCTAGGTTGAGGGCCAGCGAGAACAATCAAAAAAGCGGCCAATTGGCCGCTTTTTCCCAGCTAACTTCGCACTTAACCGCGTACAGCGCGCCAGTAGCCGATCAACCGCAGGTAATTCCCTTTCACGGTCTCAACCAGCGCCTTATCATCCAGCTCGCCTTGCAGCCACTGGCGTGACGGCTGGCCGAAGATGGTGCGACCTACCGCGAAACCTTTCACCCACGGCGCTTGCGCTGCGGCGGCGAAACCAGCTTTCAGCGTCTCTTCCGGGGCATCGAGGCCCAGCAGCAGAATGCCGCGGCAGTGCGGGTCGTTCTGCTCGATCAACCCGCTGATCGCCTGCCAGCTTTCGGCAGACAGCGGCGGCAGTTTCCACCAGTCTGGCTGAATGCCAAGGCTGTAGAAGTGGCTCAGCATGTCGTAATAGTAGGATTCGTCACGGTCCGGATTGCTCTCCGGCAGAATCAGCTCCAGCAGCAGTTCGTGCCCGCTCTTGTTACAGCCATTCCACACATCGAGCACCAGCTCATCCTGCTCTTTACGCAGTTCCGCGCTGTCGTGCGGATGGTAGAACACCAGACATTTCACCACGTGCTCGGCTGGCCAGTCGACCAGCTGTGAGCCGATGTTGCCGTGCTCAAGACGCAGCGGACGTGAACTTGGCAGCTCAATTGGACGCCCAATCCACCAGTTTTTACCGGTAATCGCGTTCAGCGCTTTCTGGCCGTAAGTGGTATCCGCGAGGATGCCGCTCTTTTCATTCAGGCCGGCTTCATTGGCCGCTTCTTCTGCGGCACGCAGCAGCAGCAGTTTCAATTCTGGGATGCGCGCTTCGCTGACGCCCGCTTCGCGCGCCATATCAGCCAGCTGTTTGCGATGGTCGAAGGCGAACACATTCAGCTCTGGCCACTGCTGTTTACGCGTGGTGACGCGATGCAGGTGATTGAGACGTACATCAAGATCCGGACGTTTCACCTCTTTATCGCGGCTTAGGAAATCATCCAGCTCTTCTTTGGTCGGCATCGCCGGTGCACAGCCGTGGCGCGAAACCACCAGCGCGCCACAGGCGTTCGCGTAACGGCACGCTTGCTCCCAGCTTTCATCATTCAGCCAGCCGCGCAGCAGGCCAGACATAAAGGCATCGCCGGCACCCAGCACGTTCAGCACTTCAACGCGCACGCCGCTCTGCAGTTTGGTCTGTTCCCAACTATCCGGGATCTCGCCCTCAAACACCACGCAACCCAGCGGACCGCGTTTGCACACTAATGTGGCCTGGCTCGATTTACGCACATTTTTCAGCGCGGTCAGCGTATCGGTGCTGCCACCAGCGATATGGAACTCTTCTTCCGTTCCGACCACCAAATCGAAATAGTGCAGCACTTCCTGTAGCTGTTGCGTCACTTCGCCCGATTCAATGAAACGCGTTTCGCCGTCGCCGAGTGAGGTCAATCCCCACAGTACCGGACGATAATCGATATCCAGCGCGGTGCGCAGGCCGTTGCGTTTGGCGATATCCAGCGCTTTCAGTACGGCGGCGCGGGTTTGCGGATGCGAAAGGTGCGTGCCGGTGACGGCGACCGCGCGTGAAGAGGTGATGAAATCTTCGTTAATATCTTCCGGCACCAGCCCCATATCGGCGCAGTTGTCGCGGTAGAAGATCAGCGGGAAGCTCTCTTCATCTTTGATCCCAAGGATCACCAGCCCGGTCAGGCGCTGCTTATCGGTAATCAGGCCATCGGTATTGCAGCCCGCACGTTGCAGCTCTTCACGCAAAAAGCGGCCGTTATGCTCGTCACCTACGCGCGCCAGCATCGCCGATTTCAGGCCCTGGATCGCCGTACCGTAGGCCACGTTGCCGGAAGACCCGCCGAGATATTTGTTGAAGCTGGTCATATCTTCCAGGCGTGATCCAATTTGCTGACCGTAGAGGTCGACGGCGATGCGTCCGATACAAATCACATCAAGCCGCTTCTGTTGTGTACTCATACCTATTGTTTCCTTCTGTGATAAGCAGACACTGCGGGCGCTGCCGCCCAACGTCGAGCGCTTTGCTTCCGGGTTCTCAAGGTGCCTGATTGGCTTTGGTCGCAGTATGAGGAATAAAAATTCCAAATTCAATATGAAATGAAACATCCATCACGATTTTGTGAGCCAGGTAAAACTCTGACCAGGCCGCAAAGCGGCGTTTGAATCGTCGGGAGTTTCAGTGATAGTCAGGCTTGTGAGCCAGGTCTCAGGAAAGTGCTGGCGAATCAAGGAAGCTACTGAAGTGAAATGAAATTTCGTTATGACCTGCAAATGACCTGTTACTGTTCCACTTTTCCCCCTTTCGCGGCTTGCGCAGCCCACGTTTCATTGCTGAATTTGATCTCCATCGCAAAATGAAATGTTTCTTCTGTAATCGTGTTTAATGAAAAAAATATTTGTTTATAATCGCCTCACGTTTCACTTAATCCGCGGGCGCCGTGAACGGCAGTTTTTACCCGAACCGCGATGTACCTCGCCGCAGGTACCAGCATGTAAAGGAAGAAGCATATGGGCACAATCAGACTCACCACGGCACAGGCGCTGGTAAAATTTCTTGATAACCAATACCTGAACGTTGACGGCGTTGAAACCAAATTTGTGAAAGGCATTTTTGCCATTTTCGGTCACGGCAACGTGCTGGGATTGGGACAGGCGCTGGAGCAGGACAGCGGCGATCTGGTGGTGCATCAGGGCCGTAACGAGCAGGGCATGGCGCACGCTGCTATTGGCTTTGCCAAGCAGTCGCTGCGTCGTCAGATTATCGCCTGTACCTCATCGGTCGGTCCCGGCGCGGCCAACATGATTACCGCTGCTGCCACCGCGACCGCCAACCGCATTCCTTTACTGCTGCTGCCGGGCGATGTGTTCGCTACGCGCCAACCGGATCCGGTATTGCAGCAGATCGAACAGAGCCACGATCTCAGCATCAGCACCAACGACGCGTTCCGCGCCGTGAGCAAATACTGGGATCGCGTCAGCCGCCCGGAACAGCTGATGACTGCCTGCATCAACGCCTTGCGCGTGTTGACCGATCCGGCAGAAACCGGCGCGGTGACGATTGCGCTGCCGCAGGACGTGCAGGGCGAAGCCTGGGACTTCCCGGAATACTTTTTCCAGAAACGTGTGCATCGTCTGGATCGCCGCTTGCCAACTGCCGCGCAATTAGAAGATGCGCTGGCGCTGATTGCGCGTAAACACAAGCCGCTGATCATTGTCGGCGGTGGCCTGAAATATTCCGATGCCGGGGATGCGCTGCTGAAATTTGCCGAGCGCTTCAACATTCCGTTTGCCGAAACTCAGGCCGGTAAAGGCACCATCGTTTCCGATCACCCGCTCAATGTCGGCGGCGTGGGCGAAACCGGCTGCCTGGCGGCCAACCTGCTGGCGAAAGAGGCCGATCTGGTGATTGGTATCGGTACGCGTTACACCGACTTCACCACCGCGTCGAAATGGATTTTCCAGAATCCGGACGTGAGCTATCTGAACCTCAACGTCAGCAACTTCGACAGCTACAAGCTGGATGCGGTGCAGCTGCTGGCGGATGCGCGTGAAGGTTTAACCGCGCTGGAAAGCGGGCTGCAAGGTTTCGAAAACCATTGGGGCGGCCAGATTGAGCTGTCGCAAAGCAAGCTGTTGAAAGAGACGCAGCGCGTCTATGCCGCCACCTATAACACCGACGATTTCATTCCGGAAATCGCCGACCACGCCGATCGCGAAGCGCTGTTTGCCGAGTTTGAGCGCCTGACGAAATCGGTGCTGACGCAGAGCAGCGTGCTGGGCGCCTTAAACGAGCAACTCCCAAAGGATGCGGTGATTGTCGCGGCAGCGGGCAGTCTGCCGGGCGACCTGCAGCGCGTGTGGCGCACCAAAGATTACAACTCGTACCACGTTGAGTACGGCTACTCCTGTATGGGTTATGAAGTGAATGCCGCGCTGGGCGTAAAGCTGGCGCAGCCGCAGCGTGAAGTCTACGTCATGGTTGGCGACGGTTCGTTCATGATGCTGCACTCCGAGCTGGTCACGTCGATTCAGGAAGGGGCGAAAATCAACGTGGTGCTGCTGGATAACATGACCAACGGTTGTATCAACAACCTGCAGATGGAACACGGCATGGACAGCTTCACCACCGAGTTCCGCTTCCGTAATCCGGAAGGGGGCAAGCTGGATGGCGGCTTTGTGCCGGTGGACTTCGCGGCGATCGCCGGCGGTTACGGCTGCAAAACCTACCGCATTACCACGCTGGAACAGCTGGAAGCCGCGTTGATCGACGCGCAGAAGCAGACCGTTTCCGTGCTGTTCGACATCAAAGTGCTGCCAAAAACCATGGTGCACAAATACTTCAGCTGGTGGCACGTCGGCGTGGCGCAAACCTCTACGTCAACGCGCACGCAAGAAGTGGCCGACAACCTTAACGTGCATATCGAACAAGCACGTAAGTATTAAAACCTCTTTTAGGCCGGAGCTCTCCGGCCTTGTTTTACCCTAACTTATCCGACTCTACAGGTGTAATTATGACGCTCAAACTCGGTGTAATTGGTACCGGTGCAATTGGTCAGGAACACATTCGTCGCTGCAATAACGTCTTGCAGGGTGCCAAAGTGGTGGCGGTTTCTGATATCAACGTGGAAGGGGCGCGCGCGGCGCTGCAACGTCTGAATATCGAAGCCGAGGTGTATCAGGATGGTCATCAGGTGATCAACTCGCCAGACGTTGACGCCGTGCTGGTGACATCCTGGGATCCGACCCACGAAGAGTTTACGCTGGCGGCAATCGCGGCCGGCAAACCGGTGTTCTGTGAAAAGCCGCTGGCGCTGAGCGCTGAAGGTTGCCGTCGCATTGTGGATGCCGAGATCAAACACGGTAAACGTCTGGTGCAAGTGGGCTTTATGCGCCCTTACGATGCCGGCTATCGCGCGCTAAAAAAAGTGATCACTGACGGTGAAATCGGCGAACCGCTGATGCTGCATTGCGCGCACCGCAACCAGAGCGTCGGCGAGAATTACACCACCGACATGGCGATCACTAACACCCTGATTCACGAGCTGGACGTGCTGCGCTGGCTGACCGAAGACGACTACAAAACCGTGCAGGTGGTGTTCCCGCGCACCACGTCGAAGTCTCATGCCAATTTGAAAGATCCGCAGATCGTGCTGTTCGAAACGCAGAAAGGCATCCGCATTGATGTGGAGATCTTCGTTAACTGCGCGTACGGCTACGACATTCAGTGTGAAGTAGTGGGCGAAGAGGGCATCGCTAAGCTACCGGAGCCTTCGGCGATCCAAACGCGCAAAAACGCGCGTCTCGGCGTGCCGCTGCTAACCGACTGGAAAGACCGTTTCATTGATGCTTATGACGTTGAGCTGCAAGCGTTTATTAATGACGTGAAAGACGGCCAACTGACCGGACCTTCTGCCTGGGATGGTTTTGCTGCTTCCGTGGCCGCCGATGCCTGCCACAAAGCGCAGAACAGCGGTGCGATTGAGCCGGTAACCATGCCGCCGCGTCCGGATTTCTACGCCAAATAACTGAGCTGTGCGCTAAATACTCCTCGGCGGCTCAGCGGCCGCCTCTGTGAATCAGGGACAACACCATGAACAAAGACAACGTTAAACTGGCGATCGCGCCAATCGGCTGGACTAACGACGACATGCCAGAGCTGGGCAGCGAAAACACCTTCCAGCAAACCGTGAGTGAAATGGCGCTCGCGGGTTTTACCGGCAGTGAAGTGGGCAGTAAATATCCGCGCGACCCGGCGATTCTCAAGCCGATGCTGGATATCCGTGGCATTCAGATCTGCAACGCCTGGTTTAGCACCTTCTTCGCCAACGGCGACAAAGCGAAAACCATCGACGAATTTACCCATCACATGAACTTCCTGCATGCGATGGGCGCGCGCGTGATTGGTTGCTCCGAGCAGAGCAAAAGTATTCAGGGCACCACGCTGCCGGTGCTGGAGCAGAAGCCGATTTTCAGCGATGAAGAGTGGCGCTTAACTGCAGAAGGCTACAACGAGCTGGCGGAGATCGCCGCGAAGAAAGGCATGCGTTTGACGCTGCACCATCACATGGGCACCGGCATTCAGACGCCAGCCGAGATCGATCGCTTTATGGAATCGACCAATGAGAATGTTGGCCTGCTGTACGATACCGGCCACATCTATTATTCCGAAGGTTCACAGCAGGCGATGCTGGATGTGCTGACCAAATATCTGCCGCGTATTTTCCACGTGCATCTGAAAGACGTGCGCGACAGCGTGGTAGCCGAAGTGCGTGAGAAATCGCTGTCGTTCCTGGATGGCGTGAAGAAGGGGACTTTCACCGTGCCGGGCGATGGCGTGATCGATTTCAAACCGGTGTTCAAAATCCTCGATGATTACGGCTATAAAGGCTGGATGGTGGTGGAAGCGGAGCAGGATCCGGCGTTGGCCAATCCGTTCGAATATGCGGTGAAAGCGCGTAAGTACATCCGCGAGAATGCGGGGTTATAAGGGCAAATGCTCGCAATGCATTGCGCCGCTACGGGATGTACACGCATTCGTAGCGGCGCGATTTATCGCGCTGTTTTCCATAAAAAAAGGCCGTTATCCCTTCAGGATAACGGCCTTTTAATTGGCTGAGATTATGACGCTAACGACAACGCCGGTTTCTGTGCGTTGACCGCCAGCCACTCGGCAATGCGCGCCTGCTCGGCTTCGTTCAGCCACATACCTTGTTTGGTACGACGCCAAATCGCATCATCCAGCTCGCGTACCCATTCGTTTTTCACCAGGTAACGCAGCTCGGCTTCGTAGAACTCGTGACCGAAGTTTTCACCCAGATCGTCGATGCTCTTCGCGCCTGCCAGCAGCTCTTCGGTGCGGCTACCGTAAGTCCGCGCAAAGTGACGCGCCATACCTTCGCTAATAAACGGATAGCGACGACGCAGGCTGGCGGTGTAATCCTCGCGTGAACCGGAGAAATCCCCGCCCGGCAATACCGCGTTTTTGGTCCAGGCCGGGCCGATATTCGGGTAGTATTTAGTCAGTTTCTCCAGCGCATGTTCCGCCAGCTTACGATAGGTGGTCAGCTTGCCGCCGAACACGGACAGCAGCGGAGCCTGGCCATTGTCGTCATGCACATCCAGCGTGTAATCACGGGTGATGGCCTGCGGCGAATCCGATTCGTCATCGCACAGCGGACGTACGCCCGAGTAAGTCCAGACGATGTCATCTTTGCTCAGCTGCTGTTTGAAGTGTCCATTAAACACGTTCAGCAGGTAGCTGATTTCGTTGTCATCGATTTTCACGTCTTTCGGATCGCCTTTGTACTCCACGTCGGTGGTGCCGATGATGGAGAACTCATCCATCCACGGAATCACAAACACGATACGGTTATCTTCGTTTTGCAGGATATACGCCTGCTTTTCGCGATGGACGCGCGGTACCACGATGTGGCTGCCTTTGATCAGACGAATGCCGTACGGCGATTTCAGCTTAAGGCCATCGTCGAAGAACTCTTTTACCCACGGACCAGCCGCATTGACCAGACCTTTGGCGCGCCAGGTGTAGGTTTTACCGCTGTCGATATCTTCGGCTTCCACCATCCACAAACCGGCTTCACGCCAGGCGCGGGTCACGCGCGTGCGGGTGCGTACTTCGCCGCCCTGTTTTTCCACTTCCTGCGCATTGAGTACCACCATTCGCGCATCATCAACCCAGCAGTCAGAATATTCGAATCCGCGCGTGATCTCCGGCTTGAGGGCCGAATCCGCGCCAAAACGCAGGCTCTTACTACCCGGCAGCGTGGTGCGTTTGCCGAGGCGATCGTACATAAACAGGCCCATACGGATCATCCACGCCGGACGCAGATGCGGACGGTGCGGCAGACGGAAGCGCATCGGGAAGGCGATGTGCGGGGCCATTTTCAGCAGCACTTCACGTTCTGCTAACGCTTCGCCCACCAGGCGGAATTCATAGTGTTCAAGGTAGCGCAGGCCGCCGTGAATCAATTTCGAGCTGTTGGAGGAGGTTGCACAGGCCAAATCCCGCGCCTCCAGCATCAGCACCGACAGTCCGCGTCCTGCAGCGTCCACTGCAATGCCGGCTCCGTTAATGCCGCCGCCGATCACGATCAGGTCTTTGGTTTCCACGTCATCTCCTCCGATGTTCGGAATAGTTCTAAAATGTTCGTTTTCGAGCGTAATAATAATCGGAAACCAACATCTACGCCAGCGGTTAACTGAATAAAAACATTTTTGCGTGATATAGCTAACATTCCGACAGGAAAAAAATCACATAACCACAGGACTTGTCAGGTTATCGCGGCGCGTTCTCAGGTTAAACTAGGCGCTAATTGTGATGAAGTAATGAGAGACACCATGGAAACCTTCGAGTGTATTAACGTCCTGCAGGCGCAAGAGCATCTGGCACAAGGTGCGCAGCTGGTGGATATCCGTGATCCGCAGAGCTTTATGATGGGCCACGCGGCGGGCGCGCAGCACCTGACCAACGACAATCTGGCGGATTTCATCGCCAACGCCAATCAGGCTTTGCCGGTGCTAGTGATGTGCTATCACGGCAACAGCAGCAAAGGCGCGGCGCAGTTCCTGCTGGGCCAGGGATTCAGCGCGGCGTACAGCATTGACGGCGGATTTGATGCCTGGCGCGCGGCATTCCCGGCGCAGGTTGCCCTCGGCGACGCCTGAGCCCATCGCATAAGGAAGGAGATCACCGCATGATGCGCATCACCCAGTTCAATAATCCGCGCATGGCGCAGGCGTTTGTCGACTACATGGCGACTCGCGGCGTGACGCTACGCATTGAGCGCGAAAGCCACTTTGTCATTATGTTGGATGACGAAAGCAAGCTGGAGAGGGTCGAAAACGAACTCGCGCAGTTCGTGCGCGATCCCAACCATCCGCGCTATCAGGCGGCCAGCTGGCATAGCGGCAACACCGAGAGTGGCTTGCGCTACGAGCGCACCCACATCTGGGCGAGCATTCGCGAACGCGCAGGTCCGCTCACCATGACCATCATGATCGCCTGCGTCGCGGTATTTATCCTGATGCAGATCGTCGGTGATGATGTGGCGCTGGATTGGCTGGC
The DNA here is from genome assembly GCF_029623675.1 of Pantoea sp. X85. Classification (NCBI taxonomy): domain Bacteria; kingdom Pseudomonadati; phylum Pseudomonadota; class Gammaproteobacteria; order Enterobacterales; family Erwiniaceae; genus Pantoea; species Pantoea sp. X85. Next base: position 3,860,396 of record NZ_CP121108.1, on the reverse strand, counting down.
ATGGCCGGCGAATTCCTCGCAATATTTCCAGGTGTGGCGCTGGTTTAGCCATGCGCTGCTGCACTTCTCGCTGCTGCATATCCTGTTCAACCTGATGTGGTGGTGGTATCTCGGCGGTGCGGTCGAGAAGCGTCTCGGCAGCGGCAAGCTGTTTGTGATTATGCTGATCTCGGCGCTGCTAACCGGCTGGATGCAGGCCAAGTTCAGCGGCGTGCTGTTTGGTGGTTTGTCGGGCGTGGTTTACGCGTTGATGGGTTACTGCTGGCTGCGCGGCGAGCGCGATCCCGAAAGTGGTATTTATCTCGAGCGCGGCCTGATTGGCTTCGCGGTCGTATGGTTGGTGATTGGCTGGTACGGCGCATTTGGCCTGTCGATCGCCAACGCCGCGCACGTCACCGGCTTACTGGTGGGTTTAGCGATGGCATTTGTTGATACGCGTAAGATTACGCGTCGTTAGCAGCACCAATAAAAGAAGCGGCCACGAGCCGAGGAGAGAGATGTGAAGCAGACGCAACGTCATGACGCCATTATCGATCTGGTCCGGCGTCAGGGATATGTCAGTACCGAAGAGCTGGTGGATCACTTTGAAGTCAGCCCGCAAACCATTCGGCGTGACCTGAACGACCTGGCCGATCAGAACAAAATCATGCGCCATCACGGCGGGGCGGCGCTGCCGTCCAGCTCAGAAAATACCGCATGGCAGGATCGTAAAATGATGTGGTCGGCGGAGAAAGCGCGCATCGCCGAGCGCGTGGCGAGCCAGATCCCTGATGGCGCCACGCTGTTTATTGATATCGGCACCACGCCGGAAGCGGTGGCGCATGCGCTGCTCAATCACAACAATCTGCGCGTTGTCACCAACAACCTCAACGTGGCGATTCTGCTGATGGCGAAACCTGATTTCCGCGTAATTATCGCCGGCGGCGAAGTGCGCACGCGCGATGGCGGCATCATGGGCGAAGCGACGCTGGACTTCATTTCGCAGTTTCGCCTCGATTACGGCATTCTCGGCATCAGCGGCATTGATATGGATGGTTCGCTGCTGGAGTTCGATTATCACGAAGTGCGCACCAAACGCGCCATCATCGAAAACTCGCGCTGCGTGATGCTGGTGGTGGATCACTCGAAGTTTGGCCGTAATGCGATGGTCAACCTCGGCAATATGAGCCTGATTGATTACATGTATACCGATCAAAGCCCGCCGGCCAGCGTGCTGAAAGTGATTGAACAGCACGAAGTTCACCTCGAACTTTGCTAATGCCGTAGCGGCGCAATTTATTGTGCGATAAATTGCGCCGCTACAAAAATCAGCACCGATTTTTTTCACTGCACCTGCATTTCCCTGTCGCTTTTTTCTGCGCCCCCAGCTTTACTTATCCATTCACCTCTTGCGCTCGCCCGGCTTTACCGTTAACGGACTTGAAGGGATTGATATGTCGCAGCAAAAATTCAATAAAACACGTTTCGACGCCGCGCTCACCCGCCAATGGCAGCATCTCGGACTCACTTCCGCCCAGCAAATGACACCGCAGCAATGGTGGCAAGCGCTGAGCCGCGTGCTGGCAGAAATGCTGGCGACGCAGCCACCTGTGCCAGCCAAACACGGGCAGCGCCACGTCAACTATCTGTCGATGGAGTTTCTGCTGGGGCGTTTGACCGGCAATAATTTGCTCAATCTTGGCTGGTATAACGAGGTGCAAGCCGCGCTGGCGGAACATCAGGTTGAGCTGAGCGAACTGCTGGAAGAGGAGGTGGATCCGGCACTCGGTAACGGCGGATTGGGGCGTTTGGCCGCTTGCTATATGGATTCGATGGCGACCGTCGGCCAGGCTGCGATGGGCCACGGCCTCAACTATCAATACGGCCTGTTTCGTCAGACGTTTGCCGACGGACAGCAGCAGGAAGCGCCGGATGACTGGCAGCGCGATCGCTATCCGTGGTTCCGCTACAACGCCGCGCTGGATGTGCAGGTAGGCCTCGGCGGCAAGGTCAAAGAGAACCACGATGGTAGCCTCAGCTGGCGACCTAAAATTCACCTCAAAGGCGAAGCCTGGGATTTGCCGGTGGTGGGCTATCGCAACGGTATCACGCTGCCGCTACGCCTGTGGAAAGCCAGCAGCGCGCAGCCGTTCGATCTCACCGCATTCAACAACGGCCAGTTCCTGCAGGCTGAGCAGCAAGGCATTGCAGCCGACAAGCTGACCAAAGTGCTCTATCCCAATGATAATCATGCCGAAGGTAAGCGGCTGCGCCTGATGCAGCAGTATTTCCAGTGCGCCTGCGCGGTGGGCGATATTCTGCGGCGTCATCATCTCGCCGGGCGCGCCATTCGCACCTTGCCAGATTTCGAAGTGATCCAGCTTAACGACACGCATCCCACCATCGCCATCCCGGAGATGCTGCGCGTGCTGCTGGATGAGCATCAACTGAGTTGGGACGATGCGTGGCAGATCACCAGCCGCACCTTTGCGTATACCAATCACACGCTGATGCCGGAAGCGCTGGAGCGCTGGGATGAGAAGCTGGTGCGCGACCTGCTGCCGCGCCATATGTTGATCATCCGCGAGATTAATCGCCGCCTGAAAAAGATAGTGAAGCAACGGTGGCCAGACGATAAAGCGATCTGGCACAAGCTGGCGGTGGTGGCTGATGGTCAGGTGCGCATGGCGAATCTGTGCGTGGTGAGCTGTTTCGCCGTCAACGGCGTGGCGGCGCTGCACTCCGAGCTGGTGGTGAAAGATCTGTTCCCGGAATATCACCTGCTGTGGCCGAACAAATTCCATAACGTGACCAACGGCATCACGCCGCGCCGCTGGTTGAAACAGTGTAATCCGCTGCTGGCGACGCTGATCGATGACAGCCTGCAGGTTGAGTGGGCCAACGATCTCGATGCGCTGGCGTGGCTGGCACCTTTCGCCCGCAAAAAGGCGTTTCGTCAGCAGTTCCGCGACATCAAGCAGCAAAACAAACAGCGGCTGACGCTCTACGTCAAGCGCGTGACCGGCATTGATATCAATCCGGATGCGCTGTTTGACGTGCAGATTAAGCGACTGCATGAGTACAAACGTCAGCACCTCAGTTTGCTGCATATGCTGCACTGCTATCGCCAGCTGCGCGACAACCCGGATAACCCCGACTTCGTGCCGCGCGTGTTCCTGTTTGGCGCCAAAGCCGCGCCCGGCTACTACCTCGCCAAAAATATCATCTATGCCATCAACAAAGTGGCGGAGGTGATCAACAACGATCCACTCGTCGGCGATCGCCTCAAAGTGGTGTTTATCCCGGATTACCGCATCACCGCCGCAGAGCTGATGATTCCGGCCGCCGATCTCTCCGAGCAGATTTCCACCGCCGGTTATGAGGCTTCCGGCACCGGCAATATGAAGCTGGCGCTGAACGGCGCGCTCACTATTGGCACGCTGGACGGCGCCAATGTGGAGATTGCTGAAGCGGTGGGCGCGAAGCATATCTTTATCTTCGGCAACAGCGTGGATGAGGTGAAAGCGCTGAAGGCGGGCGGCTACAGCCCGAAAAAGCTGCGTAAACAGAATCCTTATCTGGATGGTTTGCTGAAGGAGCTGGAGAAGGGCAAGTTCAGCGAGGGCGATAAGCATGCGTTTGATTTGATGCTGCAAAGCCTGACCAAAAATGGCGATCCCTGGCTGGTGCTGGCCGACTTTGATGCCTACATCGCCGCGCAGCAGCAGGTGGAAGCGTTGTGGAAAAACCCGGACGCCTGGACGCGCGCAGCGATCCTCAATACCGCTCACACCGGCCGCTTCAGCTCTGACCGTTCAATTCGCGATTATCAGCAGCGGATTTGGCAGGCGGCCCGATAAAGACACGATTGATGATTTTGGAGACACGATGACGCTCAACAAGCTGGACCAGGCGACACAGGATGCCGGCATTTCGCTGCGCTTTATTAACGCGCACGGCGAGCCGGAAACCATCAGCGATGAGACCAAACGCGCGTTGCTGGCAGTCATGGAAACGCCTACCGGTAAAGCGCCACCGCTGCCGCCGGTGCAGGTATTTGCCGATCGCAGCAAGCGCCAACTGACGCCACAAGGCAGCGGCACTTTTTCCTGGCAGCTACAAACCGAACAGGGCAAAAGCTTCAGCGGCGAAGTGCAGGGCGGAGAACCGCTCACACTGCCGCCACGTCTGTCACAAGGTTATCACCAGCTCACGCTGCGCAAAGGTCGCCAGCAGTGGCAAACGCGCATCATCATTGCGCCACGCCGCTGTTTTATCCCGGCATCAGTCGAGCAAGGAGAGAAACTGTGGGGCGCGTTAGTACAGCTTTACACGCTGCGATCGGATGACAATTGGGGCATCGGTGACTTCGGCGATTTGGCGCAAATGCTGGAGAACGTTGCCAATAATGGCGGTGACTTCGTTGGCCTTAATCCTTTGCATGCGCTTTATCCTGCACAGCCAGAACATGCCAGTCCTTACAGCCCAACCTCGCGTCGCTGGCTCAACGTGCTGTATATCGACGTTAATCGGCTGGAGGATTTTCAGCGTAGCGAGGCAGCGCAGCGTTGGTGGCAAAGGGCGAAAACACGCAAAGCGCTGGATCAGGCGCGCGCGGCTGAGTTTGTCGATTACAGCGCGGTGGCCAAACTGAAATTGGCCGCGCTGCGCTTTGCCTGGCAGCGCTTCCAGCCGCGCGCCGCTGAAGATGCCGGATTTCAGCAATTTATCGTTGAGGGCGGCGACCATCTGCGTTATCAGGCGGCGTTTGATGGCATTCTCGCCGAACGCAGCCAGCAGCATCCTGATGAATGGGGTTGGACCAACTGGCCGGAAGGCTGGCGCAACGCTTTGCTGCCGGAGGTGCAGCAATGGTGTGCGGAACACGAAGAGGAGATTCAGTTCTGGAGTTGGTTGCAGTGGGTGGCGCAAGAGCAGTTTGCCATCTGCTGTCAAATTAGCCAGCAGCTTGGCATGGAAGTGGGATTATATCGCGACTTAGCGGTCGGCGTGGCGCAAGGCAGCGCGGAAACCTGGCAGGATCCGGAACTGTATAAACTCGGCGCTTCCGTCGGTGCGCCGCCGGATCGCCTCGGTCCACAGGGGCAAAACTGGTGTTTGCCGCCGCTCGATCCACATGTGATGCGCGCGCGCGGCTATCAGCCTTTTATCGACTTGCTGCGCGCCAATATGCGTGACTGCGGCGCTTTGCGTATCGATCACGTGATGGCGCTGCTGCGCTTGTGGTGGATTCCCTACGGCGAAAGCGCGGATAAAGGCGCTTACGTGGCCTATCCGGTTGAGGATCTGCTAGCGATCCTGGCGCTGGAGAGTCAGCGCCATCGCTGCATGGTCATTGGCGAAGATCTCGGCACGGTGCCAAAAGAGATCGTCAGCCTGCTGCGCAAAAGCGGCATTTTCTCGTGGAAAGTGTTGTTCTTCGAGCAGCACGGCGATGGCCGCTATCGTCAGCCGCAAGAGTATCCCGTGCAGTCGATTGCCAGCGCCAGTACCCATGATTTGCCGACGTTGGCGGGATTCTGGAGATATGAGGATCTTTTTCTGGGTCACAAACTGGGCTTGTACCAGGAGAGCGTATACATGTCATTGCTAAGGCAAAGGGATAAACAAAAACAGGCGCTATTGGATGCGCTGCATCAGATGAATACGTTGCCTGCGCGCCACGGTACCGTTGCCAGCCGATTGTCCTTCACACCGATGCTCAATCGCGGCTTCCACCGCTATCTGGCGCGCACTAACAGCGCATTGCTGGGGCTGCAACCTGAAGACTGGCTTGCTATGACTTCACCGGTCAACGTGCCGGGTACGGTAGATGAATATCCAAACTGGCGGCGCAAGTTAAGCGTCACAATCGAAAAGATGTTTAGAGGAAACGTGCCGGGCTTATTGAATGCGGTAAATACCGGGCGCAGGAAGCGTTGAAGAACGCGCGGCAGCGTCGGGTCGCTGCCGCGTGCTTAATCAGTAGTACGAGTGCTCGCCGCGCTGGTGCTCGGTCAAATCGCGCACGCCTTTCAGCTCAGGGAAGGCTGCCAGCAGCTCTTTCTCGATGCCATCTTTCAGCGTGACGTCGATCATCGAACAACCGTTACAGCCACCGCCGAATTGCAGAATGGCGATGCCGTCATCGGTGATTTCCATCAGCGATACGCGACCGCCGTGGCCAGCCAGCTGCGGGTTAATCTGCGCTTGCAGCAGATATTCCACGCGTTCCACCATTGGCGCATCGTCAGAGACTTTCCGCATTTTGGCGTTAGGCGCTTTCAGCGTCAGCTGCGAACCGAGGTTGTCGGTAACAAAGTCGATTTCCGCGTCATCGAGGTACGGTGCGCTCAGCTCATCAACAAAGGCTGACAGTTTTTCGAACTTAAATTCGGTATCAGTCGCTTCTACTGCATCGGGTGGGCAGTAAGAAACACCGCATTCTGCGGTTGGCGTACCCGGATTAATGACGAATACGCGAATCTGAGTGCCATCTTCTTGTTTGGACAGCAATTTTGAGAAGTGCTCTTGCGCAGCATCAGTAATAACGATCATGGCGATTGCTCAATAGTTGACTAAATTACTTGGTTATAATACGCCCAACACCGACGCTCTACAAGGTACGGCACAGGCAACCAATGTGTACGCTGGCCGCGCCTTGCGCCAGCAGGATGCGGCTAATTTCCGCCACGGTACTTCCGGTCGTCACAACATCGTCGATAAGCAGGATATGGCGTCCGCGCACCGGCATTTCAAGGCGAAACGCGCCGCGCAGGTTCTTTTTGCGCGCGCTGGCGCTCAATGAATGCTGAACTGCGCCCTGTCGCACCCGCTTTACCGCTTCGCGATATTCACAGCCCAGCCAGCGAGCCAGCGGTTTTGCTAGCAGCGCCGCCTGATTGTAGCCGCGTTGCCAGGCGCGCCGACGATGCAGCGGTACGCTCAGCACCAAATCTACACGCGGCAGCCGGTAATCACGACGCATTGTTAACAATTTTAACAAAATCAGCCGCGCCAGCATCACTCTGAGTGCGGTTACGCGAGAAAACTTCAGCTGCTGCACCCAATCGCTCAGCGGCGGCAGGTAATCGCTGACGCAGCTCAGGCTCTGCCACGGCGGCGGGCGGCGCAGGCAGCGCCCGCAGGGCTGCATTCCACTGGCCGGTAAACCGCAGCAGGGACAGAGTGCCGGTAGCCGCGGAATTTGCTGCACGCAGCGGCTGCACAAACCGTGGCTGGCAATCTGCAACGGCAGGCGGCATAGCCAACACAGGGCCGGGATTGGTAGCATAGCGACCTCCTTATCACTTTTCCGGAGTGTAACCGATGAGTTCGCTTTACTGGCACACCACAGGCACGGGCGATCGCGATCTTGTGCTGCTGCACGGCTGGGGTTTGAACGCCGAAGTGTGGCAAAACATCGTTCCGCGACTCAGCTCGCATTTTCGCCTGCATCTGGTGGATCTGCCGGGCTTTGGCCGCAGCCAGGGTTTTGCGCCGCTGACCTTAGCGGAAATGGCGCAACAGTTGTTGCCGCAGCTGCCCGATCGCGCAGTGCTGCTCGGCTGGTCGCTGGGTGGATTAGTTGCTAGCCAGCTGGCGTTAACCCAGCCAGAGCGCGTTGCAGCGCTGATCACCGTTGCCTCATCGCCATGTTTTACCGCGCGTGATCAATGGCCGGGCATCAAGCCCGAAACGCTGCAAAATTTTCAGCAGCAGTTGAGCACCGATTTCCAGCGCACCGTGGAGCGCTTTCTGGCACTGCAAACCATGGGCACGGAGAACGCGCGACAGGATGCGCGTCAGTTGAAAGAGGTGGTGTTATCGCAGCCGATGCCGTCGGTTGCGGTGCTGGAAGGGGGATTAGAGATTTTGCGTCAGGACGATTTGCGTGCCGCGCTCGACGATCTGCCGCTGCCATTCCTGCGTATTTACGGCTATCTCGATGGGCTGGTGCCGCGTCGTATCGCAGAAGAACTGGATTCACGCTGGCCAGCTTCATCCTCGGTGGTGATGGAGAAAGCCGCGCATGCGCCTTTCATTTCTCACCCCGATGAATTTACGCAGCTGATCATCAAGTTTACCGCAGCCACATAAACTGCCACGCAGCCAGCTTTAAGGGCTGGCTGCCATCCAGCTTCTCCCCGCTAATCACATCCTGCATATGCCGCGCCAGCGGTAACTGTGTCGTCACCTCATGACGGCTGAGATTAAACACACACAGCAAACCCTCATCGCTATCCGGCTGATGGCGACGCAACACCAGCAGGCTATTTTCGCTTTCCAGCAGCGTCATCGGGTTATCGGGATGAAACGCGGGTTGCCGCGTGCGCAGTTGAATCAGCGCGCTCAGGCGTTCATACACCTGTTGGCGCAGCGGGTTGCCGCCGCTGATCCACTGTTCCATTTCACGCAGGCTGTACTTCTCCCGGTTGATGGCACGGTTATGACCGGCGGCCCGCACGCCTTCATTGTCGTTGCGCGAGCCAAGAATACTTTGAATGTAAATCGCCGGTACGCCAGGAAATGACAGCAGAATCGCGTGTGCCAGCAGGAAGCGGCGCAAACGCGTGTCATCGTCATCGTCCTGCTGATTGAGCGCATCGAAATAGGTGACATTGATTTCGTAAGGGCTGGTGGTGCCATCGGCATTGTTCTTGTAGGAGACCAGCGCGCCTTCCAGTGCTAAATCACGCACCAGCGCCACAATCTCCACTTCCGACAAAATGCCGCGCGCCGGATTGAGTCCAATGCCGTCGTGCGAGGCAAGAAAGTTAAAGAAAGTGGTGGTGCCACCGCCTAAATCCAGCGTGCTGGCCCATTGACGCAGCGCACGCGCCGATCCGGAATGAATGGCGTGCAGCACCAGCGGCGGCAGCGAAAACTGGTATACCATTTGCGCTTCATCTTTGCCGTTACCGAAATAGCTGATGTTGTCTTTGTGCGGCACGTTGGTTTCGGTGACGATCACCGTGCCGGGCGCCACTTCATTGGCAATGGCGCGAAACAGCTTCACCAGCTGATGCGTTTTCGGCAGGTGAATGCAGTTGGTGCCCGGCGTTTTCCACATGTAGCCCACCGCGTCGAGCCGCACATAATCCGCGCCTTTGTTCAGGTAGTCGAGCAGCACATCGACCATGCGAATCAGCACTTCCGGATTGCCAAAGTTGAGGTCGATCTGATCGGCGCTGAAGGTGGTCCAGATATAGCGCGTCTCGCCGTCGGCCATCGCAAACGGTGTGAGCAGCGGCGAGGTGCGTGGACGCGTCACCGCGCTGAGATCGGTCGCCGGCGGCATGCTGATAAAGAAATCATCCCAACCCGGATCCTGCGCCAGAAAGTGTTGAAACCAGCGGCTGTGCGCCGACATGTGGTTGCAGACAAAATCAAACATCAGCCGCGTTTCGCTGTGCAGCGCGCTGATGTGCTGCCAGTCGCCGCAAATCGGATTGACCTGGTGATAGTCGATAACCGAGAAGCCATCGTCGGAAGAGTAGGGAAAGAACGGCAACAGATGCACCAGACTGAAAGTGGATTGCAGATGCTGCTGATAAAAACGCGAGAAGCTGGCAAGGGTTGGCTGTTCAGGTTCGCGGAATTGATCGGCATAGGTAATCAGCACCACATCTTTCTCATCCCAGTGCGCCTTGCGCGGCAGTTTTGCCGTATCGCGTGCGGCACGAATGTGCGAAAGCAGGCGTTCACGCGCCGCGACCGTAAAGCTGCCGTGATAAATCTCATCGATTAAGGCGTTGATAATATCCATGGATCGCTGGGCCACGCGGAAGGTTATTTTTTCAGCGTAGTTGGATGAGGAGATTTATCAAGCTGATACGCGCGGAGACTAAGGTTTCTCCGCGCGTTATTTACGGCAGGAACTTAGCGTTTTTTACCGAATGCCGCGGCGAGCGCATCGCCCATCGCGCTGTTGCCGGCAGACGAGCTGGCGGGTTTGCCGCGACCTTTGTTATTGGCCGCCGGGCGGGCGTTTTCTTTGCCTGCGCTGCGGTTGCTGCCGCGGGCATGGCTTTCACCAGGCTGCTCGTCCAGACGCATGGTGAGCGCAATACGCTTACGCTGCATATCCACTTCCATCACCTTCACTTTGACGATATCGCCGGCTTTCACCACCTGATGGGGATCTTCAACGAACTTGTCGGAAAGGGAAGAGATGTGCACCAAACCATCCTGATGCACGCCGATATCGACGAAAGCACCGAAGTTGGTGACATTGGTGACGGCGCCTTCCAGCACCATGCCCGGCAGCAGATCGTTGAGCGTTTCCACGCCTTCAGCAAATTGCGCGGTTTTAAACTCCGGACGTGGATCGCGGCCCGGTTTTTCCAGCTCTTTGATGATGTCTGTGACCGTTGGCAAGCCGAAGCGCTCATCGGTGAAGTCGCGGGCATTCAGATCACGCAGACCGCCAGCATTGCCCATCAACTCATCCAGCGCCTGCTCGGTGGCGGCCAGAATGCGCTCGACCAGCGGATAGGCTTCCGGGTGCACGGTTGAGGCATCCAGCGGGTTATCGCCGTGGTTGATGCGCAGGAAGCCCGCGCACTGCTCAAAGGCTTTCGGCCCGAGGCGGCTCACCTTTAGCAGCTGCTGACGATTCTGGAAGCGGCCATTTTCATCGCGCCAGCTAACAATATTCTGCGCCATCATGCGGGTTAAACCGGCCACGCGGGTCAGTAGCGCCACAGACGCGGTGTTGAGATCGACGCCCACGGCGTTTACGCAGTCTTCCACCACCGCATCCAGCTTCTTCGCCAGCTGGCTTTGGCTGACGTCATGCTGATATTGGCCTACGCCGATCGATTTCGGATCGATCTTCACCAGCTCGGCGAGCGGGTCCTGCAGGCGACGCGCGATGGAAACCGCGCCACGGATGGAAACGTCGAGATCCGGAAACTCCAGTGCCGCCAGCTCAGAAGCCGAATAGACCGATGCACCGGCTTCGCTGACGATCACTTTCTGCGCGTTGATTTGCGGGAACTGCTTCTGCACGTCGAGGAAGAAACGCTCGGTCTCGCGCGAGGCGGTACCGTTGCCAATCGCCACCAGTTCAACCTGATGTTTGGCGCACAGCGCCGCCACAGCCGTGGCCGCTTTCGCCGCCTGGCCGGTGTGCGGATAAATGGTATCGGTCGCGACCAGCTTGCCGGTGGCATCTACCACCGCAACTTTCACACCGGTACGTAAGCCTGGATCGAGGCCCATGGTGGCGCGCATGCCCGCAGGCGCAGCCATCAGCAGATCGTGCAGGTTACGGGCAAATACGTTGATGGCTTCATCTTCGGCGCGTTCACGAAGGGTGCCCATCAATTCAGTTTCGAGGTGCAGCAGCACTTTGATGCGCCAGGTCCAGCTCACCACCGCTTTACGCCAGCTATCCGCTGGCGCGTTATTCAGGCGCAGCTTGAGGTGTTCGGCGATCAGCGTTTCGCCATAGCTTTCACGCGGGGCTTCGTCGAACTGCGGATCGGCATTCAGCGACAGCTGCAGCACGCCTTCATTGCGGCCGCGGAACATCGCCAGCGCACGGTGCGACGGGACGCCGCTCAGCGCTTCGTGATGATCGAAGTAGTCGCGGAATTTCGCGCCTTCTTCCTCTTTACCTTCCACCACGCGCGAAACCACATGCGCGTTCTTCCACAGATATTCACGCACTTTCGCCAGCAGCGTCGCGTCTTCGGCAAAGCGCTCCATCAGGATGTAGCGCGCGCCATCCAGCGCAGCGCGCACGTCGGCGACACCTTTGTCGGCATCAACGTAGCTGGCGGCCAGCTGCTCGGGATCCTGCGATGGGTCCTGCCACAGCGTATCGGCCAGCGGTTCCAGACCGGCTTCAATAGCAATCTGTCCGCGCGTGCGACGCTTCTGTTTGTACGGCAGGTAAAGGTCTTCCAGCTCGGTTTTGTTCAGCGTGCTGTTGATGGCGGTGGCGAGTTCAGGCGTGAGTTTGCCCTGTTCGTCGATGGATTTCAGAATCGACTGGCGACGATCGTCCAGCTCGCGCAGGTAACTCAGACGGCTCTCCAGCAAACGCAGCTGAGTGTCGTCGAGTCCGCCGGTCACTTCCTTACGATAACGTGCGATAAACGGCACGGTGTTCCCTTCATCAAGTAAGCGAACGGCAGCATCAACCTGGTCGGCGCGTGCCTTCAGCTCACCTGCGATAATCTGGCTCAGTGAATCTTTCATCATCATTAACAATGCTTACACAGGGTTGGAAATAGCGGACAGTTATACGGAATGAGGCCGAAAATTGCCAGCCGGTGGCCTGTGAATCCGTCTTTTTCTGAATGCAGCGCGCGCAATCTTGCTGATGGTCAATCGGTCGCTTATTGTTAGCCTCTTTGCTGCGAAGAACCGCCGTCACCACGAGTTGAAGTCATGAAAACCCAACTGATTACCCGCGAAGGCTATAACAAGCTGCGTGCCGAACACGACCATTTGTGGAACGAAAAGCGTCCGGAAGTCACCAAAATCGTCTCCTGGGCTGCCAGCCTCGGCGATCGTTCGGAAAACGCCGATTACACCTACAACAAGCGTCTGCTGCGCCAGATCGATCGCCGGGTGCGCTATCTGCGCAAATGCCTCGCCGATCTGAAAATCGTCGATTACGCGCCGCAGCAGGAGGGCAAAGTGTTTTTCGGTGCCTGGGTGCAAGTGGAGAATGAGCAGGGCGATGTGAAGCGTTTCCGCATTGTTGGCCCGGATGAAATTTATGGCGAGACGATGAAAGAGTACATCTCGATCGACTCGCCGATGGCGCGCGCGCTGATCAAGAAAGAAGTGGATGACGAAGTGGTGGTCAACACGCCGGAAGGGCAGAAGCTGTGGTTTGTGAACAGCATCGATTATGTGAAAGAGACGCCTTAAAAAAGCGCAATCGCCGTTGGTGTAGTACTCAACACTCTTTCGCAAAACGCACACATCGTAGCGGCGCAATTTATTGCGCGATAAATCGCGCCGCTACGAAATGTGCGGTATTAAATGGCAGAGATTAACGGTACGGCCGTGATGCGTTATTTACCGGCCTGGGTCGCGGTGGTGGTTGAGGTACCGCTGCCACCTTTGTCGCCGCCGCCCATGGTCGCCAGCGCCACGCCGAGCAGCGCGCCTACAGCGCCAACACCGATCGCGTCCGAGTTACCCTTCGCCGTCGTGGATGCCTGCGCGCCAGCCGCTTCGCCCGCGCTGGTGGCCGCCTGAACCTGAGTGAAGCTGGTCAGTACCAGTGCGCCCAGCAGAATTACCGTTTTTTTCATTTTTCTCTCTCCACATGAACTCAATAACAACAGGTACGAATCCAGTGTCGGAGATCGAGAGAAGCGAGGAAAGAGGAGATTACTGATTGATTTGTAGGAATTAATTTAACACTGGCCTTGTTTTTCATCGCTCGGGAATTGTTCCGAAAACAGATGCGCATTCCGCGAGAGAAATGCCCTATTTTATGCTGCCATCACTCCAACTCAGGCCTATTCTTCACCATCACCTTAAGTCAAATCGCCCTGAACGCCTCTCTGGCGGCGGGATTTTTTGTCATGAACCAGTAACAGAAAGAAAATGCGCCAAATTTTCAGATAAGCGCTAAGCGGCTTGAAAGCACAGATAAAAAACGCGAAGCGAAGCGCATTTCAGGGTCAAAAATAAATATAAGCTGCTGTTTAATATGCTTTGTAACAATTTCGGCTAGAATATAAACCATTAATGACTGTCACACTGAGGCCTCTTTTTTTAACAATATTGGCTCAGGCAATGGCGCCTTTGGGAGTTGAACATGCAAGAGAACTACAAAATTCTGGTCGTCGATGATGATATGCGGTTGCGTGCGTTGCTGGAGCGCTATCTCACCGAGCAGGGCTTTCAGGTGCGTAGCGTTGCCAACGCCGAGCAAATGGACCGACTGTTAACCCGCGAATCCTTCCACTTGATGGTGCTCGACTTGATGCTGCCGGGCGAAGATGGTTTGTCTATCTGCCGTCGTTTACGAAGTCAAAGCAACCCGATGCCGATCATCATGGTCACTGCGAAAGGTGAAGAAGTGGATCGTATCGTCGGTCTGGAAATCGGTGCGGATGACTACATTCCAAAACCGTTTAACCCGCGCGAACTGCTGGCGCGTATTCGTGCCGTACTGCGTCGTCAGGCCAATGAGTTGCCGGGCGCGCCTTCGCAGGAAGAAGCGGTTATCGCCTTCGGTAAGTTCAAGCTGAACCTCGGCACCCGCGAGATGTTCCGTGAAGATGAGCCAATGCCGCTGACCAGCGGTGAGTTTGCCGTGCTGAAAGCGCTGGTGAGCCATCCGCGTGAGCCTCTGTCACGCGATAAGCTGATGAACCTGGCGCGTGGCCGTGAATACAGCGCCATGGAACGCTCCATCGACGTGCAGATCTCGCGTCTGCGCCGCATGGTGGAAGAAGATCCGGCGCATCCACGTTACATTCAGACCGTTTGGGGTCTTGGCTACGTATTCGTTCCGGACGGCAGCAAAGCATGAGGCGATTGCGCTTCTCACCCCGCAGTTCGTTTGCCCGCACCTTGTTATTGATTGTTACCTTGCTGTTCGTCAGCCTGGTAACAACCTATTTGGTGGTGCTCAATTTCGCCATTCTTCCCAGCTTGCAGCAGTTCAATAAGGTCCTCGCGTACGAAGTGCGTATGTTGATGACCGATCGGCTGCAGCTGGAAGACGGAACGCAGTTGGAAGTGCCACCGGCCTTCCGACGCGAAATTTATCGTGAGCTGGGCATCTCGTTGTACACCAACGCGGCGGCGGAAGAGAGCGGTTTGCGCTGGGCGCAACATTACGAATTCCTCAGTGAGCAGATGGGCCAGCAGCTGGGCGGTCCTACCGATGTCCGTGTCGAGGTGAATAAAAACTCGCCGGTGGTGTGGCTGAAAACCTGGCTGTCGCCGGATATCTGGGTGCGCGTGCCGCTCACCGAAATCCATCAGGGCGACTTCTCACCGCTGTTCCGCTACACGCTGGCGATTATGCTGCTGGCGATTGGCGGCGCCTGGCTGTTTATCCGCATCCAGAACCGACCCTTAGTGGATCTGGAGCATGCGGCGTTGCAGGTCGGTAAAGGCATCATTCCACCGCCGCTGCGTGAATACGGCGCGTCGGAAGTGCGTTCGGTGACGCGGGCGTTTAACCAAATGGCGGCCGGTGTGAAGCAGTTGGCCGACGATCGTACCTTGTTAATGGCGGGTGTCAGCCACGATTTGCGTACGCCGCTGACGCGCATTCGTCTCGCTACTGAGATGATGGGCGAGCAGGATGGTTATCTGGCGGAGTCGATCAACAAAGATATCGAAGAATGCAACGCGATTATCGAGCAGTTCATCGACTATCTGCGTACCGGTCAGGAGATGCAGACCGAGCGTGCCGACCTCAACAGCGTGCTGGGCGAAGTGGTGGCGGCAGAGAGCGGCTACGAGCGCGAGATTGAGAACGCGGTGATGTCCGAGGATTTGATGCTGGATATCAACCCGCTGTCCATCAAGCGCGCGCTGGCGAATCTGGTGGTCAACGCGGCGCGTTATGGCAATGGATGGATTAAGGTCAGCAGCGGCAAGGAGCTGAACCGCGCGTGGTTCCAGGTGGAGGATGATGGTCCGGGCATCAAGCCGGATCAGCTACAGCATCTGTTCCAGCCGTTT
Source organism: Pantoea sp. X85 (assembly GCF_029623675.1). Lineage (NCBI taxonomy): Bacteria > Pseudomonadati > Pseudomonadota > Gammaproteobacteria > Enterobacterales > Erwiniaceae > Pantoea > Pantoea sp. X85. Next base: position 3,844,739 of record NZ_CP121108.1, on the reverse strand, counting down.
GTGCGCGGCGACAGCGCGCGCAGTACCAGCGGCACCGGTCTCGGTTTGGCGATTGTGCAGCGTATTATTGATGCGCATGAAGGCTCGCTGGAGATTGGTGACAGCGACCGGGGCGGATTGCGGATTCGTGCCTGGTTGCCGATTCCGGAAGGCAGCAGCGCTACGGCGGTGGCGAGTATCAATCACAGTGCGTGATACCCGGCGGGCATTTATGCCCACCGGGTTTTCACATCACAACTGCGGACCCGCCTGAACTAGCGCTTTACCCGCATCGTTATCGGTATATTTCTCAAAGTTAGTAATAAAGCGCTGCGCCAGATCCTGCGCGGCTTGCTGCCAGGCCGCTTCTGTTGGCCAGCTGCGGCGCGGATCGAGAATCGCGCTATCCACCTGCGGCAGAACTTTAGGCATCTGCAGGTTGAACACCGGCAAGGTGTCAGTCTCAACCTCATCCAGCTCACCGGCCAGAATCGCATTGATGATGGCGCGCGTGTCTTTCAACGAAATGCGCTTGCCGCTGCCGTTCCAGCCGGTATTCACCAGATACGCCTGCGCACCTGCCGCTTCCATGCGCTTCACAAGCACGTCGGAATATTGCGTAGGGTGCAGCGTCAGGAACGCCGCGCCAAAGCAGGCAGAGAAGGTGGGCGTTGGCTGCGTGACGCCGCGCTCGGTGCCGGCCAGTTTGGCGGTAAAGCCAGACAGGAAATGGTATTGCGTCTGTTCCGGCGTCAAGCGTGAAACCGGCGGCAGCACGCCAAAGGCATCGGCGGTAAGGAAAATCACCCGCTTCGCATGGCCCGCTTTCGACACCGGCTGCACAATGTTCTCGATATGCTCGATCGGATAAGAGACGCGGGTGTTCTCGGTCTTGCTGCCGTCGGCGTAATCCACGCTGCCATCGGCGCGCACCACCACATTTTCCAGCAGCGCATTGCGGCGAATCGCCCGGTAGATCTCCGGCTCCGCCTGCTCAGACAGATTGATGGTTTTGGCGTAGCAGCCGCCTTCAAAATTGAACACGCCGTCGTCATCCCAGCCGTGTTCGTCATCGCCAATCAGCTGGCGATCCGGATCGGTGGACAATGTGGTTTTACCGGTGCCGGACAGGCCGAAGAACACCGCCACATCGCCCGCTTTGCCGACATTAGCCGAACAGTGCATTGAAGCGATGCCTTTCAGCGGCAGCAGGTAGTTCATGATGGCGAACAGCCCTTTCTTCATCTCGCCGCCGTACCAGGTGCCGCCAATCAGCTGCATGCGCTCGGTCAGGTTGAAGGCGACGAAGTTCTCGGAGTGCAGACCTTGCGCCTGCCAGTCTGGATTGGTGCACTGCGCGGCGTTCATCACCACGAAATCCGGTTTGAAGTCAGCCAGTTCGGCTTCGCTCGGGCGGATAAACATGTTTTTGACGAAGTGCGCCTGCCAGGCCACTTCCATCACGAAGCGCACGCTGAGGCGCGTGTCAGGATTGGCACCGCAGAACGCATCGATCACAAACAGGCGTTTGCCGGAAAGCTGCTGGGTGCAGCGATCTTTCAACGCCTGCCAGGTTTCCTGTGACAGCGGCTGGTTATCATTTTTACCGTTGCCGACATCGTTCCACCACAGCGTGTCGCGCGTGGTGTCATCCCGAACGATGTACTTATCTTTTGGCGAGCGACCCGTGAAGATGCCGGTATCCACGGCAATAGCACCGCTCTGCGTCAGAATGCCTCGCGCATAACCTTCCAGCTCTGGGCGAGTTTCTTCCTGAAACAGGGTGTCGAAATCAGGGTTGTACACCACTTCGGTGGTGCCGCTGATGCCCATAGAGGCGAGGTCTTGCGATGTCAGGCCGTTAACGCGCATGTGACTGCTCCTTTAATCGGTATCTGTTACTGCATATTTTTTATGAGGTGATTCTGCCGCCTGCCTGCATAGCCACGCAGGGCAGATCGCGCGCAGTGTACTCTTCTGAGCACGGCGGAAAAGAGAAGATAGTCAGAAATGCGAGCTGGAACGTGACAAGTAGAGAAATCTGCCACTTATGAAACTAAAGTCAGCGTTATTTAGCTAATAACCGTGATAAATGATAGGGATACGTTCAGCAGGAATGCGGGCGGATGAACCGCCCGGCAGGTAATTAATGCACGTGATCGCTGTTGTTGGTTGGCGCGTTACGAATAGCGGCAATATCCACTGCATCGAACACGTAATGCGATCCGCAATAGTCGCAATTCATATCGATTTCGCCATCCTCTGCGAGGATTTCGTCCACTTCCTCAACCGGCAACGTGCTCAGCACTTCACCGCAGCGCTCGCGTGAACAGGTGCACTTGAAGCTGACTGGCGACGGATCGAACACGGTGGCTTCTTCCTGATGATACAGGCGCCACAGCACGTCGGTGGCGGGCAGCTCAATCAGCTCTTCGCTCTTCACGGTTTCGGTCAGCGTGGCGAGGTGATTGAAATCATCCAGGCTCGGCTCTTGCGCTGGCAGCACCTGCAGCAGAATGCCGGCTGCGCCTTTGTTGCTGGTGCGGATAAACAGGCGCGTTGGCAACTGCTCAGAACGTATGAAGTAATCTTCCAGACAACCCGCCAGCGTATCCGCTTCCAGGCCAACCACGCCCTGATAGCGCTCGCCTTTCTCTGGCGAAATGGTGATCACCAGATAGCCGTTACCGACCATCTCTTTCAGGCTGCTGCCGGGTGCGATCTCCGCGTCTTCTTGCACGCGCGCCACGCCACGCAACTCCTGACGGTTGTTACCGTTGATCACCGCCAGCGTCAGCGGACCGTCGCCCTGTAACTGCACCGTGATATCACCGTCAAACTTCAGCGTTGCCGTTAGCAGGCTGGTGGCTACCAGCAGCTCGCCCAGCAAGGTTTTTACCGGCTCAACGTAGTTGTGATTTTCGACGATTTCACGCCAGGTTTCGCTCACATTGACCAGCTCGCCGCGCACGGCGACGTTTTCGAACAGGTAACGGTGCAGTTGATCGTTTGCAGACATAGTGTTTCTCTCGTTGGGGGCGCGTTATTTATCACCCGACAATTTAAATTTCATCAGATCGCGGCGCTCTTTCTTATCCGGGCGGCGATCGGGGTGCGGCATGGTTAAGGCATTCATCTTGCGTGCCAGCGCGGTTTTCTCGCGCTTGTCGATGCTGGCGGCGGTTTCGGCATACAGCGCCTGGGCTTCGCTGGCCGGACGACGCTGATCGGTCACGGCGGTGATCACCACGGTGCGCTCATCGTTGCCCTGACGCAGCGTCAATTCAGCATTTAGCTCCACCAGTTTGCTCGGCTTGCTGCGCTGACCGTTGTAATGCACTTTGCCGCCTTCGACCATTTCGCGTGCCAGCGCACGCGTTTTGTAGAAGCGCGCGGCCCACAGCCATTTGTCGAGGCGCACGCCTTCGCTCACTTTCTCTTTCATGGTATTGCGGCTCCTGCTTTAACGCAGCGTCTCACACAATTGGCGATAATCGCGTACCGCCGGATGACGCTGGAAAGATTGATCGGGCCGACCGGAATCCGGATTGCTGACGCCTAAGCACCAGCGGATGCCCCAGCGTGTTGCTGCATCCAGAATCGCTTCGCTGTCATCAATGAATAGCGTGCGCGCGCTGTCAAACGCAGTGTGTTGCTGAACGGCTTGCCAGAGACGCGGATCCTCTTTCGGATATCCAAAGGTATGGGTGGAAAGTAATAAATCAAGGTGGGCAGCTAATCCGGTCTGCTCCAGTTTCACATCTAGATTGTAAGGATGCGCATTGGTCAACAGAATCGTGCGCTTACCTGCGGCACGCAGCGCCTGCAATAGCGGCAGCGTATCTTCACGCATTGCCGCGCGGTGGCGCTTCTCCCACGTCATGGCGCGAATATCCAGCGCCAGTTCCTGAGACCAGTAATCGAGACAATACCAGTTTAGCGTATGCACCACGGCCTGGTATTTCTGCTCAATCAGCTGATGCGCTTCGCCCAGCGTGATGGCGCGTTCGCGGCTCAGGGTTTCCGGAACGTGTTCCAGCCAGAAGTGGCGATCAAAGGCGAGATCGAGCAAGGTGCCGTCCATATCCAGCAGCACGGTATCAATCTCTGACCAGTTAAGCGTAACCTGCATTGTCTTTCTCGCCGCAAAAAAGTGGGCGACAGGGTAGCACAGAAGGAGAGGGCTCAGAACAGTGAGCGCACGCTCTGCATAGTGTTCAGATTGTGGTTGAAGCACTTATCGTAATACTGCTGAATTTCCGCCATGCGCAGGCGATTGCGATGAATACGACGCAGCGCCAGCAAGCCGTTGATCACCGCGCTGGCAATCAGCACCAGCATCAACAGCGTCGTACCCAAATAGCGCCACTGCGCCATGGCATCCGGCTCGTTATGCAGCGCGATATGGCGTGTGCCGTTGGCATCGGTGGTAATACTGGTGATGATGCCGCTGGCGGCGAATGGCGTATGCAGCAGCATGCCAGACATGCGTTGCAGCTCGCGCCATTGCGAAGGCGCATCAAGATCGAACAGCGGTACCGACGGCTGCGGCTGCATCACCATCTGACGACCTTCATCACTGACAATCAGGAAGCCACCCGGCGGTGGACTATTGAGGTTTTCAGCCGCACGGCGCGTTTCACGCGCGAAGAAGCTGGAGGTGGCGGTGTTCACCAGATTTTCCAGCGCTTCGGCACTCACCGGACGCAGCAGCACGTTCATGCCATTCAGCTTGCCAGAATCCGCGCGGTGAATCAGTGAATCCCAATCTTTGGCGTTGCCGAGATTCACCAGCGCATTTTTCAGGCGTACGCAATCCTGCTGCTGGCTGCACAGATCCTGGGTTTTCAGCACCAAATCCGAGAAGTCATCCAGCAGAATCATGCCCGATTTCTGAATCGCCGAGGCGAGCTGCGGATTGAGTTTGGGATCGGTATTGGTTTCCGGATGCAGCTGGCGCGTGGTGGTATCGAGCAGCGCCGAGGCTTTATCGATGATCTCCGATTGCGGCTGTGGCAGCGGCGCGGCGTTATTCCAGTAAATCGCCGAGCAGTCGAACGGCATGTAGGCGTAGCTGCGATTGCTTTGATAATTGCCCGGTACCGAACACATGCCGGTGCCGCCCACTTTCAAAATGTCGCCGATGTGCAGCGGCAGCGCATTCAGCTTATCCACGCTATTCACTTCAATGCTCTCGGTGCCTTTCACCCATGCAAGGCTGAGTTTGATCGGCATGCTGAGAGGAATCCAGGTGAATAGCATGACCAGCACCAGCAGCGAGCCGCACGCCAGCACCAGATTTTTACGCCAGCGCTGCACCGGGAAGTTACGCACTTCATCCTGCAGCGACAGGAAGCGCCCCTGACGCACTACCTGACGATTGAGGTACATATCGACGTCGGTGGTTTGGCCTAAATCGTGCGCTACATACGGCTGCCAGTGCGCGGGATAGATTAAATCAATAATGCCCAGCGAGATGTTGCTCTGCTCCTGATTGGATTCACCAAACAGGCCCCAGCGCTTGGGCGCACCGCGCAGGCAATGCACATCGCGCAAACCTTTGGCGCCAGGGAAGCGATAGAGGAACCACAGGCTAACGGCGATCATCAGGCAGCCGAGCAGCGCAATCCAGCCCATCAGGCTGCCGGGCAGCACCAGACTCAGGAAGAACAGCAGGAAAGCGAAACAGATGGCGACCGCTTCACGCGTGCCGTCGGCGCGAGACAGCTGATACTCTTCTGAGGTCTCTTTGCGTACCTGCAGCAGCTCAACATTCTCGCTCTCTTCTTTACGAATCGACGCGTTAGTGGACATCGGACGCACCAGTGGCGGCAGCGCCGGTTGTTCTACCGCGTAATTCACCAGCGAATGTCCGTTAAGCGAAATCACCAGCGGCAGCGTTTGCGTGCGGATCAGCTCTACGTGGTTCTCTTCGGCTATGTACTGTTCCCAAAGCGGCGGAAGATGAACTTCGACTTCATCGAGATAGTAGCGCCACTTCTGCGGATCGTCGGTGGAGAGGCCATAGCGGGTGATGGAGCGGGTGACAGGATAAACATTGTTGCTTTGCGCGGTGAGCGTCAGCGCTTGAGGTTCGCGCGGCTTCTTTGCGGATCGCGCGCTGCTGTGTTGCTGCTGTTTCACTAGTAGCGCGATGTACTTTTCAACGGCAGCGCGTTCTTCGTCGGTGAGCTTGCGATTAGGCGGACTGATAAACGGCAGTGGTTTCGCCAACGGCGGACGATGCCGCATAGCGAACCAATAGCCGATACCTGCTAATAAGGAACAGGCGAGCATGACAGCCAGAATGACAATATAAGTGCTCATGCTTTGCTCAATCCAGCCAAAAAACTGCCTTCACGTTAACGAATTACTCCCGGTGAATCCATCAATACAAGTCAATTTTGGCGAGCAGATGTCATTCTGACAAGGGAAAAGTCAGATAAAATAACGCGCAAAATCATTTAATTATAGTTTGTTAGATCATTCCTTAACGGGATGTTAACCAGACATGACTCAACTAAATATCGGTATTTTCTGAATTTAACCCCACACCGTTGACTTATTGTGAATTTTTAACTGCATAGATAACAAGAAGTTGTTAGCAGCCATAAGTGAATGTATGTCACCATAGTTTACTTACGCTGCGTGTCGCACAATAGTTCTGGCTTCGGTATGCTGGCGTCATCACGTTTCACAGGGTTGTGCTAAGTTTGAGGCTGATATGAAAACCCCAATGAAAAAACCTGACATCCTCAATGTGGCAGCGGTGGCCCGCTCCCGCCTGTTCACCATCGAAGCGGTCGATCTCGCTTTCAGTAATGGCGCGCGCCGCGTTTATGAGCGCATGAAACCTTCCGACCGTGAAGCGGTGATGATTGTGCCGATAATTGGCGATGACGTGATCCTGATTCAGGAGTATGCCGTCGGTCTGGAAAGCTATGAACTGGGCTTTCCTAAAGGGCTAATCGATCCTGGCGAAAGCGCCTTTGAAGCCGCCGATCGTGAACTGAAAGAAGAAGCGGGATTTGGTGCCACCAAACTGGAAGCGCTGGGCAAGCTGACCATGGCGCCCTCATATTTCTCCAGCAAGATGAACATCGTGGTGGCGGAAGGTTTGTACGAAGAGAAGCTGGAAGGTGATGAGCCGGAGCCGCTTATTGTCCATCGCTGGCCGCTAAATAATCTGCTGGCGCTGCTGGATGAACCCGACTTCCGCGAAGCGCGTAACGTCAGCGCGCTGTTTATGGTGCGTGAGTGGCTGGTGAAGCAGGGCCGTTTAAGCTACTAAATTGCATCATCATTAAAAAAAGAAAGCCGGCGCATTTGCCGGCTTTTTTGATCAGAACAGTTCGTGGCTTTCGCCGTTGTCCATGAGGGTGGTGCCGACATCATGCACCGAATACTCGGTTGGCTGGGTGCCGTTGATGAAGTACTCCTGACGCGAGTTACCGCCGTTAGCCAACTTGCCGGTGCCGCGATCGATGTTAACGGTAACCACGCCATCTGGCGGTGTTAGCGGCTGTACCGGCACGCCTTCCAGCGCGGATTTCATATAGTCATCCCACGCTGGCTGTGCACTCTTCGCGCCGCCTTCGTAACCGGAGATTTGATCCGGTATCGCACCTGACATGGTGGAGCGACCCAACGCGCGCGAATCATCGAAACCAATCCACACCGACGTCACCACGCCCGGACCATAACCAGAGAACCACGCATCTTTCGAGCTGTTGGTGGTACCGGTTTTGCCGCCGATATCGTTACGCTTCAGGTCACGACCGGCACGCCAGCCCGTTCCCATCCAGCCCGGCTCGCCGAAGATGTTGGTGTTCAGCGCGCTCTTGATCAGGAATGACAGCGGCGTGTTGATCACGTGCGGAGCATACTGCTGCTCGCCACCCGGCTGTGCAGGCACTTGCTCCAGCTCCGGTTGCGGCACGGTTTGGTTCTGCGATTGATCGGAGGTCGCGACATTCTCGACGCTCTCTTCATTCAACGCGACCGACTTTTTGGTATCGCCATAGATCACCGGCAGGTTGCACTGCGGACAGGCAATCTTCGGTTTTTCTTCGAAGATCACGCCGCCTTGTTCATTCTCAATCTTCGCGATGAAGTAAGGATCAATCAGGAAGCCGCCGTTCGCCATCACCGCGTAGCCGCGTACTACCTGCATTGGGGTAAAGGACGCCGCGCCTAAGGCTAACGATTCGGTATGCACGATGTTCTGCGCCGGGAAGCCGAAACGCTGCAGATATTCCGCCGCGTAATCAACGCCCATCGCACGCATCGCACGTACCATCACCACGTTTTTCGACTCGCCTAAGCCCTGACGCAAACGGATTGGACCTGCATACGTTGGCGGTGAGTTCTTCGGACGCCAGTCAGCACCCGCACCGGCATCCCAGCGCGAAATCGGCACGTCGTTGAGAATCGATGCCAGCGTTAAACCGCGATCCATCGCGGCGGTATACAGGAAGGGTTTGATGTTGGAACCCACCTGACGCAGCGCCTGGGTTGCGCGGTTGAACATGCTCTGATTGAAATCGAAACCGCCGACCAGCGCGCGAACCGCACCATCTTCTGGATTGAGTGACACCAGCGCCGAGTTCACCGCCGGAACCTGGCCGAGCCACCAGTCGTCATTCACTTTACGCACCCAAATCTGCTGGCCGGTTTGCAGCACCTGCGTCACGCTGCGCGGCGTTGGGCCTTGCAGCGTGTCAGATTTGTAAGCGCGTGCCCAGCGTACGCCGGCCATATTCAGCGTAACGCTGCTGCCATCTTTCAGCATCGCCGTGGCGTGATCGGCGCTGGCGCTGGTGATCACCGCAGCATTCAGCGGTCCGTAAGTTGGCAGATTTTTCAGCGCATTCTGGATGCGGGTTTGATCCCAGCTCGCTTCGCCCACTTTCCACAGCACATTGGTTGGACCGCGATAGCCGTGGCGCATGTCATACGCCATCACATTGTTACGCACCGCCTGCTGTGCGGCTTCCTGCAGATGGCGGGTGACGGTGGTGTAGACCTTGTAACCATCTTCATAGGCTTTATCGCCATAACGCTTCACCATCTCCTGACGCACCATTTCACTTAAGTAAGGTGCAGAGAAGGCGATTTCCGGGCCGTGATAGCTGGCCGTCAGCGGCGAGTTACGCGCTTCGTTATATTGCTGCTGCGTGATGTAGTTTTGATCCAGCATACGCGCCAGCACCACATTACGACGCGCCAGCGCACGCGTATGAGAATAGAGCGGGTTGAACGTCGAAGGTGCTTTTGGCAACCCAGCAATCATCGCCATTTCACTCAGCGACAGTTGATCAATAGGTTTACCAAAGTAGACCTGCGCCGCCGCGCCTACGCCGTACGCGCGATAGCCGAGATAAATTTTGTTGAGATAGAGCTCAAGGATTTCATCTTTGCTTAGCAGCTGTTCGATACGGATCGCGAGGAACGCTTCCTTAATCTTACGCATCAAGGTGCGTTCCGGGCTGAGGAAGAAGTTACGCGCCAGCTGTTGAGTAATGGTACTGGCGCCCTGCGAGGCGTGACCGGACATCAGCGCAATGCTGGCTGCACGGAAAATCCCCACCGGATCGACACCGTGATGCTCGTAGAAACGGCTATCTTCGGTGGCAATAAACGCTTTGATTAACTCAGGCGGCATCTGTTGTAGGGTCAGCGGGACACGGCGCTTCTCGCCGTACTGGGCGATTAGATCGCCATCCGCGCTGTAAACCTGCATAGGAGTTTGCAGGCGCACATCTTTCAATGTGTTCACATCAGGCAGCTGCGGCTCTATGTATTTGTACAAACCATAAACCGTGCCGGCTCCCAGCAAAATGCAACACACTGCAAGGATCAATAAATACTTTACGAACTTCACCTGAGAATTCCCATCTGTTGTCGTTTGAGCAGTTTATAAGCAACCGCGCGGTAGTATAAAGACAAGCCTGACGCATTCATATACCTGTCAGGCTTGAAGTTGCCGGGGTATCAGCACTCTGACCTTTTAATGATAAGGAGATCGCGCGTATGGCTTTTCAGCGCTGGCAAATTGGACTGGATATCCAAAACGGACAACTGTGTGCCCTTGGCATCGAACGCCGACGTCATGGTTGGCAGTTGCGACACTGGTGGCAACAAACGCTGCCGCAAGATACGTTAAGAAACGGCGTGCTGCAAACCACGCCTGCGTTACTGGATATGTTAGGGCGCTGGCAGCGCCATCTGCCGAAGCGCTATTCACTGCGCGTTGGCCTGCCGCCGCAGTTGGTATTGCAACGCACTTTGCCGCTGCCGGAAACCTCGCTGCGTGAACCCGCGCTGGGGCGCTATGTGGCGGCTTCTGCGCAGCGTCTGTTTCCCGTCGAACCCGCTTCGCTGTCGCTGGATTATCGCTCACCGGGCAAGGATGCACCGCTTTACGTTACCGCGGCACGGCGCGAGGTGATTACGCAATGGCTGACGCCGCTCAAGCAGGCAGGTCTGCGACCGGACGTATTCGAACTGAGTAGCCTGGCGCTGACGCAGATCGCCATGCGCCTGCCGTTACGCCACAACCACTTATTGATTCATCCGCTTAGCGATCATTGGCTATGGACGCTGGTGGGGGAAAGCACTACATCAGGCGCGGCCACCGAACCTCTCACCCTTACGCAGCTGCGCGAAACCTTTCCGCAGATGGAAAGCGTATTCTGCACCTCAACTCAGGTTTTGCCTGAGGAGCAGGTTAAACGCTGCAAGCCGTTTTCGCTGCTGCACTATCTGCAACCGCCGTTGCCTGCACAGGAAGGTATTTTTGCCATCGCGCTTGGGCTGGCGCTGCGGCCGGAGGATGTCTGATGCTGGCGGTCAACCTGCTTCCCTGGCGCATCCAGCAATCGCAGCGGCGGCGCCAGCAGAGCCTCTCGCTGCTGTCGCTTACGCTGGTCTGCACCTTGCTGATCCTCTCATTACTGTGGTGGCGCGGCGTCATTGCACGGCAGCAACAAACGGACGCGCTGATGGATATCACCTCTCTCCTCAGCGCACTGCAGCAACAGCTGGAACAGCAGCAATCGCTGTTGAAGCTGCGTGAATCACTCCTTCAGGCTCAGCAGGCACAGCTGCAACGGCAAGATCAGCATCAGCGCTGGCAGCATTTTTGGCAGCAACTGCCGGAGTTAATGCCAGACACCTTGTGGCTCAATCGCCTCGAACGTCGGCAAGGGCAACTGGTGTTGGAAGGGCGGGCGCAGAGCATGGCGGCGGTCAGTGATTTTCGTCATCAGCTCATGACTCAGCCGCTGTTCAGCAGCGTAAAGCAGGGCGGTGTGAAGCGCGAAGCGGGCGGCGACTATCGTTTTGCTTTGCATGCGCGCGTGCAGGAGGTAGCCGATGAATGAACTCCTGCAGCGCTGGCTGATGCTCACGCTGCCGCTGCGCATGCTGGGACTTTTGACGTTATCGCTGGGGCTGTTTGCGCTGACGTGGATCGTGCTGCTTCGTCCGCAGCAGCAGATGCGTGAAGCGCAAGCGCGGCAGCTGGAACAGATGCGTCAACAGCAGCAACAGCGGTTGCAACAGCTGGCTTCACTTCCGGCGATTGATGTGTTGCAGAGCGAGATTAGCCTGCTGCAGCAACCCACGAAGGATACCGGCACTCAGCAAACGCTGGAGCGAATCGTGGCAGCGCGCGGCAATCAGCTGGAAGCCTGGCATCCGGATAGCCAGCCGCAGCAACTGCAATTAAGGCTTGCCTGGCCGCAATTTCTGCCGCTGTTTAGTGAACTAGCCAGCACCCGATTACCGGTGCCACAACGCTTTCAGCTGCAAGCCGAGCAAGGCGTATTGAACACGCAACTGTGGCTGGAGAGTGACGATGCGGAGTAGCGCCTTGCTGTTGTTACTCTGCAGCTCGCTGGCACTGGCGCGCGATCCTTTCCAGCCGCTGGCAGCAACGCTGTGTCAGACGCAGGTTGCTGCGCCAGAAGGCTGGCGCTTACAGGGCATTATTGGCACGGCGCCGCACTACGTGGCGTGGCTGGTGTCACCTCAAGGCAAAAGCCATCGGCTGGATAATCAAGCGCCTTTTCCCCAGCCGCCCTGGCAAGTCGTGCAGCTTACGTCGCGCATGCTGGTATTGAGCGCAGCACAAAGCTGCACGCCACAGCAAATCACATGGGTAATAAAAGGAGGTTTTTATGAAATGGATGACGTTACTGATGCTGTTGTGTCTGAGCATGCCGCTGCGCGCTAACGACGACCGATTAAGTCTGACGTTTGATGATGCGCCGGTTGAACGCATTTTGCAGGCGCTGGCAGATTATCAGCAGACCAACCTGTTGATTGCGCCGGGCGTTGAAGGTCGGCTGTCGCTGCGCTTAGACAATGTCGGCTGGGATCGCGCGCTCGCGCTGGTGACGCAGCTGGCAAAACTCATCGTGGTGCAGGAAGAGGGCGTTTTGCTGGTCTATCCGGAAAGCTGGCAGCAGCAGCAGGCGCAACAGGAAAAGGTGGAGCGTGAGGAGGAGAAGCAGCAAACGCCGCTGGAACAACAAACCGTGACGCTGCATTACGCCAGCGCCAGCGATATTTACCGCAGCCTGCAAGCCGAACGCTCGTTGATGACGCCGCGCGGTAGCGTCACGGTCGATAGCCGCACCAACAGTTTGCTGCTGCGCGATACGGCTGAGGCATTGCGTGACACCGAGCGCTGGTTAAAAGCGCTGGATTTGTCGCTCGAGCAGGTTGAGCTCGCGGCACACATCGTCACCATCAATGAAGAGCATCTGCGCGAGTTAGGTGTTAACTGGGGCACGTCACCGGCAGAAGTGGTAACGCAGGCGTTGCGCAACCCGCTGCTCGAGATTCCTCTTGCGGTGAGTAATCCGGCGTTTCGCGCGGGCGTGACGCTGGGCCAGGTCAGCGGCGAACTGCTCAACCTGGAACTGAGTGCGCTGGAGCAGGAGAACCAAATCGAAATCATCGCCAGTCCGCGCTTGTTTACCTCGCATCAGCAAACCGCCAGCATCAAACAGGGCACGGAAATCCCTTATGAGGTGAAATCGGGCAACAGCGGTGCCACCGCCATTGAATTTAAGGAAGCGGTTTTAGGCATGGAAGTGACGCCGGTGGTGCTGGGAAATGGCCGCATCCAGCTCAAACTGCGGCTGAGCCAGAACTTGCCAGGGCGCAGTGTAAACATTGGCGACAACCAGGTGCTGAGTATTGATAAGCAGGAGATCGAGACTCAGGTGACGCTGCGCGATGGCGAAACCTTAGCGCTGGGCGGCATTTTCCAGCAGCAGCGTACGCAGAGCGAAAAACGCGTGCCCTGGCTGGGCGATATGCCTTTATTAGGGAATTTGTTCCGTCAGCAAACTGATGAGCAGAAGAAAAAGGAGCTGGTGATCTTTATTACTCCCAGACTGGTCAGGGAAGCAGCGCTTACTGCCGGATAAAGCGGAAAATTCGTTCTGTGAGGCCAACTGCGTTGACGCAGGGCTGGAATTAGCTTACAAGGTTTAGCGATTTTCAAAACGGTGTAACGGAACGCGGCAGAATAACCTTCCGAATGACGTTGGTCACAAGCGATACTGACGTCAAAAGAAATATCGCCAAAATAATTCGAGCTCCAGTAAGACGTTAAATGAGTGAATGCACTGTGCTTACATCGGTAAGCGATGACAGTGGATGACCCCGGCCAGCGTGCCTGTAGCACGAAATATAGCGGATCAGCGGAGGTGCGTTACCGTCTCGCGAACCACAGACCGGTCCTGTTAAGAGGTCGCCGGGGGCAATTTATTCGGTTGCCAAACGGCCATGAGTGTTGAGATAATTTTCCGTCTGACTCTTGTTAACGCTCATGAGGTCTCAGTTCCTGTCCCGCCAGCTATGCTGAACGCGGGGTATCATCAACGAATTCTTAGTAATACCGATAAAATGGCAGAGAAACGCAATATCTTTCTGGTTGGGCCGATGGGTGCCGGCAAAAGCACTATTGGTCGTCAGTTGGCTCAGCAACTCAATATGGAATTTTTCGATTCCGATCAGGAAATTGAGCGACGCACCGGAGCGGATGTAGGCTGGGTATTTGATGTGGAAGGCGAAGAAGGCTTCCGCGATCGTGAAGAAAAGATCATTAATGAGCTGACCGAGAAGCAAGGCATTGTCCTCGCGACCGGTGGCGGCTCAGTCAAATCCCGCGAGACCCGTAATCGTCTCTCCGCCCGCGGTGTGGTCGTATACCTTGAAACCACCATCGAAAAGCAACTTGCACGAACCCAGCGTGATAAAAAGCGTCCGCTGTTGCAGGTTGAATCACCGCCGCGCGAAGTACTGGAAGCGCTAGCTGGTGAACGTAATCCGCTTTATGAAGAGATCGCTGATGTCACTATTCGCACTGACGATCAGAGTGCAAAAGTGGTGGCCAATCAGATCATCAACATGCTGGAAAAGAACTAATCCAGCGCCCTGAGGGCTCAGCAATAGGTATCGGTCATCATGGAGAAGATCACTGTCTCACTCGGGGATCGCAGTTACCCCATCACCATCGCTGCCGGACTGTTTAACGATCCGGCTTCTTTTTGGCCGCTCAAAGCAGGCGACAATGCCATGCTGGTGACAAACCAGACCCTGGCGCCGATCTATCTTGAACCCCTGTCAGCGCTGCTCAGCAATGCCGGCATTAAGGTAGATCAGGTCATTTTGCCTGATGGTGAGCAGTACAAAACCCTGGCGGTCATGGACGAGGTGTTCACCGCGCTGCTGAAAAAGCCGCACGGTCGTGATACCACGTTGATTGCACTCGGTGGTGGCGTGATTGGTGACTTAACCGGATTTGCTGCAGCCAGCTATCAGCGTGGCGTGCGCTTTATTCAGGTGCCGACCACGTTGTTGTCTCAGGTTGACTCCTCCGTCGGTGGAAAAACCGCGGTAAACCATCCACTCGGCAAAAACATGATTGGGGCGTTTTATCAGCCCGCGTCTGTCGTAGTGGATACCCATTGCCTGACCACTCTGCCACCGCGCGAACTAGCGTCCGGTCTGGCGGAAGTGATCAAATACGGCATTATCCTTGATGGCGAATTCTTCCAGTGGCTAGAGCAAAATCTTGATGCTCTGCTGGCGCTGGATGAAAAAGCCCTGGCTTACTGCATCCGTCGCTGCTGCGAGCTAAAAGCAGAAGTGGTTGCGGCTGATGAGCGCGAAACCGGCGTACGTGCACTGCTCAATCTGGGCCATACTTTTGGTCATGCGATTGAAGCGCACATGGGCTACGGCAACTGGCTGCACGGCGAAGCGGTGTCGGCTGGCATGGTGATGGCCGCACGTACCGCTGAACGTTTAGGGCAGTTCACCTCGGTTGAAACCGATCGCATTATCGCACTGCTGCTGCGTGCTGGTTTGCCTGTACATGGCCCGGCGAGCATGGCGGCGGAAGATTATTTGCCACACATGATGCGCGATAAGAAAGTGCTGGCGGGCGAGCTGCGTCTGGTGCTGCCTCTCGCTATTGGCCGCTCTGAAGTGCGTGGCGGTGTGGCTCATGATATGGTGCTGGCAGCAATCAACGATTGCCAGAAACCCTGATTATTAGAAGTGATGAGTGGTGATGCGGCGTGTGGGAAGCGCGTCGTTTTACGGAGGAGGCGAAATGGATGAGTTCAAACCGGAAGACGAGTTAAAACCTGACGCCAGTGACCGCCGTCCGACGCGGCCACGCAAATCGTCTTCTGCGCCGAAAGTGAAAGTACCGGTTTCCCGTCAACATATGATGATGGGCATTGGTATTTTGGTTCTGCTGTTGGTGGTGCTGGGGATTGGTTCAGCATTAACCGGCCCAGACGAGAAGAAACCTGCAACCAATACCGCAAATAATGGCGCGGCACCTTCTGCTGGTGGCAGCGAAAAGAACATCGACCTTTCGGGATCGACGTCCATGAGCGGCCAGCAAAACGCCACGCCTTCTGCTGAAGGCAGCGTAGCGCAAAACACCGCGGGCACAACTGCACCAGCGGGCAGCGATGGTCAATCCATCTCGATGCCATCAGTCTCCTCGACGCCGACGCAAGCTGCGCCTGTGGATACGCCAGCTAATCAACAACGTGTCACGCTGCCGGGCGATCTCAATAGTGCGCTGAACAATCAGCAAGGTTCTGTCGATGCCGCAGCACAAGGCGCGCAGGGTAATAGCTCGCTGCCAACCGCGCCAGCCACAGTCAGCGGCAACGGTAAAGCGATCACGCCGCCAGCCATGCGTTCAGAAACCCCCGCGCGCACCAGCAACAACGGTACACGCGAGACGCACGCGTCGACGCCGCATAAAACACCGACCGCCACTAAACCAGCAGCTGTGAAAGAGAACAACACCCGCACCACCGCGACGCGTAATCCCGCGCCTGCCAGTGCGAGCGGTGCCAGCAAATCGTTGCCGTCGGGCGGGAACTACACGCTGCAGTTGAGCGGTGCGTCGAAAGAAGAGAGCCTGAACGCCTGGGCGAGAAAACAGAACCTGAGTGGTTATCACGTGTATAAAACCACGCGTAACGGCGAACCTTGGTATGTGTTGGTGAGCGGCGCTTACGCCACGCCAGCCGATGCGAAACGCGCCGTGGCATCGCTGCCAGCGGAAGTGCGTGCGGCCAATCCGTGGGTAAAACCGCTTAGCCAGGTGAAGAAAGAAAGCCAGTAATGAGATGTGGGGCCGCAAAAATGCGGCCCCGTTTAAAGCGCAGAGCTGCTGTCGGTTCCACCACAGCCAATAATTAAGATGTAATAACCACGACAGCATGAAAAAAAATCGCGCTTTCCTGAAATGGGCCGGAGGGAAATACCCGCTCCTCGATGACATCCGTCGTCATTTGCCACAAGGTGATTGTCTAATCGAACCCTTTGTCGGCGCCGGTTCCGTGTTCCTCAACACCGACTATGACCGCTATCACCTGGCGGACATCAACGGTGATCTCATCAATCTGTATAACATCGTCAAAACGCGTACCGCGGCTTTCATTGAAGACGCGCGACAGCTTTTCAACGCCGAAGGCAACACTGCAGAAACCTACTACGCGCAGCGCATCGCCTTTAATGCGAGCAAAGATGAATATCAGCGCGCGGTGCTGTTTCTGTATCTCAATCGCCACGGTTATAACGGTCTGTGCCGCTACAATTTGCGCGGTGAGTTTAACGTGCCTTTTGGCCGGTATCGCAAGCCGTACTTCCCGGAAGCGGAGCTGCTCTGGTTTGCCGAACGGGCGCAAAAAGCGACCTTTGTCTGTGAATCGTACGATGTTACTCTGAACAACGCCGTTGAAGGCTCAGTGGTTTATTGCGATCCGCCGTATGCCCCGCTTTCGGCGACAGCGAATTTTACCGCTTACCACACCAACAGTTTTAGTCTGCGCGAGCAGCAGCATCTGGCTGAGTTAGCCAATAAGCTTTCGCAGCAAAATCGCATCCCGGTACTGATTTCTAACCACGATACGGTACTCACGCGTGAGTGGTATCAGAATGCGGATTTACACATAGTCAAAGCCCGGCGTTCCATCAGCCGAAGCATAAGTGGTCGCACGCAAGTCGACGAACTGCTAGCGCTTTTCCGCTAGCCTGTTTCGTCCGCGACCAAGGCATTACGCCAGCTCAGGCTGGCGCACAAAATTGGGAGAATCGGATGAAACAATTTTTACTGGCCCCATCAATTCTGGCTGCTGACTTCGCGCGTTTGGGTGAAGACACGGCCAAAGCGCTGGCGGCAGGTGGTGATGTGGTCCATTTCGATGTGATGGATAACCACTACGTTCCCAATCTGACGATGGGGCCGATGGTGCTTAAAGCGCTGCGCGATTACGGCATCACTGCACCTATTGATGTGCATCTGATGGTTAAACCTGTGGATGCATTGATCCCGGAATTCGCTAAAGCGGGCGCCACCTTCATCACTTTCCACCCAGAAGCCAGCGAGCATGTTGATCGCACGCTGCAGCTGATCAAAGAGCATGGTTGCAAAGCCGGTCTGGTGTTCAATCCTGCGACGCCGCTCGACTACCTCGATTATGTAATGGATAAGCTGGACATCATTCTGCTGATGTCGGTGAACCCAGGATTTGGCGGTCAATCCTTCATTCCCGGTACGCTCGACAAACTGCGTCAGGCGCGTCGCCTGATTGATGAGAGTGGCTACAACATTCGTCTGGAAGTGGATGGCGGCGTGAAAATCGATAACATCGGCCAGATTGCTGCCGCCGGTGCCGATATGTTTGTTGCCGGTTCCGCGATCTTCGGTCATCCGGATTACAAAAAAGTGATCGATGAGATGCGTGGCGAACTGGAGAAAGTTAATGGCTCATTTCACTGATATCCGCGCGCTGGCGTTTGACCTCGACGGTACGCTGGTCGATAGCGCGCCGGGCCTGGCACAAGCCATCGATCATGCGCTGAGCGATCTGCAGCTGCCGCCGCCGGGTTTGGCATTGGCTTCTACCTGGATTGGTAACGGCGCTGACGTGATGATGACCCGCGCGCTGACCTGGGCGCTGGGACGCGAGCCGCATGCCGAAGAGCAACGCGATGCGCGTGCGCTGTTTGACAAGTATTACGCGCAAACGGTAGAAGCGGGCAGTACGCTGTTCCCGCAGGTAGTAGAGACGCTGGCGGCCTTGCAGGCGAAAGGCCTGCCATTGGCGATCGTCACCAACAAGCCAACGCCATTTGTGGCGCCGCTGCTGAAGTCGCTCGGGATTGCTGAGTACTTCACGCAGATTATCGGCGGTGACGACGTAATTGTGAAAAAGCCCCATCCAGCGGCCATTTTCCTCGTCCTTGGCCATTTTGGCGTGCTTCCGGGACAATTGCTGTTTGTCGGCGATTCTCGCAATGATATTCTCGCGGCCCAGGCGGCAGGCGTACCGAACATCGGTATGACATTCGGCTACAACTACGGCGAGCCGATTGCTACCAGCCAACCCGATTTAACTCTCGACTCTTTTGACGAACTTTTGCCCGCTATCGGGCTGTGATTATCAGGACATAACATGAGCAAACCCATCGTTTTCAGCGGCGCCCAGCCTTCCGGTGAACTGACCATTGGCAACTATATGGGTGCGCTGCGTCAGTGGGTGCAGATGCAGGATGATTTTCACTGCATTTACTGCATCGTCGATCTGCACGCCATCACCGTACGTCAGGATCCAACCGCGCTGCGTAAAGCCACGCTGGATACCTTAGCGCTCTATCTTGCCTGCGGCATCGACCCGGCAAAAAGCACCATCTTTGTTCAGTCGCATGTGCCAGAGCATGCGCAGCTGAGCTGGGTGCTGAACTGCTACGCCTATTTTGGCGAGCTGAGCCGCATGACGCAGTTCAAAGATAAATCCGCGCGCTACTCGGAAAACATCACCGCAGGCCTGTTTGATTATCCGGTGCTGATGGCGGCCGATATCCTGCTCTATCAAACCAATCAGGTGCCGGTTGGCGAAGATCAGAAGCAGCATCTGGAGCTGAGCCGCGATATCGCCCAGCGTTTCAATGCGCTGTACGGCGATGTGTTCAAAGTGCCTGAACCGTTCATTCCGAAATCGGGTGCACGCGTGATGTCGCTGCTTGAGCCGACCAAAAAAATGTCCAAGTCAGACGACAACCGTAACAACGTGATTGGTCTGCTGGAAGACACCAAAGCGGTGGTGAAGAAGATCAAACGTGCGGTGACCGACTCCGCCGAGCCGCCAGTGGTGCGCTACGACGTCAAAGAGAAAGCCGGTGTATCAAACCTGCTGGATATTCTTGCGGGCGTGACCGGTAAAACCATTGCGCAGCTGGAGCAAGAGTTCGAAGGCAAAATGTACGGCCATCTGAAAGGTGAAGTGGCTGAAGCAGTTTCCGGCATGCTGACCGAGCTGCAGGAGCGCTATCATCGTTTCCGTAATGATGAAGAGTTGCTGAATCAGGTGATGCGCGATGGCGCAGCAAAAGCCCGCGCTCATGCGCAGGAAACGCTGAAGAAAGTGTATGAAGCGGTAGGTTTTGTCGCACAGCCGTAAGCGGTGTGCGGAATAGAACAGAACGGCGGGTCATTTGACCCGCCGTTTTTTATTTGATGCGATGTAACGCCAGTTCCGCGCCATCCCAGAACAGGCGGGCGTTACCGTCAGCCAGCACGCTGATCACCGCGCCCGGCGCAGGTCCCCACGCCTGGTTGCCACAACTCACATTGAAACCGTAGCGGAAGCTGAAATCACGATCCTGGCTCGCGCCATTCGCGGCGCTCAGGCGCGGCTTAGCGTTGCAGTTATCGACGGAAGGATTGATGCTGCGCTCAGCAGTGCCGCGCGTCCAGGTGATCGCATTCGGCTTAAATGCCACGCGCGCGCCCATAAACTGCGGATCATTCTTGATATACAGCTGACCGACTTCCTTCTTAGGCGTTACTGCCACCACCTGCCATTCACCCACCACGTTCGACCAGGTAACCGGTGCGGCGGTAGCAACCGCGCTTAACGGCAATAACAACGCGCAAACCCGTGAAGCAACGCGCATGGAAACTCCTTATTGACGAGAAAGATGGCCCATAGTCTGGCGACAAAGCGCAGCGCTGTACAGTTTTTTGCCGTTTCAAAACCAGCGTAACTGAGAACGCAGTTCCACCACGCGACCAACAATAATCAGAGCCGGACTGGCAAACTGCTGCGCCAGCGTGGCCAGTTCCGCCAGCGTTGCGGTCTCAACGCGCTGCTGCGGCGTGGTGCCGTTCTGCACGATCGCCACCGGCATCGCAGCATCCATGCCGTGTTGCAACAGCTGCTGCTGAATTTCCGGCGCCTGCGCCAGCCCCATATAGAACACCAGCGTTTGCTGTTCAGCCGCCAGCTTGCGCCACTCAATTTCACCATGCTGCTGCAAATGGCCGGTGACGAAACGCACGCTCTGCGCGTGGTCGCGATGCGTCAGCGGAATACCGCTGTAAGCAGAACAGCCCGAGGCGGCGGTGATGCCCGGTACCACGCTAAACGGGATGTTGTGCTGCGCCAGCAGTTCCAGCTCTTCACCGCCGCGGCCGAAGATAAAGGGATCGCCACCTTTTAGTCGCACCACCCGCTTGCCGCTCTGCGCCTGCTCAAGTAAAACCTGGTTGATCTGCGATTGCGGTACGCAGTGATTGCCGGCTTGTTTGCCGACAAAGATGCGCTCCGCATCGCGGCGGACCAGATTAAGAATCGGCGCCGAGACCAGGCGGTCATACACCACCACATCGGCCTGCTGGATGTGCTGCAAACCTTTCAACGTCAGCAGCCCCGCATCGCCCGGCCCGGCGCCTACCAGCACCACTTCGCCTTGCTGCGATAGCGGCGCATCGAACAAAGTCTCGACGATGTGCTCGGCGCGTGTCCGATCGTCATTCGCCAGGGTTTGCGCCAGACGATCGTTCACGAAGAAGCGCTCCCAGAAAGCGCGCCGCTGCGCCATGCTGTAAAAGGTGCGCTTCACGCGATTGCGCAACGATCCGGCCAGTGACGCTAATTCACCGAGATGTTGTGGCAGCATCGCTTCAAGTTTTTCACGCAGCAAACGCGCCAGCACCGGCGCGCGACCGCCAGACGACACGGCGATCATCAGCGGCGAACGATCAACAATCGACGGCATAATCGCGCTGGCTTCCTGCGGCGCATCCACCAGATTGCAAAAGATGCGCCGCCGCTCAGCCGCATCGCCAACCTGCTGATTCACCGCATCATCATCGGTGGCGGCAATCACCAGCCAACAATCCGCGAGCCAGCGCTCGTCAAACGCGCCGGGGAGTAAGGTCAACTTTCCCTGTTGTGCCCACTGCTGAAAAGCGGGAGAGAAATCCAGCGCGCCAACCTGCAAATTGGCACCGGCGTCCAGCAGTAAACGCGCTTTGCGTTCTGCTACATCGCCACCGCCCACCAGCAAACAGCGCTTGCCTTGCAGGCGGCAAAACAGCGGAAAGTAGTCCATAGCTCATCCTGAAAAAAGCCCGCGCAAGGCGGGCTGAAAAAGTGTTAGGCGGTTTTGAGCGGCGCGGCTTGCGCTTCGGCCTGCGGTGTGGCGTACCAGTAACCGAGGCCCATCAGCACCATGCCGGAGAACATATTGCCCAGCGTCACCCACAGCAGGTTGTGGCCGATGCCGCTTAGCGTGAAGTCGGCATTATGCTGACCAAACCACGACAGCGCAAAGACCGTCATGTTGGCAATCGAGTGTTCGTAGCCGGAAGCGATGAACGCCAGCAAACACCACCAGATGGCGATGAACTTCGCCGTGCCTTCGGTACGCACCGCCATCCAAATCGCCAGGCAGACCAGCCAGTTACAGAGCGCGCCTTTAAAGAACAGCGGCATGGCTGGCTGCGTGGTTTTTGCCAGCGCCGCGCTGTGCAGCAGCGATCCGGCATTTGGCAGCAGCGGTCCCGCCGCATAGTAATAAATCAGCGCGACGAATACTGAACCGACAAGATTACCCAGCCAGGTTTGCGGCAGCACGCACCACATCTGGCCTTGCTTGATGCTGCCGGCTTTGACGCCGATGGTCAGGAACATGGTGTGGCCGGTGAACAACTCGGAACCAGCGATGATCACCAGCGTTAAAGCGATACCGAAAGTCGCGCCCATCAGCAGCGGACGATAAGCCGGATCGACCAGATTGCCGAGCGTGAAGATCAGGATAATCGCCAGGCCAACGTAAGCGCCCGCCATCGCCGAGCTGATCCAGAAGGCCAGCGGGCTGTGCTGCGCCGTACGCACAATGCGCGCCGCGTTGGCGGCGCATTTATTCAGGGTGTCAGTAAACATAGTGACGTCTCATAAAGTGAAGGAATGCTGTCAGGCGCAGATCTCGACCTTGCCATCGCGAACGCGCACCGGATAGCTCGCCACCGAGCACGCTTCGTCTTCCAGGCAAAGGCCATCGCTCAGGCGGAAGCGCTGTTTCTTCAGTGGACTCGCCACCCACAGCGCCTGCTGGTGCTCCGCAATCAGACCGCGTGACAACACGCTGGCCTGGGCGAAAGGATCGATATTGCTCAAGGCGTAGAGTTGCTCATCGTCGTGCGGACGGAAGAGGGCAATCTGCTGGCCTTTGATCAGCGCACATACGCCGGTCGCAGGCAGAATTTGGCTGAGTTCACACACCGAATGCCACTGGCTCATGCGTCGATCTCCTCAATCAGAGTGACCGCAATGCGCTCGGCGGGTTGCGCCGGACGATGCTGATCGCGTTGGTTGATGTGCTGTACCAGCGGATCGCGGCGATCGCTGTTGATGAAAGTGCGGAAGTGACGCTGCTGCTGCGGATCCTGCAGCGTCGCGGTCCATTCACATTCCACTGCCGCGCGCAGACGCGCCAGCTCCGTTTCAAGCTGCGTATTCAGACCGAGTTTGTCATCAATAATCACGCTGCGTAGATAGTCAATGCCGCCTTCCATGCTTTCCAGCCACAGCGAGGTGCGCTGCAGGCGATCGCCGGTGCGGATGTAGAACATCATGAAGCGGTCGAGATAGTGCAGCAGCGTATCGCGATCAAGATCGGCAGCCAGCAAATCGGCGTGACGTGGCTTCATGCCGCCATTGCCGCACACATACAGGTTCCAGCCTTTCTCGGTGGCGATGATACCCACGTCTTTGCCCTGCGCTTCGGCGCATTCGCGCGTGCAGCCGGAGACGCCAAACTTCATCTTGTGCGG
This sequence comes from Pantoea sp. X85, assembly GCF_029623675.1. Taxonomy (NCBI): domain Bacteria; kingdom Pseudomonadati; phylum Pseudomonadota; class Gammaproteobacteria; order Enterobacterales; family Erwiniaceae; genus Pantoea; species Pantoea sp. X85. The sequence goes on along the minus strand of NZ_CP121108.1, from coordinate 3,821,086 downwards.
GGTACGAATGCCTTTGTAGCGATGCTCCAGCTCAATGCCGAAGCCGAGGCTATCGCCTACGCCAAAGCGGCACCAGACGCTGCCGACGCAGGTTTTCGCCATGCGCAGCGCTTTGGCATACGCTTGTCCGGTTTCAAAACCGGCAGCAATCAGCTGCGTCCAGATCGCCGGCAGATCGTCGCGCTGTGCGCCAAACAGGCCAATACGCTGCGAGCCAGTGATTTTGGTGTAGAGATTGTACTGGCGCGCCACGGCGCCAATCGCCATCAATCCTTCCGGCGTGATTTCGCCTCCGGCCGAGCGCGGGATCACCGAGTAAGTACCGTCTTTCTGAATATTGCCGAGGAACAGATCGTTGCTGTCCTGCAGCGGTGCGAGCTGTGGCTTCAACACATATTCGTTCCAGCAGGAAGCCAGCAGTGAACCAACCGTCGGTTTACACACCTCGCAGCCGTAGCCCTGACCATATTTCGCCAGCAGCGCGTCGAACGATGTGATCTCTTCCACGCGAATCAGGTGATACAGCTCCTGACGCGAATAGGGGAAGTGCGCGCACAAATGATTGTTCACTTCGATGCCCTGACGGCTCAATTCAACGTTCAGCACCTGAGTAATCAACGGAATACAGCCGCCGCAGCCGGTGCCGGCGCGGGTTTCGGTTTTCAGCGCTGCGACGGTGTGGCAACCGCCTTGCACCGCTTTGACGATATCGCCTTTGCTGACGTCGAAGCAGGAGCAGATTTGCGCGCTGTCCGGCAGTGCATCAGCGCCCATTACCGGTTTCTCGCCGCTGCCCGCAGGCAGGATCAGCAACGCCGGATTTTCCGGTAGCGCGATGTTATTCAGCGCCAGCTGCAGCAGATTGCCGTAATCGCTGGTGTCACCGACCAGCACCGCGCCCAGCAGCGTGCGGTTATCTTCGCTGACGATCAGGCGCTTATAGATATTTTTCTGCTCATCAAGCCACACGAAGCTGCGCGCGCCCGGCGTGCGGCCATGCGCATCACCAATGCCACCGACATCAACGCCCAGCAGTTTCAGCTTGGCGCTCATATCTGCTCCGGCAAACGCGTTGTCGCGGCCAACCAGCCGATCGCTGGCGACCTGCGCCATTTTGTAGCCCGGCGCGACTAAGCCATAAATACGGTTCTGCCAGGCGGCACACTCACCAATGGCGAAGATATCCGCATCGCTGGTCTGGCAATGATCGTCAATGGCGATACCGCCGCGCGCGCCCAGCTGCAGGCCGCACTGTTTGGCCAGCTTGTCTTGCGGGCGAATGCCGGTGGAGAAGACGATGAAATCGACATCCAGCGCGCTGCCGTCAGCAAACTCCAGCGTTTTACCGCCTTGCGCGTGATGGACGATCTGCTGGGTGTTTTTGCCGGTGTGAACGCATACGCCCATCTGCTCGATCTTACGACGCAGCTGCTCGCCGCCTTGCGGATCGAGCTGTTCCGCCATCAGCACCGGCGCGAACTCAATGACGTGGGTTTCGACGCCGAGGTTTTTCAGCGCGCCTGCCGCTTCCAGTCCCAACAGGCCGCCGCCAATTACCGCGCCGCGTTTGCTGCGGCGTGAACAGGCTTCAATGGCGTTGAGATCTTCAATGGTGCGATAGACATAGCAATCACTGCCTTCCGCGCCGGTAATCGGTGGAATCCACGGATAAGAGCCGGTGGCGAAAATCAGCGTGTCGTAATGCACCGCGCGACCGCTATTCGAGTGAATCAGTTTTTCATCGCGGTTAATGGTGATGGCGCGTTCGCCGAGCAGCAGCTTTACCTGATGCTTTTCGTAATACCCTTCGCGAACCAGTGAAAGTTCTTCGGCGGTGTGATGGGAAAAATAGGCGGAAAGGTGGACGCGGTCATAGGCGACGCGAGGTTCTTCACAGAAAACGGTTATCGCAAACTGATTAGATTCATCTTTGTCGATAAGTTCTTCTATAAAGCGGTGGCCGACCATGCCGTTGCCAATAATAACGACACTGTGCTTGCTCATGCTTGCCTCAAAAATTGCGGTATCTGTGCCTACCTTAGCGCGGCGCTTTTGGAGCTTATTGATATACATCAAGCGCACCCTTATATACCTATTTCGAGTTATGTAACTGATTTTGAACGAATTAGTTAAGTGGCTTATTTGGTTGATAATTACCTAATCATTTCTTCGCCGTACATTCCGTAGCGGCACGATTCATCGCGCAATAAATTGCACCGCTACGGAATGTGCCCGCGGTGACAGGGGTTTTCATGCTAGCTTTAGGTTTTGTGTTTTACAGGAGTACGGCATGGCCAACCCGTCACTGAAGTGGATCAACAACCTGCGCTTAGCGGGCCAGCAAGGCTTGTGGCAGATCGAAATCGCCAACGGCAAGATTGCGCAAATTCGCCCACAGCCGCCGCAAACCGCAGCCCAGCCTGACGCGCTGGATGCGGAGGGCGGACTGGCGAGCGCGCCGTTTATCGAGCCGCATATTCACCTCGATACCACGCAAACCGCTGGCGAACCCGCCTGGAACCAATCCGGCACGCTGTTTGAAGGCATCGAGCGCTGGGCGGAGCGCAAAGCGCTACTGAGCCATGACGACGTGAAACAGCGCGCGCAGCAAACCCTGAAGTGGCAAATCGCCAACGGGATTCAGCATGTGCGGACTCACGTCGATGTTTCCGATCCCACGCTGACCGCGTTAACAGCGATGCTGGAGGTGAAAGCGGAAATGGCGCCGTGGATCGACATCCAGATTGTGGCGTTTCCGCAGGAAGGCATTCTCTCTTATCCCAACGGCGAAGCGTTGCTGGAAGAGGCGCTACGCATGGGCGCGGATGTGGTAGGTGCGATTCCGCACTACGAATTCACCCGCGAATACGGCGTGGAGTCGCTGCATAAAACCTTTGCGCTGGCTAATCGCTACGATCGGCTGGTGGATGTGCACTGCGACGAGATCGACGATGAGCAGTCGCGCTTTGTCGAAACCGTGGCGGCGCTGGCACACCGCGATGGCAACGGCGAGCGCGTCACCGCCAGCCACACCACGGCGATGCACTCCTACAACAATGCCTACACGTCGCGGCTGTTCCGTCTGCTTAAGCTCTCAAATATCAACTTTGTCGCCAATCCGCTGGTGAATATCCATCTGCAAGGGCGCTTTGATAGCTATCCGAAACGTCGCGGCATCACGCGGGTGAAAGAGCTTATGGAAGCAAATATCAACGTCTGCTTTGGCCACGATGATGTGTTCGATCCCTGGTATCCGCTCGGCACTGCTAGCATGCTGCAGGTGCTGCACATGGGATTGCATGTCTGTCAGCTGATGGGTTACGAGCAGATTGATAATGGATTGCAGCTGATTACCGCCAACAGCGCCAAAACCCTGCAGCTGACGAATTACGGTATTGAAGCAGGTAATGATGCCAGTCTGATTATCCTGCCGGCGGAGAGTGGATTTGATGCGGTGCGGCGTCAGGTGCCGGTGCGTTATTCAGTGCGTAAAGGTGTATTGGTCGCTGCGACGCAGCCCGCCAGCAGCGAGATCTATTTAGCGGGAAAAGAAGCGGTAACCTTCAAACGCTGAAGAGCAGGGCGGACTGCGGTCCGCCCGTCAGACTTAGTGGGTGACGTGACCGTGCTGACGATGTTTGGTTACAAAGCCGAGCAGAACACACATCACAAACACCACGGCGTACAAACCGTTAGCGGTTGAGAGCGCAGCATGTGCGCCACCTTGCGCCACGATTGGGCCGGTTACCACGAAGGTCAACATGGTGCCGACGGTGCCGCAGGTCAGGATGAAGTTCACCAGCTTCGGTGAAGAGACCTTGGTTTGCAGCGATCCCAGCGTGATGATGGTGGTGTAAATCGCGCTTGAGCTGAAGCCCAGCGTCATGATGATCCAGTGCAGCATGCTGGCGTCTTTAGAAGTGACGAACCAGTACATCAAACCGGTGGCCAGCGCCGCCAGCACCATCAGGATGCGCTGCAGATCGAAGAAGCGCAGCACGAAGCTGAACACCCACATGCCGACCATGTACGCGGTCCAGAAGTTACCCACCAGCTGACCGGCAGCGGCGATATCCATGCCCATCGATTTGGTGGCGTATTCCGGCACCCACGAGATGAAGCCGAGCTGGCCGAGGATATAGCAGAGTGCTGCAATCGACAGGAACAGCACGCCGATGCCCCATTTCTCTTTCTCAACGCCTGGCTTAGCGGCTTCGCTTTTCAGCACCGGGAACTCAATGAACAGCGTCAGCACAAAGATCGCGACATAAATGATGCCGATGCAGGCGTAAACCCAATACCACGGCAGCGCGCGCGCCAGTAAGATACCGGCGATGATCGGAAAGATGGTGCCCGCCATGCTGAAGAACGAATCGGTAAACAGCAGACGTGCGCCGCGCTGACGGCCATCGTACAGATGGGTGATCAGGAAGGTACCGATCGACATCGTGATGCCGCTGACGACGCCGAGGATAAACATGCACAGCGAGAAGACGGTGAGATCGTGGCTGGTCATCAGACCGGCAACGGCGAGGATCATCAGCACAAAGCCAAAGATCAGCTGGCGCTTCAACGGCACAATCACCATCAGCCAGGCGTTCAGGAACACCGACACCAAAATGCCCGCATTGAGGAATGTGAAGGTGTTGCTCATTTCTGAAATAGGGCGCTGGAAATACTGCGCGATATTGTCCAGCACCATACCGGTAACGATCACCAGTGCGCCAGTGAGCGCATAGGAGAAATAGCTAATCCAGGTAAGGCCAATGCGATTACGGTTTGTCATGTTCTGAACCTGTTAAGCGCCGAAGGTGGCAAAAAGTGTCATGAATTGTAAGTGTTGCTGTGATCTTAATAAACAACGAGTGTAACAAGGCGGAAATATTTCATTGAGAGTGTGATTTTCATCACGCAAATGATTGCGTGGCGGCAAAAGTATGACAATAGCAACATCCACGTAAATATCGGTAAAACGCTGGCTCTTGGATCACATGCTCTTTACAATCAATCTCGTTTTTGAGCTAGCTCTCCATGGTAAGGAATCTTTCATGCTTAAACGTACTTTGACAGCGGCGGTTGCCCTGTTAGCGCTCTCTTCCGTATCGTCTGCCGCGCTCGCCGCAAAAGGCGATCCTCATGTGCTGCTCACCACCTCTGCGGGCAATATTGAACTCGAACTGAACAACCAGAAAGCCCCGGTTTCGGTGAAAAACTTCGTTGATTACGTCAACAATGGTTTCTACAACAACACCATTTTCCACCGCGTTATTCCTGGCTTTATGATTCAGGGCGGCGGTTTCACTACCGACATGCAGCAGAAGCAAACGGTAGCGCCGATCAATAACGAAGCCGACAACGGCTTGCGTAATCTGCGCGGCACCATTTCGATGGCGCGTACCGCAGATAAAGACAGCGCCACCAGCCAGTTTTTCCTCAACGTAGCCGATAATGCGTTCCTCGATCACGGTCAGCGTGATTTTGGCTATGCGGTATTTGGTAAAGTTGTGAAAGGCCAGGATGTGATCGACAAGATTGCGCAGGTCCCTACCAAAGATGTGGGACCGTACCAAAATGTGCCGTCAAAACCGATTGTTATCCTCTCCGCCAAAGTCCTGCCTTAATTCTGAAACGCGCCATTTTCGCATGGCGCATCATTGGCTCTCCGGCAAAGCAAAAAATTGCTGCTTATACTTAGGGCTCATTGCTTGCCGGAGGCGCTATGACTAGCAAACTCACTGAGAAACAGAAAGCCACTTTGTGGCAGCAGCGCCGTGCTGCGAGCTACCAGGCCAGCAGTCGACTGGCCGGATATACCTATAGCGAAGCTCTTATTGATGCCGAACATGCTGAGGAGCGACTCGAGTCGCTGAGGAGGCAATATGGTGGATAACAGCTTAGCGGTACGCGATCCCTATTTGTGGCATAACGACAATGTGTTGAAGAATCGCCTCGATATTCACGATGAAGCCCAGCTGCGCAAAGCGGAACTGGCTTTCAGCACCGCGCGCCTGGCGACGTTAGAACTTGGCCAGCGCAGCATCGGTTTGCCACGTCTTTGCCATATTCATCGCACGCTGTTTCAGGATCTCTACAGCTGGGCGGGAGAATTGCGCACCATCGATATCTGGCGCGATGAAACGCCGTATTGTCATTGCGAATACATCGAGAAGGAGGGCAACACGCTGATGCAGGCGCTGGAGGAAGAGCGCGGCCTGGCTGACCTTGAGCAGGAAGCGTTCGTGGCGCGTATCGCACATTACTATTGTGAGATCTTCGTGCTGCATCCGTTCCGCGCCGGCAATGGCCGCGCGCAGCGCATCTTCTTCGAGCAGTTGGCACTGCATGCCGGGTATCAGCTTTCGTGGGAAACACTCGAACGCGATGCGTGGCGCGCTGCGATCTCGGCGGGCGTCGCCGGCGATCTGGCACCGCTTACCGCGCAGTTTGCGAAAGTGGTAAGCCCGGCGAAGGTTTTACAGTAACACTTCAAGCCCGTGTTTTTGCACCACGGACAACAGCTTAAGAGATATTCCGCCGGGGCGTTTAGCCCCGGTTTCCCATTTCTGCACGGTTGACACACTGGTGTTGAGATAGCGGGCAAAAACCGGCTGACTAACATTCAAATTCTCGCGCAAGTTCTTAATCGCCTGCGCATCGAGCGCGGCGACATCGCTCAGGCAACGTTCATCAAAATCACGCATGCTCTGTTTGCTGATGGCATCTACTTCAAACAATCCGGATGCCGCGCTGTGAATGGCTGCAAAAGCCGGACTTTTAAATTTACGCGTTATGGTCATGACACATCTCCACTAACTCCCGAACGGCGAGCAGCCGATTCAGAGCCTCATTTGAAATCAGCGAGTATTGTTTTGCCAGCTCACGAAAGCCCTCAAGTTCGCTTTCACTCAGGTTACTCTGATCCTGTTTGGCAAATAAAAAGGTATAAATCCAGTTTTTACCCCCTTTGGCCAGAATGATGGCGCGATCGCGATTTTGCTGCAGACGCTTTTTAAATACGCCACCACCCAAATCATCGGCATAACCCAGTTTTACTGCTGTAATTGCCCGACAAAGTTCTTTATCGCCAATAAGATGCCGACGGGCTTGCTTACTGAACCATTTGGTTTTGAATACTCGCGTTGTAGCTGACATAGTCACTCTCCAAAATATAGCACTGGGTGCGAGAGTAATCAGAATCTTTTTCGTCAGCTAGCGGGTATTAAGATTGAAGGTGTTAACATGGCTTTTTTGCGACCTTTCTTGCGCCAGTTGCCGCAATGACACACTGCTACGACCTACTATGCTGCTGCTAATCGATAACTACGACTCCTTCACCTGGAATCTCTACCAATACTTCTGCGAGCTGGGCGCGGATGTGCGTGTGGTGCGCAACGACGCCATTACGCTGGATGAGATGGCAGCGCTGCCGCTGACGCATCTGGTGATTTCGCCGGGCCCATGTACGCCGGATCAATCTGGCATCTCGCTCGCGGCTATTCGCCATTTTGCCGGGCGCTTGCCGATCCTCGGCGTTTGCCTTGGACATCAGGCGATTGCGCAAGCCTATGGCGCGCAGGTGGTACGCGCGCGGCAGGTGATGCACGGCAAAACCTCGCTGATTCAGCACACCAACCAAGGTGTGTTTCGTGATCTGAATAATCCGCTTACCGTGACCCGCTATCACTCATTGATTGTGGCGCGCGATACGCTGCCCGCTGAGTTTGAAGTCACCGCGTGGAGCCTGCGCGACGGCCAGCCGGATGAGATCATGGGCTTCCGCCATCGCAGCTTGCCGCTGGAAGGCGTGCAGTTCCATCCGGAAAGCATCCTCAGTGAGCAAGGGCATCAGCTGCTGGCTAATTTCCTCAACGCGTAACTTATGTTTGCCTTCGTGTGACTTTTTATGCATATTTTGTGATTATAATTTCACATCAGCTCAAGAAATAACCCGATGAGGTCGTCAATGGCAGCGGAAAAACTAGCGGTAACCCGGGAAACGTTCGATAACGTAATTTTGCCTGTTTATGCACCTGCGCAGTTTGTGCCGGTAAAAGGCAAAGGCAGCCGAGTGTGGGATCAGCAGGGCAAAGAGTATATCGATTTCTCTGGCGGTATCGCGGTGACTGCATTGGGCCATTGTCATCCGGCGCTGGTGGAAACGCTGAAAACCCAGGGCGAAACGCTGTGGCACACCAGCAACGTGTTCACCAACGAACCGGCGCTGCGTCTGGCGAGTAAACTGATTGCCGCGACCTTTGCCGATCGGGTGTTTTTCGGTAATTCCGGCGCGGAAGCCAATGAAGCGGCATTCAAGCTGGCGCGTTATTACGCCTGCAAAAAACACAGCCCGTTCAAAAGTAAAATCATCGCCTTCCATAACGCCTTCCACGGTCGCACGCTGTTCACCGTGTCGGTGGGTGGCCAGCCGAAATATTCTGATGGCTTCGGTCCAAAACCGGCGGATATCGTGCATGTGCCGTTCAACGATCTCGATGCGGTGAAAGCGGTGATTGACGACCATACCTGCGCCATCGTGGTCGAGCCGATTCAGGGCGAAGGCGGCGTGATGCCAGCTACGCCAGAATTTATGCAAGGCCTGCGCGCCCTCTGTGATGAACATCATGCGCTGCTGGTGCTGGATGAAGTGCAGAGCGGCATGGGACGCAGCGGCAAACTCTTTGCGTACGAACATTACGGTATCAGGCCCGATATCCTCACCACCGCCAAAGCGCTGGGCGGCGGTTTCCCGGTGAGTGCGATGTTGACCACCAACGAAATCGCCTCAGTAATGGCGCCGGGCGTGCACGGCACCACTTACGGCGGCAATCCGCTGGCGTGTGCCATTGCTGAAACCGCGCTGGACATCATCAACACGCCAAAAGTGCTGGAAGGCGTTGAAGCGCGTCGTCAGCAGTTTGTTGAAGCGCTGCAAGCCATCGAAAGCAAATTCGCTATCTTCAGCGAGATTCGCGGCAAAGGTCTGTTGATTGGTGCCGCGCTGAGGCCGCAGTTCGCCAGCAAAGCGCGTGACATCCTCAACGCTTCCGCCGCGGAAGGGCTGATGATTCTCACCGCCGGTACTGACGTGATCCGTTTTGTGCCGTCGCTGGTGATTGAACCAACCGATATCGCCGAAGGCATGACGCGTTTCGCCAGCGCGATTGAAAAGGTGCTGACCGCTTAATCCGCTTTCGGACGTAACACTTTGAGCCAGCGGCCATGATGCGGTCGCTGGCTCCACGCCAGCGAAGAGATGGTGTGCATTACGCTGAGGTGCTGCAATATCCGCTTCACATGCTGTTCGACAATCGTCACCGGCCCTTCATTAAGATTTTCCGGCGCTTCCAGAATATTGCTGTCGTTGCCCGGACCGTCATACGCCAGCCGCTGCTGACAACGCTGCAGCGCGATTTCACAGGATTGCAGATAACGTTCTGCCAGCTTCGATGTCAGCATGGTGTGCTCGCGCGCCAGAATCGTCATGGCATTAATATGCTCGACGATGAACTGACTGTGCGTAACCCACATGCGCATATCTTTCAGATATTGCAGGTTAAAGCCCGGCTCGCTCGATGCCTGGTTCAATGAGTTGAACAGCGCGTTGTGCGCCTGATTAACCTTTATGCGCTGATAAGCCAGTTTATCGGGCGACTGTTCCGGCCCCAGCAGCAGTTGCAGCGCCTCCTGATAGGCTTCCAGCGCATCGTGCGCGTTCTTGCGCAGCAGCCCGCTTTGCCACTGCGGCCACAGCCAAATCATCCCGGCGAAGGCAATTAAACAGCCCATCAAGGTATCCATCATGCGCGGCAGCAGAAACTGCGCGCCGTTCAGCGACAGCAATTGCAGCGAATACACCGCCGTGACGGTAAAGCCAATCATCGACCAGCCATAATATTTCCGCGTGATCAGATAGCTCGCCAGCGTAATCCCCAGCATAAACAGCAGCGTGATCGATTCCGGCACCGCCAGCTGCAGCGACGCGGCGGCGATCAGCAATCCGGCGAAAGTGCCCAGCGCACGGTGCTGAATACGCACGCGCGTGGCGTTGTAACCGTTCTGGCTGACGAACATGATGGTCATCAGAATCCAGTAAGGTTTGGGGATGTTAAAGAACAGCGCCAGCGAGCTGCCAAACATCAGCATCACAGCGAAGCGGGCTGCGGTGCGTAACGCGGTGGATTTGAATGACAGATAACTGCGCAGCGCCGGCAACAGCGGCAAACGGCGCTGGCGATCGGCCATCAGGTCACGCGTGTAGAGCGGCTTCTGCGTACGCAATACGCGGGCGATGCGACTGAAGTGATACAGGCAGAAGTTGCCGACCGGATTATCCGGATGCTGGCGTGCAATTTTCTCCAGAGCGCCGAGCTGTTTCTCCATGTGAAAACGATCCGGCAGCTGATGGTAGAGAATCGCATCCGCCAGCACGCGCAGCCGCGCCGAAATAATTTTGGCGTTCCAGCGAATCACCGCTTCGGCGTGGCTCTCCTCAACCAGCTTCTGCACCTCTTCGGGCTGATGCAAACTCACGGAGATGTGTTCCTGTAAATCCAGCGCAACCTGAAAAGCGCGCGTCAGGCGTTTGTGGCTGTTATCGCGGCTCGCCGACAGCATATGCATTTGCTGATAGCAGGTGGTGATGAGATCGACCGCCTTTTGCTGGCGCGCCAGCAGCGGCGGCAGCGCTTTCTCCGGATCGGTCAGCTGCGTCAGTAAGGTGTATTTGGCATCGCAGTAATCCGCCAGCTCGCGGAACAGCAGGCTGAGCGATTCGCGCATCGGCTGCTCTTTCCACAGCCAGAACCAGAACCAGTTGAACAAGCCGTACCACAGCGTGCCGCCAATGTAGAGCAGCGGCGGCACCCACATCGGCATGCGTCCCACTAAGCTGAGCGTAAAGATGGCGGCGATGAGTGTGGCGGGCAGCAGGCGCGCGTGCAGCGGGCCGATTTCGCCGGTTACGCCAATCAGCAGCGGCAGCGCCAGCAAAATCAGTGGCAGCGGAATCTGGTAAGCGGTGAGGATTTGCATCAGGAAACTGCCGGTGGCAAACAGCGAACCACCCACAATCAGGCGTTTGAAGAAGCGTTTGTGCGGCGTATCCAGTCCCGCCATGTTGCAGCAGGCCGGCACTAACGAGAACAGCAGACCTTTTTGCAGATCGCCAAACAGCCAACCGAGAGCCACAGGCAGGCACAGCACCAGCGTTTGCCGCAGCGCATAGTTAACTTCGGGATGATAGATGATTCGGCGCCACATCAGCTCATCGCAAATAGAAACGGCGCGATGTTGCCATCACGCCGTGGGTGAGAAGAAATTAGCGGGTGCCGTAAACGACGATGGTTTTACCGTGTGCGGAGATCAGGTTCTGATCTTCCAGCATTTTCAGGATACGACCCACGGTTTCGCGTGAGCAGCCCACGATCTGACCAATCTCCTGACGGGTGATTTTGATTTGCATCCCGTCTGGGTGAGTCATCGCATCTGGCTGTTTGGCCAGATTTAGCAGCGTTTGCGCAATACGTCCGGTGACATCGAGGAAGGCAAGGTTGCCCACTTTCTCAGATGTCACTTGCAGACGACGCGCCATTTGCGACGAAAGTCGCATTAAAATATCCGGGTTTACCTGAATCAGCTGACGGAATTTTTTGTATGAAATTTCAGCCACTTCGCAGGCAGACTTCGCACGCACCCAAGCACTGCGTTCCTGGCCTTCTTCGAAAAGACCGAGTTCGCCGATGAAATCCCCCTGATTGAGGTAGGAGAGAATCATCTCTTTGCCTTCTTCATCTTTAATCAGTACCGCTACGGAACCTTTTACGATGTAGTACAGCGTTTCCGCTTTCTCACCCTGATGGATGAGCGTGCTTTTGGATGGATATTTGTGAATATGGCAATGGGACAGGAACCATTCGAGTGTAGGGTCTGTTTGCGGTTTGCCGAGAACCATTCGCTATTATCCTCTGTTGTAATCGTGCCCAAAACACAGGGGGCATTTTTTCCCTGTCAGGCGGTTTAATCGTCGAGCGTTTCCAGTAAAGGAAAAATTATTCCGGGTGGACTCTTAAGCTACGCTTTTGATTCTTCCGGCCTTCGTCTGTGATGACGAAAATATTTTCAGCACTGTTTGTAGCACAGCTTTTGCGAGCTGTCTTGTGTTGTCTCGCTTCAGCAGAAGGGGGATTACTCTGGATTGCTGTTTGTCAGGTGAAAGCGTACTCTGGCGGCAAAACCGCCGCTTCAGGAGAAAGAATCATGCAGGCACGAGTGAAATGGGTGGAAGGTCTTACCTTTCTCGGAGAATCCTCATCCGGCCATCAGGTATTGATGGATGGTAATTCCGGTGATAAAGCGCCAAGTCCAATGGAGATGGTGCTGATGGCCGCGGGCGGCTGTAGCGCTATTGATGTGGTGTCGATCCTGCAAAAAGGGCGCAGCGATGTGGCCGATTGCGAAGTGAAGCTCACATCGGAACGCCGTGAAGAAGCGCCACGCATTTTTACCCACATCAACCTGCATTTTATCGTTAGCGGTAAAGCATTGAGCGACAAGGCCGTTTCGCGTGCGGTTGATCTGTCAGCGGAAAAATATTGCTCGGTAGCGATCATGCTGGGTAAAGGCGTGGAAATTACCCACAGCTATGAAGTGATCGAGTTATAACTCGGATTGTAGCGGCGCAATTTATTGCGCAATAAATTGCGCCGCTACGGAATGACTCCGCTTATTCAATCCGCTTCCCTTCAATCAGTCGCTGTACCAGCGGCAGCATAATCAGCTCCATCGCCAATCCCATTTTGCCACCCGGCACCACCAGCGTATTGATGTGCGAAATAAACGATCCCTGAATCATCGCCAGCAGATAGGGGAACGCGATGCCTTCCAGACCACGGAAATGAATCACCACGAAGCTTTCGTCGAGCGACGGAATTTCGCGTGCGGCAAACGGGTTTGAGGTATCAACGGTCGGCACGCGCTGGAAGTTAATGTGGGTGCGCGAGAACTGTGGCGTGATGAAGTTAATGTAATCCTCCATTGACCGCACCACCGAATCCATCACCGCTTCGCGTGAATGGCCGCGCTCGCTGGTGTCACGCACCAGCTTCTGAATCCACTCAAGGTTAACAATCGGCACCACGCCAACCAGCAGATCGACATGCTCCGCCACATTTTGCTGCTGCGTGACCACGCCGCCGTGTAAGCCTTCATAGAACAGCACATCGGTGTTTTCCGGCAGCGGCTGCCACGGCGTAAAGGTGCCCGGCACCTGATTCCACGGCACGGCTTCATCGTAGGTATGCAGATATTTGCGCGATTCGCCAAGGCCGGTTTGGCCGTAATGTTTAAACGTCTGCTCCAGCAGGCCGAAGTCGTTGGCTTCCGGGCCGAAGTAGCTGATGTGGCGCCCGAGATCGCGCGCCTTGCGGATCGCCATGTCCATTTCCGGACGTGTGTAGCGATGGAAACTGTCGCCTTCGAGTTCCGCCGCATGCAAATTCAGCTGCTGGAAAATTTTACGGAAGGCGAGGCTGGTGGTGGTGGTTCCGGCGCCGCTGGAACCGGTGACGGCAATAATTGGATGCCTGGCTGACATAACAGAGCTCCCTGTGAAGTCCGGCGATGAGCATTGTTACCACGAATTGCCGCGGGGTGCATCAGCCGCGGAATTCACCCTTCGGCATAATATTGATCGATTCATGCAGTTCCGACCACACCAGCACCACGTCGCCGCGCTCCAGTTGGCGGCGTACGTCGGCGACTTTTTGCAGCAAACTGCGTTCCTGCTCGCCGTAATCAGTGCCTTCGCGTAACACGAAGGTTTCAATCAGGTTTTCCAGCGTGTCCGCTTCGAGTTCTTGCCAGGGAATAATCACAATTACACATCCAGATAGGTTGAGAGCCAGTCGGGCACGCGCTGTTCCAGCCACATTTTCGGTTTAAGAACGGTGCCGCCGACGAAACCGACGTGGCCGCCTTGCTGCGTCAGCTGATACTGAATGGAGGCTGACAGCTGGTCAGGTTGCGGAATAACGGCATCGGTCATAAAGGGATCGTCTTGCGCGTGAATGATCAACAGCGGTTTACGCACGCCGGTCAGCAACGGCATCGCGCTGGCTCGTTGATAATAGTCGTTGGCGTCAATAAAACCGTGCGCACGTGCGGTTATCGCATCATCGAACTCGCGTAAGCGGCGGAAAGCACGTAACTGGCTGAGATCGACCGGCAGCGTGCCAGGCCAGGCGCGCAGTTTGCGCGTGGCGTTCTTTTTCAGCTGCGTCAGTAAATAGTGCTGATAAAAGCGTGAAAACCCCACATCCAGCTTGCCGCTGCAAGGCTCGAGCGCCAGCGGCGCTGAGATGGCGATGCCGGCATCAATCGGTACATCGTGACCTTGCTGACCCAGCAGGCAAGCGAGCATGTTGCCGCCCAGCGAAACGCCGACGGCGGCGGTGGGTACGCTGCCCCATTCGCGCTGCAGCCAGTGAAGGAAGTAGGTGGCGTCTTCGGTTTCACCGGAGTGATAGATGCGCTTTAAGCGATTAGGCTCGCCGCTGCAGCCGCGAAAGTGCATTACCACCGCCAGCCAGCCGCGTGCCTGACACGCCTGCATCAGGCCGTGCGCATACGGGCTGCGAAAGCTGCCTTCCAGTCCGTGAAACATCACCATGCGCGGTTTATGACGCGCCTGCGCCGGATCTTCACTCCACGCTAAATCGACAAAATCGCCGTCCGGCAGGTCAAGACGCTGCCAGTGCGGACGTAACGTAACGCGGCGCCGCAGAATACGCGGCAGCAGCGTTTGCAGATGCGCGTTACTGAATCCGCGCAGGGGTTTAAAACGCTCGCCGCTGGGGCGATCAAAATAGCTTGGGTAAAGGCTTGTCTGATGCATAAGTCGCTGATAGCTTCGATGGGTTGTTCGCTTTACTGGGTGAGGAGCACCCGAATATACATGGAACTGAGTCTTTTTTTATCAATGTTAGGTTTTCTCTGGGTCGCGGCCATCACGCCCGGGCCCAATAATATGTTACTTACCGCCTCGGGTGCTAATTTTGGCTTCCTGCGCACCATTCCGCTGCTGATTGGTATCATGATTGGTATGCAAGTCATGTTGCTAATGGTGGCATTTGGCATCGGCGGCCTCATCCTGCTTTATCCCTCGCTGCATCTCATTCTGAAGATTGCCGGTAGCCTTTATCTGCTGTGGCTGGCATGGAAAATCGCCAGCGCCGAGTATGAAAAACTGGAAACCGACGCTGTCACGGTGAAGCAGATGCCTTTCTGGCAAGGCGGCTTGCTGCAGTTGATCAACCCGAAAGCGTGGCTGATGGCGCTCGGCGCGGTGGCCAGCTTCAGCCTGGCGGGCAGCGAATATCTGCATTCGGTGGTGGCGATCAGCATCGGCATGTTCATGGTGAACGTGGTTTCCGGGGTGATCTGGATGGGCTTTGGCTCGCTGATTGGACGTCTGCTGCGCAGCCCACGCGCGTGGAAAATCTTCAATCTGGCGATGGGCTTGCTCACCGCTGCCTGCGTATTGCTGATTTGGCGCTAAGTTAGCTGGAAGCGCGTTCAACGCGCTTCCACGGCAACACTTCATGGACTACCGACGCGTTAGGCTGGCGGATGCGTTGCAGCAACAGCTGTACGCTGCGCACACCCATACGATTCATCGGCTGCTCAATCGTGGTCAGCGGTGGATTCAGGCTGCTGGTAAAGTTGATGCCATCAAATCCCACCACCGCTAAATCTTCCGGTACGCGTAAACCTGCTTCCAACGCCGCGTGGATGACGCCGACCGCCAACACATCTGATACCGCAAACACCGCATCCGGCGGTTCCGGCTGCGTGAGCAGTTCGCGCAAAGCCGCACTGCCCGCTTCGCAGGTGATATTCTCGGCGTAAGCCACACCGCACCAGCTGAGATCCAGCTGCTCCAGCGCCGCGCGATATCCCTCTTCACGCTTATGTGAATAGAGGTAGCGCATATCACAGTTCACCAGCGCAATACGACGTCGGCCTTTGCTCGCCAGATAACGCACGGTTTCGAAAGCCGCTTCTTTATTATCAATCGCCACGCTTGAGGCGGCGATTGACGGATCGTATTCCGCGCACTGCACCCAAGGCTGATCGCCAATCAATTCTTTCAGCTCATGCAGGCTGCTGGCGGCATCCATGGTGATCACGCCGTCGACCACTTTGCCGGTGAGCAGCGCAATGTAGGCCGCTTCGCGCCGCAGCTGCGATCCTGAGTTACACAGCAGAATGTGGTAACCCTGCGCTTCAGCTTCGGCTTCAATGCCCTGAACCACGCGTGAGCAGAACGGATTGGTGATGTCGGGAATCAGCACTAACAACATATGGCTTTGCGAAGTGCGCAGCTGGCGCGCCAGTAGGTTGGGCTGATAGTCGCAGATGTCGATGGCCGCCAGCACTTTGGCACGCGTATCCGGGCGCACGCCGGGATTCTGGTTCAAAACCCGTGAAACGGTGGCTTTTGACACGCCAGCCAGGTGTGCGACTTTCTCTATCGACATGGATTCAGGACCGTTAGTAAAGAGTTAAAAAATGAGATCTCTATCAATATCACAGCTGCCATGTGAGCGTGTGACATATTTACCGCTTTCCCTTTTCTTTCCATTTGCACTTTTTGCATAGCCTTGCCCGATGTTGATCTAAGAACGGATCGTCATTAGGGATAATTTTTAATTCCTTTATGAAATTACTGTTGCTGGAGAAACTGCCCAGACAAAACACATTAGGGTGAATGATGATGGCAATGAAAAAAACAATAACGGCGGTCACAGCGGCTCTGGCCCTGATGGCGTTCCAGGCGCAAGCGGTCAACGTTACCGTGGCGTATCAGACCTCGGCTGAACCAGCCAAAGTGGCGCAGGCGGATAACACCTTCGCCAAAGAGAGCGGTGCTACCGTCGACTGGCGCAAATTTGATAGCGGGGCCAGCGTGTTACGTGCACTGGCGTCGGGCGACGTGCAGATTGGTAATATCGGTTCCAGCCCGCTGGCGGTCGCCGCCACGCAAAAGCTGCCGATTGAAGCTTTCCTGCTGGCCTCTCAGCTCGGTAACTCCGAAGCGCTGGTGGTGAAGAAAACCATCAAAGATCCCAAAGACCTGATTGGCAAGCGCATCGCCGTGCCATTCATCTCGACTACGCACTACAGCTTCCTCGCCGCGCTCAAGCATTGGGGCATCAAGCCTTCGCAAGTGACCTTAGTCAACCTGCAGCCGCCGGCGATTATTGCTGCCTGGAAACGCGGTGATATTGACGGCGCTTACGTCTGGTCTCCGGCGGTCAACGAGCTGGAGAAAGATGGCAAGGTGCTGACGGACTCTTCGCAGGTCGGCAAGTGGGGCGCGCCAACGCTTGATGTGTGGGTGGTGCGTAAAGACTTTGCGCAGCAGCATCCAGAAATCGTCACCGCCTTTGCCCGCAGCGCCGTTGAAGCGCAGCAAGCTTACATTACCAATCCGGATCAATGGCTGAAGCAGTCAGACAACCTGAGCAAGCTGGCGCGCCTGAGCGGTGTACCCGAAGCGGATGTGCCGGTGCTGGTGAAAGGCAACACGTACCTCACCGCGCAGCAGCAGGTGGAGCAGCTCGGCAAGCCGGTGAACAAGGCGATTGTCGATACTGCCGGCTTCCTGAAAGAGCAGGGCAAAGTGCCAGAAGCGGATAGCGATTACAGCAGCTTCGTCACCACGCGCTTCGTTGCACCCTTAGTGAAATAACCGGAGGCCGTATGCTTAACATCACCCATCTCAATGCGCGTTACGCCGGACAACCCGCGCTGCAGGACATCAACCTGCAGCTGGGCAGCCGAGACCTGCTGGTGGTGTTAGGTCCCTCCGGCTGTGGCAAAACCACGCTGCTGAACCTCATCGCCGGCTTTCTGCCGCTGGAATCTGGCAGCATTACGCTGGATGGCAAAGCGGTAAAAGGGCCGGGCGCTGAGCGCGGCGTAGTGTTTCAAAATGAAGGATTGCTGCCGTGGCGCAACGTGATCGATAACGTTTCGTTCGGTTTGCAACTGGCGGGCATGGCGAAGGCGGAGCGCCATACCATTGCACGCCGTTTGATCCGTAAAGTAGGACTGGAAGGTGCAGAGAAGCGTTTTATCTGGCAGCTCTCTGGGGGTCAACGTCAGCGCGTGGGCATTGCGCGTGCGCTGGCGGCTGATCCTCAGTTGCTGCTGTTAGATGAGCCG
The DNA here is from genome assembly GCF_029623675.1 of Pantoea sp. X85. Taxonomy (NCBI): domain Bacteria; kingdom Pseudomonadati; phylum Pseudomonadota; class Gammaproteobacteria; order Enterobacterales; family Erwiniaceae; genus Pantoea; species Pantoea sp. X85. The sequence continues at coordinate 3,802,861 of NZ_CP121108.1, read as the reverse complement.
TTTGGCGCGCTGGACGCCTTTACCCGTGAACAGATGCAAACCCTGCTGCTAACGCTGTGGCGTGATACCGGCAAGCAGATTCTGCTGATCACCCACGACATCGAAGAGGCGGTGTTCCTCGCCAGCGAATTAGTGCTGCTGTCGCCGGGACCGGGCCGCGTCGTGGAGCGTTTAAAACTCGACTTCGGCCAACGCTTCGCCGCCGGGGAACCGTGCCGCAGCATCAAATCCGATCCGGCGTTTATCGAACGTCGTGAATATGTACTGAATCAGGTGTTTTCCCAGCGTGAGGCGTTTATATGAGTGCAGTGATTGATGGGAAGACCCAAATGCGTCGTCGTGGACTGCGCTGGCCGTTCTCGCGCCAGTTCTCACTCAGCCTGCTCAGCGTGGGCTTGTTGCTGCTGTTGTGGTGGGCTATCACCGCGCTCGGCTTAGTGGCGCCGCTGTTTTTACCGCCGCCGCAAGTGGTGCTGCAGAAGCTGATATTGATTGCCAGCCCGCAAGGTTTTATGGACGCCACATTATGGCAGCATCTGGGTGCCAGCCTGGCGCGTATGCTGGTGGCGCTGTTCTTCGCCGCGCTGATTGGGATTCCGGTCGGCATCGCCATGGGCCTGAGCCCGGCGATTCGCGGCTTGCTTGATCCGCTGATCGAACTCTATCGCCCGGTACCGCCGCTGGCTTATTTGCCGCTAATGGTGATCTGGTTTGGCATCGGCGAAACCTCGAAGATTTTACTGATTTATCTGGCGATTTTCGCGCCGGTGACCTTGTCGACGCTGGCGGGTGTGAAGAATGCCCAGCAGGTACGGATTCGCGCGGCGCAGGCGCTTGGCGCATCGCGCTGGCAACTGCTGCGCTACGTGATTCTGCCTGGCGCGCTGCCGGAAATCCTCACCGGTTTGCGCATTGGTCTCGGCGTAGGTTGGTCAACGCTGGTGGCGGCGGAACTGATTGCCGCTACGCGTGGACTCGGCTTTATGGTGCAGTCGGCCGGTGAGTTCCTCGCCACCGACGTGGTGCTGGCCGGTATCGCCGTGATCGCCCTGATTGCCTTTGGCTTAGAACTGGGTCTGCGCGCCTTGCAGCGCCGACTGACGCCCTGGAATGGAGAACAGCAATGAACGAACGACTTTCTTTTACCGCGCTGGGCCCGAATATTGGGGCGCAGGTCAGTGATGTCGATCTCAGCCGTCCGCTGAGCGATGCCCAGTTTGAACAGCTCTATCATGGCTTGCTGCGCCATCAGGTGCTGTTCCTGCGCAATCAAGTGATTACTCCGGAACAGCAGCGCGCGCTGGCGATTCGCTTTGGCGATCTGCATATCCATCCGGTCTATCCGCATGCGGAAGGCGTGGAAGAGATCATCGTGCTGGATACGCATCAGGATAATCCGCCGGATAACGACAACTGGCACACCGATGTCACCTTTATTCAAACTCCGCCGGCAATTGCAATCCTGGCTTCGAAGCTGCTGCCGGAAAGCGGCGGCGATACCTTGTGGTCAACCGGCATTGCGGCCTATGAAGCGCTGTCTGAACCGTTTAAGACGCTGTTGAATGGACTGCAGGCGGAGCACGACTTTAAGAAGTCTTTTCAGGAGTACAAATACCGTAAAACCGAGGAAGAGCATCAGCGCTGGCAGCAAGCGGTGGCAAAGAACCCGCCGGTGCAGCATCCGGTGATTCGTACCCACCCGGTGAGCGGACGCAAGGCGCTGTTTGTCAACGAAGGTTTTACCACGCGTTTGCTGGGCTTGAGCGAAAAAGAGAGCGATGCGCTGCTTAACTTCCTATTTTGGCATAGCGCCAAACCGGAATTCCAGGTGCGCTGGCGCTGGCAAGAGAATGATGTGGCGATTTGGGACAACCGCGTGACCCAACACTATGCTAATGCGGATTATTATCCGGCGCGGCGGGTGATGCATCGTGCGACGGTGTTAGGGGATAAGCCGTTTTAATTTGGAATAGTGCTCGCATTCCCCCTCCTCGGTCCTCCCCCATAAATGGGGGAGGAAGACGCTGCCACATGTCAGTGATGAAGCTGCATGTGGCAGCGTCTCCTTCCCCCGCTTGCGGGGGAAGGCCGGGATGGGGGACAGCGTGCACACTTAACCCGCCAGCATCTGCTCCAGCTGTTCCTGCGCATCCAGCCACGCCATTTCGACCTCTTCCAGCGCCGCCTTACTCTCGGCCTGACGTAGCAGCGCCACATTCAAATCGGCTTTGCGGCTCTGATCGTAAATCGCGCTGTCGGCTAACTGGGCTTCCGCGTCGCTGAGCTGGCTCTGCCACTTCGCCATCTGCTTTTCAAGCTTCTCGATCTCTTTACGCAGCGGCTGCGTTTGGGCGCGCAGTTCGGCGTCGCGGCGTTTCTGGTCTTTGCGCGATTGCGCGCTGTTGCCGTTGTCCTGCTTCGGCGCGGCATCCTGTTGCGCTTGCTGCTTCTGCAAATCGCTCAGCCACTGCTGATAATCTTCCAGATCACCCTCAAACACGTCGACCTTGCCGTCGTGCACCAGATAAAGATCGTCGGTGGTGGCGCGCAGCAGATGGCGATCGTGCGAGACCACCACCAGCGCGCCTTCGAAATCAATCAGCGCTTCGGTCAGCGCCTGACGCATATCAAGATCGAGGTGGTTAGTTGGTTCATCAAGCAGCAGCAGGTTCGGGCGCTGCCAGACGATTAATGCCAGCACCAGACGCGCTTTTTCGCCGCCGGAGAAACGTTCGGTAATTTCGCTGACTTTATCGCCCTGGAAGCCGAAGCCGCCAAGGTAGTCGCGCAGCTGCTGCTCCAGCACTTTCGGCGCGATGCGTGATAAATGCTGCAAGGGTGATTCATCGGCGCGCAGATATTCCAGCTGATGCTGGGCGAAGTAACCGAGCTTAATGCCTTTCGCCAGGCCAACTTTGCCATCCAGCGCGTCGAGCTCACCGGCTAGCAGCTTAATCAGCGTCGATTTACCCGCGCCGTTACGGCCCAGCAGGCCAATACGTGAACCCGGCACAAGGTTGAGTTTGATGGCGTCGAGAATAATGCGTTCGCCATAACCGGCGGTAACACGCTCCATCTTCAGCAACGGATTCGGCAAGCTTTCTGGCGCGCGGAAACTGAAGCTGAATGGGTTATCGACGTGTGCTGGCGCAATCAATTCCATGCGCTCCAGCATTTTGATGCGGCTCTGCGCCTGCTTGGCTTTGGTCGCCTGCGCGCGGAAGCGATCGATATACTTCTGCAGGTGCGCCACTTTTTCCTGCTGGCTCTGGAACAGCGCTTGCTGCTGCGCCAGCTTGGCGCCGCGCTGACGTTCGAACGAGCTGTAGTTACCGGTGTATTCAAACATCGTCTGCTGTTCGATATGGATGATCTTATCGACCACCGGATCGAGGAAGTCGCGGTCGTGCGAAATCAGCACCAGCGTGCCTTCGTAGCTTTTCAGCCAGCGTTCAAGCCAGATCACCGCATCCAGATCGAGGTGGTTAGTCGGTTCATCCAGCAGCAGCAGATCGGAACGGCACACCAGCGCCTGCGCGAGGTTAAGGCGCATGCGCCAGCCACCGGAGAAATCGCTCACCGGCCGCATTAATTGTTCCTGGCTAAAGCCCAAACCGTGCAACAAACTTGAGGCGCGAGCAGGTATGCTCCACGCCTGAATCGCATCCAGCTTGCCGTGCAGCAGGGCGATGGCGTTGCCATCGTTGCGCGCATTGGCGTCGGCCAATTCGGACTCAAGCTGACGATATTCACGGTCGCCGTCGATAACATACTCCAGCGCGGGTTTGCTCAGCGCCGGGGTTTCCTGATTGACCCACGCCAGCGCCCAGTTGCTCGGGAAGGTGGCGTTACCTGCATCGCTGCTGATTTCGCCCTTCAGCAATGACAGCAGCGTCGATTTGCCGCAGCCATTTTTGCCCACTAAGCCAACTTTCTGGCCTGGGTTAATGGTGGCTGTTGCGTTATCCAGCAGCACATTGGTGCCGCGGCGAATTTGTAGTGCTGAAAAGACAATCATAAGCGCCGTATCGTCAGAATATGTTAATTTACCGGCAACATAATTCGAGAAAATTTGTTGCGTCGAGCATGGTAGCGGAATTCCTGTGCCGTGACGACGCTTTGGAGGGGAACGATGTCGCAGCCACCCAAAATATTGCTGCTTTACGCCCATCCGGAATCACAGGATTCGATTGCTAATCGGGTTTTGCTGCAGTCGGCTATGGAACTGGACCACGTCACGGTGCACGATTTATACGCCCACTATCCGGATTTTTTTATTGATATTCACTATGAGCAGCAACTGCTGCGCGACCATCAAATCGTTGTATTCCAACATCCACTTTATACCTACAGCTGCCCGGCGCTCCTGAAGGAGTGGCTGGATCGTGTGCTGTCGCGCGGCTTTGCCAGCGGACCGGATGGTAATGCGCTGGAAGGCAAATACTGGCGCAGCGTGGTCACCACCGGCGAACCGGAAGCGGCTTATCACCCTAGCGGCCTGAATCGCTATCCGATGAGTGACATTATGCGTCCGTTTGAGCTGACGGCGCAGATGTGTCGCATGCACTGGATGACGCCGATGGTGATTTATTGGGCGCGTCGACAAACGCCGGACGTGATGCGTAATTTTGCGCGCGCATACGGCGACTGGCTGGCTTCACCGCTGCCGCAGGGAGGAGTGTGATGGAAGGCGAAACGTTACTGACGGCGGGCGTGATTTATCTGGTCGCGGCGGTGCTGATTGTGCCGATTGCAGCGCGTCTTGGCATTGGCGCGGTGCTGGGCTATCTGCTGGCCGGTATCGCGATTGGTCCGTGGGGTTTGGGGTTCATCAGCGACGTCGAGGAGATTTTGCACTTCTCGGAACTCGGCGTGGTGTTCCTGATGTTCATCATCGGGCTTGAACTGAACCCCTCGAAACTGTGGGCGCTGCGCCGTTCGATATTTGGCGTTGGTGCGGCTCAGGTGCTGATTTCCGCCGCCATTCTCGGCGGATTGCTGTGGCTGACCGATTTTAGCTGGCAGGCGGCGGTGATTGGCGGCATTGGTCTGGCAATGTCATCCACGGCGATGGCGCTGCAGCTGATGCGCGATAAAGGCATGAACCGCAGTGAATCGGGACAGCTCGGCTTCTCAGTGTTGCTGTTCCAGGATCTAGCGGTGATTCCCGCGTTGGCGCTGGTGCCGCTGCTGGCGGGCGGCGACAGCGGTCATGTTGACTGGTTGAAAGTTGGGATGAAAGTGCTGGCGTTCGGCGGGATGCTGATTGGTGGTCGTTATCTGCTGCGCCCGATTCTGCGCTTCATTGCCGCATCCGGCGTGCGCGAAGTGTTTACTGCCGCCTCACTGCTGCTGGTGCTGGGTTCGGCACTATTTATGGATGCGCTCGGCCTGTCGATGGCGCTCGGTACTTTCATCGCCGGTATTCTGTTGGCGGAAAGCGAGTATCGCCACGAGCTGGAAGTGGCCATCGAACCGTTCAAAGGTTTGTTGCTGGGCTTGTTCTTTATTTCGGTTGGCATGGCGCTGAATCTCGGCGTGCTTTATACCCACATCACTGAAATTTTGTTGGGCGTGCTGATTCTGGTGACGGTGAAAACGCTGGTGCTGTATGTGCTGGGGCGCATTTATGGCCTGCGCAGTTCGGAGCGCCAGCAGTTTGCCGGTGTGTTAAGCCAGGGCGGCGAGTTTGCCTTTGTGCTGTTCTCGGCGGCGTCGTCAGCCAAAATGTTCAGCGGCGACCAAATGCCGCTGCTGCTGGTGACGGTGACGTTATCCATGATGACCACGCCGCTGCTGATGAACGGCATCGATCGTCTGCTGGCGCACCGCTTTAATGAGCCCGATGAAAATGCCGAGAAGCACTTTGTTGAGGACGATCAGCCGCAGGTGATTGTGGTGGGCTTTGGTCGTTTTGGTCAGGTTGTTGGCCGTTTGCTGATGGCGAACAACAAGCGCATTACCGTGCTGGAGCGTGATATCTCCGCGGTGAGCCTGATGCGTAAATATGGCTATAAGGTTTACTATGGCGACGCCACCGAGCTGGAGCTGCTGCGTGCGGCGGGCGCGGAGAATGCGCAATCCATCGTCATTACCTGTAACGATCCGGAAGATTCGATGACCATCGTGCAACTGTGTCAGCAGCATTTCCCGCAGCTGGAAATCCTGGCGCGTGCGCGTGGACGTGTTGAGGCGCACGAACTGTTGCAGGCGGGTGTTACGCTGTTCTCGCGTGAGACGTTCTCCAGTGCGCTGGAGCTGGGTCGTAAAACGCTGATCTCGCTGGGCATGCATCCGCATCAGGCGCAGCGCGCGCAGCAACATTTCCGTCGTCTGGATATGCGTATGCTGCGTGAGCTGGTGCCCAGCCACGATGACAGCGCGCAGGTTTCGCGTGTGCGCGAGGCGCGGCGCGAGCTGGAGGATATCTTCCAGCGCGAAATGCAGCACGAGAAACGTCAGTTTGACGGCTGGGATGACGAGTAGAACTATACTTACTTAATCCGTTCACTAACGACGGCAGGAAACAGTATGCGTAAACAATTTATTGCCGGTGCGGTTTGCCCGCACTGCCAGGAAAAAGACACGTTGGCATTGTGGCGTGAGAACAATGTTGATGTGGTGGAGTGCGTCGAGTGCGGTCATCAAATGCGGGAAGCGGATAAGCAGGTGCGCGATCAGGTTCGCAGCAATGAGCAAGTGATCGGCATTTTTCATCCTGAGTAGCGCAATGGCTCAGCTTTTTTTAAGCTTGAACTTACAGCGGGATTGAATTCCGTTACAATCGGCGCCATTAACGCTGAGCAGTATGCAACAACACATTTGTTGGCATCCTCAGTCTTGAACCTTTCTGGTTGGTTATTGCACGCAAAATTGACCAATGGGACGGGATCTTAGTTCTCAACGGTTAGGAGATATCATGAAAGTAGCAAAAGACCTGGTGGTGAGCCTGGCGTATCAGGTTCGTACCGAAGACGGTGTGTTGGTTGACGAGTCACCGGTGAGTGCGCCGTTGGACTATCTGCACGGTCATGGTTCCCTGATTTCTGGTCTGGAAAAAGCGCTGGAAAATCATGATGTAGGCGATAAGTTTGACGTGCATATTCCGGCGAACGACGCTTACGGTCAATACGATGACAACCTCGTACAGCGCGTGCCAAAAGACGTGTTTATGGGCGTTGACGAACTGCAGGTTGGCATGCGCTTCCTGGCAGAAACCGATCAGGGTCCAGTTCCGGTTGAAATCACCGAAGTTGAAGATGAGCACGTAGTGGTTGATGGTAACCACATGCTGGCGGGTCAGAACCTGAACTTCAACGTGGAAGTTGTGGCGATTCGCGCAGCGACCGAAGAAGAGCTGGCGCACGGCCACGTGCATGGCGCAGATGGTCATCATCACGATCATGACCACGACCATGGTCACGATCACGGCCAGGGCGGTTGTGGCACTGGCGGTTGCGGCTGCAGCCACTAATCAGTGTTACGCTGGCGAGGCCACCTTCGGGTGGCCTTTTCTTTTTAGTAATGTGGCGGCGGGGTTTCTTCAGATTGCGAGGCAATTATCGACGGCGCGCTATCTTTCACTTTATCGATTAACAGACGGACCTGCTCACGCAGTCTGATCATCTCCAGCTCATGCTGAACCACCGTTTGATTGAGCTGATCGATGGTGTATTCCTGAAAAGCCAGCTTGCTCTCCAGCGCCTCAAGGCGTTGTTCCCATTCTGTTGGTTGCATGATCTTTCCTCATCTTGCGGTGCTGCACGTTAGTCTGTTTCGGGCCTGATTCTACGGCCTTTCGCTTCAGAATCACCTGATATTTTACCTTTCCGCGCCATGCTGCATTGAAACGCCGCATAACGCCTATATCTCTGATGAAACTTCCTGAAGCAAAAAAGGTCGGAGGTTGGACGGGTAATTACATTGTGGGAGTGTTCGCCGCTGCCACGTAAAGTTATAGTGTGGGCCTCAGTCCGCAATGATTCCCGAGGTTAGAGGCTTCGGTTTTGGAGAAAGGATGAATTCACTGTTTAAAGTCACATTGTTAGCTACCACCATGGCCTTCGCGCTGAATGCACCGCTGGCAATGGCAGCAGAAACCGCCGCTGCTCCAGCAGACGCCGCTCAGGCTGCGCCGCAAGCACCGAAAAATGCTGCCTTCAAAAACGAAGACCAGCAATCAGCTTATGCACTTGGCGCGTCCCTGGGTCGCTACATGGACAACTCTCTGAAGGAACAAGAGAAGCTGGGCATCAAACTGGATAAAGATCAGTTGATCGCGGGTGTTCAGGACGCCTTTGGCGGCAAGAGCAAACTCTCTGATCAAGAGATCGAGCAAACCCTGCAGGCCTTTGAAGGCCGCGTAAAAGGTGCTGCTCAGGCGAAGATGGAAAAAGACGCGAAAGAGAACTCCGATAAGGGTTCCGCTTACGCTGACAAATTCGCCAAAGAAAAAGGCGTGAAGAAAACCGAATCTGGCCTGCTGTATCAGGTAGAGAAAGAAGGTACCGGTAGCGCGCCGAAAGACAGCGACACTGTGGTTGTGAACTACAAAGGGACGCTGATCGACGGTACTGAGTTCGATAACTCTTATACCCGCGGTGAGCCGCTGTCGTTCCGTCTGGACGGTGTGATTCCGGGCTGGACCGAAGGTCTGAAGCACGTGAAGAAAGGCGGTAAAATCAAGCTGGTGATCCCACCGAACCTGGCTTACGGCAAAAATGGCGTTCCGGGTATTCCGGCGAACTCCACGCTGGTGTTCGATGTTGAACTGCTCGACATCAAACCCGCGCCGAAAGCGGACGAAAAAGCGCAGGCTCCAGTCGCTGCCGATCAGAAAGCACAGTAATCTTAACTTTCTGCATCACGCCGCCCTCGGGCGGCGTTTTTATTGCGGAGAAGAGAGTAAAGGTCTGGCTAAAGACCAGCACATTTGCCAGACTAGCGCCTGCACAATTATCACAATATGAGTCTGCCCCAATGCTGTCGAGACAGGCTCCAGCCATTTAGGGTAATGTCTTCGATGTCTAATCCATTCAATCCCGGTGAACTGACTGACTTCGATTTACTGGAGCAACGTCCGTTCGAGCAAGCAGATTACGATATCCTCAAATCCTACGAAGCCGTTGTCGATGGCCTGGCGATGCTGATTGGCTCGCACTGCGAAATCGTGCTGCACTCGCTGGAAGATTTGAAGTGTTCTGCGGTGCGTATCGCCAACGGTGAACATACCGGGCGTAAAGTGGGTTCGCCGATTACCGATTTGGCGCTGCGTATGCTGCACGATATGCATGGCGCCGACAGCAATGTCTCGAGAGCCTACTTTACGCGCGCGAAAAGCGGTGTGCTGATGAAATCGGTCACGATCGCGATTCGTAATCGCCAGCAGCGCGTTATTGGCCTGCTGTGCATCAACATGAACCTCGACGTTCCGTTCTCGCAGATTATGTCGACCTTTATGCCGCCGGAGATGCAGCAGGTGGATTCCAACGTCAACTTTGCCAGCTCGGTGGAAGATCTGGTGATGCAGACGCTTGAGTTCGCGATTGAAGAAGTGAGCGCTGACCGTAACGTTTCGAATAATGCCAAGAATCGCCAGATCGTGCTCAATATGTATGAGAAGGGTATCTTCGACATTAAAGATGCGATTAACCAGGTCGCCGATCGCCTCAATATCTCCAAGCACACGGTTTACCTCTACATTCGCCAGTTTAAAAGCGGTGATTTTCAGGGGCAGGATCGCTAATGCGTTACACCTTGCTGGTCACCGGACCAGCTTACGGAACGCAACACGCCAGCAGCGCGCTGCTGTTTGCGCGCGCACTTATTAAGGCCGGGCATCAGCTGGAGAGCGTGTTCTTCTATCGTGAAGGCGTATTGAACGCCAACCAACTGAGCGCGCCGGCCAGCGATGAGGTGGATATGGTGCGTGAATGGCAGCAGTTGCGCGCTGAAAGTGGCGCCGCGCTGAATATCTGCGTGGCCGCAGCATTACGTCGTGGCGTAACCGACGCGCAGGAAGCCGCGCGCTTGCAACTGGCGGGCAGTAACTTGCAGCCGGGTTTTGAACTCAGCGGTTTGGGCGCATTGGCAGAAGCCGCGCTTAGCTGCGATCGTCTGGTGCAATTCTGATGAACCGCGTGGCTTTTCTATTTACTCAGGCACCGCACGGCAGCAGCGCGGGCAGGGAAGGGCTGGATGCTGTGCTGGCGACGGGCGCGCTAAGCGAAGATATCGGTCTGTTCTTTATCGGGGATGGCGTGCTGCAGCTCAATCGCGACCAACAACCTGAGCAAATTCTGGCGCGTAACTACATCGCGACCTTTGGCGTGCTGGAGTTGTACGATATTGACCAGTGTTTTGTCTGCGCCGATTCGCTGCTGGCGCGCGGGCAAAGTTTGACGGCCGAACGTGTGTTAAACGCTGAAGTGATGGATGCCGCATCGCTACGCGAGAAGCTGGCTTCCTATCATCGTGTTATTCGATTCTGAGAACTGATCATGCTCTACACGCTGCTGCAATCTCCCTGGCAATGCGACCTCGATAGCCTGCTGCTTTTATTGCAGGAAGGCGACGATCTGCTTTTATTGCAGGATGGCGTCAGCGCCGCTTTGGCTGGCAGCCAAATGTTAATCAAGCTCAGCGCATCGCCGGCTACGCTGTGGGTATTAGAAGAAGATGTTGCGGCGCGTGGCCTGGCTGAGCAAATTTCGACCAAAGTAGCACGTTTGGACTATACTGGTTTCGTTGCGATGACAGCGAAGCATCCACAACAAGTGGCCTGGTAAGAGCGAAAACCTGGTTATTTCTTGACACCCTTTTGACACAGCCCTAAAATTCTGCCTCCTCGTAGTAATACGAGGCGATTTATTACGTGTTTACGAAGCAAAAAGCTAAATCCCAGGAGCTATTTAATGGCAACAGTTAACCAGCTGGTTCGCAAACCACGCGTACGCAAAGTTGCAAAGAGCAACGTGCCTGCGCTGGAAGCTTGCCCGCAGAAACGTGGTGTATGTACTCGTGTGTACACCACTACCCCTAAAAAACCAAACTCAGCACTGCGTAAAGTTTGCCGTGTGCGTTTGACCAACGGTTTTGAAGTTACCTCCTACATCGGTGGTGAAGGTCATAACCTGCAGGAACACTCAGTGATCCTGATCCGTGGCGGTCGTGTTAAAGACTTGCCAGGTGTGCGTTACCACACCGTTCGTGGCGCGCTGGACTGCTCAGGTGTTAAAGACCGTAAGCAGTCACGCTCCAAGTACGGCGTGAAGAAGCCAAAGGCTTAATGGTTCTCCGTTAAGTAAGGCCAAACGTTTTAACTTAAATGTCAAACTAAACTCGTAGAGTTTTGGACAATCCTGAATTAACAACGGAGTATTTCCATGCCACGTCGTCGCGTCATTGGTCAGCGTAAAATTCTGCCGGATCCTAAGTTCGGATCAGAGCTGCTGGCTAAATTTGTAAACATCCTGATGGTAGATGGTAAAAAATCTACTGCTGAATCTATCGTCTATACCGCGCTTGATACCCTGGCTCAACGCGCTGGTAAAGATGGCCTGGAAGCGTTCGAGGTTGCTCTCGAAAACGTACGTCCGACTGTCGAAGTTAAGTCACGTCGCGTTGGTGGTTCTACCTACCAGGTTCCAGTTGAAGTCCGTCCGGTTCGTCGTAATGCCCTGGCAATGCGTTGGATCGTAGAAGCTGCTCGTAAACGCGGTGATAAATCTATGGCTCTCCGCCTGGCGAACGAACTTTCTGATGCTGCAGAGAACAAAGGTACTGCAGTTAAGAAACGTGAAGACGTTCACCGCATGGCTGAAGCCAACAAGGCGTTCGCACACTACCGCTGGTAACAGCAACGTAGTTGTTATAAACCCAGCGGGCGTCCCAGTGACTCACCTGCTGGGCTTTTTTAACTTAGAACGTCTAAGAATCAGAGGAATCAAATGGCTCGTAAAACACCCATTGAGCGCTACCGTAACATTGGTATCAGTGCGCACATCGACGCCGGTAAGACTACAACTACCGAACGTGTTCTGTTCTACACCGGTGTAAACCACAAAATCGGTGAAGTTCATGACGGCGCAGCAACCATGGACTGGATGGAGCAGGAGCAGGAACGTGGTATTACCATCACGTCTGCTGCGACTACCTGTTTCTGGTCTGGTATGGCTAAGCAGTTTGAACCACACCACGTAAACATCATCGACACCCCGGGACACGTTGACTTCACCATCGAAGTTGAGCGTTCTATGCGTGTGCTTGATGGCGCAGTAATGGTTTACTGTGCAGTTGGTGGTGTTCAGCCACAGTCTGAAACCGTATGGCGTCAGGCTAACAAATATAAAGTTCCACGCATCGCGTTCGTTAACAAAATGGACCGCATGGGTGCTAACTTCCTGAAAGTTGTTGACCAGATGAAAGTGCGCTTGGGTGCAAACCCAGTTCCACTTCAGCTGGCTATCGGCGCAGAAGAAGGTTTCACCGGTGTTGTTGACCTGGTGAAAATGAAAGCGATCAACTGGAACGATGCCGATCAGGGCGTTACCTTCGTTTACGAAGATATTCCAGCTGATATGCAGGAACTCGCTGAAGAGTGGCGTGCGAAGCTGGTTGAAGCCGCTGCTGAAGGTTCTGATGAGCTGATGGAGAAATTCTTCGGCGGTGAAGAACTGACTGAAGAAGAGATCAAAACTTCTCTGCGTAAGCGCGTTCTGAAAAACGAAATCATCCTGGTGACCTGTGGTTCTGCATTTAAGAACAAAGGTGTTCAGGCGATGCTGGATGCGGTAGTTGAATACCTGCCAGCACCGACTGACGTTACCGCGATTAACGGTATGCTGGACGACGGTAAAGACACGCCGGCTGAGCGTCATTCCGATGACAAAGAGCCGTTTGCTGCACTGGCGTTCAAAATCGCTACCGACCCGTTTGTTGGTAACCTGACCTTCTTCCGCGTTTACTCTGGTGTTGTTAACACCGGTGACACCGTGTTCAACCCGGTTAAGTCAAACCGTGAGCGTCTGGGCCGTATCGTTCAGATGCACGCGAACAAACGTGAAGAGATCAAGGAAGTTCGTGCGGGCGATATCGCCGCTGCGATCGGTCTGAAAGACGTAACCACTGGTGACACCCTGTGTGACCCAGACAACGTCATCATTCTTGAGCGTATGGAATTCCCTGAGCCGGTAATCTCTATCGCCGTTGAGCCGAAAACCAAAGCTGACCAGGAAAAAATGGGTCTGGCTCTGGGTCGTCTGGCGAAAGAAGATCCATCATTCCGCGTATGGACTGATGAAGAAACCAACCAGACCATCATCGCAGGTATGGGTGAGCTGCACCTCGACATCATCGTTGACCGCATGAAGCGTGAATTCAACGTTGAAGCGAACGTCGGTAAACCTCAGGTTGCTTACCGTGAAGCGATTCGCGCGAAAGTTACCGATATCGAAGGTAAACACGCCAAGCAGTCTGGTGGTCGTGGTCAGTATGGTCATGTTGTTATCGACATGTACCCACTGGAGCCGGGCGTTAATCCGAAAGGTTACGAATTTGTCAACGATATCAAGGGCGGTGTGATTCCAACTGAATACATCCCTGCGGTTGATAAAGGTCTCCAGGAGCAGCTGAAATCAGGTCCACTGGCTGGTTATCCGGTAGTTGATCTGGGTGTTCGTCTGCACTTCGGTTCATACCATGATGTCGACTCCTCTGAGCTGGCGTTTAAACTGGCTGCTTCTTTAGCCTTTAAAGATGGCTTTAAGAAAGCACAACCTGTTCTGCTTGAGCCAATCATGAAGGTTGAAGTAGAGACTCCGGAAGAGAACACCGGTGACGTTATCGGTGACCTTAGCCGTCGTCGTGGTATGCTCAAAGGACAGGAATCTAACGCTACTGGCGTTCAGATCCATGCTGAAGTTCCGCTGTCTGAAATGTTCGGATATGCAACCCAGCTGCGTTCTCTGACCAAAGGCCGTGCTTCTTACTCCATGGAGTTCCTGAAGTACGATGATGCGCCGAACAACGTCGCTCAGGCCGTTATTGAAGCTCGTAGCAAATAAGCTACGGTTTAAAAATTGTGAACTGATGCCTTCATGACTCATGAAGGCACAACGTAAGGAATTATCGCCATGGCGAAAGAGCAATTTCAGCGTAACAAACTGCACGTAAACGTGGGCACCATCGGTCACGTCGACCACGGTAAAACCACCCTGACTGCAGCAATTACTACCGTACTGGCTAAAACCTACGGCGGTAAGGCAAGCAAATTCGATGAGATCGATAAAGCGCCAGAAGAGAAAGCACGTGGTATCACCATCAACACTTCTCACGTTGAATATGAAACCCCGTCTCGCCACTATGCGCACGTTGACTGCCCAGGCCACGCCGACTATGTGAAAAACATGATCACCGGTGCTGCGCAGATGGACGGCGCGATCCTGGTTGTTGCTGCGACTGATGGCCCAATGCCACAGACCCGTGAGCACATCCTGCTGGGTCGTCAGGTTGGCGTTCCTTACATCATCGTGTTCCTGAACAAGTGCGACATGGTTGATGATGAAGAGCTGCTGGAACTGGTAGAGATGGAAGTACGTGACCTGCTGTCAGCTTATGACTTCCCAGGCGACGACACTCCAATCGTACGTGGTTCTGCTCTGAAAGCGCTGGAAGGCGACGCTGAGTGGGAAGCTAAGATCATTGAGCTGGCTGAGCACCTGGATACTTACATCCCAGAGCCAGTTCGTGCAATCGACAAGCCGTTCCTGCTGCCAATCGAAGACGTATTCTCAATCTCTGGCCGTGGTACCGTTGTTACCGGTCGTGTTGAGCGCGGTATCGTTAAAGTGGGCGACGAAGTTGAAGTTGTTGGCCTTAAAGACACTGTGAAATCAACCTGTACTGGCGTTGAAATGTTCCGCAAACTGCTGGACCAGGGTCAGGCAGGCGAGAACTGTGGTGTTCTGCTGCGTGGTATCAAGCGTGAAGACATCGAGCGTGGCCAGGTTCTGGCTAAGCCGGGTTCAATCAAGCCACATACCCAGTTCACTTCAGAAGTTTACGTTCTGTCTAAAGATGAAGGCGGCCGTCATACTCCGTTCTTCAAAGGCTACCGTCCTCAGTTCTACTTCCGTACTACTGACGTGACCGGTGACGTTCAACTGCCAGAAGGCGTTGAGATGGTAATGCCAGGCGACAACGTAAAAATGACAGTAACTTTGATCAAGCCAATCGCTATGGATCAGGGTCTGCGTTTCGCAATCCGTGAAGGCGGCCGTACTGTTGGTGCGGGTGTTGTTGCTGAAATTATCGCTTAATTGCGTTAATGTTGATGGCTGTTTCGGCAGTCATCGCAGCATGAAAAAGAGCACTTCGGTGCTCTTTTTTTATGTCTGAATTTTGCCGTTTCGATTAATCCCACATAAAAGCTGCGTTTGAAATAAAAACCATTCTCATTTACAATTTGATCATAAATTGTACGGGAGTCCGCAGTAAATGTACGTCTGCTTGTGTAACGCCGTGAGTGATAAAACTCTGCGCGAAGTGGTTCGCCGCTATCAACCCAAATCGATTCAACAATTGCGCCAGTTGGTTCCCATTGGAAAGCAATGTGGCAAGTGCGTGCGGTTTGCGCGTGAAATTATGAAAGATGAACTGCAAAACGTGCCGCTCTACAAAGAGATAGCTTAATAAAGTAATTCTGCACTTCCTAATACCCACAATAACTGTCGCGTTTTTTTGACTTCCTTTCATCCGCATCTACGCTCTATTTAGTTGGAAGCGGAGGAAGCAAAAATGAAGGGCGACAGTAAAATCATATTTCATCTCAACAAATTGCTGGGGAATGAACTGGTTGCGATTAATCAGTACTTCCTTCATGCGCGTATGTTCAAAAATTGGGGTCTGACCCGGCTCAATGACGTTGAGTATCATGAGTCAATCGATGAAATGAAACATGCGGACAAATATATCGAACGCATTCTTTTTCTTGAAGGAATTCCTAACCTGCAAGATCTAGGTCGATTACGCATCGGTGAAGACGTGCCGGAAATGCTGCAATCTGACCTGGCATTAGAACTGGAAGGCGCAAAGGATTTGCGTGAGGCGATAGCCTATGCCGACAAGGTTCATGACTACGTCAGCAGAGACATGATGATTGAGATTCTTACGGAAGAGGAAGGGCACATAGACTGGCTGGAAACGGAACTCGATCTGGTGAACAAACTCGGCCTGCAAAATTATCTTCAATCTCAATTAAAAGATCAGAACGAACATTAGCCATATGCCCATCGTCACGCAAGCCCGCTCAGTCAAAACGATTGCTGCGGGTTTTTTTCGGTCTGTAACCAGATTGATGTGGTTAAAAACACAACACGGGTTGCTTCCTGAACTGATTTACGTATAATGCGCGGGCCTGCCGATATTGGTGTGGCGCGATTCGAGCAGAATCGCAGGGGATAGCTGTTTATGTATCGCCTAACAATACTCCCAATTGGGGAGTTATATGCTGAACGATTACACTCCTCCATCAATCGTAATGGATGCGGGTAGTAATTCTTTTCGTTTATAAAATGTTTGGAGCCTTGGTCTCATGTCGAACCAAAGAATCCGTATCCGTCTTAAAGCGTTTGATCATCGCCTGATCGATCAATCAACCGCGGAAATCGTTGAGACTGCCAAGCGCACTGGTGCGCAGGTACGTGGTCCGATCCCGCTGCCAACCCGCAAAGAGCGTTTTACCGTTCTGATCTCTCCGCACGTTAACAAAGACGCGCGTGATCAGTACGAAATCCGCACTCACAAGCGTCTGGTAGACATCGTTGAGCCAACTGAAAAAACCGTTGATGCTCTGATGCGTCTGGACCTGGCTGCCGGTGTTGACGTGCAGATCAGCCTGGGTTAATCAGGTCATCGAGCGATTGAGAGGTTGATACAATGATTGGTTTAGTCGGTAAAAAAGTGGGTATGACCCGCATCTTCACTGAAGATGGCGTTTCAATCCCAGTAACCGTTATCGAAGTTGAAGCAAACCGCGTTACTCAGGTCAAAGGCCTGGACAACGATGGTTACCAAGCTATTCAGGTTACCACCGGTGCTAAAAAAGCAAGCCGTGTGAGCAAGCCTGAAGCAGGTCATTTTGCTAAAGCTGGCGTTGACGCTGGCCGTGGTCTGTGGGAATTCCGCACCGAAGGTGAAGATTTCTCTGTTGGCCAGAGCATCAGTGTTGAAATTTTCGCTGACGTTAAAAAAGTAGACGTTACCGGTACCTCTAAAGGTAAAGGTTTCGCAGGTACCGTTAAGCGCTGGAACTTCCGTACCCAGGACGCTACGCACGGTAACTCCTTGTCACACCGCGTTCCGGGTTCTATCGGTCAGAACCAGACTCCGGGCAAAGTGTTCAAAGGCAAGAAAATGGCTGGTCAGCTGGGTAATGAGCGCGTAACCGTTCAGAGCCTGGAAGTAGTACGTGTTGACGCTGAGCGCAACCTGCTGCTGGTCAAAGGTGGCGTCCCGGGTGCAACTGGGTGCGATCTGATTGTTAAACCAGCTGTGAAGGCGTAAGGGGATAGCAATGGAATTAGTACTGAAAGACGCGCAGAGCGCGCTGACTGTTTCCGAAACTACCTTCGGTCGTGATTTCAACGAAGCGCTGGTTCACCAGGTTGTTGTTGCTTATGCCGCTGGTGCTCGTCAGGGTACTCGCGCGCAGAAGACTCGTGCTGAAGTTACTGGTTCAGGCAAAAAGCCTTGGCGCCAGAAAGGTACCGGCCGTGCGCGTTCAGGTTCTGTAAAGAGCCCGATCTGGCGTTCAGGTGGCGTAACCTTCGCTGCACGTCCACAGGACCACAGTCAAAAAGTTAACAAAAAGATGTACCGCGGCGCGCTGAAAAGCATTCTGTCCGAGCTGGTACGTCAGGACCGTCTGATCGTTGTCGAGACGTTCTCTGTAGAAGCGCCTAAAACTAAGCTGCTGGTACAGAAACTGAAAGACATGGCGCTGCAAGATGTGCTGATCATCACCGGTGAACTGGATGAGAATCTGTTCCTGGCTGCGCGTAACCTGTACAAGGTTGACGTGCGTGATGCAGCGGGCATCGACCCAGTTAGCCTGATCGCCTTCGACAAAGTCGTTATGACTGCGGAAGCAGTTAAGCAAGTTGAGGAGATGCTGGCATGATCCGTGAAGAACGTCTGCTGAAAGTAGTGCGTGCACCGCACGTATCAGAAAAAGCATCTACTGCGATGGAAAAAACCAATACCATCGTTCTCAAAGTTGCTAAAGACGCGACCAAAGCAGAGATCGTTGCTGCTGTTGAGAAGCTGTTCGAAGTGGAAGTTAAAGACGTAAACACCCTGGTAGTTAAAGGGAAAGTTAAGCGTCACGGACAGCGTATCGGTCGTCGTAGCGACTGGAAAAAAGCTTACGTCACCCTGAAGGAAGGCCAGAATCTGGACTTCATCGGCGGCGCTGAGTAAGTCGGAGGAGAAAGACAATGGCAGTTGTTAAATGTAAACCGACATCTCCGGGTCGTCGCCACGTAGTTAAAGTGGTGAACCCAGAGCTGCACAAGGGCAAACCATTTGCTCCGCTGGTAGAAAAAAACAGCAAATCCGGTGGTCGTAACAACAATGGTCGTATCACTACCCGTCATATCGGTGGTGGTCACAAGCAGGCTTACCGTATTGTTGACTTCAAACGCAACAAAGATGGTATCCCAGCAGTTGTTGAGCGTCTTGAGTACGATCCGAACCGTTCTGCGAACATCGCACTGGTTCTGTACAAAGATGGCGAGCGCCGTTACATCCTGGCCCCTAAAGGCCTGAAAGCCGGCGATCAGATTCAATCTGGCGTTGATGCTGCGATTAAAGCAGGTAACACCCTGCCGATGCGTAACATCCCGGTGGGTTCTACCGTTCATAACGTAGAAATGAAGCCAGGCAAAGGCGGTCAGATTGCTCGCTCAGCTGGTACTTACGTGCAGATCGTTGCGCGTGAAGGTTCCTACGTTACCCTGCGTCTGCGTTCAGGCGAAATGCGCAAAGTTGAATCCGAATGTCGTGCAACTCTTGGCGAAGTCGGCAACTCTGAGCACATGCTGCGCGTACTGGGTAAAGCTGGTGCAACCCGTTGGCGTGGTGTTCGTCCTACCGTTCGCGGTACTGCGATGAACCCAGTCGATCACCCGCACGGTGGTGGTGAAGGTCGTAACTTTGGTAAGCACCCGGTAACTCCGTGGGGCGTTCAGACCAAAGGTAAGAAGACCCGTAGCAACAAGCGTACTGATAAATTTATCGTACGTCGCCGTAGCAAATAATTTTAGAGGATAAGCCATGCCACGTTCTCTCAAGAAAGGTCCTTTTATTGACCTGCACTTGCTGAAGAAGGTAGAGAAAGCGGTGGAAAGCGGTGACAAGAAGCCCCTGCGCACTTGGTCCCGTCGTTCAACGATCTTCCCTAACATGATCGGTTTGACCATCGCTGTCCATAATGGTCGTCAGCACGTTCCTGTCTTTGTTTCCGACGAAATGGTCGGCCACAAACTGGGTGAATTTGCACCGACACGTACTTATCGCGGCCATGCTGCAGATAAGAAAGCCAAGAAGAAATAAGTAGGAGGAAGAGATGGAAACTATTGCTCAACATCGCCATGCTCGTTCTTCTGCTCAGAAGGTTCGCCTGGTGGCAGACCTGATTCGCGGTAAGAAAGTGTCGCAGGCTCTGGATATTCTGACCTACACCAACAAGAAAGCTGCTGTGTTGGTTAAGAAAGTCCTGGAATCTGCCATTGCGAACGCCGAACACAACGATGGCGCTGATATCGACGATCTGAAAGTCGCGAAAATCTTCGTAGACGAAGGCCCAAGCATGAAGCGCATTATGCCGCGTGCGAAAGGTCGTGCAGATCGCATCCTGAAGCGCACCAGCCACATTACTGTGGTTGTGTCCGATCGCTGAGACTCTGGAGACTAGCAATGGGTCAGAAAGTACATCCTAATGGTATTCGCCTGGGTATTGTAAAACCATGGAACTCTACCTGGTTTGCGAACACCAAAGAATTCGCTGACAACCTGGACAGCGATTTTAAAGTCCGTCAGTTCCTGACCAAGGAACTGTCTAAAGCGTCTGTATCTCGTATCGTTATCGAGCGTCCGGCTAAGAGCATCCGTGTGACTATTCACACTGCTCGCCCGGGTATCGTTATCGGTAAAAAAGGTGAAGACGTAGAAAAACTGCGTACGGTCGTCGCGAAAATCGCTGGCGTTCCTGCACAGATCAACATCGCCGAAGTCCGTAAGCCGGAACTGGACGCTAAATTGGTTGCTGATAGCATCACTTCACAGCTGGAGCGTCGTGTGATGTTCCGTCGTGCTATGAAGCGTGCTGTACAGAACGCAATGCGTCTGGGCGCGAAGGGTATTAAAGTCGAAGTCAGCGGCCGTTTGGGCGGTGCCGAGATCGCACGTACCGAATGGTACCGTGAAGGTCGCGTACCGTTGCACACACTGCGTGCAGACATTGACTACAACACCTCTGAAGCGCACACCACTTATGGTGTAATCGGCGTTAAGGTATGGATCTTCAAAGGCGAGATCCTGGGTGGTATGGCTGCTGTTGAACAACCGGAACCGGCTGCTCAACCTAAAAAGCAGCAGCGTAAAGGCCGTAAGTAAGGAGAGTCGCTGATGTTACAACCAAAGCGTACGAAATTCCGTAAAGTGCACAAAGGCCGCAACCGTGGTCTGGCGCAAGGTACGGATGTCAGCTTCGGTACTTTCGGTCTGAAAGCTGTTGGCCGTGGTCGTCTGACTGCTCGTCAGATCGAAGCAGCACGTCGTGCTATGACCCGTGCAGTTAAGCGTCAAGGTAAAATTTGGATCCGTGTATTCCCGGACAAACCAATTACCGAGAAGCCGCTGGAAGTGCGTATGGGTAAAGGTAAGGGTAACGTGGAGTATTGGGTTGCCCTCATTCAACCGGGTAAAGTCCTGTATGAAATGGACGGAGTTTCGGAAGAATTGGCCCGTGAAGCCTTCAAGCTGGCAGCAGCAAAACTGCCTATCAAAACCACCTTTGTTACTAAGACGGTGATGTAATGAAAGCAAATGAGCTGCGTGAAAAAAGCGTTGAAGAGCTGAACACTGAGCTACTTAACCTGCTGCGTGAGCAGTTTAACCTGCGCATGCAAGCAGCATCCGGCCAACTTCAGCAAACCCATCTGCTGAAAGAAGTTCGCCGTAATGTTGCACGTGTTAAGACTTTACTGACTGAGAAGGCGGCGTAATGACCGATAAAATCCGTACTCTGCAGGGTCGTGTTATTAGTGACAAAATGCAGAAATCTGCAGTTGTTGCTATCGAACGTGTCGTGAAACACCCGATCTACGGTAAATTCATCAAGCGTACGACTAAGCTGCACATCCATGACGAGAACAACGAATGCGGTATTGGTGACGTGGTTGAAATCCGCGAAACCCGTCCGCTGTCCAAGACTAAGTCTTGGACGCTGGTTCGCGTTGTAGAGAAAGCGGTTCTGTAATAGAATCCGTTTCCTCTAAAAAATAAAACGAACGGCTCGTCTGAGCCGTTCGTTTTTTCTACCCATGTGCGAGAACCGGTGTTATAATGCCGCGCCCTCAATTATGGGGCTTTTTAACGACCTGAGGTTTGGGTCCCGAAGTAGTAGTTGACATTAGCGGAGCACTAAAATGATCCAAGAACAGACTATGCTGAACGTCGCCGACAACTCCGGTGCACGTCGCGTAATGTGTATCAAGGTTCTGGGTGGCTCGCACCGTCGCTACGCAGGCGTCGGCGATATCATCAAAGTGACCATCAAGGAAGCAATTCCTCGTGGCAAGGTGAAAAAAGGTGATGTCCTGAAAGCGGTAGTGGTGCGCACCAGGAAGGGTGTTCGTCGCCCGGACGGTTCTGTCATTCGCTTCGATGGTAATGCATGCGTTATTTTAAACAATAACAGCGAGCAACCTATCGGTACGCGTATTTTTGGGCCGGTAACTCGTGAACTTCGTACTGAAAAGTTCATGAAAATTATCTCTCTGGCACCAGAAGTACTCTAAGGAGCGAGCAATGGCAGCGAAAATCCGTCGTAACGACGAAGTTATCGTGCTTACCGGCAAAGACAAAGGTAAACGCGGTAAAGTAAAGAACGTCCTGACTTCTGGTAAAGTCATCGTTGAAGGTATCAACCTGGTTAAGAAACATCAGAAGCCGGTTCCGGCCCTGAACCAGCCAGGTGGCATCGTTGAAAAAGAAGCGGCTATTCAAGCTTCCAACGTTGCACTCTTCAATGCGGCAACCGGCAAGGCTGACCGTGTAGGCTTTAGATTCGAAGACGGCAAAAAAGTCCGTTTCTTCAAGTCTAATAGCGAAACTATCAAGTAATTTGGAGTAGTACGATGGCGAAACTGCATGATTACTACAAAGACGAAGTAGTCCAGAAACTCATGACAGAGTTCGGCTACAATTCTGTCATGCAAGTCCCTCGGGTCGAGAAGATCACCCTGAACATGGGTGTTGGTGAAGCGATCGCTGACAAGAAACTGCTGGATAACGCAGCAGCTGACCTGGCAGCAATCTCCGGTCAAAAACCGCTGATCACCAAAGCACGCAAATCAGTTGCAGGCTTCAAAATCCGTCAGGGCTATCCGATCGGCTGTAAAGTAACTCTGCGCGGTGAGCGTATGTGGGAGTTCTTTGAGCGTCTGATCACTATTGCTGTACCACGTATTCGTGACTTCCGCGGTTTATCTGCTAAGTCGTTCGACGGTCGTGGTAACTACAGCATGGGCGTTCGTGAGCAGATCATCTTCCCAGAAATCGATTATGACAAAGTCGATCGCGTTCGTGGTTTGGATATTACCATTACCACTACTGCGAAATCTGATGATGAAGGCCGTGCTCTGCTGGCTGCCTTTGAATTCCCATTCCGCAAGTAAGGTAGGGTTACTTAATGGCTAAGCAATCGATGAAAGCACGCGAAGTTAAGCGTGTGAAATTAGCAGACAAGTTCTTCGCTAAGCGCGTTGAACTGAAAGCGATCATTTCTGATGTGAACGCATCCGACGAAGATCGTTGGGATGCCGTTCTCAAGCTGCAGAGTCTGCCGCGTGATTCCAGCCCTTCCCGTCAGCGTAACCGCTGCCGTCAGACAGGTCGTCCGCACGGTTTCTTGCGGAAGTTTGGGTTGAGCCGTATCAAGGTCCGTGAAGCCGCAATGCGCGGTGAAATCCCGGGTCTTAAAAAGGCTAGCTGGTAATTGTCACCATTTGAATCACGGGAGTAACACAGATGAGCATGCAAGATCCGATCGCGGATATGCTGACCCGTATCCGTAACGGTCAGGCCGCGAACAAAGTTGCGGTCTCTATGCCTTCCTCCAAGCTGAAAGTGGCAATTGCCAACGTGCTGAAGGAAGAAGGCTATATTGAAGATTTTAAAATCGAAGGCGATATCAAGTCTGAACTGGAAGTTACTTTAAAGTATTTCCAGGGCAAGGCTGTGGTAGAGAGCATTCAGCGTGTTAGTCGTCCAGGTCTGCGCATCTATAAGAAAAAAGATGAGCTGCCAAAAGTAATGGCTGGTCTGGGCATCGCTGTAATCTCTACCTCTAAAGGTGTCATGACTGATCGTGCAGCGCGCCAAGCTGGTCTTGGTGGCGAAATTATCTGCTACGTAGCGTAATCGGAGGAATAAAATGTCTCGTGTTGCAAAAGCACCTGTCGTTGTTCCTGCGGGCGTAGAGGTAAAACTCAGCGGTCAGGAAGTTTCGATCAAAGGCAAAAACGGCGAGCTGACTCGTACTATCAACAGTGCTGTAGAAGTTAAGCATGCAGACAACGCCCTGACTTTCGCTCCACGCGAAGGTTATGCGGATGGTTGGGCACAAGCAGGTACTGCTCGTGCGCTGCTGAACGGCATGGTTATCGGTGTTACCGAAGGCTTCACCAAGAAGCTGCAACTGGTTGGTGTTGGTTATCGTGCAGCTGTTAAAGGCAACTCTGTGAGCTTGGCCCTTGGCTTCTCTCACCCTGTTGACCATGCACTGCCGGCCGGCATCACTGCTGAATGTCCAACTCAGACTGAGATCGTGCTGAAAGGCGCTGATAAACAGCTGATTGGTCAGGTTGCAGCTGATCTGCGCGCCTACCGTCGTCCTGAGCCTTATAAAGGCAAGGGTGTTCGTTACGCCGACGAAGTCGTGCGTACCAAAGAGGCTAAGAAGAAGTAAGGTAACACTATGGATAAGAAATCTGCTCGTATCCGTCGTGCGACCCGTGCACGTCGCAAGCTCAAAGAGCTGGGTGCTACTCGCCTGGTGGTACATCGTACCCCGCGTCATATCTACGCACAGGTGATCGCCCCGAACGGTTCCGAAGTTCTGGTTGCTGCTTCTACTGTAGAAAAAGCTATTGCCGAACAACTGAAGTATACCGGTAACAAAGACGCCGCTGCAGCTGTAGGTAAAGCTCTGGCTGAGCGCGCTGTTGAGAAAGGCATTACTAATGTCTCTTTCGACCGTTCCGGGTTCCAATATCATGGTCGTGTCCAGGCACTGGCAGATGCTGCCCGTGAAGCTGGCCTTCAGTTCTAAGGTAGAGGTCTAAGATGTCAAACATCGAGAAACAAGCTGGCGAACTGCAGGAAAAACTGATCGCGGTAAACCGTGTATCTAAAACTGTAAAAGGTGGTCGTATTTTCTCCTTCACCGCACTGACTGTAGTGGGTGATGGTAACGGCCGCGTTGGTTTTGGTTACGGTAAAGCGCGTGAAGTTCCAGCAGCGATCCAGAAAGCGATGGAGAAAGCCCGTCGCAATATGATTAACGTCGCGCTGACTCACGGCACCCTGCAGCACCCTGTTAAAGGTGCTCACACAGGTTCTCGTGTGTTCATGCAGCCAGCTTCTGAAGGTACCGGTATCATCGCCGGCGGTGCAATGCGCGCCGTTTTAGAAGTTGCTGGAGTACATAACGTTCTGGCTAAAGCGTATGGTTCTACCAACCCGATTAACGTGGTTCGTGCAACTATTGATGGCCTGGGCAATATGAATTCTCCGGAAATGGTCGCTGCCAAGCGTGGTAAATCCGTTGAAGAAATTCTGGGGTAATCACGATGGCTAAGACAATTAAAATTACACAAACCCGCAGTTCAATCGGCCGCCTGCCTAAGCACAAAGCGACTCTGGTTGGCTTGGGTCTGCGTCGCATCAATCACACCGTTGAGCGTGAAGATACGCCTGCTGTACGCGGTATGATTAACGCGATTTCCTACATGCTGAAAGTGGAGGAGTAAGAGATGCGTTTAAACACTCTGTCTCCGGCCGAAGGGTCTAAACACGCTTCTAAGCGTCTGGGTCGTGGTATCGGTTCTGGCCTCGGTAAAACCGGTGGTCGTGGTCACAAAGGTCAGAACTCTCGTTCTGGCGGTGGCGTACGTCGCGGTTTCGAGGGTGGTCAGATGCCTCTGTACCGTCGTCTGCCGAAATTCGGTTTCACCTCTCGCAAAGCAATGATCACGACAGAAGTTCGTCTGTCTGATCTGGCGAAAGTTGAAGGCGGTATTGTTGACCTGAATACGCTGAAAGCGGCCAATATTATCGGTGTTCAG
Organism: Pantoea sp. X85; assembly: GCF_029623675.1. Lineage (NCBI taxonomy): Bacteria > Pseudomonadati > Pseudomonadota > Gammaproteobacteria > Enterobacterales > Erwiniaceae > Pantoea > Pantoea sp. X85. Next base: position 3,777,233 of record NZ_CP121108.1, on the reverse strand, counting down.
ATTGAATTCGCGAAAGTGATTCTTTCTGGTGAAGTTTCTGCACCGGTAACGGTTCGCGGTCTGCGTGTCACCAAAGGTGCTCGTGCTGCAATCGAAGCTGCTGGCGGTAAAATCGAGGAATAAGTAGCAGATGGCAAAGCAACCGGGATTAGATTTTCAAAGTGCCAAAGGTGGCTTTGGTGAACTGAAGCGCAGACTGTTGTTTGTAATCGGTGCACTCATTGTCTTCCGAATTGGCTCTTTTATTCCAATCCCCGGTATCGATGCCACTGTACTTGCCAAACTGCTTGAGCAACAGCGTGGCACCATCATTGAAATGTTCAACATGTTCTCTGGTGGTGCTCTCAGTCGTGCCTCAATCTTCGCTCTGGGTATTATGCCGTATATTTCGGCCTCCATTATTATCCAGCTGCTGACGGTGGTTCATCCAGCGTTAGCTGAGATTAAGAAAGAGGGTGAAGCTGGTCGTCGTAAGATTAGCCAGTACACTCGCTACGGTACACTGGTTCTGGCTGTATTCCAGTCGATCGGTATTGCTACCGGTTTACCGAATATGCCTGGAATGCAGGGGCTGGTAATGAATCCAGGCTTTGCATTCTACTTTACCGCTGTTGTAAGTCTGGTTACTGGGACAATGTTCCTGATGTGGCTGGGCGAACAGATTACTGAACGAGGTATCGGTAACGGTATCTCGATCATTATCTTCGCAGGTATTGTTGCGGGACTCCCGCCGGCCATTGGCCATACCATCGAGCAAGCGCGGCAAGGTGACCTGCACTTCCTTCTGTTGCTGTTGGTTGCAGTTCTAGTATTTGCAGTGACGTTCTTTGTTATTTTCGTCGAGCGTGGCCAGCGCCGCATTGTGGTCAACTACGCTAAACGTCAGCAAGGCCGTCGTGTATATGCTGCACAGAGCACACATTTACCGTTGAAAGTGAATATGGCGGGCGTAATCCCAGCTATTTTTGCTTCCAGCATTATTCTGTTCCCGGCGACCATAGCATCATGGTTCGGGGGCGGTACCGGTTGGAACTGGCTGACAACAATTTCGCTGTATTTGCAACCAGGACAGCCGCTTTATGTGCTACTCTATGCGACTGCAATCATCTTCTTCTGTTTCTTCTACACGGCGTTGGTCTTCAACCCACGTGAAACAGCAGATAACCTGAAGAAGTCTGGTGCATTCGTACCGGGAATTCGTCCGGGAGAGCAAACGGCGAAGTACATCGATAAAGTAATGACACGTCTGACCTTAATCGGCGCACTGTATATTACTTTTATCTGCCTGATCCCGGAGTTCATGCGTGATGCTATGAAAGTTCCATTCTACTTTGGCGGCACATCGCTGCTCATCGTAGTGGTCGTCATCATGGACTTTATGGCTCAAGTGCAAACTCTGATGATGTCGAGTCAGTACGAGTCTGCATTGAAGAAAGCTAACCTGAAGGGCTACGGCCGTTAATTCGGGTGCTTGAGAAGTTACGGAGAGTAAAAATGAAAGTTCGTGCTTCCGTCAAGAAATTATGTCGTAACTGCAAAATCATTCGCCGCGACGGTGTCGTACGTGTGATCTGCAGCGCCGAGCCAAAGCATAAACAGCGCCAAGGCTGATATTGTCACATATTTTTCTTGCAAAGTCGGGTTGAGCTGGCTAGATTAGCCAGCCAATCTTTTGTATGTCGATGCGTTACCATTTGAGTATCCTGAAAACGGGCTTTTCAGCATGGGACGCATTTGTTTAATTATAGGAGTGCATAGTGGCCCGTATAGCAGGCATTAACATTCCTGATCAAAAACATACCGTTATCGCATTAACTTCGATTTTCGGTATCGGTAAAACTCGTTCTAAAGCCATCTGCGCTTCAACGGGTATTGCTGAAAATGTTAAGATCAGAGAGCTGTCTGAAGAACAAATTGAACAGCTGCGTGAAGCAGTTGGTAAATTCGTTGTTGAAGGTGATCTGCGCCGTGAAATCACCCTGAGCATCAAGCGTCTGATGGACCTTGGTTGCTATCGTGGTTTACGCCATCGTCGTGGTCTGCCAGTTCGCGGTCAGCGTACTAAGACCAATGCACGTACCCGTAAGGGTCCGCGTAAACCGATCAAGAAATAATCGGGGTGAGTAAATAATGGCAAAGGCACCAGTTCGTGCACGCAAGCGTGTAAGAAAACAAGTCTCAGATGGCGTGGCTCATGTCCATGCATCTTTTAACAACACCATCGTTACAATTACTGATCGTCAGGGTAACGCACTGGGTTGGGCAACCGCCGGTGGTTCCGGTTTCCGCGGTTCACGTAAATCTACTCCGTTTGCTGCTCAGGTAGCTGCAGAGCGCTGTGCAGAAGCAGTGAAAGATTACGGTATTAAGAATCTGGAAGTTATGGTTAAGGGTCCGGGTCCAGGACGCGAATCAACAATTCGTGCTCTGAACGCTGCTGGTTTCCGCATCACTAATATTACTGATGTGACTCCAATCCCTCACAACGGTTGTCGTCCGCCGAAAAAACGTCGCGTTTAATCGCCCGTTTTTAGGTTAGTTGGAGAAAGAAAATGGCAAGATATTTGGGTCCTAAGCTCAAGCTGAGCCGTCGTGAGGGTACCGACTTATTCCTTAAGTCTGGCGTTCGCGCGATCGATACCAAGTGCAAAATTGAACAACCACCTGGTCAGCATGGTGCGCGTAAACCGCGTCTGTCTGACTACGGCGGCCAGTTGCGTGAAAAGCAGAAAGTTCGTCGTATGTACGGCGTGCTGGAGCGTCAGTTCCGCAACTACTATAAAGAAGCAGCACGTCTGAAAGGCAACACAGGTGAAAACCTGCTGGCCCTGCTGGAAGGCCGTCTGGATAACGTTGTTTACCGTATGGGCTTTGGCGCCACTCGTGCAGAAGCACGTCAGCTGGTTAGCCATAAATCTATCCTGGTGAACGGTCGCGTTGTTAACATCGCTTCTTATCAGGTATCTCCGAATGATGTCGTAAGCATCCGTGAGAAAGCCAAACAGCAATCTCGCGTGAAGGCCGCTCTGGAGCTGGCTGAGCAGCGTGAAAAGCCAACCTGGCTGGAAGTTGATGCTACTAAGATGGAAGGTGTGTTCAAGCGTATTCCTGAACGTACTGATCTGTCTGCGGACATTAACGAACACCTGATCGTCGAGCTTTACTCTAAGTAAAGCTTAGTACCAAAGAGAGGACACAATGCAGGGTTCTGTGACAGAGTTTCTAAAACCGCGCCTGGTAGATATCGAGCAAGTGAGTTCGACGCACGCCAAGGTGACCCTTGAGCCGTTAGAGCGTGGCTTTGGCCATACTCTTGGCAACGCACTGCGCCGTATTCTGCTTTCTTCCATGCCGGGTTGCGCGGTGACCGAGGTTGAGATTGATGGTGTGCTTCATGAGTACTCCACCAAAGAGGGCGTACAGGAAGATATCCTGGAAATCCTGCTTAACCTGAAAGGGTTGGCGGTAAGAGTTCAAGGTAAAGATGAAGTCATCCTTACTCTGAATAAATCTGGCATTGGCCCTGTGACTGCAGCCGACATCACCCACGACGGTGATGTTGAAATCGTCAAGCCGCAGCATGTGATCTGCCACCTGACCGATGAAAACGCATCTATTAGCATGCGTATCAAAGTTCAGCGTGGTCGTGGTTATGTGCCGGCTTCTGCCCGAATTCATTCGGAAGAAGATGAGCGCCCAATCGGCCGTCTGTTGGTTGACGCTTGCTACAGCCCTGTAGACCGTATTGCCTACAATGTTGAAGCAGCGCGTGTAGAACAGCGTACCGACCTGGACAAGCTGGTCATCGAAATGGAAACCAACGGCACAATCGATCCTGAAGAGGCGATTCGTCGTGCGGCAACCATCCTGGCAGAACAACTGGAAGCTTTCGTTGACTTACGTGATGTACGTCAGCCGGAAGTAAAAGAAGAGAAACCAGAATTCGATCCGATCCTGCTGCGCCCTGTTGACGATCTGGAATTGACTGTCCGCTCTGCTAACTGCCTCAAGGCAGAAGCTATCCACTACATCGGTGATCTGGTACAGCGTACCGAGGTTGAGCTGCTTAAAACGCCTAACCTGGGTAAAAAATCTCTTACCGAGATTAAAGATGTGCTTGCTTCACGTGGTTTGTCTCTGGGCATGCGCCTGGAAAACTGGCCACCAGCAAGCATTGCTGATGAATAAACCGATCACAGGTTAAGGTTTCACTGAGAAGGATAAGGTCATGCGCCATCGTAAGAGTGGTCGTCAACTGAACCGCAACAGCAGCCATCGTCAGGCTATGTTCCGCAACATGGCTGGTTCTCTGGTTCGTCATGAGATCATTAAGACGACTCTGCCGAAAGCCAAAGAGCTGCGCCGCGTAGTTGAGCCGCTGATTACTCTTGCCAAGACCGACAGCGTAGCTAATCGTCGTCTGGCATTCGCCCGCACTCGTGATAACGAGATCGTGGCAAAACTGTTTAACGAGCTGGGCCCGCGTTTCGCGAGCCGTGCCGGTGGTTACACTCGCATTTTGAAGTGTGGCTTCCGTGCTGGTGACAACGCTCCGATGGCTTACATCGAGCTGGTTGATCGTCCAGAAGCTCAAGCAGAAGCTACTGCAGAGTAATTTGCAGTATCGTAAAAAACCCGCTTCGGCGGGTTTTTTATTGTCCGTAATTCCTTTCCATTTACTCACCTTTCGCTATGCTGATGGCTGATACACCCATCAGGAATTCCCTTATGTGGCTAATTGATCAACTTGTAGAGCAACATATACGTGAAGCTCAGGAAAAGGGTGAACTGAGTAATTTGCCGGGCGAAGGTGCACCTTTACAGCTAGATGATGACAGCGGAGTGCCTGTTGAACTGCGCACGGCATATCGGCTGTTGAAAAACTCTGGTTACTTACCTCCGGAACTTGAATTGCGTCGAGAAGCATTGGCGATAAACGATCTGCTACGCGAACTGGATCCTGACGATGGCAAGGCGCGAGAACTGTCGAAACGCTTAGCTTTGCTAGAAATAAAACTCCAGCAAGCCGGAATCAGTACCGAATTTTTGCGCGGCGAGTATAGCGATAACATCCATCATCATTTGCAGCGGGAGAAATAGCATGTATCGGATTGGCCAGCTGGCAAAAATGGCGGATGTGACGCCAGACACCATCCGCTTTTATGAAAAACAGCAGATGATGAATCATGAGGTACGCACTGAGGGCGGTTTTCGTCTTTATAGCGACGATGATTTACAGCGGCTGCGTTTTATTCGTTATGGTCGCCAACTCGGCTTTAGCTTAGAGTCAATCCGTGGTTTATTGTCGATCCGCATCGATCCTGAACATCATACTTGCCAGGAATCCAAAGCCATTGTGGCGAAAAGATTGGATGAAGTGAATGGCATGATTGCCGAACTACAGACGATTCAACGTTCATTGCATCGTTTAGCTGAAACCTGCTGCGGCGACATACATAGCAGCGCTTGCTGTTCAATACTTGAAGCTCTGGAGAGAGGTGAGGAGCCGCAGCCTGAAATTTGTTGTAGTAAGGATTGAATTTTGCGCTGGAAGGAATATAGTTGCGCCGTTAATAACCGGAGGACGAGATGACTCGCTATCAGCACCAAAAAGGTAAAATCAACGATAATGCACTGGAAGCATTATTACATGATCCACTGTTTAGGCAGCGCATTGAGAAGAATCAGAAAGGAAAGGGCAGCTATCAACGTAAAGACAAACATGGCAAAGGACGTAACTGGGAGGCCAGTGATAAGCAGAAAAGTTTATCACTGGCCTTCTTCTTTAAAGACAAAAAAGCCGCCTTACGTGGGCGGCTTTTTTATTATAATTTATCGTGATTTTGTTGTTTTAACAGGTCACGGATTTCAGTGAGCAGTAACTCTTCATTCGTCGGCTTAGGTGCCGCTTTCTCAACTTCTTTTTTCTGATACAGCTTGTTCATTACTTTAATTGCCAGGAATATCGCGAAGGCAACAATAACGAAATCGAACACGGTCTGAATAAAGTTACCGTACTCCATTACCACAGCAGGAATATCACCTTCTGCCGGTTTTAATATCCATTTAAACTGTTTGAAATCGACGCCACCAATCAGCAAGCCAAGTGGCGGCATGATGATATTGGCGACCAGTGAAGAAACAATCTTACCAAAAGCGGCACCGATGATGACACCTACCGCCAGATCAACCACGTTCCCGCGCATTGCAAAATCACGAAACTCTTTGAATAAACTCATTGTTATCTCCTTGCCTTGGCCAATGGCTAAAGTCTAACAAACCTTTGTGCAATTGCCATTAGAACAATGGATTAAGCGAAATTTTCACGGCGGGCTTTCGCCCGCAGCTTTTACAGGAAGAATGGACTTGGCTGGAACAGGCGCTCAACATCGGGCACAAACTTCTTATCCGTCAGGAACATAATTACGTGATCGCCCTGTTCGACGCGCACGTTATCATTGGCGATGATCACCTCATCACCGCGCACCACAGCACCGATAATGGTTCCCGGCGGCAACTTAATATCTTCTATCAAACGCCCAACCACGCGTGAGGTGGTTTCATCGCCGTGTGCGATCGCTTCGATTGCTTCTGCAATACCGCGACGCAGTGAGGACACGCCCACGATATCGGCTTTACGTACGTGACTTAGCAGCGCCGAGATCGTGGCTTGTTGCGGCGAGATCGCAATGTCGATCACGCTACCTTGAACAAGATCGACGTAGGCCCGGCGCTGGATCAGCACCATTACTTTTTTCGCACCCATTTTCTTAGCCAGCATGGCCGACATAATATTGGCTTCATCGTCGTTAGTGACCGCGATGAAGAGATCCACCTGATCGACATGCTCTTCGGCCAGCAATTCCTGATCCGAGGCATCACCGTAAAACACGATAGTATCGTGCAAACGTTCTGCCAGTTCTGCCGCGCGTTGTTGATTACGTTCGATCAACTTCACGCTGTACTGTTTTTCCAGGCGCTGCGCCAATCCAAAGCCGATATTGCCGCCGCCAACTAACATGATGCGCTTATACGGTTTTTCCAGACGCTGCATTTCACTCATCACCGCGCGGATGTGTTGGCTCGCGGCAATAAAGAACACTTCATCGCCGGCTTCCACAATCGTAGAACCCTGGGGACGAATGGGACGATCCTGACGAAAAATCGCCGCGACTCGCGTATCAATATGCGGCATATGTTCACGCATGATCGACAAAGGATTCCCGACCAGCGGTCCGCCATAATAGGCTTTAACCACAGCGAGGCTCACTTTGCCTTCGGCAAAATTCACTACCTGAAGTGCGCCAGGATACTGAATCAGGCGGTAGATATTGTCGATGACCAACTGCTCAGGAGAGATCAGATGATCAATTGGTACGGCTTCAGGTACAAACAGCTTCTCAGCATCGCGTAAGTATTCAGCGGCGCGAATACGCGCGATACGATTGGGCGTATTGAAAAGGGAATACGCAATCTGACAAGCCACCATGTTAGTTTCATCGGAGTTGGTTACCGCCACCAGCATATCTGCATCTTCAGCACCGGCTTCACGCAAAATACGCGGATGTGATCCGTGACCATGCACGACGCGCAGATCAAATTTGTCCTGCAATACGCGTAAACGCGTCGCATCGCTATCGACGACGGTGATATCGTTATTTTCCCCGACCAGATTTTCTGCCAGGGTTCCGCCGACCTGGCCGGCGCCGAGGATAATGATTTTCATGGCTTAGATGCTCTTGTCAGTGTGCGCAGCACTATTTTTTCATCAGCTTAGCGTAGAAGAAGCCGTCGCCGCCATCGATGGTCGGGAAAACCTGCCAGCCATTATCCTGGCCCTGTGGCAACGTCTCGGCCACGGCGTCGCTGTGCGCTGCCAAAAAGGCGCTGATTTGATTGTGATTCTCTTCCGGCAATATTGAGCAGGTGGCATATATCATCGTGCCGCCAGATTTTAGACGCGGCCAGACGGCCTCAAGTATTTCGCGCTGTAGATTCGCCAGCTCAGGAATATCACGATCGCGACGTAGCCACTTGATGTCTGGATGGCGGCGAATAACGCCCGTGGCAGAGCAGGGCGCATCGAGCAGGATACGATCAAACTGCATATCACCACACCATTCTGCCGGTGTACGACCATCGCCCTGACGCACTTCGGCCTGCATGCCCAGGCGCTGTAAGTTCTCATGCACACGGAGCAGGCGTTGCGGGTCAACATCGACGGCTAAGACTTTGGCTTGCGGGGCGATTTCAAGGATATGCGTGGTTTTACCACCTGGAGCAGCACAGAGATCGAGAATAGTTTCCCCATTTTTTGGCTCAAGCAGCAGTGCGCAACGTTGTGCAGAAAGATCCTGCACCGTCACCCAACCTTGATCGAAACACGGCAGCTGGCTGACTGGAGCGGGTGATTCCAGTCGCAATGCATCTTGTGCATCGCCAGGAAAAGCAACTTTCTCTTCTGCCTGCAATAGCGCCAGCCAGGCATCGCGACTGTGATACTGGCGATTGACGCGCAGCCACATCGGCGGTCGCTGATTGTTAGCTTCAACAATCTGTTGCCACTGTTCTGGCCATGCCGCTTGCAGACGTTTCAGCAACCAGCCTGGATGCCAGTAACGTTGCGAGCCCTGATCGACTTCGGCTAACAGCGCTTCTTGCTGGCGCAGGAACTGGCGCAACACGCCATTTAACAGGCCTTTTAAAGCCGTGCGCTTCAGCACTTCAGCACCCGCCACGGTTTCTGCCAGTGCCGCATGGGCCGGCACGCGGGTATATAGCAGCTGATAGAGGCCAACCATCAACAGATAATGCAACACGCGCTGCTTACCGGTTAAGGTGCGCTCCATCAGTTTGCCGATTAAGGCTTCTAGCTGCGGCAGCGTGCGCATCACGCCAAAACAGAGTTCTTGCAGCAGCGCGCCATCTTTATCGGATAGGTTCTTTTGCGCGCCTGGCAAAATGGCACTTAGCGATTCACCTTTGTCCACAACGCGTTCAATGAGTTGCGCGGCCAGGCTGCGCAAGTTGGTAGCTTTTTTCATGTTATTTCATCAAACAAAAAGCCCGGTCAAACCGGGCTTGGAGGATCAGGCCAGAACGGTTCCAGGTACGAACCATTCGCGGCGCGAATTGAGCAGGTCCTGAGCGGACATGGCTTTTTTACCGGCAGGTTGCAGCGATACCAGATTCAGCACACCATCGGCCGTTGCGATCTGAATGCCTTGTTTATCTGCAAGGACGATTTCACCGGGTTGCTTGTTCTGATGCGGCAAAACCGTTGCCTGCCAGACTTTTACCGGTTGCTCTTCAATCATGAAATAGCTCATTGGCCATGGATTGAAGGCACGAATACAACGTTCCAACTGCGCTGCGGAAAGTGACCAATCGAGACGTGCTTCTTCTTTGCTCAGTTTCTCGGCATAAGAGACAAGCGCTTCATCCTGGACTTCTGGCCTGGCATTACCGCTTGCCAGCAGATCCAGCGTTAACAGCATGCCTTGCGGGCCGAGTTGCGCCAGCTTCTCATACAGCGACGCGCTGGTGTCTTCAGCCGTAATTGGGCAGGAGAGTTTATGCAGCATGTCGCCGGTATCGAGGCCAACATCCATCTGCATAATGGTGACACCGGTTTCGGTATCGCCAGCCCAGAGAGAGCGTTGGATGGGTGCAGCACCGCGCCAGCGTGGCAGCAGCGAACCATGCACATTAATACAACCCAGGCGCGGCATCGCCAGCACGGCTTTTGGCAGGATCAAGCCATAAGCGACCACCACCATGATATCGGCCTGCAGATCGTCAACCAGATGCTGGTTCTCTTCAGGCTTCAGGGATTTCGGCTGAAATACCGGAATATCGTGCGCCTGTGCCAGGACTTTGACCGGGCTTGACGTAAGCTTATTGCCGCGTCCGGCTGGACGATCGGGCTGGGTAAAGACGCCAACAACCTGATGCTCAGAAGCAAGTAGCGCGTCTAAATGACGCGCTGCAAAGTCAGGTGTACCGGCAAAGATAATTTTGAGCGGTGCAGACACAGTTTAACCTTCAATGAGCACTTAATCTTCGCGTGCGTTTAGGCGGGCCAATTTTTCCAGTTTCTGTTTGATACGCTGACGTTTCAGTGGCGACAGATAATCAATGAAAAGTTTGCCATCGAGATGATCGATTTCATGCTGGATGCAAATCGCCAGCAGACCGTCGGTTTCCAGCTCGAAGCTTTTGCCGTCACGATCCTGCGCACGCACTTTGACCCACTCTGCGCGCGGCACAAAAGCACGTTGCTCAGGAATGGAAAGGCAGCCTTCTTCAATACCGGTTTCACCGCTTTTTTCCAGCAGTTCCGGATTAATCAGCACCAAACGCTCGTCACGGTTTTCAGAAACATCAATAACAATGATGCGCTGATGAATATCGACTTGGGTCGCCGCTAAGCCAATACCTTCTTCGGCGTACATGGTTTCAAACATGTCGTCGACAATACGCTGCACGTCTGCGTTTACGGTTGCCACCGGCGCAGCGATTTTGCGAAGGCGATCATCAGGGAAATGTAATACCTGCAAAACTGACATAAATATCCAGATCTGTATGCGTTGAAGAAAAGATTACTGCCTCATATTGTAGACTTTTTGATGTCTGATTGACAGCATTGCACCGCATGATAGCGCGGCTGACAGGGAGTGCAGCATGGAGAGAATTGAATGGATGCTCAGGCTGGCAAATGTGAAAGGCTTAAGCTCTGGAGTTGTCAGACATTTAGCTGAGGCATTGCAGGATAATGCTCAGGTTGATGACGATCTTTTACTGGATCAGGGATTAAACGAAACCCAGCGACAACAGTTTAAAGAGCTTTGTCCACGCCAGTTAGCACGAACACATCTATGGCTGGAGGATGAACAGCATCATGTAGTTACCTGTATCGACGAACATTATCCCTCGGCGTTAGCGGAAATCAGTCGACGTCCCTCATTGCTGTATGTCGCGGGAAATATGGACATCTTGCAGACGCCCCAACTCGGTGTCGTGGGCAGCCGTCACTGCACGCATTATGGTAAGCAATGGGGAAGCTGGTTTACGCAGCAATTAGCGCTAAGTGGATTGACCATCACCAGCGGCCTTGCACGCGGAATCGATGGCGTGGCGCATCGGGCCGCGTTAGAAGTGCAGGGCAAGACCGTTGCAGTATTAGGCAGCGGTCTGCAGCATATCTACCCTAAAAGTCATCAAGCGTTAGCACGTGAGATCATCGCTGGCGGTGGGGCACTGATCTCGGAATTCCCCCTTGATACGGCACCGCATGCGGTTAACTTTCCGCGGCGTAATCGCATCATCAGTGGTTTAAGTCTTGGCGTACTGGTAGTTGAAGCCACGTTAAAAAGCGGTTCGCTGGTGACGGCACGCTACGCTTTGGAACAAAATCGTAACGTTTATGCATTACCCGGCGCGCTAGGCAATCCGGGTAGTGAAGGTACGCACTGGCTTATCCAGCAAGGCGCGCTGCTGGTGGCGCATCCTAACAATATCCTTGAAGATTTACATTCAACGCTGCAATGGTTGCCTGATAGCAGTTCAGAAACAATATATTCACAACACAGTGACGATGTGCCATTGCCATTTGCAACTGTGTTGGCTAACGTAGGTGATGAGGTTACACCTGTTGACGTCGTCGCTGAACGTGCCGGCCAACCTGTGCCAGTTATCGCAGCTCACCTGCTGGAGCTGGAGTTAGCAGGATGGATCGCAGCTGTACCCGGCGGCTATGTCCGATTGAGGAGGGCATGCCATGTTCGACGTACTTATGTACTTGTTTGAGACGTATATCCACAACGAAGCTGAAATGCGCGTTGATCAGGATAAATTGACCGATGATTTAACCGATGCCGGTTTTCATCGTGAAGATATCTACAATGCGTTGAATTGGCTTGAGCGGTTAGCGGATTATCAGGAAGGCTTAGTTGCGCCAGTACTCATGGCAAACGATCCGCTCTCAATGCGAATCTATACCGAAGAGGAAAACCAGCGCTTAGATGCAGAATGTCGCGGTTTTATTTTGTTCCTGGAACAGGTCCAGGTGCTGAATATGGAAACGCGCGAGATGGTCATCGAACGTGTAATGGCCCTTGATACCCTCGAATTCGATCTTGAAGATCTCAAATGGGTGGTGTTGATGGTGCTATTTAACATCCCAGGATGTGAAAACGCCTATCAGCAAATGGAAGAACTGTTATTCGACGTCAATGAAGGTATGCTGCATTAATAATTTGCGATTGATGCAACCGGTAATATGAGTAAATCAGCACTATTTTCCGTGCCTAAACACGATCTCTGCCCCGCTTGCGGGGCAGAATTAGTCATACGTTCCGGCAAACACGGCCCTTTTCTGGGGTGTGTAAATTATCCAACCTGCGATTACATTCGCCCGCTGAAAAGTCAGGGAGATGGGCACGTTGTTAAAGTGCTGGAAGGCCATGCATGCCCTCAGTGTGGCGCAGACAAAGTTCTGCGTCAGGGGCGATTTGGCATGTTCGTGGGTTGCAGTCACTACCCGGAATGTGATTACACCGAAACCATCGACAAGCCTGATGAAACAGCTATCGCCTGTCCGCAATGTCAGAGCGGTAAACTGGTACAGCGGCGCTCGCGCTATGGCAAAACCTTCTACTCTTGCGATCGTTATCCAGATTGCCAGTTTGTCCTTAACGCAGCGCCGGTCGAAGGCGTTTGCCCGCATTGCCAGTTCCCTTTATTAATAGAGAAGAAAACCGCACAAGGCATGAAGCGCTTCTGCGCCAGCAAACGCTGCGGTAAGCCCATCGTCCAGGACGCATCATCATCATGAAGCCAAGCCAGTATTCAGCGGGTAGTCTCGATTTTTGCATTGAGAGGCTACAGCAACAGGAAGTTATCGCCTATCCAACCGAAGCCGTATTTGGATTGGGCTGCGATCCCGACAGCGAGAATGCCGTAATGGCGCTTTTGGCGCTCAAGCAGCGTCCAGTCGAGAAGGGACTCATTTTGATTGCAGCCGATTACGCGCAGCTGGAACCTTATATCGCCGACCGTGAACTCTCTGTGCTGCAGCGCGAGCGTATGTTTGCCAGTTGGCCTGGCCCGGTAACCTATGTAGTGCCAGCTTCGCCACATACGCCGCGTTGGTTAACGGGGCGTTTTGACTCACTGGCCATTCGCGTTAGCGATCATCCGGACGTACAGGCTTTGTGTCGCGGTTTTGGTAAACCTCTGGTTTCGACCAGCGCCAATCTTTCCGGCGAACCACCTTGTCGTAATGTGGAAGAGGTTGCTGAGCAATTTGGTCCGCAGTTCCCAGTCTTACATGCTGAAACGGGTGGGCGACTGAATCCTTCTGAAATCCGCGACGTTATTAGCGGTGAACTTATTCGTCAGGGCTAACGCATGGAAAATTTTGCCGTTTTTGGTCACCCAATTGCGCATAGCAAATCTCCTTTCATTCATAGCTTGTTCGCTGAGCAAACCGGCATTGAGCATCAATATGGCAAGGAGTGCGCGCCACTTGAGGGTTTTCCTCAGTCGATCGCCGATTTTTTTGCGCATGGCGGCAAAGGTGCCAATGTCACGCTGCCTTTTAAACAGCAGGCGTGGGAATTTGCCGATGAGCTTAGCGAGCGTGCGGCATTGTCTGGTGCGGTTAATACGTTAAAGAAAGATGCGCAGGGCAAGATCTTCGGCGATAACACCGATGGCATCGGCTTGCTCAGCGATCTGGAACGACTGCAGATGATCCATCCAGGCGATCGAATTCTGCTGGTGGGCGCCGGTGGTGCTGCGCGTGGCGTAATCCTGCCGCTGCTTTCATTCGGATGTTCGCTGGTGGTAGTGAATCGCACCGTGGCACGCGCCGAGCAGCTGGCAGAGATTTTCCAGCATAGCGGGGATATCAAAGCGGCCAGCTTTGAGCAATTAGTGGATCAGCAATTTAATCTGATCATTAATGCGACCTCGAGCGGTGTTGATGGCAAAGTTCCGGCGTTAGCCACATCGCTAATTAATGCGCAAACGCGTTGTTATGACATGTTTTATCAACAAGGTTTGACGCCATTCTTACTGTGGTGCCAGCAGCAGGGCGCGCAGCAGCTGGCGGATGGTATTGGCATGTTAGTAGGGCAAGCCGCTCACGCTTTCCATTTATGGCATGGCGTGATGCCAGAGATCACGCCAGTGATAGCCAAACTAAAGCAGTCGATGCAGCAGGAATAAAATTGGCGATCAGGAATGAGATTGGCTTTCCTGAGAGAGATATTCATTCTTCCAACCGACATAGTTATTGGATGAGTAAAGCAGCCCGGCGATTTCCGCTTCACTGAGTGGGCGGACCTGCTTAACCGGGCTGCCTAAATACAGGTAGCCACTTTCCAGTCGTTTACCTGGCGGCACCAAACTGCCAGCGCCAATCATCACATCATCTTCAACGATCACGCCGTCCAGCAGAATGGATCCCATTCCAACCAGTACGCGATTGCCGATAGTACAGCCGTGCAGCATCGCTTTATGCCCTACCGTGACATCTTCGCCAACAATCAGCGGATAACCTTCCGGATTGCTGCTGGACTTGTGAGTGACGTGCAGTACGCTGCCATCCTGAATATTGCTTCTTTTGCCTATCACCACTTTATTGACGTCACCACGAATCGCAACCAGCGGCCAGATGCTAACGTCATCGTCGAGTTGTACTTCACCCACCACCACGCTGCTGTTATCGATCATCACGCGATCGCCTTGTTGCGGGAAATGGTTCTTATAAGGTCGTAGGGCTGTGGACATGATCTTCTCCTTTTACGTTTTTACCCAAGCCTGCGGCTTAAAAGGCGGATAAACAAGATGATTTTTGAGCGGATCGCTCGCGATCGCAGCGAAAAGAGTGAAAACTCGCCAGTCGATTAAAAAGATCGAAAAAAGGGGTTGTGCAAAAAATTCGGATCCCTATAATGCGCCACCACTGAGACGGCAAAGCGGCAACGCAGACGGCTTGGCAGGGAGTGAAGAAATTCATCCCGCCGGATAAAAACGCTGAAAAAAGTGTTTGACTCCGAAGGAGAGTAGCGTAGTATACGCCACCTCGCGACAGACGGTTCAGCCGCTGTTCGCAACGCTCTTTAACAATTTATCAGACAATCTGTGTGGGCACTCGCAGGATTGATATCCGCGTCTCCGGACGCAAAAAAATATCAAAGCCTCACGAGTGAACACATAATGAAATTCATTATGACGTTTTACAGATGAGCATCGCTGAACTGGTTTCAGCAAATCAAACTTAAATTGAAGAGTTTGATCATGGCTCAGATTGAACGCTGGCGGCAGGCCTAACACATGCAAG
Organism: Pantoea sp. X85; assembly: GCF_029623675.1. Classification (NCBI taxonomy): domain Bacteria; kingdom Pseudomonadati; phylum Pseudomonadota; class Gammaproteobacteria; order Enterobacterales; family Erwiniaceae; genus Pantoea; species Pantoea sp. X85. The sequence goes on along the minus strand of NZ_CP121108.1, from coordinate 3,761,884 downwards.
TCGAACGGTAGCACAGAGAGCTTGCTCTCGGGTGACGAGTGGCGGACGGGTGAGTAATGTCTGGGAAACTGCCCGATGGAGGGGGATAACTACTGGAAACGGTAGCTAATACCGCATAACGTCGCAAGACCAAAGTGGGGGACCTTCGGGCCTCACACCATCGGATGTGCCCAGATGGGATTAGCTAGTAGGTGGGGTAATGGCTCACCTAGGCGACGATCCCTAGCTGGTCTGAGAGGATGACCAGCCACACTGGAACTGAGACACGGTCCAGACTCCTACGGGAGGCAGCAGTGGGGAATATTGCACAATGGGCGCAAGCCTGATGCAGCCATGCCGCGTGTATGAAGAAGGCCTTCGGGTTGTAAAGTACTTTCAGCGGGGAGGAAGGCGGTGAAGTTAATAGCTTCACCGATTGACGTTACCCGCAGAAGAAGCACCGGCTAACTCCGTGCCAGCAGCCGCGGTAATACGGAGGGTGCAAGCGTTAATCGGAATTACTGGGCGTAAAGCGCACGCAGGCGGTCTGTCAAGTCGGATGTGAAATCCCCGGGCTTAACCTGGGAACTGCATTCGAAACTGGCAGGCTGGAGTCTTGTAGAGGGGGGTAGAATTCCAGGTGTAGCGGTGAAATGCGTAGAGATCTGGAGGAATACCGGTGGCGAAGGCGGCCCCCTGGACAAAGACTGACGCTCAGGTGCGAAAGCGTGGGGAGCAAACAGGATTAGATACCCTGGTAGTCCACGCCGTAAACGATGTCGACTTGGAGGTTGTTCCCTTGAGGAGTGGCTTCCGGAGCTAACGCGTTAAGTCGACCGCCTGGGGAGTACGGCCGCAAGGTTAAAACTCAAATGAATTGACGGGGGCCCGCACAAGCGGTGGAGCATGTGGTTTAATTCGATGCAACGCGAAGAACCTTACCTACTCTTGACATCCAGAGAACTTAGCAGAGATGCTTTGGTGCCTTCGGGAACTCTGAGACAGGTGCTGCATGGCTGTCGTCAGCTCGTGTTGTGAAATGTTGGGTTAAGTCCCGCAACGAGCGCAACCCTTATCCTTTGTTGCCAGCGGTTCGGCCGGGAACTCAAAGGAGACTGCCAGTGATAAACTGGAGGAAGGTGGGGATGACGTCAAGTCATCATGGCCCTTACGAGTAGGGCTACACACGTGCTACAAGGCGCGCATACAAAGAGAAGCGACCTCGCGAGAGCAAGCGGACCTCATAAAGTGCGTCGTAGTCCGGATCGGAGTCTGCAACTCGACTCCGTGAAGTCGGAATCGCTAGTAATCGTAGATCAGAATGCTACGGTGAATACGTTCCCGGGCCTTGTACACACCGCCCGTCACACCATGGGAGTGGGTTGCAAAAGAAGTAGGTAGCTTAACCTTCGGGAGGGCGCTTACCACTTTGTGATTCATGACTGGGGTGAAGTCGTAACAAGGTAACCGTAGGGGAACCTGCGGTTGGATCACCTCCTTACCTGAAGATACTTTCCCGCGAAGTGCTCACACAGATTGTCTGATAGAAAGTAACGAGCAGAAAAAACCTCTACAGGCTTGTAGCTCAGGTGGTTAGAGCGCACCCCTGATAAGGGTGAGGTCGGTGGTTCAAGTCCACTCAGGCCTACCAAATTTCTTCTCATGCTGCGTTAAAGCGCCGCTCGTATAGTGAACTATACGTCGCGCCACTTTGCCTTGCCTGAAAAGAAATTACCGTTTGTCAAAAACGGAACTCCTGGTGAGTGGTAGTAGTGGTCTCTGCAGTAACTGTATGGGGCTATAGCTCAGCTGGGAGAGCGCCTGCCTTGCACGCAGGAGGTCAGCGGTTCGATCCCGCTTAGCTCCACCATTACAGTGACTCAAAACAATACTTCAGAGCAAACCGGAAACGGTGTGCTGCGAAGTATTATGCTCTTTAACAATCCGGAACAAGCTGAAAATTGAAACGACGTATCGTCTTCATTCTCCGTAATAAGAATGAAGCGGCGATATGTTCGAGTCTCTCAAATGCTTGCAGTCTGCGCGCGTTGCAAAACGCCTGTGGGTTGTGAGGTTAAGCGACTAAGCGTACACGGTGGATGCCCTGGCAGTCAGAGGCGATGAAGGACGTGCTAATCTGCGTAAAGCGTCGGTAAGGTGATATGAACCGCTACAGCCGACGATGTCCGAATGGGGAAACCCGGTGCACCCAGTGCATCATCGCAACATGAATACATAGTGTTGCGAGGCGAACCCGGGGAACTGAAACATCTAAGTACCCGGAGGAAAAGAAATCAACCGAGATTCCCCCAGTAGCGGCGAGCGAACGGGGAACAGCCCAGAACCTGAATCAGTTTGTGCGTTAGTGGAAGCGTCTGGAAAGTCGCACGATACCGGGTGATAGTCCCGTACACGAAAGTGCACAGATTGTGAGTTCGAAGAGTAGGGCGGGACACGTGGTATCCTGTCTGAATATGGGGGGACCATCCTCCAAGGCTAAATACTCCTGACTGACCGATAGTGAACCAGTACCGTGAGGGAAAGGCGAAAAGAACCCCGGCGAGGGGAGTGAAACAGAACCTGAAACCGTGTACGTACAAGCAGTGGGAGCCTCTTTAATGGGGTGACTGCGTACCTTTTGTATAATGGGTCAGCGACTTATATTCTGTAGCAAGGTTAACCGTATAGGGGAGCCGCAGGGAAACCGAGTCTTAACTGGGCGTTAAGTTGCAGGGTATAGACCCGAAACCCGGTGATCTAGCCATGGGCAGGTTGAAGGTTGGGTAACACTAACTGGAGGACCGAACCGACTAATGTTGAAAAATTAGCGGATGACTTGTGGCTGGGGGTGAAAGGCCAATCAAACCGGGAGATAGCTGGTTCTCCCCGAAAGCTATTTAGGTAGCGCCTCGTGAACTCATCTCCGGGGGTAGAGCACTGTTTCGGCTAGGGGGCCATCCCGGCTTACCAACCCGATGCAAACTGCGAATACCGGAGAATGTTATCACGGGAGACACACGGCGGGTGCTAACGTCCGTCGTGAAGAGGGAAACAACCCAGACCGCCAGCTAAGGTCCCAAAGTCATGGTTAAGTGGGAAACGATGTGGGAAGGCACAGACAGCCAGGATGTTGGCTTAGAAGCAGCCATCATTTAAAGAAAGCGTAATAGCTCACTGGTCGAGTCGGCCTGCGCGGAAGATGTAACGGGGCTAAACCATGCACCGAAGCTGCGGCAGCGACGCGTATGCGTTGTTGGGTAGGGGAGCGTTCTGTAAGCCGTTGAAGGTGTGCTGTGAGGCATGCTGGAGGTATCAGAAGTGCGAATGCTGACATAAGTAACGATAAAGCGGGTGAAAAGCCCGCTCGCCGGAAGACCAAGGGTTCCTGTTCAACGTTAATCGGAGCAGGGTGAGTCGACCCCTAAGGCGAGGCTGAAAAGCGTAGTCGATGGGAAGCAGGTTAATATTCCTGCACTTGGTGTTACTGCGAAGGGGGGACGGAGAAGGCTAGGTTATCCGGGCGACGGTTGTCCCGGTTTAAGCGTGTAGGCTGATACCTTTGGTAAATCCGGGGTATCTTAAGGCTGAGGCGTGACGACGAGCCACCACGGTGGTGAAGTAACTGATGCCCTGCTTCCAGGAAAAGCCTCTAAGCTCCAGGTAACACGAAATCGTACCCCAAACCGACACAGGTGGTCAGGTAGAGAATACCAAGGCGCTTGAGAGAACTCGGGTGAAGGAACTAGGCAAAATGGTGCCGTAACTTCGGGAGAAGGCACGCTGGCGCGTAGGTGAAGGGACTTGCTCCCCGAGCCGAAGCCAGTCGAAGATACCAGCTGGCTGCAACTGTTTATTAAAAACACAGCACTGTGCAAACACGAAAGTGGACGTATACGGTGTGACGCCTGCCCGGTGCCGGAAGGTTAATTGATGGGGTTATCCGCAAGGAGAAGCTCTTGATCGAAGCCCCGGTAAACGGCGGCCGTAACTATAACGGTCCTAAGGTAGCGAAATTCCTTGTCGGGTAAGTTCCGACCTGCACGAATGGCGTAATGATGGCCAGGCTGTCTCCACCCGAGACTCAGTGAAATTGAAATCGCTGTGAAGATGCAGTGTACCCGCGGCAAGACGGAAAGACCCCGTGAACCTTTACTATAGCTTGACACTGAACATTGAGCCTTGATGTGTAGGATAGGTGGGAGGCTTTGAAGCGTGGACGCCAGTCTGCGTGGAGCCAACCTTGAAATACCACCCTTTAATGTTTGATGTTCTAACGTAGGCCCGTAATCCGGGCTGCGGACAGTGTCTGGTGGGTAGTTTGACTGGGGCGGTCTCCTCCCAAAGAGTAACGGAGGAGCACGAAGGTTGGCTAATCCTGGTCGGACATCAGGAGGTTAGTGCAATGGCATAAGCCAGCTTGACTGCGAGAGTGACGGCTCGAGCAGGTGCGAAAGCAGGTCATAGTGATCCGGTGGTTCTGAATGGAAGGGCCATCGCTCAACGGATAAAAGGTACTCCGGGGATAACAGGCTGATACCGCCCAAGAGTTCATATCGACGGCGGTGTTTGGCACCTCGATGTCGGCTCATCACATCCTGGGGCTGAAGTAGGTCCCAAGGGTACGGCTGTTCGCCGTTTAAAGTGGTACGCGAGCTGGGTTTAGAACGTCGTGAGACAGTTCGGTCCCTATCTGCCGTGGGCGCTGGAGAATTGAGGGGGGTTGCTCCTAGTACGAGAGGACCGGAGTGAACGCACCACTGGTGTTCGGGTTGTCATGCCAATGGCACTGCCCGGTAGCTAAGTGCGGAAAAGATAAGTGCTGAAAGCATCTAAGCACGAAACTTGCCCCGAGATGAGTTCTCCCTGACTCCTTGAGAGTCCTGAAGGGACGTTGAAGACTACGACGTTGATAGGCCGGATGTGTAAGCGCAGCGATGCGTTGAGCTAACCGGTACTAATGACCCGTGAGGCTTAACCTTACAACGCCAGAGGCGTTTTGGTCTGAGAGACCGGATTTTCAGCTTGTTTTACCGGATAAAGAATACAGCTTTGTTCTGCGGACGTGAGTCCGAAGGATTTTGCGCTGAAGCAAGGCGGCAAGCGAGACGACGTGAAGGAGCATACTGAGGTATGTGACTGAGCGGCGCGAACGCAGCCAACGCGGCAGCAGCGTAAAAGACGCAGGACAGAGCACAAAGAATTTGCCTGGCGGCTTTAGCGCGGTGGTCCCACCTGACCCCATGCCGAACTCAGAAGTGAAACGCCGTAGCGCCGATGGTAGTGTGGGGCCTCCCCATGCGAGAGTAGGGAACTGCCAGGCATCAAATTAAAGTGTGCTGATATGGCTCAGTTGGTAGAGCGCACCCTTGGTAAGGGTGAGGTCCCCAGTTCGACTCTGGGTATCAGCACCAGTTTTAAAGCGTGAGTTCGGTAAATTACAGAATTTGCCTGGCGGCTTTAGCGCGGTGGTCCCACCTGACCCCATGCCGAACTCAGAAGTGAAACGCCGTAGCGCCGATGGTAGTGTGGGGTCTCCCCATGCGAGAGTAGGGAACTGCCAGGCATCAAACACAGAAGCCCTGAACGAAAGTTCAGGGCTTTTTTGTATGCATTGGAAACCTTCCGCTGCCGCTCACAAACCTAATCCAATTCAAATTGCAGTTATAAAAAAGCCCCTGCTTTTCAGCAGAGGCGTTTCTTAATCTAACTCACTGGATATCAATGAATAACCTGTGACAGAAACGCACGTGTACGTTCTGATTTCGGATTGGCAAAGAACTCCTGAGGTGGGGCTTCTTCCACAATTTCACCCCGATCCATGAAGATCACACGATCCGCCACCGTACGCGCAAATCCCATCTCATGGGTAACGCACAGCATGGTCATGCCATCTTCTGCCAGGCCAATCATCGTATCGAGTACTTCTTTAACCATCTCTGGATCGAGCGCGGAGGTTGGCTCATCAAACAGCATAATTTTCGGCTTCATACAGAGTGAACGGGCGATCGCCACACGCTGTTGCTGACCACCTGAAAGCTGGCCAGGAAATTTATGCGCATGCTCAGCAATGCGTACACGCTGAAGGTAATGCATGGCCAGCTCTTCTGCTTCTTTCTTTGGCATTTTGCGTACCCAAATCGGTGCCAGCGTACAGTTTTGCAAAACGGTAAGATGCGGGAAAAGATTAAAGTGCTGGAAAACCATGCCGACTTCGGTTCTAACTCGTTCAATATTACGCACATCGTGATTGAGATGGATGCCATCCACCACGATGCGTCCTTGCTGATGTTCTTCGAGGTGATTGATACAACGAATAGTGGTCGATTTACCCGAACCGGACGGTCCGCACAGTACGATACGTTCGCGTGGTTTTACTTTTAAATTGATGTCTTTCAATACATGGAACTGACCGTACCATTTGTTAACGTTTTCGAGTGTAATCATCATGGCATCAGCCGCATTAGTCATAGTTTGTGTCATGTTAAGCCTCAGTGCGATGCACGCCCGGTGTGAAAACGCTTCTCCAGATACTGGCTATAGCGCGACATGCTAAAACAGAAAATCCAGTAAACCATGGCAGCAAATACATAGCCTTCCGTCGACATACCCAACCAGGTTGGGTCAACGGTGGCTTGCTGCACGCTACTGAAGAGATCGAATAAGCCGATGATGATCACCAGGCTGGTATCTTTAAACAGCGCAATGATGGTATTCACCAGGCCGGGAATGGTCATCTTGAGCGCCTGCGGTAAAATCACCAGCATCTGGGTTTTCCAGTAGCCCAGCGACAGAGATTCAGCGGCTTCATATTGGCCTTTTGGTAGCGCCTGCAAACCGCCGCGCACCACTTCCGCGACATACGCAGACTGGAACAAAATCACGCCAACCAACGCACGCACCAGTTTGTCGATGGTAGTACCTTCCGCCATAAACAGCGGCAGCATCACCGACGACATAAACAGCACGGTGATCAGCGGTACACCACGCCAGAACTCAATGAAGATGATCGAAAGTGTACGCACCACCGGCATTTCAGAGCGGCGTCCCAGCGCCAGTAAAATCCCCAACGGCAGCGCGCCGGCAATCCCCACTGAAGCGATGATCAGCGTTAATGTCAGGCCGCCCCACTGGCGAGTCTCTACGCGCTCTAAACCGAAATAACCACCGTACATCAGGAACCAAACCACAATCGGATAGACCACCGCCCAACAAGCGATGTAGCGACCGCGACGCGGCATTGATTTGATGAACATCGGAATAATCGAGAGCAAGCCGATGACCAGCGACAGGTTGATGCGCCAGCGCAGTTCATGCGGATAGAGTCCATACATAAACTGGCCAAAGCGTGCATGGATAAACACCCAACATGCGCCTTCTTTGGTACAGTCTGCGCGCGTCTCACCAATCCAGTTAGCCTGAAATACCAGCCAGTTCAGTGCCGGAGGAATCACGTTCCAGATAAGCCAGATGCTGAACAACGTCAGCAATGTATTCAGCCAGCTGGAGAACAGATTTTTGCGTGCCCAGAGCCAAGCCTTGCTAAGTGGATTGGTCGGAATCGGCGGTGTTTCATGTGTAGTAACAGACATAATGATCCCGTTCTCTTAACGCTCAACCAGCGCAATTTTGCGATTGTAGAGGTTCATCAGCAGTGAAATGATCAGGCTGATAATCAGGTAAACCGCCATGGTAATCGCGATGGTTTCTATCGCCTGACCGGTTTGGTTCAGCACGGTACCGGCAAACAGCGAAACCATATCTGGATAGCCGATAGCGGCCGCCAGCGATGAGTTTTTCACGATGTTGAGGTACTGGCTGGTGAGTGGCGGGATAATCACACGCATTGCCTGCGGAATGATCACCTGTCGCATGGTCACTGGATTAGGTAAACCGAGCGAACGTGCGGCTTCGCTTTGACCATGTGGCACCGACTGAATACCGGAACGAATCACTTCGGCGATGAACGACGAGGTATAAACCGACAGCGCGAGAGTCAACGCGGCGAGCTCAGGGATCATCACGAAACCGCCGCGGAAGTTAAATCCACGCAGTTCCGGCACATCCCAATGCATGGCAACGCCAAACAAGGTATGAGCAATCAGCGGCAGCAGAATCAGCAACCCAACCGCAGCCGGCCAGGTGCGACGCAGTTGGCCGGTTTTTAACTGATGCTTACGGTTGTAGCGGAACAGCGCCACGCAACCCAACACCGCTAACGCCAGCGCAATCAGGAATGGCCAGGTGCCAGGTGCGTACTCGGGCCACGGAATATACAAACCGCGATTGCTGACGAATGCCAAATCAAAAGCGTTGAGTGCTTGACGCGGCCCGGGCAGGTTACGCAGTACCGCGAAGTACCAGAAAAAGATCTGCAGCAGCGGCGGGATATTACGGAAGGTCTCGATATAAATGGTTGAAAGCTTGCGCAGCAGCCAGTTCTCAGACAAGCGAGCCAGGCCCACGGCAAAGCCAAGGATCGAAGCGAAAACAATACAGAGCGCGGAAACCAGCAGGGTATTGGTCAACCCCACCATAAACACGCGCGCATAGGTGTCGCCTTCGGTGTAATCGATCAGGTGCTGGACGATGCCGAAGCCGGCACTGCGATCCAGAAACCCGAATCCGGAAGTGATGCCACGATTGGCCAGGTTGATTACGGTGTTGTGGATTAAATATCCCACCACAGCAAGCACGGCAACAATCGCGACGATTTGGTAAAGCCAGGCGCGAACCGTAGGATTACCGAACGAAAAATCCCTTTTTACGGTTGGGCGTTGCGACATGTTAAAACCTCAGTGAAGATTACGCGTGGGCACCGCAGGATGCGGTGCCCGACTGGCAGAATGGAATTAACGAACTGGCGGAGCGTACTGGATGCCGCCCGCATTCCACAGCGCATTCTGGCCGCGCTTAATTTTCAGTGCGCTGTCTTTACCGACGTTACGGTCGAACACTTCCTGATAGTTACCCACTTGTTTGATGATGTTGTAAGCCCACTTGTTATCGAGCTTCAGGTCTTTACCGAAGTCACCTTCCGCGCCCAGCAGATGTGCCATATCCGGCGTAGTCGGTTTCGCTACCATGTCATCGACATTTTTGGAGCTGATACCCATCTCTTCCGCGTTCAGCATGGCATACAGCGACCACTTGACGATGGTGAACCAATCGTCATCACCGCGACGTACCACGGGCCCCAGCGGCTCTTTCGAGATCACTTCTGGCAGTACAATGAACTCGTCTGGCTTGCCAAGTTTGATACGCAGCGCATACAGCTGAGATTGGTCAGACGCGAGGGTGTCGCAACGGCCGCTGTCGAGCGCTTTAGCGGATTCGTCAGAGCGGTCGAAGGTCACGGGGGTGTACTGCATTTTATGGGTTTTGAAGTAGTCAGCCACGTTCAGCTCGGTATCAGTACCGGCCTGAATACACACGGTGGCGCCATCCAACTCTTTAGCACTTTTCAGACCGGCTTTCTGGTGCGTCAGGAAGCCGATACCGTCGTAATAGTTCACGCCTGCAAACAGGAAGCCCATGCCGCCATCGCGTGATGAGGTCCATGTGGTGTTACGAGATAAGATGTCTACTTCGCCAGACTGCAGCGCGGTGAAGCGTTCTTTCGCGGTCAGCGGGGTGTATTTCACTTTAGTTGCGTCGCCAAATACTGCGGCAGCGGCTGCACGGCATACATCCACGTCAATACCGGTGAATTTGCCGTTAGAGTCAGCATAAGAGAACCCAGGCAGGCCGTCACTGATGCCGCACTGTATAAAACCTTTCTTCTTAATGGCATCCAGCGTGGTGCCAGCGTGCGCTTGTTGAGCAACGGCTAACAGCGAGGCTGCAGCGACCAGAGTGGAAAGCATCATCTTTTTCATAAAGCATCCTGTGTGGCGATATCGTGTGTTGTTATGTTTGCGCGCACTTTAATGTGCGCTGTTTTCTGTCTGTGGTGATTAGCCATCCACAACTCTGCAAACCTGATGCCAGGTTTGCAGAATCCTGAATTCTCTGGAAAGATCTTTTAATAAACTGAAGCACTCAGAAGATTCTGGCTAATATGGCGCACCAAAAGGCAGCATGACGAGACGACACGATCACAAATAGTGCAAAAAGTTTCACTATATGGAAGCAGTGTGAGCTAACGCTCAGGAGTGGATGTATGAGTTTGCACGCTTACGGCCGAAGCGGTTGAGGATCACAGAGAAAGCGGGCTGAAGGGTGATGAAAGGATAAGTGAGCGCGTAATAAAGTGAGGGGAAATGCGTTGCTAAGAGGGATAGGATATCACTGCTGCAATTGCAACTATCGTTACCATTATCGCGCCAATTGTTTCATGCGTTTTTAACCTCAGGAAATTACCGGCAGCAGAAACAAAAACGCCAGCCGCAAGGCTGGCGTTATCGCAGCAACGAACAGATTAGTTCATGCCGTATTTTTTCAGCTTCTTACGCAGGGTACCGCGGTTGATACCCATCATCAGAGCTGCACGGGTCTGGTTGCCACGGGTGTACTGCATCACCATGTCCAACAGAGGCTGCTCGACTTCTGCCAATACCAGCTCATACAGATCACTCACATCCTGACCGTTCAGTTGAGCAAAATAGTTCTTCAGTGACTGTTTAACCGAATCACGCAGTGGCTTTTGGGTCACCTGATCCTGAGAGTTAACGGTAGAAACGGTGAGTACGTCAGAATTTACGCGTTGTTCGAACATAGTTCTTTCAGCTCTTTATTTCGTTTACGCAAGATTTTCGAAGTATGCCTCCAACGCCTCCAGCTGTTCGCTGGCATCCTCTATGGCGTTGAATGTGCGCCGAAACTGGTCATCAGGAGCACTTTCCTGCAAATACCAGGAAACGTGTTTTCGGGCAATACGGTATCCTTTGCGCTGACCGTAAAAGTCGTGCAGCTCCCGTATATGTCCAATCAGCATTTGCTTCACTTCAGCCAGCGGCTTCGGTGCCAGCAGCTCCCCTGTGTCCAGATAATGCTGGATTTCCCGGAAGATCCACGGTCTTCCCTGAGCGGCACGGCCAACCATAAGAGCATCGGCTCCGGTATAGTCGAGCACCGCTCTGGCTTTATGCGGGTCAGTAATGTCGCCATTCGCAATAATCGGAATGGAAACGCTCTGCTTAACTGTCCGAATGCTGTCGTATTCAGCAAATCCCTCAAACAAACAGGCGCGCGTGCGGCCATGAATGGTGAGAGCCTGAATGCCACAGCGTTCAGCCAATTGGGCAATCTCTACACAATTACGATTTTCTTTGTCCCAGCCGGTACGAATTTTCAGCGTAACCGGTACATCCACTGCATTAACCACCGCGGTGAGAATCGACTCCACCAGTTGCGGATGTTGTAGCAGCGCTGAACCTGCCATCTTACGATTCACTTTTTTGGCCGGGCAGCCCATGTTGATATCGATAATCTGCGCGCCAGACGCCACATTAATGCGCGCGGCAGCAGCCATCTCATCAGGATCGCAACCGGCAATTTGCACGGCGCGGATACCAGGCTCGTCACTATGCACCATGCGCAAACGGGATTTGTCACTGGCCCAAACTTCCGGGTTCGACGACAGCATCTCGGAGACAGTCATTCCGGCGCCGTTCTCGTAACACAGGGTGCGAAATGGCTTATCGGATACTCCGGCCATAGGCGCAGCAATGAGTCGATTACGTAGCTGATGTTGTCCAATGCGCATGAAAAAAGAAGTGACCCTAACTGTTCGCAAGGCGGCGTATATTACGCATTTTTTAAAGAAGATGAAAGGCCAAACTTTGAACAATTCGCTCTCACAGAGCACGGAAATAGCGTTATCCAGTAAGGGATGAGTTATTAATCTTTATAATTCATGAGATTAAAAAAATATGCTGAAATTGTGTACAAAAATTTTTCTCAAAACATGACCGAAATCACAACATAAAAACCGCTTCTTCCAGTAATTAGCGAAAGAAATGACGCCATTATGATTATTAATTGAACTACTTAGTCACGTAGGGTTAGCGTCACTCCCCAAAAACCTACGTCGTGGAGGAGTGACAGATATAACCTCAGACATCAGGCTACTATTCAATAACCACGCGACCATTCAGCGGCTGTACTGGGCGACTGTTGCCATGCTCACCTAACCGTTTGGCGAACGTTTTAAGCTGTTCAGTTGATGCCGAAACAGTTTGCTTCATCACTAACCAGCGCACACCTTCAGTACAAGGTGGTGTCGTCAACGAACCGCTAAAGCGATAGTAGTTCTTTTGACCCGGAATCAAAGCGCTGAGATTGAGTGGCTGTTGCAGCGCCGCCTCTTTGTTAACTTCAGGTGGCAGCTCACGCAGGATCTCCGCCAGCGCAGGGTTTTCTGCCCCGGCTTCAAACATCACGCCAACCACCGCCAGATGTCCCTCTTCGCTGGCATGGACGAAATGCGCGGCCAGCGGAAAGCGTTTGCCATCAATCAGATTTTCGCTCGGCGTATGGAAGTGGAACTGACGCAGCGTATAAGCTTCGCCATCCAGCGCCAGCGCATCGCCATCTTTGACGTTGATCTGGATGGTGTGACCGTTATTGATGATGGATTTTTGTTTGGCTTGATAGCTCAACGTTAGCGGCGGCAATTGTCCATTCACCACCTTGCGGATATCGACAGGCGACTGGTTCACACCGCTTTTACAGGTGTAATAATCGGCGTGCAGATTGCCCCATTCATCCGGCGCTTCATAAGACCAGTTTGAGCTGTGTGCGTGCGCATACGATGCCATGCTTGTCAGCAGAGCGAATAAACAAAGTTTCTTTTTCATCATCCATTACTTTCAGCGATTTATCGAAGTGAAATGCCATCAAAGGCATTGCCAGCAGGGATAGCGCTATCGCCTGGAGCAGGATTGTAATGACTGAAATGTAAAGAAACGGCAAGGGTTGAGAAGGGCTGGCGCTTTGAGACGGGTCTCAGAAAAATAGTACGGCTTGCCAGTCAGTTAGCCCGACTGGCAAGCGGGCAGGTTAGCGGCGTACGCCGGTGATGCGGCACCACTCTTCTTTCTCTGCAACCGCGTCGAGCTCAAAACGCTCGGCGTAGGCTTCGCACACGCTTTCAGCCTGGCTCGCTAACACGCCGGACAATCCAAGATGACCGCCGGCTTTCGGCAGCACGCTAATCAGCGGTGCCAGCTCACGCAGCGGACCCGCGAGGATGTTGGCGACCACCACGTCAGCCTGCAAGTTTTCCGGCTGCTGGTGGGGCAGATAGAGCGCCAGACGCTCAGAGACGCCATTACGCTCGGCGTTATCACGGCTGGCCTGAATCGCCTGCGGATCGATATCAATGCCGATCGCCTGTGCCGCGCCCAATTTCAGTGCAGCGATAGCGAGAATGCCGGAGCCACAGCCAAAGTCGATCACTGTTTTGCCCTGCAGATCCAGGCCATCAAGCCAGGTCAAACACATCGATGTGGTTGGATGCGTGCCGGTACCAAAGGCGAGGCCCGGATCCAGCATCACATTGACGGCATTTGGATCCGGCACATCGCGCCAGCTTGGGCAGATCCACAGACGCTCACCGAAACGCATCGGGTGGAAGTTATCCATCCATTCGCGCTCCCAGTCTTTATCTTCGATCTGCTCGATCTTATGGCGAAACGCGGATCCCAGCAGCGGATGCTGGCTTAACTCGGCCACCACATCGCTCATCTCGGTTTCAGCGTCGAACAGGCCGATGACATCGGTATCGCCCCACAGCAGCGTTTCGCCCGGCAGCGGCTCGTACACTGGATTGTCGTGCGTGTCCTGGAAAGTGACCGACACCGCGCCAACCTCCATCAGCGCATCGCTCAGGGTTTCGGCGTTTTCGCCGGTGCTGTTAATTTTGATTTGAATCCAAGGCATAGCGTTTCTCTTTATTCCAGTGCCGCGGCATGCGTTGCAGGCGTGCGGCCAAACAGATTGCCCACCAGGAAGGCCAGCAGGCTTAAGGTCAATGACGGAACGATCGGGTGGAAGCCCCACCACTCAATATTCAGGCTGGCAAGCAGCGTATAGCATCCCGCGCCGACCAGCATGCCGCTGATCGCACCGGTGGAGTTGGCGCGCTCCCAGTACAAACCCAGCACCAGCGGCCATAGAAATACCGCTTCAAGGCCACCAAATGCCAGCAGATTCAGCCAGATAATCATATCGGGCGGATTCCACGCTGCCAGCAATAGCAGCACACCGAGCACAAAAGTGATGGTGCCTGACAGCATGCGCAGGCGCGCTTCATTTTCACTGTGCTGCGGGGCAATACGCAGGTAGAGATCTTTGATCAGCGTAGCGGAGGATTGCAGCAACTGCGCGTTGATGGTCGACATAATGGCCGCCATCGGCGCCGCAAGAAATACGCCCGCCGCCATGGGCGGTAATACGGTAATCATCAGCGTGGGAATCACGCGATCGGGGATGGTGAGATCGGGCAAAATCACGCGTCCCAGCGCACCGGCCAGATGCATACCAAGCATCAGGATCACCACTACAATGGTGCCGAGCACAATGCCACGATGCATGGCTTTGCTATCTTTATACGAAATACAGCGCACCGCGGTGTGGGGCAGGCCAATCACCCCGAAACACACCAGCACGGCAAACGAGCTGAGGAAGGTTGGGTTGATGACGTTGCCCACGCCTTCCGGTGAGGTCAGCTGCGGATCGATATCATGCAGTTTAGTCACTGCGGAGGCTAATCCGCCAGCGTGGTGAATCACTGCAAACAGCAGCAGGAAGGTGCCGATCAGCATTACCAAACCTTGCATCGCATCGTTCAGCACGCTGGCGCGGAAGCCACCGAAAGCGGTGTAGAGCGCGATGGTGCCGCCGAAGATCAGCAGGCCGGTGTCATAAGGAATGCCGGCCGCTGTTTCCAGCAGGCGCGCACCGCCAATGAACTGCACGGTCATTGCGCCGATAAACGCCACCAACAAACTGATGCTGGAGAGCCAAATAAGCAGCGTGCTGCCGTAGCGGCCGTACAACATGTCGTTGAGCGTTACGGCGTTGTAGCGACGCGCCAGAATGGCGAATTTCTTGCCTAACACGCCAAGCGAAAGCCAGACGGCAGGCACCTGAATCATCGCCAGCAGCACCCAGCCAAGGCCATATTTATAGGCTGCGCCGGGGCCGCCAATGAACGAGCTGGCGCTGATATATGTGGTGGTGATGGTCATGGCCAGCACAAAACCGCCCATCGAACGGCTGCCGAGGAAGTATTCGCTCAGGAAGTTGCCCTGACGCTGCTTGCGCATGGCAAACACCGACAGCGCGGCGATCAGCACCAGATAGGCCAACAGCGGAAGAATGATTTCAGAGTCCATCGTTATCCTCCAGCGACATGTCGCGGAACAGCACGCGCACCATCAGCCAGCACAACACAATAAACAGCAGCGGGGCGAACAGACACGAAAGCTCGAACCACCTTGGTAAGCCTAAGACGCCGATCTCATTGCCGCCCAGCCAGGCAGAAAGTCCCCAAACGGCAAGGTAGGCCAGCGTCAGATAAAGTGACCAGCGCGCCTCTTTGTTCGCTTGTAAAAAACGCCAATCCATTATGTAACCTCAAAGGCGACAAAAATGAAAAAGGCCGGAGTTAACCGGCCTCTGCTTTGCTCTGCACTGCAATTACTTCTCTTGCAGGCCGAGTTTTTTCTCCAGATAGTGGATGTTGGTGCCACCCTGCTGGAAGTTTTCGTCGGACATGATTTTCATCTGCAGCTCAATGTTGGTCTTGATGCCGTCGATGATCAGTTCCGCCAGCGCATTCTTCATGCGCGAGATTGCCACGTCACGGTTTTCACCGTAGGTAATCAGCTTACCAATCATGGAATCGTAGTACGGTGGCACACTGTAACCGGCATAGATATGCGATTCCCAACGTACACCAAAGCCGCCCGGCGCGTGGAAACGGGTGATCTTGCCTGGGCTTGGCAGGAAGGTGTTTGGATCTTCGGCGTTGATACGGCATTCAACCGCATGACCGCGAATCACCACGTCTTCCTGTTTGATCGACAGCGGCTGACCAGCAGCAATACGCAACTGCTCTTTGATCAGATCGACGCCGGTGATCATCTCAGTCACCGGATGCTCCACCTGAATACGGGTGTTCATCTCGATGAAGTAGAACTCACCGTTTTCGTACAGGAACTCGAAGGTACCTGCACCGCGATAGCCGATATCGATACAGGCTTTAGAGCAGCGCTCACCGATGTAGCGACGCAGTTCCGGCGTGATGCCTGGCGCTGGCGCTTCTTCGACGACTTTCTGGTGGCGACGCTGCATTGAGCAGTCACGTTCCGCCAGATAGATAGCGTTACCCTGGCCATCGGCCAGCACCTGAATCTCAATGTGGCGTGGATTCTCGAGATACTTCTCCATGTACACCATGTCGTTGTTGAAAGCCGCTTTGGCTTCCGCTTTCGTCATGTTGATGGATTGCTCAAGATCCTTGTCGCTGCGCACTACGCGCATACCGCGACCGCCGCCGCCGCCGGAGGCTTTGATGATCACCGGATAACCGATGCGCTTAGCGAAGGCACGGTTTTTTTCCATGTCGTCGGTCAGCGAGCCATCAGAACCTGGCACGGTGGGTACGCCTGCTTTCTTCATGGCGGTGATGGCAGACACTTTGTCGCCCATCAGGCGAATGGTGTCGGCTTTCGGGCCAATGAAGATAAAGCCTGAACGCTCAACCTGCTCGGCGAAATCGGCGTTCTCAGAGAGGAAGCCGTAACCCGGGTGGATCGCGACCGCGCCGGTAATTTCAGCGGCGGAGATCAGTGCCGGGATGTTCAGGTAGCTTTTGACTGAAGGTGGCGGGCCGATGCAGACGGTCTCGTCTGCCAGCAGCACGTGCTTCAGGTCACGGTCCGCGGTGGAGTGCACGGCAACAGTCTTAATGCCCAGCTCTTTGCAGGCACGCAGAATGCGCAGCGCGATCTCACCACGGTTAGCAATGACAATTTTATCCAGCATGCTTCGCCTCGTTATTCGATGATGACCAGCGGCTCGTCAAATTCAACCGGTTGGCCGCTTTCGACCAGAATCGCCTTCACAACGCCGGATTTGTCGGCTTCGATCTGGTTCATCATTTTCATCGCTTCAACGATGCACAGGGTATCGCCGGCATTCACTTTCTGGCCAACTTCAACGAAAGCTTTCGCGTCTGGGCTTGGCGTGCGATAGAAAGTGCCGACCATTGGTGAACGCACGATGTGGCCACTGATTTCTGGTTTAGCGGCTTCTGCTGCAACCGGTGCGGCAGGCGCCACCGCGGTAGACAACGCAGGCTGCTGCTGCATCATTGGCGCAGCATAAGCCTGCTGCATCATTGGGTAGCCGGCATTTGCAGGTGAACGGCTGATACGAACGGACTCTTCGCCCTCGGAGATTTCCAGCTCGGAGATGCCAGACTCTTCAACCAGTTCGATCAGTTTCTTAATTTTACGAATATCCATGAGTGTGGTTCCGTACTCTGTTTAATTGGAATGTGACAGGCGTTTTACTGCCGTTTGTAAAGCCCACGCGTATCCATCAGCGCCAAGTCCACAGATGACGCCGGCAGATACATCGGAAAGATAGGAGTGATGTCGGAACGGTTCGCGTGCATGCACGTTCGAGAGATGCACCTCAATAAAAGGAATGCTAACCGCCAACAGGGCATCACGCAGTGCAACGCTGGTATGCGTGAACGCAGCAGGATTGATGATGATGTAGTCCACGTTGCCGCGGGCTTCGTGAATACGGTCAATCAACTGAAACTCTGCGTTCGATTGCAAATGACTCAATTTCACATGGTGCTGATCGGCCTGTTGCGTCAGATCGCCGACGATTTGCGCCAGCGTAGTGTGACCATACTTATCAGGCTCGCGCGTTCCCAGTAGATTCAGGTTGGGACCGTTCAAAAGCAGTATGTGAAATTTGTGCGCCATCTTGCTGCTATCTCCTGCAATCAGTAAGGCATCGCGTAAAATACCGCGACATCTTGCGTTTGTCACCCTTGCGGATGAAAAACCAGACTTCGCTTGCAATAAAGCCGGGCATTATATCCGTTTCGTCGACATTCGCAGCAAAATACTGGTCTTATCTGCGAAGTTGATCGAATGCGGCCCGAAGGCCACACTTTTTAACAGATCTCGCGGGAGGAACACAACCGTGCGGGGATTATCTGGGGAGAAGTTTACGCAACTTATTGTAACGCCACGCTAACAGCGCAATGGCCAGCACGGCGTAGATCACCGGCTGCGGGGAGAGCACTTTCACTGACCAGATATAGTGAATCGGCACGAGGATCGCGACCAGATAGACGCCGTTATGCAGCGTTTGCCAGCGACGCCCCAGTTTGCGCTGCATGCGCTGGAATGAGGTGATGGCGAGGGCGCAGAGAATAATCCAGCTGATCATCCCCAGTAACAAATAAGGACGCGAAACCAGCTCGCTGCCGAGTAAACGCAGATGATCGTAGCCAAGTTCCAGCAGGTAGTAGCTGGTAAGGTGCAAACTGGCCCAGGCGAAACACCACACGCCGAGCAGGCGGCGAGTGCGAATCAGCAGCGGCTGTTTCAGGTAGCGTGTCAGCGGGCTGACCAGCAGCGTGGCGAGCAGCAACTTTAGCGCCATTCTGCCGGTAAAATGCTGGATATCTTTGGCCGGATCAGCGCTCAGCCAGCCCTGACTCGCTGCCATAAACAGATACACAAACGGCAGAAAAGCCGCCAGATGCAGCACGACTTTCAACGCAGTGATGTGACGTAAAGAGAGGCGCACTCAATAGTTCTCCCGTAAATCCAGGCCGCGATACAGTGACGCCACCTCTTTCGCGTAGCCGTTGAACAGCAGCGTAGGTTGGCGATCAACCTTCAGAATGCCGCCCGCGCCGATAAAGCGCTCGGTTGCCTGCGACCAGCGCGGATGATTCACATGCGGGTTCACATTGGCGTAAAAACCATACTCATTGGCGGCGATCTGGCTCCAGGTCGTTGGCGGGCGATCGTGCGTCAGCGTAATCTTCACAATCGATTTAATCCCTTTGAAGCCATATTTCCACGGCACCGTCAGGCGAATCGGTGCGCCATTCTGCGGCGGCAGCGCTTTGCCATACACGCCGGTACTCAGCAGCGTCAGCGGATGCATCGCTTCATCAAGACGCAAGCCTTCCACATAGGGATAATCCAGCCCGCCGCCGATAAAGCGATCTTTCTGACCCGGCATTTGGTCGGGTGCGTACAGCGTTTCAAACGCCACAAAGCGCGCATTGCTGGTGGGTTCAGCCAGTTTGAGCAGCTTGTTGAGTTCAAAACCGACCCACGGAATCACCATCGACCAGGCTTCGACACAGCGCATGCGGTAGATGCGCTGCTCCATGGCAAAACGCTTGAAGATGTCATCCATATCCAGCGTGATCGGTTTGGCAACTTCGCCTTCGATACGCAGCTTCCACGGATCGGTTTTCAGCGTGCCAGCGTTGGCAGCAGGATCGGCTTTATCAAGGCCAAATTCATAGAAGTTGTTATAACCTGACACCTTATCAAACGGCGTGAGCGGCAAATCGGCCTGCCATTCAGCCGGTTTAGTGAAATCTAAATCACGGCCAGCGGGCGCGGGCGGGCGATCATTGCCTTTAAACCAGCTCAGCACATCGGCTTGCGCGGTGCCGGGTAAACTGGCTGCTGCTGCGCCTAATCCCAACGCTTTCAGCACCTGACGGCGGCGCATATTAAAGACGCTTTCTGGCGTGACGTCGGCTTCTGTGAGCAAGTGCTTCAGGTTCATGACGTTCTCCTGTGAATAGTAAATTATGACCAGCATGCTCAACTTCAGTGTCAGGCGCGAACTTGCGGGGAAAAATGTGAAATTTCCTGGCGCATCGCCCTCTTTGAGAATAGGACGAAAAAGCCCATAGCAAAGTCAGGCCATCACGGTTTAACGCTATACTCGCGCCGTAGCGCTTATCATGCTGTGTTATGTGCGATTTTGATGCCAGTCTGGCGCTGAATCACACCTTGATTTGTGCTATTTTGCTCAGGTTTGCGCCAGGGGTAAGCGTGGCGCCGACGGATTAACACCGTTCATAACCGCAGTGATGCAGGCACAGGGATGCGATTAACAACTAAATTTTCTGCGTTTATTACCTTATTAAGTTTACTGGCGATGATATTGATGCTGGTGGGCTGCGCTTTTAGTTTTATCTGGCTATCGCAGCAGCGCGTAGAAACGCGGATGCAAACGCTGGCGACTGAAGTGGATAAAGCACTGGCTTCACAATCGCCGCAGGAAATCACGCAGTGGCTGACGCGCATGATGCCGGTGGTCAATGCCGAACAGGTGCAACTGCTGAACGGCGATACGTTAGTGTTCAGTTTAGCCCGCCATGAAAATCCGATGTTAGAAGATGAGCCTAATCGCTTTGTGCAGTTCGATTTGCCCCTGACGCATTCGCCGGGCCTCGAACTGCGCGTAGTGGCGCTGGATCCGGCCAAAACCCTGTTTCGCTCCTTTACCGGCACTTATACGCTGGTGGTCCTGTTTACGGTCGTCGCGATCATGTGCGTGCTGCTGGTCATGACCAATCGCTGGCTCAAGCGGCGCTGGCAGGATATGGAACAGTTAGAAGCGCGCGCCGATCGCATTCTGACCGGTGAACGTCATTCGCAGGGTGACCATGCGGCGGAATGGCCGCCGAAAGCCAGTCGCGCCATCGATGCGCTGCTGGGCGATCTGCAGGAAGCGGGCGAGCAGCGTTTACGCATCGATACCTTAATTCGCACCTTTGCGGCGCAAGATCCGCGTACCGGCCTGAACAATCGTTTGTTCTTTGATAACCAATTGGCGACGTTGCTGGAAGATCAGGAAGATGTCGGCACGCACGGCGTGGTGATGATGGTGCGTCTGCCGGACCTCGATATGCTGCACGAAACCCTCGGCCCAACGCTGGTGGAAGAGTATCTGTTTGATTTGATTAATATGCTGTCGACCTTTGTGCTGCGCTATCCGGGCGCGCTGCTGGCGCGATATTTCCGCAGTGATTTCGCCGTCTTGCTGCCGCATCGCACTTTAAAAGAAGCCAACAGCATTGCCGATCAACTGATTAATGCCGTCGATTCACTGCCGCCGATGCGCATGGTCGATCGTGATGATTTGATCCACATCGGCATCAGCGCGTGGCGCAGCGGTCAGAGCGTGTCGCAGGTGATGGAAAATGTGGAGATGGCTACGCGGCGTGCGGCATTGCAGGGCGGTAATAGCTGGTCGGTTGGCGAAGGCAATACGCTGGATATGGGGCGCGGCAGTGTGCGCTGGCGGACCTTGCTGGAGAACACGCTCAATCGTGGTGGTCCGCGACTGTACCAAAAGCCGGCGGTGTTGCTGGATGGAAAAGTCCATCATCGTGAATTACTGACGCGTGTGTTTGATGGCGACAAAGAAGTGGTGTCGGCTGAGTTTATGCCGCTGGTATTGCAGCTGGGTATGACTGACAGCTGGGATCGTCAACTGGTGACGCGCATCGCGGCGCTTTCGGAAGTGTGGCCGGACGAAACTCTGGCACTTCCCGTGAATATTGATTCGCTGTTGCAGCGGCCTTTTCAGCGCTGGCTGCAAAAACTGCTGCTACAGTGCAGCAAATCGCAAAGAAAACGTTTTTTATTTGAACTTGCTGAGGCCGACGTTTGTCAACACATCAGCCGTTTAGTGCCGGTTTTTCACATGTTAACCGCATTTGGCTGTCGCATTGCGGTGGATCAGGCTGGTTTGACGGTGGTGAGCAGCGCTTATATCAAACAATTCCCGATAGAAGTGATTAAACTTGCGCCGGGTTTGGTACGCAATATTGAACGACGCACCGAGAACCAGCTGTTTGTGCAGAGCTTGCTGGAAGTGTGTAAGTCATCGCCAACTCAAGTTTTCGCCGCGGGTGTGCGAACACGCGCGGAGTGGCAAACGCTGTCGGGATTAGGTGTTTCGGGCGGGCAGGGCGATTTCTTTGCGCCTTCGTTGCCGGTCAACAGTAATGTAAAGAAACACTCGCAACGTTATCGAATTTAGACCTTCAGCGCGCGAAGTGCAGGCTGATGGCTTTTTTTATCGCTTATTAGTGCCGGAGCGCGCGATGCTGGCGGCTGGAAATGTTAGATTTTATGTCGAAATTCGCCGGCTAGCGCCGGGGCAATTTAGGTTAAAACGGCGTGTTAACGCCATTTAACTGCGGCAAAAGACCCTACGATCAGGCCAAAAAAGTATTCAGCGTATTTTTTCACCGAAGCCGAACGTTTTTGCGCCTTGTAGCGGCTTCGCGTGGTTGGTAAAGTAGGCGGATTTTATTTTCCGCCCCCAGCTTGCAGGATTATCCCTTAGTATGTTTAAAAAATTTCGTGGCATGTTTTCCAATGACTTGTCCATTGACTTGGGTACCGCGAATACCCTGATTTACGTGAAAGGACAAGGCATCGTGTTAAACGAGCCTTCTGTGGTTGCCATTCGTCAGGATCGTGCCGGCTCCCCAAAGAGCGTAGCGGCTGTCGGTCATGACGCTAAGCAGATGCTGGGCCGTACGCCGGGCAACATCGCTGCTATCCGTCCTATGAAAGATGGCGTGATCGCCGACTTCTTCGTTACCGAAAAAATGCTGCAGCACTTCATTAAGCAAGTGCATAGCAATAGCTTTATGCGTCCAAGCCCGCGTGTGCTGGTCTGCGTACCGGTGGGTGCGACCCAGGTTGAGCGTCGCGCCATCCGTGAATCTGCACAGGGTGCAGGCGCACGCGAAGTGTTCCTGATTGAAGAGCCAATGGCGGCGGCGATTGGTGCAGGTCTGCCGGTTTCTGAAGCAACCGGTTCTATGGTGGTGGATATCGGTGGTGGTACCACTGAAGTAGCAGTGATCTCGCTGAACGGCGTGGTTTACTCCTCTTCTGTGCGTATTGGTGGTGACCGCTTCGATGAAGCTATCATTAATTATGTTCGCCGCAACTACGGTTCACTGATTGGTGAAGCGACTGCAGAGCGTATCAAGCATGGTATCGGTTCTGCTTATCCGGGCGATGAAGTACACGAAATTGAAGTTCGCGGCCGTAACCTGGCAGAAGGTGTGCCACGTGGCTTTACCCTGAACTCGAACGAGATTCTTGAAGCGCTGCAGGAACCGCTGACCGGTATCGTGAGCGCGGTGATGGTTGCGCTGGAACAGTGCCCGCCAGAGCTGGCTTCTGACATCTCCGAGCGCGGTATGGTGCTGACCGGTGGTGGCGCATTGCTGCGTAACCTCGATCGCCTGCTGATGGAAGAGACCGGTATTCCGGTGGTCGTGGCAGAAGATCCGCTGACCTGCGTAGCACGCGGCGGTGGTAAAGCGTTGGAAATGATCGACATGCATGGCGGCGATTTGTTCAGCGAGGAGTAATTCCTCAACGGCTGAGGCCCTGGTCAAATTGCGCAGGGAATAGCGCCTATGCTGACGCTGCTGCTGCAACGCACGACGGCGAGATGCGTCCAGCCCTGGAGGCGTTGGTGATTTAGGCTAACGCTTCTTCCCTGATGTCGAGGAACACGCAGAATTTATGAAGCCGATTTTTAGCAGGGGACCTTCCCTGCAGTTGCGCCTCTTTCTGGCAGTCATTGTGGCTATCGCGATTATTATCGCCGATAGCCGCGTGAGCTCCTTTTCCCAGATCCGCAACTACCTGGACACATCGGTCAGTCCATTTTATTTTTTGGCCAACGGGCCAAGACAACTTCTTGATGGCGTTTCCGAAACCCTGGCGTCACGTCAGCAATTGGAACTGGAAAATAAAGCACTGCGCCGTGAGCTCTTCCTGAAAAACAGTGACTTGCTGATGCTGGGGCAATATAAGCAGGAAAACGCGCGTCTGCGCGAACTGCTTGGCTCGCCGCTGCGCCAGGATGAGCACAAGATGGTAACGCAGGTGATCTCCACCGGCACCGATCCTTATACCGATCAGGTGGTTATCGACAAAGGCAGCGTAAACGGCGTTTACGAAGGCCAGCCGGTGATCAGTGATAAAGGTGTAGTCGGTCAGGTGGTCGCGGTCGGTCAGGTGACCAGTCGCGTACTGCTGATTTGCGACGCGTCGCATGCGTTGCCGATTCAGGTGCTGCGTAATGATATTCGTGTTATAGCCGCCGGTAATGGCTGCAGCGAAGATCTGCAGCTGGAGCATCTACCGGGCAACACCGATATTCGCGTGGGCGATGTGTTAGTCACGTCTGGCCTGGGCGGCCGCTTCCCGGAAGGTTATCCGGTTGGCGTGGTCTCTTCGGTGAAAGTCGATACGCAGCGTGCTTACACGGTGATTCAGGCGCGTCCAGCCGCTGGCTTGCAGCGATTGCGCTATCTGCTGCTGCTGTGGGGCGCGGATCGCAACGGCGTCGCACCGATGGCACCGGACGAAGTGCATCGCGTGGCCAACGAACGTTTAATGCAGATGATGCCGCAGGTGCTGCCGCCAGCAGGCGAAATGGGCCCACCGGCACCGGATACTTTGCAGTCGTCGCAGCAAATGGGGCCACCGCAACCCGCTAACAGCAGTCGTTCGCAAGGGAATTCTGCGAACACACGCGGAGGCCAGCCTTGAGTCGATATCGCAGCCAGGGCCGATGGGTTATCTGGCTGTCCTTTCTGATTGCCCTCATCCTGCAAATCATGCCGTGGCCGGAACAGATCTATATGTTCCGGCCATCATGGCTATTGCTGATCCTCATTTATTGGGTGCTGGCGCTGCCGCATCGGGTGAATGTTGGCACCGGTTTTTGTCTTGGTGCCATTATGGATCTGGTGGCGGGTTCAACGCTGGGCGTGCGCGCATTAGCCTTTAGCATCATCGCGTATCTGGTGGCCTTTAAATTTCAGTTATTCCGAAACTTAGCGTTGTGGCAGCAGGCATTAATGGTTATGGTGCTGTCCCTTGCGGTGGATGTGATTGTTTTCTGGGCAGAATTCCTGGTGATCAACGTCTCTTTCCGCCCGGAAATCTTCTGGAGTAGCGTGGTCGACGGCGTCCTGTGGCCCTGGCTATTCTTATTGATGAGAAAGATTCGCCGTCAATTCGCTGTTCAGTAAGGAATACTATGATAAGCCTGTACCTCGCATCCGGTTCACCGCGTCGACGTGAGCTGTTAACGCAGCTTGGTCTGCAATTTGAACGCCTGATTACCCACGTAGAAGAGCAGCGTCAGCCTGAAGAAGCGGCTGACGCTTACGTGCGTCGTCTGGCGTCGGATAAGGCGCGCGCGGGCGTCGCGGTGGCACCGCAGGATCTGCCGGTGCTGGGTGCTGATACCATCGTGGTGCTGAACGGTGAAGTACTGGAAAAACCGCAGGATGCCGCGCACGCCGCCGCGATGCTGAGCAAGCTGTCGGGACAAACTCATCAGGTGATGACCGCGGTGGCGCTGGCCGATACGCAGCGTGAGCTGGATTGTCTGGTGACCACGGACGTGACCTTCCGCACGATGACGGCGGAGGAAATTTCGCACTATATTGCCAGTGGCGAGCCGATGGATAAAGCCGGCGCGTACGGAATTCAGGGCCTTGGCGGCAATTTTGTCCGCAAGATTAATGGAAGTTATCACGCCGTGGTGGGATTGCCGCTGGTTGAGACCGGTGAGCTGCTGAGTCATTTTCAGTCACTGCGGGCGTTAAGGGGACAAGATGACGGCTGAACTGCTGGTAAATGTGACACCTTCAGAAACCCGTGTTGCCTACATTGATGGCGGCATTCTGCAGGAAATCCACATTGAACGTGAAGCACGACGTGGCATTGTGGGCAACATCTATAAAGGACGCGTCAGTCGCGTCTTACCTGGCATGCAGGCAGCCTTTGTCGATATCGGCATGGAAAAAGCCGCCTTTCTGCACGCTTCCGACATCATGCCGCACACCGAATGCGTGGCGGGTGATGAGAAGAAAAATTTTGTGGTGCGCGACATTGGCGAACTGGTGCGTCCCGGCCAGGATCTGATGGTGCAGGTGGTGAAAGATCCGCTGGGCACCAAAGGTGCGCGCCTCACCACCGACATTACTTTGCCCTCGCGCTATCTGGTGTTTATGCCCGGCGCGTCACACGTTGGCGTCTCGCAGCGTATTGAGAGCGAAGCCGAGCGCGAACGACTGAAAACGGTGGTTGCTGCGCACTGTGACGATCTCGGCGGCTTTATTATTCGTACCGCTGCGGAAGGCATTGGTTCAGAAGAGTTGTCGCAGGATGCCGCTTTCCTGAAACGTTTGTGGACCAAAGTCAGCGAGCGTAAAAAGCGTAATCAGACGCGCTGCCTGCTGTACGGTGAGCTGGCGTTAGCGCAGCGCGTACTGCGAGATTTCGCCGGTGCCGCGCTGGATCGCATTCGCGTGGACTCACGTTTGACCTGCGATTTGCTGGTGGAATTCACCAGCGAATATATTCCGGAAATGGCTAGCAAGCTGGAGCTTTACAGCGGCAAACAGCCGATTTTTGATCTGTTTGACGTTGAGAACGAAATCCAGCGTTCGCTGGAGCGTAAGGTCGAGCTAAAATCCGGCGGCTATCTGATTATCGATCAAACCGAAGCCATGACCACGGTGGATATTAACACCGGCGCGTTTGTCGGACACCGCAATCTCGACGAGACCATCTTCAACACCAACATTGAAGCGACGCAAGCGATCGCGCGTCAGCTGCGACTGCGCAACCTCGGCGGCATCATTATTATCGATTTCATCGACATGAGTAACGACGAGCATCGCCGCCGCGTACTGCATTCGCTGGAGAGCGCGCTGAGCAAAGATCGGGTGAAAACCGGCATCAATGGTTTCTCGGCGCTCGGTTTGGTGGAGATGACGCGTAAACGCACGCGTGAAAGTATTGAACATGTGCTGTGCGCCGATTGCCCGGTGTGTAAAGGGCGCGGCACCTTGAAAACGGTGGAAACCGTCTGCTATGAGATCATGCGTGAAATTGTGCGCGTGCATCACGCCTACGATTCCGACCGTTTCCTGGTGTACGTTTCCCCGGCGGTGGGCGACGCGCTGAAGGGCGAAGAGTCACACGCGCTGGCGGAAGTGGAGATTTTCGTCGGTAAACAGGTCAAAGTTCATGTTGAACCGCTCTATACCCAAGAGCAGTTTGATGTCGTCATGATGTGATATTGAGGTTGAGTTCCGCAAGCCAACGGACAGCAAGGAGAGGTGTGTGAGGCGGTTGCCGAGGATTTTGTTACTGCTGCTCGCCGCAATCATCGTAATTGTGGCGCTGCTGGTCAGCGGGTTGCGCCTCGTGATGCCGCACCTCAACAGTTATCGCAGCGATATTCTGCAGACGATCTCACGCGTCAGCGGCGTCACGGTGACGGCCAGCGAACTGCAGGGCAAATGGGAGAATTTTGGCCCGACGCTGCAGATGCGCAATCTCAACGTCGCGATGCAGGAAGATGGGCAACTGACCATCGGCCGCGTCAATCTGGCGCTCAATGTGTGGCAATCGCTGCTGCACTGGCGCTGGCAATTCCGCGATCTCACCTTCTGGCAGCTGCATCTCGAAACCAATCATCCGCTGTTCACCAGTGACGAACAGAAGAACAGCTTCAAACCGGCGCAAATCAACGATCTGTTTTTGCGTCAGTTCGATCACTTCGATCTGCGCGACAGCAGCATCCGTTTTCTGACGCCGTCCGGCCAGCATGCTGAACTGGCGATTCCGCGCCTTACCTGGCTGAACGAAAATACCCGTCACCGCGCCGAGGGCGAAGTGAGCCTCTCCAGTTTTACCGGCCAGCATGGCGTGGTGCAGGTGCGACTTGATCTCAACGACAGCAACGGTTTACTCAGCGATGGCCGCATCTGGATGCAGGCCGATGATGTGGATGTGCGACCGTGGATTGGTCCGTGGCTGCGTGATAACACCAGCCTTGAGAGCGCGCGCTTCAGTCTGGCCGCGTGGGCAAATTTGCGTGATGGCGATCTCTACGCTGGTGATTTGCTGTTGAGCAAAGGTGGCGCGCGCTGGCGCGGCGAGCAGGGCGATCATCAATTAGAGGTTGATGGCTTAACCGCGCACTTGTCGCGCTACCAGAATGGCTGGAGCCTTTCGGTACCGCAAACCCGCTTGAGAACGGATGGCATCGCATGGGCGCCAGGACATTTTTCCCTGCTGTGGAAGCCAGAAGATAAGCAGATGCTCGGCGCCAACAATGCGCCGGAGATGCGCGTGCGTGCCACGCAGCTGGATTTAGAACGTCTGGCGCCCGTCGTTCCGCTGTTTGCACCGCTTTCCCCAACCTTGCTGGATAACTGGCGTGCGCTACAGCCGCACGGCCACATTGATGCGCTGGCGCTGGATATCCCGCTGCAGCAGCCTGAGCAAACGCGTTTGCAGGTGAAATGGCGCGATCTCGCCTGGCAACAGTGGGAATTACTGCCGGGTATCAGCAATCTCAGCGGGAGCGCCAGCGGCAGCTTAAACAACGGCTTGCTGGATGTGGCGATGGGCCAGGCGGAAGTACCGTACGGCGATATGTTCCAGGCTCCGCTGCAGATTAAACAGATCACTGGCCAGCTCAACTGGCTGCGCGATGCTAACGGCTTAACGCTGGATGGACATCAGCTGGATGTGCAGGCCCGTTCGCTGTGGGCACGAGGCGATTTCCGCTACCAGCAGAATTTGGGTAGCGCGCCGCGCCTCGATATTCTCGCCGGAATTCGCGTTACCGATGCTGGCGATGCGTGGCGTTATTTCCCGCAGCAGCTGATGGGCCACGATCTTACTCACTATCTCAGTGAGGCGATTAAAGGCGGGCAGGTGGATAACGCCACGCTGCTGTTTGCTGGCGATCCCTCGCTGTTCCCGTTCAAACACAATGACGGCATGTTTGAAGTTTGGGTTCCGCTGCGCAATGCCACCTTCCAGTTCCAGCCCGGCTGGCCAGCGCTGGAAAACCTCGACATCAATCTCGACTTCCTCAACAACGGTTTGTGGATGAAAGCCGATAAAACCAGGCTCGGCGAAGTTGATGCGCGCAACGTCAGCGCGGTGATCCCGGATTACCTGAAAGAGAAGTTGATCATCGATGGCGATATCAGCGGCGAAGGCAAAAAAATCGCTGACTATTTCGAGCAAACACCGCTGAAACCGACGCTCGGCGCGGCGCTGCAGGAGCTACAGATTGGCGGCAATGTGCGCGGCACGTTGAATCTTGATATTCCACTGGATGGCGAGCAGGTGCACGCCAGCGGCAATGTGGTGCTGAACAACAACAGCCTGCATATCAAGCCGTTAAATACCACGCTGAACAATCTCACCGGCCGCTTCCGTTACAACAACGGCAATCTGGAGAGTGAAGAGCTGCAGGCCAACTGGTTCGGGCAGCCAACCGGCGTGAGTTTCAGCACGAAAGAGAATCCCAATGATTTTGGCGTGAACGTCAAACTGCTGGGCGATTGGCAGCCAGGTAAACTCAAGGTGCTGCCGGATGCCATCACGCGTCAGTTAAACGGTTCTTTACCGTGGCAGGGCAATGTGGATATCACGCTGCCGCATAAAGGCGGCGCAACCTACAAAGTGGCACTGCAAGGCGAGGGCAAAGCAGTAAGCAGTCACTTACCAGCACCGCTGGATAAAGCGGCTGGTGAAGCGATGCCGATTACCATCAACGCGGATGGCGATCTGAAAGGCTTTACCTTGAGCGGCAGCGTGCGCGAGCGCCATCGTTTCAATAGCCGCTGGATTCTGGAGCCGCAGCTGCGCGTTGATCGCGGGATCTGGCTGAATGATGCGAAAAGCACACCGAAGCTGCCCGAGAAGCGCGGCATGGAGCTGAATCTCCCGCCGCTGAATGGCGAAGCCTGGATGGGGATGATGGCTGGCGCGGGCAGTGCGCGTAACGCTCAGGGCGAGCCGGAAGTGGGCGGCGCGGCGCTGCCGGGCGACTTTATTCTGCGCACACCGGCGCTGACGCTTGGTGGTCAGCAATGGCACGACGTTAACGCTACCGTTACGCAGGGGCCAGCCGGCAATACCCACTTGCAGCTGGAGAGCCGTGAAGCACGTGGCAGTTTGCAGACGGCGCAGCGCTCTCCATGGCAGATCAACCTGAGCTATCTTTACTACAATCCTGAATGGGCTGAGAAAAGCGATGGAAAATCATCGCCGTTTGGCGGCAACAGCAGCAACATCAACTTCAGCAGCTGGCCAGCGTTGCAGCTCAACTGTGATGAGTGCTGGATTCGCGGACAGAAGTTTGGCCATATGCAGGCGAAGCTACAGCCGCAAGGCGATACGTTAGCACTTACTAACGCCTCGATTGATTCTGGCAGCTCAAAATTGAACGTGACGGGTGAATGGGTGAATAAACCCGGCGATCAGCGCACTTCGCTGAAGGGCAGCCTGAGCGGCGACAACATCAATGACGCGGCTAACTGGTTTGGCATGAATACGCCGCTGCGCGATGCACCATTTAAACTCGATTACGATCTGCACTGGCGTTCTGCGCCGTGGCAGCCATCGGAAGAGACGCTAAGCGGTACGCTGAAAACCCACTTTGGTAAAGGCCAAATCGCCGATGTGAACACCGGCCGCGCCGGGCAGTTGCTGCGTCTGTTTAGCTTTGATGCCTTGCTACGCAAGATGCGCTTCGATTTCAGCGACACCTTTAGTGACGGTTTCTATTTCGATTCGATCAACGGCACCGCGTGGATTGAAAACGGTGTGATGCGTACCGATAACCTGCTGGTGGATGGCCTGGAAGCGGATATCGCCATGAAGGGCAACATCGATTTGGTGAAGCGTCAGATCGACATGGAAGCGGTGGTCGCCCCGGAAATCTCCGCGTCGGTCGGCGTTGCCACTGCATTCGTCATCAATCCGGTGGTCGGTGCTGCGGTCTTCGCTGCCAGCAAAGTGCTGGGACCGCTGTGGAATAAGATTTCACTGTTGCGCTACCACATTAGCGGACCGCTGGATAAGCCGGAAATCAATGAAGTACTGCGCAAACCGCGTGAAGACGAGAAGAAGTGAATTTGACGCCGTCGGGTAATTGCCGCAGGCTATGACTATCCGAGCACATAATGAGTGAGAAACGATGACTCTGAATCTGGTAAGTGAGCAGTTGCTAACTGCGAACAGCATTAATCAGCAGGACCTTTATTCCCTGTTAGGGCAGCTTTCAGAACGTCGTCTGGATTATGCCGATCTCTATTTCCAGTCCAGTTTCCACGAATCCTGGGTGCTGGAAGACAAAATTATTAAAGATGGTTCTTACCATATCGATCAGGGCGTGGGCGTCCGCGCCGTGAGCGGCGAGAAAACCGGTTTCGCCTACGCTGACCAGATTTCCCTGAATGCACTGCGTCAGTCGTCTGAAGCGGCGCGCAGCATCGTGCGTGAACAAGGCAACGGCAAAGCGCATACCTTATCGGCGGTGCTGAACCGTTCGCTGTATGCGCCCGTTAATCCGCTGGATAGCCTGACGCGCGAAGACAAAATTGCCCTGCTGCACCGTGTTGACAAAGTGGCGCGTGCTGCCGATCCACGTGTGCAGGAAGTGAATGCCAGCTTGAGCGGTGTTTACGAACAGGTGCTGGTCGCCGCAACTGACGGCACGCTGGCCGCAGATATTCGTCCGCTGGTGCGTCTTTCCATCAGCGTGCAAGTGGAAGATCAGGGTAAACGCGAACGTGGCTCAAGCGGCGGCGGCGCGCGTACCGGTTATGAATTCTTCCTCGCTGATGAGAGCGGTGATGTGCGTGCCGATGCCTGGGCGCGCGAAGCGGTGCGCATGGCGCTGGTCAATCTCTCCGCCGTGGCGGCACCCGCTGGCATGTTGCCGGTGGTGCTGGGCGCAGGTTGGCCGGGTGTGCTGCTGCACGAAGCAGTTGGACATGGTCTGGAAGGTGACTTCAACCGTCGTGCGACATCGGTATTCAGCGGCAAAATGGGCCAGCTGGTGGCTTCAGAGCTGTGTACCGTGGTTGACGATGGCACCATTGAAGGTCTGCGCGGTTCACTGGCGGTCGATGATGAAGGCGTGCCGGGCCAGTACAACATGCTGATCGAAAATGGCGTGCTGAAAGGCTACATGCAGGACAAGTTGAATGCGCGCCTGATGGGCGTCAATCCAACTGGCAATGGTCGCCGTGAATCTTACGCGCACTTGCCAATGCCGCGCATGACCAACACTTACATGCTGGCAGGCAAATCGACGCCGCAAGATATCATTGAAAGCGTAGAGTACGGCATTTACGCGCCAAACTTCGGCGGCGGCCAGGTTGATATCACGTCCGGCAAGTTCGTGTTCTCCACCTCAGAAGCTTATCTGATCGAGAACGGCAAAGTGACGACGCCCGTGAAAGGCGCCACGCTGATTGGCTCCGGCATCGAAGCGATGCAGCAGATCTCGATGGTCGGCAACGATCTGGCGCTGGATAAAGGCGTCGGCGTATGCGGTAAAGAGGGACAAAGCGTACCGGTTGGCGTGGGTCAGCCAACGCTGAAGCTGGATAAAATCACCGTAGGTGGTACCGCCTAACGTTGTCAGGTCGCCATGTATGGCGACCTGAACATCTGCCCTCAACCTTTCCGATGCTGCTGATACTGCTGCGCTACCTGCCTGAAATACTCGGTCAGATAATCAATGCACACCTGCACTTTCAGCGGCAGCTTGTCTTTCTCAGTATAGAGCGCATAGACCGGGCGCGGCTCCGAGTGATATTGCGGGAACAGAATATCGATCTCCCCCGCATTGATCTCATCAATCACCCACATCAACGGCACATAGGCGATACCGCAACCTGCTTTAAGCCAGCGAATCAGCGTCTGCGAATCGTTGGTGACGAAACGGCCTTGCGGCGTAAGGCGGGTAACCAATCCTTCCGGCGCAACCAGTTCAAAAGTGTTATCCGGCCGCACGCTATATTCCAGCCACGAAAAATTATCGATCTCGCTGGGTTTTTCCGGCGTGCCATGCTGCGCCAGATAGCTCTTCGCCGCGCACACCACCATCGGCATTGCACCCAGCCGACGCGAGAACAAGTTCGAATCCTGCAGCGCGCCCACGCGCACCACCAAATCCAAACCGTTGGCAATCAAATCGGGAGCAGGAATGCCCGTCACCAGATTGACGCCCAAACCCGGATATTCGCGTAACATTTCGCTGGTCATCGCCGATAACACATTCTGCGCCATCGTCGATGAGCAGCCGATCCGTAGAATACCGATCGGCGTGTTGTTAAAGGCGTACAGCTGCTCGTGTACCTGCGACGCCTCCGCCAGCATGCGGCGACAGCCCTGAAAATAGATCTTTCCGGCCTCAGTCAGGCCAATGCTGCGCGTGCTGCGATTAAGCAATTTAACCTGTAACTCATCTTCCAGTTTGGCGACAATCTGGCTGATAGATGAAACGCTAAGCTGTAGCTGGCGCGCCGCGGCGGTAAATGAACCCAATTCAACCACTTTGGCGAAAATGGACATGCTTTTAAGTCGATCCATTGTTTACTCTGGCTAAAAAGTGATTTAGCTCACAATATGTAGAAAACGTATAGTCAAGCGCGTTACTATACGCGCGCTGGGTCTCTTCACTGCACCTGAACACGGCTGTGTTAGCCCGATGATACGCTATGATTAGCTCAACGCGGCCTGAATGTTGCCATCAGTTTATCCGTCATCCCCTGATCGTAAACCCAACGTGCTACACGGCACGTGGGCAGGTATCGGTGCAATCCGGCAAGGTCGAACTAAGGATCCGAAATGAGTGTGCTTCCGGTATTTGTCGTATTCGGGCTGAGTTTTCCGCCCATCTTCATTGAACTACTGGTTTCACTGGCGCTGTTCTGGCTGGTGAAACGCGTGCTAACGCCTAGCGGGATCTATGATCTGGTTTGGCATCCGGCACTGTTTAACACTGCGCTGTATTGCTGCGTGTTTTACCTTGTATCCCGTTTATTCGTCTGAGGTTTTTTAAGTGAAAGCGCTAATAAGAAAAATCGCGCGATACGCGATTACCCTCCTGCTGGTTGTCATCGCCATCGTGATCATCTTCCGCGCCTGGGTGTTCTACACCGAATCACCGTGGACGCGTGATGCCAAATTCTCTGCCGATGTGGTGGCGATCTCGCCTGACGTCACCGGCATCATCACTGACGTGCCGGTGCACGACAACCAGCTGGTGAAAAAAGGCGACACGCTGTTTGTGGTTGATCGTCCGCGCTACCAAAAAGCGCTGGACGAAGCCCAGGCGGATGTCGAATATTACCAGGCTTTGGTGAGTGAAAAACGCCGTGAAGCCAGTCGCCGCAATCAGTTGGGGACCAGCGCCATGTCGCGTGAAGCGATTGAGCAATCCAATAACGATCTGCAAACCAGCGAGCACCAGCTGGCGAAGTCTGTGGCCACGCGCGACCTGGCGGTGATCGACCTCGATCGCACCACTATCAAAGCGCCATCTGACGGCTGGGTCACCAACCTCAATGTCTATCAGGGCGAATTCATCACGCGCGGCTCGGTAGCCGTGGCGTTGGTGCAACAGCACTCCTTCTATGTGCTGGCCTATATGGAAGAGACCAAGCTGGATGGCGTGCGTCCGGGCTTCCGCGCACAAATTACCCCGTTGGGGAGCAACGCGGTACTGCGTGGCACCGTTGACAGCATCGCGGCGGGCGTAACCAACAGCAGCAGCACCAGCGACAGCAAAGGCATGGCGACCATCGACTCGAATCTGGAGTGGGTGCGTCTGGCGCAGCGTGTGCCGGTGCGTATTCGTCTCGACGAGCAACCGGGCAACCGCTTCCCGGCGGGGACCACGGCGACGGTGGTGATCACCGGTGCGCAGGATCGCGAAACCAAAGTCTCGCCGCTGGCACAGTTGTTCAATCGCCTGCGTGAGTTTGGTTAAGCGAGGGCGATATGATTGAGTTTTTGCGTTTCCCGGTGAAGCTCACCTTCGCGCTGGTTGCGGCGTTGATGATTGGCTTTCACTTCAATCTGGAAACGCCGCGTTGGGCGGTAATGACCGCCGGCATCGTGGCCGGTGGTACCGCCTTTGCTGCGGGGGGCGATCCCTATTCTGGCGCGCTGCGCTATCGCGGCATTCTGCGCATCATCGGTACTTTTATTGGCTGTATCGCCGCGCTCACCATCATGATTGCCACGGTGCGCGCGCCGGTGGTGATGCTGCTGCTGTGCTGTATGTGGGCCGGCATGTGCGTGTGGCTCTCTTCGCTGATCAAAGTCGAAAACTCCTATGCGTTGGGTCTTGCCGGTTACACCGCGCTGATCATCGTGGTGACGGCGGATGCCAGCGGCGGCTTAACGCTGGCTCCGCAGTACGCGGTTGAGCGCTGCAGTGAAATCGTCATCGGTATTCTGTGTGCCATCCTCGCCGACATGCTGTTCTCGCCGCGTTCGATCAAAAAAGTGATTGAGCAGGAAGTGGATGCGCTGCTGGTGGCGCACTACAAATTGCTGCAGCTGTGCGTCGCGCATGAAGACAAAGAGGAAGTGGACAAGGCCTGGAGCGCGTTAGTGCGTCGCACCACGGCACTCAACGGCATGCGCGGCCAGCTGATGATGGAATCCTCACGCTGGAAAAACTCCAGCCGCCGCCTGCAAATGCTCAACACCTTATCGCTGACGCTGATCACGCAGGCCGCCGAAACTTTCCTGATTCAAAACTCGCGTCCGGAATACATTCCACCGCACTATCGTTTGCTGATCGAAAAAGAGGTCAACAGCGTCAACGATGTGCATAAGCGCATGAAGGTGATGCGTCGCCTGATTGGCGTGAGCAGCAAAACCGTGCCGGTGACGCTAGCGAGTTGGGTCGGCGCGGCCACTGAATATCTGCTGCTGATTAACGGCATTAAAAGTAATAGCCGCATCACCCCGCTGGAAGAGAGCATTCTGCAGCGCGAGGTAGTGATTCAGGCGCGTTCTGCGGAAACCCATCACGCGATGATCAACGGTATACGTACCTTTGTCGCCACCGCGCTGGGATCGCTGTTCTGGCTGTATACCGGCTGGACATCAGGCAGCGGCTGCATGGTGATGCTGGCGGTGATTACCGCGCTGGCGATGCGTATGCCGAATCCGCTGATGATGGCGAAAGACTTCCTTTACGGCATGACGGTTGCGGTGCCGCTCGGCGCGCTCTACTTCATTTTTATTCTGCCCGCGACCCAGCAAAGTGCGCTGCTGTTGTGTATCGCCATCGGCGCGCTGGGTTTTATCGGCGGCATCTTCGTGCAGCGTCGTCAGTTGGGTACGCTGGGTGCGTTGATTGGTACCATCAACGTGCTGGTGCTGGATAACCCAATGAAGTTCGAGTTCAACGTATTCCTCGATAACGTGCTGGGCCAGGTGATTGGCTGCTTTGTGGCGATGATGGTGATTCTGCTGATTCGCGATAAATCCAAAGAGCGTACCGGACGTAAATTGCTGAATCGCTTTATGTATGCCGCGGTGGCTGCACTGACCACTAATCAGGCGCGTCGTCGTGAAAATCACTTGCCGGCGCTGTATCAGCAACTGTTTTTGCTGCTCAACCTGTTTCCCGGCGATATCGATAAGTACCGTATCGCGCTGACCCTGATTATCGGCCATCAACGCCTGCGTAATGCCGAAGTGCCGGTGAATGCAGATCTCTCGGCCTATCACCGCCAGCTGCGCTACACCGCCGATCGCATCATCTCCGCAACCAGCGATGATAAGCGGCGCTATTACTTCGAGCGGCTGCTGAAGGAGCTGGATGTGTATCAGGAGAAGCTGCAGCACTATGCTGCGCCTGATAACGTCACCGAGCCGGTGAAACGGCTGGCGCTGATGCTGGATAAGTATCAGAACACCTTAATACAAATCTGAAACTGGCCGCTGCAACCTGCAGCGGCCTTTTAGATCCCACGCTGACACAAAAACCTCTGATATTGGCATCTATACTTTCCTGACAGGACGCAAACTGACAGGAGAAAACCGATGTCCACTTCCCTGCAACAACACGAATTTTTCAAGACCGGCTATTTCGCTGATGGTCAGTGGCATAACGCCAGCGCCACCTTTGAGGTGACCAATCCTGCCACCGGCGAAGTTATCGCTAACGTGGCGAAAGCCGGCCAGCAAGAAACCGAACAGGCGATTGCCGCCGCGCAGCGTGCGTTTCCCGCCTGGCGCGATAAAACCGCCAAGGCGCGTGCCGAAATCCTCTATCGCTGGTATCAGCTGATCATCGAGAACAAAAGCTGGCTCGGCCAGTTGATGACGGCCGAGCAGGGTAAACCGCTTAAAGAAGCCGAAGGTGAAGTGGAATACGCCGCCAGCTTTATTCAGTGGTTTGCCGAGCAGGCGAAACGCGCCAACGGTGAAATCATCCCGCCGGCTAAACCGGGCTCGCGCATTCTGGCGACGCGCGAACCAATTGGTGTGGTCGCGGCGATCACGCCGTGGAATTTCCCGATGGCGATGCTGACGCGCAAACTTGGCCCCGCATTGGCCGCGGGCTGTACCGGCATAATCAAACCCGCTAACAACACACCGCTGAGCGCCTTCGCGTTGCTGGCGCTGGCGCAGAAAGCCGGTGTGCCTGATGGCGTACTCAATGCGGTGGCGGGCGATACGCATGCCATCAGCGACGCGATTATGGCCAGCAAGGCGGTGCGCAAAATCTCCTTTACCGGTTCCACCGCGGTGGGCAAAACGCTGATGCGTAATGCGGCTGAGACCATGAAAAAAGTCTCGATGGAGTTAGGCGGCAACGCGCCTTACATCGTGTTTGATGATGCCGATATTGATGCGGCGGTGCAGGGCGCGATTGCCAACAAATTCCGCAACGCCGGGCAGGTGTGCGTCAGCGTCAACCGCTTCTATGTGCATAACGCGGTCTACGATCGCTTCGTTAATCAACTGGCCGATGCGGTGGGCAAACTAAAAGTCGGAAATGGCGTGGAAGAAGGCGTGATCGTTGGCCCGCTGATTGAGCCGTCCGCGCTGGAGAAAGTGGAAGAGCACGTCAAAGATGCATTGAGTAAAGGCGGCAAATTGCTGGTCGGCGGCGAACGTCATCCTCTTGGCGGCAACTTCTGGCAACCAACGGTGATTGGCGAAGCGCATGAAGAGATGAAGCTGGCGCAGGAAGAGACGTTTGGTCCGGTTGCGGCTTGCTTCCGCTTTGACGATGAAGCCGAGGTGATTGCGCGTGCCAACAATACCGAATTTGGCCTGGCGGCTTACTTCTACACGCAGAATTTGCACCGGGTATTCCGCGTCTCAGCGGCGCTGGAAGCGGGCATGATCGGCATTAACGAATGCGCGGTATCCACTGAGCTGGCACCGTTTGGCGGCGTGAAAGAGTCTGGACTGGGACGCGAAGGATCGGTGTTGGGGATGGAAGAGTATCTGGAAGTTAAAGCGTTGCACCTCGGCGGACTCAGCTAGCCGCAACAACCAAGAGGGCGTCATGATGAGAACCGAGCGTTTCGATTTCGACGAGATTGTCGATCAAGCCCATTTTTATCGACAGTTTAGCGATCGTTTTGCGTTAGCCGATCTCGCCATCAACGATCTTGACGATCTTTGGGGTGCGATTGTCGGTGAGCAACTGCCGTTGCCGCTGGAGATTGAATTTGTAAATCTGGGGAAAGGGCAGAAACGCCGGTATGGCGCATTGATCCTGCTATTTGATGAAGCAGAAGAGGAGCTGGAAGGCCAGCTCCGCTTCAATATAAAGTAAAAAGGGCCCCGGCGAGCGGGGCCAAAGGGTTCGTCTTAATTGACGAGGAATTACTTATACAGCTCAGCTGTCACGTGGTAGCTGTCGCCGGTTTTCGCTTCAATCACTTTGTAAGCGCTGGCACCTTGCTCATCCGCTTTCTGAGAAAGCTCGGCACGATAGTCCATTGGCGAACCGCCGGTTCCGCTGATTGAGATAGTGCTGCCGGTAGGTTGCAGATTCTGCGCCTGTTGTTCGGTGACCAGTTGTGCTGCAGAAGCACCAAAGGCGAACAGGGAAAGCAGGGTAGCAGTTGCGATGGTTGTTTTGATTTTCATAATTTTCTCCTCGTTTAATCAACAACCTGCGGCAGAAAAGGGGTGGCGGGTCGTCGATCTATTGCCTGGCGCCATCAAGGCACTGGACGTTCAATTAGTGATTATTTGTACAGTTCAGCAGTCACGTGGAAGGTATCGCCACGGTTGCTTTCGATGATGCGGTAATGGCTGGCACCCTGCGCATCGGCTTTCTGTGACAGTTCCTGACGCACGTTGGTTTGGTCGCCGTCAATACCGCTCACGCTGATGGTTTGGTTCAGAGATTGCAGCTGTTCAGCTTGTTGGTTTGAAACCAGGCTGGCGGCACTCGCGCCAAAAGAAAGAACAGAAGCCAGGCCCAGTACTGCGATAGCTAATTTACTTTTCATGATTCACTCTCCTGAAATGGGGGCCGGCAACCTGAGAGGCAAGAGCGTCTCAAACGGGTCGCCGTTCACATTGCTTTTCAAGCCAATAACTTATTTGTACAGCTCAGCGGTTGCGTGGTAGCTGTCACCGGTATTCGCCTCAACCACGCGATAGGCTTTCGCACCTTGCTGGTCGGCTTTATCGTTTAACTGCTGACGGATATCCATTGGAGAACCGCCCACGCCGCTGACGCTGATGGTGCCCGCAGGTTGCAGATTCGCAGCCTGTTCAGCATTAATAGAATCTGCTGCAAAAGCACCAAATGACAGGGCAGAGAGAACACTTAAAGTCGCGATAGTAGTTTTAACGTTCATGGTATTTTTCCTCGTCGTCTATTTTTATCTTTTTCTTTCGTGTGATTTGCATCACGAAAACAAGTATAGATCTAATCACCCATGAAATTAATACCGAGCTAATAATGTTTGGTTGTAATTCTTTATCCTTATGGCACTTTTTTAGAACCTGAAGTTATAAAAAACGCCTGGATCTTAACCATAGGTGGTTATTTCACCGTAAAAACAATGATCTACATCAAATTATCTTTTAGTGCGAAAGATCGTGGTTGATCTCGCTGGCTGATAAAGATAGAGAAGGGAAAGACACTGAGCACAATGTGTAAAGCAGCGTAAAATAGCGCATAAGGTTAAATAGGCACAAAGGTCGTACCAATAATAGCGGCTGAAAAGAACCGCCAGGCATATGGATAACTTATTATTTACAAAGGGATTTGTAACAGAATGGTTACGAATGAAGCGCAAAGGGCAAGATTACCGGCAGAGGAACTGCCGGTATGCAGCAGGGTTTTATAGCTCTTGTTCGAATAAAACCAGGATCGCGTCGTACAGCTGTTTTACCGAGAAGGTGCGCGCGGGGGTAATAAAGATGGTGTCATCACCGGCAATGGTGCCGAGAATGCCTTCCGCTTTGCCCAGCGAATCCAGCAGGCGCGCTATCAGCTGCGCCGCGCCCGGACTGGTGTGAATCACCACTAACGCATCGTTGTAATCGATATCCAGCACCAGATTCTTCAGCGGGCTGGTGGTGGTGGGCACGCCGAGTTCAGCAGGCAGGCAGTAAACCATCTCCATCTTGGCGTTGCGCGTGCGCACCGCGCCGAACTTGGTCAGCATGCGAGAAACTTTGGACTGATTAATATTCTCGAAGCCGTCTTCCTGCAGCGCCTGCACGATTTCGCCCTGGGAGCTGAATTTCTCTTCCTTCAATAAGGCTTTAAACGCCTTAATCAAGTCGTCTTGTTTCGATGGGTTTCGCATAAGCTACCAATTAAAAAGGGGTTGCAGAGGGCAACAGGCCCACGGCAGATAAATTATTATGCATTTAGATGAATTTTTATGCAATAAGTCTGGTAAGAGAATCGCGGTAATGACCTGCGGGGCGGGCATCATAACAGAATATGATGTTGCACCAAAATCGCGGGTGGACGCGCAAAGCGAAGGTTGCGAAGTTGTTATATTATTGAAGTGGTAACAACAATATCGATGATCATTGCCGTCCATTGTCTTCTGGCTGCGAATGAATCATTCAGGCGACTTCTGAAGTGGAGATGTCTCGGGAGCCGATTGCGGCGTAGTGTTTAGTGCGCGACAGGTTTAGTCGCTATCGCCTGAGAAGTTGATTAAACTCGTAACCTGATGGATTTTCGGCATATCTCTGCCCCACCTTAATAAGGAGTTCAGGATGAAAGTTGCCGTTCTCGGTGCCGCTGGTGGTATTGGCCAGGCGCTCGCACTGCTGCTCAAAACGCAATTACCCGCAGGCTCAGCTCTCTCACTTTACGATATCGCCCCGGTAACGCCCGGTGTGGCGGTCGATCTCAGTCAT
Source organism: Pantoea sp. X85 (assembly GCF_029623675.1). Taxonomy (NCBI): domain Bacteria; kingdom Pseudomonadati; phylum Pseudomonadota; class Gammaproteobacteria; order Enterobacterales; family Erwiniaceae; genus Pantoea; species Pantoea sp. X85. Next base: position 3,720,626 of record NZ_CP121108.1, on the reverse strand, counting down.
ATCCCAACGGCAGTCACCGTGGAAGGGTTTAGCGGTGAAGATGCTACGCCTGCGCTGCATGGTGCTGATGTGGTGCTGATCTCCGCGGGTGTGGCACGTAAGCCGGGCATGGATCGCGCCGACCTGTTTAACGTCAACGCCGGTATCGTGCGTAACCTGATCGAACAGGTTGCCAGCACCGCGCCAAAAGCGCTGATTGGCGTCATCACCAATCCGGTGAATACGACGGTGGCGATTGCGGCCGAAGTGCTAAAAAAAGCCGGCGTGTATGACAAGAATCGCCTGTTTGGCGTTTCCACCCTCGATATCATCCGTGCCAATACCTTTGTCGCGGCGCTAAAAGGCAAGCAGCCTAACGAGATTGAAGTGCCGGTGGTGGGCGGGCATTCCGGCGTAACGATTCTGCCGCTGCTGTCGCAGGTGAAAGGCGTGAGCTTCAGCGAGCAGGAAGTGGCGGATCTCACCAAACGTATTCAGAATGCGGGCACCGAAGTGGTGGAAGCCAAAGCCGGTGGCGGATCGGCGACGCTGTCGATGGGACAGGCAGCGGCCCGTTTTGGCCTGTCATTGATTCGTGCCCTGCAAGGCGAAGCCAACGTGGTGGAGTGCGCGTATGTGGAAGGCGATGGCGAATATGCCCGCTTCTTCTCGCAGCCGCTGCTGCTGGGCAAAAACGGCATCGTTGAACGCCGTCCGCTGGGCACGCTAAGTGCCTTTGAACAGCAGGCGCTAAACGGCATGCTGGAAACGCTGAAGAAAGATATCTCGCAGGGCGAAGAGTTTGTGAAGTGATAAACTCCGAGCGGCAATAAAAAACGCCCGGCATCTGCCGGGCGTTTTGTTTTATAATCCGCCAGATTTGAAGGTCTTATTGGCGGGCGCACCGTTAGTCGCGGGGTTTTGCTTTCCTAACGTCTCCATGCGCACCTGGAACGGCGGGAACGGCATCTCAATGCCGTGCTCCTCAAAGCCGCGCAGAATCAGCTGATGCAGTTCATGGCGCAGCGGCATGCGATGCCCCATCTCCGCCGCATGCACGCGCAGTTCAAACAGCTGAATACCTTGCTGCAGGTCGACCAGGAACACATCCGGCGCTGGCATATCTAGCACGTAGGTGCAGCGATCGGCTGCCTGCTTAAGAATGTTGGTCACTTCATCACTGTTGACTCTGGCAGGCGCTGGAATCGTCAGCACCACACGCGTCACTGAATCCGACAGCGACCAGTTCACGAACTGCTCAGTAATGAAAGCCTTATTCGGCACGATGATCTCTTTGCGGTCCCAATCGGTGATGGTGGTGGCACGCGTGTTGATGCGCGTAATGCTGCCCGTCAGGTCGCGAATGGTCACGGTATCGCCAATACGGATCGGTTTCTCAAACAGGATAATCAGGCCGGAGATAAAGTTAGCGAAAATCTCCTGCATCCCGAAACCCAAACCCAGACCCAACGCAGCAACCAGCCACTGCAGCTTCGACCACTCAATGCCCATCATTGAGAAGCCAATCAAGCCGCCAATCAGCATCAAAGCATACTTGGTCAAAGTGGTAATGGCGTAACCGGTGCCCGGCGCCAAACTGAGATGCTGCAACAGCGCCAGTTCCAGCAACGCGGGCATGTTACGCACCAGCTGCGTGGTGATGATCAGCACCAGAATCGCAATCAACACCGCACCCAGCGTAATCGCCTGCACGCTGTCCACACCCTGAATGGTGGTGCTGGCATTCCACAGCGGAATGTTATCAAGGAAGCTAAACGCCGAGTGGATTTCTGACCACAGCACAATCACCGAAACCAGCGCAATCAGCGTCAGGATTGAACGCACCAGACGCAGCGACTGTGCGCTGATCTCATCAAGATCAATGCTTGGCTCATCGATTTCGATGGTGTCGGCATTCGCTGGCGTTGATTGCTCTTTCTCTTCTTCACTGCGCGCGCGGTTGGCCAGCATATCGGCACGACGCTGACGTGCACGGTCAAAGGCGATACGGCGGCGCTGAATCAGCATCCAGCGGCGGATGATGTGATACACCACCAGCAGGAAGAACCAGATGCCCACCGAGGTTTCCAGACGCGCCAGCAGCGCCTGCGCTGTGGCGAGATAACCGATGCAGGAGGCGAGGGCAGCCACCAGCGGCAGGGCGATCATCAGGTTCCACAAAATGCGGTTTACGAAGTTATCGCCGTTGCCCTCTTTATCCAGATAGAGCGGAATACCGGCGCGTTTCAGGCTAACGGTAACGATACTCAGCGCGCCACAAATCAGGATGAAGCACACGCGTCCCAGCGTGCCGGAGAATTGCGGATCGTCGAGATTGGCAAAGGCGATCAGCAGCATGATCAGCGGCACAATCAGCCCCACCGACAGCGAGTAATAGCGCATGGCACGCGCCACGCGCGCTTGCGGCCAACGGAAATGCACCACAAACAAGCCATCGGGACGTGCAAACGCCGCGCTGATCATAAAGGCCCACAGCAGCGGCAGCGTGGCGGTGATGCCATCGCCAATCGCCACGGCGAACGGATAAGGCCAGGCATGCTGTAAACCGTAACCGAGCGCGGCCCACAATACCGGCAGCGGCACCGCCACCAGAATCGACCAAAATACCGTGCGCAGCGTCAGGCTGAAGCGATCCTGCGTCACTTTACCGACGCGGCTGGCGGAGCGCTCCATAAAGGCGTTGTAGTGACGACGCGAGCTGATGCTGAAGCCAACCAGCAGAATCGCACCAATAATCGGTAACACGGTTTCGCGATTGGTAAACATCATCGCCAGCGCTTTGCCGAGCTGGCCGGCGGTATCCAGCGACAACAGACGCTTGAGATCCTGCACCATCTCCACCGGGAAATTCAGGCCGATGGTATTAACGTCAGCGGTCCAGAACAGATAGCGATGCGTCGCATCTTTAACTTCGGCTAAGGCATCCTGTAGCTGCGTATTGGAAACTTTGAGCTTGGTGATTTCCAGAATCAGCGTATCGCAACCGGAAATCAGTGAGTTCAGCAGTTCGCGCTGGGTTTTAAGTTGCGCTTCGAGGATGCGTACCTGATCGCTGCTGAACGGCGTGCCGTCATCCTGCTTGGCTTTGCGCAGTTCCTGCTGGCGCTCTAACAGATCCTCATAATGCAGACGCTGCACCCGCAGCTGGCCCATTTCGCTGTCGATCTGCTGAGATTTCGGCATCTCTGGCAGACGGGCAACCTGCGCACGCAAGGCTTCGCCCAACAGATTGGACGCCCCCAGCCATTGCGACTGCTCACGCAACGTGCTCAGCGCCTGACGCACCTGCAAGGTCTGATTGGTGGCCAGACGCTGCTGCGAAGCGACTAAATCCATGCGCTGCGCTTGTTGATTAAGGTCTGCGGAGAGTTCGCGGTTAACGCGGAACTGATCGCTGATCGAACTCGGCAGATCGCCGCTGTTTTCCGCCAGCTGCTCGGTGCGCTCAAGCGCCAGTTCAGCTTCGCGCTGGCGCTGATTGTTGAGCTGATTGCGCAGCGCCTGCAGATAGTTATCCAGTTGAGTCGCTTTGCGCTGATGCACCTCAGCGCGCATACGCGCCAGTTCCTGACGGTTATTCGCCGAAAGCTGCGCCAGCTCTAACTCGTCCACGCGCGCTTTGTTGGCGGCGTTTTCCGCCTGACGCGCGTAAATCTGCGCCTGCGCCAGCGGCGTAGTCGCCGTCGAAGCGCTCTGCGCGCGACGATCGCTTTCGGTCATCGCCCGGCGTGCATCGGTTTGCTGCTGCGGCAGCTGCGACAGTGAATCGCTGATCTCGCGCGCGCGATCCTGCTCCTGCTGCGCCTGACGGCCTTCCTCCAGCAGCTGGCTGCTAACCTGCAACAGCTCCTGATCCAGCTCGGCGCTGCTCATATTGCTGCGCACCGCCTTGCTGCTGTCCGTCAGCGTGGCGATCTGCTGACGTAATTCGCGCGCCAGCCGCGGGAAATCATCAATCACCTGCTGATACTGCTTCGCGCGCTCCAGCGACTCATCGCGCTCGTTGAGGAAATTGATCGCCGATTCGAGCGCCTGCACCTGCTCGGTTTGCGCGGGTGAGGTTTTCGCCGATTTAGCCGCATCCAGTTCCTGCTTTAGCTGGCTGGATTGCGGAACGGTGGCTGCAAATACAGAACTGCTGAGCACAAGGCTCAGCAGCAAGGAGAGGAAAACACGCACGGGAGAGATTCCGGGTTATTTGCTAAGTGAGACGCTGTCGCCAGGCTGAGGCAGGGCGATGGCCAGCGGCTGACCGAGGCGGGTTTTGCTTTCGGCTTCAAGGCTTTCTGCCAGCTTCACGCGATTTGGCGCGAACAGGTTGATCACCGTTGAACCCAACTTGAAGCGACCCATTTCCTGGCCTTTCAACAGCACCACCGCACCATCATGATCGGCAGACGGATAGCGCCAGCGTTTAATCACACCTTCGCGCGGTGGCGTAATGGTGCCCGCCCACACGGTTTCGATGCTACCCACAATGGTGGCACCGACAAGGATCTGCACCATCGGGCCATGATCGGTATCGAATACGCAGATCACGCGCTCGTTACGCGCAAACAGATTCGGGATGTTACGTGCGGTCAGCGGGTTGACGGAGTAGAGATCGCCCGGCACATAGATCATTTCGCGCAGGATGCCGTTACACGGCATATGCACGCGGTGATAATCGCGCGGGGCGAGATAAGTGGTAACAAACTCGCCGTCATGAAACTGATCCGCCAGATCGTCGTTACCGGCCAGCAGCGCCTGCAGGCTGTAAGTGTGGCCTTTGGCCTGGAAGATCTGATCGCCGGCAATGCGGCCCAGCTGGCTGATCGCGCCATCGGCGGGCAGCGCCAGTAAAGAGGCATCGGTATCGATCGGACGCGCGCCCTCTTTTAACGGACGCACGAAGAAATCATTGAAGGTGCGGTAGCTGCCGGTATGTGGCTTGCTGGCTTCCGCCATATCCACTTTGTAGTACCAGACAAATAGGTCGATGACCGCTTTAGTGAGCCAGCCACCACGGCGGCTGGCACCCCAACCGGCGAGTTCGGTGAGGCCTTTTTTAGGCAAAATATGATTCAGGCCGAGTTTAAAACGATCAAACACCGTTGCCTCCTGGCTTAATTACGTGTCGTTAACAAAAAAGGGGGCGGATTGTAGCAGCGCCCCAGCGCGTTGGCGAATGTGCCGTTGTACTGCTTAATCTGCGTCGGAGGAAAAGTTTTTACGCGTCTTTACCTGCGCCATACTTTCCAGAATTCGGTGGTAGTTATCGAAGCGGGAGATATCAATCTTGCCCTCTTCCACCGCTTCGCGAATGGCACAGCCAGGATCGGTATCGTGCTTACAGTCGCGGAAACGGCAACCGCCAAGGAATTCACGGAATTCGACAAAGCCGCGCGTCACTTGTTCCGGCTCCAGATGCCATAAACCAAACTCACGCACGCCCGGTGAATCGATCACATCGCCGCCCGCCGGGAAGTGGTAAAGGCGTGACGCGGTGGTGGTGTGCTGACCTAATCCAGAAACGTTCGACACATCGTTGGTCAGAATTTCAGCCGCTACCTCCAGGCCAAGCAGGTTATTCAGCAGGCTCGATTTGCCCACGCCAGATTGGCCGGCAAAGATGCTGACGCGGCCGGTTAAGGCGCTTTCCAGTTCAACCAAGCCATCTTTGGCGTGGCTGGAAACCATCAAGACGCGATAACCAATGTTGCGATAGATCTCCATCTGCTCATCAACAAACGCGCGGCCTTCGGGATCTAAAAGGTCGGTTTTGTTGAGCACCAGCAGCGGTTCCACGCCAAGGGTTTCGCTGGCGACCAGGTAACGATCAATGATGTTGAGTGACAGCTCTGGCAGGATCGCCGAAACGATAATGATCTGATCGATGTTGGCGGCGATCGGTTTCACGCCGTCATAGAAGTCTGGGCGCGTTAGCACCGTCTTACGTTCGTGTACCGCTTCGACGATCCCTTTGCCGCCGCCAATGGCAGCGCGCCATAAAACGCGATCGCCAGTGACCAGCGAGCGAATGGTGCGGCGGATGTTACAGCGATGCACAACGCCTTCGCTATCTTCCACGTCTGCGTGCATGCCGAAACGGCTGATCACCACGCCATCAGCCGCTTCTCCAAACAGACTATCATCCGGCTCCGGCTTATCGCTCCGTTGCTGCAGACGACGCTGATGGTTGGCGCTTACGCGACGTTGTTGACCTTTCGACAGTTTGTTTTTACTCACGCATCCTCTCACGGCTTTCGCCAGGTTTCGCCCTGCTGGGCAAAACGTCTATGATACACCTGAAATGAGTTTAATGACGACTTTGGCAACAGGCGGGAAACGCATGACAGCTGGAAATGAAAACAACCTGATTTGGATCGACCTCGAAATGACCGGATTGGATCCGGAACGCGATCGCATTATTGAGATCGCTACCATCGTGACCGATGCCAACCTTAACATCCTGGCAGAAGGCCCGGTGTTCGCGGTGCATCAATCTGACGATCAGTTGGCGTTGATGGATGACTGGAACGTGCGCACGCACACCAATAGCGGATTGGTGGCGCGCGTCAAAGCCAGCGAGCACGATGACCGTGCGGCGGAACTGGCCACCATCGAGTTCCTGAAACAGTGGGTGCCGGCGAACACCTCGCCGATTTGCGGCAACAGTATTGGTCAGGATCGTCGCTTCCTGTTTAAGTACATGCCTGAACTGGAAGCCTATTTCCACTATCGCTATCTTGATGTCAGCACGCTGAAAGAGCTGGCGCGCCGCTGGAAACCAGATATCTTGCCAGGTTTTAAAAAGTCCGGTAGCCATCAGGCGCTGGATGATATTCGCGAGTCCGTCGCTGAGTTGGCGTACTATCGCGAGCACTTCCTGCAGCTTTAACCGCCGCGGGTGCGCAGGAAATCATCAGGTTGTCGATAAAAGCAGCGAACGCGCGGAAAGCGCAAAATTTTGCTTTTAGACTCTTGCGACTGAAAGGATTTCTCGTATAATGCGCACCCCGTACCGGTGAAGAATTTCATGCGGAACGGAGAAGTAAAGTAGTACGACGAAGCTCAGAATCGAGTAGTTGAGTTGGGTACAAGGCGGCAACTGAGCGAATATCTGGGAGCTTACTTCAGTAAGTGACCTGATTGAGTGAAGGCAGCCAACGCAGTAACCAACACAAATACGATGATTATGCGGGAATAGCTCAGTTGGTAGAGCACGACCTTGCCAAGGTCGGGGTCGCGAGTTCGAGTCTCGTTTCCCGCTCCAAACTTTCGTTGAGTAGTAAACCTCTAATGCGGGAATAGCTCAGTTGGTAGAGCACGACCTTGCCAAGGTCGGGGTCGCGAGTTCGAGTCTCGTTTCCCGCTCCAGAGTTTGTAGTAAACCATCCAAATCACGGATTTAGTCGTTAGCGTGATTGTTGTGACAAAAATACGAAGAGTCAGAATCGAGTATTTTAGTTTGCAACAAGGCGGCAACTGAACGAATCCCTGGGAGCTTACATGAGTAAGTGACCTGGGTGAGTGAAGGCAGCCAACGCAGTAGCAGACTAAAATACGAAGATTATGCGGGAATAGCTCAGTTGGTAGAGCACGACCTTGCCAAGGTCGGGGTCGCGAGTTCGAGTCTCGTTTCCCGCTCCAGATTTTCATATTCACTAATGTTATTTGCCCTTAGGCGCAATCAGAATTAAAACAGCTGCAGATCTTTTTTGATCGCATGCGACATCGTTTTTTTCTGGAAATTTTGCACGCCTCGCTAGCAGCGATAATGCTTGTTGTCTGATGCAGTTATCTCACAGGTTATCCACAATGCGCCTGCAAGCTTCTGACGGCGTTTTCCCCGTTGTTTAAAACTGTTTTGAACAGAGTTATCCACAAGCTCTGGACAAACCCCTGCGCGCTAAATACGACGTGAATATTTACAATAATCGCTTAATTGATTGATTTGTAAGTGGTTATAACTATTTCAGACTGTGATCTTGCCCTTAAGACGAAATTACGATCTCCGTCACGATTCAGTGGGATAATTTTATTCACAGCATGTGGAAAAGCGTTTTATCCTGGGCGACTGCTCAATCACGCATCACGTTGCAGGCCTTTTTCGACCGCGCGCACCAGCCGCTGTTTCTTCGCTGGCTGCACTTCTACCGCTTGCGCCGCGCGTTTCTGCAACTGCTGTGCAATCGCCCATTCAATATGCTCATCAAGCAGGGGATGTTCGCCGCTGCGCAATGCTAATGCCGCCATATTTTCTTCTGCCCAGGGCGCATTGCCCAATGCCACCGCAATATTTCGCAACCAGCGCAAATGCCCAATACGCCGAATCGCTGAACCCTCGGTGATACGCAGAAATTTGGCTTCATCCCATTTGAACAGATCGGTGAGCGGCGGCGCATGCAGCACCGCGCGCGGCGAGAAATCATCTTCATCGGTTAGCTGGCCGTAACGATTCCACGGGCAGATCAGCTGGCAATCGTCACAGCCATAAATTCGATTACCAATCAGCGGACGGAACTCTTCAGGAATTGCGCCTTCCAACTCGATGGTGAGATAGGAGATGCAGCGACGCGCATCGACCACGTAAGGTTCGACGATGGCGGAAGTGGGGCAGATAGTGATACAGGCGACACAGCGTCCACACTGCTCTTCCTGGGGCTGATCGACCGGTAACGGCAGATCAATCAGCAGTTCGCCGAGGAAGAACCACGAACCCGCTTCGCGGTTGAGGATCAGCGAATGTTTGCCGGTCCAGCCTAAACCGGCTTTAGCGGCAATCGGGCGTTCCAGAATCGGTGCGGAATCGACGAACGGACGAAAATTAAGTTCGCCACAGTGCGCCTGAATCATTTCTCCGAGCTTTTTCAGTCGATTGCGCAATACTTTGTGATAGTCGCGGCCCAGCGCATAGCGGCTTACATAGCCCAGCTGCGGATTTTTTAAGGTGCTGGCAAAGGCGGCTTTAGCTGGAAGGTAATTCATGCGTACGCTAATCACGCGCAGCGTGCCAGGTAGCAGCTCATGCGGCCGCGCACGCATCATGCCGTGGCGCGCCATCCAATCCATCTCGCCATGATATTGCTTATCAAGCCACGCCTGCAGTTTGGGCTCTTCGGCGCTCAGATCGGTATCGCAAATACCCACCTGCTGGAAGCCGAGGTCGCGTCCCCACTGTTTAATTTGTTCAGCGAGCTGTTGAAGATCGAGAGGATATGACATGAGAAACCAGGCAATTGAAGCAAACGCGCGCAGTTTAACACACTCTGTCTGGCCTGCGCAGGCGATGGCGCAACTGGAACGCGATGCCGCCGATAGCCTGGGCTTAACGCTGTTTGAGCTGATGCAACGTGCGGGCCAGGCCAGCTATGAATTAGGCCGCCAGCTGTGGCCGCAGGCGCAGCATTGGTTGATCCTGTGCGGGCACGGCAACAATGGCGGCGATGGTTATGTGGTGGCGCGACTGGCGCAGGCAGCAGGATTGAACGTGACGCTGCTGGCGTGCGCGGGCAGTAGAGCCCTGCCAGAAGAGGCGCAGCAGGCGCAAGACGCATGGCTGGCGGCGGGCGGTGTGATTCACGCGGCGGATGCGCCCTGGCCGGAGCAGGTTGAGGTGATTGTCGATGCGCTGCTCGGCACCGGCCTGAATCGCGCGCCCGCCGATCCCTACGATCGCCTGATCACACTCATCAACGCGCATGCCGCACCGGTGCTGGCGATCGATATTCCCTCTGGTTTGCTGGCGGCTAATGGCACGGCGCCGGGCGAAACGGTCATCGCCGATCACACGTTGAGCATGATTACGCTGAAACCCGGCCAACTGACCGGCAAGGCGCGCGATTACGTTGGCGTTCTGCACAACCATGAGTTGGGCTTGTCGGCATATCTTGCCGCTGAGCAGGCACCGATTTCACGCTATGACGCCGGGAATTTAACGCGCTGGCTGAAACCACGTCGCGCTACTTCACATAAAGGTGATCAGGGGCGGCTATTGGTGGTCGGCGGTGACAGCGGCACGGCGGGCGCGATTCGCATGACCGGTGAAGCCGCCCTGCGAACCGGCGCCGGACTTGTGCGCGTGCTGACACATGAAGATAATATTGGTCCGATTCTCACCGCGCGACCGGAGTTAATGGTTGATGCGCTGAGCGATGAACGGCTGGATCAGGCGCTGGAGTGGGCGGATGTGATCGCCGTTGGACCGGGGCTCGGCCAGCGCGATTGGGCTCAGAAGGCACTGAAAAAGATCGCGGTCAGTGAAAAGCCGATGCTTTGGGATGCGGATGCGCTTAACCTGCTGGCAATCAAGCAGGATAACCGTCAGAATCGCATCATTACGCCGCATCCCGGCGAAGCTGCGCGCTTGCTGGGGGTGAAAACCAGCGAGATTGAGAGTGACCGCTTACACGCTGCGCGCGCCCTGGCGAAACGCTACGGCGGCGTGGTGGTTCTGAAAGGCGCGGGCACGGTGATTGCCAGCGCGGCGGGTGACATCGCTATTGCCGATGTGGGCAACGCGGGCATGGCGTCTGGCGGCATGGGCGATGTGCTGAGCGGGATTATTGCCGCTCTGCTCGGCCAGAAACTGACATTACTTGATGCAGCCTGCGCAGGCTGTGTCGCGCATGGGGCAACAGCCGATGCCGTCGCGCGTCAGCGCGGTACTCGCGGCATGTTAGCCACTGATTTGTTCGAGCTGCTGTGGCAGTTTGTTAATCCAGAGATGATCCAACAATAAAGCATGAAGACCTGTGTTATCCCTTTGCCCGATGAGGCGGCAACCCTGAATCTGGGTGCGCAATTGGCGCGCGTCTGCAACAGCGCGCTGGTGATCTATCTTTATGGCGATTTGGGTGCCGGTAAGACCACCTTTAGCCGTGGTTTTCTGCAGGCGCTCGGCCATCAAGGCAATGTAAAAAGCCCAACGTATACGCTGGTCGAGCCCTACGAGCTCGGCTCTCGCACGCTGTACCATTTCGATCTCTATCGTCTTGCCGATCCCGAAGAGTTGGAGTTCATGGGCATCCGCGACTATTTCACCGGCGATGCGCTCTGTCTGGTGGAGTGGCCGCAGCAGGGCACCGGCGTGCTGCCTGAACCCGATTTAGCGCTGACGTTGCGCTACGTGGATGCGGCGCGTGAAGCCGAAATAAGCGCGGTTTCCGCCACGGGCGAAGCGCTGTTAACCCAATTCCAGCAAGGCAGGGATCCGGCATGATGTCACGGATGAAAATCATTGTACTGAGCTTGCTGTGCCTGTTTTCTGCCTCGGCGTTGTCTGCCACGTTATCAGATATCAAAGTCGAAAATGGCGATAGCCAGGCCACCGTCACCCTGAGCTTTAACGGTCAGCCCGTGTATGGCTTTTTTCCGCTGCACAATCCCAATCGTGTAGTGCTGGATATTCGTCAAAGCGGCGCGATTAAAGGATTGCCGCTCAATTTTAGCGGCGAAAATATTGTGCAGCGCATTCGCCATAGCCAGCCGAAGGATAAGCAAAGCCTGCGTTTGGTATTCGAACTGACGCAGCCCGCGCAGACGCGCGCCAGCACGCAGCGCGATGGCAGTAATTATCGCGTGGTGTTCACCATTCGTGGGACGCAGCCAGCGAAGCGCCCGGCCGCTGCCGCGCCTGTTACTACCGCGCGTGAAAGCCAGCCGAGCAGCAGCAGCCAGGGCAATCCGTTCAACGCCAATCAGGTGACAGCGGTGACCAGCAGCAATACCACCGTGCGTCCCGGCAACTCGGTTAGTCGCAACGATGTGGTAATTGTGGCGATTGATGCCGGGCACGGCGGTCAGGATCCCGGCGCATCCGGCCAGCACGGTTTGCACGAGAAAAATGTCACCATCTCAATTGCGCGTAAGTTGAAAGCGCTGATGGATCAGGATCCGATGTTCAAACCGGTGCTGACGCGTAACGGCGACTATTTCATCTCGGTAATGGGCCGCTCAGAAGTGGCGCGTAAAGAGAACGCGAACCTGCTGGTATCCATTCACGCCGACGCCGCGCCAAATCACTCAGCCACCGGCGCATCGGTTTGGGTGCTGTCTAACCGCCGCGCCAATAACGAAATGGCGAACTGGCTGGAACAGAAAGAAAAACAATCTGAGCTGTTAGGCGGCGCAGGGGATCTGCTGGCGAACAGCCAGGCCGATCCCTATCTTAGCCAGGCAGTGCTGGATTTGCAGTTTGGTCATTCACAGCGTGTAGGTTATGACGTCGCCGTCAAAGTCCTGCAGCAGTTGCGCGGTATTACGCCGCTGCATAAGCGTCTGCCGGAACATGCCAGCCTTGGCGTTTTACGTTCCCCGGATATTCCCTCTTTACTGGTCGAAACCGGCTTTATTAGTAATGCCGCGGAGGAGCGGCTGCTTGGCAGCAGCGCGTATCAGGAGAAGATTGCTCAGTCGATTTATAAAGGCCTACGCAATTATTTCCTTACGCATCCGCTGCAATCGATCCCAAAGGAGGAAAACCGGCCGCTGGGCAGCGCACCAGCGGTTAGCGTCGCCAGCAACCCGGCGACCGGTACGGTGCAATATACCGGCGCAACGCAGCGTCATACCGTCACGCGTGGCGAAACGCTGTCGGGCATCGCGGCAAAATATGGCGTGAGCATGGCGACGTTACGTGAGATGAATAGCCTGAAGCGCGATGTGGTTTGGGTGGGACAGCGCCTGAAGGTGCCCGCGAAATCCAGCGTCAGCGTGGCGGCGAGTCGTCCAACCCGGCATAAAGTGGTGCGCGGTGATTCCCTCACGGCGATTGCCGCGCACTATGGCGTGAGCTCGAAAGCCATCATGCAGGCGAATAATATGAAGTCGAGCAATGTGATGCTGGGGCAAAACTTAAAAATTCCGCAATCCTGATTGTTGGCTCCCCGTGAGCCAACCAGCCAGAAGGATCACCACCATGCCAATACAGATTTTACCGCCGCAGCTGGCGAACCAGATTGCCGCAGGCGAAGTGGTTGAGCGCCCGGCGTCGGTCGTAAAAGAGCTGGTGGAAAACAGCCTTGATGCCGGCGCCACGCGCATTGACGTCGATATTGAGAAAGGTGGCGCGAAGCTCATCCGCATTCGCGACAACGGCTGCGGTATCGCCAAAGCCGAGCTTGCAATGGCATTGGCGCGGCATGCGACCAGCAAAATTGCTTCGCTTGATGACCTTGAGGCGATCATGAGCCTCGGCTTTCGTGGCGAAGCGCTCGCCAGTATCAGTTCCGTTTCTCGTTTAACGCTGACTTCACGCACCGCCGACCAAAGCGAAGCCTGGCAAGCCTACGCGGAAGGGCGCGACATGGATGTGACGGTGAAACCGGCTGCGCATCCGGTAGGCACCTCGCTGGAAGTGCTCGACCTGTTTTATAACACGCCCGCTCGCCGCAAATTCATGCGCACTGAAAAGACCGAGTTTACCCATATCGATGAGGTGATTCGTCGTATTGCGCTGGCACGTTTTGACGTCGCTATTTCGCTTAGTCACAACGGTAAGTTAATGCGTCAGTATCGCGCGGTCAGTGAAGATGCGCAGCGGGAGCGGCGTTTAGGGGCCATTTGCGGCACCACGTTTATGCAGCACGCTTTACGCATTGAGTGGCAGCACGATGATTTAGCGCTGCGCGGTTGGGTCGCCGATCCTCACGGTTCGCGCCAGGTTACCGATCTGCAATATTGCTACGTCAACGGACGCATGATGCGCGACAAGCTCATCAATCACGCGATTCGTCAGGCTTATCAAACGCAGCTTGGCGACGATCAGCAACCGGCTTACGTGCTCTATCTGGAGATCGACCCGCATCAGGTGGATGTCAACGTCCATCCGGCTAAGCACGAGGTGCGTTTTCATCAGTCGCGTCTGGTACATGATTTTATCTGGCAAGGCGTGATGAGTGCGCTGCAAGCCAGCCGCGCGCCGGAATTGCCCATCGCCCACGCCGAAGAACCTGCGCCGAAGTGGCAGCCAGAAAACCGTCAGGCGGCAGGCGCGAACCACTTTGCACAACCCAGCAACACGCCACGCAGCGGCGGGGCTTCTGCGGCCGCGAATGCGAATTGGCAGAATAAAGAGCCGGTTTACAGTGCGCGTGAAGGTAATGCCTATAAGCAGTTGATGAAAACGCCGATGGTAGAAACGCCGCGCGCGGCGCCAGTTCCTGCCGCGGCTCCGGTGCGTTTGCCGGAAAAGCGTGAAGCGCCGCTGGCCGCTCATGCGCAAAGTTTTGGCCGCGTGTTAAGCGTTTTGCAGGATCGTTATGCGCTGCTGGAACGTGGTAGCGCATTGCAATTGTTATCGCTGGCCGTGGCGGCGCGCTGGCTAAAACAGGCCCAGCTTGAACCAGGGGAAGAGGGTTTAAAACCGCAGCCGCTCCTGATCCCGGTGCGCCTGAAAATTGCTGCGCCCGAGCTGGCCGCCATCGCCGATCATGCCGCGCTGCTGAGCCAGATGGGCATTGATTTACAACGAGAAGGGCAACACGTGACGTTGCGCGCGGTGCCTTTACCGTTACGAACACAAAATTTACAAATCTTGATTCCAGAACTGTTAGGCTACCTGGCCCGGCAGCAAGAGGTTTCTGCATCCAAGTTGGCCCAATGGCTGGCGCGTCGAGATGATGCAGAAGACGCTCACTGGAATCACTCGCAGGCGATTGCACTGCTGGCAGAGCTGGAAAGGCTTTGTCCGCAACTGCTGAAGTCGCCGCCTTCAGGTCTGTTACAGACCATTGAGATTGAGAGCGCGCTAAACGCGTTGAAGCATGAGTGAACTAAACCAGGCTAGCCGGCCAAAGGCAATTTTTTTGATGGGGCCTACCGCCTCCGGTAAGACGGCATTAGCGATTTCGCTGCGTCAGCAACTTCCGGTGGAACTTATTAGCGTTGACTCTGCCTTAATCTATCGCGGGATGGATATTGGCACGGCGAAACCGTCGGCAGAAGAGTTAGCACTGGCGCCCCATCGTTTGCTAGACATTCGCGATCCGGCGGAAGCGTATTCCGCCGCAGAATTTCGTCGCGATGCGTTGGCAGAAATGGCGGATATCACCCGGAAGGGGAAGATTCCGTTGCTTGTTGGTGGAACCATGCTCTACTTCAAGGCATTACTTGAAGGATTGTCGCCGTTGCCCTCGGCCGATCCCGAGGTGCGTCAGCGAATAGAGCAAATGGCGGCGGAGAAAGGGTGGGAAGCCTTGCACCGTCAGCTGTGTGAAATCGATCCGGTCGCCGGTAGTCGTATTCATCCGAATGATCCGCAGAGACTTTCGCGAGCACTGGAAGTTTTTTTTATTTCGGGTAAAACTTTAACGGAACTGACAAAAACTTCCGGCGAAGCGTTACCCTACGACGTATACCAGTTTGCTATCGCACCTGCGAGTCGTGAACTGATACATCAACGCATTGCGTTGCGTTACGACCAGATGCTAGCGTCAGGATTTGAAGCGGAGGCTCGTGCACTGTTTGCGCGAGGTGATTTGCATACGGACATGCCTTCCATTCGTTGTGTCGGTTATCGCCAGATGTGGTCTTATTTGTCAGGTGAAATCGATTACGACGAAATGGTTTATCGGGGAATTTGCGCCACTC
Organism: Pantoea sp. X85; assembly: GCF_029623675.1. NCBI lineage: Bacteria > Pseudomonadati > Pseudomonadota > Gammaproteobacteria > Enterobacterales > Erwiniaceae > Pantoea > Pantoea sp. X85. The sequence continues at coordinate 3,705,053 of NZ_CP121108.1, read as the reverse complement.
GGCAGCTCGCTAAACGCCAGATGACCTGGTTACGTGGCTGGCCTGAAGTACACTGGTTAAACAGTGATGAGCCAGAGTTAGCGCGTAATGCGGTGCTTAAGGTAGTTAGTGCGTAGCAGGGATGATTGTGTACAATTGGTCCGTTATCGTGCGCAAATTTTTACGCAGTTTTTCTGAACCACGGTTCTTAAAGCAACAAACAACAAGCATATAAGGAAAAGATAGAATGGCTAAGGGGCAATCTTTACAAGACCCGTTTTTGAACGCATTGCGTCGTGAACGTGTACCGGTTTCGATCTATTTGGTGAATGGTATTAAGCTGCAAGGGCAAATTGAATCCTTTGATCAGTTCGTCATTCTGTTAAAAAACACGGTCAGCCAGATGGTGTATAAGCACGCCATCTCTACAGTGGTTCCTTCTCGTCCAGTGTCGCACCATAGCAATAACGCGGGCGGCAGCGGTGGTAGCAGCAACTATCATCACAGCGGAAGCAATCAAAGCGCTCAGTCGCAGCCACAACAAGACGGCGATAACGCAGAATAATTTTGCGCTGCCGTAAAGCCAGGGCTGGAGAACGAGCACGTTTTCCTGTCCTGGTTATTTTATTTTAGCGAGGTTATAGCTTGTTTGACCGTTATGATGCCGGTGAGCAGGCCGTACTGGTACACATCTGGTTCTCCCAAGACAAAGAGCTGGAAGATTTGCAGGAGTTTGAAACTCTTGTCTCTTCTGCGGGCGTTGAAGCGCTGCAAGTCATTACGGGCAGCCGTAAAGCGCCACATCCCAAATATTTTGTCGGTGAAGGAAAGGCAGTTGAAATTGCCGATGCGGTAAAAGCGAGTGGAGCATCGGTCGTTTTATTCGATCATGCCTTAACTCCTGCTCAGGAACGTAATCTTGAACGGCTGTGCGAATGTCGCGTAATCGATCGCACCGGCTTAATTCTCGATATATTCGCCCAGCGCGCCCGCACCCATGAGGGTAAATTGCAGGTCGAGCTGGCACAACTGCGCCATTTAGCAACCCGTTTGGTTCGCGGATGGACACACCTTGAACGCCAGAAAGGCGGTATCGGTTTACGTGGTCCGGGTGAAACTCAGCTGGAAACGGACCGACGCTTGCTGCGTGGCCGTATCAGTCAGATTCTCTCCCGTCTTGAACGCGTCGAAAAACAGCGCGATCAGGGCAGACAAGCGCGTGCCAAAGCTGACGTGCCAACCGTTTCGCTGGTGGGTTACACCAACGCCGGTAAATCCACTCTGTTCAACGCGACTACCTCTGCGGATGTGTACGTAGCGGATCAACTGTTCGCGACACTGGATCCGACATTGCGTCGTTTGAATGTGGCGGATGTGGGTGAAGTGGTTTTAGCAGACACCGTTGGTTTTATCCGTCATTTGCCGCACGACTTAGTCGCGGCGTTTAAAGCCACGCTGCAGGAAACGCGTCAGGCGACATTGCTGCTGCATGTGATTGACGCTGCCGATTTGCGCGTGAATGACAATATTGATGCGGTAAATGAAGTTTTGGAAGAGATTGAAGCCGACGAAATTCCGGCGCTGTTGATCATGAACAAAATCGATATGCTGGAGGACTTTGTGCCGCGTATCGATCGCAACGAAGAGAACCAGCCGATTCGTGTGTGGTTATCTGCACAGAGCGGCGTGGGTCTGCCGTTGCTGTGGCAGGCGCTCTCTGAGCGTTTAGCCGGTGAAATCGCGCAGTACGATTTACGTCTGCCGCCGGAAGCGGGCCGTTTGCGCAGTCGTTTTTATCAGTTGCATGCTATAGAAAAAGAATGGAATGAAGATGATGGCTGTGTGAGTTTGCACGTGCGTATGCCGATAGTTGATTGGCGTCGTCTGTGTAAACAAGAGCCGTCGCTAGCCAGTTATATTGTTTGAAATTGCCCAAACGCCTTTACTCAATATCTTTTAGATTGTCGTCATTATCGTTGCAGGCCGTATGTGCAGGATTTACCCGAATATTTCGGATTCCAGCAAGGCGGCAACTGAGTGAATCCCCAGGAGCTTACATCAGTAAGTGACTGGGGTGAACGAAGGCAGCCAACGAAGCTGCAATCCGAAAGATGAAGGGTAAAAAACGTAAATACAATAAATGGAGTAGAAACATGGCGTGGAATCAGCCCGGAAATAACGGACAGGACCGCGACCCGTGGGGAAGCAGCAATAATCAAGGCGGCAACTCTGGGGGAAATAAAGGAGGTCGCGATCAGGGACCACCTGATCTGGATGATATCTTCCGAAAGTTGAGTAAAAAACTCGGCGGACTGGGCGGTGGCAAACAGAATGACAATGGCCAGCGCAGCGGCGGTAGCGGTGGCAAAGTGGTTGGCATTGTTGCCGTAGCGGCAGTCGTTATCTGGGCGGCTAGCGGTTTCTACACCATCAAAGAAGCGGAACGTGGCGTCGTCACACGCTTTGGCAAATTTAGCCATCTGGTTGAGCCAGGCCTCAACTGGAAACCGACTTTCGTCGATCAGGTTCGCGCCGTAAACGTAGAAGCCGTACGTGAACTGGCCGCGTCTGGCGTGATGTTGACGTCGGATGAAAACGTAGTGCGCGTTGAGATGAACGTGCAGTATCGCGTGACGGATCCTGAGCGTTATCTGTATGCCGTGACCAGCGCCGACGACAGCCTGCGTCAGGCCACCGACAGCGCCTTGCGTGGCGTGATTGGTCGCTCAACCATGGACCGCATCCTGACGGAAGGTCGTACCGTGGTACGTAGCGAAACTCAGCGTGAGCTTGACGAGACCATCCGTCCGTACAACATGGGGATTACCCTGCTGGACGTAAACTTCCAGGCGGCGCGCCCACCAGAAGAAGTAAAAGCCGCGTTTGATGATGCGATTGCCGCGCGTGAAAACCGTGAACAGTATGTTCGTGAAGCTGAAGCTTATTCGAACGAAGTTCAGCCGCGTGCTAATGGTCAGGCGCAACGTATCCTCGAAGAGGGTCGTGCTTACAAAGAACGTACGGTGTTAGAAGCGCAGGGTGAAGTGGCGCGTTTTGCTCGCCTGCTGCCTGAATATAAAGCTGCACCAGAAATCACGAAAGAGCGTCTTTACATTGAAACCATGGAACGTGTACTGAGCCATACCCGCAAGGTGTTGATCAGCGATCGTGGTAACAATTTGACGGTTCTGCCATTGGATCAACTGATGCGCGGTGGTCAGGCATCTGGCCAGGGCGGTCAGAAAATGACGAATTTAATGAAGTCTCCTTCGTCGTCCGATAGTAATGCGAGCCGTGGAGATTCTTCATCTTACAGTCCAGACAGCATCATGGATCAGCGTCGCGCCAACGCGCTGCGCAACGATACCCAGCGCCAGGGGAGGGAGTAATCGATGCGTAAGCCAATCATCGCCGTAATTATTGTAGTGCTGGTGGTGCTTTACGCGTCACTGTTCGTGGTGCAGGAAGGCCAACGCGGCATCGTGCTGCGCTTTGGTAAGGTTCTGCGTGATGACGAAAACAAACCGCTGGTGTACGCACCGGGTCTGCATTTCAAAATTCCGTTTATCGAAACCATGAAATCACTGGATGCGCGCATTCAGACCATGGATAACCAGGCTGACCGCTTTGTTACCAAAGAGAAGAAAGACCTGATCGTTGATTCTTACATCAAGTGGCGCATCAGTGACTTCAGCCGTTACTACCTGGCAACCGGTGGTGGCGACGTTTCTCAGGCAGAAGTGCTGCTGAAACGTAAGTTCAGTGACCGCCTGCGTTCTGAAATGGGTCGTCTGGATGTGAAAGACATCGTGACTGATTCACGTGGCCGTTTAACCACCGACGTGCGTGATGCCCTGAACACCGGCAGCGCTGGCAATGATGATGACGTTCAGACGCCAGCAGCGGATGATGCGATTGCGAGTGCGGCAGCACGTGTAGAACGTGAAACCAACAGCAGTGAGCCGGCACCAAACCCGAACAGCATGGCTGCGTTAGGTATTGAAGTTGTCGACGTGCGCATCAAGCAGATCAACCTGCCGACTGAAGTGTCTGACGCGATCTACAACCGTATGCGCGCCGAGCGTGAAGCGGTAGCGCGTAGTCAGCGTTCACAAGGTCAGGAAGAGGCAGAGAAACTGCGTGCACAGGCCGATTATCAGGTTACGCGCACGCTGGCAGAAGCACAGCGTGAAGCGCTGATTTCGCGCGGTGAAGGTGATGGTGAAGCGGCAAAACTGTTTGCTGATGCCTTCAGCCAGGATCCGGATTTCTATGCCTTTATCCGCAGCCTGCGCGCCTATGAGAATAGCTTCTCAGACAACCAGGATGTGCTGGTGCTGAGCCCGGATAGCGATTTCTTCCGCTATATGAAAGCGCCCTCTAACGCCACGCGTTAAGAACTGATATAAAGTCCAGGCCGACAATGTTGTCGGCCTTTTTTTTGGGAAAAAATCATGAATTCAACCATCTGGATGGCGCTGGCTTTGGTTTTGGTGCTGGAAGGACTTGGACCGATGTTAATGCCACGCGTGTGGCGGCGGATGATTCTGGCGATGACGCAGTTGCCCGATCGTCTCTTGCATCGTTTTGGTGGCGGTTTAGTGGTGGCCGGCGTGGTGATTTACGCCATGATCAGCATGCATGCGCGTTAATCAGCCTGAAATTATGTGAGGCCGCCCGACTCAATTGTGTCTGTTGGCCGCTGTTCCCCCAACATGTTGTGAGCTGAGCAAAACTCAGGCAAAAAACAGCGCAATCGTATGCTAAAAGTGCTGAAAGAGTAAAAGTCAGGTGGTAGAATCCATTTTTAAGCAATCGGTGATTTTGAAAAAATGGGTAAGAACGTCGTCGTACTGGGCACCCAATGGGGTGACGAAGGTAAAGGTAAGATCGTAGACCTTCTGACAGAGCGCGCGAATTACGTCGTGCGTTACCAAGGTGGCCATAATGCAGGCCACACACTTGTCATCAACGGTGAAAAAACCGTCCTCCACTTAATTCCATCTGGCATTCTGCGTGAAAACGTTATCAGCATCATTGGTAACGGCGTTGTCCTGTCGCCTGAAGCGCTGATGAAAGAGATGAAAGGTCTGGAAGAGCGCGGTGTGCCGGTACGTGAACGTCTGTTGATCTCTGAAGCCTGCCCATTGATTCTGCAGTACCACGTAGCAATGGATGTGGCGCGCGAAAAAGCGCGTGGCGCTAAAGCTATCGGCACCACCGGTCGCGGTATCGGTCCTGCCTATGAAGATAAAGTGGCACGTCGCGGTCTGCGCGTGAGCGATCTCTTCAACAAAGAAACCTTTGCGGTGAAGCTGAAAGAGATCGTCGATTTCTACAACTTCCAGTTGGTTAACTATTACAAAACCGACGCAGTTGACTACGAAAAAGTGCTGAGTGATACGCTGGCGGTGGCTGATATCATTACCAGCATGGTGGTTGATGTGTCTGATCTGCTGGACGGCGCGCGCAAGCGTGGCGACCTGATCATGTTTGAAGGTGCGCAGGGTACGCTGCTGGATATCGACCACGGTACCTATCCATACGTGACCTCATCAAACACCACCGCAGGTGGCGTAGCGACGGGTTCAGGTATTGGTCCACGCTATGTTGATTACGTGCTGGGTATCGTGAAAGCCTACTCAACGCGCGTGGGTGCCGGTCCATTCCCGACCGAACTGTTCGATGAAACCGGCGAGTTCCTGTGTGCTCAAGGTAACGAGTTCGGCGCGACCACCGGTCGTCGTCGTCGTACCGGCTGGCTGGATGCGGTTGCCGTTCGCCGTGCCGTACAGATCAACTCCCTGTCAGGTTTCTGCATGACCAAACTGGACGTGCTGGATGGCCTGAAAGAAGTGAAAATCTGTGTGGCTTATCGCATGCCAGATGGCCGCGAAATGACCACCACGCCGCTGGCAGCTGAAGGCTGGGAAGGCATTGAGCCGATTTACGAAACCATGCCAGGCTGGAGCGAGACCACATTCGGCGTCAAGACGCTGGAAGGTCTGCCGCAAGCTGCACGCGACTACATCAAACGTGTAGAAGAAGTGACCGGTGTGCCGATTGATATTATTTCTACCGGCCCAGACCGCAGTGAGACCATGATTCTGCGCGACCCGTTCGACGCATAATCTCCTCAGGCCGGACTCTGTCCGGCCTTTGTATTTCTAATCTTTGACTCCACTCACTCTATTTTTTCTTGCAAATATCGATACTTGCCGGAAAAAAACGCACCGGCCACCACGCTCTGGTTTATCATCATATTTAAACATCACGCCGACCGGCGCATAACCATAACGTTCGATGATTCACTGAGGTATATGTGCAGCTAACAAGTTTTACCGATTATGGTCTGCGTGCCCTGATTTACATGGCGACGTTACCGGAAGGTAAGCAGACCAACATTACCGAAGTCACCGATACCTACGGGGTGTCGCGTAACCATATGGTTAAAATCATCAATCAACTTAGCCGGGCTGGCTTTGTCGCCGCAACACGCGGTAAAAACGGCGGAATTCGTTTAGGCATGGACCCGGAAAAAATCGTCATTGGCGATGTGGTGCGAAGAATGGAGCCATTGCAGCTCGTGAACTGCGACGAGTGTGTGATCACGCCAGCCTGTCGTTTGCGTAAAGCATTGCACGATGCGGTCCAGCTATTCCTCAAGGAACTGGACAAGTATACGCTGGCCGATTTGGTCAAAGATAACGATTCGCTGTACCAACTTTTATTGTCCGAACCGCCGGTGGCAATCCAAATTAAATGACATCGGAGGAACCGTAATGTCAAAAGATCCTTATCAGGATAGAGAAGCTGAAAAATACGAAAACCCAATTCCAAGCCGCGAATTTATTCTGGCACTGCTGGAAAAACGCGAAAAGCCGACCAGCCGCGATGACATCGCGCAGGAATTGAATATCACCAGCGAAGAGCAGCTGGAAGCGCTGCGTCGTCGTCTGCGCGCCATGGAGCGCGATGGCCAGCTGGTGTTTACTCGCCGTCAATGTTACGCCCTGCCAGAACGTCTCGATCTGCTTCGCGGTAAAGTGATTGGCCATCGCGATGGCTATGGCTTCCTGCGCGTAGAAGGTCAGAAAGATGATTTCTATCTCTCTGCTGAGCAGATGAAATTCTGCCTGCACGGCGACGTGATTCTGGCGCAGCCAGGCAGCGCCGATCGTAAAGGTCGTCGTGAAGCGCGCGTGGTGCGCGTGCTTGAGCCACGTAACAGCCAGATCGTCGGCCGCTACTTTACCGATGCAGGTACCGGTTTTGTGGTGCCGGATGACAGCCGCCTGAGTTTCGACATCCTGATCCCGCAAGAAGAAACGCTTAACGCGCGTATGGGTTCAGTGGTGGTGGTTGAAATCACCCAACGTGCGACGCGTCGCACCAAAGCGATCGGTAAAGTGACCGAGCTGCTGGGTGACGATATGGGCACCAGCCTTGCGGTCGATATGGCGGTGCGCACCCATGAAATCCCGCACACATGGCCGGAAGAAGTTGAGAAGCAGATCGCTAAGCTGAAAGAAGAAGTACCGGAAGAAGCGAAGCTGGGACGTGTTGATTTACGTAAGTTGCCGCTGGTCACCATTGATGGTGAAGATGCGCGTGACTTTGATGATGCGGTTTTCTGCGAGAAGAAACGCGGCGGCGGCTGGCGTTTATGGGTGGCCATTGCCGACGTCAGCTATTACGTACGTCCGGGCACGCCGCTGGACGATGAAGCGCATCAGCGCGGCACCTCGGTCTATTTCCCGTCGCAGGTTATCCCGATGCTGCCGGAGATTCTCTCCAACGGCTTGTGCTCGCTGAATCCGCAGGTTGATCGTTTGTGCATGGTGTGTGAGATGACCATCTCCTCCAGCGGCAAACTTACCGGTTTCAAACACTATGAAGCGGTGATGAATTCCCATGCGCGACTGACCTACAACAAAGTGTGGAACATTCTGCAAGGTGATGCCGATCTGCGTGAACAATACGCGGCGCAGGTTCCTCATCTGCACGAGTTGCACAACATGTATCAGGTGCTGGAAACCGCGCGCGAGCAGCGTGGCGGCATTTCGTTTGAGACCGATGAACCCAAGTTCATCTTCAACGCCGAGCGTCGCATTGAGCGCGTTGAGCGCACGTCACGCAATGATGCGCATAAGCTGATTGAAGAGTGTATGATTCTCGCCAATATCGCCTCAGCGCGTTTTGTTGAGAAAAATGAAGAGCCTGCGCTGTTCCGCGATCACGATCGTCCAAGCGAAGACAGCATCAAAAGCTTCCGTACCGTATTGAACGAGCTGGGCTTAAGCCTGCCGGGTGGCACTAAGCCACACCCGACCGATTATGCCGCCTTGCTGAAGCAAGTGGCCGATCGGCCAGACGCAGAAATGCTGCAAACCATGCTGCTGCGTTCGATGAAACAGGCGGTTTACGATCCTGAAAACCGGGGTCACTTCGGCCTGGCGCTGGCGTCGTACGCGCACTTCACCTCGCCGATTCGCCGCTATCCGGATTTGCTGTTGCATCGCGCCATCAAATATCTGCTGGCAAAAGAGCGCGGCGAAGTGGACGGCATCACCACGCCGACCGGCGGCTATCACTACGACATGCAGCAGATGCTGCAGCTGGGCCAGCACTGTTCACTGACCGAGCGCCGTGCTGATGAAGCCACGCGCGATGTTGCCGATTGGCTGAAGTGTGACTTCATGCAGGATCAGGTCGGCAACGTGTTCAACGGCGTGATCTCCAGTGTGACCGGCTTTGGTTTCTTCGTGCGTCTTAACGAACTTTTTATCGATGGTTTGGTGCACGTTTCCTCGCTGGATAACGACTATTATCGCTTCGATGCGGTGGGTCAGCGTCTGATTGGTGAATCCGGCGGCCGTACTTATCGTCTGGGCGATGCGGTGGAAGTGCGCGTTGAAGCCGTGCATATGGACGAGCGTAAAATCGACTTCGCGCTGATCTCCAGCAAGCGTGTACCGCGCGGCGAAGGCAAAACCGAACGTGAGCGCGAGAAACGCGGTGGCAAACCGCCAGCCAAGCGTCGTCGTGATGCCGGCAAGAAGGGCACTTTCGAACCTGATTCAGCGTTCCGCGGCGAAAAGAAAAAGACTGCGGTTGCTGAAAAACCGGCTAAAACCGAGAAAAAAGGCAAAAAAGTCTCCGAGAAAACCCGTAAAATCGCCGCCGCCACCAAGTCTAAGCGCGCGTCGAAGAAGCAGCCTGACGAAGCCTGATAGTTTGGTCGCCTTGCAGGGCGACCTGACGAAACCGTTGTAGGGTGCGCATTCATGCGCACCTGAATCTCCGTATTCAACGATCTAAATCCAACCTTGAGCAAAGTAATGAGTGAAATAATTTTTGGTATTCATAGCGTGCAGGCGCTGCTGGAGCGCGATCCTCAGCGTTTTCAGGAAGTCTTTATCCTTAAAGGCCGCGACGATCGTCGCCTGCAGCCGCTGATCCTCGCACTGGAAGCTCAGGGAATCCCGGTGCAGGTGGCGAACCGTCAATGGCTCGATAGCCAGGTTGAAGGCGGCGTGCATCAGGGCATCGTGGCGCGCGTGAAGCCAGGCAAGCAGTATCAGGAGGGTGATTTACCGGATCTGCTGCAGAGCCTTGAGAAGCCGTTCCTGCTGGTGCTGGATGGCGTTACCGATCCGCACAACCTCGGTGCTTGCCTGCGTAGCGCGGATGCCGCGGGCGTGCATGCGGTCATCGTGCCAAAAGACCGTGCAGCACCGTTGAATGCCACCGCGAAGAAGGTGGCCAGCGGCGCAGCGGAAAACGTGCCGTTGATTCGCGTCACCAACCTGGCGCGCACCTTGCGCTTGCTGCAGGAATACCACGTCTGGGTGGTTGGTACCGCAGGCGAAGCCGATCACACCGTTTACCAAAGCAAAATGACCGGCCCAATGGCGCTGGTGATGGGCGCGGAAGGTGAAGGTATGCGTCGTTTAACGCGTGAGCATTGCGATGAGCTGATCAGCATCCCAATGGCAGGCAGCGTCTCGTCACTCAACGTGTCAGTTGCCACCGGCGTGTGCTTGTTCGAAGCCGTACGTCAGCGTCAGGCGTGATCCCCACCGCAAAAAGTTTTCCAGGCCAGGCATAACTGCACATCCTCTTCATACTTGAAAAATGAGTATGAGGAGGACGTTATATGATTTGGACCACTCACACCGTATTCAATCAGCCCCAACCGCTCAGCAACAGCAATCTGTTCACGCGCGATATCGCCCTGTGCGAGGCCGTTGCACGCGAAGGTGCCAGCTGGGATCGCGAATGGCTGGCTTCCGTCGGCTTGCAACTTGGCAGCGCCGAATCCCTTGAACTAGGCCGCTTAGCTAACGTCGAAGCGCCTGAACTGCTGCGCTACAACGCGCGCGGTGAACGCCTCGACGAAGTGCGTTTTCATCCCGCCTGGCATCTGCTGATGCAGGGATTATGCGCCAGTCGGATTCACAATCTCAGCTGGCAGCCCGACGTTCAGCCACAGGCGATGGTGGCGCGTGCCGCACGATTTATCCTGCATGCCCAAGTGGAAGCCGGCTCGCTCTGTCCGGTGACGATGACGCACGCCGCCATTCCGCTGCTGCAGAATCATCTGCCTGAACCCTACGCGGACTGGCGCGAAGCGCTGCTCAGCGATCGTTACGATGCGCATCATCTGCCTGGCAACAAGAAACGCGGTCTGTTGATTGGCATGGGCATGACGGAAAAACAGGGCGGCACCGATGTGTTGAGCAACACCACACGCGCCGAACCGCTCGGCGTGCGCGGGCCGGGCGAAGCGTATCGCATCACCGGCCATAAATGGTTTTTCTCGGTCCCGCAAAGCGATGCGCATCTGATTCTGGCGCAAACGTCACAGGGATTGAGTTGCTTCTTCCTGCCACGCTTGCTGCCGGACGGCACGCGCAACGCTATTCGCATCGAACGCCTTAAAGACAAGCTCGGCAATCGCTCCAACGCCAGCGCTGAAGTGGAATTTGAGGATGCTATCGGCTGGCTGATGGGCGAAGAGGGCGAAGGGGTGCGGCTGATCCTCAAAATGGGCGGCATGACGCGCTTCGACTGCGCGCTGGGCAGTCACGGACAGATGCGCCGTGCGCTGTCGATTGCCGTGCATCATGCGCAGCAGCGTCAGGTGATGGGCAAGAACCTTATCGATCAACCGTTGATGCGCGCGGTGCTGGCGCAACAGGCACTACAGCTGGAAGGGCAAACCGCACTGCTGCTGCGGCTGGCGCGCGCCTGGTCAACACCGGCCAGCGAACATGAGCGCTTATACGCGCGTCTGTTCACACCCGCCGCCAAATTTGTGATCTGCCAGGCGGGCATGCCTTTTGTGGCAGAAGCGATGGAAGTGTTGGGCGGCATTGGCTATTGCGAAGAGAGCGAGCTGCCGCGTCTTTATCGTGAGATGCCGGTTAATAGCATCTGGGAAGGCGCCGGCAATGTGATGTGCCTGGATGTCATGCGGGTGCTCGGTCGTCACGCCGAGGTGATGACCATGCTGCACGATGAGTTTGAGGCGGTGAAGGGCAGCAATCGTCACTTTGATCGCCGCTGGCGGCAATTACGCTTGCAGCTCGCCAACCCGCGTGAAGGGCAGGCGCGAGAAATCACGCGCGAGTTACTGCAGCTGGCAAGTGCCGCGATTCTGCTGAAAGTGGCAGAGCCGCCGCTGGCCGATGGCTGGTGTCAGCAGCAGCTTGATCTGCGCGGCACACGGGCATTAAGCGACGATCTCTGCGCGCGCTTACTGTTGCGCTGCAGCGCCGGTTGAAGGCGCGCCATACAGAATGGCAGTGGCGTACCAGAAGCTGGGAAGGGTGGTTTCATCCAGCATCAGAATTTGATAGTAAACCGCACCCGCCTGATTGGCTTTAGCGGCAATAGCGCGCTGCGCATCATCCGGCGATCCGCGTGTGGTGGCGGTGATAGTGCCGAGCTTTGGCAGACCAACACTTTGCGCGCGTGAAATCTCCTGCGCGTGCTGCGTAGGCGGCGGCGGAGCTTGTGGCGTGGTGGTGAAAGCGGCGCAGCCGCTGAGCAGCAGCGTTAAGGCCAAATAGAGAGTACGCATAGCAACTCCTGAAGCAGGAAGATGGCTCAAGTGTAAGCCATCTTCCTGTGGCTTTTAGTCTTTCAAATGAAAAATGCTCACCAGCTGCGTCAGATGATGCCCTTTCTTACTCAGATGATTGGCGGTGGTTTCTGACTGGTTAATCATATCGCTGCTTTGATGCGTGGCCTGGCTGATGTGATTCATCGCCAGGTTCACCTGACCAATGCCCGCCGCCTGTTCCTGCGCGGCAATATTGATCTCACCCATCAGCGTTTTAACCTGCTCGATGTGATTGACGATATGGCTCATTGCATCGCGCGTCTGCTCAGATAACGTATGGCCGGCCGCCACTTTATCGATGGAGCTGGCAATCAACCCATCAATCTCTTTGGCTGCCGTAGCACTGCGCTGTGCCAGCGCGCGCACTTCCGCCGCGACCACCGCAAAGCCTTTACCGTGTTCACCGGCGCGAGCGGCTTCAACCGCGGCATTAAGCGCCAGAATGTTGGTCTGGAAGGCGATCGACTCAATCACATGGGTGATATCGGCGATGCTCTGCGACGCCACGCGAATCTCCGACATGGTTTCCACCGAACGTGCCACGGTGCTGCCGCCGTGATTCACGGTATTAGCCGCTTCACCGACCAGCGCCATCGCCTGCCGCACGTTGGCAGCGGTTTGTGCCACGGTGGCGCCAAACTGCTCCATGCTGGCCGAGGTTTCCTCCACGCTGCTGGCCTGACGGCCAATCTGCTCGCTGATGCTGGAGCTGCTGGCGGCGATGGTATCGGTGCCGCTGCTGATTTCCCGCGCCGCCGAACGTACCTGACTAACGACTTTCTCCAGTCCATCGCCAATGCCGTTGATCGCGCTGACCAGCTGACCAATCTCATCACGACGTGAAGAGTCGAGATGTGCCTGCAGATTACCAGCGGCGTACTGTTCTGCCAGATGGATCACCTGCTGCAGCGGATGCGTGATGGCGCGGCGGCTGTACCACATAAAGCCAATGGCAAACGCGATCACCAACGCCAGGCCAATCGCCATAAACAGGTTACGGCTGTGCGTGATTGGCGCCAGCAGGCTGGCACGGCTCACTTCACCGGCGATAATCCAGTTCCAGCCTGGCAACTGCTGCCACGCCAGCAGTCTGGTTTCGCCATCCAGTTCAATCGCCACTAATCCCTTCGGCTGGCTAAGCAATTGCTGCTGCGTGGCGTTATCCCAGCGCGGCAGTTTGCCTTCAGCGTGACGATCAAACAGATATTGGCCCTGGCTGCTGCCCGGCGTCCCATTCAACACCGAGAAGGTGCCGCTGTCACCAAGATGGCGCGCCAGCACTTTGTCACGCATCAGCGCGTACTGCGCGTCGATCTGTACCCCGACGAACAGAATAGCGATTACCGCGCCGCTGCTATCCTGCACCGGCTGATACTGCGTGATGTAACGATGGCCAAACAGCGTCGCCAGGCCGCGATAGACCGTGCCCTGATTGACGCTGCGCCAGGCGGCGCTGCTGCGATCCAATTTGGTGCCCACCGCGCGGCTGCCATCCTCTTTTTTCAGCGAGGTGGCGATGCGGATGTAATCTTCGCCGTCACGCACGAAGATGGTGGATACCGCACCAGTACGATCGAGAAAATCATCTACCGCGATCTGATCGAGGTTGAGGGTTTTCAATCCCGCTCGCAGCGTTGGCGTGCTGAATTCACCTACCTGCACACGTTCGCTGTCGTCACGACTAAAACGTTTTGGCAGGAAGCTTTGGAACAGTTTGGTGTAATTTGCCACCTCTTCCGACAGCGTGGCGTTGAACATGGTGGCCATTTCATTAATGCCTTGCACCTGATTCTGCATATCATCGGTTGCCAGCTGCTCCAGCTGACGTGCCGCGTTATGGCTCAGGGTCAAGGTCAGCGTAAATAGCACAATTGCCACGCTCAAAGACGTCAATACAGACAGCTTGATTCCGAGACCCATGGCGCTGAGAGAAAGACGCTTCATAAAGTACCTTTTGAGATTATTGAAGGGGTACAAGATCAACGGCAAAGTGGGCTAAATGTTTAGGGCAGAAATTATTCAAACTTAATGTGAAGTGGCTCGCATTTTGTCAGGCAGCGCTTACACTGAGTCCAGTGATAATCATTCTCAATGGAGGCGGTATGATTGAGTTGGCAACGGAGCATCTGGCAGGCATTGAATGTATCCACGCATCACCGGCCGGGCAGCGCCAGGCGCGCTTGCCGACGGTGTTGTTCTATCACGGTTTTACCTCATCGAAAGAGGTTTACAGCTACTTTGCCGTGGCGCTGGCGCAGGCTGGTTTCCGCGTGATCATGCCCGATGCGGACATGCACGGCGCACGTTACAACGGTGATACCGACGCGCGGATGACCCACTTCTGGGAGATCCTTAAACAGAACATCGATGAAGTGCCGTTGCTGGAAAAGGCGCTGCGCGATAACGACTGGATTGCGGATGAGCGTTTTGCCGTGGCAGGCGCCTCAATGGGCGGCATGACCGCGCTGGGCGCGATGGCACGCTATCCACAGATTCACAGCGTGGCGTGTTTGATGGGTTCCGGCTATTTCTTGCAGCTGAGTCATACGCTGTTTCCGCCGCTGGTGGCGCGCACGCCAGAGCAGAAAGAGGCTTTTGCCGCGCGTTTAGCACCGCTGGCGCCGTATGATCCCAGCGAACAGCTGGAGAAACTGGCGAATCGACCTTTGCTGTTGTGGCACGGCGAAGCGGATGAAGTGGTGCCCTTTGCTGAAACGGCGCGTTTGCAGAAAGCGTTAGGCGAGGCAGAACTCGATCACCATGTGACCACGCTATCTGAAAAAAACATCGGCCATAAAATCACGCCTGCGGCCCTGACGGCGCTGGTCAGTTTCTTTAAACATCATTTATAAAAATGCGGGTTGGCGTGATTGGCGCCAGCCCGTTTAGGTTGCCGAATCAGAGTTGTGATGACAACCGTTCGGCGGCGCTGGTATTGGCACTGACTGGGTTACTGCTTGCAGGCGCATCCAGCCGATTGACGTAGACATAACCTGATGCCGCGTTGCTGCTGTGACTTCTCATCTGCTGCGCGAAGTCAGCGGAGCTGGCAAGAGCGGGTGTAGACAGGAAGAGACCCAGTAAAGTGGCGAAAATGATCGTTTTCATTATCGACTCCTCACTCCAGGGATTGCACTCTCAGACGCGGCGAAAAGCGGAATTCGTTGCGCCTGTAAACAGTGTAGTTCTTAACCATTTTGCCGCCAGATCGTCCCTTTGAACGCCTTCTTCAGAGAATTTGATAAAACCTTCTCTAACTCACTGATGCATTTCACTTAGCACAAAAAGCCGCATCAGCTGGCACGCTAGTCGCCATTTGATGAATTGTGCGCTTGAGTTTCCGCAAGGACGCCAGTATGATTACGCGTCAATTTTTCAGCTGCATTCAGAGGTGTGTTTCATTTTTTAAATGATTCGCAACCTATAACGTTCCTTGCTTCCGTGGGCCGCAGCTGACCCTGACAGGAGGCTGAATAATCCGTAAGGAGCTATCGATGCGTCATTACGAAATCGTATTTATGGTCCACCCTGACCAGAGCGAACAGGTTCCAGGTATGATCGAGCGTTACACTGGTGCTATCACCGGTGCACAGGGCACGATTCACCGTCTGGAAGACTGGGGCCGCCGTCAGCTGGCTTACCCAATCAACAAACTGCACAAAGCTCACTATGTTCTGATGAACGTAGAAGCGCCGCAGGAAGTGATTGACGAGCTGGAAACTAACTTCCGCTTCAACGACGCCGTTATCCGCAGCATGGTTATGCGCGTTAAGCACGCGGTAACTGAAGCATCTCCGATGGTTAAAGCTAAAGACGAGCGTCGTGATCGCCGCGAAGACTTTGCTAACGAATCGGCTGATGACTCAGATGCTGGGGATTCTGAAGAGTAATCCGACATGACGGCAAATCGACTGCGCCTGTCTGGCACTGTGTGCAAGACGCCGGTTCGAAAAGTCAGTCCGTCAGGGATTCCTCATTGCCAGTTCGTGCTTGAGCATCGTTCTGTGCAAGAGGAAGCCGGTTTCCACCGGCAAGCCTGGTGTCAAATGCCGGTGATTATCAGCGGCAGCACCCATCAGGTGATTACTCAACATATAACGGTCGGCACGCAACTCACTCTCGAAGGCTTTATTAGCTGCCATCAGGCACGCAATGGTCAGAGCAGAATGGTGTTACATGCCGAGCAGATTGATTTGATAGATTCTGGAGACTAGCCAAATGGCACGTTATTTCCGTCGTCGCAAGTTCTGCCGTTTCACCGCGGAAGGCGTTGTAGAGATTGATTACAAAGATATCGCTACACTGAAAAACTACATTACCGAAAGCGGTAAAATTGTCCCGAGCCGTATTACCGGTACTCGTGCAAAATACCAGCGCCAGCTCGCTCGTTGCATCAAGCGCGCTCGCTACCTGTCCCTGCTTCCGTACACTGATCGTCATCAGTAATCGGTAGTTGTCCATTAACGACTTTAAGAGGATAAGGTAATGCAAGTTATTCTGCTTGATAAAGTAGCAAACCTGGGCAGCCTGGGTGATCAGGTTAACGTTAAAGCGGGCTACGCTCGTAACTTCCTGGTTCCACAGGGTAAAGCTGTTCCTGCTACCAAGAAAAACGTTGAGTTCTTCGAAACACGTCGCGCTGAACTGGAAGCCAAACTGGCTGACGTTCTGGCTGCCGCTAACGCACGTGCAGAGAAAATCAACGCACTGGGCAACGTAACCATCGCGTCTAAATCAGGCGACGCTGGTAAGCTGTTCGGTTCCATCGGTACCCGTGACATCGCTGATGCAGTAACTGCAGCTGGCGTTGAAGTGGCTAAAAGCGAAGTTCGTCTTCCAGAAGGCGTACTGCGCACCACCGGTGAGCACGAAGTTGACTTCCAGATCCATAGCGAAGTCTTCGCTAAACTGGTTGTGAATGTAGTTGCTGAGTAATTGTTACTCTAAATAATTCAAGGTGCAGGAAGGCGGCAAGGGAATGAATCCCCTGAGCTTACTTCGGTAAGTGACAGGGGTGAATGAGCGTAGCCAACGCATCTGTAACTTGGATTATGACGAGTATACTCAGTAATGCGAAAACGCCGGCCATGTGCCGGCGTTTTTGTTTCTGCGATTTACTGAGCGCGGATAAAGCTGCCATCTGGCTGGCGCGTAAACAGCACCGGACCGTTACTGCCATCCACCGTTAAACCGGTTACTACGCCTTGCGCGTTCTGACGAATCTTCACCTGCTGACCATTTTGTAACGCACTCAGCGGCTGCCCATCACCTTCGACTCGCGCCATGGCAAACACATCATTCACCGGTAAATTATTGTCGCGGAACAGCTGCGCCAGCGTCTGGCCTGATGCCACATTATAGGTGCGCCACTCGCCCTGCGAATCGGTTTTCGCCGGCGTGTTCTGCTGTTGATTATTATCGTAAATCTCCGCCTGCATCGGCACTTCTTTAGCGCCAGTGTCCGCCGGACGCTCAACCGGATATTGCGGCGTGCTGCTCGGCCAGAGAAACGCCAGCACCAGCACCAGCAGGGCAATGACGATGCCGCGACGATGCAAAGCGGGTAGCGGATCCATCCAGCGCACATCATCCAGCAAATGCCAGACGCGCTGAAGTGCGGCGGGAACGCGGGAAGGGTGATCGGAAGCCATTCGTGAATCCTCCTCGCTGGCGGCCTGGCGCGGAATGCGCGGCAGCCAACGTTGCAACCAAGGTAATAAAGTACGCGGTGCGCGCGTCCTGCGACGTCGTGGGGCGATCTGGCCCATGTATTCTCTCTTGTTCCGACGGTGGCGGGTGAAAACCTCGCCACAGCTATAGTATGAGCAATGCTGACAGGAAGTGCCTGGCAGCATTGAAAAATTTGACCGCTGTATTGTTTCCGTTTCGCCGGGAAATGTCATCTGCGGCGCGTGAGATTTTACGCCAGCCGCCCGCGCTGGTATGCTGCCGGTTCTATTTTTCTCCGGGATTAAGGAATCAAGATGACGACCCCTTCATTCGACAGCGTCGAATCACAAGCAAGTTACGGTATCGGTTTACAGGTAGGCCAGCAGCTGCAAGAGTCTGGACTGCAGGGTCTGCAGCCAGAAGCACTGCTCGCCGGCCTGCGCGACGCGCTGGAAGGGAACTCACCGGCCGTCCCGGTTGACGTGGTACATCGCGCACTGCGTGAAGTGCACGAGCGCGCTGAAGGCGTGCGTCGTGAGCGTGTAGAAGCGATGGCGGCAGAAGGTCAGACTTTCCTTGAGCAGAACGCACAACGCGAAGGCGTAAGCAGCACCGAAACCGGTCTGCAGTTCAGTGTCATCACGCAGGGCGAAGGTCCAATTCCTTCACGTCAGGATCGTGTGCGCGTGCATTACACCGGCAAACTGATCGATGGCACGGTATTCGACAGCTCAGTCGCGCGTGGCGAACCCGCAGAATTCCCGGTTAGCGGCGTAATCGCCGGTTGGATCGAAGCGCTGACGCTGATGCCAGTCGGTTCCAAGTGGGAACTGGCGATTCCACACAACCTCGCTTACGGCGAACGCGGTGCTGGTGCTTCCATCCCGCCATTCAGCACCCTGATCTTTGAAGTTGAGCTGCTGGAAATTCTGTAAGTAGCCAAGTTGATTCTCAAAACCGGCACGCGATCGTGCCGGTTTTTTTATATCTGTAGAACAAGCTGGTTTTAAATTAATCAGCGCATATAATGTGCGAATCGAACGATTCACACGAAAGGTGCGGTATGTATTCACTTTCCGCCAACGAAGCCAAAACCCAATTTGGCGATATGCTGCTGAAAGCGCAGCGTGAGCCGGTCCAGATTAGCCGTAACGGAAAGCCGGTAGCAGTGGTCATCTCCGCTGAGGAGTATCAGGCGATAGAGGCCATGAAGCAGCAATTTCTGCAGGAAAAAATTGCCCGAGCCAGAAATGATATTGCCAACGCACAACTGACCGATGGTGAAACCTTTTTCGACCAATTGCTGGGTTAAATGGCTAATTATCAGCTTACGGATGAAGCGCGGCAGGATCTTGTCGATATTCGCCGGTTCACTATGCAGAACTGGGGCGATGCGCAATCAAAAATCTATTTAAGGCGTTTGCAGGAGACGTTACGCACGCTGGCAGAAATGCCGACATTGGGAAAAAGCAGAGCGCTGGATGTTGCAGAAGGTGTACTCAGCTTTCCCTATGTCAGTCACATGGTTTATTACCAGCCAGGCCAGAAAGGCATTATTATTTTGGCGGTATTACATCAGAGCAGGGTGCCAGCTACGCATCTGGCAACCCGCTTATAACAACTATTTCTTCTGCAAATCCACCTGCCACAACGCAAAACCTATCTCGTCGCTGCCCACCGCTTTCATCGGGTAATCGGCGTGCTGTTCGATAAACTTCGTCGCTTTCGCACCAGGCGCGGTTTCAAAACGGATATCCAGCGGCGTGGTGCTGTTAATCGGCGCTAAACGCCAGTTGTGATCGGCCTGCGGTTTCACTTCGCCATGCACTTTGGTTTCGCTGCTGATATAGGCGGCAACCACCGAGCGATTCTCATCCGGCGACGCGAAGGCGACATACTTATCGCCGGTGCCGGCAAACTTGCCGCCATAAGCGCGATAGTTATTGGTGGCGACCAGGAAACTGGCCTGAGGATCAATAGGTTTGCCTTGCCAGCTGAGATCCTTAATGCGCGAAGCCCCCTTGTTAATCAGCGAGCACTCTGCGTCATAGCGCGCCGGCTGCGTGACATCGATTTGATACTGCACGCCATCGATTACATCGAAGTTATAGGTACGGAAATCCCAGTTAATCAGCGCTTGCGGTTTGCTGCTGTGCGGATCGATTTGATTAAACTGCGCGGCTGAACACTCCAGCCACTCTTTCACCTGTGCACCGCTGACTTTCATCACCACCAGCGTATTGGGGTAGAGATAGAGATCGGCGGCGTTACGGAAAGTGAGGTTACCTTTCTCCACTTCGACATAGCTGGCGGGATCGTTTTTGCGGCCGCCAGCTTTAAACGGCGCGGCGGCGGAGAGCACCGGCAAGCGGCCAAGATCAGGATCGCCCTGAATAAAGTGCTCGACGTAAGCGCGCTGCGCGTTGTTAACGATCTGCACCGTGGGATCGTCCTGCACCAGCGACAAGTAGCTGTACATCACGTCGGCGGATTTACCGATCGGTTTGGCAACAAAATCGCGCGTGGCGCGGTGATCCTGCTCCAGCACTTTCACCAGATCGGCATCTTCGGCAGCCAGCGATTTTTTCGCCGCGCTGTTATAAATTGGACGTGCCTCGGCTTTGCCCTGCGCAACCTGCCATTTGCCGCCCTCGTTATTCAGCACCAGATCGACCACACCCAGATGATCGCCCCACATACCGGGCATCACCGCCGGAATACCGTTAAGTGTGCCTTGGGCGATATCAGCGCCTTTAATTGCCGCAAACTCTTTGCTCGGGAAGACCGCGTGAGCGTGACCGAACATGATGGCGTTGATGCCAGCAACCTGGCTGAGGTAATAGACCGAATTTTCGGCCATGGCATGATAGGGTTCACTGCTCAAACCGGAGTGCGGAATAGCGATGATTATTTCAGCACCTTTTGCGCGCATTTCCGGCACATAGCGCTTCGCTGTTTCAGTGATGTCATCAACCCGCACTTTTCCCTGCAGATTGTTGCGATCCCAAACCATAATCTGCGGGGGAACGAAGCCGATGTAACCAATTTTCAGCGTATGCGGCTTACCGTCACGGTCTGTAACGGTGGTTTCCTTGATTAAGTAGGGCGTAAACAGTGGTTTTCCGCTCTTTTCATCGATAATGTTGGCGTTGACGTAAGGGAAACGCGCGCCGGCCAGCGCTTTTTGCAGATAAGGTAAACCGTAATTGAACTCATGATTACCGAGGTTTCCGACCGCGTAATCCAGCGTATTCATCGCTTTATATACCGGATGAACTTCGCCCGGTTTTAGCCCTTTCGCCGCCATGTAATCGCCCAGCGGACTGCCCTGAATAATATCGCCGTTATCGACCAGCACGCTGTTCTTCGCTTGCGCGCGGGCCTGCTGAATTAAGGTGGCGGTGCGTACCAGGCCAAATTTCTCCGTCGGCGTATCTTTGTAATAATCGAAATCCATCATATTGCTGTGCAGATCGGTGGTTTCCAGAATGCGCAGATCCACCGTAGCAGCCTGTACCGTGGCGGCAGTTATACAGAGTGCCAATAACGACATGCTCGCTTTGAACATCGCTTGCTCCTTGTTCGGTCCAATGGGCCTCTCAAAATAATGTAAAACCATGACGAATTATCATTTCAATTTGTGATGAAGCTCGGACTTTCATCCAATATCTCCCGCCGGGCCGCGCTAAAAGCGCATTCAGCATCCCGCCATAGCCGCCGATGATGAACTATGGTATTGATATTCAAATAGATTGCCGTAGCAGACAGCACAGTCGCAGGCTGTTGAATGACAACTGCTAAAATAAGGACAGATTGGCGGTTGGTGTCTGACAGGCAGAATCAGCGGAAAAGAGGTAAAGAATGTTAGATAAAATTTGTCAGCTGGCGCGTGATGCGGGCGATGCCATTATGCAGGTATATAACGGCGCAGAGCCGGTTGACGTGACCCGTAAGTCGGATGATTCTCCCGTTACCGCGGCCGATCTCGCGGCGCATCGCGTGATTGTGCAAGGTCTGACGGCGCTTTCGCCGGGGGTGCCGGTGCTATCTGAAGAGGATCCCCCGAGCTGGGACGTGCGTCAGCACTGGCAGAAATACTGGCTGGTCGATCCGCTCGATGGCACCAAAGAGTTCATCAAGCGCAACGGCGAGTTTACAGTCAACATTGCGCTGATCGAAAATGGCAAACCGGTATTGGGCGTGGTTTATGCGCCCGTGCTGGGCGTGATGTACTCGGCGGCTGAGGGTAAAGCCTGGAAAGAAGAGAACGGCCAGCAGACGCAGATTCATGCGCGTGAAGCGCGTCCACCATTAGTGGTGGTTAGCCGTTCGCATTTTGAGAGCGATACCGAGTTGCAGGAGTATTTGCACCAGCTCGGCGAGCATCAAACCACCGCGATTGGTTCATCGCTGAAGTTCTGTCTGGTAGCTGAAGGCAGCGCGCAACTCTATCCGCGCTTCGGGCCCACTAACATCTGGGATACCGGCGCAGGCCATGCGGTGGCGATTGCCGCCGGTGCGCATGTCCACGATTGGCAGGGCAAAACCCTCGATTACACCCCACGCGAATCGTTCCTCAATCCCGGTTTCCGCGTTTCATTGTTTTAAGCTTTCAGCGGCGCAATTTAATACGTAATAAATTGCGCCGCTAAAGAATGTGCATTGCATGGATGCATCCGTATTGGCCGTCCACGGCAGCTTCCGTTTACTTCTGCAACAACTCGTGAATTAACTTCATCGCCTGCTGCACTTCGTCCTGCGTCAGCGGACCATCTTTGACGTAGCGCACATGTGCGGTGTTATCCAGCACCACAATCGCGGAGCCGCCTTTCTCCAGCTGCCAGGCCTGACGCGCGCTGCCATTGCTATCGACGATAAACTGCGACCATGGAAACTGCTGCTTGTTGCTCTCAAGGCTGCTGCGCACGAACATGCCGGTGCCCGGAATCGCATCGTCGGTATTGACGATAGTGGTGGTTTGATAACGATCGTGCGGCAGATGCGCAGCTTTGATGGCTTCAATTAACGCCGCATTCTGCTCTTTAGCAGAAGAACGCCCGGCAATATGCAGGATAACGCGAACTTTTCCGCTTAGCTGCGCGCTATTCCAGGATTTGTAGCTAAACTTATCTTCATCTTGTTGATAAACCAGCTCTCCTTTGTCGTTAACGCCAACGGCTGGCACGCGTTCACCCAGTTTGAAGGCATGTGCCGCAGCCAGGCCCGGCAGCAAGAGTGCCAGTGCTATCACAGTGTGTCTCAAACGCATTTATTACTCTCCTTGGTGATCCGACCAGTTGTTCATGTTCCTGCAATATTAGGCGTGGATGATGCGTCTGTCGCAATGAGTTAACAGGTTTGCAACCTATGCCACAATTCCATAATGAGTGAAGGTTTATACTGAGTTTAGTGAGGCTGATAACAGAGTATTCTGTAATGATGTGTCAATTCAGTAAATAATTCACCTTTTCGGAACACGGCTAAGAAAGGATGTTCTATAGTTATGCCTCATTTGCGCTTCACGGGTTCGTCCCAAATTTGGTGACGACGGAGCGTATTAAACATTTTAGGAGTTAAACAGCATGAAGATCTTCCAGCGCTATAATCCGCTGCAAATTGCGAAATATGTCAAAACGCTATTTAGAGGAAGGTTGTACATCAAGGACGTGGGCGCGTTCGAGTTTGATAAGGGCAAAGTGATGTTGCCGCGTGTCAAAGATAAACAGCATCTCAGCGTGATGTCAGAAATCAATCGCCAGGTGCTGCGGCTGCAAGCCGAGTACAACTAAGTAAGCATAAGAAAGGGCGCCGATGGCGCCCTCAGTTTTTAGTGCGGTTGTTGGCTTGTCGCCATCAATTGCGATCCTGGGACGACTCAGATTCATCCACCGTATTTTTGTTCACATTCAGCACCGGCGGGCGTTCATCAATACGCGTAACCAGCAGCTGGTCGATACGGTAGCTATCAATATCCACCACTTCAAACTTGTAGCCGGAAAACTTCACAAAGTCGGTACGCTTCGGAATCTTGCGCAGCATATACATCATGAAGCCGCCGATGGTTTCATAATTGCCAGACTGCGGGAAATCATCGATATCCAGCACGCGCATCACGTCATCAATTGGCGTGCCGCCTTCGACCAGCCATGAATTCTCATCGCGCGCGACAATCTGCTCTTCCTGACCTTGACCCACCAAATCGCCCATCAACGTGGTCATCACATCATTCAGCGTAATGATGCCCACCACCAGCGCGTATTCGTTCATGATCACCGCGAAGTCTTCACCAGCGGTTTTGAAGCTCTCCAGCGCTTCAGAAAGCGTCAGCGTATCCGGCACAATCAGCGCTGAACGAATCTGTACGCCGCTGTTCAGCGTCAGGCTTTGATTGCCGAGTACACGCAGCAGCAGCTCTTTGGAATCGACATAGCCGACGATGTGGTCGATATCGCCATCGCAGACGATGAATTTCGAGTGCGGATGCTGGGCGATTTTGGTTTTCAGCGTAGTTTCATCTTCGTGCAAATCGAACCACACCACGTTCTCGCGCGAGGTCATTGATGACGGCACGGTACGCGATTCCAGCTCAAACACGTTCTCAATCAGCTCATGTTCCTGCTTACGCAGCACACCCGCCAGCGCACCGGCTTCCACCACCGCATAGATATCGTCGGAGGTGATGTCGTCTTTACGCACCATCGGCAGTTTGAACAGACGGAAGAAGACGTTCGCCAGGCCGTTGAACAGCCACACCAGCGGACGCAGCACCACCAGGCAGAAGCGCATCGGGTTGATGATGCGCAGCGCTACGGCTTCCGGTGCAATCATGCCGACGCGTTTTGGCGTCAGGTCAGCAAACAGAATGAACAAGCTGGTCACGATGGTGAAGGAGCAGATAAAACTGAGCTGTTCAGCCAATTCGGGTGCCATGATGCGGCTGAATAAGCTATTAAAGGCGGGCGAAAACGCCGCATCGCCGACGATACCGCCGAGGATCGCCACGGCATTCAGGCCAATCTGCACTACGGTGAAGAACATGCCAGGTTGTTCCTGCATCTTCAGCACGCGCTGGGCATTGATATTGCCTTCGTCAGCCAGCAGCTTCAGTTTGATCTTACGGGCGGCGGCCAGCGAGATCTCCGAAAGGGAGAAAAATGAACTGATGACGATCAGTAAAAGAATGACAAGTAAGCTATCGAGCATAAAAGGTCCGTTGGGTTAATCACTTGTCATTTTTGGCCTGGGCAGCGCGGGAATGGGCGTACGTCCGGTACTTGCCAGTCAAACAGGCTATCCGTGCCAAAAATGTCTGCGCCATTTCGACAAGATAAGGTTAACGTCGGGGCAGAAAGGGTGCAGGCGAGGCCTGCTGGTCGCTGATTATAGCAGCAGCGCTTATCATGCCGCTATAGGCGCGCATCAGGGGGTCGGATTAATCTGAGTGAGCGTCATTCGCGAGCTCAAGAATCGCCTTGGTTGTTGTATCGTTTAGCACATTTACCCACAATAGGTCACAATTTGGCTTAGTCGCTGAATTTGCGCCAGTGGGGGGAAAAGAGCGGCTATGCTGATGGGTAAACGCGCGCTGGTGATACCCTTCCAGAGAATAAACGCCCCTGCGGAATAGGGGCCGGCATTATTAACAGGAGTACGTGTGCCACGATTTCATATTTATTGTTTGGCCAGCCTGTTGCTTGCTGCACCTGCCGTTGAGGCAGCCAAAGTGCGCTTGCAGCTGGACGGTCTTAGCGGGGATTTGCAAAAGAACGTCAGGGCACGCTTGTCCACCATCGGCAGTGACGAGGTGTCGAACGACGGCCGTTTCCGCGCGCGCGTTGCGGAAGCGATCAAAGAAGGCCTGCGGGCGCTGGGTTATTACGAACCGGAGATCAATTTTGAATCGCGCCCGGCACCGCCGCAAGGTGGTCGTCCGGTATTGATCGCACACGTTAAGCCCGGCGAACCGGTCAAGATCGGCGGCAGCACCATTGTGATCGAAGGTGAAGCCCGCACCGACAAGGATTACCAAGCCTGGGTCAAACAGGGCACGCCGAAAGTCGGTACACAGCTGAATCACGGCGCCTATGACAAATTTAAAAACGGCTTCTCCAGCCTGGCATTGCGTAATGGTTACTTCGACGGTGACTTTAAGCAAAGCCAGCTTGGCGTTTCGGTTGAACGGCGCGAAGCCTTCTGGGACATCAATTACGATAGCGGCCCGCGCTACCGTTTCGGTGATGTCGGTTTCCAGGGCTCGCAAATCGACGAAGCCTATCTGCAAAATCTGGTGCCGTTCAAAAAGGGCGATTACTACAGCTCGCGCGATCTGGCCGAACTTAACCGCCGCTTGTCGGCGACCGGCTGGTTCAACTCGGTGGTGGTCGCGCCTGAGTTTGATAAAGGTCGTCAAAGCAAAGTGCTGCCGCTGAATGCGGTGGTATCGCCACGCGTGGAAAACACCATTGAAACCGGCGTCGGTTACTCCACCGATGTCGGGCCGCGCATTAAAGGCACGTGGAAAAAACCGTGGATTAACAGCAGCGGCCACAGCCTGGCCGCCAGCGCCTACGTTTCTGCGCCGGAGCAGCAGCTCGATCTCAGCTACAAAGTCCCGCTGCTGAAAAGTCCGCTGGAGCAGTATTACACCTTCTCCGGCGGTGTGAAGCGTACCGATCTCAACGACACCAAAGCCGATACCACCACGCTGGCGATGTCGCGAAACTGGGACAGCAGCAGCGGCTGGCAGAAGGCAATCAACCTGCGCTGGAGCCTCGATCACTTTACCCAGGCCAGCGTGACCAACACCACTATGCTGCTCTATCCGGGCGTCAGCCTGAACCGCACCCGTTCGCGCGGCGGTCTGATGCCAACGTGGGGCGATTCGCAGCGCTACTCGGTCGACGTGTCGGATACCACATGGGGTTCGGACGTTGATTTCGTCATCATGCAGGCGCAAAACGTCTGGATTCGCACGCTCGCCGATAAGCATCGCTTTGTGGCGCGCGGCAATGTGGGCTGGATCGAAACCAACGACTTCGACAAAGTGCCGCCGGATCTGCGCTTCTTCGCCGGTGGCGATCGCAGCATTCGCGGCTACAAATACAAAGACGTATCGCCACGTGATGATAACGGCAAGCTGACCGGCGCCTCGAAAATGGCCACCGGCTCGCTTGAATATCAATACAACGTGACCGGCAAATGGTGGGGCGCGGTGTTCGTCGATTCCGGTGAAGCGGTCAACGACATCAAGCAGAGCAACCTGAAAACCGGCGCCGGCTTCGGCGTGCGCTGGTCTTCTCCGGTCGGGCCGATCAAGTTTGATATCGCGCGGCCGATTGGCGACGACAAGGAGCATGGATTGCAATTTTATGTAGGATTGGGGCCTGAACTATGAAGCTGTGGAAAAAGGTCCTGATTGGCATCGGTATTTTTCTGGTGCTGCTGTTGGGCAGCATCGCGTTTCTGGTGGGCACCACGCCGGGTTTGCATCTGCTGCTGAAAGGCGCCGATCGCTGGGTGCCAGGTTTGTCGATCAAACAGGTGGAAGGTGGCTGGCGCGATCTAACGCTAAGCGGCGTGAAGTATGAAATGCCGGGCGTCAGTGTGGATGCCGGACGTTTCCACCTGGCGCTGAATCTCAACTGCCTGCTGCATTCGTCGGTGTGTGTCAATGACATCGCGCTGCAGGATGTCAGCGTGGTGGTCGATAGCAAAAAAATGGCACCGGCCAGCGCCCCGCCGCCGGAAGAGGAGAGCGGCAGCACCAATCTCAGCACGCCGTATCCCATCACGCTCAGCAAAGTCGGCCTGCATAACATCAACGTAAAAGTGGATGACACCGCAATTTCCCTGCTCGACTTCACCAGCGGCCTGCAGTGGCAGGATCGCGCACTGACGCTGACGCCAACCCATATCCAAAGCCTGCTGATCGCGCTGCCGAAAGCGGCCAAAGTGGTGGATGAGCAGGTGGTGCAGCCAAAAGTGCAGCAGCCGCAGCCGGATGAACAGCCGCTGGGCGAAACGCTGCAGGCGATGTTCGCTAAGCCGCTATTACCAGAGATGCCGGACTTCCAGCTGCCGCTGGATATCACCGTGCAGGAACTGTTGGGCGAACAGCTGCGCATCACCGGCGATACCGACATCTCAATCACGCGTCTGCTGTTAAAAGCCAAAACCGCCGATCGTCATCTCCAGCTGGAAACCTTTGATGTCGATTCGCCGCAAGGGCAGGTGAACGCCAGCGGTGAAGCGACGTTGGCCGATAACTGGCCGGTAAATTTTGCGCTGAACGGCACGCTCAATCTCGACCCAATCAAGGGCGAGAAGATCAAAATGAACCTTGCAGGCGCGATGCGTGACGAGCTGAAGCTCGGGCTGAATCTTTCCGGTCCGGTGCGTGCGCAGCTGGATGCGACCACGCAGCCTGCGGTCGCTGGTTTGCCGCTGGCGCTAAAACTCACCAGCCCGCAGCTGCGCTGGCCGCTCACCGGCGCGGTGCAGTATCAGGCGGATAATCTCGATTATCAGTTCAAAGGCAAAGCCACCGATTACGTGATGTCGCTGCGCACTGCGGTGAAAGGCGAAGGCGTGCCGCCTGCCAGCATTGCGCTGGACGGCAAAGGCAACGAGCAGCAGTTCAATCTTGATAAGCTGCGCGTGGCGGCGCTGCAGGGCAATATCGATCTGACGGCGCTGGTGGACTGGAGCAAAGCCATCAGCTGGCGCAGCGAATTGACGCTGTCCGGCATCAACACCGCCAAACAGTATCCGGATTGGCCAGCGAAGCTGGAGGGCAAAATTGCCACGCGCGGCAGCTTGTACGGCGGAACCTGGCAGCTCAGCGTGCCGCAGCTCGAGCTGAAAGGAAATGTTAAGCAGAACGCGGTGAGCGCCAAAGGTACGTTGACCGGCAACAGCTACAACCAGTGGAAAGTGCCCGGCCTTAACATTGCGCTGGGTCGCAACCATCTGGACGTGAAGGGCGAGCTGGGCGACACGCTAAATCTCGATGCCAGCATTGATGCGCCAAAGCTGGATAACGCGCTGCCGGGCCTGGGCGGCGTCGCCAAAGGCACCATCAAAGCACGCGGCACCTTACAAGCGCCGCAGCTGCTGGCCGATCTCACGGCTACTGGTTTGCGCTGGCAGCAGCTGCAGATCCGTCGTGTGGCGTTGCAGGGCGATGTGAAATCCAGCGATCAGATCGCCGGTAAGCTGCAACTGCGCGTGGAACAATTGCAGCAGGATGCGCTGAAAGTGAACCTGTTAACGCTGAACGCCGACGGCAACGAAAAGCAGCATCAGCTTAAGCTCGAGGTACAGGGCGAACCGGTTTCCGGTCAGCTGGCGCTGAACGGCAGCTTTGATCGCAAAACCCAGCGCTGGCAGGGCAATCTCAACAACACGCGTTTCGACACGCCGGTAGGCGAATGGCGACTGACGCGGGCGATGGCGATTGATTACCTCAACAGCAAGCAGACCGCCACCATTGGGCCGCACTGCTGGCAGAACCCGAACGCGCAGCTGTGCGTACCGGAACCGATTGAAGCCGGTGCCAGCGGACATGCGCATGTGGTGCTCAATCGCTTCGATTTGGCGATGATCAAACCGTTCCTCACCGATGCCACCAAACTGAACGGCGTGTTCAGTGGTGATGCGCGCGTTAACTGGACCGCCGACGGCGCGCTGCCAACCGGCACCTTAGCGCTGAAAGGCAGCGGCGTGAAAGTGGAGCAAGACGTGCAGGGCAACAGTTTGCCTATCGCCTTCGACACGCTGAACCTGAATGCGGCGCTGCGTAACGGTCGCGCACAGCTTGATTGGTTGATCCATATCGTCAACAACGGCCAGCTGAGCGGCAATGTGCAGATCGCCGATCCTGAGAATCGGCGTCAGCTGTCGGGCAACATCGGCATCAGCAATATTTCGCTGGCGATGCTGAATCCGGCGCTGATGCAGGGCGAGAAGATTAAAGGCAACCTGAACAGCAACCTGCGCCTTGGCGGCACGCTGCAGCAGCCGCAGGTGTTTGGTCAGTTGGGGCTGAGCGATGTGGATGTCGACGGCAGCTTTATGCCGGTCGATCTCACCGCCGCCAACCTTAACATGGTGTTCAACGGCATGAGCTCAACGCTCAACGGCATGATTCAGACGGCGCAGGGCAATCTTAACCTGAGCGGTAACGCCGACTGGAGCCAGCTGGATAACTGGCGCGCGCGCGTGGCGGCGCAAGGTAGCCGCATCCGCGTTACCGTGCCGCCAATGGTGCGCATGGATGTCTCGCCGGATCTGGTGTTTGAAGCCACGCCGGCCGCGTTCAGCCTCGACGGCAAAGTGGATATTCCGTGGGCGCGCATTACCGTGCAGGAAGTGCCGGAAAGCGCCACCGGCGTCTCCTCTGATGAAGTGATGCTGGATCAAAATCTCAAGCCGATTCAGCCGAAAACGGCGGCGATTCCGATCAACAGCAATCTGGTGATCCACGTCGGTAATGATGTGCGGCTCTCGGCATTTGGCCTAAAAGCCAGGCTGAATGGCGATCTCAAACTGGTGCAGGATAAAAACGGCCTCGGCTTGAATGGCCAGATCAACATCCCATCCGGCCGCTTCCACGCTTATGGTCAGGATCTGCTGGTGCGTAAAGGTGAGCTGCAATTCGCCGGACCGCCGGACCAGCCTTACGTTAATCTCGAGGCGATCCGTAATCCTGAGGCCACTGAAGACGATGTCACCGCCGGATTACGGGTAACCGGGCTGGCGGATGAGCCGAAAGTGGAAGTGTTCTCCGATCCGGCGATGTCACAGCAGGAAGCGCTTTCTTACCTGTTACGTGGTCAGGGACTCAACAGCGATGGCGACAGCAACGCATTAACTTCCGCGCTGGTGGGATTGGGGGTTGCGCAAAGTGGTCAGGTTGTGGGTAAAATCGGCGAGACCTTCGGTGTCAGTAATCTCGCGGTTGATACCGCTGGCGTAGGCGATAGCCAGCAGGTGCAGGTGAGTGGTTACGTGTTGCCGGGTCTACAAGTAAAATACGGTGTTGGCATATTTGATTCACTGGCGACCTTAACCTTGCGTTATCGCCTGATGCCCAAACTCTATTTAGAAGCCGTGTCGGGTCTCGATCAGGCACTGGATCTGCTCTATCAGTTTGAGTTTTAGCAATGCGAATAATTGTCTATGGCAGTTTACGGCGCAAACAGGGAAACAGTCATTGGATGACGAATGCGCAGTGGCTCGGCGACCATCAGATTGTGGGGTTTGATCTCTACAATCTGGGTCACTATCCGGGCGTGGTGGAAGGAGAAGGCAGCGTTTATTGCGAGGTGTATCGCATTGACGCCAGCACGCTCGGCGAACTTGATGCCTTGCGCACCAAAAATGGCGAATACAAACGCCAGCTTATTCAGACGCCTTACGGCAGTGCCTGGCTGTATGTCTATCAGCGTTCAGTCGCGGGTCGCACGCATATCGCGAGCGGTGACTGGTTAAGGCGAGATGGCGAAACAGAGGCATAAATAAAAACACCGTCCATTGGACGGTGTTTTTTTATGCGTGGCAGAAAAGAATCTTATTTCTTCTGCGCACGCTCGTAAGAGGCGATGATTTCAGCTTTGGCCGCTTCTGCGTTGTCCCAGCCATCAACCTTCACCCATTTGCCTTTTTCCAGATCTTTGTAGTGCTCGAAGAAGTGGGTGATCTGCGCTTTCAGCAGTTCTGGCAGGTCGTTCACATCTTTGATGTGATCGTACTCTTTGCTCAGCTTGGTGTGCGGCACCGCAACCAGTTTGGCATCTTCGCCAGACTCGTCGGTCATTTTCAGCACGCCGACGGGACGGCAGCGGATCACTGAGCCCGGTACCAGCGGATAAGGGGTTGGCACCAGCACGTCAACCGGGTCACCATCCAGAGACAGGGTGTGGTTGATGTAGCCGTAGTTGCACGGATAGAACATGGCGGTAGACATGAAACGGTCTACAAACAGGGCGCCAGACTCTTTGTCGACTTCATATTTGATCGGATCGGCGTTAGCCGGGATCTCAATGACAACGTAGATATCTTCTGGCAACTCTTTACCTGCAGGCACCTGGTTCAAACTCATCTGGCTTTCCTTCATTAGTCATATGTTGAGTGACGGCTATTATAGCCAACTGACTCTGAAAGTATGCCCCCTTTTTGGCGTTTCGGAATGCTCCAACCCGCTACTTCGCCGTGACAAACAGCGAGACGATCCCCGCCGCAATCAGTGGTCCAACCGGCACACCACGGAAGAAGGCCACGCCAATCACCGTACCAATCAACAGCCCACCAATCACCGACGGCTGCACGCTCATAAAGTTCACGCCGCGTCCGCCCAGCCAGGCAACGAAAACCCCCACCACAATCGCGATAATTGATTGCCAGTTGGCGAACGATTTCAACAGCGAAGAAGCCGGCAGCGTACCGCTGGCCAGCGGTGCCATCACCGCAACGGTGAGGATGATGATGCCAATCTGAATGCCCTGTTTTTCCACATAGGGAAAGAATTGCGACAGCGGGGTGAGCTTGATCGCCAGCAGGATCAGAATCGAGATGGTAACGGCGCTGTTATGAACGAAATAGCTGAGGACGGCGAGGCAAACAAGAATAATGGTGGAGGCATAAGCAGCCATGGTTTCTCCCTGCAGATTAATGGGCGCGCTGGCCGATGCCAGCGCTAAGCGTATTAAACGCTTACATTAATCAACAATCGTCGGGGTTGGCGCAACTGCCTTTGTTAATTGATTGCAACATCAGCGCCTGATTACGCACCAGACTGACGCCCTGCGCACCAACTGACAGCGCGGCCATCGTGCCCTGGCTGCTAACAAAATAGCTGCGGCTGGCATCCAGCCAACTGTCGCGATAGGTCAGCCACGCGCGCTGGGCGCTGCGCAATTTGTCTTTAGGTGCGCCGGTTAATTTTTTCATCGCTTGGGTGTACTGCGCGTTCATCTCTTTATCCCAGGCTTTATTGGCGGTGCCGTAGCATTGAGACATGCCGGCGGTGCTGGATTCCTTATTCAGACACTGATCGAGCTGCTGATCGATAGGGTTTTGTTGCGCCGCCGCAAAACCACTGACCAACAAACACGCCATCGGGAGCCATTTTTTCATCGTTTCATTCCTTAAATTTTGCGGGGGCAGAGTTCAGTAAAAATGAAGTCTGGATGATCGTCAGCCAGTTGACCATCAACAATGGATAAAGTTTCCGCGATCAATTGCCGATAATCTTTCCGTTTTAGGGCCAGCGGATTTCTGCCTTTTCTTGCAAACGGGGATAATCATGTTCAAACAGCTATCAATTCGTACTGCATTACTCACGCTTTTGGCTTTTATGACGCTGCTGCTGCTGGCAGTCAGCGCGATGGGCATCTCTGCCATCAACGCAGGCAATCAATCACTGGATGCTATTAACCGCATTCAGGGAATCGAACTGAACAGTTTGTACCAAAGCAACGCCGATCTCATGCGCGCGCGTGGCAGCGCCGCATTGGCCGTGCGCAAAATCGAAATCGGATTGCTGGAGGACGGCGCCAGCGTCACCAAACAAGCTGAGGAGGATGTCACCAGTTCCCAGCGTCATCTGAAAGCCTTTATTGATGCCGGAACGGTAACGGCTCAGGGTAAAATCCTGGCCGATGCCGTAGCTACTTCGTTCGCTGCCTATCATAAGGGCGCCATCGTGCCGATGATGGATGCGCTACAAAAGCAGTATACCGACGAATATTACCAGGTTTTGGAAGGCAACCTCTCAACGCTGGCAAGCAACTACGCGAAAGCCGTGCATGATTTTGCCGTTTATGCTGATGAAGTCTCAGCTACACGTCTGGCGCAAGCTGCACACAATGAGTGGCAGATGAAAATCATGATTGGCGTGGCGATGGCGTTGACGCTATTGCTGATCGTCATTGCCTGGCAACTGCTGCGTCGTCTGCTGCTGCGTCCACTCGATGGCGCGATTGTGCATCTGGAGCAAATTGCGGCCGGCGATTTATCCCAGCCGCTGCCCGCAGCCGGAAAGAGTGAATTAGGCCGTCTCAATCAGGCGCTGGCGAATATGCAGCTGGCGCTCAGCAGTTCGGTAAGTCAGGTGCGCGAAGCCAGCTTGCAGATTGACGTAGGAAGCCGCGAGTTAGCGGCGGGCACCGTGCATCTCTCGCAGCGTACCGAAGAGTCCGCCGCTTCGCTGGAGCAAACCGCGGCCAGCATGGAACAGCTCACCGCCACCGTGCGTCTCAATGCCAGCAACGCCAAAGAGGCCAATCAGCTCGCCAGCAATGTCTCCGACAGTGCCGATCGCGGTGCCGAAGTGGTCGGCTACGTGATGGAGAAGATGCAGGAGATCACCCAAAGCGCCAATCGCATTGGCGACATCCTCAGCGTGATTGATGGCATTGCCTTCCAGACCAACATCCTGGCACTGAACGCTGCGGTTGAAGCCGCGCGTGCCGGTGAACAAGGGCGCGGTTTTGCCGTGGTCGCTAATGAAGTGCGCACGCTGGCTGGTCGCAGCGCCACCGCCGCCAAAGAGATCCGCGAGCTCATCGCAGAATCGCAGACGCGGGTGCAAGAGGGCAGCGATATGGCCACGCGCGCTGGCGAAACCATGGATGAGATTTCAAGCGAAGTGATGCGCGTGACTACGCTGATGAAAGAGATCTCCATTGCTTCGGAAGAGCAGAGTCGCGGTATCGAGCAGGTGAATCAGGCGGTGACGCAGATGGATGAAGCCGCGCAGCAGAACGCCGCGTTAGTCGAAGAAGCCAGCGCTGCCACCCA
Organism: Pantoea sp. X85; assembly: GCF_029623675.1. Lineage (NCBI taxonomy): Bacteria > Pseudomonadati > Pseudomonadota > Gammaproteobacteria > Enterobacterales > Erwiniaceae > Pantoea > Pantoea sp. X85. The sequence goes on along the minus strand of NZ_CP121108.1, from coordinate 3,670,474 downwards.
ATCGCTGGAAGCGCAGTCACAGCAGTTGCAGGATTCGATGGCGCAATTCCGTGTAGTCGCGTCTCTGCCTTCGTAGGCAGCAACAAAAAGCCCGCACGGAGGCGGGCTTTGCACAGCGGGAAAAGACTTAGGCTGAATGGTCGTCCGGATATTCACGGATAAAGCGTTCAACGTCGCCTACCATTGCGTCGTTGCCGCAGAAGAACGGGCAGCGCTGATGCAGCGTTTCTGGCTGGATGTCGAGGATGCGATTGGCACCATCGCTGGCTTTACCGCCCGCTTGCTCCGCCAGGAAGGCCATTGGGTTGCATTCGTACAGCAGACGCAGCTTGCCTTTCGGGTGGCTGGCGGTGCTTGGATAGAGATAGATGCCGCCTTTCAGCAGGTTACGGTGGAAGTCGGCCACCAGTGAACCAATGTAGCGCGAGGTATACGGGCGCTTGGTGGCGATATCTTCTTCCTGACAGAACTTCAGGTATTTCTTCACACCCTGCGGGAAGCGAATGTAGTTACCTTCGTTGATCGAGTAGGTGTAACCCTTCTCCGGGAAGGTCATGCGCTCGTGGCTCAGGCAGAATACGCCGAGCGACGGATCGTAAGTAAACGCATGCACGCCCACGCCAGTGGTGTAAACCATCATGGTCGAAGAACCGTAAACCACATAACCCGCAGCAACCTGCTTGTTGCCCGGCTGCATGAAGTCGGCTTCGGTGATTGGCGTGCCCGGCTCGCTGATGCGATGGTAGATAGAGAAAATGGTGCCGACGGAAACGTTAACGTCGATGTTTGAAGAACCGTCCAGCGGATCCATTAATACAACGTATTTGCCATTCTCTGAGCCTTCAAAGATGACGAACTCGTCTTCTTCTTCCGACGCGATACCGGCCACCACGCCGCGCGCTTTCAGGGCGGCTTTCAGCTTTTCGTTGGCAAACAGATCAAGCTTCATCTGCTGCTCACCCTGCACGTTTTCCACGCCGCTGGCACCCAGAATATCCACCAGACCCGCTTTGTTAATGTCGCGGTGGATAATTTTAGCGCCAAGCTTAATGGAAGAAATCAGCGCCGTCAGTTCACCTGTGGCGTGTGGAAAGTCGTGTTGCTTCTCGACGATGAATTCGCCTAACGTTTTCATAACACATTCCCTGCATCTACGATGGAGTGGCAGCAGCTGTAACAAGCTACCAACGTATGAGCGCAGTTTAGCCGATTGAACTTTAAAAACCATAGTCCTAATCCGTTTCTTCCCTCTCAACTCGGCGTTACACTGTGCGCCGAACTTTTGAGTAATGGATCTCTTTATGCGTATTCACATCCTCGGGATTTGTGGCACTTTCATGGGCGGACTGGCGATGCTGGCGCGCTCGCTGGGACACGAAGTGACCGGCTCAGACGCCAATGTCTATCCGCCGATGAGCACGTTGCTGGAACAGCAAAGCATTGAATTGACTGAAGGTTACGATGCCAGCCAGCTCGATCCGCAACCGGATCTGGTGATCATTGGTAACGCGATGACGCGCGGCAATCCTTGTGTCGAAGCGGTACTGGAACGCAACATTCCTTACCTCTCCGGCCCGCAATGGCTGCACGATTTCGTCCTGCGCGATCGTTGGGTGCTGGCGGTGGCGGGAACCCACGGCAAAACCACCACAGCCGGCATGGCAGCGTGGATTCTCGAGGCCTGCGGCCTGGAACCGGGCTTTATCATCGGTGGTGTGCCAGGAAACTTCGAGGTTTCGGCAAAATTAGGAAAAAGTCCATTCTTCGTCATCGAAGCGGATGAGTACGACAGCGCGTTCTTCGACAAGCGTTCCAAGTTTGTACATTACTGCCCGCGCACGCTGATCCTCAACAACCTCGAATTCGATCACGCGGATATCTTTGACGATCTGCGCGCCATCCAGAAGCAGTTCCATCACTTGATCCGTATCGTGCCGGGACAAGGCAAGATCCTGCTGCCGGAGCACGACAACAACATCAAGCAAGTGATGGCGATGGGCTGCTGGAGCGAGCAGGAAACGGTGGGCGATAACGGTCACTGGCAGGCGAAAAAGTTGACGCCGGACTCTTCACATTGGGAGATCTGGCTCGACGGCGAGAAAGTCGGCGAAGTGAACTGGGCGCTGGTGGGCGAGCACAACATGCACAATGGCCTGATGGCGATTGCAGCGGCGCGTCATGTTGGGGTGAAACCGGGAGATGCCGGTGAAGCGCTGAGCAGCTTCATTAATGCGCGTCGTCGTCTCGAACTGCGCGGTGAAGTGAACGCCATCAAGGTGTACGACGATTTCGCTCACCATCCTACCGCGATTCTCGCCACGCTGGCGGCGCTGCGCAGCAAAGTGGGCGGCACCGCACGCATTCTGGCGGTGCTGGAGCCGCGCTCAAATACCATGAAGATGGGGGTGAGCAAGAACGAGTTAGCGCCATCGCTGGGCCGCGCAGACGAAGTGTTCCTGTTCCAGCCGCACCATATTCCGTGGCAGGTTTCCGATGTCGCTGAGGCGTGCATTCAACCAGCGCAGTGGAGCGCGGATATCGATACGTTGGTGGAAATGGTGGCGAAGAAAGCCCAGCCAGGCGATTCGATTCTGGTGATGAGCAACGGCGGGTTTGGTGGTATTCACCAGAAACTGCTGGAGCGGTTAGGGCGGTGATGGTGCGGGTTTTCCCCTCACCCTGGCCCTCTCCCGCAAGCGGGCGAGGGAATGTTTAGGTGGAGCTCGGTCAGCCCCTTCTCCCGCTTGCGGGAGAAGGTTGGGATGAGGGGAAAATCGCAGAAAACTTACGCTTCTGCCAACTCGCGCAGATACTGGAAAATCAGGCGGGCAGATTTTGGCGGCTTATTCGCGGCTTTCTCTTTCTGCGCGTTACGGATCATGCTGCGCAGTTGCTGACGATCGGCGTGCGGATAGAGGTTAAACACTTCAGCGACCGCGTCATCACCTTGCTCGATCAAACGATCGCGCAAAATCTCCAGCTTATGGAACAGTGCAACCTGCTGGTTGTGACGATTCTTCAGCTTATCCAGCGCCTGGCGAATCGGATCTTCATCGCGTGAACGCAGCATCTTACCGATCAGCTGCAGCTGACGGCGACGGCCTTCTTTCTTGATGCGCTGCGCCAGTTCAATCGCGTCGCGCAATTGTTCGTCGAGTGGGATCTTGTCGAGGGAATTTTTCCCCAGCTCAACCAGCTCGGCACCAAGGCGTTTTAGCTCTTCGGCATCGCGTTTAATTTCGCTTTTGCTGACCCAGATAATCTCTTCATCTTCTTCGTCATTATTATCCGGCACATCGTCGAGCCAGTCTTCGGGCTGCTTGGTCATCTCTTGGCTCCCAAAAAAAAGAGGCTAATCCTACCAGTTTATCGGGCGACTGCGAAATTGTTCTCTGAGTCTGATAGACTCAAACAATTCATACTTAAGATTAGACGGCAGGTCGATGAACGTATCTACTCAGGTTGCAGAACAACGTAAAGTGTTGGAACAGGCTGTCGCGCAGGCGTTGGAACTGGCAAAAGCCAGCACCGATGGCGCTGAAGTGGCGGTCACCAAAACCACCGGCATCGGCGTCAGTACCCGCTATGGCGAAGTGGAAAACGTCGAATTCAACAGCGATGGTGCGCTCGGCATCACCGTCTACCATCAAAACCGAAAAGGCAGCGCTTCCTCCACCGATCTCAGCCCGGATGCGATCAAACGCACCGTGCAGGCGGCGATCGACATTGCGCGCTACACCTCGGTGGATCCATTTGGCGCACCGGCCGATCCCGATCTGCTGGCGTTTGACGCGCCGGATCTCGATCTCTACCATCCGTGGGAGATCGATGCCGATCGCGCTATCGAACTGGCCGCTCAGGCGGAACAAGCGTCGTTGCAGGCCGACAAGCGCATCACCAACACCGAAGGCGGCAGCTTCAACAGCCACGTTGGTATCAAAGTCTTTGGTAACAGCCACGGCATGTTGCAGAGCTACTGCTCCAGCCGCCATTCGCTCTCCAGCTGTGTGATAGCCGAGCAGGACGGCAATATGGAGCGCGATTACGCGTATACCATTGGCCGCGCTTTTGACGATCTGAAAAGCCCGGAATGGGTTGGCGCCGAGTGCGCCCGCCGCACGCTGTCGCGTCTGGCACCGCGCAAGCTTTCGACCATGAAAGCGCCGGTGATCTTCGCGCCAGAAGTGGCGACCGGTTTGTTTGGTCATCTGGTGGGCATGATCAGCGGCAGCAGCGTGTACCGCAAATCGACCTTCCTGCTTGATTCGCTCGGTAAGCAGATTCTGCCAGAGTGGCTGACCATTGAAGAGCATCCGCACCTGCTGAAAGGCCTGGCATCCACGCCGTTCGACAGCGAAGGCGTGCGCACCCAATCGTGTGACATCATTAAAGATGGCGTGCTGCAGAACTGGCTGCTGACCAGCTACTCGGCGCGCAAGCTCGGCTTGCAGAGCACCGGCCACGCAGGCGGCATCCACAACTGGCGTATTGCCGGTCAGGGCCACAGCTTTGACGACCTGCTGAAGCAGATGGGCACCGGTTTAGTGGTAACCGAGATGATGGGCTCCAGCATCAACGGCATGACCGGCGACTATTCACGCGGCGCATCCGGATTCTGGGTGGAAAACGGTGAGATTCAATATCCTGTGAGCGAGATCACAATCGCTGGTAACCTCAAGGAGATGTGGCTCAATATGGTAACCGTCGGTAACGACATTGAAACCCGCAGCAATATACAATGCGGTTCGGTGCTGCTGCCGGAGATGAAAATCGCCGGACAATAGAGTCATCGCTTTTTGAAAGCAGCCCGCAAGGCTGCTTTTTTTTGGCCCGACAATAATAAAAGGACATACCAATGCGTAATAAGCATGTGATTGCAGTGTTGTCGTTATCGCTGTTGTTCTCCTCGGCTAGCGTGTTTGCAGCCGATTTAGAAAAAGATATGGATGCGCTCAAAGATGGTCTGAGCGTGGTGAAGAAAACTTCTGACGCGCAGGAGATGCATACCGCGTTGGGTAAGATGCGCCAGGCGGCAACGGATGCTAAGCAATCCACGCCGGAAAAACTGGAAGGTCAGGCGGCCGATAGCGCGCAGATCAAGGATTATCACGCCGGTCTGGATTCGCTGATTGCCCAGATCGATGTGGTTGATCAGTTGGCGCAAGCCAACAAGCTGGACGAAGCCAAGGCCGAAGCGAAGAAACTGGAAGATATTCGCAACGCCAACCATAAGAAATTCCGTTGATAACCCGGCCAGCCCAGCGGCTGGCCTTATTCCTCTTTGCTTTCTCTCCGTTTTAATCCGCCTAAATCCATCACTTCTCGCATTTTGTGACCGCTTTCGCACACTTCGTGCGTCCTGAGATCTGGCGCACACTCGCCCGCGGGATTTCCACTTTGAGGTGGAAAAGTTGCGACTCAACAGCCTCAAGGGGAAAGCGTACTTTCTTATCAACGAGAAATATCTGTAATTGTCCGCTGTAAACAGGAGTAACAAGGTGAGGAGTGAAGCTGTCCCGCTGAAACAGAGCACGCCGGAAGCGATCCAGGCGCTGGCGGATAAGGTGTTAAGCCAAATTGCAGCGATCTACGCCGCGCATCACATCGAAGCCAACGCCGTGCAGCAGCAGATGCTGGCTTCGCATGTCCGAGCGATGGCATCGCGCTCTTTAACGGGTGAAGCGCTTCCGGAAGTAGAAGCTGAGCTGTTTGAAGATATCTCGCCGGAAACCATGGCGCTGGCGCAGCAGATGGTGGATCTGTTTGGCAATCTGCCCAAAGAGGAAGCCTGGTTGTTGTCCGTCCATATCGAAGTGGCGAAATCGAACGAAGCATAAATTGTGAGGAATTGAACATGGTAACTGTAGTGATTGGCGATCGTCTGGGTAAAGGTCAGAAAGTAGCAGCGGGCATCGAGAAAGCCGGTGGTCGTGCGGTGGTGGTGCCAGGCGTGGCAGCCGACATGAAGCTGGGCGACGTGATGAAAGCGGAAAACGCCGACTTCGGTATCTCCTTCTGCGGCAGCGGCGGTGCCGGTGCGATTACCGCGCAGAACAAATATGGCTACAAAGCCAAACACGGGATGCGTTCGATTGACGAAGGCGTTACCGCCATCAATGAAGGTGCCACCGTGCTGGGCTTCGGCTTTATGGATAAAGAAGAGCTGGGTGAGCGTCTGGTGCAGGCCTGGACTAAAAAACACGGCAGCTAAGTATGAAACAGCAATACGAGACGCAGGTAACGGTGCAGGGCAAAGGCGACAGTAAAGCAAAAGCCTTTGCCGATGCGCTCAGCAAGGTGCAGCAGCAAGTGCTGCGCACCAGCCAAAAGATTCTGTTGCGCATTGAACCCATAGATGTGCGGGTGCTGCGCGCGCAGGAGAGCGTGCGCAAGGAAAAATTCTTGTTCTTCTTCCTCGCGCGTGAGCGACGGAATTACAGCGTTGAGCTGGACATTACCGTTAGCGTCACTGTGATCGACACCGACAAGGTGGACTTCATAGCGACTTAATAAAAACGACAACAAGGGTACGACGACATGTTTTTAATCATTTTGTTTAAGTCGTTAATCATTGGCGGATTGGTTGGCGTCGGGGTGGGAGCGGGCGCAGCGCGCATGTTCCACGCACCGACCACACAAGGTATGGGCGCGTTCCGTACCTTGGGAGAACTCAATTCCTGTGAAGGCGATCCGGCATCGCACTTCTCCTTTGGTCTCGGCTTCTTCTTTAACGCCTGGGCATCATCCGTGGCAGCGGGTTCCTTCACGCAGGACGTCGATCACCGCATTTTGCCGAACTGGGGCGCGGCGGCACTGATGGTGAAAAACCGCAACGTGGCGGAAACGCTGCACAACCCGAAACGCATGGCGATTGCCTGCGGCATCATCGGCATGATTGTGGTGGCCTTCCTTAACAGCACGGCGTCTGCGGTTCCGGCGGCGCTGCAGGTTACCGCAGTAAAAGTGCTGGTGCCGGCGGCTAACCTGCTGGTGAATACCGTGATGCCAGTGATCTTCTGGCTGGCAGCGATTGATGCCGGTAAGAAATCTGGCTTCTGGGCCACCATTTTTGGCGGTCTGGCGCAGCTGATCATGGGTAACGCCGTACCGGGTTTGGTGCTGGGCATCCTGATCGGTAAGGGTGTGGAAGAGAGCGGCTGGAACAAAGTCACCAAGGTGATGATGTTTGCCATCGTGCTGCTGTTTGCCTTGAGCGGCTTCTTCCGCGGTTTCGATCTGAAACTGCTGCAATCCTTCCAGCTGGGTATTCCGGGCTGGCTGGATATGATCCACAACAGCGTCAGCGGCAAATAAGGAGCCATCAGCATGAACGAGAACGAAAACAAAGGGTTCTGGTACGCCGACTGGTCTTTCCCGATTTTTGTTGGCCTGCTCTCCTCCGGCGTATTTGCCGGTACGCACATGTATTACCTGTACGGCATTGGTGCTTTTAACGAAGTGGCGTTTGTCTCGATGCTGCGCTCCGGTATGGAAACCGGCGTGTATGGCGCGGTGGCGGCGTTTGGTGCCAGCTTCCTGTTTGCACGCATTATCGAAGGTTCGCTGGTGGGGATTCTCGATATTGGCGGCGCGATCCAGACCGGCGTCGGCCTCGGCGTGCCTGCGCTGCTGCTCGGTGCTGGCATTGTGTTCCCGGTCGCCAACTTTGCCGCATCGCTGGCTACGGGTTTGGTGGTGGGCTTAGCGATAGGTTATCTGATCATCCTGGCGCGTAAGTTCACCATCAACCAGAGCGACTCAACCTACGGCGCAGACGTGATGATGGGCGCGGGTAACGCATCGGGCCGTTTCCTCGGGCCGCTGATTATCCTTTCTGCCATGGCGGCGTCGATTCCTATTGGTCTCGGTTCGCTGGTGGGGGCGCTGCTGTTCTACCTGTGGAATAAGCCTATTACCGGCGGCGCGATTTTGGGCGCGATGGTGTTGGGTGCGATGTTCCCAATCTCACTCTGATACTGATGTGCGGCCATATGGCTGCACATATCCGTAGCGGCGCCATTTATTGCGCGATAAATCACGCCGCTACGAAATGAGCGTTTGTACGTGAGGAGTAAGCATGTTTGATCTGATTCTGCGCCGCGCACGTCTGTGCGACGAACAGCTGGTGGATATTGCCATCCAGCACGGCAAAATTGCCGCCGTCGGCGAGGTGAGTGGCCCGGCACAGCAGGAGCGCGATCTCGCCGGACGTTACTATGTCAGCGCTGGCTGGATTGATAGCCATGTGCACTGTTATCCCCAATCCCCGATTTATCACGACGATGCCGACACCATTGGTATGGCGCAAGGCGTCACCACGGTGGTGGATGCCGGCAGCACCGGCGCTGATGACATCGACGACTTTTATCAGCTCACGCGTTCGGCTACCACCGAAGTACGCGCGCTGATCAACATTTCACGCACCGGCATTGTGACGCAAAACGAGCTGGCCGATATGGCGCAGATTGATGGCGATGCGGTGGTGCAGGCGGTGAAACGCCGTCCCGACTTTATCGTTGGCCTGAAAGCGCGCATGAGCAGCAGCGTGGTGGGCGAGAACGGCATTCAGCCGCTGGTGCGGGCCAAGGCGATTCAGCAGGCAGCCGGCAATTTGCCGCTGATGGTGCACATTGGCAACAATCCGCCGGTGCTGGAAGAGATCGCCGATCTGCTGACCTCCGGCGACATCATTACCCACTGCTTTAACGGCAAGCCGAACCGTATCTTGTCACCGCAGGGCGAACTGAAAGCAGCGGTGAAAAATGCCATCGCGCGCGGCGTGAAGCTGGATATCGGCCACGGCGGCGCCAGCTTCAGTTTTGAGGTGGCGCGTCAGGCGATTGCGCAGGGCATTCTGCCCGACACCATCAGCTCCGACATTTACTGTCGTAACCGCATCAACGGACCGGTGCATAGCCTGGCGCACGTAATGTCGAAATTCTTCAGCATTGGCATGACGCTGCCGCAAATCATCGAGTGCGTCACCGTTAATGCCGCTGCTGGCCTGCGTCTGGCGGGCAAAGGGCGCTTGACCGCCGGTTATGACGCCGACCTGACCATTTTTACCGTCAAAGAGGAAGCCTGCCCGTTCGTTGATGCTGAAGGCGAACGGGTATTAGGTGAACAACATATTCTGCCGCTGGCCGTGGTTATCGCCGGTCACTGGCATCTGACTGATGAAGGGAAAGCGAATCATGTCTTCGATCTATGAAAAATATGACCTGAAACAGGTCATCAACGCCTCGGGACGCATGACCATTCTCGGCGTCTCCACGCCGTCTGCGGAGGTGGTGGATACCGTCAGCTACGGTCTGAATCACTATTTCGAGATGAAAGATCTGGTCAACAAGACCGGCGCTTACATCGCCAAACTGCTGGACGTGGAGAGCGCGGTGGTGGTGTCGTGCGCCTCGGCGGGCATTGCGCAGAGCGTGGCGGCGGTGATTGTTAAAGATAACGACTGGCTGCTGGAGAACCTGCACGCCGCACCGCTCAGCGTGCCGCACGATATCGTGGTGCCAAAAGGGCACAACGTGAACTTCGGTGCGCCGGTTGGCACGATGGTGGCGCTGGGCGGCGGTCGTTTGATCGAAGCCGGTTACAGCAATGAATGTTCGCCAGAGCAGTTGGCGGCGGCAATCACGCCGACCACGGCGGCGCTGATGTACATCAAATCGCACCACTGCGTGCAGAAAAGCCATCTTAGCGTGGAGCAGGCAGCGGTAGTGGCGCGCAAGCACGGCATTCCACTGATCGTTGATGCGGCAGCGGAAGAGGATTTGCAGTGTTACTACCAAATGGGCGCGGATCTGGTGATTTACAGCGGTGCTAAGGCGATTGAAGGGCCGACCAGCGGCTTAGTGATTGGTCGCACGCAATACGTTGAGTGGGTGAAGCGCCAGAGCAACGGCATTGGCCGCGCGATGAAAGTCGGCAAAGAGGGCATTCTCGGCCTGACGCAGGCGATTGAAAACTATCTGGTGCAGCCAAAAACCACCGGCGCCGAGATGGTGGCCAACATGACGCCTTTTATCGACAACCTCAACACGCTGAACGGCGTCACCGCCCGCGTGGTGTGGGATGCCGCCGGACGCGATATTGCGCGTGCCGAGATCAAGTTTGATGAAGCGGTCACCGGCTGGCCGACTGGCGAACTGGTGCAGGCGCTGAAAACCGGCGACATCGCCATCTATTTCCGTGGCTACAAAGCCAACGAAGGCATTATCGAAGCCGATGTGCGCAGCGTTAGCGCCGATCAGCTGCACATCATCTTTAGCGCTATTCAGGCGTTGATCAGCGGAGGAAAACGCGCATGAGTCTGAACCCGAATTTCTATCAGGATCGCCTGTGCCTTAACGTGCTGGCCGGTTCGAAGCAGAACGCAAAAGCGATCTGGCAGGCGGCTGAAGGCCATGTGCTGGTGGGCGTGCTGTCAAAAAACTACGCCAGCAACGAAGAAGCCATTGCCGATATGCGCGAGTATGCGGCGCTGATCGACAATGCGTTATCCGTGGGTTTGGGCGCGGGCGATCCGAACCAGTCGGCGATGGTGAGTGAGATCTCGGCGGTGCTGCAACCGCAGCACGTCAATCAGGTCTTCACCGGCGTGGCGACCAGCCGTGCACTGCTCGGCCAGAATCAAACCGTGGTGAATGGTTTGATTTCACCGACCGGCACGCCGGGCCTGGTGAAAATCTCCACCGGACCGCGCAGCTCGAAGAGCGCCGACGCGATTGTACCGATCGACAGCGCCATCGCCATGTTGCAGGACATGGGCGGCAGCTCGGTGAAATACTTTCCGATGGGCGGCCTGAAAGCGGTAAATGAGTATCGCGCGGTGGCGGAAGCCTGCGCGCGTCACGACTTCTGGCTGGAACCCACCGGCGGCATCGATCTCAATAACTTCGAAGAGATTGTGCGTATTGCGCTCGATGCAGGCGTTAGCAAAGTGATCCCGCACGTTTACAGTTCGATTATCGATAGCGCAAGCGGCGACACGCGCATTGACGATGTACGTCAGCTTCTGGCAACGTGCAAGAAACTGCTGTAACAAATGAGTAACAGGTGAGGCTCCGTGAGATTTCCCAACCAGCGTCTGACTCAGCTTTTCGCTGCGCTGCAAAATGAAACGCTGCCGCAGGATGAGCTGGCACGTCGCTTTTCCGTTTCAACGCGCACGGTGCGCACCGATATCACCGCGCTGAACGCGCTGCTGGAACAGCATGGCGCGCAGTTTGTGCTGGCGCGCGGCGCGGGATATCAACTCAAAATTGACGATGCGGCGCGCTTTGGCCGCTTACAGCAAGAGAGCGCGACGCCACTGCGCGTGCCGCGTACCTCGCAGGAGCGCGTGCGCTATCTGCTGACGCGCTTTCTGACGGCGGCGTATTCGATCAAGCTGGAAGATCTGTCCGAAGAGTGGTTTGTCAGCCGCGCCACGCTGCAAAGCGATATGGCAGAAGTGCGCGAATGGCTGGGCCGCTATCACCTCAATATCGAAACTAAACCGCATTACGGCATGAAGCTGTTTGGCAGCGAGGCGGCGATCCGCACCTGCTTAACCGACCTGCTGTGGCAGATCGATCAGGAGACGCCGGACAGCCCGCTGCTGACGGTGGAAGCGCTGCACAGCGGCATTCTGGCGCAGCTCCAACCTTTGCTGCAACAGTGCTTCGCTCAGCACGCCATTCGCCTCAGCGATGAAGGCGACCGCTATCTGCAAATCTACTGCGCGGTGGCGGTACGACGCATCAGCGAAGGTTTCCCGCTCAACGATCCGGGTGCGGAAGATGTGGGCGAGGAAGTGCGCGAGGCGGCGCACGATCTGATTAACCTGATGCGTCCGCTGGTCGGCAAACCGATTTCACAGGCGGAAGAGAACTGGCTGCGGGTCAACATCGCCGCACGCCAGATTCAGGCGCTGGCACCGAGCACCATTAACGCTGACGACGCCGATGCGCTGGTCGATTACTTGCTGAATTACATCAACACCCATTACAGCTATCGGCTGCAGCATGATGAGCAGCTGCGCGCCGATCTGCTCACCCATATCAAAACCATGATCACGCGGGTGCGCTATCAAATCCATATCCCCAATCCGCTGCTGAGCAACATCAAACAGCACTATCCAATGGCCTACGATGTGACGCTGGCGGCAGTTACCAGCTGGGGTAAATACACGCCTTACACTATCAGTGAGAACGAGATCGGTTTTCTGGTGCTGCACATTGGTGTTGGGCTGGAGAGGCATTACGACGTCGGCTATCAGCGCCATCCACAGGTGCTGCTGGTGTGCGACAGCGGCAACTCCACGCTGCGCATGATTGAGGCGCTGCTGCTGCGCAAATACCCGCAATTGGTGGTGACGGCGCGGCTGTCACAGCGCGACTATGAACTGCGCGAGCATATCGATGAAGACTTCGTGATCTCCACCGCGCGGCTCAGCGAGAAGAATAAGCCGATTGCGGTGATGTCGCCATTCCCAACCGAGTTCCAGCTGGAGCAGCTCGGCAAGCTGGTGCTAGTGGATCGCACGCGCCCGTACATGCTGGAGAAGTACTTCGACGCGCAGCACTTTATGGTGCTGGATAAGCCGATGGCGCAGTCAGAGTTGTTTCGCCTGCTGTGCGATCAGCTGGAGAGCGAAGGTTTTGTCGATGCGGATTTCTATCCGTCGGTTGAGGAGCGCGAAGCGATTGTCAGCACCCTGCTCGGCGAAGGCATCGCGCTGCCGCATTCACTCGGACTGCTGGCGCAGAAAACCGTGGTCTACACGGTGCTGGCGCCGCATGGCGTAAGCTGGGGCGAGGAGACGGCGTCGGTGATTTTCCTGATGGCGATCAGCAAGAGTGAATACGAAGAGGCGATGGCGATTTACGATCTGTTCGTCACCTTCCTGCGCGAAAGGGCGATGACGCGGCTGCGTGATTGCACGGATTTTGTCAGTTTTAAAGCGGTGGCGATCGATTGTTTGAGTCGGATGTAAGGGTTGTGCGTGCTGTCCCCCATCCCGGCCTTCCCCCGCAAGCGGGGGAAGGAGATGCAGCTTCATCACTAACATGTGGCAGCATCTTCCTCCCCATGCAGCTTCATCACTAACATGTGGCAGCATCTTCCTCCCCCATTTATGGGGGAGGACCGAGGAGGGGGAAACCCCGCACAATCTACCCGCGTTTCGCCAGCAACCTCGGAATCTCACGCAAACACCAGGCTTTGGCTTCGCCCATGCTGTCGCGGCGCCACGCCATAATAATGTCCACTTCGCGCGTATACTCGGCGCTCACCACGCGTAAACGACCTTCGGCGATATCCTGCTCCACCATCGGATACGGCATGGTCGCCACACCCAAACCGGCCAGCAGCGCGCGGCGTTTATCATCCATGCTGCTTACCGTCAGACGCTGCTGCTTATCCAGCAACTGCACCGTCAACACCGGGCGCTCGCGCGCGGTGTCCGCCACCGCGATGCCGCGATACTTCACGCGCGTCACTTCTGACAGCGGCTCAGCTTCCTGATGAATCGGATGATCCGGGCTGGCAACGTAGACGCTCATCGTGCTGTACAGCTTGCGGGTGTTAATTTCGGTTGAGGCGCGGAAGTGCATATCCGGGGCAATCACGATATCGGCGCGGCCCTGTTCCAGCCTTTCCCAGGCACCGGCTAACACTTCCGTGATCAGCGAAATCTGCGTATTGGCTTTTTCTGACAGCTTCTCAACCAGCGGGAATAAACGCTCGGAAGGCACCAGCGCCTCGGCAACAATGGTGAGATGCGTTTCCCAACCGCGCGCCAGCGCTTCGGCATCGGTGGTGAGCTTGTCGGCGGCTTCCAGCAGCACGCGGCCCCGTTCCAGCAGCATGCGGCCCACGTTGGTGAACTTGGTGCGGTGGCCGGAACGGTCAAACAGCACCACATCCAGCTCCTCTTCCAGCTTCTGCATGGTGTAGCTCAGCGCGGAAGGGACGCGACCCAGTTCATCGGCCGCAGCGGCAAAGCTGCCACGACGGTCAATAGCATCCATCACACGTAAAGCTTCAAGGGTTAACGCGCGGTCTTTTGCCATGCCGATTCTCTTTCAGTAAATTTGAACATGCCAGGCAGATTAACTGGCTTACAATCCGGCGTCCAGACTTTTACCATAATCCCATCAAGCCTGCGGTCGGTTCTCACCGCAGCGCGTCGGAGGATTATCATGATGACAACCCGCTGCGCGTCCGCATGTGGCCAGGCCGATTTCGGTTGGTTGCAGGCGCGCTACAGCTTCTCATTTGGCCACTATTTCGATCCAAAATTAATGGGCTACGCGTCGCTGCGCGTACTCAACCAGGAAATTCTGGCCCCGGGCGCCGCATTCCAGCCGCGCAGTTATCCGCAGGTCGATGTGCTGAATCTGGTGTTGCAGGGTGAAGCCGAGTATCGCGACAGCGAAGGCAATCATCTGGTGGCGCGTGAAGGTGAGGCGATGCTGCTCTCTGCGCGTCAGGGCGTGAATTACAGTGAAATTAACATCAGCAAAGATCGCCCGTTAACCCGCATGCAACTGTGGCTGGCGGCCTGTCCGGAACGTGAAAACCCACTGTTGCAGAAGCTCGACCTGCCGCAACAAACCAGCGTACTGATCGCCTCGCCCGATGGCGCGCAGGGCAGCCTGCAGCTGCGCCAGCAGGTTTGGGTGCATCAGGTGACGCTAGCGCCGGGCGAGCAGTACACGGTGAAATTGCACGGACCGCGCGCTTATCTGCAATCGATCCATGGTTCGCTGGATGTGCAGGCCAGCAGCGCCAACCAGCAGCCGCTAGGCTGCGGCGACGGCGCGTTTCTCAGCGATGAGAACCAGATTAGCCTGCAGGCCAGAACGCCGCTGCGCGCGCTGGTGATTGACCTTCCCGCCTAACCCTCACGCACAAAAAAGGGCGACCGAAGTCGCCCTGATGCTTTGCTGTAACGCTTATTTGAGAATGGTGAAGGCCGTAGTCACGTGCTTCACGCCGCTCACCCGGCTGGCAACATCGGCCGCCGCCTTCGCTTCTTCTGCAGTAACCAGTCCCAACAGGAACACTTCACCGTTTTCGGTGGTCACTTTGACGTTGGAGGATTTCACCTGATCGCTGCCCAGCAGCTGCGAGCGGATTTTGGTGGTGATCCAGGTATCCGATGACGAGGTGCCGAGGCTGACTTTCTGTCCATTACGGATTTCGTTATACACCTCGGTGGCCCCATCAACGCCCATGGCGATCTGTTTGGCACGGCTTGCCAGATCCGGGGTTGGCGACTGGCCGGTTAGCAGTACTTTGCCCTGATAAGCGGTGACAACCACGCGCGCCTGGTTTTTGATCTGTTCATCTTTTGCCAGTGCGTTCGAGACGCGCAGCTCCAGCGTACCGTCATCGACCTGCGTGCCCACGGTGCGCGGATCAGTGGCGGTTTTGGTGGCGACGGCAGCGCCGCCGGCAACCACGGCAACACAACCTTGCAGCAGCATGGCGGTTAAGAGAATGGCGACAGCGTTCAATGCTTTCATTTGAGCTCCTTCAGTCATTCCTGGTGTGGGA
Organism: Pantoea sp. X85; assembly: GCF_029623675.1. Lineage (NCBI taxonomy): Bacteria > Pseudomonadati > Pseudomonadota > Gammaproteobacteria > Enterobacterales > Erwiniaceae > Pantoea > Pantoea sp. X85. Next base: position 3,654,922 of record NZ_CP121108.1, on the reverse strand, counting down.
ATAAAGTGTTATCAATCAAATCGCACAGGCAGTTCAGCGTCAGCATATGCATTTCCTGAATGCGCGCACTGCGATGTGATGGAATGCGAATTTCCACATCATGCGGACCGAGCAGGCCCGCCAGCTCACCGCCGTCGTGGCCGGTTAACGCAACGATGGTCATATCGCGGGTAACCGCAGCTTCAACCGCTTTGACGATATCGCGGGTGTTGCCACGGGTGGAAATGGCCAGCAGCACATCACCAGCCTGACCAAGCGCTCGAACCTGCTTGGCGTAGATTTCATCGTGCAGACGATCGTTACCAATCGCCGTCAGCATCACATTATCAGCGCTCAGCGCCAGCGCAGGCAGGCTAGGGCGCTCTGTCTCGAAACGGTTAATCATGCTGGCGGAAAAATGCTGGGCATTCGCCGACGACGCACCGTTACCGCAGCTAAGGATTTTGTTACCGTTCAGCAGCGACTGCACCAGCGTCATCGCGGCGCGGGAAATCGCATCGGGCAGCGCTTCGGCTGCGGCGATTTGGGTCTGAATACTTTCGGTAAAACACGCTTTAATTCTGTCCTGCACAAGACCACCTGGTTCTATCCATCGGCATTAAAGGCATCGGGCAGCCACTCCAGCTCACGCCCGGTAATGGCAATGATGTCAAAACGGCAATTCACCGTATCAAAACTGCCGCCACGCGCCAGCAACCAGAGCGCGGCGGCGCGCAGCAGCTTTTGTTGTTTCTGGCGCGTTACGCTGGCGGCGGCACCGCCGTAGCGCGCATCGCGTCGATAGCGCACTTCAACAAATACCCAGCAATCGGCGTCGCGCATAATCAGGTCAATTTCCCCGCTGCGACAGCGTACATTGCTGGCAAACCACTGCAGCCCGGCGCGCTCCAGATAGCGACGCGCCAGTTGTTCCTGCTCAGCGCCAATGCGCTGGCGGTTTACTGCACCGGAACGATCTGTCCCTGACGATACTGGTTCCATGCCAACTTCCTGTTGATCACGCAATCCGTGTCGGCGTTCAGCTTGCCGGTGTTGCCATCAATGGCAAAGCCAGGCACCTGACGCATCTGGTTAAAGTTATTCGCCAGCGTCCAGGCATCAATGCCCATCGCGTAGAGGCGAACCAGCGAATAATCGTTGTTAAACGACTTCGCCGCCTGCTGCATCAGGCCCGGATTGCTACCGGACAGCAGCGGAATATCGCTGAACTGCAGGCCATCCATCTCCAGACGGAAGTCCGGGCCTGCACCTGCCTGCGCACTGCGTGAGCTGGCGTAAAGTGCGGTATTGTTGCGGCTGCTGGTGCGCATCGCAATCATCGGCTTGATCAGCTGCAGCTCATCCTGGCTGGCGACGATGTACACCGCATCAACGCTACCGCTGCTGGCATCGGCCGTTGGCGCCGGTGCGCTGGTTTGCGGTGCAGGAATCGTCAGGCCAGCAATCGCCACGCTCTGCGATTGTGCAGGCTCAACGTTGAGCGGCGTGCCGCTTAACGCGATACCCGCACCGCTGTTGATGCCTTGCTTGAGTTCGCCGACGCCGCCAAAACGCTGCTGCAGCACGGTTGAGCCACCCAGCGTTTGCCACTCTTGCGCGAACGCTTTGCTGATACGGTCGCCATAACTGCTGCGTGGCACCAGCAATAATGGCTGGCGTTTGCCTTGCTCGTAGATATGGTGCGCGGCATCGCGTGCTTCGTCTTCAGGAGAAAGCGCAAAGTAACAAATATTCGGATGGTTCTGGATCTGTTCTGGCTCGTTCAGGGCCAACACGTTAAGCGGCGTGTTGCTATTGGCGACGGTTTCAACGTCATTTTTTAGAAGCGGGCCGACCACCAGCGTGGCGCCATCTTGCTGCGCCTGCTGCATCACCTGCGCAATCGGCTGGCTACTGGTGTCATACACTTTCACCTGCGCATTGCTGTTGCCCTGTGGGGCGGCGGGTTGTGCGGCTGGCTGTGACTGCTCGGTTTGCGGCGGTGTGTTACCTGCAACGGCGGGGCTGACCACGCTATTGGCGTCCGCTGGCGGCTGTGCGCTGGCATCGGCTGTATTAGCCTCAGGAGCGGCTTGCGGTGCCGGTGCATTGAGCACGCCATTGCGCGCATCGGTGAAGCCTTTCTGAATCGCATTGGCAAACACCTGCGCCTGGCCGTTAAGCGGCAGCAGCAGCGCGATGGTATTGGTCGACGCTTTGGTGAAGTTCTGCACCTGGCTGAGCTGGGTTGGCAGTGTCTTCGCGCCTGGGTTCTGCGGATAACGCGTCTGCCAGTCCTGAATCGCCGCTTTCAACATTTGTGGGTCCTGGCTGTTTGCGCGCCAGGTATTCAGCAGATCGAGCCAGCCCTGCAGGGTATTTTCATCAGCATTGATCACCAGGCTGTTGATCTGATCCTGGGTCATCTGCGTCAGCGCTTGCCAGGTTGCATCGATATTGCTTTGGTGATCGGCACCTTTCAGCAGCGGCTCCTGCGCTATATAGGCACGCAGCAGCGAGAGTGAAGGGCGATTCTGTGCCGCCGCGATTTGCAGCGCGTAGTAACGCACCTGCTGGTCCTGCGACAGGCCGCCGCTTTTCACCTGGCCCAGCAGCTGTTGCGCACCGGTGTAATCCTGCTGCCCAATCTGCATCTGCGCGCGCAGCAGCAGCAGTTCTTGCTGTTGCACTTCGCTTAACTGCTGCGGCAATTGATTGAGCTGATTCGCCGCCTGCGGATACTTTCCTTCCTTCAACAGGGCACGGATGGCAAGTAATTGCCAGTCGGTCTTGCTATCATCGCTGCTTTGCTGCACCTGCTGCAGATAATAGTCAGACCGGCCAGTCGCAGGACCCTGAATATTGACGTTAGAGGTTTGTTGCGGTCCCTGACCACTACAGGCGGCTAAAATCAGCCCAGCGAGAAGAACAGGTACTAAGCGTCCTGCTTTATGACGTACGACTTTTGAAGGAAGCATACTGTATCCAGTGATGTTTTTTTCAAGATGCTCAATATTAAATCGGCAATTCGGATGAAACAATGAAACAACTCGATCGGGCAGAGATTTCTGCCAGCACGCTCTATATCGTTCCTACCCCGATCGGTAACCTGGGTGATATCACTCAACGAGCGTTGACGGTGCTCTCAAGCGTCGATCTAGTCGCAGCGGAAGATACACGTCATACCGGGCTGTTGCTACAACATTTCGCCATCAATGCGCGACTCTTCGCACTTCACGACCACAACGAACAGCAGAAAGCTGAGGTGCTGTTAGCTAAGCTGCAAGAGGGCCAGAGCATCGCGCTGGTCTCCGATGCCGGCACGCCGTTAATCAACGATCCCGGCTACCATTTGGTGCGTCGCTGCCGTGAAGCTGGTGTGCGCGTGGTGCCGTTGCCAGGTGCTTGTGCGGCGATTACAGCATTAAGCGCGGCGGGGTTACCGTCCGATCGTTTCTGTTACGAAGGGTTTCTACCGGCCAAAAGCAAAGGACGTTGCGATGTGCTGCGCGCGCTGGGTGAAGAGCCGCGTACGCTGATTTTCTACGAATCGACCCATCGCCTGATCGATAGCCTGCAGGATATGGTCAGCGTGTGGGGCGGCGAGCGCTACGTGGTGCTGGCGCGTGAGATCACCAAAACGTGGGAATCTATTCAGGGCGCACCGGTCGGCGAGTTGCTGGCGTGGGTGCAGGAAGATGAAAATCGTCGTAAAGGCGAGATGGTGCTGATTGTTGAAGGCCATAAAGCCGATGAAGAAGCGCTGCCGGCGGAGGCGTTGCGCACGCTGGCGCTGCTGCAAAAAGAGCTGCCACTGAAGAAAGCCGCTGCGCTGACGGCGGAAATTCATGGGGTGAAGAAGAACGCGCTTTATAAGTACGCGCTGGAGCAGCAAGAGGCGTGACAAACGCTGGCAGATCGCCTATTATCCCGCGCCGAAGCTGACCAGACAGTCGCCGCTTTGTCGTCGTCCTCTTTCGGGGGGAGACGGGCAAAGGGGAGGAAAGTCCGGGCTCCATAGGGCAGGGTGCCAGGTAACGCCTGGGGGGCGCAAGCCTACGACCAGTGCAACAGAGAGCAAACCGCCGATGGCCCAGTAATGGGATCAGGTAAGGGTGAAAGGGTGCGGTAAGAGCGCACCGCGCGGCTGGCAACAGTTCGTGGCACGGTAAACTCCACCCGGAGCAAGGCCAAATAGGGGTTCACAAGGTACGGCCCGTACTGAACCCGGGTAGGCTGCTTGAGCCAGTGAGCGATTGCTGGCCTAGATGAATGACTGTCCACGACAGAACCCGGCTTATCGGTCAGTTTCGACTTTTTTAAACACAAAACCCGCTTCGGCGGGTTTTGTGTTTTCTGGGGCTGGGTGCGCGCTGGCCCTCATCCTAACCTTCTCCCGCAGGCGGGAGAAGGGACCGATCGAGCGATCTTTCAAACCGCAGCGGCTTATTCCCTCTCCTGTGGGAGAGGGCTAGGGTGAGGGCATCAGTCCAATAACATTAATTAAACGCCTCCACGTAAAGAAATGAAAATCCCTGAAAACATTACTGCCGCTATGCCAGAATAAGCGCGTGTTTAACTACTGAGGACAAATTTAATCCACACTGACGAGAAGCAACAACGTGGATAAGTTGTAATTTTATGGACAAAATGTTTGCGTCAAATAAGGCTCCACTCTCCTCCTCTCTCTCTGAATCAAACTGCTCAATCTGCGATCAGCACTGGCGCTTCGCGCTTTAGTTCCGTTCTCTCCTATTCTGACTTTTTAATTTAACTTTGCTAACACGCCTATTTTCGCGTGGGTGGCGTTTATTTCTCGTTCAGGAGAGAAATCATGCTGTATTGGATTTTATTAGCGCTGGCGATCGCCGCGGAAATTATTGGCACCGTCTCAATGAAATGGGCCAGCGTAAACGGTGGCAACGCCGGTTATATTTTTATGCTGGTGATGATCGCACTTTCTTATATTTGTTTATCCTTCGCCATCAAGCGCATTGCCCTTGGCGTGGCGTATGCCATGTGGGAAGGCATTGGCATTCTGTTTATTACGCTGTTTAGCGTGCTGTTGTTCGATGAAGCCTTATCCGCCATCAAAGTAGCCGGCCTGCTGACGCTGATCCTCGGCATCGTCCTGATCAAATCCGGTACGCTGAGCCGCAAGGAGCTGCGCCATGGCAACGTTTAACTGGCTGCATATCGCATGGCTGGCGCTGGCCATTGGCCTGGAGATCGTCGCCAATATCTTCCTGAAATACTCCAACGGTTTCCGCCGTCCACTGTTTGGCGTGTTATCGCTGGTGGCGGTGCTGGCGGCGTTCAGTGCGCTGGCGCAGGCGGTGAAAGGCATTGATTTGACGGTAGCCTACGCGTTATGGGGCGGGCTGGGATTGGTCGCCACCGTGGCGGCAGGCTGGATTCTGTTTGGCCAGCGTCTGAGTCGGGTTGGCTGGCTGGGCGTGGGATTGTTGTTGGTCGGTATGGTGCTGATTAAGTTTGCCTAAAGTCCCCTCTCCACGTTGGGAGAGGGTAAGAGCATCAACCCCGGCCGTGTGGCTCATCCCAGTCAAAGGCTGGACCCAGCGAGATCACGCCGCTTGGGTTGATGGTTTTGTGGCTGCAGTAGTAGTGATGGCGAATGTGCGGCAAATTAACCGTGTCAGCGATGCCTGGCATCTGATAGATATCGCGCAGGAAGCCGCTCAGATTACGGTAATCACTGATGCGGTGACGATCGCACTTAAAGTGGGTGACGTAGACCGGATCGAAGCGCACCAGTGTGGTCCACAAGCGCAAATCGGCTTCGGTAAGTTGGTTGCCAGTGAGATAGCGGTGTTGGCCAAGAATCTGTTCGAGACGCGCTAACGAATGGAACAGCGCCGTTACCGATTCATCGTACGCCGCCTGCGAAGTGGCAAAACCGCTTTTATACACGCCATTGTTGACCGTGTCGTAAACCCAGCTGTTCACTTCATCAATTTTGTCGCGTAGCTGCGCCGGATAATAGTCACCCGCGCGGGCACCTTGCGCATCAAAAGCGCTGTTAAGCATGCGCATGATGTCGGCAGATTCATTACTGACGATGGTTTGCTGGGTTTTATCCCACAGCACTGGCACGGTCACACGGCCGGAATAGTGCGCATCGGCGTGCAGATAGATTTGATAGAGAAACTCTTTTTGATACAACGCATCGCCGGTGGCGTCAGGGAAGCTGGCGTCAAAGGTCCAGCCGTTCTCCAGCATCAGCGGATGCACCACCGAAACTGAAATCATCTCCTCCAATCCCTTGAGTTTAAGCATTAACAGCGTGCGATGCGCCCACGGGCAGGCAAGCGAGACGTAAAGATGATAGCGACCACGCTCAGCGGCGAAGCCCGCTTTGCCGGTTGGACCGGCGCTACCATCGGCGGTAACCCAGTTACGCCAGACGGCTTCTGTGCGCTTGAAGCGGCCACCGGTTGACTTCGTATCGTACCAGGTATCATGCCAGACACCGTCAATCAGCTGTCCCATAAGCCCTCCATAATAAAAAGGGGCGAGGAAAATCCCCGCCCCTGCAATTCAGTATATGTGTTCTCTAACGCTTGTGCTGCTTAGCGTGCGGTTGCTGGCTGAACGCGCTGACGAATCAGTCGGTCAATGCTGTAAGCGCCTGGACCTACCAGACCCAACACCAGGAAGCCACCGGCGATGGAGAGGTTTTTCATGAACATCAGCTGGTTAACACCTTCCGCGAAGTTGCTGTGGAACAGGAACGCGGTCAGCAGAGTAAAGCCAGCGGTGAACAGGGCGGTAAAGCGCGTCAGGAAACCGAACAGAATCGCCAGGCCGCCACCGAACTCCAGCAGAATAACCAGCGGCAGCAGGAAGCCTGGGACGCCCATTGCCTGCATGTATTGTGCGGTACCGGCGTAACCGGTGATTTTGCCCCAGCCTGCGGTGATAAACAGAATGGTCATTAATACGCGTGCTACCAGCAGGCCTGAGTCTTCGAATTTTTTCATCATCTACTCCAACAAGGTTTTTGTTGCAGGTTGTTGGCCTGCGGGTTTTGAATCCCCTTGAACCGGTTGTTTCAGTTCACTGGGCTGATGGAGGGAGATGATAATCGCAGGTTGAAAGAGTTGTAAGCGAGATAAACTGTCAATGTTGTTCAGTAAATTTGAGGAGAGTAAAACCGAATCAATTCGATCCGGTTTTAGAGAGAGAAGCTAGCGGGTATTTAAAGTCGATTTGATCATGCGCCAGGTGCTCCAGACGCCGAAACCGCGCTTGGCCCAGCGCAGCAGACGATTGGGGCTGCGAATCGACCAAATGGCCAATGCACTGCTGCCAATCGCCAGATAACGACGCATGCCAATGATGGTTAACCAGCCGCGATCGTACTGCGCGGTGCTGGTCAGCCAGTCGCGGCTGTCGGCGCTGAGGTCAAGCCGCTGCTGCTGCACCTGATTGAGCAGTTCGTGAATGCGAGCTTCACGTTCGCGGCGGCTCATGAGCGATGCTCCTCCAGCAGTTTGCGATCGGTATCCAGCTCTTTACGCGTATGGCGCAACAACGTTGACTGACGCGATTTGTATAACGTCCACAAACCGAAGATGAGCGCAAGAGCAAATAGCACCGCCGTAGTGATGGCAATCGCCATCAGGCGATATTGTGCGTCCACCGCCCAGATGATCAACACCATCAGGCTCATGAGACCGAAAGCGGTAAACAGCATAGTAAGGCCCACCATCATCAGCATCTGAATCAGGTTGGCCTTTTCCTCTTCCAGTTCCACAATTGCCAGTCTGACGCGCGTCTCGACCATGCTAACCAGCGTGGTAACTACCCGTTGACCGATGTTAAAGACCCCTTTGCCGGGGCCGTGGCTTTGCTGACTATCACTCATCATTAACGCCGTGAGATTAAAATGCCGATGAGAATACCTACCGCTGCACCGATACCCACGCCGTGCCACGGATTGTCGCGCACGTATTCGTCCGCTTTTTCCGCTGCTTCACGCGTGGTTTGTGCAATACGTTCGCCGGAGTCGCCAAGACGTTCACGGGAGCTTTCAATAGCGCCGCGCGCTTTATGACGCAGTTTATCCAGCTCACCTTTGGATTTATCTGCTGAGCTGCTCAGCACTTCTTCCAGGGTATCAGCCAGATTTTTCAATTCAGCGCGCAGATGTTCAGATGTTGTTTCTTTAGCCATGGAAATCTCCTTTTACAGCATTGAGTTAAGTCCGATTAATAAGGTTCAGCTTCAAGCTTTTTCAGTTCGTGCTGCGCATCGAGCAGCTTACGTTCGCGCTTCTCAATTTTGTCCTTGTCGCCATCCTGACGCTCTTCTTTCAGCTCACGCTCACGTTCGGCGATTTTGTGCTTCTGCTCAGCGATGCGTTCGCTATGTGCAGATTTCAGCTTCTCATCGGTGCAGCCTGCGCGGACTTCGGTCAACGCGCGCTCCAGCCCGGTAACGCGGCGCTGGTTGTCGTGCTGTTTTGCCATATCGATCTCGCGTTGAATATCCTGCTCTTTTTGTTGGCAGAGCGATTCAGCCGCCAGCAGCGAACCCGAGAGTGAAAAAAGAATAGCACCTAGCAGTAATTGATGTTTCATCAGGTTGTGACCTTCCATTGTTGATGACCTGCCCGAGAGCAGACAGGAGAAGCTTCCCAGCATGTCTTAGGCTTACGCTATCTCTAAGGATAGACAGCAGACGAAAAAATTCAAAGAAGACGCGGGGATAGCGAGGATTAGCTCACCGCCTGGCTTAACGTCAGGCGGTGAAATTTAGCTAAAAATTGGGCGACTGGCGTCAGGATATTGCTGCGAAGCCTGCGGGCCAGCGGCGACGACAAAGCCTTGTGGCAACAGGCGCTTCAACACTTTTTGCGCCGCCAGGCTCTGTTCTTCATTCTCAAAATGAATCACCAGCGCATCGCCGGAGGGCGTAATACTTTTGATACGCACGCCCTGCGCAGAAAGTTGCTGATAAAGATAAAAACCATCGGGCAGATTGGTGCCGCTGTTGGCGACGCGGATCTGAACCACGGTTTCATGCTGCATCAAGGTCGGAATGAAACAGATCGCCAGCAGCGCCAACGCGCCACCCAGCGCCCAAGGCAGGAAACGCCTTGGGAATCCACGGAATGTGATCATGACTGTGAATTCCCGCTACGCGCAGACTGACGTTTACGCCAAATAACCACTAAAGAACCGACCAGGCCAACCACCAGCAGCACCAGCGGCAGCAGCATCAGGCACAACATCAGCTCATCTTCGTAACGACGGAAAATCGGCGTTTTACCCAGCGCGAAGCCCAGCACGGTAAGGATCAGCACCCACAGGAAGCCACTTACCCAGTTGAAGAACTGGAAGCGCGCATTACTCAGGCCAGAAAGCCCGGCGATGGTAGGGAGCAAGGTGCGAACGAAGGCAATAAAGCGACCCACCAGCAGTGCAGACAAGCCATGGCGATGGAACAATCGGTGGGCGCGTTGATGATATTGCGCGGGCAAGTGTGAAAGCCATTTTTGCACGGTAGGCGTATTACCGAGCCAGCGACCCTGAATGTAGCTCACCCAGCAGCCGAGGCTGGCGCCAGTGGTCAGAATCAGCAGCGTCAGCGGGAAACCCATGGTGCCTTTAGCAATCAAAACGCCGACCAAAATCAGTAAACTATCGCCCGGCAGAAAGGCGGCGGGCAGCAATCCATTTTCCAGAAACAGAATCATGAACAACACGCCATAAATGGCCCAAACCAACGTCGGGTCGGAGAGCATTTCGTAATCCTGCTGCCATAAGGCATGCAGCAATGCTTGCAAAATATCCATCAATCATTCCTGAACATCATTGTTAAACGTGCCCGTGAGGGGCTTAGGCGCAGACTGGCGTTGGTTATACATTTTAGATAAGCAGCCTGAGCAGGAGTTTCCGGATCCTTCCAGAATTGATTGTTAAATCAGCGACTTTTTAAAGCCCTGTCGCAAAGGGTAATAAAAGGGCGATAACTGTAACAAAAATAACGTTATCCAGACAGGGGAAAGTGCCTGCCGCACAGGAGTTTTACCTTTAGACGCAGGTGGTCAAAAGGAGCTTTACATGAGCTGACACTATTGCAGACTAACTGACTTTTTCAGCAACAAAACGCCTGAAAAATAAGCAGGATCAGCGTGGGTTTTCGCTACCTTCAGGCAGGATGACCGGATTTTCAGCAAACATGTAACGATCAACGTTAAATTCGAAATCATCGGTGGTGGCGTTAAACAGCATCTGCTTAGTATTTTCCAGATGTTGCCACATTGCCAGCTTACTGGCGGCGGGATCTTTGCGGATCAGGGCTTTGAGAATCTGGTCGTGATCGTCACACCAGCTGGTGATATTTTTGGCATCAATATGTTCGTGCAGCTTTAACCAGTAAGGATTGTGCAGACGGTGCAGCCACATCTTCTCGACAATCGCTGCTAAGGCGCTGTTCTGCGTCGATTGCGCAATGCGCACGTGAAACTCCATATCCCACGCCGAATCGCGCGAATGATCTTCCTGACGCGCTTTCTCCTGAATTGCCATCAATGCCACGATATCCTGGCGTGTCACCTGCGTGGCGGCAAACTCAGCCACGTTGCTTTCAATCAACTGGCGCGCCTGCAATAACTCGAAGGGGCCGAAATTAGCGAACTCCAGCTGGCTGGACGTTACCACGCGGTTCTGTTGCTGGCTGCTGATGACGTGAATGCCGGAACCTTTCCGCACCTCCACGTAACCTTCCACTTCCAGCATGATGATCGCTTCACGCACCACGGTACGGCTCACCTGCATCTCCTCCGCAATCAGACGCTCGGCAGGCAGTTTGTCGCCGACCCGATACTCGGCAGCTTCAATGCGGCGTTTGAGTTCGCTGGCGAGTTGTTGATAGAGGCGTCGTGATTCGGTCAGGTCCATTGCGCGGTCCGCTGTGGGAGAAAGTTGAGTTGTTATACCACTTCAGCCGCACAGAGGAAATGGGCTGGCCGATGCCAGCCCGGAAAGGTTAGGTGCGCACTGCAGCGGACTGCACCGCAGGCTGATCGTCGAGTTCAGAAACCGGCTGGTTTTTCAGCACCGTCCAGATAACCACCGCGCCTAGCAGATCAAACACCGCCAGCGCCGCGAACAGCGGGCTGAAGCCCAGCGTATCGGCCAGCGCACCGACCACCAACGCAAACAGGGTGCTCGCCGTCCAGGCCGCCATGCCGGTTAAGCCGTTGGCGGTAGCCACTTCGTTACGGCCAAATACATCCGAAGAGAGCGTGATCAGCGCGCCTGAAAGCGCCTGATGGGCAAAACCACCGACGCACAACAACCCAATCGCCACATACGGGCTGGTGAACAACCCGATGGTGCCTGGCGCAATCATTAACACCGCGCCCATGGTCACCACCAGTTTGCGTGAGACGATGAGATTGACGCCAAACCAGCGCTGAAACAGCGGCGGCAAGTAGCCACCGACGATGCAGCCGAGATCGGCGAACAACATCGGCATCCAGGCAAACATGGCGATCTCTTTCAGGTTGAAGCCGTACACCTTAAACATAAACAACGGGATCCACGCGTTAAACGTTCCCCACGCGGGTTCGGCGAGGAAACGCGGCAGCGCAATGCCCCAGAACTGGCGATTGCGCAGGATCTGGCGTGCCGACATCTTCTTATTATTACCGGTTTGATGCTGCAACTCCTGGCCGGCAATGATGTAGTGACGCTCCTCATCGCTCAGCTTGGTTTGTTGTTTAGGATGCTTATAAAACACCAGCCAGCAGAGGGCCCACACCATGCTCAGCACGCCAGTAATAATGAACGCCATTTGCCAGCTGTGCGCCATGATCGCCCACACCACCAGCGGCGGAGCCAGCATTGCGCCAATTGACGAGCCCACGTTGAAATAGCCCACCGCCACCGAACGCTCTTTGGCAGGGAACCATTCGCTACTGGCTTTCAGGCCTGCGGGAATCATTGCTGCTTCGGCGGCACCCACCGCGCCGCGTGCCAGCGCAAAGCCGCCCCAACTGCCCGCCATCGCGGTTGCCGCACAGAAGATTGCCCACAGCACGGCAAACACTGCATAACCAATTTTGGTGCCGAGCATGTCCAGCACATAACCGGCTACCGGCTGCATGATGGTGTAGCACGCCGAGTAGGCGGCGACGATATAAGAATATTGTTGCGTGGTGATACCCAACTGCGTTTCCAGCGTGGGCGCAGCGACGGCAATGGTATTGCGCGTCAGGTAACCGAGCACGGTGCCCAGCGTCACCAGCCCAATCATGTACCAGCGTAGCCCTTTGATCTTACGCATTATTAACCTCGTCCAGTCTGTCGTTGCGGTTTTACCGCTGTAGTTATCTGGAGCGGGAAGACGTGAACAGTGCTGTTCACTCCCGCAGTTCCTTGCCTGTGCCATTAATCCCGTTAGCAACGGAGCGAGAGGTTAACTTGTTATACCGCTTTAAAAGTTGAATGCCATCACATAAACCTTGCGGCCAGTGTATGTTAGGGCTAAAGATCGTTAAAACAGCCATTTAACGCATTATCCGCAACATAATCGTCCATATACCCACAGTGAAACTGTCATTATTGTGAGTCGGATCGCAAACAATTTTGCCGCCCGTTTAAATTGGTATGATAACTTTTAGTTAAAAGCCATCTGGCTACAAAATGAGGAAGCAGGTATGTCGCGTTTTATGAGTGAGGATTTTCTACTCGACACCGAGTTCGCCCGTCGTCTGTACCACGACTACGCTAAAGACCAGCCGATTTTCGACTATCACTGTCACTTACCGCCGCAGCAGATTGCCGATAATTACCGCTTCACCAACCTCTATGACATCTGGCTGAAAGGCGATCACTACAAATGGCGTGCAATGCGCGCTAACGGCGTGCCGGAAGCGTTATGCACCGGCGATGCCAGCGATCGTGAGAAATTTAACGCCTGGGCGCGTACCGTGCCGCATACCATCGGCAATCCGCTCTATCACTGGACGCACCTCGAATTGCGCCGCCCTTTTGGCATCACCGATGTGCTGCTGAATGAGCAGAGCGCAGATCGCATCTGGCAGCAGTGCAATGAACTACTGGCGCAGGACGCCTTCAGCGCGCGCGGCATCATGCAGCAGATGAAGGTGAAAATGGTCGGCACCACCGACGATCCGCTCGACGACTTACAGCATCACCGCAAGCTGGCGCAGGACAGCAGCTTTGACGTCAAAGTGCTGCCGAGCTGGCGTCCAGACAAAGCCTTTAACATTGAGCTGGAGAGTTTCCTACCGTGGATTCAGCGCTTAGCGCAGGTCGCGGATGTTAACGTGCAGCGCTTTGACGATCTGCGCCGCGCCTTAAGCCAGCGACTCGATCACTTCGCCGCGCATGGCTGCAAAATTTCCGATCACGCGCTGGATGTGGTGGTGTTTGCGGAAGCGGATGACGCCACGCTGGATGGCATTCTGGCGCGCCGACTGCAAGGTGCAGCGCCTTCCGCTGAAGAGACGGCCCAGTTTAAAACTGCTGTGCTGGTGTGGCTCGGCAGCGAATATGCGCGTCGCGGCTGGGCGCAGCAGTATCACATTGGCGCGCTGCGCAACGCCAATCGCCGCCAGTTCGATATCCTCGGGCCGGATGTAGGCTTCGATTCGATTAACGATGCGCCGTTGGCGATTCCGCTGGCGCGTCTGCTGGATGCGCAAAACCGCAATAACGCGCTGCCCAAAACCATTCTTTACTGCCTCAACCCGCGCGACAACGAAGTGCTGGCGACCATGGCAGGCAATTTCCAGGGTGAAGGCGAACCCGGCAAGATGCAGTTTGGTTCGGCGTGGTGGTTTAACGATCAGCTGGATGGCATGCAGCGGCAGATGACGCAGCTGGCGCAAATCGGCCTGCTGAGCCGCTTCGTCGGCATGCTAACCGACAGCCGCAGCTTCCTCTCTTACACGCGTCATGAATATTTCCGTCGTCTGCTGTGCCAGATGATCGGCAATTGGGTGGCGCGGGGCGAAGCGCCTGAAGACGAGGCGTTGTTAGGGCAGATGGTACAGAACATCAGTTTCAACAATGCGCGCGATTACTTCGGTATTGAGCTGGGAGCCTGATAATGCAGCGACTCAACCGTCACGATTTTCCTGGCGCGCACTACAGCGAGCGCGTTATCCAGTTTGGTGAAGGCAACTTCCTGCGCGCCTTTATCGACTGGCAGCTCGACTGGCTTAATCAGCATCACAATACCGATGCGGGCGTGGTGGTGGTGCGGCCGCGCAACCGCGTGGTGGAAGAGACACTGAATCAGCAAGATGGCTTATACACCACGCTGATTCGCGGGCTGAATGCGGCGGGCGAACAGGTGAGTGAAGCCCGCCTGATCCGCAGCGTGAATCGTGAAATCCAGCCGTATCAGCAGTTTGATGCATTTCTCGCGCTGGCACGCGCACCGCAGATGCGCTTTGTCTTCTCCAATACCACAGAAGCCGGCATTGCTTTTGCGGAGCAGGATCGGCTGGACGACACGCCCGCCTCATCCTTCCCCGGCAAGCTGACGCAGCTGCTGTGGGCGCGCTTCAACCATTTTTCCGGTGCCAGCGATAAAGGTTGGCTGGTGGTGCCCTGTGAACTGATCGATTACAACGGCGACACGCTGCGTGAGCTGGTGCTGCGCTACAGCCAGCATTGGCAGCTGCCGCCGGCGTTTGCCCGCTGGGTGCAGGATCACTGCGCGTTCTACAACACGCTGGTGGATCGTATTGTCACCGGTTATCCCGCGGATAGCGCGGCGATCGAAGCGTCATTAGGCTACGAAGATCGCTATCTGGTGGCGGGCGAAGTCTATTACCAGTTTGTGATTCAGGGACCAAATGCACTGGCGCAGGAGCTGCAGCTGCACACGCTGGCACCGGAAGTGAAGCTGGTGGAGGACATCACACCGTACAAAGCGCAAAAGGTGGCGATCCTTAACGGCGCGCACACCGCGCTGGTGCCGGTGGCATTTCAGGCCGGGCTGGAGAGCGTGGGAGAGGCGATG
Organism: Pantoea sp. X85; assembly: GCF_029623675.1. Taxonomy (NCBI): domain Bacteria; kingdom Pseudomonadati; phylum Pseudomonadota; class Gammaproteobacteria; order Enterobacterales; family Erwiniaceae; genus Pantoea; species Pantoea sp. X85. The sequence continues at coordinate 3,639,913 of NZ_CP121108.1, read as the reverse complement.
GATGATGCGCAGATGGCCAGCTTTGTCGATGCGCTGCTGCGCGATGAGGTGATCCCCACGCTGGATCTGCCGCGCGACGAGCTGCACGCCTTTGCCGACGCGGTGCAGCGTCGCTTCCGCAATCCCTTTATCCGCCATGCGTTGCTCTCCATCGCCCTTAACGGCATGACCAAATTCCGCACCCGTTTGCTGCCGCAATTGTTGTTGTCGCAGCAGCAAAACGGGCAATGGCCTGTGCGGCTGAGCTTCGCCTTTGCCGCGTTGCTGGCCTTTTATCGTGGTGCAGAGGGCAAACGTCACTGGCCGCTGCAGGACGACGAACAGTGGCTGCAGCGTTTCGCTGAACTGTGGTCAGCAGTAAATAACGATAAACAGACTCCAGAACAGTTGGTGCGCGCGGTACTCAGCGACGCCAATCACTGGGGCGAAGATCTCACTCAGCAGCCCGGATTAGTGGCTGCGGTCAGCCAACACCTGCAAAACATCATCGTCCACGGGATGCGGACGGCGTTGACACAACTGAGATAACGCTATGCAAGATGCCATTAGAATCCATTCACGCGACAACGTTGCTGTGGCGTTGCGCGATTTGCCAGCCAATACCCAGGTCGAAATCAATCAACAGGCGATCACCTTGCAGCAGGAGGTTGGACGCGGCCATAAGTTTGCGCTGCAGCCTTTAGCCACCGACGCGCTGGTGATCAAATACGGTTTGCCGATCGCGCACGCCACTCAGCCGATTGCGGCCGGCGAGATCATTCACTCCAGCAATGCGCGCACCAACCTAAGCGACGTGGATGAGTACGACTATCAGCCCGATTTTCTCGATCTGCCGCCGCAAGCTGGCGACCGCGACGTGCAGATCTATCGCCGCGCCAGCGGGGAAGTGGGCATCCGTAATGAGTTATGGATCCTGCCCACCGTGGGCTGCGTCAACGGCATCGCGCGGCAAATCCTGACGCGCTTTATGAAAGAGACCAATGACGCCGAAGGCATTGATGGCGTGCATCTGTTCAGCCATCCGTTTGGCTGTTCGCAGCTCGGGCAGGATCACGAGAACACCCGCACCATGTTGCAGAACATGGTGCGCCATCCCAATGCCGGCGCGGTGCTGGTGATTGGGCTTGGCTGCGAGAACAATCAGGTTGATGTGTTTCGTGAAACGCTTGGTGGCTTCGATAGCGATCGCGTGCAGTTCATGGAGTGCCAGAAGCAGGATGATGAAGTGGAAGCGGGGCTGGAACGTCTGCACGAACTCTATCGTGCCATGCGCGCGGATCAACGCCAGCCGGGCAAACTCAGCGAGCTGAAGTTTGGCCTGGAGTGCGGCGGTTCGGATGGTTTTTCCGGCATCACCGCCAATCCTATGCTGGGCTGTTTCTCCGACCAGATAATTGCCAACGGCGGTACCACGGTGCTGACCGAAGTGCCGGAGATGTTTGGCGCAGAGCGCATCCTGATGAGCCGCTGCCGCGATGAAGCCACCTTTGAAAAAACCGTGGCGATGATTAACGACTTCAAGCGCTACTTTATCGATCACCAGCAGCCGATTTATGAGAATCCATCACCCGGCAACAAAGCGGGCGGCATCACCACGCTGGAGGAGAAGTCGCTCGGCTGCACGCAAAAGGCCGGACAAAGTCAGGTGGTGGATGTGCTGAAGTACGGAGAGCGCTTGCATATGCCGGGACTGAATCTGTTAAGTGCGCCGGGCAACGATGCGGTTGCAACCAGCGCGCTGGCGGGCGCTGGCTGTCATATGGTGCTGTTTACCACCGGACGCGGCACGCCGTACGGCGGTTTTGTGCCGACGGTGAAGATCGCCACCAATACGCAGCTCGCCGAGAAGAAGCCGCACTGGATCGATTTTAATGCCGGGCGTTTGCTTGAAGGGATGAGTATGGCGGAGATGCTGGAGGACTTCGTCGATATGATTGTGGCGATTGCCAATGGCCAACCCGCGCGCAACGAAACTAATGATTTTCGCGAGTTAGCCATCTTTAAAAGCGGTGTGACCTTGTAAAACCAGGTCGCCATGAATGGCGACCTATATTCAAAAACCTTACTTTACTCCGACTCCGACACCGTACGACGCGGCTGGCGCTCGGCTTCGGCCTGGCATACGGCCGCGGTAAACAGAATATCCGTCGAGGAGTTCAGCGCGGTCTCGGCAGAATCCTGCAGCACGCCAATAATAAAGCCCACCGCCACTACCTGCATCGCCAAATCATTCGGAATACCAAACATATTGCAGGCTACCGGGATCAGCAGCAGCGAACCGCCGGCCACACCGGATGCACCACAAGCACACAGTGACGCCACCAGACTCAACAGAATGGCGGTTGGAACATCCACCGCAATACCCAGCGTATGTACTGCCGCCAGCGTCAACACAGTGATGGTGATGGATGCGCCAGCCATGCTGATGGTGGCACCCAGCGGGATCGACACGGAATACGTGTCTTCATCCAGATTAAGACGTTTCGCCAGCGCCATATTGACCGGAATGTTAGCCGCTGAACTGCGGGTGAAGAACGCGGTGACGCCACTTTCACGCATGCAGGTAAACACCAGCGGATACGGGTTGCGGCGAATCTTCTGGAACACCAGCATTGGGTTGATTACCAGCGCCATAATCAGCATGCAGCCGAGCAGCAGCGCCAGCAGATTGGCGTATTCCCACAGCGCGTCAAAGCCGGTTGAGGCGAGAATAGAGGCCACCAGACCAAAAATTCCCAGCGGCGCACAGCGGATCACGCAGCGCACGACCCAGGTCGCGGCATTGGACGCGTCATTAAGAAACGCTTTGCTGCTTGGGCTGGCATGACGAAACGCCAGCCCCAATCCCAGCGCCCACACCAAAATACCGATGTAGTTGGCATTCATCAGCGCTTCAATCGGGTTCGACACCATGCTCATCAGCAAGCCGTGCAGCACTTCGGTAATACCCGACGGCGGCGTAATTTGCGTGGCGCCGACGTTCATCGACAGCGTCTGAGGGAACAGATGGCTGAAGATCACCGCCACAACCGCAGCAAAGAACGTGCTGAGCAGATACAGCATGATAATCGGGCGGATATTGGTTTTTTGTCCCTGCTGATGGTTAGCAATCGAAGAGATCACCAGCACCAAAACCAACAGCGGCGCGACGGCTTTTAGCGCGCGCACGAACAGCTCACCCAGCAAGCCAACGGCCAGTGCGGCATCGCGTGAGAACCACGCCAGCGCCACGCCCGCCACCAGGCCGATCATGATTTGTTTTACCAGGCTTCCTGCGAACAGTGCGCCCAGACGTCCAATAAAGTTGTTTTGCATATCACAGTCTTTTTATATTCGCGGTCATGAGTATTGTGCGCGGTTCCACCACGCACAACGGTTTGCCCGGCGGAGTATAAGGAAAAGAGCTTATGAGGAAAGAGATAATTCTGTGCATGCGCAGCAGATCGGTTTTTTGATCTGCTGATGATGGGAAGTGTGACAGATATATAAAAGGTGAAGGTTGCCACTGGCGAAACAAAGCAGGGGCGATTAGCGCCCCTGCAGAAGATTATGGTGAGATCTTCTTCTGGTCGTTTCTGTGGTTTACCCAGGCGTTGATCAGCAGCGTACCGCCGAGAATTACACCCACCACCGTCAGCGAGATGCCGACGGGAATGTGATAGAACTCGACAATCAGCATTTTGATACCGATAAACACCAGCACAATCGCCAGGCCATATTTCAGCATCGAGAAACGCTCCGCGACGTTAGCCAGCAGGAAGTACATGGCGCGCAGGCCAAGAATCGCGAACAGGTTGGAAGTCAGCACAATGAACGGATCGGTGGTCACCGCGAAGATAGCGGGAATGCTGTCCACGGCGAAAATCACATCGCTCAGTTCAACCATGATCAGCACCAGCAGCAGCGGCGTAGCAAACAGCACACCGTTTTTGCGGGTGAAGAACTTCTCGCCGTCCAGACTATCGGTCATGCGCAGATGTTTGCGCAGCCAGCGCACCACCGGTTTGTCGCCCACCGTGCTGTCATCTTCCTCTTTCGCCAACGCCATTTTCAGGCCGGTGAACAGCAGGAAGGCGCCGAACACGTAAAGGATCCAGCTGAACTGAGTAACCAAATAGCTGCCAGCAAAGATCATGATGGTACGCAGCACAATTGCGCCCAATACGCCATAAATCAGCACGCGGCGCTGCAGGTTGGCCGGTACAGCGAAGTAGCTAAACAGCATCAGCCAGACAAAGACGTTATCCACCGCCAGCGCTTTCTCTAAAACGTAGCCAGTGAGGAAGGCGAGGGTTTGCGCGGTGGCAACTTCGCGCCCGGCGGTGCCGTCGAGATACCACCAGAAGGCGGCGCTGAACAGCAGTGAAACTGACACCCAAATCAGCGACCAGACCGCTGCTTGTTTGAATGACATGGTTTGTGCGCCGCGTCGGCCCTGTAATAGCAGGTCGATCGCCAGCATGATGAGCACTACGACAGCGAAGCTGCCCCAAAGTAACGGTGTGCCAACTGAGTGCATAGTCGTATCCTTTTCCAGAAATAAAAAAGCGGCTGAAGTCAGAAGACGTCAGCCGCTTTGATCGTGCTGCAAGCAAACCTCGCCTTCCGGCAAGGTCTCACTTACAACTCAGAATAGATTCCGGGTTGCCTGACGACCGGATGCGTAACGCATATTGCGTGGCGCATCGTAATGACGATCAATCAGCGTAGAAGTTACTCCCCTTTGCAGCGCTAAACATACGGAGTTCGATAATCGCTTTCAAGAGGGCTCTGGAAATGTTTTGCAATATTTACACTTCAGTCTGATCCGCCGGGAATACCACGCCGGTCTGGCGACGGATTTCCGTGAGCAGTTGCGCCGTAATACGTGAGTTTTCTAAGGCCGCATGCTCAACTTCACCGGCTTCCACCAATTTGGCGAAGGTTTCGGCTTCATACAGCATGGTATTGATGTGCTGCGGCTGCGTCAGGTTTTGGCTCTCGCCACCGCGCGGGATAAAGCGCAGTTGCTGGCACTCGGAGATCTTTTCAATCACCAGCGATCCCGCTTCGCCCTGAATTTCACTCGGGATCAGTGAATCGCTGACCTTTGAGTGCAGCAGCGTGACATCAAAATCGCCGTAGCCCAGCACCACCACGCCATGCGCATCAACGCCACTTTCCAGCAGGGAAGCTTGCGCCTTGACCTGCTGTGGCGCACCCCATAAGGTGACAGCGGCGGCAAGGCAGTAAAAGCCGATATCCATCATCGAGCCATTTGACCAGCGAGGATTAAAGGTATTCGGGTTCTCGCCATCCAGATAGCGCTGATAACGCGAGGAATACTGGCAATAGTTGATCAAGGCTTTACGCAGTTTGCCCAATTGCGGCAGCGTTTTTTGCAGTTGCAGGAAGGTGGGCAGGCTGGCGGTTTTAAAGGCTTCGAACAGCACCACCTGATGCTGGCGCGCGCAGGCAATCATCGCCTCGGCTTCACGCAGGTTAGACGCCATCGGCTTCTCGCAAATCACATGCTTGCCATGCGACATAAACAGTATCGCCTGTTCACTGTGCAGCGCATTCGGACTGGCGATATACACCGCATCGATCTCACTGCTGGCGGCAAGCTCATCCAGAGAGGTGAAGGTCAGCTTGCAGGGATAATCCACCACAAACGCGTCGGCCTGCTGCTGATTACGCGAATAGACGCCGCTCAGCTTCATTTTGCCGGTTTCATGCGCGGCGTCGATAAACTGGCGGGTAATCCAGTTGGTTCCCACGATGGCGAAACGAATCACGTGCTGCTCTCCTGCTAAAGTAAAACGGCAGAGTAACATGTTCATCTGAGCGCCAGGCAGGCGAAATTTGATCCTGAGATCCGCATTCCAATATGATGATGCCGCACAACTTTTTAACCGACTTAGCGGGGACGCGCGGGTGAGTGGAAGTAAACATGCTCTGAACTGGACCACATTACTGATCGCCATCCCCGTTGGATGTGTGGCCTCGCTGGTGACGCTGGCCTTTCGCGGCGTAATTGAATTGATCAACCATCTGCTGTTCAACAGTGACAGTGAAATCACCGTGGCGATGTATGTCTGGCCGTGGATCTTCTGGCCGCTGCTGGTGGGCGCGGGCGGCGTATTGGCCGGTTTTTTCCTGCGCTATGCGGTGGCGATTGAGAAACAGGAAACGGTGCAGACCGATTATCTGGAGGTGATCAACGCGCGGCTCGATGCGGTACCAACCAAAACCTCGCTGTTCCGTGCGCTGTCATCGATGGCCAGCATCGGCAGCGGCGCGTCGATAGGTAAAGAGGGGCCGATGGTGCAGCTATCGGCGCTGAGCGGCAGTTTAATCGGGCGCTGGCTGCCCAAATCGCTGAATCTGCGCAACAGCGATATCGTGGCGATGGCCGCTGCTGCCGGGCTTTCATCGGTGTATCACGCCCCGTTGGCGTCGGCGATATTTGTCGCGGAGATCGCTTTTGGCATCTCGGCGCTGCAACGCTTGATTCCGCTAATTGTCTCGTCGGCGGTGGCGGTGATGACCATGTGGTCGCTGGGTTTTCGCAGCGCGCTATATCCGTTATCCGAAGCGCTATTCCAGATGGATATCAGCAGTTTGCTGATGACGTTGCTGATTGGTTTTGTCGCCGGTATCGCCGGCTGGCTGCTGATCAAACTGATTGCGCGCAGCAAGGCGCTGTTTGGCCGCGTGCGTTCGCTGCCGCTGCGGCTCGGCGCCGGTGGATTAGCGGTGGGCTTTTTGGCGCTGATCTCCACCGATATTCTCGGTAACGGTTACGAAGTGATCGTGAAAATCATTGATGGCCAATATCTACTGATGGGATTACTGGGATTGCTGGTGCTAAAAACGCTGGCGACCACGCTGTCGGTGGGTTCCAACGCGGTGGGCGGGCTGTTTACCCCTTCCTTATTGATCGGCGCACTGCTCGGCGTGGCGCTGGCGCAAATGGGTGTGATGCTGCATTTACCGGTCGGCAATACTTTGCTGTATGCGGCCATCGGCATGGCGGCGGTGCTGGCGGCGGTCAGCCAGGCACCGTTAATGTCGATGCTGATGGTGCTTGAGATGACGCTGAATAGCAGCCTGTTGTTCCCGATTATGATCGCGTCAGTGCTGGCCTCAATGGTGGTGTATCGCCTGCAATCGTCCAGCACTTATCCGGTGGTGAGCAGCCATTTCAGTCGTTCCGAAGCCAAGTATGATTTCGATAACATGCGTGTCGATCAGTTGATCATTCCCGGCGCGGCGTTGCAGCCAGAAGAGTCAGTAGGGCAGGCGCTGGCGGTGAGCTCGCTCAAGCGGGAACGTTATGTCTATGTGATTAATAGTGAAGGGCAATTTCTCGGCGTGGTGTCGATACACGATATCTCACGCAAGGTGTTGTCGCAGGAGATCACGCTGCATTCGCCAGTCAGTAGCGTGATGGACAATAACTTTCCCTGCATTTATCAGAATCAAAGCATGCGCGAAGGTTGGGAAGCCTTTGCCCGCGTCACGCTTGAACGCCTGCCGGTGCTAAATAATCCGCAGGAGCGCCGTTTTATGGGCGCACTGACCAAAACCAGCCTGATCCAAAAAGCGCAGGAGTTTCTTTAAGCTGCGTTGCCGCGCATCGCCTGATCGGTCATCCACAAGCGGGCGTCAAATTCCAGCTGGTGATAATCCGGTTCCATGTGGCAGCAGAGTTGGTAAAACGCTTTGTCGTGCTCTTTCTCTTTCAGGTGTGCCAGCTCGTGCACCACGATCATGCGCAAAAACGCTTCCGGTGCGAGGCGGAAGAAAGTGGAGATGCGAATCTCCGCTTTGGCTTTTAGATTGCCGCCTTGCACGCGCGAAATCGCCGTGTGCAGCCCCAACGCGTGCTTCATCACCTTGATTTTATTGTCCCAAATCACTTTGCTCACCGGCGGTGCGCTGCGCATATAGCGGTTTTTCAGCGCCTGCGTGTAATCATAGAGCGCGCGGTCGCTGACGATATTGTGCGTATCGGGATAGCGTTGCTGGAGAAAGGCACCTAAGCGCTCATGTTCGATCAGCGTCTGAACCTGCTCGAGGATGTTTTCAGGGTAGCCCTGCAGATAGATTAATGACATTGGGATTCCCGGCGAAAGACAGTATACTGCGCCCCCTTTTTAGGGCGAAAATCGCGCAAAGTGTACCACGCCGGAGATTCCATGAGCCAACTTGAACTGACCAATCGCACGCTGACGCTGCACCGCTTCCCGCCAATGCGTGAGGAAAGCCCGCTACAGGCGTGGGATTCCGCCGATGAATACCTGTTGCAGCAAGCGCTGCCCGAGGGACCGGTTTTGGTGTTCAACGACAGCTTTGGCGCGCTGACTTGCGGGTTGGGAGCACGTCCGGTGTGGCACGTCAGCGATTCGCTGCTGAGCGAACAGGCGGCAAAACAGAATCTGCGACTCAATGAGATGGATGAAGATCAGGTGCATTTTCTCGATAGCCTGGCGCCATTGCCGGCCGCACCGGCGGTGGTGATGATCAAAATTCCCAAAGCGCTGGCGCTGCTTGAGCATCAACTGCGTGCACTGCGCGAAGTGGTGACGCCGGACACGCTGATTCTGGCGGCGGCGAAGGCCAAAGATATTCACAACTCCACGCTGCAACTGTTCGAGCGCATCCTCGGCGAGAGCAAAACCTCGCTGGCGTGGAAAAAAGCGCGTCTGATTTACAGCCGCTTCACTGCGCCGCAATTAGCGGATCAGCCCGCCACCACCGTTTGGCCGCTGGATGATTCTGAGTACCAGATCCACAATCACGCCAACGTGTTTTCCCGCGCGTCGCTGGATGTGGGCGCACGCTTCTTTATGCAGCATCTGCCTTTTGACATTGAAGGTGAGATTCTCGACCTGGGTTGTGGCAACGGCGTGATTGGCTTGCTGGCACTGGAACAGAACCCAAACGCGGACGTGCTGTTTTATGATGAATCCTACATGGCGGTGGCATCAAGCAAACTGAACGTGGAAGTGAACCGTCCGCAGGATATGGCGCGCTGTCAGTTTCGCGTTAACAACGTGCTGAGTGGCTTCCCGTCCGATCGCCTACACGCGGTGCTGTGCAATCCGCCATTCCATCAGCAGCACGCGGTGACCGATCATCTGGCATGGCAAATGCTGCGTGATGCGAAACGCTGCCTGCAGTATGGCGGCGAGTTGCGCATCGTCGGCAACCGCCACCTCGGCTATCACGTCAAAATGAAAAAGCTGTTTGGTAACTGCGAACTGGTGGCGTCCAACGCCAAGTTCGTGGTACTGCGTTCGGTCAAACTGCGCTAATTACACACTCAGCGCCAGTTCGGTCGCCTGAGCGATGGCGCGGCGAGCATCCAGCTCCTGCGCCACATCCGCACCCCCAATCACACGTACGGATTTGCCACGCGCGCTGAGCTGGTCCGCCAGCAGGCGCAGCGGTTCCTGCCCGGCACAAATCACCACGTTATCTATCGGCAGCGTCATCGCTTCGCCCTGATGGCGCAGATGTAATCCGGCGTCATCAATCTGCAAATATTCGACGTCGCCCCACATCTGCACGCCGTGCGCCTGCAAGCTGGCGCGGTGGATCCAGCCGGTGGTTTTCGCTAAGCCTGCGCCCGGCTTGCCGGATTTGCGCTGCAGCAGCCAGATTTGCCGATCGGCGGGCTGTGGCTGTGGCGCAATCAAACCACCTCGCGCCTGCAGGCTGCGATCGATGCCCCAGCTTTGGTAAAAATCGTCATGGCTGGTTTGATGCAGCAGAAACTCAGCGGTATCAAAACCAATGCCGCCCGCGCCGATAATCGCCACGCGTTTTCCCACCGGTTTTTTATCGCGAATCACATCAAGGTAGCTCAGTACGCTGGGATGATCGATGCCAGGAATCGTCAGCTGGCGCGGCAAGATACCGGTTGCGATGATCACTTCATCAGCGGCTGCCAGTTCGTCAGCGCTGACGCGATGTTCCGTTTTAATCGTTACGCCTGCGGCAGAAAGTTGGTGACGGAAATAGCGCAGCGTTTCACTGAATTCGGCTTTGCCGGGAATCTGCCGGGCGATATTAAATTGTCCGCCAATTTGCGCATCGGCTTCGTAAAGCGTGACCTGATGGCCGCGCTGCGCCGCCTGCAGCGCGAACGCCATACCCGCGGGTCCCGCGCCCACCACCGCCAGCTGTTTCGGTTGCTTGGTGGCGATCACCGGCATCAGCGTTTCGTGGCAGGCGCGCGGATTCACCAGACAAGAGGTGATTTTGCCAACAAAGATTTGATCGAGGCAGGCCTGATTACAGGCAATGCAGGTGTTGATGGCATCGGGCTGGCCGGTTTCGGCTTTACGGACAAAAGCCGCATCGGCGAGGAAAGGGCGCGCCATCGACACCATATCAGCGATGCCATCACGCAAAAGCTGTTCAGCTACATCGGGATGGTTGATGCGATTGGTGGCGATGACCGGCACCGATACGCGCTCGCGCAGGTGCTGCGTGACCCAGGCAAAACCAGCACGCGGCACGCAGGTGGCGATGGTGGGAATGCGCGCTTCATGCCAGCCAATGCCGCTGTTAAACAGCGTAACGCCGCACTGCTCCAGCGCTTGCGCCAGTGAAAGCGTCTCTTCCAGCGAGCTGCCGTTATTGACCAAATCGAGCATCGACAAGCGGAAGATAATGATGAAGTCGCTGCCGACGGCATCACGCACCGCTTGCGTCACCGCTAATGCAAAGCGCTGGCGTCGCGTCACATCGCCGCCCCAGTCATCCTCGCGCTTATTGGTGTGCGCCACCAGAAACTGGTTAATCAGATAACCTTCCGAGCCCATGATCTCCACGCCGTCATAGCCGGCCTGTTGCGCCAGTTTGGCGCAGTGCGCGAAGTCCTGAATGGTTTGCTGAATATCCGCATCGCTGAGCGCTTGGGGCGTAAAAGGATTGATCGGCGCCTGTAATGCCGATGGGGCAACCAGGTCACGCTGATAGCTGTAGCGCCCGGCATGCAGAATTTGCAGCGCGATTTTCCCGCCTTCTGCATGCACCGCATCGGTGATGATACGGTGCCAGTTGCACTGACTTTCCTGGTTGAGGATCGCTCCGCCTTGTGCCACCACGCCTTGCGGATTGGGCGCGATACCGCCAGTGACAATCAGCGCCACGCCTTCACGCGCTCGCTCAGCGTAAAAAGCGGCCAGACGCTCTGCGCCCTCAGCGTGTTCTTCCAGTCCGGTATGCATCGAACCCATCAGGAAACGATTTTTAAGCTGGGTGAAACCCAAATCCAGCGGGGCGAACAGGTGGGCATAATGCTCAGACATAATCACATACTCAGAGAGTGGTCGGATGAGTGAACTCTAGCGGGATTTTGCAGGGAAGGAAGTGTGTGGCGTTCAGCCTGTGAGAAGTATCAAAAAAAAGCAGGGCGGTAAGTCGCAGACGAAAGTATCGGACTTCTTTCGGCAGGCACGGGAAGAAACCTACTCGCCCTGTAATAGCATGAAGAAGGGGCTAATAAATTAGCTCTGTGGTTATTAATTCCTTTATAACTCAATCTTTTTAAAAACTGTCCGGGGTTAGGACAAGGCATATCATGCCACGCCATAACGTTATTAATCAGCAAGACTAGTCTTGATTTTTCTTTCAACAAGCCCCATTGCGACGTGCAAGTTCGATGATATCAACCAGGTTTTTTGACTCAAGTTTTTGGAATATCTTTGTTTTATAAGTGCTGATTGTTTTATTATTTAATCCCAATTCGCAAGCGATGGTTTTATTGGACTTCCCCTGTGCGAGCTGTCGCGAAATTAAATTTTCACGGTCAGTCAGGCGAGAAAGCATATCTTGCTCATTTGCATAACGCTGACGTTTATCCAGAATGTCGCCCGGTAGATAATTCACATTATTAGAAACGCAGCCAATGGCGGCGATCAGTGTTTGAATGGGATCGTAAGTTGACACGAACCCGTTCGCGCCCTGGCTAAGTGACTGTATTGAAAGGTGGTTGTTGCCATCCCGACTAATCAATATGACTTTCATCCACGTCTTTGATTTGACGATATCGCGTAAAAATGCGATGCCATTTTTTTCTTTAAAGTCAGGGTCTAATATTAGTATGTCGATGTGTTGATGAATGATATCATCAATACCATCGTTAATTGTGTGCGCAGTAGTGACACAATTAAAGCCATTCATTAATAATAAAGCCTGCACGCCGGCGGCAACCAAACGATGCTCATCAACGATGAGAATTTTTGCATTAAACATATCTCTCCCTTTAACGGCACCGTAATGATGACGTTGACGGTCATTATGTCCGGCAGATTAATAGGGCGAACCGAGAAATGTCTCGATAAGATTATGATTCTATAAATCTTGATGATTTTTCAGGCGATGTTTCTCAAATTCTTGCAAGGACTCATTAACACGTTTCATTTCCTCGACAATCTGCTGAATTAACGCTTGCGGATCGAGGGCTTCCTCGCGGTGTTTCTCCAACTTGCGGCCCAGTTCAGTCAACGTTGGAGCATTTAGCATTGCTGCTCCTCCTTTTAATTTGTGACCCAGCTGTGACAGGGCGCTGGCATCATCGGTTTGCTGAAGTGATACCAACAACTCATCGTGGCTGGTTCGTATGCTGTTGAGTAACACCAGACAACCTTCACTATCCTGTTCGGCCAGTTGTGTTAACAGCTGTGGGAAAGAGGAGATACTCGCTGCCGGCGGTGCCTGGATTTCGGGTTTTATGGCGCTGCGCCGGGTACAACGTGCAACCTGAGCAAGTAAGCTCTCTAAATCCAGCGGCTTGAAAAGACAATCGTTCATTCCCGCCTGAAGGCAGCGTTGCATAATATGCTGCTCAGCCGATGCAGTCAGGCCGAATAGCATGATCGGTGTTAACTGATGCTCATGCTCGTATAGACGCAGCGCTTCAGCGAACTCAAAGCCGTTCATGCCCGGCATATTACAGTCTGTGATGATGAGGTCGAAACGTAATGGATCCTGCTGCCATAACGTCAGTGCTTCTGCCGCACTTTCACTCACCATGACTTGATGGCCGGCCAGTTCAAGCTGTTTCCCAAGCAGTAATCGGTTGGGTGCGTGATCGTCGATGATCATCACGGAGAGCTTGTCGGAGATCAGCGGCTGCGACAAATGAGGCTGTGTTTGATCCTGCGGTTCACCGGGCAAGGCACGGAAATAAAAAGAGAACACCGCGCCTTCCCCTGGCGCACTTTCCACAATCAGCTCACCATCCAGTAGATGCGCCAGATTACGACAAATGCTTAATCCTAATCCGGTGCCAATTTGCTGCTGCTGACGATCGCCCACCTGCACAAAAGGTTCGAAGATGGCGTGCTGTTGGTCCTCCGTCATGCCACAACCTTGATCGCTAACTTCGATCACGAATTCACAACCGTCCTCCTCCTGCGCAATGCCCTGCATGAGCACAACAGTGACAGTGCCGTAATCGGAAAACTTAATGGCGTTGCTCAATAGGTTGGAGAGAATTTGATTCAGCATCAATGGGTCTGTTTTCACCCAGTAAGCAGCAATATCCATCTCTACCCGCAGTTCAAGTCCCTTAATCTCTGCTTTATTACGGAATAGCGTAACCGCTTGATCGAGAACATCAGGAAGGTAGACCGTTTCTAACGTTGGTTGATAAAGGCCGGACTCGATTTTCGACAAATCGAGAATATCGCCAATCAATGACAGCAACGCGCGTGCCGAATGGTACGCAACACGGATGTTCTCTGAGAGAGAATCAGCCGGTTGCAAGCGAGTTTCGAGCTCCAGTAAGCCAATCATGGCATGCAATGGCGTGCGGATTTCATGGCTCATGCTGGCAAGAAATTCACTTTTGGAGCGGTTGGCTTTATCAGCCACATCTTTGGCGAGTTGTAACTCCTGCAGCAGCGCATTGCGTTCAGTGACATCCAGCCAGCCCCCAATAACACCTGCGACATCACCGTGCCGATCGCGAAACGGCAGTATCCAGTGATAAAGCTGGAATGTTCGCTGTTCAAAATCCATATGTATGTCGCGCATGACGGCTTCGCCATCCACTAAGGTTTTTTGATAGCCATCTTCAATACTGTGAATACTGGCGTTATTGCCAGTGAGAACGTCCGACAGTCGTTTACCGATGACATCTTCTCGCTGGAAATCCATAAAACGTAGGTAGGCATTGTTGCAATCCACTAATCGGGTTTGTTTGTCGCGGATATACATGGCAACGGGCGAGTCATTGAAGAGTGTATGGGTGAAATTGAGCTGATTTTTCAATGCATTTTCAGCCTGAATACGCTGCTGAATAACCTTCCGCAGATGACGGTTCCACAGCAAAATAAGGGCTATTAATCCGGTCGAGACCGACACAATCAGCAAGATAACTTGTTTGTAACTCTGCCATGAAGCACTGAGGAACGGCATCTCTGACTGACGCCAATGTGCCAGCAACTTGAACATGGTTTCGGGAGGAATCGCGATCAAGGCTTTATTGAGAATGCTAATCAGCGTTTCATTACCGGGTTCAACACGCATGACAAAACGTGCCGGGTCTGCACCCAACGTGGTTTCAATAATCAGGTCATCTGCGTAATGGTTGTGGAGCAGATAATCCACAAAAATCTTTGGCATCACTACCGCATCAATTTCATGCGCCTGCAATTCACGCAAGGCCTGCAAAGGATCATTGATATAGGCGAGGTTCAGATGGGGATAATGTAGAAGCATCCAATCCTTCATCTGCCGATTGTTCAGCATGAGAGCCGAGCCAAAGGGAAAAGGATCCCGAGCCATAATATTCCGAGGGCGTTTATGGCGAATAATGACCCAGTGTGAAACCAGCCATGGGCGGGTTATTAACTGAGGGGGCATATCCGGGGTAAGCATCTCAAGCGCATACAGATGTGGAAAATGCTTATCGGTTTGGTTACGTCCACTTTCTTCCTGAACTTCTGAATTAAATGTAATGCCACTTTGATTGGCTATCAGATCTAAAACATCAATGATCATGCCGCGAAACGGCATGCTCCCGTTGCGACTGCTGAGTGGAGCGAGGGTTTGCGGTAGTGCGGTGTTGATACGCGGGTGTGCCTGCAGCCATTTCTCCTCTTCATGCTTGAGTGCAAGCGGATTACGCTGCAGCACATGGTACGTATCCAGTTGCCAGCGCTTCGCTATCTGCATGCGAATAGAGAGAGGAATTTGTGTTAAGGCAAAATTAATCGCTTCGGCAAGTTGTGGATGACGCGGGCTAATGCCAAAGCTGAAATTCATCGGAATAGCGTGGTCATCTTTGGTTATATCCAGCGCATTTGCGAACATGAAGCGATTTAGGTGCGTAAGCGTGGCGGCATTGCCCCATACACGCTCTGTTTGGCCAAATACTGTTGCTGCGACAGCATCGTAGTAACCAGGAAAGCGAACTAAAAGGTCGCTCTTAAAAGTCTCTTCTAAATGTGCACGCATCAACGCTGAACCAGACCAGGCCATGCGATTGGGTTCATCAATTTTTAATGGAGCGTTTCGCTCAGACTTAAAACCGATCGCTGCATAATCCAGCATCCAGGGGTCGCTGGCGATCAAGGTTTGCGGCTCTGATACTGAGGGGGGTTCTACATAGATCGCTAATAGTTGCATTTCTCCGCTGGTTACGGCTTCCTGGGCCGCGCTATGGCTGGCGTAATAATGGATTTCTATTGTGGTATCCAGCATATTCTGAATCAGAGAGAGATAATCCGCACTCACGCCTTCGAATCGTCGCGTATCTATATCCATAAAAAGGGGCGGTTGTGGTTGCCCAGCGACAGCAACTTTGAGAACGTGATGACGAAACTCTGAAGAGATAGGTTCAGCCAGTTGTAAAGCAGGTTGAGCTACATCATATCGCGCCAGTAATTGCAGTTTTTTCTCTGATGCTATTAATGAACATGAAACTAAAGCCAGAAAAAATAAGGCCAACAAGCGAAAAGTATTAAGATTAATTAGCACGCTGCCTTCTTAAGGTATCCATTAATGTCTATCAGGACCAGGGATTATAAAGATATTATTATCTTTCGCTCGTTCTATTCTTTTACTGTTAAAATTTTGCGACCATTCTCAAATGTTTGATTTTTAGCGAAAGAGAGAGGGTGATAGCGATGTAACTATATGATGTTCATTTCTTAGCTTATTCAGTTAGTTAGATTGCTCCTTTTCTTTCAAGACAATTCTTATGTGGTCTTGTTAAGGAGTTAAGTCAGACTTTTCCCACTTTTACGTGAGCAGGCAAGTAAGAATCTATCACGGAAAAATATAAACCTAAAAGGGGTATATAAAAATGACCGCTATTAGGGTGACGCTATCGATTTAGAATTCTGATGTTGTGAAGGCTATTTTTCACAGCTGTTGTAATCGACACCATTTATTTATTGAAGCGGGTGTGACAGTCAGAATTGGACAAAGTTAATGCTGTAATAAAGGAATAAATAAATGGTATATGCACATAATAAACAAGTGCGTGTGGCTGTCCTTGATGATCACCCCATGGTTCGTACCGTTTTCGAGTTGTGTTTAAAACATGAGCCCGATATTCATTTGGTGGGAACCTGGGCTTCAAGTAATGAATTATTTAATCAGCTGAGAAGTACCGTAGTCGATGTGCTGGTACTGGATTTCCTGCTGGGTGAACGTGAACTGGATGGTTTGGCGCTGGTGAAGCAACTGCGTAATCATTATCCCCAGCAAAAAATTCTGATCTCTTCTTCAATGGAGAGTCCGGCCATCGTCAAAATGGTGCTAAGCGCAGGCGTGAAGGGCTTTATTGGTAAAAGCCACAATATGCAGGAAATTACCCATGCGATTCGTCAGGTGGCGCAGGGCCGTTTGTTCTTGTCTAAAGAAGTCGCCTACGAGGTTGAAAATCTCTATGTCATGAGCGAAGAGTCGCTGGATGACAGCCTCGATTTTAGCAGCAAAGGCAATATGTATGAGAAGGTGAAAACCCTCAGCCCGCGTGAAGTTGAAGTGGTGCGTTGTTTTCTCGATGGTTTGAGCGTGTCACAAATTGCCGTGAAGTTTAAGCGCAGCCGTAAAACCGTGAGCGGGCAGAAACAATCGGCGCTGAAAAAGCTCGGTTTACGTTCGGATTCTGAACTGTTCAAATACAGCCACGACCTGATGTCAGGCTATTAATTCTCTTCACAGGCGGCCACTTACGGCCGCCTGTTTTCTCTTCGGCATCGCAGACTTCACGTTCCAGGTAACAGCTTTCCGTAACATGTCTTTAGGTGATGTTCATCACAGTTTTAAGCCGCATAACCCGGTCTGATGGCCCCCATTGCTACAGCTCTTATGGGGACGTTATGAATATCGAAACGCAATCCGGCGTAATCACTGGAAAAAAACAAGTCAGCGTTGCGCAGCAGCAGGTGAAATGGGACGGCAAAGGTACGCTGGTGCGTATCACGCGTGGCGGCATTTGTGGATCCGATCTGCATTACTATCAGGAAGGCAAGGTCGGTAGTTTTGAGATCAAAATGCCGATGATCCTGGGCCACGAAGTGATTGGTTATGTGGTGGAGAGCGACAATCCAGCACTTAAACCCCAACAAAAAGTCGCGGTAAATCCCTCTAAGCCTTGCGGCGCGTGCAAATATTGCCAGCGCGATCAGGAAAACCAGTGCACCACCATGCGCTTCTTCGGCAGCGCCATGTATGTGCCGCACGTTGACGGCGGTTTTACCCAATACAAAGTGGTGGATAGCGCGCAATGCGTGCCGTTCCCGCAGGATGCTGATGAAACGGTCATGGTGTTCGCTGAGCCGCTGGCGGTGTGTATTCACGCCACGCAGCAGGCAGGTGATCTCACCGGCAAGCACGTGTTTATCTCAGGCGTGGGTCCGATTGGCTGCCTGATTGCGGCGGCGGCCAAAGCGCGCGGCGCGGCCTCCATTGTGTGCAGCGATATCAGCGAGCGTTCACTGGAGATGGCGCAGCAGATGGGCGCAAGCGAGGTGATTCATGCCGCCGACGGCGATTTCGCGCCCTATCTTGCCGACAAAGGCTATTTCGATGTGGCGTTTGAAGCCTCCGGCCATCCTTCTTCGCTGCAGCGCTGCCTCGATGTGGTGTGCGCCAAAGGTACGCTGGTGCAGGTTGGCATGGGCGGCCCCATTCCCAATTTCCCGATCATGGCGCTGATTGCCAAAGAGATTAATCTGGTTGGTTCCTTCCGCTTTACTCATGAATTCAACACCGCCGTCGAATGGCTGGCTACCGGCGTGGTAAACCCGTTGCCGCTGTTCAGCGGTGAGTATGCCTTGCAGGATATCGATGCCGCGCTGCAGTTTGCCGGCGATAAAACCCGTGCCGCTAAAGTCCAGTTAACCTTTTAAGGAGCAGTGATGAGCCAGTTATTTTCCCTCGAAGGCAAGCGTGTGCTGCTGACCGGTTCGGCGCGCGGCATTGGATATCTGCTGGCGCGCGGCCTGGCGGAAGCCGGTGCTGACGTGATCGTCAACGCCACTACGCACGAAGGCGCAGAGAAGGGCGCGGCGCAGCTGCGTGAGTTGGGCTTACGCGCGCACGCCAAAGCGTTTGATGTCACGCAATCGGCGCAGGTGAAACAGGCGGTAGATGAGATCGAAGCGGAGTGGGGCGCGATTGATGTGCTGGTGAATAATGCTGGCATCCAGCGTCGTCGGCCGTTCCTTGAATTCCCGGAGCAGGACTGGAATGACGTTATCGCGGTCAACCAGACCGCCGTATTCCTGGTTTCGCAAACCGTGGCGAAAAAAATGGTCGAGCGTCAGCAGGGTAAAATCATCAATATCGGTTCGATGCAGAGCGAATTAGGGCGCGACACCATCACGCCTTACGCGGCCTCCAAAGGCGCGGTGACTATGCTGACGCGCGGCATGTGCGTGGAGTTGGCGCGTCACAATATTCAGGTGAACGCCATTGCGCCGGGCTATTTCGTCACGGAGATGACTCAGGCGCTGGCTGACGATCCTGCCTTTACCGGCTGGCTAACCAAGCGCACGCCAGCCGCTCGCTGGGGCAAACCGGAAGAGCTGATTGGCGCGGCAGTGTTCCTTGCTTCCGGTGCATCGAACTTCGTTAACGGGCATCTGCTGTTCGTTGACGGTGGCATGCGCGTCGCCGTGTGATGACCGGGCGCGGCTGGCATTATCATCGGGCCGCGCCTAAACCTTAATCACCCCTCTGTATTCCTAAGGATAATAAAAATGCCAATAACCATCATTGTGCTGGGTGTGATACTGCTGCTGGTGTTGATGATTGTATTTAAGGTCAATGGCTTCATTGCTTTGGTATTTGTCTCGGCGGTGGTCGGTATTGCCGAAGGCATGACGCCACTGAATGTAATGGCCTCGATCCAGAAAGGTATCGGCTCGACGCTGGGCGGATTAGCCATGATCCTTGGCTTCGGCGCCATGCTCGGGCGGCTGGTTTCCGATACCGGTGCCGCACAACGCGTGGCTACCACGCTGATCGCTGCTTTTGGTAAAGAGCGGCTGCAATGGGCGCTGGTGGTGACCGGACTGATCGTCGGCCTGGCGATGTTCTATGAGGTTGGCTTCGTGCTGTTGCTGCCGCTGGTGTTCACTATCGTGGCGGCTGCCGGTTTGCCGCTGTTGTACGTCGGCGTACCGATGGTCGCCGCGCTCTCGGTCACTCACTGCTTCCTGCCGCCGCATCCTGGCCCGACGGCGATTGCCACTATCTTTGGCGCTAATCTTGGTACCACGTTGCTCTACGGCATGATCATCACCATTCCAACGGTGATTATTGCCGGACCGATTTTCTCGAAGTTCCTTAAAAGCTTTGAGAAGTCACCGCCGGAAGGGCTCTACAACCCAAAAATCTTCACGGAAGAGGAGATGCCAGGCTTCGGCATCAGTATTTTTGCCGCAGTGATTCCGGTGGTGCTGATGGCGATTGCCGCCGTCTTCGAGTTGACCACGCCGAAAGAGAACGCGCTGCGTCAGTTCTTCGAATTCATCGGTAATCCGGCAGTGGCGCTGTTTATCGCGGTGGTGATAGCGGTGCTGACGTTGGGGCTGCGCAATGGCCGTAAGATGGAAGAAGTGATGGATATGTGCGGCGAGTCGATTGCCGCCATCGCCATGATCATCTTTATCATCGCGGGCGGCGGTGCATTTAAACAGGTGCTGGTGGATAGCGGCGTGGGTAACTACATCGCCGATATGATGAAGGGATCGTCACTGTCACCGCTGCTGATGTGCTGGACGGTTGCGGCAATGCTGCGCGTGGCGCTGGGTTCAGCCACGGTGGCGGCGATCACCACCGCCGGTATTGTGACGCCAATTATCGCGGCCACGCATGCCGATCCGGCCTTGATGGTACTGGCGGTGGGTTCCGGCAGCGTGATCGCTTCACACGTGAACGATCCCGGCTTCTGGCTGTTCAAGGGTTACTTCAACCTGAGCGTGGTGGAGACCCTGAAAACCTGGACGGTGATGGAGACGCTGATTTCGATTCTCGGTTTAGCCGGCGTGTTGGCGCTCAATGCCATAATTCACTGATCGATAAAGCTTCACAAGGACGTGAAGCTCTTAACCGCGCGTGCGGATCCACGAGAAGCGTGACTGATAGCCGCTGTCAAAATGGGTGTTGTAGCGATAGCTGGAACCCGCTTCCGCCATGCAGTAGGTACAGACGTTCAGCACTTCAATATGTTCCGCCACCACTCCCCGCTGTAACAACAAGCCTCGCGCCAGGTTAGGCAGATCAAACCAGATTCCATCCTGCTGGGCCCGCGCCTGCGGACGGATCGCTTGTGCGTTGTGCGGCTGCTGGGTGGAGTAGGGTAACGGCGGAAGATCGTGACGATCCTGCATCTGTGTCACCAGATCGTTACCCAGTTCATAGCAGCACGGCCCGATCGCTGGACCGATTACCACACGCAGCGTTTCACGGCTGGCGCCGCGCTCCAGCAGACGATCAATCGCGTTGTTCAATACGCCACCGAGCGTGCCTTTTAATCCGGCGTGCACCGCCGCAACCTGCTGTTGTTGCGGGTCGGCAAATAACACCGGCAGACAATCGGCGGTATACACCGCGACCGGCAGATGATCTTCGCCAATCAAGCCATCCGATTCGCAACGTTTAGGCGGGATGTTTTGGCTTGCCAGCAACACATTGGCGCTGTGACGCTGTTGACCATAAGCCGCCTCTGCCGGAACGGCCTGGCCAGCCGGCTGAAAGGCGTATTCCAGCCAGGAAAAGTCATCCAATAGTCTTGATCGTGGACCGCTGTGGGGGTGCTGTACCATAAGTGTCTCCTCTCACCAAACCGCTGCTTTCTGCTGCCCACAGCTTACGTTAACTGCTACATTTTTAAAGCTTTACAAAAACTGACCCTAATCACTTAAGGATGAAATGATGAAGAAAACCACCTTGCTGGCGGCATCCGGCTTAATGGCGCTGGCATTAACCGGTTGTGCGCAGCCTTCTAAACAGCAGGCTCAGCAGCAGCTCGGCCAGCAATCGGTGCTGGCAGTGAACTGGTTCCAGCAATCCGGCGAATATCAGGCATTAAGCTGGCAGGCGTTTAACAGCGCGCGCATGGCCTTCGATCAGGCGCCATCGCTGGCGGGTAAACCGAAAGCGGTTATCGTCGATTTAGATGAAACGATGATTGATAACAGCGCCTACAGCGCGTGGCAGGCGAAAAACGGCCAGCCCTTCTCGGGTAAAACCTGGTCAGCGTGGACGCAGGCGCGTCAGGCAACGGCCGTTCCGGGCGCAGTGGAGTTTGCCAACTACGTCAACAGCCACGGCGGCACTATGTTCTATATCTCCAACCGCGACCAAAAAGATTTTGCCGCAACGGTGGAGAACCTGAATAAGCTGGGCTTCAGCGGCGTGAGCGAGAAAACGGTGCGCTTGAGTACCGGTAATTCTAACAAGCAAGAGCGCTTCGACGCGGTGAAGAATGCCGGTTACAACGTGGTGCTGTATGTGGGCGACAACTTGAATGACTTTGGCGGTTCAACCTGGCATCAGGGAAATGCGCAGCGTCAGCAGTTCGTTAGCCTTAATCATCAGCGTTTTGGCACCCAATTCATCGTGTTACCGAACCCGCTGTATGGCGACTGGGAAAGTGGCATGGCGGAAAACTACAACAAACTCACGCCTGAGCAGCAACTGCAGGTGCGTGAAGCGCGTATGAAAGCGTGGAACGGTAAATAATTCGTCAGGTAAAATAGCGTCTGCTTAGGCAGGCGCATTCATGTCCTTTTCAGGTCCATCAATATTTACATAACTCCGTAACTATTATTCCCCTCACTGTTTTCCTGATCTCTTACTAAATTCATGGCAACTGAATAGCGAAATATCTCGTCTTATTTGCTAAATGGCAGTGAATCGCACTAATCATAAATTTTTTAATTAGGAATTCTCCCAGCTCATAAGGATTAAATTATAGCGTCGCTAAAATGGCATATAATTTTTGCGTGTATTGTTTTGTAATTGCACCGAAAATATCACATTTAAAATCGCTCTTATTTAATTGTTAATAATGCTTTTTATCGATCCTGCTCATCATTCCGCTCCTTGCATAAACTTACCTGATTCATACGTTTATTGAATTTGTGTTTACAAAAAGATTCGTTTTGTCGACGTCAGAAATATTCATGATGCAAGGTAATGCTTAAGCGTCTATAAACTATTTTTGTGAGGAAGTTCTGCTTTCATCCTCAATGGTTCTCCATAGCCGCGTTTAATGACGTCGCTATCTGCCTGAAAGCGATCTTTTTAAATGTTGAGAGAAGATTATTGTGATGACCCTGAAACCCTTATTAGTGATAAATCGTACTCTGGCTTTGCGGCGCCGCGCGCGGTTAATTCAGCCATCTGCAGAGGAATCAACGCCATGAATTTAAGCACGCTTCGTCAGGATATTCCGGCTGGTTTGGTGGTGTTTCTGGTCGCGCTGCCGCTCTGTCTTGGCATCGCGCAGGCGAGTGGATTGCCGCCCTTTGCGGGTCTGCTCACCGGCGTGATTGGTGGGTTGCTGGTGACTGCGCTGAGCCCCTCGCGTTTTGCGGTTAGTGGTCCGGCGGCGGGATTGGTAACGATTGTGGTCGCGTCGATCGCCACGCTAGGCAGCTTTTCCGCCTTTCTCACCGCGCTGATTCTGGCGGGTGTGTTGCAGTGCCTGTTTGGCTTACTGCGTGCAGGACGTTTTATCGCCTTAGTGCCGAGCAGCGTGATTAAAGGCATGCTGGCGGCGATTGGTATTTTGCTGATTATGCAGCAAATTCCGGTAGCATTCGGCGCGGCGGGCGATGTTGAGCTGTTGTCGCTGGTAAACGGGGAATTTCATTTTTCCAGCAGCGCGATGCTGGTTGCTGGCGTGGGATTGGCTATTTTATGGCTGTGGACCACGCCGCTGATCAAGTCAGTTAAAGTGCTGAGCTGGATGCCCGGTCCGCTGGTAGCGGTGCTGGTAGGCTGTGCGGCGACGGTGTTTGGGGATCGCCTGTTTCCAGCGTTAGCTGATGGCTTGCCGCGTATCGCGCTGCCCGCGTTCGACAGCATGTCGGCGCTGGTGGCTGAACTGGAAACGCCAGACTGGCAAGCGTGGCAGAATCCTGCAGTGTGGATGGTGGCGATCACGCTGGCGCTGGTCGCGAGCCTTGAAACGCTGCTCAGCCAGGAAGCGCTGAAGAAACTGCGTCCGCAACATCCTGCACCTTCACCCAACAAAGAGATGTTTGCGCAGGGCATTGGTAACCTGACCGCTGGTTTCCTTGGCGCGATGCCGATTACTGCAGTGATTGTGCGCAGTTCGGTGAACGTCAGCGTTGGCGCGCAAACCAAACTGTCGATTCTGATTCATGGTGTGCTGCTGTTAATCTGCGGCCTGTGGTTCAGTAATCTGCTTAACGCGATTCCCCTTGCCAGCCTTGCGGCGGTGCTGCTTTATACCGGCTATAAGCTGGCCACGCCGCGCCTGTTCATTGAGCAGATGCGCATGGGACCGCAGCAATATGTGCCATTCCTTGCCACCATTGGCGGCATTATTGTGTTTGGCATGCTGGCCGGCATCGGAATTGGCATCGCTACGCAAATCCTCTACAGCATCTATAAAAGCCATCGCAACGCCTTGCAGCTCACGCGACATGACGATCACTACGTTTTACGCCTGCAGCAAAATCTGACCTTTATGCACAATCCAAAGCTGCAGGGATTGCTGGCAGAGATCCCGGAAAACAGCGTGGTGATTGCTGAGCACGGCAATGCCCAATATATGGATCCCGACGTTAAAGCGGTGCTAAAAGACTTTGGTGAAAACGCACGTAAACGTGGCATTCGTCTGAGTCAATGGCCTGTTGCGGTGAAATAGCCATAAGTCTGTGCTGGAACAACCGTTTTTAAAACTAAAAATCGGATATCTCGGATAGCCGATTTTTTTATTTACAGGGCATAATTGCCACAAGTTTTATCCTTTGTCTCTGGCGTTTCTACAATGCCATTAGGCGCGACGCTGCTTTTTATGGCAGGTGAGCGCCGCCCAGCCGCAGAGTAGGATGACGAACACTTGCTTAATTACCGAATCATCGCACGGTTATTTCCGGTTTAATGCTTGCTGATGCTTAGGGTTGATGCCGGCACTTTCCAGGTTACAGGGTTCAGACGTATGCGCGTTATGCTGTTTGAAGAGAATAATTTTAAAAAGAATGCCCTCACGCTGTTTTTCATTACGCTGTTTTTCTGCTTTATCGGCAGCCATTTACGCATCCCCGAAGAGTTCTCACTATTCTGGCCGGTGAATGCGCTGGTGGCGGGATTAATAGTGAGGAATCCGTTTTTACACACTACCTCCAGCTATCTGGTGTGCTTCAGTGCGATGATTTTTAACGACACGGTATTTTCCGGCTGGGCGCTGCCAGCGTTTACCGTCAATTTTGCCAACATTCTGTTTATTCTCGTCGCGGTCAGCATGCTGATCAAACATCTGCAACGTCCTTCCGCCCACAGCCAGGTGTTCAATGCCATGCGCATTTTTCCCGCCTGTTTTCTTGGCGCGGCGGCTTGTGCAACCTGGGGCGCGTGGGCACAGGATATTGATTTCAATGCGCGCTTTATTGTGGCGTGGAGCGACTGGTTCAGCGAACAGTTCTCTACTTCGCTGATGCTGCTGCCGGTGATGCTGGCACGCCCGTTGCGAACGGTTTCACCGCACACCTTGCTGCATCCCGGCAAACTGCTGCCGCTGGCGGCGGTCATCCTGTCGCTGATCGTTGGGGCATTGATTGGCGGGGCCGGCAGCCTGACGTTCCCGGTTCCGGCGCTGATCTGGTGTGCCATCGTGTTGCCGATTCCATTGACCAGCTTAGTGATCCTGATAACCGGTATTACGGAGATTGTGCTGGTGTCGCATGGTGTGATGAACATCCAGGGTGACGATGCACTGCTGCCGATTAGCCATCTCACCTCGGCACGGCTTGGCGTCGCCACCGTTGCGCTCAGCCCGCTGCTGGTGGCGGTGAGCATGGATGCGATCCGCCAGTTAAATCATCGCCTTGCACTCCGCGCTAATTTTGATTTTCTCACCCAGTTGCTGTCCCGTTCCGGTCTGTATGAAAGCTTAAGAAATGAACCTTTCTCGCTACAACGGGAAGCAGGCGTTATTATGCTTGATGTCGACTATTTCAAAGCCATTAACGACAATTTTGGCCACGATGCCGGTGATTGCGTGCTGGAAGAGATTGCGCGGCGCATTCAGCGCGTAGTTGGCAATCGTGGCATGGTGTGTCGCTTTGGTGGCGAAGAGTTTGTGATGGTGATGTTCGATTGTAGCCATAGCCAGCTTTACCAACTCGCCGAAACGGTACGTCAGGCGATGGTCAAAGAGAAGTTCTGGATTCAGGGCAACACGGTGACGGTAACTGCCAGTTTAGGTCTGGCGCGCGGCAGTGCGCAGAATGAACGTGAATGGCCAAGCGTGATCAATCGCTTAGTGTCAGCGGCGGATAAGAATCTTTATCTTTCCAAACGCAATGGTCGTAATCAAACCTCACCGGCGATGGAGCCGCGCAGCATGATGAATGACGTGGCCTGAGCCACGTCATGGCGATTCAAACGCTACTTTTCAGTTGGCTGGTTTGCTGGTGACGCTGCTGAGCCAGCTCAATCAGACGGGAAATCAGATCGCTGTAGCTCAAACCCGCTGCCTGCCATAACTTCGGATACATGCTGATATTGGTAAAACCCGGCAAAGTATTCACTTCATTGACAATGATCTCGCCGCTTTCCGTCAGAAACACGTCAACACGCGCCATGCCAAAACACTCCAGCGCCTGAAACGCAGTAATTGCCACCTGACGAATCGCCTCGCTGGCTTCATCGCTGATTGCCGCTGGCACCACCACTTGCGCGCCGCTTTCGCTGATGTATTTGGTGTCGTATGAGTAGAAGGCATCATGCACCACCACTTCGCCGCACGGGCTGGCTTCTGGCGCATCGTTGCCCAGCACGGCACATTCAATCTCGCGCCCCTTAATCCCTTGCTCGATCAAGACTTTGCGATCAAACGTAAAGGCGAGATCCAGCGCGGCAACGAACGCTTCAGGGCTCTCGACTTTGCTCACGCCAACGGACGATCCCTGGTTAGCCGGTTTGATAAACAGCGGCAGGCCAAAGCGTGCAATCACGGCCTCAGCATCAATGTTCGCGCGCTGTGCCTGCGTCACGCTCAGCCAGGGGGCAACGTTCAGTCCGGCATCACGCAGCAGCCGCTTGGTAAAATCTTTGTCCATGCTGACGGCAGACCCGAGCACGTCAGAGCCGACAAACGGCAGATTCGCCATACGCAATAAGCCCTGTAGCGAGCCATCTTCACCCAGCGTGCCGTGCACGATGGGGAAAATGACATCCAGCTGTGACAAAGGCTGCGCTTGCTGACGGGTAATCAGCTGCTGGGAAGAACTGCCCGGAACCAGCGCGACATTTTCACCTGAACGATTAAGCGCAATCAGCTTCGGGTTCTCAGCGTTGAGCAAGTATCCCGAAGCATCATTGAGATGCCATTCACCCTGTTTATCGATTCCCAGCAACACCACCTCGTACTTGCTCTTATCGATGGCTTCGAGGATGTTTTTGGCCGATTGTAATGACACTTCATGCTCGGCCGATTTGCCGCCAAACACGATCCCTACGCGCTGTTTCACCATTGCTATTTGTCCGATTGCGATAAAGCGAGCCAGTAAGATAACACGCCCAGGACGAGCATCAACAGCCTTGCATTTTTCTGCGCCAGGCAGTGCAAAAAGCCCGCCTCCGTGCCTGCAATCACGAGTTTAAACAATTATTCCTAACCGTTTGAGACAAGTCTTGGACTGCTCAAAACCTGCCTTCTGTCAGAATTTTCCCAATTCAAACAGGTGCAACGGTGGGCAATGTGCTCACCGTTTTTTTGTCAGGTTTACAGGAGTCGGGAAATGGTCGACCAGAAGCAGGATGCTGTGGAGCAGGATGCGCGTTCTGTTGCTCGTATTGAAACCACGGTAGATGACACGCTGTTAAAAAGCGTGGCTTGGATCTGCAAACACTATAAACGCGAGAAAAGTGAAGAAGCGCTGGTGGCAGGTTTGCCAAAAGCGACATTGCTCTCACCATCACAGGCCATGACAGCGCTCGAAAACGCCGGCATTACCGGCGGCATGGTTGAGCGTCGTCTGCAGGATCTGCCGGAGCAGTTGATGCCGATGATTCTGCTGCGCAAAGGGGGCGGCGGTTGCATTGTGCTGTCGCGCCGCATTCACACTAATGAGGAAAATCAACGCGAATTGCGCTTCCAGCTGGTGATGCCAGAAGTCAGCGCTTCAGCCGTTGAGATGAATCTGGCCGAGCTGAATGAGATCTACGCGGGCTTCGCCGTCATGGCGAAACCCACTGCTGTGGTCGATGAGCGCGCCAGTGAAATGCTGCCGGAAGTAAAAGGCCATTGGCTGTTCACCACTCTGTGGCGCTATCGCCGCTATTACCGCAGTGCCGCGATTGCGGCGGTATTGATCAACGTTCTCGGTCTTTCCAGCATCTTCTTCACCATGAACGTCTATGACCGTGTGGTGCCGAACCAGGCATTCGTGACACTGTGGTCACTGGCGATTGGCGTGACCATTGCGATGATCTTCGAAGCCGTTACCCGCTTCGTACGCGCGCATCTGCTGGATATGGCCGGTAAAAAGGCCGATTTAGTGCTCGGCAGTATGCTGTTCCGTCAGGCACTTTCTATCCAGATGGAACACAAACCCGCTTCCTCCGGTACCTTCGCCAACCAGATTCGTGAGTATGAATCGGTACGTGACTTCGTGGCATCTGCCACGCTGGCGGCGATTTCCGATCTGCCCTTCATTCTGATGTTTGTGGGTGTGATCTTCTTTATCAGCGGTCCGCTGGCGATCATTCCACTGATGATGATCCCATTGATCATCATCGTCAGTGCCGCGATCCAGTGGCCGCTGGCGCGCATTATGAAAGAGAACTTGCGTGACGCCTCACTCAAACAAGGCGTGCTGATTGAATCAGTTGAAGGTATGGAAACGCTGAAAGCAGTGGGCGGTGAAGCACACATGCAGCGTCGCTGGGAAAATTTCAGTGCACTGCAATCCGCTAACTCGATGAAATCAAAACGCTACTCAACGCTGGCAACCGGCGTGGTGACGTTCCTGCAGCAGTTTCAGACGGTGATGTTGGTGGTGGCCGGTGTTTATCTGATCAATGAAGGCACGTTCACCATGGGTGCGATGATCGCCACCGTGATGCTTGCCAGCCGCGCGACTGGCCCGCTCGGTCAGGTTATTGGCCTGGCTGTACGTTATCAGCAGGCAAAAGCGGCGCTAACGTCACTCAACAAGCTGATGGAGATGCCTATTGATCGTGACAGCAGCAAAACCTATCTCACCGATCCGCCGCTGAGTGGTGAGATCACGCTGACCAACGTCAACTTCTCCTATCCGGCACCGCCAATGAAGCCGAACCCAGAGATCCTCAAAGATATCTCGTTGAGCATTAAAGCCGGGGAACGCGTCGCGATTCTTGGCCGCATCGGTAGCGGTAAATCCACCTTATTACGTGTGATGGCGCGTCTTTACCAACCGGTGAAAGGTCAGCTTTCGGCCGATGGTTTGGATGTTAATCAGATTGATCCGGCGGACTGGCGCAAGGCTGTTGGCTTTGTCGGTCAGGATGCGCGTCTGTTCTACGGCACGCTGCGCGAAAACGTAATGATTGGGCGCCCGGACGCCACCGCCAATGAGCTGCTGCGCGTGCTAAATCTGACCGGTTTGGACCACGTTGCGGCACGCCATCCAAGTGGTATCAATTTAACGGTTGGCGAGGGCGGCGAAGGCTTGTCTGGCGGTCAGCGTCAGCTGGTTTCTCTGGCGCGAACGCTGCTCACCCGGCCTAAAGTGCTGCTGATGGATGAGCCAACCAGCGCCATGGATAGCATGACGGAAAACCAATTCCTCGCGCATTTACGTCGCGCCAGTGAAGGACACACGCTGATTGTGGTGACGCATCGTCCATCCATTCTGGCATTGGTCGATCGCATCATCGTGGTGGAAGAAGGCAAAGTGGTGGCGGATGGCCCGAAAGATCAGGTGCTTGCCGCTTTAGAAGGAAAAAATAAAGCCCGCAAACAGCCGCGTCAGGCGGTTGAACCGGCGGTACGTGCGCCAGCTCCCGCTAACGATTCAGCGCCGAAGCAAGCAGCAGAGGAGGCCGCAGTATGAGCAAGTTAATGTCATGGCGTAAGAGCGAGAAAGGTATGTCCGCTGCTGATGCCGAATTTATGAATGACGTGCAGGCTTCTCTGCTGTCGCAGACCACGCCGGGTTCCAAGCTAGTGATGTGGATCATCATTGCGGTGTTAGTTGGTGGCCTTACCTGGGCCAATTACGCACGAGTCGAAGAGATCACTAAAGGCGATGGCAAGGTCATCTCACGCAGCCGTGAACAGGTTATTCAAAGCCTGGAAGGCGGCATTCTGGCAGAGATGAATGTGCGTGAAGGTACGGTTGTAGATCGCGGTGATGTGCTACTGAAAATTGACCCAACGCGTGCGCAATCCAGCTATCGCGAAGTACTGAGTAAAGTGGTGGGTCTGAAGGGCAGCATTGCACGCTTACGTGCTGAAGCTTATTCATTGCCACTGGCGTTTGATGAGCAGGTACAGAGCGATCCCGCCGTTGTGGCGCAGGAAACTAAAGCTTATGAATCGCGCAAACGTGCGCTAAGTGACAGCATCAACTCATTGCAACGCAGTTACGCACTTTCGATGCGCGAGATTCATCTGGCTGAGCCGTTAGCGGCCAAAGGTCTCTTGTCGGAAGTCGAACTACTGCGTATGCAGCGTCAGGCCAATGACATTCAGGCGCAAATCGTCGAACGTCGTAACCGCTATCAATCAGATGCCCACACTGAGCTGGGACGCCTGGAATTAGAACTGAGCCAGGTTAGCGAAAACCTGATTGGCCGTGCCGATATTGTTGATCGCACCACGATCGTCGCACCGGTGCGCGGCACGGTGAAAAACGTACGCGTTAACACCATTGGCGGGGTTATTCAGCCGGGTGAGCACATCCTTGAAATCGTTCCGCTGGAAGAGCAGTTGCTGGTGGAGGGAAAAATCCGTCCGTCGGATGTCGCCTTCCTGCGTCCAGGCTTACCGGCCAAGGTGAAAATCACCGCCTATGACTTTGCCATTTACGGCGGGCTTGATGGGCACGTGGAGTATATCAGTCCGGATACCTTAAAAGACGATCAGAAAGCCGCCAGTGGACGCCCGGATGATACCTACTATCGCGTACTGATCCTGACGGATAAAAGCACGCTGCACGCAGGTAATAAAGATCTGCCGATCATTCCCGGCATGATCGCTACCGTCGAGGTGCGCACGGGTGAGAAAACCATTCTCGATTACCTGCTGAAGCCGGTCCTGAAAGCTAAAGAAGCATTCCGCGAGCGTTAATCATCATGAAAAATAATAACAAGATGCGCCATGCACAGGCGCGTCATCTCTCTCTGCTTGCCGTTTGTATTGCCGTTGTGATGGCGCCCGCGGTTAACGTGATGGCGGATTCCACCAGTGAGTTGATGATGTTTGCGGAAATGAGCGGCCAGCGTCCTGTCGCTCCTGCGGCAGCGCCGGTGCGAACGCAACGTTTGCCAGTTTCTACGGCGCCTGCATCTGCTCCAACGACACCTGCGGCAAAGGTTGCGCAACCAACGTTCACTGCGCCTGCGCCGCTGTTTGTTGAAAGACAGATACCGGAGGTCGCGATTACTCCGCGGGTTCAGCCGTCAGTTGCGCCAATCGTACCGGCCCCAATAGCAGAAGCGCCGCACCAGCGCGAAGCCGCCGAACGTCCTGCACAGATCAGCGCGAAAACCAGCCAGCATGCTGAAATTCAGGGCGGAGGTTTCCTGACGGAAGATCAGCGTCGCCCTGAACCACAGCCGTTTAACCCGATGCAACCGTCGCGAAATGTGAGTCAGCAGCAGGCGGCAGCAACGAAAACCTATGCTCCAGCTGAAAGCGCTAAGGCAGATTTTAGTTATGTTAGCCCTCCAGCAGCGACTACAGCGGCAGAAACGACTTCACCCGTTACGTTAAGCGGCGGAGTTAATGAAACAGTTGCCGAGAGTGAAATACGGCAAAAGTTTCTCTCAGCTGCGCGTATCACCTGGCGAATCAGCCCGGCGCTGAAGTCCTATATTGCTCAGGGTGATGCGGCTGAAGCCAGCGTGGATGAAGCGAAAGGTCAGCGCTGGCCACAAGTTGATGTAAGCGCCGCTTCGGCAACCAAAGAGTTTGGTGGTGGAACTAAAAATTATGAATACCAAGGGAATATGCCGTCTTTAGGTGTTTCAGTAGCGACTAATCTAATCGACTTTGGCCAAACCAGTCGCACCATTGAAAGTCGCGAAGAGCGCGTTAAGTCAGCCTTACAGTCGGTGCAGGCACAGCGAGAAGATTTGGCGATGCAGGTAAGTAACGCCTTGATTGAGTGGAATAAACAGCAGCACGTCATCGCCATCAGTAAGCAGTATTTGGCGCGTATGGCGGAGCTGACCAAAATGCTCAGCGGTATTGTTCAGTCAGATACTGGACGTCGCAGTGAACTGACGCAGGCAAAAGGGCGCTTACTGCAAGCGCAAAGCTACCTGGAAAATGCCGAGTCTCGCGCGCGGGATGTTGAAATCACTCTGAATCGCCTGATGGGCAACAACCGCGTGACTTTACCAGCCAGCGATAAGTGGGCGCTTTCCTTTGGTGATTTAAACCGCCAACTGACGAGTTTGGATGTCCATCCTCTGATCTTGCGCGCCAGCGCTGAGGAGCGAGCAGCATTCAAAGAGGCAGAGGCGATCAAAGCTTCTGGCCTGCCAAAGCTCAACTGGACGGTAAGCAAAAACACTCGTGAAGACCAGCTCGGACGACAACAGGCATGGCAAACCGGCCTGAACGTTAGCTGGGGCTTATTCCGCGGCGGTTCAACCAACGCCCAGGAAATTGCGGCGATTAAACGTGCCGAAGCGAGTCGTCAGCAGGTGCAGGAGCAACGCCGCGATCTGGAAAATCGTGTGCGTGCTGCCAACCAGAATGCACACTCAACAGCGGAACGCGCCGTGCTGTATAAAAACCTGATTGTGGAATCCGATCGGATTCGTAAGGACTTCTTTGATCAGTGGTATCACTTAGGCCGCCGTTCATTGCTGGATGTATTGAGCGCAGAAAGCGATCTGTACAACAACCAGGTCAGTGAAGTCAGCAACCGTTTCGATAGCTATGCCGCCATTATCAGCGGATATGCTAACTCGGGCACGCTAAGTCGTTGGCTAACGACGGGGCGATAACAATTCCATACACCCGCTTCGGCGGGTTTTTTGTTTTAACCCAACGTAAACGAACGGGCTATTTGAGTTGGCAATGCTGCGTAAGTCACTTTAGAATCGCGGCGAATTTTTACCCAAGAGGAGAACGGCATTGGACACAAGTCCCAAACGATTACAGCAGGACCTCGCGGTAAGATAGCCTTCACGCTGTCTTAACTGCGCGTTAAGACGGTGAATTTCCTTCCAGAATCACCCCTTTTCATAAGCACAATGCGGCTGGTTCCCAGCGGTATTCGCACTGTCTGTAATCCATTTATTAATCTTTTGTTCCGCAAACAGAAAGCTGCGGATTGAGGTCTATCATGGATTGGAAAATCTTTTTACTGCGCGTCACTGTCGCGCTGGTTTTGGGTGCGCTGATCGGCAGTGAGCGCCAACTGCGTCAACGCATGACCGGATTACGCACCAATGCGCTGGTGAGCACCGGCGCTTGTCTCTTCGTTCTGATGACACAAAGCGTGCCCGGCATCGCTACGGATGCGTCACGCGTTGCGGCTTATGTGGTTTCCGGTATCGGTTTCCTCGGCGGCGGAGTGATCATGCGCGATGGCTTGAACATCCGCGGATTGAATACCGCCGCCACCTTATGGTGCACCGCGGCCATTGGCGTGCTGTGCAGCATGGGATTGCTGCTGGAGGCGGCCCTCGGCTGCATGGTGATCCTGTGCGCGAATATACTGCTGCGTGAACTGGCCTTGGGTATCAACCGCCAAACCATCGTCTCAGCAGCCGAAGCGATGCAACACTATAAAGTACAAATCATCTGCCTCGCGCAGGATGAGGTTCAGGTTCGCAGCCTAATGCTGCACACGCTGGGCGGCAGCGGATTGCGCCTGCAATCACTGCACAGTGAGGATTTGGATCCGCCGCATCGCATGGAGGTGAATGCTGAGGTGATTGGCAATCCAACATTAACCGATCAGCTGGAAAGCCTGGTGAGCCGCATCAGTCTGGAAAAGGGCGTAAGTTCGGTGCGGTGGCAGGTGAATGAGTTGGAGCGTGATTGATATTTAGATGTGCTTTAGAAAACGTATCGCCATTTGATCGCCACTATGAATGACAAACAAAAAGCCACCTCAAAAGGTGGCTTAACTGCATGATTTTCATCGCTAAATTTGGTGGCCCCTGCTGGGTTTGAACCAGCGACCAAGCGATTATGAGTCGCCTGCTCTAACCACTGAGCTAAGGGGCCAGCGGAGCGGGGATTATAGAGTATCTTGTTAGGGTGATCCAGAGTTCGCCATTTGGATGGTGAAAATTACAGCAATAGCTGACTCATTGATCTCAAAAGAAAATTCTATCGTCCCACGCTCTATCGCTTATTAAGCGCCCAATCATCAATGGTTTTTGAGACCAGGCTCATTCGAAAGTTTGCTGATGCTACAAATAGCGTGATGCAGGCTTGTTAAGCGAGATGAACGGCAATATGGCGATGCGTGCTTCTTCGTAACTCTGCCAAAGCTGCACATCTTCAACGGATGGTATTGTTATCAGTTCGCCGGCATCAAGTCCACGTAGCGCAGCCGAGACTAAATCATCCACTTCCATCAGCATCTCAGCGGGAATTTCGTTAATGGATTTTCCTGCGCGCTCGAAAATCTCGGTACGCGTTAAGCCTGGCAACACCGCCTGCATACGCACACCGCTTTCGGCTAATTCACGATGCAAATTACGGGTCAGGGAAAGCACATACGCTTTGCTGGCGTTGTACGCGCCATTCGCCGATTCGCTCACTAGCGCTAGCACTGAAGCAATATTCACTATCGTACCATTGCGACGTGCACGAAACGCCTGCGCAGCAGTGTGGGCCAGCTGTGTCAGCGCCACGATATTTAATGTCAGCATTGTGTGAATTTTCGCGATGTCACCGTCGATGAATTCACCTTCAACCGTCATGCCCGCATTGTTTACCAGCAGAGTAATCGCTTTATTTTGCTGGATTTCGTGATCGACTCTTTGCAAATCATCATGGTTGGTGAGATCGGCCGCTAACACGCTGACTTCAACGCCATGTGATTCACACAAAGATTGCGCCAACAGATTGAGCCTGGCTGCATCGCGCGCCACCAGAATCAAGTTTGTGCCGCGTGCTGCCAGCTGTTTTGCATAGGTCGCGCCAATTCCGCTTGATGCGCCGGTGATTAAAGCCAGGTGTTGGGACATGGTGTATTCCTTTAAATGATGGTTATCATATTTACGAGGTTTAATATGACGATCATAATATTTGTCGTCAAGCTAGAATATGATGGTTGTAATAATTACACTGATTGCTATCAACGATATCGGAGTCAATGAAGATGGAAAAGCTGAGCCATAAAGCGCGTACGCGACAGCGCATTCTGGATGAAGCCTCTGTGGTAATGCGCGAGAACGGCACTGAAAGCATCGGCGTCGCGGCGCTGATGAAGCGCGTGGGCTTAACGCACGGCGGCTTTTATGCCCACTTCGCCTCGCGCGAAGATTTAGTGCAAGCGGTGATCGCTGAGATGTTTGCCGATTCGGCGCGCCGCTTTGCGGATATCACCTCAATTAACGATCCCGCTGAACGACTGAGTCAGTTAATCGATAGCTATTTATCCGAGCATCATTGCAACACGCCGGGTGAAGGCTGTCCGCTGCCTGCGCTGGTGAGTGAAATGGCACATTTACCGGTTGAGGCGCGCACACTATTTTCCCAGCGCCGAGAAACGATGCGGCAGCGCCTGGCGTTGACGCTACATGAACTTAACCATCCGCATGCGGATGACGCCGCGACCACCATGTTGGCTGAGATGGTTGGCGCGGTGGCAATGGCACGCGCTTGTCCGGACGACGAGGAAGCACGTACGATGCTGGCGATCAGTCGTCGGTCGGTAAAACAACGCGCCGGACTGGAGATGGCATGAGTGAGCACGATATCCGCGACATTATTGCGCCTGATTTACAGGTACTGTTTTGTGGGATCAATCCGGGCAAATCGTCGGCGCACACCGGATTTCACTTTGCGCATCCCGGTAATCGCTTTTGGAAGGTGATTTACCAGGCCGGCTTTACGCGCGAGTTACTTAAGCCCGAGCAGGAGCAGCGGCTGCTGGAAACTGGCTGTGGCATCACCATGCTGGTGGAGCGTCCAACGGTGCAGGCTAACGAGTTGGACGGCGATGAATTACGCGACGGTGGTTCACGCCTGCAGCAAAAAATTCTGCACTATCAGCCGCGTGCGTTGGCGGTGTTGGGCAAGGATGCTTTTCAGAAAGCGTTTCGTCAGCGCAAAGTTGAGTGGGGCGAGCAGCCGCAAACGCTGGGTGAAACGCGTTTGTGGGTGCTGCCTAATCCAAGCGGGTTAAATCGTGCGAAGCTGGAAGAGATGGCCGCATCCTATCGCCAACTGCATGATTGGCTGCAGAGCAACGCGTGAAAGAGCTATTCTTCAGGCAATAAAAAACCCCGGCAAACCGGGGTTTTTTCGTCTCGACAACGATTAATCGTCGAGGAAGCTACGCAGTACTTCTGAGCGGCTTGGGTGACGCAGTTTACGCAGCGCCTTGGCTTCGATCTGACGAATACGCTCACGCGTTACATCAAACTGTTTGCCAACCTCTTCCAGCGTGTGGTCGGTGTTCATATCGATACCGAAACGCATACGCAGAACTTTCGCTTCGCGCGCGGTCAGGCCGGCCAACACGTCGTGGGTCGCTGAGCGCAGGCTTTCCGAGGTTGCGGAATCCAGCGGCAGCTCCAGCGTGGTGTCTTCGATAAAATCGCCCAGATGCGAATCTTCATCATCACCAATCGGCGTCTCCATAGAGATCGGCTCTTTAGCGATTTTCAGCACTTTGCGGATCTTATCTTCAGGCATCAGCATACGTTCAGCCAGCTCTTCCGGCGTCGGTTCGCGACCCATCTCCTGCAGCATCTGACGCGAAATACGGTTGAGTTTGTTAATGGTCTCAATCATATGCACCGGAATACGGATGGTGCGCGCCTGGTCAGCGATAGAGCGGGTGATAGCCTGACGGATCCACCATGTGGCGTAAGTTGAGAACTTATAACCACGACGATATTCAAACTTATCAACGGCTTTCATCAGACCGATGTTGCCTTCCTGAATCAGATCGAGGAACTGCAGACCACGGTTGGTGTATTTCTTGGCGATAGAGATAACCAGACGTAAGTTTGCTTCAACCATCTCTTTCTTCGCACGGCGCGCTTTCGCTTCGCCGATAGACATGCGACGGTTAATGTCCTTCACCTGCTCAATGGTCAAGCCGGTTTCTTCTTCGATCTGCTGCAGTTTGTACAGCGAACGATTCACATCATCTTCAACTTCCAGCAGCTTCTCAGACCATGGTTTGTTCATTGCCAGCGCGGCTTTGAACCAGCTTGGGTTGGTTTCGTTGCCGGTGAACAGCGTGATGAAGTTTTTCTTCGGCATCTTGCACAGTTCAATACACAGCTTCA
Organism: Pantoea sp. X85; assembly: GCF_029623675.1. Lineage (NCBI taxonomy): Bacteria > Pseudomonadati > Pseudomonadota > Gammaproteobacteria > Enterobacterales > Erwiniaceae > Pantoea > Pantoea sp. X85. The sequence goes on along the minus strand of NZ_CP121108.1, from coordinate 3,602,545 downwards.
TGATCAGGCGCTCTTGCGTACGCACGCGCTCCATCATTTCACGCATATTGTTTACCAGGTAGTCGAACTGCTTCGGTACCAGGCGGAACTGCTTGAACACTTCAGAGAGATTCTGGATTTCGGCTACGGCGTCAGCATGGCTGCGACCTTTCGCTTTGATGACGGTACGCGTGGTTTCATACTGCGTACGCAGGTCGCCAAACTTCTCGCGAGCCAGTTCTGGATCGATAGAATTATCGTCGTCAGAGCTGTCGTCATCCTCTTCATCTTCTTCTTCATCGTCGTTACGATCTTCCTGAGATAACTCAGAACCCACGTGCGTGGCGGTCGGCGCGATATCTTCTTCCGCGTTAGGATCGATGAAGCCGATGATCAAGTCAGACAGGCGATAGTCGCCCGCTTCAACGCGATCATACTGATCGAGTAGATAGGTGATCGCTTCCGGATATTCGGCTACAGAGCATTGGACCTGGTTAATACCGTCTTCGATGCGCTTAGCGATGTCAATTTCGCCTTCGCGCGTCAGCAGTTCAACGGTACCCATTTCGCGCATGTACATGCGCACCGGGTCGGTGGTACGGCCAATTTCAGATTCAACACTGGATAAAACCTGAGCGGCGGCTTCTGCGGCATCTTCGTCAGTATCGGAGCTGTTTTCATTCAGTATCAGATCATCAGCATCAGGCGCTTCTTCAACAACCTGAATACCCATGTCATTAATCATCTGGATGATGTCTTCGATCTGATCGGAGTCGACGATATCTTCCGGCAGATGGTCATTGACCTCAGCATAGGTCAAATAGCCTTGCTCCTTACCACGGGTGACAAGTAGCTTAAGCTGTGACTGCGGGTTTTGCTCCATAAGACGGTATCCACACTTCTGTTAATTAGATTGGTGTCGGTCGGCGCGAGCCAACTATAACAGTGAAGGCGTTGTGTTTTTGCCGCTGCCTACATCGCGGCCAGGGCTGAAGCCCATCTATAATCGGCACTTAAGCCGCTTGTGTTCTTTCCGAGGCTAACTTACTTGCCATTTTCAGTGCTGGCAGTGCTCGCAATCCTCACGTACTTCAGTACGCTCCGGTTGCTGTGCGCTGGCAGCACTGAAACTGGCTGCGACGTTGACGCCTCTAAATTTGTGCTGTGTGTTTCCGGCTTCGCTTATCGCGTCTATCATTCCGGAAATCACTGAACCAGAATGCTGTTTTTAACGTACTTGCAGTTCTGATCCCGTTAAAATCTTATTTTTTCGCTAATGCCTGGCTTAAAGCCCAGAATTCACGGCGTTCGACGGCGCTTAGGCCTTCAGTTCGCTCGCGTGCGATCAGCGCTTCAAGGCGCTGTTCGAGTGCGGAATCGTAAATGCTCGCCAATGAATCCTGGAACACTTCTTCCGCCTCTTCATCCACTATCATGTGGTTCCAGGTGGCCAGTGTTTCAAGGGGCTGGCTAAAATTTGTTCCGCGATATAACTCTAGTAGCTGTCCGGTGGTCAGGCCAGGATTCTCTGTACAACGGCTGACTAACTCCACAAATAGCGGTAAACCCGCCATTTTTGACTGCTCCAGTCCATCCAGTGTAGGCACGATGGAGGCAAATTGCGGATTCTGCACTAATAACGCGATCAATACGCGCATGGTGGTGCGCTTCAACGGTGGGGCAGTTGGCAGCACTCCGCTTTCTGCCAGCTTCGGCATCAGCTTGTCTAACTGGTTATCGTCAAGAATCCCGAGTTTATTACCCAAGGTTTGACGCATATAAATGCGCAGCGTTTCACCGGGAATTTGACTAATCAGCGGTAACGCCAGTGTCGCCAGCTTGGTCTTGCCATCGCGTGTACTCAAATCCACTTGCGGCATCAGGCTGTCGAACAAAAACGTGGAGAGCGGTGTCGCCTGCTCCATCCGCGCTTCAAAGGCTGCCTTGCCCTCTTTGCGTACCAGCGTGTCCGGATCCTCGCCATCGGGCAAAAACATAAAGCGTAGCTGACGACCATCATTCATGTAAGGCAATGCGGTTTCGAGCGTACGCCATGCCGCTTCACGTCCGGCGCGATCGCCGTCGTAACAGCAAATCACGGTATCCGTTGAGCGGTAAAGCAGCTGAACGTGTTCAGCGGTAGTCGAAGTGCCCAACGAAGCTACGGCATAATCGATGCCAAACTGCGCCAGCGCCACCACGTCCATGTAACCTTCGACAACCAGCAAACGCGTGGGTTGCGGATGATTTTTTTGCGCTTCATAAAGTCCGTATAGCTGGCGGCCTTTATGGAAAATCGGTGTTTCCGGTGAGTTCAGATACTTCGGCGTATCGTTGCCCAGCACGCGGCCACCAAAACCAATCACGCGGCCACGCTTATCACGAATAGGGAACATCACACGATCGCGGAAGCGATCGTAGGTGCGGCCAGAGTCATTGCTGACCAACATGCCCGCTTCCATCAGCGATTCGCGATCGTCTTTCTGCTGCCCAAAGCGCTTCAGAGCATTATCCCAACCCGCAGGCGCATAGCCGATAGCGAAGTGATCGATCACTTCCTGACTAAGACCGCGCGTGGCGAGATAGTTCTGTGCAGATTGCGCTTGTGGATTACGCAGGCTCTGTTGATAGAAGCCGTTCAGGCCATCCAGCAACTGATAAAGACTTTGACGTTGATGGCGCTCCATCTGGCTAGGACCGTTGCCCGCTTCATACGGCACTTCTAAGCCATGAAGCGTGGCGAGCTCCTCAACGCTCTCAACAAATTCCAGACGATCGTGATTCATCAGGAAGTCGATGGCGTTGCCTTTGGCGCCACAGCCGAAGCAGTAATAGAACTGCTTCTCACCGCTTACGGTGAAAGAGGGGGTTTTCTCGTTATGAAAAGGACAGCACGCGTGATAGTTCTTACCCTGCTTTTTCAGCTTAACGCGGGCATCAATAATATCCACGATGTCCGTGCGGGCAAGTAAGTCGTTGATAAATATGCGTGGAATTCGTCCAGCCATAAGCCCCGATTTTTCAGCTCATAAACGACAACAAGCCGCGCTTCCTTTCGGAAAGCACGGCCTTTTACTTGACTCTGTCTGCGTTTATCACGCGGCGGAAGCAAGCTTCCGCAAGAAATTAGTACAGACGAGTGCGGCGTGCGTTTTCGCGAGCCAGTTTCTTGGCATGACGCTTAACTGCAGATGCTTTAGCGCGCTTACGCTCAGTGGTAGGCTTCTCGTAGAACTCACGGCTACGAACTTCTGCCAAAACACCTGCTTTCTCGCATGAACGCTTAAAGCGACGCAGTGCTACGTCGAACGGCTCGTTTTCACGTACTTTAATTACCGGCATGTAACTCTTACCTCGATAAAATTCGGTTTTTGCTGCTGACTGCGGCGCCAGCACATTTCAAAATGGTGCAGCATTTTACTCCAGCCGCGGCCGACTTGTAAAGCACCATGTATAATTTAGAACCAACAGGGGCATATGCCATCGCGGCTGCCGGTTTTTTCAGGCCGTGGAGTATAGCGCACTCTTTGTGCGACAGAAAAACACTTTTTCAGGGGCAAAGTCTCTGGCGTGAGAATTGCCTGTGTTACACTGCGCGCCGCACGAAGAGGGTGATAAAAGCTATGCGAGTTCTGGGTATTGAAACGTCCTGCGATGAAACCGGCATCGCGATTTACGACGATGCGTCCGGTCTGCTGGCAAATCAACTATATAGCCAGGTGAAACTGCATGCCGATTACGGCGGCGTGGTGCCGGAACTGGCATCGCGTGACCACGTCCGTAAAACCGTGCCGCTGATTCAGGCGGCACTGAAAGAAGCGGGCCTTGAGCCACAACAGATTGACGGCGTCGCCTACACCGCCGGGCCCGGATTGGTGGGCGCGCTGCTGGTTGGCGCCACCATTGGCCGAGCGTTGGCGTTCGCCTGGAATGTGCCGGCGGTGCCGGTGCATCATATGGAAGGGCATCTTCTGGCGCCGATGCTGGAAGAGAATCCGCCGGAATTCCCGTTTGTCGCGCTGCTGGTTTCCGGCGGGCATACGCAATTGATCAGCGTGACCGGCATTGGTGAATACACCTTATTGGGCGAATCGATTGACGATGCGGCTGGCGAAGCGTTCGATAAAACCGCCAAGCTGCTGGGGCTGGATTATCCCGGCGGACCGATGCTGTCGCGTATGGCGCAGCAAGGCACGCCAAACCGTTTCCGCTTCCCGCGGCCAATGACCGATCGTCCGGGGCTGGATTTCAGCTTCTCCGGCCTGAAAACCTTTGCGGCGAATACCATTCGCGAGAATCAGGGCGACGAGCAAGCTCGCGCGGATATCGCCCGCGCATTTGAAGATGCGGTGGTTGATACCTTAATGATTAAGTGCAAACGCGCGCTTGAGCAAACTGGCTTTAAACGTTTGGTGATTGCGGGTGGCGTCAGCGCCAACCGCACGTTGCGTGAGCGCATGGCCGAGATGATGAAAAAGCGTGGCGGCGAGGTGTTTTACGCACGCCCTGAGTTTTGCACCGATAACGGCGCGATGATTGCTTACGCGGGCATGGTGCGCCTCAAAGGCGGCACCAGCGGTGGACTCAGCGTCAGCGTGCGGCCGCGCTGGCCGCTGGCAGAATTGCCCGCCATATAAAAAAACCGGCCTTGCGCCGGTTTTTTTATTTCTTCTTATTCCGTTTCCAGATCTTATTTTCCTGGCCGCGCCACAGGCGCTGGATGTTGTCGTGGTGCCGCAACAGAATCAAACACGAGAGCATCGAAACGGGGAAAGTGAATTGCGGTTTGAACCACCACACGTAAAACGGTGCGATCAGCGCGCTGACAATCGCGCCAAGTGATGAATAGCCGCTTAGCAGCACCGTCAGCAGCCAGGTGCCGGTCATCAATCCCGTCAAATCCCAGCCAATCGGTGCAATCGCACCAAAGGCCGTCGCCACGCCTTTACCGCCGCGAAAACGAAAGAACACCGGATAGATGTGGCCCAGACAGGCGGCAATCGCCGTGAGGCCGAGATAGAGCGGGGCAACGTGCAGCAGATAAGCGATCCACACCGGCAGCATGCCTTTTGCCACATCGAAGATCAGCACTGCGGCAGCGGCGGCTTTGCCACCAATGCGCAAAACGTTGGTCGCGCCAGGATTGCCTGAGCCTTGCGAGCGCGGATCGGGTAAACCAGCCAGTTTACAGACCAGTATCGCACTGGAAATCGAGCCGCAAAGATACGCGAAAATAATCATACCAAGCGCGATAGCACTCATAGCGTCGTACCGTTCCTTTTGGGTCGTTTTGTTCTCGATAAGCGTGGATAATACGCATAATCCGCCGGAAGTGGTATCCGGCTTAGCCAAAAACAGAGACTGACATCATGGATATCGTATTTATCGAGCAGCTTACCGTGTTCACAACTATTGGCGTTTACGACTGGGAACAGGGCATGCAGCAGAAGCTGGTGCTCGATGTCGAAATGGCGTGGGACAACCGTCAAGCCGCCGCCAGCGACGATGTAAATGATTGTCTGAGCTACGCCGATGTCACGGAAGTGATCCTCAATCATCTGCATGGCCAGCGTTTCGCCCTGGTCGAAAGGGTAGCAGAAGAAATCGCCGATCTGTTGATGAATCGTTTCAAAACCCCCGGCGTGCGCATAAAGGTAGGCAAACCGGGTGCTGTAGCGCAGGCGGCCAGCGTTGGCGTGCGTATTGAGCGCGGGACTATTCCGAAATAAATCTTCCGTGATTGCCATCACAATGAAACCAAACCAAATTATGGTGTGTCTCACTTGAGGCCGTTGCGCTAACCAGCAGGAAGTGACCGAATTTCTTAAGGTTTCCTTCAGCGTGACGCAGGCATAATTTCAGGCGGTAGCCCTTTGCGACCGCCTTTTTACTGTTTAAAACGGATAGAGGAAATATTTTGATGGCAGACATTCACCAGCTTTGGGTAGCTGCAATCCTGGGGGTCGTAGAAGGCCTCACGGAATTCCTGCCGGTCTCTTCCACGGGCCACATGATTATTGTTGGCCATCTGTTGGGTTTTGAAGGCCAGACCGCTGAAACCTTCGAAGTGGTGATCCAGCTCGGTTCAATTCTGGCTGTGGTCGTGATGTTCTGGCGCCGCCTGTTTGGTTTGATCGGCATTCACTTCGGTGAGGTCAAACATGAAGGCGTGGGTACGGGCAAATTAACCCTGATTCATATTCTGTTGGGTATGGTGCCTGCGGTGGTGATTGGTTTACTGCTGCACGACCAAATCAAAACGCTGTTTAACCCGATCAACGTGATGTATGCGCTGGTGGTCGGCGGTGTGCTGCTGCTGGTGGCGGAATACTTCAAGCCGAAGCAGCCGAAAGCGGTTGGCGTTGACGATATCACCTACCGTCAGGCATTTATGATTGGCTGCTTCCAGTGTCTGGCGCTGTGGCCGGGCTTCTCGCGCTCAGGTGCGACGATTTCTGGCGGTATGCTGATGGGCGTGAGCCGTTATGCGGCGTCAGAGTTCTCGTTCATTCTGGCGGTGCCGATGATGATTGGCGCCACCGGACTGGATCTCTACAAGAGCCTCGGCTTCCTGACGACGCAGGATTTCCCAATGTTTGCCGTCGGTTTTGTAACGGCTTTCGTCGTGGCGCTGCTGGCGATCAAGGTGTTCCTTGAGCTGATCAAGCGTATCTCGTTCGTCTCTTTCGCTATCTACCGCTTCATTGTTGCGGCCGTGGTTTACGCGATCTTTATGTAAGTTGCCCCGCGCGGCTGGTTACACTGGCCGCGCGTTAATCAATTGCGCCTGCAGCACCGCCACACGCCGACGCGTCAACTCTTCCCGCACTTCCGCCCCTTTAAAACCTGCTGCCACCACATCTTTGGTTGGCACCGCTTGCGCCAGCGCAAACGCCTGACGCAAATAGTCGCCTTGCGGATAAGTCATGCTTTCCAGACCCGCGCGCCCGCGCGCATCCGCTTCGCTGGTCAGCGCCATCTTCTCCACGCGATCGGGCTTGCGCCAGGCATCAATTCGATCAAAAAGCGCGATTAACGCGTCAGCTGGCTGGCGCTCAATGGTGTGCACCACGTCATGGAATTCGGTCACCACTAACGCCAAATCACGCACCTGATTCGGCACGCGCAGGCGCTGGCACAGCGCTTCAACAATCGGCACGCCCGCGAGGCCATGACCATGATGACTCGGCCATTTTTCTGCTGGCGTCAGCGCCTTACCGACATCGTGGAACAGCGTAGCGAAACGCACATCAAGCTGATCCGAGAGCGCAGCGGACATCGCCAGCGTCATCAGCGCATGGATGCCGGTATCAATCTCGGGATGCCATTTGATCGGGGCCGGAATGCCATAAAGATTATCGATTTCCGGGAACAGCACCTGCAGCGCGCCGCAATCACGTAATACCTGGAAATAGACCTGTGGATTGCGCGTCAGCAGCGCTTTCTCCGTCTCTTTCCACACCCGTTCTGCGGTGAGGTGCGCCAGTTCGCCGCTGACCGCCATTTCGCGCATCAGCGCCTGGGTTTCATCAGCAATACGGAAATTCAGATGGGCAAAGCGGGCGGCGAAACGCGCCACGCGCAGTACACGCAGCGGATCTTCGTTAAAGGCGCTGGAAACATGGCGCAGCTGGCGTTTCGCCAGGTCGCGCTGACCGCCATACGGATCAATCAGCTCACCGCTGTCGCTTTGGGCGATGGCATTGATGGTGAGATCGCGGCGCTGCAAATCTTGCTCGAGCGTGACATCCGGCGCGAACTGCGTCACAAAGCCGGTGTAACCGTTGCCGCTTTTGCGTTCCGTACGCGCCAGCGCATACTCTTCACGGCTTCGCGGATGCAAAAAAACCGGAAAATCCCGGCCAACCTGCTGATAACCTTCCGCCAGCATCGCATCTGGCGTCGCGCCTACAACAACCCAATCTCTATCTTTTACCGGCAAACGCAGTAAGGCATCGCGCACTGCGCCACCGACCAGAAACGTCTTCACTCAACCACTCCAGAGGCAGATCAAAAATTGCGTGCTGAACACGCTTGTTACTTTATTGTTGCATACTTTGGCTAAATATCGGGCACGCCAAAAAGGGCATCTTACGATCCCCTTAAATAAAAGAACAAATCTGCGTGGCGCGTTAGTTCATCCAGCGATCGTTTTTCTTACGACGCGGCACCATATGCGGCAGCAACAGACCCAACAGCAGACCAACGCCCAGCACGCCGCCGCCATACATAAACCACTGCATGATGATGGTGCGCTGCTTGTCATCCAGTTGCACATTGGCGGCGCTGACTTTCTTCTGCGCGACAATCAGCTCATTTTTCAGCTTCTGATTCTCCGCTTTCAGGCCATCAATGGTGCCGTCGCTGTTGGCGACTTTGTTCTGCATCTCAGAAGTGCGCTGATTCCAGCTGTTGTCAATATTCGCTAGCTTGGCCGTCAGATCTTTAACCTGCTGCTCCAGTTGCGGTACGCGGGTACGCAGGCTAGGACTGGCGCTCAGTTGCGACAGTGGAATCCAGTTAGTTTTGCCTTCTGCATCACGAATCTGACCATATTGAGAGTCGTTATTGGTCTGCAGCAAGGTCACTTCCTCTCCGGCGTTCAGCTTACCGATCAGGCGATATTGATCGCCCGGACCGCTGCGCACCCAAGTGGATAATTCATCGGAGATGTAGCGTTTTTCGTCAGCAGCATGAGCAGGTGTGATGGCGCTGAAAGCCAGCAAAGAAAGGGCAGCAAGTGTGATTTTTTTCATTCGATGTCGTTTTTTCTTAATGGCGTAAAATTACCGGCACAGTCTGGAGACGCTTCTCAAAAATCTGAATGAGAACTATCCTGGTCTCAATCCGGTGCGAAAAGGGTCGTAAAAGCACAAGAAAGCGGAGACAGCGGGCTTCCGGTGCATTACTCTTCGCCAGATTAAACTCGTAAGTGCCAGCAGCGTATTGAATAAAAAATTATGACCATCGAAATCGAATTAAAGTTCATTGCTACACCGCAAGCCGCCGAAAAACTGGCGGAAAAGCTTGCCGCGTGGCCACATCAGCACTTCGCCGCGCGCGAGCTGACCAATATCTATTATGAAACCGACGACAACCAACTGCGTCGCTGGGACATGGGCCTGCGCATTCGTGGCGTTGATCAACGCTATGAAATGACGCTGAAAGCGGCCGGTAAAACCGTTGGCGGTCTGCATCAGCGTCCGGAATACAATGTTGATCTCACGGAGCCGCAGCTGGATATCGCGCGCCTGCCAGCCGAGATTTGGCCGCAGGGCACCGATATTGCTGCACTGCAATCGCGCCTACAGCCGCTGTTCAGCACTCATTTCCAGCGCGAAGCCTGGTTGGTGCAATTTGGCGACAGCGAAATTGAAGTGGCGTTTGACCGCGGCGAAGTCGCTGCCGGTGAATTCAGCGAACCGCTTTATGAAGTCGAGCTGGAGCTTAAAAGTGGTCAACGCGATGACATGCTGAAGTTCGCTGAAGCGCTGGTTACGATGGGCGGCTTACGTCTCGGCAGCCTGAGCAAAGCCGCGCGCGGCTATCAGCTGGCGCAGGGTAACTTACCGCGCCCCATCCGTACGTTGCCATTGCAGAAAATCGCCGCGAAAGCGTCGGTTGAGCAGGGCATGATCAACGCAATGACTGCGGCACTGAATCATTGGCAATATCACGAAGAAGTGTGGCTGCGTGGTAATAAAGATGCCAAAGCAGCGGTAATTGATGCGCTGGAAACGCTGCGTCAGGCGTTCTCACTGTTTGGTGCGTTGGTGCCACGCAAAGCCAGCAGCGATCTGCGCCAGAAATTAACCCGTCAGGAAGAGTTGCTGGCCGATGATGAGAACAATGCTGAAGCTACCTGCTTTTCGTTAACTTCGGTTGAGGCTCAGTTAGCACTTACTCACTGGCTGGTCGAGTCGCAGTGGCAAAAATGGCTCGACGACAAGAGCAAAAGCAAGCTGCAGGGATCGTTCAAGCGCTTCAGCGATATTATGCTAAGTCGTATTGCCGCCGATCTCAGAGAAACATTCGTTGATGTTCAACTGTTTAATGAGTTCCAGGATAAAGCGACGCGCCTGAATCGCCAGCTGTTGGCGGTGAACCTGCTGGCGGGTGCTTATCCGGCCGAAGAGGTGAATGTTTGGCTGGACGGTTGGCTGGAGTTACAGCATGCGATTCGAGAGAAGCAGGAACGTGGCTTAATGCATCTGGTTAACCTGGCCGTGCGCCCCGCACCTTTCTGGCTCAATAGCGGAATCAAACGCTAACGAAAAATCCAATCAGGGAGAGAAGATGTTGTTACCGTTACCGGCGCTCATGCAGGCGCAGTTGGCTAATGTGGCAGAGCGACTTAATTTGCCATCCTCAGCGTTCACGCCAGAACAGGCGGGCGCGCTGACCTTTAGTGACTTTATCCTCGATAACCTGCAGCAGCATCCCGAATGGTGGCAGCATCTGCAACAGCAAGCGCCTGCGCCAGATGAGTGGCAGCACTATGCCCGCTGGCTGAATGACGTGCTGCACTCAGTTGAAAATGAAACCTCCCTGATGCGTGAACTGCGTTTGTTCCGTCGTCATATGCTGGTGCGCATCGCCTGGATGCAGGCGCTGCAACATGCCACTACCGAACAAAGTTTGCAGCAACTCAGCACGCTGGCGGAAATCCTCATCGCTGCCGCGCGCGACTGGGTTTGGCAGGATTGCAGCCGCGACTTTGGTACGCCATGCAATGAAGCGGGTGAAGCCCAGCCGATGCTGATTCTCGGCATGGGTAAACTCGGCGGCTGTGAACTCAACTTCTCTTCTGATATCGATCTGATTTTTGCCTGGCCGGAAAACGGCGTAACCCAAGGTGGACGGCGCGAGCTCGACAATGCGCAATTCTTCACGCGCATGGGGCAGCGGCTGATCAAAGTGCTCGATCAACCAACGGTGGATGGATTTGTCTATCGCGTGGACATGCGCCTGCGTCCGTTTGGTGATAGCGGTCCGCTGGTGCTGAGTTTCGCGGCACTGGAAGATTATTATCAGGAGCAGGGCCGCGACTGGGAACGCTATGCGATGGTCAAAGCCCGGCTGATGGGCGACGATCACGGCCACTGGAGTCAGGAATTGCAGCAAATGCTGCGGCCGTTCGTCTATCGCCGCTATATCGATTTCAGCGTGATTCAATCGCTGCGTAACATGAAGGGCATGATCGCGCGCGAGGTGCGTCGACGCGGCTTGAAAGACAACATCAAGCTCGGCGCCGGCGGCATTCGTGAAACAGAATTCATTGTGCAGGTGTTCCAGCTGATTCGCGGTGGACGTGAGCGCTCACTACAATTGCGCTCCTTGCTCCCTACGCTCAAAGCGATTGGTGAGCTGGCTTTGTTAAGTCAGAAACAGGTCGATCATCTACGTGAAGCCTATTTGTTCCTGCGTCGGCTGGAAAACCTGCTGCAAAGCATTAATGACGAGCAAACGCAAACGCTGCCAGAGAACGAGCTCGACCGCCAGCGCTTAGCCTGGGCGATGGGCGCGGCAGACTGGACCGCGCTGATGGCGCAGCTTGAGCTGCAAATGGCCGGTGTGCGCGCCATCTTTGACGAGCTGATTGGCGACGATGCACCGGATGTCGACGATCAGCCGCAGTTGGCTGAGTTTGCCGGGCTGTGGCAGGACGCGCTGGAAGAGAGCGATCTCATCCCGGTGGTACCGCAATTGGACGATGCGCAGCGTCACGCGCTTTACAACGCGTTGAACAATTTCCGCCAGGATGTGAGTCGCCGTACTATTGGTCCGCGCGGTCGTCTGGCGCTCGACCAGTTGATGCCGCGTCTGCTCAGTGAAGTCTGCCCGCGCGAAGATGCCGATGTGCTGCTGAATCGTCTGACGCCGTTGTTGCTGGGCGTGCTGACGCGCAGCACTTATCTGGAATTACTCACCGAATATCATGGCGCGCTGCGTCATTTGATTCGTCTGTGTGCCGCGTCACCAATGGTTGCCAGCCAGTTGGCGCGCTATCCGCTGCTGCTGGATGAGTTACTCGATCCCGCAACGCTGTATCAACCTACCGCAACCGACGCTTATCGCGACGAACTGCGCCAATATCTGCTGCGTATTCCCACCGATGACGAAGAGCAGCAGTTGGAAGCATTGCGCCAGTTTAAACAGGCGCAGCATCTGCGCATCGCCGCTGCCGATATTGCTGAAACGCTACCCGTAATGAAAGTGAGCGATCACTTAACCTGGCTGGCAGAAGCGATTATTGAATCCGTGGTGCAGCAAGCCTGGCAGATGATGGTGCAGCGATATGGTCGTCCATCGCATTTGACTAGCGACAGTGAGCGCGGTTTTGCGGTTGTCGGTTATGGCAAGCTGGGTGGTTGGGAGCTGGGTTACAGCTCTGACCTTGATTTGGTGTTCCTGCATGATTGTCCGGATGATGCGGAAACCGATGGCGAGCGCGTCATTGATGGTCGCCAGTTCTATCTGCGCCTGGCGCAGCGTGTAATGCATCTGTTTAGCACGCGCACGTCGTCCGGCATTTTGTATGAAGTGGATGCGCGTCTGCGTCCTTCTGGCGCGGCGGGTATGCTGGTCAGTACTTTTTCCGCTTTCAACGAATACCAGCGCAGCGAAGCATGGACCTGGGAACATCAGGCGCTGGTGCGCGCGCGCATCGTGTTTGGCGAACCTGCGCTCTGTGAACGCTTTGATGAAATCCGCCGTAACGTTCTTTGCCTGCCGCGAGACGTTGAGACGTTGCAAAAAGAAGTGCGTGAAATGCGCGAAAAAATGCGGGCGCATCTCAGCAACAAACAGAAAGGTCGCTGGGAAATTAAGACCGATGAGGGCGGTATCACCGACATTGAATTCATCGCGCAATACCTTGTCTTAAGCTACGCGGCCGATCAGCCAGCGTTGACGCGTTGGTCGGATAATGTCCGCATTTTCGAATTGATGGCGCGTCATGGCATTATGCCGGATGAAGAGGCGCAGGCTTTGACGCATGCGTACGTCACGCTGCGTGATGCACTGCACCATCTGGCATTGCAGGAATTACCGGGCCATGTGGCGCCTGAAGCCTTTGTCGCTGAACGCGCGGTGGTCAACAACAGTTGGCAGCGTTGGTTAAGCGGTACCCAATCTGACAGCGCGGAACAGTGAGCCTGATGGCTTATGTGGTAATATCCCGCGCATTATTTTGACCGTGTTGGAGTCTCTGAATGAAAGTAACACTGCCCACTTTTGGCAAGGCCACTGTGCTGGTCGTCGGCGATGTGATGTTAGATCGCTATTGGTATGGCCCAACCAGCCGTATTTCCCCGGAAGCGCCGGTGCCGGTGGTGAAAGTGGATACCATTGAAGAGCGTCCAGGCGGCGCGGCAAACGTCGCCATGAACATTGCTGCGCTCGGTGCAGCATCACGGCTGATTGGCTTGACCGGCGCCGATGATGCCGCGCGCGTGTTGAGCGAAACCCTGCAAAAGGTCAACGTCGACTGTGATTTTGTGGCGGTACAAAGCCATCCAACCATCACCAAATTGCGCGTGCTTTCGCGCAATCAGCAGCTGATTCGCCTCGATTTCGAAGAGGGTTTTGAGGAGATTGATCCGCAGCCGATTCACGATCGTATGCGTCAATCGCTGACGCAAGCGGGTGCGCTGGTGCTGTCTGACTACGCCAAAGGCGCGCTGAACAGCGTGCAGACCATGATTCAATTAGCGCGTGAAGCTAAAGTGCCGGTACTGATTGATCCTAAAGGCACTGATTTTGAACGTTATCGCGGTGCAACGCTGCTGACGCCGAATTTGTCTGAATTCGAAGCGGTTGTGGGTAAATGCAAAAGCGTGGAAGAGATTGTCAGTCGTGGCATGCAGTTAATCGCTGATTATGAGCTTTCCGCGCTGCTGGTAACCCGTTCTGAAAACGGTATGACGCTGCTGCAGCCGGGCAAAGCGCCGCTGCATCTGCCTACGCAGGCGCAGGAAGTGTATGACGTGACCGGTGCGGGCGATACGGTGATTGGCGTGCTAGCCGCAGTGCTGGCGGCTGGCGACAGCCTGGAAGAAGCCTGTTTCCTGGCGAATGCTGCGGCTGGCGTCGTCGTCGGGAAGCTCGGTACTTCCACTGTCAGCACTGTTGAGCTGGAAAATGCCATTCACGCCCGTCCGGAAACGGGATTTGGTGTGATGACCGAAGCGGAGCTGAAAGCCGCTGTTGCGCTGGCGCGTCAGCGTGGTGAGAAAGTGGTAATGACCAACGGCGTGTTCGACATCCTGCACGCTGGCCATGTTTCTTATCTGGCGAACGCGCGCAAGCTGGGCGATCGCCTGATTGTGGCCGTTAACAGTGATGCCTCGACGAAGCGTCTGAAAGGCGAAACGCGTCCGGTCAATCCGCAAGAAAACCGTATGATTGTGCTGGGTGCGCTGGAAGCGGTGGATTGGGTGGTGCTGTTTGAAGAGGATACGCCACAACGTCTGATTGCGGGAGTGCTGCCAGATCTGCTGGTAAAAGGCGGCGACTACAAGCCGGAAGATATCGCGGGTAGCAAAGAAGTGTGGGCAAACGGTGGTGACGTGCGCGTATTAAACTTCGAAGATGGCATCTCAACCAGCAACATCATCAAAACGATTCGCAGTCATTAAGTGTGAATGGGCGGGAGGAAAACTCCCGCCCATTAGCTTACTGCGGAGTATCAATTTTCCCAGCGGGATCTGGCGTGATGATCGCCGGCGCGGGTGCCGCTGGACTTTCACTTTCTAACTTCGCCAGGCGCTGTTCCAGCGCAGCTAATTTCTCGCGCGTGCGCAGCAGTACCTGCGTCTGCACATCAAACTCTTCACGATTAACCAGGTCCATGCGCGTCAACTGCGCCTGCAATACCTGACGGATTTTCTTTTCGACATCATCGCCAAAATCGCGAATCCCTTTCGGCATCGCTTCATGTACCTGGCGAGCCAGTTGTTCAATTTTTTTCGTGTCGATCATGATTATTTCCTGGTTACGGTGGCCGATAGCTGCGCGTGTTCGGACTCAATAGCTATTAAGTGTAATGCCTGAAACGAAAAGGTTAAACCTGAAATCCGCAACGCAGGAAATGCAAAAGCATTTGCACTTTTGTCGATTGCCCGACCAGATGATTGGCGTTATAGTTTGTTCGCTTATTCTCAGGGCGGGGCGAAATTCCCCACCGGCGGTAAATCAGCTCTTGCTGAAAGCCCGCGAGCGCTCTCACAGTAATGTGAGAGGTCAGCAGATCCGGTGTAATTCCGGAGCCGACGGTTAGAGTCCGGATGGGAGAGGGTAACGACATCAGCCGGGCTTTGCCCGCGTCACGTTTTTGCCATGTGTTTTGTACGCACTCCTAAGCACGCCCTGGTTCTGGTAACTCATATTTTATAAGGTTTTTTTACCATGAATCAGACGCTTCTTTCTGAATTTGGCACGCCTGAACAGCGTGTAGAGCGCGCCATTGATGCGCTGCGCAACGGCCGCGGTGTAATGGTGCTCGACGATGAAAATCGTGAAAACGAAGGTGACATGATCTTCCCGGCAGAAACCATGACCGTTGAACAGATGGCATTAACCATCCGTCACGGCAGCGGTATCGTGTGCCTCTGCATCACTGAAGAGCGCCGTCAGCAGCTTGAGCTGCCAATGATGGTGGAAACTAACACCAGCGCTTACGGCACCGGTTTCACGGTGACAATTGAAGCTGCAAGCGGTGTGACCACCGGCGTTTCTGCTGCCGATCGCATCACCACCATTCGCGCTGCGGTGGCTGATGGCGCGAAGCCTTCAGACCTTAACCGTCCGGGCCATGTTTTCCCGCTGCGTGCGCGTGAAGGCGGTGTTCTGTCGCGTGGTGGACACACTGAAGCGACTATCGATCTGGTGACGCTGGCAGGATTCAAACCTGCAGGCGTATTGTGCGAATTGACCAATGATGATGGCAGCATGGCGCACGCGCCAGAAGCAATCGTGTTTGCTAAGCAACATGATATGCCGGTCGTCACCATTGAAGATTTGGTGGCGTATCGCCGTCAGCGGGAAACCCGTCACGCCAGTTAACTGAATTAATACAGAAGAAAGAGGCCGGATAGATATCTATCTGGCCTCTTTTTTTTGTTTTAACGATTGGCATAAAACACGTGATTGCCAATTACTACTGTACGCTGAAAG
The DNA here is from genome assembly GCF_029623675.1 of Pantoea sp. X85. Lineage (NCBI taxonomy): Bacteria > Pseudomonadati > Pseudomonadota > Gammaproteobacteria > Enterobacterales > Erwiniaceae > Pantoea > Pantoea sp. X85. The sequence continues at coordinate 3,586,390 of NZ_CP121108.1, read as the reverse complement.
GTATGACGCCAGGCCGGTTTAGCATGATGTGCATGGAAAAAGGTCGCGCCTTTCGTTACGTCCTGTAATTCCCCTTCAACAATCTTCTGTGCCAGCTTTCTGGCGCGTTGCCAGCTTTTATCTTCATGTGGTGGATAACGATAAGGATGCTTTTTGAGAGACGTCCAGGAGAACTGCTTAGGTGCATACACCACAGGACAGATCTCTTTGACATCCCAATTGGCCCGGTTCATGGTCACCGTACCAACGGCTATTTGTCCTTTAATCGGTTCGCCACGCGCTTCATGGTAGATATTCATCGCCAGGCACAATATTGCTCCCTGAATTAACATAAATTCCAACTCATCTTTCTAAAACCGAGGGGAGTTTAAGAAGTAGATTGATTGGATGTAACAAGACTGGTCTCGCTCGGTCTTAGGTGCGGGCTATATCATTGATACCTAAGAGGCGCGCGTGCAATATTAAGACCTAACCTGTGGCGAATTTATCCGCCCTGTATCATTCAAATTCTCTGACAGAGACCATCATACTTATCAGCGTTAATCCCCCAGCGAAAGCGCGTATCGTAGCGGTTAACAAAGCGACACTTCGTCAAAGGATTAATCATGAGCACTACACGCATGCCTGCGCTGTTCCTTGGTCACGGCAGCCCGATGAACGTACTGGAAGATAATCGTTATACCCAAACCTGGCAGCAATTGGGCGCAACGTTGCCGCGTCCACGTGCGATTCTCGCGGTTTCGGCGCACTGGTACACACGCGGCACGGCGGTGACGGCGATGAATAATCCGCGCACTATCCATGATTTTGGTGGTTTCCCACAGGCGCTATTTGATGTGCGCTATCCCGCGCCAGGATCGCCAGAACTGGCTCAGCAAGTGATGAATTTACTGGCTCCGATCGCCGTTCATGCCGATCAGGAGTGGGGTTTTGATCATGGTTCCTGGGGGGTGCTGGCAAAAATGTATCCCGATGCCGACATCCCAGTGGTGCAACTGAGTATCGACGGCACTAAACCTGCTGAATGGCACTACGCATTGGGGCAAAAGCTGGCGTCATTACGAGATGAGGATGTGATGATCGTGGCCAGCGGTAACGTGGTGCACAATCTGCGTATGCTGCGCTGGCAGGGCGCAGAAACCGCGTATCCGTGGGCGGAGAGCTTTAATCAGTTTGTACGTGAGAATCTGGATTTCCACGGTGAGGCAGCAGATCACCCATTGGTGAACTTTATGCAGCATCCGGATGCACAGCTTTCGAACCCAACGCCTGAACACTATCTACCGCTGCTCTATATTCTTGGCGCGCGTGCCGCTGATGAAGCGATCAGCATTCCTGTGGAAGGGATGGAGATGGGCGCGATCAGCATGATGTCAGTGCAGATTGGCTAATGCGCAAGGCCGCCCGAAGGGTGCGGGCGGCACAGCCTTTACTCAACAAAGGTATGCGGATAGAAGCGCGACAGATCCTGCGTGATCAAGGCACGATCTTCGCGTAAGCCGATGCCCGCAGGTTGATCGTCAATCAGCCAACTGCCGATCAAGGTATAGCTATCACCGAATTTCGGTAGCTGATAGAACTGCTGGATAATCATGCCTTCTTCGCCATACGGACCATCAGCGCGGGCGATCTCCTGACCGTTTTCAATGATACGAATATTGGCCCCTTCGCGTGAAAACAGCGGTTTCACCACGTACTTATCCATCTGCGGCGCGTTCTTATCATCGGCAAAGTAAGCGGGCAGCAAATTGGGATGATTAGGGAACATTTCCCACAGCAGCGGTAACAACGCTTTATTGGAAATGATGCTTTTCCAGGCCGGCTCCAGCCAACGCACGCCCGCATCCGCCAGCTTGGTAGAAAACACTTCACGCAGCATGAATTCCCACGGATAGAGCTTAAACAGATTGCTGATGACCTGATCGTTTACGTCGGTAAACTGGCCTCTTTCACCCAATCCAATCTCGTCAATATAGAGAAACTCGCTCGGCAAGCCGGCTTCAGTGGCGCAGTCCTGCAGATATTGCACCGTGGCGCGATCTTCCTCAGTATCACGGCAGCAGGAGAAGTGTAGCCAGTTGAAACCGAACTGCTGATGCAGCGTGGCGAAGCGCTCAATCAGCTTCTCTTGCAGGCTGTTGAACTGGTCGCTGCCCTGCGGCAGATTGCCCGCTTTGACCTGGTCTTCCAGCCAAATCCACTGAAAGAAGGCGGCTTCATAGAGTGAGGTTGGTGTATCAGCGTTGTTTTCCAGCAGCTTAGCGTCACCTTTGCCATCCCATGCCAGATCGAGGCGCGAATAGAGCGAAGGCTGGCGCAACTTCCAGGAATCACGCACAAAGTCCCAGGTGTGCTTAGGAATACAGAAACGGGTGAGCAGCTCGTCACTGTTCACCACTTTTTCCACCGCCTGCAAACACATCTGGTGCAGTTCGGCGGTGGTATCCTCAAGCTGTTCAACCTGCGCTAGCGTGAATTGGTAGTACGCATCTTCACACCAGTAAGGTTCGCCATACATGGTGTGAAACTGAAAACCATACTCCGCGGCTTTTTCACGCCAGTCTGGACGTTCGGGGATTGCAATACGTTGCATGCTGCGGCTTAGCCTCCCAGCGAGCGGCTGCCGGTGCCAGAAGCACTGCTGCGCTGCATGGTGTTTTGTTTTGCCACGCTGTCACCAAAGCCGCCACGCGTAATGGTGGAAGTGGTCGCGGGTTTCGGCGCCATTGCTGTTTTCGGCACGTTGATGGTGCGGCCCGATGTGGCATTACCGTAGTTTTTACCCGCAGCATCAACAAATTTACCGTTTGCCGGGCTGTTCGGATTTTTTGGCGAGAACAGGGGCTGCTGGGCAAACCCTGCGCCGCCGCTCATCATACGTCCCATCATGTAACCGGCCATCAACGGCATCCAGAAGCTACCGCTTTGCTGAGCTTCAGCATTGTTTGCGGTGGTGCCCACACCCGCTTGTGCAGGCGTTTGCTGGCATTGGTTTTCACCAAACTCAGCCACACAATCTTCGCGTGTAGCGTATTTTGGCGCGGTACGTTCGGCTTCTTTCTGTGCGTTGTTATACGCAGTGGTACATTGCGCGCTCTGGCCTGGATTGGCTTTGGCGCAATCATCCGCGTTTTGATAGAGCGACACCGTTTCGTCACTCTGCTCGCAGCCTGCCAGCATAAACACTGCGCTAACGGCAAAGGCGACTGGCGTTAAGTGGCGTGCCTGCCAGCTTTTACGAAAAGCGGCATGGCGAATATTTTTCGTCCGTTTCATTATTTTCATCCTGTGCCCAAAGGTGGGGTAAGGATAGGGGATGAGCGGTGGAAAATGAAGCGCGAAGCCAGATGGGGAAAGGATCTTTACGTAGCTATACGATTGAATGCGAAAGGGGCCGCATACGGCCCCCTGGGGAATTAATTACCGAATGGATTTCCGCTGCTGCGTGCGGCAGCTGGACGGGCTTGTGCGGCAGTTGAAGGCGATGAAGCTTTCGGACCGTTATCCACACGCGCGGCCTGCTGGTTATTCTCCGGCGCCACCACTTCAGGTGTTGTGGTGATCTCTTTGCCCAGCGTGCTGTTCAGCTGCTGCAGATCCTGCTCGTTCAGCGTACCCAGCGCATATTTGATATTCAGCTGGTTGATCAGATAGCTATAACGCGCATCAGAAAGCTGCTGTTTAGCATTGAACAGCGTGGTGGTCGCATCCAGCACATCAACGATGGTACGCGTACCGACCTGATACCCGGCTTCCATCGCATCCAGTGAGCTTTGTGCAGAGACAACGGCCTGCTTATAAGCATCAATGCTGCTGATAGAGGCATTCACGTTATTGAATGATGAACGTACCGTCTGAACCGCGCTACGATGCGCGCCTTCCAGCTGTTCGCTGGCCGCGACATAGTTGTACTGCGCTTGTTTCACCTGCGAGGTGACCGAGCCGCCGCTATAAAGTGGCATGGTGAAGCTCAGGCCAACCTGGTTAGAACCGGTGATGGAATCGGTGCTGCCAGCGCTCTGATTGGCGCGACTGCCGCCATATTTGCTATTCGACATACCGGTTGAGGCGGTCAAATCCAGCGTCGGCATGTGGCCGGTTTCGGCTGAACGAATCTGCTCACGCGCCAGATCCTGGCTCAGTCGCGCAGAGAGCAAGGTCAGGTTGCGGCTTTCCGCTTCTTTCAGCAGGCTGGCCACAGCATCTGGACGCGCGGTTTTGAAACGATCGATATTCAATGAAGCCAGCGACAGATAATCCATGCCGGTAATCTGACGCAGCGATTCCACCGCATTATCGAGGTTGTTACGTGCAGTCACTTCGTTAGCCAGCACGGTGTCATACTGTGCACGGGCGTTTTGCACGTCAGTAATCGCGACCAAACCCACGTTAAAGCGCTGCGTGGTTTGATCCAGTTCGCGGTAGATAGATTGTTTCTGTGCTTCGGTGTAAGAAAGCGTGTCGATTGCCTTTAACACGTTAAAATAGGCAGTCGCCGTGTTAAGAATCAGGTCTTGCTGAGCAACCTGATAGGTAACATCCTGAATACCGGCCTGTTTTTCCTGCAGCGACAGCGCACGCCATTTCGACATATCGAAAATAGTTTGAGTTAATTGCAGAGAGGCGCTGGTCGTGTTGGAATGAAGTCCGCTGCTGTCACGGTAGCCATTGTCATATTTGTAATCTGCGCCCAAGCCTAACTGCGGCAATAATGGACTACGCGCTTCATTGATTTTCTCAAATGCAGCGTCGCGGTTAGCGGCAGAAGATCGCAGATCGGGGTTGCTAAGGCGCGCCTGCTGATAGACCTGCAACAGGTTTTCTGCCTGGCTGGCAAGGCTGAATCCGCCCAGAGTCAGCCCAATAAAAAGTGGGAGCAGTTTTTTCATTTGCATTCCTTTTGTTGCAGCAAAATGCACTGGTAGTGCTGCAGGTAAGCCAAAAAAATAATCGCCGATTCTACAGAGGCGGCGTCAGAGATAAGTTGGCTGAACGTGCCTTCTTCCCCTAATTTACGTAAATAATTCAAAAAGAACCACTCGGACGGAGCGGTAGACTTGGCTTTTCTTTGCTCCATCCCAATCTGCATAAGGAATCAGACGATGGCGAGTGAAAAAAAATCCCCTGTGACTTTCACAAAAAACGATGTAGAAATTATTGCACGCGAAACGCGTTACGATGGTTTTTTTTCCATCGTCAGCTACCGTTTCCGCCACCGTCGTTTTAATGGCGAAATGAGTGGTGAAGTGGTGCGCGAAGTTTTTGAGCGCGGACACGCCGCCGTGCTGCTACCCTATGATCCCTTGCGTGATGAAGTGGTACTGATCGAACAGATCCGCATTCCCGCTTTTGATTCCAGCCCAACGCCCTGGCTGCTGGAAATGGTGGCTGGCATCATCGAACCTGGCGAAACACCAGAAGATGTCGCACGACGTGAGGCGGTAGAAGAGGCCGGCCTTAAGGTTGGCCGCGTCAAACCGATAGTGAATTACTTAGCCAGCCCCGGCGGAACGTCTGAACGTTTATCGGTGCTGGTGGGCGAAGTGGATGCCAGCCTGGCAGAGGGAAATCACGGGCTGGAGGAAGAGAATGAGGATATTCTTGTCCATGTGGTGAGCCGCGAACAAGCTTATCGCTGGGTGGAAGAGGGGATTATTGATAACGCGGCATCTGTCATCGCCTTGCAATGGCTGGCGTTGCACCATGAAAAACTACGACAAGAGTGGAAGCTAAAATGAAACAGCGCTATACCCCTGACTTTCCCGAAATGATGCGCCTGTGCGAAACCAATTTCGCCCAGCTGCGTCGCCTGCTGCCGCGTAATGACGAGGCAGGCGCATCGGTGATTTATCAGGTGAATGGCGCCAGCTATCAGCTCACCATCGAAGAATCGACGCGTTACACCACGCTGGTGGAAGTGCGTCAGGTGGCGCCCGCAGTGAGTTACTGGAGCCTGCCTTCTATGTCGGTGCGGCTCTACCATGATGCGATGGTCGCTGAAGTGTGTTCCACTAAACAGATCTACCGATTTAAAGCGCGCTATGATTATCCTAATAAAAAACTGCATCAGCGCGATGAAAAACATCAGATTAACCAGTTCCTTGCGGATTGGTTACGTTACTGCTTAGCGCACGGCGCTGTGGCAGTACCGGTTTGCTGATAGCGTAAAAAACGCAACGATGGCGTGGAGATTAAGGAAACGCTTTGGATAGCCTGCTAACTCTTCCTGCGCAAGATGGGTCTGATATCAGGATTTTACAAATCACGGATACCCATCTTTTCGCCGGAAAACATCAATCGCTGCTTGGGGTAAATACCTGGTCGAGTTTTGATGCGGTACTGGATGCTATTGAAGTACAACAGCGCCAGTATGATCTGATTATCGCCACTGGCGATCTCGCTCAGGATCACACCGTCGAAGCTTACCAACACTTTGTAGCAGGCATTAATCGTCTGCCAAAACCTTGCGTCTGGTTGCCGGGAAATCACGATTTTCAGCCGGCAATGGTGGATACGCTAGCTGAAGCGGGCATCAAATCTGACAAGCACGTTCTTTTGGGCGATCACTGGCAACTGGTGCTGCTGGATAGCCAGGTATTTGGTGTGCCACACGGCATGTTGAGCGAATACCAGCTGGAGTGGCTGCACACCGCACTGAGCAAGTACCCAGAACGCCACACTCTGGTATTGCTGCATCATCACCCGCTGGCTTCCGGATGTACCTGGTTAGATCAGCACAGCTTGCGCAATCCGCATCAGCTGGAAGCGGTACTGCAGCACTTCCCACGCGCACGCAATCTGGTGTGCGGCCATATTCATCAGGAGCTCGATCTCGACTGGCATGGTCGCCGTGTGATGGCTTCACCATCAACCTGCGTCCAGTTCAAACCGCATTGCACTAACTTCACTATTGATACGCTGGCGCCGGGCTGGCGTTGGCTTACCTTGCAGCCCGACGGCTCGCTGCAGACCGAAGTGAACCGCCTGCAAAGTGACATGTTCCGCCCCGATCTTGATTCCGAGGGCTACTAAGCAATGGCGGCGCTGATTTATCTGCATGGCTTCAACAGTTCACCGCAATCGGCGAAAGCCACGCAGCTGCAGCAGTGGCTCAACGAACAGCATCCGCATATCAATGTAATGGTGCCGCAACTACCGACGTTTCCGTCTGAAGCCGCCAGCATGCTGGAAGATCTGGTGATGCAATATGCCGGTGAACCGCTGGGATTGGTGGGATCATCGCTGGGCGGCTATTTTGCTACCTGGCTGTCGCAGTGTTTTATGTTGCCAGCGGTGGTGGTTAATCCCGCCGTACGGCCGTTTGAGCTGCTGGTGGATTACCTCGGCGAAAACCGTAATCCCTACACCGGCCAGCAATATGTGTTAGAGTCTCGCCACATTTACGATCTGAAAGTAATGCAGATTGACCCTCTTGAAGCGCCCGATTTACTCTGGCTGCTGCAACAAACCGGCGATGAAATACTCGATTATCGCCAGGCGCTGGAGTATTACAGCGCATGCCGCCAGACGGTTGAAGAGGGCGGCAATCATGCCTATATCGGATTCGAACGCCATTTCGCACAGATCGTTGATTTTCTGGGATTAAACGCCCAGTGGCCTTGCGAAGTGGGGCCATTTTCCTATTGCTAATCAGACATTTACGATGAGCCAATCAAGCTATAATGCCGATGCCATTGAGGTCCTGACCGGCCTTGAACCGGTGCGTCGTCGTCCGGGGATGTACACCGATACCACGCGCCCGAACCACCTGGGCCAGGAGGTGATCGATAACAGCGTCGATGAGGCGCTGGCCGGTCACGCTAAACGCGTGGAAGTCATTCTTCATGCCGACCAGTCGCTGGAAGTTATTGATGATGGTCGTGGCATGCCAGTGGATATCCATCCGGAAGAAGGCGTGCCAGCGGTTGAGCTGATTCTTTGTCGCCTGCATGCGGGCGGCAAATTCTCCAACAAAAACTATCAGTTCTCAGGCGGCTTGCACGGCGTCGGGATCTCGGTGGTTAACGCCTTGTCGAAGCGTGTGGAAGTTACCGTGCGACGTAACGGCGAAATCTACCAGATTGCCTTCGAAAATGGCGACAAGGTGCAGGATCTTACGGTTACCGGCACCGTCGGTAAACGCAATACCGGTACCAGCGTGCATTTCTGGCCAGATGAAAGCTTCTTTGATAGCCCGCGTTTCTCGGTTTCTCGTTTATCACATCTGTTAAAAGCCAAAGCCGTGCTGTGTCCGGGCGTTGAAATTGTTTTTAAAGACAAGGTCAACGACACCGAACAAACCTGGATGTATCAGGATGGCCTGACCGATTACCTGTGTGAAGCGGTTGACGGCTTACCCACGCTGCCGGAAAAACCCTTTGTGGGCAGTTTTGCTGGCGATGTGGAAGCGGTGGATTGGGCGCTGCTATGGCTGCCGGAAGGCGGAGAGCTGCTAACAGAAAGCTACGTTAACCTGATCCCAACCATGCAAGGCGGCACGCACGTCAACGGATTGCGTCAGGGCTTGCTGGATGCCATGCGCGAGTTTTGCGAATACCGCAATATTTTGCCGCGCGGCGTGAAGCTGTCGGCAGAAGATATCTGGGATCGCTGCGCGTACGTGCTGTCGGTGAAGATGCAGGATCCACAGTTTGCCGGGCAGACTAAAGAGCGCCTGTCGTCGCGTCAGTGTGCGGCATTCGTCTCAGCGGTGGTCAAAGATGCCTTCAGCCTGTGGCTGAATCAAAACGTGCAGGCGGCTGAAATGCTGGCCGAGCTGGCAATCTCCAGCGCGCAGCGCCGCATGCGCGCCGCGAAGAAAGTGGTGCGTAAAAAACTCACCAGCGGCCCGGCGCTGCCGGGCAAACTGGCTGACTGCACCGCACAAGATTTGAACAAAACCGAACTGTTCCTCGTCGAAGGGGATTCTGCGGGCGGTTCCGCCAAGCAAGCGCGCGATCGTGATTATCAGGCGATCATGCCGCTGAAAGGTAAGATCCTCAATACCTGGGAAGTCTCTTCGGACGAAGTGCTGGCCTCACAGGAAGTGCATGATATTTCAGTGGCGATCGGTATCGATCCTGACAGCGAAGATCTGAGCCAACTGCGTTACGGCAAAATCTGTATCCTCGCGGATGCGGACTCCGATGGTCTGCACATTGCCACGCTGCTGTGCGCGCTGTTTGTGAAGCATTTCCGTACGTTGGTGCAACACGGCCATGTGTACGTGGCGATGCCGCCGCTGTATCGCATCGATCTCGGCAAAGAAGTCTATTACGCCCTGGATGAAGATGAGAAAGAGGGCGTGCTGGACCAGTTGAAGCGCAAGAAAGGTAAGCCGAATGTGCAGCGTTTTAAGGGCTTGGGTGAAATGAACCCGCTGCAGCTGCGCGAAACCACGCTTGATCCGAATACGCGTCGTCTGGTGCAATTGACGATAAGTGATGAGGATGTCGACCAAACGCTGCGTGTGATGGACATGCTGCTGGCGAAGAAACGCTCGGAAGACCGCCGCAACTGGTTGCAAGAGAAAGGCGATTTAGCCGACCTCGAAGTGTAAAAAAACAGGGACGCCGCGGCGTCCCTGTTTTATTGCTGCTGTAATGCCTGTTTAACCCGCGCAATAACCGTGCTCCACTCTTCATCCTGCCCGCGCCCAAACAATCTCATTTGCGGATACCACGGCGATTCATCGCGATTTTCCAACCAGCGCCAGTCTCGCGCCCAGGCGGGAAGTAATACCCAGCAAGGTATCCCCATCGCCCCTGCTAAGTGGATCACCGACGTATCTACACCAATCACCAAATCCAGTTGTGAAATGACCGCGGCGGTATCCTGATAATCAGTGAATTGGGCACCAAGCGGCTGTATGCGTGGATAGTCAGCGATTTCCTCTTCACCTGCACCTTTTTGCAGGCTAATCCAGTTGATATCAGGCAGGTCAAATAAAGGTGCAAACTGTGAAAGGTGCGCAAGCGATCGTTGGCTATCATTCTTATGCCCGCTAGAGCCTTTCCATACGATACCAATTTTTTTCCCGTTCCCCTTAATCGGCCACCTCGCCTGTTGTTCTGCAGAGCTAAACAGATAGGGATGATGCGCGCTAAAGGGCTGTGTTGAGTTTAGGAAGTGCTGCGGTAAATCCAGTAGAGAGCACCAGTAATCTGCCGGTGGCAACGTGTGTTGTACATCTTCCCGTGTCAGATAATTATCGAGGTGCGGCAGCGTAACCATCAATGATTTTAAGGACTTGTTGCCCAGCATGATCACTTTTATCGCATGCTTTTCAGTTTTAACGCGTGTGAGATAACGACAGAACTGAATTTCGTCCCCCATGCCTTGCTCGGTCCGTACCAACAGCGTTTTGCCGCGCAGATCCTCTCCTTGCCAGTAGCGAATAGGGAGTTTCGGTAAGGTAAAGAAGCGATCGGGATTATCGGATGCATAACGCGCCTGATAGTTAGACCAGCCAGCAGCGAAGTTGCCTTGTTGTAGCTGAACCATGCCGAGCGAATTTCGGCAACGTTGATCGGCGTCACGCACTTGCAGCACTTGCTGCATCTGACTTTCTGCTTCTTGTAGCTGGCCCATGTGCGCTAGCAACGTACTTATGCCATAGCGGGCTTCGGTATAATCAGGCTGGCTCTGCAGCGCCAATCGATACTGATCTAAAGCAAGGTGATAGCGCTGCTGTTTATGCAGCAAAATAGCGTAGTTATTATGACAGGCGGCATAGCCCATATGTGATTGCAGCGCAGACTGATAACAGGCTTCCGCCTCGCTCCAGCACCCGGCGTCATAATGGGTTAGGCCAAGACCGTTGAGTAATCCCGCATCTTTTGGCGCAAGTTTTAGCGCCCGCTGATAATAGCGCTGCGCCGTATCCAGATCGCCGTTGCGCCGGGCAAGCCGTGCGGCTTCATGAAGGAACCAGCCATCGTAGGGAGCAAGCGTCAGGTGCGCCCGAATCTTACGCCAGGCTTCTTCCTGTCGCCCTTGCTGCAGCAACTGGGTTACCGCTTGTTGCTGACGTAAATCGTTAGCCACCCGAGGTTTATGGCGCATTGTGATATCCTGCCGCTAATAAAGTGGCGTAATTTAAGCCAAAAGTGTCAGAAACCGCGCTAAGACAGGTCTCGATCTTTAAGGATGGGAATTTGAAAATAACACTGGAAGAGTTACGCGCCTGGGTTGCGGTGGTGGATACCGGATCAATCACATCAGCTGCGGAGCAGTTAGATCAAACCAGCTCTGGCGTGAGCCGTGCGCTTAGCCGGCTGGAAGGTAAGCTGCAAACCACCTTAATGCATCGCACCACGCGTCGCCTGGCATTGACCGAAGAGGGGCTGATTTTTCTCGATCATGCGCGGCAGATTCTGGCGTCGGTTGAACAGGCGGAAGAACTGATCGCGCAGCGCCGGGACATTCCTTCTGGACGCTTACGCGTCAATGCCAATACGCCTTTTACCCTGCACGTCATTGTGCCGCTGGTGGCGGAGTTTCGTCAGCGCTACCCGCTGATTCAGCTGGAATTAAACACCGACGATATTGTGATCGATCTGCTGGAGCAGCAAACGGACATCGCCATTCGCATCGGCGAGCTGCGCGATTCGACGCTGCGTGCGCGTGTGCTCGGAAGCAGCGCTATACGCCTGTTAGCCAGCCCAGATTATCTTGAAAAGTTTGGTGTACCGGAAAACGTTGATGCACTGGCGAACCATCAGCTGTTGGGGTTCAGTCAACTTGATGTACACAACGTCTGGCCGGTTTGGCAGCGCGAAGGCGAGTTCCTGCGCATCAAACCTACGCTGTCCGCCTCCAGTGGTGAAACATTGCGTCAACTGGCTTTAGCTGGGCAAGGTATCGTACGTTTATCCGATTTTGTCAGCCGTGAAGATCGCGACAGTGGGCGTCTGGTACAGGTTTTAGCAACGGAAACCCGTGAACAGCGTTTACCCATCCACGCGGTCTATTATCGCAATCAATCCCTTACCTCGCGCATTACCTGTTTTCTGAGTTTTTTACGCGAAAAAATTCAGGAAAATCATCTGTTATAGTCTTGTTCCTGCTCAATAATTTACCCTTCATCTTCATATCTTTATTTATAAAAACGCTTTAATTCATATAGTTAATTAACTAATAACTTTTCTGTCAATGTTGGGAAATTTTTTCTTTCCTAACGGGACGTTTCTTATGTCTCGGAAATCTCTCTTTCCCGATTATGTCGCTCACTTTGAGCCCGCACAGGTGGGTTAAGCCAGGGAGATTGCTGCGTTTGTACGCAATCGCACAATCAAAATCTAATGTACGGAAGGGATTAAACATGAACGTTTCGCCCGTGAGTGTTGCGGTTATTGATAAAAAAACAATAACGAAAGCGGAAGCATTGCGTGTAGGTAAAGACGGTAAAGCTGCAAAAGTTCAGGCTATTACCAACGGCAAATATTTGCTGACCCAAGGTAATGACGGCGTTGCACCAGAAAACATTACCGTTAAGCGTGTCGGGAAAGATCTGCTGGTGATGCTGGAAGGATCCGACGCCAGCGAACCCGATCTGATTATCGAAGACTTTTTTGCTAAATCAGGTGCTTTAGTTGGTAAAGCTGAAGATGGCGCGATGCATGAATACGTCGCTACCGATGGTAATGCCGATCATGATGCTGTCGCATTGGCTGATGGCGAAACCACCGCATTAGCGCTTGGAGAGAGCACGGTTGATACCGATTCTGGTTTCATGCTGGCCTCGGGATTTGAATGGTCTCCGGCGTTGATCGCTTTAGGCGGATTGGCGGCTATCGCTGCGGCCGCCGGCCTGGGCTACGTGGCAGCCAAAGAGCAATATCAGGATAAAAACGCTCACGAAAACGGTAGCAGCGATCAAAATGGTGGAGACAACGGGAAGGGCGGTGATGACGGCGGTAAAGGTGGCGGCGACAGCGGCGACGGCAATGTAAACGTCCCTGTAGTTAACGGCCTGTATGACGACGTAGGCAGCATTACCGGATTGATCGCGAAAGGCGGCCGTACCGATGACACCACGCCGACACTGAACGGCACGGGCACCAAAGGGAATGTCATTGAAATTTGGGATGGCAGCACAAAAATTGGTGAAACCACGGTTGGTGAAAACGGCACATGGTCCTTTACACCCGGTAAAGCATTGGGCGCCGGTAGCCACAGCATCACCACACGTGAACGCAATGAAAGTGGCGTAGTAGGCGATTCAAGCGAGGCCTGGAGCTTCGTTATCGATCTGACCGCCCCTGCCAAGGGCACCATTGGTAGCATGGTGGATGACAGCGTAAATCCGCCGAAAGAGATCGTGAAAGATGGCATCACCAAAGACAACACGCCGACGCTGGCGGGTAAGGCCGAAGCGGGCGCTACCGTTGAAATCTGGAAAGATGGCCAGTTGCTGGGCACTGCCAAAGTAGACAGCGAGGGTAACTGGACCTACACCAGCCCGACGCTGTCAGAGGGTAAACATGATTTCAGCATCGTCGTCGTAGATGAAGTCGGGAATAAATCGCTGCCTTCCGAAGCCTGGATTATCGAGGTTGATACCGTAGCACCAGAAAATAAAGGCATTGGTGCCATCGCTGATGATGAAGGTAAGTTGATTGAAAATGGTGGCGAAACGCAAGACAGCACACCAACCTTCTCTGGCGTCGGTGAAAAAGGCGACATCATTAAAATCATTGATAACGGCCAGGTTATCGGCAGCACCGTTGTCGATGACGAAGGAAAGTGGCAATTCACCCCAGAAAAAGCCATTGGTAATGGCGATCACGAATTCCAGATTATTGAAGTGGATCCAGCAGGTAATGAATCTGCGCCTTCAGAAAAAGTCATTATCGAAATCAACGATCCGAATAACCCTATTGATCCCGGCAAGGAAGTGATTCCGAATCCCGATGTACCGGTAACTGGCGCGGTTGACGACGTGTATCGTGATGAAATGTTGGATAACGGCGAAAAGTATTTCATCGGCAAACAGCCTATTGCTAACGGCGATGCGGTGAATGATTCAACGATTTTTGTGGGTGGAACCGGCAACGCGGGCGATATCGTTTATATCTGGCTCAGTGGGAGCAATAACCATTATTACCTCTCCTCTGTCGTAGATGAGAACGGGAAGTGGAGTATCGCCACGCCAGAGTTATCTGATGATGTTTACAAGATTGAAGCGGCATTTAAAAATGCTGAAGGCGTAGTAACAGCCAAAACCGAAGCTTTTGAAGTTGAGATCGATACGATTCCACCGGAACCCATCGATCCGGGCGATCTCTTCCCTGATTTACTCAGCCATGTTGAATTATCTGAGCTGCTCTCGGCAAACGGTGACACGTTATTCAATGAAGCGCAGGAAGAATCTGCATTACTCAATAATATTGATGAAAGCATTTTAAGTAATATGCTTTTCGATGCGGATATTAAGAGTTCTGCAGTGGACGGCGTGATGTCTCTCGATATTACAGCTTTGAAGGATTTAGATATTCATTACTTATCTGAATAATTATCACATCATTGCGATTAATAGAATAAAAACAGGCGTCATCTGGCGCCTGTTTTCTGGAGTTATAATGAAACTTAAAAAATATGCTATTGCCACGGTGCTTGCGTCATTGTCCATCAGCGCAACTCTCCAAGCGCAATCGAATTTTGGCAAAGCCTGGCAATCCATGCCTGCAGCGGCCTCAGAGCAAACCCGCATCGTTTATTATCGAGCTACAGACGATAATAATAATAAAGCAGCACACATCTATGTTGATGGCGAATTCCAAACGGCATTATTAACCGGCGGCTACACGGTGTTTTGCCTGAAACCGGGTGTACATTCGTTGGGAAGTTATATCGATGATGCGCCAGGTTATCAGGGCAAGCAGCAACAACCATGGCGCGATAATCTGGCGGCGGGCAAAACCTATTATATCATTGCCAGCCTTGACGGTTCCGGCCGTCCTCTGGTGATGGATAGCGAACAGGCTCAGCAGCAATTAGTGGGAACACGTCAGCAAACTCATTTGCTTTCCCGCGCGTCAGCGGTGGTGCCGTGCAAGGCTGGAACTACACAGTCTTATGATAATTATGAGTTTTCATCGGATTTGCTGTTTAATTTTGGTAGCGCGAACAGTGCCGATATTTCCGCTCAGGGTCATAGCGCCATTCAACAATTTGCAACCTTGTTGAAAAGCAAAAATAAAGCCGATCAGCGCATTATCGTCACCGGCTTTACCGATCCGATTGGGGAGGAGGAAAGCAACATCAAGTTAGGCCAACGCCGCGCGGATGCAATCAAGAAATTATTGGTTAATAACGGGCTCGCGAGTGATTATATTCAATCGCAAAGTATGGGTGAAAGCCAGGTCACTGCGCAGTGCGCGGGCTCCCTGAAGCAGCAGAAAGCATGCTATCAAGGCGAACGTCGTGTAATTATCAGTGTAGAGAATAAATAGTTTTATCACTTTCTAAAAATTAACCAATGGTCTGATTTTTTATAATTTAGGCCATTTTTTTCAACTTCACTTTACAATTAATGATTCTATTAAAAACCATTAATTAAGACATGTCCTGTGTTGGTTATTTCACTAACTGGTCGAGAATGCTTGCGTTCCGGGAGGAAACCGGAACACGAATCTAAATATTTAAAGGAATATATTCATGGCGAATAACAGCATTAATGAAATTAAAGAAATGAAAATCAGTACTATTACCGACAAAAAATTTGGTTGGAAAGATAAACAAGTCGATCTAAAAGATGCCGGTGGTCGTGTTGAGATTCTTATTGATGGTGTGGTTTACAAAGCACCTATCGATGAAAATGGTAAGTGGTCATTTACACCGCCAACGGGCTGGGACGAAGGCTTACATACCGTGCAGTTGATCACCATCGATAAAGCGGGTAACCGTGCACCACCAACGTCCTTCATTGTAAATCTGGATACCCAAGCTCCAGAAGCGCCAGAAATCTGGCGTGTGGTAGATAACACCGGTAGTAATAAAGGTAATTTGAATCCGGGCGAAATTACCGATGAACACAAGCCTGTCATTTCAGGCGTAGCGGAGCCGGACGCGATCGTTTACCTGTATGACAACGGTGGAAAAGATCCGATTGCTTCAGTCAAAGCTAATAGCATGGGGGCATGGACCATTACTCCAGAATTGGCTGATGGCGAACACAGCCTGACCGTAGTGGCTAAGGATGCTGGCAAACATGAAAGCCCAGTCTCAGCGCCATTCATTGTGAAAGTTGAAGCGGGCGCAGTAGTGATGGCCGAAGGCCCAACTGCAGAGTCGCAGCCGTCTGAGGATGCGACTGCAAATACCAATAATTTTGGTACTCATGGTAATGCTATTGAAAAATATACCAATAAAAGCTTTATCGAGATATCACCTAAAGTCGAACCTTTCGCACAGGTTCAAATTACGCTGAACAATGAAGTGTATCTTGTTACCGCAGATAAGGATGGCAATTTACATTTCAAGTCTGATGAACTGCCAGATGGGACCTACTACTATCAAACGCGTGTTCGCGATAGCGCTAATAACTGGGGTCCCGCTACCTCAATCATTCTGCATGTCGAAGCAGGCGCTCCGGAAGCACCACAGATCCTGCGCGTCATTGACGACGAAGGTAATGTTGATCACTTAACTTCGGGTCAATACACCGATGATAAAAACCCAACGCTGTCAGGCGTGGCTAAACCGGGATCGCTGGTCTTCATTTACGGCGTTGATTCAGCACCGATCGGCAGCGTGACCGCTGGCGGTGATGGACGTTGGACCTTCACACCGGAACTGACCACGGATGATACCTATATCTTCAACGTAGCGTATCAGGATCGCTACGGTCGTATGAGTCCGAAATCAGACAACTTCATCCTGAAACTGGATGCTACTGCACCTGAAGCGCCTTCACTGGAAGGTGTTTATGATGACGTAGGCCGCGTAACCGGTCAGCTGAAATCAGGCGATACCACTGACGACACCACTCTGTCGCTGTCGGGTAAAGCGGATGCCGGCTCCATTGTACGTATCTGGGATGGCGAAAAATTAGTTGCAACCGTTATTGCCAACTCACGTGGTCAATGGTCTTACGAACTGGATGTGGCCGAAGGCAAACATGCGCTGCGCGTAGATTCAGCCTCCAAAGGTGGTGCAGCTTCAGAGAAATCAGAAGAATTCATCGTGATTGTTGATACAAAGACTCTGCCTCCGGCACAGATTGAAGAGATCGTCGCCAACAACGGTGCAGAAGAGCGTCCGCTGCTGAGCGGTGATGCTACCAACGATGACACCCCAGTGCTGCGCGGTTCAGGTGAAGAGGGTGAAATTGTTTATGTTTATGATAAAGACAAAGTCATTGGTTCTGCTGCCGTAGGCAAAGATGGCAAATGGGAAATCGAGCTTGATCCACTTAAAGAAGGTTCTCATGAGCTGAAGATCAAAGTCGAAGATCCAAAAACCGGCAAAAGTTCAGACTTCTCAGATCCGGTCACCATCGTGGTGGATTTAACTGCACCTGAAAAACCGGTCGCTCCGGGCATTATCGACAACACCGGTGATGAGCAGGGCGTCATCCAGCCAGGCACGCCAACTGACGAAACCCAGCCGGAGTTCACCGGTGGCGGTGCAACGCCGGGTGACGTTGTAGAAATCATCATCATTGATAAAGACGGCAAAGAGCAGGTCATTGGTAGCGGCGTCGTTGACGAGAAAGGTGATTGGACAGTCACCCCAACCGATCCAATCGGTGATGGTGATTACGACGTGGTGGTTGAAATTACCGATCCGGCGGGCAACACCTCCGATCGTTCCGATCCAATTGAACTGATTATCGATACCAAAGTGCCGGACGAAATCACGGACTTCGAATTGTGGGATGACGTGGGCGTCATCACTGGTCAGATCCTTGATGGCGGCATCACTGATGACAAATCACCAACCGTACGCGGTACCGGTGAAAACGGTTCTAAAGTCATTATCTATGATGGCGAAAAACAGATCGGTTCAGCAACCGTAGTTGATGGTAAATGGAGTATTGATCTGCCTGCCCTGACGGAAGGTGCGCATAATATCCGCGTTCAACCTGTCAGCGCTTCAGGTGTGAAAGGCCCTATCAATGACGGCATCAACTTTGATGTGGATCTGACCGCACCACAGGCTGGTACTTACACCGGTGGTTCATTCCTTGATGTAGAAGGTTTTACCCGCCCGATCGGGTCGGATATCAACGGTCGGGTCATGAAGCTGAACGGTACCGGTAAAGAAGATGGCACCGTGGTAGTGGTCTATGGCGATGCGGCGCGTACCGAAATCATCGGCAGCGCGGTGGTGACCAACGGTAAATGGACGCTGGATACCAATGAACTGGCTGAAGGCAGCTACCATATCTCCTTCGGTTTCCGTGATGCAGCGGGCAATGAAGTAGCCGGTGCAGAATCGTTCGACGTTAACGTTGACGTTACGCCACCAGAACCTATCGATCCAGGCGACCTGTTCCCAGACTCATTCAACGAAGCGCTGATGAGCATGTCACTGACGGATATTCTGTCCATGAGCGATGACTCGTTATTCATCGACAACGGTAAAACGCAGTTGATGATTTCGGATTCTGCGCAGGAAGTGACCTTGCAAGACATCCTGCCGGAAGGTGAAGACGTGAATAACTGGAGCCAGGCAAATGGCACCGTAACCGTGGCAGGCGTTGAATATAACGTTTACCAGAACAACGGTGGCGATGCTGAAGTGATGGTTCCACAGCACCTGCTGCAGGAACAACAGCACTAATTTCTGATTAGCTGCGAAACAAAAGCCCCGATCGAAAGACCGGGGCTTTTTTATGCATGATGATGAACGAGAAAAAATCGGCTTACTTAGCCGCTTCCAGCACCAGGATCTTCACATCGACCACTTCATCTTTAATCAACGCGCGATGCGCATCCATGTGTGGCATCTGCTGATGCTGCTCCAGATGACGCAGTGATTCCCACAGCTCCAGCATGAAAATGGAATCGGGTGAATTCTGTTTCCACGGCACTTGCGCCTGATGATCAACTAATGCGTCATATTGATGACAGCCATCTTCTTCCAGCACGGTAGGAATCAGCTGGTTAATCGCATCCAAAACCACCTGGCGACGGCCCGGTTTGACACAAATCTCTGCAACGACGGTTAACATAGTGCTTCCTCTTTTCCCTGGGTGCTTACAGTTAAGCAAAGATCTGGCTGAGATGAGTCCGATAACGTTCGATATCGCGCGGTACGTCCGGCATTTTAATCACATCGTTACAGATAAAGGTCGGCAAACCTTCCATACCGAGGAACTGGTTGGCCTTGTGGAAGTGCAGATACAAACCGTCCACGCCCACGCCTTCAAAGAATTGCTCAGGATCGTTAAAGGCTTCCAGCGGCGCGTTCCAGGTCAATGACAGCATGTATTTCTTACCCTGAATCAGGCCGCCGGAGCCGTATTTTTTACCGGCATCGCTGCGTGTGCGGCCATCGCTGGCATACAGTGAACCGTGACCTTCGGTGAAGACATCATCGATATACTTTTTTACTGTCCACGGCTCGCCCATCCACCAGCCGGGCAT
The DNA here is from genome assembly GCF_029623675.1 of Pantoea sp. X85. Lineage (NCBI taxonomy): Bacteria > Pseudomonadati > Pseudomonadota > Gammaproteobacteria > Enterobacterales > Erwiniaceae > Pantoea > Pantoea sp. X85. The sequence continues at coordinate 3,566,795 of NZ_CP121108.1, read as the reverse complement.
TTGATAGATCACCACATCGCTGTCGAGGTATTTCTGCACTTCTTCTGCCACGTTGTAGTCGCTGTCGGCAATCGTTACCTGTACCTGATGACCAAGATCGCGCAACTGGCTGGCTGCGACGTCAGTTAAGGTATGGTTCAGTTCGCCTTTCGAATGGGCGAAGGTTTTGCCACCATCGATAATTAAAAAGTTCATGTCATCCGCTCCGTTTCTCGTTGATGCCGCACACTCTACGCGCGCGCAGCAGCGAGAAAAATGCGTGATCGATCACAACACTTTTGCTAATAAAGCAATAATACGCAGGGTTATGAAACAATCCGTGAGCAAACCAACATCAACTCCCATAAAAGAAGAAAACATGAAAACCGCGATACTGAGTGCATTACTTATGGTGACGGGCGCTGTTCAGGCGCAATCCCACCTCGATGACATCCGCGCAAGCAAAACCTTAAAAGTCTGTACCACCGGTGATTACAAGCCATATAGCTATTTGCGCAGCGATGGCCAATACGAAGGATTGGATATCAGCATGGCGCAATCGCTGGCGGCAAGTCTGGGCGCAAAAGTGCAGTGGGTGCCAACCACATGGAAAACCCTGAGCGATGATTTTGTGGCCAAGCAGTGTGATATCGCATTGGGCGGCGTATCAGTCACCCTCAAGCGTCAGCAGATCGCCTGGTTTGCCCAGCCGCTCGGCATCGATGGAAAAATTCCACTGGTGCGCTGTGCTGATAAAGCGAAATATCAGACGGTTGAACAGATTAACAAGGCGAGCGTGAGCGTGATCGAACCGGCAGGCGGCACCAACGAAGCCTTCGTGCACAGCCATCTGCCGCAGGCAACGCTGCAACTGGCTGACAACGTGGGGATTTTCCAGCAGTTAGTGGATAACAAAGCGGACGTAATGATCACCGATGCGTCTGAAGCGCTGTTCCAGCAGCAGCATTATCCCACGCTGTGCGCCATCAATCCGGACAAACCGATGCAGTACGGCGAGAAGGCTTACATGATCCCGCGCGATGATATGAGCTGGAAGTTGTATGTCGATCAGTGGCTGCATCTCAGCACCGCCACCGGCGAATACGCCCAGATTACGAAGAAATGGTTAGGCGCGAAGTAGCGACGCCATTCCTGGCGATCTGAGTTTCTGGTGCGCCATAACGCGCACCAGATAACAGAACTCAACGATACAAACTCGCCTTACCCAACCCGCCAAACAGATTCATTTTGTAGCGAATGACTTCCTTCGCCGCCGCAATGGCATCGGGATAAATCACATTCGGATCCCACCAGGTTTCGCGTGCCAGAATCTCGCGCAGCTTAGCGAAATAGGCGAACTTCATGTCGCTGGAAATATTGATTTTGCCCACGCCCAGCGTCACCGCTTCCGCGATCTCGGCATCCGGATTTGCTGAACCGCCGTGCAGCACCAGCGGAATAGTGGTGCGCTGCGCAATGTCTCTGAGGATATGCATCTGCAGCTCAGGCTTCATATCTTTGGGGTAGATGCCGTGCGCGGTGCCAATCGCTACCGCCAGCGTATCCACACCGGTGCGCTGCACGAAATCCTCTGCCTGCGCCGGTTCGGTGTAGATCACTTTACTCACGCCGCCTTCCACTGAAGTGCCGGTATCGCCGATGGTGCCGAGTTCACCTTCCACCGAAACGCCCACCGCATGTGCCAGTTTCACCACTTCTTTGGTCAGCGTCACGTTCTCTTCATAAGGCAGCAATGAACCATCGATCATCACTGAGGTAAAGCCGCATTGAATAGCGCGCAGCACCTGAGCAATGGACGCACCGTGATCGAGGTGGATGGTGAACGGCACTTTGCTTTTCAGCGTGCGCTCGCGCACATAGCCAAAGAACTCATCAGTGACAAATTCCAGCTCGCTTGGATGGATGGAAATGATCGCCGGCGTATGGGTAGCTTCAGCTTCTTCAACTACCGCGCGGATAAAGCAGCTGTCGGCCACATTAAAAGCGCCAATCGCGTAACGGTGTTCACGAGTCGGTGCCAACATCTCTTTCATTGAAATCAACATGTTAATATTTCCTCAGCGTGATGTTTACCGGAGCCGACGCATGCGCCGACCCGATAGTGGATATGAATGTGAAATTGATAATGCGACCTTGTGTCGCCATTCATGGCGAACACCAACCAACCTGATGACTAAACCTTGCCCGCCGATCCCGACCAGCTTAGGTACTCAGCCACCACTTCGCGGCAGGCGGACTCCATCAGCCCAAGCACATCGGCTAACTCAGCGTGAGGATGCTGCTTCAAGGCCTGTTCCACCGCCATTTTTCCGGCATCAAACACCGCCGCGCCGACGTTGATCTTAGCAACGCCAAACTCACTGACGCGGCGAATATCCTCAGCGGGCGTGCCCGATCCGCCGTGCAGCGCCAGCGGTCGCGAAGAAACCGCCTGCAACTCCTGCAAGCGCTGAAAGTCGATCTTTGGCTTCACACCCGCCGGATAAAGCCCGTGCGCGGTGCCAACCGAGATCGCCAGCAGGTCGATATCGGTCTGTTCGATAAACGGCAGCACATCGGCCACCTGCGTCATCTTCACTGAGGCATCAGCCAGTTCGTAGGTTGGCGCATCGGCGATATGTCCTAGCTCGCCCTCGACGCACACGCCGGCGGTATGCGCCATTTTCACCACGGCGGCGGTCTGGCGAATGTTCTCGGCCAGCGGCTCCGAGGAGGCGTCAATCATTAAGCCGGTAAAACCGGCGCGAAACGCCTGACCAATCAGCGGAAAGGCTTTGCCGTGATCGAGTGCCAGCGCCACCGGCACGCTGGCGGTCTCGGCCAGCGCACGCACTAACGGCACCGCGACAGCGGGCGGGAAGTGCGCGCTGTGTCCCTGATAAACATTGAGGATCAGCGGAGCGCGCTGCTGCTCGGCGGCCTGAATGGCGGCGCGCGCGGTTTCAAGGTTGAAGCAGTTGATCGCTAACACCGCATAGCGCTGTTGGGCGGCGGCCTGAATCAGGTCGTTCATCATGGCAAACATGGTGGCTCCTTATTCCAGAGTGAATTTGATCTCTTCATCGCGGACGCCGGGGGCTTCCACGTCATCGAACTCTTCATCCGCCTGCGTCACCGGCTTTTTCAATACCGACAGCATCACGCCGCACACCGTGGTGCCGATGCCGAGTGCCAAACAGAACAGCCAGGGTTTAGTGAACAGCGGCACCACAAACATGCCGCCGTGCGGCACCGGTGCGCCGACGCCCCACATCATAATCAGCCCACCGGCGATGGCGGAGGCCACCACGCAGCTGCCGACCACGCGGAACAGGTCGCGCGCTGCAATCGGAATCACGCCTTCGGTAATCATGCAGATGCCCATCGGGAAGGCGGCTTTTAGCGCCTCTTTTTCCGCTTTGGTATATTTGTTGCGGCTCAGCAGATAAGAGAGCGTGATGCCGAACGGCGGAATCATTGAGCCGACAAACTTCACCGCTTCCGGTCCGTAAATGCCATCAACCAGCATGCCGTCGGCGAACAGCGACATGGTTTTATTCACCGGACCGCCGAAGTCGAAGGTGGCCATCGCGCCGAGGATCGCGCCCATCACAAATTTCGAACCGCCTTGCATCGACTCCAGCAGGGCAATCAGCGCCTTCTGCAGCCAGACAATCGGCTGGCCGATAAAGGTCATCATCAGCAGCCCGGCGATGATGGTGCTCAGCACCGGCAGCACCATAATCGGCATCAAGCCCTGCATCGATTTCGGCAACTTAATGGTGCGGCGCAGCAGCAGCACGGTGTAACCGACCAGAAAACCGCCGAAGATGCCGCCGATAAAGCCGGTACCGATCTGCCCGCAGATAAAACCGACGATCAGGCCAGGCGCGAAGCCGGGACGATCGGCAATCGAGTAAGCAATCGCCGCGCTGATCAACGGCACAATCAGCCCCATGCCCCAACCGCCGATCTGATTCAACATCCACGCGAGGGTGCCGGTCTGTTTACCGACATCTGGCCCGCCGATCACCTGGCCGAGCGCGATGCAGATCCCGGCGGCGACGATCAGCGGGATCATCCACGAGATCCCGGTAAGCAAATGCCCTTTGATCTCCTGGCCGTACTGACGTTTGTTGTCACTCATGATGGATCTCCTCAGGCGCGCGCCAGTGAATCCGCCACTTTTTCGAGGAATTTCACCGGTGATTTGATCACTACTTCGGTTTTCACTCGCACAATGGGTTTGCCCTGAAAGCGCTCCTCGCCTTTGATCTTCACGTCAACGGCGAGGATCACCACGTCCGCAGCGGCGATATCTTGCTGCGTCAGCGCCGTTTCGGTGCCGATGGTGCCCTGAGTTTCAACGTGGATGGTGTGGCCCAGCGCGTGGGCCCCTTTAATCAGTTTTTCGCGCGCAATGTAGGTATGCGCGATGCCTGCCGTGCAGGCCGCTACACAGACGATATTCATGTGTCACCTCAGAGAGTTAGGGTGTTAACAGAGGTCGGTTTCGGCGTACTGACTAAACAGCCGGATGATATTGCTGGCATCGTTTTCCACCAGCAGTTGGGCTATCACCTCATCATCGGCCAGCGCACTGGCCACCTGCGACAACAGGCGAATATGGGTGGTGTTCTGATCTTCCAGTCGCACCGCGAACAGGATGATGCAGCGCACCTGGCTGCCATCGAGCGTTTCCCACGGAATGTCGTGTTGGGTGCGGCCGATGGCGAGCGTGGTTTGTTTCACCGCGGCGGATTTACCGTGCGGGATGGCGATATGATTTTCGAAACCGGTGGAACCTTCAGCTTCCCGCAGCCAGACGTCTTCGATAAAGGCGGCGCGGTCGCTGATGGCGCCGTCGTGGTAGAGCAAATCGGTGAGCTCATGAATCGCTTGCTCTTTGGTGGTGGCGGTCAGCGCCAGGTTAACGCGGCGCGGCGTCAGAATGCGCGAAATATCCATGTTCAATCCTCATTCAATTAATGTTCAGCCAAAGCGCAGGAGGCGCCGTCGGGCAGCTGGCTGCCAATCATGGCGTCAGTCACCCGCCGAATATCGTCATCGTTAAAAAAGGCACTGACATACACCGCCGGAACCGCTCCGGCGTTGAGGTGAATAGTGGTAATCACCAAATCCACCGTTTCTCGCTGGCAAAACTCCGCGTGATTACTGGCGGAAACCACGCCGACAATCTCCCAATCCGGGAAGGCGCGCAGGATGCGACTCTTCAAAAGATGCGAGGTTCCCACGCCGCTGGAGCACACCACCAGAATGCGTTTGTGGGCGATTTGTCGCTCCAGCGCGGCCTGGAAATGCACGCACAGATAACCTATTTCGTCATCCGCCACCGATGAAAGTCCCTGGCTGCGCGCGGTTAATTGCATCGCCTGTTGCGTTAATGAAAATATTTCCTTCATCTCCTGCTGAATATCCTCCAGCAGCGGATTACGAATGTGAATATGATATTTGAGTCGATTTAATAATGGCTTTATATGAACTAATAACCCTTCAAATAATAATCGGTCCTGCGCTAAGTCCTGCTGAATAAATGACGCGAAGCGATCGATTAATTCACAGGTTATTTTCACTGATTCAGCGGTGGAAAATTGATTATGCAGCGGGGCATTATCTCCACGTTCTTCCACCACAATGCCGGACGAGACAATATATTGATAAATAAAACCCACTTCATCGGCGGGCAATGCGCAGCACATGCGCTGTTCAATCTGCACCACCATATTTTGGGCAATCTTCAGAATGCGCTGGTCAAGATCCTGCGCGCTGGTCAGGGTTTCCAGCGCCAGCGCGTTACCTTGCGCCATGCGATGCATCATGATCAGAATATGGGTGCAGAGATTGAGGTACCACGCGTCGCCCAACGGATAACTCAGTTGCTGCTCCATTTGCTGCAGCAGCGCCTGCACAAAAGCCACATCCTCGTCGCCAAAATAGTGCACCAGCGCTTGCTGGCTGCCGGGATCGAGGCGTGGTAGCAGCGGCGTGCCGGCGACGTTCTGCTGCATCACATCATTAATTAGCGACACCATCGCCTGGCGCAGCGTCTGCTCATTGCCTTCTATGTGGGTGCCGCCGGGGCCGCGCTGCAGCACCAAACCCAGCGGCTGCAGCCACTCTTCGATCACTTTCAGGTCATTCACGATCGACGCATGACTGATAAAGTAGCGTTCCGACAATTTACTGATTGAAGTCGCGCGTGGCGCATCACTCAGCAGCTGCGAGGCAATCTTCACCCGTCGGCTATTGTGGCTCAGCGCATCCGAACTGCTTTCGTCGCCGTTAAGCTGCTGCTCCAGTTGCAGACGCTGCTGCAGATCGTCCACCCGCAGACGTATGCCGCGTCCCGGCATTTTTTCCAGCTGCAGCGACCAGTCGCGAAGCCAACTCTCCAGCCACTGCAAATCGCGCTGGATGGTTTTCTCCGACACGCCAAGCTGTAAAGCTAATTCTTTTGTCGGCTGCGGTGCGGCATGATGCAGCAGCAATTTTACTAATCGGTGTTGTCGCGAAGTCAGTATTTGCATTCGTTCACCCTTATTTTGGCAAAACGTTTATGGCTAATTGGTGGTTATATTTATTCCATGCCAGAAATCAGACGCGCAAAAATGTGGGGCTTGTGGAGTATGAATTTAGGAGAGTAATCACTAAGCAACAATACTAAATGTTGTCCCGGCTTGCGGACACTATTAATACGCTAAATGCCTCGCGATATTAATTGCGAAGTTGCTCACAGATTATTGCCGATATTCACTGTGACATGGCTCCCATTCCGTTTTAATTTTCCAACCAATATCACGCTATTTAATGCAAGACGATTCTGTTTGCTGAACGGGCTTCTCTGTGACTAAACCGCACGAATAAGGTAATATCCTCGCCAAATGACCGCCGGATGTCCCGCCGTTGCGGGCCACGAAGTGAGGATGCGAGCTGAATGAGCGAATTGACGCAGGATGGTGCAGAGCGTCTTGCCCTGCACACGTTTACCGAAAACGCGTACCTGAACTACTCCATGTACGTGATCATGGACCGCGCGCTGCCGTACATCGGCGATGGCCTCAAGCCAGTGCAGCGCCGTATTGTGTATGCCATGTCGGAATTGGGTCTCAATTCCAATGCCAAATTCAAAAAATCGGCGCGTACCGTTGGTGACGTGCTGGGTAAATACCATCCGCACGGCGACAGCGCCTGCTATGAAGCGATGGTGTTGATGGCGCAGCCGTTCTCCTACCGCTATCCGCTGGTGGATGGCCAGGGAAACTGGGGTGCGCCGGACGATCCGAAATCCTTCGCCGCGATGCGTTACACCGAATCGCGCCTGTCTAAATACGCTGAAATCCTGCTGGGTGAACTCGGTCAGGGCACGTCCGATTACATCCCGAACTTCGACGGCACCCTGCAGGAGCCGAAGATGTTGCCGGCGCGTCTGCCCAACATTCTGCTCAACGGCACCACCGGCATCGCCGTGGGGATGGCGACCGACATTCCGCCGCATAACCTGCGCGAAGTAGCGGAAGCAGCGGTCAAGCTGATCGACAACCCGAAAACCACGCTGAATGAGCTGCTGGATATTGTGCAAGGTCCGGATTACCCGACCGAAGCGGAGATCATCACGCCACGCAGCGAAATCCGTAAGATTTATCAGAGCGGTCGCGGTTCGATTCGCCAGCGTGCGGTGTGGAAAAAAGAAGATGGGGATGTGGTGATCACCGCGTTGCCGCATCAGGTGTCGGGCGCACGCGTGCTGGAGCAGATCGCTAACCAGATGCGCAATAAAAAGCTGCCGATGGTGGAAGATCTGCGTGATGAGTCCAACCACGAAAACCCGACGCGTTTAGTGATTGTGCCGCGCTCCAATCGCGTGGATCTCGAGCAAGTGATGAATCACCTGTTTGCCACCACCGATCTGGAAAAAAGCTACCGCGTTAACCTGAATATGATCGGACTGGATAACCGTCCGGCGGTGAAAAACCTGCTGGAAATCCTCTCTGAATGGCTGGTGTATCGCCGCGATACCGTGACGCGCCGCCTCAACTATCGTTTAGATCGCGTGCTGCGTCGCCTGCATATTCTTGAAGGTATGCTGGTGGCGTTCCTCAATATTGATGAAGTGATCCACATCATCCGTACCGAGGATGAGCCGAAGCCGGTGCTGATGTCGCGTTTTGACATCAGCGAAACCCAGGCCGAAGCGATTCTCGAACTGAAACTGCGCCATCTCGCCAAACTGGAAGAGATGAAGATTCGCGGTGAGCAGGCGGAGCTGGAAAAAGAGCGCGATCAGCTGCAGGCGATTCTGGCGTCCGAGCGCAAGATGAGCAATTTGCTGAAGAAAGAGCTGCTGGCCGATAGCCAAACCTACGGCGACGATCGCCGTTCGCCGCTGCACGAGCGCGAAGAAGCCAAAGCGCTGAGCGAAACCGAGCTGGTGAGCGCTGAGCCGGTGACCATCGTGCTGTCGCAGATGGGCTGGGTGCGCAGCGCCAAAGGCCACGATATCGATCCGGCGGGCTTAAGCTACAAAGCGGGCGACAGCTATCTGGCCGCCGCACGCGGCAAGAGCAATCAGCCGGTGGCCTTTATCGACTCCACCGGACGCAGCTACACGCTGGATCCGACCTCATTGCCGTCCGCGCGCGGACAGGGCGAGCCGCTCACCGGCAAACTGACGCCACCGCCGGGCGCGGTGATTGAGCAGGTGCTGATGGAGCCCGACGATCAGAAGCTGTTGATGGCCTCTGACGCCGGTTACGGTTTCATCTGTACCTTTGCCGATCTGGTGTCGCGCAACCGTGCCGGTAAAGCGCTGCTGACGCTGCCGGAAAACGCCAAAGTGATGACGCCAATGGCGGTGCATTCCGGCGATGATATGCTGCTGGCAATTACCCAGGCCGGACGCATGTTGATGTTCCCGGTTGGCGATCTGCCGCAGATGTCGAAAGGCAAAGGCAACAAGATCATTTTGATTCCTGCAGCGGAAGCCGCGGCGGGCACCGACAAACTACAATGGTTGCTGATTCTGCCGCCGGGCGCGTCAATCACCGTATATGTCGGTAAACGTAAGCTGATCATGCGTGATGAAGATCTGCAGAAAGTGCGTGCCGAGCGCGGTCGTCGCGGCAGCGTGGCGCGTGGCCTGCAACGCATCGATAGCGTAGAAGTGAATGCACCAGCGCGTCCGAAAGCCGACGCGAGTGAAGAGTAACGCTGTAATTCAGGCGATGGAATGCCCCATTTGAGGAATCTATGTTACTAATTTTACGAGCAATTATTGTTATTGTTTATTCGATTCTGGTCAGTATTGTTGGCTGTATCTGGTGTCTGTTTTCACCGCGTAATCCGCGTCACGTCGCAACCTTCGGCCATCTGCTCGGTCGTCTGTCGACGGTGTTTGGTCTCAAAGTGGAACTGCGTAAACCGGCGGAAGCCGCGCATTACGGTAACGCGATCTATATCGCCAACCACCAGAACAACTACGACATGATCACGGCGGCCAAAATCGTGCAGCCGACCACGGTGACCGTGGGCAAGAAAAGCCTGCTGTGGATTCCGTTCTTTGGCCAGCTCTACTGGCTGACCGGTAACCTGCTGATTGACCGTGATAACCGCTCCAAAGCGCACGGCACCATCGGTGAGTTGGTGGAACAGTTCAACAAAAAGCGCATTTCGTTCTGGATGTTCCCGGAAGGGACGCGCAGCCGCGGTCGTGGTTTGCTGCCGTTCAAAACCGGTGCGTTTCATGCAGCGGTAGCAGCCGGTGTGCCAATCATCCCGATTGTGGTTTCCAACACCCACGACAAGATCAAGCTGAACCGCTGGAACAACGGTTTGGTGATTGTGGAGATGTTGCCGCCGGTCGATACCTCGCAGTTTGCCACCACCTCGGTGCGTAAGCTCGCCACGCACTGCCGTGAATTAATGTCGACTAAACTGGAAGAATTGAACGCCGAAGTCGCCGAACGCGAAAAAAACGGTAAACTCTGAGCAGCCAAAATGGGGCAGGTGATCATCTGCCCCGTTCTCAAGCCACACAGCAACTCATCATTAATTAGAACAACATGGACACGGCGTCCTCACGCCACGCTCAAAAGGTCTGAAGTTTTATGTCTTGCAGCAGACGTCAGTTTATTCAGCTCTCTGCCGGTGTCGCACTGGCTTCCGGTGCTATGCCTTTCGCCGCCCGCGCCGCCGCGCCATTGGGCGATACGCCACTTCCTATTCCACCGCTGATTGAATCCCGTCGCGGTCAGCCGCTGTTTCTCACCTTGCAGCGCAGCCATTGGTCGTTCAGCGGCAACAGCAACAAAGTGCCGGTGTGGGGCTTTAACGGCATGTATCTCGGCCCAACGGTGCGCGTTTATAGCGGCGACGATGTGAAGCTGATTTACAGCAACCGCCTCAACGAACCGGTATCGATGACCGTCAGCGGTTTGCAGGTGCCGGGCGCGTTAATGGGCGGTGCGCCGCGCATGATGTCGGCCGGAGCTGATTGGGCGCCGGTGCTGCCGATTCGTCAGGGCGCGGGCACATTGTGGTATCACGCCAATACGCCAAATCGCATGGCGCCGCACGTCTACAACGGACTCGCCGGCATGTGGCTGGTGGAAGATGACGTCAGTAAATCGCTGCCGCTGCCGAAGCATTATGGCGTCGATGATTTCCCGCTGATTATTCAGGACAAGCGCCTCGATAACTTCGCCACGCCGGTTTATAACCCGCCCTCCAGCGGCGGTTTTATGGGCGACGTGCTGCTGGTGAACGGCGTGCAAAATCCCTATGTCGAAGTGTCGCGCGGCTGGGTGCGTTTGCGTTTGCTGAACGGCTCGAACGCGCGCCGCTTCGATCTCACCTTCTCCGATAATCGTCCCTTTACGGTGATCGCCAGCGATCAGGGCTTCCTGCCTGCGCCGGTGGCGGTGCAGCTGCTGACGCTGGCTCCCGGCGAACGTCGTGAAGTGCTGGTGGATATGTCGCAGGGCGATGAAGTCTCGATCATGGCCGGAACGGCGGCGGGTTTGATGGATCGCCTGCGCGGATTGTTTGAGCCGTCATCGATTCTGACCAATACGCTGGTGCTGAGCTTACGCCCAACCGGCTTGTTGCCGCTGGTGACTGACAATCTGCCGATGCGTTTGCTGGCGGATCAGATTCTTGATGGCGTGGCGGTGCGTACGCGCGAATTCCGCATTGGTGACAGCGAGCCGGGCATTAACGGCGTGTTGTGGGACATGAACCGCATTGATACCACCGTGCAGCAGGGCACCTTTGAGCGCTGGATTATCCACGCCGATCGCCCGCAATCGCTGCATATTCAGGGCGTGATGTTCCTGATTAAGAACGTCAATGGCGCGCAGCCGATGGGCGAAGATCGCGGCTGGAAAGATACCGTTTGGGTGGATGGCAGCGTGGAACTGCTGGTGAGCTTCCCGCAGAGTTCGTCGGATCACTTCCCGTTTGTCTATTACAGCCAGACGTTAGAGATGGCGGATCGCGGGACGGCGGGGCAGTTATTGGTGAATTCAGCGTCTTAATGCCCTCACACCAGCCCTCTCCCGCAAGTGGGCGAGGGAGCAGATCGAGCAAAACGCACCTTACGGTTCCCTCTCCCGCCTGCGGGAGAGGGTTAGGGTGAGGGAAAAGCGCGCCATACTACCCGTTAAACGCCTCCGGATCCGGTCCCAAACGGTTACCGCTATCCAGCTTACTGATCTCACTCACTTCAGTTTTATCCAACCTAAAATCAAACACCTGGAAATTCTCACGAATGCGTTCCGGGGTAATCGACTTCGGAATCACCACCAGGCCGCTATCCAGATGCCAGCGAATTACGATTTGTGCCGGCGTCTTGCTATATTTTTTCGCCAACTCGCGGATAATCTCCTGATCAAACACGCCTTTACCGCCTTGCGCCAGCGGGCTCCAGGATTCGGTTTGAATCTGGTGCAGCGCATTCCACGCATGCAGCGTGCGCTGTTGCAGCATCGGATGAAGCTCGATCTGGTTCACCACCGGCGATACGCCGGTTTCATCGATCAAACGCTTCAGGTGTGCCTCGTGGAAGTTACAAACGCCGATACTCTTGGTTAAGCCCTGTTGCTGCAGCTCAATCAAACCTTTCCAGGCTTCAACGTAGTTATCTTTTTCCGGGCACGGCCAGTGCATGAGATACAAATCCACCTGCTCTAACTGCAACTTCTTCAGGCTGGTTTCCATTGCCTGTTGCCAGTTGGTCTGGTCGTCGTTCCACAGCTTGGTGGTGATAAAAATCTCATCGCGCGCCACGTCGGTCTCTTGCAGCGCTTGCCCAACCGCTTCCTCATTTTTGTAGATAGCGGCGGTATCTATGGAGCGATAGCCAACTTTCAGGGCTTCCAGGATGGCGTTGCGCGCATCCTCAATGCTCGCTTGCCACACGCCGAGGCCAAGCTGCGGCATCATGTTGCCGTCGCGCAATTTAATAATGGGTTGATCTGCCATAATTGCTCCTTATCTGTTGCAGGGACTTACCGTAGAAAAGATGTGCTTAAGTCTAGTCAACAAACCTCACCTCAGGATCATTGTGGCAAGCGGGCGGCACTTTTGCCTGATGGATTTCTGCAAGAATCTTGCCTGATTCTCCAGAATGATGGAGCTTTGCACAGCCTTACGGCAAACTGAATTTTTAGCTGCCTGAGAGAGATGCATGCCAAACGACGCCCTTTGCCGCCAGCTAGCGCAGCGCGTAGTTGCGCTGATGAGTGACCTGCATAAGCCGCTGTGCGCGGTAGAAAATGTCAAATTGATCTATGCCTGCGAAACCTTGCCGCGTACGCCGATGATGTATCAACCCGGCATCGTGATTCTGTTTCAGGGGCGTAAAACCGGCTATCTCGGCAGCACCGTTTTCCACTACGACGCCACCAAATATCTGATGCTCACCGTACCGCTGCCGGTGGAGTGCGAAACCGAAGCCACGCTGGCGGAGCCGCTGGCCGGCATGTGTTTGAGCGTGGATGTCGCCAGCCTGCAGGATTTGCTGATGGATATCGGCGATGACGAGCAGTTCCAGCCGCAGGCACAAACCTCCGGCATCCATTCGGCGTTCATGAGCGAAGAGATGCTGTGTGCGGCCGAACGCTTGCTGGATGTGATGAATAACCCGCGCGACGCCCGCGTGCTGGGGCCGCAGCTGGTGCGCGAGATCATCTATTACGTGTTAACCGGACCGATTGGCGGCGCGTTGCTGTCGCTGGTCAATCGTCAGACGCAGTTCAGCCAGATTGCGCGCGCGCTGCGTCGCATCGAAAACCACTTCGCGGAGAGTTTGAGCGTCGACATGCTGGCCGCTGAAGTGAACATGAGCGTTTCGGCGTTTCATCATAACTTCAAAGCGGTGACGCAAACCTCGCCGCTGCAATACCTTAAGCGCTATCGCCTGCATCAGGCGCGCCTGATGATGCTGCAGGATGGCATGAAAGCCAGCGCGGCGGCGGTGCGCGTCGGTTATGAAAGTCCATCGCAGTTTTCGCGTGAGTTTAAGCGCTATTTCGGCGTGACGCCGGGAGAAGAGGCGAGCCGCGTGCGTCAAACCTTACCGTTTGACGCCGCGTCGTAATCAGGAGAGTTTCTGGCGGCGTTTTTTCCAGATCACCACAATGCTGCCTGCCAGGCCGATAAACAGCAGCGCGATCGGCAGAATCATCAGGATCGCCATCACCTGATCTTCATGGCGCTTGATAAAGGGCACATGGCTGATGCCGTAGCCCAGCGTCACCACAATCCCAACCCACAACAAGCCGCTCAGCCAGTTAAACAGCTGGAATCGGCCATTGTTTAAGCCGGAAATCCCGGCCATGGTCGGCAGTAAGGTGCGCACAAAGGCCAGGAAGCGGCCAACCAGCAGCGCCATCAAACCGTGGCGGTTAAACATATTCCACGCGCGCTGATGATATTGCGCGGGCAGATGCAGCAACCAGCTTTTCACCAGTTTGGTGTTGCCGAGCCAGCGTCCTTGCAGATAGCTGAGCCAGCAGCCAAGGCTGGCCGCCGTGGTCAGAATCACAATGGTCGGCACGAAGTCCATCACACCTTTGGCGACCATCGCGCCCGCCAGTAACAGCAGGCTATCGCCCGGCAGGAATGACGCGGGCAGCAAACCGTTTTCCAGAAACAGCGTTAAAAACATCACGCCGTAGACAATCCAAACCACATCCGGATTGCCGAGCGCGGCAAAATCCTGATGCCAAAGCGCCTGGACAATCTCATGTAAAACACCCATCAGCTATTCCATCGAGTCACAAGGAGTCTAATTTTAACCTTCTGTGGCATTGCATACGTTGATCTCTCATCGCCGCCACAGCGTGGTTTATCTTCTGTTTAACTTCTTAAACGTGCAAAACCGGCTTTAAGATCATCCAGCAAGTCATCGACATGTTCGAGGCCGATATGCAGACGCACCAGCGTGCCGTCAAAATCCACGCCGCCCGCCGGACGAATCGCCGCCAGCTCTTCAGGCTGGTTCGCCAAAATCAGGGATTCATAGCCGCCCCACGAATACGCCATGCTGAAATGGTGGAAGTGATCGAGGTAATTTGCCAGCTGCTCACGGCTCAGTTTTTCATGCAGGATGAACGAGAACAAACCGCTGCTGCCGCTGAAATCGCGCTGCCAGAATGCGTGGCCTTTACACTGCGCCAGCGCCGGATGATTAACGCGCGCCACTTCCGGCTGCGTGGCCAGCCATTCCGCCACCTGCAATCCGCTCTCTTCGTGCTGACGCAGACGTGTGCCCAGCGTACGAATGCCGCGGCTCGCCATATAAGCGGTATCGGCATCGACCATTTGGCCCATCAGATAGGAGTTCTCGCGCAGCTGCGGCCAGCAACGCTCATTTGCTACCGCCGTGCCAATCATCGCGTCGCTGTGACCAATGATGTATTTGGTGCCGGCCTGAATCGAAATATCGATGCCATGCTCCAGCGCGTTAAACAACACGCCCGCCGCCCAGGTGTTATCGATCATGATGATCGCCTCCGGCGCTTTGGCGCGCACGGCGGCAACAATCGCGGGAATATCCTGCACTTCCATGGTGATCGACGCCGGTGATTCCAGGAACACCACGCGCGTATTCGGCTGCACCAGTTCGCCAATTTCGCTGCCGATGCAGTGATCGAAATAGGTGGTGGTGACGTTCAGCTTACTGAGAATTTTCGAGCAGAAATCCTGTGTCGGTTCATAGACCGCGCCGCTCACCAGAATATGGTCGCCGGCTTCGACAAAGGACAAAATGGCATTAGAGACCGCCGCCGCGCCGCACGGATAGAGCGCGCAACCTGCGCCGCCTTCCAGCTCGGTCATGGCGTCTTGCAGCGAGAAATGGGTGAGGGTGCCGCGACGACCATAAAACAGCTCGCCTGACGCGCGGCCAGCGGTAGCACGTTTCTTGTCGGCGACCGTGTCAAAAACCAGGGATGAAGCGCGCTGAATTACGCTGTTAACTGAGCCTTGCGTGTAACGTTTACTGCGTCCCGCGCTGACAAGCGTGGTGTCTATTTTTTTCGTTGCCATCACTGCCTTTCCTGACATTTCCCACAAAACATTCACGTTACCACGAATCAGTGTAGCGGGTTGAGCCTGATTGCGGATTATCAGAGTGAGGCCAGTATTGCGCATAACATCCGCTAACTTGCGGAAATGGCGGGCATCTTTGCTTTGTAAATAGTAATGAGAACCACTATCACTTCGGTGGTGTTTTTTGCTATGATCCGCGCTTCAATCGTGAACTGTGCAACAGAAGTTGGAGATGCAGCGTGGTAGCCAGTGATTTGATGCAAACGGATCTTTCCGTTTGGGGCATGTATCAGCATGCCGATATCGTGGTAAAGATTGTGATGATTGGCCTGTTACTGGCTTCGGTTGTCACCTGGGCAATTTTCTTCGGTAAGTTTGCTGAGCTGAGCGGGGCGAAACGTCGCCTGAAACGCGAGCAGCAAGCGCTGGGCGAAGCCCGCTCATTAAACGATGCTTACCGTGCTGCTGAAAACTTCAAAAGTAACAGCCACAGCGCTGTGCTGCTTAACGACGCGCAGAATGAGCTGGAGCTCTCCGCTGGTACTGAAGATCTGGATGGCATCAAAGAGCGCACCAGCTTCCGTCTCGAACGCCGCGTGGCTGCATTTAGCCGTCATGCCGGTCGCGGTAATGGATTCCTCGCCACCATCGGTTCCGTTGCGCCGTTTATCGGTCTGTTCGGTACCGTTTGGGGCATCATGAACAGCTTCATCGGCATAGCGAAAACGCAAACCACTAACCTCGCAGTCGTCGCGCCGGGCATCGCCGAAGCGCTGCTGGCTACCGCGATTGGTCTGGTGGCGGCAATCCCCGCCGTGGTTATCTACAACGTCTTCGCGCGTATGATTGCCAGCTACAAAGCGTCGCTGGGCGATGTCGCCGCGCAGGTGATGTTGCTGCAGAGCCGCGATCTGGATCTCGGCAACGTGGATACCGCGAAAGAAGCCAACCGTCCAGCGGCGGCACAGAAACTGCGCGTAGGATAAGTATTATGGCGATGCGTTTAAACGATGACTCCGTCGGCGATGGCGAAATGCACGAAATCAACGTGACGCCGTTTATCGACGTCATGTTAGTTCTGCTGATCATCTTTATGGTCGCCGCGCCATTAGCTACCGTCGATGTGCGCGTTAACCTGCCAGCATCGACCAGCGCGCCGCAGCCGCGTCCGGAAAAACCGGTTTATCTCTCCATCAAGGAAGATAAGCAGATCTTCATCGGAAACGATGCGGTCACCAAAGAGACGCTGGTGAATGCGCTGACGGCACAAACCGAAGGCAAGAAAGACACCACCATCTTCTTCCAGGCGGATAAATCGGTGGATTACGCCACCCTAATGGAAGTGATGGATCAGCTGCGTGAAGCCGGTTATCTGAAGATTGGTTTGATGGGCATGGAAACGGTGAAGAAGTAACGTCACTCCACTTAGCCTTGCCGTAAAGGTCGCTCCCGTAGCGGCCTTTTTTAATGCCTGCACGCAATTTGTTAATTTATTGTTACTATTGGTCGTATTTTTGTAAACTGCAATGGTGAAGAAGATCACGTTTATTCCTGGCCCGGCACGCTACAACGGAAGAAAAACCAGGAAGGACAATATGAGCGCGAGTCACTCTTTACAAAAGTCGCCGCAAAGCGGTGCCAAAACCATCTTTAGCGTTACCAGCGGTAACTTCCTTGAGATGTACGATTTCATGGTGTTTGGCTATTACGCCACGGCGATCGCCAAAACCTTTTTTCCCGGCGATGATCCCTTTGCCTCTCTCATGCTGACGCTGATGACCTTCGGTGCAGGCTTCCTGATGCGCCCGCTCGGCGCGATTATTCTTGGTGCTTACATCGACCATCATGGCCGTCGTAAAGGCTTGCTGTTAACGCTCGGCTTGATGGCGATTGGGACCTTAACCATCGCGCTGGTGCCCGGATACGCCACGCTCGGTGCCGCCGCACCGATCCTGATTTTGCTCGGTCGTTTATTACAGGGCTTCTCGGCGGGCGTTGAGCTGGGCGGCGTATCGGTGTATCTGGCGGAAGTGGCGCCGAAAGGGCGCAAAGGCTTCTATGTCAGCTGGCAATCGGGCAGCCAGCAGGTTGCGGTGATCTTCGCCGCGCTGCTCGGTTTGGGCCTGAACCATCTGCTGGCGAAAGACGCCGTCACCGAATGGGGCTGGCGTATTCCGTTTGTGGTGGGATGTATGATCGTGCCGTTCCTGTTCTATATCCGCCGCATGCTGGAAGAGACCGAAGCCTTCAGCCAGCGTAAACATCATCCCTCAATGCGTCAGATTATGCGTTCGGTCGGGCAGAACTGGGCGCTGGTGCTGGCAGGGATGTTGATGGTGGTTACCACCACCGTGATGTTCTACATGATCACCGCCTTTACCCCGACGTTCGGCAAAACCGTGCTGATGATGAGTGACAAACAGAGCTTCCTGGTGACGCTGTTTGTCGGCATCTCCAACCTGTTTTGGCTGCCGGTGATGGGTTCGCTGTCGGATCGCATCGGTCGTCGTCCGCTGCTGATTGTCTGCACCCTCTTGATGATTTTAACTACCTGGCCGGTGCTGCATTGGCTGGTGGGAGCGCCGACCTTCTCCCATCTGGTTGAGGCCGAGCTGTGGCTGTCGTTCCTTTATGCCAGTTATAACGGCGCGATGGTGGTGTATCTGGCTGAGATCATGCCGGCAGAAGTGCGCGCTTCGGGTTTCTCACTGGCCTACAGCCTGGCAACCGCGCTGTTTGGCGGCTTTACGCCAGCGGTGTCGAGCTATCTGATTCATGCGACAGGCGATAAAGCGATGCCGGGCGTGTGGCTCTCTTTTGCGGCGGTGTGCGGATTGGTCGGCACGCTGCTGATTGGCCGCATGGTGAAGCAGTATCAAGCGCAACATCGTTCCCCTCACCCTAACCCTCTCCCGCAAGCGGGAGAGGGAATGTTTAGGTAAAAACTTAACTCACAAACCTCTCGATCAGCCCCTTCTCCCGCCTGCGGGAGAAGGCTGGGATGAGGGACTGCGCGCACCCCGCTAAAACGACACATCCACCACCACGCTATCGGTATAATTCCCCGCCGCGGGCGTATTCTGCGTGGTCAAAATCTGCGCCGTATAGGTAAAGTTGCGCGTCACGGTATCCGCATTCAACGATGTCGAGGTGGTGCTGCTCCAGCGATCGGTGCCGGTCGGTCCCCAGCGCGATGTGGTGGTGGTGCCTTTGTAGATGTCATACGCCAGCCGGTTAGTTCCGCTCGCCATCTGCCGCGTGGTGCCGCTGTAGTAACTGCCGTTGCTCAAGCCCACGGTATAAGTGCTGCCCTTCGAACACACCACGTTAATCGTCTGCTGCACCGTTGAGAAACTGCCCACCAAAGGCGCGCTGCCAAAACTGACGTTGGGCGCAGTGATGGTGGTGCAATCGTTGGTCACCACCAGATTCACGGTAATCGGCATCGCCGTACCCGTGCTGCTCTGTACCGTTCCCACACACAATCCTCCCACGTTTAACCCGGCGCACACCGTATAACTCACGGTAATGGTAATGGTGGTGGTATAGGTGCCGGCGGCGATCACCTGGCCGGGTACGGTGCGGAAGTAGAGCGGAATATTGAAGTTAAGGGTGTTTCCCAACGCCAGCAGCGAGGCGGAACTCCAGCGATAGCTGCCGCCCTGCTGTAATTCGGTGGCGCAGGCGCTGTCGATACACAGCTGAATCGGAATGTTATCGGTGCCGCCGCTGGCGGTTTTCAACACGGCACGCGTGCCGCTGAGGTTTGAGGCGGTGGTAAAGGCATAGGTGATGTTATCGGAGCCCAGCAGCGAAAGCGTACCCGAACCGCAGTTGACGTTAGTGGTGCTTGAGGTGTTATTCACCGTTGAAGCGACGGAAAACGTGGTAACCGATCCGAACGTGGCGGTGGGGGCCGATAAGCTACACAACGCATAGCTGGTGCCCGGCAGTAAAAACAGCGCCAGCAGGAGCAGAAGCTTTCTCATGGTGAAATCCCTGACGGTGAATGATCCGCGCTGCTCACCGCAGAGCCTTGCGGTGGCGGTGGCAGCGGGCAGGTAAGCGGTCCGTAAGTTTCCAGCGCTTTTGGCTGCCCGTCGGCGATAGCCAGTTGCGTATCGCAGCTGCGTCCATCCGGCGTCACCACATGAATCGGGTTATTGGCATCGAGATCCTCCATCCACACAATGCCGTCCCAGCCGACATATTCGGTGGCCTGATTCGGACGCAGCACCTGGCTGGAAATCGGCAGCGGCTGATGATTGCTGTCATGCAGTACCACGCTGGCGGCGCGCAGACGCTCGACCGGGAAATTGAGCAGATAGCCGCTCTTACGCTTCACCGCAAAGCGTTGTTCAACCTTCGGCGCGGTGCGATCGGCGGGCAGGTCCAGCGTATCGATGTCGTATTTGGCGCCGTAATAGCTGCTGATCGATGGCACCAGCAGATAGCCTTGTTTATCGGTGCGGCCCATGGTCTGGTTCTCATAACGCACCGTTACGTCGGGATAATCAGTTTTCACCACCACAAAGGCATCGTTGATGTCATTGGCAGCGAACACGCGGTTATCCATCAATACCACCGAGCCGGTAAAATCGGCCCATTGCGTGGTGTTGTCGTTATCGCCGTAGAAACCGGCTGAGGTATCAATTTTGTTATTGCGATAACGCAGACTGGCCTGACGATAATCGCCACTGTCGCTGCCCTGATTAGCCCAGGCCGCATCCCAGGAGAAGCCACCGTCGGTTGGCATCGCGCGCGACACATACAGACGCTGGCTGTTATTGCCCTCCTGATCGCGTTCCGTGCTTACCGAGGCGCTGCTCTGTTCGCCGAAAGGGATGATCAGCGAAATGGCGCCGCTCCAGTTGCCCTGATCCTGATCGCGGCTGGCGGAGATATACAGGCTGCTGTTGCCCCACAGATTTTTACTCCACGACAGATTCAGTAAACGCGTGCGGTCACCGTTGCCGCCGGAGATATCAAAATAAGCCAGGCCAAGGCTGCCGTAGTCACTTAGCGACACGCTGGCGGTGTATTGCGCGCTGCGTCGCGCCAGCGAGTAACTGGTGTTCGCGCTGTCGCCACGGCTGCCGACCAGCGCGAGATTCCCGAAATCGACGCTGCGAATGATGTGCTGGGTTCCCAGGCTGAACCAACTATTGTTGTACTGATAGCCCCAGCTGTATTGCGTGCCGGGATTACCGTCCATCTGGCTCTGCGCCAGCGCGCCATTCACCACGCCTAAACTGCCGAGCTTCACCAATCCACCCGCGCCGCCCATCGCCACGCTGTCGCTGCCTTCCGCATGGCTCTCCAGCGTCAGCCAGTCGTTCAGCCCGTAGCGATAGGAGCCGCTGGCCGCCGCCGCACCGTAATCAAAATTGTTGATGCCGTAGTTTTCGCGAATGGCACCGGCGGAGAATGAATAATCGGATAACCCGGTTTTCAGCAAGCTGCTGGAGACGTAAAACGGCAGTGTGGTGGTGACTTGTCGGCCCACCGCATCGGTGGTGGTGATCACTGCATCGCCGGCGCCGTTAACGAAAGGGACATTGGTGAGCGACCACGGGCCCGGTTGCACGTCGGCCTGGGTGCTGCGATAGCCATTGATAAACAGATCGACCGAAGAGGGCACCGCCGCCTGGCCGGAAAAGGCGGGCAGCGGATAGGTCACCAGATCCGGCCGTACGCTGAAGTCGCGGCCAATCTGCACGCCACCCAGCCGCACGCTGTTGCTCCAGCTCAGCGCATCAGTAACCAAATCCCCGGCGCGCCAACTGATCGCTGCGTTCTCGTTTTCATTACTGAACCACGTATCGTAGCGGATATAGCCTTCCTGCTGACCGGCAACGCCACCTTCCAGTTGCTGCACGTAAACGCCGTTGGTAGAAAACTGGCCAGCCGGGCCAAACAAGCGCAGTTCGTTCCAGCTGGAGAGGCGCGAACCGGCGTTATCGGTACGGGTGGCGTAAAAGTCATAGTTGAGCAGCGCGCCATTGCTGGCGCGACCGGGAAAGCGCGGTGCATGCTGTAACTGGCCAATGGTTTGACCCGGCAGCCAGGCGGGTGGCACCGTCAATAACAGGCGCTGGCGTCGTTCGTCATACTCCACTTTCGCTCCGCTGAGTTGATTGACATCGATCTGCTGGCCTTGCAGTTTCTCGGCCGGAATACCGGCGCGTTGCAAATCGCCGCGTCGCAACCAGAAATCACCATTCTTACGTTCAACCGGCACGATGTCGCCACGTTCGCCCTGATTCACCACCAGTTCCAGCATGTATTGCTGACCGCTGGCGTTATTCTCCAGCGCAGGCGGCGGTGGCAGTTCGGAGAAGGTCTCCGCGCTGCTACTCATCGGACTGATACAAAGCACGCTGGCGACGGCCAGCGCGCAGGGATGCGGCGTAAACTTCATCAACGCGCGGCCGCGCTGCTCCAGTGACCTTTATTCATTTCGGCCGACAGCTCACCGCTCACGCTGCGGGTTAACGGCCAGCGATGGCTGCTGTTGGCCAGCACATAGCCAAACAAGCCGTTGCCCATTTTGCGTCCGCCAATGGTGACGTTACTTAAGCGCGCGTGGCCATTACCGCGATTAGTCAGCTCCAGCCAGCGTTTGCCGCCGCTGTTCACTTCCTGCCAGCTCAGCTGCGGTTTTGCCGTGTCGCGCGTCACGCCGCTGCCGTAGATGAACAGCGGCACCGAATAGCGCATCTGGAAAGTGAGTCCGGCCTGATTTTCGCCTGGCGTGCGCGGTGTAGGGATCTCATCCAGCACCACGCGAAAGGCCACTTCACGTCCGGCTTCAGGTGGCGTTTGCTTAATTAAACGCACCAGTTGCTTCTGTCCTGGCTCGAGGCGCACCATCGGCGGGCTCGCCACCACTTGCTGCTGGGTTTGATACTGCTCCTGGCCGTTAACCTGCTGCCAACTGAAGATGCGCACCTGCATCATGGTGGTGGCATTGCCGCGATTCTCCAGCCACAGCTCGCTGGCTTTATCTTCCGGATCAATCGCCGGATCGATCGGCCACACCATCAGCGAATTGGCGGCATGCACCGCAGGCGTTAGGGCCAAAGATAACAACAGGATCAGGGCGCGCAGGTTAATCATCATTCCTCCTTTTAAGTGACGCCATCACCAACTCAGCGTGACGGTTAAAGTGTCGGTATAGGTCCCGGCGCGCGTGGGGCCGGGCAGCGTTAATAAGCCGTAAATCGGCAACGTGATGTTGTTGGCATTGCTGTAGCTCAGCGCCATCGGGCTATTCACCGGAATTGCCGTGGTGTGTGCCGCATTGGTATACAGGCTGTACGCCACGGTATTGGTGTTACTGGTGTGTTTGAGATTGCGCGTGGAGGTGTAATGACTGCCGCCGTTGATGCTCATACTCACGGCGGTGCCTGGCGTGCAGGCGAGCGTGATAGTGGTGCTTTGCACATAGCTGGCGCTGACGCTGCTTGCGGCCACACCAGATTGGGTACCAAAATTAAGCGTGCCAAATACCCCGGTATTGGTTCCGGAGACAACACAGCCTGCCACTACTGATGCTGAAACCTGAAACGTTGCGGTCGGCAACCCCCAGGCGGAGACGCTCCCTATCAGCAGGGCAAGGCCGCCTGCACTGTGCACCCACCGTTGCACCACGGCCTCCCTGATTATCCTTTCCCTCAGTAATTCACCGCCACGTTGATGGTGTCGGTGTAGGTCCCTGCCGGAATCAAGGGGTTAAACCCGCCGCCCACAACCTGACCATAAATGGCGTAGTTGGTCCCGAGTGTAGGATCGGTGGTACCACTGGCAGCGATATTGGTGTTGTTGGCGATGGCGGTAGTGAATGCGGCGTCGCTATACAGCGTATAGGCAATGCCTTGCGTATTGTTGGAGCCGAGGATCAGGTAGCGTGGCTGGCCACTCACCGTGCCGTAAACGGTCGCCGGTGCAGCGTTGCTGCTGGTGACCTGCACGTTGAAAGTTTGTCCGGTGGTGCAGCGAACAAAGATGCCGTTACCTGCTGCGCCAACCAGGGTGGCATTGAGCGTATCAAAAGTGGCTGCGCTGCTACCAAAGTTCAGGGTACCGAAGTTCACTCCCGTCGTGGCCGATTGACCGTTCACCAAACAACCGGTGGTCAGCGTCAACGTCGCATTGATGGTTCCCGTTGTGGTGGCGGCAAAAACAGCATGAGGTGCCAGTGCGGCGCTTAGGCTAGACGCCACAAGAAAAAGCTTGAGTTTCATAATCATTCCTTACTGATTATCCAAGGTCAGTGCTTTTTCACCTGGTCATACATTTATGGAAATACATCCGAAATCAAACAAGAGCCGCAATGGACTCGACAGCGTAAGCGCCTGCCGCCTAAGAAAATTCCTGGATGGCGGATTAATGATTTATATCAGTTTTCTTTACTATAGATCAGCAAATTGGCCCCTGTATGCAGATGGTTCAATTTTTCCCTAATCAATTCACACTTTTCGCCGATAACTCAGTAATCACAAGGGGTAGCGAGCGGTTAAAAAAACTAAATAGACGATGATTTCACCCTCTACCGCGCGCTTCGGTTCAATGTTATGTTCGTGCATTAATCAGATATTATTAATTTTTCGCTTAACGACTGACGATGAAAATAAAAAAAATCCGCACGACAACTCCAGATTTTTCTGGACCAGTTCTGTATTGAACTGCGCCGCAGGGGGACATTAATCGCCCTTGATCGGCGCTTTATCATTCTTGTTTTGTTTTGACGACACCGCACCCGCTCCGCAGCGGGTAGAGTTTAGGAGCGCACATGCTGCTGGTTACCTGGGATAGCGTTCTGGTTACCGTTTCACTGATCGTGGCCTTCATTGCCGCGTTCACCGCCTTAGATACCGCCGGGCGCGTGGCCGTTTCACGCGGTTATCTGGCAACACTGTGGTTGATCGGCGGGGGCACCGCGATGGGCATCGGCGTGTGGGCAATGCACTTTATTGGCATGCTGGCGATGATGATGCCAATGACCATGCGCTACAACGTCGAGCTGACCGCCATCTCATTGCTGGTGGCGATTATCAGCGCCATCTTCGCCTTTGCGCAGGGCGTGCAGGGCAGTCATCTCACCCGACGCCGCTTAATTCGCGGCACCTTAATCATGGGAAGCGGCATCATTGTCATGCACTACCTCGGCATGAACGCGTTGATGATTGCCACCCCGATTTACTGGAATCTGCCGCTGGTGACGCTTTCGGTGCTGATTGCCTACGCAGCATCAGGTGCGGCGTTATGGCTGGCGTTTCATCTGCGCCAGGGCGAAAGCCTGCTGCTGCTGCGCGCCTGTGCAGCACTGGTGATGGGCATTGCGATTGCCGGCATGCATTACACCGGCATGGCGGCAGCAGAATTCGTTATGCCGGTGAGCATGCAACACCACGGCGCCAGCGAAGAGGGAATGGCGGTGTGGGTCACGATTATCACGCTGAGCATTCTGGGGCTGATGTTACTGATCTCGATGCTGGATGCGCAACTGCGTGCCGCGCGTCTCGCTGCCAAACTCAAGCGCGCCAACAGCGAGCTGCGCCAGCTGGCGATGCATGACAACCTCACCGCGCTGCCAAATCGCGTGATGCTGGAGCAGCAACTCACCACGGCGATCAAGCAGGCGACGCTGCAGGATGAAAACTTCGCGCTGATGTTCATGGATCTCGATGGTTTCAAAGCCATTAACGACACATGGGGCCATCACGTTGGCGACCGCTTGCTGATCGCGGTAGCCGATCGTTTGCGCGATGAACTGAGTGAGGAGATTCTTTTGGCGCGTCTGGGCGGCGATGAATTCGTCATACTGTGCCCGCAATTTCATCTGCATCAGGCCACCAAACTGGCGCAGCGTTTGGTTCAAATCATTGATGCGCCTTTCGAACTTGATCGCTATTCGCTGCGCGTCTCGCTCAGCGTCGGTATCGTTATCTTCCCGCTGCATGGTCGCAGCCAGCAGGAGCTGATGTTCAACGCCGACTCCGCCATGTATCACACCAAACACAGCGGGCGTAACGGCTGGTGCCTGTTTGAACCGGCGATGAGCGCGGTGGCGCAGCATCAGTTGGCGCTGGCTAACGATCTGTGGAACGCGCTGGAGTATCAGGAGATGCGCCTGTTCTATCAGCCAAAATTCCGCGCGGGTGGCACCGTATTGATGGGCTTCGAGGCGCTGCTGCGCTGGCAGCATCCGCGTCGTGGCCTGCTGATGCCCGATATGTTCCTGGCGCGCGCCGAGAAAACCGGGCAAATTGTCGCGCTGGGTAACTGGGTGATCAATGAAGCCTGCCGCCAGCTGAAGCAGTGGCACGATGAAGGTAACGGCGACTGGACGGTATCGGTCAACCTCTCGGCTCTGCAGTTCCAGCAGCGTGATTTGATTGAGAGCGTGCGCCAGGCATTGCAGCGCCATCAAATCCCTGACGGGGCGTTGATGCTGGAAATTACCGAGAATATCGCGATGCGCGATCCGCAGTTCAGCCAGCAGCGCATTGCCGAACTGCATTGTCTTGGGGTGAAAGTGGCGATTGATAACTTCGGCATCGGCTACGCCAACTTGCTGCACTTGAAACACCTTGAAGCCAGCGAGTTGAAAATCGACCGCGCCTTTATCAACAGTTTGCGCGCCGGCAGCGAAGACGCCACGGTGGTCACTGCGATGTTGACGCTGGCACAAACGCTTAACCTGCGCATGGTGGCGGAAGGGGTCGAAACCGAGGAGCAGCAGCGTTTGCTCACCGGGTTAGGCTTCGACACGCTGCAAGGTTATCTGCTCGGCAAGCCCACGCCAGCCGATCGCATCGGTGAATTTACCGCTGCGCTTGCGGTGCCGCTGGCCTTTAGCGATAACGTGGTGCCGCTGGCGGGCGCGCAATAAACAATTTTTAGTTTCTTCCCCATCGGAAGGTTTCATCGTTCAAAAACTCATATCGGCAGTTACGCTGCCGATAATTCCTACAATAAAACCAATAGACCGCACTTTTTTAACAACAACACCACAGCTGACTTACACCGGCTTTTACTTGGGAAATCACTATGTTAGTGACTTCGTACGATTCGTTTACCGTCATCGTCTCGATTCTGGTAGCGATGCTGGCCTCGTTTACTGCGCTTGATATGGCAGGGCGCGTGGCTTCCTCAACTGGCAAGGTGGCGCTGGTTTGGTTATTCGGCGGTGGATTCGCTATGGGCGTGGGCATCTGGGCGATGCACTTCATTGGCATGCTGTCGATGAGCCTCGATATGGTCATGAGCTATGATCCTACGCTCACCGTCACCTCCATGGTGGTGGCGGTATTAGCCTCGGTTTTTGCGCTGTGGCTGGTGTGCTCAACGCCGACCTTGCCGTGGCTGCGATTGTGTGGCGGTGCTGTGGTGCTGGGTTCCGGCGTTGTAGCAATGCACTACACCGGCATGGCGGCGCTGATGTTTACGCCCGGCATCACCTGGAATTGGGGTTGGGTGGCGGCATCGGTGGCGATTGCGCTGGTGGCCTCAGGCGCCGCGCTCTGGCTGGCGTTTAACCTGCGCGAAGGTCACGGCCGCGTCACCGCGTTGCGTTTAGGCGCATCGGTGGTGATGGGCTGTGCGATTGCCGGCATGCACTACACCGGCATGGCGGCGGCCAATTTCCCGATGCACAGCCATGCAACGCACATGGGCGTAAACAGCAACTGGCTGGCGGTGGTGGTGACGGTGGTGACGCTAGCGATCCTCGGCATTACTTTGCTGGTCTCAATGCTCGATGCACGTCTGCAAGCGCGCACCTCGATCCTCGCCCACTCGCTGGCGGAAGCCAACCGTGAGCTGGCACAGCTGGCGCTACACGATAACCTGACGCGTCTGCCTAACCGTATTTTGTTGGAAGATCGTCTGGAGCAAGCCCTCAATAAAGCCAACCGTGAAAAAACGCAGTTTGCGCTGATGTTTATGGATCTGGATGGCTTTAAAGCGGTAAATGACGCTTTTGGCCATCACGTGGGCGACAACCTGCTGATTGGCGTGACCGAGCGCATGACCGAACAGATGAAAGGGCATTACACGCTGGCGCGCATGGGCGGCGACGAGTTTGTGCTGCTGCTGGAAATTGATGAACCCAATGATGCCGCAGCGGTTGCTGATACGCTGGTGAAAGCGGTGGATCGCCCATTCGATATCTCGCGCTATGAGCTGGTGGTGTCGCTGAGTATTGGAATTGCGGTTTACCCCGGTGACGGCAAAGATGATCGCGAGCTGATGTTCAACGCCGATGCCGCCATGTATCACACCAAGAACAACGGCCGCAACGGTTACACCTTCTTCCAGCCGTCAATGAACACGCTGGCGCAGTCGCAATTGCAGCTGAACAACGATCTGTGGCAAGCGCTGGATAACGAAGAGTTACGCCTGTTCTATCAGCCAAAATACTGCGCGCCGAGCGGCCCGATCCTTGGCTTTGAAGCGCTGCTGCGCTGGCAGCATCCTTCACGCGGTCTGCTGGCGCCGGACGCCTTTCTGCCGATGGCGGAAAAGACCGGCATGATCATTAACATCGGCAACTGGGTGATCAACGAAGCCTGTCGCCAGCTGCGTGCCTGGCATCTGCAGGGCCACCCGCACTGGTCGGTGGCGGTCAATTTGTCGGCTGTACAATTTGAGCAAAGCAATCTGGTGGAAACCGTCACCGAGGCGCTGACGCAGCACCAGATTCCGGCTGAACTTTTGACGCTGGAAGTGACCGAAACCACGGCGATGCGCGATCCGGAAGAGAGCGTGCGTATTCTTACCGAGCTCACCAATATGGGCGTGAAGGCTTCGATTGATGATTTCGGCACCGGCTACTCCAGCTTGTTGTATCTCAAGCGGTTACCGGCCAGCGAGCTGAAAATCGATCGCGCTTTTGTTAATGAACTGCAGGCGCATTCGGAAGATGCCACCATCGTCTCCGCCATTGTGGCGCTGGCGCAGTCGTTGCATCTGAAAGTGGTCGCCGAAGGGGTAGAAACCCAGGATCAACAGGCGTTCCTCACCGGTTTAGGCTGCGATACGTTGCAGGGCTATTTGCTGGGTAAACCGGTGCCGCCGGAACGCATTGGCGAGCTGCCGAATTTTTATCAAGAAGAGTTAGCGCTGGAGCAGGTGCCTTAACGCCTTCATTCCCTCTCCCGCTTGCGGGAGAGGGTTAGGGTGAGGGAAACTAGCCGCCAAATCCTCTACATCGGAGTTCGGGTGGCGAAATATCAGCAGTTGGTCGAGCAGCTTCGCACACAAATCGAGGCGCGCATCTGGCCGCCGGGCGAAAAACTGCCGTCGCTTCGTCAGCAGGCGGAGCAGAGCGGGTTGAGCCTGATGACGGTGATGCACGCCTATGAAGTGCTGGAGAGTCAGGGCTGGATCGTCTCAAAGCCGCAATCCGGCTATTACGTGGCGCCGCGCGCCGCCGAAAGCCGTCCGCGACTGCCCACGCAAGAGATCGGCAAAACCGATCAGGCGGATACCAACAGCTTCGTGTTCGACGTGCTGCAAGCCACGCGCAATCCCGCCATCATGCCGTTTGGCTCAGCCTTTCCCGATCCCGAACTCTTCCCGCAGCGCCAGCTGATGCGCTCGCTGGTAAAAGTCTCACACAACTTAAAGCCCACCGATGCGCTCAACAATCTGCCGCCAGGCAATGAAGCGCTGCGCAAAATTCTCGCCCAGCGCTACGCACAGCAGGGCATCACGCTGTCGCCGGATGACATCGTCATCACCAATGGCGCAATGGAAGCGCTCAACCTCAGCCTGCAAGCCGTCACCGAACCCGGTGATTGGGTGATCCTCGAAAACCCATCGTTTTATGGTGCGCTACAGGCGATTGAACGCCTGAAGCTGAACGCGATTGCCATCGCCAGCGATGTCGAACACGGCATGGATCTGGATGAGCTGGAGCAGGCCTTGCAGCGCTGGCCGGTGAAAGCCTGCTGGCTGATGACCAACCGGCAAAATCCGCTCGGCTTTACCCTGAGCGCCGAGCGCAAGCAGCAGTTGGTGGAACTGCTGGCGCGCTTCAACGTGGCGATGATTGAAGACGATGTGTACGGCGATCTGTATGAAGGCCATGACAAACCGCTGCCGGCTAAAGCTTTTGATCTTGATGGCAACGTGCTGCACTGCGGCAGTTTCTCGAAGAATCTGGTGGCGGGATTTCGTGTCGGTTGGGTCGCGGCCGGACGTCATGCGCAGCGCGTGCAGCGTATTCAGTTGATGAGCACGCTGTCGACCAGCGCGCCGATGCAGCTGGCCCTCGCCGATTTCCTCAGCACGCGCAGCTACGATACGCATTTAAAGAAGCTAAGGCAGACGCTGGCTAAACGTAAGCAGCTGGCGCAACAGGCGCTGCGCCGGGTATTACCTGCTGAGGCCAACATCAGCGATACGCCGGGCGGTTACTTTCTCTGGGTTGCGCTGCCAGTGCAGATCAATACCACTGAGCTGTATCATTTGGCCTTGCAGCAGGGCATCAGCATCGCGCCCGGCCAGCTGTTTTCCAGCAGCGAAGGCTTCAGCCACTGTTTCCGCTTCAACACCGCCTGGCCGTGGGATGCACGGGCCGAGGCGGCGGTAGAGACGTTGGGAAAACTGATTGGCACGCTAAACGGTTAAACCTGGGCCGCCTGCTGGTGGCCCCAGGTGAGATAGTAAACGTCGTAGAAATCCACTTCACCTTTCTGCTTCATCAGGCGATCAATGCCGCTGCGTACGCGCTCCGGCGTGTGGGGGTTATCGAGGATCTTATCCAGCGCTTGTTGAGAAACCGGCTGCACGTAATACCATTCGCCGTTGTAACAAACGCGCAAATCCAGCGTGTCGATATCTTCGAAGCGATATTTCGGGTTGATATCCATCAGCATCAGCACGCTCATCACCACCACAAACACTGTGGCAAACCAGAACGCTGGCCAGCCGAGCATGTCGGTTGAAAAGATCAGCGCCACGCACAGCGCGTAGCACAGATACATAATGGCCCAGAGCCCCGGATGGGTTTTGAGGAAGGAAAAGCTAAAGCGCGGCAAATTATCACGCTGTCCTTCGCGGTTCAGCGTGGCGATTTCGTCGAGCAGGATTTGTTTGATCGCGTCCATTGTTCACCTCTAATTATCACTGCCTGCCAGTAAAGCACATAACAGTGAAGCGAATTAGAGACAGATTCGCTGTGTTTTTTTATAACAGTTGCGATGTGTTGCTCAAGATTGCACTGCATGCGTTGAGATTGAGCCATTGCGGAAACAAGATGCGCTTTTTCAGGATGAATAACATGCGACATCATGTGCTGCGCGCGAAGGAACTGAGAAATAACATGACGCCAGCAGAGCGAAAGCTATGGTCTGTGCTGCGTGCCAGACAATGTGGCGGTATGCGATTTCGCCGACAGTACCCTTTCGGCCCGTATATTTTGGATTTCGCCTGCCTGGAGAAGCGGCTAACGATTGAACTCGATGGATCGCAACATGGTGAAACTATCAGATATGACGATGAACGTACGCAACGGTTAAATAGACATGGCTGGCGGGTGCTGAGATTTTGGAATCATGAGGTGATGCTGCAGCCGGACGCGGTTTTTGCGGTGATTATGGCGGCGCGAGAGGGTTAGTGCTGGTGGTGGGTGCTCGCTGTTAGATTTCGCTCGTGCTCGCTGTCCCCCTCCTCGGTAGGTGCACGCTGTCCCCCTCCTCGGTCCTCCCCCATTAATGGGGGAGGAAGATGCTGCCACATGCAGCTTCAGCACTGGCATGTGGCAGCGTCTCCTTCCCCCGCTGGCGGGGGAAGGCCGGGATGGGGGACAGCCAGCACAATCTGGGGACAGCCCGCACGATCTCCATACAGCCAGCACGATCCGGAGACAGCCCGCACGATCTAACTCACCTGACCCACAATCTGCAAATTCGCATCATCTGGAACTTCGTTGTACGACAACACATTCAATCCATTGGCAAACAGACGGGCGTAGCGCGCAATCAGCGGGCGCAGTTGCGGCGTTACCAGCAGCACCTGCGTCAGGTTCTGCGCTTTCAACTGCTCCACCATCACCGGCAGCGTGCTCTGCAGCTGCGTCAGGATATTCGGATCAACCGGGAAGCTATCCAGCGCCACTTTGCCGGCTTGCTGTGCCTGATTCAGCGCCGCCAGCAGCAGATTCTCCAGGCTGTTTTCCAGCGTATAAGCCGACAGCGGTTTGTTGTCCGGCGCAATCGCCGCCACCATGGCGCGACGCAGGGCATAGCGTACATCGGAAGTCAGCAGGATCGGATCTTTGGTGATCGCCGCGCTCTCCAGCAACGTCGTCGCGATGGTGGTGATGTCTTTCAGCGACACCTGATCGTTCAGCAGCAGACGATACACTTTCAGCTGCAAGCTGTAGTTCACCGCCGCATTCACATCTTCCGACAGCTTAGGCGCCACATTCGCCAGACGCTGATGCAGCTGGGTAATGTCATCGTAGTTAAACAGCTCCGGCAGATTCTCGCGCACCACTTTATTCACATGGGTGGCCACCACGCTGGCGCAATCCACCACTTGATAACCCAGGTTCAGCGCTTTGGCTTTCTGCTCGGGCAGAATCCACGTCACCGCCATGCCGTAGGCCGGATCGGTATCCAATACGCCATCGATTTCGCCGTACTGTTCCGGCGTCGGGATCGCCATCAGACGATCGGCATGCACTTCGCCGACGGCGGTGCGCACGCCATTGATCTTGATCGCGTACTGCGCCGGCTTGAGGTGGAAATCCTCGCGCAGCGCAATCTCCGGCAGCAGCACGCCGCTGGTTTCCGACACCACTTGCCGTACGCCACGCATACGCAGCGTCAGCGGCGCACCTTTGCCTTTATCCACCAGCGTCACCAGCTTGTAGCCGAGATTCAGCCCGATCGGCTCAACCATCGGGATAGTGTCCCAACCGATGGCGGGCTGATCGTCCGGCTGCGTCAGCGCCTGGCTGATCGCTTCCATAGCGTGATGATCTTGCGTCGGCGCTTTGATTTTCTGGCTTTGACGCCACGCAGCGAACAGCAGCAGGCCGGTAAATACCAGGAACACCAGATGCGGCATGCCCGGCACCACCGCCAGCACAAACATCACGGCCGCAGCGGTATACAGCGTACCTGGCTTAGCCAGCAGCTGAGACTTGATGTCATCGCCCATGTCCGCACCATCGCTGATGCGCGTCACGATAATCGCCGCCGCCGTTGAGAGCAGCAGTGAAGGAATTTGTCCGACTAAGCCATCACCGATGGTCAGCAGGACATATTGTTCAAACGCTTGTCCTGCCGGTAAACCGTATTTGAATACGCCAATCAAAATACCGCCAACCACGTTAATCAGCAGGATCATGATGCCGGCGATGGCGTCGCCGCGTACGAATTTGGACGCGCCATCCATTGCACCGTAGAAGTCGGCTTCGTTTGCCACATCCTGGCGACGCGTGCGCGCCTGTTCCTGATTGATTAACCCGGCATTGAGATCGGCATCGATCGCCATCTGTTTGCCTGGCAACGCATCAAGCGTAAAGCGCGCCGAGACTTCAGATATACGTTCGGCACCTTTGGTGACTACCACAAAGTTGATCATCAAACGCGGCGGCAAAAAGGCACACCATGCGCATCATGGCGGCGCGTGGAAAGTGGCCTTTGCGGACTTCACGTTGGCGATGATGGCGCTGTTTATGGTGCTGTGGATCATGGGCGCGGTGAGTGAAGAGGAGCGTAAAGAGATCGTCGCGCAATTGAACGGCACGTCGGTTTTTGATGGCACCAATTTCAATCCTTTTGACGTTGAGAACTCCGGCGGATCGGCGATTATCGGCGAAACCATGGCAATTTCCCCGCCGACGCAAACAGCGACTGTCAGCCCAGGTAAGGCTGACATCAGTTTGAACGCCGGCAGCAAGCCACAGGAAGATTTAGACAGCGTGCTGTCACGCTCGGATGCGGAGTTGGTGTTGTTACACAACCAGCTGCAACGGATGATCAACAGCTATAACGCGCAAAATTACCTGATGCTGGAAACCTTGCCACAAGGGCTGCGCATTCTGATTCAGGACGATCAGGATCGCATGATGTTCCCACGCGGTAGCGCTGTACTAACGCCATTCT
Source organism: Pantoea sp. X85 (assembly GCF_029623675.1). NCBI lineage: Bacteria > Pseudomonadati > Pseudomonadota > Gammaproteobacteria > Enterobacterales > Erwiniaceae > Pantoea > Pantoea sp. X85. Next base: position 3,533,118 of record NZ_CP121108.1, on the reverse strand, counting down.
TCCAGAAACTGCTTACCGAGCTCGGCCCGGTGTTTAACCGCATCGACAACAAAATCATGATCAGCGGCCACACCGATGCCGCGCAGTACAGCGGCAACGCCGCCTACAACAACTGGAATCTGTCTGGCGATCGTGCGCTGGCGGCACGCCGCGCGCTGGAGCGTGGCGGGCTGGAGAGTGCGCGCGTATTGCAGGTTAATGCCATGGCGTCACGCATGCCGCGCGATCTTGACGATCCCATGAGTGCGCGTAATCGCCGCATCGAAATTCTGGTGTTAACCGATGCCGCTGCAGAAACCCTGTTCCAGTTTTATGGCCGCGAAGGGGAGAACGTTGTGAAACCTATCGCTGAGCGCCTGCGATAACCTGTCAGTGCCTTTGAATCGCTTTTTTTGATTCGGCCGGTGGCGAAATCCACCGGTTTTTTTTGCATTAAATTCATGCCGCTTTGCGGCCAGGTGCGCATAAATGCGCGCCAGTTATGGCGACCCTCATTCACCCGCACGAGATGTTAATTATGTTGCTAATAAATTTGGCTTTAGTTAGCTAAATCATTCTTTTTTGTGAATTTTGTTGGTGGGCGCACATTGCAATGCCACTTTGGTAAGCCACAATTAAGCATTGTGATTAACCGGAGAAAGAGTATGACTGCCAACCACTCCAGCCTGCTGTTACTGATGTCTTTCGCCGCCGGCACCTTTTCCGCTGGATCCTCCAGCAATCCGCAACATCTGATGTTGTCGCTGCCGTCGGGTGGCGTGCCCAACAGCCCGCTGCCGCTGATCATCTGGCCCGGAATTGTGCCGTATGACGATGAAAACCCTACGGAAGACAGCGCCGCTTGGTTTGAAAAAACCTTTACCCGCAACGGCTGGCCCGCCGCATGGCGTGCGCCGATCTTTCCTTATACGCATTACCATCCGAACACCCATGAAGTGCTGGGTGTTGCGGCTGGCTGGGCGGAAGTGCTGTTCGGCGGCGACAGCGGTCGCATGGTGACGCTGCGTGAAGGCGATGCGGTACTGATCCCGGCGGGCGTCGGCCACAAACAGGTATTTGCCTCAGAGGATTTTTTCACCGTTGGCGCCTATCCTGAAGGCATGTCCCCGGAAACCGTGCGTGATGAGCCGTCGCGTTTACGTGCGTCGAAGGAGAAGATCCAGCAGGTGCCGCTGCCATCCCGCGATCCTTTTACCGGTGGCGAAGGCGCGATGACGGAGATCTGGCTGCCAATCGCGCAGCAGCTAATGCACCAGTAAAGTGCAAAACAGCCATTTCCGTTGACGCGGCGCGTGTGCCTTACCGGGGCAAGCCTCTGGCACAGTTTGTGCAGGAGAGAGTGAGGTCCTCTGACAAGCGCCGGGTAAATCATGAAAGAAAGCTACCAGATAGCATCACAATTCTATGATGAGATGTGGCTGAGCGATGGCCAACACCGCGCTCACTACCAGCAATACTGGGAATGGTTACAACAGGCGGACAAAGAGGCCGTGGCGCGCAAACGTGAAGAAGCGGAACTGCTGTTTCATCGCGTCGGCATCACCTTCAACGTCTACGGTGATGACGGTGGCGCGGAACGTTTAATTCCTTTCGACAGCGTGCCGCGCATCATACCTGCCAGCGAGTGGGCGATGCTCGATCGCGGCATTCGCCAACGGGTACAAGCCCTTAACGCCTTCCTGCACGACATCTACCATCAGCAACTGATCCTCAAAGCCGGCATCGTGCCCGCTGAACAGGTGCTGGTGAACGATCAATATCAGCCCTGTATGCAAGGCGTCGATCTGCATCGCCACATCTACGCGCACATTGTTGGGGTAGACATGGTGCGCAATAACGACGGCGAATATTACGTTCTTGAGGACAATCTGCGCACGCCGTCTGGCGTCTCCTACATGCTGGAGAACCGCAAGATGATGATGCGCCTCTATCCGGAACTGTTCGCCGGGCAGCACATCGCGCCGGTAGAGCGTTATCCTTCGCATCTGCTGCAAACCCTGCGGGAAAGCTCGCCGGTCAACGATCCGGTGGTGGTGGTGCTGACGCCGGGCCGCTTTAACAGCGCCTACTTCGAGCACAGCTTCCTTGCGCAGCAGATGGGCGTTGAGCTGGTGGAGAGCGCCGATCTGTTCGTCAAAGATGGCGCGGTGATGATGCGTACCACCGCCGGGCCGTGCAAAGTCGATGTGATCTATCGTCGCGTTGATGATGCCTTCCTCGATCCACTGGCGTTCCGCCCGGATTCGATGCTCGGCGTGCCGGGCTTGTTGTCGGTGTATCGATCCGGCAACGTGGTGCTGGCGAACGCGATCGGCACCGGCGTCGCCGATGACAAATCGATCTATCCGTACGTACCGGACATGATCCGTTTCTATCTCGATGAGGATCCGATCCTCAATAACGTACCCACCTGGCAATGCCGCAAACCGCAGGATCTCACCTACGTGCTGGCCAACCTGGCGAAAATGGTGGTGAAAGAGGTGCACGGCGCGGGCGGTTACGGCATGTTGATTGGCCCGGTGGCGAGCCAGCAGGAGCTGAGTGATTTCCGCGATCGCCTCAAAGCGCGCCCGGAAAACTACATCGCGCAGGACACGCTATCGCTCTCCACGTGTCCAACCTTTATCGATAACGGCCTCGCGCCGCGCCACATTGATCTGCGCCCGTTTGCGCTGTGCGGCGCGGATATTCGTCTGGTGCCCGGCGGCTTAACCCGCGTGGCGCTGAACGAAGGTTCGCTGGTGGTGAACTCGTCGCAGGGCGGTGGCACCAAGGACACGTGGGTTCTGGAGGATGACGCATCATGCTAAGCCGCACGGCCAGTGGCCTCTATTGGATGGCGCGCTATCTTGAGCGCGCAGAACAACTCGCTCGCGTATTGGACGTGACCAACCGTTTGTCGTTAATGCCGGTGCGCGGTGACCAGGGCGACGATCTGCTGCTGCCGCTTAATCTCACCGGCACGCGTGAACTGTTTGAAACCCTCAACGGCCGCTTCACCATGCCGCAGCTGTTCAACTTTTTCGCCCTCGACGATCGCAATCCGTGCAGCATTTTCAGCTGCTGGCAGGAGGCGTGGAACAACGCGCATGCGGTGCGCGGCAGTTTGTCGTCGGAAGTGTGGGAGAGCATCAACTCGACGTGGATTGAGATGCGCAATACGCGGCGGCGCGGTATTACCAGCGCCAACGCCGATAGCTTTTTCGATTGGGTGAAAGAGCGCTCGCACCTGTTTCGTGGCGCGATGTTCGGCACCTTGCTGCGCGGTGATGCCATGAGTTTTATCCGCATCGGCACGCTAATGGAGCGCAGCGACGGCACCGCGCGTTTGCTGAGCGTCAATCAGCAACTACTGGAACAACAGTCCGATTCGGTGCGCGAATATTATCGCCTCGACACCTTGCTGCGCGCGGTGTCGGCGCGTGAAGCCTACAACGCCATCTTTAAGCAGCAGCTGTTACCGGATCTGGTGAATGAGATGCTGATCCTGCGCAGTGAAAGTCCGCGATCGCTGCACTCCTGTATTGATGAGATCGCTACCCAGCTCGAGCAGATCGGCAGCAGCGGCGAAGATCGTCCGCGTTATCTGATCACCGTGCTGCTGGCGGAAATCAGGTTTAGTACCTGGGAAAGCCTGACCCAGGAAGGGTTAACGCACTGGCTCAATGCATTCCTGACGCGCCTGAACGCGCTGGCAGACAGCATCAATCACACCTATCTGGAGGCGAAATGAAACTGAACATCGAGCACAAAACCCGTTACGCCTACGAGCAGCAGGTGACACTCAGCACCCAGTATCTGCGTTTGACGCCGCAAAATTCGGTGCATCAGCAAATTATCTCGTGGGATTTGGAGCTGCCCTGCGCAGCCACCTGCACGCAGGATGCTTACGGCAACGTGATGCATGTGCTAACGCTGGATACACCGCATCAGCAACTCGATATCGCCGCGCGCGGTGTGGTGGAGATCCTTGATGCCGGCGAGTGGGCACCCGATCCGGAGTGCGCCTTGTCGCCGCTGGTGTTTCTGCGCGCCACGCCGCTGACGCTGCCCAATCCCGAGATCCGCGAGTTTGCCCAGCGCTACTGGCGGCCGGAAAAGCCGCTCGCCAGCCTGGAAAAGTTGATGGATGAATTGCTGCTGAAGATGCCGTATCGTCCCGGCAGCACCCAGGTAACTGATACCGCCGCGAAAGTATTTGCCGCAGGCAGCGGCGTTTGCCAGGATCACAGCCACGTGTTTCTCGCCTGCTGTCGCACTCTGGGAATTCCGGCGCGCTATGTAAGCGGCTATCTCTATACTGAAAACGTTGAGCACGTCGCCACTCACGCCTGGGTTGAAGCCTGGCTGGATGGCAGTTGGCACAGCTTTGATATCACCAATAATACCCGCAGCACACGCCAGCATTTACGTCTGGCGGTTGGTGTGGATTATCTCGATGCCTGTCCGGTGCGCGGTATGCGGCTGGGCGGCGGCGGTGAAGATATGCTGGCAGTGGCTGCGGTGCTTCAGGTGCATGCGCAGCAGTAATCAGAACAGGCGTAACTATGACTTATTGTGTGGCAATGCGTTTATCTTCAGGGATGATTTTTGTCTCTGATTCGCGGACCAATGCGGGCGTCGATCATATTTCCTCATTCCGTAAATTGCATGTGTTTCAGGTCGATGATGAACGCACGCTGGTGCTGCAAAGCGCTGGCAATCTGGCTACCACGCAGAGCGTGCTGAGCCTGCTGCGACGGCATAACGGCGATAACGATCAACCCAATTTGCTGAATGGACGATCGCTGTATGACATTGCGTTGATGGTAGGTGAAACGCTGCGCGAGGTGATCAAGCGCGATGGCGAGGAGTTTGGCGGCACGCTGCTGCTGGGGGGACAGATTCGTGGCGAGGAGCCGCGTCTGTTCCAGATCTATCCGCAGGGCAACTTCATCGAAGCCAGCGTTGATACGCCTTATTTCCAGATTGGTGAGAGCAAGTACGGCAAACCGATTATCGATCGCGTGCTGCGCTATGAAACGCCGCTCAGTCAGGCGATGCAGTGTGCTTTGATTTCAATGGATTCCACGTTAGCGAGTAATATTTCGGTGGGATTACCGCTGGATGTGATGGTCTATCGCACCGACAGTTTCAGCGATAGCGAGCAATATCACATCACCGAACAGCATCCCTATTTTTCACAAATTCGTCAGCTGTGGAGCAAAGGATTGTTGAGCGTGTTTTCGCAGCTGCCACCGTTAAAACTCTAATTGAGTGGGGTCGCCATGAATGGCGACCAGGTTTTTCACACTAACTCATTCAATTTTGCTGTCATATTAATGCCACTAATCCCTTTTAAACCTAATTTACGCAGGATTTTTATTTTATAGGTACTCACTGTTTTACTGCTGAGTTGCAATTGTGAGGCGATCTCTTTATTTGTCATTCCCGACGCCAGTTTCACCAATACCATCAGTTCCCGGCGCGTCAGGCTCATCAATTTTTCACTCTCAATTAACTCGTTTACCTCGGCCGCTTCCTCCGTTACCGGATAAAAACGCTTACCACATTCCACCTCTTTTATTGCGGTAAGGAGAGTGTCTAAATTGCCGCGTTTACACACATAGCCTTCCACGCCTAATTGTAAGCAACATCGTTGATAAAAAAGGCTTTCTGAAGCGGTATAAACAATGATTTTGAGGTCTGGCAACGCGCGCTTGATGTCCGTAATCAACGGAATGCCAGCGCGCCCAGGCATGGTGAGATCGAGCAGCAAAACGTCCGGACGTGTCCTATGCAGCTCGGTAATTAACAGATCGCTTTTATTAGCTGTGCCAGCAATGGCGTAGTGATATGACTGCAGTAATGCCTGAATGCCCGTACAGATTAACGGATGGTCATCAACAATAAATACCGAATGAATCATATGTGTAGCCCAGAGGAAAAAATAAAAAATAAACGCAAAGTTAAAACACCCTTTAACAAACAATTTAACTGGTGTGACCAGATTAATTCACGCTGCTTAACAATAAGCTTTAAGTCATGTCTTGAATTTGGGGTTTTAAGGTGAGTTTTTGTTTTTTATGCGCAAGAACAATGCAAGTGGCTGCTTTTTAGGCTTTCACGACGCAGCAGTCATAAATCTGAAAACAAGCCGTTTTAACGTCGAAGCGATAAACCGCTGCATGTAAAAGGTGAATGATGTTTTCCGTTGATCAGCTTCTCGATACCTACTGGCCAGGTCATCAACCGGCAAACTGGCAGAAAAGCGCCCTGAAATGGGCCGTTCGCGAACATGAATTCCAGGCGTTTGCCGCCCGCTATCGTCATCTGAAAGGCGTGGATATGGTGGAGCAGGTACTGGAGCATCTTGATGTGCGCTGTGAACTGAGCGAGCGCGATTTGGAGCAGATTCCCACGCGTGGCCCGGTGGTGATTGTTGCCAACCATCCGCTCGGTGCGCTGGATGGTTTAGCATTGCTGGCGGCGGTTTCGCAGGTGCGACGCGATGTGAAAATTGTCGCCAACCGCATGTTGATGATGCTGGAGCCGATCAACAACATGATGTTGCCGGTGGATAACATGGGCAACCGTACCAGCCGCGAACAGCTAACGCGCATGCAGCAGCATCTCGATAATCAGGGCGTGCTGATTATCTTCCCAGCGGGTGAAGTGTCGCGCCTTTCCAGCCGAGGCGTGCGCGATCGTCACTGGCATCACAGCTTCTTACGCCTCGCGGCCCGCGCTCGCGCGCCCATCGTGCCAGTGCACGTGGTGGGGCGCAACAGCCTGGCATTTTACGCCGCCGCAAAAATTGCCTCGCCGCTCGCGTTACTGATGCTGGTACGCGAAATGTTTCGTCAGCGCGGTTCGCGCATTAAGTTACACATCGGCGAACAGATCCCGTTTGCCAACTGGCATGATGGCCACACGCCGGGCAAAGAGCTGGCGAAGCGGCTGCGCAAACATCTGTATCGCATTGGTCAGGGACGACGCGGCTTGTTTCAGACCGAAGCGGCGATTGCGCGGCCGGAAGATCGCGCCGAACTGAAAAAAGCGTTGATGGAGAGCGAGCGACTCGGCACGCTGCCGGATGGCAAGCAGATCTACCTGTGGCGACGCAACGGTGCCAGCTGGGTGCCGCTGCTGCGTGAGCTCGGGCGCTTACGGGAAGTGGCATTCCGCGCGGTGGGTGAGGGCAGCGGGCGTCGTCGCGACCTCGATAAATACGATGACGATTACTATCACCTGATTCTGTGGGACGACGATGCGCTGGAGATCGTCGGCGCCTATCGCTTTATTCCGGGCGCCGAGCAGCTGGAGCGTCGTGGGCTGGAAGGCATCTACAGCGACAGCCTGTTCCACTACGACGAGCGCATGTTGCCGATCATCAATCAGGGGCTGGAGCTGGGCCGCAGTTTTATTCAGCCCGCCTATTGGGGCAAACGCGGCCTCGATTATCTGTGGATGGGCATTGGTGCCTACATCGCTAAATATCCCGAAACCCGCTACTTATTTGGTCCGGTCTCGATCTCGGGCGGCATGCCGCTGGCGGCGCGCGATCTGCTGGTGGCGTTCTATCGTCTCTATTTCCCTACCGAACTGCCGCTGGCGACTTCACGCCGCCCTTATCCTGCCTCGTTACCGGAAGTGCTGGCGCAGTTCACCGGCGATAACTACAGCGAAGATTTACGCCGGTTGAAACATCTGCTGGCGAATCTCGGCACCGCCATTCCCACGCTCTACAAGCAATATTCCGAGGTGTGCGAGCCGGGCGGCGTGCAGTTTATCGATTTCGGCAGCGATCCCGATTTCAATAACTGTATTGATGGCTTAGTGCTGGTGGATCTCACGCGGGTGAAGCCCGCACGTTATGAGCGCTATATCGGCATGCATCTGTGAATCGCGTCATGCCGCTTAGTTAAGCACGGAGCGGCTTTCGTTCGCCTTGAACCTGGGCAGTTGCAGCACTTCGGTGCGGCGACCGAGCAGAGGACGCCTGGCCGCGCCCTCTGCACTCCCGGGCCTTGCGCCAGCCCAACCCGCCGCTTCGCGGTGCCTTCACTCATTTACGATTCCTGACGGACCGGCGGCGATTCGCTCCTGCTCAGCGCCGCCTCTCGCCGCATCCCTGCGGCTCGCCCTGGAATCTCTCATTCGTTCAGCGGGTTAGGATGTCGCCCCAACACCCGCGCTGCAGCAGTGGTGCGTATCCTTAACTCAAAATCGCTATCCATCCCCTGGGATTGCCATTCATGGCAACCAGATGCGCATAAATGCAGACTCTCGAAAAACCAAGCCAGGCATTCTGAGACTGCTGGATGCTTAGCGGGCGGTACCCCTGCGATGTCAGCGCGCTGCTTATCAGACAAGCATTACGCCATTTAGGGCGACCAGCTTCAATGTCATGGAATCGTCATCACAGTGTCGTAGGGTCTTAGCCGGACGGTTAGCGAAAGGCCAGAAACATGGCATCAATCACACTGCGCGGGCTGCGCAAATCCTTTGCGGCGCAGCCGGTATTACAAGACATCTCGCTGCAGATTGCGCAGGGGGAATTTATCGCCGTATTAGGCCCGTCGGGCTGTGGCAAAACCACCTTGCTGCGCCTGCTGGCCGGTTTTGAAACCGCCGATGCCGGAGAGATCCACGTGGGCGAACGCTGCTTCGCTGCGCCGGGCGTGCATCTGCCGCCGGAAGATCGTCAGCTTGGCGTGGTGTTCCAGAGCTACGCACTGTGGCCGCATATGACGGTGGCGGAAAATGTTTCCTACAGCCTGAAAGTGAACGGCGTCGCGCGTGCCGAGCGCGAGCGCCGCACGCAGCAGGCGCTGGAGCTGGTGGGATTGGAAATGTTCGCCGCCCGTCGTCCCGCCGATCTCTCCGGCGGTCAGCGTCAGCGCGTGGCGCTGGCGCGCTGTTTAGTGGCGCAACCGACCTTAGTTCTGCTCGATGAGCCGCTCGCCAACCTCGATGTCCACCTGCGCGCCACCATGGAAGAGGAGTTCCGCCACTTCCATCATCACAGTCACGCCACCTTGCTCTACATTACCCACGATCAGCATGAAGCGATGGCGCTGGCCGATCGCATCGTGGTGATGGATGCCGGCCGTGTGATGCAGTTCGCCACGCCGCAAACGCTGTGGCGCGAACCGGCGAACGCCATGGTCGCGCGCTTTATTGACGACGGCAAAGTGCTGCCGATCAGCGATATCGAACCGCTCGGCGAGGGCCGCGCTTATGCCACGCTGTGCGGCCTGCGCGTGTCGTTACGCTGCGCGCCGCATCAGCGCCCGCAGCCGCAGGCGCAAGCCAGTTTTCACGCAGTCGATTTCCACTTAGCCGCGCCGGGCGAACCGCAGTTTGCTGCACGCGTGCAGCGGGTGATCTATCGCGGCGGCCACCATCAGCTCAACGTGACGCCGCTGGCCGCGCCCGAATGCAGCATCACGCTGCTGCTGGCCGATCAGCCTTTACCCGTTGTCGACGCCACTGTGGGGGTGGCGCTGCGTGACGGCTGGATTCTTCCTTATTAACCTCTTCAACCTTCAGGGAAATGCTATGCGTACGACGTTAAACGTGTTGATGTTAGCCAGTGGATTCGTGATCTCTGCCGCCAGCTTTGCCGACGAGGCGCCAGCAGGGAAATTGGTGGTTTATACCTCGCAGGCACCCGAAATTGCCCAGCAAACCATGGATGCGTTTAAAGCCGCCTATCCCAATGTGCAGGTCGAGTGGACGCGCAACGGCACCACGCAGTTAATGAACGTGCTGCGCACCGAAATGATGAGCGGCGAAGCCAAGCCGGATGTGCTGCTGATTGCCGACGCCATCAACCTCGGCGCGCTGAAAAACGAAAACCATCTCTACAGCTACAGCGATGCGCCGCTTAGCCACATCAATCCATCGTTTTACGACAAAGACAAAACCTTCTTCGGCACCAAAATCATCGCCACGGTAATTGCCTACAACACCCAGCATGCGCAGCCGATTGATAGCTGGAACGCGCTGGCGGTGGAAGCCAACAAAGGGCAGATTGCGGTACCAAGCCCGCTTTACTCCGGCGCGGCGCTCTACAAGCTGCACACCGATATCAACACGCCGTCGATTGGCTGGAGCTTCTACCAAAAGTTGGCGGCCATCGGCATCGCGCCGCAGGGCGGCAACGGTCCGGCGCTGAAGGCGGTCGCCAGCGGGCTGGATAAATACGGCATAATCACCGACGCCGACGTGATTCTGGCGAAGAAAAAGGGTTCACCGGTGGATCTGGTCTATCCCAAAGAGGGCGTGTCGTATGTCACCGAACCGGTTGCCATCATGAAAACCGCGCACAACCTGCCGGCCGCCAAAGCCTTCGTTAACTTTATGCTTTCCGAGCCAGGCCAGAAGCTGGTGGTCGAGCAGGGCAACCGTCCGGTGGATGATCGCGTCTCAGCACCGGCAGGCTTCACGCCGATCAATAAAATCAAGCTGCTGTCGCCGGACGTGGCGAAAGCGATCAAAGAAGATGCGGCAGTGCGCGATCGGTTCAGCGCGCTGTTTGGTGGCTAAGCATGAGCGTGTTGAGCAACGAATGGCGCAATGTGGCGCGCAAAGCGCCGCACGTTAACAGCGAACGGCTGATTCTGGCGCTGCTGGTGCTGCTGATTGGTTTGCTGTCGGTGGCGCCGCTGATGCGGTTGGTGTGGACCGCCATTGCGCCCAGCGGTGTGCCGGATATCGCACGCTTAACGCGCCTGCTGGCGAGCGATCGCGTGTTGATCGCCAGCGGCAATACGTTGCTCATCGCGCTCAGTTCTACTCTGATTTCCGTGGTGCTCGGCACCGCCGCTGCGTGGCTGGTGGCGCTTAGCGATCTGCGCGCCAAAACCGCGTGGGTGTTTGCGTTTATCCTGCCGCTGATGATTCCGCCGCAGGTGACGGCGCTGGCCTGGCTGCAGGCGCTGGCTCCGGGCAGTCCGCTGGCGCTGCTGTTCGCCACGCTTGAGTTGCCGTGGTTTGCGCCCGGCGAGCAGCCGCTCTACTCCTTAACCGGCATTGTGCTGCTGCTTGGCACGCACAATGCGCCGTTGGTGTTCCTCACCGTGCGCGCCGGTTTGCGCCGTTTGCCCGCCGATTTGGTGGAAGCGGCGCAGGCCAGCGGTGCGTCACGCGCGCGTATCCTGTTCACCATTGTGCTGCCGCTGGCGCGACCGGCGATTTTTGCCGGTGCCGCGCTGACCTTCGTTGCGGCGGCGGGCAACTTCGGTATTCAGGCGATGCTGGGGATTCCGGCGCGCGTGCCAACGCTGATCACGCTGGTGTATCAGCAGTTGAATGGCATTGGTCCGAGCGCGCTGCCAAACACCGCGGTGTATGCGTTATTGATTGCGGTGATTACGCTGGCGGGCATGGCGGCCAGCGCCTGGTTGGGCGGACGCCATGATGTGCGCATCAACGGTGCGCCGCGCCTGTGGCAGCAATCGTTGGGGCGCGGGCGTATGGCGGTTGAGGGCGTCGCCTGGCTGTGGATGGCGCTGACCTTGCTGTTGCCGCTCAGCGCGCTGTTGATCACCGCGCTCACCAGCGGTTTTGGCCAGGCGCTGAGCTGGCAAACGCTGACGCTGGAGAACTTCCGCGTCGCGTTGTGGGGTTATCCGGCGGTGCGACAGGCGTTTCTCACCAGCCTCGGATTGACCACGCTGGCGGCGCTGATTTTAACGGTTTGCGCGCTGTTTCTCGCCTATTTCCTCAGCTGGCGGCGAACTCAATTAGTGCGCGGATTGTGGCTGGCGAGTGAACTGACCTACGCGCTGCCGGGCATTGTCACCGGCGTGGCGGCGATGCTGTTTTTCCTGCGTCCGCTGCCGATCGTTAATGTCTCGCTGTATGGCACGGTGTGGATCATCCTTGCCGCCTATCTGGCGAACTTCCTCGCGCTGGTGCTGCGCCCAACGCTGGCCGGATTCGCCCAGTTGGAACCGGCATTAGATGAAGCGGCACGTTTGTGCGGCGCCGGTTTTCTGCGCCGCATGCGCGACATCTTATTGCCACTGGCGGCACCGTCGGCGCTGGCGGGCAGCGTGCTGGTGTTTCTCACCGCGCTGAATGAAATCCAGGTTTCGGTGCTGCTGGTCACCTCGCAAACGCAAACCATCGGACCGACCATCGTATTCCTTGATGAAGGCGGATCCGCGTCGCTGGCGGCGGCGGTGGGCTGCCTGATGATTGTGGTGGTTTGCTTATTAATGGCGGTTGCCACACGCCTGACGCGACGCTTGCCGCACGGCATTTTACCGTGGCAAGCGTAACGCCAGCCTGCCGTCAACGTATGATGATTTGTGAAGTATCCTACTGAACATTTTCTCGCCACTGCCGATAACTTACCTACCAACATTTGTCTGCGGATGAATAGCGCTTGTCAGCGCTGCGTATTTGCGCTTAAGTCTGCTTGATAATTAAGAATTTTCTTAAGTTTCGACGATACCAGCCCAGCAATAGGCGAATAACAATGAATAATAACTCTGACGTCATGTACCGACTTTTGGTACAGAGCGTGGTGGATTACGCCATTTACATGCTCAAACCCGATGGCACGGTGGCGAACTGGAATAGCGGCGCGCAGCGCGCCAAAGGTTACACGCCCGATGAAATCGTAGGGAAGAATTTTGCGCTGTTCTACAGCGAAGACGATCGTAAAAACGGCGCGCCGCAGCGCGGACTGGCGACCGCAACAGCAACCGGGCGCTTTGAAACCGAAGGCTGGCGTTACCGTAAAGATGGCAGCGCGTTTTGGGCGCATGTGGTGATCGACGCCATCCGCGATGAGTTTGGTGAGCTGCTGGGTTTTGCCAAAATCACCCGCGACTGTACCGAGCAGCAAGAGCAGCAGCGTAAACAGCGCGAGCAGGAACAGCGCTTTCGCATGCTGGTGGAAGGCGTCAGTGATTACGCCATCTATATGCTCGACTTGGACGGCAACGTGGAAAACTGGAACGTAGGCGCACAGCGCGCGAAAGGCTACGTTGCCGAAGAGATTGTTGGACAGCACTTCTCACGCTTCTACAGCGCCCAGGATCGTAAAAACCATATCCCGGAAAAAAATCTCACCACCGCCTTCAAAACCGGTCGTTTCGAAGACGAAGGCTACCGGTACCGCAAAGATGGCAGCGCATTTTGGGCACATGTCATCATTGACGCGATTCGTGATGATGCCGGCAAGCTGATTGGCTACGCCAAAATCACCCGCGACTGCACCGAACAACAGGCGCTGCTGCGTAAACAACACGAGCAGGAGAAGAACTTCCGTCTGCTGGTGGAAGGCGTGCGCGATTACGCCATCTATATGCTGGATGTGCAGGGCCGCGTGGTGAACTGGAACAACGGTGCACAGCGCGCTAAAGGTTATCTGGCTGACGAGATTGTCGGTCAGCACTTCTCGGTGTTTTACAGTTCAGCGGAACGTCATGCCAATGCGCCCGAAGCTAACCTCGGCATTGCGTTGAAAACCGGGCGTTTTGAAGATGAAGGCTGGCGCTACCGCAAAGATGGCTCGGCATTTTGGGCCCACGTTGTTATCGAAGCGATTCATGATGAAAGCGGCAAACTGATCGGTTTCGCCAAAATTACCCGCGATATCACCGAACGGCGTGAGAACGAGCAGCAGCTGCTGCGCGCACGGGATCTGGCCCAGTCGCAGAGCGCGAAAATGTCGGAGCTGTCGGGTTTTCTCGACACCATCATCAGCAATATTCCCTCGTGCGTGATTGTTGAAGACGCCATCAGCCGTGAAATCCTGATGGTGAATGACAAAGCCGAGCAGCTGTTTGGCATTAATAAAGCGCTGATCATGCATAAGCGCCCGCACGAATGTATGTCGGCGGAGCTGGGGGATTACTTCAACAGCCTGGCGGATGTGGCGCTGCGCAGCGAAGGCATTCACTCGCGCGAACAGCTGCTGCTGACGGCGGGCGGCGAGCGCATTCTGCATACGCGCGCCACCACCATTAGCGGCAAAGATATGCGTCAGAACTACGTGATGCTGATTGTTGAGGATGTGACCGACCAGCGTGAAGCCGATGCGCGCATTCGTCACATGGCACATCACGACAATCTCACCAGCCTGCCGAACCGCGTGCTGTTCCGCCAGAAGCTGAGTGAAGCGCTGCGCGTCGACAGTCAGAACCACCAGGTCAGCGCCACGCTGTGTCTCGATCTTGATAACTTCAAAAACGTCAACGATGCACTCGGCCACCAGATTGGTGATGACCTGCTGCGCGTGGTCGCAAAACGCCTGCGCAGCGCGCTGCGCGATCACGATACGCTGGCGCGCATTGGCGGCGATGAGTTTGCCATTGTGTTACCCAATGTTCGTGCTGCCGATGAAGCGGCGGTGGTGGCGCAGCGGCTGATCGAGGCGATTCGTCCGCCGATCAACGTTGAAGGGCATAATCTGTCGGTGGGCTTGAGCGTTGGCATCGCGCTCACCTCGCAGGCCACCAACACGCCGGAGCATATGCTGCGCTGCGCCGATATGGCGCTGTACGAAGCCAAACGTAATGGCCGCAATCGCTTCGAACACTTCACCATTGAGATGGACAATCAGGCGCGCAGCCGTCGCGTGATTGAGAACGATCTGCGTGATGCGATTTCTGGTCGTCAGCTTAAGCTTTACTATCAGCCGATTACCAACGAGCAGGGCATCATCGGCTATGAAGCGCTGATGCGCTGGCATCACCCGATCAAAGGGCTGATCATGCCGAACGATTTCATCCCGATCGCTGAAGAGACCGGTTTGATTCACATGCTCGGCGCCTATGCGCTGTATGAAGCCTGCCGCGAAGCGCAGAGCTGGAACACCGAACAATCGGTGTCGGTGAACCTGTCGCCGCTGCAGTTTAAAAACAGCTCGCTGGTGTCGGTGGTGGAAGGTGCGCTGCGGGAATCCGGGCTGGCGCCGCATCGGCTGGAAGTGGAGATCACCGAATCAGTGCTGCTGGACGACACGCTCGGTAATATCCGCACCTTGCAGAGTTTGAAAACGCTTGGCGTGCAGATTGCGCTGGATGATTTCGGCACCGGCTACTCATCGCTCAGTTATCTGCGTTCATTCCCGTTCGACAAAATCAAAATCGATAAGTCGTTTATCAACGATATGGGCGACAGCCGCGAGGCGCTGGCGATTATCCGCGCCATTACCGGCATGAGCCGCAGCCTCGATATTCAAATTACCGCTGAAGGCGTGGAGAACGGCGAGCAGTTTGCGAAGCTGCGCGAAGAGGGGTGTACGCTATTCCAGGGCTATTTCTTTGGCCGTCCGCAGCCGTCGGAGTTGCGGTTGAAAGAGTTGGAATAGGCATAAAAAAACGCCCGACATGTCGGGCGTTCTCAATTTTTGCTGTGTGTAATCTTTATTATTATGCGCCGTGGCCGTCGACGGACATGTGGCCGAGATCTTTGTCCACCAGGAACAGGCCTTCGCCTTTGTTGCCGACCATCGCCAGTTTATCCAGCACGGTTTTGAACAGCTTCTCTTCTTCATGCTGCTCGGCAACGTACCACTGCAGGAAGTTGAAGGTTGAGTAATCCTGGGTGGTTAAGGCGGTGTGCACCAGCTCGTTGATTTTTTTGGTAATCAGCTGCTCATGCTTCAGCGCTTCTTCCAGCACGTCGTTCAGTGAAGTCCAGCTAATCGCTGGCGCCGCAATGCTGCCCAGCACCGGCAAAGCGCCGGCATCGCTGACGTAATCGAACAGCTTCTGCATGTGCTGCATCTCTTCGCGAGAATGCATTTTCAGGAATGAAGCGGCACCTTCATAGCCTTTATCGCTGCACCAGGCGCTCATCTGCAGATAGAGGTTGGCAGAGAAGAATTCGAGGTTCAGTTGGTCGTTTAAACGCGAGGTCATTTCAGCAGTTAACATGGCTGAGTCCTTTTTAATTTGTCAGGTGAAGTACGGCGAATTATGCATCAATCTATACTTTTTTGTGAAGGGTTTTTCGCAAAAAGGTTGAATTTATCTTATTGATTGTAAATGGAATTATTCCACATGTTGAATGCGAGGAGTTCTCATTTTTGACTAATTTTCATTCACGCTGGATTGATTATAGCTGCGCATCGGGCGATGCTGAGGCTTGCCTTTACTTGTCAGGAGCTTAGCGGTGTCGAACGTCTTAGAGCATTACCATTTTCTGCATGAAATTCCCGAACTGGGTTTTCAGGAATTCAAAACCTCTGCTTATATTGCCGATCAGCTGGAGAGCGCCGGAATTAAGGTGACGCGCGGCATCAATAACACCACCGGCATGGTGGCGGAAATCGACAGCGGCGTGCCCGGTCCGGTGCTGGCGCTGCGTGCGGATATGGATGCGCTCGGCCATATCATTGATGGCGTAGCCTGTGCGCGTCACACCTGCGGCCACGATGGCCATTCGTCGGTGGTGCTGACGGCAGCGCAAGAGCTGATGAAAGAGGGCGCGATCAAGAAAGGGCGGCTCAAGCTGCTGTTCCAGCCGGCGGAAGAGCTCGGTGCGGGTGCGCTGGCGATGATTGAGGGCGGCGCGCTGGAGGATGTGGAGATGATTCTCGGCTTCCATGTGCGTCCGCTGGAAGAGTGTCATGTGGGACAGGCGACGCCAGCGGTGATTTACTCTGCCTGCAGCACGCTGGAAGCTACCATCAAAGGTGCACCGGCGCATGCGGCGCGTCCGCATCTGGGCGTCAACGCGCTGGATGCGGCGGTGCAAGCGGTACAGGCCGTCAACGCCATCCATCTGCCGCCGGGTTTGACCTGGAGCGTGAAAGCTACACGCTTTCTGTGCGATGCGGGCGTGACCAACTCGGTGCCGGATGAGGCGCGCGTGGTGTGGGATCTGCGTTCGCAGGAAAACGCGCCAATGGCGGTGCTGAAAGAGAAAGTCACGCTGGCGATTCAGCACAGCGTGGCGGCGCTGGGTGCCACGGCGGACGTGGTGGTGCTAAAAGAGATGCCGGCGGCAGAAATTCATGAGGAAGCTACGGCGGTGATTCGCGCGGCGATTGTCGACGTGCTGGGCGAAGCCGGTTTGCTGGATACCAAAACCACGCCGGGCAGCGAAGATTTCTTCTATTACCCGGTGAAAAACCCGCAGGTTAAAGCCGGTTTCTGGGGATTGGGAACCAATCTGGTGCCGGGTTTACATCATCCTGAGATGCGCTTTGAGCTGAGCTCGCTGGAGATTGGCGTGAAGATCTTCAAGGCGGCAGTGGTGCGGGTGTTGGGGTGATTAGAGGGTTAGGGTGAGGGCCATTAAGGGCACCGATTCCCCCTTTCTGCGAAATATTGTATGCTATGCCGCCTCAATGCTGACGGGATTCAGGACTGCCGCCAATGTAGATCGCGCACCTCTTGCTGTGAACCGACGCCACTGCGTCGCCATTGGCCGCGTTATCCTGCGGAATGACCCCGAAACGATTTATTCGCAGCGCGCTGTCCGCGTGTTGCCCTTGAAGAAGAATTCACTCAATGTCTAATGCCTCCTTTTTAGAAGAAGTGGCGCGCCGCCGTACCTTTGCGATCATCTCGCATCCGGACGCCGGTAAAACCACAATCACCGAAAAAGTGCTGCTGTTCGGACAGGCGATTCAAACCGCCGGTACCGTCAAAGGCCGCGGCTCCAACCAGCACGCGAAATCGGACTGGATGGAGATGGAGAAACAACGTGGTATCTCCATCACCACCTCGGTGATGCAGTTCCCGTATCGCGACAGCCTCGTGAACCTGCTGGATACGCCAGGACACGAAGACTTCTCTGAAGATACTTACCGTACGCTGACGGCGGTTGACTGCTGTTTGATGGTGATCGACGCCGCGAAAGGTGTTGAAGATCGCACCCGCAAGCTGATGGAAGTGACGCGCCTGCGCGATACGCCAATCATCACCTTTATGAACAAACTCGACCGTGACATCCGCGATCCCATGGAGCTGCTGGATGAAGTGGAGAGTGAGCTGAAGATCGCCTGCGCACCTATTACCTGGCCGATTGGCTGCGGCAAGTTGTTCAAAGGGGTTTATCACCTCTACAACGACGAAACTTACCTGTATCAAACCGGTAAAGGCCACACCATTCAGGAAGTGCGCATTGTTAAGGGGCTGGCGAATCCAGAACTGGATGTCGCAGTAGGCGAAGATCTGGCACAGCAGCTGCGCGATGAGCTGGAGCTGGTGCAGGGCGCTTCGCACGAGTTCGATCAGGAGCTGTTCCTGAGTGGCGAAATCACGCCGGTGTTCTTCGGCACCGCGCTGGGTAACTTCGGCGTTGATCATATGCTGGATGGCCTGGTTAGCTGGGCGCCGCGTCCAATGCCGCGCAACACCGACGCGCGTTTGGTGGAAGCAAAGGAAGAGAAATTCAGCGGCTTCGTGTTTAAGATCCAGGCAAACATGGACCCGAAGCACCGCGACCGCGTCGCCTTTATGCGTGTGGTATCCGGCAAGTACGAAAAAGGCATGAAGCTGCGTCAGGTGCGTACCGGTAAAGATGTGGTGATTTCCGATGCACTGACCTTTATGGCCGGCGACCGTTCGCACGTAGAAGAAGCCTATCCGGGCGACATCATTGGTCTGCACAACCACGGCACCATTCAGATTGGCGACACCTTTACGCAGGGTGAAAACATGAAGTTCACCGGCATTCCGAACTTCGCGCCAGAGCTGTTCCGCCGTATCCGTCTGCGCGATCCGCTGAAGCAGAAACAGCTGCTGAAAGGGCTGGTTCAGCTGTCGGAAGAGGGCGCGGTGCAGGTGTTCCGCCCGGTACACAACAACGATCTGATTGTGGGCGCGGTCGGTGTGCTGCAGTTCGAAGTGGTGGTGGCACGCCTGAAAAGCGAATACAACGTTGAAGCGATCTACGAAGCCATCAACGTCTCAACCGCTCGCTGGGTTGAGTGTGATGATGCGAAGAAATTCGACGATTTCCAGCGTAAAAACGAAGTAAACCTGGCGCTCGACGGCGGTGATAACCTCACGTATATCGCGCCAACCATGGTGAACCTCAACATCACTCAGGAACGCTATCCTGACGTGAGATTCCGCAAAACGCGCGAGCACTAATCGCCGTTGCCAGCAGGGCCTGTGATTTTCACTGGCCCTGTTTTGTTTGTTACAGACTCCTCCTAATTCCGCTGTTTTTTTCTCTTTTTGGCGATATATCAACCACAAGAGCCAGCAAAAGCTGTAATCCCTACTACTATTATCCTGTCGGACGAGAAAAGAGCCCTTTCGGGTTTCATTACGTCCAGTAACTCAGCAACGCCGTTCGTTGCTGGCGCATCCGCGATAACGGATGAGTTAACTGATAGAAGGATGATATCGATGAATAAGACTAAGATTGCTAAAACCCTGATTGCTGCCCTGGCCGGTTCTGCTCTGCTGAGCGGTGCGGCGTTTGCAGATGAATCACTGTCGCAGAAAGCACAGCAAACCTCCGACAGCGCGGGTGCGAAGATCGATAGCTCTATGAAAAAAGTCGATGGCTATATGGATGACAGCGGCATCACGGCTAAAGCCAAAGCGGCGCTGGTGGATGATGACGCAATTAAAAGCACGGATATCTCCGTCAAAACGCACGATGGCGTGGTGACACTGAGCGGCTTCGTGGCTTCTCAGGATCAGGCTGAAAAAGCCGTCGCGCTGGTGCAGAAAGTCGAAGGTGTGAAATCCGTCAGCGACAAACTACACGTTAAAGACAGCAAAAATGCTTCTCTGAAAGGTTATGCGGGCGATACCGCAACCACCAGCGAAATTAAAGCTAAGCTTTTAGCAGATGATATCGTGCCATCACGCAACGTTAAGGTGGAAACCACCGACGGTGTTGTGCAGTTATCAGGGGAAGTGGCGAATCAGGCACAGTCCGACCGTGCTGAGAAGATCGCCAAAGCCATTGAAGGCGTGAAAAGCGTGAAGAATGACCTGAAGGTGAAATCTTAACGCGAGCGACTCGGCACCAGCAGGTGCCGTTTCGTAATAAAAACAAAGGTGTAAATAAGCAGTTCGATTTTCACAATGGTAAAGGAGAGGCTTATGTTTCGTTGGGGTATTATCTTTCTGGTCATCGCTCTGATTGCTGCGGCATTAGGCTTCGGCGGTCTGGCGGGTACGGCAGCATGGGCAGCTAAAATTGTCTTCATTGTCGGTATTATTCTGTTCCTCGTGAGCCTGTTTACCGGGCGCAAACGACCCTGACTACTTGCGTCTCAATA
Source organism: Pantoea sp. X85 (assembly GCF_029623675.1). Taxonomy (NCBI): domain Bacteria; kingdom Pseudomonadati; phylum Pseudomonadota; class Gammaproteobacteria; order Enterobacterales; family Erwiniaceae; genus Pantoea; species Pantoea sp. X85. Next base: position 3,512,915 of record NZ_CP121108.1, on the reverse strand, counting down.
GACGCTAACCCGCGAGTCACCTAAAGCGGAGACCGGTCTTGTGCGGCATACTACGAAGCCGCAACGATTGCAGAAGCAATTGGTCAGGGAACGACAATGACTGGTTCTCCGGGATGCTGCTTCGGCGACTCCCTCAGAGCAAGCAACACTGAGGGACATCCATTGGGCACACGTATTCCGTTGACATTAGGTTCATTCGAACCGCTGGCTTTAACTCCTTTTAAATCGAATAAAATCGCCTTGGTGTGCGAAGGCGGCGGTCAGCGCGGCATCTTTACCGCAGGCGTGCTGGACGAATTTCAACGCGCAGGCTTCAATCCTTTTCAACTGTTACTCGGCACCTCGGCCGGGGCGCAAAACCTGTCGGCGTTTGTCTGTGGCCAGCCTGGCTACGCGCGACGCGTGATCTCCCGTTACACCACCAGCAAACTGTTCTTTGATCCGCTACGATTCGTGCGCGGCGGGCATCTTATCGATCTCGATTGGCTGATCGATATCACTAAACAGGAATTCCCGCTGGCGCTCAATACCGCCGAAGGGCTGTTTGCCAAAGGCAGCGAATTCTATATGTGCGCCTGCCGCAGCGATGATTACCGCGCCGAGTACTTCAACCCGATCAGCACCAACTGGCACGACATCCTAAAAGCGTCCAGCGCGATCCCCGGTTTTTACCGCAGCGGCGTGCAGATGGACGGCGTGAGCTATCTTGACGGCGGCATCAGCGATGCCATTCCGGTACGCGAAGCTGCGCGCCGTGGCGCGGATACCATTGTGGTGATCCGCACCGTGCCGTCGCAGGTGTCCTACACGCCGAAGTGGTTTAAACGCATGGAACGCTTTTTGTCCGACAGCGCATTGCAGCCGATGATCAACATCCTGCATCAGCATGAAGAGAGCTATCGCGAGATTCAGCAGTTCATCGAGCAGCCGCCGGATAATCTGCGCATCATCGAAATCTGTCCGCCAAAACCGCTGGCGAGCATGGCGCTTGGCAGCCGCTTGTCATCGCTGAATCAGGATTACCATTTAGGCCGCCGCAGCGGGCGCTATTTCCTCGCCACGCTTGGTCAATGGCTAAGCGATGCTGAGCCGCTGGTGCGTTCAACCACGGTTACGCCGCCGGCAGCAGTGGCGAATGCGCCCGACAATCGCCCGCTGATTACGCCCGCGCTGGCGGAAAACGATGCCGATTTTGATAAAGGCTCGCTGGCATGAAGTTTATCGACACGCATTGCCACTTCGATTTCCCGCCGTTCGTTGATGATGCGCACGCCAGCATCGCGCGCGCTGCGCAGGCCGGCGTGGAACGCATCATTGTACCGAGCGTGGATGCCAGCCGTTTCGCGCTTGTGACGCAACTGGCGCAGCAGCATCCGGCGCTGTATGCCGCGCTGGGCCTGCATCCAATCAATATTGCTGAGCATCAGGAAGATGCGCACCTTGATGAATTAGCGCGCTGGCTGAAAAAGCCCGATAGCAAGCGTGTGGCGATCGGCGAGATCGGTCTCGATCTCTATATGGACGATGCGCAATTTGCCAAACAGACGCGGCTGCTCGATAAGCAGCTCAAGCTGGCGAAGCAATACGATCTGCCGGTGATCCTGCACTCGCGCCGCACCCACGATCAATTAGCGCTGCATTTACGTCGTCACGATCTGCCGCGTCGTGGCGTGGTACACGGTTTTGCGGGCAGCCAGCAGCAGGCGGAGCGCTTTATTCAGCTTGGCTATGCCATTGGCGTTGGCGGCACTATCACCTATGAACGCGCCAGTAAAACCCGCAACACCATCGCCAACCTGCCGCTCAAGGCGTTATTACTGGAAACCGACGCGCCCGATATGCCGCTGCACGGTTTTCAGGGCCAGCCCAATCGTCCGGAGCGGGCGCGCAACGTGTTTGACGTGCTGTGTCAGTTACGCAGCGAATCCCCTGAAGCGATCGCCGATGCGCTTTGGCATAACAGCCAGCAGCTGTTCGCCTTGCCTGCCTGATTCTCACCCGACAGATTCTGCATTTACGCTGCCTTACGCCTGATTAGCTACATTGATAAAGCTGAGAGTACACTTTTGCGTCCATTTTTGTGATAATAATAACAATGTCCATCACGGCGCATTCCCGCCTGGTTAGCAATTATTTGTGATAATCATCACTAAATAATTGTATTTAAATGACAGGTTTTCTTTTTCGTGTGACGTGAAGCGCAATTTAACGTCACGGTATTTGTTAGAATTATCACATTCCCCGGTGGGTTGTGCCCGCCGATCTGAATTTTGGAGAGCATCATGACCGACTTGAAAGCAGCAGCACAGCGCGCATTGCAACTGATGGATTTAACCACCCTGAACGAAGACGACACCGACGAGAAGGTGATCGCGCTGTGCCGTCAGGCGAAATCCCCAGCCGGTAACACCGCTGCCATCTGCATCTATCCGCGTTTCATCCCGGCAGCACGTAAAGCGCTGCGCGAGCAGGGCACGCCGGAAATCCGCATCGCCACCGTCACCAATTTCCCGCACGGCAACGATGACGTTGAGATCGCGCTGGCCGAAACCCGCGCGGCCATCGCCTACGGCGCTGACGAAGTGGATGTGGTGTTCCCGTATCGTGCGCTGATTGCTGGCAACCGCGATATCGGTTTCGAGCTGGTGAAAGCCTGTAAAGAAGCCTGCACGGCGGCGAACGTGCTGCTGAAAGTGATCATCGAAAGCGGCGAGCTGAAAGACGAAGCGCTGATTCGTGCCGCTTCGGAAATCGCTATTGATGCGGGTGCCGATTTCATCAAAACCTCCACCGGTAAAGTGCCGGTCAACGCGACGCCAGAAGTGGCGGCGATCATGATGCAAGTGATCCGCGACAAAGGCGTGAAGCAGCAGGTTGGTTTCAAACCGGCGGGCGGCGTGCGCACTGCAGAAGACGCGGCGCTTTATCTGCAGCTGGCGGACGACATTCTGGGTGAAGGCTGGGCGGATGCGCGTCATTTCCGCTTCGGTGCCTCCAGCCTGCTGGCAAGCCTGCTGAATACGCTGGGCCACGAAACCGCGACCAGCAAAGCCGGTTATTAAGTTCACATCATTCTTTGTAGGGTCGCCATTTATGGTGACCTCTTTTTTATTCCGGGAGGCCATTGTGTTCCTGCCACAAGAAATTATTCGAAAAAAACGCGACGGCCAGGCGCTGAGTGAAGCGGAGATTCGCTTCTTCATCAACGGCGTGCGCGACAACAGCGTTTCGGAAGGTCAAATTGCCGCATTGGCGATGACCATCTATTTCCATGATATGACGCTCGACGAGCGCGTGGCGCTGACTATGGCGATGCGCGACTCCGGCACGGTGCTGAACTGGAAATCGCTGAATCTCAACGGCCCGATTGTTGATAAACACTCCACCGGCGGCGTTGGCGATGTCACTTCGCTGATGCTCGGCCCGATGGTAGCAGCGTGCGGCGGTTATGTGCCGATGATCTCCGGGCGCGGCCTCGGCCACACCGGCGGCACGCTGGATAAACTGGAAGCGATTCCGGGCTTTGATATCTTCCCGAGCGATGATCGTTTCCGCCAGATCATTAAAGACGTCGGCATCGCGATTATTGGTCAGACCAATTCGCTGGCGCCGGCCGACAAACGTTTTTACGCCACGCGCGATATCACCGCCACCGTGGACTCCATTCCGCTGATCACCGCGTCGATCCTCGCCAAAAAACTGGCGGAAGGATTGGATGCGCTGGTGATGGACGTGAAAGTGGGCTCCGGCGCCTTTATGCCGACCTTCGAAGCCTCAGAAAATCTGGCACAGGCGATTGTTGGCGTCGCCAATGGCGCAGGTTGTAAAACCACCGCGCTGCTCACCGACATGAATCAGGTGCTGGCTTCTACCGCCGGTAATGCGCTGGAAGTGCGTGAAGCGGTGCAGTTCCTGACCGGCGAGGCGCGCAATCCGCGCCTGCTGGAAGTGACGATGGCGCTGTGCGCGGAAATGCTGATCTCCGGCAAACTGGCTGAGAATGACGCCGATGCGCGCCAAAAGCTGCAGCAGGTGCTGGATAACGGCAAAGCCGCTGAAGTATTTGCCCGCATGGTGGCGGCGCAAAAGGGTCCGGTAGATTTCATCGAGCGCATGGACAGCTATCTGCCCGCGCCAACGCTGAGCAAAGCGGTATACGCCGATGGCGCCGGTATCGTCAGCGCAATGGATACGCGTGCGCTCGGCATGGCGGTGGTTGCGCTCGGCGGGGGGCGCCAGCGCGCCAGCGACAGCATTGATTACAGCGTGGGCTTGAGCGATGTGACCACGCTCGGCACGCAGATTGACGCGCAGCGTCCGCTGGCAATTATCCACGCCGCGTCGGAAGCGCAGTGGCAGCAGGCCGCCGCCGCCGTTAAAGCAGCCATCACGCTGAGCGATACTGCGCCAGCGATCACGCCGGTAGTTTATCGTCGCATTAGCGAATAACTGGCGCTTCTTCGTGCCAGGCAGCGGCCGTTCGGGTATACTGATCTGATCGCTTTTTTTTGACTTGTCATCGCGCATTGCGCAGGAGACTTGCATGAAACGTGCTTTTATTATGGTTCTCGACTCCTTCGGGATCGGCTCCAGCAAAGACGCCGATAAATTCGGTGATGAAGGATCGGACACGCTCGGCCATATCGCCGAAGCCTGTTTCGAAGGCCGCGCCAATGAAGGTCGCGAAGGCCCGCTGCACTTACCTAACCTGACCAAACTGGGCCTCGGCAAAGCGGCTGAGCTCTCTACCGGTCGTTTCCCGCCAGGCCTCGATCCCAACGCGGAAATCATCGGGGCGTATGCTTACGCCAGCGAATTGTCGTCCGGTAAAGATACGCCGTCGGGCCACTGGGAAATCGCCGGCGTGCCGGTGCTGTTTGATTGGGGCTACTTCAGCGATAAAGAGAACAGCTTCCCGCAGGCGCTGCTGGATACTCTGGTGAAACGTGCCGATCTGCCGGGATATCTCGGTAATTGTCACTCATCGGGCACGGTGATCCTCGACCAGCTCGGCGAAGAGCACATGAAAACCGGCAAGCCGATTTTCTACACCTCGGCGGATTCGGTTTTCCAGATTGCCTGCCATGAAGAGACCTTTGGCCTTGATCGTCTGTACGAACTGTGTGAAATCGCCCGTGAGGAGCTGACCAATGGCGGCTACAACATCGGCCGCGTGATTGCGCGTCCGTTCGTGGGCGACAAAGCGGGTAACTTCGAGCGTACCGGCAACCGTCACGATCTGGCGGTGGAGCCGCCTTCAGCGACCATGCTGAAAAAACTGGTCGATGAGAAGGGCGGTGAAGTGATTTCGGTGGGTAAAATTGCCGATATCTACGCTGAGCAGGGCATCACGCAGAAAGTCAAAGCCACCGGCTTAGACGCGCTGTTCAACGCTACGATTGAGCAGATGAAGAAAGCGCCAGATACTTCGATTGTGTTCACTAACTTCGTTGATTTTGACTCAACGTGGGGACATCGTCGCGATATCGCCGGTTATGCGGGCGGACTGGAGTTGTTCGATCGTCGTTTGCCAGAGCTGATGGAGTTGGTGCAAGAGGGCGACATTCTGATCCTCACCGCCGATCACGGCTGCGATCCAAGCTGGAAAGGCACCGAGCACACGCGTGAGCACATTCCGATTCTGATCTACGGCCCGAATGTGAAGCCAGGATCGCTGGGATACCGCGATACCTTCGCGGATATCGGCCAGACCATCGCAAAATATTTTGGCCTGTCCAGCATGGACTACGGCAAGAGCATGCTGTAAAACAGCGCCCCAAATTTAATAAGGAAAATAACCATGGCAACGCCTCATATTAATGCAGAAATGGGTGATTTCGCGGACGTCGTGCTGATGCCAGGCGATCCGCTGCGCGCAAAGCACATTGCGGAAACCTTCCTCGAAGATGTGGTGGAAGTGAACAACGTGCGCGGCATGCTGGGTTACACCGGGACTTATAAAGGCCGCAAGATTTCGGTGATGGGTCACGGCATGGGCATTCCATCCTGCTCGATCTACACCAAAGAGCTGATCACCGATTTCGGCGTGAAGAAGATTATCCGTGTCGGTTCTTGCGGCGCAGTGCGCGCAGACGTGAAACTGCGCGACGTGGTGATTGGTATGGGCGCCTGCACCGATTCCAAAGTGAACCGCATGCGCTTCAAGGATCACGACTTCGCGGCGATTGCTGACTTCGACATGGTGCGTAACGCCGTTGATGCCGCGAAAGCGCTGGGCGTTGATGCGCGCGTGGGTAACATCTTCTCCGCCGATCTGTTCTATACGCCAGATCCGCAGATGTTCGACGTGATGGAGAAGTACGGCATTCTGGGTGTGGAGATGGAAGCGGCGGGTATTTACGGCGTGGCAGCAGAGTTTGGTGCGAAAGCGCTGACCATCTGTACCGTGTCGGACCACATCCGCACCCACGAGCAGACCACGGCGGCTGAGCGTCAGACCACCTTCAACGATATGATTAAGATCGCGCTGGAGTCAGTGCTGCTGGGCGATTAATCTCTTTTCCCTCACCCTAACCCTCTCCCGCACGCGGGAGAGGGGACCAGTCGGCGCTTTTTTTCTCCCTCTCCCGGTGGGAGAGGGCCGGGGTGAGGGCACCAGACCGCACCATCCCGTAAACATCTGACACACTTTTACCCAGGCTTGTGCATCTTCGTGCTGGCTCTGAAACAATCTCTGCTTATCATTAGCGTGATAACAAAGAGATTAAGCCCACCTGATGAATTTCCGTAATTTCGAAGCAGAAGAAAAGCTGTTTGCCCGCCGTGCGATTGTCGCTTTTGCCCTGGTTGTCATCTGCTTTACCATTTTAGGCATCAACCTGTATCGCCTGCAGGTCGATCAGCACAGCTATTACCAGACGCGTTCCAACGAAAACGACATCAAAATGATCCCCATCGCGCCCACGCGTGGATTGATCTTCGATCGCAACGGCATTCCGCTGGTGCGCAACGTCAGCTGGTATGACATTCACATCACGCCGTACAAAATCGACAACATGCAGGAAACGCTGAAAGAGCTGACGCCGATTGTCGATCTTACGCCGGAAGAGATTGAAACCTTCGAGCACGAGCTCAAACAGAACAGCCGCTACAAGCCGGTTGAACTGAAAGCGGAACTGACTGACGAAGAAGTCGCGCGCTTCGCCGTCAATCAATTCCGCTTTAGCGGCGTCACCGTCGATACCTATCAGGACCGTGAATATCCTTACGGTGCCGACCTGGCGCACGTGCTTGGCTATGTTTCGAAAATCAACGATAACGACTACAAACGCCTGAACGCAGAAGGCGTTGGCGAGAACTACGCGGCTGACCACAACATCGGTAAGCAGGGCATTGAAGGCTATTATGAATCGCTGCTGCACGGCAAAACCGGCTATCAGGAAGTGGAAGTGGATAACCACGGCCGCATCGTGCGCGTGCTGAAAGAGGTGCCGCCGGTGGCCGGTCAGAACATCACGCTGACGCTCGATCTGCATCTGCAGCAGTACGTCGAGAGCCAGCTAGCCGGGCAACGTGCGGCGGCGCTGATTGAAGATCCGCACGACGGCAGCGTGCTGGCGATGGTTTCCGCGCCGAGCTACGATCCCAATCCGTTCGTCAAAGGCATCAGCTACAAAGCCTATAAAGCCCTGCTGCAGGATAAAGATCTGCCGCTGATCAACCGCGTTACGCAAGGCTTGTATCCACCGGCGTCCACCGTGAAGCCTTATATGGCGATGTCGGCGCTGCTGACCAAAGTCATCACGCCGAGCTTTACCCTATTTGGCGCGCCGACCTGGACGCTGCCGGGCACCGATCGTAAATATCGCGACTGGAAAAAAACCGGTCACGGCATGCTGGACGTCACCAAAGCCATCGAAGAGTCGGCGGACAGCTTCTTCTATCAGGTGGCGTTTATGATGGGCATCGATCGCATCCACACCATGTTGAGCCAGTTTGGCTACGGAAAATCGACCGGCATCGATCTTAACGAAGAGTACGCCGGATTGCTGCCGAGCCGCGAATGGAAGCAGAAGGTGCACAAACACGTGTGGTATCAGGGCGATACCGTTTCAGTGGGCATTGGACAAGGTTATTGGGTGGCGACGCCAATTCAGATGGTGAAAGCGATGGTGGCGCTCATCAACAACGGGCGTGTGATCAATCCCCATCTGCTGGAGAAATCACAGCGCGGCAAGGAGGTGCAGCTCTACCAGGCAAAACTACCCCAGCCGCAGATTGGCGATGCTAAATCGCCGTATTGGTCGCTGGTGCGCCACGCCATGTTCGGTATGGCGAATGCGCCGAACGGCACCGGCTACAAATACTTTCACACCGCGCCGTACGGCATTGCGGCGAAATCCGGCACCTCGCAGGTATTCAGCCTGAAACAGAATCAGGTGTATAACGCCAAAATGACGCCGATGCGCCTGCGTGACCACATCTTCTACACCGCATTTGCGCCGTTTAGCGATCCCAAAGTGGCGGTGGCGTTGATTCTTGAAAACGGCGGCAACGAAGGCGTCACGGCGGCGCCGCTGATGCGCAATATTCTCGACCACATTTTTATGCCGGAAGCCACACCGCCGCCGGTGGCGACGGCGGCGCACTAAACCATGCGGCCTTGGCAGGTTATTGTCATGCCGCCTGGTTTGTGGGGTCGCGGTGCATTGCGACCTGCAACGCATCACTCCTCTCGCAATGTCGCGGTAACATGCCCAATCGCGCGCACCACTTCGCTGGAACTGTCACGAATATCCGCCATCATGCCGCCGGCTTCTTTCGCCAACCCCACGCCCTGATCGGCGCGTTTCAGGTTGGAGGCGATACCTTTCAGCGCTTTCTCCGCCAGCGTATGGTTCTGCTGCACCATGTTCTCAATTTCGGAGGTGGCGCGGTTGATGTTGGCCGCCAGCGTGCGCACTTCATTGGCCACCACGGCAAAGCTGCGACCATGCTGACCGGCGCGCGCCGCTTCCACCGCGGCGTTCAGCGCCAGCAGGTTAGTTTGATCGGCAATCCGGCGAATACTCTCAACAATGGCGCCAATGCGATCCGACGACTGACTCAGATCGTTGATATCACCAGAAATGCCGTGCAGCTCGCCCGCCAAATCATTCATGGTCTGCACGCTGTTCTCAATCACCGTGGCGCCAAGGCGCGTGCTTTCGCTGGTTTGCAGTGCGGTTTGATACGCCTGCTGCGCCGCGTCGCGCTCTTGCTGATTCTTCTCCACCTGCGCGGTGACATCGGTAGCGAACTTCACCACTTTGTACAGCTCGCCGGTTTCGTTAAACACCGGGTTGTAAGTGGCGCGCAGCCACACCGTTTGGCCGCGTTTATTTACGCGCTGGAACTGGCCGGAGATAAATTCGCCCTGATTCAGCTTGTGCCAGAAGCGGCGATATTCGTCGCTGTTGCGCATATCCGGCGGGCAGAACTGGCTGTGATGCACGCCGATCACTTCTGACGCGTTATAGCCCATGGTTTTCAGGAAGTTGTCGTTGGTCATCAACACTTCGCCCTTGAGATTGAAGGCGATCACCGCCATCGAACGCTCAATCGCAGTGGTCATGGCGCGCTGCTCTTGCGCGTCCATGATGCGCGCGGTGATATCGCTCGCCAGCTTGACGATTTTAATCACGCGGCCGCTGCGATCCTGCACCGGCACGTAATTCGCCTCCAGCCAGATAGGACGGCTGTGTTTTGCCACGCGCAGGAATTTATCGCTGAAGCCTTCGCCGCGATTCAGGCGTCGCCAGAAGTCGCGGTATTGCGGCGAGTTAAGCATATCGGCGGTGCAGAACATGCTGTGATGCTGACCAACAATCTCTTTGAGCGTGTAACCCATACGCTCGAGAAACAGCTCGTTGGCGGTAAGGATCTTACCTTCTGGGGTGAATTCGACCATGGCGATGGCATCTTGTAATGAACTGAGCGTTGCCTTGCTGTGACCGCGTTTTTGCCACGCAAGGCGTGACAGTATTCCTGATGTAATAGTGCTGAACATGGTGGACCTTATTATTGGTATCGGTTGTCAGCAAGGTTATCGGCACAAGCGACTAAAAATTCACCTATACCAGCGATAGGCGAATGAATTTTTACCGGTTGGTCTGAAGGTTGCTGTAAAAGGCATCAGTCAGCTGATTTTTGCCGAAAAGCGTTTGACGGTGCCGCGCGAGTAGGGTTTAATGCGCCCCGTTGCCCGGATAGCTCAGTCGGTAGAGCAGGGGATTGAAAATCCCCGTGTCCGTGGTTCGATTCCGCGTCCGGGCACCAACATTCTGAAAACCCAGCTTATGGCTGGGTTTTTGCTTTTCTGGGTTTCATCACTCTTCATACAACCTTGCGACGATTACGGCTCGATGCGGTGCTTGAGTCTCTGTATCTCTAAAGCAGGAAAGGTTGTTCTAAGCGGTTGGACGCTCGTTCCAAGCATCGGTGTACTGGATGTTGCCATCCACAATTCGCCACGTGATTTTTTCATACTGCAAACTGACGCTTTCCGTATGGTTTAGTTTGTCATTGCCTGCAAGCTTCACATTTGCCACGCCGCAGTTAACGCCGGTGACTTTCACGTTTTCCATCAGCACTGTGTAATAGCAAACCTCCTGGCCAGCATCGCTAATGTTATAGAAGCGAAGTTCAGCGCTTTTTAGCGTCTGCCCGGTGGCTGCTGCCTTGTACAGATAAGGCGTGGAGCTATCCACTTCTTTCTCAATCATCATTGATGAATGCTGGCGCGTACCGGTGATCCTACCGTTAGATCCGTCCACTGGCAGGTTAATGTCGTGGCTCATGCCGATAATTTCAATGCTGCCTTCACGGTCGTGAACATCGACAGATCCTCGAATATCTGCGCCACCATCATCTTTAAGCCACATATACGGAGGGATTGGTATTTTACTTGCTCCTTATTTTTTTGATTAACTTCATGGTTATTAAGTAAACAGCCGTGGTGATGGACATCACGATGACAACATCAATGTAGAAATAGGCGTCGTAGAGAGTTTCAATGTTGGATTCGCCGCTTATTAACACGGCAACCTTTCGTGCGAAATTCTGTGAGATGTACGTTTCAGCGCCACCGAGCGATCTGCCCACAGCCAGCGTTACTAGTATGAAGAAAACGCATTTTGCGGCCCTACGGGCAAGTGTTTGAGCCATTGGCAACAACCTCAATTAATCCTCGGGCCATCAGCGAAGGCTTGCCTGGCACGGGCACCATTAATGTGTTCATAAACGCCTGGCGGATACGCGCATAATCGGAGTTGTGGGGGATGGTGATGCAACCTTCTGACACGGTTCCCGGATGAAGCCGGAATAATTCGCGGCGCACGCCCTCATACCATGTTTCATCGTCAATGGCTGCATCCTCCCGATAGAGTGCAAACCATTCACTTCGGCCAAAGGCCACGCCTTTCGTGTACTTGTTCCAGGCGTCCTGTAATTCCGCCTTTCGCTTACCAAAGAAACCACCCGCGCCGCGATCGACAACCCAGTATTTCCCCGGTGGCAATGGGCCGTCACCCGAAACTGCGCCGCATCCACCTCGATTTCGATAAGCGCCATTACCAGAAAACGCCATGAAAACGCCGACGCCATAGATGTTTAACGGTGCGTAATCCGCGCCGTTAAGAATAAGTGTTCCATTCAATGCCATCGTTCCCTCATTAACCATGTAATAACCGTGGGTGATAGTAACAATGAATGGAATATAGTGCCAAAAATTGTTAGGGCTTCTTATGGGTTGATCTAACGTTTTGAACTAATGTTTTTTTTGAATGGCGTAGTTTTTATTTTTTTTATTTAATATAAAACAGTTGGATATAAATATTTATCTCTAAAATTTGTTTGATAAAACCAGCACTGCCAATTGAATTATTGATAAGACTTTAAAAAGGTTAACTCCAGAAATCAGTCTAACCACAGCAGCTATGTCCAAATAAAGAATCGCTTGTCGCCCACAACAATCCTTCATAAATTCTCTTACACCCCAACCCAATTATCGTAGGCCGCAGAGATGAGTGAGTTCGTCATAGAAGAGTGGAACAAAGAGGGTTATTTGATCAGCACGGATGAAAATAAACTGGACCTCGCCGCCATACACCGTTATCTCACCACTTCGACATGGGCAGCAGGTATTGATGAAGAGACGGTTAATGCTTCGATACAAAACAGCCTTAACTTTGGTCTTTACCATCAGAGCGAACAAATTGGCTTTGCGCGGCTCATCACGGATTACGCCACCTTCGCTTATCTGTGCGATGTTTATGTGCTCGACGCGTATCAGGGAAACGGCCTGGCACGCTGGTTGATGGCGTGCATTCATGCGCATCCGGTTTTTGCGCGGCTGCGCAGAATTACGCTGTTCACCAGCACGGCGCCGTGGCTGTATGAAAAGTTTGGCTATCAACCGGTCAACCAGCCGAACTACGCGTGGACGATTACCCGGCCTGATATCTACAAAAACAAAGCGTGATAAATCTTACAGCGCCAGCTGAATCGCCTGCACCTCATCCTCCTGCTGCGCCGGCCGCGCGCAGCAGATCAGCACTTCATCATCCGCCACTTGCGCGCTCGGTGGCGTTGGGTAAGTCACCGCGCCTTGCAGCAGTTTGGTTTTACAGCTGCCGCAATGTCCGGCGCGACAGCTGTACGCTGGGCTCAGGCCACGCGCTTCAGCCAGCTCAAGCAGCGAACCGGTATCCGGCGTCCAGCGCGCCTCTTTCAGTGAATCCATGAACTTCACCGGCACCGATTGGGTTGCTATCGGCAATAGCGGTTTTGCTTCTTTAACAATATCGTTGGTGCGCTGCAGCGACGACGGCCCAAAGGCTTCGGCGTGAATGCGATCGTCGGCGATATTCAAGGCGCGCAGCCCGTCGTACAGCGCCTGGGTAAATTGCGGCGGACCGCACAGATAGAAGTCGTAATCGTTAAACGGCAGCACCCGCGAGAGCAGCGCCATATCGATGCGGCCGGCAAAATCGTAATCAACATCCGGTTCTGCATCCGCCGTCTGGCTTAGCACGCGCACCAGTTTCACCGCGCCGTGCGCCGCCGCCAGCAACTGGTCGAGTTCGCGCACAAAAGGGCGCTCGGCTTTGCTGCGCGCCGACTGGAACAGAAACGTAGGGCTCAGGCGCTGTTTGCGCGCTCCTTCGTATATCAGATGGCGCAGCATCGCCAGCATCGGCGTGATGCCCACGCCAGCGGCAAGCAGCACCGCCGGACGCGGTTCGCTGGCGTCGAGAGTAAAATCACCCGCCGGCGCACGCGCTTCCAGCGTATCTCCGGTGTGGAGATGATCGTGCAGGTAGCACGAAACCACGCCTTCACGCTTGACGCTGATGCGGTAAAAATTCTCCGATGGCGCGACCGAAAGCGTGTAGGCGCGCATCAGCGGCTTATCCGTACCGGGCAACTGCAGGCGAATCGGCAGATGTTGACCGGCCAGATGCGGCAACAGACCCGCGCCATCATCCGGCACTAAATGAAACGAGCGGATCGTGGCGCTCTCATCCACCACCTTAATCACCTTGAACGGACGCCAGCGCGAAGCCAGATCTGCTGCACGCAGGCGTTCGGCGGCGGCTTGCCAGTCGCCGGTCATCAGCGAACTGGGTGCGACGCCATCCGGCGGCGTTAACCAGCGTAAGGCGAGGGCGGCACGACGACGCACGATACGGCGCGCACGAAACGTCCACAGCCGCTCGGCACCCTGAAAGGCGGCGATCTCGGGCGAGTCGAGAATCACTTCGGCATCGCCGCTCAGTTGCAGCGTGTCGCCGCTGGCGTAATCAACAAACAGCAATCCCGCTTTGCCATTCTGGTGAATGTTGCCCAGCGTGGAGAAAAACAGATTGCCGTTGAAGTCGGGAATGGTCAGCAGGCCATCTTCACTGACGCGTACGAAACCCGGTTTACCACCGCGATGCGAGGCATCAACCTGGCGTTCGGCATAGGTGGCGACGTAGAAGGTATCCGCCGCGCCGATGCTGGCGCGCGCGGCATCATCCAGCGCGCTCAGGGTTTCCACCTCACCGCGATAAGGTTCAGCGGGAGGATGTGCAAAGTGAAAGTCACGCAGCTGGATATAGCGCGGGCAGTTGCCAAAACTCTGTTCCACCTGCACGCGAAAACCAGCGCCAATCGCCTGCAGCACGCCGTTCATGCGGTTACGTCGCCGCGTATGCAGTTCGATGCCCAGCAGCCCAATCGGCGCGCCATCCTGCATGCCCGCCGCCGCGGGATCGCCTTGATGCGGACGCGCCTCGATATCCAGCGTGGTGGCATTGGGCGAGAAGATAAAACCGGGTTGGCCTTCCAGCAGCGTGGCCCACGCATCGCCGTGCGCATCCACGCTGCCCGCCACAATAAACGGCAGCTGCGCGTAGAAGTCGCGGTGTTGATCGGGCATGTGATCGCGGATCACGCGCTGGCCGACGTCCGCCATGCGCTCCGCCACACCCGCCTGTTGCTGAAGCGCAATTTCACCCTGATGCCAAACCGGTAGTTTCTTGCTCATGATGGTGGACTCAGGCGATGCTGCGCAGGCCAGCCGCAGTTTGAGGGAAGGGCACAAAGCCCGGCAGCGCTTCGATGCGACGCAACAGCGCGTTCACCGCCGGATAGCCGGAGAGATCGACATTGCCTTCTGGCGCACCCACGATATAGCTGTACTGCGCAACGTCGGCAATAGTCGGGCGATCGCCAACCAGCCATTCACGGCCTTCAAGATGCTGCTCAATGCGTGACAGCACCAGATGCGCGCGGGCAATCACCTCTTCAGGATTGAACGGGCGGCCAAACACGGTAATCAAACGCGCCGCGGCTGGACCAAAGGCGATATCACCGGCTGCCACGGTGAGCCAGCGCTGTACCGCCGCCGCGCCCAGCGCATCTTCCGGCAGCCATTCGCTGCGACCGCTTTTCTTCGCCAGATAGACCAGAATGGCGTTGGAATCGGCAATAAACACGCCGTCATCTTCCAGCACCGGCACCTGACCAAACGGATTCATGGCGAGGAATTCCGGCGTTTTGTTTTCGCCAGATTTGAGATCAACATCGATGACTTCATGCGGTAAATCCAGCAGCGACAGGAACAGACGTGCGCGGTGAGCATGACCAGAAAGCGGGAAGTGATAGAGTTTCATGTTGCGGTTCCTTAGGTGTTGCTCGGGATAATCCCGAGCCTTGCCATAAGGTTCGCATAGACAATTTAGCGGCAGAATAGCCGGGTTAGCGAAGTCATTGTTGCGAAAAATGGAAGAATCGTGCCGGAGCTACTTCTTAGCTTCCACGCCTGGCGTAGCGGAGCGAATCAAATACTGTTCGGTCACGTCCGGCAAATGCGTCAAGGTCCAGTCGGCCATGGCGATTTCCTGCTCGCGGATGCGCGAGAAGATATCGGCACTTTCGTGATCGTTGAGATGCTGCGCCGCCGCAATCAGTGAGGTGTAGCTGGCAATCTCAAGGTGCTCAAACACGTGGCCGCTGATCGCGCCTTTCACCACTTCATCTTCCACCATCACGCCGCCAATCGACTGACCGAAAGCGGAGATTTTGCCGGCGAGATCTTTCAATACCGATTGAGAAGTGGAGTAGCGATCGATCACGCTCTGCACCAGCGTCTGATGTTCACGGGTCTCAACAATATGCTGTTCGATACGCAGTTTAAGGTCGGGATAGTGTTCAAGGCGCGAGGCCATTTTTTCCAGCATGCTTTCAGCCTGTTTTTCCATGGCATGGGCATCTTTTACCCAATCGAGAAAGTGCTCTTCGCTGTTGTGGCTCATAATATTTTCCTGACAAATAAATAAAAGGAGATTGCGGCTGTTGCCGAATTACCGGCCAGCCGCAATAACGTTATGCGGGAGATTTATCGACGACTCGACGGCTTTTTTTACCGCCTTTTCGTCCCGCTTCAATCGCACGCTCTGGATTATTACGAAAATTGCCGCCGCTTAATTGGCCGCCTTTTTTACCCGCTTCGCGGGCTCTTTCCGGGTCCATGGCAAAATTGCCAGAACCGCCACGTGGTGTTGTCATAATGAATACCTCAGATAAAGGGGATAACGCATATTTCATTTGCTACTTAAGGTTAGCCCTAAAAGCCAAACGTACAACCAATTGCAATTAGGAATTATCCTAAGATGGTTGAAATCGTTAAGTTATTTTACATACTTAAAATAATTTGATTTGGCAAAAAAGATAATTAAAGCTTCGCGATTAATGGGTGAGAGAAAATAATTGACCGCTGCGCTTATAACTTTTTTCTCTTCCAACGTGATGAAATAAATTAACATTCCTGATGCTTTTATTTATTTCTCAGACAGAGAGTGGCGACCAGATCATTAGCCATAATCTTAAAAGGGGTTTAATAAATATAAATGCTAATAAAAAGGGATTATTTTAAGCGAAGCGCACTATTTCTGCTTTTTAACCATAAATAGTGCGTTGGGATTATTTTACCAGCACCTGCGCACCGGCGTTTTTCTCCAGTCGCGTTACGTCAAATAGCGACAGCAGCACCAACAGCGCCACACCGGCAAAGGCGATATGAATATCGCTTTGCGCAATTTCGCTATGCTCCTGCCACAACATGGATGCGCGCAGGAACAGCGCCGCCAGCGCAATACCCGCGCTCATGCTGAACTGGAAGAAGATGCTGAACACCACCGAGGCATCGCTCATCTTGTTTTGCGGCACATCGGCGAAGCCCAAGCTGTTGTAGCAGCTGAACTGCAGCGAGCGCGACAGCCCGCCAACAAACAGAATCGCGGCAATCGCGAAGTAGCCCAGCGACGGAGTGAGCAGCAAGCAGCCGAGCATCGCCGCAAGGCTGATCATGCCATTGAACATCAGCACGCGACGAAAGCCCCAGCGCTTCATCAACCAGGTTGTCGCTGGCTTCATCGCCAGGTTTCCGGCAAATACCCACAGCACCATCGCACCGGCCTGCGCCGCGCTCCAGCCAAAGCCAAGCTGAAACAGCAACGGCAGCAAATAGGGCACCGCGTTGATTGAGGCGCGGAAGAACGAGCCGCCAATCACCGCATTACGGAAGGTGGCAATTTTCATCGCGCTAAACGGCAGCAGCGGCTGCGCATGGCGGAAGCTGTGACGATACGCCAGCCAGCTGCACAGCATGCCCAGCAGCAGCAACGGAATGCCAAAACTGAGATGCATCTGCCCGAGCGCTTCCAGCGCGATAATTAATGAGGTGCAGGCGGTGGCGGTAAGCACAAAGCCGCGCACATCAAATGGCCGCCGCCGTTCGGCTTTGAACTGTGGCACCAGATAAGCGGTGGCGATGATAGCAAGGATGCCGAGCGGAATATTGAGCCAGAAAATCCACGGCCAATGGCCGTAAGTGACAATCAATCCGCCCAGCGGCGGGCCGAGCACCGGCGCAATCAAGCCCGGCCAGGTAATAAAGGCGATGGTTTTCACCATCTCCTTTTTTTCGGTGACGCGCAGTACTACCATGCGACCCACCGGCACCATCATCGCGCCGCCAATGCCTTGCAGAATGCGGCTCAACGTGAACATCGCGAGCGTGTCGCTCAATCCACACAGAATCGACGCGAGGGTGAAAATCAGGATCGCGCTGGCAAAAACCGTACGCGCACCAAAGCGCTCTGCCAGCCAGCCGCTCATGGGAATGAACACTGCCACCGCCAGTAAATACGCGCTGACGCCAATGTTCAGCGCTACCGGGCTGGAAGCGAAGTCGCGCGCCATCTGCGGAATCGCGGTGGTGATCACCGTGGCATCGAGGTTTTCCATAAAGAAGGTCACGGCAACCAACAACGCTAACAGCAGGGTGCGATGGGAATTCGGTCGGGCTTCTCTGCCTGAGTCGATCATGCGAGGTCCTGCGAAAACAGAAGGATGCAAAGACTTTTAATGAAAAGCGCAGCAGGTGCAAATCAAAATCACAGAATGCATGAGTCGTAGCGGCGCAATTCATTGCGCGATAAACGCGCCGCTAAGCAATGTGCGATGACAGGATGCGCACTGGATAAAATCAGATGGCTTCTGCCACAGTAGCTTTTGCCTCAATAAACTCCACCACCGCACGCGTTACCTCAGCGGTATTCGCCGTGCCGCCGACATCCGGTGTCAAAATGCCCTGAGCGCAGACATATTCAATACCTTGCATAATCAGCGCCGCAGCATCCCGCTCGCCGAGATGCTCCAGCATCTGCACCGCCGTCCAGAACGTGGCGATCGGGTTGGCGATGCCTTTGCCGGTGATATCAAACGCCGAGCCGTGAATCGGTTCGAACATCGACGGGAAGCGACGTTCAGGATCGATATTGGCGGTGGGCGCCACGCCCAAACTGCCCGCCAGCGCTCCGGCCAGATCCGACAAAATATCGGCGTGCAGATTGGTGGCGACAATGGTATCGAGGCTCTGCGGATGCAGCGTCATGCGATGCGTCATCGCATCCACCAGCATTTTGTCCCACTGCACATCCGGGAACTCCTGCGCCACTTCGGCGGCAATCTCATCCCACATCACCATGCCGTGACGCTGGGCGTTGGATTTGGTCACCACCGTCAGCAGCTTGCGTGGGCGTGACTGCGCCAGTTTGAAGGCATAACGCATTATGCGCGTCACGCCAACGCGGGTGAAGATCGCCACTTCGGTGCCGACTTCTTCCGGCAAACCACGATGCGCGCGCCCACCATTACCGGAATATTCGCCTTCTGAGTTTTCCCGCACAATCACCCAGTCGAGATCGCCGGGGCCGCGATTGCGCAGCGGCGAGGTGACGCCCGGCAGAATTTTGGTCGGACGCACGTTGGCGTACTGGTCAAAGCCCTGACAAATTGGCAAACGCAAACCCCACAGCGTGATGTGATCCGGCACGTCGGGCGCGCCGACCGCACCAAAGTAAATCGCATCAAACGTCTTCAGCGTTTGCAGGCCATCTTCCGGCATCATTACGCCGTGTTGCTTGTAGTAATCCGAGCCCCAGTCAAAGGTTTGCACCGTAAACGTCAGCTGCGGATCGCGGCGCGTCAAGGCGTGCAGCACGGCAACGCCAGCAGAGATCACTTCCGGGCCAATACCATCCGCAGGAATCGCGGCAATTGAGTAGTTACGCATGATGTTTCTCCAGTTAGGTCAATGTGTATGAGGATGAGCAAGCTCTGCGGGATGCGGTGTTTTGCCGCGGGCAGAGAGAATCAGAACCACAATCGCCGATAGCACCAGCAGCCCGGCAACAAAATAGAGGCCCCACGTATAGCTGCCCGTTTGCTGACGGATCACGCCAATCATCATCGGGCCGACAAAACCGCCAAGGTTGCCGATAGAGTTGATGGTGGCGATGCCCGCGGCCGCCGCGGGACCGCTCAGGAACAGCGTCGGCATGCTCCACAGCGGCGGTTTGGAGGCGCTGATGCCGACGGTGACCAGCGTCAGGGCGATAATCACCGTAAACAGCGTGCTGACGTTCCCGGCATAAATCAGTCCGGCAGCCGCCAGCAAACAGGCACCGATAACATGCCAGCTGCGCTCTTTGGTGCGGTCCGAATGTCGCGCCCACAGAATCATGCCGATCACGCCCAGTACCGCCGGGAAGGCGTTGAGGAAACCAATTTCTATTGAGGACGCGCCGAAGCTGCGGATGATTTGCGGTGACCAAATGCCCAACGTGTACAAGCCTGCGGATGTGCCGAAATAGACCAGCGCCAGCGCTAACACACGCTTATCGGCTAGTCCGCGCCAGGCGCTGCTGTGGCTTTGATTGGCCGCGCGCGCCTGTTCTTCGGCCTGCATGGTCTTTTCCAGCCACGCCCGTTCTTCATCGGTGAGCCACTTGGCTTTCGCCGGGCGATCGGTGAGGTAAAACAGCACCACGATGCCGAATATCAGTGCCGGTATCGCTTCGAGCACAAACATCCATTGCCAACCGGCGTAGCCAAGCAGGCCATGCATCTCCAGTAATGCGGCGGAAATGGGCGAACCTAACGCAGTGGAAAGCGGGGCCGCAGCCATAAAGATGGCGGTAACCTGGGCACGTTTTGCCGCCGGGAACCAGTAGCTGAGATAGAGGATGATGCCGGGGAAGAAACCGGCTTCTGCCACGCCAAGCAGAAAGCGCAGCAGGTAGAAGCTGGTGGTGCCCTGCACAAATGCCATGCAGCCGGAAACCAATCCCCATGTGATCATGACGCGCGCAATCCAGATGCGGGCGCCGACTTTATGCAGAATTAAATTCGACGGCACTTCAAACAGAAAATAACCGAGGAAAAAGATTCCAGCACCAAAGCCAAATACCGTGGGCGAGAAACCTAAATCCTGATTCATAGTTAATGCAGCAAAACCAATATTGACGCGATCGAGAAAAGCGATGAAGTAGAGCAGCATGATGAAGGGCACAATGCGTAACGTCACTTTACGCATCACCCTTTTTTCGAGGTGAGAGTTCATATTAAAGTGCTCCAGATTGTGTAGGGTGGTGTTATTTTTTTGTAATCGAGTTCAGTATGCAGTTTTGCTTTGGCTTATCATCAGATGTGGATTATATAAACTATTTGCATAATCAGCAGGTGAGGGGAATGTGGATATAAATCAATTGCGTTGCTTTATTGCGGTCGGTAAAGAACTGCATTTTGGCCGCGCCGCACAAAAGATGGAAATGATGCCTGCGTCACTTTCTCGCTTCATTCGTTTACTGGAAGAGGACCTCGGCGTGCGTCTGTTAAATCGATCGACGCGTAATGTTTCATTAACTGCCGAAGGCGCGCTCTTTTTTGACGACGCCAGAAAATTAATCGATCAATTTGATGCGCTGGCGAAACGTTTTAAAGTGGGATTAAAAGATGAACGCCGCACATTACGTATTGGTGCGATTGATAGTGCCGCGCGTGGGTTAGTTCCGGCGTTACTTAATTTATTTGTTCCGCTGCATCCGCACAGCGATATTCATATTATTGAAGACAAAACCATTAATTTAATTCCGAAATTAAAGTCGGGTTGGCTGGATATGATTTTTATTCGCGAGCCGCAAAGTATTGATGCGTCATTAGCGGTGCGCTTTATCACGCGCGAAAGCTGCGTGCTGGCGGTGCCGATTCAGCATGCCCTGGCGGATCGTGAACGGGTGGCGGTGGCTGATTTTCAACACGAAGCGATGATCATTCCAGACCGCCGCACACGCCCGCACAGTCACGATCTGACCATGAGCCTGTTTAAACTGGCGGGATTCACGCCGCACATCGCGCAGTTTGCTGAAGAGAAGCAAACCATCCTGAGCCTGGTTGCTGCGGGGCTGGGATTGGCGGTGGTGCCCGCCTCGTATCGCACCATGAACAGCGACAGCGTGCGCTATATCGCGCTGGATCTGCCGGAGCAGATCAAAGGTTTGCCACTGAGTATTGCCTGGCAGAAGGGCAACGAAGATCGGTTTCTGCGCGAGATGCTGCGCCTGTTGCATGAGCATCAGCGTGAGCTGACGGATAAGTTGTGATTTCCCTCACCTTAACCCTCTCCCAGAGGGAGAGGAAACTGGCCGCTGCGGAGTTTAACAATTCCCTCTCCCGCCTGCGGGTGTACAGTCCGGGGACATGGTAGACAGGTGTTCGGGGACATGGTGAACACTTTTTAACATCCTTTACCCATGGTGATCGACTTTTTCTTCAGGTCGATCACCCCCACTTTTGTGCTGTACCACCATACCTCGTAGCACCCGTCTTCCTGCATCTCCTTCAGGCCAACGTGCTCTCCCCTGAACGCCTTGCCTGCCTTCAGACTCAGGCCTTTTATAGTCAGCTTCCCACTGATATCTACCTTCCTGACCATCACGCCCTCGTCGTATTCCGCTGACGTTACGCTGGCGCTGTACTGCCGAGCCGATGGCTGATAGCGCGACGCCGGCACCGCCATATCCAGCGCCTCATGCGGGCGTTCAAGGTTATAAACCGTCCGCCAGTGGTCGAAGGCGCGCTGCAGCTCACCGTCGTCCGCGAACCACTTCCCCTGCAGCACTTCAGCCTTCAGGCTGCGGTGAAAGCGCTCCAGCTTGCCCTGCGTCTGCGGATGATAAGGCCGGGAGTGCCCCACCCGGATACCCTGGCGCATAAGCCACAGCTCGACGGCCGTCCAGGTCCCGGTAGTGTCGCCCCACGGTGAACCGTTATCCATCGTCATCCGGTCCGGCAGGCCGTAACGTTCAAAGACTCTGACCAGCTGCTTCTGCACCGTCTCACGCCGCTCATCAGCGCAGTGTACGAGGCAAAGCGAGAAGCGGGAGTGATCGTCAAGGAGGGTAAGCGGGTGGCAGCGGCCGCCGCCAAAGGGAAAATGCCCCTTGAAATCCATCTGCCAGAGCTGGTTCGGGGCCGCATGTTCAAACCGGCCCGTGGCCGGGACACCCGGAGGTGAGCCCGGCAGCAGGTCGTGGCGGGCCATCAGGCTGTGGACGGTGCTGAAGGCGGGCATGCGGTGTCCGCGGTCTTCGAGCCAGCGCTTTATCTTGCGCGCGCCCCAGTGCTGATGAAGTTCATGCGCCATACGAAGCAGGTCAGTGATGTCGTCAGACGAGCGGTTGGGAGAGTGATGGGGTATGCAGGGGCGGTCCTCAAGACCGGATTCTCCCTCTTCAGCCCAGCGGCGAAGCCACTTGTAGGCAGTGGCGGAAGAAATGCCGTAGTGACGGCAGAGTGCGCGGATGTTCGCCCCGTCTTGCGAGGCGAACAGAACAAACTCTTTACGTAATGACATGGTATCTCTCGCATCCCAGGACATAAGCGACTCCATAAACGGGTTCTTATGCCTTAGTTGTAAGTGTCTACCATGTCCCCGAACAAGTGTTCACCATGTCCCCGGACTGTACATGCGGGAGAGGGCCAGGGTGAGGGGCAAAGCGCACTTTCCACCCTGTGGCTAATTCCCACCACTCTCTCTATGATGAAAACTTTCCCGCGCCAATGTCGGGAACGATCAATGAGTTAGGGAAAAATTGCGCGATGACCATTTTAAACGACCTGGATTTGCGGCAGCTGGAAGCCTTTTCGGCGGTGATCTCTGCCGGTAGCGTCACGGCGGCGGCGAAGGCGCTCAATCGCTCGCAGCCGGCGGTGTCGCGTTTGATTCAGGAGCTGGAACAATCGCTGGGTTATCCGCTGTTTATCCGCAACGGGCCGCGCATTCATCCTTCGGAAGAGGCGCTGCAGCTGCATCAATACGTGCAGAAAGCGCTGCTCTCACTGCAGCAGATTCGCCTGCGCGCGCAGGAGATCGCCCATCAGCAGCATCGTCCGCTGAGCATCGCCGCCACGCCGGCATTGGCGGCGGGTTTGCTGCCGCAGGCGCTGGCCGCGCTGAATCTGCAGAACAAAGTGCAGATCATCAGCGAATCCGCAGTGCAGACGGCACATGCGGTGATCACTGCCGAAGCCGATCTCGGTTTATGCAGTTTGCCGCTGGAGCATCACGCGGTGGAGCTGCACTGGATTGGCCAGTCGCAATGCGTGGTGGCGCTGCCAGAGCATGACGAGCTGGCGGCGCAATCTCAGCTGTCGTTGAGCAGCCTGGCGGGACGCCGTTTGATTGCACCGTGGAGCCCGCAGCGGTTGCGCGGGCGCTACGAAAAGGCGCTGAAAATGGTCAAAACGCCGCTGCACGAAACCATCGAAACCAACTCCTCCGCCAATATTCTTGGCTGCGTGCGCGCCGGGCTGGGCGTGGCGATTCTCGAACCGGTCACCGGTTGGGGCATGCCGCTGGCCGGTGTGGCGATCCGTCCGATTGAGGAGGATATTCCCTACTACTTTGGCGTGATCACGCCGCAGGGAAGACAGATTTCAGCTGCCGCGCAGGCGCTGGTTGAGGCGTTAGCCAGCGTGGCCGCCGATTTGCTGCCGGGTTTTGAGCGTCTGCCCGCCAGCGAGCATCCGCGTATTATGCGGTTGATTAATCAGGATTAAATATCTCACCCCAATCGTATTTTGTAGCGGCGCAATGTTTTGCGCGATAAATCGCGCCGCTACGGAATGTACGTGATTTCAGTCATCAGCCTGCGTATGAAAATCTTCTTTTAAAAGCCTTATAACATTTCCGGCATAAGATATAAGAAATCCATTGGTCAAAAGCTGAGCGCGATTATTGACTCTGTTTTAGGGCAAGAGGACTATGCGAAACCTTAGCTCTTACTATGTGATTTAGTGATTAATGACCATTAACTATGTGTTATCAGGATAATGGAAATGCACAATCACTTACGCGATTTGGTGGTTTCGTCCGCACCCTGGCCGCCGCTTATTTCTGGGAAAACATGTATGACTTATGCCGCCGATGGCCTTGCCGCGCTGGAAGCTCAGCTTCAGCAGGATCTGGAATATCTTGAACTGCCCGCTAAATCCTGGGTGCCCGAGCGCACGCAGGATGGCGCACCCGTGCGTGACGTGGTGGTGATCGGCGCGGGCATGTGCGGGCTGGCGGCGGTGGCGAAATTGCAGTTCAGCGGCATCAGCAATGTGGTGGCGTATGACGCCGCACCCGCCGGGCTGGAAGGTCCGTGGGTGACCTTTGCGCGCATGGAAACGCTGCGTTCACCTAAATCTCTACAAGGCCCGGCGCTCGGCATGGCGCAACTGACGTTCCGCGCGTGGTTCACCGCGCAGTGGGGCAAAGAAGCCTGGCAAGCGCTGGATAAAATTCCCAAAGCGCAGTGGATGGATTATCTGATTTGGTATCGCAAGGTGCTGAATCTGCCGGTGCGCAACAATGTGCGCGTCACCCATATTGGCTTTGCTGGCGATCTGATTGCGCTCGATGTAAGCGGTGCCGAAACCGGCCGCATATACACTCGCCGCTTGGTGCTGGCCACCGGACGTTCTGGTCTTGGCGGCTTCGCCGTGCCGGATTTCCTGCAAGGTATTAGCCGCCAGTTCTGGGCGCACTCCGCTGACGACATTGATTTCTCAGCCCTAAAAGGCAAACGCATCGCGGTGATTGGCGCAGGTGCATCGTCAATGGATAACGCCGCCACCGCGCTGGAAAACGGCGCGGGCGCGGTGGATCTGCTGATTCGTCGCAAGCAGATGCCGCGCATCAACAAAATGACCGGCATCGGCAGTCAGGGCGTGGTGCACGGCATGCATCAGCTGCCGGACGCGTGGAAGTGGAAGTTTGTCGATTACACCGCCACCACGCAAACGCCGCCGCCGCGCTCCTCGACGCTGCGCGTATCGCGTCATGCCAATGCTCGCTTCTTGCTTAATTGCGGCATCAAAGCGGTTAAGCAAGAGGCCGATGGGCTGCTGATCGAAACCACGCAAGGCGCGCTGCGCTACGACTACCTCATTGCGGCTACCGGCTTTAGTAACGATTTCCACGACCGCCCGGAGTTTGCCGCGCTCGCGCCACATATCCGCAGCTGGCGCGACGGACGTTATCAGCCCGAAATGGGCGCGCCGCGAGCCAATCTGCTGGAAGCGCCGGATCTCGGCCTCGCCTTTGAATTCCGCGAACTGACACCAGGCGCATGCCCGCTGTTGGCGCACATTCACTGCTTCAACGATGCCGCGATGCTGACGCACGGCAAAGTCTCCGGCGATATCCCGGCGGTGAGCGCCGGTGCCGATCGTCTGGTGCGCGGCATTACCGCTTCGCTGTTTGCCGAAGACGTCGAGCAGCATTACGCCAACTTACAGGCTTTTGACACCCCTGAATTGCAGGGCGATGAATGGGTGGATTCTACGCCCTTACTCAACCAGGAGAACGCGCAGTGAGTGACGCAATTGATCGCGCAGTCGGTTTAAACGCTGAAGATGCGCTGTACGGCACGCGCCGCCTGCGCCCGGAATTTGTTGACGGCGCGGAGCAGTGCCGCATCTCGGTGCTGGCACCCAACGACGATCAGGGCTTAGCGCCGGATGTGCGTTTAGCGCTGGCGCAGCGCATGGCGCAGCTGAATAACGATGCCGCGCTGCAACAGGATTATCAGACGCAGCTGGCGGCGTTGCAGCCGTCAGAGGCGCTGCTGGCGCTGGCGGCAGGCGCCACCGACCTGCCAGAACCGCTGGCGACCATCGCGCGCCACGCCGATCTCATTACCCAGCAGCCAATGCACGCCACCGAGCAGCACATTCGCCTGCTGGAGCAAGCCGGATTGAGCAATTCACAGATTGTGGCGCTCTCCGAGCTGATCGCTTTTATTAACTTCCAGACGCGCGTCGCGGCCGGATTACGTTTGTTGAGGTCTGCATGATTCCGTCGGTTAATCTCAAGCCGCTGCACTGGCATCCGTATATCGCGCCGGTTGAGGTAGAGGAGGCCACGCCCGCGCAGCTCGATGCGATGAAAGTGACGCCATCGAATAAGAAGATCTCCGAATATGTGCGCACGTTAGCGCACGATCCCGACAGCTACGTGGCGCGTACCGTGCTGTTCAACGCCATTATGTATGTCGATGGCGGGCTGGATCGCGCGGATCGTGAACTCGGCGCGCTGGGCGCGTCGATCGTTAACGGCTGCAAATATTGCGCGGTGGTGCATGCGCGTCGCCATGCGCAGCTGGCGGAGAGCGATGCGGTAGTGAGCGCCATCTACTTTGATCGTGCGGATGTGCTCGGTGAGCGAGATGCGGCGATCTACCGTTTTGCCCGCCGCCTGTCGGTGACGCCGTCAGAAGCCAGCGTCGAAGATATGGCGGCACTGCGCGCGGTCGGCATGAACGATCAGGAGATTATCGATCTGATCCACGCCATCGCCATTTTTGGCTGGGCCAACCGTCTGATGCATGTGCTTGGCCATGCTGACCTGCACAAATAAGGGCTGCTGCATGTTAGAACTCAACGATATTACGCTCTCTTACGGCAGCACGCCGATTCTGAAAGGTGTCGATCTGTCGGTGAAACGTGGCGATGTGGTGTCGATCATCGGGCCAAGCGGCACCGGCAAAACCACGCTGCTGCGCTGCATTAACTATCTGGCGAAACCGGCGTCGGGCACCATTCAGCTCGATCAGATCCGCATGGATTATCAGTCACCGGATAAAGCGGCGATCCAGGCGATCCGCCTGCGCACCGCGATGGTGTTCCAGCAGTTCAACGTGTTCAAAAACATGACGGTGCTGGAAAACGTGATGGATCCGCTGATCGTCATTCAACGCAAAAGCAAACAGCAAGCGCGCGATATCGCCGTGCAGGAGCTGGAGCGCGTCGGATTGGGCGCCAAACTCGATCACTATCCGTCGCAGCTTTCCGGCGGTCAGCTGCAGCGTACCGGCATCGCCCGCGCGCTGGCGGTGCGTCCTGATGTGATGTTGTTTGATGAACCGACCTCATCGCTCGATCCGGAGCTGGTGGGCGAGGTGCTGAAAGTGATTAAAGATGTGGCGTCCTCCGGCATTACCTCGCTGCTGGTGACACACGAAATGCAGTTCGCCAAAAGTATCTCGAACCGCATCGTCTTTATGGATCAGGGCGTGGTGGCCGCGCAGGGCAGCCCGACTGAGATATTTGATAATCCAACCCTGCCGCGACTTGCTCAGTTCCTCAATTCAGAACGCGTATTCTAATAATCAAAGGAATCAATGACATGCCTGCAATCAAAACCACTTTACGTCGCCTGGCTGCGCCTGGCATCATCGCGCTGGCACTCATCAGCGGTAACAGCTTCGCCGACGCGGTGCGCACTATCAAAATCGCCACTGCGGCGGAGTCTAAACCGCTGTCGTGGGGCGCGATTGGTCACGAGCCGCAGGGCTACGAGCCGGACGTGCTGAAAGCCATCAACGCTAAACTGCCGCAGTACAAATTTGTGATGGAAGGTGCGGCGGATATCGCCCAGGAAACCGGCCTCGCCACCGGCAAATATGACATGGCGACCGGCGGTTATTACAAAGCGCCAACGCGCAGCAAACAGTTCCTGATTCCGGATGCACCGATCGGTGCCAGCCTGATGAAAATCTACAGCCGCAGCGATAGCACCATCAACAGCATGAAAGATCTGGTCGGCAAGAAGATTGTGCCGGTTACCGCCGGCGGCGGCGTGTACAAATTCGTGACGCAGTGGCAGCAGGACAACCCGAACAACAAAGTTGAGATCAAAGCTTCGAGCGCAGGCGTGCCTTATCCGGATCGTCTGAAAGAGGTGCAGCGTGGCAAATATGATGCGCTGATCCTGCCTTCGAACCTCGGCGAGCAAACGGTGATCGACAACCAGAAACTGGCGATCAAAGCCAGCGAGCCGGTTGCCATTAACAACACTTACGTGCTGATTCACCGTTCAGCCGAGAACCAGGCGCTGAACGATGACATCAACAAAACGCTGCAACAGCTGAAAGCGGACGGCACGCTGGATAAGCTGGCGCAGAAGTGGTTTGGCGAAGACGTCACGAAGTACATGAAGTAAGGATTCACTAAAGCTGCGCCCGGTGCTGAGCCGGGCGTTGCTTCATTGTTAGCAGGAGTGTTTCACCGTGAATCTGACTTCGATGATTCCCGAGCTGCTCTCGGCGCTGCCGTTGACGCTTGGCATAATGTTTGTCGCGATGATCGTCGGGTTCTTCCTGGCGCTGATCGCCACCGTGTTCCGCGTGCGCCGCATCCCGGTTATCAGCCAGTTTGTGGATTTGTACGTCTCGTACGCGCGCAGCGTGCCGGTGGTGCTGCAGCTGTTTGTCGCGTTTTATGGTTTGCCGCTGGTGGCCGAGCAGTTTGGCTTCAGCGATTTTGTCACCGCCAACGTCGCGGCGATGATTGGCCTGAGCCTGTATCACGGCGGTTATCTGTCGGAAGTGATGCGCCCGGCGTTCCTCGCCGTGGAGAGCGGTCAGCATGACGCCGCCGACAGCATGGGCTACAGCTTCCGCCAGAAAATGCTGCGTATTGTCGGTCCGCAAGCGGTGCACTATGCGCTGCCGGGTTACGGCAATGCGATTATCTATCTGATTCATAACGTGGCGCTGGTGATGTACATCGGTGCGGCGGATGTGATGGCGACTGCGCATCTGATCATGGAACGCGACTACAACCAATATCAGTTCGGCACTTATCTGGTGCTGGCGGTGCTCTATTCGCTGCTGTGCGGCGTGGCCTGGTTGATTATCCGTTTCTTCGAACAACGTCACGCGAAGTACAGCTCGAAAACTGCTGCACGCGTCAAATTCACCAGCGTCTGATAAGGGAGAGAAACCATGTTTGATCTTGAGGTTTTACTGCCGGACTTCTGGAGCATTCTCGATGCGGTGCCGGTGACGCTGCTGATGGCGGTGACGGTGTTTATCTGCTCAACGCTGCTCGGCGGGTTGTTTGCCTTTATTGAACATCGCCGCATTCCTGTGCTGCGCCAGTTGGTGATCGCGTACAAGATTGCCTTCAAAGGCGTGCCGATGGTGGTGGTGATTTTCCTCGCCTATTACGGTTTGCCGCCGGCGCTGGATTTCGTCGCCACGCTGATTGGCGTGAAAGTGAATGCGCACTCGCTGCCGAACTGGGTGATCATCATCGTCGCCCTGAGCGCCTGCGTCGCGGCGTTTCAGGCGGAAGTGTGGAAGGGCGCGCTCAACTCCTTTGATAGCGGACAATCGGATGCGGCGCTGTCGCTCGGTTACAGCGGCGGCCAGCTGTTCCGCCGCGTGATGTTCCCGCAGATTATCGTGGCGGCGATTCCCGATCTGGCCAACGCCTTTATGGTGATCATGAAAGCGCTGTCGCTGGCGTTTGCCATCGAAGTGGTGGATATCTTCGCCCAGGCGCAACTGACCGCGGCGCTGAATTTCTACTACCTCGAAGCCTTCCTGGTGGCGGTGGTGTTTTACATGGTGATTGCCTATGTGGTGACCAAGATCGCCGATAAGATTGAGGCGAGATTGCGGGTACGGACCTGACCCAATCCGCGCGATAAATCGCGCCGCTACGATCAAGTGCGCCCAACCGTAGCGGCGCACTTTGTTGTGCAAAGAAGCCACCGCCAAATCACTTTCATTCTGCAAGTTACTTGCAAAATGAAAGTCACTCTGCAACAGTATCCGCCATCAAACCGATGTGGGATAGCCAACCTTGAAAAACCAAACGCTCCACAACATGCCTTGTCCCATCGCGCGCAGCCTTGGGCGCATTGGCGATGGCTGGAGCATACTGATTATGCGCGATGCGCTGGCCGGTTTTACGCGCTTCGATGAGTTCCAGAAAAGCAGCGGTATAGCGCCCAACATATTGTCGCGGCGCCTGAAAGAGCTGGTGGACGATGGCTTGCTGGAGAAGGTGTGTTACAGCACCAGCCCGGCGCGCTTCAAATATCACCTGACGGCCGTCGGTCGCGATTTTCGCGGCGTGATTCTGGCGCTCACCGAGTGGGGCAGCACGCATTTCTCGCCGGAAGGTCGCCAGATGCAGCTGGTGGAAAGCGCTACGCAGCGTCCGGTGAAGATGCAGCTGGTCGATAGCGAAAACGGCCAGCCGCTGACGCTGGATAACTATCAGATGGTGCCCGGCCCGGCAGCGGAGCCGATGATGCACTATCGCCATGATTATCTGCAGAAAAAACGCGCTGGAGATAACACCCAGAAATTTGCGCCGCCGCCGCTGCACCAGCCGCAGTCATAACGCTAACGCGCAAGTAAGCATCCGCAGATTAAGGAATGAAAAATGAAACGAATTGTCATTACCGGCATGGGGCTGGTATCGCCGCTGGGCTGCGGCACGGTAGCGGTTTGGCAGTCGCTGCTGGCGGGAAAATCGGGCATCAGCGCCTTGCCGCCAGAGATGGTGCAGGACATCGCCTGCAAAGTGGCGGGACAGGTGCCGACGCTGGAGCAGGATCGCCAGCACGGTTTTAATCCCGACGGCATTATCGCCGCCAAAGATCGCAAGAAAATGGATCGCTTTATTGAGTTCGCGCTGGTGGCGGCGCATGAAGCGCTGACGCAGGCCAGCTGGTTCCCGCAGGACAGTGCGCAACAGCAGCGCACCGCCACGGTGATCGCCACCGGCATCGGCGGCTTTAACGAAATCGCCAACGCGGTTGAAACCACCGCCGAGCGTGGGCCGCGTCGCTTGTCGCCGTTTACCATTCCTTCGTTTCTCGCCAATCTGGCCGCCGGACACGTTTCGATTGCACACGGTTTTCGTGGGCCAATTGGCGCGCCGGTAACCGCGTGCGCGGCGGGTGCGCAGGCGATTGGCGATGCAGCACGGCTAATTCGCAGCGGCGAAGCGGATATTGCGCTGTGCGGCGGCACCGAAGCGGCGATCCATCGCGTGAGCCTGGCCGGATTTGCCGCAGCGAAAGCGATGTCGGGCGGCTTTAACGATCGTCCAGAGCAGGCTTCGCGTCCGTTTGATCGCGACCGCGACGGTTTTGTGATGGGTGAGGGCGCGGGATTGCTGGTGATTGAATCGCTGGAACATGCGCAGGCGCGCGGCGCGACACCGCTGGCGGAGCTGGTGGGTTACGGCACCAGCGCAGATGCTTACCATCTCACCGCCGGTCCGGAAAATGGTGAAGGGGCACGCCGGGCAATGGAAACCGCGCTGGCGCAGGCGGGCATTACGGCGAGCGAGGTGCAGCATATCAATGCACATGCTACGTCGACGCCGGTCGGCGACAAGGGCGAACTGGCAGCAATTAGCTCACTGTTCGCTGGCAGTAAGGTAGCGATCACCTCCACTAAATCGGCCACCGGACATCTGCTCGGTGCGGCGGGTGGCGTGGAAGCGATCTTCTCGATTCTGGCGCTGCGCGATCAGGTTGCTCCGCCGACGCTCAATCTGCAGTATCCGGATGGTGCGGCTGTTGGGCTGAATCTGGTGGCGCTCACGCCACAGCCGACGGTGATGACCTATGCGCTATCCAACGGTTTTGGCTTTGGCGGCGTGAATGCCAGTTTGTTGTTTAAAGCCTGGCAATAGGTTTCCTATAATGGACCGACGATAGCGCGCAGGAATCGCCCCTTTGAGCACTGAAAATGAAACCCAGCAGCTGGCGGAAGAGCTCCGTAAGATGGTCAGTCATTTGGTACGTAACGTCCGCGTCAGCACCGCGACCGTGCGCACCTCGCAATATGAAACCTTAGATCTGCTCGACAGCCATGACGCGCTTTCTATCGCCGATCTCGCGCGGCTGCGCGGCGTGAAGCATCAAAGCATGCGATTAGTGATTAACGAACTCGAGGCGCAAGATTTGGTGCTGCGACAAAAAAGCGCGCAGGACGCGCGGGCGCAGGTGATTGTGCTGAGCGATCAGGCGCGCGCTGCGTTGGCGGCCGCACGTCAACAGCGTGCCGACTGGCTTGCGGCGCGCATCAATCAAACACTCGACCAGCAGGATCGCGACGATCTGCAAAAAGGGCTGGCTGCGTTACGCAAACTGCTTTAACTGCGTCATCACCGCCGCCAGCGTGTTCATGCCCCAATGCTCCGCGTATTTTCCCTCTTCAATTCGCACCATATCGATCACCGCGATCGTTACAGGTAAACCGGTGGGCGTGATGCCCATCAGCGATCCGCTGTGAACGCCGGTTATTGTTTTGCGCGTGGTGACCCAATCGCGCTCGGCGATTTGATCTTCAATGTGCACCTGAAGATGGGAGAAAGCGGGGCGCAGGATCTGATCGAAGGTGTGCCAAAGACTTTCGCGATCGCTGGGCGTGCTGGCTGGCGCTGAGCGGTTAATGAAGTTTTCGCCGACGAGTTGATCGAAAGCCTGGCGATCGCCTTCGGCAATCACCTGCTGATTGAAACGACGCACAACGGCTTTGTTATGTTCTGACATGGTGTTTCCCCGCTGAATATGTACAGTTTGACTGTATATATTTAACAGCAAGTGGGAAGGGGGAGTTTGATAGCTTGTGCGGTGAAGGCTGCTGCGCGTTGATGCCCTCACCCCGGCCCTCTCCCACAGGGAGAGGGAGTAAAAAATCCCATCTCCCACAGAGGGAGAGGGAGCAAAAAATCCCCTCTCCCGCTTGCGGGAGAGGGCTAGGGTGAGGGACAAAGCGCACTCAACTCAGCGCTTACCCAGCGCTTCCCACAATCCCAGCAGATAGGTGGTGCCCAGCGCGCGGTCGTACAAACCGTAGCCCGGACGGCCGGTTTCGCCCCAGATAAAGCGGCCGTGATCTGAACGGATGTAGCCATCGAAGCCGTTGTCATACATCGATTGCAGCACTTTATACATATCCAGCGAACCGTATTCGGTTGGGTGCGCGCATTCGTAGAAATCTTTATCCCGAATAATCTTGATGTTACGCACATGGGCGAACGGAATACGTTTGCGGCGCGAGAACTCCGCCAGAATGGCGTACACATCATTACTCGGATCTTCGGCAATCGATCCGGTACACAGCGTGATGCCGTTAGCCTCGGAATCGACCACGTTACAGATCCAGTCGAGATCGTCGCGGTTCTTCACCACGCGCGGCAGGCCGAAGATCGAATACGGTGGATCGTCCGGGTGGATCGCCATCTTCACGCCCACTTCTTCACATACCGGGATCACCGCTTTCAGAAAGTAAGCGAGGTTTTCACGCAGCTTAGCGTCATCAACATCTTTGTATTGGGCAAACAGATCCTGCACTTTTGCCAGACGCTCCGGTTCCCAGCCCGGCAGGGCGAAACCATTGGCGTTGCCCAGCACTTCCTGCACCACTTCGTCGAGGCTCTTATCAATGCCTTTCTTCTCGAACGCCATGGTGAGCGAGCCGTCTGGCAGCACGTAGTTCATGTCGGTCTTCATCCAGTCAAACACCGGCATGAAGTTGTAGCAAATCACTTTCACACCCGCTTCGGCCAGGTTACGGATGCTTTGCTGATAATTTTCGATGTAACGATCGCGGCTTGGCAGACCGATTTTGATGTCGTCATGAATGTTGACGCTTTCGATCACTTCCACGGTCAGCCCGGCGGCATGCACCTGCTCAACCAGCGCGTTAATTTTCTCTTTCGGCCAGGTTTCACCCACCGGCACGTCATACAGCGCGCCCACGACGCCGCGCACGCCCGGCACCTGACGAATATATTCCAGCGAAACTTTATCTTCTTTCGGACCAAACCAACGCATTGTCAGCTGCATAATGTCATCCACCGTTATCGTGTCTGTGATAACTGATAAACTACCATTCTAGTAAACATCATGACAGCGCAGCGCGGCCAATAAGCCTTGATCCGCGTCACAGAACACAATTTATGCATCAGTGATGCAGCACAATTTCACCGAAATGCTCTTTGTATTTGAATAATTCCAAATCAGATCGCAGACCCAATTTACGCAGTGCAGTCTGTTTTTGCCCGCTGATGGTTTTACGGCTGCGCGCATATTTTCCGGCGATTTGCGTAATGCTTAATCCATCCAGATAGCAACGGATCACCTCGATCTCACGTGGGCTGAGATTGCGCAGCAGCAGCGTGATATCTTCGCCAGTTTGACGCGGCAATAAATAGTCATGCATTTCCCGATCGCTTTCCTGAAACTTATCCATTTCCAGCAGCATATCGGCGGTGAGAAAACGCTTGTTACGGCATACCTGATGCAGGGCGGTAATCAGCACTTCCTGGTCTTCACTTTTACCCACAAAGCCATGCACACCCGCTTTTAACAGCAGTTGCACTATTGCCGGTTTTTCTACTGCCGAGGAGATCAGGATTTTTAAATCGGGATATCGCGCGCGCAGCTGTTTCACCATCTGCAGGCCGTCGAGTTCGTCTTCGCCAAGCATGTAGTCCAGCACCAGCACGTCCACTGAATGACGCTGTAGAAATGCCATCAGCTGTTGGCGTTGCGAAAAGGCGCCAGCCAGGTCCAGCAGCGCTTCCTGCGCCAGACGATACTGAATTGCTTTGCCGATCAGGGGATGATCGTCTAATACGGCAACCTGCCAGATTGCATCTTGTTTCATGGTTTCACCTCATTATCAGGATTATTTTTTAGTGCGTGGAGGAAGATCGCTTCCAGTTCGGCCACTGCTGTAGCGACTGCGGGAATCAGCTGCTGCAGGAACGCACTCTCTCGTTGTTCGGCTGCCTGCTCGGCGGCAAGGCAACTCTGTTGTAGGCTTTCAGCACGCAGTAATTTGGCGCTGCCAAGTAATTGATGTGCAGCGTGGTGCGCGCTTGGGAAGTCCTCCGTCATGGCAGCTTGCTCCAGTTGTGCAAGATCGCGCGCATTTTGCTGCTGAGCGGTGGTGACCAGATCGCGCCAGGCTTGCGGATCATTGGCCGCGAGGTTTTCCAGGGTAAGCAGGGTTTCATTGCGCACACTGCTGGCAGCGCTGCCGGTGACCACTCGCAGCAGTTGGGTGCGCTCCAGCGGTTTAAACAGGCAACCATCCATGCCAGCCTGCGTCGCGAGTTGTGCAACGCGCTCTTCTGCCATCGCCGTCAGGCCATAAATCGGGACTGCGCGGCGATTCAGCAGCTTCTCCTCAATACGTAACTGGCGGGTAAATTCAAAGCCATCCATACCAGGCATATTGCAATCGGTGATGACACGATCAACGTCATGTTCGCGCCACAGTGCCAGCGCCGCTTCACCGTCTTCTGCCACCAACACATGATGCCCGGCGTAACGCAACTGTTGTGCCAGCAGCAGGCGATTGGTGGCGTTGTCATCCACAACCAGCATTCTTAAGGATGCGTGCACAACGTCATCAACTGGCTCAGCTTCTGCTTCAGTCAGCGTGGCGGGCTGGGCGATGAAGCGCAGCATAAACACGCTGCCCTCATCGGGCTCGCTCTCTACATGCAGCTCGGTTCCCAGCATCACCGCCAGACGGCGACAGATATTGAGACCCAGTCCGGTGCCACTGACGCGATTAGTGCCCTGATCCACCTGAACAAAGGGCTCGAAAATCGCCTTTTGCTGTTCTGGCGTGAGACCCACCCCACTGTCGCAGACTTCCAGTACGTATTCGGGTTTAGTGATATCTGCCTGGTAAAGCGCCACTTCAACTTCACCCTGCGCGGTAAACTTAATGGCATTGCTGACCAGGTTCGCCAGGATCTGCTTCAACGCCACGGGATCAAACAGCACGCTGTCCTGATCGATATCCAGCATGACATTGAGCGCCAGCCCTTTATTTAGCGCCACCTGACGGAATAGCGCTTCAGTGTCGTAAACCACATCGCTCAGTGACATCGGCATGTGGCGAATGCTGAAATGACCGGATTCGATTTTCGCCAGGTCGAGAATATCGCCGACCAGCGAGAGCAGTGAACGAGAAGATTCCCATGCCAAATCGATATTCTTTTGCCGCTGCGCTTCGTCGCTCTGACCTAAATGTTCAATCTCCAACAGGCCAATCAGTGCCGCCAACGGCGTGCGGATTTCATGGCTCATATGTGAAAGGAAAGTACTTTTCGCCTCGCTGGAGCGCAGTGCCGCACGCTTCGCTTTACGCACGTCTTCTAACAACGTTTCGATCGTGTGCAGTTGGTTACTGATTTCACGCTCGTGCTGGCGCTGCCTCGCCAGCGACGATTTCAGCAGATGGTTGCGCCACAGGAAAAACAGCAGGCAAATGCCGGCCACCGCAGCAATACGCAGCACGTAACTGCGATAGCTCTGCCAGGACGTGCTGGTTGCGGGCGGCGTGTACTTGATCCAGCGCTCCATCAGTGACTGCATGGTTGGCTGCGGAATATCGGACAGCGCTTTATTCAGGATGGAATTCAGATGCTCATCTGCCACATTGGTGGCCATCGCCATGCGAAACATCGGCAACGGTGCGACAAACGCCACTTTGAAGCGATCGTTGAAGTGGTTATTCAGCAAATATTGCGCCGATTCGTAGGGCACGATAAAGCCGTCAACCTCTTTGTCCTGCAGCTGCCCGAGGGAGTCGAGCGAAACCGCATTTTCACTAAAATCGATGGTTGGCCAGCGGCGACGCAGATCAAAGCGATAGTAAGAACGCTCGTAGATGCCGATGCGTTTCCCTGTCATCTCATCGAAATTGTGCCAGTTACTGTCGCTGCGGGTCATCACCACCCAAGGCGAATAGACATAAGATCGCGTGTATTGAATCTGCGGGCTCTGCTTTGACGCGCCGTCACTCACCACAATCAGGGAATCGCGTTGATTAACCAGCGCATCGCGCATATTGCTCAAGCCCCGCATTGGGTTGTAATGAAAACGAATACCGGTGCGTTGCGAGATGAGATTTAACAAATCGACGCTGAGTCCGGCGACACGCTGTTTGCTGTCGAGAAAGGTGAAAGGCAGATGTGTAGGGTCGTAATTCACCGTGATGTCGCGGTGCTCCGCCAGCCATTTTGCTTCGGCTTCGCTAAGGTCCAAAGGATGATTCTTCACCACCGACCGGTAATCAAGCCCCCAGGCTTCGGCAATTTGTACGGCATTACGTAGCGGGATATTTTTAAGAATTTCATTAATGGCGTCGATCAGCTCAGCATTGTCCGCGCGGGCGGCAAAGCGTGCATCCACATCGTTCATGTAAGGCGTGCTATGGCCTTCAATGATGTTCTGCAAGCCGCGCTGCGACAAATAGCGCTGCGTGGCGGAGTTACTCCAGAACACCATGTCCTCATTAAAAGCGGTATCGGTATAGGCCCAGAGCGGCGGTGAGGCGGGCGCTAATGTGGCTTCGGGATAGCGTTTATGCAGCAGCGCTTTCAGTTCGTCGTCACCGTAGTACATCAGGCGATAGCGGCTGTCATTCAGCTGACGATCAAATTTTGCCTGGCGGCGGCTAATCAACACGCTTTGCGCCAGCGAATAGGGAATACTCAGCGCCAGTTTGGTTTCATGATTAGCAGCCTGCGGGTAGTAAGGAATTAAATCGACTTGCTTGTTATTGAGCGCGTTAACCAGATCGAGACGGGTGTTATAGCGCTTAACTTCGACCGGGCGATTCAGCGTTTTCGCGATGATGGCCAGATAATCGGCGGACAGTCCTTCAAAGGTGTCCTCTTCGAATTCAACCGAATAGGGCGGTAACGTATGGCTCCATACGCCGACGCGCAGCACCGGATGACGTTTTAGCCACTGCTGTCCCTCTGCATTCAGCGTCACTTCAGGGGAAACCAGACCGTAACGCGGCGTGAATTTTAAGGTGGTGGCGCTCCAGGCCGACAGGCAAAAGCCCAACAAAAAAATCATGCTAAAAATGCGTTTGACCACGAATTGATTCTCAGTTTTCTTTGCTGCTGTAGGCACTGCCGTGCGGCGGTGCGGCCCTCTGGCTGCGCTTTAATGCGCCAGTGACCCTTCACAGCGGCACGAAACTCAACGGTTATTAAATACTTTTTAAGAAATTTCTTACGTATGTAGGCGGGGCTTACTACAGGCTGGTACTTAAGTAAGTTAAGTCAGCTGTTTTGACAGGAAACTTTCGACGTAACTCCTGAAGTTTCTCCAATTTGCCGCTGCTAATCGGCTTTTCATTTGTTTTATTTACAGAAACTTCCCGGCAGGCAAAATAGCGCTTATTTCCTCTCCTTCAGCCAACCATGTCAGAAGAAGCGCTGCGTCAGCAGATTCAGAACCTGAAAAAGCATAATGCGCGGTTAAAGCGTATAGCGCATGACGCGCGTAATAAGCTGAGTGCAGCGCTGGATGGAACCGGTTTATGTTTGTGGCAGCTGGATATTCCCAGCGGCAAGCTGGTGATTTTTAATCGTCGCTGGGGTGCGATGCTGGGTTTTCAGCCGAAAGAGACCAAAGCGCAGTTCGATGTGTGGCGCGAACGCCTGCATCCGGATGACGCCGACGAAGTGCTCAAAGCTTTTTACGATCACATTGAAGGGCGCGCGCCTTATTACGAAGCGCTGCACCGTATGCTGGGCAAAAACGACAACATTAAATGGGTGCTGGATCGCGGACGCGTTACCGAATGGGACGCAGCGGGCAATCCGCTCAAAGTCACCGGCACGCACATCGATATGACCAAAGAGAAGCAGTACGAAGCGCAGCTCTCATCGCTGGCGCATCACGATCCGCTAACCGGACTGACTAATCGCCATGCGCTAAATACGCAGTTCAGCAGGATGAAAGCGCTGGGCCCACTGTGCGTGGCGTTTATCGATCTTGATAACTTCAAACACGTCAACGATACCTTGGGACATCGCAGTGGTGATGAGGTGTTGATTCAACTGAGCCAGCGCATCATCGACGTGGTGCCGCCAAACGTGGTGATTGGCCGACTCGGCGGCGACGAGTTTGTGCTGCTGATGCCGTTCCTGATCGACTATCCGAAAGTGCGCATTATGATGCAGGCGGTGCTGGATGCCGCGCTGACGCCGTTTGATATTGATAATGGACATGCGCAGATTGGTGCGTCGATTGGCATTGCGCAGGTGCAGGAACGCGACAGCTTTGATGAAGCCCTGACGCGGGCCGATGAGGCGATGTATCAGATTAAGAAAAATGGTAAGCAGGGGTTTGGGTTGGCGGGGTAGTTTTTACCCTCACCCTAACCCTCTCCCGCAGGCGGGAGAGGGGACCGATCGAGCGAATACGTGTGGATATGTGGCAGCGTTTCCCTCTCCTCAGGCCCATCGAGCTTACTTATGGCAGCATTTAGAGGGCCAGGGTGAAGGCATCAAGCCGCACCAATCTCAATCCGCCAGCAAATGCCCATACATGGTCATCAATCTGCGGGTGACGCCATTAGTCCAGCCGAA
The DNA here is from genome assembly GCF_029623675.1 of Pantoea sp. X85. Lineage (NCBI taxonomy): Bacteria > Pseudomonadati > Pseudomonadota > Gammaproteobacteria > Enterobacterales > Erwiniaceae > Pantoea > Pantoea sp. X85. The sequence goes on along the minus strand of NZ_CP121108.1, from coordinate 3,473,306 downwards.
GCCGTCCTGCAGCGGATATTCGCCGCCGCCACCCGGACGGGCGCGATCGCCGCTGATGTCATACTTCTCCACCAGCTTATGATGCAGTGAATAGAAATTATTTACCGTATTCAGCCAGTTAACGGCAATTTCTGTCGCCAGCGTCTCTTCACCGTAGTGATTCAAACCGACCACCGCCATCCACTGCAACGGCGCCCAGGCATTGGGTTTATCCCATTGTTCGCCGCTCTCCACCATTGAGGTCAACAAGCCGCCTTGCGTCAGTAACAGATGACGCAGCGCAACGGCCTGCAGGTGCGCCTGCTCGGGCGAGGCGAGGCCGAGGAACAGCGGCACCACCGCAGCAGCGGTGAAGGCGCCAAAGCGTTCGCGACGCCAGTCGTAATCGCGGTACACCCCGGCAGTGTTATCCCACAGATAGCGATGAATCGCCTGCTTACGCGCATCGGCTTTTTTCTGCCACGCCAGCGCCGTTAACTCTTCACCTTTAGCGTGCGACAGCGTCGAAATCATCAGCTCCAGCTTGTAGAGGAACGCGTTGAGATCGATCGGAATAAATTGCGTGGTGCGGATGCTCGCCAGACGCTGCGGATCGCGCAGCCAGCGTGAAGAGTAATCCCAGCCCGATGCGGCACCGGCACGCAGATCGCGATAAACCTCGTTGGCCGGACGACCTGATTTCTTCGCGGTTTCAATATCTTCCAGCCACGACTCATCGCGCGGCGTGTCGCGATCGTCCCAGTAACGGTTGAGCAGCGAACCATCTGGCATGCGCACCACGTGGCGATAGGCCTGATGCGGCATCAGCTCACCCGCGCCGTCCATCCAGAACTGGTACTCTTTCATCAGTTGATCGAGATAGCGTTTCGCACCGCGAATGCCATCTTCTTCAAACAGTTCCACCATCAGCGCAAACACCGGCGGCTGCGAACGGCTGAGGTAGTAAGTACGGTTGCCGTTCGGCACGTGACCGTAGTTATCAATCAGCCAGGCGAAGTTATCCGCCATATGACGCAGCAGATCGTCACGGCCTGCATCGGCGAGGCCGAGCATGCTGAAGTAGGAGTCCCAGTAATAGGTTTCTCCAAATCGGCCGCCGGGCACCACGTAAGGTTTCGGCAACGGCAGCAGCGATGAGTGTGCCAAATGTTGCTGTGGCATTTTGGTTAACACCGGCCACAGATCGTCAATATGTTCAGTTAAAGTTTTGTCTGGATTGGAAACATAAAAACTCTCATTCACCTGAGGTGAATAAAAATGTTCGTGCACGAATGCTTCCAGATCAAAATCCGCTGCGCGTTTACGGCGACGAAAACGGATTAAAATATCCAGCGGATCGAATTTTGGTGCGCAGTCCGGAAACGTTTTGCTGTCAGCAAATATGTGCGATGTCTGTACCTGCTCAAACAGTTCCATGTAGCGATCGGCAGGCGTCAGCGCATCCGGCGCGGGCAAACCTTCAATCAGCTCGGGTTCCGGCTCCGAATCCTGCATACCTTCGCGAACGAACTCGTGAGGATTATATTGATACTCCAGTTCAGCATCAGCGCGTCGATCCTCGAAAGCGTTATATTGCTGTTGGTTAGTATTAATAGCAGCCTCCTGGTAAATTCTTGAATGCGTAAAGAACAAATTATAGAGCTCTGAACGGGCGAAACAACAATGCGATTTATCTATGAACGTAATAAATCATGTCGATGGATCCGGTGTTTTTATGATTTTTCAGTGATTACAACGGACTATATTTCAGGAAATGAAAGCGGCTTTTAAGATGGATGTTTAAATAGCTGCACAGAAATATCTGTATTTAAGAAAATCGCTAAAATTTGCGCAAAAAAGCGTGGAATGGCTTGATCAATTTATGGCAAACGCAGCGGAAATAGAGCTGTATTTCCCTCACCCTAACCCTCTCCCGCAGGCGGGAGAGGGAACCGATCGAGTTAACATGTGGCAGCGTCGCCCTCTCCCGGTGGGAGAGGGCCGGGGTGAGGGCATCAGACCGCACCTTACTTCTGCAACGCCGCCTTTATCACGTCCGCATACGGCGTGGTGGGGCGGCCAATCAGTTTGCTTAGCGTATGGCTATCGTCAAACAAACCGCCTTTTTCGGCGCCGGCATCTGAATCTGCCAGCATCTCTGACAAGCCCTCTGGCAAACCGGCACCTTTCAGCGCGGCGGCAAATTCGGCTTGTGGCAGATTGATGTAATCCACTTGCTCGCCAGACTGTTTAGCAATCTCGGCGCTGAACTGCGCCAGCGTGTAGCTGTCGTCGCCAGCCAGTTCATACACCTTGCCCGCCTGATCGTCACGGCTGATCACTTCGGCCGCTGCCGCCGCATAGTCAGCGCGCGCCGCGGAAGCGATGCGACCTTCGCCGACCGCACCAATAAAGGCATGATGCGCCAGCGCGGGTGCAATACTCGCGGCATAGTTTTCGGTGTACCAGCCGTTACGCAGCAGCGCGAAAGGAATGCCCGAGGCTTTCAACTGGGCTTCAGTCGCACGATGCTCAACGCCTAATCCCAACGGCGAGGTATCGGCATGCAGTAAGCTGGTGTAGGCGATAAAGCCAACGCCAGCGGCTTTTGCCGCATCGATCACCGCCTTGTGCTGCACTTCACGCTGGCCGACTTCACTGGAAGAGATCAGCAGCAGTTTATCGACACCGGCAAAGGCGCTTTGCAGCGTTTCCGGTTGGCTGTAATCCGCCGCTCGCAGCGTTACGCCCAGCGCCTGCAGATCGGCCGCTTTCTCGGGCGAACGCACCGCCGCAATGATTTCGCTAGCCGGCACTTTTTTCAATAACGCGTTAATCACCAGACGGCCCAGTTGGCCTGTGGCACCTGTAATCGCAATCATGTTGTTCTCCTTTTGAACTGGTATGAAAACAGCCTAAGCGATAAACTAACTTTTAGTAAGTACTTACAGATTTGTTAGTTTGGAGAAGCTGAGTTAAATGTCTGAAAAGTTGAGTGTAAAATTTACGCGCGGTGAGTTGCTTAACGTGAATTGCCCGTCACGCGACGTTTTGAAGCGCATTACCAGCCGCTGGAGCGTACTGATTTTGCTGGCGCTGCGCGAAGAAACCCTGCGTTTTAGCGAGCTGCGCCGCAAGATTGGCGGCGTCAGCGAACGTATGCTGGCGCAGACGCTGCGCCATATGGAAGAGGATGGTTTTGTGGAACGCATTGCCTATGACGTGGTGCCACCGCACGTTGAGTATCGTTTGACGTCGTTAGGCCGCGAAGTGGAAGGGCAGGTGACTGGACTGGCGGATTGGCTGGAGAGCAATGTGCATCGGATTTTGAAGGCGCATTGAGAAGGGCCGCCATTTATGGCGACCGCCGCACCCTCAAGCGCGTAAATACTTCTCAAACCAACCCAGCGTGCGGCTCCATGCTAATTCGGCGGCGGTTTTGTCATAACGCGGCGTCGAATCATTGTGGAAGCCATGATTCACACCGGGATAAACATAGCCTTCATAGATTTTGTGATTGGCTTTCAACGCCTCTTCATAGGCTGGCCAACCTTCGTTGATGCCTTTATCCAGCGCGGCGTAGTGCAGCAACAGCGGCGCTTTGATGCGTGGCACATCTTCCGCTTTAGGCTGACGGCCGTAGAACGGTACCGCGCAGGCCAAATCAGGGAACGCGACGGCCGCCGCATTGGCTACGCCGCCGCCGTAGCAGAAGCCGGTGATACCCACTTTGCCGGTGCCCTCTTCGTGGTGCATCAGGAAATCAATCGCGGCGAAGAAGTCATTCATCAACTTGGTGGGGTCGACTTTGGCCTGCATCACTTTGCCTTCATCATCATTCCCCGGATAACCGCCCAGCGAGCTCAAACCATCGGGTGCCAGCGCGATGTAACCGGCTTTCGCTATCCGTCGCGCCACGTCTTCGATATAGGGATTGAGGCCACGATTCTCGTGCACCACTGCCACCGCAGGCACTTTGCCGGATGCATTGGCCGGTCGCACCAGATAGCCGCGCACCTCGCCGTGACCTTGCGGTGACGGATAGTGAATGTATTCCGGTTTGATCGCCGGATCGGTAAATTCCACCTGCTGCGCCAGCGCATAATTGGGGCTCATGGCGCTGAGCAGCGTGGCGCCGGTCATGCCAGCGATGGTGAATTTCGCCGCCATCGCAATAAATTCACGTTTGCTGATTTTGCCGTGGGCGTAGTAATCGTAAAGCTCGAGCAGTTCCTGAGGGAAATCCTGTGCAGTAAGACGGGCCATAACCTCTCCTTCGCTGTTTAACTGGTTGATTACTGCTCTAAAAAAGCACAGCTTGTCGCCGCTGGCAAATACCATGCCGCAGCAGGTTAACGTCACTGCGTTTACATCACCTGTTTAATAAACAGCAGAAATATATCTTTTTGTTCTAAAAATATTAGCTTTTAATTAACAATTCTGATCATTCTGCGCTGTCCGGAAATATTTACATGCTCAACGTATTTACCGTAAATAACGCCATTTTTTCTTCGCACTAAAAAATAAATAAATGAAGTGCTTACCTGATAAGCACAGCGGGAATAGGCGGAAAACAATAACAATATTGTCACAATGAATGAGGGTGTTTAACCTTAACGTCGTGATTTTTAAAGTATTAGTTTCTGCTGAAAACAATGATCGAAATCAAAAAACACTGTTATAGTTTTACCGACTTCCCCTGTATCTTTTTGTTCGCACCACTTCCTTTTACATTGGCGCGACATTTCTTTAAGCACGGCGAAATAACCGCTGCGCTCTGCTTGTTAATTATAAGTAAAAATTCGGTGTAATTTGTGGCAATGAGGTAAGCAATGTTTGGATTAGACGCCTTTCATCTGGCCAGGATTCAGTTCGCATTTACTGTTTCCTTCCATATTATCTTTCCAGCCATCACCATCGGTCTCGCCAGTTTCCTGGCGGTGCTTGAAGGGATGTGGCTGAAAACCCGTAACGAGACCTATCGCGATCTCTACCATTTCTGGTCAAAAGCGTTTGCCGTTAACTTCGGCATGGGCGTGGTATCCGGATTGGTGATGGCGTACCAGTTCGGTACTAACTGGAGCGGTTTCTCACAGTTTGCTGGCAGTATCACCGGCCCGCTGCTCACCTATGAAGTGTTAACCGCCTTCTTCCTTGAAGCGGGCTTCCTTGGCGTAATGCTGTTTGGCTGGAACCGCGTCGGTCCAGGCTTGCACTTCTTTGCAACCTGCATGGTCGCGCTCGGCACCATCTTCTCCACCTTCTGGATTCTGGCGTCAAACAGCTGGATGCATACGCCGCAGGGCTATATCATCCAGAACGGCATCGTGGTACCGGAAGATTGGCTGAAAATTATCTTCAACCCCTCGTTCCCTTATCGCTTGTTCCACATGTCGGTCGGTGCCTTCCTGGCCAGCGCCTTCTTTGTCGGCGCGTCGGGCGCATGGCATTTACTGCGCGGTAACGACAATCCAGCGATTCGTAAGATGTTCTCGATGGCGCTGTGGATGGCGCTGATCGTGGCACCGATTCAGGCGATGATCGGTGATGCGCACGGCCTGAACACCCTTGAGCATCAGCCTGCGAAAATCGCGGCAATTGAAGGACACTGGGAAAACAAGCCGGGTGAAGCCACGCCGCTGATTCTGTTTGGTGTGCCGGATATGGAGCAGGAGCGCACCAAGTACGCACTGGAAATCCCGTACCTCGGCAGCCTGATTCTGACGCACAGCCTGGAGAAGCAAATTCCTGCGCTGAAGAGCTTCCCGAAAGAGGACCGTCCAAACTCCACCATCATCTTCTGGTCATTCCGCGTGATGGTGGCGCTGGGCCTGCTGATGATTACGCTCGGCGTGGTGTCTTTGTGGCTGCGTTTCAAAGGCCGTTTGTATCACTCGCGTCCGTTCCTATGGTTCACGCTGCTGATGGGTCCATCGGGTTTGATCGCCATTCTGGCCGGTTGGTTTACCACCGAGATTGGGCGTCAGCCGTGGGTGGTATATGGCGTGCAGCGCACCATTGATGCGGTCTCGGCGCATGGCGATATGCACATGAGCATCAGCCTGCTGGCGTTCATTCTGGTCTACTCGTCGGTGTTTGGTGTCGGTTACCTCTACATGATGCGTCTGATCAAAGAGGGTCCGGTGACCGGCGAAGGTAAAGAGGTTGATCACGGTGGTCCGGGTCAGCATTACACGCCAGCGCGTCCGTTGTCGGCGGCCAAAACCCATAGCGAAAAGAGTGGGGAGCACTAAGATGATCGACTTTTCAATTATCTGGTTTGCCATCATCGTGTTTGGCACCTTGATGTACATCGTGATGGATGGTTTCGATCTCGGCATTGGCTTGCTGTTGCCGTTCAATAAAGATCCCATCGAACGCGACATGATGGTTAATACCGTTGCCCCGGTTTGGGATGGCAACGAAACCTGGCTGGTGCTGGGCGGCGCGGCGCTGTATGGCGCGTTCCCGCTGGCCTACTCGGTGCTGCTGGATGCGCTGTCGATTCCTTTGACGGCGATGCTGATTGGCCTGATCTTCCGTGGCGTAGCGTTTGAGTTCCGCTTTAAAGCCACGCTAGAACACCGTGCATTCTGGGATAAGTCATTCATTGCCGGTTCACTGCTGGCCACCTTCAGTCAGGGCGTGGCCGTGGGCGCTATTCTGAATGGTTTCCCGGTGGTGGGCCGTGAATATGCGGGTTCAGCGATGAGCTGGTTAGCGCCGTTCCCGCTGTTCTGCGGCGTCGGTCTGGTCATCGCCTATGCACTGCTGGGTTGTACCTGGCTGATCATGAAAACCGAACACGATCTGCATCGTAAGATGTCTGCGCTGGCGACGCCGCTGACGCTGACGTTGCTGCTGGTGGTGGGCATTATCAGTATCTGGACGCCGCTGACGCACGCGGATATCGCGCAGCGCTGGTTCTCGCGTCCGAACCTGTTCTGGTTCCTGCCGGTTCCGGTACTGGTGGTGCTGTGTTCGTGGGGGATTGTGCGCGCCATCAAACGTGAAGCGCATTACTCGCCGTTCATCCTGACATTGGCGCTGATTTTCCTTGGCTTCTCGGGCCTCGGTATCAGCATCTGGCCGAACATCATTCCACCGTCGATCACCATTTGGCAGGCGGCGTCTCCGGCGAGCAGCCAGGCGTTTATGCTGGTGGGCGGCTTGCTGATTATTCCGGTAATTCTGGGTTACACCTTCTGGAGTTACTACGTGTTCCGCGGAAAAATCAAAGCCGACGAAGGATACCATTGATATGAAAACCGAGGTCAGCAACATGAAAACTCACTCTGAAACGAAGATTCCGTGGTGGAAGCAGGTGATGTGGCTGGTAGTCATTTACGGCGCAAGCGTGCTGGCACTCGGTGTGGTGGCATCACTGTTTCGTATGATGATGACGGCAGCGGGCATGCGTTCGCACTGAGCCCGCGCACCGCTTCAATCTGTTGATATCACCGTAAGGTCGTCATTCGTGACGACCTTTTTCTTTTCGTGCGCGATAAAAACGTTAGTAACCTAAGCAATTAATGCTTTTCCCGCTGCGCTACCTTTACTCTTCCTTACGTTGGTAATACGTTTTTGTTATATTTATGTGACGAATAACGCAAATTCATGACGTTAACCACCTCATTCGACTATCAAAATCATGCTCAGCCTGAATGTAAAAAAACAGTACATCAACGATCTGGTGGACTGGATAGAAGCGAACCTGACCGACGAGCTCAACATCGATCTGATTACCCTGAAATCCGGTTACTCCAAATGGCACATGCAGCGCATGTTCAAAGAGATGACCGGACAAACGCTGGCGTCCTACACGCGCAAACGTCGTCTGACCATGGCGGCGATGGCGCTGCGTCTGACCAGCATGCCGCTGATCGATATTGCGGTGCGCTTTGGTTTTGATAATCAGCAGAATTTTACCCGTGTGTTTAAAAGTCACTTCTCGATGACGCCGGGTGCTTATCGTCGCATTCCGGAAATGCTGATGAAGGATTTCCACAGCCGCATCTCCACGCAGCGTGAGTGGGTCAATGCGCGTCTGGCGCAGAAGCCGGAGATTCAGCTGTGTGGCGAAGTGATTGAGTGGGAATGCCGTTTCGGGGAATACATCGATCATCAAAATCATGTGGTGGCGCAGCATACGCGCGATTTCATCGCTTTTGCCGGTCAGCATGTGAACCGCGGCTGGCTGGGCTTTCAGTTTAGTCCGGGCGTGCATTCTGCCGACCAGCAACACATCAGCCTGTTCCAGGCGCTGGAGAGTCAATACGCCGATGTGCTGCCGTGTAACGTGCAGAACTGGACCGGCGAGAGGGGTTTGTATGCGGAGATTGACTGGCACGGCGCGCCGGAAGAGATCAACGCATTCACCGCGGAGATTTACTACAACCATTTGCCAGCGCTGGGCGTGGCACGCCGTACGGGCAAAGATTTGCTTAAGCTGGATCTGAAATACAGCACGCCCGATCTGCTGCAAGGCACCTTCTATATTCCGGTGACGGATAAGTAATGCATAATTCGTGCGGTAAACCGTGACAAACCGCACGATTTTATAAACTCACTGACGTAATGAGCGTAAAATTCTTCATCGAAACCTGATTGGCCGCGTAAATCACCAGCCGCCATACATCAGGCTGGATAATCACCTGCATTTCTGGTCCATTCCGGGCCGCTATAGTGAACAGACAAAAAAATTATGCGACTTCTACCGTTGTTCCTCATGACAGCGCTTGTAGCGTTTTCTTCGCTGGCAAGTGCACAAATGGCTGAGCCTTTTTCACCGCCGGGCGGACTGCATCCGCATCAACCGCACTGTGCGCAGCATGAAATCCTGGGCGACAATGTGCTGCCGAAACATAGCCAGGATGATGGCAGTTTCGTGACCTGCGGCAATCACCAGGCGTAATCCGGCTTTAAAATCCGTGACCGCTGCAATCTAAGCGCGGTCTCGGCAGTCAAACGCATTTATGTATTGCGTAGTAAATTGCGCCGCTACACTTTCTGCTTGTCATTTGCACCTTATCCCTCACTGCTCTTCATCGTAGCGGCGCGATTTATCGCGCTGTTTTAACGTGCCAATTTTCCAATAGCATTTTTCGGCATTGCGTCGAAGATATATCATAACTATTCTCTCCCCATCAGATGAGAATGACTTTCACTATCTTTTAGGGAGACACCACTTGCAAACTCACCCTTCCGAACGCGCGCCACGTCGTGTGCGCAATGAACTGCGTTTCCGCCACATCAGCGTGGTCAGCAAGACGCTGATTGCCGGTGAATTCTGGCGCATTGTTTTCAACGGCAGCGATCTGGCCGGCTTCAACTCGCCATCGTTTGACGATCACATCAAAGTGTTCTTCCCGGAACATGATGGTGCAGAGCTGGCGCTGCCGCAGATCACCGATGAAGGCATCGTTTGGCCGAATGGCGTGCGTCCTGCCGCGCGTGATTACACGCCGCTGGAATTTAACGGCGTCGATTCTCTGACCATCGATTTCTACATCCACGACGGCGGCGTTGCCAGCAGCTGGGCAAACCAAGCCAAAGTGGGCGATCGAATCGCGATGGGCGGTCCGCGCGGTTCGTTGGTGATCCCGGCGGATTACGCCTGCCAGATTTACGTCTGTGATGAGACCGGTCTGCCCGCCTTTAAACGTCGTTACAGCGAAATCCAGGCGCAGGAAATTCACCTGCTGGCCTATGCCGATGAAGCCACCGGCCGCGATTATCTCGGTGATCTGCCAAATGTACAGGTGAGTTGGTTGGGCAGCGGCACCATGCAGGCCGATAACCTGGCACCGATTAAGGCGCAGCTGGATAGGATTGCGCTGCCTGCCACTGAATACTTCATCTGGCTGACGGGCGAGGGCGAAGCGGTGAAACTGCTGAGCGATTACTTCACCCAAGGACGCGGTGCACATACCGATTTCGTGCGCGCCGTAGCTTATTGGCATCAGAAATAACGCCAACGTCGCGCGCGCTGCCGCCTGTGTTGAATTTTGCCAGGTGGCAGACTACTATCAACCTCCCTTAATTAGCGCTCAGGAAGGCAATGAAACAGCAGCGGGATTTTCCATGGCAGTCCGATCACGCACAGCGCACCGTCTGTACAGGCGCACGTAAGAAGCGTCGGGAGCGGATGCTGGATGCTAGCGATATCCGCCTGTTAATGCTGCACTTTCTCGCCATCAGCTCTGCGCATGGGTATGAGTTGATCAAATCGGTTGAAGAGCTCTCCAAAGGGGAATACTCACCCAGCCCCGGCATTATCTATCCCAACCTTACGTTGCTCGAAGAGATGGATGCGATTCGCGTGGTCGATGCCCAAGCATCTCGTAAAGCCTATGCGCTGAATGAAGGCGGCGAGGCGCTGCTGGCGGAGAATCGTGACAATGTGAATGCGATTATCGAGCGCTTAACCTCGCTGGCGATTCTGGTGAATAACCGCAGCATTCCGCAGGTTGAACAGGCGATTCATCTGATCAAACACACCTTGAATCATCGTCTGGCGCAGGAAGAGATTTCGGATGAGGCGCTGGAGATCGTGATCAGCGCGCTGCAGGAAGCGGCGGAAAAAATCGCTAAAAGTTAGCAGGTCGCCATGAATGACGACCTTAGGTGCGTGTACATCCGTTTATTCCGATAACGCACGAACCCCAAATCAACTCTTCTTCTTATCCACATGCCCCAACGCGCGATCCGGCCAGCAGAGGTCGCGCACGCGCTGCTTCAGCGCTGCCGCATCCGGGAATCCGCCTTCCTGCTTACGCTCCCAAATCACCTGACCATCAATGGTAATCTCAAACACGCCGCCGGTTCCCGGCTGTAGCGTTACCGCGCTTAAATCCTCGGCAAAGGTATGCAGCAACTCCTGCGCCATCCAGGCGGAACGCAGCAGCCAGTTACATTGTGTGCAGTAATGAATGGTAATCGCCGGTTTCTGTGACATAACGTGTCTCATTTAGATAATGAAGTTAACAAAATGTGCGGTCCAAGATACATCTTAGCTTACTGCTAGTTGATAATGATTACCACTTGCATTACATTCCTTTCGACATCATTTATTACAAAAAATAAGTCCATAATTTTTACGGTCTTTTAACCAAGGTCCGTACTTTCCGGCAGCAAGCAAGTGAGCGAATACTAACAATTAACCAGGTATTTCGCGCATGTCTTCACTCTTTCAGGGAACGGCCCAGCAACGTCTTTTTAAAGTTGCCATCTTATCTTCAGCTATTCATGCCGCTTGCAGCTTTGCCGCCAGCGATAGCACCAGCAATGAACCGGTTCTCACCGTCACCGCGCCAAAACAGCAGGCCGGCAATAAAACCACCATCACGGCACAAGAGCTGCAAAAACGCGGTGCGAACGATTTCGGTTCGATCATGCGTTATGAGCCGCTGATCAGCGCCACCGGATCCAGCGGCGGATCCTCTGCCGGCAAAAGCGGTTTTGACCGCGCGGGTTACACCGGTTACAACATTCGTGGTCTGGAGAGTAATCGCGTCGGCATGGATATCGACGGCATTCCGATTCCGGATGCCACCGGCCGCCCTTACGTCAGCCGCACCGGCAACAACACCTTTGGTATTGGCCGCGATTACATCGATCCCTACCTGTTCGGCAGCGTTGATATTGAGAAGGGCGCCACGGCGGTGGATCAGCCGAATACCTCGATTGGCGGTAACGTCTCGTTCCACAATAAAACCGCTGACGATTACCTTAGCAGCGACAAAAATAGTTACTTCGGTTACCAGAGCGATTACGACTCATCGAATCGCAGCTGGCACAACGGCATCACCGCCGCTGCTGGCGATGACGAGCTGCGCGGCCTGTTTGTTTACAGCCGTCGCGACGGCCAGGAAACCCGCAACAACAGCGACGTGAAACAGGCTTATCCGGCCAACTGGCACTCTGACGCCTTTATGACATCCGGGATCTGGCAGCCGAACGATCAGCACAAGCTGAGCGCCACCTTTGATTACTATCACAAAACCAACCACAGCCATTACGATACCTGGGACACCAGCGGCAACACCGTTTGGGGCACCGCGCAGCAGCAGAGCGATACGCGCCGTTGGGGCATCAATCTGGCGGATGAGTGGACGCCGTATAACGACTTTATCGATACGCTGACCACGCGCCTTTACTGGCAGCAAACTCAGGCGCACGACAATACCTATCTGCCGACCAGCGCGAGCGAGTACGGCTTTGTCTATTCCGATTTCAACGTCGATACCTACGGCTTCGACACGCGCGGCACCAAAACGCTTGGCCGCCACGAGCTGAGTGCCGGCGTCAATGCGCGCCTCGACAACAGCGAGCGTCCGTTCCGCCAGGAGCCAGCGCCGAGCGCCTTTAGCGCCATCACCCAACCGCAGTCTGACAGCCGCACTTTCGCGGTGGCAGGATACCTGCAAGATAAGATCAATTTCGATCTTGATAGCCACAACTTCGCGGTCATTCCCGGCGTGCGCGTAATGTATCAAAGCACCAAGCCGAAAAATCTCGGCGATCTCACCACCGGCAGCACGGTGCTGACCGAAGAGCAGGTTGATGCGCTGTATGGCAAAACTAACTCCGATACGCAGGTGCTGCCATCGCTGACCTTCCAGTACGATTTAACGCCAGCGCTGACCACCTATCTGCAATACAAACGCGGCGTGCAGTTCCCCACTACCAGCCAGCTGTATGGCTCATGGAACCTGGGTTCCAGCTATGCGGGTAGCGCGCAATATGCGCTGATTGGTAACACCGATCTGAAAACCGAAACCAGCAACAACTTTGAGTGGGGCCTGAAAGGCCAGGCGACAGAAGGCGTAACGGTCAACACCTCGGTGTTCTATAACCAGTACAAAAACTTCATCGCCTACACCCGCTACCGCCGCGCCACCAATCCGGAGATGTTCGTCAACGTTCCGAGCAACATCTACACCAGCTATCAGGCTGAAAACCGCGATAAGGCCTACATTTATGGTGCTGAGATATCCACCAAAGTGAATTACGGCACCTGGTTCCCGCAGGTCGATGGCCTGAGCAGCACCTTTGCGCTGGGCTATAACGAAGGTAAATCCAAGTCCAGCTACGCCGGTGACAAGTACATCGATCTCGATAGCGTCGCGCCATTGAAAGCGATTGTTGGCCTGGCGTGGGATGACAAAGCGCGCGGCTACGGCGCCGCGCTGACCGCCACCTTCGTGAAAGGCAAGCAGGCCACGGCGACCAACCGCGAAAGCTACACCAACACCGGCACGGCGATCACCGATTCCACCACGGAATATATGCGCGTGCCGGGTTACGGCATGGTGGATGCAACGGCTTACTGGCAGGCGACGAAAAACGTCAAGCTGAGCGGCGGTATCTACAACATTACCGATCGCAAATACTGGGATTACACCAGCAGCCGCACGCTGACCAGCAGCAACGCCCAGGAACGCAACGACATCAACCTGGCGGTGATGCCAGGCCGCACCTTCCAGTTGGGTGTGAACGTCGATTTCTAATCCCTTTTCGCCCTGCGGCAGCGCAGGGCATTTTCATGGAGCAAGGCAATGAACTCACGTTACGATCACTATCTGGCGCTGAAAGGCGAGCATCCGAAAAAGTACGCGCGCGATTTCGCCGCGCTGATGGGCATTGGCGAAGCGCAGCTGTGTGAAGCGCGTGTCGGCCAGGATGCAAAGGCGTTAAAAGCTGATTTCCCTGCGCTGCTGGCAGCTCTGGCGGCGGTGGGTGAAACCAAAAGCATCACCCGCAATGCATATGCGGTTCACGAGCAGGTGGGCAAATATGAAAACCTGCACCTCGGCGAACACGCCGGACTGATTCTCAACCCGCGCGCGCTCGATCAGCGTCTGTTCCCGCATCAGTGGCACAGCGCGTTCTTCCTGCGTGAGCAGAGCGCCCACGGTGAACGTCAAAGCATCCAGATTTTTGATCGCCACGCTGATGCGGTGCTGAAAATCTACACCACCGACAACACCGATTTCGCCGCGTGGGATGCGCTGATTGCGGCGTTTGTGCTGGAGAACGCAGCGGCGCTAGATCCGCAGCCCGCCAGCGCGCCGCAATACAGCGGTACGGTTGATGCCAGCAAAGTGGAAGCCGAATGGCGCGCCATCACCGATGTGCATCAGTTCTTTGGTCTGCTGAAGCGCCACAACATCTCGCGCCCGCAGGCGTTTCGCGCGGTGGCGGACGATCTGGCGCGTCAGGTGAGTAATGACTCGCTGGCGCAGCTGCTGGATCTGGCGCAGCAGGATGGCAATGAAATCATGATTTTTATCGGCAACCGTGGCTGCACGCAGATCTTCACCGGCGCGGTGCAGAAGCTGATGCCGATGGATAACTGGATCAACATTTTCAATCCCACCTTCACACTGCATTTGATGGCGGATCACATCAGCGAAAGCTGGGTGACGCGCAAACCGAGCGGCGACGGCTTCGTCACCAGCCTGGAACTGTTTGCCGCCGACGGCACGCAGATCGCGCAGTTGTACGGTCAGCGCAGCGAAGGCACGCCGGAGCAGGCGCGCTGGCGCGAGCAGGTGATGTCGCTGGAGGCGTTAGCATGAGAAAACTTCTGTTGCTGCTGACTGCGCTGGCGCTGCCCGCTGTTGCGGCCGAGCGGGTGATCTCGATTGGCGGTGACGTCACGCAAATTATCTATGCCTTGGATGCGCAGCAGGATCTGGTAGCGCGTGACAGCACCAGTCAGCATCCGGCGCAGGCCAACAAGCTGCCGAATGTCGGTTATATGCGGCAGTTGAATGCCGAAGGGATTCTGGCGCTGAAACCGACGCTGGTGCTAAGCAGCGAGCTGGCAAAACCGTCGCTGGTGCTGCAGCAAGTGGCGCAAGCTGGCGTAAAAGTGGTGGATGTCACCGGCAAAAACAGCCTCGACGCCATCGCGGAAAAAATCGCTACCATCGGCAAGGCGCTGCATCGTGAAGAGGAAGCCAACGCGCTGATCGAGAAGGTCAACAAGCAGCGCGCGCAGATCCCACAAAAACCGTTGCCGATCAAAGTGCTGTTTATCATGGCGCACGGCGGTATGCGCACTCAGGCGGCGGGCGCACAAACTGGCGCGGACGGCGCGATTCGCAGCGCGGGTCTGATCAATGCGATGGCGGCGGTGCCGCACTATCAGCAGCTGTCGCAGGAAGGTGTGATTGCGGCGGCACCGGATTTGATCGTGGTGGGTGAAGATGGCCTGCGTACGCTGGGCGGCGAAGAGAAAGTGTGGTCGCTGCCAGGTTTGGCACTGACGCCAGCCGGTCAGCATCGCGCGTTGCTGGTGGTGGATGAGATGGCGCTGCTGAGCTTTGGCCTTGATACGCCGGGCGCGATTATCAAACTGCGCCACGCAGCCGAAGCGGCTTCCCCGTCATACTTCAAGCCGCAGGCGCGTTAGCTGCGTGTTCTCACCCCAGTCACTTACTTGTGTAAGCTCCTGGGGATTCGAACACTTGCTGCCTTCCTGCACCTTGAATTATTTAGGGGAAAAATATGGCAACTACATCCGTGATGCGCTGGCTCGGTTTGATGGCCATCAGCACGCTGATATTAATGCTGATGGCGGCCAACTTCGGCGCGATGCCGCTTTCAATGCGCACTTTGTTGCGTGCGCCGCTCAGCGATATGGCGTGGCAAATCTGGATCAACATCCGCCTGCCGCGCGTGCTGCTGGCGGTGCTGCTCGGCATGGCGCTGGCGGTGTCCGGCGCGGTGATGCAGGGATTGTTTCGCAATCCGCTGGCCGATCCCGGTTTGCTCGGCATCAGCAGCGGAGCGGGTTTAGCGGTGGCGATATCGATCGTTATCCCGCTCGGCTTGCCGCCGCTGCTGGCGCTGTGGCTACCAACACTCGCCGCCTTTGTGGGCAGTTTGGTGGTGACGCTGCTGATCTTCAGCTTTAGCCGTCTGGCGCTGGGCAATTTGTCGCGCTTGCTGCTGGTCGGGATCGCCATCAACGCCTTATGCGGCGCGGCGGTCGGCGTGCTGTCGTGGTTGAGTAACGATCAGCAGTTGCGTCAGTTGGCGTTGTGGGGCATGGGCAGTTTGAGTGCGGCGCAGTGGCCGAGCCTGGCGGTGTGCGCGGTGCTGATTCTGCCGGCGCTGATAGCGATTCAGCTGCGCGCGCGTCGTCTCAATTTGCTGCAACTCGGCGAAGAGGATGCACATTACATGGGCATCGACGTTAAGCGCACGCAGCGTCAGCTGCTGGTGTTGAGCGCGTTGCTGGTAGGCACCGCCGTGGCGGTGAGTGGCATTATCGGCTTTGTCGGTTTAGTGGTGCCGCACCTGATGCGTTTCTGTCTCGGCAGCGATCATCGCTGGATGCTGCCCGGTTCGGCGCTGGCGGGCGCGATTTTGCTGCTGCTGGCCGATACGCTGGCGCGCACCGTGGTGGTGCCGGCGGAAATGCCGGTGGGCCTGTTAACCAGCCTGCTGGGCGGCCCGTGGTTTCTCTGGCTGATTCTGCGTGAGCAAAGGGGGATGAATGAGTGACTGCATGCAGGCGCGCGGGCTGCGATTTAGCCACGGCTCACGCGCGTTGATCGACGACGTTTCCCTGACTTTGCAGCCTGGCGAAATGATCGCGCTGATCGGCCCCAACGGCGCGGGGAAATCCACGCTGCTGCGCTTGCTGACCGGCTTTCTCACACCGCAAGCGGGCGAGTGCTGGCTCGGCGATCGTCCGCTAAACAGTTGGCCGCGCGAACCGCTGGCGCAGCGCCGCGCGGTGATGCGTCAGCAAAATAGCGTCAGTTTTCCGCTGCCCGCCGCCGATGTGGTGGCGATGGGCCGCGCGCCCTGGCCGCGCGCTCAATCCAGGGCGGTGATTGACGAGGTGATGCACATTACCGGCAGCCTTGAGCTGGCACAGCGCGATTATCGATCGCTTTCCGGTGGTGAACAGCAGCGCGTGCAGCTGGCGCGCGTGCTGGCTCAGCTGTGGCACGATGACGGGCCACGCGGCTGGCTGTTTCTCGACGAACCCACTTCCGCGCTGGATCTGTTCTGGCAGCAGCACAGTTTGCGTTTGCTGCATCGCCTGACGCGCAACGGACGCTTCAGCGTCTGCACCGTGCTGCACGATCTTAACCTCGCGTCGCTGTGGTCGGATCGCGTGCTGTTACTGCATCAGGGCAAGCTGGTGGCGGAAGGCGCACCCAATGAGGTGATGACCGAACACACGCTGACGCGCTGGTATCAGGCGGAGTTGGATGTGGTGATGCAAGATGAGAAGGGCAGACCGCAGATTCAACTGCGTGCCTGAAACCGTAGCGGCGCGATTTATCGCGCTCTGTGAAAAGACGCGCCATAAATTGCGCCGCTACGTATTGTGCGATTATCTGCAATCGACGATCAATCTGCCGCGTACTTTACCGGCCAGCAGCTGCTCGGCACCTTCGCGCGCTTCGCTCAGCGGAATCACCTTGGTTAACTGCTGTAGCAGGTCGCCATCCACCAGTTCCGCCAGGCGCTGCCACGCCTGCTGCCGCAGCGGTTTTGCACACATCACGCTATCCACGCCCGCCAGCACCACGCCGCGCAGGATGAACGGCGCGACGCTGGTCGGCAAATCCAAACCTTGCGCCATGCCGCACGCCGCCACCACGCCATCGCGCTTGATGCCCGCTAACACATTGGCCAGCGTGTGGCTGCCGACGCTATCAATCGCCGCCGCCCAGCGCTCTTTCGCCAGCGGTTTGCCCGGCTCGCTCAGCTCTGCGCGATCAATAATCGACGTCGCGCCCAGCGTGTTAATCAGGTAATCGCTGTCGCTGGCGCGACCGCTGGAAGCAATAACCTCATAGCCGAGACGTGCCAATAGGCTAACGGCAAAGCTGCCAACGCCGCCACTCGCGCCAGTGACTAAAACCGGGCCGTGCTGCGGCGTGATGCCCTGTTTTTCCAGCGCCAGCACGCACAACATGGCGGTGAAGCCCGCGGTGCCAATTGCCATGGTTTGTAGCGGGCTGAGTGCGGCCGGCACTTTTACCAGCCAGTCGCCCGAGACGCTGGCTTTCTGCGCCAGTCCGCCCCAATGCTTTTCGCCTACGCCCCAGCCAGTGAGCAGCGCCACGTCGTCCTGCTGCCATTCGGCATGGCGGCTGCTGATCACCCGACCAACAAAGTCGATGCCCGGCACCATCGGGAATTGCCGCACAATCGGGCCTTTGTTGCAGATGGCGAGCGCGTCTTTGTAGTTGAGCGTGGAGTAGCTTACTTCGAGGGTGACATCCTGATCGGGCAGTTGTTTTTCTGACAGATCTTTCAGGGATGTGCGACATCCCTGTTCATCATTTTCAATGACCAATGCCTTGAACATGCAGCCTCCGGCTGGTTGAGGAAAGTGGGGGTATAGTACTCCTTTTTTGCCCTCACCCTAACCCTCTCCCACAGGTGGGAGAGGGAACTGATCCAGCATACCTTAACTCTCGCTCGGACGGCGCCCTCGCCCGCTTGCGGGAGAGGGCTGAGGCGAGGGGCCAGCGCAGCGGTTGTTCCGGCAAAAAAAAGATGACATGATTGCGCCCCAGTTAGTGTTCAACTCCCAGATTGACTTCGCCGAGGAAACCTCCTCATTGCTGTGCCATCGGCACCCACTCATCCTCTCTCAGGGATTTGTGTTATGAACCCATTGAAAATTGCTGCCAGCGTTGCTGTAGCGCCAACCCTTAGTCTTAACACTGCGCGCGACGTGGTGACGCTGGACAATACCGACTTTACCGATGTCGCTGCGGTCGTGATCACCTTGTCGGACACGCGCAGTGGCGTGCTGACACTATTGCGCAAGGTCGGCTTTAATCTGCCGGTGTTTGTCGCCAATGCGTTCGATGAAGAAGTGCTGAAGCTGCCGGGCGTCACCGGCGAAATCAACGGCGCGCCAGAAGAGTGGGACGCGCTGGAGGACGCCGCGCAGGCGTATGAAGCCGAGTTGCTGCCGCCATTTTTCGACACGCTCACGCGCTACGTCGATATGCAGAACAGCACGTTTGCCTGCCCGGGACATCAGGGCGGTGCCTTCTTCCGCAAACATCCGGCGGGACGTCAGTTCTATGAGTTCTACGGCGAGAACGTCTTCCGTTCGGATATGTGCAACGCCGACGTCAAGCTCGGCGATCTGCTGATCCACGAAGGCTCAGCCAAAGATGCGCAGAAGTTCGCGGCGAAAGTGTTTAACGCTGACAAAACCTACTTCGTGCTTAACGGCACCTCCAGCGCCAATAAAGTGGTCACCAACGCGCTGCTGACGCGCGGCGATCTGGTGCTGTTTGACCGCAATAACCACAAATCCAACCATCACGGCGCACTGATTCAGGCGGGCGCCACGCCGGTGTATCTGGAAGCGGCGCGTAATCCGTTTGGCTTTATCGGCGGCATTGATGCGCACTGTTTTGACGATGCTTATCTGCGCGACCAAATCGCCAAAGTGGCGCCCAATCGTGCCAACGATCAACGTCCATTCCGCCTGGCGATTATTCAGCTCGGCACTTACGACGGCACGGTGTACAACGCGCGTCAGGTGGTCGATCGCATCGGACATCTGTGCGATTACATCCTGTTTGATTCGGCGTGGGTTGGCTACGAGCAGTTTATTCCGCTGATGGCCGGCTGTTCGCCGCTGACGCTGGAGTTGAACGAGAACGATCCGGGCATTTTTGTCACGCAGTCGGTACACAAGCAGCTGGCCGGTTTCTCACAGACGTCGCAAATCCATAAGAAAGACAATCACATCCGTGGGCAGCAGCGTTTCTGTCCGCACAAACGCCTCAACAATGCGTTTATGCTGCACGCCTCAACCAGCCCGTTCTATCCGCTGTTTGCCGCGCTGGATATCAACGCCCGCATGCATAAAGGCGAGGCCGGACGCAGCATGTGGCACGAGTGCGTCACCATCGGCATTGATGCGCGTAAAGCGATTCTTGAACGTTGCGAAATGATTCAGCCGTTCCTGCCGGAGAAAGTGCACGGCAAGCTGTGGCAAGCTGCGGAAACGGAAGCCATCGCCATCGATCCGGCATACTTCAGCCTTGAGCCGGGCGCAAAGTGGCACGGTTTTGAAGGCTATGCGCAGGAGCAGTATCTGGTGGATCCCTGCAAGCTGCTGCTCACCACCACGGGGATTGATGCCGCCAGCGGTGAGTACACCAGCTTCGGCATTCCAGCGACCATTCTGGCCAACTATCTGCGCGAGAACGGCATCGTGCCGGAGAAGTGCGACCTCAACTCGATTCTGTTCCTGCTGACGCCAGCAGAAACGCCTGAGAAGATGGCGCATCTGGTGGCGATGCTGGTGCAGTTTGAGCAGCACGTGCGCGAGGATGCGCTGCTGGCGGAAGTGCTGCCGAGCGTGTATCGCAAGAATATTGAGCGTTACAAAGGCTACACGCTGCGCCGCTTGTGTCAGGAGATGCACGATCTCTACGTCAGTTTTGACGTTAAGGATCTGCAGAAAGCGATGTTCCGTTCAGCCTGCTTCCCGCCGGTGCAAGTGAATCCGCAGGATGCACATCAGGCTTATATTCGTGGCGAAGTGGAGCTGGTAAAGATTGCCGATGCTGAAGGGCGCATAGCGGCCGAAGGCGCGTTGCCATATCCGCCCGGCGTGTTGTGCGTGGTGCCAGGCGAAGTGTGGGGCGGCGCGGTACAGCGCTATTTCCTCGCGCTGGAAGAGGGCATCAATCTGCTGCCGGGCTTCTCGCCAGAGCTGCAAGGGGTTTACACCGAAGAAGATGAGCACGGGCGTAAGCATCTGGTGGCGAATATGATGGTGAGCTGATTGCACTTGCCCTCACCCTAACCCTCACCCGCTGTACAGTCCGGGGACATGGTAGACAGGTGTTCGGGGACATGGTGAACACTTTTTAACATCCTTTACCCATGGTGATCGACTTTTTCTTCAGGTCGATCACCCCCACTTTTGTGCTGTACCACCATACCTCGTAGCACCCGTCTTCCTGCATCTCCTTCAGGCCAACGTGCTCTCCCCTGAACGCCTTGCCTGCCTTCAGACTCAGGCCTTTTATAGTCAGCTTCCCACTGATATCTACCTTCCTGACCATCACGCCCTCGTCGTATTCCGCTGACGTTACGCTGGCGCTGTACTGCCGAGCCGATGGCTGATAGCGCGACGCCGGCACCGCCATATCCAGCGCCTCATGCGGGCGTTCAAGGTTATAAACCGTCCGCCAGTGATCGAAGGCGCGCTGCAGCTCACCGTCGTCCGCGAACCACTTCCCCTGCAGCACTTCAGCCTTCAGGCTGCGGTGAAAGCGCTCCAGCTTGCCCTGCGTCTGCGGATGATAAGGCCGGGAGTGCCCCACCCGGATACCCTGTCGCATAAGCCACAGCTCGACGGCCGTCCAGGTCCCGGTAGTGTCGCCCCACGGTGAACCGTTATCCATCGTCATCCGGTCCGGCAGGCCGTAACGTTCAAAGACTCTGACCAGCTGCTTCTGCACCGTCTCACGCCGCTCATCAGCGCAGTGTACGAGGCAAAGCGAGAAGCGGGAGTGATCGTCAAGGAGGGTAAGCGGGTGGCAGCGGCCGCCGCCAAAGGGAAAATGCCCCTTGAAATCCATCTGCCAGAGCTGGTTCGGGGCCGCATGTTCAAACCGGCCCGTGGCCGGGACACCCGGAGCTGAGCCCGGCAGCAGGTCGTGGCGGGCCATCAGGCTGTGGACGGTGCTGAAGGCGGGCATGCGGTGTCCGCGGTCTTCGAGCCAGCGCTTTATCTTGCGCGCGCCCCAGTGCTGATGAAGTTCATGCGCCATACGAAGCAGGTCAGTGATGTCGTCAGACGAGCGGTTGGGAGAGTGATGGGGTATGCAGGGGCGGTCCTCAAGACCGGATTCTCCCTCTTCAGCCCAGCGGCGAAGCCACTTGTAGGCAGTGGCGGAAGAAATGCCGTAGTGACGGCAGAGTGCGCGAATGTTCGCCCCGTCTTGCGAGGCGAACAGAACAAACTCTTTACGTAATGACATGGTATCTCTCGCATCCCAGGACATAAGCGACTCCATAAACGGGTTCTTATGCCTTAGTTGTAAGTGTCTACCATGT
Organism: Pantoea sp. X85; assembly: GCF_029623675.1. Classification (NCBI taxonomy): domain Bacteria; kingdom Pseudomonadati; phylum Pseudomonadota; class Gammaproteobacteria; order Enterobacterales; family Erwiniaceae; genus Pantoea; species Pantoea sp. X85. The sequence continues at coordinate 3,451,247 of NZ_CP121108.1, read as the reverse complement.
CCCCGAACAAGTGTTCACAATGTCCCCGGACTGTACACCCGCAAGCGGGAGAGGGAATGTTTAGAGGGCGCTCATTGTTACGTACGTGCTGGATCGGGCCCTTCTCCCGCGGGCGGGAGAAGGTTGGGATGAGGGACAAACCGCATCAGCTTAAAATCGTCGATAACTGCGCTGCGCCTGGCTCACTTTATACAGATAACGCCGTGATTCTGCCGATGGATGGTTGGTGGTCAGCGTCTGGTAAACTTCCGTCGGCGACATACTATTTATTGACGAGAACGCGCGATCCTTATCGCTGGAGAACACGCGTAGCACGCTGCCCGCGCCGCCGTTGTACGCGGTGATCACCGCATAACGCCGTGATGTCGGATCCTGAATCCCACCTAAATAACTTCTCTGCAGCAGCGACAAATACGCGGTGCCCGCATCAATATTATTCTCAGGATCAAGCAGATAGCTGCGGCTCGGTTTGCCACCTTTGCCCTTCATACGGAACACATCAACACCGGCGGTATGCTGCACCACCTGCATTAATCCCAGCGCATCAGCGTGGCTCACCGCATACGGGTTGAAGCTCGATTCAATCTGCATAATCGCCAGAATCAGTGACGCATCCACGCCATATTGTTCAGCGGCTTTACGCACCATTGGCAGATATTTGTGCGCACGTTTGTCGAGGTGGTTTGGCACCATCGGAATGGTAACCGACCAGATGACGTGCAATCCGGAGGTGCGTTTCTGCAGTTTGTTTTGAATCAGATAATCAGCAAAGCTGCCGGCGCGGCCCTGCCAGCGGATCGGCTGGCCGGTATTATCCAGCACCTGGCCGTACAGCAGCGGCTCTTTACTGATTTGAATATCGTTGGCATCGGAGTAGAGATCGACATTGCCCGGATCTTCGCCAATCAACAGCGTGGTGATGATCGCCTGACGCAGGCTGGCCATCGGATCGGTGCCGGAAATGGTCTCAATGGTGATGCTACCGCTGTCAAAGTTGATGTGACTGCGGGTGTAATAACCGTCGCTATATTTGACGTAATCTTTCGGTCCGGCGATCAGAACTTCATTGATTCCCCAAATGTTTTCAATATTGTGGGCAAACTGGCCCATCAAAATATCGAAACCGTTGGTGTCCTTGACCCACTCTTCATGAAACTGCGATTTTTTTTGTCCGGAGCAGGAGACCAAAAGTGGTGCAATCACCAAGAGCGCTATCAGTTTTTTATTCATTGTTAATGCGTGCCTGAATCGAAAAAGAGGGCCTCAAAGGGAAGCCCTGAACGGTTATTTTTCTGGCGGGGTGTAACCTTCAATGTGCACATCTTTGCCTTCGAACAGGAAATTGATCATCTCCTTCTCCAGCACTTTGCGATCTTCCGGGTTCATCATGCTCAATTTCTTCTCATTGATCAGCATGGTTTGCTTGGACATCCACTGCTGCCAGGCCTCTTTGGAGATCTCATTAAAGATGCGCTTACCCAATTCGCCAGGATAGAGCTGAAAGTCCTGACCTTCAGCGTCGCGTTGCAGATAAGTACAAAAAATGGTGCGGCTCATTACTCTTCCTCTTCGGTCACGTCTGCTCGACGCGTAAGCTGCTGGGGATGGCGCAATTCATGCAGCAAGCGCTCAACCGGCGCCGCCAAACCCACTGACGGTGGTTGCGCTAAGTTATACCAGAGACCGCCCGCTTCATCCATCAGCGACCCAGCGGAAGGCTTTGCGAGCCACATAGGCACAATATCTAAGTGGAAATGGCTGAAGGTGTGGCGGAATGCGGTGAGCTGCTGCGGTTTAACATGAATGCCGCGCTCAGTTAGCCAGTCAGTTAGCGCTTGCTCACTTGTAAACTGCGGGAAGCAGAACAGTCCGCCCCACAGGCCAACCGGCGGGCGCTGCTCTAACCACACGTCATCGTCATCCTGCATCATCAGCATCCAGCCGCTACGTTCTGGCAAGGTCTGTTTGGGTTTCTTACCGGGATACTCCGCCCAGCTGTTGTTGGCATAAGCAACGCATCTGCTATTAAGCGGGCAGATTTCGCATTTAGGGCGTGAGCGAGTACATACTAATGCGCCAAGGTCCATCATCGCCTGATTGAACTGGCTGACGCCTGCCGCTGGCGTCACTTCTTCGCTGATCTGCCATAGCCGTTTTTCAACCTCCTTTTTACCCGGCCAGCCGCCCACCGCGTAGCAGCGCGCCAGCACGCGTTTTACGTTGCCATCCAGAATTGGGAAGTGCAGACCGAGCGACAGCGATAACACCGCGCCCGCGGTAGAACGGCCAATGCCCGGCAGCGCCGCGACATCGTCGAAGTTTCGCGGGAACTCGCCGCCGTGCTTCTCCACCACCTGTTTCGCGGCTTTGTGCAGATTGCGCGCGCGCGCGTAATAGCCGAGACCGGTCCACAGATGCAGCACTTCGTCCAGCGGTGCCGCTGCCAGATCGGCCACCGTCGGGAAGCGCGCCATAAAGCGTTCAAAATAGGGAATGACGGTAGCAACCTGGGTTTGCTGCAGCATCACTTCAGAGAGCCATACCTTGTACGGCGTTTTCTCCTGCTGCCACGGCAGGGTTTTGCGACCAAAGCGCTGATACCAATCCAGCACTTGTTGCGCGAACGTCGGCGCTTGCATCATAAGAAGGAAATTTTCCGTGTTTACTCTACAATCAGGCAGGAATTCCAGCACAGAGACCTCAGGGTGTAAACCGGAACATTGCAAAGGCTTGCTTCTGCTTCCTAACTTTGCATAATGCCCGTTTCCCAGAACAGGCTAACCAGCAGGCTTCAACATGATTAATGACGTCATCACCCCAGAATTTGATGAGAACGGGCGGCCATTACGCCGTATCCGCAGTTTTGTGCGCCGTCAGGGGCGCTTAACGAAAGGACAGCAGCTCGCGCTCGATAATTTATGGCCGGAGATGGGCGTGGAGTTCCAGCAGGAGCCGCTGGATCTGGTGACGCTGTTTGGCCGTGACGCGCCGGTAGTGCTGGAGATCGGTTTCGGCATGGGCGCCTCGCTGGTGACCATGGCGCAGAACAATCCACATCAGAATTTCCTTGGCCTGGAAGTGCATGCGCCGGGCGTGGGTGCTTGCCTGGCGTCGGCGAAGGAAGCGGGCGTGGAGAACCTGCGCGTAATGTGTCACGACGCGGTAGAAGTGCTGCAGAAGATGATTCCGGATAACTCGCTGCGCATGGTGCAGCTGTTCTTCCCGGATCCGTGGCACAAAGCGCGCCATAACAAACGTCGCATCGTACAGGTGCCGTTTGCTGAGCTGGTGATGCGCAAATTGAAGCTGGGCGGCGTGTTCCATATGGCGACCGATTGGGAAGCCTACGCCGAACATATGTTGGAAGTGATGAGCAGCATCGACGGATATAAAAATCAGTCGGAAAGTAACAATTACGTGCCGCGTCCTGAAACGCGTCCGTTAACCAAGTTTGAGCAGCGCGGGCAGCGACTGGGCCATGGCGTGTGGGATCTGATGTTTGAGAGGGTGAAATAATGGCCGTACAGCGTAGCCGTCGTTTGCGTAAAAAACTGCATATTGATGAGTTTCAGGAATTAGGCTTCTCCGTCGCCTGGCGTTTCGCCGAAGGCACCACCGAGGAGCAAATCGACGCCACTGTTGATCAGTTCATTAATGAAGTGATCGCGCCGAACGGTCTGGCGTATGACGGCAGCGGTTATCTGGTGTGGGAAGGTCTGGTGTGCTTGCAGGAAACCGGCAAATGCACCGACGAGCACCGCGAACTGGTGCGTAAGTGGCTGGAAGCTCATAACCTGACGGATGTGCAGGTGACTGAACTCTTCGACGTTTGGTGGGACTAAAGATCGTATCGGGCTAGCTTACTTGCCCTTGTTGCACCGGGCAGTGCTCGCATTCCTCACGTACTTATGTACGCTCCGGATGCTGCGCGCTGGCCGCCACAAAAATGGCTGCGACGCTCAACGCCCGACCTTTCAGCGCGTAAAAAAGGGAGATTTCATGGTTCGTAAGGTACTTATCGCCGCGCTGCTGCTGGCGGCAACTCAGGCTCAGGCTGCATACGAATGCAGCGTCAAGCCACAGGATGATGTGATCATTAAACCGCAGAGCGTGCAGGTGGTGGGAACCAACGGCAACCTCGAAATCACTCCGCAGGGTGACGTGCAGTTTAATGGCCAGAAGGTCAACGTTGATAACGCCGCGCGCCAGAAAGCCATCGACTACCAGACCGCGCTGCGTCGCGATTTGCCGTGGATCGATAGCGGCGCAACCTCGCGTCTGGAACGCAGCCGCGTGGCGCTGGATAAAGTGATTGTCGAAAAGCTCGGCGCGAACAGCAATGTGCGTAACCGTCTCACTAAACTGGATGGCCAGCTCAAGCAACAAATGAACCGCATTATTGAGCATCGTCCCGACGGACTGACGTTCCATCATCAGGCTATCGATCAGGTGCGCGCGGAAGGCGAGAAGCTGGTGCAGAGCACGCTAGGCGGCATCATGCAGGATAGTCTCAACGAAATGGGCAGCAGCCAGGCGGCGAGTGGCAGCAATCCACTGCAGGCCATTATGGGCAACCTTGGCGGTTTACAACAGTCGGTGCAGGCGGAGTGGAATAAGCAGGAGCAGGATTTCCAGAACTTCGGCCATGAAGTATGCAACCGCGTAACCGTGCTGGAAGAGCAGCGCAAAGGACTGATGCAGAACGTTAAAAGCTAATGATTTGCTTCAGCTAACAAAGCCAGCCCAGTCCCGGCTGGCTTTTTGCTTTTAAGATGCACTGCATTTAAGAACCTTAGATTCGGGACGAATCTGATAACCGTAAAAACACCAAAATAATAAAGATGAAAGTGAGTTAGCAACTCATTGAAATTATTTATTTTTAAGGAGTTTTTATGTTATTTTTTAACGCCTCTGCTTCCAGTAATACCCCTTCACCTCACACCGTGCATATTCAATCCGACTGGTATAACGATGCGCAGAAGCGATGGGAAGGCAGTGCGCATTCGCCAGATACCGTTGCAGTCATCATCATGGTCAATGGTAAAAACCCAACAAGTGTGCCAGTGAGTGGCGGCCGTTTTTCCTGGACGCCTTCTCAACCGTTGCCTGACGGTGAACATGTGCTGACCTTTGTTGCCGTTGATCGCGCTAATAACCAAAGTGATATCGTTTCGGTCAATTACAACATTGATACTATCGCGCCTGACAAGCCGCAAATTACTGCAATCGAAGACTATGCAGCGGGTGGAATACATAACGGCAATAGCATTAAGCGACATGGTTACACCAACGACGCAAATCCTGTCGTGCGTGGCGAGGCAGAAGCAAATAGCCTGGTATACATCTACAACAAAAACAGCAAAACGCCCCTGGCTTCGGTAACCGCTAATCAGCATGGTAAATGGGAGGTGGAAGTGAACCTGCCTAACGACGGTGCATATGAGTTGAGTGCCGTGGCAGAAGACCGGGCAAATAATCGCAGCCAGCCGTCGCTAAAATGGCCATTTCAGCTTGATACCGAGAAACCGGATAGCGCCACCATCAATTACTTTGAGGATGATGTTGGTTTGTATCGCGGACAGTTTGATCTCATCCGGGCTACTGACGATCGCCGCCCTGAGCTGTACGGCACTGGCGACCCTAATGAATATGTACGCGTTCAATACGCCAGCAAAAACGGCAATTGGGTAACAACCGCGACCGTTGCGGTAGACAGTGATGGCACCTGGCTGTGGACTCCACCGCAAAATCTCTCCGATGGCGAATGGAATTTTCGCGTACGTAACATTGATCATGCTGGCAACGTCAGTAAATGGAGCAGCACCGTCACGCTGCTGATTGATACCACAACAATTCAGCCCCTCATTATGCAGGTGCTCGATGATAGGGGACCGATTGAATCGGTATTGCCAGGGCAAAATACCGACGATGCACGTCTGGATTTTATCGGTAAGGCCGAAGTTAACAGCCTGGTGATTCTGTATCAGGATGGTACGGCGGTGGGATCGGCTTATGCAAATAGTCAGGGTGACTGGAGAATGACTCCGCAGCAAGATATGCGTGCAGGGCTGAATAATTTTGGTGTGAAGGCGATAGATGAAGCTGGGAATGAAAGTGCCTACTCTGCAAATTATCCGGTGAGATTCATCCCGTCACCCCAATATGAAGCCAATTATGAAAGTGAATCAAGAGATGATGGGAATGGGACGAGCTATTTGCCCATCCCAGGAGAACGCCACATTTATGATGTCGCGAGCTGGTTAAATACTTATCCGTCTCATTATCTGGTGAAAGCGGCAAATATTATTTTTTCGGGTGAAAACCAGATAATTGATTTTGCTGCGCTAAGTGCACGTGTGGAAGGTTTGCAGAAAATAGATATAAGTGGCAAAGGTAATAATCTGCTTAATCTCGATCTGCACTCGTTACTGAATGAAGGCGGTGAGGGGCTATTTATTAACGACGATAGTCAGCAATTGATGATTGATGGCGACATGGGCGATCGCATCACGCTTGATCGCACGCAATTCAGCGACGGCTGGTTAACTTCGCAGAATAAAGTCCAGATCGGCGGGGAAAACTGGACACTCTTAACCCATAGCCAGGCGCATTACACACTGTTAGTGAATCAGGAAATTGAAATTACTTACGGCTAATACGCGAAAAAAATGCCCGGTATAAGCCGGGCATTTTTCATTACTCTTCCGTCAGGAACAGTTCCAGCAGCGAGTTCAGGAACAGTTTGCCTTTCTCAGTGATCTGCCAGCTCTCCGTGGTTTCCTCCACGTATCCTGCACTTATCGCCGCATCAATTTGCGGGCGAATCACTTGCTCATCCATGCCGGTATAGCGGCGGAAATCGGCGCGCGGTGCGGCTTCCAGCAGACGAAAACGGTTCATAAAGAACTCGAACGGTTTGTCGTTCTCGGCCACATCGTGCTGCTTATCGAGATAGTTGCCTTTCATAAAGCCGCGCGGATGACGGGTTTTCACCGTGCGCACGATGCGACCATCGGCTTGCGTCAGCTTACCGTGGGCACCACAGCCAATGCCGAGGTAATCCCCGAAGCGCCAATAGTTGAGATTGTGCTCGCAGCGATAACCCGGTTTGGCATATGCCGAGGTTTCATATTGCTGATAACCTGCGGCGCTCAGCAGTTGATGACCTTGCTCAAAAATATCCCACAGCGCATCGTCATCCGGCAGTTTTGGCGGGCGCGAACCGAATAATGTGTTCGGCTCAATCGTCAGCTGATACCAGGATAGATGCGGCGGATTAAGCGCAATCGCCTGGCGCAGATCATCCAGCGCTTCCTCCAGTGACTGATCCGGCAAGCCGTGCATCAGGTCGAGGTTAAAACTGCGCAGGCCTAATCCTTCCGCCAGCTGTGCGGCGCGCACGGCTTCTTCCGGCCCGTGAATGCGGCCTAAACGCTCAAGCTTCTGTGGACTGAAACTCTGCACGCCAATCGAAATACGGTTAATACCGGCTTTCTGGTAGGCGCTAAAGCGATCGGCTTCAACGGTGCCTGGATTGGCTTCCATGGTGATTTCCGCATCGGCCGCCAGCGGCAAACGCGCACGCACGCCGTCCATCAGCATCTGCATCGCATTGCTGCTCAACAGGCTTGGCGTGCCGCCGCCGATGAAAATCGTGCGCACTTCACGGCCGCCGGTCAGCGGTAAATCCTGTTCGAGATCGTTGAGCAGGTGCTGCACATACTCAATGTGCGGCACCTCGCCTTTTAACGCGTGAGAGTTGAAATCACAGTACGGACACTTCTGCACGCACCACGGAATATGGATGTACAGGCTTAATGGCGGCAACGTAGGTGAAAACTCAGGCATTGCGCATCGCTTCCAGCAGCAGCGTCAGTGCTTTACCACGGTGAGAGACGGCGCGCTTTTCGTCTTTACTCAGCTCTGCCGCCGTTTTACCCAATTCAGGGACATAGAAGATGGGATCGTAACCAAAACCGCCTGCGCCCGCTGCCGCGCGGGTGATTTCCCCAGCCCAGCTACCGTGGAACACCAGCGGCGTGGGATCGGCAGCGTGACGCAGGTAAACCAGCACGCAGTGGAACTGAGCCTGACGTTTGCCATCCGGCACGTTTTCCAATGCCACCAGCAGCTTATCCAGATTTTGCTGGTCGCTGGCATCAACACCCGCATAGCGCGCGGAGTAGATCCCCGGCGCGCCGCCCAGCGCATTGACCGCCAGACCGGAATCGTCGGCAATCGCCGGTAAACCGGTAATCTCAGCCGCATGACGCGCCTTCAGGATGGCGTTTTCGATGAAGGTCAGGCCGGTTTCTTCCGCCGACTCAACGCCGAGTTCGGTTTGCGCCACGATATCAAGTCCGAAGGCCGCTAACAGATCGGCCAGTTCGCGGACTTTGCCGGGATTTCCGGTCGCGAGTACAACTTTTTGCATAACAGTTCCAGATAGACGAATTACAGCAAATACCAGAGACCTGGGAACAGGTCCATGCCGAGGAAATTCAGCGCGTACAGCACCAGAATCACAATCATGGCAGAGAAATCGATACCGCCCATCGCCGGCAGAATACGGCGAATCGGTGACATCAGCGGTTCAGTCAGCTGCATCAGAACCTGATCCACCGGGCCGCGACCCTGGCTGATCCAGCTCATCAGCGAACGAATGATGATCACCCAGAACACCAGATAACCGGCGGACTTCACCAGCGACAGCAGGCCAACCAGCAGGTTGGTGGGATCAACGGAGAACACGCCGACCTGAATCAGCAGCAGGATCGGATATTTCAGCGTGGTCAGCACAAAGGCCAGCAGCAGCGATGCGGTATCAATCGGGCCAATGGCCGGAATGACGCGGCGCAGCGGCTTGATAATCGGTTGGGTGATCTTCACGACAAACTGCGCCAGCGGGTTGTAGAAGTCACAGCGCGACCACTGCATCCAGATGCGCAGCAGCAGCACCATCACGTACAAATCGATCAGCGTTTTGACTAAAAACGTCAGTGTTAACATGAGGTTCCTCAATTATTGTTGTGAAGGTCGCGCATAATCCCGCGCGCCAAAAACGGCGGTGCCAATACGCACCATGGTGCTGCCCGCGGCGATTGCCGCGTCCATATCGTCGCTCATTCCCAGAGAAAGCGTATCGACGTCAGGATAGTCCTGTTTTAAGGTTTGAAACGCGGCGGCCATCTGCTGACACACCGCCAGTTGCCGTGCGTATTCTGACTCTGGCGCCGGAATCGCCATCAGCCCACGCAAGCGCAAATTCGGCAGTGCGGCGATCTGCTGCGCCAGCTCCGGCAACGCCTCCAGCATGATGCCAGATTTGCTGTTCTCGTCACTGATATTTACCTGAATTAACACGTTGAGCGGCGGCAACGACGCCGGGCGCTGATCGTTCAGACGCTGCGCGATGCGCTGGCGGTCCACGGTGTGGCACCAGGCGAAGTTTTCCGCCACCAGACGGCTTTTATTGGATTGCAGCGGGCCGATAAAGTGCCATTGCAAATCAGGATGTGCGGCCAGCTCAGCCACTTTTTCAACCCCTTCCTGCACGTAATTCTCACCGAACGCGTGTTGTCCAGCGGCAATGGCTTCTGCGACCGCGCTCGCAGGTTTGGTTTTGCTCACTGCAAGCAGCGTAATTTCTTCTGGCGCGCGGCCGCAACGTGCGGCGGCGGCGGCGATACGCTCACGCACTTGCTGTAAGTTGTGCTCAATGGAAGTCATAGTCAGGAGAAGCTAAATGGAGTTGGATGAAATAGTGGCCCTTAGTGTAAAGCATAACGCCGCCGATCTGCACCTTTGCAGCGGACATTTGCCGCACTGGCGGCGACAAGGCGTGCTGGAGCCGATTCCGCAGCAGAGCGCGCTGGATGGCGGCTGGCTGGAAGCCTTTATGCAGCAGTGGCTCACGGCGTCGCAGCAGGCCGAGCTGGAGGAGAACGGCCACGTTGACTTCGCGATTACGCTTGCCAGCGGCATACGGCTGCGCGCCAACCTGTTTATGCAGCGTCACGGCTTATCGCTGGCGCTACGGCTGATTGCCAGCCAGGCGCCCGATCTCAGCAGCCTGCATCTGCCCGAGGTGGTGAGCCAGCTGTTACAGCTGGAAGAGGGACTGATTTTAATTACCGGCGCCACCGGCAGCGGCAAATCGACCACGCTGGCGGCAATGGTGGATTGTCTGAATCGTCAGCAGGCGCGGCACATTCTGACGCTGGAAGATCCGATTGAGTTTGTGCATCGCAGCCAGCGCTCGCTGATTCAACAGCGCGAAGTAGGTGCGCACTGCGCCTCGTTTCAACACGGGCTGAAAGCCGCGCTGCGTGAAGATCCTGATGTGATTCTGCTCGGCGAACTGCGCGACAGCGAAACCATCCGCCTGGCGCTCACTGCAGCAGAAACCGGGCATCTGGTGCTGGCTACGCTCCATACGCGCGGCGCAACCCAGGCGGTTGATCGGCTGGTGGATGTCTTTCCCGCCGAGGAGAAAAACCTGGTGCGCACTCAATTAGCGGGCAGCCTGAAAGCGGTGCTGGCGCAACGTTTAGTGCCGGCAAAAGCGGGCGGGCGGATTGGCTTGTTTGAAGTGTTGGTGGCGACGCCAGCGGTGGCAAACCTGATCCGCGAAGGCAAGATGCATCAGTTGCCTGGCGTGTTGCAAACCGGCGCGCAGGCTGGCATGCAAACTTTTGCGCAGAGCGAGCAGGGGCGTCAGGCGGCGGGGATGATTTGAAGAGATCCAGTTACGCCATCAGAGGCGGAAAACCAACCCATTGTAGCGGCGCGATTCATCGCGCATGTTTATGCCGCTGTCCTGCTCATCCGTGGCAATGCGCAATAAATGCGCCGCTACGCCATGTGCCAGATCTGGATGGCTTTAATGCGTATCAAACCAATCTTCGAGGATAATCACCGCGGATTGGGAATCAACCTGGCCTTTCTGCAACGCGCGAAAGCCGCCGCGTTCAAACAGATCGGCACGCGCTTCAACGGTGCTCAGGCGCTCGTCCTGCAGCTCGACGCGTACGCCAAAACGACCATGCAGGCGATTGGCGAACTTACGTGCGCGCGCAGTAAGTTCCTGTTCGGTGCCATCCATATTCAGCGGCAAGCCCACCACCACATAATTGGGCTGCCACTCTTTCAGCAGCTTTTCGATCAGCTTCCAGTCCGGCGTGCCATCCTGCGCTTTTAGCGCCGTCAACGCGCGCGCGGTGCCCGTTAATTGCTGACCGACAGCAACGCCGATGCTTTTGGTGCCGAAATCGAAGCTCAGTAAAGTTTCACTGGCCATCAGGCGTGCCCTGCATCGGTGGCAATGTTGTGAATATCGACGCCCAATCCGCGTGCCGCTTCACGCCAGCGTTCAGCGATGGGCGTCTGGAACAGAATATTGGTGTTAGCGGGCGAGGTGAGCCAGGCATTCTCCAGCAACTCCTCTTCCAGCTGACCTTTCTCCCAGGCGCAATAACCCAGCGCCACCAGCACGTTATCGGGCTGTGAAGTGGTGCCGATCGCTTCCAGCACATCACGTGAGGTGGTGATTACCGTGGTGTCTGAAATACGAATGCTCGAGGAGTAAATGCGCTGCGCCGAGTGCAGTATGAAACCACGATCTTCCGCCAGCGGACCACCGGCAAACACTGGCTTGTCCAGTTTGATGGCAGGATCGCGTTCGGATGGGCTAATTTTAAGCTTTTTAAGGATGCCTTCGACCGTCAGGTTGTCCATTGGCTTATTAACGATCAAACCCATGGCGCCATCTTCATTGTGCTCGCAGATATAGACTACCGAGCGTTTGAACAGTGGGTCCTGCAGCGACGGCATCGCAATTAGAAAATGATGCTGTAAATTCATTATCACTCGTATACCAAAAATAACCGGCGCAGCCGCGGCAGCGCCGGTTTTGGGTGTTCACGGAGTGGAGACTCCGACGGCATCAGCCCAGGCGTTTCTCAATGGCATCCATCAGCATGCCAGTGATCGATATCGGGAACGCGGCCTCGATTTCACGTACGCAGGTTGGGCTGGTCACGTTAACTTCAGTCAGTTTATCACCGATAATATCCAGGCCGACAAAAATCAGCCCTTTGGCTTTCAGCGTTGGGCCAACGCGACGCGCAATTTCCCAGTCGCTGTCGCTCAGCGGACGCGCTTCACCACGGCCACCGGCTGCCAGATTACCGCGCGTTTCGCCGCCTTGCGGAATGCGCGCCAGGCAGTAAGGCACAGGTTCGCCATCCACCACCAACACGCGTTTGTCGCCGTCTTTGATCGCCGGCAGATAGTTCTGCGCCATGCAGAAGTACTGACCGTGATTAGTCAGGGTTTCGGTGATCACGCCGAAGTTGGGATCGTCCTGTTTCACGCGGAAGATCGAGGCGCCGCCCATGCCGTCCAGCGGCTTAAGGATCACGTCGCCATGCTCCTGCCAGAAGGCGCGCAGCTGCTCTTTATTACGCGTGACCAGCGTATCTGGCGTCAGGTCGGCGAACCATGCGGTATACAGCTTCTCGTTGCAGTCGCGCAGGCTCTGCGGTTTGTTCACGATCAGCGTACCTTGCTCTTCTGCGCGTTCCAGCAGGTATGTGGCATAGATAAATTCGGTGTCGAACGGCGGATCTTTACGCATCAGCACCACGTTAAGATCGGCCAGCGGGATATTCTGCTCGCTGCCAAACGTGTACCAGTTGTCGTAGTTCTGCTCAACGCTCAGCAGACGCGTGCGCGCGTAAGTCACACCGCCGCGCAGGGAGAGATCGCCCATCTCCATGTAATGAATTTCGTAACCACGGCGCTGTGCTTCCAGCAACATGGCGAAGCTGGTGTCTTTTTTAATATTGATGGACGAAATCGGGTCCATAACGATGCCAAGCTTAATCATTATTCTCTCCTAAATGGGGAAGCATTTACCCCGAAAGCGTTGTGCTGTGAAGTTACGTTCGAACCCGAAAGTATCGCTTAACCGAGGTCACCAAACCTCACCTGAAGTGCCGTAATGGCGGTGAGTGCGGTGGTTTCGGTGCGCAACACGCGGGGTCCAAGCAGAATATCGGTAAAACCCTGCTGCGCGGTCATGGCAATTTCATCGGCGGTTAAGCCACCTTCCGGCCCAATCAGCAAGCGCAGGCGCTCTACCGGCTGCGGCAGCGTGTTGATGCTGTGGCTGGCGCGCGGATGCAAATTGAGCTTCAAACCGTCTTCGGCTTCCGCGCACCAGGCTTGCAATGTCATCGGCTCGCGAATTTCCGGCACACGATTACGGCCGCACTGTTCACAGGCGGCAATCGCGATTTTCTGCCATTGCTGAATTTTTTTTGCCAGCCGCTCGGCGTCCAGCTTTACGCCGCAGCGTTCAGAAAACAAGGGCGTAATCACATTCACGCCAAGTTCGATCGATTTCTGGATAGTGAATTCCATTTTTTCACCGCGCGACATCACCTGACCGAGATGTAAATGCAGCGGGGATTCACGGTCATCAGCCTGGCTGGCAAGGACCCTTACTTTTACACGCTTTTTATCAGCCTGGGTGATTTCGGCGCTAAAAGTCAGATTACTGCCATCAAACAGCTCAATTTGCTGACCGGCCGTCATGCGCAGCACGCGTCCAACATGGTTAGCGGCATCCTCATCGAGGAAGACTTCACTGTTAACTTCGAGAGATTCGGGATGATAAATGCGAGGTATACGCATGCGGTTCCTGCCAGCGTTATGCCGTGTCAGCGGACACGGCGCAATCGAAAAAAGCTAGTGTAGGGTAGCGCTTTTAGCGCTGGCAAGCCTGCTGTACGTAGGAATTGTGATTTCCCTGCACTTTGGCGATGCGATTGTCGCGCTCACACTCCCAGCTCGTCACCGGATATTGCTTATCCCACGCGGTAAACAGCTGGGTTTGCTGACGCGACAGGCGCAGGTGATATTGGTCGCGCATATAGAAGTAAGTGCGGGCAATGGCGCCACGCGCACGCTCCGGCGGCTGCGCCAGTTTCTGCTTAAAATCGATCTTCATGCTGCATTGACCGTACTGCTGTTCGCCGCCGTTCCATTGGCTGTACTGGAAATTATTACGGTCGCCGTTCACTTCACCAATCGCCGGCTGCAGGTTATGCAGATCGCTCTCAATGCGGCGGTAATCGGCATCTTTGCTGCAGCTTTTGCGGCCGCCGTTTTGCCAGCACTGACGCTGATGGCCGAACTCCCACGCGGGCATCACATGTTCCCACTCAATGCGTTCGGCGCGATTGGCGTTCTTACGCACGCTGTAGCCGCAACTGCTTAGATCCGGTACGCCCTTTTTGCCGTGCCAGCTGATTTTGCAGCCGCAGTAAAAGTCGGCGGGCGCATCTGCGTTGATCTGCGCGGCATAGGCTTTGGCCTGACTAAAATTGTTTTGATGATAGTGAGTGAAACTGAGGCTGTAAGCGCTAAGTGGGGCAACTAACAAGGTAAGTAACAGCAACGTTTTGCGAGACATATTCCAAAAATTAACCTGGTCCTGAAAAAGGGCGGCAGGGTAACAGAATGATGACGCACGGGATATGAGATTAGGCTAGGTTGCTGAACTAATTCGATAAATACTCACCGGGTTGCAGCAGGGATTTGCAGTGCACACAGCGATATTCGCTTTCTCCGCGCAGCACACGATTATGGCGCCGTACGGTGAGCTGATGCTGCTGACAGCGGCAGCGATAGGGGAAGGTGTTGCTGCGCACCGAGGCGATTTCAAACTGGTGGGTGCGGCGCGCAGGCACGCCGAGCACGCTCTCCATCATCCATTTCCACTCTTTGCCGTGCGGCGGCACGCGACCAAAGGTTTTCCACACCAGCAGATGCGCCAGTTCGTGCGGCACCACTTCATCAACGAATGCCTGCTGATTCTCCAGCAGCAGCACCGGATTGATGCGGATTTCCCACTTCTCCAGCCATGCGGTGCCCGCAGCGGTGCCGCGCTGCTGATAAACCAGCGAGGGCTCATCAAAGCGGCGTTCCAGCTTTTCGTTGGCCTGCTGTAAATAGTGGCGCAGCGAGCGCATAACGGCTTGTTGTAAGGCGATGGGAAGGCGCGGTGTTTTCATGGAGGGCAGCATAAAAGGTTGCCGGAACGATCTCAAATAAAAAGGGCTGCCAATTGGCAGCCCTTGCATTCGCTCATCGGGATTACTTCTGACCGATATCGCGCAGTTTTTTGCCGGACATCAGGTTGCGCTCGATGTGCTCCAGCGAAACGTTTTTGGTCTCTGGAATCAGCGCCAGCGTCAGCAGAATGAAGAACACGTTCAGACCGGCGTAAACCCAGAAGGTTGGCGCGTTGCCCAGCGTATTCAGCATGGTCAGGAAGGTAGCACCGACAATCATGTTGGCAATCCAGTTGGTCGCGGTGGACACCGTGATACCGAAGTCGCGGCCTTTCAGCGGCTGAATCTCGGAACACAGTACCCAAATCAGCGGGCCAGCAGACATCGCAAAACCAATGATGAACATCAGCAGCATCGCCACCGCGAAGTATTGCGCTTCTTGAGAATGGATGCCGATGTGCAGCATGGTGCCGAGAATGCCCATACCCAGCGCCATCACCAGGAAGCCCAGCAGCAGCGTAGGTTTACGGCCCCAGCGATCCACCAGACCGATAGCAATAAAGGTCGCCAATACGTTCACCAGACCAACAATCACCGTGCCCCACATTTGTTGCGTGGTGTTGGCAAAGCCAGCGATTTCGAAGATCTTCGGTGCGTAGTACATGATGACGTTCATGCCGGTGAACTGCTGCATCACCTGCAACAGCACGCCAAGGAACACTGCGCGGCGGAAGTTGCTGTTGCTCTGGAACAGCTGCCAGCCCGACTGTTTAATTTTCAGGCTTTCACGGATTTCATCCAGTTCACGTTTTGCTTGCTCGCTGGTATCACGCAGACGCGATAATACGCGCTCAGCACTGCGGAAATCACCTTTAGCCGCCAGCCAGCGTGGGCTGTTGGGCAGGAAGAAGACGCCAACCAGCAGCAGTACCGCAGGAATAGTGATGATGCCCAGCATCCAGCGCCATGCGCCAGCGTCGCTGAACGCGGTATCGGAGAGATACGCCGCCAGAATACCGATGGTAATCATCAGCTGATACAGCGAAATCATACTTCCGCGAATCTTCTCTGGTGCGATTTCCGAGAGATACAGCGGCGCGGTGTAAGAGGCAACACCCACGGCCAGGCCAAGCACCACACGCGCGGCGATCAGCATTTCCGGGCTGGTTGCACCCGCAGACCACAGTGAACCGATAACGAAAAGAATCGCACCGGCCATCAGGCTCTTTTTACGACCCAGACGCGATGACATCCAGCCGCTGCCGACAGCACCGACGGCAGCACCAAACATCATTGAGCTGACGATCCACTCTTGCTGGTGGGCAGTGACGTTAAAGTCTTTCGCGATGAAAGGCAGAGCACCGGCGATAACACCGATATCCAGACCAAACAGCAAGCCGGCCAGCGCCGCTAAGAAGCAGACAAACAAGGTCATGACCTTATTTGAAGTTCTGCTCTTGTGATTATTACCAGGCATGAAGCCTCCAAAGTTTATCCATCGTTGTTGTTATCAATGTTATGAAACCTGTCGGCGGAAAAAAGTGAGTAAGATCACATCAGTGTAATCGGTTACACACGCTGAAACCCTGCAATCCAGCATTTTCCGCCCGAAATAGTTACGTAACCAGTAAGGTATAGCACCCTTTAAGTTTCTGACATCGCACTAAATACCGGCTATCAGACGACGCTGAAAATAACGCATTTTCAGAGTAATAACTACGCTGAAAAATCTCTAAATTGCCGATTGATAAAGGATTTCAAAATGTAATCGTTATCACTAAGTTGTAAGCGAGGTGAAAGAAGTGTAGACGGCGGAGAAAAATGTGCCTGACGATGCAAAGGCATAAAAAAAAGCCCGCCAAAAGCGAGCTTCGATGTCAAATTGTGCAGCGTCGCCCTCTCCCGTGGGAGAGGGCATCAGCCCGCAGAGGAGTCTGTTACTTCAAACCCGCCGCTTCGCGCAGCTGCGCGGCTTTGTCAGTCTGCTCCCACGGGAAGTGCTCACGACCAAAGTGACCGTATGCTGCGGTCTCTTTGTAGATCGGTTTCAGCAGATCCATCATCTGAATCAGGCCGTATGGACGCAGGTCGAAGAACTCGCGCACCAGCAGCGTCAGCTGCTCGGTGGAGACTTTCTCGGTACCGAAGGTTTCAACCATGATCGAGGTTGGCTCAGCCACGCCGATGGCGTAAGAAACCTGGATTTCACAACGGTCAGCCAGGCCAGCCGCGACGATGTTCTTCGCCACATAACGTGCAGCGTAAGCGGCAGAACGGTCGACTTTTGACGGATCCTTACCTGAGAACGCGCCGCCACCGTGACGCGCCATGCCGCCGTAGGTATCAACGATGATTTTACGACCGGTCAGACCGCAGTCGCCCATTGGACCACCGATGACAAAACGGCCAGTTGGGTTGATGTGGTATTTGGTGCTGGCGGTGATCCACTCAGTCGGCAGAACCGGCTTGATGATCTCTTCCATCACCGCTTCACGCAGATCGGCGGTGGTCACATCTTCAGCATGCTGGGTCGAGAGTACAACTGCATCGATACCGACAATTTTGCCGTCATCGTACTGGAAGGTGATCTGGCTTTTTGCATCCGGACGCAGCCACGGCAGTGAACCACTTTTACGCACTTCAGCCTGACGCTGCACCAGACGGTGCGCGTAGGTGACCGGCGCTGGCATCAGCACATCGGTTTCGTTGCTGGCGTAGCCGAACATCAGGCCCTGATCGCCCGCGCCTTGTTCCAGCGGATCGGTACGGTCAACGCCCTGATTGATGTCTGGAGATTGCTTACCAATCGCGCTCAGCACTGCGCAAGAGTTCGCATCAAAGCCCATATCGGAATGGACATAGCCGATTTCACGTACGGTATTACGGGTGATCTCTTCGATATCCACCCATGCGCTGGTGGTGATTTCACCGCCAACCAGCACCATACCGGTCTTCACGTAAGTTTCGCAGGCCACGCGCGCTTTAGGATCCTGCTCGAGGATCGCATCCAGCACGGCATCGGAAATTTGGTCAGCGATTTTATCAGGATGTCCTTCTGATACGGACTCAGATGTAAAAAGGTGTTTAGCCATTCTGTTCTTTACCTTAAAAATGGTTTGAATACGACTGCATAGCGTAAGCGGGATCAGACCGACTCGACGCCCCTTCAGGCAAAGCCGCAAGCAGTGGCAGCGAGAGCATTAACTCACACCGCCTGGATGTTAATCAGTTTAGATGGAAAACCATCTGGACGGCTATTCTAGGTTACTCAGTGAGCACTTTTCCAGTGCTTTTTCCGATCCCGCATTTTCCGCAACATCCTAAGTGGAATCATTTCCTGACACCGCGCGCAGTTACTGACAAAGATTTTGCAATTTACCCCGCGTGGCTGTATAAAACGCCGCTGCTGTCGACCACAGCCGCAAAGGATGACGCCGCCGTGCGTCGCGCTGTCAGATGCCATTTAATCTGACCTTCACCCAAGCCGTTTCTCGCATGCTTTAAGCAGGCGATGGAGGTGATTAAAGTAATGAACCACTCTTTCTCTCGCTTTGGTTCACTGCGCTGTTCCGGCGCGCTGGCACTCCTTTCACACTCCAAACCCGTTCTTTTCTCTTATCGACGTTGTGTTCATTCTCCCGACACGCGCGCCGGTTAACATTTCTCTGCATCTATTACTCTATTTCGCTGTCTACTGACCGTGGAAGTCTCAGGCTATTTGCCCCGACTTTGGCGCGGTGTTTTACACTTAGAGTCAGCATTGCACAGTGCAACCTTACAGAGGCAGCAAGCAGGATGAGGCAATTTTTACCTGGCGCCACCATGAAAAAACTCGGTAACAAATTCATATTTCAACGGAAAATTGAGGTTCGCGATGTCTGACGACATGAAGAATATCAAGGGTTCGTCAGCTGGCGAACAAGGTGTACTCCGCTCCATGCAGGAGGTGGCAATGAACGATCAGGAAGCGAGCAGAATGCTGCGTACCTACAACATTGCCTGGTGGGGAAATAACTATTACGACGTCAACGAACTGGGGCACATCAGCGTGTGTCCCGATCCGGATCAGCCGGAAGTGCGCGTTGACTTAGCGAAGCTGGTGAAAGAGCGCGAAGCCGACGGTCAACGTCTGCCGGCGCTGTTCTGCTTCCCGCAGATTCTCCAGCATCGTCTGCGTTCGATTAATGCCGCCTTCAAACGCGCGCGTGAATCTTACGGCTATAAAGGTGATTACTTCCTGGTTTACCCAATCAAGGTGAATCAGCATAAGCGCGTGATTGAGTCGCTGGTCAACTCTGGCGAACCGCTGGGCTTGGAAGCCGGTTCGAAAGCCGAGCTGATGGCTGTGCTGGCCCACGCCGGCAAAACCCGTTCGGTGATTGTCTGCAACGGCTATAAAGACCGCGAATACATTCGTCTGGCGCTGATCGGTGAAAAGCTCGGCCACAAAGTCTATCTGGTGATCGAGAAGATGACCGAGGTGCGTCTGGTGCTGGAAGAGGCCGAGCGTCTGAATGTGATTCCACGTCTCGGTATCCGTGCGCGTCTGGCGTCGCAGGGCTCAGGCAAGTGGCAGTCAAGCGGCGGTGAAAAATCGAAGTTTGGTCTGGCAGCATCGCAGGTGTTACAGCTGGTCGATATCATGCGCAAAGCGGGCCGTCTCGATAGCCTGCAACTGCTGCACTTCCATCTCGGTTCGCAGATGTCCAACATCCGCGACATCGCGACCGGTGTGCGTGAGTCGGCGCGTTTCTACGTGGAGCTGGCGAAGCTGGGCGTTAACATCAAATGCTTCGATGTGGGCGGCGGTTTGGGCGTGGATTATGAAGGAACCCGCTCGCAGTCAGATTGCTCGGTCAACTACGGTCTGAACGAATACGCCAACAACGTGATTTGGGCGATTGGCGATGCCTGTGAAGAGAACGGGCTGGAACATCCAACCGTGATCACCGAGTCAGGTCGTGCGGTGACGGCACACCACACCGTGCTGGTGTCCAACATCATTGGTGTTGAGCGTAACGAGTTCAGCACGCCGGTGGCACCGGATGCCGATTCACCGCGTCCGATTCAGAGCCTGTGGGATACGTGGCAGGAGATGCACGAACCTGACGTGCGTCGTTCGCTGCGCGAATGGCTGCACGATAGCCAAATGGATCTGTTCGACATCCATACCGGTTATTCATCAGGCACCTACGATCTCGGCCAGCGTGCCTGGGCAGAGCAGCTTTATCTGAGCATCTGCCACTACATTCAGCAGCATCTCGATCCCAGCAACCGCGCGCATCGCCCGATCATCGATGAGCTGCAGGAGCGCATGGCGGATAAGATTTACGTCAACTTCTCGCTGTTCCAGTCAATGCCGGATGCGTGGGGCATCGATCAGCTGTTCCCGGTGCTGCCGCTGGAAGGGCTGAATAAAATGCCGAAGCGTCGTGCGGTGTTGCTCGACATCACCTGTGACTCCGATGGCACCATCGATCACTACGTCGATGGCGATGGCATTGCCACCACCATGCCGATGCCGGAATACGACATCGACAATCCGCCGATGCTCGGCTTCTTTATGGTAGGCGCGTACCAGGAAATTCTCGGCAACATGCATAACCTGTTCGGTGATACCGAAGCGGTTGATGTGTTTGCGTTCCCGGATGGCAGCGTGGAAGTTCAGCTGTCGGATGAGGGCGATACCGTGGCGGATATGCTTGAGTACGTGCAGCTGAATCCTAACGATTTGATGACGCTGTTCCGCGATCAGGTAACGCAACAAACGGATATAGATGAAGAGCTGCGCGCGCAGTTCTTGTCTGAATTCGAGAGTGGCTTGTACGGTTATACCTATTTAGAAGATGAGTAATTAATTGTTCTTAAACCGAGCTCGCAAGGGCTCGGTTTTCGCTTTTCCTGCTATATCCGCGCCTGAAAATAATAATTTAATTTGATTTGTGAAGACGATCACCTTTGGCTTATTTGTAACCCGCCACGTAAATCCCACATTTACCTCCCCAAATGTTATCTCCTTCTTTTCTCTAATAAAGCGAGTCGGCAACGCTGATTATTTTCTTAATATCCTTACCTTACTTACTGATTCATCATGGATTAAGCAGTTATTCTGTTATGTATTCTTTGTAATGCATAATAAAAATTTAAACATTAATGTTTTAATAGTCACCATAGAAATTAGTGGTTATTGGCGCTTTTTGGAAGCATAGATGCCAGATAAAACATTTTGCAATTTGAGTTAAGGAGAGCTATTAAATCGTGCAGAATCTTTTTTTATCGTTATTTTTCAATTCGATAAGGTTTTTACAGATCTCTTAAAGTAAACGATAAGTTAAATTATATTAAGAATTTTCTGAGCTTTTGTGAATTTTAGAGAAATTTACTTACGTTATTGATTGATTTAAACGATTGAAGTTACCTAAAGTGTTTACTGAAATCTATTTCTCAAAGTGTAAGTAGTACGTTAACCTTCAGTTAAGACATTAAGTTTTATCAATGTTTACCTTACTTCTTACATGAGAAATCCTGACAGTTTAAGGCTATCAGGCAGTTGCAGTAAGGATATGAAATGAGCAATCAACCGAAGACAGTGTTCTTGTTGGAGCCGGTTTACGATTTATCCGGCCAGGTGATTGCCAGGGAATTGTTAACGCGTCTTGCAGACGACGCAGATATCAATAATAAGCGTAACCCTGAAAGGGATGTTGGGTTCTTCAGTCAGCTTTCTGCTGACGTTAAATGGCAGTTATTCCTCCACCAGATCGAAAAACTTATTCAGCTATACCAGAAAGGGTTCGACCAGATTGTCAGTGTCAATGTTGATAGAGATATCGTAGCCAGCATTTTTAAAGATGCTGAAATACAAGAAAAACTGGCTCAACTGACGCTGTTGCGTCTGGAAATATCAGCATTCTTTACTGCGCGATTTAATAGCGCCGATCTGTTGATTTTAAAAGGTGTCGCGAAAGTGACGCCGGCCCCTTTATGGCTCGATGACTTTGGTCCGGGTTATTCCAACCTTTCCATGTTTGATAGCGGAATATTTGAAATCGTCAAGATTGACAAAGAATTTTTTTGGCAATTTGGCGACGGTCGCACCTTTGACATTCTGCTCGACCATCTCAACGAATTATGCAACGGCGTCATCGTTGAGGGTGTTGAAAATCAACAACAGGTCGACCTGCTGTCGCATAAAGCAATTTATGGCATGCAGGGCTATTTGTGGCAGAGCGTCTATCTCGATAATTTATTAGCTTAATCCTGAAATTATTGGGTTGGTTTCATCCCTCGGGGAAGTAAAAAAATGTCAAAGCCTGGGCTTTATGCGTTTCACGTCATTTGTGCCCGGCCGCTTGAGAATAAATATATTTTTCCCGCGGTGATTTTAAGAAATAAAACCAATCAGTTATCAGGATGGCGGCTAAACAAAACTCAACGCGATTTCATTCTCAGCCTGTATGAAATCGATCAAGAGAAGAAGTGAATAATCGTCGCGATTATTCGCTGTAAAAGCCGGTGTCTGCTGATACCGGGCGTGATTATGGAAACTGCGGGATCTCGATAACATGAATAATATCTCAGTAACCCCAAAAGGTGGGACCGTTGCTTCTGAGCTGAGTGGAAATCAAGTTAATTTGACCGCTCCGAGTTTGGTGAAGCTGCATCTTAATCAGTCTGATATTAAGTCTTTCACACGCAATGGTAATGATTTAGTCGTCACCACGAAGTCTGGTGAAGTGGTTGTTATTCATAATTTTTATAGCCCGAATGGCGATAGCGATCTGGTTCTGCAGGACTATCGCGGCGCCATGTGGTGGGTTGAAGATCCCGGTACAGAAGGTTTCCAGTACGTTTCAATCGACAGCACCGAAGGGCTGTTAGCGGAAAACACCACCAATAACGGCACCATTGCCGCCTTTGGTATCGGTGGTGCGGCGCTGGCGGGCTTAGGTGCGCTGTTTGCCGGTTCAGGTGGTGGTGGCGGTAATGCCTCGCCGACCAATCCCGATGACGGTAACAACGGCGGCAATCCCACCAACCCAACTAATCCTACCAACCCAACCAATCCCACCGATCCCGGTGGAAACGACACTACGCCGCCAACCGCCATCGCGGATTTGGTGATCAACGACGCCGTAGGTCCGTACCAGGGCGCGATTGGCGCGGGTGCCATTACCGATGACAACACACCCACGCTGAGCGGCACCGCTGAAGCGGGCGCGATTGTCAGCATTTACGATGGCAGCACGCTGCTCGGCACTGTCACCGTTGGCGCTGATGGCCGCTGGAGCTTTACCACGCCAGCGCTGGCGGAGGGTCAGCATAGTTTGACCGCTACCGTCACCGACGCGGCGGGGAACACCAGCCCAGCGACCAATCCGGTGGATTTCACCGTGGATACCGTGGCGCCCGCAACGGTTGGCGACCTGAGCGTCATTAACAACAGCGGCTCGACTGCGCAGCCCATCACCAACGGCGGCGCGACCAAAGACACCACGCCAGTGCTGAGCGGAACGGCGGAAGCGGGCTCGATTATCACCATCCGCGATGGCGATACGGTGCTCGGCAGTGTCACCGTGGGCAGCAACGGTGCATGGAGCTTTACCAGCCCAACGCTGGGCGAGGGCAGCCATACGTTGAGCATCACCGCCACCGATGCAGCGGGCAACGTCAGCACGCCAGCGACCATCACCTTCACCGTGGATACGCAAGCGCCAGCAGCAGTCATCGACCTGCAGGTTAACGATAATTCAGGCGGCAGCGGCGGCACCGTAACTAACGGCGGGACAACCGATGACAATACGCCGACGCTTACCGGCAGCGGTGAAGTGGGCGCGATTGTCAGCGTTTATGATGGGCAAACGCTGCTGGGTACGGCGGTCGTGGGTTCCGATGGCAGCTGGAGTTACACCACCAGCGCCCTGAGTAACGGCAGCCACAGCCTGACTGTGACCGTGACCGATGCGGCTGGCAACGTCAGCGCGCCATCAGCCCCTCATGAAATCACCGTGCAGGCCGCTATTCCGCCTGCCACAACGTCGCTGGAAATCACCGATGACTCCGGCAACACGCTGGTGCAGCTCAGCAACGGCGCCAGCACTCAGGATAACACGCCAACGCTGAGCGGCCTGGCGACGGCGGGTGCGCTGATCACGCTGTATAACGGCACCACGGTGCTGGGTAGCGTGGTTGCGGGCAGCGATGGTCAGTGGACCTTTACCCCAACTGCGTTGGCTGACGGTGCCTACGCGCTGCACGCCACCGTTGATAACAACGCGGGCAGCGTGACGCAAACGCCAACCATCACCATCACGGTGGATACCGTCGCGCCCGCTGCAGCTGGTGGCGTAACGCTGAGCGATAACGATGGCAGCACGCTACAACCGATTGCCGCCGGTGGCGCGACCAATAACACCACGCCGGTGCTGAGCGGCACCGCTGAACCGGGTAGCACCGTCATCGTGCGTGATGGCGATAGCGTGCTCGGCACGGCAATCGTGGGCAGCAATGGGTCATGGAGCTTCACTGCGCCGACCTTAACCGAAGGCGGTCACAGCCTGACCGCCACGGTCACCGACGCGGCAGGTAATGTGGGTCCAACCTCGACGCCGATCGCCTTCACCGTGGATACTCAGGCACCTGCGGGTGCCAGCAATGTGGTGATCAGCGATAACGTCGGTGCTGCAACCGGCCCAATCACCGCGGGCGGCACCACCGACGACAGCACACCCACGCTATCCGGTAACGGTGAAGCCAACGCCATCGTCAAAATTTATGATGGCAGCACGCTGCTCGGCAGCGTCACCGTTGGCAACGACGGCACCTGGAGCTTTACCACGCCAACGTTGAGCAACGGTAGCCATTCGCTCAGCGTAACGGTGACCGATGCGGCAGGTAACGTCAGCCCGGCGACAACCGGTGTTGGCTTCACCGTCAACGCTGGCGTACCGCCAACCACCAGCACGCTGGAAATCACCGATGACAGCGGCAGCACACTTCGCCTGTTGCCAGAAGGTTCCAGCACGCAGGACACCACGCCAACCTTGAGCGGTCTGGCCTCGGCGGGCGCGCTCATCGAGTTATATA
Organism: Pantoea sp. X85; assembly: GCF_029623675.1. NCBI lineage: Bacteria > Pseudomonadati > Pseudomonadota > Gammaproteobacteria > Enterobacterales > Erwiniaceae > Pantoea > Pantoea sp. X85. Next base: position 3,426,081 of record NZ_CP121108.1, on the reverse strand, counting down.
ACGGCACCACGCTGCTCGGCAGCACCGTCGCGGGTGCGGATGGGCAATGGAGCTTTACGCCAGCTACCGCGCTGGCTGACGGGACTTATGCCTTCCACGCCACGGCCACTGATACCAATGGCAATGTGACTGATTCCGGCACCCTTAACATCACTATTGATAACACCGCGCCGGCAGCGGCTGGCGACTTGCAATTGAGCGATAACAGCGGCAGCACCGTGGTACCCATTGCCTCTGGCGGCACCAGCAATGACAACACGCCAACCTTGAGCGGCACCGCAGAACCGGGTAGCACCGTTACCGTGCTGGATGGCACCAACGTGCTCGGCAGCGTAACGGTGGGCAGCGACGGCAGCTGGAGCTTCACCTCGCCAACCCTGAGTGACGGCAACCACAGCCTCACCACCACCGTCACCGATCCGGCCGGCAACACCGGTCCGGCGTCGCCTGCCGTTACTTTAACAGTGGATACCACGCCGCCAGCCGTTATTGCCGATCTGGTGATCGAAGATAGCGTCGGCGCGGTACAAGGACCGTTAACGTCCGGCGATACCACCGATGACCGCGCACCAACCCTGAGCGGCACCGGCGAGCCGAATGCCACCATCAGTATTTACGATGGCACCACGCTGCTGGGTAACACCACCGTGGACACCGACGGCACATGGCGTTTCACCACGCCAGCGTTGAGCAATGGCAGCCATACCTTCACCGTCACCGCCACGGACAGCGCCGGTAACGTTGGTCCAGCCAGTCCACCCATCGTGATTAACGTTGATGCGGCTATTCCGCCAGCCACATCGTCGCTGGAAGTGACGGATGAAAACGGCAATACCGTGGGTCAGCTGACTGACGGCGCCAGCACCAACAATGACAGCCCGGTATTAACCGGTTTGGCGGGGCCCGGCAATATCATAACCCTTTATGACGGCACCACCGTGCTGGGCAGCACCACGGCGGGCAGTAACGGTCAGTGGATTTTCTATGTCACCGGTTTAGGCAATGGTCCGCATGCGTTGCACGGCACCATTACCGATGCCAACGGCAATGTCACTGATACCGCCACCATCAACATCATCGTGGATACCATCGCGCCCGATGCCGCAACCGACGTGGAACTCACCAACGATGCGGGCAGCATTACGCAGCCAGTTACCGCCGGCGGTGCCAGCAATGACGCGACACCAGTCTTAAGCGGCAGCGCGGAAGCGGGCAGCACCGTCACTATCCTTGATGGCACCACCGTGTTGGGTACCGTGACGGTCGGCAGCGACGGTAACTGGAGCTTTACCACACCGACGCTGGCGGAGGGCAATCACAGCCTGAGCACCACCGTGACCGATGCGGCGGGCAACGTCAGCCCGGCGACCACACCGATCGCCTTCAGCGTAGACACCACCGCGCCAGCGCCGGTCAGCGGTTTGGTGGTAAACGATAACGTCGGCGGCAGCACCGGTCCGTTGACTTCGGGCACCATCACCGACGACAGCACGCCAACTTTGAGCGGCAGCGCCGAAGCGGGATCGGTGGTGCGCGTCTATGACGGCACCACGCTGCTGGGCTCAGCGACAGCGGGCAGCGACGGTAGCTGGAGCTTCACGCCAGATGCCGCGCTGACTAACGGCCAACACAGCCTGACCACCACCGTTACCGATGCGGCAGGCAATGTTAGCCCGTCGTCGCCGGTATTTACCCTCAATGTCGATGCTGGCGTTCCGGCGACCAGCAGCCTGCTGGTGGTGACCGACGACAGCGGCAGCACGCTGGTTGAACTGCCAAACAACTCCAGCACTAACGACACCACGCCGATTCTTAGCGGCCAGGCAGGCGCGGGCGATCTGATCACGCTGTATAACGGCACCACCCTCATTGGCAGCACGGTCGCGGGTAGCGATGGGCAGTGGAACTTCACACCTGCGGCGCTGGCCGATGCCACTTACGCTTTCCACGCGGTCGCCACTAACGCCACAACCGGCGTGGAGACCGATTCGCCAACCATCAACATCACCATTGATACCGTGGTGCCGACCGCGCCAACCGGCGTGGCGCTGGAAGATGGTGCGGGTGTGCCGATCCCGGAAGGCAGCAGCACCAACACCAACACGCCAACCTTGAGCGGCAGCGGTGAAGCGGGCAGTACGGTCACCATCTCGGATGGCACCACCGTGCTCGGCACCACCACGGTGGGCAACGATGGCAGCTGGAGTTACACCACGCCACCGCTGAGCGATGGCGATCATAGCCTGACCTCAACCGTTACCGATGCCGCTGGCAATACCGGCCCGGCTTCTACGCCGGTGACGGTGACCATCGATACCCAGCCGCCTGCCGCAGCGGGCAATGTGCAGTTCACCAACGACGACGGCACGCCGCTGGCTTCAGGTAGCACCACCGGCGACACCACGCCAACCCTGAACGGCACCGCCGAACCGGGCAGCACCGTGACGGTGAGCGATGGCACTACGGTGCTGGGCACCGCAATCACCGGCATCGACGGCAACTGGAGCTTTACACCAACCGATCCGCTGACTGAAGGGCAGCACAATCTCACCACCACCGTCACCGATACGGCCGGTAACGTCGGCCCTGCGTCGTCGGTGGTGATTGTGATTGTGGATACCACGCCACCGGCAGCGGCTACCGATTTGCAACTGAGCAACGATGGCAGCGGCACGCTGGTGCCGGTCGCGGATGGCGGCACCACCAACGATGTCACGCCAGTGTTGAGCGGTCGTGCGGAACCAGGCAGCGTCGTGACGGTGTCTGATGGCAGTACGGCGTTGGGTTCGGTGACCGTCGGCAACGATGGTAACTGGAGCTTTACCTCTCCGGCGCTCGGCGATGGTTCACACAGCCTGACCACCACCGTGACCGATGCGGCGGGCAATACCGGCGCGGCCAGCACGCCATTGACCTTCACCATCGACACCACGGCACCGCCAGCACCGGGCGGTGTGCAGCTGAGTAACGACAGCAGCGGCACGTCTGTACCTATTCCCTCTGGTGCGGCCACCAACGATGCAACGCCAGTATTGAGCGGCACCGCAGCAGCGGGCAGCACCATTACCGTTTCTGATGACGGTACCGTACTCGGTACCGTCACCGTTGGCAGCGGCGGAACATGGAGCTTCACCACGCCAGCACTGAACGAGGGCAATCACAGCCTGACCGCCACCGTTACCAGTCCGGCGGGTAACACCGGTGCGCCCTCTGCGCCCATTGTGGTCACTGTGGATATCACGCCACCTGCGGCGGCAACGGGTCTGCAACTCAGCAACAATGAAGGAGCGACGCCGGTACCGATTGCTGCGGGCGGCACCACTAATGACACCACACCTGCGCTGAGCGGCATCGCAGAAGCGGGCAGCATCGTCACGGTGAGTGATGGCACTACCGTGATCGGCAGCGCAGCCGTTGGCAGCGATGGCAGCTGGAGCGTGATCCCAACCGCACCGTTGACGGCGGGAGAGCACACGCTTACTGCGACCGTCACCGATCCGGCCGGTAACGTTGGCCCGGCATCGGCCCCCATCGTCGTCAATATCGACACCGCCCAACCGCCAGTCGCAGCTGATCTTGAGCTGAACAATGACAACGGCGGCACGCCAGTTCCGATTGCGTCCGGCGGCGCGACCAATGACACCACGCCGGTGCTCAGCGGTAGCGCAGCGGCGGGCAGCACCGTCACCGTACTGGATGGCACCACCGTGCTCGGCACCGTTGTGGTTGGCAGCGGCGGCAGCTGGAGCTTCAGTACGCCGGCGTTAAGCGAAGGCGCGCACAGCCTGACCACCACCGTCACCAGCGCATCGGGTAATGTCAGCGATCCGTCTGCGCCGATTAACTTCACCGTGGATACGCAGCCACCAGCAACCTCAACCGGTCTGCAACTGAGTAACGACGGCGGTACGGCGATTGCCGCTGGCGGTATCACCAACGACAACACGCCCGTGTTGCGCGGCAGCGCCGAAGCGGGCAGCACCGTCACGGTACTGGATGGCACCACCGTGCTGGGCACCGCCACGGCGGACACCGACGGCAACTGGAGCTTTACGCCAACGATCGCGCTGGGCGAGGGCGCACACAGCCTGACCACCACCGTCACCGATGCGGCGGGCAACAGCAGCGGCGCATCCACGCCGGTTACCTTTACCGTGGATACCTCACCGCCAGCCGCCGCCACCGATCTGCAGCTCAGCAATAACAACAGCGGCACGGCGATTCCTGTTGATACCGGCGGTCGCACCAACGACACCACGCCAGTGTTGAGCGGCAGTGCCGAAGCGGGCAGCGTCGTCACGGTGCGTGATGGCACCGAGGTGCTGGGCAGCACCACCGTCGGCACCGATGGCAAATGGAGCTTCACTCCGGCCAATCCGCTGGACGAGGGCGCGCACAGCCTGACCGCTACCGTCACCGATCCGGCCGGTAACGTCGGCCCGGCCTCTACGCCGTACGCGGTTACCATCGATATCACCGCGCCGCCAGCCGTGATTACGGTAGCACTCAGTAACGATCAGGGCAGCACGCCAACGCCAATCGTCTCGGGCGGAGCCACTAACGACACCACGCCGGTGCTGAGCGGTACCGCCGAGGCGGACAACATCATCATCGTGCGTGACGGCACCACCGTGCTGGGCTCGACGATTGTTGGCACCGATGGAACCTGGAGCTTCACTTCACCAGCGCTGAGCCAGGGCGCGCACAGCCTGACGGCAACCGTCACTGACGCCGCAGGCAACAGCAGCGCTCCGTCTACGGCAATCGCCTTTATCGTCGATACCGAGGCACCGAATGCGGCGACAGGGCTGCAACTGAGCAATGATTCCGGCCAAACGTCGGTACCGATTGCTGCAGGCGGCGCTACCAACGACACCACACCGGTGTTGAGCGGCAGCGCTGAAGCAGGCAGCATCGTGATTGTTTCTGACGGCAGCAACGTGCTGGGCTCGGTTGTGGTCGGCAGCGGCGGCAGTTGGAGCTTCACTTCGCCGGAGCTGGGCGAGGGCGATCACAGCCTGACCACCACGGTGACCGATGCTGCAGGTAACGTCAGTTCGCCGTCCGCGGCCCTGAACTTCAGTATTGATACCACGCCGCCAGTGGCGCCGGGCGCGATCGCGCTGAACAACAACAACGGCAGTTCACCGGTTACGATTGCGGCAGGCAGCACCACCAACGATGCCACACCGGCGATCAGCGGTACCGCTGCAGCCGGCAGCACCGTGACCGTGCTGGATGGCGCTACCGTGCTGGGCACCGCGATTGTTGGCAGTAACGGACAGTGGAGCTTCACCACGCCAACGTTGGGTGAAGGTGCGCACAGCCTGACGGCGACCGTCACCGATCCTGCGGGTAACGTCGGTCCTGCCTCCGCAGCAATCGCCTTTAACGTTGATACCGTTGCGCCTGTTGCGGCAACCGGACTGGTGCTGAACAACGACAACGGCGGTTCGCCGGTGCCGATTGCTAACAACGGCACCACCAACGACAACACGCCAGAGTTGAGCGGTACCGCAGAAGCCAACAGCATTGTGATTGTGTCTGACGGCACCACCGTGCTGGGCAGCACCGTCGCCGATGCGCAGGGCGCCTGGAGCTTCTCACCCAGTCTGACCGATGGCACGCACAACCTGAGCGTGACGGTGCGTGACGCCGCAGGTAACACCGGACCGGCAAGCAGCACCATCACCGTCACCGTAGATACCGTGGCACCACCAGCGGCGACCGGCCTGACGCTGACCAACGATATTGGTACACCCGTTAGCATTCCGAACGGCGGGCTCACCAACGACAGCACACCGGTGCTGAGCGGTTCTGGACAAGCGGGCAGCATCATCACCGTATCCGATCAAAACGGCGTGTTGGGATCCACCACCGTCGGGGCGGGCGGAACCTGGACCTTCACGCCGGCGAACGCGCTGGCGGATGGAACCCATACCTTTAGCGTCACGGCCAGCGATGCGGCAGGAAACGTCAGTGCGCCGAGCACCATTGGCGTCGTGATTGATGCCACACCGCCAGCGGCGGCGCTGAACGTGGTGGCCAGTAATGATGAAGGCACGTCGCCAGTGGCTATCACCAACGGCGGCTTCACCAACGACAACACGCCATTCCTCACCGGTACCGCCGAAGCGGGTAGCACGGTGATTATCCGTGACGGCACAACCATCATCGGTAGCGCTTCGGTGGGCAGCAACGGCCAGTGGAGCTTCACCTCACCCACGCTGGATGAGGGCGCGCACAGCCTGAGCACCACCGTGGTGGATGCGGCGGGCAATGTGAGTACAGCGTCACCGGCGATTGATTTTACCGTCGACAGCGTGGTTCCAGCGCCAGCCACGCTGGTGGTGAACAATGACAACAGCGGGACGCCCGTACTGGTGCCGAACGGCGCCACCACCAGCGACAACACGCCGTTGCTGAGTGGCACAGCGGAAGCGGGCAGCCTGGTCACTCTTTATGATGGCACCACCGTGATCGGCTCGACCACCGCAACGGCGGGCGGAACCTGGAGCTTCAGCTCACCGACCTTAACTGAGGGTTCGCATACGCTGACCGCCACCGTAACCGACGAGGTCGGCAACGTCAGTTCGCCATCCTCGACCTTTACCGTGGTGGTGGATGCCACCGCACCGCAACCGGCTGACGATCTGCTGCTGCAAAATAACAATGGTGGCTCACCGGTGACCATTGCCGATGGCGGCATTACCAATGACAGCACGCCAGCCATCAGCGGCACGGCGGAAGCCAACGCGATCGTTCGCGTTTATGACGGCACCACCTTAGTGGGTTCAGCCGTAGCAGGCAGCAACGGCGCATGGAGCATCACCACCAGCGCGCTGACGGACGCCACCCATACGCTGAATGTCACCGTGACCGATGCGGCGGGCAACGTGAGCGCCAATGCCTCGGTATCATTGACGGTGGACACCTCTACGCCGGCAGCGGTGTCGAGCTTCGCTATTTACAATAATGCGGCCACTACCACCGTGCAGGTGGCGGATGACGGTGACTCCAACGACAACACGCCTTTGCTGAGCGGAACCGGTGTAGCGGGCACCATCATCAACATCTACGAGGGCAGCGATCTTCTTGGCACCACCACGGTAGGCGACAACGGCGAGTGGCGCTTTGAAACTGCGGCTTTAGATGATGGCCAGCACAGCTTCACCGTTTCAGTCACCAACGCTGCGGGCACCACGGGCCCGGAAGCGATACCGATTACGATTAATATTGATACGGCTGCACCGGCAACGGTCAGCAATCTTGTCGTAACAGACGATGAGGGGGGCAGCACCGGTCCGTTGCTGTCGGGTGACACCACCGATGACAACACGCCAACGCTGAGCGGCTCCGCTGAAGCGGGCAGCCGAGTGTCGGTTTACGATGGCACCACGCTGCTGGGCACCGTGATCGCCACTGGCGGCACATGGAGCTTCACGCCGGGCAGCGCGCTCTCAAACGGCGAGCATAACTTCACCTTCACAGTGACCGATGTAGCAGGCAACGTCAGCGCGGCAAGCAGTCCGGCGTTTACGCTCAATATCACGGCGGATCTGCCGCCAGCGGTCAGTACGCTGGTGATCACCGACGATAGCGGCAATTCACTGGTTACCGTGAATGACGGCGCCAACATCAAGGACGGTACGCCGGTATTAACCGGCGCGGCAGATGTGGGGGATGTGATTACCATTCACGATGGTGCTACCGTGTTGGGTAGCGTTACCGTCGGTGCGACCGGACAGTGGACCTTCACGCCAACGCTGAATGATGGACCGCACGGCATCTATGTCACCACGGTCAATTCAGTGGGTAATCCGGGCGCAACCTCGCCAACGGTGAACTTCACTATTGATACCGTGGCACCGCTTGCAGTAACTAACCTCTCTGCCGCTAATAACAACGACGGCGTAACCGTGCCCATTGCTAACAATGGCACCACCAACGACAGTACCCCGCGGCTCGCCGGTCTCGCGGAAGCCAACGGCATTGTTACGATTTATGACGGCAACACGGTTATCGGCTCAACGGTCGCCAATGGTAGCGGTGAGTGGGACTTCACGTCGCCAACGCTGAGTCAGGGCGGACATGCGCTGAGCGTCACCGTGACGGATGCGGCGGGTAACGTCAGTCCACGCTCTGATGTTGTGAACCTCACGGTCGATACCGTGGCACCCAACGCTTCGACGCTGGTGGTCACCAACGACGTCACCAGCACAGTGGTGCCAAATGGCGGTTCGACCAACGACAACACGCCGACGCTGAGCGGTACCGCAGAAGTGGGCAGTGTGATCACCGTTTACGACGGTACGACCTTGCTCGGTTCGGTTGCTGCCGGAACAGGCGGAGCATGGAGCTTTATTTCACCGGTACTGGGCGAAGGCAGCCATTCGCTCACCGTTCGCGTAACAGATGCCGCCGGTAACACCAGCGCGGCATCCAGCACGGCAACGGTGATCGTAGATACCGTCGTACCAACGGCGGTGAGCGGTTTGACTGCTGCCAACAACAACGGCAGTTCGCCGGTGACCATTGCTGCGGGGGGTAGCACCAATGACAACACGCCAGCACTGAGCGGTACGGCAGATGCGGGCAGCGTGGTGGTGATCCGTGATGGCACCGACGTTATCGGTTCTGTCACCGCAGGCAGCAACGGCGCATGGAGCTTCACGTCACCCACGCTGGCTGATGGTCTGCATACCCTGAACGTGACGGCGACCGATCTCGCCGGTAACGTCAGCCCGAATGCGGCGATCAGCTTCACTGTGACCACAGCAGCACCAACGCCAGTCACCGATCTGGTGGTTTCTGACAACGTAGGTGCAACACAAGGGGCACTCACCAGCGGTGCGGCGACCGATGACAACACGCCAACGCTGAGCGGTAATGCTACCGCTGGCAACATCGTGATTATCTCGGAAGGCACCACGGTGCTGGGTTCTGTGGTGGCGGGCAGCAATGGTGCGTGGAGCCTTACCACAGCCGCATTGAGCGACGGATCGCATCCGTTGAGCGTGACGGTACGCGATGCAGCCGGTAACACCAGCGCGGCGACCAACTTCACGGTCAATGTCGATACGGTGGCGCCAGCCAACGCAACCTTGTTAATCACTAATGATCTCACCAGCACCACGGTACCGAATGGTGGTGCAACTAACGACAGCACGCCAACGCTGAGCGGTACGGCGGAAGCCGGCAGCCGCGTGTCGATTTACGATAGCGGCACCCTGCTGGGTACGGCGGTGGCAGGCAGCAACGGCGCATGGACCTTCACCACCGATGTGCTGACGCAAGGCGCTCATCCACTGAGCGTCACGGTTACCGATGCGGCGGGTAACGTCAGCGGCAGCACCTCGGCCACGGTGATTATCGATACCGTCGCGCCGGGGGCGGTAACCGGTCTGGCCGCGGCCAACAACAACGGCAGCACGCCGGTGGCGATTGCCAATAACGGCAGCACCAATGACAACACGCCAGCGCTGAGCGGTACGGCAGAAGCGGGCAGTCTGGTGATTATCCGCGATGGCACCTCGATTATCGGTTCTGTTACCGCAGGCACTAACGGCGCATGGAGCTTCACCACGCCAACGCTGGCGGAGGGGGCGCACACCTTCAACGTCACGGCGACGGATGCAGCGGGCAACGTCAGCCCGAATGCGACGCTTACCCTGACCGTGGATACCGTGGCACCTGCGCCCGTCACTAACCTGGTGATCAACGACGATGTGGGCGGCATTCAGGGGCCGCTGGCGAACGGTGCGGTGACCGATGATGCCACACCAACGCTGAGCGGTACGGCGGAAGCGAATGCGATTGTCACCATTTACGACGGCACCACGGTGCTGGGTTCAGTGGTGGCCGGCGCGGGCGGTGCGTGGAACTTCACCACTGCCACGCTAGGCAACGGTGTGCATCCGCTGAGCGTAACGGTGAAAGATGCAGCGGGTAACACCAGTGCCGCCACCACGCCGGTTTCCATCACGGTAGACACCGTGGCGCCAGCGGCCTCAACGCTGGTGATCACCAATGACATCACCAGTACCACGGTGCCGAGTGGTGGCTTCACCAACGACAACACCCCAACGCTGAGCGGCGTGGCGGAAGCGAGCAGCCGCGTGTCGATTTATGATGGCGCGACGTTGCTGGGGACGGCGATTGCGAATGGCACAGGCGCATGGACCTTTACCACCGGCGTGCTCACCACCGGCACGCATCCACTCAGCGTCACGGTCACTGACGCGGCGGGTAACGTTAGTGGCAGTATCTCGGCCTCGGTAACCATCGATACCACGCCGCCAGCGGCAGTCACCAATCTGGTGGCCGCTAACAATAACGGCAGTACAGCGGTGACCATTCCGAACAACGGCGTGACCAACGACAATACGCCGCTGTTGACCGGATCCGGCGAGATTGGCGCGAAGATCAGCGTTTACGATGGCACCACGCTGCTGGGCACCACCACGGTGGGCAGCGGTGGCACATGGAGCTTCGTCTCGACGGCGCTGAGCAACGGTGTACATACGCTGAACGTCACGGCAACCGATGCGGCGGGCAACGTGAGCCCGAACGCCTCAACCATCCTGACGATTGATACCGTGGCGCCGAATCCGGTGACCAATCTGGTGATCAATGATGACGTCGGCACTCTTCAGGGGCCGCTGGCGAACGGTGCCTTTACCGATGACGCCACGCCAACCCTGAGCGGCACGGCGGAAGCCAACGCGATTGTGACCATCTACGACGGTACCACCGTGATTGGTTCCACCACCGCCAATGGTTCAGGTGCATGGAGCTTCACCACCGCGACCCTGAGCAACGGTAGCCATCCGCTGAGCGTGACGGTGACCGATGCAGCGGGTAACACCAGTGCGGCATCGGCGACGGTTTCCATTACGGTGGATACCGTGGCACCAGCGGCGTCAACGCTGGTGATCACCAATGATGTCACCAGTACCGTGGTACCGAGCGGCGGTGCTACCAACGACACCACGCCAACGCTGAGCGGCGTGGCGGAAGCGGGCAGCCGCGTCTCGATCTACGATGGTGGCACCTTGTTAGGCACGGCGATTGCGGGTAGCACTGGCGCATGGACCTTCACCACCGCCGCGCTCACGCAGGGCACGCATCCATTGAGCGTGACGGTAACGGACACGGCCGGTAACGTCAGCGGGACGACGTCGGCGTCGGTCATTATCGATACCACGCCGCCAGCGGCGGTCACTAACCTGGTTGCCGCCAATAACAACGGCAGCACGGCGGTGACCATCCCGAATAACGGCATTACCAACGACAGCACGCCGCTGTTGACCGGTAACGGCGAAGTCGGGGCACGGATCAGCGTGTACGACGGCACCACACTGCTGGGCACCACCACGGTGGGCAGCGGTGGCACATGGAGCTTCGTCTCAACTGCGCTGAGCAACGGCACCCATACGCTGAACGTGACGGCAACCGATGCGGCGGGCAACGTCAGCCCGAACGCCTCGACCACGCTGCGCATCGACACTGTGGCACCAACGGCCAGTACGCTCACCATTACCGACGACGCCGGCAGCACGCCGGTGACGTTGACCAATGGCGCGTACACCCGTGACACCACGCCGGTGTTGAACGGCACGGCGGAAGTGGGCGCGATTGTCACCATCTACGATGGCACCACCGCGCTGGGTTCAGTAACGGTTGGCGCCGGTGGCAGCTGGACTTACACCCCCAGCGCACTGGCGAACGGTGCGCATCCGTTGAGCGTAACGGTGACTGATTCGGCGGGTAACGTCAGCACCGGTAACACGGCGGTGACGGTGAACGTCGATACTGTGCCGCCTGCGGCGGTAAGTGGCCTGGCAATCAACGGTGCCGGTACCACGGTCACCGGTAGCGGTGAAGTGGGGGCAACGGTAACGGTACGTGATGCGGGCGGTAACGCGCTGGGTACAACGACGGTAGGCAGCGGCGGTTCATGGTCGGTGAGCCTGAGTACGGCGCAAACCACCGGTGCTTCGCTGTCGGTGATTCAGACTGACCGCGCAGGCAACATATCGACCAGCACCCCGCTGACCGGTGCGATTCAAATCGTGGCAGCGAATGATGTCAACGAAGTGGATTACACCACCCAAATCGGCACCATCACCAATGCCAATACCAGTTCGACCAGCGTCGCATTGCTGAGCGTTAACCTCGGCAGCGTGCTGGGTGTGGGAGTATTGAGCAGCACTAACGCCTATATGTTTAACGTTGGCGCAGGGGATACGCGCACGGTGACATTACACGCCTCGGCCACCAGCCTGGCGGCGCTGACATCGACTTATACCTTGTACCTCTATCAACAGCAGGCGAACGGCACCTGGGCGCTGAAATCCAGCAACGCCAACTACATCACCACGGTTCTGACCATTGGTACACAAACCGGTGGCAACGTGACTTACAGCAACCTCGGTACAGGTAACTATGCCGTGCTGTTGGGCACCAGCACCGGTGTTGGTGTGTTGCCATCGACTACCGTCACCACCACGTCGGATATTACGACGCTGGCGTTGACCGTGGCGGCAACTGTCACCGGCAACCTGTTGACCAACGATACCAGCTCCGTCGCCGGTACGGTGCCGAACGGTACGGTGGTCACCCAGGTGACTGGCAATGCGATTGCGGCCACCGGTAACACGGTGATCACCAGCAGCTACGGTACGCTGACCATCGATTCGCACGGTAACTACACCTATACGCTGAAGGCGGGACTGGATGCCGATCTGGTGCCAGCCACCGACGTCTTCACCTATTCGGTGCGTGATGCCAGCGGCGCGGTGACCTCGGCGAGCCTGACGGTGAACCTGCACAACGGTGCATCCACCAGCACGCTGCTGGCGACCAACAGTCTGGTGGCCGAAGCCACCAATGACCACGATGCCAGCGGCAGCATCTACGGTTCAGCATCGGGCACGCACACCGGAACCTTGAGTATCACTAATGAACACGGCGATATCACCACGGTTCACAGCGTGGGTACGACGTCGATTGCCGGCGACTTTGGTGTGCTGAGTATTGCCGCCAACGGTAACTACACCTATTCACTGAATGCGGGCGTGGATGGACAATCCATTACCCATAAAGAGGTGTTCAGTTACACCCTGGCGGCGAGCGATGGCACCATCACCACGCAGTCGTTCACCATTGAGCTGCATCCAACTATCACAGGAACCACGGGGGCTGACACGCTAACCGGCGGTGCCTACGACGACACCATCACCAGCGGTGCCGGCGCAGATACGTTGGTATATCACTTACTGGCGAGTGCGGATGCTACCGGCGGTAACGGTCACGATACCTGGACCGACTTCAATGTCGCGCAAGGCGACAAAATTGACGTCAGTAACTTGCTTATCGGCTGGAATGATTCCACAAGTAATATTAATGATTTCGTGAAAGTGGATCATACTTCAGATGGCAATACGGTGCTCTCCATTGACCGTGATGGTACCGGTACGGGTTACAGCACCACTCAGCTGATTACGCTGGAAGGCGTGAACGTTTCTCTGGAGGAGCTGCTGCAACAACCGCACCAAAACCACACGGCGTAATCGCTCTGTGATGCAGGGATGCAGTTAGGGCACAGGGATGTGCCCCTTTCTCTTTATTGACTGGTGGACTATCGATGGAACTGATGCACTCAGGCGCAACTTTTCGCCGTTCGTTTAAGCTCAGCGTTCTCTGTGCGGGCATGGCTTTACTTTACAGTTCTCCACTTTTAGCGGCCAGTGACGCGTTAACCCGGGCGGGGCACATCACCTCAGCAGGTTTAGCGCAACAGCAAGAACTGCCTTCATTAACCGGTGAAGTGGCGGAACCCGCCCTCGCCAACGTCCCCGACTTTCTCACCATCAACCAGGCGGTACAGCGCGCCATTCAGTGGCATCCCGATATCGCTCAGGCGGTGGGGAAAATGCTGGAGCAGGCCAATCAGGTTGATGTGGCGAAAGCCAAATACTATCCACAAATCAGTGCCGGCATGAACAACGGCTACAGCAATGCTTACAGCGAAAAGGGCTTCAGCCCATCGTTTGTGCTGTCGGTTTCACAGATGTTGTATGACTTCGGCAAGGTCAGCAGTTCGGTGCGTTCCGCCGAAGCGGGCGTGGCGCAGGAGCAGGCCAACGTGCTGGTGAGCATTGATACCGTGGCGCACGATACCGCCGCGGCGCTGGTGGAAGTGCAGGGTTATCAGCAACTGGTCAAAATTGCGCGTGAGCAGCTCACGGCGCTGAGTAAGATTGGCGATCTGGCGCGCCAGCGTAATGAAGAGGGCGCGGCGTCGCTTTCGGATGCCACCCAAACCGATGCGCGTATCGAAGGCGCGCGTACCACCCTAACGCAGTATCAAGCCAACCTCGACCGCTGGCGCGCCACGCTGGCAACCTATCTTGGCTGGCCGCTGGTGAAAAAGGTCAGCGACGATTTTCCCACCAAACTCACCCAGTCCTGTCAGGTGGCGAAAGCCGATGACAAGCTCAATCCGTCGGTGCTGGCGGCCTGGGCGCAGGCCAATCAGGCGCAGGCCAAACTCGATAATGCTAACGCGCAAAACATGCCAACCATCTCGCTGGAACCGCAGGTGACGCATTATCTCAATAATCACTATTCCGGCAGCGAATCGCTGGATCGCACCCAATATTCGGCGTTTGTGAAAGTGGAAATGCCGCTCTATCAGGGCGGCGGCATCACCGCCAGCCGGGACGCGGCCGCCAATGCATTGCAGGCCGCCAATGCGGCCGTCAACTCGGCGCGGCTTAAAGCGCGTCAGCAGCTAAGCGAGTCGCAGAACGCGTCGCAAAGCCTGGCGCTCAGCCTGGCGATCATGGGACGGCAACAGACGCTGGGCGAGAAAACCCAGTCGCTCTATCAGGATCAGTATCTGCAACTCGGCACCCGTCCGCTGCTGGACGTTCTCAACGCCGAGCAGGAAGTGTTCCAGACCCGTTTCACATTGCAGCAAACCATCAGCCAGTTACGCTCACTGCAGCTCGATTGTCTCTACAGCACCGGGCATATGCGGTCGGCGTTTGCTTTGAATAATCAGCGGATCCAGTCCGTGGAGATCCAGCCATGACGCAATTACAGATTCCCGACGCGCCTGATAGCGCGTCCGGGGGAAACGTGCCCTTACACGGATGGGCCACCGCAATCATCCTGATCGCCAGCCATTATCGCTTGCCCTGTTCGCCGGGCATGATCATGGCCGCTGCCGAATGGCAGGGCAAACAGTCACGCGATAAAGCGTTACGCCATCTGGCGCGCCAGGCCGGCTTATCGCTGCAATTATATGAAGAGAATAAGTGGGAGATCACCAGCTGGCGCTTGCCGCTGGCGATTGAGCTGGCCGACGGTCAGGTGGGCGTTATCACCCAGTTTGATGGCGACGATGACGTGCGGGTGCATTTTGCCGGTGATGAACAGCCAGCACCAATTGCGCTGGAGACGTTGCTGCCGGAAATCCGCTTTGCCGCCGCGCTGCGTCCGGTTACCGCCGCCAAAGATAGCCGCGTCGATCGCTATCTCGCCACGGTAAAACCGGATTGGCTGCGCCGTCTGGTGCTGCACGATCTGCGGCCGTACGGCTACGTGATGCTCGGATCCTTCCTGATCAACCTGCTGGCGCTGGTCGGCATTATCTTCTCGATGCAGGTGTACGATCGGGTGATTCCGGCGCAGTCCTATCCCACGCTGTATGTGCTGTATATCGGCGTGATCATCTCGGTGGTGTTCACTTATATTCTGCGCGTTGGGCGCGATCACGTGACCGATCTGCTGGGCAAGCGTGCCGATATGCGCGTCTCCGATCGGGTATTTGGTCACGCGCTGCGGCTGCGTAACAGCGCGGTGCCGCGTTCGACCGGCACCTTTATCTCGCAGCTGCGCGAGCTGGAGGCGATCCGCGAAATGGTTACGTCCACCACGGTCACCTCGATTGTCGATATGCCGTTCTTCCTGCTGTTCATGCTGGTGATGGCGATTATTGCGCCGCAGCTGGCGTGGATTGCGCCGGTGGCGGTGCTGCTGATGATCCTGCCGGGCGTGCTGAGCCAGAAGAAGCTGGCGAAGCTGGCGCAGCAGAACCTGAAAGAGTCGACGCTGCGAAATGCGGTGCTGGTGGAGAGCGTGCAAGGGCTGGAAGATATCAAGCTGATGCAGGCGGAAGATCGCTTCCTGCAACAGTGGAACAGCTACATTCGTATTACCGCGCAATCCGGCGTGGAGATGCGCAAAGTGATGCACTCGCTGATTACCTGGGGCGTGACGGTGCAGGGTTTGGTATACGCCAGCGTGATTGTGATCGGTGCGCCGATGGTAATCAACGGCGATATTACCACCGGTGCGATTGTGGCGGCGTCGCTGCTCTCCTCGCGCATGATTGCGCCGATGGCCACGCTGTGTGGCGTGCTGGCGCGCTGGCAGCAGGTGAAGGCGGCGAAAGGCAGCCTTGATGCGCTGATGAATTTGCCGGTGGAAAACAGCAAAGACGAAACGCGGATCCACACGCCGGTGCTGTTTGGTCACTACCAGTTCACCGACGCAATGTTCCGTTACTACACCGATTCGATGAACATCGCGCTGCGCATTAAAAGCCTGACCATCAAACCGGGCGAGCGCATTGCGGTGCTGGGACGCAACGGTTCGGGTAAATCGACCTTGCTGCAGGCGATGATTGGCGGCATCGATCTGGTCGGCGGTGAACTGCGGCTGGATAACCTCAGCCTGCCGCACATTGATGTGGCGGATGTGCGGCGTAACGTTGGCCTGTTGACGCAAAACGCGCGGCTGTTCCACGGCACGCTACGCGAGAATCTCACTATGGGCGCGGCGCACGCCACCGATGATGCGATCTTTGGCGCGCTCACCGTCAGCGGCGGCGCAGATTTCATTCGTCGTCTGCCGCTCGGCCTCGACCATCCGATCATGGAAGGCGGCGTTGGGCTTTCCGGCGGACAGCGTCAGTCGCTGCTGCTGGCGCGCATGCTGCTGCGCGATCCCAACATCATCCTGCTGGATGAACCGACGGCGGCGCTCGACGATCACACCGAGAAAGAGTTTATCGAACGTCTCGGTCAGTGGCTCAACGGGCGCACCTTGATCGTGGCGACGCACCGTGCGGCGATCCTCGCGCTAGTGGATCGTGTGCTGGTGTTGAAAGAGGGACAACTGGTGATGGACAGCCCGAAAGAGAACGCCTTGCCAACACCGCGTACTAACGGCAACCTGTCGGAGGCGCAATCATGATCAAACAATTACCGGCAAGACTGCGCTTAGTGACGGCGGCAGAAGTGGATTCCTCCGACGATCTGCTCGGCGAGCTGCGATCCGAAACCCATTACACCGGCGCGGTGCGGCTGATCGTCATCAGCACCGCACTGATCCTCGTTGCGGTGATCTGGGCCTGGTTTGGCGTGCTGGATGAAGTCTCAACTGGCACCGGCAAAGTGATTCCTAGCTCGCGCGATCAGGTGCTGCAATCGCTGGAAGGCGGCATCCTCACCGAGCTGTATGTGCACGAAGGCGATCAGGTGCAGGCCGGGCAAGTGGTGGCGCGCCTCGATGCCACGCGCTCGCAATCCAACGTCGGCGAAAGTGCGGCACGCTATCGTGCGGCATTGGCTGCCGCCGCGCGTCTCAATGCGGAAGTGAACGATCAGCCGCTGAGTTTCCCGGCAGAGTTGAATAAGTTTCCCGATCTGATGGCGTCAGAAACGCGGCTGTATAAAACCCGCCGCGCACAGCTCAGTGATGCGACTGCGCAGTTTAAAGAGTCGCTGGCGCTGGCTAACCGCGAGCTGGCCATCACGCAGCGTCTGGCCAAAACCGGTGCCGCCAGTAGCGTGGAAGTGCTGCGTTTGCAGCGCGATAAATCAGATCTGGAGCTGAAACTCACCGATATGCGTTCGCAATATTACGTGCAGGCGCGTGAGGAGCTGGCGAAAGCCAACGCCGAAGCTGACAGCATGGCGCAAGTGGTGAAAGGGCGTGAAGACACGGTGACGCGACTGACCATCCGTTCGCCGATGCGCGGCATCGTAAAAAACATCAAAGTCTCCACCGTGGGCGGCGTGGTACCGCCGAATGGCGAGCTGATGAACATTGTGCCGATGAACGATCGTCTGCTGATTGAAGCGCGTTTGTCACCGCGCGATATCGCCTTTATCCGTCCCGGCCAGCGGGCGGTGGTGAAGATCTCGGCGTATGACTACGCCATTTATGGCGGCCTGAACGGCGTGGTGGAGAGCATCTCGCCGGATACCATTCAGGATGAGGTGAAACCGGAAATTTACTATTACCGCGTGTTTATCCGCACCGATAACGACTACGTGCAGAATAAAGCCGGTAAGCGCTTCTCCATCAGTCCCGGCATGGTTTCTACCGTGGATATTAAAACCGGTGAGAAGACGGTGATGGATTATCTGATTAAGCCGTTTAACAAAGCGCAAGAGGCGATGCGGGAACGCTAATTGGAACGGTATAACGCGTTAGTTTAAAACCGCTGTTTTCCTCAGGAAACGGCGGTTTTTTATTTGGGTGATTGATGAGGGCACCATGAAGTTTCGGCAACTATTACACGAACCGTTAAATATCAAATTCCGCACTTATATAATTAATTACAGCAAGAAATGTCTTGAGCTGGCTTGTTATTAGAGAAAAGGGTTTCCCGAAGTGAACGATAACAAGCCGTTTCTCAAAGGCGCTAAGTGCGCTTAACGCTAAGCTGAGCGCTTTGATACGTTACGCACATGAAATTATGAACAAATCAATGTGGTTTTATTTTCGAGCGCGGGAAGACGGACGCGGTACTTTTCTTTAATGCGCTGCAATTTTCCACCAAAAAACATCCCGAAATATTGGATTTTCCTCGAGGGGCGGCAGGGTTATTAATGCGCAGAGCCGCAGGCCGAACCTCAATGATGTGCTACGGCACGCTTATGAATATTTGATGATTGCTCCATGTTAATAAAAGAGAATTCCACCTTATCAAAATTTGAAAAAAGATTAGGCGTTGTTTCTTTCGCCAATCTTAAACGGCACCTCGGAAAAGCGATCATTTTTCTCCCAATGACGTTGCTGATTATTTATCTGGCAATATTCAGTCAGCCGCGTTTTGTGAGCGAATCCAAAGTCGCGATTAAACGCTCAGATGATCTTGCCAGCAATAGCGTGAATTTTGGCTTGTTGTTAGGGGCGATTAATCCCAGTTCGGTGGAAGATGCACTCTACTTAAAGGAGTACATCAATTCGCCGGATATGCTGGCAGTGCTAGATAAACAACTTAATTTCCGTCAAGCCTTCAGCCAAAGCGGGCTGGATTTCTTGCACCATCTGTCTCCTGATGAAACTGCCGAAAAATTCCTGCGTTATTATCGTGAACGTATCAGCGTAACGTATGACGATAAAGCGGGATTGCTGGCTATTCGCACGCAAGGCTTTACGCCGGACTTTGCCCTTAACTTTAATAAAGCGGTGCTGAAAGAGTCCGAACGCTTTATTAATGAGTTGTCGCACCGTATTGCGCGTGATCAGCTGACCTTTGCGGAAAAGGAGATGGAAAAGTCCCGCTCACGCCTGAATAACAGTAAATCCGAGCTACTGGCGTATCAGAACAGCAACAATGTGCTGGATCCTGAAGCGCAAGCGTTAGCAGCCAGTTCACTGGTTAACACGCTGATGGGGCAGAAGATCCAGATGGAAGCGGAGCTGCGTACTCTGCTGACCTATCTGCGTGATGACGCTGCGCAAGTTGTCAGCGTACGTAACGCCATTGCCTCGATGCAGGCGCAGATCGATAACGAGAAAGGCAAAATCACCGCGCCGCAGGGCGACAAACTTAACCGCATGGCGGTGGAGTTTGAAGAGATTAGATCGCGTGTCGCCTTTGATAATGAGCTTTACAAGCTTGCGCTGACCTCTATCGAAAAAACACGCGTGGAAGCCGCTCGTAAACTGAAAGTGCTTTCGGTGATCAGTTCACCGCAGCAGCCGCAAGAGTCCACTTTCCCCAACATTCCGTATTTGATCGCCTGCTGGTTGCTGGTGTGCTGCTTAATGTTTGGCACCCTGAAACTGTTATTGGCGGTGATTGAAGATCATCGGGATTAATGCTGTCGCAGAATGAGTCTGTTATGAAAATTTTAAAATCATTTGTAATGATCGCAGCTTGCTTCACTGCGCAGGCCAGTGCGGCCTTAAATATTAACGCTGATGCAAACTTAACCGGCGTTAAAACACAATCTCTGCTCAATTCGGCACCGGCAAATATCAGCAGCAATAACAGCGGATTTGATGATACGCCTCTGCCAGCCGCACCTGTGGTACTTAGCCGTATGTTTGGTGCTCAGCTGTTTAATGGCAATAGCGGAGAGAACGGGGCAAGCGTAGGTTTCAATCCCGGCTATATCCTGAATCCAGGAGATAGCGTTCAGGTGCGTTTATGGGGCGCATTTACTTTTGACGGCGCGTTGCAAGTTGATCCCAAAGGCAACATTTTCCTGCCAAATGTGGGGCCGGTAAAAGTCGCTGGCATCAGTAACAGCCAGCTAAACGCGCTGATTACCAGCAAAGTGAAGCAGGTCTACCAAGCCAACGTCAGTGTGTATGCATCGCTATTACAGGCACAGCCTGTGAAAGTCTACGTCACCGGTTTTGTCCACAGCCCGGGTTTATATGGCGGCGTGACGTCGGATTCCCTATTGAACTATTTGATTAAAGCGGGCGGCGTTGATCCTGAACGTGGTAGCTACGTCGATATTGCAGTGAAACGTGGCAATAAAGTGCGATCCAATATCAACCTGTATGATTTTTTGCTTAACGGTAAATTGGGATTATCACAATTTGCCGATGGCGACACCATTGTGGTCGGGCCGCGTCAGCATACGTTCAATGTGCAAGGCGATGTATTCAATAGCTATAACTTTGAATTTCGCAACAGCACTATTCCTGTCACCGAAGCTTTGAGCTGGGCGCGAGTCAAACCGGGTGCGACGCATATTACTATTGTGCGCCAGCAAGGTTTAGCAAAGCGCAGCGAATATTATCCAATTCGCGAGGCGAACGGCCGCTTCCTGCAAGATGGTGACAGACTGATTGTGAGCACCGATCGCTATGCCAGCACGATTCAGGTCCGCGTTGAAGGCGCACACTCAGGTGAACACGCGATGGTACTGCCTTACGGATCCAACATGCAGGCGGTGTTGAAGCAGATTCGACCTAATAGTATGTCGCAGATGAGTGCCATCAAGCTGTATCGTCCCTCCGTGGCCTCCCGCCAGAAAGAGATGATGAACCTGGCGTTGCAGAAGTTAGAGGAAGCCTCGCTTTCTGCGCAATCATCCACCAAGGAAGAGGCTGGCCTTCGCTTCCAGGAAGCGCAATTGGTCAGCCGATTTGTGACGAAAGCGCGTCAGGTCGTGCCAAAAGGTGAAGTCATTCTGAACGAAAAAAACCTCGCGGCCACCCTGCTGGAAGATGGTGATGTGATTAGCATTCCTCAGAAAACCTCACTGGTGCTGGTACATGGTGAAGTGTTGTTCCCGAATGCAGTGAGCTGGGAGAAAGGCTTACGAGCGAAAGATTACATCGCCAAAAGCGGTGGCTTTACGCAGAAGTCCGGCAATGCGCGCGTCATCGTTATTCGCCAGAACGGCGCGGCTGAAGACGCGGAAGATGTCGGTGCGCTGAATCCAGGTGATGAGTTAATGGTGCTGCCGAAGTATGAATCGAAGAGCATCGAAGTGACGCGTGGCATTTCCACCATCCTGTATCAATTAGCCGTTGCGGCGAAAGTGGTTCTTACGCTGTAAGGGTGCATCGTGATGATTGGTATATTCTCTTCAGGCATCTGGCGAATTCCATTTTTGCGTAATTTCCTGGCCCAGCCGTGCCAGAAATTATCGCGGCAACGGCCTGTTTCCGATGCCGTGACCACCATTGCAGTGTGGGGATATCGTCCCAATACACGTCAGCCGGTGGCGTGGGCGCGTGGTGTAGGAAAATCAGTCCTGCGACTGGAAGATGGCTATATCCGCTCGCTGGATCTTGGCGTTAATGGCGCGCCACCTTTTTCACTGGTGCTGGATAGATTGGGGATCTATTACGATGCTAACCGGCCCAGCGAGTTAGAGAAGATGATCCAGGAAAGAGCCGTTAATCAACGGCTTGCCGATGACGCCAAACGAGCAATGAGCATTATCGTTGAGCAAGATTTATCGAAATATAATCAGGCTCCGGCTTTTATTGCTGGAGCACATGCAACCAGCAATGTGGTATTGGTTATTGACCAAACGCTAGGTGACATGTCCGTCACCTATGGCAATGCGGGGCCGAATAATTTTGTCCTGATGTTAGAGGCGGCGATACGGGAAAATCCTGGTGCCATGGTGTGGATAAAAGTCCATCCGGACGTACTACAAGGCAAGAAGTCAGGATATTACCACTCCTTTCAATCCACGCATCGTATACATCTCATGGCTGATGATGTGAGCCCACAATCTCTGTTGCGGCATGTCTCACGTGTCTATGTCATGACTTCGCAGTATGGATTTGAAGCATTGATGGCAGGTAAACCGGTGACGTGCTTTGGCCAACCCTGGTATGCCGGTTGGGGATTGACCGACGATCGCCATCCACAAGCTAAGCAGCTAAGTGAACGGCGTGGCAACGCTACGCTTGAGCAACTGTTTGCGGCGGCCTACTTGCGCTATAGCCGCTATATCCACCCGTTGACCGGCGAGCCCGCAACGCTGTTTGATGTTTTGCATTGGATCCAATTGCAACGCAACTATCAGTTACCACGTATCGGACATCTCTGGGCGCCGGGTCTATCGATGTGGAAATACACCATCCTTAAACCGTTTTTGCGTACCGCTACCAATACGTTGAGTTTTTCAAAAAGTAATAAGCTGGCTACCGCGTGTGTGGTATGGGGAATTGCTGGCGAGCAGCGTTGGTTGGAAAAAGCGCAAGCCCAACAATTACCTGTTTGGCGGATGGAAGATGGTTTTTTACGCTCTTCGGGCCTGGGTTCAGATCTTCTGCCGCCGTTGTCCTTGGTATTGGATAAACGTGGTATTTATTACGATGCCACGCGACCCAGTGATTTAGAGATGTTGCTCAATGAAAGTGAATTAACCGATGCTCAATGTTCGCGGGCGAGGAAGATTCATCA
The DNA here is from genome assembly GCF_029623675.1 of Pantoea sp. X85. Taxonomy (NCBI): domain Bacteria; kingdom Pseudomonadati; phylum Pseudomonadota; class Gammaproteobacteria; order Enterobacterales; family Erwiniaceae; genus Pantoea; species Pantoea sp. X85. The sequence goes on along the minus strand of NZ_CP121108.1, from coordinate 3,402,887 downwards.
TCGGCTCGTAAATAACAGAATCAGTAAATACAATCTTGGCGCTGATTTTACTTTGCCAGCCGATTCAAAAGGTAAACGCGTATTATTGGTGCCAGGCCAGGTAGAAAATGATGCATCTATTCAGACTGGCACCTTTACAATCTGTACTAATCGGGATTTGTTACGAACCGTACGGGAGCGTAATCCTGCGGCATACATTATTTACAAGCCACATCCAGATGTAGTAGTAGGCAACCGCAAAGGGCATATTACTGATAGAGAAATTAATCAATATGCTGATTATCAGGCGCTGGATGCAGACATTATTCAATGTATTCAGGTTTCCAATGAAGTACATACGATGACATCGCTCTCAGGATTCGAAGCTTTATTGCATGGCAAACGCGTGTACTGCTACGGCATGCCATTCTATGCTGGATGGGGATTAACATATGACGAGCATGATTGTTTCCGCCGAGTGAAACAATTAGGCCTTTACGATTTGATCTATCAAGCATTAATTGCCTATCCGACTTACATTCATCCGTTACGACTGGATGCTATTTCAGTAGAAGAAGCCATTGAAATTCTCATCAATACGCCACGAGCAAATATGGTGATTGATAAAAATTGGCGAGACAGACTTATGCGGATGGGAAAAAAGTTATCAATGTTTATTAAGGTTAAATTAGCATTTTAAACCATGAGTGAAGCTATTAAAAAGCTGCTAAAAGGAAAGCAGTTCCTATTGTTGCAAGGGCCAATGGGACCTTTCTTTAATGACATGGCTTATTGGCTGGAGTCATTAGGGCGTGAAGCCGTGAATGTCGTATTCAACGGCGGCGACCGCTTCTATTGCCGTAAACGTAAATACCTCGCGTTCATGCAAACAGAAAAGGAGTTTTCGGCTTGGCTCAACCAAGTTAAGCGGGATTATGACTTTGATACGATTTTGTGCTTTGGCGATTGCCGGACGCTGCATAAGGTAGCGAAGGGCTGGGCGCATACGCAAGGGGTAAGATTTTTCGTATTCGAAGAAGGATATCTGCGACCAAATTTTATTACGCTCGAGGAGGGCGGTGTCAATGGCAACTCTTCATTGCCGCGCGATGCTGAGTTCTATCGACAGCTACTGGCGCAGCCAGCAGCGAAAATAGAGGCATGTTATCCATCTAAAATCCGCAGGATGGCGCATGCCAGTTGGTATTACTTCATTAGCTGGTATTATCGACATACCTTTGACCAATATTGTCACCATAAACCATTTTCACCTTGGCGCGAAGCCACATATTGGTTTCGTGCTGGGTGGCGCAAGACATTATATCAGTTTAAGCAGAGATATATACTTAATAGATTAACGATTGAGCTAGATCAGCGCTATTACCTGGCGATTTTACAAGTTTATAATGACAGCCAAATAGAGCATCATAGCCCTTATAATGATGTGCGGGATTATATCCTTGAGGTAATGTGCTCTTTTGCGCAGCATGCACCAGCGGATACTTATCTGGTGATTAAACATCATCCAATGGATTGCGGGCATCGCAATTACGCAGCGCTGATCAACGAGCTCTGCAAGCGTTTAAATATTATAGATAGAGTAGTTTATATTCATGATCTCCCTTTGCGGGAATTAATTTCACATGCTCAAGGTGTGGTAACGATTAACAGCACCGCAGGGATTTTAGCGTTGATGCATGGTAAGCGGCTAAAAGTGATGGGCGAGGCATTGTACGACATTCGAGGAGTAACGTTTCAGTCGGGATTGGATTTTTTTTGGCGGGATCAGTTTATTACAGATGATTATTTATTCAAAAATTTTATGTCACATTTGACCTGCCAGACGCAAGTTAATATCCATTATTACCAATGGAACGTTTTTTCGAGTAAAGTTTGGTGTGAATTAGAAGACGTGCAAAACTTTAAATGAGCTCAATTTCAGCGTTGTTAATTAACGCCATGCTGACACTCAGGCGCAGCATGGTTCGTCAATTACGGGTTCCCATTCAATATTTAGCCCATTTTAGTTTAGTAAGGTTCTGCTGGCAGGAAGTCCATAGGAATGAGTGTACGCTGCCACCTGACGTTTTCTCTGATTATTTTTGCAGGAATACCAACGGCTAAACTTCCTGGCGGAATGGTTTTTGTCACTAAAGCTTTTGAGCCAATTATACTATTCTTTCCAATCGTAATGCCTTTTTGAATTGTGACATTCTCACCCAGCCATACTGAATCCTCAATGACAATACATTTGGCAGGATTTATTCTTTCTCCAGTCATATCATCAATGATTGAATGCCAATCTGTCGTAGACATCGTTATGTCAGAGAAGAGGCAATCCTTGCCTATGGTGATTGATGCGCCTTCAGTAGCAACAATAAGTACATGACGATTCATTGCTGTTTGATCTCCGATTTCAATTTTAGATCCAGCACCAATAAAGTAACGTCCGCGAATGTAGGTTTTTTTACCAACTTTCCATTCACCGTTACCATTTTCCATATTAATAGATACATTATTTAATATGCATCCTTCGCTGAAAGTAATGCTGGAGTTCTTACCTGATTGAAAATTTAGACTGAAATCACCTAAAACTTTTTCGGGTTTACCTATAACAACATTTCCTGCTGCAATGAAGCTTGCAATCTGTTTCTCATAACTATCATTCATAACAACGTTGATCCTATTCATTTTAAGTGTTTTTCGATTGCAATCACTATAAAGAAGCTTTGTCATTCTTTTTACGTCATGACTTTACGAGATAAAAAATGATGATAGAAATTCATTTAATCTTTCACTGTAACCATCATGATTAAATTCATTAGAGCTAAAGTCATTTGCACAAAATGAATGTGGGAGATTATTGTCTTTTTTGCCATTAATAAGCGCTCGATAGAAACTGCCTGATGCAGGAGAACGGATATTAAAATAAAAACAGATGTCCAGATTCGGCGCGGATTTACCCAGAATATATTGATGATATGGAACGAGGAAGGTAGCAACATTTAAGTCATTCGTCGCTCTGAATTTGTTTCTGGAAAATGCAGCGATTTCATGTTGAAACATAGACGTACTTTCTTCAAAAACAGATTTAATCAAAGGTACATAAGTATGAGTCAGTGTATTGTCAAATCGAACAGCAAATTTTGATTCGAAGATATCGTTACAATTCTGACATGCTGATAAAGTTGCTGTTGTTCTTTCTTTCCCTGGAGAATATGAAGTGCTTTTGTTACCAACAAATAAACTCGCTATCCCATTTGACTTGAAGAAATGCTCAGGGTTGTTTTTTTGAGCAACAAAGAAGTCATCGTTAAAGTAAATAAAGTGTTCTGATAATCCCTTAATTTTGTATAGGTAAGCTTCAATTACATGTGAGTTAAATGTAGGCAAATATTGTTGTGGAATGATTTCGGAATGGTCAACTAATACCACTCTATCCTTGAGGCTATCTGGAATTAATGGTGTTTGATGGTCAGTGACTATAAATATCCTGTTTACCCACGGTATATTTTTTTCAATACTGAGTAGGGAGTAATAGAGTTCATTATGGTTACTGAATCTTGATTCTTCAGTTGCATAAAGTGCATATGATATATTTGCATTGCTGTGCAGCCTTTTTTTTTGCAACCATGCTGAATCATTTGCATCGACCCAGGTGTATACAACATCGATTTTGAAGTTAGGTTTGAAGGAAGATATTGAGTTTTGTAAAGCACTAACAATAATACCTTCTGTTGCATTGATTATATTGTTATGATTTAAGATTAAAGGGTGTCGTTTTAGTAGGTAGTCTCTCAAAAAGAGTATTGGTGCTCTTTTGAATTTCCTGATTTTTCTAAGAGAAATAGTTAGCATCTTATTGGGTTTCATTTTTAAAATTAATCCACCCTGTAAATTTTGAGAATGGACTAATTTATTTTTTTTATTTCAATGACTCAATTCCTGCTTCACGGATAAATAGTGTTCGTCACGTGAAACATGAGGAACAATCGTATCTAAAAACATAGCATAGTCATCGTTTTTATCATTCATCTTGTTGAATGTTACGGCGAGAGGACATCGTTTCGAGCCATGCACAGATTGTATCCAGATGAATTTTTCTTCATATCCTCTATCAAGCAGGGCAAACTGAATGGGTGATTTAATTATACTTTGCTCTCCCTTAGTCATAGTGTTAGAAATGGGTAAGAACTCGAATAAGTAATCGTGTGGGTTACTGACAGACTCAAGTATGTTGTTGTAATGACAAAGTTGCATATTATCAACGCAACAGAATTTTTCAGCGGGTGAAAAATTATAATCAAATTCACAGAAGTGTTCTGCGAAGGTGTTTTTTACTCGGTCGATGTTTCTTTTTTTATTCTTAATAAAAGTATAAGGAATACCCGTTGGAGATATAAAATCTTTATTCGTAACCTTCTTAAGGAATAGAAAGTTTAAATCTATAAATATAAATAATTCTCGTTTTGGACTGATGTTTCTTATCTTATTTTTGAAAGCCTCACTGTAGTTTTTAAAAACACTTATGTCACTGTTGTTGCTTATTATACTTTGGCTAATGTATGAGAGACTTTTAAAATTAGTGTACTTAATAATACTACGATACTGATACCTTACTAAGCTTTCTTTGAATTTTATTTTATCACTTATAGTGTCGATGACTATTAAATGAATGTTTAATTTTTCATTATCATATTTTAGTAATGGAGGCTCAGTGATTGTTTCAACCGTTGGCGTTGTGTTTACTGCATTAATTATTTCTTTTGATCTTCCACCCAGAATATTCTTAAAAGCATCCTTAACGAAAAGACCGGGGGTATTTAATAATTTTGATGTTTTAGTCATCATTCACACTCCTTTAATAGCTTATCCATAACTTTAGATATTTCGTATTTTTCAAGATAGGTTTTTCGACTGTTCTCTCCAAGTTGAATTAGTAAGTTCTCATCAGCCATAAGTCTTTCCATGTTCATGGCAAAGTGTTGTGTATCAAAACAGGGAGAAACTAAAGCGTTATATTCATTCACCAGGAAATCTTTAGGACCATAGCCTATATCATAACTAACCACAGGTTTGCTCATGCTAAATCTTTCAATATAGACCATCCCAAAAGCTTCTTTAGCAGATGTGAGTGCGCAGAATGCACTATTGTAGATCTCTTCATAAACTAATGATGTCGGTGGATGAATGGTAACTTGTGATGTTAAACCTAGCGTTGCAATTTGATTGATAAGGTTTTCTTTTTCATCACCGTCACCAAAAATATCTAAAATCCAATCTGGGAATTTTTTTGCTATTTTTGCAAAAGATTCTATTAATAAATTGAATTGTTTTAACTCAATCAAACGACCAAAAGAAACAATTCTTTTCTTCTGAGTATCCCTACCCGATTGTGAAATTAGTGGAAACTTATCTTCGAGTCCATTTGGAATGGGGGTAACCTTACTAATTCCTTGAGCATTGTACTCTTCTTTTTGAAAAGAGGTGAGAGTAAGTACCTTGTAAGCTTTAGGATAGTTTCTTAACAAAGTTATCTGTATTTCTTTAGAGTGTGAGCTAAATTCACGATGTTCTTGAACAATGACTTTATTCGACTTATGGGCATGCTTGATGATATTCACACATAGGCCTGGGAATGTGCCTATAATTATTGCGTTCTTAATAGTTTTTAAAATGCTTACCAGTTTGAAGTCTGTCAACAAAGATAAGCCATTGTAAAGATCTTCTGATTTTTTAAAAATCTTTGAAGAATATTGAGCGAGGTGACTATCCAGCTTTGTGCGGAACTTGCCATTGCTGCGTGCGTCATTGAGATATTCAATACGTACACTGGGATCAAGTTGTAGCTTAGGTGTATCACTGGTGCGCCGCATTGAGATAATGGATACCTGATAGCCAACAGAAACCAGATAATTTGCCTGGTTTATAACTGTTTGTACTGTTCCACCTACGCCATAGATATTATAACAGCAGTAAACAATGTGCTGTTGTTTATCGGCAATCACGTTATCCAGAAATTTATTAGTTTTATTAAAATTTTCATAATCACGGATGACTTTAAGGAAATCCTTTCTGGCTCGATGTTTGATCTTGAAATCAATGCTTTTGTCTGAAAATAGGTCTTCAAGTTCATCAATAGTACGCACGACTGAACCGTTGAATTCATAGGGGGATTTTAAAAAATGACCTCGTTCAAACTTGTAATTATCATAGTCAAATTGTAGGAAAATAACCGGTGTTTTTATCAGGTTAAATTCAAAGGCAATTGATGAGTAATCTGTTATGCATACAGCCGTATCTTTTAATACTGCTGAAAAGTCATCATGCCCGACAAATGAAATAGCTCCATCAAAGAGTTTTTCTATCATTGGTTTAAGATGGAGTATCTTTTCATGCAAATAAAATGCGATGTTTAAATTTCTTTTATTTGCATAATCAATTATTCCTTGGCTGTTTTTAATCTGCTGGACTATGTCTAAAAATGGATTGTCATCGCCAGGTTTTGTCCACTCTTCACGCCAGGTAAAAAAGAATAATATGTTTTTTTCATTTTTCTTCTTCATTGGTAGTAGCTCATGTCGCGACAAGCCACTATTGATCACTCTTTTGTCGAGGAAACCAATATTCAGTATGAGTTTCTTTAGCGCCTGTAAATCATCGACCTCAACAGAATTTTTGTTAACGTAATAGCGCTGGAGTAGCAAGATGTAGAAATCTTCCAGGTTATTCCTGGAAAAAAAGTCATCGTAGTGTGGTATTTTGTATTTGATGGCTAATCTTTTTGTTTGGTTAATATCTTTTTGTGTTTGTAGTGTATTGATAACGATATTTTTTTCTGACTTCAACGAAGTGCTAAAATATCTTATTCTACCGTTGTAGTGACCTTTAAATATGAATATTCTCTTGTAAGAGATGATTCCGTGTTGAAGGTACACGATGGGAGCCCAGCCCTTTTCTAATGGTTTTTTATTAAAAGAGGGGAAAGTATCAAGATATCCGTCATTAAGCAGGAGGTAATCTGCATTAAAAAATATCTTATAATGCTTTTTGCTATCCTTAAGTATGATGTTTTTATTAAAAGGTAAAAGTTTTTCTATGTCGACATTCTGTTTGCTATATATGAAAAAAGTGTTTTTAAATCCTGACTTCATTCTATGCTGAAAATAACAAAAGCCATTATCACGGGCCTGCAACCCTCCTTTTTCTCCAATGAGTATCAACAAATCTTGATGTTCGATTCCCTTCATTTCTCTTACCTAAAATAGATTGTTGTAAAATGATCAGCGGTGTTATTTATATTGGAATAGTATTTTTGTTATTTTCACTTCTTAAGTAAGCTTCAATAGCATCATTTACCGAGTCATAATAATTGACATAATTATCCCTACCAATGAAAATAGCTGCGTCACAATACTCTTTGAGCGTACTTAAGCTATGCGACACCATCAAAAAACTCGCACTTTTATGTCGTTCCTGGAACATCTTTGAGCATTTTTCTTTGAAGCGCGCATCACCTACCGCGGTGACTTCATCCACAAGATAATAATCAAAATCAAAAGCCATGCTTAAACCAAAACTTAATCTTGATTTCATTCCGGATGAATAAGTTTTGATCGGCATATTGAAGTATTTACCCAATTCAGCAAATGACTCAACAAAATCTATTTTCTCTTTCATCTCATTATGTTTGGCATATAAACGCGCGACGAATTTAACGTTTTCCCTACCGCTAAGACTGCCCTGAAAACCGCCAGTAAGGCCAACCGGCCAGGAAATCGTTTTATTGGTAGTGATTGCGCCGCTATCAGGCCGGTCAATACCACCAATCATGCGCAATAATGTTGATTTACCTGCGCCATTTCGGCCAACCAACGCCACACTTTTTCCACTTGGAAGGGTGAGGTTCAAATCTTTAAACACGAAGTGCCGGCCTGATGAGGTGCGGTACGACTTTGTAAGATTTTCAATCTTAATCATGATGTCAGCATTGCCTCTTCACGGGTGCGATAGATGGCAAGCCCCAAAAATAATGTCGTTAGTGTGAGAATGGCGAGATAAACGAGGCTGACGCCTTCGCTACTATAGCCCGGCATCACTGCTGCTCGGCTGAGTTCCACCACATGCAGGAGGGGATTCCAGATTAGAAATGGCCAGTAATCTTTCGGCACTGCGTGCAGTGGAAACATTATTCCCGAGATGAAATAGAGCGGTTTAAGGAGAATTGGCAAAAGCTTCTGCGTTTCTGTGTAGGTTTTACCTATCACCATAAAAATGAGTCCAGCGCCACATGAGAAAATAATCAAAAGACTCCATGCACCCACTAATTGCAGTAGATTTGCCACAGAAAAATACTCCCCGGCAGCCCAAACAATCAACATCAGAAATATATAGACAGTTACGTAGATAATCGTCTCTAACATCGCCCTTGCTAAAACAGTATCGATGGGTTTAACCGGACGATAGTTAAATAAGCCTTGGTTCGCGTCAATTGCTCCAAGTGATCGAGTAGAGATATTAGAAAAAATGAAAAAGGGAATAATCCCATTAAGTAAGAATACAGGGAAGGAAATGTCTGGCATTATCCTATGCATGATGAAGCCAAAAATGGCCATCAATATTAATAAATGGGCTGATGGTTCTAGTATCGCCCAGAGATACCCCAAACGGAACTTACCGAATCTGGTTCTTATCTCTCTAAAAAACAATGCGTTAATCGTGGCGCTTTGTACATTTAATCCACTTCTTGCCATTTAAAACTCACAGTATTCTTGATTAATAGATATGCTACCGCCCTTGGCTTAACAGTTACCAATGCGCTGAAGATAAGATAATAGATAATAAGCAGACTCGAATGGTCGCGTTGATTTGCCATCTACAGTTAGCTGATTAAATGGGTTGTTATTTGATTTGTATCGTATTTGCTACTTTTCAATCGATGAAATTATTGCCTGCCTTCCTATGAAGATAATTGAGAAAAGGCTCAATTTTCCTTATTCACTTTGCTCAAAACATTCTTGATTAAATTATTATCGTTTGTGGTTTCAAGCTCTCTCCAGCCGAAATGATTGACCTTGATTTTTCTGGAGGCTTACCACGTCAAAGCATTGATTGCACCCAACTTCAATCTTCGTAATAATCACGCCCATCTATCCCTTCCTCGTAGTATTTACGTTGAGGGGATTTTTTTCATCTATACCTAAACAGACCTATCGACTTACGGATCTTAAGAGGACCAGTTATGCATAACACCTTGGGCAATCAGTATGATAACTCATTGGTTTCTAACGCTTTTGGTTTCATGCGCTTCCCCCTCAACTTCCAGCCTTACGACAGTGACGCTGAGTGGGTGATCACCGGTGTTCCTTTCGATGCCGCGACCTCCGGTCGTCCAGGCAGCCGTTTAGGTCCGGGGGCAATCCGCCAGATTTCCACCAACCTGGCGTGGGAAGGCTGTCGCTGGCCGTGGGATTTCGATCTGCGCCAGCGTTTGAACGTGGTGGATTGCGGCGATCTGGTTTATGCCTTTGGCGATTCACAGGATCTCTCTGACAAACTGCAGGCGCACGCCGAGAAACTGCTAGCGAACGGTAAGCGCATGCTGACCTTTGGCGGTGACCACTACGTCACTCTGCCGCTGCTGCGTGCACACGCTAAGCACTTCGGCAAAATGGCGCTGGTGCATTTCGATGCGCACACCGATACCTATTCCAATGGTCCTACTTTCGATCACGGCACCATGTTCTTCACCGCGCCAAAAGAGGGTTTGATCGATCCGCAGCACTCTGTACAGATCGGTATTCGTACCGAGTTCGATAAGAGCTTGGGCTTCAACGTGCTGGATGCCGCGCAGGTCAACGATCGCAGCGTTGATGACATTCTGGCGGAAGTGAAGCGTACCGTTGGCGATCTGCCGGTGTATCTGACCTTTGATATCGATTGTCTGGATCCCGCCCATGCACCGGGCACCGGCACGCCAGTGATTGGCGGCTTGAGCAGCGATAAAGCCACCAAGCTGATTCGCGGTTTGCAGGGCATGAATATCGTCGGTATGGATCTGGTGGAAGTGGCGCCGGGCTACGATCACGCCGATCTGACCTCGCTGGCCGCAGCCACACTGGCGCTGGACATGCTGCACGTGCAGGCGGCAAATAAAGGTTAATCCTTTCTCCTGCGGCTACACTTATTGGCGGTTAATTAATCTGCGGAGGCGACTATGGGTTTACTGGACGATTTAGCTGGATCGCTGGGAAACAGCAACGGAAGCGGGCAGGGCAACCAGATGCAACAGCTGATGGCAATCTGGAACTGGGTGCAGGAACAGGGCGGCGTTGAAGTGCTGCTGCAGAAGTTTCAACAGGGCGGACTCGGGCAGGTGCTGAATAACTGGCTTGGCAGCGGCAGTAACATGTCGATTGATGGCGGCGAGATTCAAAATGCGCTTGGCAATGATCAGCTGCAGTCGCTAGCGGATAAGCTCGGCACCGATGTACAGGGTGCGTCCGGTACGCTGGCTGCCTTATTGCCGCAGGTGATTGATAAGCTGTCGCCGCAGGGCCACATTAAGACGTCGAATACCCAGGATTTGGGTGCGATGGTGGATGGATTGTTTAAGCGTTGAAGATTGTTTGCTTTGATCTTTGCTTATGTCCCCCATCCCGGCCTTCCCCCATGAATGGGGGAAGGAGAAGCAGCTAAATGCAGCTTCCTCACTGACATGTGGCAGCATCTTCCTCCCCCATTCATGGGGGAGGACCGAGGAGGGGGACAGCAAGCACGATCTATTTCCCAGCCGCAATACGCTCACGAATATGCTGGGCGCGGGCTTCCGAATCCGGATGCGAATCAAACATCGAACTCTGTCTTCCTTGCTCCAGTTTCGCTAGCTTCTCAAAGCTGGTCGCTAATCCCATCGGATCAATGCCGCGCTTTTTCAGCAGGTCGAACGAGTAGTCATCGGCTTGTGTTTCCTGAGTTTGCGAGAATTGCGCATTCACCAGCTTCTCACCCATTTCACCCAATTGTGATTGTGACAGCGAGCCAATCACGCCGCCGACAGAAGCCGCAGCGGTGCGCGTTGCGGTGGTCGTCAGCGCCACCTGCATCGCTTTGCGCGTATGGCCCAGCGCGACGTGGCCCATTTCATGGCCCAGCACACCTTCGACTTCGTTATCGGTCATCATATCCATCAACCCGCTATAGACGCGGATACAACCGTTCGCCATCGCCCAGGCGTTAACGTCTTTGGTCTGATAAACCTTGTAGTTGGCAGGCACGCCGTTGATGTTGTCGCCTAGCGCCGCCGCGATTTTGTTCAGGCGCTGCTGGTATTCACTGTTAGCGGGCGCAACCTGATTGTCTTTATCCATCTGCGCACAGGATTGATCGCTCAACTCTTTTACCTGCGTATCGTTCAGCGCATAGGCCTGATAAGCCTGCGCACCCGATTGTAGCAGCGCATTGTTATCAAACCCCTCGCAGCCGCTCAGCAGCGAAGCCATTCCCAGAGCAACAATTGTGGCTCTCATTTTCATATCGGCATCCTTTGGGTAACAAGGTAAAGAAAACAAACACCTGAAACTGGCCCAGGTGTTTAAACGCTTTGGTTATAGCTCGCATGTTGTTCAATGACTAGCAGACAAGCCCGGAAATGCAAACGGTTACCCGTGATTTAGCACCCAGATGCATGTACTTTTGTCCTGATTTTCATGTACATTGATGTGCGACTTTTTTCTCGCTTCGCCTTATAACTGATTAATTACAATAAGTTAAGCGTGGCGGAGCATTAATCCGACCTGGAGTAGAAGATGCCCTCTCGTAAAGAGCTTGCCAACGCCATTCGCGCGTTAAGTATGGATGCAGTACAGAAAGCCAATTCGGGACATCCGGGTGCCCCAATGGGCATGGCGGACATTGCCGAAGTGCTGTGGCGTGACTTCCTGAACCATAACCCTACTAACCCGCTGTGGGCAGACCGCGACCGCTTTGTGCTGTCGAACGGTCACGGCTCAATGCTGATTTATAGCCTGCTGCACCTCACTGGCTACGATCTGCCAATGAGCGAGCTGCAGAACTTCCGTCAGCTGCACTCTAAAACTCCAGGCCACCCGGAATATGGCTACACCGCAGGCGTTGAAACCACCACCGGCCCGCTGGGTCAGGGCATCGCTAACGCAGTGGGTTTTGCCATTGCCGAGCGCACGCTGGCGGCGCAGTTCAACCGTCCGGGTCATGACATCGTAGACCATAACACCTACGTGTTTATGGGCGACGGCTGCATGATGGAAGGCATCTCACACGAAGTCTGCTCCATCGCCGGTACGCTGAAGCTGGGCAAACTGGTTGCTTTCTATGACGACAACGGCATCTCCATCGACGGTCACGTTGACGGCTGGTTCACCGACGATACCGCCAAACGTTTCGAAGCCTACGGCTGGCACGTGGTGCGCGGCGTGGACGGTCACGATGCGGACGCGATTAAAAAAGCGGTGGAAGAAGCCAAAGCGGTTTCCGACAAGCCTTCACTGCTGATGTGCAAAACCGTTATCGGTTTTGGTTCGCCGAACAAAGCCGGTACGCACGACTCGCACGGCGCGCCGCTGGGTGCCGATGAAATCGCGCTGACCCGCAAGCAGCTGGGCTGGAACCACGGTCCGTTTGAAATCCCTTCAGACATCTACGCGCAGTGGGATGCCAAAGAAGCCGGTCAGGCGAAAGAGTCCGCGTGGGACCAGAAGTTTGCCGCCTACGCCGCCGCACATCCGGAGCTGGCTGCCGAGTTTAAGCGCCGCGTGAACAATGAGCTGCCGGCGAACTGGGCCAGCGAGTCGCAGAAGTTCATTGAGCAGCTGCAGGCCAGTCCGGCGAAAATTGCCAGCCGTAAGGCCTCGCAAAACGCCATCGAAGCCTTCGGCAAAATCCTGCCGGAATATCTGGGCGGCTCCGCTGACCTCGCGCCGAGCAACCTCACCATGTGGTCCGGCTCGAAGCCGATCAACGAAGATGCGGCGGGCAACTACATCCATTACGGCGTGCGCGAGTTCGGTATGACCGCGATCGCCAACGGTATCGCGCTGCACGGCGGCTTCCTGCCGTACACCGCCACCTTCCTGATGTTCGTCGAGTACGCGCGCAACGCCGCACGTATGGCCGCGCTGATGAAGATCCGTCAGATTATGGTCTACACCCACGACTCAATTGGTCTGGGCGAAGATGGCCCGACGCACCAGCCGGTTGAGCAGATGGCCAGCCTGCGCGTGACGCCAAACATGAGCCTGTGGCGCCCGTGCGACCAGGTTGAGTCAGCGGTGGCGTGGAAGTACGCGATTGAGCGCGTTGACGGCCCGTCGGCGCTGATCTTCTCGCGTCAGAACCTGGCGCAGCAGGATCGTAGCGCTGAGCAGCTGGCCAACGTGGCGCGCGGCGGTTACGTGCTGAAGGACAGCCAAGGTACGCCAGAGCTGATCCTGATCGCCACCGGTTCAGAAGTGGAACTGGCAGTGGCTGCGTTTGATCAGCTGACGGCGGAAGGCCGCAAGGTGCGCGTGGTGTCTATGCCATCCACCGACGCCTTCGACAAGCAGGACGCGGCGTACCGTGAATCCGTGCTGCCAAAAGCGGTTGCCGCACGCGTGGCGATTGAAGCGGGTATCGCGGATTACTGGTTCAAATACACCGGCCTGAACGGCGCGATCGTCGGTATGACCACCTTCGGTGAGTCAGCGCCTGCGGATCAGCTGTTCAAAGAGTTTGGTTTTACGGTTGAGAACGTGGTGAAAACGGCGAAATCGATTCTGTAACTTTGCGCAGTAAATTGCGCCGCTACCGGTTAAGCACAGCCTGTAGCGGCGCGATTCATCGCGCGCACCTGCAATGCAGGCGTATCTAACCTGAAACGGTTCAATTATTCCTGCAGTAATAATCCGTCAGTGGAAAATTTGTGACGTAGATCCAATATTCAGCCACTCACTTGATCGCAATCATTCCCGTTATTCCTCTCTTGCATTACTCTAGCTGAACCGTTTCAGTTGTGAGCGAAATCGTGCATCTCACTCATGTGGGTAAGCAATAATTCCCTGTACAAACCGGTGTGAAACGCTCAGGCTAATCGGCACGTTTTTTCGGGTGTGGTTGAAGGTAGAGATGACCGTTCGCGTAGCAATAAATGGTTTTGGTCGTATCGGGCGTAATGTGTTGCGTGCCCTGTATGAAACCGGTCGCCGGGCTGAGATCACCGTGGTCGCCATTAATGAGTTGGCAGACGCCGCCGGCATGGCGCATCTGCTGAAGTACGACACCAGCCACGGCCGTTTTGCCTTTGATGTGCGCCAGGAGCGCGATCAGCTGTTTGTCGGTGACGACACCATTCGCATCCTGCATCTGGCCGAAATAGATGTGCTGCCGTGGCGCGAGCTGAGTGTCGATATCGTGCTGGATTGCACCGGTGTGTATGGCAGCCGTGATGATGGCGAAGCCCATTTACAGGCGGGCGCGAAGAAAGTGTTGTTCTCGCATCCGGGCGGCAACGATCTCGATGCCACTGTCGTGTTCGGTGTCAACGAACAAGCTCTTAAACAAACTGACCGCATTGTCTCCAACGCATCCTGCACCACCAACTGCATTATTCCGGTGATCAAGTTGCTGGATGACGCCTTTGGCATTGAGTCGGGCACCGTGACCACCATTCACTCGGCGATGCACGATCAGCAGGTGATCGACGCCTATCACAGCGATCTGCGTCGTACCCGCGCCGCCAGCCAATCGATCATTCCGGTAGATACGCGTCTCGCTGCTGGCATTACCCGTATTTTTCCGAAATTTAACGATCGCTTTGAGGCGATTGCCGTGCGCGTGCCCACCATCAACGTGACAGCCATTGATCTGAGCGTGTCGGTGCGCGAAGCGGTGAAGGCGTGTGAGGTCAACGCGTTGCTGCAAAACGCGTCAGAAGGGGCGTTTCGTGGTATAGTTGACTATACGGAATTACCGTTAGTCTCAGTAGATTTTAACCATGATCCGCACAGTGCCATAGTCGATGGCACGCAAACGCGGGTCAGTGGTCATCACCTTATCAAAACGCTGGTTTGGTGTGACAACGAATGGGGCTTTGCTAACCGCATGATCGACACCACGTTAGCAATGGCCGCAAGCGGTTTCAGGTAAGACGCGGACTGCGTCTGGCAAAACTTATGAGAATCAACGAGAGGGTTCACCATGTCTGTAATTAAGATGACCGATCTGGATCTTGCTGGTAAACGCGTTCTGATCCGTGCCGATCTCAACGTGCCAGTGAAAGAAGGGAAAGTGACGTCAGATGCACGTATTCGTGCTTCTCTGCCTACCATCGAAGCGGCGTTGAAACAGGGCGCGAAAGTGATGGTTACCTCTCACCTGGGTCGTCCGACCGAAGGTGAATACAACGAAGAGTTTTCCCTGCTGCCGGTTGTTAACTACCTGAAAGATAAACTGAACGGCACCAACGTTACCCTGGCAAAAGATTACCTCGACGGCGTTGAAGTCGGCGCGGGCGAATTGGTTGTGCTGGAAAACGTGCGCTTTAATAAAGGTGAGAAAAAAGACGAAGAAGGGCTGTCGAAGAAATATGCCGCACTGTGCGACGTGTTCGTGATGGATGCCTTCGGTACCGCGCACCGCGCACAGGCTTCTACCCACGGCGTGGGCAAATTTGCCCCAATCGCATGTGCCGGTCCGCTGCTGTCAGCTGAGCTGGAAGCGCTGGGCAAAGTGATGAGTAATCCAGAGCGTCCGCTGGTTGCTGTGGTTGGCGGTTCTAAAGTGTCGACCAAATTTGATGTGCTGCAGTCGCTGGTGAAGATTGCTGACACCGTTATTGTCGGCGGCGGTATCGCGAATACCTTCGTGGCTATCGATAACAACGTCGGTAAATCTCTGTATGAGCCAGACTTCGTCGAAGCAGCAAAAGGTCTGCGTGATCAGTTTGGTATCCCGGTTCCTACTGATTCTCGCGTAGGCACGGAATTCTCTGAAACTGCCCCGGCAACCGTGAAAAAGGTTTCCGAAGTGGCGGATAACGAAGAGATTATGGACTTCGGCGACGAAACCGCACAGGCGATGGCCGCTATTCTGAAAGGCGCGAAAACCATTCTGTGGAACGGTCCGGTTGGCGTGTTCGAGTTCCCGAACTTCCGTAAAGGTACCGAAATCGTGGCAAATGCAATCGCCGATAGCGATGCATTCTCAGTGGCAGGCGGCGGCGATACGCTGGCTGCAATCGATCTGTTCGGTATCGAAGATAAGATCTCTTACATCTCTACCGGCGGCGGCGCATTCCTCGAGTTCGTGGAAGGTAAAAAACTGCCAGCAGTTGCTATGCTGGAAGAGCGCGCGAAGCAGTAACTCTTTGGGGGCGACGCTTGGGCGTCGCCTGAAGGCTAGCCCTTTATGGGGCACACAAATCGCAATCCCTTCGGGGATGAACGGTAACGAAACGGGACACAAACATGTCTAAAATTTTTGATTTCGTAAAACCCGGCGTTGTCACTGGTGACGACGTTCAGAAAATTTTCCAGGTAGCGAAAGAGAACAAATTCGCTCTGCCAGCAGTTAACTGCGTCGGCACGGATTCTATTAACGCGGTATTGGAAGCTGCGGCCAAAGTGAAAGCGCCGGTCATCGTTCAGTTCTCCAATGGTGGTGCTGCCTTCATCGCCGGTAAAGGTTTCAAAACCGACAAGCCGCAGGGCGCGGCTATCTTCGGCGCTATCGCGGGTGCATACCATGTGCATCTGATGGCTGAACAGTACGGTGTGCCAGTAATCCTGCATACCGACCACTGCGCCAAGAAACTGCTGCCGTGGATCGACGGTCTGCTGGACGCGGGTGAAGAGCACTTCAAGAAAACCGGTAAGCCGCTGTTCTCTTCTCACATGATCGACCTGTCTGAAGAGTCACTGGAAGAGAACATCGAGATCTCTTCTAAGTATCTGGCGCGCATGGCCAAACTGGATATGACCCTGGAAATCGAACTGGGTTGTACCGGTGGCGAAGAAGACGGCGTGGACAATAGCCACATGGACGCTTCTGCGCTGTACACTCAGCCAGAAGACGTTGATTACGCTTACACCGAGCTGAGCAAAATCAGCCCACGTTTCACCATCGCTGCTTCATTCGGTAACGTGCACGGCGTGTACAAGCCAGGCAACGTGAAACTGACGCCGACCATCCTGCGTGATTCTCAGGAATACGTGACTAAAAAACACAACTTGCCGCATAACGCGCTCGATTTCGTGTTCCACGGCGGTTCAGGTTCATCTCCAGAAGAAATCAAAGAATCAATTGGTTACGGCGTAATTAAAATGAACATCGATACCGATACCCAGTGGGCAACATGGGACGGTATTCTGAAGTTCTACAAAGAAAACGAAGCATATCTGCAAGGCCAATTGGGCAACCCTAAAGGCGTGGATAGCCCGAACAAGAAATACTATGATCCACGCGTATGGCTGCGCTCAGCGCAGGCTTCCATGGTGACTCGCCTGGAGCAGGCTTTCAAAGAGCTTAACGCTGTCGACGTACTGTAATTTTTCCGTACAGTACAAAAAAGGCCCGCAAGGGCCTTTTTTTATGCGTCTCATCCAGAAAATCCCACGAATTCAGGCCATTTTTGGCGCTTCGCCTTATTTTTGTTTACCCTTGTATTCGGAGTGTCGGAGTCAATCTGGCAGTTTTTGGCAATTTCCCGCGGGAAACTCAACAACAGGGCTAACAAATGGAAGATTTACATGTCGTTGATGGCATTAATAGTGCTGGTGGATGGCTGATACGTAATCAGGCGTTGATCCTGAGCTATGCGGTCAATATTGTGGCGGCGATTATTACCATCATCATTGGTATGTTCATTGCGCGCATCGTCTCCAATGCGATTAACCGCGTTCTGCTAGCGCGTCATATTGATGCCACTGTGGCAGATTTCCTTTCTGCAATGGTGCGATACGGAATTATCGCTTTTACCGTCATTGCTGCACTGGGACGCGTTGGCGTACAAACCGCCTCAGTGATTGCCGTACTGGGTGCTGCTGGCTTGGCTGTGGGTTTGGCGCTGCAAGGTTCGCTGTCCAACCTGGCTGCTGGCGTGCTGTTGGTGACCTTCCGCCCGTTCAAAACCGGTGAGTTTGTCGATCTCGGCGGCGTGATGGGTACCGTACAGAACGTGCAGATTTTCTCCACTACGCTGAAAAGCGCTGATGGCAAAATCGTGGTGGTACCTAACGGTAAAATTATCGCCGGCAATATCGTTAACTATTCACGTGAACCGATCCGTCGCAACGAGTTCATTATTGGTGTGGCTTACGATGCGGATGTCGATCAGGTTATTAGCCTGTTACGTGAAGTGGTTGATGCGGACGAGCGCGTACTGCAAGACCTCGGCGTACAGATCGGCCTAAATGAACTGGCGGCTTCATCGCTCAATTTTGTGGTGCGTTGCTGGAGTAAAAGCAGCGATCTGCAAAACGTCTATTGGGATCTGATGAAGAACTTCAAACGTACGCTGGACGCGAACGGCATCGGCATTCCTTACCCGCAGATGGATGTGCATCTGCATCAGGTGAAGAGCGAGCAACAACAGCCTTCACGCAGCGAATAATAGAGAAGGGCACCTGCGGGTGCCTTTTTTATTACACATTCTAATAGCCTATTAAATATTTCAATTTCCTCTAATATCTTCGCGTCACTATACTGCATCGCATCTCCTCAGTTATTAAGGTTATTTCCGTGTTATCTGTTTATTTACAAGGGCTTGCCCTTGGTGCTGCGCTGATTTTGCCGTTAGGCCCGCAAAATGCTTTTGTGATGAATCAGGGCATTAAGCGCCATTACCACTTGATGACCGCATCGCTGTGTACCCTTAGCGATATTGCGCTGATCTGTGGTGGGATTTTTGGCGGCAGCGCGTTGCTGAATCAATCGCCTCTCTTACTGATGCTGATCACTTGGGCGGGCGTGGCGTTTTTGCTGTGGTACGGTTGGGGCGCGCTGCGCGCTGCATGGCAAGGTGATGTGTCGCTGGCATCTGATGCGGAGATAAAGCAAGGTCGCTGGCGCATCATCGCTACTATTCTGGCGGTGACCTGGCTCAATCCGCACGTCTATCTCGACACCTTTGTGGTGCTCGGCAGCCTCGGTAGCCAGCTTCCGTCTGAAGACGCGCGTCGTTGGTTTGCATTTGGCACCGTGAGTGCCTCAATTATTTGGTTCTTCGGCCTGGCGCTGCTGGCCGCGTGGCTGTCGCCGCGGCTGCGCACCGTGCGGGCGCAGCGCATTATCAATTTGCTGGTCGGCGGCGTGATGTGGTTTATCGCCATTCAGCTGGCGCGTCAGGGCATTGCTGCACTCTAATGCAGATGTAATCCGTACAGTGCGGGCAGCGCGCCCGCACTGGCGAGCAACTCAAGTCGAATCTGGCTAAAACTCACGCCTTCTGGTACCAAGTGATGACACAGCGAGTGATGATTTTCCGTCACGTCTGCCAAAAGCATCTCATCCAGCCATACGCGATAATGCGTGGTGCAGTGCGGCGTCACAGCCAGCGCGTGGCCCATTTGCACCGTTTCCATCGCATGGTCGAAGTCGTTGTCAAACAGCAAGGTAATGTGTTTCGCCTGCTGCGGTTCATTCCAATGCCAGCTGACGTTGGGATGCGTGTCATCCTGCGCCGGCACCCAGCAGTTAGTGTGCTGTTCCGGCCGCAGCTTGCCGTTGAGCAGATAGTCGCGGTGCCAAAGCTGCAGCGGCGTTTCCAGCGCAAAGGCCAGCAGGATTTGCTGTGGAGCCCGGCGCGGCAGCCAGAAATCAAACTCATCAACGCCGTAATCGCCATCGTTAATCTGGCGTGTGCGTTTCGCCACGCGCGGATTGAGACTGTTGAACACCATCATCACGCCCGGCAAACGCTGGCTGGTTAATGCAACCTCAATCGCAGCGTTCTCCTCAAAGGCGATAAACAGATAGCGATCGCAATCGGCGCGATAATCAAAGCTCAGTCGATAAGTGCCTTGCTCAGTAACCGTGATGCTTTGCGTGCTCAGTTGGCAGTCGCCGCAGGTATTGGCCGGATTAGCGCTGGTGAGCAGCGATACCTGTAATTTTTGCGCGTTGGCGGCGCGCAGCTGCACACTGATTGCCGGCAAGCGTTCGCCCGCTTTGAGCGGCAGCAGCAACGCACAGCGAGATTGCAGCGGCTGCCAATCGGCATCGGCGGGCAGGGCGCGCAACTCTAAGGTGCTGCTCACCGTGACATGCGCCTGGCGCGCTGGGTTGGCCAACGGATGTCGCGGGATAAACGCACCCTGACGCAGCAGATGCTGCTGCAGCTGCCCAACGCGCTCAGGCTGCGCCAGTTCGGCGGGCGTGATCTGCTGTTGCTGGCACAGCGCCGCCGCGCGGCCCACCACTTCGCCCAGCACGCCGCAGGTGCACATGACGCGTGCGCTGCCAAAGGCTACGTGCGTAGCGGAGATCAATCGGCCGGTGAGCAGCAGATTGTCCAGCGACTGGCTGTAGAGCGCGCGGAAGGGAATGGTGTAAGTCCCTTTGCTGTGGAACTGACGACAGCCATCGTGTTCGCTGTAGACGCCGTCGGCCGGATGCAGATCAATCGACCAGCCACCATACGCCACTGCATCATAGTGGTCGCGTTGTTCGATGATGTCCTGTTGGCACAGCATCGTCTCGCCGAGAAAACGCCGGCTCTCGCGCTTGCCGGGAATCAGGCCCACCCATTCGATGGTGAGGTTATCGGCATCGGGAAATTCACCGGAGTTTTTGATGTAATCCCACACGCCCCAGACAATTTTCCACAGTTCCCACTTGATGGTTTCGCTCTCATGCACGGTATCGAGCCGTCCGCCCCACTCCAGCCACCATAAATCGCAGCCGTTCAGCTCTGAACTCAGCCGTTTATAGCGCGGAATGGCGGTGATCTCTTTTAGTGCGAAAGAGGGCGCAACGAAGCGTACCGGTTGTGCCGTGCGCTTGGTGTAGAAGTAAATCGAATGTCCGAGCTTATGGCCGAAATTCTCGCCCGGCGCCATCTTCTCGCCAAACTCCTCCACGGATTCCGCGCCCACGCGATGCGCTGCACCGGCCAGATAGCCCAATACGCCATCGCCGCTGGCATCGATAAATTGTGTAGCCGAAACCCGATAACGCGTTTGATTAATGGCATTGAACGCCTGCACTGACAGCAAACGGCGGCCAGATTTTTCGATATCGGTCACCACCGTATTGAGCAGCAAAGTCACGCCGGGCTGCGCCTGTACGATGTCCAGCAGCACCATATCGAACAGTACCGGATTGCCCTCTTTATTGCGCCACAGGTTCTCCTCCATGATCTCGCCCATGATGCCGCCTTCGCGCGCCCAACGATTGTTATTGCCCATGTGTGAGGTCGCACCGTTGGCCCACAAGCGCACTTCGCTGGAAGCGTTGCCGCCCAGCACCGGGCGATCCTGAATCAGCACCACATCAAGGCCATCGCGTGCGGCGGCCAGCGCGGCACACACGCCCGCCAGTCCACCGCCGACGATCAGTAACTCCGCTTGTAGTCGTTGTTGCGGAAAGTGGCGCTCATTTTGCGTAGAGAAAGTCTGCATCATTTCATTCCTCTGACTCTAAGGCTAAGATTGGAGTTTGCCCGCCGCAGGTGATCTATGTCTTCTCAACCGAACCAAAGCCTGATTGACGGTATTCGCTGTCTGCAATATCTGGTGTCCAGTGATAAGGCCGTGGGTTGCCGTGAACTGGCGCGCCAGATGGGGATGAACAGCACGCGTGTGAATCGACTGCTGATGACCATGGCGTCGATTGGACTGACGACGCAGGATGAGCATCGACGCTATCTGCCTGGCCCCGGTATTCACGCGCTGGCGGCACAGGCGATTCGCGGATCTTCGCTGTTCGCGCAGGCGTTGCCGCAGCTGGAACGTCACGCGCCGCGCGATATCGTGGTGGCGCTGGGCGTGCTGTGGGAGGATCAGGTGATCTATATCTGGCACTCGGAACCCGGTGAACGCATCAACGCCAGCCAGGCGCTGGCCGGTTTCCGCATGCTGCCCGCGTGGCAATCGGTGATTGGCGTGTCGTTGCTGGCGGCGGAAAGTGACGAGGCGCTGCGCCCGCGTTTTAGCGAAGAACAGTGGCTGCAAATCGCGCCGCTGCTGGCGCGTAAGCGTGCTGAGGGTTACCTGATCTGGCACCGCGATGATGGCGAAATCAGTATGGCGCAGCCGATTGATCACAATCGCGCGGCATTGGCGTTCGCCAAAATCTGGCAGGACGATGAGGCGCACCTCGCGCAGCGCCTGCAACAGTTGCAATCGCTGGCGCAAACCGTGTTCACCCCGCGTTAACATGATCGATTTTCCCGACAATAAACAGGTAACTGCAGATGCCAATCGCGGCCAGCACGGCAATAAATGCCAGGGCTGGCGCGAAGTTATCGCCGTCGATTAACGCACCAATGGCAATCGGCACCACGATGGATGACAGCGCACCGGTGAAGTTAAATACCCCGCCCGCCAGACCAATTAAGTGGCGCGGCGCCAGCGCCGTGACAAACACCCAGGTAATGGTCGCCAGGCCGTTGCCGAAGAACGCCAGCGACATAAACAGAATAATCAGCGTGGAATCGTCGGTGTAATTGGCGCCAAGGATAAACAGCGTCAGGAACAGGCCGAGAATCACCGGTAGCTTGCGCGCCACGCTAGCGGAGATACCGCGACGTATCATGCGATCTGAGGCAAATCCGGCCAGCAGCACGCCACAGAAGGCGGCGAAGTAGGGCACCGAAGCAACATAGCCGCTTTTGATGAAGCCCATGTGACGATACTCCACCAGATACGTCGGGAACCAGGTAAGGAAGAACCAGAAGGTGGCGGAAATGGTGAACTGGCCAATATAGATGCCGACCAATTTACGACTGCGGAACATCTGCGCCAAATCGCCCCAGCGCGCTATGGGCTGCTGCGAATGTTGTCGACTCTCCAGCAGCGCACCGTTGTCACGCAGATAGCTGAGCTCAGCTTTTGACACGCCTTGATGTTGATTCGGCTCGCGGTAGAGCCAATACCACACCAGCGCCCAAATCATCCCCGCAAGTCCGGTGATCAAAAACAGTCCGCGCCAGCCAAAAGCATCCTGCAGATGAAACAGCAGCGGCGTCATACACGCCAGGCCGACAAACTGCGCTGAGGAGTAAATGCCGATGGCACTGGCGCGCTCTTGCTCCGGGAACCAGCTAGAGATCACCCGGTTGTTGGAGGGCATCACCGGCGCTTCAAAAGCACCGACGCCGAGCCGCAGACCAAATAGCGCGCCAAAGCTGTTGGCAAGCGCATGCAGCGCGGTGATCAGCGACCAGGCAAATAAACCGACGCCATAAACGACGCGCGCGCCAAGGCGATCGATGAGGAAGCCGCCGGGAATCTGTAGCGCAGCGTAGATCCAGCCAAAGGCGGAAAAGATCAATCCCATCTCCATGGGCGAGAAGCGCAATTCGCCAGCCATTGCCGTAGCGGCAACCGACAGGTTAGTGCGATCCATATAGTTGATAATGATGTTAATAAACACCAGACCGAGCATCAGAAAGCGCGTGCGTCCCGCGCGAGCGCTGGCAACGGTTTGGCTAAGTGGCTGTTCTGTCATTGGCAACTCTCCCGAACTCAGAGGTGTTTCTTTAATAGAAACGAATAAGTGTTTTATTGGCGAATCCGTACAGCTAAATTTGCGATCGCGGCTACGTTAAAAAGGAGATTGCTCGAACTTTTGAGCCGTTTACTAATCAGATAAGCACACATGTTAATGTGTTTTGGGTTTAGCCATAATGGCGACCTGCAAATTGAATCCCTCAAGGAGGACTTTCGTGAAACTGAAAGCACTGGCGCTGGCCGCCGTAATGAGCACGGGCGCACTGTCCGGTTTAGTTCAGGCAGGCGAATTGCCGAATGGACCGCATGTGGTGACTTCTGGACAGGCAAGCGTTGATGCCACGCCAGATCTCGCGACGCTCGCGATTGTGGTGAATGTTTCGTCGAAAGACGCGGCAGAAGCGAAGAAACAAGCTGATGACCGCGTGGCGCAATATTTCGATTTCCTGCAAAAGAACGGTATCGAGAAAAAAGATATTGATGCGGCAAACCTCAGCACGCAGCCAGAGTACGATTACACCAAAGAAGGTAAGTCGGTACTGAAAGGCTATCGTGCCGAGCGTCAGGTACAGGTAACACTGCGCCAGCTGGACAAACTCAACGAGCTGTTGGATGGCGCGTTAAAATCTGGCCTGAATGAAATTCGTTCGGTCGAGTTAGGTGTGGCGAATCCGGACAGCTATAAAGAGAAGGCGCGTAAAGTGGCCATCGCGAATGCTACGCAACAGGCTAACGCGCTGGCAGAAGGGTTTAACGCTAAATTAGGTTCGGTTTACAGCATCCGCTATCACGTGGCGAACTATCAACCGATGCCGATGGCGCGCATGTATAAGGCCGCCGCAGTACAAGCTGATACCACCGCGCAGCAAACTTACGAGCAGCAGAGCATTCACTTTGACGATCAGGTGGATGTCGTCTTTGAAATCAAACCAAACACGCCGTAAGGTTTGATATCAGGTCGCCATGAAGGGCGACCTGAATCTTTACGCTGGCAACACATCCTGACGCAGCACGCGATGTCCGTGCGCAATCAGCGCGTCGGTCACGCTGCGCATTAAACGACTTTCCGGCGCAAACCGGTGCCAGTACAGCATACGACGCTGATACAGGCCTGGCGTCAAATCCACCAGTTCACCTTGCGCTAACTCGCGCTCAATCTGCAGATGCGGAATCATACAGCACACCGAACCCTGACGCGCCAGCTGCACAAAGGCTTCTGACGAGTTAACGATGTGGCAAGGCACGCTGCCCGGCGACAGGTCAAAGTTCTGCTGTAAAAACGCCTGATGCATATCGTCCAGATGATCAAATGCCACCGCCGGCGCTTTCAGCAGCGCAGAGCGTGTTACGCCGTTCGGGAAATAGCGAGCAGCAAAATCAGGTGAGGCGCAGAACAGATAATCGAGCGCACCCAGTTGATCCACCAGACAGCTTGGCAGCGGCTGCGGCTGAATACTCACCGCGCCGACCACTTCACCGCGACGTAGACGTTCCTGCGTGCGGGTTTCATCTTCCACCTGCAAATTCAGGCGCACTGGCGAATCGGCCAGCACGTCTTTCAGCGCGGGCAGCAGCCAGGTGGCCAGGCTGTCGGCGTTGACCGCCAGCGACAGCAACAGCGGCGTGGTTCCACCGTTATCATCACCCAGCCACTCCTCTTCCAGCAGTTCAACCTGATGCAACAACGCCAGTAACTTTTGTCCCTGCTCGGTCGGACGCGGCGGCACGGTGCGCACCAGCAGCGGCTGACCAAATAAATTTTCCAGCTGTTTAATACGCTGCGAAACCGCCGATTGGGTAATGCAGAGTTTTTGTGCCGCACGCTCAAAGCCGCGCTCGCGAATCACAGCATCCAGCGCCTGAAGCGTTCGATAATCCGGGCGTTTCATTGTTGTTCTCTCTCGTTCAGGGTGGACATTACTATGCCATAAAACTGTCAAATTGTGCTGCGGCGCATTTTTGCGGGCTGGCTTCCAAAGCGTTAAATCGGCTGTCTAACTGTCGCGCTTTTTTACAGCGCCTTGTTTTATACTACGCGCACTTCGATGTCGCACAGGTTTTAAACATACCATGACCCAGGATGAACTGAAAAAAGCGGTAGGTTGGGCAGCCCTGCAGTACGTAGAGCCCGGCACTATTGTCGGCGTAGGCACGGGATCGACGGCAGCGCATTTTATTGATGCACTCGGCACCATGAAGAATCAGATTGAAGGTGCGGTTTCCAGCTCGGAAGCCTCAACGGAGAAACTGAAAGCGCTGGGCATTCACATCTTCGATCTCAACGAAATTGATGAGCTGTCGGTGTATGTTGATGGCGCCGATGAGATCAATCCGCAGATGCAGATGATCAAAGGCGGTGGCGCAGCGCTGACGCGTGAGAAAATCGTTGCGGCGGTGGCGAAGAAATTTGTCTGCATTGCCGATGCATCGAAAGAAGTTGATGTGCTGGGCCGTTTCCCGCTGCCGGTTGAAGTGATTCCGATGGCGCGTTCGTATGTGGCGCGTGAACTGGTCAAACTCGGCGGCTTGCCGGAGTATCGCCAGAACGTCATTACCGACAACGGCAACATTATTCTCGACGTGCATAATCTGCGTATTCTCGATCCCATCGAACTGGAAAAAACCATTAATGCGCTGCCGGGCGTAGTGACCGTTGGCCTGTTTGCGGGACGTGGTGCGG
The DNA here is from genome assembly GCF_029623675.1 of Pantoea sp. X85. Taxonomy (NCBI): domain Bacteria; kingdom Pseudomonadati; phylum Pseudomonadota; class Gammaproteobacteria; order Enterobacterales; family Erwiniaceae; genus Pantoea; species Pantoea sp. X85. The sequence goes on along the minus strand of NZ_CP121108.1, from coordinate 3,376,544 downwards.
ATGTCGCACTGATTGGTACCGCAGAAGGCGTGAAAACCATCGTAAAATGATCTGTCCGGCGCGCGTAATGCGCCGGTTATTTCCATCCGAAAACATCTTTTCTCACCAGGCTGAAATTTGGTGACTTATGTCACAAAAGATTCATCAGCAGTAAGTTCGTACTTCGTCCATTAAGGATGTCACGATTTTGTACGGCATTGTGCTGTCTCCGCGTGGGCGCGTGCTGGCTCCCAGGCAATCGTTTGTATTGCTGCGCACGAAATTTTTGATATTTTGACAGAAGGCTACCTTATGGTAGTCCTCATTGAATTCTGAATAGGGTCGGGAAATGGCAAAGGTATCACTGGAAAAAGACAAGATTAAGTTCCTGCTGGTGGAAGGCGTTCACCAGAGTGCGCTGGAAAACCTGCGTGCAGCAGGCTACACCAACATCGAGTTTCACAAAGGGGCGCTGGATGCGGAGTCGCTGAAATCCTCCATCCGCGATGCGCACTTCATTGGTATCCGTTCCCGTACCCAACTGACTGAAGAGATCTTTGCTGCCGCTGAAAAGCTGGTAGCAGTCGGCTGCTTCTGTATCGGTACCAACCAGGTTGATCTCGGTGCAGCGGCGAAACGCGGTGTGCCGGTGTTCAACGCGCCGTTCTCCAACACCCGTTCTGTTGCAGAGCTGGTGATTGGCGAAATGCTACTGATGCTGCGTGGCATTCCGGAAGCCAACGCCAAAGCGCACCGTGGCATCTGGAATAAAGTCGCCAACGGTTCGTTTGAAGCACGCGGCAAGAAACTGGGCATCATCGGTTACGGTCACATCGGCATGCAGCTGGGTGTACTGGCAGAAAGCCTCGGTATGCATGTGTTCTTCTACGATATCGAAAGCAAGCTGCCGCTGGGTAACGCCACTCAGGTGCGTCATCTCTCCGATCTGCTCAACATGAGCGACGTGGTCAGCCTGCACGTTCCTGAAACGCAATCCACTCAGAACATGATTGGCGCGGAAGAGCTGGCGCTGATGAAGCCGGGCGCGCTGCTGATCAACGCCGCGCGCGGTACCGTGATCGATATTCCGGCGCTGTGTGATGCCCTGGCGAACAAACATCTGTCTGGTGCCGCTATCGACGTCTTCCCGGTCGAGCCTGCGACTAACAGCGACCCGTTTAACTCACCGCTGTGCGAGTTCGATAACGTGATCCTGACGCCGCACATTGGTGGTTCAACGCAGGAAGCGCAGGAAAACATCGGTATCGAAGTGGCTGGCAAGCTGGCGAAATACTCCGACAACGGTTCTACGCTGTCTGCGGTTAACTTCCCGGAAGTCTCACTGCCGATGCATGCGGCAAGTGCTAGCCGTCTGCTGCACATCCATGAAAACCGTCCGGGTGTGCTGACCGCTATCAACCAGATTTTTGCCGAGCAGGGCATCAACATCGCCGCGCAGTATCTGCAAACCACGCCAATTATGGGCTACGTGGTGATCGATATTGATGCTGAGCAGGATGCAGCGGATAAAGCGCTGCAGGCGATGAAGGCGATTCCGGGCACCATCCGCGCCCGTCTGCTGTACTGATTAAACAGGGCGCCATTGGCGCCCTTTGTTTTTCCTGCTCACGCTTCCCACTGCCATAGTTTCGATGGCGTCAGAATCGCGGGGAGCGGCACATCCCAGGCGGCGACCGGCAATGCTTCTACGCGCTGACAATCATGTGCGATGCCCACCGGAAGAAAACCATGCTGCTGCCAGTTTTGCAGCGTGCGATCGTAGAATCCGCCACCCATTCCCAAACGTTGGCCAGCATAGTCAAACGCCACCAGCGGCACCAGCATCACATCCAGCTGATCCAGCGTGGCCAGTTGCGTGATATCCAGCGGCGGTTCCGGGATGCGAAGTTTATTTGGCGCGAGTGGCGTTTCTGGCGTGTAACGGATAAACAGCAGATTGCCCGGCGAGAAGGGATGAAGCACCGGTAAGTAAACCTGCTTTTTTTGCTGCCAAAGTTTGGCGATTAGCGGGCGGGTGTTGATCTCTCCATCGACAGATAAAAACAGCGCAATGCGTTGGGCATTAGCGATCGGCGCAATGTTGATGGCGTGTTCAGCCAACTGATCGGCGGCTTGTTCCTGTTGCTCAGACGTGAGATTACGGCGCAAATGGCGCACATGCTGACGGATGTCTTGACGGTCGAGAAGGGAGGGCGCTGGCATGATATCTAAATCCCCGGAATAATCGCTTCTTAAAAGCGATTATATCATGCGAACCGGGGAAACAGACTTGCTACTAAATGGAGATCTCCGAGATGCCGCCGCAGGCTGTAACCCTTGAACCCTTGGTTCAAGGTGAACATGCCGTCACAACTATTAGGCTTCTCGGACGAACCGAGCATGCGCACAAATTGTGGAGCGTCACATTCTGTTGGTATGAAATATCGGCTCAGGGGACTGGCCCGCTTGCAAACATCTCAGAGAAAATTTACTTCACCGTCACTATAGCATGAGTGACCATGAAGCTTTATTCAAAATTAGGGCCCTGGCGGTCAGTTATGCGACCTTGCTCTACTAACGCTTGTTCAATGGTCTGCTGCAGCATGCGGATACGTTGTTCCATGTTTGCTGCATAGTCGCGCGTCTTACCTTTCTCTTGTGCCAACTCGTGGCAGATGTTTAACGCGGCGATGAACACCAGTTGCTCTGTATTGGTGACTCTAGTGCGAACTTTTAAATCTTGCAACCGTTGATTGAGATCCTCTGCGGCCAGATTCAGCGCATCTTGCTGTTCAGGCGGGCAATTCACTCTTAACGAACGACCAAAAATTTGAATATCTACTGGTTGTGCAGACATGCCACCATCCTAACTGATTACTTCGATCGCATCTCCCTTACCGGTCAATGGGTTGGGAGGTGCGAAACTATATATACCCGAGTTATAAGTTACAACCCCTTTTCTGGAAACCCAGAGGCACCTGGTGGTAGCATAACACGAACTTATTCTGCCAACGACGACCAAAGCTTATGTCTTTACAGAACGCAACGCCGAGTTACAACGTGCTGGCCGCGGCCCTTTCACAGCAGGGCGTGGGCATGACGCCAGCCGAAATGCATGGTCTCCTTTCCGGGATTCTGTGCGGCGGCAATCAGGATACCAGCTGGAAAACCATGGTTCACGATCTCACCAACGAAGGCATGGCGTTTTCGCAAAGCCTGTCTCAGCCGCTGCAGGCGCTGCATGAAAGCCTGGCGACCACGCTGGAAGACGAAGGTTTTATGTTCCAGCTGATGTTGCCGGAAGACGATGACATCACGGTATTCGATCGCGCGGATGCGCTGGCCGGTTGGGTAAACCACTTCCTGCTCGGTTTGGGGGTCACGCAACCGAAGCTGGAGAAAGTGACCGGCGAAACTGGCGAAGCAATTGACGATTTGCGCACCATCGCACAACTTGGCTATGACGAAGATGAAGATCAGGAAGAGCTGGAGCAGTCACTCGAAGAGGTGATTGAGTACGTGCGCGTTGCCGCTCTGCTGTGCCATGACACCTTCACGCGTCCGCATCAGCCAACGGCACCAGAAGTACAGAAACCTACGCTACATTAAGCGCGTCAATGCGGGTGCGTTGTGGCCCGTCTTCAACAGGGAGTGCAAACATGATTACCTTGGATACGTTTCAACAACGTCGTCAGGCGCTGATTGCCCGCATGGCGCCAGGCAGTGCGGCGTTAATTTTTGCTGCACCTGAAGTGACGCGCAGCAACGACACCGAATACAGCTTTCGTCAAAACAGCGACTTCTGGTACTTCACCGGTTTTAATGAACCGCAGGCGCTGCTGGTCTTAATCAAAAGTGATGATAAGCACAATCACAGCGTGCTGTTCAATCGCGTGCGTGACCTGACGGCCGAAATCTGGTTTGGTCGCCGCCTTGGCCAGGATGCCGCACCGGCGAAACTGGGAGTCGATCGCGCTTTGCCGTGGGATGACCTCGGCGAGCAGCTGCATCAACTGCTTAACGGCCTGGATGTGGTTTACCACGCGCAGGGCGAATATGCAGAAGCCGATCAGCTGGTGTTCAGCGCGCTGGACAAACTGCGTCGCGGCTTCCGTCAAAACCTTAGCGCGCCCAACACAGTTACCGACTGGCGTCCGTGGGTGCACGACATGCGCCTGTTCAAAAGCGCAGAAGAGATTGAGATTCTGCGCCGCGCCGGAAAAATCAGCGCGCTGGCGCACACGCGAGCGATGCAAGCCTGTCGTCCGGGCATGTTTGAATATCAGCTGGAAGGCGAAATTCATCACGAATTCAATCGCCATGGCGCGCGTTTCCCCTCGTACAACACCATTGTCGGTTCGGGCGAAAACGGCTGTATTCTGCACTACACCGAAAACGAATCGGAAATGCGCGATGGCGACTTAGTGCTGATTGACGCAGGCTGTGAATTCCACGGCTACGCGGGCGATATCACCCGCACCTTCCCGGTCAACGGCACCTTTAGCGAGCCGCAGCGCGCCATCTACGACATCGTGCTGGCTTCGCTCAACAAAGCGTTGTCGATGTTCCGTCCGGGCATCAGCATCCATGACGTCAACGACGAGGTGGTGCGTATTATGATTACCGGCCTGGTCGATCTCGGCATTCTGGATGGCAATATCGATACGCTGTTTGAAGAGCAGGCGCATCGTCCTTTCTTCATGCACGGTTTGAGTCACTGGCTGGGGCTGGATGTGCACGATGTCGGCCATTACGGCACGCCAAGCCGCGACCGCGTGCTGGAGCCGGGCATGGTGCTGACGGTTGAGCCTGGCTTGTATATCGCGCCAGATGCCAAAGTACCGCCACAATATCGCGGCATTGGCATTCGCATCGAAGATGACATCGTCATCACCGCCGACGGCAACGAAAATCTCACCGACAGCGTAGTGAAAGACGCCGATGCGATTGAAGCCTTGATGGCGGCGGCACGTCACGCATGAGCATTTTGATTGCCGGCGGCGGCATGACCGGTGCGACTCTGGCGCTGGCGATTTCACATCTGACGCAAGGCCAACTGCCGGTTACCCTGATTGAGCGCAGCCAGCCCGACAGCCGCGCACATCCTGGCTTTGACGGACGCGCGATTGCCCTGGCTGCTGGCACCTGTCAGCAGTTAGCAGATATCGATCTGTGGCGCTCGCTGGCCGATTGCGCCACGCCCATCACCGATATTCACGTTTCCGATCGCGGTCATACCGGCTTTGTTTCGCTTAAAGCGCAAGATCATCAGTTGCCTGCGCTCGGTCAGGTGGTTGAACTGTTTGATGTCGGCCAGCGGCTGTTTCAACGCCTGCAAAAAGCGCCGGGCGTCACGCTGCGCTGCCCGGATCATGTAACTTCGGTAGCGCGTACGGCGGATAATGTGCAGGTGATGTTGAACAGCGGCGAACAGCTGGCAGGCGCATTACTGGTGGCCGCCGACGGTTCGCGTTCACCTTTAGGCGCGTCCTGCGGTATCACCTGGCAGCGCGACGATTATCAGCAGTTGGCGGTTATCGCCAACGTGTCGACGCAGTTGCCGCATCAGGGCCGCGCCTTTGAGCGCTTTACCGAATACGGCCCGCTGGCGCTGTTGCCGATGTCCGGCAACCGCATGTCGCTGGTGTGGTGCCACCCGCTTGAGGCGCAAGCAACGATTAAGCAGTGGGATGATGCGACCTTCCTGCAAGAACTGCAACGCGCATTCGGCTGGCGTCTGGGGCGCTTCACGCATACCGGTCAACGCGAGCATTATCCGCTGGCGCTGCAAACCGCTGAACGTCAGGTGACACATCGTCTGGCGCTGGTGGGCAACGCGGCGCAAACGCTGCATCCAATCGCCGGACAAGGCTTCAACCTGGGTCTGCGCGACGTGATGTCGCTGGCGGAAACGCTGGCAGGCGCATATCGTCAGCAGCAAGATCCCGGCAGTTTCGCGGTATTACAGCATTTTGCCGCGCGACGTCAGCCCGATCGTGCCGCCACTGTTGGCGTCACTGACGGTTTAGTCCGACTGTTTGCTAACCGCTATGCGCCGTTGGTAGCAGGACGAAATCTTGGGCTGGTGGCGATGGACCATCTGCCTTGGCTACGAAATCCACTTGCCGCGCGCACGCTCGGCTGGGTTAAGCGTTAAGCACGAATTAAGGGGCAGCAATGCAAACTTTTGATGTGGCAATTGCCGGAGGCGGCATGGTGGGTTTGGCCGTCGCCTGCGGACTTCAAGGCAGCGGCTTACGCGTTGCCGTGCTGGAAAAAGCACCCGAGCCACAGTTTGATCCGGCGGCCAATGCGTCGATTCGCGTCTCCGCCATCAACGCTGCCAGTGAACGTCTGCTGCAAAAGCTCGATGTCTGGTCGAGCATTCTGGCGCTGCGCGCCAGCGCCTATCACGGCATGGAAGTGTGGGATCAGGACAGCTTTGGCTCAATCAGCTTTGATGACGAGCAGCAGGGTTTATCCCATCTTGGCCATATTATTGAAAACGAAGTGATTCATAGCGCGTTGTGGCAGCGTGCCAGTCAGAGCAGCGATATTACGCTGTTTGCCCCGGCGCAGCTGCAGCAAGTGGCGTTTGGCGACAACGAAGCCTTCATTACGTTGCAGGATGGCAGCATGATGAGCGCACGTTTGCTGGTGGCGGCCGACGGCGCCAATTCGTGGCTGCGCGATAAAGCGGATATCCCGCTGACTTTCTGGGATTACGAGCATCACGCGCTGGTGGCGAACATCCGCACCGATATGCCGCATGATGCGATTGCGCGTCAGGTGTTTCACGGCGACGGTATTCTGGCGTTCCTGCCGATGCAGGATCCACACTTATGCTCGATCGTCTGGTCGCTCGCGCCACAGGAAGCGGCACGCCTGCAATCGATGCCGGAAGCGCTATTTAATCAGCAGCTGTCGGTGGCGTTTGATATGCGTCTTGGCTTGTGTCAGGTCGAGAGTGAACGTAAAACCTTCCCGTTGACGGCACGTTATGCGCGTAACTTTGCCGCGCACCGTTTGGCGCTGGTCGGCGATGCCGCCCACACCATCCATCCGCTGGCCGGGCAGGGCGTAAATCTCGGCTTTATGGATGCGGCTGAATTAATTGGTGAAATTCGTCGATTGCATCAGGAAGGCAAAGACATTGGTCAGCATCTCTATCTGCGTCGCTATGAGCGCAGCCGCAAGCACAGTGCGGCGATGATGCTGGCGGGGATGCAGGGTTTTCGCGAGCTGTTTGCCGGCACCCATCCCGCGAAAAAGCTGCTGCGTGATGTTGGCCTCAAGCTCGCCGACACGTTACCTGGCGTTAAACCGCTGATGCTGAAACAGGCGATGGGGCTTAACGATCTACCCAGATGGATACGCTAATCATCTCAGCTAACGGCGCCCCATTGGGCGCCGTTTTTCTTTGCTGCACCCCAATGATGCAGCGATGCACCGCGATCGCGCCTCGTTTGATTTATTCTAATTTGACGCCTTAATTCGCATTAGATTAATTCATGTCACGGCCCTGCGCATGCCGGACCATTTCTTAATCCTGTGGCGTGTATTCCCTCAATTTGCTGCATGAAAGTAATTTAGTCGTATTTTGTGCGAGGCTAATCACAATAATGCAGTGATTTATGCTGGGCGCTGTTCGATGATTTGATGAAAGGTGGTAGTGTTTCGCCCTCGTTTTCCTCATAGTTAATTGCCACATTAGGTGATAACTTCAGCACAAAGAGAACGTTTGCGTCAGCCTCATTAGGCGACGCAGGCGCGTCACACTCACTTGTCTTCACAGGATGGTTATGACTCAGCAAACGCCTCTATTCGAACAGCATCAGGCAAGCGGTGCACGCATGGTGGACTTCCACGGTTGGATGATGCCGCTGCATTACGGCTCGCAAATGGATGAGCATCACGCGGTGCGTAACGATGCCGGCATGTTTGATGTTTCCCACATGACCATCGTCGATCTGCACGGCGCACGCACCCGCGAATTCCTGCGCTATCTGCTGGCAAACGATGTCGCCAAGCTGACCCAGCCGGGCAAAGCCCTGTATACCGGCATGTTGAATGCCTCTGCTGGCGTCATTGATGATTTGATTGTTTACTTTATGAGCGAAGATTTCTTCCGTCTGGTGGTGAACTCCGCTACGCGAGAGAAAGATTTAGCCTGGATTAAACAGCATGCGCAGCCGTTTGGCGTTGAGCTGACCGAACGTGACGATCTGGCGCTGATTGCGGTGCAAGGTCCAAACGCGCAGCAGAAAGCACAAACGCTGTTGAGCGCCGCTCAGCGTGATGCCGTTGCCGGCATGAAACCCTTCTTTGGCGTGCAGGCCGAAAACCTGTTTATCGCTACCACCGGCTACACCGGCGAAGCGGGTTATGAGATTGCCATGCCAGCGACTGAAGCCGCCGCTTTCTGGCAGCAGCTGTTGGCCGCAGGCGTTAAACCGGCTGGACTCGGTGCGCGTGACACGCTGCGTCTGGAAGCGGGCATGAACCTGTACGGTCAGGAGATGGATGAGGGCGTTTCGCCGCTCGCCGCCAATATGGGCTGGACCATCAGCTGGGAACCTGCCGATCGCGATTTCATTGGCCGTGATGCCCTGCAAGCGCAGCGCGAGCACGGAACCGAAAAGCTGGTTGGCCTGGTGATGACCGAAAAAGGGGTGCTGCGTAACGGGTTAACGGTGCGCTTCACCGATCAACAAGGTCAGCCGCAGCAAGGTATTATTACCAGTGGTTCCTTCTCACCAACCCTGGGTTACAGCATCGCGCTGGCGCGTGTGCCAGCCGGCATTGGTGAGCAGGCGATTGTGGAAATCCGCAACCGTGAAATGCCAGTGAAAGTCACCAAACCGATTTTTGTTCGCGCCGGTAAGCCGGTTGCCCAGTAATTTTTTTTCAGGAGAAATGGCCAATGAGCAATGTGCCAAATGAATTGAAATACCGCGATAGCCACGAATGGGTCCGTAAAGAAGCCGACGGCACCTTCACTGTGGGTATCACCGAACACGCACAGGAACTGCTGGGCGATATGGTGTTTGTCGATCTGCCAGACGTCGGTGCCACCTTCTCGGCCGGTGATGACTGCGCCGTTGCGGAGTCGGTAAAAGCGGCTTCAGACATCTACGCGCCACTGAGCGGTGAGATTGTGGCGGTGAACGACAATCTGGGCGATTCGCCAGAGCTTGTGAACAGCGCGCCGTACGCCGATGGTTGGCTGTTCCGCATCAAAGCCAGCGACGAATCAGAACTCGACGCGATGCTGGATGCCGATGCCTATAAAGCCGCAATCGACGAGTAACCGGTAGTGGCAGAAGGTGGCGCGCTGCGTCGCCTTCTTTTTTATCTGCCTGATTTAACGCCATTTTTGTAACCCAGCCCGATTCAGGATTTACTGCAAATGACCCAGACTCTCAGCCAGCTTGAACACAACGGTGCTTTCATTGAGCGCCACATCGGTCCTACGCCGGAACAACAGGCCTTAATGCTGGAAGCGATTGGTGCCAGTTCGCTCTCCTCATTGATCAGTTCTATTGTGCCTGCCGACATCCAACTGCCAGGCCCGCCTGCAGTAGGCATTGCGGCGACCGAGCAGCAAGCGCTGGCAGAGCTGAAAGCCATTGCCAGTCAGAACCAACGCTACAAATCCTGGATCGGCATGGGCTACAGCGCGGTGATCACGCCGCCCGTCATCCTGCGCAATATGCTGGAAAATCCAGGCTGGTACACCGCGTATACGCCGTATCAGCCAGAAGTGTCGCAGGGCCGTCTTGAGGCGCTGCTCAACTTCCAAACTCTGACGCTGGATCTGACCGGTCTGGACATCGCTTCCGCATCACTGCTGGACGAAGCGACCGCTGCTGCCGAAGCAATGGCGATGGCCAGGCGCGTTAGCAAACTGAAAAGCGCCACCAAATTCTTCATCGCCGATGACATCCATCCACAGACGCTGGATGTGGTGCGCACCCGCGCAGAAACCTTTGGTTTTGAACTGATTATTGATCGTGCTGACAAGGCGCTGGATCACGACGATCTGTTCGGCGTGTTGCTGCAACAGGTGGGTACGCACGGTGAAGTGCACGATTACCGCTCACTGATTGCCGAGCTGAAAAGCCGCAAAGTGGTGGTGAGTGTCGCCGCAGACTTCATGGCACTGGTGCAGTTAGAGGCGCCAGGCAAGCAGGGCGCAGATATCGTCTTTGGTTCTGCCCAGCGTTTCGGCGTGCCGATGGGTTACGGCGGACCACACGCCGCGTTCTTCGCCAGTCGCGACGAGCACAAACGCTCAATGCCTGGCCGCATCATTGGTGTATCACGCGATGCCGCCGGGAACACCGCGCTGCGTATGGCGATGCAAACCCGCGAGCAACACATTCGTCGTGAGAAAGCCAACTCCAACATCTGTACATCGCAGGTGCTGCTGGCGAACATCGCCGGTCTCTACGCGGTGTATCACGGTCCGGTTGGCCTGAAACGCATTGCCTCACGTATTCACCGTCTGACCAGCATTCTGGCCGCGGGCCTGCAAAACGGTGGCCTGAAGCTGCGCCACAACAGCTGGTTCGATACGCTGACGGTTGAAGTGGCCGATAAAGCGGCGGTGCTGAACCGCGCGCAAAGCTTCGGCGTCAACCTGCGCAGCGATATCCACAATGCAGTTGGTATTACGCTGGATGAAACCACCGCCCGTGAAGATGTGCTGGCGCTGTTCGCCATTCTGTTGGGCGATGCGCACGGTCAGGACATTGATGCGCTGGATGCCGCTGTTGCTGCGGAAAACAGTGCGATTCCGGCTGGTCAGGTGCGTGAAAGCGCCTTCCTGACGCACCCGGTGTTCAACCGTCATCACAGCGAAACTGAGATGATGCGCTACATGCACAGCCTGGAGAAAAAAGATTTGGCGCTTAACCAGGCGATGATCCCACTCGGTTCGTGCACCATGAAACTTAACGCCGCGGCGGAGATGATTCCAATCACCTGGCCGGAATTTGCCGAACTGCATCCATTCTGCCCGGCTGAGCAGGCGTCGGGTTATCTGCAGATGATTGGCCAGTTGTCGCAATGGCTGGTGCAGTTGACTGGCTACGATGCGCTGTGCATGCAGCCCAACTCAGGTGCGCAGGGCGAATACGCCGGCCTGCTGGCGATTCGTCGTTACCACGAAAGTCGTAACGAAGGCGGCCGTAATGTTTGCCTGATCCCGAGCTCGGCGCACGGCACCAATCCGGCATCGGCGCAGATGGCGGGCATGTCAGTTGTGGTGGTGGCGTGTGATAAACAAGGCAACATCGATCTTGGCGATCTGCGTGAGAAAGCCGCGCAGGTGGGTGAGCAGCTGTCGTGCATCATGGTGACCTATCCGTCAACACACGGCGTTTATGAAGAAACCATTCGCGAGGTGTGCCAGATCGTGCATCAGCACGGCGGCCAGGTGTATCTCGACGGCGCCAACATGAATGCGCAGGTCGGTATCACCACGCCAGGTTACATCGGCGCGGATGTATCGCACCTTAACCTGCACAAAACCTTCTGTATCCCGCACGGCGGTGGCGGTCCGGGTATGGGCCCAATCGGCGTGAAAGCGCATCTGGCACCGTTCGTGCCAGGTCACAGCGTGGTGCAAATTGATGGCGTGCTGACACAGCAGGGCGCGGTATCTGCCGCACCGTTTGGTAGCGCATCGATTTTGCCAATCAGCTGGATGTATATCCGTATGATGGGCGCAGAAGGTCTGAAGCAAGCGAGTTCGGTGGCGATCCTGAACGCCAACTACATTGCCAGCCGTCTGCAATCGGCCTATCCGATTCTGTATGCCGGCCGCGATGGCCGCGTGGCGCACGAATGTATTCTCGACATTCGTCCGCTGAAAGAGCAGACCGGTATCAGCGAGCTGGATATTGCTAAGCGTCTGATCGATTACGGTTTCCACGCACCAACGATGTCATTCCCGGTTGCGGGAACGCTGATGGTTGAACCCACGGAATCGGAAAGCAAAATCGAGCTGGATCGCTTTATCGATGCGATGCTGGCTATTCGCATGGAAATCGATCGCGTTGCCGATGGCGAATGGCCGCTGGAAGATAACCCGCTGGTGAACGCACCGCACACGCAGACAGAAATCGTCGGCGACTGGGCGCATCCGTATACCCGTGAGCTGGCCGTATTCCCGGCCGGTAGCGCCAATAAATACTGGCCGACGGTGAAACGTCTGGATGATGTATTTGGCGATCGCAATGTCTTTTGTTCGTGTGTACCAATGAGCGAATACCAATAATTTAGCCGTCATACTTTGAGCCACAGCGGCGTTGGCTGCGCTCATTCACCCCGGTCACTTACTGATGTAAGCTCCCGGGGATGAATGAACTTGCCGCCTTGCTGTATCTCAAATTATTTAGGCTAAAGTTGCGGGTGATATTTATGAAAGGGCCGATTGTTCGGCCCTTTTTTGTGGAGGCAAAAATGGATCTGGCTTTGATTACCGGCGGTAGCCGCGGCATTGGACGCGCAACCGCATTATTGCTGGCGCAGGCGGGTTATCGCGTGGCGATCAACTATCGTCATCGTGCAGCCGAAGCGGCAAGCGTGGTGGCAGAGATTGAAGCGCAGGGCGGCAGTGCGTTTGCGCTGCAGGCCGATATTGGCGATGAAGCGCAGGTCATACGTATGTTTGCCGAATTGGATCAGCAAAAGGGCGCGCTGCGAGTGCTGGTGAATAATGCCGGTATTTTGTTTACCCAATGTCGGGTGGAAGATCTGGATGCCGAACGTATTCAGCGCGTGTTCGCCACCAATGTCACCGGCACGTTCATCTGCTGTCGTGAGGCGGTAAAACGCATGGGCACGCATCATGGCGGCAAAGGGGGCGCCATCGTCAATGTGTCATCCGCTGCGTCACGTCTCGGTGCGCCAGGCGAATATGTGGATTACGCCGCCTCAAAAGGGGCGATGGATACGCTGACTAAAGGGTTGTCGCTGGAAGTGGCATCGCAAGGCATTCGCGTCAACAGCGTGCGTCCTGGCCTTATCTATACCGACATGCACGCCGATGGCGGCGAGCCGGGTCGAGTCGATCGCCTGGCGAGCGCATTGCCAATGGGACGCGGCGGCCAGGCAGAAGAGATTGCTGCAGCAATTGCCTGGCTAGCGAGCGATGCCGCGTCATACGTGACGGGCACCTTTATCGATGCGGCTGGCGGACGATAATCACCAAGCCGGTATCAATACCGACCCCATAAAACAGTATCCGTGCGGAGTGTCGCCATGCATGGCGACCGATTCATTCAAACCCTCGCCTGTCACACCCACTCACAGATTTATTTTAGCGTACATGTGTACTCTGAAAATTATCCCGGTTACTCTGGTTGCTCAGAAATAGCACACTCGCTTTTTCCGTTGTTCAGGAATCCCCTCATGGTACAAACCCCAGTTCTTGCCCAAGGCTACTCATTGGCCGAAGAGATCGCCAATAGTATCAGCCACGGAATCGGCTGCATTTTCGGCATCATTGGCCTGGTGTTGATGTTGACGCAAGCCGTTGAATCCCAAGCTAACGTTACCGCGATCACCAGTTACAGCCTGTACGGCGGCAGCATCATTCTGCTCTATCTCGCCTCAACGCTGTATCACGCCATTCCCCATCAAAAAGCCAAATACTGGCTGAAGAAATTTGACCACTGCGCTATTTATCTGTTGATTGCTGGCACTTACACGCCGTTCTTGCTGGTGGGGCTCAATTCGCCGCTGGCACAGGGCTTAATGGTGGTGATCTGGAGCCTGGCGCTGGCCGGTATCCTGTTTAAAATCGCCTTTGCCCACCGCTTTGAAGCGCTGTCGCTGGTGACCTATCTCGGTATGGGATGGTTGTCGCTGGTGGTGATTTATCAGCTGGCGATCAAACTGTCGCCGGGCGGGATTTGGCTGCTGGCTGCCGGTGGCATTGTCTATTCGCTAGGAGTGATATTCTACGTCTCGCGCCGTATTCCTTACAGTCACGCCATCTGGCACGGTTTTGTGCTCGGCGGCAGCGTGTTGCACTTCTGCGCGATTTATTTTTACGTGATGTAAGCTCAATCCAGGTCGCCGAAAATGGCGACCTTACGTGTTTAGTACGGACCCGGCCCGCAATTATTCGGTTAATGAATACGGCAGCGGCTGAATGGTCAATTTGCCACTTTCGTCGCCTTCCACGCGCAGTACGCTATCCGGCTCCAAATCATTATTCATCACCACCTGCACCCAAACGCTGCCGTCATCCAGCTGCACGCCGCTCAATACGGTGCCGGTGCGACGCCATTTATCGCCCATCTGCAGCTCCATCGAACCGCCAACCTCCGGCACTTTGCTGGCTTTACCTGCCAGCCAATAGAGTGCGCGTTTGTTCGCACCGCGGAATTTGGCGCGTGCCACCATCTCCTGGCCGGTGTAACACCCTTTTTTGAAGCTGATGGCATCCAGCGCCTGTAGGTTAGTGGCTTGTGGAATCAACTGCGCGCTGGTGGCGCTTTCAATCACCGGAATGCCCGCTTCGATATCCAGCGCCAGCCATTGCAGGCTGTCGTTGAACTGTGCTTCTCCCGCCAGTTTCTCTTTCAACGCATTCGCCTGTTCAGGCGTGGTCACCAGCAGGAAACGTTCGGCTGGCTGATCAAACCACAAAAGCGTGCTCTCACCTTGCTGTACTACCGGCGTTTCGGCATCCGGCAGTGTGCTGAATACGCCTGCCAGCGCGGCGCGCGCCTGGAAACCGGCAACGCCGAGCAGCACCGCTTCATCGTCAGCCACGATGGTGACTTTGGCGAACACCGCGTATTTCTTCAGTTCGGTAAGCTGCTGCTCACGCAGGTTGCGACGCACCACGTAAGCGTAACCTTCGCTGCGATGGAACAGACGAATGTTGCTCCACATTTTGCCTTTGGCATCGCAGTGCGCGGCGGGACGATGCTGCGTCTCGCCCATCGCCGCGACATCCAGCGTCAACTGACCTTGCAGATAAGACGTGCTGTCGTTGCCTTGCACCTTAACCAGCGCCCATTCGTCGAGCGAAATCAGGGTTAAAGGCAGGCGTGACGATGCAGCAGGCTGGCGAGGTGGAAGGGTAAAAATCGACATGTCTCTTTCCTGATTAATGAGGTAATAGGTTGCAATGGTAAAAGAGCAGTGCGGCTTTGCAACCTGTTTACTGAATATGGCGCACAAATCGCGTGATACCCATTGCAAACTGGGGGATGTAACGCCGAGGTATTGCACAGGGTTAAGCACAGCGCCTGCAGCGAGAAAAAAAAGCAGGTACACTGAGCCCCACTGTTTTTAGTCATGGAACCTGAGACATGGAAATTAACGACAAAGCCCGCGTCCAATGGGCATGCCGTCGCGGCATGCTGGAGCTGGATATGGCTATCATGCCGTTTTTCAAATTTGAATATGATTCGCTGGACGACACCGATAAGCAGGTTTTTATCGCGCTACTAAAGAGTGACGATCCCGATCTGTTCAACTGGTTGATGAATCACGGTGAACCGGTTGATCCCGAGTTCAAACGTATGGTGAAACTGATTCAGCAGCGCAACCGTGAACGCGGTCCGGTGGCAATGTGATCTGCGAGCGTCACGCAGTGCGCGCGCACTGAATGTGACGCTTTCTCTACTGTGCACCGGTTTGCTGCTGGCGCTGGAGTGGCCTGACGCGTGGGCGTGGAGCAAAGCGCCGGTGTTAGTGCTGCTGCTGGCGGAGTGCTGGCGTAACGAGCGTCGTCTGGTACAGCGCGTAGGTCATTTGGGGCTGGACGTGAAGGGCAATTGGCTGTGGCGCGGCGTGCGCTGGCGAGCGGAACGTAAGGCGGATTGGTTGCCGTATGGCGTTTTGCTGGTGCTGCGTAATCAGCAGGGAAAACGCTGGCGGCTATGGTTAATGCATGACAACCTGCCGCCCGGTGAATGGCGCACGCTGCGCGCCTGCTGTTTTCTAAGGGATGGTCAAACGCTGCCTTAAAGCAGCGCTGCGGTTTCCGTCAGAATCTGTTCGCACCACTGCTCAATGCGCTCATCGCTCTGTTCGAACTGGTTAACATCGTCGAGCGCCAAACCGACAAACTGCGTGCCATCGGCGGTCAGCGGTTTTTTGCTGGTGAACTCATAGCCTTCCAGCGGCCAGTAACCCACAAACTGCACGCCCATCGGCTGCAGCAGTTCGTGCAGCATGCCCAGCGCATCAAGGAACCATTCGGCGTATTCGCCCTGATCGCCCATGCCGTACAGCGCCACGATTTTTCCGCGCAAATTCAGCGCCGGAATCTGCGGCCAAATCGCTTCCCAATCTTCCTGTAACTCACCGAAATCCCACGTCGGAATGCCGAGGATCAGCAAATCGTACTGCTCCATCAGCGACGGATCGTCATCTTTCAAATTGTGCAGCGTGACTAATTCTTCACCGATAAAGTCGCGAATCTTCTCCGCCGTCATCTCGGTGTAACAGGTACTCGAACCATAAAACAAACCAATATTCATGCAATTAATGCTCTGTCTGAACCTGACTCGGGGGCAATTGTACCAGAAGCAGGCTACTTTCAGGCATAATGAGCACGATTTCACACGGGCGGAGAGTACAGTGCAGGACAGCGATCTGATCGAACAGTTTCTGGATGCGCTTTGGATTGAGCGTAATCTGGCGCAGAACACGCTCGCCTCTTACCGGCAGGATCTGCAAACGCTCACCGGCTGGCTGCATCACCACGATCGCACGCTATTAACGCTTGAAGCGATTGATTTGCAGCAGTTTCTTGCCGAACGCGTTGAGGGCGGCTACAAAGCCACCAGCTCGGCGCGCACCCTCAGCGCCATTCGCCGCTTGTGCCAATATCTCTATCGGGAAAAAGTGCGCAGCGACGATCCCAGCGCGCTGCTGTCGGCACCGAAACTGCCGCAGCGTCTGCCGAAAGATCTCAGTGAAAACCAGGTCGAACGCTTGCTACAGGCACCGAGCATTGATGTGCCGCTCGAACTGCGCGACAAGGCGATGCTGGAGCTGCTGTACGCCACCGGTTTACGCGTAACGGAGCTGGTGGGTTTGACCATCAGCGATATCAGCCTGCGTCAGGGCGTGGTGCGCGTGATCGGTAAAGGCAACAAAGAACGTCTTGTGCCGTTAGGTGAAGAAGCGGTTTACTGGATTGAATACTATATGGAACATGGTCGGCCGTGGCTGCTCAACGGGCAAACGCTGGACGTGATGTTTCCCAGTCAACGCGCGCAGCAAATGACGCGGCAGACCTTCTGGCATCGCATTAAACACTATGCGACCCTTGCCGGTATCGATAGCGAAAAGCTGTCGCCGCACGTGCTGCGCCACGCATTTGCCACACATTTACTGAACCACGGCGCCGATTTACGCGTCGTACAGATGTTGCTGGGCCACAGCGACCTCTCGACCACCCAAATTTATACGCACGTCGCCACTGAGCGCCTGCGTCTGTTACATCAACAGCATCATCCGCGCGCTTGAGATGCGGTAACAAGGATTTAAGATGAAAAAGCAGCTAACGATGCTGGCTCTGCTGGTCAGTGCATTCACTGGATTGGCGCATGCCGATGACAACGCTATTCAGCAAACGCTGAAAAAACTGGGATTGCAGCAGGCTGAAATCCAGCCGTCCCCGCTGCCGGGTATCAAAACGGTGCTGACCGAAAGCGGCGTGCTTTACGTCTCCGAAGACGGCAAGCACATGATTCAGGGCCCGCTATATGATGTCAGCGGCACCCAGCCGATCAACGTTACCAACCAGCTGCTGGACAAAAAAGTCACTGCGCTGGCGCCAGACATGATTGTCTATAAAGCGCCGAAAGAGCAGCACGTCATCACCGTGTTCACCGACATCACCTGCGGCTACTGCCGCAAGCTGCATGAGCAGATGGCCGACTACAACGCGCTCGGCATCACCGTGCGCTATCTGGCCTTCCCGCGTGAAGGTCTGAATGGTCAGGTAGAAAAAGCCATGCGCGCCATCTGGTGCAGCGCCGATCGTAACAAAGCTTTCGATGCAGCAATGAAAGGCGATGCGCCGCAGATGGATGCGCCAGCGACCTGCAAAATCAATATCGAGCAGCAGTACAAACTCGGCATCCTGTTTGGCATTCAGGGTACGCCAGCCATTCTCACGGATAGCGGCATGATGATTCCTGGCTATCAGGGACCGCAAGAGCTGAAGCAGGTGCTTGACGGCCAGAAGCGTGGCGGTTAACGCACAGTGATTCATTCTGTTGAATTGCGTCGGCGCGAAGCCGAGACCGAAGCCAGCTTACCCGCTGATTTGCCCCCTTTGCTGCGCCGCTTGTATCTGCAACGCGGCGTGAAAGAGGCGATGGAACTGGAGCGCGGCGCTAAACATCTGCTGCCGTGGCAAACGCTGGGCGGCATCGAAGCCGCCGTAACGTTGCTGCATCAGATGCTGCTGGCGGGCAAACGTATCGTGGTGGTGGGCGATTTCGATGCCGATGGCGCCACCAGCACCGCGTTAACCGTGCTGGCGCTGCGCAGCCTCGGCGGTAATGTGGATTATCTAGTGCCAAACCGTTTCGAAGATGGCTACGGTTTGAGTCCGGAAGTGGTCGAGCAGGCTAAAGCGCGCGGTGCGGAGATGATCCTCACCGTCGATAACGGCATCTCATCACATGCCGGAGTGGATACCGCGCATCAGCACGGCATTCCGGTGCTGGTTACCGATCACCACTTGCCGGGCGAAACCTTGCCCGCCGCCGAAGCGATTGTTAATCCGAACCTCAACGACAGCGAATTCCCCTCACGTTCGCTGGCGGGTGTTGGCGTGGCCTTCTATCTGATGCTGGCGCTGCGTGCGCACCTGCGTCAGCAAAACTGGTTTAGTGAGAGCCGAGCCGAGCCAAATCTGGCGGAGCTGCTGGATCTGGTGGCGCTGGGCACCGTGGCCGATGTGGTGCCGCTGGATGCCAACAACCGCATTCTGGTGTGGCAAGGTTTGAGCCGTATTCGCGCGGGCAAATGCCGTGCCGGGATTCGCGCGCTGCTGGAGATTGCCAACCGCGATGCGCGCCAACTCGCCGCCAGCGATCTCGGTTTTGCCGTGGGCCCGCGCCTGAATGCTGCCGGTCGTCTGGATGATATGTCAGTCGGCGTGGCGCTGCTGCTCACCGAAGATATTTCCCAGGCGCGCATGCTGGCGAATGAACTCGATGCGCTGAATCAGACGCGTAAAGAGATTGAGCAGGGCATGAAGAGCGAAGCGCTGGCGCTGTGCGATGAGCTGGAGCGTCAGCATACCGATCTGCCGCTTGGACTGGCGTTCTACCATCCCGAGTGGCATCAGGGCGTGGTGGGGATTCTGGCGTCGCGCCTGAAAGAGCGCTTCCATCGCCCGGTGATCGCTTTCGCCCCCGCCGGAGACGGCACGCTGAAAGGTTCGGGCCGCTCAATTGCGGGTTTGCATCTGCGCGATGCGCTGGAGCGTCTCGACACGCTGTTCCCAGGCTTAATGATCAAATTTGGTGGTCACGCCATGGCGGCCGGATTGTCACTGGAAACCGCGAAGTACGAGGAGTTCCGTGCGCGATTTGCCGCGTTGATTGATGAGTGGCTGGATGGCGAAGCGTTGCAGGGCGTGATTTGGTCGGACGGCGAACTGCATGCGCAGGAGTTTACCCTGCATACTGCCGAAATGCTGCGCGAGGCCGGTCCGTGGGGCCAGGCATTCCCGGAACCCGTGTTCGATGGCAAGTTCAAGCTGTTACAACAGCGGTTAGTGGGCGAGCGTCATTTGAAAGTGATGGTCGAGCCGCTCGGCGGCGGCCCGCTGTTGGATGGGATTGCCTTCAACGTGGATACCACGCTGTGGCCAGACAGCAGCGTGCGTCAGGTGCAGCTGGCCTACAAGCTGGATATCAACGAATACCGCGGCAATCGTTCGGTGCAATTGATCATCGATCACCTTTGGCCGATGTAGTTCACTACCAAAACGCGCAATGCATCGCGCCGCTACCTGTGCACGTATCCGTAGCGGCGCGATTTATCGCGCTCAGTTGACCGATTAAACGTTTATCAGAAACTCACATCCACACCGCCGCGCAGCACTTTTTCGTCACCGCGATCGGCGAAGTGCTGATCGGCGCGCAGGAACAGGCGCGCGCGTGACGTCTGCGCCACATCCAACCGCACACCTAACCACTGCGAACGGCGATCAAGCTGCATGCCGGGAATCGTGAAACGGTTCTGGTCATCGCCAAATCCGCCCCAGCGCGCGCTGACATCCATCGACGGATTGTTGAATGCGTACTGATATTCGCCATAAAGACTCAGCATGCTCCACAATCCAGCCGACCAATCCTGCCGTGCGCTGATACTCAAACCGCTATAACCGACGCTGCGTCGATAGCTGTCGCCGTCGCCGCTTAGACCAAACGCGCTGCCCTTATCCTCAAACGCACCGGTATCCAGCCCGGTTTCACGCCAGCCGAGATAGGGTTCGAGGCGATAATTCTCCTCAATTGTCCAGCGATAGCCGCTTTGCAGCGCCGCCTGCCAGCTGTTGCTGCTGGTGGTCGATGACACCGGCGAAGCTTCATCCAGCAACACCAGACGCTTTAACTCATCGCGACCATGTTGATAGCTGAGATTGCCCTGCAGATACCATGCTGGCGTCAAATCGTAGCGGCCATACAGCATCGCGCCTTGCAGGCGATTACGGCTGGTGCCGCCGCTTTGGTCGTAGGTTGAGTCGATCTGATTCTGCGTCCAGGCCACGCCCACACGCAGACCAGAAATACCCAAATCGCTATCCACGCCCAATGCGGTAAGCGTGTTGCGGTAATCGGTGCCGAGGTAGCCCGCCTGATCCAGTGAACCGCGCAGTTGACCGCTCTCCAGCCAGAAACCGTAACGATTGTCAGCGCTGGCATCGGCGATACGGTTACTCAACAGGCGGCTTTGATAATCCAGCGCGTTAAACAGTACCGCGTTGCTGGAAGCGTGCGCCTGACCGGAAAGTGAATTGATGGCGGCCTGCGCACTGCGGGCATCTGCCAGCGACTGAAACGCTCCTGCTGCGCCCAGCGCTGACTGCTGCGCACTGCTCAGTGAACCCTGTTGCTGCCAGCTGTCCGCTACGCTAAACGCCTGCTCCAGATTCGCGGCCGTTTGCTGAGTGCTGGCGCTGTTCATGCCCAGCGCTGCCGCTACTGCTGCGGTATTTTTACGCGTCAGCTGGCCAGTGACGCTGTTAGCGTTGTAGCTGACCGAACCATCAAGAAACACGCCAGTATTGACCTGGCTGAACTGACCGCTAACACCCGCATCGCTGGTCAGCAGCGTTTCCTGCTGTTTCACCACATAAGTTGATGAGGGGGGCGCGAGGTTCATCGTGCCGTCCAGCGTCGAGTGGCCCGCTACACGCAGCGGGCTGTTTAACGCGATATTGAGCACGCCATTACTGCGTTGCTGGTAATCGCCTTGCACCTGCAAACCGCCGTTGACCGTTCCCTGATTGAGTAAGCTGCCGCCAATCACACCGCTGCCACCTAAAGTGCCACTGCCGCTGACGTTGGCACTGCCAGCAATCGCACCCTCAATCAGCAACGTATTGGCGGCAACGCTGGTCTGGCCGAGGTAACTGTTGTTAGCGGTTAACCGTAGCACGCCGCCATTATTGGCGCCGTCGAGTATCAGGCCACGATCGCCGCTGATGGCATTCGAGAAGACATAGCTACCCGCATCCAGGCTGGCGTGAAAATCATTGGCCCAGAACATTGCCGGACCGTTGAGCGCTTTCGCCTGGTTGAGGTCGCCCCAGCCGAAGGTGTTGTTGTAAGGCCGCCCGTTGGCGCTATCCGCAGCGCCTGCGTAAGCATCACTGCGATAAGTGGCGGTGGTCAGCAACGTTTGCTGCAGGTTGTAGCCGCTCATCCACGGAAAGCGCTGCAACACTTGCGAAGCGGCCGCAGCGGCGCGCGGCGCGGCAAACGAGGTGCCGTAGCTGCGCGCATTCACCCAGGTACCATCGGCGTTCTGAAAGCGATAATCGGTGTATCCCGGTGCGCTCAGGCACCATGCCGCGGCGTTACCACAGGCATCAAACGGCCCGGTTAACGCCGCGCGGTTCGCCGTGTCGTATGAGGTGCTGTCCATCACGCCGGTAACGGCCAGCATATTCTTTTGCAACGCGCTGTCCTGATAAATCAGCGGCAGCTGCGCGTTAGGGGACGGTGTTGCAGTGCCGCCATTGCCGGTGATCACCACCGCCAAACCGTTAGCGGCCGCAATCTCACGCATGCTTTGCACCAGCACCTGATAGTGCGGCTGCGCATCGGATAGCGCCTGTGCGGAGGTTAAGCGCTCGTTGGAGGCATACGACATATTGAAAACCCGCACGCCCTGGCTCAGCAGGCCGCTCACCGCACGGGCGGTATCGTCGTATTGAAAGATATTGTTCTGCGATGCCTGCGCCACATACAGTGTGCTGCCCGGCGACAGGCCTAATAACGTCAGCGCCACCACGGTGCCGTGACCGTTAATGCCCTGATTATCATTCAAACTACTGCCGCCGCCGACGTAGCTGGTGAACTGCACGTTGGCGTAATTGATTTCACTGCGATCGGGCGATAACCCTGAATCAATAATGCCGACTTTGCTGGCATTGCCTGAAGCGCTGGGCTGAGCTGGCGTGGGTGTCTCAGGGGTGCCGGTGGTGGGCGAGGTTGCCGCGCTACCGCCACCTCCGCCGCCGCCACCGCCTCCGCAGGCGGTAAGTAACAAAGGCATTAACAAGGCAAGCAGGCGCGGTGAAGTGCGCAAACCGGGAATAAACATCGATACTCCTTCATGTCTCTCAGGACATGTTGTGCCCGCTCACGTTTACGGGCGCTGATTACTGTGTCATTCCCTGTCGAAGCTGCGCATTCCTGGCGATCGTGGTGACAAACGGTCTGGACGTCAGTGATGTCCATCGGGGGGATAGTCACTGAGCAAAATGATAAAAGGGCGCTAATAAATCGATAGGCTGAATATCAGCTGCTTAATGGCGTTATTTGAGACGTGTCTGCTTTCTTGCAGGAAATTTCTCACAAGACAATTCTTAATGATTTATCGTTATAAATCATGATCTTTAATGACGTCATCTGGCGCCAATTGCCTAATTTTTGCAGGAAAACTCCTAAGAAGGTTCTGAAGGCGAGGTATTTGCGGGGGTGTTTGGGAAAGCGTAGCGGGTAAAGCTTTCCAGAAGGATAAGAACTTTTTTTCTTACGGCGGAGGCGCGCTCACTCAGGCGGCGTGCAATGCTACAAAGTGCGCACACTTTCGGGTAAACTAGCGCGTTAGTTTTTATCTCCTTTCACCGAATCGTCAAAAAAGACTGAAAAGCCATGTTTGAAATTAATCCGGTCAAAAATCGTATCCAGGACCTCAGTGAGCGCAGCGACGTTCTTCGGGGGTATCTTTGACTACGATGCCAAGAAAGAACGCCTCGAAGAAGTAAACGCCGAGCTGGAGCAGCCTGACGTCTGGAACGAACCTGAGCGCGCGCAAGCGCTGGGTAAAGAACGTGCTTCACTGGAAGCGGTAGTGGAAACCTTAGATCACATGACGCAAGGCCTGGAAGATGTGCAGGGCCTGCTGGATCTGGCGGTGGAAGCTGACGACGAAGAGACTTTCAACGAAGCGGTTGCCGAGCTTGATGCACTGGAAGTGAAGCTGGGCGAACTGGAATTCCGTCGTATGTTCTCTGGCGAATATGACAGCGCCGACTGCTACATGGACATTCAGGCCGGTTCCGGCGGCACTGAAGCGCAGGATTGGGCCAGCATGCTGCTGCGCATGTATCTGCGCTGGGCGGAAGCCAAAGGCTATAAAACCGAAATTATTGAAGAGTCAGACGGTGAAGTGGCCGGAACCAAATCCGCCACCATTAAAATCATCGGCGACTACGCGTTTGGCTGGCTGCGTACCGAAACCGGCGTTCATCGCCTGGTGCGTAAGAGCCCGTTCGATTCCGGCGGCCGTCGTCACACCTCATTCAGTTCGGTGTTTATCTACCCGGAAGTGGATGACAACATCGATATCGATATCAATCCTGCCGATCTGCGTATCGACGTTTACCGCGCCTCCGGTGCGGGTGGCCAGCACGTAAACAAAACCGAGTCTGCGGTGCGTATTACCCACTTGCCGACCAACATTGTGGTGCAGTGCCAAAACGACCGTTCACAGCACAAGAACAAAGATCAGGCCTTCAAGCAGTTACGCGCCAAGCTGTACGAATATGAGATGCAGAAGAAAAACGCGGATAAGCAGGCAGCGGAAGATAACAAATCTGATATCGGCTGGGGCAGCCAGATCCGTTCTTATGTTCTCGACGATTCACGCATCAAGGATCTGCGTACCAACGTAGAAACCCGCAACACCCAAGCGGTGCTGGATGGCGATATCGATCGTTTTATTGAAGCAAGTTTAAAAGCAGGGCTATAAGGAACCGACATGTCTGAACAACAACCGCAGAGCGCTGATGCCGCCCTTGAGTTAAACAACGAACTGAAAGCGCGTCGCGAAAAACTCAGCGCGCTGCGTGAAAAAGGCGTGGCGTTTCCTAACGATTTCCGCCGCGATACCACGTCCGATGTGCTGCACGCCAGCTATGACGCGAAAGAGAATGAAGAGCTGGAAGCGCTGGGCGTTGAAGTGAGCGTGGCCGGTCGTATGATGACGCGCCGCATCATGGGTAAAGCGTCATTCGCGACCCTGCAGGATGTCGGCGGCCAGATTCAGATCTACGTCTCACGCGACGATCTGCCAGAAGGCGTCTACAACGAGGAGTTCAAGAAATGGGATCTCGGCGATATCCTCGGTGCGCGCGGTAAGCTGTTCAAAACCAAAACCGGTGAGCTGTCGATCCACATCACTGAGCTGCGTCTGCTGACCAAAGCGCTGCGTCCGCTGCCGGACAAATTCCACGGCCTGGCCGATCAGGAAACCCGTTATCGTCAGCGTTATCTCGATCTGATCTCCAACGACGATTCGCGCAAAACCTTTAAAATTCGCTCACAAATCATGGCTGGCATTCGTCAGTTCATGGTTAACCGCGACTTTATGGAAGTGGAAACCCCGATGATGCAGGTGATTCCGGGCGGCGCATCTGCGCGTCCGTTCATCACCCATCATAATGCGCTCGATATCGATATGTACCTGCGTATTGCGCCAGAGCTGTATCTGAAGCGTCTGGTGGTTGGCGGTTTTGATCGCGTGTTCGAGATCAACCGTAACTTCCGTAACGAAGGGATTTCGCCACGCCATAACCCAGAGTTCACCATGATGGAACTCTATATGGCGTATGCGGATTACAAAGATCTGATCGAACTGACCGAAAGCCTGTTCCGTACGCTGGCGCAGGATGTGCTGGGCACCACGGAAGTGCCGTATGGCGATCACAGCTTCGATTTCGGTAAGCCGTTCGAGAAGCTCACCATGCGTGAAGCGATCAAGAAATACCGTCCGGAAACTGACCTGAGCGATCTGGAAGACTTTGATAAAGCGGTAGCGATTGCCCAATCACTGCACATCAAAGTTGAGAAGAGCTGGGGCCTGGGCCGCGTCGTTACAGAGATCTTCGAAGAGACCGCTGAAGCGCACCTGATTCAGCCAACCTTCATCACCGAATACCCGGCTGAAGTATCACCGCTGGCGCGTCGTAACGACGAGAACCCGGAAATCACCGACCGCTTTGAGTTCTTCATCGGCGGCCGCGAAATCGGTAACGGCTTCTCAGAGCTCAACGATGCAGAAGATCAGGCTGAGCGTTTCCTGCAGCAGGTGAATGCGAAAGAGTCTGGCGATGACGAAGCGATGTTCTACGACGAAGACTACGTCACCGCGCTGGAGCACGGCCTGCCGCCAACCGCTGGTTTGGGTATTGGTATCGACCGTATGGTGATGCTGTTCACCAATAGCCACACCATCCGCGACGTGATCCTGTTCCCGGCACTGCGCCCGACCGGTAAGTAGTATTTCGCCGCAGTCCCCCATCCCGGTCCGTGCTGGCTGTCCCCCTCCTCGGTCCTCCCCCATAAATGGGGGAGGAAGATGCTGCAAAATGTGACTTCTGAAGCTGCATGTGGCAGCGTCTCCTTCCCCCGCTAGCGGGGGAAGGCCGGGATGGGGGACAGCCAGCACATTCCCCCCAACACAAAATTCCTGATGACAACCCGGCACGCTCTGTGCAGGATGGTTTTTTTCTTTTTCAGGGAATCACCATGAGTGCAAAAGCGGCAACGTTAGAGGGCCGGATTCGTCAGCACTGGGATCAACTCTCCAGCCACGAGCAGCGACTTGCCGATGTGCTACTCGCCGCACCAGGCCAGTTAGCCATGAACACCGCCACCGAACTGGCACACAGCGCGGGCGTGTCCAAAGCCACCACCACGCGCTTCTTCCGCCATCTCGGCTATGAAAGTTATGAAGCCGCACGTCGCCAGGCGCGTGACATGCAAAGCAGCGGTTCACCGCTCTATCTGCAACCGGCACCCAGCGCGTCGCCGCTGGCGAGCATCATGCAGCAGCATCTGGAAAGAGAGATCGCCAACCTGGTCAACAGCTATCGCACGCTGGACAGCGAACAGCTGCAGCAGGCGGTCAGCGCCATCAGCCAGGCGCGACGCGTGGTGGTCATGGGTTGGCGCCACAGCCAAACCATCGCGCATCTGATCTATCGTGACCTGATCCATATTCACTCCGATGTGCGTCTGCTGCCGCGTCCCGGCGATTCGCTGGCGGAACATGTAGCGGCGTTGACTGCCGAGGATGTGGTGATCTGCGTCGGTCTGCGTCGGCGCATGCCCGCGCTGGAGGCGGCGATGAACGCGCTGGCCGAGCGCAACGTGCCGATGTTGTATATCGCCGACGTGCTCTCCGGCAAACCGGCGCGCCATGCGCGGTGGGTAATCCGCTGTCACACCGACAGCAGCCTGATTTTCGACAGCACCGCCGCGCTCTCTGGCGTGTGTAATCTGCTCTGTTCACTGGTGGCCCGGCAAATGGGTAAAGCCAGCAACGATCATCTCGCGCAAATCGAAGCGCTGCACCAATCCCTCGATGAACTGGAATAATGCGCCTTGCTGGCGCATTGTGCGCCAGAAAAATCACCAAAACGGTGCAATTCTGTCCAGTGCCCACCCATCCAATTATCCCCGTCTTACCGTGTGTGAAATAACAGAAACTAAAAATAAAAATTAAGAAACAAATGTTTCCATTTGATTTTATTCAATAAAAGATGGTTTTTATCAGGTCTCCCTGCATGGTAGTGAAAAAGCTGGCACAAAATATGCTCATTAGAAAATGACATTTCACCAACACCAGGGAAACACCATAATGAAAAAAACAGCACTGCTGATTGCCGCACTTCTCTCCGTCGGCACCATGGCGCAGGCACAAGCCGATACGCTGGCCGACATCAAAAGCAGCGGCAAAATCACCGTCGGTATCGATCCAACCTTTCCTCCCTACGAATACACCGATGACAAAGGTGAGATCACCGGTTACAGCGTGGCGATCATGCAATCCTTTGCCAACGATCTCGGTGTGAAACTGGAGTTTCAGAAAACCGCCTTCAGCGGCATTCTGCCGGGCCTGATTTCGGGCTCTTTCAATGCCGAAGGTTCATCCCTCAACGTCACGGCGGAACGCGCGAAAAAAGTGCTGTTTACCGTGCCGTACAGCAAAACCGTCAACGGCGTGCTGGTGCGTGAAGCCGAGGCGAAATCCTTCAGCGGCAAAACCCTGAGTCCGGAAAGCTTGTCGGGTCTGCGCGGTGCGGTGAAAACCGCCAGCGTGCCAGAGCAGCTGTTGAAGGGCTTCAACGAACAGTTGAAGAAGGAGGGTAAAAAACCGATCACCATCATCAATGTCGATTCACTCGATCAAACCGTCAGCACCTTGATGACCAAACGCGCCGACTTCGTTTATGACGACATCTCGGTACTGGCGCCGGTAGCAAAAAAATATGCCGGCAAAGTGGCGCAGGTGGGCGAAGTCGGCCCGTCGCAGTGGATGGGTTGGGCGACTCGCAAAGAAGATGGCAGCCTGAACAAAGCCATTAGCGACCACATCCTCGCGATGCAGAAAGATGGCGAACTGACCAAACTGCAACAGCAGTATCTCGGCACTACCTTTACCGTGCCCGCCAGCGACTTCATTCCGCAGGAGTAATTATGTGCCAGTCCAACCTGACGGTGCCTGCCGGCTTTGGCAAAACCTTCCGCGTGCGCAAGGGCCAGTTTATTACCGTGATTGACAGCGAAGGGCAGCAGGCGGCCGATTTTGTCGCGGTGAATGCCGATGACCTGAACGAGAAGCTGTCGCCGGTGCACACGCGCCAACAGCTGCGCTCGCTGTTCTTTAAGCCGGGCGACGCGTTGTGGTCGAGTGAAAACCGCCCGATGCTGCGCATTCTTGCCGACAGCATCGGCATCCACGACGCCAACGTACCGGCCTGCGATCGCACCCGTTTCAGCATCGATTTCGGTGTCGAAGGGCATCGCAACTGCGTCGATAACCTGCTGGAGGGGATGAAGGCGTTTGGCGTCACCTACTTCTCGCTGCCGGAACCGTTCAACCTATTTCAGAACGGCCCGGTCACCGCCGATGGTCGCATGGAAGTGACCGATCCCAACAGCAAAGCGGGCGATAGCATCACCTTTGAAGCGCTGTGCGATCTGATCTGCGCGGTCTCATCCTGCCCGCAGGACATTATTCCCGGCAACGGCCTGCAGGTGACGCCAATCGACATCGTGGTCAGCGACCATTTTCACGCTCAGGAGATGAATCATGCTGTTAATGCGTGAAAGTTATGAAGAAACCGCCGTGCGCACGCTGGCTGAACCGGTGCAGGTTGCAGCGGGCAGCATCGGTTCGATTAGCGTGCTGCGCGGTCAGTTGCTGCGCATCACCGCTCAGGGCGACGGCGCGGTGGCTTCGCTGTTTGGCTTTAGCCTGGCCGATCCCGCCGTGTGGCTGTCGGTGCACCACACGCGGGTGTTTAGCAACAGCTACCTGCTCGGTTCCGGCATGCGTCTGGTGAACAACCGTCGTCGTCCGATGATGGTGCTGGGCAAAGACAGCGTGAAGCGTCACGACCTGCTGTTGCCGGCCTCCACCACGGCGTTTCTCGCTGAGCGCGGTTATCCGGGCGAAGGTTGCCTCGATGCGCTGCGCGGCGAGCTGGCGCGTCTGGGCATGGTGGTGCCGAAGCTGCCGGATCCCATCAACCTGTTTATGCACGTCAAGCTGACGCGTGAAGGCGAGATTCTGCCGGAAACCAACCTGACCCAAGCTGGCGACAGCATTACCTGTCGCGTGGTGATGGACACGCAGTTCATCGTCTCCGCCTGCAACACCGGCATTGAGGGCAACGATCGTCCCGCGCCGCTGCTGGTGTCGGTGGCGGAAAACCTGCACGACTTTAACGCGGAGTAACGCATGGGGCTGGATCAACAGGTAGTGGCCGCGCTGCCGGAACTCGGACACGGCCTGCTGATGACGCTGGTGCTCACCGTGCTGGCGTCATTAGTCAGCGTGGTGATGGGGCAGCTCGGCTGCTTCCTGCAGCTGCGTCGAGCCTGGATCTGGCGCGCCATCGGGCGTTGCTATGTCAGCGTGATGCGCGGAACGCCAGCGATTGTGCAGCTGTTTGTGGTGTTTTTCACCTTGCCGCGGCTGGGATTGGGCGGTCAGCCGATGCTGGCGGCGGTGATTGCCATTGGCCTCAACAGCGGCGCGTACGTGGCGGAAATCCTGCGCGTGAATCGCAGCCTGGTGACGCGCGGACAGCTGGAAGCGTCGCGCACGCTGGGTCTGAGCCGCCTGCTGACGTGGTGGTACGTCATCAATCCCCAAGTGATGCGCGCCAGTCTGCCGATGCTGGTGAATGAATTCACCATTCTGCTGAAAACCACGCCGCTGGCGTCGGTGGTGGCGCTCACTGAACTGACCTACGCCGGACAGATCGTCATCGCCCGCACCTACGAAGCCACGCAGGTGCTGCTGCTGGTGGCGGCCGGTTATCTGCTGATCGCCATGCCGTTAATTGCGGCGGCGCGTCGTTTAGAAGCGAAGCGGAGGTTGGCGTAATGGATTGGCAGGCAATTATCACCTCTTTGCCGTCACTCGGTGACGGCCTGCTCGCCACCTTGCAGCTTTGTCTGGTGGCGGCGCTCTGCTCGCTACTGTGGGGCGCGCTATTGGCCGTGCTGCTGATGCGTGCCTCGCGGTTCTGGCTGCGTTTGCTCAATCTTTACAGCGGCTTAACCCTCGCGCTGCCGCTGCTGGTGGTGATTTATCTGCTCTATTTTGTGTTGCCGGAATATGACATCACGCTGTCGTCGCCGGTGGTGGGCGTGCTGGCATTGACGCTCTACTACGCGCCTTACATTGCGCAGGTGATCCGCTCGGCGATTGATGCGCTGCCGCAAGGGCAGTGGGAAGCGTGCCGCGTGTTGGGCCTGAGCCGCAGCGAACAACTGCGTGACGTGGTGCTGCCGCAAACGCTGCCGCAGATGTTGTCGCCGCTGGTCGGGCTGATGATCGGGTTGATTAAAGACTCCGCGCTGCTGTCGATTGTCTCGGTGCAGGAGTTTATGTACGCCGCCAAACAGGCGATTTCGGATACCTACGCGCCGCTGGAGATCTATCTCACGGTGGCGCTCTGTTACTGGCTGCTCAACAGCATTATCGACTGGCTGGCGCGCGGCCTTGAATCTCGCATGACGCGCTATCGTCGTGCCATGCAGCATTAATCAGGAGAACAACATGTCGGCTGAATTTCAGCATCGTGAAGCGATGACCATCCCGGCGCGCTACGGCAAAGCGGTGCGCCTGAAGAGAGGTGAAGCGGTGCAGGTGATTAACCTGCACGGCACGCAGGTGGTGGATTGCTGGGCGTACAACGCTGAGGATGTGAGTGAATATATGTGTATGGAGGCGACGCGCGTGTGGAATCAGCGTCTCAATCCCAAAGTGGGCGACAGCTTTATCACCAGCCAGCGCCATCCGATTTTGACGCTGGTGGCGGATACCTCGCCAGGCGTGCACGACACCTTTATGGCGGCCTGCGATGCGCGTCGTTATGAGCTGCTCGGCTGCACCGAACCGCATCGCAACTGCCATGACAATCTGTTTGAAGGCATGCGTGAACTGGGCGTGACGCTGCCGCATGGCAATCTGGCCTCGTTTAATATCTTTATGAATATTCAGGTGCAGCCGGATGGCATCACGCTGAAGACGCTGCCGGTGGTGACGAAGCCGGGTGACTATATTGTGCTGCGCGCCGAGATGGACTGTTTTGTGGCGTTTTCCGCCTGTCCGCAGGATATCGTCAGCATTCAGGGGCAGGGCGACAACACCCCGCGCGATGCCGAACTGCGTATCCTGACCAGCGGTTTCCCGCAGGTGCAGGTGCAGGGGGCGTGGGTTCCGGCTTGACTGTGCACGCTGTCCCCCATCCCGGCCTTCCCCCATGAATGGGGGAAGGAGACGCTGCCACATGCAGCTTCAGAACTATCATATTGCAGCATCTTCCTCCCCCATTTATGGGGGAGGACCGAGGAGGGGGACAGCAATCACCGACCGAGGAGGGGGACAGCCAGCACCGACCGAGGAGGGGGACAGCCAGCACGATCTAAGACTTCACCACCCCATCCAGCCACGCCTGAAACCGTGCGTACGGCACATACAGCGCCACATTCTTAAACAGCGTTTTGCCGCTTTTATTGTCATCAATCTGGCTGCTGTAACCGACAATCACCCCCGCCAGCGTATCATCGCTGGCGTTATACACCGCGCCGCCGGACATACCTTTCACCACGCCGGCATTGGCCGCCACCACCACACAGCTGGCTTTGTTCCAGTCATTCGCCAGCGTGGTATTGATCAGATTCTTGCCGCTTGACGCTACCGGCATCGCGGAAATAAAGCTGTAGCCATACAGATTCACGTCGTCGCCGATATGGCTATTGCGGAACGGCGGCGGCAAATTGGCTTCGCTGTTTTTATGGTACACCACAGCGATATCGCATTCGGGATGCCAGGCTTTCACCCGATAGAGTGAATACTTCGCCACGTGGGCCGCCGTCAGGCTGTATTCGGGCGTGAGAGGAATGGTGGTGCCAAGCGCACCAATGCCCAGCACCGTTGGAATGCCGGTGACGGTCATATCGACGCGTTTTGCTGCTTCTTTGCTGTATTCGTAATGCCCAACAGAGCAGCCGCTTAGGCAGCCAACCGTTAGCGCGATGAGCCATCGCATACGCTTTCCCCTCGATTTTTGACACCCCATAACCGGGCAATCCATTGAGGTATCGGCAGTGCACGTCCATCTTTTACTGTTTGATTTTGCGTCAAAAGCTGACTCACTGTGATAACGATCACATCCTTTTCAAGCGTAGCGCGGAAACCTCCATCTGTCTCAATGGTTAGTCAGTGACATTTTCGCGCGCAGGGATTATTGCTGCGGGCGCAAAATAGTCTTGCGGCGCGCAGGGTGGTTGGCATGGAAGGGCTATGCTTTAATAACAATGTGACGCAGTTCAAATTTTAATAAGCGTCTGTTGTTACCGTACTGCGTTCGCAGTGCGGCCCGCCTGCAAAAAATTATTGGGAGAGTGTGTTATGCCTGTTGCATTACTGGCGCTGGCGCTGAGTGCGTTCGCCATCGGCACTACGGAATTCGTCATTATGGGATTGCTGCCCGAGGTGGCTGGCGATCTGCAAGTGACCATTCCTTCTGCGGGATGGCTGATCAGCGGCTATGCGCTGGGCGTCGCTATTGGCGCGCCGATCATGGCGTTGCTGACCGCCAAACTGCCGCGTAAACGTACTCTGATTCTGCTGATGATCATCTTCATCATCGGTAACGTGCTCTGTGCATTGGCCTACACCTACAACCTGCTGATGCTGGCGCGTGTGGTGACGGCGCTGTGTCACGGTGCGTTCTTCGGCATCGGTGCAGTGGTGGCGGCGAGCCTGGTCGCTCCAGGTAAACAAGCTTCTGCCGTGGCGCTGATGTTCACCGGTTTGACGCTGGCCAACGTGCTCGGCGTGCCGCTCGGCACCTGGTTTGGTCAGATGTTTGGCTGGCGCGCCACCTTCTGGGGCGTGGCGATCATCGGCATCTTCGCCTTTATCGCGCTGATGGTGAGCCTGCCGACCAACAAAGAAGAGAAGCCGGTGCATCTGGCGAGTGAAATCAGCGCGCTGGCCAACGGCAAACTGTGGCTGTCGCTGCTGATGACGGTATTCTTTGCGGCGGCGATGTTTGCGCTGTTTAGCTACATTGCCCCGCTGCTGTTGCAGGTGACCGGTATCTCGGATCGAGGTGTTAGCTGGACGCTGTTCCTGATTGGCGCGGGTCTGACCGTCGGCAACATCCTCGGCGGCAAGCTGGCCGACTGGAAAGTGTCGTTCAGCCTGATCCTCAGCTTTGTGCTGATTGCAGTGTTCTCGCTGCTGTTCAGCTGGACCAGCCATGCGCTGTGGCTGGCGGAAATCACGCTGTTCCTGTGGGCGATGGCGACCTTCGCCACCGTGCCGGGCTTGCAGATTAACGTGGTGCGCCACGGCAAAGATGCACCCAATCTGGTCTCCACGCTGAATATCTCCGCCTTTAACGTCGGCAATGCGCTCGGCGCGTGGGTCGGTGGCGCGGTGATCGAGAAAGGTTATGGCCTGACGTCGGTGCCGGTTGCCGCTGCTGCGCTCGCCGCGGTCGGACTGGTGATCTGCCTGATCACCTTCCGCAAATCGGGCGGGCAGGGCGAAGCGGTCAACGCTTAAGCCAGCCGCTCGGCAATACGTTGTGGAAACGCCGCCACGTGCCGTTGCAGGTGGTCGCAGAAGTGATCGACCAGCGCCGAAGCCGGTCGATGCTGCGGCCGCACCAGGCTAACGGTGAAGGGCACAGCAATACTGAAGCGACGCATCACCACACCGCTGTCGGCGTAATCCAGCGCCGTCAGCGGATTCACAATTGAAATCCCCACGCCCGCGCGCACCATCGCGCACACTGAAGCCGCACTGTGCGTCTCCAGCACCAGACGACGCTCCACATTCTGCTCATGAAACAGCGAATCCAGCAGCTGGCGATAGCTATCGCTGCGCGACAGGCTGACGTAGTTTTCACCGTGGAAATCCTGCGGCATCAGCACCTCGCGCTGACACAGCGGATGCTGTGGCGGCAGCACGCACACTTCGTCACAGGTCAGCAGCGGCAAGCGTTCGGTGCCCGCCGGTGCGTGTTGGGTTTCGGTCAGGCCGAGATCGTAACGCTGTGCCGACAGCCACTCTTCCAGCAGCGGCGACTCCTGCGGAATGATATTCAGGCTAACCTGCGGATAGCGCTGAAGAAAGGGCTGTAGCAGCGGCGGCAACAGCGACTGCGAAAACACGGGCAGGCAGGCGATCGACAATTCACCCTGACGAAACTGACGCAACCCTTCGGCGGCATCCATGATGCGATCCAGTCCGTACCACGAGCGCTGCACCTCTTCGTACAGCCGCAAGCCTTGCACCGTGGGCTGCAGGCGGCCGCGCACCCGTTCGAACAGCTGCAGGCCGAGCTGCTGCTCGAGGCGCGCCAGTTCGCGGCTCACCGTGGGCTGCGAAGTATGCAGCAGCGTCGCCGCCTGCGTCAGGTTGCCGCTGGTCATCACCGCGTGAAAAATTTCGATATGTCGCCAGTTAATTTTTGCCATTGTCTCCTCCAGATAACCCATATCATATTTGTATAGACGTCGCTAAAACAGATATTTTTCTGAATTGATGCGCTGTGGCTAAATAGCACCGATGACACAGGAGAATTGACATGCCACGCCCACTCAACAACACCGAAACCGCGTTAACTGCCGCCAACTTACTGCCGCTGGCGCAGCGTTATGCCGGCCCATTCTGGGCTTACGATGCGGCGATTATTCAGCAGCGCATTGCGCAGCTCGGCGCCTTCGACGTGGTGCGTTTTGCGCAGAAAGCCTGCTCCAACATTCACATTTTGCGTCTGATGCGTGCGGCGGGCGTCAAAGTCGATTCGGTATCGCTGGGTGAAATCGAGCGTGCCATTGCCGCTGGTTATCAGCCGGGCGGCGAAGATATCGTCTTCACCGCCGATGTGTTTGATCAGCCAACCCTGACGCGTATCGCCGAGCTGAAAGTGCCGGTCAATGCCGGTTCGGTGGATATGCTGCATCAACTGGGCGAGCTGTCGCCGGGCCACGCGGTGTGGCTGCGCATCAATCCGGGTTTTGGTCACGGTCACAGCCAGAAAACCAACACCGGCGGTGAGAACAGTAAACACGGCATCTGGCACAGCGATCTGCCGCTGGCGCTGGCGGCGATTCAGCAGCACGGCCTGCGTCTGGTCGGCCTGCATATGCACATCGGTTCCGGCGTGGATTATGGCCATCTGCAGCAGGTGTGTGACGCGATGGTCGATCAGGTGGTGGCATTTGGGCAGGATTTGGAAGCGATTTCTGCCGGTGGCGGTTTGTCGATTCCGTATCGTTTTGACGAAGAAGCCATTGATACCCAGCACTATTACGGCTTGTGGAACGGCGCGCGTGAGCGTATCGCTGCGCACCTCGATCATGCGGTGAAACTGGAGATTGAGCCAGGCCGCTTCCTGGTTGCTGAATCGGGCGTGCTGGTGTCACAGGTTCGCGCGGTAAAAGAGATGGGCAGCCGTCACTTTGTGCTGGTCGATGCCGGTTTCAGCGATTTGATGCGTCCGTCAATGTACGGCAGCTATCACCACATTTCTCTGCTGCCGGTCGATGGCCGCGCGCTGGGCGACGCCACCGTGGAGAGCGTAGTGGCCGGTCCGCTGTGTGAATCGGGCGACGTGTTCACGCAGTTGGAAGGTGGCAAAGTAGAAACCCGTGCGCTGCCTGTGGCGCAGGTCGGCGATTATCTGGTGTTCCACGATACCGGCGCATACGGCGCG
Organism: Pantoea sp. X85; assembly: GCF_029623675.1. NCBI lineage: Bacteria > Pseudomonadati > Pseudomonadota > Gammaproteobacteria > Enterobacterales > Erwiniaceae > Pantoea > Pantoea sp. X85. The sequence goes on along the minus strand of NZ_CP121108.1, from coordinate 3,340,573 downwards.
TCGATGTCGTCGAACTACAACAGCCGTCCACTGATTCCGGAAGTGCTGTTCGAGAATGGCGCGGCGCGTGAAATTCGTCGTGCGCAGACCATTCAGGAGCTGCTGGCGCTGGAGCTGATTTGATGAAGATCGTTGCGCTCAGCGAGGTGCCGCATCACGCCACGCAGATCACCGACTGGCTGTGGCAGGCGTTTGGTGACGGTACGTCGCGTGAGTTTTACCACAGCATTGTGCGCAGCAGCCTCAACGGCGCCGACTTTCCGGTGACCTTCGTGGCGCTTGACGGCGACATACCGCTCGGTACGGTGGGATTCTGGCGCTGCGATTTGATCAGCCGTCAGGATCTCACGCCGTGGGTGGCGGCGCTGTTTGTTGAGGAGTCCGCGCGCGGCAAGGGATTGAGCAAAGCGCTGCAGCAGCATGTGATCGATTTCGCGCAGCAGCGCGGTCATGACAAGCTGTGGTTATGGTCCACCTTTGGCGGCTATTACGAACGTTTTGGCTGGCAGTATCAATGCGACGCGCTGGATTTCCCGGATGTGCGGGTGAAGGTGTATTCGCGGGATTTGTGATGGGTGCGCGTTGTCCCTCATCCCAGCCTTCTCCTGCAAGCGGGAGAAGGAGCCGCCCGAGCAAGCTGTAAATCCGAGGTCCACTCCACCTAATCATTCCCTCTCCCGCTTGCGGGAGAGGGTTAGGGTGAGGGAAAGCGCGCACCAGGATTTAACCCGGCCCACTCACCGAATGCCGTCTTACCAGCGTGGGGCTAAACATATTGGTCACTTCCGGCATCTCGCTGCCATTGGCTAACGCCAGCGCCAGTTGCGCCGCCTGTTGCGCCATCGTGACAATCGGATAACGCACCGTCGTCAAACGCGGGCGCACATAGCGCGACACCAGCACATCATCGAAGCCAATCAGCGACATCTCTTCCGGCACGCGAATGCCGTTATCACTCAGCACCGCCAGCGCACCGGCGGCCATCGAATCGTTGTAACAGGCCACCGCCGTGAACTGCTTGCCGCGTCCCATCAATTCGGTCATCGCCTGCTCGCCGCCCACTTCGTCCGGTTCGCCCCACGCCACCAAACGGTCATTACACGGCAAACCGTGCTCTTTCAGCGCGTCGTAATAGCCTTGCAGACGATCTTCGGCATCGGAAATGGTGTGCGTGGAGCAGATAAAGGCGATTTGCGTATGGCCTTGCTGAATCAGATGACGCGTTGCCAGCCAGGCGCCGTAGCGGTCATCCAGCGCGATGCAGCGATGTTCAAAGCCTTTCAGCAGGCGATTCAGCAGCACCATGCCCGGCACCTGCTTCATCAGCATCTCTAAATCGTCGTCGGGGATTTTCTTGGCGTGCACCACTAAGGCGGCGCAGCGATGGCGCATCAGTTGCTCAATCGCCTGACGCTCTTTTTGCTCATTGTGGTAACCGTTACCAATCAGCAAAAAGTTGCCGGTCTGGCCCGCAACTTCATCCACCGCTTTGACCATCGCGCCAAAAAACGGATCGGAAACATCGCCCACCACTAAACCCAGGGTTTCGGTGGATTGCTGCGCCAGGGCGCGTGCGTTGGCGTTCGGGTGATACTGCAACTGCTCCATTGCCGCCGTAACGGCGAGGCGAGAACTCTCGCTGGCTTTGGGCGAATTATTGATGACGCGGGAGACGGTCGCAACCGACACCCCAGCCATTCGGGCAACATCCTTAATGGTAGCCATGCGATTATCGACATCCGGGAAAACGTTTACACATGCCACCAGTGTTACGGAAAACCCACCCTGTAGCAACCCGGCAGAATGCCAGCGCTGTCGCAAAAGCACGGAAAATCAGGCGCTCACAGCCGCGCTTTAGCTCGGTTACAGGCTCATGTTATGCTGCCAGACATAATCACACCTGCCTGCCGGACCAAAAACCATGAAAACTCGCGTGCCACACCTGGCGCACTGGGGCGCATTCACTGCCGTCACCGAAAACGATCGCCTGATTGGCTGTGAACCCTTCTTCGCCGATGCCGATCCCTCGCCGATGCTCAACACCATTCCTGAACTGGTCTATTCGGATAAGCGTATTCGCCAGCCGATGGTGCGCCGTTCATGGTTGAAGTCGCGCGAGAACAGCGATCGCACCTTACGCGGTCGGGAAGACTTCGTGGCGGTAGATTGGGATACCGCGCTGGATTTAGTGGCTGAAGAGAATCGCCGCGTGCGCGATCGCTACGGCGCAGCGGGCATTTTCAACGGCTCTTACGGCTGGTCATCGGCGGGACGCGTCAACCACGCGCGCACGCTGATTCGTCGCTTCTATTTTCAGGGCGGCGGCGGCGTCGACCAGCAAGGTAACTACAGCTGGGGCGCGGCTCAGTTCTTCCTGCCGTACGTGATTGGCACCTACATGCCGCTCACCGGCCGCGTCACCGACTGGCCGGAAGTGGTGCAGCACGCCGACATCTTTATCGCCTTCGGCGGCCTGGCGCTGAAAAACGCGCAGGTGGCGTCCGGCGGCGCAGGGCAGCACAGCCTGAAACCGGCGCTGGAGCAGCTCAGCGCCAAAGGCACGCCAATTATTAACATCAGCCCAATGCGCGATGACTGCCCGGCGTTCGTCAATGCCGAGTGGATTCCGATTCGCCCGAACACCGACGTGGCGCTGATGCTGGCGCTGGGTTTTGAAATCACCAGGCGTAACGCGCTGGATGAAAGCTTCCTCGCCAGCCACTGTACCGGCTGGCCGCAGCTGCGCGGCTATCTGCTCGGTGAAAGCGATGGCATCGCCAAAACGCCTGAGTGGGCCAGCAGCATTACCGGCATTCCGGCGGCGCGCATTGCTTTGCTGGCGCAGCAGCTGATCGGCAAACGCAGCTTTATTACCTGCTCCTATTCGGTACAGCGCGCCCATCGCGGCGAGCAGCCGTATTGGATGATGATTGCGTTGTCATCAATGCTCGGTCAGCCAGGCTTGCCGGGCGGCGGTTTCTCCTTTGGTCATGGCTCGATGAACAGCGTCGGCAATCCGCGTCAGGATGGCCCGGCACCCATGATGAGCACCGGCCCGAATCCGGGCAATTTGTCGATTCCGGTGGCGCGCATCAGCGACATGCTGCTCAATCCCGGCCAGGCGTACGCATTCCAGGGTGAAACCCAGCACTATCCGGATATCCATTTGGTGCACTGGGCGGGCGGCAATCCGTTCCATCATCATCAGCAGCTCAATCGTCTGGTGGAAGGCTGGCAGCGCCCGGATACCGTGATTGTGCAGGATATCGTCTGGACGCCGGCGGCGCAGATGGCGGATATCGTGTTGCCCGCCACCACCACGCTGGAGCGTAACGACATCGGCGGATCGTCGCGCGATCGCTTCGTGCTGGCGATGCATCAGGCGATCAAGCCGCAGCATCAGGCGCGCAATGATTTCGACATCTTCGCTGATATCGCCGATCGCCTCGGCTATCGTGATGTGTTCACCGAAGGGCGCAATGAGATGCAGTGGATTGAGCATCTGTATCAGCAGTGCGCGGTAGCGCATGCGCGCCGTGATATTCCGTTCCCGGAGTTCGGGGAATTCTGGGAGCGCGGTTTTGTCGAGATTCCCGAAGGCGGCAAGCCGTTCGTGTTTATGGATGATTTCCGCGCTAACCCAGAAACGCATCCGATTCAAACCGCCAGTGGCAAGATTGAGCTGTTCTGCCAAACCATTGCCGATTATCAGCTGGAGGATTTCGCCGGACATCCCGAGTGGCGCGAGCCGCAAGAGTGGCTGGGCGCGCCGCTCAGTTCACAGTTCCCGCTGCATATGATCTCGATTCAGCCATCCGATCGTCTGCACAGCCAGATGGACGCCACCGCCACGGTGCAAGGCAACAAAACCGCCGGACATGAGACGCTATATATGCATCCGCAGGATGCGGCAACGCGTGATATTCAGGATGGCGATGAGATTGAGGTGAGCAATGCGCGCGGGCGCATGCTGGCCGGTGTGCGCCTGACCGACGGTGTAACGCCGGGCGTGGTGATCATCGCTACCGGCGCCTGGTTCGATCCTGGCTTTGGTCGCGCCTGGCAACCGTGGGATCGCGCCGGCAACCCGAATGTCCTGACATTGGATATCGGCACCTCGTCGTTAACGCAGGGTCCTAACGCCATGAGTTGCCTGGTGGAAATCAAAAAACATCTGATGTGAATGGGCAACGAATAATCTCATCGCTGGTTACATTTTGCCGGTAACTGTTGCGTTTAGGCGATGGTTTCCCAGCGTGCCACCTTGCTACAGTCAGGGTCCCAGAGGTATTGATGGGTGAACATCAAAAAGTTTTCTTGATTACACCGACCTGCGCAGATGCGCAGGTTTTTTTTTGCTTAACGAATCGAAACACAGTTTTCCTGTCAACTCGCTTTACGTTTCTTTATAACTGCAAGCAATAAGCTTCAGATTCACTTACAGCAGCGGATTGCCATGCCTCAAATAAAAAAATTTCTGGGAAAAGACCAGATAAAAGCGCCCTTTAACCCGTTTCGTTTTCGCCTGATCTGCCTTGGCGTTTTCTGCTGTTTGGTGCTGTTGCTGATTTGCGTTGGTGACCTGCAGCTGATCAAGCATCCGATGCTGGAGCACGAAGCCGATCAGCGCTCGCTGCGTACCGTAACGTTGCCAACTAACCGTGGCACCTTGCTGGATCGTGACGGCCAGGCGTTAGCGCTGAGCGTTCCGGCACGTGACATCATCGCCGATCCAATGCGCGTGCTGGAGGCAAATCCCGATTTCACCAGCGCCAAATGGGCTTATCTGGCGGCCGCGCTCAATCAGCGTCCGGAAGATCTGCGCGCGGCCATCACCGCCAACCCGAAAAAACGCTTCCTCTATCTGGGCCGCAAAATCGAACTCGGCATCGCCAAAGATATCGCCGAGCTGAAACTCAAAGGTATCAGCTCGGTGTATAACGACAGCCGTTTCTATCCGATGAGTGAAGCAGCTGCGCCGCTGATTGGCATTGTAGGGGCCGACAGCAACGGCCTGAACGGCATCGAGAAGGGCTTCGACCATGTGCTGCAGGGCGATCCGGGCAAAGAAGTTTATCGTCAGGATGGTGAAGGCAACATCATTGCGATGATCGATTACCAGCCGCCACAGCAGCCGCCAACCGTGCAGCTCAGTATCGATAAGTTCGACCAATTCACGCTCTACAGCAAACTGCGCGACGGCGTGCTGCTTAACAAAGCGGATTCGGGTGCGGCGGTATTGGTGAAAATCGATACCGGCGAAATTCTGGCGATGGCCTCTTATCCGTCGTTCAACCCGAACAACTATGAAAATGCCACGCCGGCGCAGATGCGTAACTCGGCGATCAACGACAGTTACGAACCCGGCTCCACGGTGAAACCGCTGGTGGTGATGGAAGGGCTGGAACGCCATCTGGTGCGCGCCGATTCGGTGATCGATACCACGCCTTACAGCGTCAACGGCCACTTAATTCGCGACGTTGGTCACTGGCCGCGCCTCACCATGACCGGCATTTTGCAGAAATCGAGTGACATCGGCGTCTCGCACATTGCGCTGGCGATGCCCGCTGAAGCGCTGGTTAATACCTATCAGGCATTTGGCCTGGGTAAACCTACCGGGCTGGGATTGACCGGTGAAAGCGTGGGGTACTTCCCGCTGCACCGCGAGCGCTGGGCCGATATCGAACGCGCCACCTTTGCCTTTGGCTACGGCCTGCGCGTCACGCCGCTGCAGATTGCGCGTGAATACGCCACGCTTGGTTCGTACGGCGTTTATCGTCCATTGTCGATCACCAAAGTGACGCCGCCGGTGTTAGGCAAACAGGTGGCGAATCCGCAGGTGGTGCAAACCGTGGTGCATATGCTGGAGAGCGACGTACTGCCGGGCGGGACCGGGGTAAGAGCGGCGGTGCCGGGTTATCGTCTGGCGACCAAAACCGGTACCGCAGAGAAGATGGGCACCAGCGGCAAGTACGATGGCGGTTATATCAACTACACCGCCGGCATCGCGCCCGCCAGCCATCCGGAAGTGGCGCTGGTGGTAATGATCAACCATCCCACCGCGGGCGATCACTTTGGTGGCTCGGTGGCGGCACCGATCTTCGGCAACATCATGGGCCCGGTACTCAAGCACATGAACGTGGCACCCGATGCGATCTACAGTAAACCTTCTTCAGACAAATCTTAGTTAAATCAAAAGTGTAAGTGAGGTGTGGAGAATATTAACACCTCGTTTCACTTCCCCAAACACCGTTGCTTTTTGCACCTGTCTTTCACCGACTCATCGGTGCGAGTATGGAGATCCCAGAGGTATTGATGGGTGTGAAACAAGCTGCTTTGGCAGTACCCTGTTATTACACCGACCCACGCAGAAGCGTGGGTTTTTTTTGCCTGTAATTTACTGCCGTGCGAACTCGCTCACACCTCTTGTCTGAGTCTTAACACTTCCCCGGCAACATAAAAATATCGGGTTGTGTAACCTGTAGGTAACGCACCGCGATGTCGCATTCCATGGCGGTTCGCTAGCCCCTTACGGTGTTGGTAGCGCTTTAAGGGGCGATTTTTTATTGCGACTCGTTGAGGCCAACCCGCGATGCCAAAAACCAAAGACCGCACGCCAAAAGGCGAGGGCCGTTCTTCGGCGTTTCAGTTACGTATTCACCCAGAGCTGCACGAGCAGCTGCGCAGTGTGACCGACGACGACAACGTCACGCTGTCGTGCTGGTTAAAAGAGCTGGCGCGCCGCGAGCTGCGCCGCCGCGGCATTGAACCCAAAGGTTGAATCGGTTGTTATTGCGTGCACATAACCGTAGCGGCGCAATTCATTGCGCTCCGTTGACCTTTTTCCCGCTGTTATCTTGCGCAATAAATTGCGCCGCTACGAAATTTTCGATAATCGATTTCGGGGCTGAAAACCCGCAAAACGCTAAAAATCCCAACCCTTTATGGCACGAAAGGTTTACCATTTTCCTTTGGAAAATATATTTTACGCAACCTTAACAACCCCGCTTAACCCGCCTCCCTACAATGGCTTTCAAGTCATTACCTTCGTGACTATTCCCTTCCTATCTTTTAGAGAACAACTATGCGCCTGAAACTTCTTTCTGCCAGCGTGGTGTTTTTACTGGCAGCCTGTGACCAGGGCGGAGCAAAGCCCGCCGCATCCGCCACCCCGCAAGTGGGGGTGGTCAACCTGAAAGCGCAACCCGTTACGCTTGTCAGCCAATTGCCAGGCCGCACCACGGCGGTGAGAACTGCGCAGGTGCGTCCGCAGGTGAGCGGCGTAATTGAAAAAATCCTGTTTACCGAGGGCGGTGAAGTGAAAGCCGGCCAGCCGCTGTATCAAATCGATCCGGCCACCTATAAAGCCGCCTACGACAAAGCCATGGCGACCTGGCAGAACGATGCGATGGTGGTGAAGCGCTATCAGCCGCTGGCCAACGCGCACGCCATCAGCCAGCAAACCTACGACGATGCGGTCGCCGCCGCGCGTGAAGCGCAGGCCGACGTGGAAACCGCCAAAGTGAATCTCGACTACACGCTGGTGAAAGCACCGATTTCCGGCCACATTAGCCGCTCGCTGTACACCGCCGGTGCGCTGGTCACCAACGGGCAAACCGATTATCTCGCCACCATCACTCAGCTTGATCCGATCTACGTCGATGTCAGCGAATCCTCCACCGATCTGCTGCGCCTGCGCCGTGCGCTGGCCGATGGCAAAATCGCCAAAGTGGCCGACAACACCGCCGCCGTGGGCTTGTCGCTGGAAGATAACAGCCAGTACGCCGAGCAGGGCAGGCTGGCGTTCTCGGAAGTGAACGTCGATACCGCCACCGGCACCGTGGTGCTGCGCGCGGTGTTCCCGAACCCGAATAACGAACTGCTGCCGGGCATGTACGTGCATGCCAGCTTCCCGCAGGGCATTCAGCAGCAAGGCATTTTGCTGCCGCAAGAGTCGATCATGCATGACACCAAAGGTCAGCCGTATGTCTTTGTGGTGAAAAGCGACAACACCATCGAGCAGCGCAGTATCCACACCGGCGAGATGATCAACGGAGAATGGCTGGTGACCTCGGGCCTGCAGCAAGGGGAAAACGTGGTGGTGAACAACCTGCAAAGCGTGCGCAGCGGGGTGAAAGTGACCACCACCGCCGCCAATACCAACGACACGCCATCCGCCAATGCGGTGAGTCTTTCGATGACTGACGCAGCGGCGCAATAAGGGGGCGGCATGTCGAAGTTTTTTATTGAACGTCCAATCTTCGCCTGGGTTATCGCCATTATCGTGATGCTGGTCGGCGCGATTGCCGCCATCAGTTTGCCGGTCAATCAATATCCCAATATCTCCGCGCCAGCGGTCTCTATCTCGGTGACCTATCCGGGTGCCAGCGCCGAAACCACGCAAAACACCGTGGTGCAGGTCATTGAGCAGCAGCTGAATGGCCTGGATGGTTTGCGTTATCTGGAGTCGAGCAGCGCCTCGGACGGCAGCGCGCAGATCATCGCCACCTTTAATCAGGGCATCAATCCCGATATCGCCCAGGTTCAGGTGCAGGATCGCGTGTCGCTAGCGGAGTCGCAGCTGCCCACCGATGTCACCCAGCAAGGTATCCGCATCCGTAAGTACCAGAAAAACTTCATGATGGTCATCGGGCTGATCGCCAAAGACGGCAAGCTGACTAACGGCGATCTGGCCGACATGCTGGTGTCGAAACTGGAAGATCCGATCTCGCGTACGCCGGGCGTCGGCGACTTCATGGTGCTGGGATCCGAATACGCGATGCGCATCTGGCTCGATCCGGCCAAATTGTACAAATACAACCTGATGCCGAGCGATGTCACCACGGCGATTGATAACCAGAACGTGCAGGTGTCGTCCGGTTCACTCGGCGGTTTGCCGACCATTCAGGGCGCAAAAACCCAGGCGACGATCCTCGGCAAAACCCGTTTCACCACCGTGCAGCAGTTTGAGAATGTGCTGCTGAAGGTGAATAGCGACGGCTCGCAGGTGCGGCTGAAAGATGTGGCCAGCGTCGCGCTCGGGCCGCAAAGCTACGGCATCGATGCCACCATGAACGGCAAACCGGCCGCCGGTATCGCGCTGCGTCTGGCAACCGGTGCCAATGAACTGGATACCGCCAAGGCGGTGCGCCAAACCATCGCCGACCTGAAAGATTCGCTGCCGGATAACGTCGAGATTCAGTATCCGTACGACACCTCGCCGGTGGTCAGCGCCTCAATTGAAGAGGTGGTGAAAACGCTGATCGAAGCGGTGGTGCTGGTGTTCTTCGTGATGCTGATCTTCCTGCAAAACCTGCGCGCCACGCTGATCACCACGCTGGTGGTGCCGGTGGTGCTGCTGGGCACTTTTGGCATTCTTTCGGCGTTTGGTTACAGCATTAACACCCTCACCATGTTCGGCATGGTGCTGGCCATCGGGCTACTGGTGGATGACGCCATTGTGGTGGTGGAGAACGTTGAGCGCGTAATGCACGAAGAGCAGCTCGACCCAAAAGCCGCCACCATTAAATCGATGCAGCAGATTCAGGGCGCGCTGTTTGGCATTGCGCTGGTGCTGTCGGCAGTGCTGCTGCCGATGGCGTTCTTTTCGGGATCGACCGGCGTGATTTACCGCCAGTTCTCGGTCACCATCGTCTCGGCGATGGCGCTGTCGGTGATCATGGCGCTGATCTTCACGCCTGCGCTGTGCGCCACCTTGCTGAAACCGGCAGCGGCGGAGCACAAAACCACCGGATTCGCCGGTTGGTTTAACCGCAAGTTCGACAGCGGGGCAATGCACTACACCCACGGCGTCAGCAAAGTGATTTCCCGTCGCGGCCTGTTCCTGATGATCTATCTGGTGATCGTTGGCGTGACGGGATTTTTGTTCACCCGTGTACCGACCACCTTCCTGCCGGGTGAAGATCAGGGCTTGATGATGGTGCAGATCACGCTGCCGGTGAACTCGTCATCGCAGCGCACTCAGCAGGTGATCAACGATCTCAACGCCTATCTGCAACAGAACGAAGCGTCGGTGGTGACCACCACCTTTGGCGTGGCGGGCTTTAACTTTGCCGGTCGCGGCCAGAGCAACGCCATGGCTTTTGTGCGCCTGAAAGATTGGGGCGACCGCACGCACAGCGGGCAAAGCGTGCAGGATTTGGCGAACCGCGTGATGGCGCACTTCGCCAACTATCAGAACGCCAAAATCTTCGCCATGGTGCCGCCGGCAGTGATGGAGCTGGGCAACGCCACCGGTTTCGATCTCTATCTGCAGGATACCGGCGCGCACAGCCATCAGCAGATGATGGATGCCGCGCATCAGCTGATTACGTTGGCGAACAACGATCCACATCTGGCGCAGGTACGTCTTAACGGGCTGGAAGATGAGCCGCAGTATCAGCTGGAGATCAATGATGAGAAGGCCAGCGCGCTCGGCCTGAGCATGACCGACATCAACAACACTTTGTCGGTGGCGTGGGGCTCCAGCTACATCGATCAGTTCATGTATAACGGCCGCGTGAAAGAGGTCTATCTGATGGGCAAAGCGGACTCGCGCGTCACACCGTCGGATCTCGACAAATGGTACTTCCGCAACAGCAGCGGCACCATGGTGCCATTCTCCGCCTTCGCCTCTGGCAAATGGGTGTACGGCTCGCCGCACTTTGAACGCTTTAACGGCTTAACCGCTGAGGAGATCCTCGGATCGCCCGCGCCGGGCCAGAGTACCGGTGAAGCGATGAAGGCGGTGGAACAGCTGGCGAAGCAGCTGCCGCACGGTTTCCGCGTGCAGTGGTACGGCATTTCGTATGAGGAGCAGGCATCTGGCAGTCAAACCACGCAGTTGTATCTGATCTCGATTCTGGTGGTGTTCCTGTGTCTGGCAGCGCTGTACGAGAGCTGGTCGATTCCGTTCTCGGTGATCATGGTGGTGCCGCTCGGCATCCTCGGCACCATTAGCGCGGTGCTGCTGCGTGGCCTGCAGAACGATGTTTTCTTCCAGGTTGGCCTGCTGACCACCGTGGGGCTGGCGGCGAAAAACGCCATCCTGATCGTGGAGTTCGCCAAAGAGCTGCATGAGCGCGAGGGCAAAACGCTGGTGGAAGCGGCGGTAGAAGCGGCGCGGCTGCGTATCCGTCCGATTATCATGACCTCAATGGCGTTTATTCTCGGCGTGCTGCCGCTGACCATATCCAACGGCGCGGGCGCAGGCAGCCAGCATTCGATTGGTACGGCGGTGGCGGGCGGTATGATCACCGCGACTTTCCTCGCCATCTTCTTTGTGCCGATGTTCTACGTGGTGGTTTCGCAGTTCTTTGCGCGTAAGAAACAAACATCCGCAGAGGGGGTTAAAAATGAACATGAATAACTTCCGTCTGGCGCTGTTGCCGCTCGCGCTGGCATTGGCCGGTTGTACGCTGGCACCGCACTATCAGCGCCCGGCGCTGCCGGTGGACGCTAAATACGATCAGGCGACGCCCGTCGGCAACGTCGCCGATTTGCCGTGGCAGAACTTCTTCACCGATGCCACGCTGCGCAACCTGATCCAGCTGTCGCTCGATAACAACCGCGACCTGCGCGTGGCGGCGCTGAACGTGCAAGAGGCGCAGCAGGGCGTCACGGTGCAGCGCGCTGCGCTGATGCCGTCGATCAACGCCACGGCCAGCCAGACTTCGGCGCATGAACCGGCCAATCTCTACAACACCAAAACCAGCGGCGCGGTGACCTATCACGAGCTGAACAGCGGCTTGAGCGTCACCTCGTGGGAGCTGGATTTCTTCGGCCGCCTGCAAAGCCTGAGCGATCAGGCGCAGGAAACCTATCTGTCGAGCGCCGCCACCGAACGCGCCACGCGCATTTCACTGATCGCGGAAGTGGCGACGGCGTGGCTGACGCTGAGTTCGGATAACGATCTGCTGCATCTGGCGCAACACACCGCGCAAAGCCAGCAGGAATCGTATCGCCTGACCAAGCTCAGCTACGACGGCGGTGCCAGCAGCGATCAGGATCTGGCGCAGGCCGAAAGCACGGTGCGGGCGGCGCAGGCGGACGTGGCGAGTTACACGCGGCAGGTGCGGCAGGATGTGGATGCGCTGCGCTTGCTGGTCGGCACCGATCTGCCCGCCACGCTGCTGTCACACGCCACGCTGGACGCCAACTGGCACTTCCCGGCCACGCCCGCTGGCTTACCGTCGGATCTGCTGACGCGTCGCCCGGATATCATGGCGGCGGAGCACACGCTGAAGGCGGCTAATGCCAATATCGGCGCGGCGCGTGCCGCCTTCTTCCCGAGCATCACGCTGACCGCGTCCGGCGGCTCCACCAGCAGCTCGCTTGGCAGCCTGCTGGGCGGCGGCACCGGCGCATGGTCATTCATGCCATCGATTAACCTGCCGATTTTTGACGGTGGTAAAAACCAGGCCAACCTAAATATCGCGCATATCGAGAAACGCATTGAGATTGCTGACTATGAGAAGGCGATCCAGACCGCGTTTAAAGAGGTGAACGATGCGCTGGCCGGTCAGGATACCTGGCAGGATCAGCTGACGGCGCTGCAACAGGAGGTTGGCGCCAATCAGCGCGACTACGATTACTCCACATTGCGCTTCAAGCAAGGCGTCGACAATTATCTCAATGTGTTAGTGGCCCAGCGATCGCTTTACAGTGCGCAGCAGTCGCTGATCAGCGCGCATCTCGGCCAATTGAACCAGAAAATCACCCTGTACAAGGCGTTAGGCGGCGGCTGGAAATCTTAATCACCTTAACGAAACCCTTACGGTTCGCGTATGGAATTCGCGCGGGCATTCAACCGATAATGCGCGTAGTGATGATTTCCCCTTGAAATAGTCCCCTGTTTTACAGGGGATTTTCCGTTTTCTGGCTAACCTGAAGATCCTGATGACTAACAACGCTTTCCGCTCCCCGTTTTCCCGCTGGCTGAAATGGCTCCTGTTGTTGCTTGTGCTGTTGATTGTGGCGGGCGTGATCTGGCGCGTGGTCGGTGGTCACGGCGGCATGCCGGGCGGCGGAAAGCCGCCGGGCGCACGCGGCGGTCATCGCGGTGGCGCGGGTGGCCCGCCGGGCATGGCGACGATGATGGGCGGTGCCACGCTGGTACACAGCGGCGTCGCCAGCAGCGCTGATGTGCCGGAATACCTCAACGCGCTCGGCACGGTGATCCCTAACGCCAGCGTCACGGTCACCAGCCGCGTCGCTGGACAGCTGGAAAAAGTGTTCTTTACCGAAGGGCAAAAAGTTAGCGCCGGCCAGCTGCTGGCGCAGATCGATCCGCGCAGCTATCAGGCCACGCTGGCGCAGTATCAGGGCGATCTCAATCAGAATCAGGCGTTGCTGAAAAGCGCACAGTTAACGCTGGCGCGCTATCAGAAACTGGCGGCGCAGGACTCGCTATCGCGCCAGGATCTCGATACCCAAACCGCCACCGTCGGCCAGTACAAAGGCGCGGTCGCCGCTGATGAAGCGCAGATCGCCAGCGCCAAACTGGATATCGAGTATGCGCGCATCACCTCGCCAATCAGCGGACGCGTCGGTTTGCGTCTGGTCGATCCCGGCAATATGGTGCAAACCACCGATACCACCGGCATCGTGGTGGTGACGCAGATGCAGCCCGCCGCCGTGACCTTTAGCGTGCCGCAGGGCAACATTCCGCAGCTGACCAAAGCGCTGCACGGCGGGCAAAGTCTGCCCGCCACCGCCTTTGATCAGGACAACAGCCGCGCGCTGGCGCAGGGCGAGGTGAAGTTCATCAGCAACCAGATCGATACCGCGACCGGCACCATTGAGCTGAAAGCCACCTTCCCGAATGAAGACGAATCGCTGTTCGCTAACCAGTTCGTCAATCTGCGGCTGCAAACCAACATCCTGAAACATGCCACGGTGATCCCGGCGCAGGCGCTGCAGCTGAGCAGCGACGGCAGCTTCGTGTTTGTTATCAATAAAGACAACACCGTGACGCGCAAAGCGGTCACCACCGGGCCAACGTTTGGTGAAGATCAGCAGGCGATTCTCAACGGAGTGGAACCGGGCGATCGTCTGGTCACCGAAGGCATCGATCGCCTGACCAACGGCAGCAAAGTGCAGCTGGCGGATGAGCGCAAAACCACCGCGACCGCCGAGGCCAAATGAATCCGTCTCGCCTGTTTATCCAGCGTCCGGTCGCCACCATTTTGCTGATGGTCGGCGTGCTGATCGCTGGGATCTTCTCTTACCGTTTTCTCTCCACCTCGGCGCTGCCGCAGGTGGATTACCCAACCATTCAGGTCACCACGCTCTATCCCGGTGCCAGCCCGGATGTGATGGCGTCGTCCGTCACCTCGCCGCTGGAGCGCCAGCTGGGTCAAATGGCTGGGTTGAGCCAGATGACGTCAACCAGCTCAAGCGGATCGTCGATCGTCACGCTGAAGTTCAGCCTCGATCTGTCGCTGGATGTCGCCGAGCAGGAAGTGCAGGCGGCGATCAATGCCGCCAATAATTTGCTGCCGAGCGATCTGCCCAATCCGCCTACTTACAAAAAGGTCAATCCAGCCGATACCGCCGTGATTACGCTGGCGGTAAGTTCCGACACGCTGCCGCTGACGCAGGTGCAGGATCTGGTGAACACGCGCGTGGCGCTCAAGCTGTCGCAGATTAACGGCGTCGGCATGGTGACGCTGGCGGGCGGCCATCAACCGGCGATTCGCGTGCAGATGGACCCGAAAGCGCTGGCGGCGCATCAGCTGTCGCTGGAGGACGTCAACACGCTGATCGGCAACAGCAACGTGAACGGCTCGAAAGGCGGCTTCGACGGCAAATATCACTCGGTGACCATCGACGCCAACGATCAGCTGCGCACCGCCGATGAGTACGGCAATTTGATCATCACTTACCAAAACGGTGCGGCGCTGCGGCTGAAAGATATCGCGCATATCGAACAGGGACCGGAGAACAGCTTCCAGTCGGCGTGGGCCAACAACAGTCCGGCGATTGTGATCAGCGTGCAGCGCCAGCCGGGCGCCAACGTGATTCAGGTGGTGGACAGCATCAAAGCGCAGCTGCCGAAGCTGCAGGCGGCACTGCCGGACGGCGTGAAGATGAGCATCTTGTCGGATCGCACGCAAACCATTCGCGCCTCGATCAGCGACGTGCAGTTTGAGCTGATGCTGTCGGTGGCGCTGGTGGTGATGGTGACGTTCCTGTTCCTGCGCAACGTGGCGGCGACGCTGATTCCCAGCGTGGCGGTGCCGCTGTCGCTGATTGGTACCTTCGGCGTGATGTATCTGGCCGACTTCAGCCTGAATAATCTTTCGCTGATGGCGCTGACCATCGCCACCGGCTTCGTTATCGACGATGCGATTGTGGTGGTGGAGAACATTTCACGGCGGCTGGAAGAGGGCGAAACGCCGATGCAGGCGGCGCTGAAAGGCTCGCAGCAGATTGGCTTCACCATCATCTCGCTGACCTTCTCACTGATTGCCGTGCTGATCCCGCTGCTGTTTATGGGCGACGTGGTTGGGCGGTTGTTCCGCGAATTTGCCATCACGCTGGCGGTGTCGATTCTGGTGTCGATGGTAGTGTCGCTAACGCTGACGCCGATGCTGTGCGCCTATCTGTTGCAGCACATTCCGCCAGAAAAACAGTCGCGCTTCTCGCGTAAAGGCGGCGAACTGTTCGACAAGCTGGTGCGCGGCTACGACCGCATGCTGACGGTGGTGCTGAACCATCAGAAGCTGACGCTGCTGGTGGCGCTGGCGACCTTTGCGCTCACCGCGCTGCTTTACATCGCCATCCCAAAAGGCTTCTTCCCGACCCAGGATACCGGGCTGATTCAGGGCGTCACCGTGGCGTCGCAGGATGTGTCGTTTAGCGAGATGTCGAAGCGGCAGCAGGCGCTGGCGAAAGTGATTCTGCAAAATCCGTCGGTGGAGAGTTTGTCCTCAACCATCGGCATTGATGGCAGCAACACCAGCCTGAATAGCGGGCGCATCCAGATCAACCTCAAGTCGTTTGAACAGCGCGACGACAAAGCCGACGTGGTGATTAAACAGCTGCAACAGGCGGCGCAGCAGGTGGCGGGCATTCAGCTCTATCTGCAACCGGCGCAGGATTTGACCGTTAACGATCAGGTGTCGCCGAGCCAGTATCAGTTCACGCTGGATGATGCCGACAGCGAAAACCTGGTGCGCTGGACGCCAAAGATGGTCGCCGCCTTGCAGCAGCGTCCGGAGTTTAACGGCGTGGTGAGTAACCTGCAGGATCAGGGCCGCGTGGCCTATGTCGAGCTGAATCGCGATAAAGCGGCGCGCTACGGCATTACCGCCGCCGACGTCGATACCGCGCTTTACAACAGCTTCGGTCAGCGTTTGGTCTCCACCATCTTTACCCAGGCCAATCAATATCGCGTGGTGCTGGAAGTGGCGCCGCAGTATCAGCAATCGCCCGCTTCGTTTGATGATGTCTATTTGCCGGTGACCAGCGCGAGCAGCAGCACTTCCACCACGGATGACACCACCACAACCACCACCGGCATGGTGAAGCTCACGTCCATCGCCACCATTCACCAGCGCACCGGTTCACTGATGCACATGCGGCTCAATCAATTCCCGGCGGTGATGGTGTCGTTCAATCTCAATAAAGGCTATTCGCTGGAAGAGGGGCAGAAGGCGATTGCCGCAGTGACGCAGCAGCTGAATTTGCCGTCGAGCATCACCTTGCGTTATCAGGGCGAAACCTCGGCATTCCAGAGCGCCATCGGCAACACCCTGTGGCTGATTCTGGCGGCATTAATCACCATGTACGTGGTGCTCGGCATTCTCTATGAGAGCTTTATCCATCCGGTGACCATTCTCTCGACGCTGCCGTCGGCGGCGGTCGGCGCGCTGTTGACGCTGCTGCTGGCGGGCAGCGAGTTCAGCCTGATTGCGCTGATTGGCGTGATTCTGCTGATCGGTATCGTCAAGAAGAACGCGATTATGATGATCGACTTCGCACTGGAGGCGGAAAACAAGCAGCACATGAGCGCGCGGGACGCGATTCATCAGGCCTGTTTGCTGCGCTTCCGCCCGATTCTGATGACCACCATGGCGGCGCTGCTCGGTGCGCTGCCGCTGATGCTGGCGTCCGGTTCCGGTGCCGAGCTGCGGCAGCCGCTCGGTCTGGTGATTGTTGGCGGTTTGATCGTCAGCCAGGTGCTGACGCTGTTCTCTACGCCGGTAATTTACCTGTGGTTTGATGGCATCGCGCAGCGCGGCAAGCGCTACATGCAGCGCAAGCAGCAGCAGGCGCGGGGCGAGCGATGAACCTCACCCGGCTGTTTATCTTCCGCCCGGTTGCCACGTTATTGCTGACGCTGGCGATCCTGCTGCTGGGCGCGTTGGGCTATCGGCTGCTGCCGGTGGCGCCGCTGCCGCAGGTGGATTTCCCCACTATCATGGTGAGCGCCAGCCTGGCCGGTGCCAGCCCGGAAACCATGGCAGCCACCGTCGCTACGCCGCTGGAGCGTTCGCTGGGGCAGATTGCCGGCGTCACCGAGATGACCTCGACCAGTTCGCAGGGATCGACCAGCGTGATTTTGCAGTTTGACCTCGATCGCGACATCAACGGCGCAGCGCGTGACGTGCAGGCGGCGATCAACGCCGCACGCAGTTTGCTGCCGAGCGCGATGGAGTCGCTGCCGACCTATCGCAAAGCCAATCCATCGGATGCGCCGATTGTGATGCTGGCGCTGACGTCCGCCACGCGCACGCCGGGCGAACTCTACGATCTGGCCGAAAGCAAAATCGAGCAGGCGATGGGCCAGGTGAAAGGCGTGGGCGAAGTGTCGCTGATGGGCAGCGCCTTACCGGCGGTGCGCATCGATCTGCAGCCGCTGAAGCTGGCGCAGTATGGTATTTCGCTGGATACGGTGCGCAGCGCCATCGCCAACAGCACCAGCAATAAGCCGAAAGGGATTTTGCAGGGCAGCAGCCAGTCGTGGGTGGTGGACAGCAACGGTCAGCTGGATAAAGCCGCGCAGTATCAGGATTTGATTGTCACGTATAAACAGGGCAAAGCGGTGCGGCTGCATGATGTCGCCACCGTGTATGACTCGGTTGAAGATCAGTATCAGGCCGGTTTCCTCAATGCCATGCCATCGGTGATGGTGGGCATTAAGCGCCAGGCCGGTGCCAACATGCTCGACACCATTGATGCCATCAAAGCGCAGCTGCCGGCGCTGGAAAAAAATCTGCCCGCCGATACGCAACTGAAAGTGGTGGTGGATCGCTCGCCGACGGTGCGCGCCTCGCTGTATGACACCGAAGAGACGCTGCTGGTGGCGATGCTGCTGGTGATCGCCGTGGTGTTTGTGTTTCTGCGCAACGTGCAGGCGGTGATTATCCCGGCGCTGGCGCTGCCGGTCTCGCTGATTGGCACCTGCGCGGTGATGTATCTGCTGGGTTACAGCCTCGATAACCTGTCGCTGATGGCGCTGATTATCGCCACCGGCTTTGTCGTCGATGACGCGATTGTGGTGCTGGAAAACATCACGCGCCATATCGAAGAAGGGCTCAGTCCGCTACGCGCGGCGCTGCGTGGCGCGCAGGAAGTGAGTTTTACCGTGCTGTCGATGACTATGTCGTTGATTGCGGTGTTCATCCCGATACTGCTGATGGGCAGCATCGTCGGACGCTTGTTCCGCGAATTTGCCGTCACGCTGACGGTATCGCTGCTGATTTCGATGTTTGTCTCGCTGAGCCTGACGCCGATGCTGTGCGCGCGCCTGCTGAAGCCAAAGCCCAAAGTCACGCAACGCCCGCATCCGCTGTATCAGTTTATCGAAAACCAACTTAACGCATTGCTGGCGGCTTATTCGCGCGGGTTAACCTGGGTGATGGCGCACCAAAAGCTGACGATGTTCAGCCTGGTGCTGACCGTGCTGCTCAACCTGTTCCTGTTTTCCGTGGTGCAGAAAGGCTTTTTCCCCAATCAGGATACCGGCCTGCTGATGGGCGCGCTGCGTGCCGATCAGAACATCTCCTTCCAGGCGATGAAGCCGAAAATGCTGCAGTTCACCCACATCATCCAGTCCGATCCGGCGGTGGAGAGCGTGATGTCGTCGATGGGCAGCGGCATGTTCGGCTCGCGCAACAGCGCCAACTTCTTTGTGCGCCTCAAGGATTTTGACAAGCGCGATGCCACCGCCACCGAAGTGGCGAACCGCCTGAGTATGAAAACCAGCCATATCGCCGGCGCGCAGATGTTCCTGATGGCGGCGCAAGATCTGCACATCGGCGGGCGCAGCGCCAACGCAACCTATCAATACAGTTTGCAGGCCGACGATCTCGATCTGCTACGTGAGTGGACGCCCAAAGTGCAGGCAGCGCTGGCGGCAATCCCGCAGCTGAACAGCGTCGATTCCGACTCGCAAACCGGCGGTCAGGAAGTGGTGATTAATATCGATCGTGACCGCGCGAAACGGTTGGGCGTGGATGTGCAGATGCTCGACATTCTGCTGAATAACGCCTTCAGCCAGCGTCAGGTCGCCACGCTCTATCACACGCTTAATCAGTATCATGTGGTGATGTCGCTGCAGGATAGCTATACGCGCGATCCGGCGATTTTGCAGCAGCTGTATGTGATTAACGACAGCGGCGATCGCGTGCCGCTCGCCGCGTTCGCCAGCTTCAAGGGCGGCAACGCGCCGCTGTCGGTGGCGCATCAGGGCCAATCCGCCACCAGCACCGTGGCGTTTAACCTCAACGATGGCGTGTCGCTGGAGCAGGCGCAGGCGCTGATTAAGCAGGCGATGGCGCAGCTCGGTTTACCCTCCAGTATTCAGGCCGGTTTTGCCGGCACCGCCGCCGCCTTCGCCCAGCTTACCGCCACCATGCCGTGGCTGATTATCGCGGCGCTGGCGGCGGTGTATATCGTGCTCGGCGTGCTATATGAGAGTTACATCCATCCGCTCACCATTCTCTCAACACTGCCGTCGGCGGGTGTGGGCGCGTTGTTGTTGCTGTTGCTGACCAACACGCAGCTGACGGTGATCGCGCTGATCGGCATCATCCTGCTGATTGGTATCGTGAAAAAGAACGCCATCATGATGATCGACTTTGCGATTCACGCCGAGCGCAGCCAAGGCATGACGCCGCAGCAGGCGATCACCCAAGCCTGCTTGATGCGTTTCCGGCCGATCATGATGACCACGCTGGCCGCCTTCTTTGGCGCGCTGCCGCTGGCGCTGGGCAGCGGCGGCGATGCCGACTTACGTAGCCCGCTCGGGCTGGCGATTGCCGGTGGTTTGGCGCTGAGCCAATTATTAACGCTGTTTACTACGCCGGTGGTTTATCTCTGGCTCGACCGTTTAAGCCGCGCCACGCAACGTCAGTGGCAGCGGTTGCGTCATGTGGAATCCCGATAGATGAAAATGTCTCTGAAAATTACGCCGTTGCTCACCGTGATGTTGCTGGCGGGCTGCGCGGTTGGCCCCGATTATCAGCGCCCGAGCATGGCGATGCCGACCCATTTCAAAGAAGCCAAAGGCTGGACGCAGGCGACGCCGCAGGATGCAAACAGCAAAGGTGAATGGTGGCAGGTTTATCATGATGCCACGCTGGCTAGTCTGCTGAAGCAGGTGAGCATCTCCAACCAGAACGTTGCCAGCTATGCCGCGCAGTACCGCGAAGCACAGGCGCTGGCTGGGCAATCACGCGCGGAGTTGTTGCCGTCGCTAGGCTACGACGCCAGCAGCACGCGCAGCGGCAGCCGCGCCAGCGCCAGCGATCAACGCAGCGTCAGCAACAGCCATGCCGCCGATCTCAGCGCCAGCTGGGAGCTGGATGTGTGGGGCAAACTGCGACGCACGCTGGAGGAGAACCATGCCAGCGCCGAAGCCAGCAAAGCCGAGCTGGCGAATATCACCTTGAGCGCGCAGTCCGAACTGGCGCAGGACTATTTCCAGCTGCGCATCATCGACGAGAAAATCGCGCTCTATCAGCGCAGTATCGCGGCCTATCAACGCTATCTGACGGTGATAGAAAACAAATACGCGGCGGGCAGCGAATCACGCGCCACCTTAGCGCAGGCGCAGATGCAGCTGGAGAGCGCCCGCGCCTCGGCGCAGGATTACCAGTGGCAGCGTGCACAGATGGAGCACGCCATTGCGTTGCTGCTGGGCCGAGCTCCGGCGGATTTCTCCTTGCCGGTGGCGAAGCTGGAGGCCGCGCTGCCCGCGATCCCGAACAGCGTGCCGTCGCAGCTGTTGCAGCGCCGTCCCGATATCGCCTACGCCGAGCGCAACGTGGCGGCGGCGAATGCGGCGGTCGGCGTGGCGATTGCCGGTTACTACCCCGATTTGACGCTGAGCGCCAGCGGCGGCGTGAGTTCATCGGCGATCAACAGTTTGTTCTCGCTGCCCAATCGCGTCTGGTCTTTGGGGCCGGAGCTGAGCGGTACGCTGTTAGATTTCGGCGCCACCTCAGCGAAAGTCGAACAGGCGCGCGCCGCCTATGATGCCAGCGTTGCCAGCTATCGCCAGTCGGTGCTGACCGGCATGGGCGAAGTGGAGGATTATCTGGTGCAGCTGAATACTTTGCAGGGCGAAATCGCCGCACAGCAGCGCGCCACCGACGCGGCGCAGGAATCGGCGCGCGTAACGCGTAATCAGTATGATGCCGGAATGATCGACTATCTCGACGTCGCCACCACCGAAAACAGCAGCCTGAGCGCGCAGCAGAGTTTGCTGTCGCTGCAGAGCACGCAGTGGGTCAGCAGCGTCGGTCTGATCGCCGCGCTGGGCGGTGGCTGGCAGCCATAAATCAGGTCAACACTGCGCGATAAATCGCGCCGCTACAAAAGCGCGCCTATTCCGTAGCGGCGCAATTTATTGCGCAATGTTGGTCGGGGCTAAGAATGCCAAACCAGCACGAATATCACCACGCCACTTGTCGAAAATCCCCAGATCCTGCATCGTAAGAGCCATTTTTACGATTGCTAAGGAGCTGGCATGCTACTCACTTTTTTCCGTTTCCTGTTCCGCCTGCTGTGGCGTGTGGAACTGCGCGGCGACCTCGCGGCACTGCATAAAGAGAAAGTGCTGATCACCCCCAATCACACGTCGTTTCTGGATGGGGTATTACTGGCGCTGTTTCTGCCGATCAAACCGGTGTTCGCGGTCTATTCCTCGATCAGCGATCAATGGTTTATGCGTCTGCTGAAGCCGATCATCGACTTCGTTCCGCTCGATCCCACCAAGCCGATGTCGATCAAACATCTGGTGCGCATGATCAATCAGGGCCGTCCGGTGGTGATCTTCCCCGAAGGGCGCATCACCGTGACCGGATCGCTGATGAAGATCTACAGCGGCGCCGGCTTTGTGGCGGCGAAATCCGGTGCCACCGTGGTGCCGATGCGTATCGAAGGCGCGGAATATACGCCGTTTGGTCGTCTGGCGGGCGTGTTTAAACGGCGCCTGTTCCCGCGCATCACCTTAACGGTGCTGCCGCCAACGGTAATCCCGATGCCTGAAGCCAGGCGCGCGCGCGATCGTCGCACGCTGGCGGGCGAGCACCTGCATCATGTGATGATGGAAGCCCGCATGGCGGTGCGTCCACGTGAGACGCTGTTCGAAGCTTTCCTGAATGCGCGTCAGCGTTATGGCGCGATGAAGCCGTGTATCGAAGACGTCAACTTCAAACCGGATAGCTACACCGGTTTGCTGAAGAAAGCGCTTGGCGTGGGCCGCATTCTGGAGCGCTACAGTCAGCAAGGTGAATACGTCGGTCTGCTGCTGCCGAACGCCACGGTGACGGCGGCGGCGATTCTCGGTGCTTCGCTGCGCGGCCGCATTCCGGCGATGCTCAACTACACCGCAGGCGTGAATGGCATGCGTGCGGCGTTGACCGCATCGCAGGTGAAAACCGTGTTTACCTCGCGGCAGTTCCTCGAAAAAGGCAACCTGTGGCACTTGCCGCAGGGACTCAGCGAAGTGCAGTGGATCTATCTGGAAGATCTGAAAGATACCGTTACGCTGCAGGACAAGTTGTGGATTGTGGCGCATCTGCTGATGCCGCGCCGTGCGCTGGTGGCGCAGCAGCCGGAAGATGCGGCGATGGTGCTGTTTACCTCCGGTTCGGAAGGCCATCCCAAAGGTGTGGTGCACTCGCATAAAAGTCTGTTGGCGAACGTTGAGCAGATTCGTACCGTGGCGGATTTCACCCCGCGTGACCGCTTTATGTCGGCGCTGCCGCTGTTCCATGCTTTTGGTTTAACCGTTGGCCTGTTTACCCCGTTGCTGACCGGCGCACAGGTGTTTCTCTATCCGAGCCCGCTGCATTACCGCATCGTGCCGGAGCTGGTTTACGACCGTAACTGCACCGTGCTGTTTGGTACCTCAACCTTCCTTGGCAACTATGCGCGTTTCGCCAGCCCGTACGATTTTGCGCGTCTGCGCTATGTGGTGGCGGGCGCGGAGAAACTGCAGGAAGCGACGCGTCAGATCTACATGGAAAAATACGGCATCCGTATTCTCGAAGGCTACGGCGTGACGGAGTGCGCGCCGGTGGTGGCGATCAACGTGCCGATGGCGGCGAAAAATCACACCGTGGGCCGCATTCTGCCGGGCATGGATTCGCGTCTGATTTCGGTGCCGGGCATTGAGCAGGGCGGTCGCCTGCAGCTGCGCGGTCCGAACGTAATGAACGGGTATCTGCGCGTGGAAAATCCAGGCGTGCTGGAAGTCCCGGTCGCCGATAACGGCGAAGGCGAGATGGAAGCGGGCTGGTACGACACCGGCGATATCGTCAGCTTTGATGAAGGCGGTTTCTGCCAGATTCAGGGCCGTGCGAAACGCTTCGCCAAAATTGCCGGTGAGATGGTGTCGCTGGAGATTGTGGAGCAGATTGCGCTAAAAGCCTCTAACGAGAAGCAGCATGCGGCGTCGCTGCGTCCGGACGGTAATCGTGGTGAAGCGTTGGTGCTGTTTACTACCGACAGCGAGTTGGGCCGCGACACGCTGCTGAAAGCGGCGCGTGAAATTGGCGCGCCGGAACTGGCGGTGCCGCGCGATATCCGCGTGATGAAGCAGCTGCCAATGCTGGGCAGCGGCAAACCGGACTATGTCAGCCTCAAGCAGCTGGCGGAAGAGGAGCAGGCATGAGCCAGGCGTTAAATAAGGATGCACCGCTGTTATCGCGCAACATGCTGGCGGTGATTGTGGCGCAGTTCTTCTCGGCATTTGGCGACAACGCGCTGTTGTTTGTGACGCTGGCGGTGCTGAAAAATCAGTTCTATCCGGACTGGAGTCAGCCGATCCTGCAAATGCTGTTTGTAGCCACTTACATTCTGCTCGCGCCGTTCGTGGGCCAGATGGCGGATAGCTTTGCCAAGGGGCGGGTAATGATGTTCGCCAACAGTCTTAAGCTGCTCGGCGCGCTGGTTATCTGTTTCGGCTTCAATCCGTTCCTCGGCTATACGCTGGTGGGGATTGGCGCGGCATCCTATTCGCCGGCCAAGTACGGCATCCTGACGGAGATCACCAGCGGTGAAAGGCTGGTAAAAGCCAACGGCTTAATGGAAGGTTCGACCATTGCGGCGATTCTGCTGGGTTCGGTAGCGGGCGGTATTCTGGCGGACTGGAACCTGGTCGCCGCGCTGGTGGTGTGTGCCATGACCTATGCGATGGCGGTGGTGGCGAACATCTTTATTCCGCGCCTGACGGCGGCGCGTCCCGGCCAGAGCTGGCATTTTGGCGCCATGCTGCGCAGTTTCATCGCGGCCACTAAGCTGCTGTGGCGCAACGGCGAAACGCGCTTCTCGCTGCTCGGCACCAGCTTGTTCTGGGGCGCGGGCGTGACGCTGCGTTTCCTGCTGGTGCTGTGGGTGCCGGTGGCGCTCGGCATTAGCGATAACAAAACCCCGACCACGCTGAATGCCATGGTGGCGATTGGCATCGTGATTGGTGCGGCAGCGGCAGCGAAGCTGGTGACGCTGCAAACCGTGCGTCGCTGCATGCCAGCCGGTGTGCTGATTGGCGTGATGGTGGTGGTGTTCGCGTTGCAAACCAGCTTGCTCAATGCCTATCTGGTTTTGATGCTGATTGGTGCGCTGGGTGGTTTCTTCGTGGTACCGCTCAATGCGCTGCTGCAGGAGCGTGGCAAGGCATCCGTGGGTTCGGGCAACGCGATTGCGGTGCAAAATCTCGGTGAGAATACCGCGATGCTGCTGATGCTGGGATTGTATACCGTGGCGATTAAGCTGGGCGCGCCTGCGGTGGCGACCGGCGTCGGATTCGGCGCGATTTTCGCCGTGGCGATTGCGGTGTTGTGGTGGAAAGCGCGGCGGTAGATGGTGAGGTAATTAATAAGGTCGCCTTGAATGGCGACCTTACGGTTTTACGGGGCTGGATAGGTAAACTGGCGATGAATCGCTTCCAGTTCCTCTAACACCTCGGCATTCAGCGTCAGATTGAAACTCTCTACGTTAATCTTCAGCTGCTCCAGCGTGGTGGCGCCCAGCAAGGTGCTGGCGACAAACGGCTGTTGACGCACATACGCCAGCGCCATCTGCGACGGATCCATATTGTGCTTCTGCGCCAGCGCAACATAGGCAGCAATCGCCTGCTGTGACTGATCGCCGCTGTAGCGGGTAAAGCGGCTAAACAGCGTATTGCGCGCACCGGCTGGTTTCGCACCGTTCAGGTATTTCCCGCTCAACGTACCAAACGCCAGGCTGGAATACGCCAGCAGCTCAACGCCTTCATGCTGGCTGATCTCCGCTAAACCGACCTCGAAGCTGCGGTTCAGCAGGCTGTACGGGTTCTGGATGGTGACGATACGCGGCAGCTCATGCTTTTCAGCCAGCTGCAGGTAACGCATCACGCCCCACGCGGTTTCGTTCGACACGCCAATGTAGCGAATCTTACCGGCGCGCACCTGTTCGGTCAGCGCTTCCAGCGTTTCCAGCAGCGTCACCGGCACGCTGGAATCGGTGTATTGATAGCCCAGCTTGCCGAAGTAGTTGGTCTGACGCTGCGGCCAGTGCAGCTGATAGAGATCGAGATAATCGGTGTTCAGGCGTTTCAGGCTGGCATCCAGCGCTTCGCGGATGTTTTTGCGATCCAGCGCCTGGTTCGGGCGAATCGACGCATCCGCGCCGCGTACCGGACCGGCTACTTTGCTGGCGAGGATGATTTTGTCACGGCTGCCGCGCTTCTTCAGCCAGCTACCAATGTATTGTTCGGTTAATCCCTGGGTTTCCGGGCGCGGCGGCACCGGATACATTTCTGCGGTATCAATCAGGTTGATGCCACTGCTAACCGCGTAATCAAGCTGTGCGTGGGCGTCGGCTTCGCTGTTCTGCTCACCAAACGTCATGGTTCCAAGCCCCAGCTGACTCACTTCCAGCGTGCTATGGGGAATACGGTGATAGTGCATGTGCCGGCATCCTTTTTTCATTATGAAAGGGAATGTTGTGTCCTTTGGGACTATAGCGTGTGAAGCGGCGCGGAAGGAAGAGGGGAAAGTTCGGGAAATCGCCTGCACAAGGGGAAAACGCGTGCAGGCAGGGCAATTTGGCACTTAACGCTCAATGATGGTTGAAACCTCGTCACCATTGATCTGCATCTGATGGCCTTGCTCATCGGTGTACTGTACCAATCCGGTCTCTTTATCGATGGCGGGTTTGCCATCTGTCATGATCATGCGGCCATCTTTGGTCGCCATGACGTAATCACTGCTACAACCACTCAATAACAGCGTCACCAAGGTTAAACCTACTGCACTCACCAACCCTTTCATTCTTATCTCCTTCTCGCGACTTCAACAGCAAAAGTGTAGTAATAAATGCTTTCGTCGTTAGGAGTAATCGCATCATTCCTAAAATTATCGGCAGCAATATGCATTTACAGTAAAAAATGTCGCGCCAAAAGCGGACCGGTGAAGCTCTTCTTCAGATAAAAGCCGCGCGGCAGCGTCATGATCGGCTCGCCGTGTTCGCCAATCGCTTCGGTCAACGCTTTGCTGTTGGCGGCTTTAGGGCGGATTTGCAGCCAGGCACCGTGACGTGCGGTGATGCGCTCCACCTGACCGAGCACAATCATGTCCATCAACTCTTCCCAGTCTTCGCGCAGCTGTTGCTCCTCTTCTGCACTCGGATGCCACAGCAGCGGCGAACCGACGCGGCGCTCGGCCAGCGGCAAAGCACGATCGCCTTCGATCGGGATCCACAGTACCCGCGCCAGTTTGTGCCGCACATGGCTGGTTTGCCAGGTTACGCCACTATTGCCGGTTAACGGCGCGACGCACACGAAGGTGGTCTCCAGCGGTTTGCCCTGCGCATCTACCGGAATCGTTTTCAGCTCAATGCCGAGATGGGCGAAATCCTGCTCGGCTTTGCTGCCAGCGCTGGCACCCAAATGCAGCTCTAACAGCATGCCAACCCAGCCTTTGTCGCGTTTCAAATCTGCCGGAATCGGCAGGTTAATCTGCGCCGCCAGCGCGGCAAAGGTCTGTCCCGCCAGCTGCTGTGCGCGCTGCAGTAATTCCGCTTCGTTTTCAGGTGGCGATGGCAATAACGGTGAGAAGTGCATGCTAAAACTCACATTGGTTAAAGAGTGAACAGTAAACGCGAGCCGGGTTTGTCCACATGGCAGTTAGTTGAATAAAGGTGATAATAGCATGATTCAGCATGCTTTTTTATTTCAATAGAATGGGACGATCCAGTGATATGGCCCGGTTATCCCAGCTTGTTATCGACAATGAACAGGTGTTGAACCTGGTTATCCACAGAAAAGTGGGGTAACACCCTTTTGGGCATACCCCTGTTTCCATTTACAGCCTTGACTTTCGCGTTTTGAACGCTTTTTTTCCTTTCTTTGACCAGGTTTAGGGCATTCTCTGTGGATAAAAACGTCGGTGATGGATCTTTAACCGATCGAAAAAACTGAGCGGAGTATAACTACGGATCCTGGTAACGATTTAACGGTTAATAAGTCATATCCCGATGAATATGATGATTTTTTTGCGTATTGTTATGTTGGGTGATGAGATTTATCCGAAGGGGTTATTCAATTCATTCCCGTGTTCTGCACAAAGCTATCCACAGAAAAGGTGAATAAGATCGCCGATAAATGGGGGCATCTGTTTATAACTTGGCTAATCTCTGTGAGTTATCCTGTTTTTATTCCGCCTGCGGCCCGCTATCCAGTGGTTTACCGCCTGTAAGGAGTGTGAAACAATCAGGCTATTCAAATTTAGCTTTGAGGTAGTCCAGTGATCGATGATGATGGCTACCGCCCGAATGTTGGTATCGTAATCTGTAACAGGCAAGGACAAGTGTTGTGGGCCAGGCGCTTTGGACAGCACTCCTGGCAATTTCCTCAGGGAGGCATCAATCCGGGTGAAACTGCTGAACAGGCGATGTATCGCGAACTGTTCGAAGAAGTGGGTTTACACCGCAAAGATGTTCGAATACTTGCTTCAACCCGAAACTGGTTACGCTACAAGTTGCCAAAACGTTTGGTGCGTTGGGACACAAAGCCGGTGTGTATCGGCCAGAAACAAAAGTGGTTTCTTCTGCAGTTGATGTGCAGTGACGCGGAAATCAATGTGCAGCACAGCAGCACACCCGAGTTTGATGGTTGGCGCTGGGTTAGCTTCTGGTATCCGGTACGTCAGGTGGTCTCTTTCAAGCGCGATGTATATCGCCGCGTAATGAAAGAATTCGCGGGCGTAGTGATGTCTATGCAGGAGAGTGCGGGGCAGCGTAATAACGCCGCCCAACGACGTAAAAGAGGATAGGCCACGCCCTTTATGCTCACTCAGTTACGCGAAATAGTAGAGAAAGTGGCGAGTGCTCCACGTCTGAATGAAGCACTCGACATTCTGGTAAACGAAATTTGCCTTGCGATGGAAACCGAGGTTTGCTCGGTTTATCTCGCCGATCACGATCGTCGTTGCTACTACCTGATGGCGACACGCGGGCTAAAAAAGCCGCGTGGTCGTACGGTCACGCTGGCGTTTGACGAAGGCATTGTTGGCCTCGTTGGACGCTTAGCCGAGCCGATCAACCTCGCCGACGCGCAGAGCCATCCCAGCTTCAAATACATTCCTTCTGTTAAAGAGGAGCGTTATCGCTCCTTCCTCGGCGTGCCGATTATCAGCCGCCGCCAGCTGCTTGGCGTGTTGGTTATCCAGCAGCGCGAACACCGTCAGTTTGATGAAAGCGAAGAGTCATTCCTCGTCACGCTCGCCACGCAAATGGCGGGATTGCTGTCGCAGTCGCAGCTCGGTCAACTGTTTGGTCAATTCCGTCAGACGCGGGTAAAAGCGATTGCCGCTGCGCCGGGCGTGGCGGTCGCGCCGGGTTGGGTGGATGAAACTCAGCCGCTGCTCGATCAGGTTTCCGCTGCGTCCACGCTTGACGTGCAGCGCGAACGCGAGCGTCTGGTGCTGGCGATGGGCGAGGCCGGCAACGAATTCCGCCGCTTCAGCAAACGCTTTGCTGCCAGCGTGCAGAAAGAGAGCGCGGCGATCTTCGATCTCTATTCGCACCTGCTCACCGATGCACGGCTGAAAAAAGATCTGTTTGATGAGATCGAGCGCGGATCGGTCGCGGAGTGGGCGGTTAAAACGGTGATCGAGAAGTTCGCCGAGCAGTTCGCCAACCTGCAGGATCAATATTTACGCGAGCGCGCTGGCGATCTGCGCGTGCTCGGTCAACGTCTACTGTTCCACCTCGATGATTCGCTGGTCGGCACCAATGCCTGGCCGGAACGCTTCGTGTTAGTCGCGGATGAACTCACCGCCACCACGCTGGCTGAATTGCCGCAGGAGCGTCTGGCTGGCGTGGTGGTGCGCGACGGTGCCGCCAACTCGCATGCGGCGATTTTGACGCGCGCGATGGGCATTCCCACCGTGATGGGCGCTGATATCCTGCCGGCGCAGCTTAACAAGCGCTTGCTGATTGTTGATGGTTATCGCGGCGAAGTGCTGATCGATCCGGAACCGGTGCTGGTGCAGGAGTATCAGCGCTTAATCAGCGAAGAGAACGCGCTGAGCAAAATGGCCGAAGGCGTGGTCGAGCAGCCCGGCGAGCTGAAAAGCGGTGAGCGCGTTCAGGTGATGCTGAATGCCGGCCTCAGCCCGGAACACGAGCAGGCGCTGGATAACTGGGTGGATGGCATTGGCCTGTATCGCACCGAAATACCGTTCATGCTCCACAACGGCTTCCCGTCCGAAGAGGAGCAGGTGGCGCAGTATCAGGGCATGCTGCAGCTGTTCTACGACAAACCGGTGACGCTGCGTACGCTGGATGTCGGTGCGGACAAACAGCTGCCGTATATGCCGATCAGCGAAGAGAATCCGTGCCTTGGCTGGCGTGGCATTCGCTTAACGCTCGATCAGCCGGAAATCTTCCTGGTGCAGGTGCGCGCGATGCTGCGCGCCAACGTGGCGTCTGGCAACCTGAGCATTCTGTTGCCAATGATCAGCCACATCGATGAGATCGATGATGCGCGTCGTCTGATTGATCGCGCCGGCCGCGAAGTGGAAGAGATGCTTGGCTATGTGATTCCCAAGCCGCGCATTGGCATCATGATTGAAGTGCCGTCGATGCTGTTTATGATCCCGCATCTGGCGGATCGCGTCGATTTCGTCTCGGTTGGCACCAACGATTTGACGCAATATCTGCTGGCGGTTGATCGCAACAATACGCGCGTGGCGAACCTGTATGATTCGCTGCATCCGGCGATGCTGCGGGCGCTGCACACTATTGCCAGCGAAGCCCGCCAGGCCAAGCTGGAGCTCTGTTTGTGTGGTGAAATGGCTGGCGATCCAATGTGTGTCGCGCTGTTAGTGGGCATGGGATATCACCATCTCAGCATGAACGGCAAGAACGTGCCGCGGGTAAAATATCTGCTGCGCCATCTCAATTTTGAAGAGGCGCAGAAGCTCAGCGAGCATGGACTGGCCGCGCATACCGCCTCGGAAGTGCGCCATCTGGTCTCCACCTTTATGGAGCGCCGTGGTTTAGGCGGTTTGATTCGCGGCGGGCGTTAACGGTTACAACTTCACGACCTGTAAAAAAAGTGGCTGTGCTATCATGCGCAGCCTTTTATTGTCCCGTTTCAGGGCAGAAAAATGATGGTGAAAGATGACTGACGGCTACATTTCGTTTCCCCAATTCGATCCGGTAATTTTCTCTATCGGACCGGTTTCGCTTCACTGGTACGGCTTGATGTATCTGGTGGGCTTTGTATTTGCTATGTGGCTGGCGACGCGACGCGCCAACAAACCTGGCAGCGGCTGGAAAAAAGAGGAAGTGGAAAACCTGCTGTATGCGGGCTTCCTCGGCGTATTCCTCGGTGGACGTATCGGCTATGTGTTGTTCTACAACCTGCCGCTGTTCCTGGAGAATCCGCTGTATCTGTTTAAGGTCTGGGATGGCGGCATGTCGTTCCACGGCGGCCTGATTGGTGTGATTGTGGTGATGCTGATTTTCGCACGCCGTACCAAGCGCACGTTCTTCCAGGTAGCGGATTTCATTGCCCCGCTGATCCCGTTTGGTTTGGGTGCCGGTCGTCTCGGTAACTTCATCAACGGCGAACTGTGGGGCCGCGTGGCGCCCGATTTCAAATACGCGATGTTGTTCCCCGGTTCACGCAGCGAAGACATCGCGCTGGCAGCCAACAATCCGCAGTACCAGGAGTTGCTGAACACCTACGGCGTGCTGCCGCGTCACGCGTCGCAGCTGTATGAGCTGTGCCTCGAAGGCATTGTGCTGTTCATCATTCTCAACCTGTTCATTCGCAAGCCGCGCCCCATGGGCAGCGTCTCGGGCCTGTTCCTGATTGGCTACGGCGCATTCCGCATCATCGTGGAGTTCTTCCGTCAGCCGGATGCGCAGCTTGGCCTGTTTGAAGGCGGCGTCAGCATGGGACAGATTCTGTCGATCCCAATGATTCTGGCCGGTGTAATTATGATGATCTGGGCGTATCGTCGTCGCCCGCAGCAACAAACTCGTGAGGTAAAATGAAACAGTATCTGGACCTAATGCAACATGTGCTGAATGAAGGCGCAGAAAAGGCCGACCGTACCGGCACCGGCACGCTCTCCATCTTTGGCCACCAGATGCGTTTCAATTTGCAGGATGGTTTTCCGCTGGTCACCACCAAGAAAGTGCACCTGCGCTCCATCATTCATGAGCTGTTGTGGTTCCTGAAAGGTGAGACCAACATCGGTTACCTGAAAGAGAACAAGGTTACCATCTGGGACGAATGGGCCGATGAGAACGGCGATCTCGGCCCGGTCTACGGCAAGCAGTGGCGCAGCTGGGGCAGCGCCTCGGGTGAAGAGATTGATCAAATCAGTAAAGTGATTGAGCAGCTGAAGCGTGACCCCGATTCGCGTCGCATCATTGTCTCGGCGTGGAACGTGGGCGAGTTGGATCACATGGCTCTGGCGCCTTGCCACGCCTTCTTCCAGTTCTACGTGGCTAATGGCAAGCTCTCTTGCCAGCTCTATCAGCGCTCATGCGATATCTTCCTGGGGCTGCCATTCAACATCGCCAGCTATGCGCTGCTGGTGCATATGGTGGCGCAGCAGTGCGATCTCGATGTGGGCGATTTTGTCTGGACCGGTGGCGATACGCATCTGTACAGCAACCATTTAGAGCAGGCGCGCCTGCAGTTAACGCGTGAGCCGCGCCCGTTACCGAAGCTGGTAATCAAGCGTAAACCGGCTTCTATCTTCGATTATCAGTTCGATGATTTCGAGATTGAAGGCTACGATCCGCATCCAGCCATTAAAGCGCCCGTCGCCATTTAACGCCACTCCCGCAAGGTCGCCATTCATGGCGACCACGCCCAAATCGCACCTTAATCCTGAATCTGTCTCACAAAACGCTGTATCTCTCTGCACCTCTCCTCGATTTCCTGCGCAACGTTTCCCAACGTCGATTTCTCTCCCTTGTTGAACTTCATGTTGCTGGGCACATTAGCCGCCATGAACAGAAACGTTAACCACGGCTTCACTTTGCCCGAACTGTTATTGGTGATGGTGATCGCCGGCATACTTAGCGTCGGCGCGCTGCAGGGTTGGCAGCGCTGGCAGCAATATCAACAGCTGCGCGACAGCGTACTGCAACTGCAGGGATTTCTTCTGCGCTTGCGCGCCCATGCTAACTGGCACAACCGCGATCTCACGCTGTGGGTACAGAGCGGTGAAAACGGCTGTCTTGGCGCAGGACCTAAACCTGCAGAAGGCTGCGCACTGCCCTCGCGCTGGTTATTTAAACCGCCGCACGACAGCGTGCGCCTTGTCGGCATCAATGGTGACGTCGGTTTTTACGGTCGGCGTGATGTCGCGCGTCCTGGCAGCATCGATCTCGCCAGTGCGGCGGGGCGCTGGCGCTTAATTATCTCCGCCAGAGCGCGCATCCGTGCCTGTCAGCCGGGAGAGAAAGGATGCGAATAACACAACGCGGATTCAGCCTGCTGGAGATGCTGATTGCCATGGCGATTGGCGCGGTACTGATGATCAGCGTCGGGCGATTTTTACCGCTGCTGCTGGAGCAGAATCTGCGCCTGCAACAGCGCGTACAGTTACAGCAGGAGCTGCAGCAGATCGCCAATACGCTGCAAAAAGCGCTGCGCCGAGCCGGCTATTGCCACGGCCAGTGCAGCGGTTCGGCGCTAACGATTGCCGCCAGCGGCAGCTGCGTTTTACTGCGCTGGGATGAGAACAGCAACGGGCGCTGGGAAGGCGTGGGTCACAGCGAAAGTGACTATTACGGCTATCGGCTGCGCAGCGGACAGCTTGAAATGCAGCGTGGCGTGGATGAGTGCAACAGCAGCGGCTGGGAGAAACTCTCCGATCCGGCGTTTCTCACCATCGATACCTTCAAGCTTGAACGGCAGGGATCGCGTCTGGTGCTGCTACTGGCGGGACACGCCAACAGCCAAAGCGTAGAGCTGGCAAGCTGGATAGAAGGAATCAATCTGTGAAGCAGCGCGGCAATAGCACGCTGGGTATGGTGCTGATGATGTTACTGATGGGCGGATTGACGCTACACGCCACGCGAACGCAGCTCTCGCAAGGCATGGTGTTAGTGGCTGATGAGCAGCTGCACAGTCAGGATTTCTGGCAGGCGCAGGCGGCGTTAACGTGGGGCAGCGTGCAAAACTGGCCGCAGGCCACCGGCTGGCAATGTCAGCAATGGACAGCAGAACAGTGGCAAAGCTGCCTGCTACGAATGGAGGATGACAATGCGTTGTTATCGGGACATGGAGAAGGGCGCGCGCTGTGGCTCTATCGTTGGGTATCCATCCCCAACACGCAACCCCAGCCGCAAGCGCATGGCTGGATCGATTACTGCCCGCTGTCGCAGCCGGCGCTGTGCCAGCCAGAAGCAGCAGGGCTTTAGCCTGGCGGAAACGCTGGTGGCGATGCTGTTGCTGGCGATGACCATCAGCACATTACTGCAATATCATCGCGCGCTGGCGCTGGGGTTTAGCCAGCAGTGGCAGCAGCGTCAGGCGTGGCGCGTTGCCGGCCAGGCGTTGCTTGGCCGTGACGTTGAGGGATGGCAGAGTCAGCGCCAGCAGCAGAGCCTGGCGGGCGGCTGCACGCTGGAGCGCGTCACGGTTACGGGGCCACAGCAGCGTTCCGCCTCACTGGCGCAGCTCAATTGCCACTAGCGGTAGGCATCGCAGGTGATAAACGGTAGAGTGGCTCGGCTGCGTTGTTGTCTTGTATTTAGGAGAAATATGTTCCGGGTCTATCACTCTAATCAGCTTGATCTGTTGAAAAATCTGGCAGGTATTCTGATTGAAAATCAACCGCTGGCCGATCCGCTGGCGGCTGAGCAGGTGCTGGTACAAAGCCCAGGCATGGCGCAGTGGCTGCAAATGGAACTGGCTAACAGTTTCGGCATTGCCGCCAACATTGATTTCCCGCTGCCTGCGAGCTTCATCTGGAACATGTTCGTTAAGGTGCTGCCCGATATTCCTGAAGAGAGCGCCTTCACCAAGGCCAGCATGAGCTGGAAGCTGATGCATCGCTTGCCAACTTTGCTGGAGCAGGACGCTTTCCAGCCGCTGCGTCACTACCTCAATGATGACGACGACAAGCGCAAGCTGTATCAGCTCAGCGCCCGTGTTGCCGATCTGTTTGACCAATATCTGGTGTATCGCTCGGACTGGCTCAACAGCTGGGAGCGCGGTGAACGGATTGATGGCTTAGGCGAATCGCAGCAGTGGCAGGCGCTGCTGTGGTGCGATCTGGTTAACTTTACTGAAAGCCTGGGTCAACCGATGTGGCATCGCGCTAACCTCTATGCGCGCTTCATCCAAAAGCTGGAACAGGCGCAAATGCCGCCGCCGGGCTTGCCGCAGCGCGTGTTTATTTGCGGTATCTCCGCGCTGCCGCCGGTTTATTTGCAGGCGTTGGAAGCGCTGGGCCGTCACATTGATATCCATCTGCTGTTCACCAATCCCTGCCGTCACTATTGGGGCGACATTCAGGATTATGCCTTTTTGGCGAAGCTGCAAAGCCGCCAGCGCCGCCGCATCCAATCGGATGAGCTGCAGCCGCTGTTCCGCGATCCGGCTAGCGCGTCAGCATTGTTCAACGATATCGGCGAGCAGCAGCTGACCAATCCGCTGCTGGCGTCATGGGGCAAGCTGGGGCGCGATAACCTGTTTCTGCTGAGCCAGATGGAATCCGCCGCCAACGACATTGATGCTTTCGTCGAGGTGCCTCAAGACAATCTGCTGCACAGCGTGCAAGCGGATCTGCTCAATCTGGACGATAAAGCGATCATTGGCCTCAACGCCGGTGAGCTGGCGAACAGCGCCGAAAAACGGCTGCTTGATCCTGAAGATCGCTCGATCACGCTGCAGGTGTGCCACAGCGCACAGCGTGAAGTTGAAGTGCTGCAGGATCATCTGCTCACGCTGATGGAAGCCCATCCCGAACTCAAACCACGCGACATCATCGTGATGGTGGCGGATATCGACAGCTACGCCCCTTTTATTCAGGCCGCTTTTGCCAGCGCGCCGAGCGAACGCTATTTGCCGTTCGCCATCTCCGACCGCCGCGCCAGTCAGGCGCACCCGGCAATTCTGGCGCTGCTCAGCTTGCTGTCGCTGCCTGAAAGTCGCTTTGCCTCCGAAGATGTGCTGGCGCTGCTTGAGGTTCCCGCATTAGCGCAGCGCTTCTCGGTGGATGAAAGCGGGCTGCGCCTGCTGCGCCGCTGGGTGATGGAATCCGGCATTCGCTGGGGACTGGACGATGCCAGTGTGGAAGCGCTGGCGCTGCCGGTAACCGGACAACACACCTGGCGCTTCGGCCTGCAGCGTATGCTGCTCGGCTATGCGCTGGAGAGCCGCAACGGCGACTGGCAAGGGATCCTGCCGTATGACGAATCCAGCGGTTTGATCGCTGAGCTGGCGGGGCATCTGGCGGAACTGCTATCGCGACTCGAAGAGTGGCGTGCGCGTCT
The DNA here is from genome assembly GCF_029623675.1 of Pantoea sp. X85. Lineage (NCBI taxonomy): Bacteria > Pseudomonadati > Pseudomonadota > Gammaproteobacteria > Enterobacterales > Erwiniaceae > Pantoea > Pantoea sp. X85. Next base: position 3,304,102 of record NZ_CP121108.1, on the reverse strand, counting down.
GGCAGAAGAGCGCACGTTAGCGGAGTGGCAGCCGCTGTGTCGTGAGCTGATTGAGTGCTTCTTTAGCGGAGACGCCGAAAGTGAAGCCGCGCTGCTGCTGGTGGAAACGCAGTGGAAACAGATTATCGAGCAGGGCATGCAGGCGGCGTATCAACAGCCGATTCCGGTTACGCTGCTGCGTGATGAGCTGCGTTCACGCCTCGATCAACAGCGTATCAGCCAGCGTTTCCTCGCCGGTCCCATCAACTTCTGTACGCTGATGCCGATGCGTTCGATTCCCTTCAAAGTGGTGTGTTTGCTGGGCATGAACGATGGCGTCTATCCGCGCACCTTAGCGCCGCTGGGTTTCGACCTGATGCAGCAACAGATGCGCAAAGGCGACCGTAGCCGCCGCGATGATGATCGCTATCTGTTCCTTGAAGCGCTGATCTCGGCGCAGCAGCAGCTCTATATCAGTTACATCGGCCGGGCGATTCAGGACAACACCGAGCGCTATCCATCGGTATTAGTGAGCGAGCTGGTGGATTACCTGGGGCAAAGCTTCCGTCTGCCGGGTGATGAAGCGCTCGAACCTGATATCAGCGAGCAGCGCGTGCGTGAACATCTGCAAAAGCTGCATAGCCGCATGCCGTTTGCCGCAGAGAACTTCCAGCCGGGCGCTCACGGGCAAAGCTTTGCTGCGGAGTGGTTGCCCGCAGCCACCGGCAGCGGCGTGGCACAGCCGGATTTTGTGCAGCCCTTGCTGCCTGCACCGATAGAAACCTTGTCGCTGGAGCAACTGCTGCGTTTCTGGCGCCATCCGGTGCGCGCCTGGTTCCAGCAGCGCTTGGGGGTGGCTTTCTGGATGGAAGAGAGCGAGCTGCCCGACAGCGAACCGTTCGCGCCTGACAGCCTGGAACGCTACCAAATCAACGCCCAATTGCTGAATACGTTGGTCAACGGTGACGATCCGGCGCAGCTGTATGCGCGTCACCGCGCCGCTGGCAATCTGCCTTATGGCGCGTTCGGGGAACTTTTCTGGCAGAGCCAAACCGAAGAGATGCAGGAAGTGGCCGCCGAGGTGAGTGGTCAACGCCAGCCCGCTGAAAGTTGGGAAATCAATCTGACGATCGGCGCAGTGCAATTGACCGGCTGGCTGACGCAGGTGCAAGCTGATGGCCTGCTGCGCTGGCGTCCGGGCGTGCTGAACATGAACGATGGTCTGCTGCTATGGCTGGAACATCTGGTGTATTGCGCGTTGGGCGGCAGCGGTGAAAGCCGCATGTACGGCCGTAAACAGAGTCACTGGCGCTTCGCGGCGCTGCCTGCTGAACAGGCGCTGTCGTTTCTGCATGCGTATGTTGCGGGTTACCTGGCCGGATTAGTCGAGCCGCTGATGCTGCTGAATAAATCCGGCGGAGCCTGGCTGGAAGCCAGCTTTGATAGCAAGTCGCAGCAGTTGCTGGAAGACGAAGCCACGCAGAAAAAGGCACTTAATAAATTACTGCAAGCCTGGCAGGGTGGTTTCCAGGTGGAAGGCGAGGGCAGCGATCCCTATCTGCAACGCCTGAGTCGGTCTTTGGACGATGATGCCGTGCAGGCGATTACTGCCGCCGCACGCCAATGGTATTTGCCGGTGCGCCTGGCGCATCAAAATGATGAATAGCAAGGGGATACGCCCTCGTTTGAGGTTGTTCCTGACACGATAAGAAAGTTTGTCTATTTCACTGCTGGGCACACAGCCAGCGGAAAAGGGTAATGTAAGGGGTTTAAATGCGGATTTACGCACGCTGGATTGGAGCGCTGCTGCTGAGCACGTTAGCGCTGAATGCCTTTGCCGATACCGATCGCGGCTGGCAACCCATCAATGACACCATTCGTAAAAGCGATCACGATCCACGCCGTTATCAGGCGATTACGTTAAACAACGGCATGACCGTGCTGCTGGTCTCGGATGCCGAAGCGCCTAAATCGCTGGCGGCGCTGACCTTACCGATCGGTTCGCTGGATGATCCTAATCAGCAGCTGGGTCTGGCGCACTATCTCGAACACATGGTGTTAATGGGCTCAAAGCGTTATCCGCAGCCTGATAATCTCGCCGAATTCCTGAAAAAAAATGGTGGCAGCCACAATGCCAGCACCGCGTCGTATCGCACGGCGTTCTATCTGGAAGTGGAAAACAGCGCGTTGCAGCCCGCAGTTGATCGTCTGGCCGATGCGATTGCTGAACCGCTGCTCGATCCGGTTAATGCCGATCGTGAACGCCATGCGGTTAATGCAGAGCTGACCATGGCTCGCTCACGCGATGGCTTGCGTATGGCACAGGTGGGTGCAGAAACTCTCAACCCTGCGCATCCCGGCTCGCGCTATTCCGGTGGCAACCTTGATACGTTGAGCGACAAGCCAGACAGCAAATTGCATCAGGCGCTGACCGATTTTTATCACAGCCACTACTCCGCCAATCTGATGAAGGCGGTGATTTACAGCAACAAACCGCTGCCAGAGATGGCCGACATTGCGGCAAAAACCTTTGGTCGTGTGGCTAATCATCAAACGACGGTGCCAGAGATTGACGTGCCGGTAGTGACCGACGCGCAGAAGGGCATCATTATCCATTACGTGCCCGCACAGCCGCGCAAGCAGTTGAAAATTGAGTTCCGCATCCCGAACAACAGCGGCCAGTTCCGCAGTAAAACCGATACGCTGATCAGCTACATTCTGGGCAATCGCAGCAAAAACACCCTCAACGACTGGCTGCAAAAGCAAGGGCTGGCGGATGGCGTCAGCGCCGGTGCAGACCCGATGACCGAGCGCAACAGCGGCGTCTTCGCTATCAGCGTGTCGTTAACCGACAAAGGTCTGGCGCAGCGCGATGAAGTGGTGGCTGCGGTGTTCAACTACCTTGATATGCTGCGCACCAAAGGCATCAGTAAAGAATACTTCGATGAAGTCTCCCACGTGCTGGCGCTGGATTTCCGCTACCCATCAATTACCCGTGATATGGATTACATCGAGTGGCTGGTAGATACCATGCTGCGGGTGCCAGTTGAACACACGCTGGATGCGCCTTATCTGGCCGATCAGTTCGATCCCGCGGCAATCAAAACGCGTCTCGACGAAATGACGCCGCAGAACGCGCGCATCTGGTACATCAGTCCGCAGGAGCCGCATAACAAAGAAGCCTACTTTGTGAATGCGCCCTATCAGGTGGACAAAATCAGCGACGCCCAAATTAGCGACTGGCAGCAACGTGCCGCGCAGCTCCAGCTGTCGATGCCCACGCTGAATCCCTACATTCCGTCGGATTTCGCCATTATCCCCTCCGATGGCAAAACCTACGATCATCCGGTCGCACTGACCAATGGCGACAGCATGCGTATTTACTGGATGCCAAGTCAGCAGTTTGCCAGCGAACCGAAAGCCGCTATTACCTTAGCGCTGCGCAACAAATCGGCGATCAGCGACGCGCGCCAGCAGGTGCTGTTTGGGTTGAATGACTATCTCTCCAGCCTGGCGCTGGATGAAATGAATTCGCAGGCTTCGGTTGGCGGCATCAGTTTCTCAACCGGGGAAGATGATGGCATCGTGTTTAGCGCCAGCGGGTTTACCCAACGTCTGCCGGAATTGCTGAAGAAGCTGGTGGAGGGTTACGCCACCTTTACGCCGGACCAGCAGCAGCTGGAACAGGCCAAATCCTGGTATCTGGATCGACTGGAAGCGGCTGAGAAGGGCAAAGCGTTTGAGCAGGCGATTCAGCCGATGCAGATGTTGTCGCAGCTGCCTTACACCCAACGTGAAACGCGCCGCAATCTGGTGAAAGATATTACTCTGAAAGAGGTCACCGATTACCGCGATGCGCTGATTCATCATGCAACCCCGGAGATGATGGTGGTGGGCAATCTCTCTGCAGAGCGCGTGAAACAGCTCGGCGATGAGCTGCAGCAACAGTTGCACAGCGATGGCCACGGCTACTGGCACAGTGATTATGTGACGGTGGATAAAGCAATGAAGGCCAATCTGCAGAAAGCCGGCAGCAGCACTGATTCAGCGCTGGCCGCGCTGTATGTGCCGTTGGGCTACAGCGAATATCAAAGCATGGCCAACAGCACCATGCTGAGCCAGATCGTTCAACCCTGGTTCTACAACCAGTTGCGCACCGAAGAGCAGCTCGGCTATGCGGTTTTTGCTTACCAGATGCCGATCGGACGCCAGTGGGGCATCGGTTTCCTGCTGCAAAGTAACAGCAAGCAGCCAGCGTTTTTACTGCAACGCTTCCAGGCGTTTTATCCGCAGGCTGAACAGCGTCTGCGCAGCATGAAAGCAGAGGATTTCGCCCAGTATCAGCAGGCGCTGATCAACGATATGAAGCAGCGTCCGCAAACGCTGGATGAAGAGGCGAACCGCTTTAACCGTGACTTTAAACGTCAGAACTTTGCCTTCGATACGCGTGAAAAAGCGATTGAGCAAATTCAGCAACTAACGCCAGCCGGCCTGGCCGACTTCTTCAATCAGGCGGTTTTAGCGCAGCAAGGCATGGCGATGATTTCGCAGATCGGTGGCAGCCATGATGGCGCGACCAAAGATGACTACGCCCAGCTGCCGGGCTGGACCACATGGGATGAGGTCCAGAAGCTGCAGCAGTCGTTGCCCGTGAAGAGTGATGCCCAATGAGTCTGCTACCTGAATCGCTCAATCCTCTGACGCTGCCGCTGCGCGGTGAGCGTCTGATTGAGGCCTCAGCCGGCACCGGCAAAACCTTCACCATCGGCCTGCTCTATCTAAGGCTGCTACTGGGATTGGGCGGACAACATGCTTATTCGCGCCCGTTGTCGGTAGAAGAGATTCTGGTCGTGACCTTTACCGAGGCCGCGACCGCTGAACTGCGCGGGCGTATACGCGCCAACATTCACGAGCTGCGGCTGGCCTGCCTGCGCGGCGTCAGCGGCAACCCGATGCTGATGCAGCTGCTGCAGGAGATTCCACAGCCCGCCGATGCGGCTTCGCTGCTGCTGGCCGCTGAACGACAGATGGATGAAGCCGCCATCTTCACCATCCACGGCTTCTGCCAGCGCATGCTGAATCTCAACGCCTTTGAGTCCGGCATGCTGTTTGAACAGCAGCTGATTGAGGATGAACAGCTGCTGCTGCGCCAGGCGACTGCCGATTTCTGGCGTCGTCACTGCTATCCGCTGACGCTGGATGTCGCGCGAGTGATTGTCAGCGAATGGAACGGCCCGGAGCAGTTGCTTTCCACCTTGCGTCCGTGGTTGCAGGGCGAATCGCCCAGCCTGCGTCTGCCGCCTACCGACAGTGAAACCCTGGCTTCGCGCCACAGCGAAAACCTGGCGCGTATCGCCGCGATGAAAGCGCAATGGCTGACGGTGGGTGACGAAGTGCTGACGCTGGTGGGGCAATCTGACGTGGATAAGCGCAGCTACAGCAGCAAGAATTTGCCGGTTTGGGTCAATAAAGTCAGCTTTTGGGCGCAGAGCGAAACGCTTGATTATCAGGTGCCCGCCGAACTGGCGCGCTTCGGTCAGCGCATGCTTGAAGAGAAGACCAAAAAGGGCAATCCGCCGCATCACAGTGTGTTTGACGCCATCGACACTTTCCTTGTTCAGCCGCTGTCGCTGCGCGATCTGGTGATTGCGCGTGCGCTGGTAGAGGTGCGCGCTGCGGTGCGCAAAGAGAAACGTCAGCAGGCACTGTTGGGTTTTGATGACCTGCTGAGCCGCCTCGACGAAGCACTGCAGCAGCCGAGCGGTGAGCAACTGGCTCAGGCTATTCGCCAGCGTTTCCCGGTGGCGCTGATTGATGAGTTCCAGGATACCGATCCGCTGCAATACCGCATTTTCCGCACGCTTTATATCAATCAGCCAGCGCATGCGCTGCTGTTGATTGGCGATCCCAAACAGGCGATTTACGCCTTTCGTGGCGCGGATATTTTTACTTATATCCGCGCGCGCAGTGAAGTCAGTGCGCACTACACACTGGATACCAACTGGCGCTCGTCGCCTGCGATGGTCAACAGCGTTAACCATCTATTTGCGCGCCTCGACGCGCCCTTCCTGTTCGCTGAGATCCCGTTCCAGCCGGTGCAGTTTGCGCCTCCCAACCAGCAACTGTCGCTCAGTATCGATCAGGTTGAGCAAGCGGCGTTACGCTTCTGGCTGCAGCCGGGTGAAGGCTGCAGCGTTGGAGATTATCAACAACGTATGGCGCAGCAGTGTGCGGCCGATATCAGTCGCTGGTTGCAGGCCGGGCAGCAGCAGCGCGCGATGCTGGGCAAAGCGCCCAATTTGCGGCCGGTACAAGCCTCTGACATCACAGTGTTAGTGCGCAGCCGTAACGAAGCTAACCTGATTCGCGAAGCGCTCAATCTGCTCGGTATTCCGTCGGTTTACCTGTCGAATCGCGACAGCGTTTACACCACGCCGGAAGCGCGAGAGCTGTTATGGCTGTTGCAGGCGGTACTGGCACCGGAGCAGGAGCGTATGCTGCGCACTGCACTGGCAACCTCGCTGTTTGCTTTTGATGCCTCGCAGCTGGATGCGCTGGATCAGGACGCGCGCGGCTGGGATGAACTGGTGGATACCTTTGCCCGCTGGCAGCTGGTGTGGCAGCAGCGTGGCGTCTTGCCGATGCTGCGCGAGATGATGCTGGAGCGTCAGCTGGCGGAAAATCTGCTGGCATCGGAGAACGGCGAGCGTCGTCTGACGGATTTACTGCATCTCGGCGAACTGCTGCAGGAAGCGGCTGCGCAGCTGGATAGCCCACACGCGCTGGTGCGTCATCTGGCACAGCAGATCGCCCGCCCGGATAGCCAGTCTGCCAGCCAGCAACTGCGTCTGGAGAGCGATCGTCATCTGGTGCAGATTGTCACCATCCACAAATCTAAAGGGCTGCAATATCCGTTAGTGTGGCTGCCATTCGCCGCCGGTTTTCGCGAGGCGGATACCGCGCTTTATCACGATCGTGAGAGCTTTAACGCGGTCCTGGATCTGCAAGCCGATGAAGAGAGCCTGGCGCTGGCCGAACAGGAGCGTCTGGCGGAGGATTTGCGTCTGCTCTACGTGGCGTTGACCCGTTCGATCTATCACTGCAGCGTCGGCGTGGCACCGCTGTTTCGCGGCACGCGCAAGAAAGAGGGCGAGAGCGATTTGCATAAAAGCGCGCTCGGTTTTCTGTTGCAGCGCGGTGTAGCGGCAACAGCCGAACAGCTCGGCGCGTTGCTGCATAACATGGACGCGGCGGGCACCGAAGTGGTGCTGGCCGAAGATATGCAAGCCGAGCGCTGGCAGGTTGAGGCGGTCGCCGATAGCGAGTTGGGGGCGCGAAGCGTAACGCGCGTGCTGGCCGACCCGTGGCGCGTCACCAGTTATTCCGGTTTGCAGCAGCACAGTTCTCACCGTCTGCTTGAGGTGATGCCGAATTTCGATGTGGAAGCAGCCGGCGAAGAGGATCGGGAAGAGGAAGGGGAAGCGGCGCTCACGCCCCATCACTTCCCGCGCGGTGCCGCGCCGGGAACGTTTTTGCATGAGCTGTTCGAATCGCTGGATTTCCCGCAGCCGCCTTCCGAGGAGAAGCTGGCGCAACATCTGCAGCAAAACGGCTATCCGCTGCACTGGCAGCCGATGCTCAGTGCGTGGATCAGGCGTGTATTGAGCACGCCGCTTAACGTGCAGGGTATTCATCTGGCGCAGGTGCAGAGCAGCGATCGTTTGGTGGAGATGGCGTTCTATCTGCCAATTGACAACGTGCTGACCGCGCGTGAACTGAGCGCGTTGATTGCTCAGGATGCGTTATCGGCGCAGGCTCCGCCGCTCGATTTCCGTCAGGTGCAGGGCATGCTGAAAGGCTTTATCGACCTGGTGTTCCGCTGGCAGGGCAAATATTACCTGCTGGATTATAAATCCAACTGGCTCGGTGACAGCCATGAAGCTTATACGCCGCAGGCAATGGCGCAGGCGATGATCGACCACCGCTACGATTTGCAGTACCAGCTCTATACGCTGGCGCTGCACCGCTATTTACAACATCGCGTGCCGGATTACGATTATGAGCAGCATTTCGGCGGCGTATTTTATCTCTTCCTGCGTGGCATGGACGGCAGCTCGCCAGACAACGGCGTGTTTCATACCCGTCCCACCTTCGACTTCATTTCACAACTGGATAGCCTGTTTCGCGGGCCGGGAGCGACAGCATGAGCGGTATGACCGCGCTTTTAGCACAGGCGGCTGAGCTGCGTTTGTTGCGCTCGCTGGATGTCCAGTTCGCTCAACTGCTGGCGGATGATGATCAACCGGCGCGTTTGCTGCTGGCGGCCTGCCTGAGCGCGGAAGCGGGAGATGGGCATGTCTGTTTGCCGTTATCACAGCTAAGCCGCGACAACCTGTTTAAAGGGCGTCATGCGGAGCTGGCCCAGGCCATCTGGCAAGCGGCAGGCGAACCGCAGGATTGGCCTGCAATTTTAGCCGGCTGGTCGGCGCTGAGTAGCAGCGAGCAAGCGGCACCCATCGTGCTGAGCGAAGATCGTCTCTATCTGCATCGCCTTTGGCACAACGAAGGGCAGGTGGCACGCTTCTTTCAGTCACAGTCAACAGCACAGCCTTTTGCGCCTGAACGGGTCAGGGAAGTGCTGGATCAGCTGTTTGGCAGCGAGCCGGATAACTGGCAGAAGATTGCGGCTGCGGTGGCGCTGACGCAGAAAACTGCGGTGATCTCGGGCGGTCCCGGAACCGGAAAAACCACCACGGTGGCAAAACTGCTGGCGGCACTGATCCGTCTTAGTGAAGGCGCGTTACGTATTCAGTTGGCTGCACCAACCGGCAAAGCGGCGGCGCGTCTCACCGAATCGCTGGGCAAGGCGCTGCAAAAGTTGCCGGTGAGCGAGGCGGAGCGGCAGCGCTTTCCGGCCGATGCCACCACGCTGCACCGCTTGTTAGGCGCGCAGCCGGAAACGCAGCGCCTGCGCTATCACGCCGGCAATCCGCTGCATCTGGATGTGCTGGTGGTGGATGAAGCCTCAATGGTCGATCTCAGCATGATGGCGAATTTGATTGCCGCATTGCCAGCGCAGGCGCGCGTGGTGTTCCTCGGCGATCGCGATCAGCTGGCATCGGTGGAAGCGGGCGCAGTGCTCGGTGATATTTGTCGCTGTGCGGAAGCCGGTTACAGCCCGATGCGCGCTGCGCAGCTGAGCGAGCTCACCGGCTGCGGGGTGGCGGGCATCGATGACAGCAGCGCACCCGCGGTACGCGACGCGATTTGCCTGCTGCGTAAAAGCTACCGCTTTGACGCCAACTCCGGCATTGGCCAACTGGCCGCAGCGGTTAACGCCGGTGATGCAAAGGCGGTTGAAGCCGCATTCAAGGCTGGTTTCAGCGATATCACCCGTCAACCTTTGCAGGATGCTGATGCGTATCAGGCGATGCTGACGGAGATTGCCGCCGGTTATCAGCCGTTCCTGAAACTCATTCGCCAACGCGCTGATCCTGCTGAGATTATCGCGGCGTTTGGCCGATATCAGCTGCTGTGCGCACTGCGTGAAGGGCCGTTTGGCGTGCAGGGATTGAATCAACGTATTGAGCAGAAGCTGATGCAGCTGCAGCTGATTCGTCGCCCAACCGGCGGCAGTCGCTGGTATCAGGGACGTCCGGTGATGGTGACGCGTAACGACAGCGCGCTGGGCCTGTTTAACGGCGATATCGGCATTACGCTGTTTGATGAGGAAGGTCTGCTGAAGGTGTTCTTCCCGTTGCCGGATGGCAGCATCAAAGCGGTGCAACCGAGCCGCTTGCCGACGCACGATACCGCGTGGGCGATGACGGTGCATAAATCGCAGGGTTCGGAGTTTGACCACACGGCGTTGGTGATGCCGGCGCAGTTCCTGCCGGTGTTAACGCGCGAGCTGATTTATACCGCGATTACCCGCGCGCGTAAGCAGCTGACGTTGTACAGCGATGACGGCGTGTTCCGTCGTGCCGTGCTGTTGCGTACCCAGCGACGCAGCGGATTACTGGAGCGGTTGAGCGGGGAGTAATTAAATATCGATTCAGCACAATCCGTAACGGCGCAATGAATCGCGCATATCAATGGCGGCAGCTTGCCCATGCGGATATTGCGCAATAAATTGCGCCGCTGCGGTATGTGCAACTACGCAACGGCACAGTTAAATGATGCGACTATCCCAAATCCGCCATCAGCACTTTTGAACGGCGCTGGTAGTTATACATCTGCTTCTTGCTCTCGGGCAGGGATTCAATATCCACCGGCGTAAAACCGCGCTCCTGGAACCAGTGAATGCTGCGCGTGGTTAACACAAACAGCTTCTTTAGCCCCATCTGACGTGCCTGCAACGCCACGCGATCCAGCAACAGTTCTCCACGCGACGAGCTGCGATAATCCGGATGCACTGCCACACAAGCCATCTCACCAATCTGCTCGTCCGGGAACGGGTAGAGCGCGGCACAGGCGATGGTTAAATTATCGCGCTGAATAATGGTGAACTTATCAATCTCCATCTCCAGTTGCTCACGGGAGCGACGCACCAGAATCCCTTGCTGCTCCAGCGGGCGAATCAGTTCGAGAATACCGCCGATATCGTTGATGTTGGCGCGACGAATCTGCTCGGCCGACTCCATCACGATCTGGGTACCGATACCGTCGCGCGAGAACAGTTCTTGCAGCAACGCACCATCTTCCTGATAGCTAATCAGGTGGCTGCGGCGTACACCGCTGCGGCAGGCTTTGACCGCACCACGTAAGAACCGCACGGTGCCTGAGAGGAAATCGCCGTCGCTCTCCATTTCGTCGATGCGCGCCTGAGCTTCGTTCGGAAACAATTCAGAAATAATCGCGCCTTCGCGGTTGGTCACGCCCTGCTCGGAGCAGAAACCAATCATCTTCTCGGCCTTCAATTTAATTGCCAGCTGCGTCGCCACTTCTTCTGACGTCAGGTTAAAACTTTCGCCGGTCACAGAAACCGCTACCGGACCGAGCAGCACAATCGCATCGTTATCCAACTGACGATGGATCGCTTCCTCATCAATACGACGAATACGCCCGCTGTGGCAGTAATCAACGCCATCATCCACCCCCAGCGGCTGCGCAATGATGAAGTTGCCGCTCACTACGTTAATGTGCGCGCCTTGCAGCGGCGTGTTATTGAGGCTCATCGACAGACGCGCGGTGATATCCAGCTGTAAACGACCGGCGGCCTGCTTTACCAGCTCAAGCGACTGCGCATCGGTAACGCGCGTATGTTTGTGGTAAATCGGTTCCAGCTGTTGCTGGGCCATGCTGGCGTCAATCTGCGGACGCGCACCATAAACCACCACTAAGCGAATGCCGAGGCTATGCAGCAGACCGATGTCATTAACGATGCTTGAGAAGTTCTCATGCTCGATGGCTTCGCCACCCAACATGATGACAAACGTCTTGTCACGATGGGTATTTATATAGGGAACGGTGTGGCGAAAACCCTGAACCAGTTCTGTACTGCGTTCCTTCACGGCAAAGCCCTCTGTGCATGTTTATTCGTAATTTTCGTATTTTTATGCTCTTTTGCTCTTTATTGCAAGCGCCGGGCCTGACGTTACTTTACGATTTTCATGATGCAACACGCGCTAACAGACTGCATTATCTGGTTTTTCCGGCAAGACAAGACAATTCTCATCGAGTAAAGTTTTCACTTTCTTGCCATCGAGTGATGATTTTTTAGACATAACACAGCAGTTGGAGCGGCATGTCCGAAGCTTTTACACGACGACGATTATTACAGGGCGCTGGCGCATTATTAATGCTAAGCGTGACGCGTACCGGGCTGGCTGCCAGCCAGCATATTGTGGCGGTGCGCATCTGGCCCTCATCGACTTACTCCCGCGTAACCCTGGAATCAAACGTTCCCCTCAAGTACAAACAGTTCACGCTGGGGAGTCCCGATCGTCTGGTTATTGATATCGAAAATATGCACATCAACCCGGTCCTGAAAGGAGTCGATAAGCTGGTGCGCGTGGACGATCCCTATATCAAAACCGCACGCGTCGGTCAGTTTGACGCTAACACGGTGCGACTGGTGCTGGAACTCAAGCGTAGCATTGCGCCCAAGACATTTACTCTTGCGCCAGTGGCAGGTATCAAGCATCGCTTAGTGGTCGATCTCTATCCTAATCAACAAGCACGGGAAGAGGATCCGCTACTGGCATTACTGCAGAATTACAATCAGGGCGATCTTGAACGCGATCAGCCGGTGCAGGCGGCGCTGCCGGGCAAAGCGGGGCGCGATCGACCGATTATCATCATGATCGATCCTGGCCATGGTGGTGAGGATCCCGGCGCGCATGGCAAATATAAAACGCGTGAGAAAGATATCGTGTTGAAGATCGGTAGCTATCTGAAGGCGCTGATCGACAAAGAGCGCAACATGAAAGCTTACATGACGCGCAATGAGGATGTGTTTATCCCGCTGCGTGTCCGCGTGGCGAAAGCGCGAAAGCAGCGTGCGGATCTGTTCATTTCGATCCATGCTGATGCCTTCACCAGTCGGGCCGCGCGCGGTTCGTCGGTGTTTGCCCTTTCGACCAGCGGCGCTACCTCAGCGGCGGCGCGCTTCCTCGCACAAACGCAGAATGAAGCCGATTTGATTGGCGGTGTCAGCATGAGCGGCGATCGTTATCTCGACCACACCATGTTCGACATGGTGCAGCGGCAAACCATCAGCGACAGCCTGAAGTTTGGTAAAGAGGTGCTGTCACGCATGGGACATATCAATCACCTGCACAAGCGCACCGTCGATCAGGCGGGATTTGCGGTGCTGAAAGCCCCGGATATTCCCTCGATTTTGGTGGAAACCGCGTTTATCAGTAATGTCGAAGAGGAGCGCAAGCTGCGCACGTCGCGCTATCAGCATCAGGTGGCTGAGGCGATTCTGCATGGGATTAAGGCGTATTTTGATAAGGGTGCGGCACTAGCGCATCGCTGAGGAGGGCGGCAGCAATGCCGCTTTTTTCCGGACGCCAGAAACAAAAAAACACCCGTTAAGGTGTTTAAATGATTGGTTGCGGGGGCCGGATTTGAACCGACGACCTTCGGGTTATGAGCCCGACGAGCTACCAGGCTGCTCCACCCCGCGTCCGTCTGTCGCATTAAGCGACTTTTCACATTGTATTCTTCTTAAGACAATTGGTTGCGGGGGCCGGATTTGAACCGACGACCTTCGGGTTATGAGCCCGACGAGCTACCAGGCTGCTCCACCCCGCGTCCGACTGACGCGTTACACGACACTTCACATTGTCTCTTCATTTAAGAAGAATTGGTTGCGGGGGCCGGATTTGAACCGACGACCTTCGGGTTATGAGCCCGACGAGCTACCAGGCTGCTCCACCCCGCGTCCGTGGATGCGCACTATACTCTGGACGCGCGGCGATGCAACCCCTTTTTGAGACAAAACGTCAAATTTACAGTCAGTTGATGAATAAACTCGCCATTGGGTGGATTATTGTACAGATGTGAGCGTGACCGCTGATGGCAGATTTCATTCTCTCTGCCCCTTTGCTATCGTCGCCGGGCAAACAATCGATAAAAAGAGAAGGTTATGAAAGGACATTGGGCGAAGTATGCACTTACTGGCGCATTTATCGCGCTGTTAGCGGGCTGTAGTTCCAAACCGACCGACCGCGGTCAACAGTATATCGATGGCAAGCTGGAGCAACCGCTTGGGCTGGTCAACCAACCGAATGCTAAAGGGCGTCCGGTGAACGGCAAAGACTTTAGCGATCAGGTAGTGCAGATTCAAACCGCCTCATCCGGCCTGTTCGGGCGCAACAACGGTACTTACAGCGCAGTGCAAAACTGGCTGCTGTCCGGCGCGGATACGCGCCAGCTCAACCAGTTTGGTTTGAATGCTTATCAGATGGAAGGCACTGACAATTACGGCAATGTGCAGTTCACCGGTTACTACACGCCGGTTGTGGAAGCGCGTTATACCCGTCAGGGCGAGTTCCAGTATCCGATTTATCGTATGCCACCGCGTCCGCGTGGACAGAAACTGCCGAGCCGTGCTTCTATCTATAATGGTGGGCTCGACGATCGCTACATCATTGCCTATAGCAATTCGCTGATCGATAACTTCATGATGGATGTGCAGGGCAGCGGCTACGTTGATTTTGGTGATGGTCGTCCACTGCGCTTCTTTGGTTACGGCGGCAAAAATGGCTGGGCTTATCACAGCATCGGCAAAGAGCTGATCGATCGCGGTGAAGTGAAGCGCGAAGATATGTCGATGCAGGCGATTCGTCAGTGGGCGCAAGAGCATTCGCCACAGGAAGTGCGTTCGGTGCTTGAAACTAACCAATCCTTCGTCTTCTTCAAACCGGAAGAGTATGTGCCGGTGCGCGGTGCCAGCGCGGTGCCGCTGATTGCCAAGGCTTCCGTTGCCTCCGATCGTTCATTGATTCCGGCCGGAACCGTGCTGTTAGCCGAAGTGCCGCAGCTGAACGAGAAGGGCAAGTTTAATGGCAAATATGAGATGCGTCTGATGGTGGCGTTAGACGTGGGTGGCGCGATTAAAGGCCAGCACTTCGATATCTATCAGGGCGTTGGCCCGGATGCGGCGCATCTGGCCGGTTTCTACAACCATTATGGCCGCGTCTGGGTGCTAAAAGCCGCGCCGGGCACCGGTCAGCCGCTGTTTAGCAACCCACAAAATGGCAACAACGGTTCGCTGCTGTTAGGTTCTAATTAATGTCCCGTTTTCCCGGAAAGGTTTGGTTATGACAGTAGTAAGCGACGCCTGGCGACAACGTTTTGGCGGCACGGCGCGTCTCTATGGCCAGGACGCGCTGCAGCGTTTTGCCGACGCGCACTTTTGCGTGATTGGTATTGGCGGCGTGGGTTCGTGGGCAGCGGAAGCGCTAGCGCGCACCGGTATCGGTAAAATCACCCTGATTGATATGGACGATGTCTGCATCACCAATACCAACCGCCAGATTCACGCGCTGCAGGGCAAAGTGGGCCAGGCGAAAACCGAAGTGATGGCCGAGCGTATGCGCGCCATCAATCCGGAATGCGAAGTGATCTGCATCGATGATTTCATCACACCGGAAAATACCGCTGAACTGTTATCGGCGGGTTTTGACTACGTGATTGATGCGATTGACAGCGTGCGCCCCAAAGCCGCGTTGATCGCTTGGTGTCGTCGCAACAAGATCCCGCTAATAACCACCGGCGGCGCGGGCGGCCAGATCGATCCCACGCAGATCCAGGTGAGCGATCTGGCAAAAACCATTCAGGATCCGCTGGCGGCAAAGCTGCGTGAGAGATTGAAAGGGGATTTTGGCGTGGTGAAGAACAGTAAAGGCAAGCTCGGCATCGACTGCGTATTCTCGACGGAAGCGCTGATGTATCCGCAGCCGGACGGCAGCGTGTGCACTTCACGCTCCACCGCCGAAGGCCCGAAACGCATGGATTGTGCCGCCGGATTTGGCGCGGCGACCATGGTTACCGCCACGTTCGGGTTTGTGGCGGTTTCCCATGCATTGAAGAAGTTTCTGGCGAAGGCAGCGCGTCAAACGGCCTGAGCGTGCTGACGGGCAGCGCGTTGCACTGCATCCGCCAGCGCCTGTAAACCGCTGCTGCGCGACGCACTGAGCTGTGCGCGCAGACCTAACGTATCAAACAACGCCAGCGGATCTTGCTGCAGCAAGTCGGCTGGCGTTTTGCCTTCCACCGCCGTCAGTAACACCGCTAGCAATCCGCGCACGATGCGTCCTTCGCTGTCACCATAAAAGTGCAGCGTGCCGTTGTTCAGCAACTGGCTGCTTAGCCACACGCGATTTTCACAGCCCGTGAGTTCGATATCTGGCGTCTTTAACTCTTCCGCTAACGCAGGCAGCTGGCGGCTGAGCTGGATCAGTTGACGATAGCGATCTTCCCACTGATGAAAATGGGTGAATTTTTCCGTCAGGCTGGCGGCGGTAATCAGATCGCCGAACGGATGCGGGGCGAGCAGGGTTGATGTCATGGGCTTATTCACTCAGTAAGTCTACGGCATGGCGCATGGCGTGCACCAGCGCATCCACGTCCTGCAAATTATTATAGGGGGCGAACGAGACACGCAGCGTGCCGGTGACGCCCAGCGCCGCCATCAGCGGCTGCGCACAGTGCTGCCCGGCGCGCAATGCGATGCCATGCTCGGCGAGCAGCGTAACGATATCGCTGTGGTGAATGCCGGCAATATCAAACGCCAGCAGGCTGGCATTGCCACAGCGGAAGCTGCGAAAACCGGGGATCTCGCTCAGTTGCTCCTCGGCGAGGCTCGCCAGTTGCTGGCTCCACATTTCGGCCTTTTTGTCATCATGTTGCGCCAGCCACTCTAGCGCGGCACTCAACCCCACCACGCCGGCAACATTAGGCGTTCCGGCTTCAAAACGCCACGGCACCGGCTGCGGTGTAAAACTGTCAAAATCGACCTGCGTCAGCATTTTGCCGCCGCCTTGCCATGGATCCATCGCTTCCAGCAGTTCCGCTTTGCCATACAGCACGCCAATGCCCATTGGGCCGTAAAGCTTATGGCCGGAAAAAGCATAGAAATCAATATCCAGCGCCTCTACATCCGGCGGACAATGCACCACACCTTGTGCGCCATCGACCATCACTTTGGCACCGACGTCATGGGCTAAACGGATCGCCTGCGCCAGATCCGGACAGCCGCCGGTGACGTTCGACATCTGACCAACGGCCAGCAATCGGGTACGTGAATTGAGCAGTGCTGGCAACAGCGTGATATCCGGCAAACGATCGTCGCCCAACGGCCATTTCACCACTTTTGCGCCCGCCGCTTTTGCCACCATCAGCCACGGCACCAGATTGGCATGGTGTTCGGCTTCGCTAACCACGATTTCATCGCCAGCCTGCAATCGCGGAGCCAGCCAACTGTTCGCCACCAGGTTGATCGCTTCGGTGGTGCCGCGCGTCCAGACAATCTGCCGATCGTCCGCAGCATTGAGCCAGCGCGCCACTAATCCGCGCGCCTGTTCGTATTTTTCCGTTAATGCGCGAGCGGCAGCGAACTGGCTGCGATGCACGGTGCCAGCGCTGAGGCTGTAGAACTGTGCGGTTGCGTCGATCACCGCCTGCGGCTTGAGCGCAGTAGCCGCGCTATCGAGGTAGATTCCGGCATCGCTCAGCGCGGGGAACTGCTGGCGGAAGGCGCCGGGAGAAAAAATGGTCATACTCAGCCCACTGTTAATCATGTTAGGACCAGGCTGAAAGCTGGCCCGTTGCCTGGCAAAGCTGGAAAAGCGCGTTATGCTAATTATTGCAAGGTTTGAACCGAAACCCGCATAACGCGTCGCTATTCATAGTCGATTTCACTGGCGCTACCCTTGGTGAGCGCATGCGGGTGGTTTAATGCAATTAATCTGCAAGGAGATAGAAGATGAATAAACTCACCGCAGTGCTGGCCGTGTGTACTCTGGCCTTTACCCTGTCCGCATGTTCCAGCAATTACGTAATGCACACTAACGATGGTCGCACCATCGTCGCCGATGGCAAACCTAAAGTTGATGACGAAACCGGTATGATCAGCTATCAGGATGCCAATGGCAACAAGCAGCAGATTAACCGCTCTGACGTCAAAGAGATGGTGGAGATGGGGCAGTAAGGCAAAAAAAAAGCACCGCAATTTGCGGTGCTATTTAAAATCACTATGGACAGACAGGGTAAATCTACAGGAATTAAAAGCTTGATCTGCAAGCGTCAGATCAAAATGCAAACACAACATCACGACCACAAGCCAAAAGCTCTCCAAAAGTCTGCGATCTCTCGCACGTTTCCAGAAATCTTTTCGTTCCGGCTCAGGAAGTGCGGCAACTATAGGTATTTGCTGGAGCTTCCTCAACGGACAAATTATAATGTCTCGGATTAAAAAAACTAATACGTAGCGACTTTGTATAAGTTGAAGTATTACCTTGTCAATCCGGATACGGAAAACCATGTCTAAACGCCTTCCGCCGCTTAATGCTTTACGCGTCTTTGATGCTGCTGCCCGTCATTTGAGCTTCACCAAAGCCGCTGAAGAGCTGTTTGTTACCCAGGCTGCTGTCAGCCATCAGATCAAATCTCTGGAAGATTTCCTCGGTCTAAAGCTGTTTCGCCGGAGGAATCGTTCGCTTTTACTGACAGAAGAAGGTCAAAGCTACTATTTAGATATTAAGGAGATTTTCTCCGCTCTTAACGATGCCACGCGCAAGTTGCAGGCGCGCAGCGCTAAGGGTGCGCTGACCGTCAGTTTGCTGCCGAGTTTCGCCATTCAGTGGCTGGTTCCTCGCCTTTCCAGCTTTAATATGGCTTATCCGGGCATCGACGTGCGTATCCAGGCGGTGGACCGTGATGAGGAGAAATTGGCGGACGATGTCGACGTGGCGATTTTCTACGGTCGTGGCAATTGGCCAGGCCTGCGGGTTGAGAAATTGTATGCCGAATATTTGCTGCCAGTCTGCTCACCGATGTTGCTGACGGGTGATCATCCTCTCAAATCGCCGGCCGATTTGGCGCACTGCACGCTGCTGCATGATGCATCGCGTCGTGACTGGCAATCCTATACGCGTCAGCTGGGCGTGCAGCATATTAATGTGCAACAGGGCCCGATCTTCAGCCACAGCGCCATGGTGTTGCAGGCGGCGATTCATGGTCAGGGCGTGGCGCTGGCGAATAATGTAATGGCGCAGAGTGAAATTGAAGCCGGTCGTCTGGTGTGTCCTTTTAATGACGTGTTGGTCAGTAAAAATGCTTTTTATCTGGTTTGTCATGACAGCCAGGCAGAACTGGGTAAAATAGCCGCCTTTCGTCAGTGGATCCTGGAAAAAGCGGCCAATGAACAAGAAAAATTCCGTTTTCGCTACGATCACTAATGCGTTGCTGGCTGCACAATGATGTGCGCATTACCTTGAGGATTGTTTGATGTCCAGTCGTGCCATGTTTGTTTTTGCTGCCATTAGCGGATTTATGCTGGTGGCGTTTGGTGCTTTCGGCGCGCATGTGCTGAGCAAATCGCTCGGCCCAGCCGAAATGGCGTGGATACATACCGGCCTTGAATATCAGGCGTATCACACGCTGGCAGTGATTGGCCTGGGTGCCGCTATGCTGCGTCGTGCCAACATCTGGTTTTACTGGAGTAGCGCCGCGATGGCGCTCGGTATCGTGTTGTTCAGTGGCAGCCTCTATTGTCTGGCGCTGTCGCACATGAAGTTTTGGGTTTTTGTTACGCCGGTGGGAGGCTTATGCTTCCTTATTGGCTGGTTCTTGATGTTGATTGGCGCACTGCGTCTGAAACGAAAGGCAGATCGCCATGAATAAAGTTTTACTCTATTGCCGTCCAGGATTTGAGAAAGAGTGCGCGGCAGAAATCAGCGCGAAAGCGGCTGAGCGCGAGATTTACGGCTTCCCGCGCGTCAAAGATGACTCAGGTTACGTGCTGTATGAGTGCTATCAGCAGCAAGATGCTGAAAAGCTGATCCAAACGCTGCCGTTTGCCGAACTGATCTTTGCGCGGCAGATGCTGGTGGTGGGAGAGCTACTGCGCGATCTGCCACCAGAAGACCGCATCACGCCGATTGTCGGCATGCTGACCGGTGTGGTGGAGAAGGGCGGTGAACTGCGGGTTGAAGTGCCGGATACCAATGAAGCGAAAGAGCTCACCAAGTTCTGCCGTAAATTAACCGTGCCGCTGCGTGCCAGCCTGCGTGAAAGCAAAATCCTGCTTAATTACGAAACGGCTAAGCGTCCGGTAGTGCACGTGTTCTTTATTGCGCCGGGCACCTGTTACGTCGGCTATTCGCTGCCGGAAAACAACTCGCCATTCTACATGGGCATTCCGCGCCTGAAATTCCCCTCCGATGCGCCGAGCCGTTCTACGCTCAAGCTGGAAGAGGCGTTTCACGTGTTTGTGCCTGCGGATGAGTGGGATGAGCGTTTAGCCAGCGGCATGTACGCCGTCGATCTCGGCGCTTGCCCCGGCGGCTGGACCTATCAACTGGTGAAACGCAGCATGTGGGTTTTTGCGGTAGATAACGGCCCGATGGCGCCAAGCCTGATGGACACCGGACAGGTGACGCACTGCCGCGAAGATGGTTTTAAATTCCGTCCGCCGCGTACCAATATCAGCTGGCTGGTGTGCGACATGGTGGAAAAACCGGTGCGCGTCGCAAGCCTGATGACCGAATGGCTGGTGAATGGCTGGTGCCGCGAGGCGATATTCAACCTCAAGCTGCCAATGAAAAAGCGCTACGAAGAAGTGACACAGAACCTGGCGATGATTGATGACGCGCTGAAAGCGCAGGGTATTAATGCCCAGATTCAGGCGCGCCAGCTTTATCACGACCGAGAAGAAGTGACCGTTCACGTACGTCGACTTTGGGCGGCTGTTGGCGGCCGTCGCGACGAGCGCTAATCCTGCTTCATACTTTGCACTACAGCGGTCCTGCTTCATACTTTGCACTACAGCGGCGTTGGCTGCGCTTGCTCGCCCCGGTCACATACTGATGTATGCTCCCGGGGACTCGCGCACTTGCCGCCTTGCTGTAGCACAAATTATTTCGCAGGATGCCAGCTTTATACTTTGCACTACAGCGGCGTTGGCTGCGTTTGCTCGCCCCGGTCACATACTGATGTATGCTCCCGGGGACTCGCGCACTTGCCGCCTTGCTGTAGCACAAATTATTTCGCAGGATGCCAGCTTTATACTTTGCACTACAGCGGCGTTGGCTGCGTTTGCTCGCCTTGCTGTAGCACAAATTATTTCGCAGGATAACTGTTTTGCACAGTCGCCATTTATGGCGACGGCTGTTTCGTTTGAAATCTCAATGTATTGAGATTGCCTTGCAGTACCAAATCACGCTTTAACGTCGATACTTTGCGGCAAATTTCTGCCATTTCCCGCTGTTCCTGCAATTTTCCCTGCCATTTGCTCGGTACCTGATCCCATTGCTGGTAGATCGCATCCAGCGATCCAAACTGCATCAACAACTCACGGGCGCTTTTCGGGCCAATGCCGGGCACGCCGGGAATTTTACTGCTGCTGATACCACACAATCCCCAATAGTCGGGCAACTGCGCGGGCGTTACGCCAAACTCTTGTTCAATAAAAGGCACATCCAGCCAGCGCTTCTGGAAATAGTCGCGAATACGAATGTTAGGTGCCAGCAGCTGGCAATAACCTTTATCGGTAGAAACAATCGTTGCTTGATGACCAGCGTCCGCCATTTTCACCGCCAGCGTGGCGGCGAGATCGTCGGCTTCGTCTAAATCAGCCACCCAGCAGTTAACGCCTGCTGCGCGGAAGGCGTCCTGCAGCGCGGGCATCTCTAGATGCAAATCCTCCGGCATCGGCGGGCGACCCGCTTTGTAATCCGGTAATAGCTGATGGCGCCAACCGGGCTGACGCTCATGGCTATCAAACACCGCCACCACGTGCGTGGGTTGTGTATGTCCCAATAACTGATGCAAGGCGGCAACGCAGCTGTCGCGGCACGGCGAACCCTGAACAGCGTGCAGACGGCGAATCAGATTGAGTGCATCAATGATAAGAAGATGAAGCGACATAGCGATAGCGGCAGCCCGCAGGCTGCCTTCCTGATGGGTTATTTGATGATTTCGTAGCAAGGCGTGTAGGCGCTGCCCGGCAGCTTCATGCGCTGCTGTGCGACAAAACCTTGCAACAGTTCGTCCATGCGGTGCATGAGATTGGCATCGCCGTGCAGTTTGTACGGGCCTTTCTCGCGAATTTCACGAATTCCGATCTCTTTGACGTTACCCGCCACAATGCCGGAGAAGGCGCGACGCAGATCGGCTGCCAGCAGCTCGGCGGGCTGATCCGGGAACAGCTTCAGGTTTGCCATATTCTCGTGCGTCGGCAGGAAGGGCACCTGCAATTCGGGTGCGATACGAATCGACCAGTTGAAGCTGTAGGCATCGCCGGTTTCGCGGCGATACTCTTTCACCTGCGGCATGGCTTTCTTCATCAGACGCGCCACTTCAGCGGCATCATCAATGATGATTTTATAATGCTTACGTGCGGCTTCGCCCAGCGTATTTACGATGAAATCATCCAGCACGCGGAAGTAGTCGGCGCTCTCTTTGGGTCCGGTCAGAATCAGCGGCAATACCTGATCGCTGTTGTGCGGATTCATTAAAATACCCAACAAATACAGCAGCTCTTCTGCTGTGCCCACGCCGCCAGGGAAGATCACGATACCGTGGGCGATACGCACAAAGGCTTCAAGGCGTTTTTCGATATCCGGCATGATGATCAGCTCATTGACCAGCGGATTCGGTGGTTCGGCGGCAATGATTGAGGGCTCAGTCAGGCCGATAAAACGGCTGTCATGATAGCGCTGCTGCGCATGTCCCACCGCCGCACCTTTCATCGGTGCTTCCATGACGCCAGGTCCGCAACCGGTACAGATGTTGAGTTCGCGCAGGCCCATTTGCGTGCCGACGTTGCGGCAATATTGGTATTCCACCGCATTGATTGAGTGGCCGCCCCAACACACCACGGTATTCGGATATTCGCCGATGTGCAGTGCACGCGCGTTACGCAGAATCGAAAACACCTGATTGGTGATATGCGCAGAGTCTTCCGGCTCCTCGTTCTGGTAGCGTTCTGTTGCCGCCAGTTGTCCGTTTACAAACAGAATGTCGCGCAGCACGGCAAACAAGTTTGCCTGCAGCGAACGAATAATCCGGCCATCAACAAATGCCTCTTCCGGCGGGTTGATCAGCTCCAGTTTCACACCGCGCTCACGGCGCAACACGTTGATGTCGAAGTTTTCAAAACGCGAAAGCAATTCCTGGCTGCTGTCGGTCTGGCTACCGGAGTTGAGTACCGCAAGAGAACAGTTACGAAACAGCTGATAAAGGTCGCTGCTAGCAGTGCGCTTCAGCATGTCGACTTCAAGCTGGGAGAGCAGATCCATCGAGCCAAGTGGGCTGATATGTGTAATCAAGAGAACTCCTTTACACGCAAATGCGTGGCTGGTGACGCTGCGCTTAACTCATTAACGCAGCGACGAAAATCCCTGGTCGCGCATGCTTCGATCGCGCCTTCAACAGAGTAACGTTGTCCGCTGTGAATGCTCAAGGGGAACCGCGCATCCGTGCAGCGGCCTGCGAGGCGTCTCGCAAACTATTACTGGCGAACCAGGCGGGAAAATCCCGGGGAGAAGGGCACGTTACTGCGCCACGGATTGATATCCAGACCACCGCGCCTGGTGTAGCGTGCATAAACGCTCAGGGCTTCTGGCTGACAAAAGCACTGAACGTCGTTGAAAATGCGCTCAACGCACTGCTCATGAAACTCATTATGCTGACGGAATGAGATGAGATAACGCAGCAGCGCTTCACGATTAATACGCGGGCCTTTGTAGCGAATCATCACCGAGCCCCAATCGGGCTGATTGGTAATTAAGCAGTTCGATTTCAGCAGATGGCTAACCAGCGTTTCTTCAACAATTTCACGGCCTGCAGCCTGCGCCAGATAATCCGCATTGAAGGCGTAATCGTGAATTTCGATATCCTGTTCATCAATCACTTCGCCACTGAAGTGGCCGATCGGCTGGCCTTCCACTTCGCTGAGACGAAACAGCGCCACGCTGACCTGACCCTTCGCGCAGGCGCTGAGATCACGCTCCAGCGTCTGACGCACTTCGCCCCAGTCGGCGAAAACGCTCTGATTAAAACTGTTAAGATAGAGCTTGAAACTCTTCGACTCGATCAGGTTTTGGCTATCGGCGCGCAGTACCACTTCGCCCACTGCGACCTGCGGAACGCCTTTGCTGTTGAGCCAGGAGAGTTCGTAGAGCGTCCAGATATCTGCGCCAGTAAACGGCAGATTATCGGGATACAGCCCCAGCGGCTCACGGTTAAGGCTGCGCGGCACGGATTGCAGCAGCGTGTTATCGTAGCGATCAACATAAGCCGTGGGCTTACCTAAGGTCAGGCCGCTTAATGCCTGATCCCGGTTTTCAGAAGACATAACGGTTACCACTGAATTTCATCAAAGTGGTTAAGTGTAACCTAACACTTGCGAGAATATGAATGATGCAGCAAACCGTAGATGCTCTGCGTGAGTTTACCGCCCGGTACGTGGAACATTGGCAGCAACAAACCGGACATTTTCCCGCCAGCGCCGATCTGCTTGGCGTTCCCTCCGACTGCATTATCAGCACGCTGGATGACCGCGTGTTGTGGCAGCCGCAGCCGTTTACGTTACCGGCCACGCTTGAAGCGGTAGAGCGTGCGCTGGATCTGCAACTGCAACCAGAAATCAGTGCGTTTTACACCAGCCAGTTTGCAGGTGATATGACGGCAACCTTTGAACTGCAGCCGATTACCCTGCTGCAGGTATGGAGTGAAGCAGATTTCACTCGCCTGCAGGAAAACCTGATTGGTCACTTGGTTATGAAGCGCCGCTTAAGACAAGCGCCAACGCTGTTTATTGCCACCACCAACTCAGAGAATGATGTGATTGCGCTGTGCAATCTTACCGGCGAGGTCATTATTGAGGAGCCTGGCACTAAAAAGCGTGAAGTCCTGGCGACATCGGTTAAGACATTTCTTAATGCTTTACAACCGGTTACTCAGTGATTTGCAGATTTTTAGGCTGCGCTTTGTGAGAGATCTCTCACGTTAGGTGTGAGAGATCGCTAGATCATTGCGCAGACTTGCGGAAGCCCTAAATGTAAAAATATTGTGAATCATGAACTTATGGCATCAATCTGAAAATTAAGACAGGACTTAATCCATTAACGCTTCTTACTGGCTTGTTATTGCGATGGTTTCTGGGAGAATAGTCACCACTGGCAGGATGCTGGGGATTAAGAGACGTTCAGGAGAATGTCAGCCATGAGGCGGGAACGTAACGGAATTTACGGCACACGGAAGGCTTTAGGACGAAGCAGGACACTCAGGATTGAGTATAAAGGACACCTCCAGGACGGAGAATGAGAGCCACGCGGAACGTGGCGGGCCAGGATGCTAAGGACCAATGTCATGATGACAAGCGACGGAAAGCGCAGGAAAAGTTGTCATGGATGAGCAGGGAGCACAGCAGTAGCTGGAATGCTGCAAACGAAAACCGGGAGCACTGTAATCACAGTGCTCCCTTTTTTTATGCCATTTTTACGCCGGGCGTGACTGATGGTATGCTTGCCGCCCAATTTTTCTCTGGAGGTGGCGCATGTCGTCGCAAATGATTTTTCAGCGCCTGCAGCAGGTCGAAGCGGTGATGCGTGAACACGGCCATTGGCAGTCACAATCCCCCGAGGCGGGCGCCTTCGCCAGTACCGAACCTTTCTGTCTTGATACCATGGAGCCGCTGCAATGGCTACAATGGGTGTTCATGCCACGTTTTTATGCGCTGCTCGAAAGCGGCGCGCCGTTGCCGCAGAATTTTGCTATCGCTCCCTATTATGAAGTCGCATTGCCAGCCGACACGCCGGGCTATGCGGTGCTATTGCTGACGCTCAACAAGTTTGATGCGCTGTTCCAGGAACCTTCCGCCTGATGCTCGAAATCCTTTATCAAGATGCGTGGCTGGTCGCGGTGAATAAGCCGGCCGGCTGGCTGGTGCATCGCAGCTGGCTCGATCGCAATGAAAAAGTGGTGGTGATGCAAACGGTGCGCGATCAGATTGGCCAGCATGTGTTCACTGTGCACCGCCTCGATCGCCCAACGTCCGGCGTGTTGCTGATGGCCTTATCGAGTGAAGTCGCCCATTTACTGGCGCAGCAGTTTGAACAGCACCAGATGCAGAAAACCTATCATGCGGTGCTGCGCGGCTGGCTGGAAGGCGGCGCGACGCTGGATTATCCGCTGGTGGAAGAGCTGGATAAGATTGCCGACAAATTTGCCACCCAGGAACCTGTTGCCCAACCGGCGGTAACGGATTACCAGGCGCTGGCACACGTTGAGATGCCGGTCGCCATCAGCCGCTATAACACCGCGCGCTATACGCTGGTGGAGATGGCGCCGCACACCGGGCGTAAACATCAGCTGCGTCGCCACATGGTGCATCTGCGTCATCCGATTATTGGCGACAGCGCGCACGGCGATCTGCGCCAGAATCGCGGTGCGGCGGCACATTTTGGCCTCAATCGCCTGATGCTGCACGCCAGCGCACTCAGCTTTACCCATCCCGTTACCGGCGAGCCCATAGTGATTCGCGCCGGGTTGGATCGCGTCTGGCAGCAGATGCTTGAGCAGTTTGGCTGGCAGGATCAGATCCCTGATGTTCCCAGGGTTGAGTTTGCCAGTGATGCAGTCCAGGATAAGCCGACAGAATAAAGGAGCGGCAAGATGGCAAAGATTGGCATTTTTACAGGTACGGTTTACGGCAATGCGCTGCTGGTAGCTGAAGAAGCACAGACGGTGCTGGAAGAGCAGGGCCACGACGTGAAGGTGTTTGAAGATCCGTCGATGGCGGATTGGCAGGCATACAGCCAGGATGTGGTGCTGATTGTCACCTCAACCACCGGTCAGGGCGACTTCCCGGATAACATTGCCCGCCTGTATGTTGCAGTGCGTGATCAGCTGGGTTATCAGCCAGAATTGCGTTATGGCGTGATTGGCTTGGGTGACAGCAGCTATGACAATTTCTGCGGTGCAGCTAAAACCTTTGATACCACCTTGCAGGAGCAGAGCGCGCAGCGCATCGGCGAGGTGCTGTTGGTGGATGCGACGGAAGATCCGGAGCCCGAATCAGTGACCTCACCGTGGGTGGAGAACTGGGGTAAGTTGCTGTAAGGACTTTTCCCTCACCCTAACCCTCTCCCGCCAGCGGGAGAGGGAATATTTAGAGGGTGCAGCCCGCACGGTTTGTTCCCTCTACCGCGAAGTGGGAGAGGGCCAGGGTGAGGGCAATAGCCATCACGTCACCGGCGCCGGATTAAACACCGCCAGCTGATTACGAATCCCCCAACGATCCGACCATGTCTGCTTGCGCCCGCTGGCAATCTCCAGAATCAACTCAAACAGTCGCCAACCGACCTGTTCAATACTCTCTTCGCCCGTTGCAATGGTTCCGGCATTAATATCCATCAAATCATGCCAGCGTTCGGCCAGCGCATTGCGCGTTGCCATCTTGATTACCGGAATGGCGGCCAAACCGTAAGGCGTGCCGCGCCCGGTAGTGAACACCTGCAAGGTAATGCCCGATGCCATCTGCTGCGTGCCACACACGAAATCGCTGGCTGGTGTGGCCGCATAAATCAGCCCGCGTTTGGTGGGGCGCTGTCCGGGCGATAACACTTCAACAATCGGACTGCGACCTGACTTGGCAATCGAACCCAGCGCTTTCTCCACCACATTCGCCAGCCCGCCTTTTTTGTTGCCCGGCGAGGGATTGGCGCTGCGATCGGTTTGGCCCTGGCTGAGGTAATCGTCATACCACGCCATCTCTTCCAGTAGTCGTTTACCGACCGCTTCATCCATCACGCGCGGCGTCAGCAGATGGATAGCATCCCGCACTTCGGTCACTTCCGAGAACATTACCGTTGCGCCGCAGCGCACCAGTAAATCAGAAGCAAATCCCACGGCGGGGTTCGCCGTTACGCCCGAGAAAGCGTCGCTGCCGCCGCACTGCGTGCCGATCACCAATTCCGATGCTGGACAGGTTATGCGCTGACGTTGATTAAGCTTTTTCAGATGGCGTTCGGCGACCTGCAGGATTTCATCCACCATCGCGCCGAAGCCCACCAGCCGCTCATCCTGCAATCGCACAATGTCGTTGTCATCCAGCGAAATGGCCTGCACATCCGGTGTGCCGGTCAGCAGACGTTCGGGCTGTAACTTCTCGCAGCCGAGGCTGACGATCATCACTTCGCCACCAAAATTGGGATTCAGCGCCAGGTTATGAATGGTGCGAATCGGCACCACCGCGGCGGGCGCATTGATTGCCACGCCGCAACCGTACAGATGATTCAGCGCCACCACGCCATCGACATTGGGATAACGCGGCAGCAAATCACGCTCAATGATCTGCACTACATAATCCACCACGCCCGCCACGCAGTGAACGCTGGTGGTGATGCCGAGCAGGTTGCGCGTGCCCACGCTGCTATCTGCATTGCGATAGCCTTCGAAGGTATAACCTTCCAGCGGCGGCAGCGCGGGCGGTACATTGTTTGCCAACGGCAAACTGTTGAGTGGCGGCGCTTCGGGCAGCGCTACCAGTGATTCTTCAATCCAGCTACCTTGTGGGATGGGACGCAGCGCGTAGCCAATCACTTCACCGTAGCGCAGGATCGCGCCTGCTTGCGGGATATCGCTGAGCGCGACTTTATGTCCCTGTGGCACATGCTCAGTCAGTTGCAGTCCGTCGTCGAACAGGGTGCCAGACGGTAATCCCTGATTGTTGACCACGATCGCCACGTTATCGGCATCGTGCACTTTGATATAGAGCGGTTTTTCTGTCAGAGGACGGTTCATTGCTCACCTTCCAGTTCGTCGCACCGTACGTAGCAGCGCGGTTTAAAATACGTCCATCACGTCATCGTTTTTTGCCAGCCTCAGTATATGCAGGGGTATTTGCCGTATGCATTGTGCAACTGACTGGCTTTAAGGAGATTTATCAGGGGAATTTGGTTCGTTTATCCAAACACAAGTGAAGGGACTCACAAACTGCCGTTATCCTGTACGTTAACCAGGCAAAATCAGGGAGCAAAAAAGCGTTCCGTGAGCCACGCCGCAGCGTTATGTGCAGATGCCATAAAATCATTCTCTTTCAACCCTAATCCTCATGCGTTCTTCCAGTGTTTCGCCGCCAGGCTGTTCCTATACTGATTCTCGTTCTTCAACGTTAGGTTATTCGTCACGACGCATCATCGTATTGCCAAATATAAAAATCGCCGTGTTTAACCCGACTTCATTCTGATACCCAACGCGATGTGTATGCAGTCAGAGTGGATGTAGCGTTCGCTATATTTCAGGAGTGCATCATGAATAGTTTCAGCCAGACAGCGGAAGCGGTGCAAAAGCGCACCAATGCCCGTTACTGGATTGTGGTGATGTTATTTATCGTCACCTCGTTCAACTACGGTGACCGCGCAACCATTTCGATTGCCGGTTCGGCGATGTCCAAAGAGATCGGCCTTGATTCGGTCGGCCTTGGCTATATCTTCTCCGCCTTTTCCTGGGCGTACGTGATTGGGCAGATTCCGGGCGGCTGGCTGCTCGACCGCTTCGGCTCAAAACGCGTCTACTTCTGGAGCATCTTCCTCTGGTCGCTGTTTACCTTGCTGCAAGGCTTCGTCGATCTGTTCAGCGGTTTTGGCATTATCATTTCGCTGTTCCTGTTGCGCTTCCTGGTCGGCCTGGCTGAAGCGCCATCCTTCCCCGGCAATAGCCGCATTGTTGCGGCCTGGTTCCCGGCACAGGAGCGCGGCACCGCCGTCGCAATCTTTAACTCGGCGCAATACTTTGCCACGGTAATCTTCGCGCCGATCATGGGTTGGCTGGTCTCCGAAGTGGGCTGGGCGCACGTGTTCTGGTTCATGGGCGGATTGGGCATCATCCTCAGCTTTATCTGGCTGAAAGTGATCCACGATCCCACCGATCATCCGGGCGTCAACAAAGCCGAGCTGGAGTACATGGAGCAGGGCGGCGCGCTGATCAACATGGACGTCAAAAAGGATGACCGCAAAGTGAGCTGGAGCGAGAAGTGGTTCCAGATCAAACAGCTGCTGACCTCACGCATGATGCTGGGCATCTATCTCGGCCAATACTGCGTCAACGCCTTAACCTACTTCTTTATTACCTGGTTCCCGGTGTATCTGGTGCAGGCGCGCGGCATGTCGATTCTGAAGGCCGGCTTTATTGCTTCGATCCCTGCGGTGTGTGGCTTCCTCGGCGGCGTATTGGGCGGCGTGATTTCTGATTACCTGATGCGTAAAACCGGTTCGCTGAACATCGCGCGTAAAACGCCCATTGTGCTCGGTATGCTGCTCTCCATCTCGATGGTGATGTGTAACTACACCGACACCGAATGGGTGGTGGTGTTCTTTATGGCGCTGGCATTCTTCGGCAAAGGCATTGGTGCGCTGGGTTGGGCGGTGATGGCAGATACCGCACCGAAAGAGATCAGCGGTTTGAGCGGTGGCTTGTTCAACATGTTCGGTAACTTCTCCGGCATCGTCACGCCAATTGCCATCGGTTACATCATCGCCACCAGCGGATCCTTTGAGGGCGCGCTGATTTATGTCGGTATCCATGCCTTTGTCGCCGCATTTAGCTTCCTGGTGATTGCTGGCGATATCAAACGCGTTGAACTGAAAACCAGGCCATAAGGACGGAAT
The DNA here is from genome assembly GCF_029623675.1 of Pantoea sp. X85. Taxonomy (NCBI): domain Bacteria; kingdom Pseudomonadati; phylum Pseudomonadota; class Gammaproteobacteria; order Enterobacterales; family Erwiniaceae; genus Pantoea; species Pantoea sp. X85. Next base: position 3,273,776 of record NZ_CP121108.1, on the reverse strand, counting down.
ATGACTACGCAAAGCACGCCGGTCATCACCGATATGCAGGTGATTCCGGTTGCCGGTTACGACAGCATGCTGCTCAACATCGGTGGCGCGCACAGCGCCTGCTTCACCCGCAATATCGTGGTGCTCACGGATAGCGCGGGACACACCGGCGTCGGTGAGGCCCCGGGCGGTGAAACCATCTACCAAACGCTGGTTGAGGCGATTCCGCAGGTAAAAGGTCAGCAGGTTGCCCGCATGAATCGTCTGGTGCAGCAGGTGCACAAAGGCAATCAGTCGGCGGATTTCGATACCTTCGGCAAGGGCGCGTGGACCTTCGAACTGCGCGTCAATGCGGTGGCCGCGCTGGAAGCGGCGCTACTGGATTTACTCGGCCAATGTCTCGGCGTGCCGGCGGCGGAACTGCTCGGTCCGGGCCAGCAGCGCGATGAGGTCACGGTGCTCGGCTATCTGTTCTATCTCGGCGATCGTCGCAAAACCGATTTGCCGTATCTGACCGGCGAAAATGCTAGCCACGACTGGTATCACTTGCGTCATCAGGAGGCGCTGACGCCGGAATCTGTGGTGCGTCTGGCGGAAGCGGCGCAGGACAAATATGGCTTCAAAGATTTCAAACTCAAAGGCGGCGTGCTGCCGGGCGAGCAGGAGATTGAGTCGGCGGTGGCGCTGAAAAAACGCTTCCCCGATGCGCGCATCACCGTCGATCCCAACGGTGCCTGGATGCTGGATGAAGCCATTCGCTTGTGTAAAGGCATGGGCGATGTGCTGACCTACGCCGAAGATCCGTGCGGTGCCGAGCAGGGCTATTCCGGCCGCGAAGTGATGGCCGAATTCCGCCGTGCGACGGGGTTGCCGGTCGCCACCAACATGATCGCCACCAACTGGCGCGAGATGAACCACGCGGTGATGCTCAATGCCGTCGACATCCCGCTGGCCGATCCGCACTTCTGGACGCTGAGCGGCGCAGTGCGCGTGGCGCAGCTGTGTGATGACTGGGGGCTGACGTGGGGCTGTCACTCCAATAACCACTTCGATATTTCACTGGCGATGTTCACCCACGTTGGCGCCGCTGCGCCGGGTAAACCCACCGCGATTGATACGCACTGGATTTGGCAGGAGGGCGATCAGCGCCTGACCAAAGAGCCGCTGCAGATCCGCAACGGCAAAATCGCCGTGCCGGATAAGCCGGGCCTCGGCGTCGAGCTGGATTGGGATCGCCTGCATCAGGCCAACGCATTGTACAAATCACTGCCAGCGGGCGCACGTAATGACGCCACCGCGATGCAGTATCTGGTTCCCAATTGGGCATTCGACCGCAAGCGTCCAGCCTTTGGTCGCGGCTAAGTTTAAGGAGCAGGAAATGAGTCAGACACCGAAAATAACATCGCTGCAGGTCATTCCGGTGGCCGGTCACGACAGCATGTTGCTTAACCTGAGTGGCGCGCATTCGCCGTTCTTTACCCGCAACATCGTCATCATTAAAGACAATGCCGGACACACCGGCGTCGGTGAGATTCCGGGCGGCGAAAAGATTCGTCAGACGCTGGAGGATGCTGCGGCGCTGGTGGTGCAGAAAACCGTTGGCGAATACAAGAACATCCTCAACCTGGTGCGCAGCACCTTTGCCGACCGCGATTCCAGCGGACGCGGCAACCAAACCTTTGATTTGCGTACCACCATTCACGTGGTTACTGGCATCGAAGCGGCGCTGCTCGATCTGCTGGGACAGCATTTAGGCGTGAACGTCGCCTCGTTGCTTGGCGATGGTCAGCAGCGCGACCGGGTAGAAATGCTCGGCTATCTGTTCTATGTCGGCGACCGCAAGAAAACCTCGCTACCGTATCAGAGCCAGGAAAATGACAAATGCGATTGGTATCGCCTGCGCCACGAAGAAGCGCTGACGCCGGATACGGTGGTGCGCCTGGCGGAAGCGGCCTATGAAAAATATGGCTTTAACGATTTCAAACTGAAAGGCGGCGTGCTGCGCGGTGGCGAAGAGGCCGAAGCGGTGACGGCGCTGGCGAAGCGCTTCCCGCAGGCGCGCGTGACGCTTGATCCTAACGGCGCCTGGTCGCTCAACGAGGCGATTCTGCTCGGTAAGCAGCTGAAAGGTGTGCTGGCCTATGCGGAAGATCCGTGCGGTGCTGAGCAGGGCTATTCCGGTCGCGAAGTGATGGCGGAATTCCGCCGCGCCACCGGCATGCCGACCGCCACCAATATGATCGCCACCGACTGGCGTCAAATGGGCCACACGCTGTCGCTGCAGTCGGTCGATATCCCGTTGGCCGATCCGCACTTCTGGACGATGCAGGGTTCGGTGCGCGTGGCGCAGATGTGTCACGACTTCGGCCTGACGTGGGGCTCGCACTCTAACAACCACTTCGACATTTCACTGGCGATGTTTACCCACGTTGCCGCCGCCGCACCAGGTGCGATTACCGCCATCGATACGCATTGGATTTGGCAGGAAGGCAATCAGCGCCTGACTAAAGAGCCGCTACAGATTAAAGGCGGCATGGTGCAGGTGCCGCAAAAACCGGGTCTCGGCGTCGAGCTGGATATGGATCAGGTGATGCAGGCCAACGCGCTGTATCAGAAACACGGTTTAGGCGCGCGCGACGATGCGCAAGCCATGCAGTTCCTCGTACCGAACTGGACCTTTGATAACAAGCGTCCGTGCCTGGTGCGCTAACTTTTCCGGCTCCCCGCGCGGGAGCCTGCTGTAACCGACAGGAGTGAAGACAATGAGCAATGCCTGGCCGAACCCTTTTCGTCGCCGTTTGCTGGCAGGAGAAACCCTGATTGGCAGCTGGTGCGCGCTGGCTAATCCCCTTACCACTGAAGTGCTGGGCCTGGCGGGCTTTGACTGGCTGGTGCTGGATGGCGAACACGCGCCGAATGACATCACCACCTTTGTGCCGCAGCTAATGGCACTGAAGGGCAGCCACAGCGCGCCGGTGGTGCGTCCGCCGTGCAACGAACCGATCATCATCAAGCGCTTGCTGGATATCGGCTTCTACAACTTCCTGGTGCCATTTGTGGAAACCGAGGAAGAAGCGATTCGCGCGGTGGCATCTACTCGCTATCCACCGGCGGGCATTCGCGGTGTGTCGGTTTCACACCGCAGCAACATGTACGGCACGCTGCCGGATTACAACAGCACCATTAACGACAACATCACGGTGCTGGTGCAGATCGAAACGCAACAGGCGGTGGACAACATCGATGCTATCGCCGCGGTGGAAGGTGTTGATGGCATCTTCGTTGGGCCGGGCGATCTCTCGGCCGCGCTCGGCTATCTGGGCCAGCCTGCGCATCCCGAAGTATTGAAAGTGATTAAACACGTCTTCGAACGCGCCAAAGCGGCGGGGAAACCGAGCGGCATTCTGGCGCCGGTGGAAGCCGATGCGCGCCGCTATCTGGAGTGGGGCGCCAGCTTTGTGGCGGTAGGCAGCGATCTGGGTGTGTTCCGTAACGCCACGCAGGCGCTGTGTGACAAATTTAAAAAATAACTGACTGAGAGGAAAGGCAATGAAAATTGGATTTATCGGCCTCGGCATCATGGGCAAACCGATGAGTAAAAACCTGGTGAAAGCCGGTTATTCGCTGGTGGTGCGCGACCATAATGTTAGTAACGAAGCAGAGTTGGTGGAGCTGGGCGCCACCGTAGCCAAGACGCCAAAAGAGGTGGCTGAACAGGTGGATGTGTTGATCACCATGGTACCGAACTCGCCACAGGTTAAAGAGGTGTGCCTCGGTGCTAACGGCATCATCGAAGGCGCGAAGCCGGGCCTGATCGTTATCGACATGAGTTCCATTGCGCCGTTGGCCAGCCGCGAAGTGCATGATGCGCTGGCGGCGAAAGGCATCAAAATGCTCGATGCGCCAGTCAGCGGCGGCGAGCCGAAAGCGATTGAAGGCACGCTGTCGGTGATGGTGGGCGGCGATAAGGCGGTGTTTGATCAGTGCTACGACATCATGAAAGCGATGGCGGGTTCAGTGGTCCACACCGGTGACATTGGTGCGGGGAATGTGACTAAGCTGGCAAATCAGGTGATCGTGGCGCTTAACATCGCGGCGATGTCAGAAGCGCTGTCGCTGGCGACCAAAGCGGGCGTTAATCCTGAGCTGGTTTATCAGGCGATTCGTGGTGGTCTGGCAGGCAGCACCGTGCTGGATGCCAAAGCGCCGATGGTGCTGGATCGTAACTTCAAACCGGGCTTCCGCATCGATCTGCATATCAAAGATCTGGCCAATGCGCTGGATACCTCGCACGAGATCGGTGCGCATCTGCCGCTGACTGCCGCAGTGATGGAGATGATGCAGGCGCTGAAAGTGGATGGACAGGGCACTTCCGACCATAGCGCGCTGGCCTGCTATTATGAAAAATTAGCGAAAGTTGAGATCACCCGGTAGTGCAATCGTCCGGCGTCTACGGATGTCGGGCGGCTCGCTGCCTTCGCAGGACGGATGTCCGTCATCAACCGCGCTGGATTGCCTATGAAAATTGTCATCGCACCGGATTCATATAAAGAGAGTTTATCCGCCCTGGAAGTGGCTTCGGCGATTGAAGCGGGATTCCGCGAGATCTTTCCCGAAGCTGAGTACGTGAAAATACCGGTTGCCGACGGTGGTGAAGGCACGGTTGAAGCGATGGTGGCGGCAACGCAGGGAAACATTGTCCGGCTGACGGTTACTGGACCGCTCGGCAAGCCAGTGGAGGCGTTCTACGGTTTGTCAGGTGATGAGCGTACCGCATTTATCGAAATGGCGGCAGCCAGCGGGCTGGAGTTAGTGCCCGCGGCACAGCGCGATCCGCTGATTACCACCTCGTTCGGCACCGGCGAGCTGATCAAAGATGCGCTCGATCGCGGTGTCGATCACTTCATTATCGGCATTGGCGGCAGCGCCACCAATGATGGCGGTTCCGGCATGATGCAGGCGCTGGGCGCACAACTGCTGGATGAGCACGGCAAGCAAATCGCCTACGGCGGCGGCGCATTACCGCAGCTGGCGCGCATCGATATCGAACAGCTGGATACGCGTATTAAGCAGTGTCGCTTTGAAGTCGCCTGCGATGTCAGCAATCCGCTCACCGGCGATAAGGGCGCTTCGGCGATCTTCGGTCCGCAGAAAGGTGCGACGCCGGAACTGGTGCAGCAGCTGGACAAAGCACTGGAACATTACGCCAACCTGATTCATCGCGATCTGGATATTGATGTTTTACACATTGATGGCGGCGGCGCGGCGGGCGGCATGGGCGCGGCGCTGCATGCGTTTTGTCAGGCCGAGTTACGCAGCGGCATTGAGATTGTCACTGAAGCCTTGGGCCTGGCCGAGCAGGTGAAAGATGCCGATCTGGTGATTACCGGCGAAGGGCGCATTGATAGTCAAAGCATTAACGGCAAGGTGCCGATTGGTGTGGCAAAGGTCGCGAAGCAGTTTAATAAACCGGTGATTGGCATTGCCGGAAGTTTAACCGCGGATGTCGGCGTGGTGCACCAACATGGGCTGGATGCGGTGTTCAGCGTGCTGTTTAGCATCTGCTCATTGGATGACGCGCTGGCCAACGCGGCGCAGAACGTGCGCCTGACGGCGCGCAATGTGGCGGCGGTGATAAAGCTGGGGAAAGGGAGATAGTTTTCCCTCACCCTAATCCTCTCCCAGAGGGAGAGGGAACCGATCGGAGCGATGGAATAAGTTTGCACGTAACTTAAGCATGCTCAGGGCAACTCCCTCGCCCGCTTGCGGGAGAGGGCTGGGGTGAGGGGAAAATCGCACCGCACTAACCCAACGCCAACAATTTCCTCGCTTCACGCGCCACGTTCGCCATCTCATCACTCAACTCCAGCAGCTCCGGCTCCAGCGCGTCGATATCGCTCTCCTGATGTAAACTCTTCTCCAGCTGCTGACACAGCTGCTTCAAGCGCGGCACGCCGCTGTAGCTGGCGCTGCCGTGCAGCTTGTGGATAATCTCGCGCAATCCCACCACATCATTGCTCGCCATTGCACTCTCTACGCGCTCTTCCACTTCCGGCAGGAAATCGAGCAGCATTTGCAGCAAATCGCGGGCTAAATCGGGTTTATTGGCGGCCTGACGTAGCGCCAGCGACCAATCCAGTGACGGCGCCACGTGCGGCTGTTGCGGCTGTGGCATGACCCGGTTCGGCGCGTAACGCTGCAGCAGTTGGCTCAGTTTGTCCTCATCAATCGGCTTCGCCAGATAGTCATTCATACCAGCGTTAATGAGCTGCGCTCGTTCGCCATCCAGCGCATGCGCAGTAACGGCGACAATCGGTGTGGTGGCGTGCAGCGGCAGGCTGCGGATGATTTCGCTGGCGCGGATGCCATCGATATCCGGCATCTGAATATCCATCAGAATCACATCCAGCTTGTGCAAGCGCGCCTGGCGAATCGCCTGCTCGGCGTTATCACACAGAATGATGTGCTGCACCTGCTCCTCCAGCAGCGCGCCAATCAGTTTCAGGTTGGCGGGATTGTCATCCACCGCCATTACCGTCAGCGGCTGACGTGCACCGCGCGGCAACGCATCGCTTTGCCAGTCATGTAAGTCCAGCAGCATCGGCAGCAAGCGCGTCAACGAAACCGGTTTGGCGATACACCCGGCAATGCCGCGCGCCCGTAAGTCATCGGCAAACAGCATCATTTCACTCGGCAGCGCCAGCAGCACCGAGTCGGCACGCGCATGCAGACGTTTAATCAATGCATCCGGCAACGTCGCAGGATGCGGCTCGGTGACCGGCAAACCCATCAGCAGCAGCGGGAAGTGCGTCTCGGGCATCTCTTCCAGGCTGGAGAAGTGCTGCACCTGCAGCGGCGTGATGCTTAGCATCTCCTGCACCGCTTTCGCCACCGCTGGATGTGGCTCGATATACGCCAGCGGCGTGGCGCGCAAATCGTCCAACATGCGCGGAATGGCTGGTGCATTGGGATTGAGATCGAGATGAATATGCACCCAGAAGGTTGAACCCTGATTCGGGCGGCTGTGGAAGGCAATTTCGCCGCCCATTTCGCTCACCAGTTTCTGCGTGATCACCAACCCTAAACCGGTGCCGCCATGACGGCGCGTAATGCTGGCATCGGCCTGACGAAACGCCTGGAATAGCTGCGACTGCTGCTGTTCAGAGATACCGATGCCGGTGTCATGCACCTGAATCTCCAGCTCGACGCGCGTAGTGTTGATGCTGCGCAGCTCAACGCGCAAATCGATATGACCGTGCTCGGTGAACTTGATCGCGTTACCAATCAGGTTAATCATGATCTGCTGCAGGCGCAGCGGATCGCCAATCACATTATCCGGCACCTGTTTTTCCAGGCACACGGTAATTTCCAGCCCTTTGTCATGGGCGGACGGCGCCAGCAGCACCAGGGTTTCATCCAGCGTGGCGCGCAGCGGGAACGGGATCGACTCCAGCACCAGCTTGCCGGCTTCCAGTTTCGAGAAATCGAGCACGTCATTAATGATGCTCAGCAGGTTATTCGCCGAACGCTCGATGGTGCTCATGTAGTCGCGCTGGTTGGTGCTCAGCCCGGTTTTTAGCATCTGACGGGTAAAGCCAATTACGCCGTTCAGCGGCGTACGCAGCTCATGCGACATGTTGGCGAGGAATTCCGATTTGATGCGCGCCGCTTCCTGCGCGCGCTTCTTCGCCAGATCCAGCTCCACGTTCTGAATCTCCAGTTGCTCCAGCGTTTCACGCAGATCGTAAGTCGCCTGATCGATGTTTTGCTGCATCTCTTCGTGATAGGCGGTGAGCGACATCGCCATGGCGTTGATGCCGTTTTTCAGAATGCTCAGCTCGCCCAGCATGTAGCCATCGACGCGGCTGTCCAGCTGGCCACGACGAATGCGGTCCACGGTGGTAACCATATTGCGAATGGGACCGGTGACGTCGCGCATCAGGCGATAGGCAAACAGCATGGCGATGCACAGGCAGAACAGCAGCAGCAGCGTGGCGACAAATACTTCTTTGTACTGCTCCAGCCGCACTGATTGCAGATCCAGTTCGATCGCCACATAACCCAGCGGATTCCCGGCTGGTTTGGCATCTTCGCCCGGCAGCTCATCCACCGAATAGCGTTCAGAGATAATCGGCGTGCGCAGAATCATAATTGTGCCTTGCCGCTCCACCGAGACGCCATCTTCCAGCGTGGAGATGTCCTCTTTTTGCAGCAGCGCCAGATTCTGATTGTTATTCGAGGTGACGTAGACGTGATTGTTGTTGTCGAAAATGGTGATGGCACGGACAATATCGGAGTGGCGGCGATGCAGCAGACTGACTAACTCGCGAATCGCATCGCGGTTGTGCCACGTCATGCCGTATTCACTGGAGACCGCCAGCGGTTCGATGATGTTCGCTCCCGCGTCGTGCACCTGATGCTGTAATTCGTTGTAGCGGTGCACCACAAAGAAGGTACTGAGCAGCAGACCAATCATCAGCGTTGGCGCCAGTATCAAAATCATCATTCGCGCCCGCAGGCTGTATTTGGTCATAATTGTGGCCTGGCGACTCCTGGCATTTTTTCCCTGTGCGAGCACGGTTGGTGGCTGCACACCCAATTAACGTAGAGATTTCACAATACTATGGCGCAATTTTACTCCGCAAAACAGCGTGTGACGACGAAGGCTCGCATATCCGTCACCATTGAAGACCTCGATCCTTTCGGACAAGGTGTTGCGCGCCATAAAGGCAAGGCGATGTTTGTTAGCGGCGCGCTGCCCGGTGAACAGGCGGAAGTGACGGTGTTCGAGGATAAAAGCAAATACGCACGCGCCAAAGCCAACAAGATCATTAATCCCAGTCCACAGCGGGAAACACCGCGCTGCGTCCATTTTGGCGTGTGCGGCGGCTGCCAGCAGCAACATGCCTCGGTGGCTTTGCAGCAGGAGAGTAAAGCGCGCGCCTTGAGCCGCATGTTAAGCCGCGAAGCGCCGCTGCCGGTGAAGGTCGATGAGATCATCAGCGGCAGCGCGTGGGGCTACCGTCGCCGGGCGCGTTTAGGATTGCAGTGGCAGCCAAAACAGCAGCGTTTGCAAATGGGGTTCCGTCAGGCCGCCAGCAACGATCTGGTTGAACTGAAGCAATGCCCGGTTTTGGTGCCCGAACTTGAAGCGTTGCTGCAGCCGCTGCACCAGTGCCTCAGCGATTTACAGGCAGTTAAACGGTTAGGCCACGTAGAATTGGTGCTGGCGGATAATGGCCCGCTGATGGTACTGCGTCATCTTGATGCATTATCTGCAGGCGATCGCGCAAAACTGGAACGCTTTTCGCATGAGCAGCAACTGTCGCTCTATCTGGCTGATGGCAGTGAAAGTTTGCTGGCGCTGAATGCGCGCGAACCTTTTTATCACTCGTTGAATTTGCCACTATCCTTTAGCCCGCAGAATTTTATTCAGGTCAACGATGGTGTGAATCAGCAGATGGTCGCCAAAGCCATTCAATGGCTGGATTTGCAGCCAGAGGATCGTGTGTTGGATTTGTTCTGCGGCATGGGAAACTTTACCTTGCCATTAGGAAAGTTCGTACAAAATGTTGTAGGTGTGGAGGGCGTTGCAGCATTAGTGCAGCAGGCAGCGTATAATGCTGAGCAGACTAATCTCAAGAATGTTCGCTTTTTCCAGCATAACCTGGAGGAAGATGTATCGCGTCAGCCGTGGGCGACGCAGGGATTTAACAAGGTGTTACTGGATCCAGCGCGTGCTGGGGCCGCGGGCGTAATGGCGCATGTGGTTAAACTTGCGCCGCAACGTGTGGTCTATGTTTCCTGTAACCCTACAACGCTGGCGCGTGACAGTCAGACATTGCTGTCAGCGGGCTACCATTTGGAAAGGGTCGCGATGCTGGATATGTTTCCCCATACCAGTCATCTCGAATCCATGGTGCTGTTTAGCAAAGCATAAGCGATGTCCACATCGCTGTGGCAGGAGAGGATATGGTTGCGGTTAGAAGTGCGCATTTAAATACGGCGGGCGAATTTGCCCTCGACCAGTGGATCGCCAGTTTGAGTATCAACAATCCGCAATCCTGTCAGCGACTGGCGGATGCGTGGCGCTACTGTGAAGCCGAAACGCACAACCATCCTGATCAAGCTCTGCTGCTGTGGCGCGGTATTGAGATGGTGGAAATTCTCACCATGCTCAGCATGGACATTGACAGCCTGCGCGCGGCGCTGCTGTTCCCGCTCGCCAACGCCGATGTGGTGAGCGAAGAGGATCTCGAAAAAGCCTTTGGCAAAGAGATTGTGATGTTGGTGCACGGCGTGCGCGACATGGATGCCATTCGCCAGCTGAAAGCGATTCACAACGATTCGATGGCCTCCGAGCAGGTGGATAACGTGCGCCGCATGCTGCTGGCGATGGTGGAAGATTTTCGCTGCGTGGTTATCAAGCTGGCAGAACGTATCGCCCATCTGCGTGAAATGAAAGACGCGCCAGAAGATGAGCGCGTGCTCGCGGCGAAAGAGAGCACCAATATCTACGCGCCGCTGGCCAACCGCTTGGGTATCGGCCAGCTCAAATGGGAGCTGGAAGATTACTGCTTCCGCTATCTGCATCCCGATGAATACAAACGCATTGCTAAGCTGCTGCATGAACGCCGTATTGATCGCGAAGGCTACATTGAAAGCTTCGTTGCCAACCTGCGTGCCGAGATGCAGAAAGAGGGCGTGCGTGCTGAAGTGTATGGTCGTCCGAAACACATCTACAGCATCTGGCGCAAGATGCAGAAGAAGTCATTAGCGTTCGATGAGCTGTTTGACGTGCGCGCGGTGCGTATCGTGGCGGAACGGCTGCAGGATTGCTACGGCGCGCTTGGTACGGTGCATACGTTGTTTCGCCATCTGCCGAGTGAGTTTGACGACTACGTTGCCAATCCCAAGCCTAACGGCTATCAATCGATTCATACCGTGGTGCTGGGTCCGCAGGGCAAAACGGTGGAAATCCAGATTCGTACGCGCCAGATGCATGAAGATGCCGAGCTGGGCGTCGCCGCACACTGGAAGTACAAAGAAGGTCCAACCTCCAGCAACGCGCGCGGCGCGGCAGGACATGAAGGGCGCATCGCCTGGCTGCGTAAGCTGATTAGCTGGCAGGAAGAGATGGCTGATTCCGGCGAGATGCTGGAAGAGGTGCGCAGCCAGGTATTCGACGACCGCGTGTATGTGTTTACCCCGAAAGGTGACGTGGTCGATCTGCCGGCGGGATCAACGCCGCTCGACTTCGCCTACCATATTCACAGCGATATCGGCCACCGCTGCATTGGCGCCAAAATCAGCGGGCGCATCGTGCCGTTTACCTATCAGTTGCAGATGGGCGATCAGATTGAAGTGATCACCCAGAAACAGCCAAACCCAAGCCGCGACTGGCTGAACCCGAACCTCGGCTATATCACCACCAGCCGCGGACGCTCGAAAATTCACGCCTGGTTCCGCAAACAGGATCGTGACAAAAATATCATTGCTGGCCGTCAGATCCTCGAAAGCGAGCTAAATCAGATGGATATCAGCATGCGCGAAGCGGAAAAACTGCTGCTGCCGCGCTATAACGTCAGTTCGCAGGATGAGCTGCTGGCGATGATTGGCGGCGGCGATATTCGCCTCAATCAGATGGTGAATTTCCTGCAGGGCAAGCTCAACAAGCCGAGTGCCGAAGAGGAAGATCGCGAGGCGCTGCGCCTGCTGACGCAGAAGTCACATGCGCCGTCCGCGCGCAAAGAGAGCGGTCGCGTGGTGGTGGAAGGCGTGGGCAATCTGCTGCACCACATCGCCCGCTGCTGCCAGCCGATTCCTGGCGACGATATCGTGGGCTTTATCACCCAGGGGCGCGGCATCTCGATTCACCGCGCCGACTGCGACCAGTTAACCGAGCTGATTTCGCACGCACCGGAACGTATCGTTGATGCGGTGTGGGGCGAGGATTACTCCAGCGGTTATTCGCTGGTGGTACGCGTTACCGCCAACGATCGTAGCGGCCTGCTACGCGATATCACCACCATTCTGGCTAACGAGAAGGTCAATGTGCTCGGCGTCTCCAGCCGCAGTGACACCAAAAAGCAGCTGGCGACCATTGATATGGATATTGAGATCTATAACCAGCAAGTGCTTGGCCGCGTGCTGGCACGTCTCAATCAGGTGCCGGATATTATCGACGCGCGCCGTTTGCATTGATTCAGAGCCGTTTGTCCCCCATCCCGATCTTCCCCCTTTCGCGGGGGAAGAAGACGCTGCCGTATGTGTAACCGTCGCAGTATCTCCCAAAATTTTCCCAAAGGATCCTTTCATGACGCCCTTAAATCGCCTGCTCACCATCATGCAAACCTTGCGCGACCCGGAGCGCGGCTGCCCGTGGGATCGTCAGCAAACCTTCGCCTCGATCGCGCCTTACACGCTGGAAGAAACCTACGAAGTGATCGATGCCATCCAGCGTGAAGATTTTGCCGATCTGCGCGGTGAACTTGGCGATCTGCTGTTTCAGGTGGTGTTCTACGCGCAGATGGCCGATGAGCAGCAGCGCTTTAATTTCGATGACATCTGCAACGCCATCAGCGACAAACTTGAGCGCCGTCATCCGCACATTTTTGGCGATGTTCAGGCTGCAACCAGCGAAGAAGTGCTGAAAAACTGGGAAGCCATCAAGCACAGCGAACGCGCAGAAAAATCGCAGCACTCGGCGCTGGACGACATTCCTAAAGCGCTGCCGGCATTGATGCGCGCGCACAAAATTCAGAAGCGTTGCAGCTCGGTGGGCTTCGACTGGAACAATCTCGGCCCGGTGCTGGATAAAGTGCATGAAGAGATCGATGAGGTGATGCACGAAGCGCAGCAAGCGGTGGTGGATAACGCGAAGCTGGAAGAGGAAATCGGTGATTTGCTGTTCGCGACCGTCAATTTGTCGCGCCATCTAGGCAGCAAAGCGGAAATCGCATTGCAGAAAGCCAATGATAAATTTGAGCGCCGCTTCCGTGAAGTTGAAGCCATCATCGCCTCACAAGGGTTAGCCATGAGCGATGCGACCCTGGACCAAATGGAAGCCGCCTGGCAGCAGGTGAAAGTGAGCGAGAACAAACAGTAAGCGAATCTGGCGATTATTCCAGCGCTGCGCATAAATTCGCCGCTTGAGCTTACTCGATTCAGCCTTGCGGCGACTTTGTGACGTACATCAACATTTCGCACCATGCTATCCGCTATGTTACCGGCTTACCTGTGGAGGACGATGGTGTGATTCATCAATTGTGGCTTAAGACGACTTCAAGTATACTATTTTCCCGTCTTGGTTATTCCACCGTCTTTAAACCTAAACTCTCAGGTTCAGCATGACAACGAATTATATTTTTGTGACCGGCGGGGTTGTTTCCTCTCTGGGCAAAGGCATTGCCGCAGCCTCCCTCGCAGCCATCCTTGAAGCACGTGGTCTTAATGTGACCATCATGAAACTCGATCCGTACATCAACGTCGATCCGGGTACCATGAGCCCAACGCAGCACGGTGAAGTATTTGTTACCGATGATGGGGCCGAAACCGATCTGGATTTAGGTCACTACGAGCGCTTCATCCGCACTAAAATGTCGCGCCGTAACAACTTTACTACCGGTCGTATCTACTCAGAAGTGCTGCGCAAAGAGCGTCGCGGTGACTATCTGGGCGCCACGATTCAGGTTATTCCACACATCACCAACGCCATCAAAGAACGCATTATTGAAGGCGGCGAAGGTCATGACGTGGTTCTGGTCGAGATCGGCGGTACCGTGGGTGATATCGAATCTCTGCCGTTCCTCGAAGCGATTCGCCAGATGGCAGTCGATGTCGGTCGTGAACACACCATGTACATGCACCTGACGCTGGTGCCGTATATGGCGGCCGCAGGCGAAGTGAAAACCAAGCCAACCCAGCATTCAGTGAAAGAGCTGCTGTCGATCGGGATTCAGCCAGACGTGCTGATCTGCCGTTCTGACCGCGCGGTGCCAGCGAACGAACGCGCTAAAATCGCGCTGTTCTGTAACGTGCCAGAAAAAGCGGTTATTTCCCTGAAAGATGTGGATTCCATCTACAAGATTCCAGGCATGCTGAAATCGCAAGGTCTGGATGATTACATCTGCAAGCGTTTCAATCTGAACGCGCCGGAAGCGAACCTGGCCGAATGGGAACAGGTTATTTACGAAGAAGCCAATCCGGGCGGCGAAGTGACCATCGGTATGGTCGGCAAATATGTCGAACTGCCGGATGCGTACAAGTCAGTGATTGAGGCCTTGAAACACGGTGGCCTGAAAAATCGCGTTACCGTGAATATCAAATTGATCGACTCGCAGGATGTTGAAACGCGCGGTGTCGAATTACTGAAAGATCTGGATGCTATTCTGATCCCTGGCGGCTTCGGCTACCGCGGTGTGGAAGGCAAAATGATGACGGCGCAATACGCCCGTGAGAACAACGTGCCTTACCTGGGAATTTGCCTGGGCATGCAGGTTGCGCTGATGGAATTCGCCCGCAACGTTGCCGGTATGGAAGGCGCGAACTCTACGGAATTTGTGCCAGACTGTAAGTATCCGGTGGTTGCGCTTATCACCGAATGGCGTGACGAAGAGGGCAACGTTGAACAGCGTACTGAGCAGAGCGATCTGGGCGGCACCATGCGTCTGGGCAGCCAGCAGTGCCAGTTGACGCCGGAAAGCAAAGTGCGTCAGTTGTACGGTTCTGAAATCATTACCGAACGCCACCGTCATCGTTACGAAGTAAACAATATGTTGCTGAAGCCGATTGAAGCGGCGGGTCTGCATATTGCCGGTCGTTCTGGCGACGATCAGCTGGTTGAGATCATTGAGATCCCGAACCACCCGTGGTTTGTTGCCTGTCAGTTCCACCCGGAATTCACGTCGACCCCACGCGATGGTCATCCGCTGTTCGCTGGCTTTGTGAAAGCCGCGCAGGAACACCAGAAGCGTTTAGCGAAGTAAGTTTCACGAACAACGCGCGAACTTTTCGCGCGTTGTTTGTCTTAGGATTGACTAACTTGTACTGAGGAAAATCGAATGTCCAAAATCGTAAAAGTCATCGGTCGCGAAATCATCGACTCCCGTGGCAACCCAACTGTAGAAGCAGAAGTGCATCTGGAAGGCGGTTTCGTTGGTCTGGCTGCTGCGCCATCAGGTGCATCAACCGGTTCTCGCGAAGCTCTGGAGCTGCGTGACGGTGACAAATCTCGTTTCCTGGGCAAAGGCGTAACCAAAGCGGTTGCGGCTGTTAACGGTCCAATCGCTAACGCGGTAACCGGTAAAGATGCCAAAGACCAGGCGAACATCGATAAGATCATGATCGAGCTGGACGGTACTGAGAACAAATCTAACTTCGGTGCTAACGCCATTCTGGCGGTTTCACTGGCTGCTGCTAAAGCTGCTGCTGCCTCTAAAGGCCTGCCGCTGTACGCACACATCGCTGAACTGAACGGCACCCCAGGCAAATACTCTATGCCGCTGCCAATGATGAACATCATCAACGGTGGTGAGCACGCCGACAACAACGTCGACATCCAGGAATTCATGATTCAGCCGGTTGGCGCGCCAACCCTGAAAGAAGCGATCCGCATGGGTTCTGAAGTCTTCCATCACCTGGCGAAAGTGCTGAAGTCTAAAGGCATGAGCACTGCAGTTGGTGACGAAGGTGGCTACGCGCCAAACCTGGGTTCTAACGCCGAAGCGCTGGCTGTTATCGCTGAAGCGGTAAAAGCAGCAGGCTACGAACTGGGCAAAGACATCACCCTGGCGATGGACTGCGCAGCATCTGAATTCTACAAAGACGGCAAATATGTGCTGGCTGGCGAAGGCAACAAAGCCTTCTCTTCAGAAGAGTTCACCCACTTCCTGGAAGACCTGACCAAACAGTACCCAATCGTTTCTATCGAAGACGGTCTGGATGAATCTGACTGGACTGGTTTCGCCTACCAGACCAAAGTGCTGGGCGACAAAATCCAGCTGGTGGGTGACGATCTGTTCGTAACCAACACCAAGATCCTGAAAGAAGGTATCGATAAAGGCATCGCTAACTCCATCCTGATCAAATTCAACCAGATCGGTTCACTGACCGAAACTCTGGCTGCAATCAAGATGGCAAAAGATGCGGGTTACACCGCGGTGATTTCACACCGTTCAGGTGAAACCGAAGATGCAACCATCGCTGACCTGGCGGTAGGTACGGCGGCTGGCCAGATAAAAACCGGTTCTATGAGCCGTTCTGACCGTGTTGCTAAGTACAACCAGCTGATTCGTATCGAAGAAGCGCTGGGCAGCAAAGCACCGTTCAACGGTCTGAAAGAAGTTAAAGGCCAGGCGTAATCGCCTTAGTATGCTGCCTGCGCGCAGCATCGTCTGAATGAAGCCCCGCCTTGTGCGGGGCTTTTGCTTTTATTTGGCACGAAGCAACTGTGACCTGGCGCATAAGATCTGCCATAATCTGCGCCTCAAATTTTAGACGTGAGTAAATAATGTTCTACCCGATTAACGAAATGTTCCAGACGCTGCAGGGCGAAGGTTTTTACACCGGTGTTCCGGCGCTGTTCATCCGCTTACAAGGATGTCCGGTGGGCTGTAGCTGGTGTGATACCAAACATACCTGGGAAAAGCGGGCGGATCGGGAGACCTCGCTGGGTGATATTCTGGTCAAAACCGTGGAAAGCGATGCGTGGGGCAGCGCCGATGCGGCCATGTTGATCGACACCATCCAACGTCAGGGCTGGACCGCACGTCATGTGGTGATCACCGGCGGCGAACCGGCGATTTTTGATCTGCGCCCTTTGACGGAACAATTAGAAGCGGCGGGTTTTGCCTGCCAGATCGAAACCAGCGGCACGCACGACGTGCAGTGTTCCGACGCAACATGGGTGACGGTTTCACCCAAGGTGAACATGCGCGGTGGCTATGATGTTTTGCCGCAGGCACTGCAGCGTGCAGATGAGATTAAACATCCGGTGGCGCGTGAGCGTGATGTGGAAGCGTTAGATGCGTTGCTGGCAGGATTACACGACGATAAAAAGCGCATTGTGGCACTGCAACCGATCAGCCGTGGTGATGCGGCAACGAAACTCTGTATTGAAACCTGTATCGCCCGCAACTGGCGGCTTTCGATGCAGACGCACAAATACCTGAATATTGCCTGAGTTCTAAGGTCGCCATGCATGGCGACCTCACTCACGGTTACGGCTTCACTGACCTCAACCGCGATAAACGCAGCCAGCGGTGCAGGTCTCTTTAATCATTACCGCACTCAATTCCGGCAGAATCGGCTTCATCTGATCCCAAATCCATTTCGCCAGCACTTCACTGGTAGGATTCTCCAGACCCGGAATGTCATTCAGATAGTGATGATCGAGGCGTTCATACAGCGGCTTGAACTTCGCCTTCAGTTCGGCAAAATCCATCACCCAACCGGTATGCGCATCCACTTCGCCGGTAATTTCTAATCGCACCAGGAATGAATGGCCGTGCAAACGCCCACATTTATGGCCTTCCGGCACGTGAGGTAAGCGGTGGGCAGATTCAAACTGGAACTCTTTAAATAACGTGGTAGACATAATGGCTCTCAGACTTAAAAACCGCTGAAGTCTACCTGAATTGCAGATTTTTCGCACCCGCTGGCAACGAAAAGGGCATTTTGCGCCATCCCGCCAGCAAAACGCCTAATTAACTCATTGAATCATATCGCCTTCATTTACCACTTTTGCTGGTTAACATTACCCGAAAAACCACTTAGTCATTTTGGTTATTTAATATGTCGAAGGCGTATTTAATCGTTAATATACAGCCCGGTAACCTACGCACTCTTTCGCAACATATTGATCCGGACTTCTGACACTGGAATTTTTAACGTAATGACGACTCAGGCACCAGGTTCACTGCTTCCGTTATCACCGGAGCAACTCGCGCGCTTACAGGCGGCGACCACGGATTTCAACACCACTCAGATGGCCTGGCTCTCCGGCTATTTCTGGGGCATGGTCAATCAGACGCCGGGTGCGGCTGCCGCGCCAGCGCCTGTGCAGGCAGAAACCCCGACCATCACGCTGATCTCCGCCTCGCAGACCGGTAACGCGCGTCGCCTGGCTGAGCAACTGCGTGATGACCTGCTGGCTGCCAAGCTGAGCGTCAATCTGGTTAACGCCGGCGATTATAAATTCAAGCAGATCGGTCAGGAAAAGCTGCTAGTGGTGGTGACTTCCACGCAAGGCGAGGGCGAGCCGCCGGAAGAGGCGGTGGCGCTGCATAAATTCCTGCTGTCGAAGAAAGCGCCGAAGTTTGCAGGCACAGCGTTTGCGGTATTCGGTCTCGGCGATACCTCTTATGAGTTTTTCAGCAAAGCCGGTAAAGACTTCGATGAACGTCTGGCTGAGCTGGGTGCAGAACGTCTGCTGGATCGTGTGGATGCCGATGTTGAATACAAAGAGCAGGCGAACGCCTGGCGTCAGCAGATCACCGAGATTCTGAAAGCGCGTGTGCCGAGCGAATCGCCAGCACAGGCCGCCATCACCGCGGCGGGCAGCGTTAACCTGGTCGACAGCAGCCCGTACACCAAAGAAGAGCCGCTGGTGGCCAGCCTGGCGGCCAACCAGAAGATCACCGGACGCGATTCGGATAAAGATGTGCGTCACATTGAGATCGATCTTGGCGATTCTGGCCTGCGCTACCAGCCGGGCGACGCACTCGGCGTGTGGTTTGAAAACGATGACGAGCTGGTGCAGGAACTGCTGCAGCTGGTGTGGCTGAAAGGTGACGAGCAGGTAGACGTGCAGGGCAAAACCCTGCCGCTGGCCGAGGCGCTGAAAACCCATTTCGAACTGACGGTCAACACGCCACAAATCGTCGAACAGTATGCCACGCTGTCCCGCAATGACGCGCTGCTGGCGCTGGCCGGTGATAAGCCGAAGCTGCAGAGTTATGCGCAGAGCTTCCCGATTGTCGATATGGTGCGTCAGGCACCGACCGAACTGAATGCCGAACAATTAACCGGCCTGCTACGTCCGCTGACGCCGCGCCTCTACTCCATCGCCTCATCGCAGGCGGAGAACGAAACCGAAGTGCACATCACCGTAGGTGCGGTGCGCTTTGAAATCGACGGTCGTCAGCGCGGCGGCGGCGCCTCAACCTGGTTGGCGGATCGTATTGAGGAAGAAGGCGAAATTCGCGTCTTCATCGAGCACAACGATAACTTCCGTTTACCGGCTAACCCGGAAACGCCAGTGATCATGATTGGTCCGGGCACCGGCATCGCGCCGTTCCGCGCCTTTATGCAGCAGCGCGATAACGATGGCGCAGGCGGTAAAAACTGGCTGTTCTTCGGTAACCCGCATTTCACCGATGATTTCCTCTATCAGGTGGAGTGGCAGAAGTATGTCAAAGATGGCCTGCTGACCCATATTGATCTGGCATGGTCGCGCGATCAGGCCGAGAAGGTTTACGTACAAGATAAAATCCGCGCCAAAGGTGCGGAGGTGTGGAGCTGGTTACAGGAAGGCGCACACCTTTACGTCTGCGGCGACGCCAATCGTATGGCGAAAGACGTTGAGCAGGCATTACTGGATGTGGTGGTCGAACACGGCGGCATGGATCGTGAAACGGCTGACGAATTTTTAAGTGAGCTGCGCATTGAGCGCCGTTATCAGCGAGACGTTTACTAATGAGCGAAAAACATCCTGGACCGCTGGTCGTTGAAGGCAAGCTGGTCGACGCTGAGCGTCTGAAAAAACAGAGCAACTACCTGCGCGGCACCATCCTCGACGATCTCGACGATGGCCTGACCGGCGGCTTCACTGGCGACAACTTCCTGCTGATCCGTTTCCACGGTATGTACCAGCAGGATGACCGCGACATTCGTGCCGAGCGTGTAGCGCAGAAACTCGAACCGCGTCACGCTATGATGCTGCGTTGCCGTCTGCCGGGCGGCATCATCACGCCAACGCAGTGGCTGGCGATTGACAAATTCGCCACCGATAAAACCATTTATGGCAGCATCCGGTTGACCAACCGCCAGACCTTCCAGTTTCACGGCATTCTGAAGAAGAACGTCAAGCCGACGCACCAGATGCTGCACGAAGTCGGGCTGGATGCGCTGGCGACCGCCAACGACGTGAACCGTAACGTGCTGTGCACCTCGAATCCGGTGGAATCAGAGCTGCATCAGGAAGCGTACGAGTGGGCGAAAAAGCTGTCAGAGCATCTGCTGCCGCAAACCCGCGCTTACGCGGAAATCTGGTGGGACAAAGAGAAGGTCGCCACCACCGATAAAGAGCCGATTCTTGGCGAAACCTATCTGCCGCGTAAATTCAAAACCACGGTGGTGGTGCCGCCGCATAACGATGTCGATCTGCACGCCAATGACCTGAACTTCATCGCCATCGCCGAGCAGGGCAAGCTGATTGGCTTTAACCTGCTGGTGGGCGGTGGCTTGTCGATTGATCACGGCAACAAAGCAACGTATGCGCGCACCGCAAGCGAATTCGGCTTTCTGCCGGTCGAGAAGATCCTCGACGTGGCGGCTGCGGTGGTCACCACGCAGCGCGACTGGGGGAATCGTACCGATCGTAAAAATGCCAAGACCAAATACACGCTGGAACGCGTCGGTGTTGAAACCTTCAAAGCGGAAGTGGAAAAGCGTGCCGGTCTGACCTTCGAACCGATTCGTCCGTATGCGTTCACCTCGCGCGGCGATCGCGTTGGCTGGGTGAAAGGCATCGATGAGAAATGGCACCTGACGCTGTTCATTGAGAACGGCCGTCTGCTGGATTATCCTGGCCGTCCGCTGAAACGCGGCATCGCCGAAATTGCCAAAATCCATCAGGGCGATTTCCGTCTGACGGCTAACCAGAACCTGATTGTGGCTGGCGTGCCGGAGAAGCAAAAAGCGCAGATCGAAGCCATCGCCCGTGAACACGGTTTGATGGAAGCGGTCACGCCGCAGCGTGAGAACTCGATGGCGTGTGTGGCGTTCCCGACCTGTCCGCTGGCGATGGCCGAAGCCGAGCGCTTCCTGCCGTCGTTCGTGACCAAAGTGGAAGAGATCATGCATAAGCATGGTGTCGGCGAAGAGCACATAGTGTTACGCGTTACCGGTTGCCCAAATGGTTGTGGCCGTGCTTTGCTGGCGGAGTTGGGTCTGGTGGGCAAAGCGCCGGGCCGTTACAACTTACACATTGGCGGCAACCGCGAAGGTACGCGCATTCCACGCATGTACCGCGAGAACATCAACGAAGGCGAAATCCTCGCCAGCATTGATGAGCTGGTGGCGCGCTGGGCAACCGAGCGTCAGGCCAACGAAGGCTTCGGCGACTTCGTGATTCGCACCGGCATTATTAAAGCCGTGGTTGATCCCGCCCGTGATTTCTGGGACTCGGAGGCAGTATGACGGTACTCGATCTCGCAGCACTGAATGGTTCATCAAAAGTTGACCGCATCATGGCGCTGGCGGAAAGCAACGTGCAGCTGGAGAAACTCTCCGCTGAACAACGCGTGGGCTGGGCATTAGAACAGCTGCCGGGCGCATTTGTGCTGTCATCCAGCTTTGGTATTCAGGCGGCGGTTTTGCTGCATATGGTGACGCAGCAGAAGCCGGACATTCCGGTGATCCTGACCGATACCGGTTATCTGTTCCCGGAAACTTACCGCTTTATTGATGAGCTGACCGACAAGCTCAATCTCAACCTGCAAATCTTCAGTGCGGAGACCTCAGCGGCATGGCAGGAAGCGCGTTACGGCAAACTGTGGGAGCAGGGCGTCGAAGGGATTGAGCAGTATAACCAGATCAACAAAGTGGAACCGATGAACCGCGCGCTGGAAACGCTGGGCGCGCAAACCTGGTTTGCTGGCCTGCGCCGCGATCAGTCTGGCAGTCGCGCCAGTTTGCCGGTGCTGGCGGTGCAGCGCGGCGTGTTCAAGATTCTGCCGATCATTGATTGGGATAACCGTCAGGTGCATCAGTATCTGACCCAACACGGATTGAAATACCATCCGCTGTGGGATGAAGGTTATCTGTCAGTGGGCGATACGCATACCACCAAAAAGTGGGAACCGGGCATGGCAGAGGAAGAGACACGCTTCTTCGGCCTGAAGCGCGAGTGCGGGTTGCATGAAGGTTGATTGGTAGGTGCTCGTTGTCCCCCGTCTTTGGTTTGTGCTCGCTTTCCCCCTCCTCTGTCCTCCCCCATAAATGGGGGAGGAAGATGCTGCCAGTTGGTGCTCGCTTTCCCCCTCCTCGGTCCTCCCCCATGAATGGGGGAGGAAGATGCTGCCAGTTGGTGCTTGCTTTCCCCCTCCTCGGTCCTCCCCCATGAATGGGGGAGGAAGATGCTGCCACATGTGAGTGTTGAAGTTGCATGTGGCAGCGTCTCCTTCCCCCGCTTGCGGGGGAAGGCCGGGATGGGGGACAGCCAGCACAATCTGGGACGGCCAGCACAATCAAACCCCCTGTAACCCCGCAAACTCTTCCGCCGCACGCGTCACATTCACTTTCGTCACTTCATAATGCGCCACCGCCACAAACGGATCTTCCGCCAGGATGGTATCTAATCGCGCACGATCAATATCCTTCACCAACAGCACGCCGCCGATGCGCGGATCTTTGCGTCCCGCCGCGATAAACACGCCGTTAGCGAAATAGCGATCCAGCCAGCTAATGTGCGGTTCCAGTAACGCTTCCACTTCTTCTACCGGACGAAAATAGTTCAGATATACCACGTACATAGGGAATCCTCAGGTTGTCGGATTAGCAAGCTCGGTCAGCAGCGGCAGCAGAATCTTCACGCTGTCACGCGTGCGCTGGGTGATGCGGCCAGGCAGCCAGTGATCGAGGTAGTTGAGATTATCGCGCTCGGTTTGATGGCGCACATTGCCTTCCGGGAAGTGGCTGGAACGCGCGCGCTGCTGCTGCCCATCTTTGTTGCCCAGCGTCCAGTTGGCGGCGGTGACATCCATCAGTGGCATGCCGGCTTTGTCGAACGGATTGACGCCGGGATAATCGCGTGCGGTCATCGCGTGGCTGGCGGCGGAGATACCGTAACGGTGCGCCAGCTGCACGGCACGCGCGCTGGTCTGTTTGCGCACTGCCGCTGGCGTATTGATACCGCTGTTAAAGTAGAGATGATCGCCGACAATCAGGCTATTCAGATCGATCACCAACAGCGTGTTCTTCTTCTCCTGCACGCTCATACGCGCCAGATAATCATCCATGCCTTGCAAACCCGCTTCACCGGCGCTCAGCGCCACAAAGCGCACGCCGTAGTGCAGCGGCGTTTTGCTGAGCGCCTGCGCCAGCTCCAGCATCACGCCAAGCCCGGAGGCATTGTCATCCACGCCCTGCAAACGCAGGCCGCCGAGATTGTTATCGGCTTCGTGGCGGCTGAGCGGCGTCCAGGTATCCAGGTGCGTAACGATCAGGATCTCCTGCGGCACTTCACCGGCACGCGCGGCAATCACCGACGTGGCCGTAACTTTGTGGGTGCGGCTCTCGCCCTTTTTCTCCAGCCAGCTATAGCTGGTTTTAAACTGGCGGGTATTACTCTGATATCCCAGCTGGCTGAACTGCTGCTGCAGATAATCGGCAGTCAACAACTCGGCGGGACTGCCGCTCATGCGGCCGGGGAAATAGGTGGCGATATGGCGAAGCTGCTGTTCGGCAAAATGCCCTGGCGCGCTTTTGCTCGCAGCCTGAACAAAGAAAGGCAAACCGCCCGCGAGCAGTGCAGCCAGCACAGTGCGGCGGAGAGTGGCAAACATAGTTAGCGTCCTTTTCTGACATCCGGTCATGCTAAAAAAATTCCGACTTAGTATGAAACTGTGACGACGCTTGCACAATTTGATTTGCACCGAAACACCAGCAATATCATTTGTTAAGCACAAAATGTTATCAGCAATCCTGGGTCGTTATTCCATTCGGTAACTACTCATTCCAATTCGTAATTTCATCTGCTGGAAGGCCGGGACGTATAGTCGCGTTAACTTATTGTAAAACTAGCAAGGTTAACGTGGATTATCTGCCTCTCTTTGCCGATCTCAAAAGCCGTCCGGTGCTGGTTGTCGGCGGTGGCGACATCGCGGCGCGCAAAATAGAACTGCTGCGGCGTGCCGGTGCGCGCGTGCTGGTCGCCGCGCGCGAACTCGGTCATGAGCTGCAGGCGCTGCTGGAAATTGAGGCGATTGAATGGATCGCTGAACGCTTTGATCCGGCGCAGCTGGATGGCGTGTTCCTCGTGATTGCCGCTACCGATGACAACGCGCTTAACGCGCAGGTGTTCGATGCCGCCAATGCGCGCCACAAGCTGGTGAACGTGGTGGACGATCAGCCGAAGTGCAGCTTTATCTTCCCGTCGATTGTCGATCGTTCACCGCTGGTGGTGGCGATCTCCTCTAGTGGCACCGCGCCGGTGTTGGCGCGTCTGCTGCGTGAAAAAATTGAAGCGTTACTGCCGGCCAATCTCGGACAGATGGCGGAAGTGGCTGGGCAGTGGCGCGACAAGGTGAAGCAGCGCTATCACCGCATGTCTGACCGCCGTCGCTTCTGGGAGCGCGCCTTTAACGGTCTGTTCGCCAGCCAGATGGCGGCGGGTAACGTCCATGAAGCGCGGCGCACGCTGGATCACGAACTGGAAAACGATAGCGACAATCAGGGCGAAATTACGCTGGTAGGCGCCGGTCCAGGCGACAGCGGTTTGCTGACGTTGCGTGGCTTGCAGGTGATGCAGCTGGCCGATGTGGTGCTGTATGACCATCTGGTCAGCGACGAAGTGCTTGAGCTGGTGCGGCGCGATGCCGACCGCATCTGCGTCGGTAAACGCGCTGGTGCGCATTCGGTGCCGCAGGAAGAGACCAATCAGATGCTGGTGACGCTGGCGCAACAGGGTAAACGCGTAGTGCGCCTGAAAGGCGGCGATCCGTTTATTTTTGGCCGCGGTGGCGAAGAGCTGCAGGCGGCGCAGGCCGCGGGCATTCCGTTCCAGGTGGTGCCGGGCATCACCGCTGCAGCAGGCGCAACCGCCTATGCCGGTATTCCACTGACCCATCGCGACCACGCGCAGAGCGTGCTGTTTATTACCGGTCACTGTCGCGCGGATGGCGACGGCATTGATTGGCCGTCGCTGGCGCGCGCACGTCAAACCTTAGCGATTTATATGGGCACGGTGAAAGCGGCGGAAATCGCTGCCGGGCTTATCGAACATGGCCGCGCCGCCTCCACGCCGGTGGCGGTGATTGGGCGCGGCACGCGTCAGGATCAGCAGGTGCTGACCGGCACATTGGATCAACTGGAGGCGCTGGCTGCGGCCGCGCCCACGCCAGCACTGTTAGTGATTGGCGAAGTCGTAAATTTGCACGGGCAATTGGCCTGGTTCCAACATTCGGCACAGCAGGGGGCTCGCGAGTCCGCCGTTGTCAATTTGGCTTGAGGAAAAATTATGGACCAAAATCGACTTACTCATCTGCGCCAGCTGGAGGCAGAGAGTATCCATATCATCCGCGAGGTGGCGGCCGAGTTCAGCAATCCGGTGATGATGTACTCCATCGGTAAAGACTCCTCGGTAATGCTGCATCTGGCGCGTAAAGCCTTCTATCCGGGCACGCTGCCGTTTCCGCTGCTGCATGTTGATACCGGCTGGAAATTCCGTGAAATGTACGAGTTCCGCGATCGCACCGTGAAAGCGATGGGCGCGGAGTTGCTGGTGCATCGCAACCCGGAAGGCGTGGCGATGGGCATCAACCCGTTTGTGCACGGCAGCGCCAAGCACACCGACATCATGAAAACCGAAGGCCTGAAGCAGGCGCTGAACAAATACGGTTTTGATGCGGCATTTGGCGGCGCACGTCGTGATGAAGAGAAGTCGCGCGCGAAAGAGCGTATCTACTCCTTCCGCGATCGCTTCCACCGCTGGGACCCGAAAAACCAGCGTCCTGAGCTGTGGCACAACTACAACGGCCAGATTAACAAAGGCGAAAGCATCCGCGTGTTCCCGCTCTCCAACTGGACCGAGCTGGATATCTGGCAGTACATCTTCCTCGAGAATATCGAGATCGTGCCGCTCTACCTCGCCGCGCCGCGTCCGGTGCTGGAGCGTGATGGCATGCTGATGATGATCGATGACGACCGTATCGATCTGCAGCCAGGTGAAGTGATCAAGCAGCGCATGGTGCGTTTCCGTACGCTCGGCTGCTGGCCGTTGACCGGCGCGGTGGAATCAGAGGCGCAGACGCTGCCGGAAATTATTGAAGAGATGCTGGTCTCCACCACCAGTGAACGCCAGGGACGCGTGATTGACCGCGACCAGGCCGGTTCGATGGAAATGAAGAAACGTCAGGGTTATTTCTAAGGAGACGCAGATGAATACCGTTATTGCACAACAGATTGCCGATCAGGGCGGCGTAGAAGCCTGGCTGACCGCGCAACAACATAAAAGCCTGCTGCGTTTCCTGACCTGCGGTAGCGTCGACGACGGCAAAAGTACGCTGATTGGTCGCCTGCTGCACGACACGCGTCAAATTTATGAAGACCAGCTCTCCTCGCTGCACAACGACAGCAAACGTCACGGGACGCAGGGTGAGAAGCTGGATCTCGCGTTACTGGTTGATGGCTTGCAGGCCGAGCGCGAGCAGGGCATCACCATTGATGTGGCGTATCGCTATTTCTCCACGGAGAAGCGCAAATTTATTATTGCCGACACGCCAGGACACGAGCAGTACACCCGCAACATGGCGACCGGTGCATCGACCTGCGATTTGGCGATCCTGCTGATCGATGCGCGTAAAGGCGTGCTGGATCAGACGCGTCGTCACAGCTTTATCTCCACGCTGCTGGGCATTAAGCATCTGGTGGTCGCCATCAATAAGATGGATCTGGTGGAGTACAAGCAAGAGACCTTCGAGCAGATCAAACAGGATTACCTCGATTTCGCCGCGCAGCTGCCGGAAGACCTTGATATTCGCTTTGTGCCAATGTCGGCGCTGGAAGGCGATAACGTGGCAACGCCCAGCGTCACCATGCCGTGGTACAGCGGCCCAACGCTGCTCGACGTATTAGAAACGGTTGAATTGAACCGCGTGGTGGATCATCAGCCAATGCGTTTCCCGGTGCAGTATGTGAACCGTCCTAACCTCGATTTCCGTGGTTATGCCGGTACGCTGGCTTCGGGCGTGGTCAACGTCGGTCAGCGCGTGAAAGTGCTGCCATCGGGCGTGGAATCGACCATCTCGCGCATCGTCACCTTCGATGGCGACCTGCCTGAAGCGGGTGCCGGTGAAGCGATTACGCTGGTGCTGAAAGATGAGATCGACATCAGTCGTGGCGATCTGCTGGTGGATGCGGAAGCCGAGCTGCAAGCGGTGCAATCCGCCACCGTTGACGTGGTGTGGATGGCGGAACAGCCGCTGCAGCCCGGGCAAAGTTACGAAGTGAAGATCGCCGGTAAGAAAACCCGCGCGCGCGTTGAGAAAGTGATCCATCAGGTGGAGATCAACTCGCTGGAGAAGCGCACCGTGGACAGTCTGCCGCTTAACGGCATTGGCCTGGTCGAACTGACCTTTGACGAACCGATGGTGCTGGACGCGTATCGCCAGAATCCGGTGACTGGCGGCATGATCTTTATCGATCGTCTGAGCAACGTGACGGTGGGCGCGGGCATGATCAATCAGCCGCTGACCGATGTGCGTACGCAATCAGGTCAGTTCAGCGATTTCGAGCTGGAGCTGAACGCGCTGGTGCGTCGTCACTTCCCACACTGGAACGCGCGCGATCTGCTGGGTGGCAAGTAATGGCGCAACACGATGAAAACGTGGTGTGGCACGATCATCCGGTAACGCGCGAGGAGCGCGAACAGCAGCACGGCCATCAAGGCGTGGTGCTGTGGTTCACCGGGCTTTCGGGCTCGGGGAAATCCACCGTGGCCGGCGCGCTGGAGCAGGCGCTGCATCGGGCCGGTGTGAACACCTATCTGCTGGATGGCGACAACGTGCGTCACGGTTTGTGCCGTGACCTCGGCTTTAGCGATGACGATCGTAAAGAGAATATTCGTCGCGTCGGCGAAGTGGCGAAACTGATGGTCGATGCCGGTTTAGTAGTGCTGACCGCATTTATCTCGCCGCATCGCGCGGAACGCAACATGGTGCGCGATCTGCTGGCTGAAGGGCAGTTCATCGAAGTGTTTGTCGATACGCCGTTGGCCGTGTGCGAAGCGCGCGATCCCAAAGGTTTATACAAAAAAGCCCGTGCCGGTGAGCTGCGCAATTTCACCGGTATCGATAGCGTTTACGAGGCGCCAGACGCCCCGGAAATCCACCTTGATGGCGAACAATTGGTTACAAAACTCGCCGGCCAATTGTTAGACCTGCTGCGTCACCGCGATATCATCAGATCCTGAACCGACAGCGGCAAATCCCTTTGGGTTTGCCGCGCTTAGCGTCAACAGGATCTCTATGCAGAACGTAACGCCCATGCTAGCCCGTAAAGATGAACGCACCCCGGATGAGTCTCGCTCATCACTGCCGGGCGGCGTGTTTGGCTTTCTCTCGTACTGGTGCGCACTGGCGATTCCGTTCATGCTCTACGGCTCCAACACGCTGTTCTTCTTCCTCTACACCTGGCCATTCTTCCTCGCGCTGCTGCCGGTTTCGGTACTGATTGGTATCGTGCTCAGCCTGATGATCCGCACTCACTTATTCTGGAGCGGGATCGCCACGGCGATTGTGGTGGTGTGCTTGTTCTGGCTGCTGTTCTCATTTCTCTCCGGTTGGTAACGCCCAGCTGATGTGCAAACGCATCGGCAGGTTACAAAACTTTACCTGCCGTCTCGCCTCCCACTCTGGCATTATTTGCACGGCTAAACGCCCGTGCGCGGCATTTTCGCCGTCGCAGTGGAGTCCAGCGTCAAGTTATGGGATGATTGGGCCGTTTTTCAGGGGGCGGGGATGGGAAAACTGACGTTACTGCTACTCGTGCTGCTGGGATGGCTTCAATATTCCCTGTGGCTGGGTAAGAACGGTATTCATGACTATACGCGCGTCAACGAAGACGTCGCGACACAACAGGCGAATAACGCCAAGCTTAAAGCGCGTAACGATCAGCTATTCGCCGAAATTGACGATCTCAATGGCGGCTCTGAAGCGATCGAAGAACGCGCACGTAATGAACTGGGCATGATTAAGCCCGGTGAGACTTTCTATCGTCTGGTGCCAGACCAGAACAAACGTAACGCGCAACAAGCTGCGCAAAATCAACAACGATAAGCCATGAACAAGCGCCCGATCCTTGCGGATGTGATTGCCGTGGTGCCCGCCGCAGGTGTGGGCAGCCGAATGCAGGCTGCCTGCCCAAAACAGTATCTGACCATTGGTCAATTCACCCTTCTTGAACACAGCGTCGCACGTCTGCTGGCACATCCTGCGGTAAAACAGGTGATTGTGCCGGTCAGCAATGATGATGGCTGGTTCGATTCACTGCCGCTGGCGCAGGATTCCCGTATTCTCCGCGTGACCGGTGGCGACACGCGCGCCGAATCAGTGCTGGCGGGCTTAAACGCCATTCAACACAGCGAATGGGTGCTAGTGCATGACGCTGCGCGTCCTTGCCTGCATCCGGACGATTTAGCACGTCTGCTGGCGGTACGTGAGTACAGCAAGGTTGGCGGAATTCTGGCGGCGCCGGTGCGCGACACCATGAAACGCGCCGAACCGGGCAAAACCGCCATCGCTCACACCGTTGAACGCGAGGATTTATGGCACGCGTTAACGCCGCAATTTTTCCCGCATCAACTGCTTACCGCTTGCCTGACGCGCGCACTCCATGAAGGCGCTACCATTACCGATGAAGCGTCGGCGCTGGAGTATTGCGGTTATCACCCGGAATTGGTGAGTGGACGCAGCGACAATATTAAGGTGACGCGGCCAGAAGATCTGGCGCTGGCGGCCTTCTATCTTACCCAGATTCAGTTACAGGAGAGCGCATGATGCGTATCGGTCACGGTTTTGACGTTCACGCTTTTGGCGGCGAAGGTCCGTTAGTGATTGGCGGGGTGCGTATTCCCTTCGAACACGGTTTTATTGCCCATTCTGATGGTGATGTGGCGCTGCATGCGTTGACGGATGCCTTGCTCGGCGCGGTGGCGATGGGCGATATCGGCAAGTTGTTCCCGGATACCGATCCGGCGTTTAAAGGCGCTGACAGCCGCGGTTTGCTGCGCGAAGCCTGGCGTCGGATTCAGCTGAAAGGCTATCGCATCGGTAACGTTGATGTGACCATCATTGCGCAGGCACCGAAAATGTTGCCGCATGTGCCGCAGATGCGCGTCAATATCGCCGAAGATCTTGGTTGCCATATGGATGACGTCAACGTCAAAGCCACCACCACCGAAAAGCTGGGCTTTACCGGGCGTGGCGAAGGCATTGCCTGTGAAGCGGTTGCGCTGCTGATAAAGGCCGATCAGGCATGAGTGAACTGCATTACCTGCACGGCGTGCCGACTGCCACCGGCGTCATCAAAGCCAATCCCGAAGATTTCGTGGTGATTGAAGATCTTGGCTATCCCTATGATGGCGAAGGTGAACAGCTGTTGGTGCGCATCCGCAAAATTGGCTGCAATACGCGCTTTGTCGCTGAAGCCATCGCCAAATTTCTCGGTGTGCCGGTGCGCGACCTTAGCTATGCCGGCATGAAAGATCGTCATGCAGTCACCGAGCAAACACTCTGTTTCCGCGTGCCCGGCAATGGCATGCCGAATCTGGCGGGATTCCAGTTGGAAGGCGTTGAAATCCTGCAGGTGATTCGCCACAAACGCAAACTGCGTACCGGCGCGCTGGCGGGCAATGCGTTCCGCTTAGTGGTGCGTCAGATCTCCAATCGCCGTGAAGTCGACGCACGTTTACAGCAGATTCAACAGCGCGGCGTGCCGAACTACTTTGGTGAGCAGCGCTTTGGTCGTGGCGGCAACAACCTGACGCAGGCGAAACAGTGGGCGAAAGAGACATTCCGTCCGCGCGATCGCAATATGAAAGGTTTGCTGTTGTCAGCGACCCGCAGCCATCTGTTTAATCAGGTGACCAGCGCGCGTTTGCAGCGTGATGGCGCACTGGATGTGGTGCAGGTGGGCGATGCGGTACAGCTGGCCGGTCGCGGCAGCTGGTTCGTGGCGCAGGCGGAAGAGTTGCCTGACTTGCAGCAGCGCATCGATAATCATCAACTGCGCATCACTGCGCCGCTGCCGGGTCGCGGTGATGCGGGTCCGCAAGGCGACGCGCTGCTTTTTGAGCAGCAAAGCCTGGCAGGCGCAGAAGAATTGATTACACTGCTTGAGCGCGAGCGGGTTGATGCCGCGCGTCGTGCAATGCTGGTGGTGCCAAAGGATCTGCGCTGGGAATGGTGGGACGATGTGACGCTGGAGATGCAGTTCTGGCTGCCCGCGGGCAGTTTTGCCACCAGCGTGGTGCGTGAGCTTCTCCAACAAGAAGGTAACGATGCGGATATTGCTGAGTAACGATGATGGAATCCATGCGCCGGGTATTCAGACGCTGGCGCGTGCTTTACGTGAGTTTGCCGAGGTGCAGGTTGTCGCGCCCGATCGCAATCGTAGCGGCGCATCAAACTCGCTCACGCTGGAGACGCCGCTGCGTACCTTTACACATGAAAACGGCGATATCGCGGTGCAGATGGGCACGCCGACCGACTGCGTGTTCCTCGGCGTGAACAAGCTGATGCAGCCGCGTCCCGATATCGTAGTGTCCGGCATCAACGCCGGTCCAAACCTTGGCGACGATGTGATTTACTCCGGTACCGTCGCTGCGGCAATGGAAGGGCGCCATCTTGGCTTGCCTGCGCTCGCTGTTTCACTCAATGGACATCAGCATTACGACACCGCCGCATCCATCACTTGTACGCTGTTACGTGCGCTGTCGCGCGCTCCGCTGCGTACCGGCCGTATTCTTAATATCAACGTGCCTGATTTGCCGTTAGCGGAGATCAAAGGTTTCCGCGTGACCCGCTGCGGCAGCCGCCATCCCGCCGATCAGGTTATCTGCACCGAAGACCCGCGCGGCCAGCCGCTTTACTGGATTGGCCCGCCGGGGCAAAAGCTGGATGCAGGCCCGGATACCGATTTCGCTGCGGTGGATGCGGGCTACGTTTCGTTGACCGCGCTGCATGTGGATTTGACCGCGCATGCTGCACAAGAAGTATTAAGTGACTGGCTGACCCAGGCAGAGGTAAAACTCGCATGGTGAATCGCCGCATCGAAACGCTTTTGGAGCAGCTGCGCGCGCAGGGCATTCATGATGAACACCTGCTGAAAGCCATTGCCGATGTGCCTCGTGAGCGTTTTATCGATGAGGCGTTTGAGCATAAAGCGTGGGAAAACGTTGCGCTGCCGATTGGCAACGGCCAGACCATTTCTCAGCCTTACATGGTGGCGCGCATGACCGCCTTGTTAGAGCTCACGCCGGAATCGCGCGTGCTGGAAATCGGCACCGGTTCTGGCTATCAGACCGCGATCCTGGCGCATCTGGTTAATCATGTTTATTCCGTCGAACGCATCAAGGGCTTGCAGTGGCAGGCTAAGCGTCGCCTCAAGCAACTCGATCTGCATAATATCTCTACCCGGCATGGCGATGGCTGGCAGGGCTGGGCGACGCGAGGTCCGTTTGATGCCATTATCGTGACCGCCGCACCGCCTGAAATTCCGACTTTGCTGATAGCGCAATTAGGTGACGGCGGCAAAATGGTGCTGCCGGTTGGTGAGGATCAGCAGGTATTGAAGCGTTTGCGTCGTCAGGGCGATGAATTGATTGAAGAAATCATCGAACCCGTGCGCTTTGTGCCGTTGGTTCAGGGCGATCTGGCCTAGGACAGCATTACGCAATTCTTCACAACTGTTACATGGCACGGCACAGTTGATATTGTTACTATCCTTGTTTATCAATGCTAAAAACCGTTTTTAACGTTACGCGCAGTGGATAATGCGGTTAACGCCGTTACACATTTATATTCAGGGTTGCCATCACGGGGGATCAGTGAGCATGGGAAGCACAGCATTTCAATTACGCCGTTTGGCGGCACTTTCTTTGGTAGGTTTTTGGCTGGCGGGCTGTAGTTCTGGCGATAATACACAGGCACCCATTAGCCAGATTGGTGGTAATAGCGGCGATAGCGGGATGGCTTCAGCCCCAGGCGGCGGCATGATCTCTTCGCAAAACAGCGCTGTGCCCGCGATGCCACGTGGCGGAATGTTAAGCGGCGGCACACCATCCCCACAACCGTCAGGTGGAATGGTAAGTGACAATAACAATGTGGCCACGGAAAATGGTCGCATTGTGTACAATCGCAATTATGGGAATATTCCTAAAGGTAGCTACGGTGGTGAAACCTATACCGTAAAACGTGGCGATACCCTGTTCTACATTGCCTGGATTACCGGCAACGATTTCCGCGATCTGGCACAGCGTAACAATATTGCAGCCCCGTATGGCTTGAACGCTGGGCAAACGCTGCAGGTTGGTAATGGTAACGGCCAGACCATTACCGGTGGAAACGCGATTACTGCTGCCGATGCAACGCAGGGCGGCGTGCCAGTTACACCGAGCCAGACGCAAATTAAATCCACCCCTGTTGCACAGCAACCTGTTATTACGTATTCTGATGATTCGGGTAATTCGTCGGGTAGCAAATTGCTGCCGTCGAAAGGAGCAAATAATGTGGCAACGACCACAGCTCCGGTTGTCGCACCACCTACAGTCAGCAGCACGACTAATAGCACAACTCCAGTGGGAAGCTGGCGTTGGCCGACTGATGGGAAGATCATCGATAACTTCTCCGCTGCGGAAGGCGGAAATAAAGGGGTCGATATCGCCGGTTCGCGTGGACAACCTGTTGTCGCCACAGCTTCGGGAAGAGTGGTGTACGCAGGCAACGCGCTCCGTGGGTACGGTAATTTAATCATCATCAAACACAATGATGACTACCTGAGCGCCTACGCCCATAACGACTCTATGCTGGTCCGGGAACAACAGGAAGTTAAGGCGGGGCAAAAAATCGCTACCATGGGTAGCACCGGTACCAGTTCAGTACGATTGCACTTTGAAATTCGTTACAAGGGGAAATCCGTAAACCCGTTGCGTTATTTACCGCAGCGATAATCCGGCAGAACCTTGGTTCTGCCCTTGGATCACGGGTAGGAGCCGCTAATGAACCAGAATACGCTGAAAGTTAACGATTTACATGAAGATGCGGAATTCGAGGAAAACAACGGAGCTGAGGTTTTTGATGAGAAGGCTCTCGTTGAGAACGAACCTGGTGATAACAACGACGTAGCGGAAGAAGAGCTGTTGTCACAGGGTGCGACGCAACGCGTTTTGGATGCGACGCAGCTTTACCTCGGAGAGATTGGTTATTCACCGCTGCTGACGGCAGAAGAAGAAGTCTTCTTTGCGCGCCGTGCACTGCGGGGTGACATTCCATCTCGCCGCCGCATGATTGAAAGTAACTTACGTTTGGTAGTAAAGATTGCCCGTCGTTATAGCAATCGTGGTCTGGCGCTGCTGGATCTGATTGAAGAGGGTAATCTCGGCTTGATTCGCGCCGTAGAGAAGTTTGACCCAGAACGTGGGTTCCGTTTCTCAACTTACGCCACGTGGTGGATTCGTCAGACAATTGAACGGGCGATTATGAATCAAACCCGTACCATCCGTCTGCCAATCCACATCGTTAAAGAGTTAAATGTTTACCTGCGTACCGCGCGTGAACTTTCGCACAAGCTTGATCATGAGCCAAGTGCTGAAGAGATTGCCGAGCAGCTAGACAAGCCTGTTGATGACGTGAGCCGTATGCTGCGTCTCAATGAGCGCATTACCTCGGTCGATACACCTTTGGGTGGCGATTCCGAAAAAGCGCTGCTGGATATCCTGGCCGATGAGAAAGACAACGGTCCGGAAGACACCACGCAAGACGATGATATGAAACAGAGCATCGTTAAGTGGTTGTTTGAACTGAATGCCAAGCAGCGTGAAGTGCTGGCGCGTCGTTTCGGCCTGTTAGGCTACGAAGCGGCAACGCTTGAAGATGTCGGTCGTGAAATCGGTTTGACCCGTGAACGCGTACGTCAGATTCAGGTGGAAGGACTGCGTCGTCTGCGTGAGATTCTGCAGACGCAAGGTTTGAACATCGAAGCACTGTTTCGTGAATAACAGAATACGTGGTTAATACAAGAAGCGGTGGTGAAAACCACCGCTTTTTTATTGGTTAAAATAAACAGACAGCACTTTGTTAATTGATCGAAGTAAAATCTTTTAACGCTATCACTTAAATCCTCACCTAAATAGATAAACGTAAACTAAATCCATTAGATGTTAATTAAACATCTAATAAATGCTCAATTTATCTTGCTCTCATTTAGAGAATTGTAATGCTGCGCACGACTTTCTTTGCAATTTTGCCTTATTTCCTTTCTCCGTGTCACTCTGATAAAAGTTTTTAACACGGTGCTATGCCATTTTCTTGCTCGCTGTATCACCAGGATATTCAAGCAATGAATAACTAAAAGGGAGTGAGAAGAACAATGCGTGTGCAAAGCAGCAGTACAAAGTCACAATACTCCAGAGTGGTTTTTGGGATGCCAATATCTCTGCTATGGGGATATATTGCGATGGCCATCTTCATGACCGGCGATGGCATCGAACTGGCTCATCTCTCCCGATATCTCTACGATCTCGGCTATGGAGAAAAACAAGTTTCATTAGTTTTCACCGTTTATGCGTTAACGGCAGCAGTTTCAAGTTGGCTTTCCGGTGCCGTGAGTGAAATTTATGGTCCGAAGAAAATTATGCTCACCGGCGCTATTTGGTGGATGGTGTTACATGCCGTATTTGTTTATTTTGGCGTAAGTGAAAATAACTTTACCTTGATGTTGGTGAGTTATACGTTGCGCGGCTTCGCTTATCCGCTGTTCTTTTATGGATTCTATGTATTAGTGGTGCAGCGCACGCCTGAGCATCGACTTGCCTCCGCAACCGGCTGGATATGGTCGATGTTTACCATTGGTTATGGCATTACCGCTTCCTTCCTCTCCGGCCTTCTGGTGCCTGAAATTGGGTTCATCAATACGCTTTGGCTTTCACTGCTGTTTGCTGCGGTGGGCGGTGTGATTATATTGTTTACGGTTAAAAATCAGAGTGAACACAATCTAAATAGTGACGGCGTCAGTCGCAAAGAAAAATTGCGGGAAATATCGCGCGGAATAACCTTGATCTTCGAAGACCGCAGTATGTTCTTTGCGCTGATAACACGCATCTTATGTAATGTGGCATTATTTGGCCTGCCGGTATTTATGCCGATCTATTTCACCCGTGAATTAGGATTTTCTACTAAAGAGTGGGCGACTATCTGGGGCGTATTTTTCCTGGTTCAACCAATAACCAATGTGCTTTGGGGCATTATTGGCGATCGTATTGGCTGGATTTTTCAAATGCGCTGGTTTGGTTTCTTCGGATGCACGATTACCACTGCCGCTTTCTATTATTTACCCTCATTTTTCCCAGGTAATCTGGCGTTAGCCATTGTCTGCGCGCTGTTATTAGCCTTAACGCTTACCTCCTTTGTGCCAATGGGGGCTATTTTCCCGATGCTGGCGCCGCAGCATAAAGGCGCTGCGGTTTCGGTGCAAAATCTGGGTGGTGGTTTCGGTAATCTAATTGGTCCGGCGGTTGCCGCACTAATGTTCGGCCTGTCATTTGAAATCAAGCACGTGATTATTACTTTCTCCGTTCTCTATTTTGCTGGCGGCGTCATGACATTCTTTATTCGTGATCCCCAACCAAAATAGAGCGTAACGCTCCTTTCAAGACCACGGCCAGCGAATCCGAATAAATACCCCCAATGAAAAGGACCACAATATGACAACACCATTTTCACTGCAAAATAAGGTCGCCATCGTCACCGGCGCCGCATCGGGAATTGGTTACGCCATTGCCCGCTGTTTAAGTGCTGCGGGTGCCCAAGTGGCGATGATCGATCGCGCAGAAGAGGTAAAAACGGTTGCCAGCAAGATGGACAACCCTGCGCGAGGTTACGTTTTCGATCTGGCTAATGTCGAAGCGCTTGGCGAACTGGTTGAGCAGATTCACCATGATTTTGGCCGCATTGACATCCTGGTCAATAACGCCGGTATTGGCATGCTGGAATCCGTGGGCGAAGTGCAACTCGCCAGCTGGAATACCACGATGTTGATTAACATGACCGCGCCATTCTTCCTCGCTCAGCATTGTGCTCGATATATGAAAGAACACGGTTTTGGCCGCCTGATTAACATCGCCTCACAGGCCAGCGTCATTGCACTCAATGAGCACGCGGCATATTGCACCAGCAAATCAGGTATGGTGTCTTTCACGCGGGTGTTGGCAGCGGAGTTGGGGCCGTTTGGTATTACCGCTAATGCCATTTCACCAACGGTGGTTGAGACGGAATTAGGTAAGCGTTACTGGCATGGGGAGCGAGCGGAGCAGATGAAATCAAAAATCCCATCACGACGTTTTGCCACACCTGACGAAGTCGCGAGTACGGTGTTGTATCTCAGCAGCAATGAAGCGGCAATGGTCAATGGCGAGAATTTAGTGATCGATGGGGGATATAGTGTGATTTAAAGCCGGGCGAGTTGATTAGTATGAGCCCGCTGAAATTGCTTAACACCAGGGAATTGTAAGAAAGAAAAAATGGCCCGCACAGAACGTTGCTTCTGGGCGGGCGAATAACTACACCAGCGTTTTCAAGCGATAGATCCATTCCAGCGCTTGCTTCGGCGTTAAGCTGTCTGGGTCCAGTGCCTCAAGCGCATCAACCGCCGGTGAGGTTTCTGCCACCAGCAACTGCATTTGCGAACCTTCCACTGTGGATGCGGCGGAGCTGCCAGATAACGCTTCCAGCTCCTTCAGCTTGTTACGCGCGCGCTTAATCACTTCCTTCGGCACGCCCGCCAGCGCCGCCACCGCGAGACCATAACTTTTGCTTGCTGCACCATCCTGCACGCTGTGCATAAAGGCGATGGTGTCTCCGTGTTCGACCGCATCCAGATGCACATTCACGACACCTTCCATTTTTTCCGGCAGCGTGGTCAGCTCGAAATAGTGGGTGGCAAACAGCGTCATGGCCTTAATGCGATTCGCTAAACTTTCAGCGCAGGCCCATGCCAGCGACAAACCATCATAAGTTGAGGTGCCGCGCCCGATTTCATCCATCAGTACCAGACTGTTTTCGGTAGCGTTATGCAGAATGTTGGCGGTTTCCGTCATCTCCACCATAAAGGTCGAGCGTCCGGAAGCCAGATCATCAGCAGCCCCGACGCGCGTGAAGATGCGATCGATAGGGCCGATGACGGTCTCCTCTGCTGGCACATAGCTGCCTATCCACGCCATCAGCGCGATCAACGCTGTCTGGCGCATGTAGGTACTTTTACCACCCATATTGGGGCCGGTAATGATCAGCATGCGACGCTGCGGTGAGAGTGACAGCGGATTCGCGATAAACGGCTCTTTCAATACCTGCTCGACCACCGGATGGCGGCCTGCAGTAATACGGATGCCGGCTTTTTCTTGCAGCACCGGGCGGCAATAATTCAGCGTCCATGCACGTTCGGCCAGGTTTGCTAGCACGTCCAGCTCAGAGAGTGCAGCCGCACTGATTTGCAGGGCTTCAAGATGCGGTAGCAAGCGGTCAAACAGCTCATCGTAAAGACCTTTCTCCAGTGCCAGCGCTTTGCCCTTCGACGTCAGGACCTTATCTTCATACTCTTTTAGTTCAGGAATGATATAGCGTTCAGCATTTTTCAGCGTCTGGCGGCGAACGTAATGAATCGGCACCAGATGGCTTTGACCACGGCTGACCTGAATGTAGTAGCCGTGAATCGCGTTAAAGCCGACTTTCAGCGTATCCAGCCCGAGTTTCTCGCGCTCTCGGATTTCCAGACGATCAAGATAATCGGTGGCACCATCGGCTAGCGCACGCCACTCGTCGAGTTCAGCGTTGTATCCCGGAGCGATCACGCCACCGTCGCGCACCAGCACTGGCGGCGATTCAATGATCGCCTGTTCCAGCAACTCACGCAGTTCGGTAAATTCGCCCATCTGAGAGCGTAGATTAATTAACTGCGTGGCCTCAACGCCTTCAAGTTGTTGATTTAACGCTGGCAACTGCTGGAAGGCATGGCGCATACGTGCCAAATCGCGTGGGCGCGCGGTGCGCAGTGCCAGTCGCGCCAGAATACGCTCCAGATCGCCCACCTGGCGCAGCACCGGCTGCAGCTCCTGACTAAGCGATTGCAGTTCTGCGATAGACTCCTGACGCCGGGCAATGGTAGTGACATCGCGCAGCGGCATATGCAGCCAGCGTTTCAGCATACGGCTGCCCATCGGCGTGACGGTTTTATCCAGTATCGCCGCCAGTGTATTCTCGATGCCGCCGGCCAGGTTTTGCGTTATCTCCAGGTTGCGGCGCGTAGCAGCATCCATGATCACGCTATCCTGCTGACGTTCCATGCTCAGTGAGCGAATATGCGGTAACGACGTGCGTTGCGTGTCTTTAACATATTGCAGCAGACATCCTGCAGCGCGTAGCGCCAGATGCGCCTGCTCAACGCCAAAACCACTTAAGTCGCGGGTGCCAAATTGCAGATTGAGCTGCTGGCGCGCCGTATCGATTTCATATTCCCACAGCGGGCGGCGACGCAGGCCACGGCGTTGATCGATCAACGTCATTGCCTGGAAATCTTCGGGATAGAGCAGTTCAGCCGGATTGGTGCGCTGCAGTTCTGCTGCCATCGTCTCCAGATCGCCGGGTTCACTCAGGCGGAAGCGGCCAGAACTGATGTCCAGCGTTGCATAACCAAAACCGCGCTGGCTCTGGAAGATGGCGGCGAGCAGGTTATCCTGGCGCTCTTGCAGCAACGCTTCATCGCTGATGGTGCCGGGTGTAACGATACGCACCACTTTTCGCTCAACCGGGCCTTTGCTCAAGGCTGGGTCGCCAATCTGCTCACAGATCGCCACCGATTCGCCGAGCTGGACCAGTTTCGCCAGATAGCCTTCAACCGCATGGTAAGGCACGCCCGCCATCGGAATCGGTTCCCCAGCAGAGGCGCCGCGTTTAGTCAGAGAGATTTCCAGCAGTTGCGAGGCGCGTTTCGCGTCATCGTAAAACAGCTCGTAAAAATCGCCCATGCGATAAAACAGCAGGATGTCAGGATGATCGGCCTTCAGGCGCAGGTATTGCTGCATCATC
Source organism: Pantoea sp. X85 (assembly GCF_029623675.1). Taxonomy (NCBI): domain Bacteria; kingdom Pseudomonadati; phylum Pseudomonadota; class Gammaproteobacteria; order Enterobacterales; family Erwiniaceae; genus Pantoea; species Pantoea sp. X85. The sequence goes on along the minus strand of NZ_CP121108.1, from coordinate 3,233,502 downwards.
GGCGTATGGCCACTAAAGTCCATTTGCTCTGCTCCTTTCATCTCATTCTCACTCAACATTCATTCTTTTAATTACCTGAGGCTGGGTCAATGCAGCCCGGAAGTGTCGTTATCACTTGGGCGGATAACGAAAGCGGGATATTACCATTTTTGCCGCGTAACCTTCATCCGCCAGCAGGGCTTTATGGCTGCCGACCATAACAAATTGCCGCAAACGGTAAAAAGCAAAATTTAATGAAAAAGGTAAAGTGTGGAGCGGTTTCGCAAATTCGCGTTGCAACCGGCTGAAACGGGCGGGAAACGGCTAAATTTTAAGATATTGCTCTGTATGTCACCCCGATGAACGATTACCATGAGTGCTTCCGGTTTCACCTGGCTTATGGATATCCAATGCGTTTTAAGGTTGCTCTTCTTCCGCTTATTACTCTGCTTGCTGCCTGCAGCAGTAAGCCTGCATCCCATCAGCAGCCCGCCGTTGTGCCTGCACCGAAAGGCGGTTTTTTGCTGGAACCTTCGCACGCGGTTCAACCGATGTTTGGCGATTTTGCGGGTAACCCCGCCGCTGAACAGTTCATTGATCAAATGGTGGCAAAACACGGTTTTAACCGTGAGCAATTGCATGCGGTTATCGGCCAGGCGAAGCGTCTGGATTACGTGCTGCGTTTGATGGATCAGCAAGCCCCGAGCTATACGCCGCCAACCGGGCCAAATGGCGCGTGGATTCGCTATCGCAATAAGTTTATTACTCCGGATAACGTGCAGAACGGCGTGGCATTCTGGAATCAGTATCAGGATGCGCTAATGCGTGCGCAGCAGGTTTACGGCGTGCCGCCGGAAATCATTGTTGGCATTATCGGCGTTGAGACGCGCTGGGGCAGGGTAATGGGCAAAACGCGCTTGCTGGATGCGCTGGCAACCTTGTCATTTAGCTATCCGCGTCGTGCAGCTTACTTCAGCGGTGAGCTGGAAACCTTCCTGCTGATGGCGCGAACAGAGCAAGACGATCCGCTGGATCTGCGCGGCTCCTTTGCCGGTGCGATGGGTTATGGACAGTTCATGCCATCCTCTTATAAGCAATACGCAGTCGATTTTAATGGCGATGGTCATATCAACCTTTGGGATCCGGTTGATGCGATTGGTAGCGTAGCCAACTACTTCAAAGAACATGGCTGGCGTGCGGGCGAGAACGTTGCGGTACCAGCCAGCGGGCAGGCTCCGGCATTGGAGAATGGCTTTAAAACCAAGTACCCGGTCAGCACCTTAGCCGCGAGTGGGTTAACGCCGCAGGGATCGCTGGGCGGCAATACTCAGGTCAGTTTGCTGCGTTTGGATCTCGGCACCAGCTATCAATATTGGTATGGTCTGCCCAACTTCTATACCATTACGCGCTATAACCACAGCACCCACTATGCAATGGCGGTGTGGCAGTTGGGTGAAGCCGTGGCTAAAGCACGCCAGGGCAGCCTGTTTTAATGCTGTCCATATAAAGTGTGAGGGTATAAGATGGCGCCCCATTTGCGGTGCCATCTTCACCGCATCCGACTTCTGAGGAGCGCTTATGAGTACCTTTCCTGCCTGTCCTGTCTGCCACGCCGATTACACCTGGCAAGATGGCGAGAACCTGAATTGCCCATCTTGCGGCCATATCTGGACGGCAAACGCCGATGATGCATCGGAAGGTATGGTGGTACGCGATGCCAACGGCAACCTGTTAGCCGATGGCGACAGCGTCACTGTCGTTAAAGATCTTAAGGTTAAAGGCAGCTCTTCGACGTTGAAAATTGGTACCAAAGTCAAAAGCATTCGCCTGGTCGAAGGCGATCACAACATTGATTGCAAAATTGATGGTTTTGGCCAGATGAAACTCAAATCTGAGTTCGTCAAAAAGAATTAATTATGGGACGGCTTTGCGCCGTCCTGTTTGTTTCAACTCAGTAAACGATCCACTTCCTCGCACTGTTCCGCTGTTAGCTCGCCACCATAATTGCGCGAGTCGCTGCGCATTGAATCAAATCGACGTGCAACAGCCGTTTTTATGGTGGTAACAAAATCATCGCCGATAGTGTAAATCGCCATCAGTTTACCAATACGTTGCTGAATCTCACTGAGCTGCGCTACATCGCCCGCCCGCCAGGCCTGCATCGCACGGGCAAATAGCTCCGGTACAATATTGGTCAAGCCGGAAATCACACCTGAACCGCCAGCCAGTAGATTGGGCAACAGATATTCGTCATAGCCGGAAAGCACGGTGAAATCACTGCGCACCTGCTTCGTTTCTTCAATCATTGCGCGGTTGTGCGACAAGCAATCCATGGTGTCTTTGATGCCAATAAAGTTGGGCAGCTCTGCCGCCAGTTCTGCGACCAACGCAGGCGTTAAATCACAGCCGGTGCGTGCGGGGAAATTGTAGGCGAACCACTTGCCGCCCAGCTGTGTATCCAGCGCTTTGAAATAGCGCAGCAGCTGTTTATGTGTCTGCCCGTAATAGTAAGGAGGCAGCACCATTACAGCATCAAATCCGTTCTGCCAGGCCGCATCTGCCAGTTGCAGCATGTCCGCAATACAGGTGCTGGAGACATTTGCCACCATGGTCAGGGGCGAGAGTTGACGCGCCTCGCGGGTCAGTAACAGGCGCTCCTGCTGCGAGAGCGAGGCAAATTCGCCAATACTGCCCATCAGCAGCAAGGTATCAATGCCTGATTGGCTCAGGCGAGAAAAATGGCGGCCAAGCGCATCAATATCGAGATTATTGTTGCTATCAAAGGGCGTTACTGACGGACACCATACGCCGGGCAATGCGGGTTGTGCAGACATATCAAGCTCCTTGGTTGGAAAATGAAACGTCGTTTTAACTTAATGCTATCTGCACAGGCTAACCAGCTAACGAGGGCAAAAAGGTGAGATATCGCACTTTTCTCTTTCTATAAACGCATGAAAAGCAGGTAGTGTTTAACCCCTCAGCCAAGACAGGAGCATTGCCATGCAAGACTGGAATCCACAGCTGTATCGCCAATTTGAATCAGAGCGAACCCGCCCGGCGCGCGAGCTATTGGAGCGCATTCCGCTCGATGATGTGCGCTTTGCCACCGATCTTGGTTGCGGACCCGGCAACAGCACCGAGCTACTGGCACAAGCCTGGCCGGAGGCGCAGATAACCGGCATTGACAGTTCTGCGGCAATGTTAGAACAGGCGCGCGAACGTCTCCCCAACTGCCATTTCCTGCAGGCCGATATTCGTCGCTGGCAGGCTGAACAGCCGCAGCAGGTTGTCTATGCCAACGCCTCGCTGCAGTGGCTGACCGAGCATCACACCTTGCTGCCGCATCTGGTTGATCAATTGGCCATCGGTGGCGCGCTAGCGATTCAGATGCCGGATAATCTTGAAGAACCATCGCACCGTCTGATGCGTGAAGTGGCGGCGAATGAAAAATGGCAGGCGCTGATTTCGCCACAAGCGGCGGATCGCAAACGTCTGCTAACCACCGATCGCTATTACGATCTGCTGACCGATGCGGGTTGTCAGGTTGATGTCTGGCGCACTACTTATTATCACCCGATGGCAGATGCGCAGGGCATCATTACCTGGTTGCGTGCCACCGGGCTGCGTCCTTTCCTCGCGGGGCTGGATGAAACGCAGCAGGCAGCATTTCTTCATGATTATCATCAGGCCCTCATTCCGGCTTACCCCGCACGCAGTAACGGCCAGGTTTTGTTAGCCTTCCCGCGTCTGTTTATGGTTGCAGTGAAAACAGGTTGAGGTATCTGGAATCCACTGCGCAGAAATGATGGCTGAAGGTTGAAAAGGGCTTTTCAGTGCACCATTTACTGCTAACGTGAAGCGCCACAACGGGAGAAGGCGATGAACGATGAACAGTTACAGCAGCTAAGCCACCGCATTGGCGAACAGCTGAAGAGACGTCAGGCCACGGTGACCGCTGCAGAATCCTGCACCGGCGGCTGGATTGCGAAAGTATTTACTGATATCAGCGGTAGCTCTGCCTGGTTTGAGCGCGGTTTCGTTACTTACAGCAATGAAGCTAAGCAGCAGATGGTCGGCGTACAGGAGACAACGTTGCAGCAGCATGGCGCCGTAAGTGAACAGACGGTGCGTGAGATGGCTACCGGTGCGGCTAAAGCGGCAGCGGCAGAATACGCCATCGCCGTAAGCGGTATTGCCGGTCCTGAAGGTGGCACGCCCGATAAACCGGTGGGCACCGTGTGGTTTGCGATTGTGGGTCCAGAGGGGCGCGTACTAGCGCAGCGCCAGATCTTTGCTGGCGACCGTGATGCGGTACGCCGTCAGTCAGTGGCTTGGGCGCTGCAAACGCTGCTTGATGAATTTCTGATAAATTAAAACTTGATACTGTATGACTATACAGTATAATTAGCTGCAACAGAACGAGCGACATACTTGATGTCGACTCACCCAGCATGATTAGGAGTGGAAATGGCGATCGACGAGAACAAACAGAAGGCTTTAGCTGCCGCACTGGGCCAGATTGAGAAGCAATTTGGTAAAGGCTCCATCATGCGCTTGGGTGAAGACCGCTCAATGGATGTCGAAACCATCTCTACCGGCTCACTGTCACTGGATATCGCGCTGGGCGCGGGTGGCTTGCCGATGGGCCGTATCGTTGAGATTTACGGACCGGAATCTTCGGGTAAAACCACGCTGACGCTGCAGGTCATTGCTTCTGCACAGCGTAAAGGTAAAACCTGTGCCTTTATCGATGCTGAGCACGCACTGGATCCGGTGTACGCGAAAAAACTGGGCGTTGATATCGATAACCTGCTGTGTTCACAGCCGGATACCGGTGAGCAAGCGCTGGAGATTTGTGATGCGCTGGCGCGTTCAGGCGCAGTTGACGTCATCATCGTCGACTCCGTGGCGGCGCTGACGCCGAAAGCGGAAATCGAAGGCGAGATTGGCGATTCGCACATGGGTCTGGCCGCTCGTATGATGAGCCAGGCAATGCGTAAGCTGGCGGGTAACCTGAAGCAGTCCAACACGCTGCTGATCTTCATCAACCAGATTCGTATGAAGATTGGTGTGATGTTCGGTAACCCGGAAACCACAACAGGCGGTAACGCACTGAAATTCTACGCTTCTGTTCGTCTGGATATCCGCCGTATCGGTGCGATTAAAGAGGGCGACGAAGTGGTAGGTAGCGAAACCCGCGTGAAAGTCGTGAAGAACAAAGTTGCGGCACCGTTTAAGCAGGCTGAATTCCAAATCATGTACGGCGAAGGTATCAACACCTTTGGCGAGCTGGTGGATCTTGGCGTGAAGCACAAACTGGTTGAGAAAGCCGGCGCGTGGTACAGCTACAACGGTGAGAAGATTGGTCAGGGTAAAGCTAACTCCACCAACTTCCTTAAAGAGAACCCGGCGATTGCGAATGAAATCGACAAGAAGCTGCGTGACTTACTGCTAAGTGGTGATGCCGCCGCCGCAGACACCGCGAAAATCTCCGCGGATGATCGCGAAGAAGCCAGCGAAACCAACGAAGATTTCTAAAATATTAACGGGAGCAGAAATGCTCCCGTTTTGCTTTTCCCCGCCAGCGCTTTTCCTCTCTGCCTTCTTGCTTTACTCTGCGACCCTGCACGACTGTTAGAACAAGGTTGATCCTATGTCATCATCACCATCTGCGGCACCGGTGCCAACATATTCCCGTTTACTCGACCGCGCTATGCGCATCCTTTCGCAGCGCGACCACAGTCGTGAAGAGCTGAAGCGTAAATTACAGCTCTCTTCCCAACGTGCGGCTTATCTGCAGCAGCAGGAAAATACGCCCATTCCCGACGAGTTACTGGAAAAAGTGCTCGACTGGTGTCAGGAAAGCGGTTGGCTCAACGATGAGCGCTTTACCGAACGCTTTATTCAAAGCCGTGCACGTAAAGGATATGGTCCACAGCGCGTGCGTATGGAATTGCAGCAAAAGGGCATTGGCCGTGAGGAGATCAATCAGGCGCTATTCGATACCGAAGTAGACTGGAGCCAGTGCGCAGCCGATCTTGCCAAACGCAAATTTGGCGAACCCTTACCGCAAACCTGGACTGAGAAAAGCAAGGTACAGCGTTTTTTAATGTCGAAAGGCTTTATGATGGAAGATATTCAGGCTGTTTTCAGAAATAGTGACGACTGAAAGGCGATGTGATTTTACTTCCCACTGAAGAAAATTTATCTTATTCCCACTTTTTGTTCCTCAGTCAGCGGCAGGCCGGATGGATAGGGTTTGCCAGCGAAAGGGAACGTTCGTTAGCGTGATTCCAGGAATTTTATGAGCAAGAGCACTGCTGAGATCCGTCAAGCGTTTCTCGACTTTTTTCATAGCAAGGGACATCAGGTTGTAGCCAGCAGCTCCCTCGTACCGAACAACGACCCGACTTTGCTGTTTACCAATGCCGGGATGGTCCAGTTTAAAGACGTTTTCCTCGGTCAGGATAAGCGCGACTATGCGCGTGCAACGACGTCGCAGCGCTGTGTGCGTGCCGGCGGCAAGCATAACGACCTCGAAAACGTGGGCTACACGGCACGTCACCACACCTTCTTTGAAATGTTGGGCAACTTCAGCTTTGGTGATTACTTCAAGAAAGAAGCGATCGCTTATGCATGGGAACTGCTGACGGGTGAGCAGTGGTTCAAGCTGCCTAAAGAGCGCCTGTGGGTGACCGTCTATGAAACAGACGATGAAGCCTTCGAAATCTGGGCTAACGATATTGGTGTGCCGCGCGAGCGCATTATCCGTATCGGTGACAACAAAGGCAGCGCTTTCGCATCAGACAACTTCTGGCAGATGGGCGACACCGGACCTTGCGGTCCATGTACCGAAATTTTCTTCGATCACGGCGATCATATCTGGGGCGGCCCACCGGGCAGCCCGGAAGAAGATGGCGATCGTTACATCGAGATCTGGAACATCGTCTTCATGCAGTTCAACCGTCAGGCCGACGGCACCATGGAGCCGCTGCCTAAACCGTCAGTGGATACCGGCATGGGTCTGGAGCGTATTGCTGCCGTGTTGCAGCACGTTAACTCCAACTATGAAATCGATCTGTTTGCCAAACTGATCAAATCAGTTGCGCAGGTAACTGGCGCAACCGATCTGGATAACAAGTCGCTGCGCGTTATCGCTGACCATATTCGCTCTTGTGCCTTCCTGATCGCCGATGGCGTAATCCCATCGAATGAAAACCGCGGCTATGTGCTGCGTCGCATTATTCGTCGCGCGGTACGTCACGGCAATATGCTGGGTGCGAAAGAAGCCTTCTTCTACAAGCTGGTTGCGCCACTGATTGAAGTGATGGGAGCTGCAGGCGAAGACCTGAAGCGTCAGCAGAAGCATGTTGAAAACGCGCTTAAAAACGAAGAAGAGCAGTTTGCCAAAACGCTGGAGCGTGGACTCGCGCTGCTGGATGAGGAATTGGCCAAGCTGCAGGGCGATACGCTTGATGGCGAAACGGTGTTCCGTCTGTACGACACCTTCGGTTTCCCGGCGGATTTGACCGCTGACGTGTGCCGTGAGCGCAATCTGAAGATTGATGAAGCGGGTTTTGAAGCCGCGATGGAGCAGCAGCGTCAGCGTGCGCGTGAAGCCAGCGGTTTTGGTGCCGACTATAACAATGTCATTCGCATTGATGCCGCAACCGACTTTAAAGGCTATGACCATCTGGAACTGAATGCGACAGTCGAAGCACTGTTCGTCGACGGTCAGCAAGTTGAGCAGATCAGCGCAGGTCAGGACGCGGTGGTCGTGCTGGACGAAACGCCGTTCTACGGCGAGTCAGGTGGACAGGTTGGCGATACTGGCGTGCTGGCTGGGCAGAATGCTGAATTTAGCGTTCAGGATACACAGAAGTATGGTAAAGCGATTGGTCATATCGGTAAGCTGAGCAACGGTCAGTTACGCGTTGGTGACCGTTTGCATGCGCAGGTTGATGAAACGCGTCGCGCGCGCATCCGTTTGAATCACTCCGCCACGCACTTACTGCATGCAGCACTGCGTCAGGTGTTGGGTGATCACGTAGGACAAAAAGGCTCGCTGGTTAACGATAAATATCTGCGTTTCGACTTCTCTCATTTTGAAGCCATGAAACCGCAGGAAATCCGTCAGGTCGAGGATATTGTTAACGCGCAGATTCGCCGCAACCTTGTCGTTGAGACCGAAATCATGGATCTCGATGATGCAAAACAGAAGGGCGCAATGGCGCTGTTTGGTGAGAAATACGATCAGCGCGTACGTGTGCTGACCATGGGCGATTTCTCTACCGAACTCTGTGGTGGTATTCACGCGCTGCGTACCGGTGATATTGGCCTGTTCCGCATTCAGTCTGAATCGGGCACTGCTGCAGGTGTACGCCGCATTGAAGCCGTAACCGGCGAAGGTGCGTTGGCACAAGTGAATGCGCAAAGCCAACAGTTGCTGGATGTGGCGCAATTGGTGAAAGCCAATAGCAGTAACCTGAATGAGAAAGTGCGCGGCTTAGTTGATCACGTCCGCGCGCTGGAAAAAGAGTTGCAGCAACTGCGCGATCAGCAAGCTGCGCAGGAAAGCGCGTCACTGAGCAGTAAGGCGATTGACGTTAAAGGCACGAAGTTGCTGGTCAGTGAACTGAGCAACGTTGAGCCGAAAATGTTGCGTACCATGGTTGACGATCTGAAGAACCAGTTAACGTCTGCCATTATCGTGCTGGCAACGGTTGATGATGGCAAAGTTTCATTGATTGCTGGCGTGACCAAAGATCTTACTGACCGTGTAAAAGCCGGCGAGCTGATTGGCGAACTGGCCTCTCAGGTTGGTGGTAAAGGCGGTGGTCGCCCAGATATGGCTCAGGCCGGCGGTACAAATCCGCAGGCGCTGGCTGGCGCGCTGGCAGGCGTGCAGGAATGGGTCAGTGACCGACTGTAACGTATAAAATTTCGCATTGTGATAAGCGCCAGAAGCCCGTTTTCTGGCGCTTTTTTAACGCGGTGCACACCAGGTAATGACAAAGTCCGGTTGATGTAGTGTATTTCGGCTAAACTAACTATCAGCAGAATGTATTGGCATGGCGAAGCACAATGGTGTATTTGTCATAGGCATTGTTCAGCGTTATATGATGGATACGGCCGGGAGACCGAACAAGCCCGACTCTTTTAATCTTTCAAGGAGCAAAGAATGCTTATTCTAACTCGTCGAGTTGGTGAAACCCTCATGATTGGCGATGAGGTGACTGTAACGGTGCTGGGTGTAAAAGGTAACCAGGTCCGCATTGGGGTTAACGCGCCTAAAGAAGTTTCGGTACATCGCGAAGAGATCTATCAGCGTATTCAAGCCGAAAAAACTCAAGCCTCGAGTTACTAACGGATTCAGCGCCTCGCTCATGAGCGAGGCGCTACCGGTTTTTCCTCTCCAGCCCCACACATCTTCCGCTTTTCGCTCTCTATTACCAATTCTCTTTAACGCCCATTTCTGTTCTCCAGCAGGCTTTCTTTGTTGATAAATCACTCTTTTTGTCGCTAAAGCATCCGAATTGAGTGTCATTTGTGCAATCAAACAAAAGGCTGGAAATAAATGTTTGACTTATAAGTCCGGGAAAGTAATATGTGCGCCACGCAGTGCCGATGAGCAGAAACAAGTTCAGAAGCACGGTTCGGAAGAACGCGTAAGGTGAGGTGGCCGAGAGGCTGAAGGCGCTCCCCTGCTAAGGGAGTATGCGGTCAAAAGCTGCATCCGGGGTTCGAATCCCCGCCTCACCGCCATTTCCGATGCATCCATAGCTCAGCTGGATAGAGTACTCGGCTACGAACCGAGCGGTCGGAGGTTCGAATCCTCCTGGATGCACCATTCGGAAAGGTGAAGTAAGAGTGAACGAGCAGTTCCTTTCATGGTGAGTTGTTAGCACCCTGCGTTGTACAAGAATTAACTCGATGCATCCATAGCTCAGCTGGATAGAGTACTCGGCTACGAACCGAGCGGTCGGAGGTTCGAATCCTCCTGGATGCACCATTCTTCGTATCATCCTCAGGTTGTTTCAGTTAGTCCATCGTAAGAAAACCTCAATGCATCCATAGCTCAGCTGGATAGAGTACTCGGCTACGAACCGAGCGGTCGGAGGTTCGAATCCTCCTGGATGCACCATTCCTCTTCAAACTTCTCAAAATTTTCTTCAGCAGTAACTCAATGCATCCATAGCTCAGCTGGATAGAGTACTCGGCTACGAACCGAGCGGTCGGAGGTTCGAATCCTCCTGGATGCACCATCTCTTCTTCGATACCTTTCTGTTTTTGACTCTCAGTTTCTGAATCCTGCAGCAATCAAATCAACTTGTAAAAAAATCGCTGAATTTACCGGCGTTTATCCACGGCATTGCACTCTGACCTTTTTCTGAAAACGAAAAAAACTAATGCTTTCAAAGCATTTGCGGTTAAGCGTGCCTGGCGACAACCTGAGCGCATTACGCTAAAGTAATGGCTCATTTTGTGGTGCTCGATGGAGTGACAATGTACGACCAATATGACGCCCTGATTTTCGATATGGACGGCACAATTCTGGATACTGAGCCGACACATCGAAAAGCCTGGCAGCAGGTGCTTGGCCGCTATGGTTTCACCATGGATGAAGAAAAAATGGTGGGCTTCAATGGCGCTCCAACCTGGCAACTGGCGCAGTTCATTCTTGAGCAGAACAATGCAACGCACGATCCGCATCTGCTGGCGGCGGAAAAAACCGCTGCACTGAAAGCGATGTTGCTGGATGACGTGCGTCCGCTGCCGTTGATGGACGTGGTAAAGGCTTATCATGGTCGCCGTCCGATGGCGGTGGGCACCGGCAGTGAACACAGCCTGGCAAAAGCCTTACTCGAAGAGTTAGGTGTTTACCACCTGTTTGATGCGGTGGTCGGAGCGGATGACGTACAGCGTCATAAGCCGCAGCCGGATACCTTTTTACGCTGCGCTGAATTAATGGGTATCGCACCCGAGCGCTGTGTAGTGTTTGAGGATGCTGACTTCGGCGTACAAGCCGCCAAAGCAGCAGGCATGGACGTGGTTGATGTCCGTTTACTGTGAATGAATTTCTGACCTATGGATCGTTATTCGGCAGCAGCTTTCTTAGCGCGACTCTGTTACCGGGAAGCTCGGAAGCGGTGCTGGTTGCACTGCTGATCGCCCAAAAAGGTTCGGTTTATGGATTGTTATTGGCTGCATCAGTGGGAAACACGCTGGGTGGCCTGACCAACATTCTTCTTGGTCGCCTGATGCCGCCAAAAGGGCAAGGGCGATGGCACGACACAGCAATGACGTGGTTACACCGATTAGGACCTGCAGCACTGATTTTTAGCTGGCTGCCGGTAGTGGGCGACTTACTCTGCGTGCTCGCAGGTTGGTTGCGCTTTGCCTGGCTACCTTCAGTGCTGTTCCTCGCCATGGGTAAAACGCTGCGTTATATCGTTATCGCGACCGCCACATTGCAAACAATGCAATGGTGGCATTGATTCGCACAGATTCGAGGCTACGGCTAACATTATGCTGAACAAAAATAAATTATTAACACAGCGGGAGGTTAACGTGATCCCGGACGTATCTAAGGCACTTTCCTGGCTGGAGGCGCATCCTGACGCGTTAAAGGGTATCGGCCGTGGTATTGAGCGCGAATCATTACGCGTAAAACCCGATGGTCACCTGGCAACCACAGGACATCCTGAGTCACTCGGTTCGGCGCTTAAGCATGATTGGATCACCACCGATTTTGCCGAAACGCTGATGGAGTTCATCACGCCAGTTGATCAGAGCATCGATCGCTCACTGGCGTTTCTGCGCGATATTCACCGTCATGTGGCGCGTGAGTTAGGCGAGGAGCGCTTGTGGCCTTTCAGCATGCCGGGCTTCATTGATGACGTTGATAGCATCGAGTTGGCGCAGTATGGCAGCTCGAACATTGGCAAAATGAAAACGCTGTATCGTCAGGGGCTGAAGAATCGCTACAGCGCGCTGATGCAGATTATCTCTGGCGTGCACTACAACTTCTCGTTGCCGCTGTCGTTTTGGCAGGAGTGGGCGGATGTAAAAGATGCCGAAAGCGGTAAAGAGACCATCTCTGCCGGCTATCTGCGTTTGATTCGCAACTACTATCGTTTCGGCTGGGTCATTCCGTATCTGTTCGGTGCATCGCCAGCGATTTGCTCCTCGTTCCTGCAAGGGCGCGAGAGCAATCTGCCGTTTGAAGGTGATGGCAAGGGTACGCTGTGGCTGCCTCACGCCACCTCACTGCGCCTGAGCGACCTTGGTTATACCAACAAATCGCAGAGCGGTTTGGGTATCACTTTTAACTCGCTGGAAGGTTACGTTGCAGCGCTGAAAGCGGCGATTAAAACGCCGTCGGAAGAGTATGCCGCCATGGGCACCAAAGACGCCGATGGCAACTGGCTGCAGTTGAACACCAATGTGCTGCAAATTGAAAACGAGCTGTACGCGCCGATTCGTCCGAAACGCGTTACGCGTTCAGGCGAGGCACCATCCGATGCGCTGTTGCGCGGAGGTATTGAATACATTGAAGTGCGTTCGCTGGACATCAACCCATTCTCCGCGATTGGCGTAGATGCCGATCAGGCGCGCTTCCTCGATCTGTTCCTGATTTGGTGTACGCTGGCTGATGCGCCAGAAATGAGTGCGGATGAGCTGCTGTGTACGCGCAAAAATTGGAATCGCGTGGTGATGGAAGGGCGTAAGCCTGGCCAGGTCATTGCTGTAGGTTGCAGCGAAAAAGAACACACGCTGGTTGAAGTGGGTAAAGCGCTGTTTGCCGATCTGCGTCGCGTGGCGGAAGTGCTCGACAGCAATCACGGCAACACGCAATATCAACAGGTTTGCGATCAACTGGTGGCATCTTTCGACGATCCTGAGCTAACCTATTCGGCGCGCATCCTGCATGCGATCAAAGAAAACGGTTTGACCGGCGCGGGCGTGGCATTGGCAGAGCAATATCGTCATCTGCTGTGTGAAGAGTCGTTAGAGATTCTGACTGAAGAAGATTTTAGTCGTCAGGCGCTGGAGTCGGTGCAGGCACAAGAGAAGCTGGAACAGAGCGATACGCTGGATTTCGAAAGCTACCTTGCGGGTCGCGAAGGCTAGAAAAGAAAATGGCCACATCAATGTGGCCAAAATAAACATCTCTGTTGTCAGGGATGATGATAACAAATGCGCGTCTTTCATATATTCAGACGCTGGACGAACAGAAAAGTTTCATCGTTTTAAAAAAAATCTCAAAACAGGAGGTGACGTATGCCACTACTGGATAGTTTTACTGTTGACCATACCATCATGGGCGCACCTGCAGTACGCGTAGCAAAAACCATGAAAACTCCGCATGGCGATACCATCACCGTTTTCGACCTGCGTTTTTGCCGTCCGAATATTGATATTCTGACTGAGCGTGGCATCCATACGCTGGAGCACCTGTTTGCTGGCTTCATGCGTAATCATCTGAATGGTGATGGCGTTGAAATCGTCGACATCTCGCCAATGGGTTGCCGCACCGGCTTCTACATGAGTTTGATTGGTACGCCTGACGAGCAGCGTGTTGCGAAAGCCTGGAAAGGCGCGATGGAAGATGTTCTGAAAGTCAAAGAGCAGGGCCAGATTCCAGAGCTGAACGAATATCAGTGCGGCAGCTACAAACTGCACTCACTGGATGAAGCGCAGCAGATCGCGCGCAATGTGCTGGCGCACGACATCGGCGTGAACCGCAACGAAGATTTGAAGCTGCCAGCGGAAAAGCTGAAAGAGCTGCACATCTAGTTGAGACACCATGAAAAACGCCGCGATTATCGCGGCGTTTTTGTTTACAGGCTTCAGGAGCCGATGGTGGATTTCAGTGCGTGGTGTGGCGTAATGCGCACCTGCTTCACCATGTTGTCCTGCACATCAAGGATATCGATATCGTAGGCGCCAAGAGTGACGCGAGTATCGACCAGCGGAATCTCTTCCAGTGCTTCCAGCAGCATGCCGTTAATGGTGCGCGCATCCTCTTCCGGTAACGTCCAGTTAAAGGCTTTGTTGATTTCACGCACATTGGCGCTGCCTTCAATCAATACCGAACCATCATTTTGCGGCATGACTTCTTCGGCCAACGACGGCGACATGGAGGTGGTGAAATCGCCGACGATCTCTTCCAGAATATCTTCGATCGTCACTAAGCCTTTAACATCGCCATATTCATCAACCACCATGCCGACTTTCTTTTTGTTGCGCTGAAATTTAACCAGCTGCACGTTAAGCGGCGTGCCTTCCGGTACATAGTAAATCTCATCAGCAGCACGCAGCAGGCGATCTTTGTTGAACTCTTTCTTCTCGGTCATCATGCGCCAGGCTTCACGCACGCGCAGCATACCAACACAGTCATCCAGCGAGTCACGGAACAGGACGATACGCCCATGCGGCGAATGACTCAGCTGGCGCTCAATCGATTTCCAGTCATCATTGACGTTGATGCCGACGATCTCATTGCGCGGCACCATGATGTCATCCACGCTGACTTTCTCCAGATCAAGCACTGACAGCAGCATGTCCTGATTACGCCGCGACATCAGCGAGCGCGATTCATGCACAATGGTGCGCAACTCTTCTTTGCTTAACGCCGAACTGATGGAACCGTCGGTTTTAATGCCCACCATGCGCATCAAAATGCGGGTAATGGTATTCAGCAGCCACACCAGCGGCAGCATCACATACTGCAGCGGAGCCAGTAACACGCTGCTGGGATAGGCCACTTTTTCTGGATAGAGCGCCGCGACCGTTTTCGGCAGCACCTCGGCAAATACCAGCACGACAAAAGTCAGAATGCCGGTAGCAATCGCTACGCCAGCATCACCATACAGGCGCATACCGACAATGGTGCCGAGTGCGGAGGCGAGAATATTAACGAGGTTGTTGCCAATTAAAACCAGGCTGATCAGACGGTCGGGACGACGCAGAAGTTTTTCTACCCGACGCGCACCGCGATTGCCGCTTTTGGCTTTATGGCGCAGTTTGTAGCGATTAAGCGTCATCATGCCGGTCTCTGAACCGGAGAAATAGGCAGAGACCAGCACCATGATGACCAGCGTAATGATCAGCGTGGTGGTTGAAACGTGTTCCAACACAAAATCCTTAGTGAGAGGTGAGCAGGTGCTGAAGCACGCGGCTGCCGAAGTAGGCCATGGTTAGCAGCAATGCGCCGCCACAGTTAAACCACACGACGCGGCGTCCGCGCCAGCCTTCACGATAGTGTCCCCAAAGCAGAACGATGTAGACAAACCAGGCAATGATGGAGAGAACCGCTTTATCCACATTCTCAGCGCTAAACAGGTTATGCATGAAGAGCAAACCGGTGCACAGCACCAGCGTCAACAGCACAACGCCAATCTGCGTGATGTGGAACATTTTGCGCTCAATGCTGAGCAGCGGCGGCATATCCTGAGTGAAAGCCAGTTTCTTATTTTTCAACTGGTAATCGATCCACGCCAGCTGCAGCGCATACAGTGCCGCGATGATCAGCGTGGCATAGGCAAACAGCGACAGACCGATGTGAACCATCATGCCCGGCGTGGTTTCCAGATGCGTAATAAAGGCATTGGGCACAAAGGTGGCAAAGGCCAGATTAATCAATGCAAAGCTGTAAACAATCGGCAGCAGCAGCCAGCCACGATTGCGCGAGGCGACAATTGTCATGATGGCGCAGATCAGCAGGCTAACCAGCGAGCCGATATTAAGCAGGCTGAGGTTTTGCCCGTTATCAACAGCAAAAATGCGCTGCTGCAGAGCAATGGCGTGCGCAATCAGCGCCACGCAGGCAGAAAGCACAGCAAAACGACGCCAGCCACCGTTGCGTTTAAGCAGGCTGGGAATGATCAATGCAAGGCTGAGGGAGTAGGCGAACAGCGCCACGATCGCGAAAACGAACATAGATCCTTTCAGGTATCGGTCAGATAAGGAAAAAAGCAGTATAGCGCCAGCAGCAGCAGGCTCCAAACGATCTGACGGTCAATTGCAGAGATCGCTTCGTCTTCGTGTTATAATCCGCCGCATTGTGTCGCCTATGGCGGCCTCGCTACGGTTCTAAGTGAGAGAGCATGTTTGATAATTTAACCGATCGTTTGTCGCAAACCCTGCGCAATATCAGCGGCCGCGGAAGGCTGACTGAAGACAACATCAAAGACACGCTGCGTGAAGTCCGCATGGCGCTGCTGGAAGCTGACGTTGCGCTGCCGGTAGTGCGTGAATTTATTAATCGCGTGAAAGAGGCCGCCGTTGGCCACGATGTGAACAAAAGCCTGACGCCAGGCCAGGAGTTCATCAAAATCGTGCGCAACGAACTGGTTGCGGCGATGGGCGCTGAAAATAATGCGCTCAATCTGAATGCTCAGCCGCCAGCCGTGGTGCTGATGGCAGGTTTGCAAGGTGCCGGTAAAACCACTAGCGTGGCGAAACTGGGTAAATTCTTGCGCGAGAAGCATAAGAAAAAAGTGCTGGTAGTTTCTGCTGACGTTTATCGCCCTGCGGCGATCAAACAGCTGGAAACCCTGGCTGGCCAGGTCGGCGTGGATTTCTGTCCGTCCGATCTGACTCAAAAGCCGGTCGATATTGTTCAGAACGCGCTAAAACAAGCCAAAGTGCAATTCTACGATGTGCTGCTGGTGGATACCGCCGGTCGTTTACACGTCGATGAAGCGATGATGGACGAAATCAAACAGGTACACGCCGCGATAAATCCGGTGGAAACCCTGTTTGTGGTCGATGCCATGACCGGCCAGGATGCCGCCAACACCGCGAAAGCCTTCAACGAAGCGCTGCCGCTGACCGGTGTGATCCTGACTAAAGTCGATGGTGATGCGCGCGGTGGTGCGGCGCTGTCGATTCGTCACATTACCGGCAAGCCAATCAAATTTATGGGGATGGGCGAGAAGACCGAAGCGCTGGAAGCTTTCTATCCAGAGCGTATCGCGTCGCGCATTCTTGGCATGGGCGATGTTCTGTCGCTGATCGAAGATATTGAGAGCAAAGTTGACCGCGATCAGGCGGAGAAACTGGCGAAGAAACTGAAAACCGGCGACGGTTTTGATCTCAACGACTTCCTTGAGCAGTTGAAGCAGATGCGCAACATGGGCGGCATGGCGAGCCTGATGGGCAAACTGCCGGGCATGGGGCAACTGCCTGACAACGTGAAATCGCAGATGGATGATAAAGTGCTGGTCCGCATGGAAGCCATCATCAATTCGATGACGCGTAAAGAGCGTGAGAAGCCAGAAATTATCAAGGGGTCGCGCAAACGTCGTATTGCGTTGGGCTCAGGCATGCAGGTGCAAGATGTCAACCGACTGCTGAAACAGTTCGATGATATGCAGCGCATGATGAAGAAAATGAAGAAAGGCGGCATGGCCAAAATGATGCGTGGCATGAAAGGTATGATGCCGCCTGGATTCCCTGGTCGCTAAGGCGACCATCATAAAGCCGGAAATTTGGCACGCTTAGGTTGCTTTTTGCGCCAAAATGAGTAAAATTTTCGGGCTTTTTATATCGCGCTCGGGCCCCGTTCCTCGATGGGGCCCGAGCGCTTTATTAACTAATGAGGATGTTATGGTAACAATTCGTTTGGCACGTCACGGCGCTAAAAAGCGTCCGTTCTATCAGGTCGTCGTCACTGACAGCCGCAATGCTCGTAACGGTCGTTTCATCGAGCGCGTAGGTTTCTTCAACCCGATCGCTTCTGGTCAGGCTGAAGGTCTGCGTCTGGATCTGGACCGTATTGAGCACTGGGTTGGCCAGGGCGCAACGCTTTCTGATCGCGTTAACGCGCTGATCAAAGAAGCAAAGAAAGCAGCTTAATCTGTCACGGTGGTGAGCATGAGCATTAAACCTGCCGGGCAGCCTCCCGTTAACCCGATTGTATTGGGAAAAATGGGCGCGGCTTACGGAATTCGGGGTTGGCTCAAAGTGTTTTCCTCCACTGAAGACGCTGAAAGCATCTTCGACTACCAACCTTGGTTCATCCAGCGCGCCGGTAAATGGCAGCAGGTCGAACTCGAGGGCTGGAAGCACCACAATCAGGACCTGATCATCAAAGTCAAAGGCATTGACGATCGGGATGCTGCGGCACAGTTGACCAATTGCGAAATTACGGTCGACTCCACGCAGCTGCCAGCGCTGGAAGTAGGCGATTACTACTGGAAAGACCTTATGGGAATGAAAGTAGTGAACCTCGAAGGCTACGAGATGGGCAAAGTCATTGATTTGATGGAAACCGGATCGAACGACGTTCTCGTCGTTAAGGCAAACCTGAAGGATGCATTCGGTGCGCAAGAGCGGTTAATCCCGTTTCTTGATGAACAGGTTATCAAGAAAGTCGATCTCTCTACTGGCCTTATTGAAGTAGATTGGGATCCTGGTTTTTGATCTCCGGACAATCCGGTAACGTAACGGCGAACGCGATGTGGATTGGTGTTATTAGCCTGTTTCCAGAGATGTTTCGCGCTATTACCGAGTACGGGGTAACTGGCCGGGCAGTAAAAAATGGCCTGCTCGACATTCAAAGCTGGAGTCCTCGTGACTTCACGCATGACCGGCACCGTACCGTGGACGATCGTCCTTACGGCGGCGGACCGGGAATGTTGATGATGGTGCAACCCTTACGGGACGCCATCTCAGCAGCGAAAGCAGCGGCGGGAGAAGGTGCTAAGGTGATTTATCTTTCACCTCAGGGACGCAAACTGGACCAACAGGGCGTTTGCGAACTGGCGACCCATCAGAAGTTGATTCTGGTGTGTGGTCGCTATGAAGGGATAGATGAGCGCGTGATTCACACTGAGATTGATGAAGAATGGTCAATCGGTGATTACGTGCTCAGTGGCGGTGAGCTGCCAGCCATGACGTTGATTGACTCGGTCGCGCGGTTTATTCCCGGCGTACTGGGAAAACAGGCGTCAGCCGATGAGGATTCGTTCTCGGATGGTTTGCTGGATTGCCCGCACTACACCCGACCTGAAGTGTTAGAAGGGATGGAAGTTCCGCCAGTTTTACTGTCGGGCAACCATGCCGATATTCGCCGCTGGCGCCTGAAACAGTCGTTAGGCCGTACCTGGCTAAGAAGACCTGAACTTCTGGAAAACCTGGCTCTGACTGAAGAGCAAGCACGGTTGCTAAATGAGTTCCAGCGTGAACATCAGCAGCAACAAAACGATGAGGCGGGAGAGTAATCTTCCCTCACTATCAGTTTACCCAGGATAAGAGATTTAATTATGAGCAACATTATCAAGCAACTTGAACAAGAGCAGATGAAGCAGGACGTACCTTCATTCCGTCCGGGTGATTCCGTGGAAGTGAAAGTATGGGTCGTAGAAGGTTCTAAGAAGCGTCTGCAGGCATTCGAGGGCGTGGTTATCGCTATTCGTAACCGCGGTCTGCATTCTGCATTCACTGTTCGTAAGATTTCTAACGGCGAAGGTGTTGAGCGTGTCTTCCAGACTCACTCTCCAGTAATTGACAGCATTGCTGTTAAACGTCGTGGTGCTGTGCGTAAAGCCAAACTGTATTACCTGCGTGAGCGTACCGGTAAGTCAGCTCGTATCAAAGAGCGTCTTGGCGCGTAAGCGACTTCTCAAAGTTAATAGCAAACAAGGGGTTGGCCATTTGGCCAGCCCCTTTTTTTATGGGCGTATAAGGGCGCAGGATCATCCCTAAGATGGAAAGTGTATGTTTCCTGAAAACAATGAAAATCAAAATGTTATACCAAACTTTTAGTTGAGAGCATCATCAGAACATAATCAGGTGTAACCTTTAGTTTACAGTGCCATCCTTTCACTATTTATGTTATTAGTATGATTCTAATGAATATTTAGATTTTTTCTGTGTTTTTTATTTGATGTGGTAATAAATGTGTACATAGGTGGATTGCAACCTGTACAGGGTGTGATAAAGTAAGCGCCATCCTCAGTGAGGATCCCAAACCGCATAAACGAGTAAAAAGGATCGCAATCATGCAAAAAGACGCGCTGAACAATGTGCATATCGCCGACGAACAAATTTTGATTACCCCGCAAGAGCTGAAAGCCAAATTCCCGCTCACTGCGGCGCAGGAAGCGCAAATTGCGTCTTCTCGCCAAACCATTGCCGACATTATTGCGGGCCGCGATCCGCGTCTGTTGGTGGTTTGTGGTCCTTGTTCGATTCACGATACTGAAGCCGCACTTGCCTATGCCCGTCAGTTGCAATCTCTCTCTGCACAGTTGAAGGATCAGCTGTACATCGTTATGCGCGTTTATTTTGAAAAACCTCGAACCACCGTCGGCTGGAAGGGGTTAATCAACGATCCTTACATGAACAACTCGTTTGATATGGAAGCTGGCCTGCATATCGCGCGTCAACTGCTGGTTAATCTCGTGGAGATGGGTTTACCGCTGGCGACCGAAGCGCTGGATCCGAATAGCCCGCAATATCTTGGCGATCTGTTTAGCTGGTCAGCGATTGGTGCGCGTACCACCGAATCACAAACCCACCGTGAAATGGCTTCAGGCCTTTCTATGCCGGTTGGTTTTAAAAATGGTACGGATGGCAGCCTGGGCACCGCGATTAACGCCATGCGCGCCGCCGCAATGCCGCACCGTTTTGTTGGCATCAATCAGGCCGGCCAGGTTTGCTTGCTGCAAACGCAGGGTAACCCAGATGGACATGTGATTCTGCGCGGCGGTAAAGCACCTAACTACGGTCCAGAAGATGTCGCTCAGTGTGAAAAAGAGATGCTGAAAGCGGGACTGCGTCCGGCCTTAATGATAGATTGCAGCCATGGTAATTCTAATAAAGACTATCGTCGCCAGCCTGGCGTAGCCGAATCGGCTATTGCGCAGATTAAAGATGGAAACCGTTCCATCATTGGCCTGATGTTGGAAAGCAACATTCATGAAGGCAACCAGTCTTCTGAACAGCCACGTAGCGAAATGAAATACGGTGTGTCCGTCACTGATGCCTGCATCAACTGGGAAACCACTGAAACATTGCTGCGTGAAATCCATCAGGATCTGCAGGGAGTGCTGTCGGCGCGTCTGTCACACGAGGTGTAATGAGTCATGGTGGCTGAACTGACCGCGCTACGCGATCAAATCGATGAAGTAGATAAAGCACTGCTTGGGTTACTGGCAAAACGACTGGAGCTGGTAGCCGAAGTAGGGGAAGTTAAAAGCCGCTACGGTTTGCCGATCTATGTTCCTGAGCGTGAGGCCAGCATGCTGGCTTCACGCCGCCAGGAAGCTGAAGCGCTCGGCGTGTCGCCGGACTTGATTGAAGATGTATTGCGTCGTTTGATGCGTGAATCCTATGCACATGAAAATGACAAAGGCTTCAAAACGCTGTGTCCGACGTTGCGTCCGGTGGTGATTGTAGGTGGCCGCGGCCAGATGGGGCGTCTTTTTGAAAAGATGCTGACGCTTTCTGGCTATCAGGTCCGCATTCTGGATAAAGGCGATTGGGAACGCTCTGACGAGCTGCTGAAAGATGCGGGCATGGTGATCATCAGTGTGCCAATTCATCTGACCGAGCAAATCATCGGTGAGCTGCCGAAATTGCCAGAAGACTGCATTCTGGTCGATCTGGCTTCGGTGAAGAATCGCCCACTACAGGCGATGCTGGCCGCGCACACCGGACCGGTTCTGGGCTTGCATCCGATGTTTGGCCCGGACAGCGGCAGCCTGGCAAAGCAGGTTGTGGTTTGGTGTGATGGCCGTCAGCCGGAAGCTTATCAGTGGTTTCTTGAGCAGATTCAGGTTTGGGGCGCGCGGCTGCATCGTATCAGTGCCGTTGAGCACGACCAGAATATGGCGTTTATTCAGGCACTGCGTCACTTTGCGACTTTCGCTTACGGTCTGCATCTGGCGGAAGAGAACGTTAATCTGGATCAGCTGCTGGCGCTATCTTCACCGATATACCGCCTTGAACTGGCAATGGTTGGACGTCTGTTTGCGCAGGATCCACAGCTTTACGCGGACATCATCATGTCCTCGGAGAGCAATCTGGCGCTGATTAAACGTTATTACCAGCGATTTGGCGATGCGATCAAACTGCTCGAGCAGGGCGATAAGCAAGCCTTTATCGATAGCTTTGAGCGCGTCGAACACTGGTTTGGTGATTACGCGAAACGCTTCCTGGTCGAAAGCAGAAGCATGCTGCGATCGGCGAACGACAGCCGGCAGTAAAAAAAAAGGCATCCGTGAGGATGCCTTTTTGCTTAGAGGCGCGGCTCAACCGGCACCACATTCTCGCCTGGGTAGCAGCCAAGAACTTTTAATGAACGGGTTAAGCCGCTCAACTCGGTTAACGCCAGCTGCATATTTTCTGACTGCAGATTGCCCTGCACATCAATATAAAACATCTCTTCCCACGGATTGCCGTTGATGGGACGGTTTTCCAGTTTGCTCATGATGAGGCCGTGGTTACGTAATACCATCAGCGCTTCCACCAATGCGCCTGCTTGTTGACCCGTTGCCATGATCAATGTTGTTTTCGCTGGAACCTGACCCGAAACTTCGATCGCTTTGCGTGCCAGCACGATGAAGCGCGTGTGGTTCTGCTGTTGATTGGCCAGATTGCGCTCCAGCACCTGCAATCCATACAGCTCACCGCCCGCTTCGCTACCCAATGCGGCAACCTTTGGTGAATTCATCGCTGCCACTTTCTCCATCGCTGCAGCGGTGCTTTCGGTGTATTCGATTTTCCACTGCGGGAAACGATTAATGAACTGGCTGCACTGCTGGAATGGCTGTGGATGGCTATATACCGTTTCGATCTGCTGCAAATCGGTGCTGCCGTTGACCAGCACACAGTGCTCAATTGGAATGGTCAGTTCACCCACAATCGATAGCGTGGTTTGCTGAAGCAGATCGTAAACGTCGTTGATCGAACCAGAGCTGGTATTTTCAATCGGCATCACCGCGTAGTCCGCTTGTCCACTTTCCACCTGATGGATGATGTCATGGAATTTCAGGCAGCCGATCTCAACCATTGAATCAAAATGTCGGGTGGCGTATTTGCGCGCCGCAAGATGTGAGTAGGAACCTTTCGGACCGAGGAATGCAATGCGCGGTGCGTGAGCATGTGGATGGTTGAGATTCTTTTGCAACAAGGCTTGCTGAGTAAGAACCGAATCTTCAATCACCAACTGAAACAGGCGAGTGATGTAATGCGCATCAAGCTGATGCTTTTTACCCAGTGAAATTAAGTTTTCCAGCAGAGCGCGTTCACGCTCAACATCGCGGATAGGGCGATGCGTTGCCAGTTTAGCCTGCGCAACTTCAACGGCCAGTATGCGACGCTCCGACAAAAGCGCTAAGAGTTTTTCATCAATGGCGCTGATTTTATCGCGTAATGCCAGCAGCGGATTTTCGGGATTCATAGGGCTCACCTGTAAAATGTCCAATAAAAAAGCCTCCCATTTGGGAGGCTTTGTTGTTCGTCTTCGCATTCATTTTCACATGACGAATCGCCTCCCAATCAGGGGAAGGTAAAAAAGAATGCGAAGAAGAACGGCAGATGTTTCATGATTGTTTCCATAAATAAAGTGGCTTGAGAGTAACCGCAGTGATTTAAAGCTGTCAATAAAAAACGCGCCCGGAGGCGCGTTACTAAAGATGTTTGCTTATTCCGTAGGAAGAAAATCTTTCACACTGCTGTTGGCGCGACGGGCTTCGGGTTTGTGTTGCGCTTTATTGAGTTGTCGCTCCAGCTTGGCAATCAAGTCATTGATGGCCGTATACATATCATCATGTTTCGCGCTGGCAACCAGCGTACCGTTAGGCGTATTAATGGTGGCATCAGCCACAAACTCCTTCGGCTCTTTCGATAACACAATGTGAGGGTTTATCAGATGTGTTTGCCATTTTTCCAGCTTGGCGAGACGCTCTTCAACGTGGTTACGGATGGCCTCGGTGATTTCCATTTGTTTGCTGGTAATGTTCAGAATCATAGTTAAACCTCTCTGTCATTTCCGTGTGGGTAGGTCCAGCATACCGCGGAAATTAAGAAAATGTGTGATCTAAATCACATTGAAATGTCACTTTTTGTCAATGCCGCTTAATTGTGAGAAAGGCCGGGAAAGTGGCGGGAAATACTTGAAGACGACTGGGGAAGGGCGCATGATTGACTGGATAACTGCAGCGATAAATCTGTAAAACTGCTGAATTATCCACAAAGTGGCATAAAAAAAGCAGCCTCATGGGCTGCTTTTTTGTGGGTGTAATAATCAGGACTGATTATTTGCCGCAATGATTTTTGCCACTTTGTCGGCTTCAGCCGTCAACTGCAGCTGGCGGTAAGCATTCTCCATCAACGGCAACGCTTCATGGGTCGCCTCAGTATCCGGATAATCCTTCATCATTGTTTCCACTCGGTTAACAACAGCGACATAGGCACCGCGCTTGGTATAGAATTGCGCCACCGAGAGTTCATACTTCGCCAGGCGCTCTTTCAGGAATGCCAAACGTTTCTGCGCATCCGCAGCATATTGGCTGTTTGGATAACCGCGCAGTAATTGCGAGAAGTCACGGAAAGCATCACGAGCGTGCGTCGGATCACGATCGGAACGATCGATACCGAAGAAGCCCTGCAGTGCAGAATCGTCCAGCGCCATATCCGTCAGGCCTTTCATATAGATGACATAGTCGATATTCGGATGGGTTGGATTCAGACGCATAAAGCGAGATATAGCGGCTTGCGC
Organism: Pantoea sp. X85; assembly: GCF_029623675.1. Classification (NCBI taxonomy): domain Bacteria; kingdom Pseudomonadati; phylum Pseudomonadota; class Gammaproteobacteria; order Enterobacterales; family Erwiniaceae; genus Pantoea; species Pantoea sp. X85. Next base: position 3,208,787 of record NZ_CP121108.1, on the reverse strand, counting down.
CAGTGGCAGATCGGCATTTTTGTAATACGCGTAGATTAAATCCAGCTGTACTTGCTGCGAGTAAGGACCAAACGGATAGCGGTTATCCAGTGCTTCCAGTTGCTTAATCGCCGCTTTAAAGTTACCGTCCTGCAGCTTTTGCTGGGCCGTGGCGTAAATTTCAGACGGCGGGCTGTCCGGGACTGGATCTGATGAGCCAGAACAACCCACAAGCGACAGGCTCAGGCTCAGTGTGGCAGCAGCCACCAGATGTTTCATACGCGTCATGACGAAATGATTATCCTCAAAGTGTTGTAGCAGAAGCTGTCCGTATAGCTCCCAGTTATGACCAGGTACGATAGCACATTATATTAAACGGCATCGCCGTGAAAACCCAACGTTAACGAAGAAGCTGTATATGGCACAACAAGTTCAACTCACCGCAACGGTGTCCGAAGCACAGCTTGGACAACGCTTAGATCAGACTTTGGCAGAATTGTTCCCTGATTATTCACGTTCTCGCATAAAAGAATGGATTCTTGAGCGCCGAGTCAGCGTCAACGGCACTATCATCGATAAACCAAAAGAAAAAGTTTTTGGCGGTGAGCATGTCTCGATTGATGCTGAGATCGAAGAAGAGCAACGCTGGGAAGCGCAAAACATCCCACTGAATATCGTCTATGAAGATGACGACATTCTGGTCATTAACAAACCTCGCGGTTTGGTGGTACATCCTGGCGCCGGTAATCCTGATGGCACAGTGCTTAACGCACTGCTTTATCACTATCCACCGATCGCTGACGTACCTCGTGCAGGCATTGTTCATCGTCTGGATAAAGATACCACCGGTTTGATGGTGGTCGCGAAAACCGTTCCTGCGCAAACGCATCTGGTTGAAACGCTGCAGCTGCGCGAAATCACGCGTGAATATGAAGCGGTGGCTATTGGCACCATGACTGCGGGCGGTACGGTGGATCAGCCCATGGCGCGCCACTCAACCAAACGTACGCACATGGCGGTGCACCCGATGGGTAAACCGGCAACCACGCACTATCGCATCATGGAGCATTTTCGTGCCCATACGCGTTTGCGTTTGCGTCTCGAAACCGGTCGTACCCATCAGATTCGTGTGCATATGGCGCATATCAACCATCCGCTGGTGGGCGATCCGCTGTACGGTGGCCGTCCACGTCCGCCAAAAGGGGCATCTGAAGCTTTCATCACTACGCTACGGGGTTTTGATCGCCAGGCGCTGCATGCCACGATGTTACGTCTCTATCACCCAATCACCGGTATTGAGATGGAATGGCACGCGCCGTTGCCGCAGGATATGGTCGATTTAATTGATGCGCTGAAAGCCGATACCCTTGAATTCCGCGATCAGATGGATTGGCTATGAGTGAATGGATCATCCCGGATTGGCCTGCGCCGCAGCATGTTCGGGCATGTTCCACCACGCGTTACGGCGGCGTCAGCGCTGCTCCATGGGATTCGTTGAATCTTGGTGGGCATGTTGGCGACGCTGAGGCGCATGTTGCTCAGAATCGTCAACGCCTGGTTGAACAACTGACGTTACCTGCAATGCCGCAATGGCTGGATCAGATCCATGGTCAAGTGGTTGCGCGTTTACCCGCCAGCGATCCGCTGCCGCGCGCTGATGCCGCAATCACGCGTGAAAGCGGGGTGGTTTGCGCAGTGATGACGGCGGATTGTTTGCCGGTGCTGTTCTGCAGCAAGGATGGCAGTGAAGTCGCGGCAGCACATGCCGGTTGGCGTGGACTCTGTAATGGCGTGCTGGAACAGACGTTGTCACAGTTTCACTGCGCGCCAAATGACATTCATGCATGGCTTGGTCCGGCAATTGGGCCGCTGGCATTTGAAGTTGGCTCGGAAGTCAGAACGGCATTTATGGCCCATGATTCACAAGCGGAAGAGGCTTTCCGCCCGGCGGGTAACCAATACTTCGCCGATATTTGGCTGCTGGCGCGTCAGCGTCTGCAGGCCGCCGGCGTGCATTCCATCAGCGGTTCAACGCGATGTACCTTCCATGAGCGCGATGATTTTTTCTCCTACCGACGCGACGGAATCACCGGGCGTATGGCAACTTTGATTTGGCTGAGATAACCTTACGCCACAAGACGGTCCAGTTAGCGTATTTTTTGCTCACAACTCAGGTCATTAACCTTGAAAAATTTGAGGGATGACCTCATTTAATCTCCAGTAGCATTTTGACCTGTAATGGGAGGAATTATGCGTCTGGATCGTCTTACTAATAAATTTCAACTGGCACTTGCCGATGCACAGTCCCTTGCTCTGGGACATGACAATCAATTCATTGAACCCCTTCATTTGATGAGCGCATTGCTCAACCAGGAAGGCGGATCGGTGCGTCCGTTGCTCAGCGCAGCGGGTGCCGACGTGGCTGGCCTGCGTACCAGCATTGAACAAGCGATTAATCGACTACCTCAGGTTGAAGGCACGGACGGCGATGTGCAGCCATCCGCCGATCTGATTCGGGTACTCAATCTGTGCGACAAGCTGGCGCAAAAGCGCGGCGACAACTTTATATCATCTGAATTATTTGTATTGGCGGCCCTTAATTCACGTGGCTCGCTGGCTGATCTATTGAAATCAGCTGGCGCGACTCCGGAAAAACTCTCTGCGGCCATCGAGCAAATACGGGGAGGAGACAGCGTGAACGATCAAGGGGCTGAAGATCAGCGTCAGGCATTAAAAAAATACACCATCGACCTTACAGAGCGTGCCGAACTCGGCAAGCTGGATCCGGTTATCGGTCGTGATGAAGAAATTCGCCGCACCATTCAGGTGTTGCAGCGTCGTACCAAAAATAACCCGGTGCTGATTGGTGAACCCGGCGTCGGTAAAACGGCTATTGCCGAAGGTTTAGCGCAGCGCATCATCAATGGCGAAGTACCGGAAGGGCTGAAAGGCCGTCGCGTGCTGGCTCTGGATATGGGTTCGCTGGTGGCGGGCGCCAAATATCGCGGTGAATTTGAAGAGCGCCTCAAAGGCGTGCTTAGCGATTTGGCGAAGCAGGAAGGCAACGTCATTCTGTTTATCGACGAACTGCATACCATGGTGGGCGCAGGTAAAGCCGATGGCGCCATGGATGCCGGCAACATGCTGAAACCCGCATTGGCGCGTGGTGAGTTGCACTGTGTCGGCGCAACTACGTTGAATGAGTATCGTCAGTTCATAGAGAAAGATGCGGCGCTGGAACGTCGTTTCCAGAAAGTCTTCGTTGCTGAGCCGAGTGTCGAAGATACCATTGCCATTCTGCGCGGACTGAAAGAACGCTATGAGCTGCACCATCATGTGCAGATCACCGATCCGGCGATTGTGGCTGCGGCGACGTTGTCGCATCGTTACATCTCCGATCGTCAGCTGCCGGATAAGGCCATCGACCTGATAGACGAAGCGGCCTCAAGCATTCGTTTACAGATGGATTCGAAGCCTGAATCCCTTGATCGCCTTGAGCGCCGCATCATCCAGTTGAAACTTGAGCAGCAGGCGCTGAAGAAAGAGTCTGATGACGCCAGCGTGAAGCGTCTGGAAATGCTGGAAAGTGAACTTGACCAGAAAGAGCGTGAATATGCTGAGCTGGAAGAGGAGTGGAAAGCGGAAAAAGCCTCATTAACCGGCACGCAAAACATTAAAGCCGAGCTGGAGCAAGCGCGCCTGACGATGGAGCAAGCGCGTCGCGTTGGTGACCTGGGTCAGATGTCTGAGCTGCAGTACGGTAAAATTCCGGAGCTGGAGAAACAGTTAGCCATCGCTACGCAGTCTGAAGGTAAAACCATGAAGCTGTTACGTAATCGCGTAACGGATGTGGAGATCGCCGATGTACTGGCGCGTTGGACCGGAATTCCTGTCGCACGCATGATGGAAGGCGAGCGCGACAAGTTGCTGCGTATGGAGCAGGATTTGCATTCACGCGTCATTGGCCAGAACGAAGCGGTAGAAGCGGTTTCGAATGCGATTCGTCGTAGTCGTGCCGGCTTGTCCGATCCGAATCGTCCAATTGGTTCCTTCCTGTTCCTCGGACCAACGGGAGTAGGGAAAACCGAATTGTGTAAAGCGCTGGCCAGCTTCCTGTTCGATAGCGATGACGCGATGGTGCGTATTGATATGTCCGAGTTTATGGAAAAACACTCGGTGTCGCGGCTGGTGGGTGCACCTCCGGGATATGTCGGCTACGAAGAGGGTGGTTATCTGACCGAAGCGGTACGTCGTCGGCCTTATTCGGTGATTCTGCTGGATGAAGTGGAGAAGGCGCATCCTGATGTGTTCAACATTCTGTTGCAGGTGCTGGATGATGGTCGCTTAACCGATGGACAGGGCCGTACGGTCGATTTCCGCAATACCGTGGTGATCATGACCTCGAACCTTGGCTCCGATCTTATTCAGGAACGTTTCGGTTCTCTGGATTATGCGGAGATGAAACAGGTGGTGATGACGGTTGTGGGGCAGCATTTCCGCCCAGAGTTTATCAACCGTATCGATGACATGGTGGTGTTCCACCCATTGGGCGAAAAACACATTGCTTCAATTGCGCAGATTCAGCTGCAACGTTTGTATAAACGTCTTGAGGAGCGTGGCTATCAGCTGCATATCTCCGATGAGGCGCTCAAACTGCTCGGCGAGAATGGCTACGACCCGGTTTATGGTGCGCGTCCATTGAAACGTGCTATTCAGCAGCAGATTGAAAACCCGCTGGCTCAGCAAATTCTTTCTGGTGCCCTGGTTCCGGGAAGAACCATCGAAATGGATGTAAAAGACGATGTGATCGTTGCTCATCAGTAATCCCTTCCGATTTAAACGGGCCCGCGGGCCCGTTTTTTTTGCCTTTATGCAAGAATTAGCTGCTTTTTGCAACGTATAGCCTGGAAAGTGAGCGGTCGCGCAAAAACTTCAAATTAGCACTTGTCAGCTGAAATGAACTCCCTATAATGCGCCACCACTGAGACGGCAAAGCGGCAACGCAGACGGCTTGGCAGGGAGTGAAGAAATTCATCCCGCCGGATGAAAACGCTGAAAAAAGTGTTTGACTCCGAAGGAGAGTAGCGTAGTATACGCCACCTCGCGACAGACGGTTCAGTCGCTGTTCGCAACGCTCTTTAACAATTTATCAGACAATCTGTGTGGGCACTCGCAGGATTGATATCCGCGTCTCCGGACGCAAAAAAATATCAAAGCCTCACGAGTGAACACATAATGAAATTCATTATGACGTTTTACAGATGAGCATCGCTGAACTGGTTTCAGCAAATCAAACTTAAATTGAAGAGTTTGATCATGGCTCAGATTGAACGCTGGCGGCAGGCCTAACACATGCAAGTCGAACGGTAGCACAGAGAGCTTGCTCTCGGGTGACGAGTGGCGGACGGGTGAGTAATGTCTGGGAAACTGCCCGATGGAGGGGGATAACTACTGGAAACGGTAGCTAATACCGCATAACGTCGCAAGACCAAAGTGGGGGACCTTCGGGCCTCACACCATCGGATGTGCCCAGATGGGATTAGCTAGTAGGTGGGGTAATGGCTCACCTAGGCGACGATCCCTAGCTGGTCTGAGAGGATGACCAGCCACACTGGAACTGAGACACGGTCCAGACTCCTACGGGAGGCAGCAGTGGGGAATATTGCACAATGGGCGCAAGCCTGATGCAGCCATGCCGCGTGTATGAAGAAGGCCTTCGGGTTGTAAAGTACTTTCAGCGGGGAGGAAGGCGGTGGAGTTAATAGCTTCACAGCAATTGACGTTACCCGCAGAAGAAGCACCGGCTAACTCCGTGCCAGCAGCCGCGGTAATACGGAGGGTGCAAGCGTTAATCGGAATTACTACTGGGCGTAAAGCGCACGCAGGCGGTCTGTCAAGTCGGATGTGAAATCCCCGGGCTTAACCTGGGAACTGCATTCGAAACTGGCAGGCTGGAGTCTTGTAGAGGGGGGTAGAATTCCAGGTGTAGCGGTGAAATGCGTAGAGATCTGGAGGAATACCGGTGGCGAAGGCGGCCCCCTGGACAAAGACTGACGCTCAGGTGCGAAAGCGTGGGGAGCAAACAGGATTAGATACCCTGGTAGTCCACGCCGTAAACGATGTCGACTTGGAGGTTGTTCCCTTGAGGAGTGGCTTCCGGAGCTAACGCGTTAAGTCGACCGCCTGGGGAGTACGGCCGCAAGGTTAAAACTCAAATGAATTGACGGGGGCCCGCACAAGCGGTGGAGCATGTGGTTTAATTCGATGCAACGCGAAGAACCTTACCTACTCTTGACATCCAGAGAACTTAGCAGAGATGCTTTGGTGCCTTCGGGAACTCTGAGACAGGTGCTGCATGCATGGCTGTCGTCAGCTCGTGTTGTGAAATGTTGGGTTAAGTCCCGCAACGAGCGCAACCCTTATCCTTTGTTGCCAGCGGTTCGGCCGGGAACTCAAAGGAGACTGCCAGTGATAAACTGGAGGAAGGTGGGGATGACGTCAAGTCATCATGGCCCTTACGAGTAGGGCTACACACGTGCTACAATGGCGCATACAAAGAGAAGCGACCTCGCGAGAGCAAGCGGACCTCATAAAGTGCGTCGTAGTCCGGATCGGAGTCTGCAACTCGACTCCGTGAAGTCGGAATCGCTAGTAATCGTAGATCAGAATGCTACGGTGAATACGTTCCCGGGCCTTGTACACACCGCCCGTCACACCATGGGAGTGGGTTGCAAAAGAAGTAGGTAGCTTAACCTTCGGGAGGGCGCTTACCACTTTGTGATTCATGACTGGGGTGAAGTCGTAACAAGGTAACCGTAGGGGAACCTGCGGTTGGATCACCTCCTTACCTGAAGATACCTTCCCGCGAAGTGCTCACACAGATTGTCTGATGAAATTAAAGAAGAGCGTAAAACGCCTGCAGGCTTGTAGCTCAGGTGGTTAGAGCGCACCCCTGATAAGGGTGAGGTCGGTGGTTCAAGTCCACTCAGGCCTACCAAATTCTTCCAGTTTCCGCGTTGTGCCGATAGCCCGCATACTTCAGTATGCTTCGCGTCGTCACGCCTTGTCTGTGAAAGAATTCTCCTGGTAAGCACGCGTTTTACAAAAACTCTATGGGGCTATAGCTCAGCTGGGAGAGCGCCTGCCTTGCACGCAGGAGGTCAGCGGTTCGATCCCGCTTAGCTCCACCATCAACGACCCCACGTTGATAACTAACTTCAGAATGTATCCTCGGGTACATTGCGAAGTTATTGCTCTTTAACAATCCGGAACAAGCTGAAAATTGAAACGACGTATCGTCTTCATTCTCCGTAATAAGAATGAAGCGGCGATATGTTCGAGTCTCTCAAATGCTTGCAGTCTGCGCGCGTTGCAAAACGCCTGTGGGTTGTGAGGTTAAGCGACTAAGCGTACACGGTGGATGCCCTGGCAGTCAGAGGCGATGAAGGACGTGCTAATCTGCGTAAAGCGTCGGTAAGGTGATATGAACCGCTACAGCCGACGATGTCCGAATGGGGAAACCCGGTGCACCCAGTGCATCATCGCAACATGAATACATAGTGTTGCGAGGCGAACCCGGGGAACTGAAACATCTAAGTACCCGGAGGAAAAGAAATCAACCGAGATTCCCCCAGTAGCGGCGAGCGAACGGGGAACAGCCCAGAACCTGAATCAGTTTGTGCGTTAGTGGAAGCGTCTGGAAAGTCGCACGATACCGGGTGATAGTCCCGTACACGAAAGTGCACATTCTGTGAGTTCGAAGAGTAGGGCGGGACACGTGGTATCCTGTCTGAATATGGGGGGACCATCCTCCAAGGCTAAATACTCCTGACTGACCGATAGTGAACCAGTACCGTGAGGGAAAGGCGAAAAGAACCCCGGCGAGGGGAGTGAAACAGAACCTGAAACCGTGTACGTACAAGCAGTGGGAGCCTCTTTAATGGGGTGACTGCGTACCTTTTGTATAATGGGTCAGCGACTTATATTCTGTAGCAAGGTTAACCGTATAGGGGAGCCGCAGGGAAACCGAGTCTTAACTGGGCGTTAAGTTGCAGGGTATAGACCCGAAACCCGGTGATCTAGCCATGGGCAGGTTGAAGGTTGGGTAACACTAACTGGAGGACCGAACCGACTAATGTTGAAAAATTAGCGGATGACTTGTGGCTGGGGGTGAAAGGCCAATCAAACCGGGAGATAGCTGGTTCTCCCCGAAAGCTATTTAGGTAGCGCCTCGTGAACTCATCTCCGGGGGTAGAGCACTGTTTCGGCTAGGGGGCCATCCCGGCTTACCAACCCGATGCAAACTGCGAATACCGGAGAATGTTATCACGGGAGACACACGGCGGGTGCTAACGTCCGTCGTGAAGAGGGAGGGAAACAACCCAGACCGCCAGCTAAGGTCCCAAAGTCATGGTTAAGTGGGAAACGATGTGGGAAGGCACAGACAGCCAGGATGTTGGCTTAGAAGCAGCCATCATTTAAAGAAAGCGTAATAGCTCACTGGTCGAGTCGGCCTGCGCGGAAGATGTAACGGGGCTAAACCATGCACCGAAGCTGCGGCAGCGACACTATGTGTTGTTGGGTAGGGGAGCGTTCTGTAAGCCGTTGAAGGTGTGCTGTGAGGCATGCTGGAGGTATCAGAAGTGCGAATGCTGACATAAGTAACGATAAAGCGGGTGAAAAGCCCGCTCGCCGGAAGACCAAGGGTTCCTGTTCAACGTTAATCGGAGCAGGGTGAGTCGACCCCTAAGGCGAGGCTGAAAAGCGTAGTCGATGGGAAGCAGGTTAATATTCCTGCACTTGGTGTTACTGCGAAGGGGGGACGGAGAAGGCTAGGTTATCCGGGCGACGGTTGTCCCGGTTTAAGCGTGTAGGCTGATATCTTTGGTAAATCCGGGGTATCTTAAGGCTGAGGCGTGACGACGAGCCACCACGGTGGTGAAGTAACTGATGCCCTGCTTCCAGGAAAAGCCTCTAAGCTCCAGGTAACACGAAATCGTACCCCAAACCGACACAGGTGGTCAGGTAGAGAATACCAAGGCGCTTGAGAGAACTCGGGTGAAGGAACTAGGCAAAATGGTGCCGTAACTTCGGGAGAAGGCACGCTGTCGGTAGGTGAAGTCCCTCGCGGATGGAGCTGAAGGCAGTCGAAGATACCAGCTGGCTGCAACTGTTTATTAAAAACACAGCACTGTGCAAACACGAAAGTGGACGTATACGGTGTGACGCCTGCCCGGTGCCGGAAGGTTAATTGATGGGGTTATCCGCAAGGAGAAGCTCTTGATCGAAGCCCCGGTAAACGGCGGCCGTAACTATAACGGTCCTAAGGTAGCGAAATTCCTTGTCGGGTAAGTTCCGACCTGCACGAATGGCGTAATGATGGCCAGGCTGTCTCCACCCGAGACTCAGTGAAATTGAAATCGCTGTGAAGATGCAGTGTACCCGCGGCAAGACGGAAAGACCCCGTGAACCTTTACTATAGCTTGACACTGAACATTGAGCCTTGATGTGTAGGATAGGTGGGAGGCTTTGAAGCGTGGACGCCAGTCTGCGTGGAGCCAACCTTGAAATACCACCCTTTAATGTTTGATGTTCTAACGTAGGCCCGTAATCCGGGCTGCGGACAGTGTCTGGTGGGTAGTTTGACTGGGGCGGTCTCCTCCCAAAGAGTAACGGAGGAGCACGAAGGTTGGCTAATCCTGGTCGGACATCAGGAGGTTAGTGCAATGGCATAAGCCAGCTTGACTGCGAGAGTGACGGCTCGAGCAGGTGCGAAAGCAGGTCATAGTGATCCGGTGGTTCTGAATGGAAGGGCCATCGCTCAACGGATAAAAGGTACTCCGGGGATAACAGGCTGATACCGCCCAAGAGAGTTCATATCGACGGCGGTGTTTGGCACCTCGATGTCGGCTCATCACATCCTGGGGCTGAAGTAGGTCCCAAGGGTACGGCTGTTCGCCGTTTAAAGTGGTACGCGAGCTGGGTTTAGAACGTCGTGAGACAGTTCGGTCCCTATCTGCCGTGGGCGCTGGAGAATTGAGGGGGGTTGCTCCTAGTACGAGAGGACCGGAGTGAACGCACCACTGGTGTTCGGGTTGTCATGCCAATGGCACTGCCCGGTAGCTAAGTGCGGAAAAGATAAGTGCTGAAAGCATCTAAGCACGAAACTTGCCCCGAGATGAGTTCTCCCTGACTCCTTGAGAGTCCTGAAGGGACGTTGAAGACTACGACGTTGATAGGCCGGATGTGTAAGCGCAGCGATGCGTTGAGCTAACCGGTACTAATGACCCGTGAGGCTTAACCTTACAACGCCAGAGGCGTTTTGGTCCGAGAGACCGGATTTTCAGCTTGTTTTACCGGATAAAGAATACAGCTTTGTTCTGCGGACGAGAGTCCGAAGGATTTTGCGCTGAAGCAAGGCGGCAAGCGAGACGACGTGAAGGAGCATACTGAGGTATGTGACTGAGCGGCGCGAACGCAGCTAACGCGGCAGCAGCGTAAAAGACGCAGGACGGAGCACAAAGAATTTGCCTGGCGGCTTTAGCGCGGTGGTCCCACCTGACCCCATGCCGAACTCAGAAGTGAAACGCCGTAGCGCCGATGGTAGTGTGGGGCCTCCCCATGCGAGAGTAGGGAACTGCCAGGCATCAAATAGTGAAGAAGCCCCGGACGAAAGTCCGGGGCTTTTTTACGTCTGCATATAGCGAATTAAAGCCGGCAGATGGCTGAATTTGCATGAAAATCAGTAATAAATTGCACTAAAAACTCCGCGGCAATCACATTTTGTACTCCAGGAATAGAGACAATTCCCGCAACCAGTTAATAGATGCTTTACTCAATCCTTTGGCGCTAATTCTTCGCAAGGAAAAGAGGTAAGCATGACTGACTCACAACAACAAAAAGTGGCTATATCTGAAACGGCAGCCGACAGTAAAAAGCGCATCTGGTCGATTGTCGGCGCATCATCTGGCAATTTAGTCGAATGGTTCGATTTCTACGTCTACTCCTTCTTCTCACTCTATTTTGCCCATGTATTCTTTCCAAGCGGTGATACCACCACCCAGTTGCTGCAAACAGCAGGCGTCTTCGCAGCTGGTTTTCTGATGCGTCCGATTGGCGGATGGTTATTTGGCTATATTGCCGATCGCCACGGTCGCAAAGCCTCAATGCTGATCTCAGTGTGCATGATGTGTCTGGGATCATTAGTGATCGCCTGTCTACCGGGCTACGGAGAAATTGGCCTGGCCGCGCCTGTTATTCTTCTGCTGGCACGTATGTTTCAGGGATTATCGGTTGGTGGGGAATACGGTACCAGCGCCACTTATATGAGCGAAGTAGCACTGGAAGGACGAAAAGGATTTTATGCCTCTTTCCAATATGTGACGCTCATCGGCGGCCAACTGTTAGCGGTGCTTACCGTTGTAGTCTTACAGCAAATTCTCAGCGATGAAGAACTTCGCAGCTGGGGCTGGCGTATTCCGTTCTTCCTCGGGGCGGCGCTCGCTGTGGTGGCATTGTGGTTGCGTCGTTCTCTCAACGAAACTTCAGAGAAAAAACACCGTGAACATCGTGACGCCGGCAGCATTACGGGATTACTGCGCAATCACACCCGCGCATTTCTGATGGTGCTGGGGTTTACCGCAGGCGGCTCGCTAAGCTTCTATACCTTCACCACCTACATGCAAAAATATCTGGTAAATACTGCCGGGATGGATGCGCGCAGTGCCAGTGGATTAATGACCGGTTGCTTATTGGTATTCATGTTGATTCAGCCGATAGTTGGCGCACTGTCAGACAAGATTGGTCGTCGTGCCTCAATGATGATTTTTGGTGCCGGGGCAGCTATCTGTACGGTACCTATTCTGCTATTGCTGCAAAATGTGCAAAGCAGTTGGCTGGCATTTGCCTTGATCATGCTGGCGCTAATCATCACCAGTTTCTACACCGCTATCAGTGGCATTTTGAAAGCAGAGATGTTCCCGCCGGAAGTCCGCGCGCTGGGCGTTGGGCTTTCCTATGCGGTGGCGAATGCTATTTTTGGTGGTTCAGCAGAGTACGTAGCCTTACTGCTGAAAAGGGAAGGTATTGAAACCAGCTTCTTCTGGTATGTTTCGGCAATGGGCGCTTTAGCATTCCTGGTATCGCTGATGCTGCATCGCAAAGGGAAGGGGATTGCGCTGTAGTTACTGACTGAGATTCCACAGTGCGATACCGCTGGCGGCGCCGGCGACATCCCAGCTAAGATCTTTCCAACTCCAGCCGCTCCCCGCTGAGCGGCTGTCATATAACTCTTTCCCCACACCGAAACTCAACGAAAACAAAAAGCCGAAACGCAAATTCTGCCCGCGGCTGTGATTTTGATGCTGAGAAATCTCGCTTCCTGCAGCAGCCAGAACAGCAGAAGAGAAGTAGTGTTGCGCTTTGTCTTTGCCGGTCCAGTTATCCTGAGCGACATGCGCACATCCACTACACAGCAAAACCACGCAGAGGATAGGCGCACGCATCGGCTAAAGCAGACGGCTAATCAAGCGATCGATGCGAATACGGCGCAGGCGACGAATCAGCTTGCGCACCTTTGCCGGATAATCGGAGATACTTTCCAGCTCGCGATAATGCTGCACCACGGAAGTATGCTCACGAATCAGCGCCAGCTCTTTTTCACGCTGCTCGGCCAATTGATTGAGAGGATCGTGAATCAGCACCGCATTTTCCAGATCCAGTCGCCACGCGCGTGGATTGAGGTTATTACCGGTGATCATCATCCATTCGTCATCCACCCAAATGCCTTTCAGGTGATAACTGTTTTCGCCATCTTTCCACAAGCGTACCGTCAGCTGACCATTATTGACGTAATACTGCAAACGGCTCAGGAAGCGACGCAGGTTAATCTCATAAAGATAAGGCAGAGCCCCGATAATCTTAAACGGCTGTTCTGGCGGGATGTAGAAGTCATTCGCCGTTTTGTCGCCAATGATGATTTCAACTTCTTTACCCTGACGCAGTAAATGAATCAGGTTACGCACCAGAATGGCCGGCAGGTTAAAATAGGGCGTACACAGCGTCAGCTTGCGCTCAGCGCAGGGCATCAAATGGAAAATGGTTTTGTTCAGCAGGCTACGTTTGCCCAAGCCAACCAACGGCGTGACGGCAAGGCAATCATTATCTGCATTGCCGGTAAACTGATAGTTAAAGCTGCGCAGCTCCTGACGGAACTGACGTGTTTCGTTTTTGATTTCCGGGCTGGAAGGGCGCTCAGTTTTATCGAGCCGGTTAACCGCATCGGAATCCTTGAGATTTTCGCAGATCCACGCATACATGGTATCGGTAAGCTGTGGATTGCGGATCAGCTGATAACGGTCATAACGGTATTTATCATGCTGATGCAAATAGACATCGTTCAAGCTCGCGCCGCTGTAGAGCAGCGTATCATCAATGATAAACCCTTTCAGATGCAGCACACCGAGCGCTTCGCGGGTGTTAACCGGAATGCCATAAACCGGAATAGCGATATCCGGGTGCTGAGTCGCCATTTCGCAATACCAGTCAGCGTTGGTCACGCCGCGAGCAGCGCCAATACGACCACGCTGCGCACGATGCCAGTCAACCAGAATACAGACATCCAGCTCCGGACGTGCCTGACGCGCTGCGTACAGCGCCTGCATTATTCCCCGACCGCCGTCATCATTCTCCAGATACAGCGCGGTGATACAGATACGCTTTTCTGCTGCGGCAATTTTCGTCAGCAGGGTTTCGCGAAACTCGGCAGGCGAGTAAAGCGTCGTCAGATCCGACACGGATTGTGACAGTTTAGGCAGCTGTGCGAGGTGTTGTTGGTGTTTATTACGTTTAAATTTAGACAACATCACAGTGCACTTCTTCTCTGTTCATTGCATGGCCTTTTGCCATCAAATCATGATCCTAACGGTAAATAATACCATCAACCGACCTGTAGAGGAGGAATTTTACCTTTCTGTACAGGTTAGCTGATGACATCACCGAGCGGCAAATTCAGGCTGACAATGCCATCATCCAGTTGAATATTCACGCGAAAATTGAGCTTTCGCGCCAGCGTGATCATGCCGCTATTATTTGGCATGGTGATACCGTTCAATTGTTGCAGGCCATGATCGCGCGTATAGCGAATCATCTTCTCCAGTAAGCGCCTGCCCATGCCCAAGCCTTTTAGGTCAGACCGCACCAGCACGGAGAATTCAGCATCGATATTATCGGCATCGGAGATCGCACGTGTTACGCCAATGATCTCGTCGACGCCGTTGTGCTGCCGTACAGCGACAATCGCCATTTCGCGGTCGTAATCAATTTGCGTCATATTCGCCAAATCTTCATGGGTGAATTCATTGATTTCACTGAAGTAACGATAGTAGAGATCTTCTTTCGTTACCTGGGCGATAAAAGCGCGCAGCTGCGGTTCATCTTCCGGCAGGATCGGGCGAAACAGACAATATTGCCCATTTTTCAGCTGCACCTGCTCTTCAAGATGATGCGGGTAAGGACGAATCGCCAGCCGTGTTTCGTTATCACCATTAAAAGGCGCCAGCTGCAGCGTGACATCCAGCAGCGTGAATTCGTCGGCTGATGCCAGCAGCGGATGAATATCCAGGCGCTGAATCTCCGGACAATCGACCACCAGGTTTGAAACCTGCACTAACAGCTGGCTAAGCCCGGTGATATCCAGTGGTCGCAACGCGCTACGGCTGCGGACTTTGCCGCTTTTCATCGCCTGAATCACCAGATAGCGCGCCAGCGTCATATTCAGCGGCGGCAAAGCCACGGCGGCTTGCTTGTCGGGCTGCCACTCCACGCCGCCTTCGCCCAGCAGGATGATAGGACCAAACAGCGGATCCTGTTCGACCACCACACGCAACTCCTGCGCTCCGGCGCGATTCGCCATACTCTGCACCAGCAAACCATCAACATGCGCCTGTGGATGGGTTTCACGCACGCGATCAAAAATGGCTTCAGCCGCTTGTTCCACCTCTGCGGCGCTGCGCAGATACAGCATGACGCCTTGTACCTCGGACTTGTGCGGAATATCCGGCGAACGCAGCTTGAGCGCGACCGGATAGCCAATCTGATCGGCGATGCTGGCAGCCGCGGCGCTGTCGCTGGCAATCCAGGTGGGCAGCGTCGCCAGGCCATAAGCTTGCAACACCGGCTGCACTTCGTGGGTGTCCAGCGTAGTGATGCCTTTATCCAGCGCTTGCTGAATCAGCTGATGCGCCTGCGCGCTGTTCTGCGTCAAACCAATCGGCAGCGCGGGCGTCTCACGCAGTTGCTTCTGGTTGCGGCGATATTCCACCTGATGCATGAAAGCGGTAACGGTACCTTCCGGTGTGCGCCAGGTGGGAATGCCAGCCTGAGTAAACGCGCGTCGTGCACTCTGCGAAGAGTATTCGCCGCACCAGTTCGTCAGCAAAGTAACCTGCTTGCCACGCGGATGTTTGGCAACCGCAGCGATAATCTGCTCGGCGGTCTCGCTCGAAGGTGAAACGGCGCTTGGCGCATGAATGATCATCAGTGCATCAAGTTCATGGCTATCCAGCAGCCGTTCAATGCAGGCGACATAGCGCGCTGGTGTCGCGTCATCTTTCAAATCCAGCGGATTGCCGCGGCCAACGCCTTCTGGCAGCAGGGTGGCCAGCGCCTGCAAGGTTTCGTCACTTAACGTCGCCAGCTTACCGTTGCGCGCATACAGTTCATCCAGGGCCAGCGCCGCCGGGGCCGCGCCGTTGCTGATGATCATCAGTCGATCGCCGCGTAATGGACGCATATGGCTCAGCGACTCAACCGCCGTAAACAGTTCATGCGTATCTTGTACGCGCAGTAAACCGGCGCGCTGAATCGCCGCATCCCAGGCAGCGTCCAGTCCGCTGTGAGTACCGATCATCGCCTGCGCCTGATGGCTGCGACCACTTTTTATCACCAGAATCGGTTTATTACGCGAGGCGCTGCGCGAAGCGGAAACAAAGCGACGCGCATCGCTGAGGTGTTCGAGGTAGAGCAGAATGGCGCTGGTTTTACCGTCGCGCGCGAGGAAATCCAGCAGATCATCAACGTCGATATCCAGGCTATCACCCAAGGCGATAAACCATGAGAAACCGAGGTTACGCTGCTGCGCCCAGTCGAGAATGGTGTTAGAAACCGCGGCGGATTGCGAAATAAAAGCAATGCGACCTTTAGCAATCGGCACCGGCGAGAAGCTGGCATTCAACCCTTGCCACGGCGCCAGCAAACCTAAGCTGTTGGGCCCAAGCAGGCGAATTTGCCACTGACTGGCGCAGGCTTTCAGCTCTTCCAACTGGCTGGATGGCGCCGAGAGAATAATACAGGCCTTACAGCCTTTTTCGCCCAATTGTTGCAGCAGTTCGAGATTACGTTTGGCGTGGGTACAGATGATGGCGAGATCGGGCGCGAAGGGCAGGCTGGCGATATCCGGCCAGGCCAGCACGCCGCTCACCGCTTTATACTTCGGCGTCACCGGCAATACCGGACCGCTAAATCCACCGGCCAGCAGGTTACGCATCATAAAGTAGCCGGCGCGCCCCGGTGTAATTGACGCACCGATTACCGCGATTGATTTAGGTCGTAACAGCGCTTCCAGTCCGCGTTGGCTCATCATCCGCTCCTGCTATCAAGATTGGCATGATTGTAAACGCTTTTTAGCGCGCGTGCCGATTCACCGATCGCAGGCTGAGAGCCAGCTTCAGATTCCGCTACTCAATGCTTCTTCCAGAGCATGAATCGGATGATGCGGTTTCCCCGCCAGATAAGCATGACGGAAGCGGGCGAAATAGTGCTGCAATTCTGCGGCGGCGGCGAGATCCCCGGCCTGTTCCAGCAGCGCGGCAGCAACTTCGGCGGTGCAGTGCTGGCCTTCGCCGTGGGCCTCGCGCAGCGTGTAGCGCGAGGGCGCAGACACGTTGAGCGACATCACCGGCAACGCATCCAGCCACGGACTTTTGCGGAACATCTTGCGCGCTTCCGTCCAAGTGCCGTCGAGCATAATAAACAGCGGCGGTTTGCCGGTGAGCGGCGGGCTAGTGAGCACTTCGCGATCGGCATCTGCGTAAGACGCCGGGAAAACCACCAGCGGCTGATAATGCGCGTTCTTCACCGCCGCCAGCAGCGCGGCATCCGGCTCGGTGCGTGACCAGCCAAACGCCTCGGTGTCCGGCAGCACATCGGCAATTAACCTTCCGGTATTGCTCGGCTTCATCGGCTCGGTATCGAACATCACCAGACAGAAGCGACTGCGCGCTTGCTGAGGCTGGATGGTGGCACACAGACAGTTTTTCTGCGGCAGCAGGCAGCGTTGGCAACGAATGACACGATTACCGCGCGCAAGAAACGGGCGCGTGGCGCGCGCTAAACGTTGCGCACGTAAGCGCAGAACGGCATTTTCAAACATAAATTCGCAGGCAGGAGAAAAAACGCCAGTGTAATGGAATTAGCCGGGAAAGGTAATAAGGAAGGCCAGCTCGCGGCTGGCCATCAGCGGTTTACAGCGATTCGTCGAGCCACTCGTTGAAGGGCGCTTTCGGCATTGCGCCGTTCAGCATGTCGACCATCTCGCCGTTCTTGAACAGCATAATAGTAGGAATGCTGCGAATGCGGAAACGCGAACTAAGCGCCGGTTCGGCTTCAGTATTCACTTTCACGAAGCGCACCTTGCCGCGACGCTCGTCGGCGACATCTTTAAACACCGGTGCGAAGTTAACGCACGGGCCGCACCACGGCGCCCAGAAGTCGATCACCACCGGCAGATCGTCTTGCAGATACTTATCCAACGTGGCTGCGGTCGCGTTGGCGACTTCACCGTTGAATAGCTCGCCGCCGCAACGACCACATTTTGCTCCATCAGCCATGCGCGACTCGGGCACGCGGTTGGTTGCCTGACAGGAGGCACAAACTGTATTCATATTTACCTCAACCCGGACCTGTAAATCTGATGATTGCCGGACATTATGAAAAGGTTGAGTGCTATGCTCAATCTGGATTGCCCAATAGGTTCAATAGTTGATAGCTAAGCACCGACACATCAGGTAATCTTCGCGCTCTCAATGCTGGAGGAACAGATGAACGACGAATTTAAAGGCAAAAGCGGCAAGGTAAAAGTGATGTACGTACGTGATGAGGAGAGTGGTCAAAAGCCGAATCCCCGTACCGGCAAAGGCGGCCGTCCTGCTGCGCGCCAGGAAGATAATCGTCGTTCTGGTCCTCGCAGCGGTGCACGTAATAATGAAGAAGGTGGCCGTAGCGGCGCACGCAGCTCGGCACCGCGCGGTGCGAGTAATACCGAACGCGGTCGCAGCTTTGGTCGTCGTGACGATCGTGGTGACGACAACCGCAGCTTCGGTGATTCGCCGTGGCGCACCGTTTCTCGTCCGCCGGTCGCGGATGATAGCCAACTGGATGATGTCGCGAATAAGCCGGTCATCGATCCCGAGCAGATTCGCCGTCAGCGTCAGGAAGAGACGCGCGTCTACGGTGAAAATGCCTGTCAGGCGCTGTTCCTGAGCCGTCCGGAAAGCATCGTGCGTGCCTGGTTTATTCAGAGCGTAACACCGCGTTTCCGTGAAACCCTGCGCTGGCTGGCGGCCAACCGCAAAGCCTATCATGTGGTTGAAGATGCTGAGCTGACCAAAGCTTCAGGTACTGAACACCACGGTGGCGTGTGCTTCATCATCAAAAAACGTATGGGCATGCCGGTTACCGAGTGGCTGACCAAGGCCCCCACCAAAGATTGCGTGCTGGCACTGGAAGATGTCAGCAACCCGCACAACCTTGGCGGCATTATGCGTAGCTGCGCGCACTTCGGTGTGAAAGGTTTGCTGGTGAATGATGCTTCGCTGCTGGAGTCAGGTGCGGCAGTACGTACCGCCGAAGGTGGCGCTGAACACGTACAGGCAATCAGCGGCGAAAGCTTTGCCGATGGCCTGGAAGCGTTCCGTAAAGCGGGTTACACCATCGTTACCACCTCAAGCCACGAAGGCACACCGCTGGCGAAAGCTGAGCTGCCTGCCAAAATGGTGCTGGTGTTGGGTCAGGAGAGCGAAGGTCTGTCAGACAGCGCTTTCCAGCAGGGCGATCTCAGCCTGTCGATTGGTGGCACCGGCAACGTTGAAAGCCTCAACGTGTCAGTGGCAACCGGTATTCTGCTCGCCGAATGGTGGCGTCAGAACGCATAAAAAAACGGGCCGCAAGGCCCGTTTTTGTTTGTCTCGCTTAGTGAGCGCCACCGCCGCCACTGCCCGCACCAAATGGTGGACGCGCAAACCACACCAGCACCAGCAAGATCAAGAACACGCCCGCCGATGCCCAGAAGATCTCATTCGCCGAAATAATCAGACCCTGATTGGTAATTTGCTGCGCGATATATGCCGAGGCCTGCTGCTGGGTCATGCCCATGCTTTGCAACTGGTCATACATCTGCTGTGAATTGACGTTGTACGGATTCACCGACTCCGACAGATAGCTATGATGCATCGATTCACGGTTACTCCACATGGTGGTAGTAATCGAGGTACCGATGGAACCCGCCAGCGTACGCACGAAGTTCGACAGGCTTGATGCCGCCGCCATACGTTCTGGCGGTAAGCCTGACAGCGTAATGGTGGTGAGCGGCATAAAGAAGCACGCCACCGCAAAGCCCTGAATAAACTGCGGCCACGCTGATGCACCAAAATCCATCCCCGGCTCAAATGTGTAGGCGCGCCAGTAAAAACAGACGGCATACATGATGAAGCTAAAGGTCACCAGCTTACGCATATCCAGCTTGTGGGCGAAGCGGCCAATGATCGGCGACAGGATCACTGGCAGAATCCCCACCGGTGCCGACGCTAATCCGGCCCAGGTGGCGGTGTAGCCATATACCTCCTGTAACAGCTGCGGCAGCAACACTATCGAGCCGAAGTAAAGCATATAGGCCAGGCTGATCGACAAACAGCCGATGGTGAAGTTGCGCATCTTGAACAACGACAAATCGACTATCGGATGGTCGTCGGTGAGCTCCCACACCAGCAACACCAGCAGCGCCACCACGGCGACCACCATCAGCACAATGATCTCGGTTGAGCTAAACCAGTCGAGCTCTTTTCCGCGATCCAGCATCACCTGCAGCGAGCCAATGCCCACCACCAGCAGTACCAACCCCACCATATCGATCCGACGGATTTCGGTTTTGGTTTCACGTCCACGCAGCGTTTGCAGCGTCAGTAACACCACCACCAAACCAATCGGTACGTTGATGAAGAAGATCCAGCCCCAGTGATAGTTATCGCTGATCCAGCCGCCGAGAATCGGACCGCAGATCGGTGCCACAATCACCGTCATCGCCCACAGCGAAAGCGCCACGCTGCGTTTCGCTGGCGGATAGTTGTTCAGCAGCAAACTCTGCGACAGCGGAATCAGCGGACCGGCAACCACGCCCTGAATGACGCGGAAGAAGATCAGCATCTCCAGGCTTTCGGACATGCCGCAAGCCCAGGACGCCAATACAAACAGGATGGTCGACCAGGTAAACAGCTTCACTTCACCGATGCGCTTGGCCAGCCAACCGGTAATCGGAATCGAGATGGCGTTCGCCACCCCGAAAGAGGTAATCACCCAGGTGCCCTGCGAGTTCGAGGCACCGAGGTTACCGGCGATGGTCGGAATCGCCACGTTAGCGATGGTGGAGTCGAGTACCTGCATGAACGTCGCCAGCGACAGGGCGATGGTCATCAGGACTAACGGCGCACCTTCAAGCGGTTTTTGTGCCATAACAGCCTCCCGCGGCGTTAGTCAGCGTTGGCACGAACGATGTCAGTAATCAGCTGGTTAACCGGCGCGAGGTCGATTGCCAACGCATTACTTTCATACGCGGCTTGCGAACGCACGGTGCTGGCCAGCGTGGCACCCTCTTTATTTTGGGTATCCACTTTCACCAGCGTGGAGAGGCCGATACGCAGCGGATGTTCCGCCACTTGTTTCGGATCCAGCTCGATACGCACCGGCAGACGCTGGACCACTTTAATCCAGTTACCGGTGGCGTTCTGCGCAGGCAGCAGCGAGAAGGCGCTGCCGGTACCCATATCCAGACCCACCACTTTGCCGTGATACTCGACGTCATCGCCGTAGATATCACTGATCACCGTGGCCGATTGGCCGATACGGACACCTGCAAGCTGGGTCTCTTTGAAGTTTGCATCGATCCACAGATTAGTGGACGGCACCACCGCCAACAGCGGGGTGGTGGTGGAGATTTGCGAGCCAACCTGTACGCTGCGACGTGAAATGAAGCCATCAATCGGGCTACGGATTTCAGTACGCTGCAGCGCCAGCCAGGCATCGCGCAGCTCAGCCGCACTCTGCTGTACCGCGGGCTGATTTTCCAGCGAGGTATTCAGAATCATCGCCTGGTTAGCGTTGTATTGCTGCACTGCCACATCCAGCTGCGCTTTGGCTGTCGCCACGGCATCACGCGAGTGTTGCAGCTCTTCGCGGCCAATCAGATTAGACGCGCCCAGCGGCTCGCGGCGTTTCAGGTCAGCTTCGGCCTGTTCCAGCGCGGTTTGCTGCAGCTTGATGGTAGCTTGATACTGCTTGCCATTGATCATCAGCTGGTGGGTTTGACGCACGCTGGTGGCTAACGCGGTCTGCGCTTTTTCAAACGCCTGCTCGGCATCGGTTTTATCCAGCGACACCAGGACGTCGCCTTTCTTCACCACGTCGGTATTATCAAACCACACTTTGTTTACGCTGCCAGAAACCTGCGCCATCACCTGCACCTGGTTGCCCGCCACGTACGCATCATCGGTTTCCTGGAAGTGACGCAGCACCAAATACCAGTAAGCCAGATACGAAACACCAATAATTACAAACACGATAGCCAGCAGGATCAGCACACCTTTGCGCTTCTTCTTTTTATTCGCTGGCTGTTGCGGGCTTTGAGCTTCCGCTGTCGCACTCATGTCGTTCTCCACGTTTTCCATTTAGTCGGGATGTGCCGATCCTTCAACACGGTTGCCCGAGTCAAAAAAGCCAGCACTTAAGCGCTGGCCGGACAAAAGGGGATTAAAATAGCGATTTCGGAAGGTGATTGTGTCGCACTTCTTGCTATTAGCGCGACAGGGAAGCGATAACCTGATCTTCGTCCATTTTATCGAGACGGTTAAGTAACTTACGGGTAATCGATTCCAGCTGATCCTGTTCGTTCGTGGAGAGCGAAGACCACAGGTATTGCAGGCTCTGATGCTGCGGTGGCAGCAGCTGACGCAGGAATTCATTGCCTTTTTCGGTCAAATGCAGATGCAGGCAGCGACGGTCGTTCTCGCTTTCACGACGTTCGATCCAGCCGCGCTTCTCCAGCTCATCAGCGATACGCGTGGCATTGGTGCGTGAAGAGCCGAGGGCAGAACTCAGTTCTGAAGGCTGAATGCTCTGATTTTCCTGTGCATCAAGGGTAATCAGCGCCATGAATAAGGTCTCGTTAATTCCCTGCGCCTTCAACATTTTGTTGCGATTATCCAGCAGTTTACCCTGCATGTGCATGCACAAGCGGGTCAGAATGATCTCCTGCAGCGGAAAATCTTTATGGCGGTTAGCACGGATGTTGAGCATCTGTTCAATGGGAGTAAACGAACTTTCCATTTTAAAAAAACCTCTTAGTTGCAACTGGTATAGTAATGATGGTGACAGATTAAGCGTAGTCACAATTTCCGCAGGTGATTGTTAGCACGATCACATAGTCAACATCTGACATTCCAGGTTGTTCCTTAACCCTGGGCATTTTGCCCTGACATCCCACCTGAACATACAGGCAGCTGATGCCATCAATTCATCTCGGGAAACCTTTTTACAGATAAATAATTTCGCGAGAAAAAATAACTCTGGTGAATAACTGCGCTGCTAACCATAACAAACCCAATCATTAATGAATAGTATTGCTCAGCGGTTTAGAACCATCTTTACGATTTCTAAACACTTTTCGCGCGCCACTTATCCACGTAAATCAATCTGTTGATTAACATGCTCTTAACAACGCCCGCGCGAATGCGACACCAGCCAAGGTGATGGAATTTGATCGCTAAACGGGAAGCAGTCATTGCGTGCGGATAAGAGAGATAATCATTTGTAGGTAATAGTAACCGAAAAAATTATTTCAATGGTGTGTTAATTAACAGGACGTACCAGTGCGCTATAGCGCACGCTTCGCTTATTGAGTGAAAGGAAAAGGGGAAGGCAGCCATTTGCCGTAGCGGCGCAATTTATTGCGCTGAGTTCTTGAAGTGGATTTCTTGCATGAAAAACGGCGCGATAAATCGCGCCGCTACAATACCAACGCTAATGTAAATGCGTTACTTCGCTGCCGCCAGTGCGTCCTGAATCCACTTATCGAATTCCGCCTGGTGACCTTTGATCCAGCCATCAACGTGGCCATTGATATCGGCTTCAGAAGCATGGCCCGCATGCATCGCCGCATTCTCGGCGTTGATGTCGCCAATCGGCAGCTTCATCTCAGCAAACAGCTTTGCCGCGGCCGGATTTTTCTCGGTCCAGGCTTTGTTAGCGACGATATGCATGGTGTTCACCGGGAAACCGTAGTTAGCCCCGTTCGCCAGCTTGGTATCGACTTTGCTCTGCTCGCCCGGTAGTGAAGAGAACGGCACCTGCAGCCATACCACATCTTTACCCGGCTTCAGCACGTCGCTGACCCAATACGGCGTCCAGGTGTAATAGAACACCGGTTTGCCCTGTTTAAAGCGCGTGATGGTATCGGCGATCATCGCCGAGTAGTTGCCCTGATTGTGCTCCACGGTGTTGCTCAGCTTGTAGGCATCAATCTGGTGATTAATCACCGCTTCACAGCCCCAGCCTGGCGTACAGCCGGTCAAATCCGCTTTGCCATCGCCATTGGTATCAAACAGTTTGGCGATCTTGGGATCTTTAAGCTGTTCAATATTGGTGATGTGATACTGCTCGGCGGTTTTCTTATCGATCAGGTAACCCTGAGCCGCGCCACCGACGTAAGTGCCCTGGCGATAAAACTTGGCATCGCCGCCCGCGGCTTTATACATATCGTCGTGCAGCGGTTGCCAGTTGGTGGCAATAAAGGTGGCATCACCGGCTGCGATGGT
Source organism: Pantoea sp. X85 (assembly GCF_029623675.1). Taxonomy (NCBI): domain Bacteria; kingdom Pseudomonadati; phylum Pseudomonadota; class Gammaproteobacteria; order Enterobacterales; family Erwiniaceae; genus Pantoea; species Pantoea sp. X85. The sequence goes on along the minus strand of NZ_CP121108.1, from coordinate 3,184,671 downwards.
GGTGTACGCCACGTTGTAATCAATCTCGCTTGGCTTCTCAACGGTATAACCGAGTTTCTCCAGCGCGCGGCTCACCAACAGCGTTTGGAAGGTCTCTTCAGAGATGGTGCTCTGCGTCGGTTTAACGGTGATGCCTTTACCGGGCAGGTCGGCGGCGGACACGTGCGTCGCGGCGAACGTCGTCAGGACGGCGGCGATGAGAGCTGTCTTGCGCATAGTCATTCCTTATTTTACGTGTTACGTCGAAGACGGGCGGCCGCAGCGGACCGCCCATTGAAATCAGGCTTTTTTACTGAAAGGGCGCATCAGCAGACCGAGCGGGCCAGTGCTGTACCAGTGACGGCTGCCACGGCTGCGGCTGTCGCGGCCCATCGACTGCGTCAAGCGATCGAGGATAATGGCGAGGATCACGATGCCCACGCCGCCGACGGTGGCGAGGCCCATATCCAGGCGACCAATGCCGCGCAGCACCATCTGACCGAGACCGCCAACCGCGATCATCGAGGCGATCACCACCATCGACAGCGCCAGCATCAGCGTCTGGTTTACGCCAGCCATGATGGTCGGCATCGCCAGCGGCAGCTGCACTTTGAACAGCATCTGACGCGGGCTGGCACCGAAGGATTCACTCGCTTCAATCAGGTCGGCTGGCACCTGCTTAATCCCAAGAATGGTGAGGCGCACAATCGGCGGCAGCGCAAAGATAATGGTCACCACTACGCCCGGCACGTTGCCGATACCAAACAGCATGACGATCGGCACCAGATAGACGAAGGCTGGCGTGGTCTGCATCGCATCCAGCAGCGGACGAATAATGCGCGCGGCACGTTCACTGCGCGCCAGCCAGATGCCGAGCGGCAAGCCGATGATGATGCAGAACAGCAGGGCGGTTAGCACCAGCGCCAGCGTCACCATCGCCTGCGACCAGGCACCAATCGCGCCAATGGCAATCAGCGAGACCAGCGTAGCAATGCCCATCGCCGGGCTGGCAATCTGCCAGGCGATCAGTGCGAACACCACAATCGCTACCGGCGCGGGCATGCCGAGCAGTAACTGCTGGAACGCGCTGAGGATGTAATCCACCGGCACGCGAATGCCCTGAAACACCGGGCGGAAATGGCTGACCACCCAATCGATGCCTTCAGTCACCCAGCTATCAAGCGGAATCCAGGTTTTATGGAACGGGTCCATGAGGTTGAAATGTTCCGGCGCGGGAGCGGGTGCGCTGCTCAGCCAGTCGCTGCTGCTGCTGGCAGCATTGCTGGCAGCATCGTGGCCACCGCTGCTGGCGGCGGAGGGATCGCCCCATGCATCGGCGCTGCCGGAGCTGCTATCTGCAGGCGCGGCACCGCCGCTCGCCCAGGGATCGCTGCTGCTGGCGGCGGGGCTGGTATCAGTGGTGGCAGGTTGCTGGGTGGTTTGGCTGGCGCTTTCCCACGGATTCGCTGTTTGTTCGCTCATGATTAGGCTCCTTCACGGTCTAAAGCACGCAACAGCATGCTTTTCGAAATGATACCGACGTACTGATTCTCTTCGCTGACCACCGGCACGGCGCAGGGCGCTTGTGCCACATGCGACAGCAGATCGTTCAGGGAGGTATCGGCAGGAACCGCTAAGGGCGTGTCGAGTAGCGCGCTATCCAGCCCTTCACCGGCCGCCAGCGCGGCTTTCAATGAATCGGTGGACACCACGCCAACAAACTTCTGTTTCTCCAGCACGTAGCCATATTCGCGATCTTCATCCTGCAGCAGCTTGATGGCGGATCGCGGACCAAAACCGGCGGCTTTGCGGATCAGAGAACCCGCACTGCGACGCGCAATATCTTTGGCGCTAAACACGTGACTAATATCGACGCCGCGGAAGAAGGTGCGCACATAATCATTGGCAGGATTATTGAGGATTTCATCCGGCGTGCCGACCTGTACCACTTCGCCGCCCTGCATAATGGCAATGCGGTCGCCAATACGCATCGCTTCATCGAGGTCGTGAGAAATAAATACAATGGTACGCTGATGTTTGGCCTGCAGTTTTACCAGTTCATCCTGCATTTCGGTACGAATCAACGGATCAAGTGCTGAGAAAGCTTCATCCATTAATAAAATATCAGGATTAATCGCCAATGCGCGGGCTAATCCAACGCGTTGACGCATGCCGCCAGAAAGTTCATCGGGATAAGAGTGAGCGTAATTATCCAGGCCAACCTGACGCAATGCTTCCAGCGCTTTTTCCTGACGTTCGGCTAAAGGAATACCGGCTAATTCCATGCCAAAGGCGGCATTATTTAGCACCGTCATATGTGGCATCAGCGCGAAGGATTGAAATACCATACTGATCTTATTTCTGCGGACTTCACGCAGTTCCGATTCCGATATTTTGGCAATATCGACACCGTCTATGATTACCTGGCCGCGAGTGGGCTCGATCAGACGATTGAGAAGGCGAACCATGGTGGACTTACCTGAACCTGAAAGCCCCATGATGACGAAGATCTCGCCTTCTTCAATGGCCAGACTGGCATTTTTGACGCCAACAGAGAGGCCGGTTTTTGCCAGAATACGCTCTTTGCTTTCGCCTTTATCGATCAGCTTAAATGCCTTTTCGGGATTATCCCCAAATACCTTATATAAATTCTTTACTTCGAGTTTAATTGCCATGCAGTAATTAATTTCCCGGTTAAATGTTTAACTATTTCTTGTTGTGGTCCTGATTAAAATTAAGCGCCCTATACCCTAACATAGTGAAATTATCTGACAACCCTGAATGGCGATATTCGGCGGCGCGCGTAGCGGTCAATCGCTAAAATCGCCAGTGCTCACAAGGGATGCGCGCGGATTAATTTTTTGCATTTGAGAAGTGAATTTATGTGCGTTTCAGACTGTTTCTGGTGCAGAGCGGCCGAAAATCAATCCAAAAAGAAGAAATATAAGTGAAATAAATGGGTGAGAAGAGCGGAAATAAGATTGGTTTAAAAAATAATGATCACTGAATTAATACGCTAAATAATTCGCGTCACAGCATGGCGACAAGCCCGCTCGACCCAGCAGCATAGTGAACTCTGTGACTGGGAAGAGTGGGCGCAGTCAACGCTGCTGTGCCAAAAGTAGGTGCCTCCAGGCAGCGCGAAGTATGACGCGTATTAGAAATTCCAGTCTTCGTCTTCGGTTTCTACGGCTTTCCCCATTACGTAAGAGGAGCCAGAACCTGAGAAGAAGTCGTGGTTTTCATCGGCGTTGGGCGACAGCGCGGACAAAATCGCCGGGTTCACGGCGGTCAGTTCGGCCGGGAACAGCGCTTCGTAGCCGAGGTTCATTAGCGCTTTATTGGCGTTGTAGTGCAGGAAGGTTTTCACCTCTTCCGCCCAACCGACTTCACCGTACAACGCTTCGGTATACACCACTTCGTTTTCGTACAGCGCCAGCAGCAAATCAATCGCAAACTGCTGCAACTCCTCGCGGCGGCCAGCATCGACGTTTTCCAGCGCCTTTTGGTACTTATAGCCGATGTAGTAACCGTGTACCGCTTCGTCGCGAATGATCAGGCGAATCAGATCTGCGGTGTTGGTCAGCTTGCCACGGCTTGACCAGTACATCGGCAGCCAGAAACCGGAGTAGAACAGGAACGATTCAAGGAACACGCTGGCGATTTTCTTCTTGAGCGGATCCTCGGCGCGATAGTGCTCCAGCACAATCTTCGCCTTGTTCTGCAACGCTTCATTCTCTTCACTCCAGCGGTACGCCGCATCGACATCTGCGGTGTTACACAGCGTGGAGAAAATCGAACTGTACGAACGAGCATGCACTGCTTCCATAAAGGAGACGTTCGACAGCACGGCTTCTTCATGCGGCGTAATCGCATCTTCCATCAGACCCGGCGCACCAATCACGTTCTGGATGGTGTCGAGCAGCGTCAATCCGGTAAACACGCGAATAGTCAGCTGCTGTTGCTGGTGGTCCAGCGACTGCCATGCGGGCAGATCGTTGGAGAGCGGCACTTTTTCCGGCAGCCAGAAGTTACTGGTCAGTCGGTTCCACACTTCGAGGTCTTTTTCGTCCTGGATGCGGTTCCAGTTAATCGCTTGAATTTGTTTGAGTTGCATAGTTTTCATCACAGTGAGCAGGAGACGCAGCCCTGCACCTCGGTGCCTTGAAGCGCCATCTGGCGCAGACGAATGTAATAGAGCGTTTTGATGCCTTTTTTCCACGCGTAGATCTGCGCTTTGTTGATATCGCGCGTGGTGACGTCGTCGCGGAAGAACAGCGTCAGCGACAGGCCTTGATCGACGTGCTGCGTGGCTTCGGCGTAGGTATCAATAATCGCTTCCGGCCCAATGGAGTACGCATCCTGATAGAGGTCGAGATTGTCGTTGGTCATAAACGGCGCCGGATAATAGACGCGGCCGGTTTTGCCCTCTTTACGGATCTCAATGCGCGACACAATCGGGTGAATGCTGGAGGTCGCATGGTTGATGTACGAGATCGAACCGGTGGGCGGAATCGCCTGCAGGTTCTGGTTGTACAGCCCATGTTGCATCACCGCTGCACGCAGCGCTTGCCAGTCGGCCTGCGTTGGCAGAGTCAGTCCGGCATCGGCGAACAGTTTTGCCACGCGCGCGGTGCGCGGCAGCCAGCGCTGTTCGACATATTTATCGAAGTAACTGCCGCTGGCGTATTTCGACTCGGCGAAACCGTCGAAACTCTCCTGATGCTCCTGCGCCAGCAGATTCGAGGTGCGCACGGCGTGATAGGTGACGCAATAGAAGTAAAGATTGGTGAAATCCAGCGCCTCTTCTGAACCGTACGCCATGCCTTCGCGCGCCAGATAACCATGCAGGTTCATCTGACCGAGGCCAATCGCGTGCGAGCGGCGATTGCCTTCCGCCACCGAAGGCACCGAATTGATCTCACTCATCTCGGAAACGGCGGTCAGTGCACGCACGGCGGTTTCCACGGTTTGCGCCAGATTGCGCGAATCCATGGCATGCGCAATGTTGAGCGAGCCGAGGTTGCAGGAGATATCTTTGCCGACGCGACGATAGCTAAGATCGTCATTGAATTCGCTGGCGCTGTTAACCTGCAAAATCTCGGAACAGAGATTACTCATGTTGATGCGCCCGGCAATCGGGTTGCTGCGGTTCACGCTGTCTTCAAACATGATGTACGGGTAGCCCGATTCAAACTGAATCTCCGCCAGCGTCTGGAAGAAATCGCGCGGCTTGATGTAGGTTTTGGTGATGCGATCGTCCGCCAGCATCTCGTCGTAATGCTCGCTGATGCTGATATCACCAAAGGCTTTGCCGTAGATGCGCTCGACATCGTACGGCGAGAACAGCGCCATATCGCGATTCTCTTTCGCCAGCTGGAAGGTGATATCCGGGATCACCACGCCGAGCGACAGCGTTTTGATGCGGATCTTCTCGTCTGCGTTTTCACGTTTGGTATCGAGAAAGCGGAAAATATCCGGGTGATGCGCATTCAGCCACACCGCACCTGCGCCCTGACGTGCACCCAGCTGGTTAGCGTAGGAGAACGCATCTTCCAGCATCTTCATCACCGGAATTACGCCGGACGACTGGTTCTCAATGCGCTTAATCGGCGCGCCTGATTCACGCAAATTGGAGAGCAGGAACGCTACGCCGCCGCCGCGTTTCGACAGTTGCAGCGCCGAGTTCACCGCGCGACCAATCGATTCCATGTTGTCTTCGATGCGCAGCAGGAAGCAGGAGACCAGCTCGCCGCGCTGCTGCTTACCGCAGTTAAGGAAAGTTGGCGTAGCCGGCTGGAAGCGACCGCTCAGCATCTCCGCCAACAGCTCGCGCGCTAAGGTTTCATTGCCGCGTGCCAGCGTCAGCGCCACCATGCAGGCGCGCTGTTCGAAGGTTTCCAGATAGCGTTTGCCGTCGAAGGTTTTCAACGTGTAGCTGGTGTAAAACTTCCACGCCCCGAGGAAGGTGTGAAAGGCGAAACCTGCCGCATCAGCTTCATCGTGCAGCTGACACAGGAAATCGAAAGCGTACTGATTTAGCACCTCGGCTTCGTAGTAGCCTTCGGCCACCAGATAGCGCAGGCGCTCGCCTGCCGAGGCAAACTGTACGGTATTGGGTTGTACATGCTGCAGGAAGAACTGGCGCGTCGCTTCGTGATCTTTACTGAACTGGATGCGGCCATCGGCGTCATACAGGTTCAGCATCGCGTTAAGCGCGTGGTAATCAGTCAGCGAGCTGTTTAGGGTGTCTGTCGTTGCCAAAATTGGGTCACTCCCGCTTTTACATTAGCGATATCGTCGGGGGTTCCCATCAGCTCAAAGCGGTAGAGATAGGGAACCTGACATTTCTGCGCAATGATGTCGCCCGCCAGGCAATAGCCTTCACCGAAGTTGCGGTTACCGGCAGCGATCACCCCGCGAATCCCGCGTCGGTTGGCATCATCATTGAGGAATTGAATCACTTGTCTCGGCACCGCACCGCGCGAACTGCCGCCGCCGTAGCTCGGCACCACTAAAATGTAGGGCTGTTCGATATGCAGGCGCTGCTTGCCGTCAACCGGAATGCGGCGGGCAGGCAGCCCAAGACGCGTGATGAATCGGTGCGTGTTTTCCGACTGGCTAGAGAAATAGACCAGTGGAAACATGGCTTATCCCCCGACGGCCGCGAGCTGGCGCAGGCTGGCAATTTTGTCGGGACGGAAGCCACTCCAGTGATCGTCTTGCGTCATCACCACTGGCACCTGGCGATAGCCGAGAGATTTGAGGTTGTCGATGGCTTCAGGTTGGGTATCAAGGTTGATCAGCTGATAGTCGATACCTTTGCGGTCCATGGCATTTTTAGTCGCATTGCACTGGACACAGTTGTCTTTGGTGTAAATAATAATGCGCATGATTCGTATTTCCCTTTGATTGCGGTCAGATTGCGAGATACGAAGCAAATTCCTGTTTGCATCGAACTTCGTCCTTGACGACATTTGGTAGTTAGTTGATGGGTTGAATACTAGATGTAGTGGGTAAAAGGGTCAAGCCCACCAGATATAGGGTTTTGTGATTTTGATCTTCGGATATTCGCTAAGACCAGAGATCATGCGCCTTCCAGGCCGGAAAAATTTTTTGTAAAGGGAATGAGATGGGAGAGGTGGTTGGATTTTGTGCGATTTGGCCCTCATCCCAGCCTTCTCCCGCAAGCGGGAGAAGGAGCCGATCCAGCATAGGTGTTACAGTTGAACGCCACCTAATCATTCCCTCTCCCGCCTGCGGGAGAAGGCGCTAATCAAGCTAACTATTCCCTCTCCCGCCTGCGGGAGAGGGTTAGGGTGAGGGAAAGCGCGCACTATCTCGCGCCCACAAAAAAGCCCCGCATCAGCGAGGCTCATTGCATCAACGAACACAGGCTTATCGGCGTGAAGACACCAGCAGCGCGCCAAGCACTAAACCTATCGCTGCACCGACGCCCACGCCGTGCCACGGCTTGTCGTGGACATAGGCGTCAACCTGCGTACCCGCATCACGTGCCGCTTGCGATACGCGACTCTGTCCGCCGCTCAGTTTGGCACGCGTCTGCTTCAACAGCGCCTGCGCCTGGCTACGGGCATTATCAACTTCGTCTTTAGCTTCACTGCCATAAGATTTAAGTAACGCCTCTAGCGAATCGGCCAGTTCGTTTACATCCTGATTGATATCAATGTCATCGTTTTTTGCGCTTCGATTAAACATTTTTTAGCTCCCTTTGATTTAACACGTAATACTTAGTGTAGACGAAGCGTGATTAAACGCAGGGATGTGCCAGGCTTTAGGGAAAATTCCGAATGCCCATGCCATCCTGCTGCTGTAAGGTTGCGGGGCTGTGAGAAGAGAGGAGCAAGCATGTATTTACGACCAGATGAGGTAGCGCGCGTACTTGAGAAAGTGGGCTTCGAAATGGATACCCAAACGCCAAAAATTTACGGTTATCGTCGCGGCGAAAACTATGTGTACGTCAATCGCGAAGCGCGTATGGGACGGACCGCCTTAATCATTCACCCGACGCTGAAAGAGAAAAGCCAGAGCTTTGCTGAACCGGCTTCAGAGATGAAAACCTGCGATCACTACACGCAATTCCCACTCTATTTAATGGGCGATTCTCAGGAGCATTACGGCATTCCGCACGGCTTCAGCTCGCGCGTTGCGCTTGAGCGTTATCTGCAGGGCGTATTTGGCGCCTGAACTTGCGCCCCGTTTCACGCGGGGCCGCAAACCCTGACTCAATCCTCTCCTTCTGCCCCGTTGCAAATCCGCACGCTGACGCGTATAACCTTGTGTCCATATAGATGTTCAGACGTCCATACGGATAAATATCATGCAAACTCAGGATACGCCTCCACAGGAAAACTTTAAGCGCACCATGAAAGTGCGGCATCTGGTGATGCTGTCGCTGGGCGGTGTGATCGGAACCGGGCTGTTCTTCAATACCGGCTACATCATCTCAACCACCGGTGCAGCTGGTACCTTGCTGGCCTATCTGATTGGTGCGCTAGTGGTGTGGCTGGTGATGGTCTGTCTTGGCGAACTGGCTGTGGCGATGCCGGAAACCGGCGCGTTCCACGTCTATGCCGCGCGCTATCTCAGTCCGGCCACCGGTTATACCGTCGCCTGGCTTTACTGGCTCACCTGGACGGTGGCGCTGGGTTCCAGCCTGACCGCCGCCGGGTTCTGTATGCAGTATTGGTTCCCAAGCGTGCCGGTGTGGACGTGGTGTCTGGTGTTCTGCATCGCTATTTATCTGCTGAATATCGTCTCAACGCGCTTTTTTGCCGAAGGTGAATTCTGGTTCTCCATCATCAAAGTGATCACCATCATCGCCTTTATCATTCTCGGTGCGGGTGCGATCTTTGGTTTTATCCCGATGAAAGACGGCAGCGCTGCGCCGGGATTACACAATCTCACCGCTTCCGGCTGGCTGCCGCACGGCACGTTGCCAATTCTGATGACCATGGTGGCGGTCAACTTCGCTTTCTCGGGCACGGAATTGATCGGCATCGCCGCCGGTGAAACCGAGCAGCCACAAAAAGCGCTGCCGCTGGCGATCCGCACCACCGTCGCACGGTTGATCATCTTCTTTATCGGCACGGTATTTGTGCTGGCGGCGCTGATCCCGATGGATCAGGCCGGGATCGTTAAAAGCCCGTTTGTGCTGGTGTTTGAAAAGATCGGCATCCCGTACGCGGCGGATATTTTCAACTTCGTGATCCTCACCGCCATTCTCTCCGCCGCCAACTCCGGCCTGTATGCTTCTGGCCGTATGTTGTGGTCGCTGGCTAATGAGAAGACGCTGCCGCGCTGTTTTGCCCGCGTCAACCGTCGTGGCATTCCCGTGCTGGCGCTGACCGTGAGCATGATTGGCGGCTTGCTGGCGCTGTTCTCCAGCGTGATTGCGCCGGACACGGTGTTTGTGGCGCTGTCGGCGATTTCCGGTTTTGCCGTGGTGGCGGTGTGGCTCAGCATCTGCGCCTCGCACTATGTGTTCCGTCGTCGCCATCTGCAGGCGGGCGGCAGCTTACAACAGCTGGCGTATCGCGCGCCGCTCTATCCGCTGACGCCGATTCTGGGCTTCCTGTTATGCCTGCTGGCGTGCGTCGGACTGGCATTCGATCCATCGCAGCGTATTGCGCTGTGGTGCGGCATTCCGTTTGTGCTGTTCTGCTATGCCGCATACCATGTCACGCAACGACGCAAGTCATCCCTTAAGGCTGAGGAGGCCAACGATGTCGCGTAATCCTATCGCGCAGGCTCTAACCCAAACTGACACGTTGATTCTGGATGGCGCGCTGGCGACCGAGCTGGAGGCGCGCGGCTGCAATCTGGCCGATGCGCTGTGGTCGGCCAAAGTGCTGATGGAAAATCCTGAGCTGATTTATCAGGTGCATCACGACTACTTTGCTGCCGGCGCGCATGTGGCGATCACCGCCAGCTATCAGGCCACGCCGCAGGGTTTTGCCGCACGCGGCTTAGATGAAGCGCAGGCGCTGGCACTGATCACCCAGAGCGTACAGCTGGCGCAGCGCGCGCGTGATGACTATCGCACATCCTCCGCCAGCACCGCGCCCTTGCTGGTGGCCGGTTCGGTCGGGCCGTATGGCGCTTTTCTGGCCAATGGCGCGGAGTATCGCGGTGATTACGCGCTGCCGGAAGAGGAGATGAAAGCGTTCCACCGTCCGCGCGTGAAGGCGTTGCTGGAAGCGGGTGTCGATCTGCTGGCCTGTGAGACGTTACCGTCCTTCGCCGAAGCGAAGGCGCTGGTGAGTTTACTGGCCGAATTTCCTGCTAGTAGCGCGTGGTTCTCCTTTACCCTGCGCGATGCCGAACACATCAGCGACGGCACGCCGTTGAGCAAAGTGGCTGAGCTGGTGCATGCGGCACCGCAGGTGGTGGCGGTTGGCATCAACTGCGTGGCGCTGGAGAGCGTAACGCCCGCTCTGCGCCGCTTCCAGGCGCTGTGTGATAAGCCGCTGCTGGTCTATCCGAACTCCGGCGAGCAGTACGATGCCAGCAGCAAAACCTGGCACTCCGCGCCGTCGGGCTGCACGCTGCATGACAAATTCGCTGAATGGCAGCAGGCGGGCGCACGCCTGATTGGCGGCTGCTGCCGTACCACGCCGCAGGATATCGCGGCGATTGCTGCCTGTTGTCAACCGCAATAAAGCGCAGAAAATCATCAGTGATAGCGCGATTAAGCACAGAAGGGCAGTTTACACTGTCCTATCTGATGCTGAAGCGGACCTGCTATGAACCTGCGACCTCTTTTTCCTGCCTGTGCGCTGCTGCTGAGCGGCTGCGCCACTATTGTCGGCACTGAAACGCAACCGGTAAAAATCGACTCCCTGCCGCAAGGCGCGCGTTTCACCGTGCAGGATGAGACCGGCCGCGCGGTGGCGCAGGGCTATACGCCGCAAACCGTCGAGCTGGCGAAATCGACCGGGAATTACTTTGGTAAGAAGCACTATCAGGTGATGCTGGAGAGTCCGGGCTACGTGCCGCTAACCTTGCCGATCGAGGCCAATGCCAATCTGTGGTATTTGCTCGGCAATATTCCGCTGTTGGGCTTCCCCGGCTGGCTGCTGGTCGATCCCTTCTACGGCGGCATGTACGATCTCAAACCAGAACATCCACAGCCGAAGCTGAACGTCGTCGGCGCGCGGGGTTAATAAGCCCGCACCGATCGTAGCGGCGCAATTTATTGCGCAATCTTACCGCGAAAAAAACAGCGCAATTAATTGCGCCGCTACAAATCATTCAACAGTTTGAGTTACTGCGCGGTAGGCTTCACCATCGCATTGGCGCTTTTATGCTGCGCCAGATGCTGCTGCTGGAAAATGCACATGCGGATGGTGTTGCGGTATTCGCCGTTGATGAAAAATTCGTGCTTCAGTACGCCTTCCACCTCAAATCCCAGCTTGGTGTAGATATGCACCGCCTTCTTATTCTCTTCATCGACAATCAGATAGAGTTTGTAGAGATTTAGCACCGAAAAGCCGTAATCCATCGCCAGCTTTGCCGCTTTGGTGGCTAAGCCTTTGCCCTGATGGGAAGGATCGATAATGATCTGAAACTCAGCGCGGCGATGCACGTGATTAATCTCGACCAACTCCACCAACCCGGCTTTGTGTCCATCATGCTCCACCACAAAGCGGCGCTCGGTCTGGTCATGGATATGTTTGTCATACAGATCCGAAAGCTCAACAAACGCTTCGTACGGTTCTTCAAACCAGTAACGCATCACGCTGGCGTTGTTATCTAATTGGTGCACAAAGCGTAAATCTTCCCGCTCCAGCGGACGTAACTTAACCGTCATACGGTGTTCCTTGTTGTTGAATGTTGCTCCACGATGCGGCCCTGCGCCATACGCGCCGCGCGATCGCACATGTGATCGATCACATCCGGATCGTGGCTGACCAGCACCATGGTTAAACCATCTTTTTGCTTTAGATCGTTGAGCAGGTTGAGGATCTCGGCCTGCACCGACATGTCCAGCGCCGAGGTCGGCTCATCCAGCAGCAGGATCTTGGGTTCCAGCAGCAAGGCGCGCACAATCGCTACGCGCTGCCGCTGACCGCCTGAAAGCTGATGCGGATAGCGATCCGCCAGCGCCGGATCGAGCCCGACATGGCGGAACCCGGCATTAATGCGGTCGTCGATGTTATCACGTTTGAGCATTTTCAGCGGTTCTGCCAGCGTGCGACGCAGGCGATGGCGCGGATGCAGCGAAGCGTAGGGATCCTGAAACACCATCTGCACATCGCGGCGCAGCTGGCCGGTAAACGCTTTGCCGGGCTGCACGGCGGTGCCCGCCAGCGACATGCTGCCGCTCCAGTGCGGATTCAATCCCGCCAGCACCCACAGCAGCGACGACTTGCCGCAGCCGGACGGGCCAACCAGACCAAAACACTCACCGGCCGCGACCTGCAGCGACACATCGTGCACCACGGTGCGCAGCTCGTAACCTTGCTTGTGCGAAACGCTGAGGTTCGCTAACTCAATCATAATTCTTCTCCAGCGCGGCACGATCCAGCACCGGCAAACGCTCGCCGTGCGTGGCTTTACTCGGGCGACAGGCCCACAAGGTGCTGGTGTAAGGATGGCTGGCGTTGGAGAGTTCGGACGCCGGCAAGGTATCCAGCACGCGGCCCTGATACATCACCATCACACGTTCGCAGTGCTCGGAAACCTGTTGCAGATCGTGGCTGATCAGCAGCAAACCCATGTTGCGCTGTTCAACCAGACGACGAATCAGCGCCAGTACCTGATCGCGCATCGCGTGATCGAGCGCCGACGTAGGTTCATCGGCGATCAGCAGTTCAGGATCGGTGATCAGGGCGATCGCCAGCATCACGCGTTGCCCCATGCCGCCAGAAAGTTGATGCGGATAGCGTTTCATCAGCTGACGCGGGTCGGGCAAGCCCACCGCATCCAGCATCTCGCACACTTTCTCTTTACGTTCAGCGCGGCTCAATTTGTGGTGCAGCACCAGCGGTTCTTCCACCTGCCAGCCAATGGTGCGCGTGGGATTAAGCGCATATTTCGGATCCTGCATCACCATCGCTACTTTGCTGCCGCGCAGTTGAATCCAGTCACGCTCGCGCAGGCTCAACGCATCGGTGCCGACAATCTGCAAACGGTCGGCCTGCAAGTGCAGCGAAGGTGACAGCAAGCCCATCAGCGTGCGCGCGGTGAGTGATTTACCGGAACCGGATTCACCCACCAGCGCTACGCGCTCGCGGCCAATTTGAAAGCCGATGTTATCGACCAGCAGCGCATCATCGCTGCGAATCGTCAGGCCTTGTACATCAATTAACAGATCATTTGGCATGGCGAGTATCCAGTCGGTCACGCAGGCCATCGCCTGTCAGGTTAAACGCCAGGCTGGCGAACAGAATCGCGCCGCCGGGTGCGGCGGCTACCCACCATTGGTCGAAGATCACTTTACTGCCTTCTGCCACCATCGAACCCCATTCGGCGGTAGGCGGTTGCACGCCCATGCCAAGGAAGCCGAGGCCCGCCGCTGAAAGAATGATTCCGCCGAGGCTTAGCGCGGCACGTACCACCGCCGTTGGCATACACAGCGGCAGAATGTGGCCAAACATCAGGCGTAAACCGGTGATGCCCTGCATGCGCGCGGCGGCGAGGTAATCACTGCGGCGCAGCGCCAGCGTTTCCGCGCGCGCCTGACGGGCAAATGGCGGCCAGCTGGTGAGCGCCAGCGCCAGTGCGCCATTCATCAAGCCGGGGCCGAGCATGGCGACCAGCGCCAGCGCGATCACCAGATTCGGCAGCGACAGGAAGATATCGGTTATGCGCATCAACACGCGCTCGGTCCAGCCGCCCACGTAACCGGCGGTGATGCCGACCAGCAGGCCAACCGGAATGGTCAGCACCAGAATCAGTGACACCAACAGCAGCGTGGGGCGCGCGCCATAAATCACGCGTGACAGCAGATCGCGGCCAAAGCCATCGGTGCCAAACCAGTGCAGCGCCGATGGCGCCTGCAAACGCTGGGAGATGATCTGCGCATTGGGATCGAAAGGCGCCAGCAATGGCGCGAACAACGCCATCGCCACCACAATCAGCACCAGCGTCAGGCCGATGGAAAGCGAGGTCACGCGCGCGCGGCGGCGGCGCGGACGCAGCGTTTCCAGTTCAGAGAGTTGTTGAGTCATCGGGTTCTCGGATCGGTTAACCAGGTCAGGGCATCGGCCAGCGCGTTGAGCAGAATAAAGCAGCTGCCAATCAGCAAGGTCGAGCCGAGAATCGCCGGTACATCGGAGGAAAACAGCGCGTTAGTCATGTAGCGACCAACGCCCGGCCAGGCAAATACCGTTTCGGTGAGTACCGAACCTTCCAGCAGCGTGGCGTAGGAGAGGGCGATAACGGTAATCAGCGTGCCCAGCACGTTGGGGAAAATATGACGCAGCAAAATGCGGCCACGGCTGGCACCTTTCGCACGCGCCAGCACCACATACTCTTTGCTGCTCTCTTCCAGCAGCGCCGCGCGCAGCAGGCGCGTGATACCCGCCATCGCCAGCAGGCCGAGAATCACCACCGGCAGCCACAAGTGGGCAATCGCATTGTGGAACATCTCGGGATCGCCGGACATCCAGCTATCAATCAGTACAAAGCCGGTTTTTGGCTCCAGCGTGTAGATCCAGATGTCATCAAGCTGGCCCGGTCCGGCGGACCAGTGCAGCACGGCATAAAACAGCAGCAAACCCAGCAAGCCGAGCCAGAACACCGGCACCGAGTAGCCGAGCAGCGAAACAAAACGCGCCACGTTATCGATGATGCTGCCCGGCTTCCACGCCGCCATCAGCGCTAAGGCAATGCCGAACACCGCGGCAAAAATCATCGCGCAGGTGGCCAGCTCAATGGTGGCCGGGAAGGTGCGCATCAGGTCGGCGCTGACCGGTTGATTGGTCAGATGCGATAAGCCGAGATCGCCGCGCGCCAACTGGCTGATATAGCGCCAGAACTGCACCAGCACCGGCTGATCAAGACCGAGATCGTGTCGCACCTGCGCGTAGGTGGCTTCGCTGGCGTGATCGCCTGCGATCTGTTGCACCGGATCGACAGGTGACAGGTGCGACAGCATAAAAGTGAACGCTAACAAACCGACCAACGTCACCAGCAGCGAGAGCAGGCTGGTGACGATGTGGCTAACGCGTTGCCAAAGTGGCCGGGCGAACCCGGCCTGTGAAGCTGACACTGCCATTACTTAGAAACCTGCGAGTAATACACCATGTCCGGGTTGATGCCCTGCACATAGCCTTGCAGATTGTCGCGCAGCGCAATCAGGTTTTTCGCCTGCAAGCCAATCACGTACGGCGAGTTCTTCAGCACTTCACGCTGCATCGCCTGATAGAGTTCGACGCGCTTGTTGTTATCGCTCTCGGCGGTGGCGGCCAGCGTTTGCTTGTTCAGCTCCGGGATGTGCCAGTCAGAACGGTAAGCCACGGTTTTGCTGCCATCTTCCGGGTTGTAAGCGAAGGACGCGGCGTTGGTGTTGGGATCGAAATAGTCTGCGCCCCAGGCGTTCAGGGTGGCTTCATATTTGTGCGCCTTCACGCGGGTCGAGACTTCAGAGCTCAGGCCAGGTTGCACTTCCACCTTCACGCCGCCTTTGGCAAAGCTGCCCTGCAGCGCCTGCGCGATATCGAGGTAAGGCGGCTGGTTGCTGGTGGAAAGCGTGAAGCTGACGTTGGTCAGACCGGCTTTCTTCAGAATCGCTTTGGCTTTCTCAGGATCGTAAGTGTACGGCGTGTCGTTGATTGCGCCGAGGAAGCCTTTCGGCAGGAAGGTTTGATGCACGTCGAACTGGCCTTTCAGCAGGTCGTTAGCGATACCTTTATAGTCGAATAGGTATCGAGCTGCTTCCCACAGCGCCGGGTTCTTCAGCACCGGGTTTTCACCGATGTTGAACTGGATGTAATAGAGCGACGCCATCGGAATCGCTTCGGTCTTCACGCCCGCTTTGCCTTTCAGCGAGGCGATCTGATCCGCACCGAGGTTACGCGCGATATCCACATCGCCCTGTTCCAGCAGCAGACGACGCGCAGCCGGTTCCGGAACGTTTTTAATCAGGATATTTTTCAGCTTCGGAGCGCCCTCTGGCGAAGTTGGATTCGCGCTCAGCAGAATCGCTTCGTGCAGCACCACTTTACGAATCTGATACGGGCCGCTACCGGCAGAGTGAGTACCGAGCCATGCGTGGCCGAAGTCACCGTTCTTCGCGTTGGCCTGCGCGGTTTTCTCATCAACAATTGAAGAGACCGGCGCGGAGAGCAGGCTGAGCACATACGCCGGGCTGACGTTGGCGCTCCAGCTAATCTGTACGTGGTTGTCATCAACCTTCTTCAGGAAGGTATCGACGTTATCTTTATTCCAGCCGAGCTGGGTAAGAATAAAGGAGGGATCGAGATTGAGTTTAACCACGCGACCCAGCGAGAAGATCACATCTTCCGGACGCAGCGGATTACCGCTGGCGAACTGAGCACCTTTGCGCAGTTCAAATGTCAGGCTGCGATTATCGCTGCCCGCTTGCCAGGACGTGGCCAGCGTTGGCTGTAAATCGGTTGGATTGGTGGGATCGGACTGAACCAGGCGCTGATAAATGTTAGTGAACGCTTGCACCGTGGTCAGCTCAAAGCCCTGCGCGGGATCGAAGCTGTCGGCGTCATCGGTAGACTGGGCAATAACCAGCGTATCTTTCGGCGTCGCTGCCTGAACAGAGAAGGCGGCTACCAGCGATAACGCCAGCAGTGATGGAATAATTTTTTTCATGTTGTTTCCTTGCCTAAAAAAAGTAACGCGAGTTTACGAGAGCGCAGCAGTGAAGAATAGTCAATTTCAGGCTATGCATATGCATTAATGATCTAAGACGCATGGTTCAGTTATAAGGGGAAACCGCACAATCCGTAGCGGCGCAATTCATTGCGCAATGTGTGGACGGGCTTTGGGTGCAGGATCGTTAACGCAAAATCGCGCGATTAATCACGCCGCTACGGAATGTGCATGTGAGGTAATATCAACTCAACTGCAACGGAATATAAATGATGGGTGACTAACCGATAATTAACTTTACTTCGTTACTTGCCAGAATATAATGGCCGCAATTTCAAAGCAGGAGAGTTCAGTTGGACAGTCACCCTTTTAGTTGGCATCACAAGGCAAGCTGACGCGCGAACTTTTTTGTCGCTGCTTGCCAACACGGCGGGCAGCAATCCTCTCTTTTCTGATGATTGTTCCCTTTAAACGACATTGTAACGGGCCAAAGCCCGTGGGGGTATCATCATGCATATGATTTTTAACACACTTTTCCCTCCGCCTCGATACGCGCGCTGAACTTCAGCGTGCTGATTGACGCTGCACATTAGACGGCTTTTCGCTGTTCGATTGCGTGGTGTTTACCTTCGTCTTTATTTATTACTCGTTATTTTGCGAGCGACTCTTTTCGTCTTTAATTTCCGGGAGGTGATATGGAAATTCCCGACAGGTTATTTTTAATTTAATAAACGCATTGCCGTTAATTTAATTTGTGTGCCTCGCACGCAGGGGTTTTTATTGCCGTAATAAAGAGGAATGTCACTATGACTGACATGAAACTCAACCAGGACAAAAAAGCCTGGAACACCACGCGCCAGCCGCGTCAAAAAACACCGCGTTACCTGATTGAAGATGAAGCCGGTTTTACTGCCGACGAAACGCTGGTGCGTCTGCGCAGCGATGCGCTTGGCCTGAGTGAACGTGAAGCCGAGGCGCGCCTGAATGTATATGGCCGTAATCAGGTCGAACACGACAAAGCGCCACCGGCGTTGTTGCAGTTGCTGCAGGCATTCAACAATCCGTTTATCTATGTCCTGATGGCGCTGGCGCTGGTGAGCTTTTTCACTGATTTCTGGCTGCCGCTGCGCAACGGCGAGGAGACCGATCTGACCGGTGTCATCATCATTGTGACGATGGTAACGCTCAGCGGTTTGCTGCGCTTCTGGCAGGAGTTCCGTACCAATAAAGCGGCGCAGGCGCTGAAATCGATGGTGCGCACCACCGCCACGGTGCTGCGTCGTGAGTCAGCGCAGCAAGCGCCGCTCAAACAGGAAGTCGATATCGCCACGCTGGTGCCGGGTGACATCATCTATCTGTCGGCGGGGGATTTGGTGCCAGCCGATGTGCGGCTGCTGGATTCACGCGATCTGTTTATCAGCCAGGCGATTTTGACCGGCGAATCGTTACCGGTTGAGAAGTATGACGTCACCGGCCACGTCACCAGCAAAAGCAGCGGTGCCAGCGAACAGGGCACATCGCTGCTGGAACTGGGCAGCGTCTGCCTGATGGGCACCAACGTGTCCAGCGGCAGCGCCAAAGCGGTGGTAGTGGCAACCGGCAGCGAAACTTACTTCGGTAGCCTGGCGAAATCGATTGTGGGTAATCGCTCACAAACCGCCTTTGACCGCGGCGTCAACAGCGTGAGCTGGCTGCTGATCCGCTTCATGTTGGTGATGGTGCCGGTGGTGTTGCTGATTAATGGCCTAACCAAAGGCGACTGGCTGGATGCTTCACTGTTTGCGCTGGCGGTAGCGGTAGGTTTAACGCCGGAAATGTTGCCGATGATCGTCAGCTCCAACCTGGCGAAAGGCGCCATCGCCATGTCGCGGCGTAAAGTGATCGTCAAACGTCTGAATGCGATTCAAAACCTCGGCGCGATGGATATTCTCTGCACCGACAAAACCGGCACGCTGACGCAGGACAACATCATTCTGGAGCATCATCTGGATTGTGCTGGCGTGGAGAACTCACGCGTGCTGATGCTGAGCTGGCTCAACAGCCACTATCAAAGCGGCACGCTGAATCTGATGGATCGCGCCATTTTGCAGTACGGCAAAAACCGCGTCAGCGAAGCGGTAAGCGATACCTATATCAAAGTGGATGAGCTGCCGTTTGATTTCATTCGCCGTCGCGTCTCGGTGGTGGTGCGCGATCGTCGTCTCAATCAACAGATGCTGATCTGCAAAGGCGCGGTGGAAGAGATGCTGAGCATCGCGACTGCCGAGCGTGAAGGCAAACTGGTGCAGCCGCTGAACGAAACGCGTCGTGCAGAACTGCTGGCGCTGGCACATCAATACAATGAGCAGGGTTTTCGCGTGCTGCTGGTGGCGAGCCGCGTGCTGGCGGAGCCAGGTTTACAGCAGCCGCTGAGCGTGGCGGATGAGCAAGGCTTAACGGTAGAAGGGCTGCTGACCTTCCTCGATCCACCGAAAGAGAGCGCCGCCAAAGCCATCGGCGCGCTGCGCGACAATGGCGTTAGCGTCAAAGTGCTGACCGGTGATAATCCGGTGGTGACCGCGCGCATTTGCCAGCAGGTTGGCATCGACAGCGGCGCGATCGTCACCGGCGACCAAATTGCCCTGATGAGCGACGAGCAGTTGGCAGACGCCGCCGCACAGAGTTCGGTATTCGCTAAACTCACGCCGCTGCAGAAATCACGCATCCTGCGCGCGCTACAGCAACAGGGCCACACCGTTGGCTTCCTCGGCGACGGGATTAATGATGCGCCGGCGCTGCGTGATGCCGATGTGGGGATTTCCGTCGATAGCGCGGCGGACATCGCTAAAGAGTCTTCCGATATCATCCTGCTGGAAAAAGATTTGATGGTGCTGGAAGAGGGCGTAATGAAGGGACGCGAAACCTTCGGCAACATCATTAAGTACCTGAACATGACCGCCAGCTCGAACTTCGGCAACGTGTTCTCGGTGTTGGTGGCGAGCGCCTTTATTCCGTTCCTGCCGATGCTGGCGATTCATCTGCTGATTCAGAACCTGATGTACGATCTGTCCCAACTGGCGCTGCCGTGGGACAAAATGGACCGCGAGTTCCTGCGTAAGCCGCGTAAATGGGACGCGC
Source organism: Pantoea sp. X85 (assembly GCF_029623675.1). Classification (NCBI taxonomy): domain Bacteria; kingdom Pseudomonadati; phylum Pseudomonadota; class Gammaproteobacteria; order Enterobacterales; family Erwiniaceae; genus Pantoea; species Pantoea sp. X85. The sequence continues at coordinate 3,164,763 of NZ_CP121108.1, read as the reverse complement.
GTAATATCAAACGCTTTATGCTGTGGATTGGGCCAACGTCGTCGATTTTCGATATCACCACCTTTGCGCTGATGTGGTACTTATTCGCGGCGAATACGCCAGAAATGCAGTCGCTGTTCCAGTCCGGCTGGTTTATTGAAGGCTTGCTGTCGCAAACGCTGGTGGTGCACATGCTGCGCACGCAAAAGATTCCGTTTATCCAGAGCCGTGCGGCGCTGCCGGTGCTGCTGACCACTGCGTGTGTGATGATCGCCGGCATTCTGCTGCCGTTCTCACCGCTGGGCGCGATGGTGGGATTGGTGCCGTTGCCATGGGCTTACTTCCCATGGCTGGTGGCAACGCTGCTCGGGTATTGCGTGGTCGCGCAGGGCATGAAAATGCTCTACATCAAGCGCTTTGGTCAGTGGTTTTAAACACATGGAGGTGAAATGCGTAACCGCAATCTCAATAAGGTGGTGTTTCACCTGATAATGATGATGGTTGTCATGGTGGTGTTAACGCTGGTGTTTCGTTAATGAAAAAAGGGCAGGATTTCCTGCCCTTTTCTTTACTCTTCGTCGGGCTGGTAATACTGCACGCCGATCTCAATGCGCTCGCGGCCGCTAGCTACACGATGGCGATTGCTGTCGCGCAGCGAATAGATGCAGCCGCAATACTCCTGCTGATAGAAACGTTCGCGCTTGCTGATCTCAATCATGCGTGACGAGCCGCCACCTTTCCGCCAGTTGAACTCCCAATAAAGCATATCGGGATAGTGCGCCGCCGCGCGCACGCCGCAATCGTTAATCTGCTGCATATTCTTCCAGCGCGAAATACCGAGTGAACTGGTGATTACCGGGAAACCGTTTTCATGTGCATACAGCGCGGTGCGTTCAAAGCGCATGTCGAAACACATGGTGCAGCGCACGCCACGTTCCGGTTCCCACTCCATGCCACGTGCCCGCTCAAACCAATTGTCTTTATCGTAATCGGCATCAACAAAGGGCACGCCAAACTGCTCGGCAAAGCGGATATTCTCCTCTTTACGCAGCTCATACTCTTTCAGCGGATGAATGTTTGGGTTGTAGAAGAAGATGGTGTAATCGATGCCGGAAGCCAGCATCGCTTCCATCACTTCGCCCGAGCAGGGCGCACAGCAGGAGTGCAACAGGACTTTGTTATGACCGTTGGGCAAGGGCAGCGGCTGGCGGGTAAAGGTGTCAGACATGAGCATTATTGGTTAATGGAGTGTTGGGTAAAGTCTAAGGGGATAGCGTTAAAGATGCAAAGTTGAGGAAAACAGGCAATAAAAAAGGCCGCAAACGCGGCCTCTGGATTGAGCGACGAACGTTATTCAGTCACTTTCTTTTTCAGATCGCTGGCACCTTCTTTGGTTTTATTCCAGCCTTTCTGCGTGCCTTCTTTGGTGGCATCCCAACCTTTCTCAGAACCTTCTTTGGTTTTGTTCCAGGCTTTCTGCGTACCTTCGCTGGCTTTGCTGGTCAGGTTATCGCTTTTGCCTTCTGCCGCATGCTTCGCTTTCAGCTGCTGCTCTTTACCTTCGTTCTGCGCCTGATGCAGTTTTTCTTTAGCGGTGTTCGCACCGGCCTGCGCGTTAGCGACAGTTTCATCAGTTGCATGTGTGGTCGCGGCAAAAGCCGAAGATGCCATCAGAATGGCTGACAGTGCAATAATAGTCTTTTTCATAATTCCCTCTTTCATGAAATATGTCGTCTCAGGTAATCATCCTGGCACAGGCCGGGATGGAAAGATTTAAGAATAAACCAGGAATGAAAAAGGTCTAGTTTCGCTGGCAAAATCACCAGTAGATAGCATTTTAGGTTGTTGCAGGAAGGGATAAGAGCCACCTGAGCGGTGGCTCTGCAATATTAATCTGCTATCTGTCTGGCGCAGCATAGCAGTGGCGCAACGTGCAACGGTTGCGTACCGAGGTTGGCAATCAGGGATTGAACGTTACGCTGGTAACGTTGTGGAATCCGGGTGGCAATAAACACGCGATAGTCGAGGCGTTTATCGCCAGCCTGCCAGAGCTGTGGAGCCGCCTCTACTCTTCGTCACGCTCTTTAGCGGCGCGCTGACGATCATAGAACTCATCTTCGGCGGCGATGATCTCATCCATCAATGAGTTCATATCCACTTCATGCACCTCTTCTACGAAGAGACCGGTGAGCGGCGTTTCTGGCGTCAGCTTTCCATCTTCATATAACTGCCAGATCTCTTTCGCATAGCGCGTTTGCAAAATCTGCGGAGCATATTGCCCGTAATAGGCGGTGATATTGTTCACATCGCGCTCAAACATCGATTCAGCGTGGTTGTTTGCCGCGGCATCAACCGCTTGTGGCAAGTCGATAATCACCGGTCCGTTGGCATCCTGCAGCACGTTGAATTCCGACAGGTCGCCATGAACAATGCCGGCGCACAGCATGCGCACGATATTGCGGATCATGGCATCGAAATCCTTCAAGGCGTTCTCTTCAGTCAGGAACACATCGCTCAGGCGTGGCGCAACCAGACCTTCTGCGTCTGTGACCAGCTCCATCAACAAAACGCCGTCGATGCAAATGTAGGGCTGCGGGACGCGTACGCCAGCATTCGCCAGGCGGAATAACGCATCAACTTCCGCGCTTTGCCAGGTCTCTTCTTGCTGCTTGCGCCCGAATTTCGACCCTTTTTGCATCGCACGTGAATTACGGCTGTTGCGGACTTTGCGCCCTTCCTGATAATGCACGGCCTGCTTGAAACTTCGTTGTGTGGCGTCCTTGTACACTTTCGCACACTGGATTTTGCCGCCCGTTAACACGGTATAAACGTCAGCTTCTTTGCCGCTTCTTAGTCTTTGTAGTACTTCATCTACCAGGCCATCATCGACGAGAGGCTGGAGTCGGTTTGGGATTTTCATGCGAGTCGCCTTGAAAGAGTCCAGATACAAAAAAGCCCGTAAGGCTTGCGCCATACGGGCTCTTAGGACTTCATCGAATGACTCTGGTAATCATCGATGGAGAATTTTGGTGGGCTGGCGGAGTCTGAATAAGGAATATAACTTAATGAAAATAAAATGTTTTATTCAATTCAAGTTTCCTTTGTATACCTAAACGTATACCAATTCAGGAAAGTAACAAGCCAAAACTCGAAATTGGACCATCTTATCTCATCAGCGAAATAGCTGATTTAATATACTCTTCATGAGGTTTGAACCTCGACATATGCCGCACACACACAACCGGAACCCGCTGGCTGTGGAATTTAGCATAAAAGGCGTATGTGGTGTAATACCCTTTAGGATGCGAATACTTCAATGTACCAGCCTCGCCAAAATGTTTAAGTAACAAACTGGCGGCGGACAGTGAAGTCAGCCCATTGCTATAAGCGATAATCACCTCTGGATTGCAAAGCTGCAGCGTTACATTTTCGAAGAAGCCCATAGAATTTTTCACCAGTTGCTCAACGGATAAATTCTGCTTCAATGCTTCCTTTTGAATGGATGCTGCATTTTGCGAGCACATCATAAGAGCGTTAGTGTAAACGACATCCTGCCAATCATAACCAAGCCCTACAGGGATTTGTTGCAACCTCTTCGCGAGGTGAGTTATTCCCCAAGCACCTTCGATTCCATTCTGAACATTTGAGATGGTAGGGGACTCGAAATCTTTCTGAATGGATTGCGCGTTGGTAATGTGAGCATCTACGAGGGAACCATTGAATCCCATCATTATTACGCGCTTTCGATCTGGAGGAGATGCTAAAAGTTCAAAGGCACTGTCGTAAGGCCTTCCTGGTAAATCGCTTAAGCCAAAGTCTGCTAAACCATCTAAGATGAATTTTTTTGTGGCTTCCATTTGAATCCCTTCGATGAAAATCATCACTTAATAATACGTGAAAAAAGTTTTTTTTGGATTTATCCTTCACAATGTTCACCTTGTATTTTTTACAGTTAAAAACAATGGATTAAATGATGATTAATCCATGAATGGTGAGCTGTATCGTTCACCGCTGGTGAAGCATAGCCGCAAAAAAACGGCATCCGCAGGTTCTGGTTAATCTTATTGCAATTGGATCATCACATTTCGGCAGGCATTCGCTGCCGTGCATCTCCAGCTTGGTGGGTAGCTTCAGGTTGTGATGCGCACACTCCCGCATGATGCTCTCAAGCGACAAACCAAACATCTTCATACTTTGCGAATTTTTGTAGCGTTGGCCCCCAATATAGGTAACCGCAAAAATCGACTATTGAATCGACGTCTCGTTTGAGGCCTATGGCTTCATCCGAATTTTGCCAGGACGGAAGCGTAACTCTTGCGTACTGTGGCAAGCTGAAATACTGCATAAGCTGGCACATGATGACGGCAAGCTCTCCGCTGATTTTTCTTTTAGCTGCGTAGCGTGCTCGTTTGCCGAGATGATTTCCGGGAAGAGCAGGGTAGCCCGACGGCTCAATGAGCTGCAGCTGTGGTCAGTGAAGCGCATCGGATGTTTGGTAACGGCAAGTATTATCACCGGAATATACGGTGAGTTAACGTCCCTACGCTTCTGATTGACAGACACCGCATCACCGCCGGGATTGGCCTTTAAGCATGCATCAGCATCGCTCCATGTCTTCTATTTGGGAAAAGGTATCAGCGAGTAGCGAATCAATGCAGCGGGCACGCAAAGATTCCAGCGTCTCGATGTATGCTCACACCGCATTATCCCCTCCGGCCAACATGGTCGAGATTTCCGCCATGATGCTTTTGCCGCTGCCTCAGGGACCGGTAACCTCCAGAAATAACTGTCTGTCGTAGCAATTCGCCATGACCATAAATAGAGCAGCGAGATGATGCTGCGCTTAATTAATCTGCGTCCCGCGATGCGGCCCTGTCACTGTATGAAACTGGCCCGTGAGGTTTTAGCGTTTAACCTTCTGCCGGGCTCACGTAACCGAATGTCCGCTTTGTGCCAGAAGCGGACATTCATAATCGTTATCGCTTTCTGGGTCAGAACTGATACGTATAACGTTCTTTGGCAATAAATGGATTACAGATTTTTAAACAATAAGGGGGACGTGTTGGGCAACTTCAGCTGGCAGGTGGCCTGTTATTCGTGGGTCAGCCACTATTTCTATTTCTGTTGCATAAGCCCTGAACCCTACACGTTGATAGAATCGCAGAGCAGCAGGATGATCGAAAGTGCAGGTATGCACCCAGAAACGTTCAACTGGACGGGCCCAGACCCTGTCCATCACTGCGTTCATCAATGCTTTACCAAGTCCCTTGCCGGTCAGCGAGGAATCAACTCCAAAAAAAGACAATTCGCACTGACCGGGCGTATTGAAGTCCAGTTCAAACATGCCGACATCTTCATTATTGCTCTGTACTAAAAAAACCTCTGTGCCGTGGCTGGTAAGTATGTTTTCCAGCTCCTTCTCACTGATCATTAGCCGCGAACACCAGAGCCAGTCTCCGCCAATTTTACGGTACAATTTTTTAAACTCTTCAGGGTCAGGGTTAATGATCCTGCGTAAAGTAATACCTTCAGGAAGCTCTAAGTCGGTTCGCTCGGGCCTTTTTAACATTTCAAGATGCGTGACGATGCAGGCGATATGTCCGGCAGGAACGGCTGTCTGTACTGAGTAGAAGGTTTTGTCATGCATGAGTTATATCCTCTCCATGGTTAGAGCGACGTCAGAATCTTTTCAGCAACACGCCGCTTTGCCGGTTAAAGCGCTTTTCAGATTTTGCCAGCGCACTATACGCGCAGGGCTGCACGTTATTAGCTAAACCGCCGGAATGTCCTGTGTACCTACGTACAAAGGAGATTTGGGCGAAAGCCGATTAACGTATATCTTCTGCCAGCTCTTGAATGAAGCGACTCACAAGAGGCAGCCCCTGCTTCAGAACTTCAATGTTGTTTGCAAATCCGATGCGTACATATCCCTCCATATCCATCGCCTCGCCAGGGGTGAACATCACGCCGTAACGTTCCAGCAGATGGATGCAGAAGTCTCGCGAACTGATCGGCAGCTCATATTTCAGCAGTGCAGTGGTCCCGGCGCGGGGTCTGACGTAGCTGATGAGCGGCTCTGAATTGACCCAGGCGTCAAGCACCTGAAGATTATCACGTAGTATTTTATGATTGCGGGACAGAATTTTGTCCCGATTCTCCAGCGCCAGTGAGGCGAAGTAGTCATCCAGCACGCCCACGCTGATCGTTGTATAGTCCCGATAAATTTCAACCTCTTTGAGCAGAGAATGAGGACCGGCTATCCATCCAAGGCGTAGACCGGCCAGCGAGTAAGACTTGGACATGCTGGCGGTGCTGATACCTTTCTCATAAAGGTCAGCGATTGCGGGACCATAACCATCCCCTTCCTGATTAGTACCGCGATAGACTTCATCGCACAGCAGCCAGGCATCTGCTGCTCGCACAACTTCGACGATTTCCTTCAACAGTGTTTCATCTATCAGAGATCCGCTCGGGTTGTTCGGATTATTAATGGCAATAAGTTTTGTTTTGTCATCAATGAGCGATTTCAGCTCCTCCGGGTCGGGAAGAAAATTATTTTCTTCACGTAAGGCCAGAATCCTGACATTCGCCCCATAACTTGCAGGGATAGAATAGTGTTGCTGATAGGTTGGCAAAACGGAAATTATCGTGTCACCTGGCTCAACAAGGGTTTCATAAATCAGGGCGTTAGCCCCGATTGCGCCGTGCGTGATAAGAATGTTTTCAGCCGACTGTTTGCTGTATTGCTCAGAGATGAGCTGACGCAGTCTTTGTGAACCGGTGATATGCCCGTAAGTCATTTTAATATTCAGCATGTTATCCAGAACCTCCCGGCTTTTACCGGTCATGTCCAGCAGTTGCTGCATGGTCAGGGATTCAACGCAGGTTTCGGCAAGATTGTATTTACAGTGATTTTCCCACTCGTTCATCCACTGCTCAACGCCAAACGGTCTGATATTCATCTCAATTATCCTGTTTTTTAAGGTAAGACAGAACGCTGTCCGCGATGGCGATATCTTCCAGCCCCAGCCCCAGAGAGCGGAAGAACACATGTCGTTTGTAAAAGGGTCTGGCGGCCCTTCCGGTGACCAGCTCCGGTAAATCTCCACGGATATCTTCAGATCTCCAGTCCGCCTCTCGCGCTGCAATTATCATCTCACCGGCGTGAGCAGGCGTGGTCTGCCGGTAGTCACAGTACACGTCCATTTCCGGCAGTGCCCGAGGGGAGATTTCGTGCGCGCCTGGTGCGTTGGTGCTTATAGACGTAATCAGGCAGGGGCGGGTCAACTGCTTCAGATCAATGACCGGTATTGGCGAGGAGGTACACAGCATCAGAACGTCAGTATCTTTTACCGCATCTTCTGCGCTAGCGCAGACTTTCAGCAGCCCTTCTGGCAACCCGTCCTCCCGCGCGAGTGTGTCTGATTCCTGTGAGCAGCTCCGGCTCCAGATCCGAATCTCTTTCCACTTACGCAGCGTCAGGGCATGGCGAAGGTGGGCACGGGCGACGTGCCCTGTGCCGAATATGGTCAGCGTCTGTGCCTCCGCCGGGGCCAGTAGCTCAACAGCCAGGGTTGTAGTTGCCGCCGTGCGCTCTGTTGTCAGCAAAGAGGCATCGCACAGCATCAGCGGCATACCGTCGGCAGTGGACATCAGTAACGTCCAGGCGGTGATCACGGGTTTATGCTGAGTGACCAGATAAGGCGATATCTTCGTGCCAATCAGCTGGCGGGAAATATCCACACCAAAATAGTTGATGAAGTCTCCCCGGCTATCCGGCAGCAAAACGACTTTCTGCTCCGGCTGTACAGCCTGTCCATGTGCCAGGCTCGTGAATACACGGCGCATGGCCTCTTTAACATCAATATGCCTGAGAATGTCCGCAGTCTGCTCCGCGTTGATAACCGGAATACCTTGAGTGTGCATATATTTCCCTGTCAGGTCTGCAAGACAGCTTACCTGTGATATGGTGTGAACTGAAAAGTACATTATGCACAGTATGTTTACAATATGGTTTTTCAGATCCGCGGTTTATAGCAAATCAGGTCGCTGATAAAGTACATGCCGTGGCTGCAGTCGGTGGTACGGTAAGCGGGGTAAAGGTCAGTTAAAACAGCAGATTCAGCCTCTTTCTGAGGTAACGTGATAAAGTAAAACCTGGAAGGCATAACTCTGCCGTAACGGCACTGGATGAGGATAAAATGGTGAAAAATTCAGGCCCGGACAATGCACAACTATGTCTGCTGAAGTCAGTTGCAGACGGTATTGCCGCGCTTTTCTTCCCCAGCGTGGAAGTGGTAATTCACGATGTTGAGGCTGATACCGTAGTTTACATTGCCAACAACCTGTCAAAGCGAAAGCCGGGCGATGAGGCCGGTCTGAACGATTTAAAGCAGGATCCGCTGGCACCAGTAACGGGTCCCTATGAAAAGCTCAACTGGGACGGAAAGAAAATGCGATCGGTTACCATCGCAACCGGAAATGACGATACGCCAGGTTACCTGCTTTGCATTAACCTCAGCACAGCGGTATTCGAAGAGGCCAGAAATGCCCTTGAAATGTTTCTTTCAGTTACGCGCCTTCAGCCGCAGCCTGAACAGCTTTTTAAGGATGACTGGCAGGAGAATATAAATACGTTCCTTCATGAATGGATACGGCAGGAAAATACGTCCCTCAGCGCGCTAACGCGTGAGCAGAAAAAAACGCTGGTACAAAATTTGCACAATGAAGGCGCATTTCGCGCGAAAAATGCAGCAGATTATATTGCGAATGTTCTTTCACTGGGCCGTACGACCGTTTATAAATATTTAAGAGAGCACAGAATATAAAATTGAAATAAAAGGAAGTCGTGTTTATTCAATCGGTGGCTCTCAATGCATAAACTTATTTATTCTGGATCTCTGAATATCCATTTACAGGTATATGGTCCGCTCTGAGTAAAAGACAGACGTCAGAGTAAACATTCTTATACGCACTTAGAAAAATAAAAATAATAAGTCATGCAGCAACATTTAATATAAATTTTCTTATCAATGGATAATTTTCTGGATTTTACGTTTGTCTTCTTTGCTGAAGAAGATAAATAATCAACTGCATTCACATAAGATTTTTTTATGCCTCATTAGAATTTATAACTACTATTCATGGAGATAAATGTTTTAAATCAGCATCTCTTACATGTTAAAAAAAAGGTCAAAAAATGTCCGGTGAAAAAAACCTCCATGAGCTACTCCAGCATGCCAGCCCTGAACATAATCCGGGCAAATACGTTTTTACCACTCTTCAATCACCATCAACCGAGTTAACAGAATCTTCAGTGGTGTTCATACGTGAAGCAGAAGGTATTACTCTTGTACTTCCCAAGGACATCGCCGATCAATACGGTGTTGGCTATGAATATGTCGCCAGCTGGATCACTTTGAAAATTCACTCCTCGCTGGCTGCTGTAGGCCTTACTGCGGCATTCTCCCGCGCACTTGCCGACAGGGGGATCAGCTGTAACGTTGTGGCCGGATATTATCATGACCATATTTTTGTCGCATATGACGACACGATTGTCGCGATGGAGGTATTGTCGTCCTTAAGGGCAATACCTCATTGATCGAGGGTGTGTATCGGAACCTCAGCGCTAAGTCCCTGCTATACATTCCGCACTATGGCTGCAGGCTGCGGAATCAGGTTCAATTAATAAATCAGCCGTCAGAAATGTTGATTGCAATTTTGAGCATTAATATCGTTTACTTTTAAGGATATTACGGCTATCTGAATCTGAGTCAGCATTGCGTTTTTTGCACTCTCCGATATCTGTTGCTAATATTGACTTTGCTGCGGGACGACCTGATAGCATTCCTATCTCTTCGGGACGACCCGCTAATCAGGATCTCAATATGGCATGGTTATTTTTAGTGCTGGCAGGTATTTTTGAAGTTGTATGGGCATCTGCGATGAAGGAATCTCACGGATTCTCACGACTTATCCCCAGCGTAATTACCATAACCTTTATGCTTCTTAGTTTTGGCCTCCTGGCCTACGCAATGAAGACACTCCCGCTTGGTACGGCTTATACCATCTGGGTTGGTATAGGGGCAGTTGGCGCATTTGTAGTCGGGATAACTATGTTTGGTGAAGCACTCAACTTTATACGGTTAATCGCCGCCGGACTAATCGTTACCGGTGTAATTATGTTGAAAATAGCGGCTAAATAATTTCCGGCTTATTACGCTATTACAAGTCCGTACTTATGCTGGTTCCATGGTACCCATGATGGATATTTGCAATGTGCATCAGAGCATTTCTGTTTTTTTGCCTGCTGATACCGATCCAGATAAGGGCAGGAACCATTGTTTTCACCGATGCTCAGTACCCTCCCCTTAACGCCGATACTGAAATTGTCTGGCTGGAGGGTTCCTGTAGCCTGCACGACCTCTGTTCTGGCCGTTACGCACCAATGTTCGATACATCTTTGCCTGAGAGTACTCCAGCTTATTGAAGAACACTCTGCGACAATTTACTCCTACCTAAAGGTGCCTTCCGATAATAATGGCCAGTATTCGCTAACGAGCAACAGTGGCTTCCAGAGGTCAATGCGAGTGCTTTACTCCGCGCACAATGACACGCAATGCAGGCTGCTAAAGTTCTTTCAGTGCCGTTGCGGTTTCCTGGAGAATCTCATCGGAAAGACTACCTTCGCCGATTGCACGTGCCATAACAAGGGCACCAACCAGTGAACTGAGTACCAGGCAGGAGCGACGTCGATCACCATCGGCGTCCGTACCCGGCGTCAGCTCTGCCAGAAGCTCAAGGTATTGTTTGACTTGACGTTGATAGGCAGAGCGGGTTCGGTCGTCCGCGCGCGAAACATCCTCTGCCAGCCCGGCCACTGCGCATCCGGACTCAGGGTGGGATCGGTGGGACGGGCTGAGATAGTCGTCGATGATTGCTTCGAGCGCTCGTCTGCCACCCTGGCTTGACGTCGCCACAGTCCGCGCACTTCCCTGAGCCAGGGCGCGTTCTACCGCAGCGCTGACCAGCTCATCCCGGGATGCGAAATGACGGTAAAACCCGCCGTGTGTCAGTCCGGCTTCCCGCATCATTTCTGCGACTCCCACACCGTTTATGCCACTGCTGCGCATTCGAGCCGCAGCGATTTCGACGATTCGATCGTGGCTTGCCGCTTTGTCTGCTTTTGAACTACCCATGAATAAACCTCCGACCGCGATACGATACCTGACAAATTTAATAACAATCCACTTTAGGCGAACGGACGTCAAGGCGCCGGCTCCCCTGAGGAGCCGACGTTGATATTATTGGTTATCGGTGCTGAGCTTGCCGAGGTGATAACCCATACGAGCCTCGAAGTCTGCACCCACTTCTTCGCGCTTTTGCGCTATCCGTGCTCCCCGCTCAGGGACCGTTGGCCATGAGAATGCGTTAAGAAAAACGCCCTGTGTCTCCATCAGATCATCAGCAGACGGCAGGGTTCTGCGGTTGATTAGCCGCTTAGCCTCGGCAAGCGCAGACCTGTCGAACGACGCGATGCGCCGGGCGAGGTTGTCGACATGAGCGTCGAGCTGGTCATCCGGGAGTGCGCGGTTCACCCACCCGTAGTTCGCTGCCGTCGCAGCGTCGAAATCGTCACTTCCGAGAACGATTTCGAGTGCCCTGGCCCGCCCGACAAGTAGAGGCAGGCGTTCAGTTCCTCCTCCGCCCGGAAAGACGCCTGCCCCGACTTCTATCTGGGCAAAGATTGCTCGCTCCAGGCTGGCGAAGCGCATGTCACATGCAAGAGCAATCTCAGAACCGCCGCCGCGGGTTCGCCCCCTAATCAACGCGATGGTCACGACCGGGGAGGCGGTCAATCGAGTGGTGGTATCGATGAACGTCGGCAGCCCAGTTGGCCCCGGTGTCAGTGGGAAATCGGCGAACCGGGAGACGTCATAGTGGTTGACAAAGAAGTCAGGGTCAGCACTATCGAACACGACCACCCGCAACGTGTCATCGGACTCGATTAGACTGACGATCTGCTGCAGCTCGACAAGGGTTTCTGGATCGCAAAAGTTCAGCGGCGGATTATTGAAGGTTACACGCCAGTATCCAGGTGCCGTCTCGGTAATAGTAAACTGTGTCAGTGGAGCACTCATATGAAAGATTCCTTCGTTCGAGGACCGTGGGCACCAGAAGTATCGGGTGCGCAGACCATCTGGTTGAACATATTTGGATGACGATGATCATCCAAAATGAAGATGATTGGTATCATCCTCATTGTCAACAATTTGATCTTGTCTAGGCTACCGCAATCCATCCGCCGAAAGCGGACATCTAATCAGATGCTCTTTTACATTCTTGTAAGACAGTAATGCCTGCATTTCGCTCAAAGCAGACATTGGCTTTCGCAGTGTCCGCTTTGTGCCAGTAGCGGACCCGCTGATAAGAGTGCAGATGTAATTGATGGAGAGTGTGAGTGAGATTGAATTATGGTTGAACGTTTTATTGTATCGATTTAACTAAAGAGCGTAGGCATCAGAGCCTACTCAGACGCAATAAATTGTATCTCACCATAATTATAAGCCGTGATCTCACCGCTATCTTTTGCGATAAGCAAATTACCAAAGTCATCGACACCTCTGCATACACCACCGACTTTGTTTGTTTTCTGTGCATCGAAAGCAATTTCTATGTATTCATTCAATCGACACATACGGGTTATGTATGAATTTTTAAGGCTGCCAAATCCAAAGGTTTGCCAGGCATCAAAATAATTACACCAAAGTTTTACCAGTACATCGACCACTTCCTCCGACTCCTTAAATGTGAACTGCTCTAAAGTAGCTGTGGCATAAGGAACGTCTACAGGAGTGGCTATACGATTAATACCAATGCCAACGTAAAGTGCGCGGCTATCAGCCTCTATTAACGTGCCGCTAATTTTGGCCCCATTAATAAGAATATCGTTTGGCCATTTGATGCGAATATCAGCATTTTTAACAAAAAATGACAGTGCATCATGAATAGCTATGCCTGTCATCAGGGAAATGGATGGCAGGGCGGATGTTTCTGTTGGCAGCGGAACAACGATAGTGACAGCGACATTTCCTTCCGGAGTTTGCCATGCTCTTCCAAAACGCCCTCTGCCTGCAGTTTGCATACCAGCTGAGACAGCAAAAAAGGTTTCCCCTGTTTTATCTACTTGACGCTTAGCCTCACTGTTAGTGCTGTCAGTAGTTTTCAATTTGATTATTTTCATGCTCAGACACCTTGTAAACCGAGCCTAATTATACCAATGTCAATTAAAAATATCGAATTGGGTTTACAGTTATCCGGTCATAACACAATCATCGGCAGACTATTTTCAGTTTAAAACCTGGCTTACAGGTTCATCGTACATCGCATTTGCTGCAACATTGGTGAGTGCCACTTCAGCATTATGGGTCAAATCGCGACAGGGCTGGTTTTTACATTCCTGTTGGATCTGCAACGTCTGCTCTTCGCTCATAGCAGCCTTAAGTCTTATTCGTAGGATCTGGTTACCAAAACACTCTTATAAAAGTGGTGAAGAGATTTTACAGGCGGCCAATTAGATTTAACGGCCTCTTTTTGTGCACAAAAACCGGCTCTCGCCGGTTTTTATCACTTATTAACTTTAGATGACCTCGCACTTTGGCAGCCAGTCGCTGCTGCTTTCCTCAGTCAGATCGAGATTGGTCTGCATTCCCAGCTTCGTGCGCCGCTTCAGGTAATGGTGCCCGTACTCGCGCATAATGCTCTCCAGCGACAGACTGAACATCTTCATGCTGAGTGGATTCCTGTAGCCGTTCGCCTCCATGTATGCCAGATAGGCGTGATAAAGATAGCGTCTCGGCTGTAAGGGCCTGATGCTGGCGTTCCCCATATAAAGTGAAGTAGGCTCCGGCGTGGTGAACAGATAGCCGCAGAAGTCCACCATCGGATCCGCGTCGCGCTTGATGCGCATCGCCTCATCAGAGTTCTGCTGCGACTGAAGCAACGCTCTTGCGTCCTGCGGCTGGCTGAACTGCTGCATCAGCTGGCGCACGATAACGGCCAGCTCGCCGCTGATTTTTTCCTTCAGCTGCGGGTCGCGCTCGTTTGCCGGGATGATTTCCGGGAAGTGCAGGATAACCCGGCGGCGCGATACGCCCCCGCTGCGGTCGGTGAAGCGCATCGGATTGTTGTTCACCGCCAGTATCACCGCCGGAATGTGCGTTGAGTAGGCATCGCGGTACTTCGGGTCCACGGATACCGCATCCCCGCCGGTAATCGCTTTAATGCCCGCGCCGTCGCCGCTCCACTTCTCCTGGTCGGGCAGAATTATCAGCGAGAAGCCAATCACCGCCGCGCGCTCGCGCGATGACTCCAGCGTCTCGATGGTCGCGGAGGTGGTGTTGTCCGTTCCGGCCAGCATGGTGGCGATTTCGGCCATGATACTTTTTCCGCTGCCGCCGGGGCCCGTGACCTCCAGAAACAGCTGCCAGTCGTAGCGGTTTGCCAGCACCATAAACAGCGCCGCGAGAATAATATCGCGCTTTGCCGCGTCGCGTCCGGCGGCGCGGTCCAGCCACTGCCAGAAGTGCGGCGCGTGGGCTGCCAGCGTCTCGCCCTTAACCGGCGGGGTAAAGTCCACCTCGCTGACCGTGCGCAGCCAGAAGCGTTTGCTGTGCGGGCTGAAGCTGCCGGTGCGCGTATCAAGCACGCCGTTACGAAAGCCTATCAGGCGGCGCGCCGGGTCGGACTGCTGCGGCAGCATCAGCTTCAGCGTGTCCACCACGCCTGAAATTTTGCCCGCCGAGAACGGCGCGCGCAGCCGCTGGAACAGCTTCGCCACGTCGCGCTCAAACTGCTTCCCCGAAATGACCTTCCACGCGCCTGCCCTGTAGCGTGACAGGATTTCGCCGCTGGCATCCACCGCAAGCGCATTGCGGTAATGCTCAGCAACGCGCTCCGCTTTTTCGCTGGCGCTCATCGCCGAAAACTCCGCTTCGCTCATCACGTCAAACGGGCTGGCGGGGGCGGGTGCGGCGGCCTCAGCAAGCGCCTGCTTCGTCGGAACGTCGCCGAGCTGCACAAAGGCGTCGTTCCAGTCGCCAAACACGGGCGGCAGCGCGACGACGGCGTTACTGACATCAGCGGCCTTCTTCGCCTTGTCCTGACCGTTGCCGTTAAGGTCGCGGTCGGCGGCAATCATCAGCGGCAGCGTGGCGTGCTTTTCCCGGGCAAGGCCAGCCAGAGAAAGGAGGTTGCCCGATGAGAGCGCAACCCACACCTCATCACCGGTCAGGTTATGCACCGTCAGGCCGGTTGCGTAGCCCTCTGCGAGCCAGATGCGCTTTGCGGGCTTAGCGCTGCTGAGAACGTGGCAGGCACCTTTCACCTGGCCGCCCTTGAGCGTGCGCTTCTCTCCGCTGGCATTAATGAGCTGCACGTTAACCAGCTGGCCGCTCATGTCGTGCAGGGGCACAACTAAATCGCCGGTGCGGTAGGACGTTAACGCGACCCTGTGCGCCTTCGAAAGCGTAAGGCACGCCTGCTCTGGCAGCCCCTTCCGGGACAGGTAGGCGTTGCCCGCCGTTTCCTTTGCCGTGCTGACCAGCTGCTGCGCCAGTGCAGCCGCTGCGGCGCGGGATGCCTCGTCCGTTTCGGGACCGGCTGCCGTACTGTTGCCTGTCGCTACCGGCGGCAGGTTGCCGGTCAGGTCGTTTACGCGCGCGACGGCCTCGCTAAGCGTAATGCTGAGCGCCTTTTTCACCAGGTCCATGCCGTCACCGGCTCCGCACTGATTACAAATCCACGTGCCGCGCCCGTCTTTATCGTCGAAGCGAAAGCGGTCCGTCCCCTGACAGACCGGGCAAGGCATGTGGCGGTTTTTGATTACCTTCACGCCCAGCGCGGGCAGAATGCGGGGCCAGTGGCCCCGCGCCGCGGTGGCCGCCTCTGATACGGTCATCTTCATCGTTCTTTTCTCCCTCAGTGCAGCACCGGCGCGTCTGTCATACGCCCGCAGAGTTCATCCATCATCACCTGGCCGAGAAAGCTCAGGCGCGGGGCCGACTTCAGCGGCCCGGTGGACAGCAGGTCATCCAGCAGCGCGCAGGCAATCTCCTGACCGCGCAGGCGTCCGTGCTGGCGCAGGTAAAAGCCCTCCAGCTCGGCTTCAATGACGTGCTCGAGACGCGCCAGCGTCAGGCCGGGGTAGCGCTGCTGTTCACGGCAGACGGTCAGCCATGCGCAGGCGACGGCGCGGCGTGAAAGCGCGGCGCGCAGTTCAGGCGAAAGGGTGAGGTCTTTCATGATTCAGCCTCCGCGTTCATCCAGTTGTTCTGGCAGCGCGTCACCACGTCATCCAGCTGTTCGGTGATGAGAAAGACCAGCGAAGCCAGTTGCGCGCGCTGAGCGGGCTGCGGCAGTTCGTGGCACTCCTGAAAGGCCGTCATATCGCTGACAAAGCGCCCGGCGTTGCGCAGGTGCTCAAGGCGTACCAGGTCGGCGTGAGAAATCGTGGCGTGAGTCATGCGCGCACCTCCTGAACCGGCAGGCGGGCGGCAAAGGACAGCACGTAGTCGCGGGCCAGCGAAAGGCGGGCGGCGCGCTCGTCGGCGGCAACGGTGCGGAGCATATGAATTTGCTGCTGGCGCTCGCAGCGGCGCACGGCGGCAAAGACGAAAACAAACTGAGGGTATGGGGAATTAAGGACCGTAGCCATGGTGGCAGTCTCCAATGTTAGTAGCATACAGCTACCACCGGAAACGCCAATTTCACTGGTGGTAGCCCAGACGGGGTTGGCGTAACCGGCAACATTGGAAACCGGCGCTTCGTGAGAAGCCCCCGCCTGAGCCACCATTACGCGGAGGGTACAACGGATAAAGAACCGTCGCCCGGAAAATGGGTGCATCAAGGCACAGACACAAAAAAAGACGCAAGGCGCGTCTGGTGTCGCCAACGTTATATTCAGGACGCCAATCCCGGCTGCCGATTTTGCGACAGCGAAATTACTGTACCAGGGAATGGCCCCGGCGCGCAAGCCGGAGGAAGCAGTTAAAAATGACATCAGGCAACCTCAGCAGCTGGCGGGATGAATCTCGCCACGGGAAACAATCCGGATACCGGAGGGCGGGACGCCTGTGCTTTGCAGGCCTGAGGCTGGCTTCGTTGCGCAAAAGCACTGCGGCTGTAGCGGTTTACCCATCCCGGCACCAGTCACATACATTAGGGGGATTGCGTGCGCGGCAGAGGGTTGGCGTGATTTACCGGCATGGTTCAAAAACCTCATGCGGTACGCTCCTGACCGCGTGCTGCAATGCGATCGCTCATCCAGACGCTGATTTCGCTGGCGAGCCAGGCCACGTTCTTGCCGCCAAGCGACACCTGCGCCGGGAAGGCGTTACGGCTGATAAGGTCGTAAATGGTGGAGCGTGACAGGCCGCAGACGTGCATGACTTCCGGCAGTCGCAGGAAGCGATCGTTCAGCGCCGGGTTTACGGGTAAAGCCGGAGCCGTAAGAGCGGAAGAGTTTGCGGATAATACGGTGTGCATGAGCTACCTCTTATTGAGTCCGTGGTGATACGGACAGATACGTCCGGAGTCGGGTAGCTCTTTATTCTCAGCATATTTACTGCCAAAGCAACAAGGCAAAAGGGTGCTGCGGCTGGCACAAACGCGCAAAAATTAGCCGGCTATTTTTTGCACAGGTAAATATAGGGCAATATAGACCAATAGTGCCGAGATGAATTATGCAAGTCGCTTTTAATGATTAATCCTTGCTGAATCAATCGAAATAAACACTCGAAAAGGTTTATCTGCATAAAAAGCCGGGTGAAGCATGGTGAACACTGGGTGAAGGGATAATCATTAATTATTCACCCTTTAATGTATTGTATTTACTCTCTTTTTTATTAAGGTGAAGAATGGTGAAGGATATATATAAATCTAAAAGTTGAGCAGATAGCCAATATGTCACCTTGCTGCCAGCCAGAAGAAGGTCATTTTGTCTGGGCCATCACACAACGCCATCCGATAGCTCGCCTGTGCCAGCAACGGCACAATGCATTCACCGGAGCCGCCATTGGCTCTCCCTCGACAAAGAAAGCTAACGATAACGGCTTTTATAAACCGTAACTCCAGCCTGGACGGGGACTGGCGTTAAACAGAAGGATAAAACGTGATGGCAATGAAATGCCCTGAATGCAGCATGACCGCACACACACGTACCAGCGAATATCAGACAGGTACGTTAAAAAAGACGTGGTATCAGTGTCGTAATATCGACTGCTCCTGCACGTTTACAACGCTTGAGAGCCTGGACACCATTATCATGAAGCCGCAGAAGGTAGCTGAAGACGTCCCTGAGAAAGAATCACCGCCACCACGGCAGACGCTAAACCGTTATGGAGCTGCAAGCAGGCTTTCGAACCGCCAGAACGCCCCCTGCTGAGTTTTATCAGCAATACCTGACCGGTCATCGTACCGGTTTTTTCATCTCTTTTCTCTGGCAAGCCTGATTCGCATGAGTGCATGCCTATGCTGCATGAAAACGCATGAATAAATGCAGCTGAGTTTATGCAATTCAGGCCAGCAGTGGCGCGGCCTGAAGGGACTCATGCAGCCGCATGAAAACTGCTACATAAAGCGGGCAGGCGTGGCGGGGGTACGAGCGCGCGCAATGGGTATAATTCGTCATACTCCCCATAGTTTCTCCAAGTCCAATGTTTCGCTCTGTGGAGCTTTTTCTGATTCTAATTTATCAATCTGAACTAGCAGAGGTGTATGGAAAGCTGTACCTGATATCACGCAGCCACCCGGAGGCAAGGTAGGGATCATTGAGCGCGATGCTGCATCAAGAGTGCTAAGTGTATTTTTTAGTAAAAAAAGGTCATTCTCATTCACAAGTCTGTGAATGAAGTAATTATGCAGTTGCGAAATTATGGTTGGTGATATGTCATATGGCCTCTGACTAGAAATTGTCACAAAATATCCAAACTTTCGACCTTCTTTAATTATTTCTTCAAATAGTTCTAGTCTGTAGTCTTTCCATGTTTCAGCTTCTCTGCCAGATTCCTCAGAAAGAATATTGTGAGCCTCATCGATTATTAGATGAAAGCTTTTAATGTGGTTGCTTGATGACTTGTGTTCTAGGAACGAGCATTTTGCTATCATCATAGGGATAGTCTTTTTAATTTGTTGATTGCAGTCCTTGAGGGAAATTATCAATATAGGTTTCTTTTGCATTACGGCATTTTGTATTTCAACTACTCGCGCAAGCGGTTTGCTCATTGCAGATATTTTACTGATCAATGGTGAAATGTGTTCATACTGAACATAATTTCGCGAGACGGAATTTATTAACTGGAGAGTGGCCCGTATGGAAATTTCCTCAAAAACATTATTGGTTTCGAGTTTTGCGCCGAAGAGGTTTGTTAGATGAGCTATAGCATCATCAGACTTATCAATATACTTGGCCACTGGGTGGAGGAATTTATCTTGCCCAGAGTGCCAGGTGAATTTTGATATCTCCTCGTTAATAGAGTTTTGGACCGCGGGGTCAAAGTAAATAATTAAACTTTTCAGTAGGTTAATTGTTTCCTTGTGAGGGTTAGGACCAAACATTACTCGAATCGTATTATGCAGATAGTCATTTACTTCATTGTCGAAAGTGAACTTATTTCTAATTAAATGAGTTAAGAATGGTTTTTGCGTTTTCTCTGTGGCTGAAAATAATACCGACAGAAGCTCATCGTCCCAAAATTCAGATGGTGTCAAAAATAATTTATCACCATCTTCTCTGGTAGTTAATTTGATGGAGTGAGAAATCTCAGGAAAACTCTTTGAAATTGTCTCATACTCGCCATTGAAATCAATTACTACAAATCTTGATTTATTGATTTCGTCTTTATCTTTTATTTTATCGAACAATGAAGAGTATAGCTTTGCTAAAGTATTTGACTTACCGCTCCCCGTATTTCCAAAAATACCCATATGAGAGTTGAAAACCCCATTCAGAGGTATTTGTATAGGTAGTTCCTCTAAGCTTGAAACACCAATATTTATAACTGACTTTTTTCCTTCTGTTTTGAAATTATAAATTTCACTAATTTTTTCATCTGAAATAAGGTGTAGGCTATCGTTAATTATGGGGAGATACTTTATGCCGGAGTGGAACTTCCCTTCAAAAAAATATCCGATGATATTGAGTTCAACATAGCGGTCAAACTTTTTCTGTTCAATCTCATCGCTTCTGAAGTTAATGTTTTCTATTATTTCCTCGCCGATTATTTTCCCTGCTATGTCCTGGTAACCTTTTCTCATTAATACAAATTCATTTATAGCTATGCCACGAAGTATTTTTCCATTAAAGAAATATGTAGTTTGATAAAGCTCGTGAGCTATTTTAGCCTTAACAACAGTGCCTTTTACTTGAGTTACAAATCCAACTGTTAATTCGTCCATGAGATCCAATCTCCATTATCATTTCTGAATACTCTATCAATGAATTTATCAAAGTTTATATTATGACCATCATTTTTAGGGTAGATAAAGCTGATGCGACTATCATTTACTAACGTACTAATTTGAGCTTTGCTTGCATTACTATAGCAAAATACAAAAACTCTCAAGGTAGGGTTGCTTAAAGATCTTTTTATAATTTCTAAAATGTGTTCATCTTGGAAGGAAAAACCAAAACATATTAATACAGTTTGCGGCTTTTCTAATTCGTAACTAAGAAGCCTCAGGGATTGATAGTAATGTTGCTGGAATACAGTCTCGGAGAATTTTTCTTTTGTGGGATTTACTATAGCTAAAGACTTGTAGAAACTTACAAAATTTTTTAAATCATCAGAGTCATCTTCTGAAAGGTTTAGAAATCTTTTTAGACCTTCTCCAGTTTCAAAAACTGCTTCCGCAAACTCAGAGATTGTTTTTTCACATTCCAGCTCTATCACATCAGGAGAGGTGGAAGGGTAATTGATTGTTATTTCTTCACTTTCATTTCTTTTCCATGAAACTGAACCATGCATTTTGATTAGGTTAATGCTAGGTAGCTCATGTTTATACATATCATGAGTTCCTTGATGCCAAGTGGTTAAATGAAAGTTACTTATGCTAAGTTTTCTTTTTTTGAAACCTAACGCACCATCATTAAAGTTAAATGTTTTTTTCTGGAGAATATTGTCGGCTGCGTTTTCAAAAAAAAGATCATAATTAGTTGTGAAGATATTTGCTCTTCTGATTTGAGTTGAACCTTTTTTTTCCAAAAGGAGAACCAATTCTTCTAAAAAGTCAGAGTAGCTTTTGATAGTGTCAGTATAGTTTTGCGGGAAAGGTCTTTTGGGAGTGCAAAAGGTTTTTTCAATAATGTTTGTATAATAAGAATGCAATATGAAATTTATAAAATCATCATCTTTTTTTACATCAGGATCGGTTAGTAAGTCTTCGTATGTTTTGCCATTCCTCACATGTAAGGTCGGGATATATGATGCCGAAGCTCCCGAGCCGAAGAGGAAATTAATGTTTTTGTCATATATGTTTGATGATTTACAAGGGAAGTCATTGGTGCCCATTTATATTCCTTTTTTAACATTATTAATGTAGCATCCCCACCAATCCATTAAAACAATACGTTGCTCTAAATATATTGAGCGATTGTAAGCCCGACGGATTTCATTTTTGTCTACATGAGCTAATGCAGCTTCAATCACATCAGGATTTAAACCCGCTTCATTCATAGTGGTGCTTGCTATAGCCCGAAGCCCATGAGCCACTAATTTACCTCCAAAACCTATACGCTTTAAAGCAGCATTTGCAGTTTGGCTATTCATAGGTGACTTGGGGTCGTTGCGGCTAGGAAAAATGTGCTCTCGATGAGCGCTAATTGTTTTCATCACTTCAAGGATACTTATTGCTTCCACCGATAAAGGAACAATGTGCTCACGTTTAGACTTCATTCGATTAGACGGTATCGTCCAAATCTTACTATCGAAGTTAATTTCAACCCATTGAGCGCCTGATGCCTCTGAAGGCCTGACTAATGTCAGAAGTTGCCATTCAATCAAGCAACGAGTTGACACCGTCAAATTTGAGGTATGCAGTGCCCTTAAGAGCTTAGGCAACTCTTTGGGTGTTAAGGTTGGCATATGCTGTTTCTTAGGTTTTTCAAAAGCCATGCCAATACTTGATGCTGGATTAGCATCAATTAAACCTGTGTTTACTGCATAAATCATTACTTCGTTTATACGTTGTACTAAGCGGCGGACCGTCTCAAGCGCACCTCGCGCTTTGATAGGTTCAAGAGCTTCAACTAATGTTCTGGCTTTAATTTGCTGAACTGGGATTTCGCCAACGGCTGGAAATACGTCCTTCTCTAATGAGCGCCAAATATCTTTTGCGTAATCAGGCGTGACGCTT
Source organism: Pantoea sp. X85 (assembly GCF_029623675.1). Lineage (NCBI taxonomy): Bacteria > Pseudomonadati > Pseudomonadota > Gammaproteobacteria > Enterobacterales > Erwiniaceae > Pantoea > Pantoea sp. X85. Next base: position 3,142,374 of record NZ_CP121108.1, on the reverse strand, counting down.
TTGCTTTTGAGCTGGAACCAATTAGCAGCCACTGTTGAGAAAATACTATCCAGAGCAATCTGGTTCTGTTCCTCTGCAACCTCTGCCTGCACTTGTGGATCGATTCCATTGGCTAATAGGGCAAGGTAATCGGCCCTCAAGCTGCGTGCATTGGCGAGTGTAAGGGCGGGAAAGGCACCTAATCCGATCATTGTCCGTTGCTTCGTGGCGGGACGTTGATAGCGGAAGCGCCAAAGCTTCTTGCCGCTGGTTTTGATGACTAAGAAAAGCCCGTCACCATCATGCAGCGTCAAATCTTTATCATCTGCTTTAGCGCGTAGAACTTCTGTGTTGGTTAATGGGCGCGTAGTCCTTGCCATGTCTACATTTCCTGCATGAATTGGTATACGGAATTGGCATACATTCTAGCGTATACCAATTCGTATACCAATTATCACTGGATTCAGGCGGATCGTCTCGGAAGGTTACAGACACAAAAAAGCCCGCAGGGCTTGTGCCGTGCGGGCTTTCAGGACTTCTACGGATGACTCTGGAATCATCTTCGAAGGATTTTGGTGGAGCTGGCGGGAGTTGAACCCGCGTCCGAAATTACTACACCGTCGGCACTACATGCTTAGTCAGTCTTTACATTCGCCGGCCAGCTGCGGACAGACACGCCACTGACAAACTAGCCTGATTAGATTTAGTGCTTCAACCCCAGGCAAGGCATCCACACGATCTCTTTTGGGTTTGACCTCTCTTGATCCCCGTCTTAAGAGCGGAAGCTAGGGAGAGAGGGCTTCAAAGCAGGTTATTAAGCTGCTAAAGCGTAGTTTTCGTCGTTTGCGACTATTTTTTTGCGGCTTTTTACGAGGCAAACCGCCCCTCGGCATGCTCCTAAGGCTTCACAATCCCGTCGAGTCCAGAATCAGCCCCAAGAAATTTCAATACTACAGACAAGCGACGCCAAAATCCAGCGCTTAACGCTTTGAATTCTTCATAATACGCGCTTTGTCCATCTTCCATTCGCGTTCTTTCACGTCGTCACGCTTGTCGTGCTCTTTCTTACCGCGTGCCACACCGATTTTCAGTTTGGCCCAGGCATTTTTCCAGTACATCGACAGCGCAACCACGGTAAAACCTTCGCGGTTGACGCGACCGTACAGCGAATCGAGTTCGCGTTGTTTCAGCAGCAGCTTGCGGCTTCGCGTGGGATCACACACCACATGCGTCGAAGCAACCGCCAGCGGCTGGAAAGTAGAGCCGAACAGGTAAGCTTCACCATCGCGCAACAGAATGTAGCTATCGCTGATGTTAGCCTTACCGGCACGGAGTGATTTGACTTCCCATCCTTGCAACGACATACCCGCCTCGAACTCTTCTTCAATGAAGTATTCATGACGTGCGCGTTTATTGAGGGCAATAGTGGCTGAACCGGGTTTGTTAACTTTTTTCTTTGTCATAGTGCGGCGTAGTCTACATCACTCAGTTTATGGGCGCATCCCCTGTCCTGCAGGGCGGTAAAAAACACTCCATTTTAGCACAGCAAGCAAAGCCGTGAATTTTTGTTTGGTGACTGAAAATGGTATTATTCAATGGTTTTGTGATGAACAGGAACCATTATGGCCCAGATTAGCCGTTCAGCGCTGGTCCCTTATAGCGCTGAACAGATGTACCGTCTTGTGAATGACGTGGATGCTTATCCTCAGTTTCTGCCGGGCTGCACCGGCAGTCGCGTGCTGGATAACAGCGGAGATCAAATGACCGCGGCCGTTGATGTCTCGAAAGCGGGCATCAGTAAAACTTTCACCACGCGCAACACGCTGATCAGCAACCAAAGCATATTGATGCAGTTGGTTGATGGCCCGTTTCGTAAATTGACCGGCGGCTGGCATTTCACTTCATTAGGTGATGATGCCTGTAAGGTTGAGTTGAACCTCGATTTTGAGTTCACCAATATGCTGGTAGAAATGGCGTTCGGCCGCATCTTTAAAGAGCTGGCAAATAGCATGGTGCAGGCGTTCAGTCAGCGCGCAAAAGAGGTTTATCGTGCCTGATATCAGCGTGGAAGTGGTTTACGCACTGCCAGATAAGCAGTATTTGCGTGCTGTAACGCTTGAAGAAGGCGCAACTGTGGAGCAAGCGATTAAGGCTTCGGGGTTGCTGTCACTGCGTAAAGATATTGACCTGAACTCGAATAAGGTTGGGATTTATAGCCGCCCGGTAAAATTGGGTGATGCCGTCCAGGATGGTGATCGCATTGAGATCTATCGTCCGCTGATTGCCGACCCGAAAGAGTTACGGCGTCAACGCGCAGAGCGGTCAGCTGAGAAGAAATAGTCGGAATGTAAAAACGAAAAAAGGCGCTTAAGCGCCTTTTTTATTGCCGTTCACTTAGCCTTCTTTGCCTGAGAGCTTCGGCTTATTGTCGATGTTAGTCAGCGTTCCGTTGCTGTCAAAGGTCAGCGTCAGCGTTTGCTGTTTCACACCTTCATGGCCAGGTTCCTGACGGAACACGTAATACCAAACGTTGCTGCCAAACGGATCGCGCATCATCGGCGTACCGAGCGTATAGGCAACCTGCTGCTGCGTCATGCCGTTGTGAATCTTCGACACATCGTTGGCGACCAGGTAATTCCCCTGATTGATATCCGGACGATACACAACGCGCTCAAGGGTGGAACATCCAGCGGTCATCATCAACATTACTACTGCCGCGGCAGTCAGCGTTTTACAGCGCATCTATACATTCCTTTTCTGGGGCCAAACGCCTTTCAGCAGGCTATTTTTTTGCCATCAAATTCTGAACTCTGCCTGCGGCAGGCTTTATTACTCAGACGACATAACTGCCGATGATAATAAACCTTTTCGCTATTTGAAACCTCTACAGAGCAAGCATATGACCACCAGCCGGGAAAAAAGTGCGGTATCAGGCGGCTAAAAGTTCTTTAGCATTGGCCAGCGTGTTGCGCGTCACCTCGCTGCCGCCCAGCAAACGCGCCAACTCTTGCAGACGCGCGCGTTTATCCAGCGGCTGCATATGCGTTTCTGTCATCGCACCATCGGTCTCTTTGCTGACGTAAAAGTGCTGATGACCGCAGCCGGCAACCTGCGGCAGGTGCGTGACACACATAACCTGTGTTGACTCGCCCAGCTGACGCAGCATTTGACCGACAACAGCGGCGGTTGGGCCGCTGATGCCAACATCTACTTCATCGAAGATCATTGCCGGTGTTTCCATTTTCTGTGCGGTAATCACCTGAATCGCCAGAGCGATACGCGACAGCTCACCGCCGGAAGCCACTTTGCCCAGCGGCTGGAGCGGCTGGCCTGGGTTCGTCGTAACGCGGAAATCAATGCGCGTTGCGCCATCTGCGGTGAGTTGATCGGCATTGAACTCCAGCACAATGGCAAACTGGCCGTGCGGCATTGCCAGCGTGCGCATGCTTTGCGTTATCAGCTGGCTCAATTCTTGAGCGGAATGCTCACGCAGTTGATGCAGATTTTCAGCGCTGGCTAACGCGGCTTTGTGGTGAGCGACAACTTCAGACTGCAAAGTTTCCTGATCGCTCTCTTGCTGCGAAAGCAGTTCCGCTTCATCCAGCAACTGCTGATAAAGCACCGGCAAGGTTTCAGGTGCGACGTGGTGCTTACGTGCCAATGCAATCTGCCGTGACAGACGTTGCTCCAGCTCATGCAGGCGATTGGGATCGAGATCCAGACGTTCGCAGTAGTGACGCAGTTCATCGCTGGCTTCACTGAGTTGAATCGCGGCTTCCTCCAGCAGATTGAACACGCCGCTGACTTTATTATCCAGCGTCACCAGTTCGCCCAGCATGTGACGAGCGCTATAAAGAAGGCTCTGCAGGTTGGTGTCATCCCCATCGGCGAGAATTTGCAGCGCTTGCTGGCTGGTGGACAGCAACTGGCCACTGTTCGCCAGGCGTTTGTACTCTTCATCAATCTGTTCAAATTCGCCCAGCTGCGGGGCAAATTCATTGAGTTCTTTCAACTGATACTGCAGTAGCTCGCGACGGGATTCACGCTCTTGCGAAAGCTGCTGATGTTGTGCCAGCGCGCGGCAACTCTGATGCCAGCGCTGATAATGCTGGCGCATTTCAGACAGCAAATCATCGTGGGCTGCATACGCATCCAGCAGATGTTTTTGGTGATCGGATTTGAGCAGCAATTGGTGAGCATGCTGGCCGTGAATCTGAATCAGCAACTGGCCCAGTTCACGCAACTGCGACAGCGGCACCGATGTGCCGTTGATAAAGCCACGCGAACGACCATCCGCGCTAATCACACGCCGCAGCAGACACTCATTGCCCTCATCCAGCTGATTCTCCACCAGCCAGCGTTGTGCGGAAGGCGAAGCTTTGAGCTGGAAGCGGGCGCAGATATCAGCGCGGCTGGCACCCTGACGCACCATATCTGCTTCAGCGCGGCCGCCCAGACACAGGCCCAACGCATCGATGGCGATAGATTTACCTGCGCCGGTTTCACCCGTGATCGCCGTCATACCACGATGAAAATCGATCTCCAGTTCACGAACGATAGCAAAGTTACTGATGGTCAGTTGTGCCAGCATAGAATCACCTGTATGTAAAAACAGATATGGTTTTACGTACAGTATATCCTGGTTTTTTATACAGTAAAGTAGTCAGCGCTGATTTTCAGAACAATTTTTTAGACCAGCCCAACTTTGAACTTAAGGTATTAAAATAGTTGTAATTTTTAGGATGGATAAGATTGAGATGATTGGCGCTACGGCGGATCAGGACATCTTCACCTTCCTGAATTGGCAAGGCAATCTGGCTGTCGCAACTGATCTCGAGATCGCTGCGCAGGGAAGAAAAACGCAGGCGGATGGTGCTGCTGCTGTTGATGACCAGCGGACGCGCAGAAAGCGTATGCGGGAACATGGGCACCAGCGTAATCGCATCCAGCGACGGCGTCAGAATAGGGCCGCCCGCCGAAAGCGAATAGGCGGTGGAGCCGGTCGGTGTGGAGATAATCAAACCATCGGAACGCTGTGAAAAGGCAAACACCTCATCAATATAGACTTCAAATTCAATCATATGTGCAACTTTACCGGGATGCAGCACCACTTCATTAATGGCGCTACCAATGCGCGGCGAGCACGCTTCTTTGCACACCTGCGCCTCCAGCAAGAAGCGGCTCTCGACGAAGTAATCGCCCTGCAGCACATCGTCCAGCTGCTGTTGCGCATTGTCCGGATCGAGATCGGTGAGAAAACCGAGGTTGCCACGGTTGATGCCAATCACTTTGATGTCATAGCGCGCCAGCACACGGGCAGCACCAAGCATGTTGCCATCGCCACCAACCACCACAGCTAAATCAGCGCGTTGACCAATATCCGCAAGGCTGCCGGTTTGGGCATTTTTCAAATCCAGTTCGCGCGCAATCTGCTGCTCGACAATCACCTCATAACCCTTTGCCGTTAGCCAGCGCCAGAGCATTTCATGGGTGGTTAACGCAGTAGGATGGCGCGGATGGCCGACAATCCCGATGCAGTTAAAGTGTTTGTTCATTTAGCGCGAGTTCCTTATAAGCCAAAACGGCCAGGCAATGTGATGGGTTTACTTGAAACCGTCAAACTGATCCCCATAATAAGCCAACCAGCGAGATGAATGTGCAAAACGCGGAGAAATTCATGAGTAGTAAAGAACAGAACACCCCAAACGAGCAAGTCTCAGACGAAATTCAACAGGATCAGCATCACGTGGACGCAGAGACAACCGCTGAGGTGGATCCGCGTGATGAGCGTATCGCGCAACTGGAAGCCGAGTTAGCCGTGTCGCAAACCGGCGTGCGTGATGCACAGCTGCGTGCGCAGGCGGAGATCGAAAATATTCGTCGCCGTACTGAAATGGACGTGGAAAAGGCGCATAAATTTGCGCTGGAGAAATTTGCCAACGAGCTGCTGCCCGTGATCGATAGCCTGGAGCGCGCGCTGGAAGTGGCAGACAAAGAGAACGCTGAACTGGCTTCGATGATCGAAGGTATCGAGCTGACGCTGAAGTCGCTGCTGGGCGCGGTGCGTAAGTTTGGCGTGGAAGTGGTGGGCGAAACCAATGTGCCATTCAATCCAGAGATCCATCAGGCGATGTCGATGATGGAATCAGAAGATATGGCGCCAAATCACGTGCTGATGGTGATGCAGCGCGGTTACACCCTTAATGGTCGCCTGCTGCGTCCGGCGATGGTGGCAGTGACCAAAGCCAAAGGCTAATCTGTCGCTGTAATAACAACGGCCGCTTAATGCGGCCGTTTGTTTATTAAGGCAACACCGGCATCCAGTCAATCGGTGACTGGCCCGATTGACTGAGCAGCGCGTTTGCCTGCGAGAAGTGTTTACTGCCAAAAAAGCCACGATGCGCGGAGAGCGGAGAAGGGTGCGGCGCTTTCAATACATGATGACGTTGCGTATCAATGATGCTGCCTTTCTTCTGCGCATGCGAACCCCACAGCAAGAAAATTACCCCTTCGCGATGCTGATTGATGGCGCTGATGACGTTATCGGTAAAGGTTTCCCAGCCAAAGCGCGCGTGCGAATGCGCCTTACTGGCTTCCACTGTTAACACGGTGTTCAACAGCATCACGCCTTGTGTTGCCCAGCTTTCAAGAAAACCGTGCGTAGGACGCACAAAGCCAGGCATATCCTGCTCCAGCTCTTTGTACATATTCAGTAATGACGGCGGGATCGCCACGCCGGGCAGAACGGAAAAAGCCAGACCATGCGCCTGATTCGGGCCGTGATAGGGATCCTGCCCCAAAATCACCACTTTGATATCGCCCAGTTCGGTCAGCCGAAAGGCATTAAACACATCCTTCTGCGGCGGATACACCGTTACGCCGGCAGCGCGTTCATTGGCCACCGCTTTCAGCGTTTCCACGAAGTAAGGTTTCTCTTTCTCTTCAGCCAGCACGTCGTGCCAGGTCAGCTTCTCAGCCATCGTTGACTCCCTGCAAAATAGTGCGCCTAGCTTAACGTGTCGGACTCAACAGCAGAAGGATAAAAATAATTTGAATATTTACGTAAAATTTTAATTGGCGAAGTTGTTATGAATCAATTTGTTAGGTTTTCAGCGTGTAATCGTGACTGGACGAAATTGATACAGGTCAAAACGGCGCATTTCCTGCAGTGATATACCACAGCATTCCAAAACCTTATGAACCTCGCTGCCCAGTTGCGACAGCGTAAAGCCCTGGAGACCTACTATGATTACCGGTATTCAAATTACTCAGGCAAATAATCCACAGCTGTTGAACTCATTCTGGCTGCTGGACGATGATAAAGCCGAAGCGCGCTGCCTGTGCGCCAAAGGGGATTTCGCAGAAGATCAGGTTGTTGCTATCAGCGATCTCGGCGAAATCGCTTACCGTGAAATTCCACTTGAGCAGAAACCGCAGGTGCGCATCGAAGGTGGTCAGCACCTGAACGTTAACGTGCTGCGCCGCGAAACGCTGGAAGATGCCGTCAATCATCCGGAAAAATATCCGCAGTTGACCATTCGCGTATCTGGCTATGCCGTGCGCTTTAACGCGCTGACGCCAGAGCAGCAGCGTGACGTGATTACACGTACATTCACCGAAAGCCTGTAATTGCAGCGCTGACGAAAAGACACACAGCAATACAAGCCGCGCCAATGTTGATTGGCGCGGCTTTTTTTATCTGGCGAGTTTAAAAGAACGGTTCTTCAGGGCGGATGATAGCGAAAGCGCGTTTTCGCTACGCTTAAAACAAAAAAATCGCCTCAAAAGAGGCGATTAATTACAGCGAGTGCTGTTTTATTCCGCACCAGACTTTGGTGCATCGCTACCGCTTGGTTTGCGGCGTTTACCCACATTTTTGGTATCGCGATGACGTTGCTTGACGCGCGGTTTCTCTTGTTCTTTCTCTTTACGCTCTTGACGCTTCGCAAGTGCTTTTTTCGACGGTTTTCCCGTCACTTTAGCACTTGGCGCACGGCTTTCTGGACGCAGCTCATCAATCACACGCGCTTTTAACGGCTCGTTGATGTAACGGGTGATTTTGCCCAGCAGCACGTGATCGTGCGCTTCAACCAGCGAGATCGCGGTACCTTTACGGCCCGCACGCGCGGTGCGGCCGATGCGGTGCAGATAGGTATCTGCGGTGCGCGGCAAATCGTAGTTAATCACGTGCGAGATATCGTCGATGTCGATACCGCGCGCAGCAACGTCGGTGGCAATCATCACCTTTACGCGGCCATCATTCATACGCTTGATGGCTTCGTTACGGTTGACCTGCACCATTTCGCCTTCGAGGTAGCTGGTGCGGATGCCCGCTTCATGAAGCCAGGTAACCAGCTCATGCAGGCGCTCACGTTTGCGCACAAACACAATGACGCGCGTGGCATCTGGCTGTTTCAACAGGTGAATCAGCAGCTTGTTCTTATGCTCTAAATTATCGGCGCGGTAATACCATTGCTGGATTTTTTTGCGTTCGCTTTTGCTTGGGTCGGCCTCAATAAACACAGGCTCGTTGAGCAAACGCTCGGCGAAGTCTTTGATGTGATCACCTTCCAGCGTCGCCGAGAACAGCAGCGTCTGTTTGCGCCAGCGGGTTTCTGCGGCGATGGTCTCGATGTCCTGCGCAAAGCCCATATCGAGCATGCGGTCAGCTTCATCGAGAATCAGCGTTTCTACGGCGCGGCAGTCAAAGTTCTCTTCTTTGATGTACTGCAGCAAACGGCCGGTGGTCGCGACGACAATGTCCTGGTTTTCACTGAACACTTCGGCATGGTTCATATACGCCACGCCCCCGGTGATGGTGGCGATATCCAGATGCGTGTGTTTAGCCAGCTCGCGCGCGTGATCGGCAACCTGCATCGCCAGTTCGCGCGTTGGGGTGATGATCAGAATGCGTGGTGGGCCTGATTTCTTGCGCGGGAAATCGAGCAAATGCTGTAAAGCGGGCAGCAAAAACGCTGCAGTTTTCCCCGTCCCGGTTGGAGCCGAACCCAGAACGTCACGGCCTTCCAGCGCGGCAGGAATGGTCTCGGCCTGAATAACAGTAGGGCGAGTGAAGCCTTTTTCCTGCAAAGCTTGTAGCAGGCTTTCGTCGAGTTCGAGTTCGGAGAATGTGGTTACGGTCATGGTCTACCTCAGTTTGGGGCGCTGATTATAGACAGAACGAATATAATCTTCATCTGTTTGTGTAGGTATTACCGGCGCAGGTGAATTCCCATCGCCACCACGTTACACTTCCGGCAGTAAAAAATTCAATGGTAGTGAAGTATGTCTCAGGACCAGCCGCACGCGCGGCCGACGTTAAGAAAAGACGGTTTTACCTTTAAGCAATTTTTCGTGGCGCACGATCGCTGTGCGATGAAAGTCGGCACCGATGGCGTGTTAATCGGGGCCTGGGCGCCAGTAGCTGGCGCGCGTCGCATCCTCGATATTGGCTGCGGCAGTGGCTTGATTGCGCTGATGCTGGCGCAACGTACGCCCAATTCGGTAGAGATTGATGCCGTCGAACTGGAAGCCAGCGCAGCGCAGCAGGCGCAGGAAAATATGCAGGCTTCGCCGTGGGCGGATCGCATCCACGTCCACCATCAGGATATTGTCAGCTGGAGCGAACAGTGTGAAAAACGCTTCTCGCTCATCGTCAGTAATCCACCTTTTTTCGCGCCCGGTATGGCAAGCGGCAGTGTCGCGCGCGATACCGCGCGCAGCACCGCCACGCTCGACCATCTGACGCTGCTGCGTTGTGCCGCCCAGTTGATTGAAGAAGAAGGGCTATTTTGCGTGGTGCTGCCGGCTGAAGCTGGCGAAGCATTGATTTCACTGGCGCTGGCGGATGGCTGGCATTTGCGTTATCGCTACGATGTCGCCGCCTATGCGCAGCGCCCGCCGAATCGCGTGGTGTTAGGTTTTTCTCCCTCCGCCGGCGAAACCTTGCTGGAACGTCTCGCCATTCGTGATGAAGATAAAAGCTATTCAGCCGACTGGCTCAGCCTGGTGAAAGACTTTTACCTGTTCCGCTAGCTTCGGGCTGCAGGATGGTCGGTAACGCTTCATCCAGCAGATCGGGATTGTCGAGGGTAAAGTGTAACCCTCGGCTCTCCTTGCGCTCCAGCGCACAGCGCACCATCAGTTCGGCGACCTGCACCAGATTGCGCAGCTCGAGCAGATTGTTAGAGAGGCGGAAGTGCGCGTAGTACTCGTCAATCTCCTGTTGCAGCAAATTAATGCGCCGCAGTGCGCGCTCCAGACGCTTGGTAGTACGCACAATTCCCATGTAATCCCACATGAATAATCGCAGTTCATGCCAGTTATGCTGGATTACTACGCGCTCATCGGCATCATCAACGCGGCTTTCATCCCACGCGGGCAGATGTTCTACCGCCGCGATGTCCGGCAAGCGGGCGATCATATCTTCAGCCGCAGACCAACCGTAAACCAGGCACTCGAGCAGGGAGTTGGACGCCATGCGGTTTGCGCCATGTAAGCCGGTGTAACTCACTTCGCCAATCGCATACAGTCCGTCAACATCTGTACGGCCTTGCTGATCGACCATCACGCCGCCGCAAGTGTAATGCGCGGCTGGCACAATCGGAATCGGCTGTTTAGTGAGATCGAGGCCAAAGGTCAGCAATTTTTCGTAAATCATCGGGAAGTGCGCGCGCACAAAGCTTTCCGGCTGGTGGCTAATGTCGAGATACATGCAATCGACGCCCAGCCGTTTCATCTCATGGTCAATGGCGCGCGCCACAATATCGCGCGGTGCCAGCTCGGCACGCTCATCAAAGTCAGGCATAAAGCGAGTGCCGTCAGGACGCAACAGCCAGGCACCTTCACCGCGCAGCGCTTCAGTCAGCAGGAAGTTTTGCGCTTGTGGATGGAATAAACAGGTGGGATGGAATTGATTAAATTCGAGGTTCGCTACGCGGCAACCGGCGCGCCACGCCATCGCAATGCCATCGCCAGACGCTACGTCCGGATTGGTGGTGTACTGATAGACTTTCGCTGCGCCGCCGGTGGCTAACACCACGGCGCGCGCGCGGCAGGTTTCCACCTGTTCACGTTTACGGTTCCAGATCCACGCGCCAACTACGCGGCGCTTGCCGGGCAGGCCAAGCTTATCGGAAAGGATCAAATCCACCGCATTGGTGCGTTCAATAATGCGGATGTTGGGATGGCTCAGCGCCTGGCTTACCAGCGTGGTTTCCACCGCGCGGCCAGTGGCATCGGCGCTGTGCAGAATGCGGCGATGGCTGTGCCCACCTTCGCGCGTGAGGTGGTAACGCGCTTCACCCTCAGCCTGCGGCTCTTTATCGAAGGCAACGCCGTTATCAATCAGCCACTGCACGCAGTGACGCGCGTTGCTGGCGATAAAGCTCACCGTATCGCGGTCGCACAAGCCGGCACCCGCAACCAGCGTGTCTTCAACGTGTGATTCGATGCTGTCCGTTTCATCAAACACCGCCGCAATCCCGCCCTGCGCATACAGCGTTGAGCCCTCATTCACCTGCGCTTTACTCAGCACGGTAACCTGATAATGCGGCGCTAAGCGCAGCGCTAACGATAAACCTGCCGCACCGCTGCCGACGATGAGGACATCACACTGATATTCCGGGAGAGAAGTCATGATGTTTAATTTACTAAACAAAAGGTGGCTTGAGCATAAGCCGTGATGGGGGTGCTGTGAAGTATTTTGAACCAACTGCGCGGAAAAATTATTCAGCGGGTAGAGATAGTAGCGTGTATTCAGTGAGTTAACTCTGAAATTGAGCACAATGTGTTTTTTATATCAAACACTCTGAAAATTCAGGGAATAAAGGTGAAAATGACGGCGTCATAAGGTACTCTGCCAGCGATTATCGGTGCCGCAAAAGACACCACCAGCGTGGCAAGTCGCTACACTGAAAGACAATCAACAACAATGATGTCGTGGTTCCGATACGGAAAATTCTGGTCGTAGTGAACTTCGGGCCAAAGGGCCACTCTAAGCGCATGCTTGCTCAGAATAATGAGATGTGCTGGCAGTTCACTTACGCATAAAAAAGTTTTGGGGAGATATTACCTCGGATGAGCGAGCAGTTAACGGATCAGGTTCTCGTTGAGCGGGTTCAGAAGGGAGATCAAAAGTCCTTTAATTTACTGGTGATTCGATACCAGCATAAAGTGGCGAGCCTGGTTTCACGCTATGTTCCGTCAGGCGATGTGCCTGATGTGGTTCAGGAATCTTTTATTAAAGCGTATCGCGCACTGGAATCGTTCCGTGGCGACAGCGCCTTTTATACATGGCTGTACCGCATCGCGGTAAACACAGCGAAAAATTATCTGGTTGCTCAGGGGCGACGTCCGCCATCCAGTGATGTGGATGCTATCGATGCGGAAAATTTCGAAAGTGCGGGTGCACTGAAAGAAATTTCGAACCCTGAGAACTTAATGTTGTCTGAAGAACTGAAACAAATCGTCTTTCGTACCATTGAGGCGCTTCCCGAAGATCTTCGTATGGCCATCACCCTCAGGGAATTGGATGGTCTGAGTTACGAAGAGATTGCCGTCATCATGGATTGTCCGGTCGGTACCGTACGTTCGCGTATCTTCCGTGCTCGAGAGGCTATTGATAATAAAGTTCAACCGCTTATCCAACGTCAGTGATAACGGCTACTGGAAGGGTACCAAGGCATGCAGAAAGAAAAACTTTCCGCTTTAATGGATGGTGAAACTTTAGATAACGAGCTGTTGGCATCGTTGTCGAAGGATGCGGATCTTCAGCACAGCTGGGAAGGCTACCATCTCATTCGCGACACCTTACGCGGTGATATCGGAGAAGTGCTGCATTTTGATATCTCCGCACGTGTGGCGGCGGCCATCGAAAACGAGCCGGCACGCAAAGTCACTCCGCTGATCCCTGAAGCGCAGCCTGAACCGTCACGCTACGAGAAGATGCCGTTCTGGCGTCGTGGTGGCAGTTGGGCGGCACAGCTGACGCAAGTTGGTGTTGCTGCGTGCGTCTCACTGGCGGTGATTGTCGGTGTTCAGCACTACAACAGCTCTCCAACTGGCAGCGCGACTGAAGCGTCCGATTCACCGGCATTCAATACCTTGCCGATGATGGGTAAAGCGTCTCCGGTCAGCTTAGGTGTGCCTTCTGAAGCCTTCGACACCAACAGCTCTAATCAGCAGGTGCAGGAACAGCGTCGCCGCGTGAATGCCATGCTGCAGGATTATGAACTGCAACGTCGTCTGCATGCCGATCAGGTTCAGTTTGAGAAAAACGATCCGCAACAGGCTCAGGCTAATGTTCCCGGAAATCAGTCGTTAGGAACTCAGCAGCAGTAATGAAGCAGCTTTGGTGTGCCGTTAGCCTGCTGGCAGGCAGCCTGTTTTGCTCATCTATCGCCTCGGCGCAGACCTCTGCGTCCGGGGCGTTGTTGCAACAGATGGAGCAGGCAAGCCAGAACCTCAACTACGAATTTGCCTACATCAATGTCTCGCGTCTTGGCATTGAATCTCTGCGTTATCGCCACGCGGTTATCGACAATCGTATCTTCGCCCAACTGTTGCAGATGGACGGGCCGCGCCGTGAAGTGATTCAGCGCGGAAACGACATCAGCTATTTCGAGCCGGGATTAGATCCCTTCTCGCTGCCGGGCAATCACATCATCGATGCGTTACCTGGTTTGATGTTTGCCGACTTCTCCCGTTTGGGTGAGGCCTACGATTTCATTCCGGTGGGCCGTTCGCGCATGGCCGATCAGATGTGCGAAGTGGTGCGCATCGTGTCACGTGATGGCACGCGTTACAGCTATGTCGTGTGGCTGGATGTGGACACTAAATTGCCGCTGCGCATCGATCTGCTCGATCGGGACGGTGAAACGCTGGAACAGTTCCGCGTCATCAGCTTTGCCGTCGATGAAGGCGTACGCAATCTGATGCAAGGGCTGGAAAAGGCTAACTTGCCGCCATCGCTGTCGTTACCTGCTGGTGACAAAGTGGAACTCAGCTGGCAGCCAAACTGGCTTCCGGCGGGCATGAAACTGATCTCACAAAGTCGCCGCGATATTCCGTCGATGAACAAAACTGTCGAATCGCGCCTGTACAGCGATGGCCTGTTTAGCTTTGCCATTAATGTTACGCCAGCAGATAAAAGCAGCAGCGTGCAGGCATTGCGCACTGGACGTCGCACGGTGCAGACAGAAGTGCGCAATAATAACGAAATCACGGTGGTGGGCGAGTTACCGCCAGCCACTGCCAAACGTATTGCGGACAGCATAGATTCGGGTTCACCAAAATGATGAAAGAATGGGCCACCGTGGTGGCGTGGAAAGAAGGCATTGCCACTCTGCACACGGAAGCGAAAACGTCTTGTAACAGCTGCTCGGCGCGTAAAGGCTGCGGCAGCCATGCGCTTAATCAGCTGGGGCCGAAAAATGCCCACGTGATGACTATCGCCAGTGCGGAGCCGTTACAACCCGGCCAGCGCATTGAGTTAGGCATTCGCGAAAGCAGCCTGCTGGGTTCTGCCTTGCTGGTTTACATGACGCCGCTGTTTGGCCTGTTTTTAGTGGCTGGCATCTTCCAGATGCTGTTCGCCAGCGATCTGGCAGCGGCCTGTGGCGCGCTGTTGGGCGGCATTGGCGGCTTTATCGTGGCGAAAGGGGTATCCAAACTCTTCGGCGATCGCCAGGCTTTCCAGCCGGTGATTCTCAGCGTTGCGTTACCGCCTGATGCGTTGCGCGTGGAAAGCGAAGCTTGATCCCCGTCCAGGCCGCGTTTGATGCGGCCTTTCCCAATCAGCTTAACCGCTGAAATCTGTTGCGATTCCCCACAGTTCCATTCTTTAACGCGCGGCGTTAACAGTGTAATATGCGTCGTCATTAATGAGGCCGACAGGGTTCCGGGTTAAGCTCACTTTCCTGAATGTGTTCGTGCTCAAGTTTCCCACTGATTTTCTACGTGAAGATATTCATATAAATGAAGCACATACGAAATTTCTCCATCATCGCTCACATTGACCACGGCAAATCAACGCTCTCTGACCGTTTGATTCAAATTTGTGGTGGCCTGAGCGATCGTGAGATGGCGGCGCAGGTTCTGGATTCCATGGATCTGGAACGCGAGCGCGGCATTACCATTAAAGCGCAGAGCGTGACGCTCGATTACAAAGCGCAGGACGGTGAAACTTACCAGCTCAATTTTATCGATACTCCTGGTCACGTTGACTTCTCCTATGAAGTTTCCCGCTCGCTGGCGGCGTGTGAAGGAGCATTGCTGGTGGTCGATGCAGGGCAGGGCGTTGAAGCTCAGACGCTGGCAAACTGCTACACCGCAATGGAAATGGATCTGGAAGTGGTACCGGTACTGAACAAAATCGACCTGCCTGCCGCCGATCCAGAACGCGTAGCGGAAGAGATTGAAGATATCGTCGGCATTGACGCCACCGATGCGGTGCGTTGCTCGGCGAAAACCGGCGTCGGCGTGCCCGACGTGCTGGAACGTCTGGTGCGTGACATCCCGCCGCCAGAAGGCGATCCGGAAGGCCCGCTGCAGGCGCTGATCATCGATTCCTGGTTCGATAACTACCTTGGCGTAGTATCGCTGATTCGTATTAAGAACGGCACGCTGCGTAAAGGCGACAAAGTTAAAGTCATGAGCTCCGGTCAAAGCTACAACGCTGACCGTCTCGGCATCTTCACGCCGAAGCGTGTTGATCGCAACGAGCTGAACTGCGGTGAAGTAGGCTGGCTGGTGTGTGCGATTAAAGACATCCTCGGCGCACCGGTGGGCGATACGCTAACCTTGCAGCGCAATCCGGCGGAGAAAGTGTTACCTGGCTTCAAGAAAGTGAAGCCACAGGTTTACGCCGGTCTGTTCCCAATCAGTTCTGACGACTATGAAGCGTTCCGTGATGCGCTGGGCAAATTGAGCCTGAACGATGCGTCACTGTTCTACGAGCCAGAGAGCTCAACGGCGCTGGGCTTCGGTTTCCGCATCGGCTTCCTTGGTCTGCTGCACATGGAGATCATTCAGGAACGTCTGGAGCGTGAATACGATCTGGATCTGATCACCACTGCACCAACCGTAGTGTATGAAGTGGAAACCACCGACGGTGAAACTATCTATGTTGATAGCCCGTCGAAGCTGCCACCGCTGAATAATATTGCCGAGCTGCGTGAGCCGATTGCTGAGTGTCACATGCTTCTGCCGCAGGAGTTCCTCGGCAACGTCATTACGCTGTGTATTGAAAAACGTGGCGTGCAAACCAACATGGTTTACCACGGCAAGCAGGTTGCGCTGACGTATGAGATTCCGATGGCGGAAGTGGTTCTTGACTTCTTCGACCGTCTGAAATCAACCTCGCGCGGTTATGCTTCGCTGGATTACAACTTCAAACGTTTCCAGACCTCTGACATGGTGCGTGTCGACGTGATGATTAACTCAGAACGTGTTGATGCGCTGGCGCTGATTACTCACCGTGATAACTCACAATATCGTGGCCGCGACCTGGTGGAGAAGATGAAAGATCTGATCCCACGTCAGCAGTTCGATATTGCGATTCAGGCGGCAATCGGCAACCACATTATCGCTCGCTCAACGGTAAAACAGCTGCGTAAAAACGTCCTGGCGAAATGCTATGGCGGTGACGTGAGCCGTAAGAAGAAACTGTTGCAGAAGCAGAAAGACGGTAAGAAGCGAATGAAGCAGGTCGGCAACGTTGAGCTGCCGCAGGAAGCATTCCTTGCCATTCTGCATGTCGGTAAAGACAGCAAATAAGGATTTTTAATGGCTAACATGTTCGCCCTGGTTTTAGTGATCGCAACGCTGATCACTGGCGTTATCTGGTGTATCGATCGCTTTAAATGGGCACCGGCGCGTCGTGCGAAGCAGGCTGCCGCGCAAGCGCAGGCCGGCAACGCACTCGACAGTAAAACGCTGGCGAAAGTAGCCGCGCAGCCGGGTTGGGTTGAAACCACCGCATCGGTGTTCCCGGTGCTGGCGGTGGTGTTGATCGTGCGTTCGTTTATTTTTGAGCCGTTCCAGATTCCATCGGGCTCAATGATGCCAACGCTGCTGATTGGCGACTTCATCCTCGTGGAGAAGTTTGCTTACGGTATTAAAGATCCGATTACCCAAACCACGCTGATTCCAACTGGCCATCCGCAGCGCGGTGATGTCGCGGTATTCAAATACCCGAAAGATCCCAGCGTGGACTACATCAAGCGCGTGATTGGCTTGCCGGGTGATAAAGTGGTGTTTGATCCTTACAGCAAAACCCTGACCATCAATCCGGGTTGCAGCAGCGGCAGTTGCGACACGGCGCTGCCAGTGACTTACACTAACGTTGAGCCAAGCAACTTCATTCAAACCTTCAGCGGCTTTGATGGCAATGAAACCGGCAACGGCTTCTTCCAGGCGCCACAGGGCGAAACCATGAAGGGCGGCCTGCGTCTCGGCACCCGCAAAGAGACATTGGGCAACGTAACGCACGATATCTTGCTGGTAAACGAAGCGCAAAGTCAGGCAAGCATGTATTATCAGCAGCCGGGCCAGCCGCAATCGACCTGGATTGTGCCGCAAGGGCAATATTTCATGATGGGTGATAACCGCGATAACAGCGCCGACAGCCGCTACTGGGGCTTTGTGCCCGAGAAGAATCTGGTCGGCAAAGCGGTGGCCATCTGGATGAGCTTCGAGAAACAAGAAGGACAGTGGCCGACCGGCGTGCGCTTTAGCCGCATTGGTGGGATTCACTAATTAGTTTCAAAAAAGGTTGGCCTCTCTTTCGGGAGGCCAGTGCACACGAAACAGACCAGGTTGGAACCTCAGCCCTGTTTCGTATGCAGTGATAGGCGCACAGAACAACTGGAATAGCATGAACCCCATCGTCATTAACAAGCTGCAGCGCAAACTGGGCTACACTTTTACTCATCCGGATTTATTGCAACAGGCACTGACGCATCGTAGCGCCAGTAGCAAACACAATGAACGTCTTGAATTTCTTGGCGATTCTATTCTCAGCTACGTGATTGCCAATGCGCTCTATCACCGCTTCCCGCGTGTGGATGAAGGCGACATGAGCCGTATGCGTGCCACGCTGGTGCGCGGCAATACGCTGGCAGAGATGGCGCGAGAGTTCGACCTTGGCGAATGTTTACGCCTCGGTCCGGGCGAGCTGAAAAGCGGCGGTTTCCGTCGTGAATCGATCCTCGCGGATACCGTTGAAGCCTTAATTGGCGGCATCTTCCTCGATAGCAGCATTCAAACCGTCGAAAAGTTAATTCTCGACTGGTATCACTCACGACTGGAACAGATCAGTCCGGGCGATAAACAAAAAGATCCGAAAACGCGCCTGCAGGAGTATTTGCAGGGACGTCATCTGCCGCTGCCGTCGTATTTGGTGGTACAGGTGCGTGGCGAAGCCCACGATCAGGAATTCACCATTCACTGTCAGGTGAGTGGCATGGCAGAACCGGTGGTGGGCATTGGCTCCAGCCGCCGTAAAGCCGAGCAAGCAGCCGCCGAACAGGCGTTAATTAAGCTTGGCCTCGAATAAATAGTCACATTGCAGCGTCGAAAGCGGCGCTGCCCAAGTCAGGACTCGAATGAGCGAACTCGAAACATATAGCGGCTTTGTCGCGATTGTAGGCCGACCAAACGTCGGTAAATCCACTTTGCTGAACCAGTTGCTGGGGCAGAAAGTGTCGATCACGTCACGCAAGCCGCAAACCACGCGTCACCGTATTATGGGCATCCACACCGAAGGCGCTTATCAGGCGATCTACGTGGATACGCCAGGGCTGCACATGGAAGAGAAACGGGCGATCAACCGCCTGATGAACCGTGCCGCCAGCAGCTCCATTGGTGACGTTGAGCTGGTGATCTTTGTGGTTGAAGGCACGCGCTGGACACCAGACGACGAGATGGTGCTCAACAAGCTGCGTGATAACAAAGTTCCGGTGGTATTGGCGATCAATAAAGTCGACAACATCCAGGACAAGAGCATTCTGTTACCGCATCTGCAGTTCCTTAGCCAGCAGATGAACTTCCTTGAAATCGTCCCTATCTCAGCGGAAAGCGGCAAAAATGTCGACGCGATTGCGGCGATTGCGCGCAAATGCCTGCCAAAATCTGAGCATCATTTCCCGGAAGATTATGTCACCGACCGCTCGCAGCGCTTTATGGCGTCTGAGATCATCCGTGAAAAGTTAATGCGCTTCCTGGGTGCAGAACTGCCTTACTCCGTTACCGTAGAAATTGAGCAGTTTGTTTCGAACGATCGCGGCGGCTACGACATCAATGGCCTGATCCTTGTTGAGCGCGAAGGCCAGAAGAAAATGGTCATCGGTAATAAAGGCGCCAAGATCAAAACCATCGGCATTGAATCGCGTAAAGACATGGAAGAGATGTTTGAAGCGAAAGTGCATCTCGAACTGTGGGTTAAAGTGAAATCGGGCTGGGCGGACGATGAACGTGCGCTGCGCAGCTTAGGTTACTCTGACGAAGGTTAAGTAATGGAAGGCTGGCAACGCGCCTTTGTGCTGCATAGTCGCCCTTACAGCGAAACCAGCCTACTCCTCGATCTGTTCAGCGAAAGCGAAGGGCGCGTCCGCGTCCTTGCCAAAGGCGCCCGCTCGCGCCGCTCCCAACTAAAAGGTGCACTGCAACCCTTTACGCCACTGCTGGTGCGCTGGGGTGGACGCGGTGATGTCAAAACGCTGCGCAATGCCGAAGCCGTTTCGCTGGCATTGCCGCTCAGCGGCATTACGCTCTATTGTGGGCTCTACGTCAACGAGCTGCTGTCGCGCGTGCTGGAGCAGCAAATTCCCTTCTCTGATATGTTCTTTGATTACCTGAATTGCATCCAAACGCTGGCGGCAGGCAACGGCTCGCCTGAACCGGCGCTGCGCCGCTTTGAGCTGGCGCTGCTCGGGCATCTCGGTTACGGCGTGGATTTTCTGCACTGTGCCGGCAGCGGCGAAGAGGTGGCCGATGGCATGACCTACAGCTACCGCGAAGAGAAGGGTTTTATTGCCAGTTTGGTGGTCAATCAACGCAGCTTTACCGGCCGCCAGCTGCGTGCGTTGTGGGAGCGCGAATTTCCCGATGCTGATACCCTGCGCGCCGCTAAACGCTTTACGCGCATGGCGCTGAAGCCCTATCTTGGCGGCAAACCGCTGAAGAGTCAGGAACTATTTCGCCAGTTTGTGCCAAAAAAGAAACCCGATGTGGCAAACGACTAGCGCTGGTCGTACCGCCTGATATATTCAGCGCGGTACACTGCAAACACACTGAACACATTTAAGGATTGTCATGGCTGAGTTGCTGTTAGGCGTCAACATTGACCACATTGCCACCGTACGTAACGCACGTGGTACAAACTATCCCGATCCGGTGCAGGCCGCGTTTGTTGCTGAGCAGGCCGGCGCTGACGGCATTACCGTGCATCTGCGTGAGGATCGCCGTCACATCACCGATCGCGATGTACGCATTTTGCGTGACACCATCCAGACGCGCATGAATCTGGAGATGGCGGTAACGGACGAGATGATCGACATTGCCTGTGAAATCAAGCCGCACTTCGTTTGTCTGGTGCCGGAAAAGCGTCAGGAAGTGACCACCGAAGGCGGGCTGGATGTGGCGGGTCAGCAGGATAAAATCAATGCTGCGGTGCGCCTGTTAAGCGACGCCGGCATTCTGGTGTCACTGTTTATCGATGCCGATCACCGCCAGATTGAAGCGGCGGTTGCCAGCGGCGCGCCTTATATCGAAATTCACACCGGTGCCTATGCCGAAGCGCCCGAAGGTCTCGCGCGCCAGGCTGAGCTGTCGCGCATCCGCAAAGCCGCGACTTTCGCCGCCAGCCTGGGCCTGAAAGTCAATGCCGGCCACGGTTTGACTTACCACAATGTGCAGCCGATTGCTGAATTGCCGGAAATGCACGAGCTGAATATTGGCCATGCGATTATTGGTCGCGCGCTGTTCAGCGGTTTGGCCGATGCGGTCAGCGAAATGAAGCAGCTGATGCGGGAAGCGCGTCGCTAATGGCGATTCTCGGGCTCGGCAGCGATATCGTAGAGATCGAGCGCATTGCTGGCGTCATTGAGCGCTCCGGCGACCGTCTGGCGCGTCGCGTATTAAGCGAAGCCGAGTGGCAGCAATATCAGGCGCACCAGCAACCGGTGCGCTTTCTGGCTAAGCGTTTTGCGGTGAAAGAGGCGGCAGCGAAAGCGTTTGGCACCGGCATTCGCGGTGGCCTGGCCTTCAATCAGTTCGAAGTGTATAACGATGCGCTGGGCAAACCGGGATTACGTTTCTTTGAGCAGGCCAGGGTGATTGCCAGCCAGCTCGGCGTGAAGCATGTGCATGTGACGTTAGCGGATGAACGCCATTACGCCTGCGCAACGGTGATTATCGAGAACTAAGGGTGCAACACCACGAACTTCTCCCACAGCGCCTCGCGGCTTTCCGGGTGCTGTGGATCGGTAATGATGGTGTTATCAATCGGACAGACGCTTTGGCAGGTCGGCACATCATAATGGCCCACGCACTCGGTGCAGCGGTCGACATCAATTTCATAGATCGCGTCACCTAAGCTGATTGCCTGGTTTGGGCATTCAGGTTCGCACATATCGCAATTGATGCATTTGGTGGTGATGAGCAAGGCCATAGCAGAAGTCCAATAACAGCAGAAAAGGCGCGGGTATTATACGCGCCTGATCTCATCAGACCAGCTTTTTCACCAACGCTTCGCTGTGGCGAATGTGGCTGGAGGCGCGTTCAGGATCGTTTTGTACCAGCGCCATAAACAGCAGATCGGTCAACGCCAGCTGCGCGCTGGTCGACGAGATCGCCGCACTGCGCGTGCTCTGCTCTTCCGCCACGGTGTAGAGGCAAACCGTGGCGCACTGCTGCAGAGCATTCGGCGTAAAGCCGGTAAAGGCCAGCACATCGGCACCGACCTGCGCCGCTTCCTGCGCCGCCAGATTGATTTCGCGACGTTCGCCAGTATAGGAAATCGCCAGCAGCACATCGCCCGGCGCCATCGCTTGCACGCTGGCGAGCAAAGCGTGCATATCCTGCTCCGCCACCGCATTGATGCCGATCTTCATCAGCTTCCACGAAAAATCTTTCGCCACTAAACCGGACGCGCCGATGCCAACCAGCAAAATACGATTGGCATTTTTCAGCAGCTGCAAGGTTTGCAGCAGCTTCTCTTCGCTATTGATGTCCAGCGTGGCGCGGATCGCCGAGATCTTTTCGGTCAGCAGCTTTTCGCCGACCACTTTCAGCGGATCGTCGCTGAGAATATGGTTATGCACGGTAATCGCATCGCGATCGGCCATCGATTCGCTCAGCGCCAGCTTCAGCGCTGGAAACCCTTTGTAGCCCAGCTTCTGGGCAAACTTCACCACGCTGGACTGGCTAACGCCCGATTCCTCAGCGAGTTTTTGTGAACTGAGATGCCGTGCACGATCCGGCTGCGACAGCAAAAAATCCGCCAGCCGACGCTCATTTAGCGCCAGTCGAGGGTAGAGCTGACGAATGCGCAGCAATGAACTCATGGTTCGATCCTTAATTCCTTTATCCGCAAACAGCGCGTAAACGCGAAGAATAAACTATTCAAATGGCATTGTAGTCACTGGAATTAAAAATAGCAGCTTTCGCCCTGAACGCCGAAGCTGGCTACACTGTAGTGCAGAAACCACGAAGGATAGAGAAGGAGTGCTGTTTGACAAAGGGTACACAACGACGCGTGGTGTTTTTCGATCTCGATGGCACGCTGCATCAGCAAGACATGTTTGGCACCTTTATGCGCTATCTGCTGCGACGTCAGCCGATCAATCTGCTGCTGGTGGTGCCGCTGTTACCGGTGATTGGTCTTGGCATGCTGATCAAAGGGCGCGCCGCACGCTGGCCAATGAGCTTATTGCTGTGGGCGATTACCTTTGGCCACAGCGAAACACGACTGCGCCAGCGTGAGGCGGAATTCGCTGAGTGGTTCCGCCAGCGTGTTACTGCGTTTCCGGTGGTGCAGCAGCGACTCACCGACTATCTCAGCAGCAGCGATGCCGATGTCTGGCTGATTACCGGTTCGCCGCAGTCGCTGGTGGAGCAAGTCTATTTCGACTCGGCCTTCCTACCGCGCGTACAGCTGATTGCCAGCCAGATGAAACCGGGCCGCGGCGGGCGTTTGCTGTCGATGCGCTGCCTCGGCCATGAAAAGGTGGCACAGCTGGAGGAGAAAATCGGCACGCCGCTGCAACTGTATAGCGGCTACAGCGACAGCAAACAGGACAACCCGCTGCTGTTCTTCTGTCAGCACCGCTGGCGCGTCACGCCGCGCGGTGAGCTGCAACAGCTGGAATAACGCTTCGATTCCAGCCGCAGCATCGCTATAATGCGCCGCCTTTATTGCCCGCAGGAGTTGCCCGGTGAACCCACAAACTGATGAATATTGGATGCGTTATGCGCTGGAACTGGCGAAGCGCGCGTGGGAGCAGGGCGAAGTGCCGGTTGGTGCGGTGCTGGTGCAGGGCGACAAGGTGATTGGCGAGGGCTGGAACCGGCCGATTGGCCAGCACGATCCTACCGCACATGCCGAGATCATGGCGCTGCGTCAGGGAGGCAAAGTACTGGAAAACTATCGTCTGCTGGATACCACGCTGTATGTCACGCTGGAACCCTGCGTGATGTGCGCCGGTGCGATGGTGCACGGCCGCATCACGCGGCTGGTGTACGGCGCTAAAGATGAGAAAACCGGCGCGGCCGGTTCACTGCTGGATGTGATTGGTCATCCCGGCATGAATCATCAAATTCAGATTGATTGCGGTGTGCTGGCGGAAGAGTGTGCCGGGATGCTGAGTGACTTTTTCCGCATGCGTCGCGAGCAGAAGAAGGCGCTGCGTCAGGCGCAGCGCACCGGTTAATTCATCGCAATTTTCGGTTCGACCGCCGGATAACCGGCGCCTAACTCCGCTTCCAGTGCCGACTGCTGCGCTAAACGCTTCTCCTGTTCCTGCAAATATCCCACCAAACTGATCTGATATTTACGGATATTCTCCACGTAGTTATAAGCTTCGTGGCCGCGCGCGTAGCCGTAGGTGGTTTGCATGTAATAGCGCTTCTGGCTCAACATCGGCAAACGCAGCTTCACGTCGGCCCAGCTGTCGGGATTGCCGCCCTGTTTCGCCGTCAGCTTGCGTACGTCCAGCATGTGCGCGTAGCCCATGTTATATGCCGCCAGCGCGAACCAGATACGTTCATCTTCAGGAATCGTTTCCGGGACTTTCTCCATCATGCGCTTGAGATATTCGCTGCCGCCGCGAATGCTCTGTTCGGGATCGAGGCGATCGTTAACGTCAAGGCTGTCGGCGGTATTACGCGTCAACATCATCATGCCGCGCACGCCGGTTGGCGATGTGGCCTGCGGATTCCAGTGCGACTCCTGATAAGAGATTGCCGCCAGTAAACGCCAATCCATGCTGGCGGAATATTTCTCAAACAGCGGTTTGATATCCGGCAGCGTGTTATCAATGGCGCGCAGGAAGGTGCGGGTATCAACGTAATCAAAGGTGCCAACGTGGCCGAGATACTTCTCTTCCAGCCGCGCCATCGTGCCTTCCTCGCCCATCTGGCTGTAGAAGTCGAGCATCGCCGCACTCAAGCTGTCGTCTTCGTTACGTGGTAAATACCAGGTGACCGGCTCTTCGTCGGTCACATCAAACGCCACCGCCAGCTGCGGATGAATGCGCTGCAGCAGGCCGATGGTGACCGAATCGCCCACCGTGTAATCGAGTTTTCCGTCAGCAACCGCTTCAAGCAGCGCTTTCTGGCCCTGATCGGTGGAGATCGCCCAGTCGAGATCGGGATAGCTGTCAGCTTTGGCGGAACGTAAAGTTGACAGATATGCCGAACCGGACTGCACAATCAGGCGGCCTTTGAGATCGCCGAGATTCTTCGGGCGAGGCTTATCAATGCGGTACACCAGCTGCTGCGACACCGAATAGTAGCTCGGGCCACTTTGGTAGTGCGCGAGGCGCTCGCTGTTGTAGATCAAGCCGGCCGCCAGCAAATCCGCTTTACCGTCATCGAGGTCGTCAAACAGATCGCCGAGATTAGGACGCACCTCAACTTCCAGTTTCACGCCAAGGTAATCGGCGAAGCGCTTCGCCAGCTCGTAATCCATACCGGCTGGTGCATTGTTAATGGTGTAGTAAGTCAGCGGAGAGTTAACGGTACTGATGCGCAGCACTCCGCGTGATTTGATCTGTGATAGCGCGTCTGTTCCGCCCCCGTACCACGGGATTGAAGGCCACAATGCTAGCGCAAGTAGCACGGTGATCAGACCGATAAACAGATAGTTTATTTTTAGGCGTTTCAAATAGTTGTCTCGTAATGGCTCACAGGCCTCTGTCTTTTAAAGGCAGTATTTATGTTGTTTTAACTCCCAGAGCGAGGGGCATTTTGCGCAACAAAAAGGGGCAGGGCAACTTTTATAGCAAGAATTGTGCAAAATTCAGCCAAACGCCAGGCGCCAGAATTTATGCGCAAACGGTTTCGTAACCCGAGCTGTTTCTCTATAATACCGCCCGTTTTCCCCTGTTGCGCCCAATGAAGCGTCGCCCGGCACTTCAAAGACGAGAGATCTTTAATGATGGAAATTCTGCGTGGTTCGCCCGCTCTGTCGGCATTTCGTGTAAACAAACTGCTGACCCGCTTTCAGGACGCTCACCTTCCGGTGAGTGATATTTACGCCGAGTACGTCCATTTTGCCGATGTTAGTGCACCGCTCAGCGCGGATGAGCAAGCCCGCCTGCAACGCCTGCTGAAATACGGTCCTTCTCTCGCCGAACACGCGCCACAAGGGCGTCTGTTGCTGGTAACGCCGCGTCCCGGTACCATTTCACCGTGGTCATCGAAAGCCACCGACATCGCCCATAACTGCGATCTGCCACAGGTCTTGCGTCTTGAGCGCGGTATGGCCTTCTATGTGCAGGCACCTGAGCTGACGGAAGCACAGTGGCAGCAGCTGGCGAGCCTGTTGCATGACCGCATGATTGAAACGGTGTTCGCTGATCTCAACGATGCGCAGCAGCTGTTTGCTCACCATCAGCCGCAGCCGCTGAAAAGCGTTGACGTGCTGGGCGCTGGCCGCAGCGCGCTGGAGCAGGCCAACACCACGCTGGGCCTGGCGCTGGCTGATGATGAGATCGATTACCTGCTTGATGCCTTTACTAAGCTGGGCCGCAATCCAAACGACATCGAGCTCTACATGTTTGCGCAGGCAAACTCCGAGCACTGTCGTCACAAGATCTTCAATGCCGACTGGATTATCGACGGCGAAAAGCAGCCGAAGTCGCTGTTTAAAATGATCAAGAACACCTTTGAACACAATCCTGAGCACGTGCTGTCTGCCTATAAAGACAACGCTGCGGTAATGGAAGGTTCTGAGGTTGGCCGCTTCTACGCCGATGCGCAGAAGGGCGAATATGAATTCCATCAGGAAGCCGCACATATCCTGATGAAAGTCGAAACCCATAACCACCCAACCGCCATTTCACCATGGCCGGGTGCCGCGACCGGTTCCGGTGGCGAAATTCGTGACGAAGGCGCAACCGGACGTGGCGCGAAGCCCAAAGCCGGTCTGGTCGGTTTCTCGGTATCGAACCTGCGTATTCCGGGCTTTGAACAGCCGTGGGAAGAGGATTTCGGTAAGCCGGATCGCATCGTCACCGCGTTGGATATCATGACCGAAGGTCCATTGGGCGGCGCGGCGTTCAACAACGAATTTGGTCGTCCAGCCCTCAACGGCTACTTCCGTACCTACGAAGAGCGCGTCAACAGCCACAATGGCGTGGAGCTGCGCGGCTATCACAAGCCCATCATGCTGGCGGGCGGCATCGGTAATATCCGTGCCGATCACGTGCAGAAAGGCGAGATCGTGGTCGGCGCCAGGCTGATCGTGCTGGGTGGCCCGGCTATGAACATCGGTCTGGGCGGCGGCGCGGCATCGTCAATGGCATCAGGCCAATCGGATGCCGATCTCGACTTTGCGTCAGTACAGCGCGACAACCCAGAGATGGAACGTCGTTGCCAGGAAGTGATCGACCGCTGCTGGCAGCTGGGCGAAGCCAACCCGATTCTGTTCATCCACGACGTCGGCGCGGGCGGTCTTTCGAACGCCATGCCAGAACTGGTGAGCGACGGTAATCGTGGCGGTAACTTCAACCTGCGCGACATCCTCAGCGATGAGCCAGGCATGAGCCCGCTGGAAGTATGGTGTAACGAGTCGCAGGAACGTTATGTGCTGGCGGTCGCGCCGGAGAAACTGGCGCTGTTTGACGAGCTGTGTCAGCGTGAACGCGCGCCTTATGCGGTCATCGGTGAAGCCACCGAAGAGCTGCATCTGAACCTCGCCGACAGCCATTTCGACAACAAGCCAATCGACATGCCTCTCGACGTACTGCTGGGCAAAACACCGAAGATGACGCGTGATGTTGCCAGCCAGCAAAGCGAACGGCGAAAGCCTCGACCTGCAAGGTGTGACGGCGTTGCGAGGCGGTAAATCGCGTTCTGCATCTGCCGGCTGTGGCAGAAAAAACCTTCCTCGTTACTATCGGTGACCGCAGCGTAACCGGCATGGTGGCTCGCGACCAGATGGTTGGCCCGTGGCAGGTTCCGGTCGCGAACTGCGCGTGACCACCGCCAGTCTCGACAGTTACTATGGTGAAGCGATGGCGCTTGGCGAACGCTCCCCCGGTTGCCCTGCTGGACTTCGCGGCCTCTGCCCGTCTGGCCGTAGGTGAAGCGCTGACCAACATCGCCGCTACCCCATTGGCGACATCAAACGCATCAAGCTCTCTGCCAACTGGATGGCCGCAGCGGGTCACCCGGGCGAAGACGCGGGGCTGTACGAAGCGGTTAAAGCGGTAGGTGAAGAGTTGTGTCCGGCGCTGGGCCTGACCATTCCGGTGGGTAAAGACTCCATGTCGATGAAAACCCGCTGGCAGGAAAGGCAGCGAGCAGCGCGAGATGACGTCGCCGCTGTCGCTGGTGATCACCGCCTTCGCCCGCGTGGAAGATGTTCGTCATACCATTACCCCGCAACTCTCTACCGAAGACAACGCATTGCTGCTGATGGATCTCGGTAAAGGCCACAACGCACTGGGCGCCACCGCGCTGGCGCAGGTTTATCGCCAGCTGGGGACAAGGCTGCCGACGTGCGCGACGTGGCGCAGCTGAAGGGCTTCTACGACGCCATTCAGGCGCTGGTTGCCCAACGCAAAACTGCTGGCTTACCACGACCGTTCTGATGGTGGTCTGCTGGTGACGCTGGCGGAGATGGCCTTTACCGGCCACTGTGGCGTAGAAGCCAACATTGCCAGCCTGGGCGACGATCGTCTGGCGGCGCTGTTTAACGAAGAGCTGGGTGCCGTGATTCAGGTGCCTGCAGCCGAACGCGAGCCGTGGAAGCGCTGCTGGCGCAGCACGGTCTGGGCGACTGCGTACATTATCTGGGTAAAGCGGTGACCGGAGATCGCTTTGTCATCGAAGCCAACGGTCAGGCCGTCTTTGCCGAAAGCCGCTCCACGCTGCGCATGTGGTGGGCAGAGACCACCTGGCAGATGCAGCGTCTGCGTGACAACCCGGCATGCGCCGATCAGGAGCACGAGGCGAAAGCCAACGACGAATGATCCGGGCCTGAACGTGAAGCTCTCGTTCGACATCAACGAAGACATCGCTGCGCCGTATATTGCCAGGGGGGCGCGTCCGAAAGTCGCCGTTCTGCGCGAGCAGGGCGTTAACTCCCACGTTGAGATGGCGGCTGCCTTCCACCGTGCGGGCTTTGATGCCATCGACGTACACATGAGTGACCTGCTGGCTGGGCGTACGGGTCTGGCCGATTTCCAGGCGCTGGTGGCGTGCGCGCGGCTTCTCATACGGTGACGTCCTGGGCGCGGGCGAAGGCTGGGCGAAATCCATTCTCTTCAACGACCGCGTTCGCGACGAGTTCGAAAACCTTCTTCCACCGTCCGCAGACCCTGGCGCTGGGCGTCTGTAACGGCTGCCAGATGATGTCGAACCTGCGTGAGCTGATCCCG
Organism: Pantoea sp. X85; assembly: GCF_029623675.1. Taxonomy (NCBI): domain Bacteria; kingdom Pseudomonadati; phylum Pseudomonadota; class Gammaproteobacteria; order Enterobacterales; family Erwiniaceae; genus Pantoea; species Pantoea sp. X85. Next base: position 3,113,290 of record NZ_CP121108.1, on the reverse strand, counting down.
GGTAGTGAAGCCTGGCCGCGCTTTGTGCGTAACCAGTCCGACCGCGTTTCGAAGCGCGTTTCAGCCTTGTGAAAGTGACCCAAAGCCCGTCTCTGCTGCTGCAGGGGATGGTGGGATCCAGATGCCAATCGCGGTATCTCACGGTGAAGGACAGGTTGAAGTGCGTAACGCCGCGCATCTGGCGGAGCTGGAGAGCAAAGGTTTGGTGGCGCTGCGCTTCGTCGATAACTTCGGCAAAGTGACAGAAAGCTATCCGGCTAACCCGAACGGATCGCCTAACGGCATCACTGCGGTAACCAACGAGAGCGGACGCGTCACCATTATGATGCCGCACCCAGAGCGTGTGTTCCGTACCGTGAGCAACTCCTGGCATCCGGCAGAGTGGGGCGAAGACAGCCCGTGGATGCGTATCTTCCGCAACGCGCGTAAGCAGTTGGGATAAGTTTATTGGCACGATACTTGCTATAATCCCTACGTGGCTCATTCACCTGTTTATGATTGCCCCGCTTCAGCGGCTGAGCTCATAAAAACCGAATGACGCACCAAACGGAGCCTGTCGTCCACCTCACCGATAATCGTTTGCTTTGCAACGTTATCAAACATCGGGCGCAACGTTGAGTTAGGCTCCACCTATTTTGCAAGCGATGCTGCGGCGTCGCTCTCACGGCAGGCCAAAAGGCCTGCCGTTTTCATATCTGGCCTTTCTTCCGTTTTGATACTTCGCTAGCATGCCTGCAGCTCACATTTAAGGAAGCGCGGTTGTGATGAAATGGCGTCTGTTTCCCCGATCCCTGCGGCAGCTAGTGTTAATGGCTTTCCTGCTGGTACTGCTGCCGTTACTGGTGCTGGCATGGCAAGCGTGGGAAAGTCTTTCGGCGTTAAGCAACCAGGCGGCGGATACCAACCGCAATACCTTTACCGATGTGCGTCGCAGCGAAGCGATGGCGCGTACCGCGCTGGAGCTGGAGCGCAGCTACCGCCAATATTGCGTGCTCGGCGATGCGTCGCTGGCGAAGCTGTATCAAACGCAGTGGACGCGCTACGGCCAAATGCTCAGCAGTCACGCTGCCAGTTTGCCCGATCTGCCTTCCTTCAAAGTGCTGCAAACCACCTTGCCTTCGCTGCAGCAACTGCAGTGCGATAACGGCAATCCTGAGGCGCAAGCCGCCAGCGCGCTGGAGCGTTTTTCCGATACCAACACGCAAATGGTGCAGGCAACGCGTGAAGTGGTATTTTCGCGCGGCTTACAGCTGCAGCGTGAAATCGCCGATCGCGGTCAGTTTTTTGGCTGGCAGGCGCTGATTCTGTTCCTGATTAGCCTGGTGCTGGTTTTGCTGTTCACGGGGATGATCATCGGTCCGGTGAAGCGGGTTGAACGCATGATTAATCGATTGGGCGAAGGTAAGGCGCTGGGCGATAGCGGCAGTTTCCGTGGTCCGCGTGAGATCCGTTCGCTGGGGCAGCGCATCGTCTGGCTGAGTGAGCGGTTAAGCTGGCTGGAAGAGCAGCGCCACGAATTTTTGCGCCACCTGTCGCATGAGCTGAAAACGCCGCTTGCCAGTCTGCGTGAAGGCACAGAACTGCTGGCCGATCAGGTCGCTGGACCACTGAATGCCGAGCAGCAGGAAGTGGTGGCGATTCTCGATACCAGCAGCCGTCATTTACAGCGGCTAATTGAGCAGTTGCTCGATTACAACCGCAAGCTGGCCGATGGACCGATGGCGCTGAAGCCCGTGGCGCTAAATGAGATCATTGATTCGGTGGTAAAAGTGCACTCGTTGCCAGCCAATGCGCGTGAGATGACCACCCACGTTGATCTGCAAGTGCATCATTGTCTGGCGGAAGCGACGCTGCTGCAGCGGGTGATCGATAACCTCTATTCGAACGCCGTGAACTACGGCAGTGAATCCGGTAACATCTGGCTGCAGAGCCAGCAGAAGGGCAACCAGGTGTGGATTGAGGTGGCAAACACCGGCACACCGATTCCGGCTGAAGAGCAGGCGATGATTTTTGAGCCCTTTTATCAGGGCAGCCAACAGCGCAAAGGGCCGGTCAAAGGCAGCGGGCTGGGCTTAAGCATCGCCAAAGATTGTCTGCGCAGGATGCACGGCGATCTGCAGTTAGTAACGCGCAAGGATGCGGATGTCTGTTTTCGTATCATTCTGACGACCAGCGCCGGGAATGCCTGATTAATGAAACTAACCCTATTCAAACTTGTGGCCAGTGCAGTGCTGGTTTTCGGCGTCAGCGCCTGCCAGGCACCGTCACAAGATCGTACGCAGCATAATGGCGTTAGCGTGCCTGAACCGGAGGTACGCCTGCCGGATTATCTGGCGACCGATTGCCAAAACGTGTGGCAAATCGAAACGCCAGCCGCCGCAGGCAATCCGCTCTATTGGCAGCGCGCCATGGATTGCGCCGAGCGCTTATCGCCGGCCGAAGCGCGTGCAGAAGCGCGTCGTTGGCCGGTGCAAGGCTGGGCGCGCGCCTTCAAGCAGGGCATTTTGCTCGTGAACGGTAACGTCACGCCAGTTGAGCGGCGTGATTTCGTCACCACTTTAGACGGTTACAGCGCGGCTTATCCGGCGTCGGTGCGTCCGCTGCTCCAGCTGTGGCGCAGCAATCAGGCGGCCCAACTCGAGCTGAGCGAAGCGCGTGGACGCTACGCCGCTTTGCAGCAGAGTAATGACGCGGAGATGGATAACCTGCGCCAGCAGCAAACCAAAATGCGTCAGTCGCTGGCCGATACCCAACGCAAGTTAGAGCGTTTAACCGACATTGAACGCAAGCTGTCGTCGCGTAAAGCGCCTGATAGCAGCGACACATCGCACGGCGGCAGCGATGTGCAAAGTGAGGATCAGTAACCATGAAACAAGCCGCGCGTTTATTGCTGGTGGATGATGATCCGGGCTTATTGAAACTGCTCGGCATGCGTCTGAGCAGCGAAGGCTATCAGGTGGCGACGGCCGCCAGCGGGCCGGAAGCCCTGCGCCATCTGCAGAAAGAGAAGGTCGACTTGGTGATCAGCGACCTGCGCATGGACGAAATGGATGGTCTGGCGCTGTTCGGCGAAGTGCAGAAACGTCATGCGGGCTTGCCGGTGATCATTCTCACCGCGCACGGTTCGATCCCGGAAGCGGTATCCGCCACGCAACAAGGCGTCTTCAGCTTTCTGACCAAACCGGTCGATCGTGACGCTTTGTATAAAGCAATAGATGAAGCGCTGGCCCAGCGCGCACCGATCAGCGATGACGGCTGGCGCGAAGCGATTGTGACACGCAATCCGCAGATGCTGCGGTTGCTGGAGCAGTCGCACATGGTGGCGCAATCTGACGTCAGCGTATTAATCAATGGTCAAAGCGGCACCGGTAAAGAGGTGCTGGCGCAGGCGATTCACGCCGCCAGCCCGCGCGCCACCAAGCCGTTCATCGCCATCAACTGTGGTGCGCTGCCGGAACAACTTTTAGAGTCCGAACTATTTGGCCACGCTAAAGGCGCCTTTACCGGCGCGGTCAGCGCACGTGAAGGTCTGTTCCAGGCGGCGGAAGGCGGCACGCTGTTTCTTGATGAGATTGGCGACATGCCACAGGCGCTGCAGGTGAAACTGCTGCGTGTGCTGCAGGAGCGCAAAGTGCGGCCGTTAGGCAGCAACCGCGATCTGGATATCAACGTGCGGATTATTTCCGCGACGCATCGCGATTTGCCCAAAGCGATGGAGAAGAAGAGTTTCCGCGAAGATCTTTACTATCGTCTTAACGTGGTGAATCTGAAAATTCCCGCGCTGCACGAGCGCGCTGAAGATATCCCGCTGCTGGCGAATCATCTGCTGCGCCAATCCGCCGATCGCCATAAACCTTTCGTGCGTAGCTTTTCGGTTGATGCGATGAAGCGGCTGGTCAGCGCCGCCTGGCCGGGCAATGTACGTCAGCTGGTCAACGTGATTGAACAGTGCGTCGCCTTGAGTACCGCGCCGGTCATCGGTGATGCCCTGGTTGAACAGGCGTTGGCGGGGGAAAATACCGCGCTGCCCACTTTCGTCGAAGCGCGTAATCAGTTTGAGCTGAACTATCTGCGTAAATTGCTGCAGATGACCAAAGGAAATGTCACCAACGCTGCGCGTCTGGCTGGACGTAACCGCACTGAATTCTATAAGCTGCTGTCGCGGCATGAATTGGACGCCAGCGAATTTAAAGAGTAGCTTGCTGCGGCAGCGTCAGGAACATTTATACTAACGGTATCCGTCCATCATGGAAGGAGTAAAAAAGGATCTGTCATGAAAAAGATCGATGCAATTATCAAACCATTCAAACTCGATGATGTACGTGAAGCCTTAGCTGAAGTAGGCATCACCGGGATGACCGTCAGTGAAGTGAAAGGCTTTGGTCGTCAGAAAGGTCACACTGAGCTGTATCGCGGCGCTGAATACATGGTCGATTTTCTGCCAAAAGTGAAAATCGAAATGGTGGTAGGTGACGATATCGTCGATACCTGCGTAGAAACCATTATGAAAACCGCGCAGACCGGCAAAATCGGCGACGGCAAAATCTTTGTCTTTGACGTGGCGCGCGTAGTGCGTATCCGTACCGGTGAAGAGGACGAAGAGGCGATTTAAGCCCCTTCGCGCATTGCCTGTAAAAGCCTGCCTTGCGCAGGCTTTTTTGTTTTACAGCACCTTGTGCGGGCCAAATACTTCGTAGTGGATGCGAGCGGCATTGATGCCGGCATCGACCAGTTGACGTGCGACAAACTGCATAAACGGCAGCGGACCACAGATCCAGAACTGGCGATCGGACTGGTTCAGCGCGGAGGACACGCTCGCCAGATCCATCAAGCCTTGCGCATCATAACGCCCTGCATCTGCACTTTCTGGTTGCCGATACCAAACGTGGCTGGTGAAGTTTGGCAGGCGCGCGCCGAGGGATTTTACCTCTTCAGCAAACGCATGCTGCGAACCGGCTTCCGCAGCGTGTAGCCAGTTAACCGCCTCCGGATGTTGCTGCTGCGCCAGAGTAGCCAGCATCGCCAGCATGGGAGTTTGGCCGACGCCAGCAGAGATCAGCGTAATCGGCGTAGCGGCTTCAGCCTGCAGGAAGAAATCACCGGCTGGTGCCGCGCATTGCACGATATCGCCCACCTGCGCGCGGTCATGTAGCCAGCCCGACACGCTGCCCAGCGCTTCGCGTTTAACCGCGATGCGATAAAATTGCCCATTTGGCTGGTGCGTCAGCGAATACTGGCGATGCTGAATATTTTCACAGCCTGCCGGTTGTAAGCTGATGGCCAGATACTGCCCTGGCAGAAAGGTTGCCACCGGCTTACCGTCGTTTGGCACCAGTTCAAAACTCTTGATCACCGAACTCTCCTGATTGATAGCGCGAATACGAAAATCACGCGCACCGCGCCAGCCGCCGGTTTTCTCTTCGGAGGCCGAATAGATGGCATCTTCACGCTGGATAAACACATCAGCCAGCACGCCGTACGCTTTGCCCCATGCGGTCAGCACTTCTTCACCCGGATGCAGTAGCTCATCAATTGTCGCCAGCAGATTTTCACCCACAATCGCATACTGCTCGGGCTGAATGTTCAGGCTGGCATGCTTCTGCGCGATTTTCTCCACCGCCGGCAACAGCACGGCCAAATTTTCCAGGTTGCTGCCGTAAGCCACAATGGCGTTGAACAACGCTTCCCGCTGATTGCCGCTGCGCTGATTGTTCATGTTGAACACGTTTTTCAGTTCAGGATGTTGCGTCAGTAAACGTTGGTAGAAATGGCCGGTCAGCTGCGGTCCAACCTGGGCAATGGCGGGCAAGGTCGATTTGATGGTAGCGATGGTTTGCGCGTCGAGCATGGTGAAATCCTCAGAGTGAATTTAAACATGTATTTTAAATGCATCTTATGAGTAATCGAAGCGCCTGTAAATCCCTTGTTGTGATTAAGGATTAAGCAAGAAAGGTGCGGGCTGGCGCGCAAAGCTGAAATTCTTTCGCCATGAAAGTGAGCAAATTTCGTGATTTTCTGGCTTGCAAAAAAGCGTAAAAAACCCGTTCCAGCGCCATGCCAATCGTTTGCGCAAAAAGAGGGGATTGACGCTACCGTCACCTGTCAAAACCGTTTACACTGTTCGCCTTCGCCCCCTAGCCGGGGCCTAAACTGCCGTTAAAAAGTTAGCTGAGTCAGGAGAGTCCGGATGTTAAAGCGTGATATGAACATTGCCGATTATGATGCCGCGTTGTGGCAGGCTATGGAGCAAGAGAAAGTGCGTCAGGAAGAGCACATTGAACTGATTGCTTCTGAAAACTACACCAGCCCACGCGTAATGCAGGCCCAAGGTTCACAGCTCACCAACAAATATGCCGAAGGCTATCCGGGCAAACGCTATTACGGCGGATGTGAATACGTCGATATCGTTGAGCAACTGGCGATCGATCGCGCTAAAGAGCTGTTCGGCGCAGATTTCGCTAACGTACAGCCGCACTCCGGTTCTCAGGCCAACTTCGCGGTTTACACCGCGCTGCTGCAGCCAGGCGACACCATTCTGGGTATGAACCTGGCGCACGGTGGTCACCTGACGCACGGTTCCCCGGTAAACCTGTCGGGTAAGCTGTACAACGTTATCCCTTACGGCATCGATGAAACCGGCAAAATCAACTACGAAGAGCTGGCTGAGCTGGCACAAACCCACAAGCCAAAAATGATCGTCGGCGGCTTCTCTGCTTACTCTGGCGTGTGCGACTGGGCCAAAATGCGTGAAATCGCAGACAGCGTTGGCGCCTACCTGTTCGTCGATATGGCACACGTTGCGGGCCTGATCGCCGCAGACGTCTATCCGAACCCAGTTCCTCATGCCCACATCGTGACTTCAACCACCCATAAAACCCTGGCGGGTCCGCGCGGCGGCCTGATCCTGGCGAAAAACGGTGACGAAGAGCTGTATAAAAAACTGAACTCCGCGGTGTTCCCGGGTGGTCAGGGCGGTCCTCTGATGCACGTGATCGCCGGTAAAGCGGTGGCGTTCAAAGAAGCGATGGAGCCAGAGTTCAAGACTTATCAGCAGCAGGTGGCTAAGAACGCGAAAGCGATGGTGGAAGTTCTGCTGGAGCGCGGTTACAACATCGTTTCCGGTGGTACACACAACCACTTGTTCCTGATCGATCTGGTCAGCAAAAACCTGACCGGTAAAGAAGCCGATGCCGCTCTGGGCCGCGCCAACATTACCGTGAACAAAAACAGCGTACCTAACGATCCGAAGAGCCCGTTCGTGACCTCTGGCGTGCGTATCGGTACCCCAGCGGTGACGCGTCGTGGCTTCAAAGAAGCTGACGTTCGCGAGCTGGCTGGCTGGATCGCTGACGTGCTGGACAACATCAACGACGAAGCGACCATCGAACGTACCAAACAGAAAGTGCTGGAAATCTGCAGCCGTCTGCCGGTGTACGCGTAAGCTTTACGCTTCTCGATGCAGTGCAAAAAAGGATGGTGCAAGCCATCCTTTTTTATTGCCGTCGCAGCAGTGCTCTGACAAAGTAGCGCCCACTCGTGCTGCTCAGCAGCATTTTTGCTGGAGGGAATATGGCAATCGGCTCCGCCAAATGGCTCGGTTTGGGCTACTTCACTTACTTCTTCTGTTACGGCATTTACCTTCCTTTCTGGAGCGTGTGGCTCAAAGGCACCGGACTCGATGCAGAAAAAATCGGTCTGCTGCTGGGGTGCGGCATGGTGGCGCGCTTTGTCGGCAGTTTGCTGATTGCCTCGCAGGTAAAAAATCCCTCACAGCTGATCACTGCGCTGCGCTTGCTGGCGCTGATGACGTGCCTGTTCGCTATCGGTTATTGGCTGGGACAACAGTGGATGTGGCTGCTGTTCGTGATGATCGGCTTCAACCTGTTTTTCTCACCGCTGGTGCCGCTGAGTGATGCGCTGGCCGCCACCTGGACGCAGCAAATTGGTCTGACATATGGCCCGGTTCGTTTGTGGGGCTCGCTGGCGTTTGTCATCAGCTCTGCCTTAACCGGCATGCTTGTCACGGCGTTCTCATCGCAGGCGATTCTGGTGCTGCTGTCACTGGGCGCGATCGGCATGTTAGGTGGGATGATGTTAACGCCAGCGACGAAGCCGCAGGGCAGTGAACGTCAGACGTCAACCGATGGTGGCTGGCAGGCATGGCGTGATTTGCTGCGCGAAAATGCGGTGTGGCGTTTCATGTTATGCGTGACATTGTTGCAGGGCGCGCATGCGGCTTACTACAGCTTCAGCGCGATCTGGTGGCAGGAGAGCGGTTATTCCGCGTCGATTATTGGCTACTTGTGGTCGCTGGGCGTGGTGGCTGAAATCATCATTTTTGCTCTTAGCAGCCGGCTGTTCCGCCGCTGGAGCGCGCGCGATTTGCTGCTGTTATCGGGCGTGTGCGCCATTATCCGCTGGACGATGCTCGGCTCCAGCACCGCCTTGCCGTTGCTGATCGTGGCGCAGATTCTGCACTGCGGCAGCTTTACCGTCTGCCATTTAGCGGCGATGCGATTTATTGCCGCGCGCAAAGGTGCGGAAGTGATTCGTCTGCAATCGCTTTACTCGGCGCTGGCCATGGGCGGCGGTATTGCGGTGATGACCATGATATGCGGCGTGCTGTTTACGCATCTGCAAGGACATCTGTTCTGGGTGATGGCGTTAGTGGCGCTGCCGGCGCTGTTCCTGCGTCCGCGCGCCGCTTAACTCTCCAGCAACTGGAGAATACGCTGCTGCTGATGACGACTCAGCGGCAGCTCCGCCTGGATTAGCGGCGGTGAGAACAGCGGCAATGAAATGGCATACGGCGTGATCACCAGCGCGATATCGCGCGGCGCGCCTTCACGCTGAAAATGCACGACGTCCTGATAGCTGATGTTGATCGGTAGCAGCGTCATTTCCCGCAGCTGCTGCTCCAGCAACTGCTCCAGCGCCGCATCCGCGCCCGTCAGCAGCAGCACCTGCTTTTCCTGCAATGCACTCTCCTGCATCAGCCAGGCACCAAATAACACCGCCACCAGACTTATCTCTTCAGCACTAAAGCGCGTGGCAAAGTTACGGCTGAAATGCTCAAGTGCGCGTTCCGTGGTGCGCAGCAGACGCGGGTAGAGCCGTGCGACATCCAGCGCCACGCTGTTATCGATGCCGATGGCAAAATGGCTGCGATCCAGCGCCTGCGCCAGATGCGTAAAGAGTTGCTGAGTGAGTTCGGCGCGATTTCTGAAGGTGGTTTGTGCCAACTGCTCAAAGCGCGCAATCAGCGCTTCCACTGACTGCATCAGCTTTACTGCCTGCGGATGCTCCAGCTGCGTAGCGGTTGGCGCGTGAATCAGGCTAAATAGCAGCGTCCAGAAGTCGGTCTCGCTTACATCCGGCGCTAAGTGGCAGCGCTTCTGCCAGTGATGGATTACGTCGTCGGCGGCAGCTCGTTCGACTTTTTCCGCCAGCCACGCGCGCTGTCCGTCATTGAACAAGGCGTTTTGGCGCTGGCACAGCGCATACTTCATGAATATTTGCAGAAACAGGCGGTCGCGCGGGCTGAAGTCGCGCGCCAGACGCAGGCTGCAGTGCTGAATCAGCGCCTGCAGGTTGGTTTCATCCCACAACGCTTTCTCGATTTTCAGGACTTTCAGGCGCTGACGCAGCACCGGGGCAAAATGCTCGCAGACAAAATCCTGCGACAAACGCAGCGCGCGTCGCAGCCAGTGGATCAGGCACAGCCGCCTGTCCAGTTCCGTCCCGTGTATGCGAAAGCTGCCATCGACCATCTGGTGTAGCTCCAGTTGATGGTAACGCTGTATCTCCTCTCCCACATCCGCGATATCCTGTCGGGCGACAACAGGCGCCACGCCATTTAACTGGCAGAGCTTTTCAAGCGTCAACGCGGGAGCGGGCAGAAATAGCAGCAGTAACAGATGACAACGACGCTGGGAACGGCTGAAGAGTGGTGCAGAGGAGGGTGCAGAACTCATCAATGGTTTATCCGCAGGTCACTTTTGAGCTAAGAATAGCTAACTCCACGCGGTAACCTTGCACTTTGTCGTGACTTTTGTTCAGAGCTTTAGGGCGGGTCACAATTTTTCTGGGCCACTCTACACTTCACTTTAAAATTGTTACTTTATAACACATGAAAATTGCACTCATTACGTTTACGCTGTTGTTCAGCACCGCAGCCTGGTCACATCCGCATAGCTTTATTGACATGAAAACCGAGTTCATCAGTGACAACCAACATCTTAGCGGCATGAAAATGGTGTGGACCATGGATGAGATAACCTCCGCCGATCTGTTATACGACGCAGGTAAAGCCAAGCCCGGTGATGTAGTGTGGAAAAAGCTGGCGGCGCAGGTGATGGCAAATGTGCTCGGTCAGCACTATTTCACCGAAGTGTGGCAGGACAAAAATCGGGTTAAGTTTCTCAATCTGCCGAAAGAGTACAACTTATCGCGCAACGGCAACAAAGCGGTGCTGGAGTTTATCGTGCCGTTTGGCGAGCCTCAGCTATTGAGTGCGAAGCAGTATCGCATTCAGACTTTTGATCCCAGCTACTTTGTTGATATGTATTACGATAATCCACAGGCATTAACCATGGACGACACCGTTAAATCGCATTGCCAGATCGATCTGCATACGCCGAAACCGGATGACTCGCTGAAGCAATATGCGCTGTCGCTGGATAAAGCCGATGCACCGCCAGAGGATATGGATCTTGGCCAGCAATTCGCCCAAACGGTAACACTGACATGTCACTGATTTCGCTTCCCTCCCGTTCACGTCGTTTATGGCCGCTGTGGCTGATGGCGGTGTTATTGCTGCTGGCGGGCGTGCTGCTGTGGCAGCACTGGTCGCAGATTTTGCTGCAAAGTGTGCTGTGGCAAAAAATCCTCAATCGCGAAATGACGCAGCTTTTGCAGCAGGTGGCTGAACAACCGCAGCAGGCGGGCGTGACGCTGATGCTGTTCAGCCTCGCTTACGGCGTGCTGCATGCGCTGGGGCCGGGACACGGCAAAGTGGTGATCACTACCTTTCTTGCCACCCATCCGGCAAGGTTGAAAACCAGCATGAAGCTAACGCTGCTGGCGGCTTTGCTGCAAGGCGGCGTGGCGATTGGTCTGGTAACGCTGATGCTGGTGGTGCTGCAAACCTCGTCGCGTCAGATGCATCTCGGCAGTTACTGGCTAGAGAAGGGCAGTTATCTGTTAGTCGTCGCGCTGGGTATTTGGGTCGGTTGGCGTGCACTGCGGTCGCTGCGCCAGCAATGGCGTCCTCAGCCAAAGTTGCAGATCCACGCTATTCGCCCAGCGCATCAGCACGATGAACACTGCGGCTGCGGACATGCGCATCTGCCCAGCGCTGCGCAGATGGATCAGGCAGTTAGCGCTAAAACGCAGGCGCTGGTGGTGTTTTCCATGGGGCTGCGGCCCTGTTCCGGCGCCATCATGATGCTGCTGTTTGCCAAAGTGATTAACGTGTATGCGTGGGGCGTCGCCTCTGCCGTCGCGATGGCGGTGGGCACTGCTGTGACGGTTTCGGCGCTCGGCTTGTTAGTGCAGCGCTCCCGTCTGCTGGCTCAGCGCTTAGGGCAGGCCGGTGGTACTCATCCTGCGACCAAGCTGCTGGTGCCGCTGCTCGCCATGTTAGGTAGCGTGCTGTTAATCGTTGCGGGCGTTGCATTATGGCAAAGTGCCTCGCCGGGCATCGGCGGTGGAATTCGTCCTTTCTGACATTAAGGATATTTGGGTAGTGTAAATATTCCACTGTTGCAAGTATTCTCCCCCTCAACAGTTAATTAAATATCTCCGCTTAGCGCGCTGGTGAAAATAGATTTCTCTGTCTAAGCTCAATTACACCAGTCAATATCCTGGTGGATTAGCAATTATAAAATTTCAGCGAAATATTCTGCGAGGAGAAAACGATGCCTGAAACTCGGATTAATAATGGCAGCGTAGATACGGTGCACGACGTGCATGGCGGCCTACCATTAAAACGTATTTCATGGAGCGCAGTATTTGCCGGCGTTATCGCTGCGCTAATCATTCATATTTTATTGGGGATATTGGGTACAGCGATTGGTGCAACAACCATCGATCCACAACAGGAACAAAATCCGCTGCAGCATCTGGGAACCGGCGCGTTAATCTGGACCGGCGTGAGTATGCTGATTGCCATGGGCGTAGGTAGCTACGTTGCGGGGCGTCTGGCGCAGCGCGAAGGAGCGATGCATGGTTTGTTGATGTTTGGTGTTAGCACCATTTTGACATTATGGCTCGCGATTACCCTGGCAACTGGCGTTATTGGCGGTGCGTTTAATATTTTAGGCGCCGGCGTAAATGCTGTTGGTAATGGAATTTCCGCAGCGGCGCCATCACTGACCAATATGGCAAAAGAGAAGCTGCAGGAAAGTAATATCAATTTAGATGATTTAAAAAACGAATTACAAACTACGCTGCGTCAAACCGGCAAGACAGAATTACAACCTGAGAATCTGCAAAGGGATGTAAATAACGAAGCCAATAACGCGCAAAATCAAGCAGAGCAAACGGCACAAAATCCACAGAATGCTGATAATGATCTGGCTAATTGGTTGAAAGGCGTTATGAATCGTCACTCAGATACATTGCAAGCTGCCGATCGTGATGCGCTGAAAAATATTATCAAAGCGCGCACCGGTAAAAGCGATCAAGAGGTTGAGCAGATTGTGACTCAAACCGAGGAGAGCTATAAAAAAGCCGTGCAACAGTATCAGGAGTTGAAACAGCAGGCGGAGCAAAAAGCCCGTGAAGTGGCTGAGCAAGCGGCGGCCGCAACGGCGAAAGCGAGCTGGTTCACCTTCTTTATGCTGGTGATTGAAGCAGTACTGGCAGCATTGCTGGGGCGCGTGGGTCGCAAGACGCAACCGCGTCAGGTATTAAGCCACGAACGTCGGTAACAAAAAAAAGGCGGCTGATTCAGCCGCCTTCTCGCTTCTAGCGCTTCAGCGCCTCACTCAACTCTTCACGCATCGATGCCAGCATCGCTTTCACTACGCGTGGGTTACCCGCAACGATGTTACCTGACATCACGTAACCGTGGTTGCCGGTAAAGTCAGTCACCAGGCCGCCCGCTTCACGCACCAGCAGCTCGCCCGCCGCAAAATCCCACGGCTTCAGGCCAATCTCAAAGAAACCATCAACGCGACCTGCAGCGGTGTAAGCCAGATCCAGCGCCGCCGAACCGGTGCGACGGAAATCAGCGCACTGGGTGAACAGTTTGCCAACGATGTTGATGTAAGGCGTTGCGTGCTGCTTCAACTTGAACGGGAAGCCGGTCGCCAGGATGGTGCCATCCAGATCGCGCGCCGTGCTGCCGCGCAGGCGATAGCCATTCAGCTGAGCGCCCTGACCGCGTACGGCGGTAAAGAGTTCGTTGCGCATTGGATCGTAAACCACAGCCACTTCGGTGCGGCCTTTGATGCGCACAGCGATAGAAACGGAGAAGTGTGGTAAACGTTTGATGAAGTTGGTGGTGCCATCCAGCGGATCGATTACCCATTGAATGTCTTGATCTTCGCCCGCCAGCTCACCGCTTTCTTCGGTGATGATGGTGTGTTTCGGGTACGATTTACGAATTACTTCGATAATCAGACGTTCTGCGTCACGGTCAACATTGGTAACGAAGTCGTTGCTGCCTTTCTGGCTGGCTTCGACAGCGTCCGGGGTTTCATAATTCTTGGCAATTAAATTTCCGGCCTTGCGCGCGGCGCGCACGGCTATGTTGAGCATCGGATGCATCGGTATCTCTCGCTGGATGTTAAAGAACGGGGAAAACGGCGCGGAGTATATCAGCGTGTTCAGCAAATGTCCTCTTTTTATGTTAGGATGCGCGCCATCATTTCCCTGACCGCCTCTAATTATGCTGCAGAATATCCGAATCGTACTGGTAGAAACGTCGCACACCGGCAACATGGGCTCCGTCGCACGCGCGATGAAAACTATGGGCTTAACCAACCTTTATCTGGTCAATCCGCTGGTGAAACCAGATTCACAGGCCATTTCCCTCGCCGCCGGTGCCAGCGATGTCATTGGTAATGCGCGCATTGTCGATACCATGGATGAAGCCATTGCCGGTTGTAGTTTGGTAGTTGGCACCAGCGCACGTTCACGTTCACTGCCGTGGCCCATGTTGGATTCACGCGAGTGCGGCATTAAAAGCGTGGAAGAGGGCCAGCAGGCGCCGGTGGCGTTGGTGTTTGGCCGCGAGCGCGTGGGCCTGACTAACGAAGAGTTGCAGAAATGTCACTATCACGTCGCGATTCAGGCGAACCCGGAATACAGCTCACTGAATCTGGCGATGGCGGTGCAGATTATCGCTTACGAAGTGCGCATGGCCTGGCTGGACGCGCAGGAAAAAGCCGCGCCGACGGAAGAGCCTGTCGAATCACCGTATCCGCTGGTTGACGATCTGGAGCGCTTCTATCAGCACATCGAACAGATGATGCTGAACAGCGGCTTTATCCGTGAAGGCACGCCAAGCCAGGTGATGAGCAAGCTGCGTCGTTTATATACACGTGCACGCCCCGAACGCGATGAACTGAACATCCTGCGCGGCATGATGGCATCGTTCGAAAAGCGCAAAGGTAATGTGGATAATAGTTGAGTAAAACAGTTGGTTAAATAGTTGAGCAATTTACTTGGTTAAATAGTTGACCGTTTTACTCAGGAATGTCAGACTGGCGTCAATTCTTCAGATAACCCGCCGATAACCGGACGGACGCTTACGAGGTTGTATGCTATGAGACTGACATCCAAAGGACGTTATGCCGTAACCGCTATGCTGGACGTTGCACTGCACTCCAATGAGGGCCCGGTGCCGCTAGCTGACATTTCTGAGCGTCAGGGCATCTCATTGTCCTATCTGGAACAGTTATTCTCACGTCTGCGTAAGCATGGCTTAGTGGCCAGCGTTCGTGGTCCAGGTGGCGGTTATCTGTTAGGCAAAGATTCAAGCGCGATTGCTGTGGGCGCGGTTATTACCGCCGTTGACGAATCTGTCGATGCCACCAAATGCCAGGGCAAAGAGGGCTGCCAGGGCGGCGAGCGTTGCCTGACCCACGTTTTGTGGCGTGATCTGAGTGAGCGCATCAGCGACTTCCTCAACAACATCACGCTGGCGGAACTGGTGAATAATCAGGAAATCCTCGAAGTGGCCGATCGTCAGAACACCGTCGACAATCGTCGTTTCCAGCAGCATCGTGTGCAAGAAACCATCAACGTTAATCTGCGCGCTTAATCAGTTCTCCTTCGGCCTTTCCTGTTCATACGGGCGAGGCCGAATGTGCTATAAAGACGTATGATTTTTTATACGGAGTTTTAGCGCAATGAAATTACCGATTTACCTGGATTACGCAGCCACTACGCCTGCGGATCCGCGTGTTGCCACCAAAATGATGCAGTTCCTCACAATGGATGGCACTTTCGGTAACCCCGCGTCCCGTTCCCACCGTTTTGGCTGGCAGGCTGAAGAAGCTGTTGATGTGGCTCGCAATCAAGTTGCTGAGCTGGTCAATGCCGATCCCCGTGAAATCGTTTTTACCTCCGGCGCGACCGAAGCGGACAACCTTGCGATCAAAGGTGCCGCGCAATTCCATCAGGCGCGCGGCAAACACATTATTACCAGCCAAACCGAACACAAAGCGGTGCTCGACAGTTGCCAGCAACTGGCGCACGAAGGCTTTGATGTCACCTTCTTACAGCCGGGCAGCGACGGTATCGTTACGCCGCAGATGCTCGAATCTGCACTGCGCGACGACACGGTGCTGGTGTCGCTGATGCACGTCAATAATGAAACCGGTGTGATTCAGGACATCGCCGCACTCGGCGCGCTGTGCCGTGCACGTGACATCCTGTTTCACGTTGATGCCACGCAAAGCGTCGGCAAATTGCCGATTGACGTCACTGAACTGCCGGTGGATTTGATGTCGTTCTCAGCGCACAAGCTGTATGGACCGAAAGGCATCGGCGCGCTGTGGGTGCGTCGTAAACCGCGTCTGCAAATTGATGCACAGATGCACGGTGGCGGTCACGAGCGCGGCATGCGTTCGGGCACGTTGCCGGTGCATCAGATTGTCGGCATGGGCGAAGCCTACCGGATTGCGCGTGAAGAGATGAGCAGCGAAATGGCGCGTCTGGCCGAGCTGCGCCAGCGTCTGTGGCGCGGTATTAGTCAATTGGGTAACGTGAACCTCAACGGTTCGCTGGAGCAGGGCGCTCCGAACATCCTCAATATCAGTTTTGCCCACGTCGATGGCGAATCGCTGATTATGGCGCTGAAAGATTTGGCGCTGTCATCCGGTTCCGCCTGTACCTCGGCCAGTCTCGAACCTTCCTATGTGCTGCGCGCGATGGGCGTTGAGCAGGAGCTGGCACACAGCTCGCTGCGTTTTTCGCTCGGACGCTTCACCAGCGCAGAGGAAATTGAGTACGCTATCGAGCTGGTCAACAAAGCGGTAACACGTCTGCGGGCACTTTCGCCTGCGGCAAACGCCCGCTAATTCATGCACTCCTTGCGCCGGTTCTGGCGCAAGGTGACACCTAACGCAAACGGAGCCACGCGATGACAACACAACCGATGATAATTACGCTCAGCTCCCAGGCCGCCGATGCGCGCTGGGGTGACAAAGCGCTGCTGAGCAGCAACGAAAGTGGCATGACCGTTCACCTGACTGGCGCAGACGCGCTGATGAGCATCCAGCGCGCGGGGCGCAAGCTGGACGGCCAGGGCATTCGTCACGTCTCGCTGCAGGGCGAAGGCTGGGATGTGGAAAAGTGCTGGGCGTTCTGGCAAGGCTACCGCAGCCCGAAAGGCAAACGTCAGGTCGAGTGGCCGGAATTCAATGAGGACGATCAGGCTGAATTTGCACGTCGTCTGAAGATTGTTGACTGGGTGCGCGACACCATCAACCTGCCGGCGGAAGATCTTAGCCCGGAACAGCTGGCGCACAACGCGGTTGATCTGATCAACGAAGTGGGCGGCAAAGCAGTCAGCTATCGCATCACCAAAGGTGACGATTTGCGTGTTCAGGGTTACGCCGGTATCCACACCGTGGGCCGCGGCTCCACGCGCGCACCGGTGTTGCTGGCGCTGGATTTCAATCCAACTGGCGATGAAGATGCGCCGGTTTACGCCTGTCTGGTCGGTAAAGGCATCACCTTTGATACCGGCGGTTACAGCCTGAAGCAGAGCGCTTTCATGGACTCAATGAAGTCTGATATGGGCGGCGCGGCAACGCTGACTGGCGCACTGGCGCTGGCGATTTCACGCGGTCTGAATAAGCGCGTGAAGCTGTATCTATGCTGCGCAGACAACATGGTCAGCGGCAACGCCTTCCGTCTGGGCGACATCATTCGCTATCGCAACGGTAAAACCGTGGAAGTGATGAACACCGATGCGGAAGGTCGTCTGGTATTGGCCGATGGCCTGATCGATGCCAGCGAGCAAAATCCTGAACTGCTGATCGATGCGGCAACGCTGACCGGCGCGGCGAAAACCGCGCTGGGTAACGATTATCACGCGCTGTTTACCTTTGACGATGTGCTGGCGGAGTCGCTGCTTGGCAGCGCAACCGGCGAAAACGAAGCTTTCTGGCGTCTGCCGCTGGCCGAGTTCCATCGCAGCCATCTGCCTTCGAACTTTGCCGATCTGAATAACATCGCCAGCCCGTCACATGCGGCGGGTGCCAGCAGTGCGGCGGCGTTCCTGTCGCATTTCGTCAGCAAATATCAGCAAGGCTGGCTGCACATTGACTGCTCCGCGACGTACCGCAAAAGCGCGGTGGATCAGTGGTCCGCGGGTGCGACCGGTTTGGGTGTACGCACCGTCGCCAATCTGTTACTGAAATAATCCTCATCACGGCAGGCGCAAGCTTGCCGTCTTTTTTGGAATACGATAAATGAGTAACCGTCTTGAAGAGGTGCTGAAGCTGGCGGCTACTGAGCCTGCGCACCGTCCGGAATTTTTCCAGCTGCTGCTGGAAGCCGATGTGTGGGTGCCAGGCGAAAGTCCCGCCGAACAGTTTGATGCGACTTCGCCGGTCGAATTACAGCATTGGGAAAAAGAGGATGGCGGCAGCGTGATCCCGTTCTTCACCTCGGAAGAGGCGATGGGCGAGGCCATCAAAGATGAACAACCTTACCTGCGCATGCCGGTGCGCACGCTGTTTGAAATCACGCAAGGCGAAACGCTGTTCCTCAATCCGAAACTGCCTGCGGGTAAAGAGTTTTCGCCGGGTGAAATCGCCCATTTGATTGGCGAAGAGGGCAGTGCGCTGAGCCAGCAAACCGTGCTGGAAGGTGGTCATGCGTTGCTGTTGTCCGAAGTGGCCGAGCCGCCAGCGCAGATGATTGATTCGTTAACGCAACTGTTTGCCAAGTACAAACAGGTACGCCGTGCTTACATCGCCAGCATTCGTGAAAGCGCCAGCGAAGCACCGAACCTGCTGATTGGTATCGAAGCTGATAGCGATATCGATGAGATTATTCAGGCGGCGGGCGGTGTAGCGACGGATACGCTTGCGGATGATGCGCCCATTGATATCTGTGAAGTGGTTAATGAAGATCGCGGCGTGAGCCACTTCTTTACTGCCCACATCACGCCGTTCTATGAACGTCGCTGGGGCAGTTTCCTGCGCGATTTTAAGGGCAGTCAGCGGATTATATAATGCGTGG
The DNA here is from genome assembly GCF_029623675.1 of Pantoea sp. X85. Taxonomy (NCBI): domain Bacteria; kingdom Pseudomonadati; phylum Pseudomonadota; class Gammaproteobacteria; order Enterobacterales; family Erwiniaceae; genus Pantoea; species Pantoea sp. X85. The sequence continues at coordinate 3,094,585 of NZ_CP121108.1, read as the reverse complement.
TCGCCATTGATGGCGACCTGCTATCACTTCTCGATCGGTAAATCGTCGCGGCTGCCCCATTCGCCCCACGAACCGTCGTACAGCGTCACATCCCGCACACCCAGCGAGGTGAGCGCCAGAATCACCACCACCGCCGTGACACCCGAACCGCAGCTGGCAATCACCGGCTGATCCAGTTTTACCCCTGCCTGAGCAAACAGATCGCGCAGTTCCGCTGCCGGTTTCAATTCACCATTTACCACTAAACTGTTCCACGGCACGTTCAGGCTGTTGGGAATATGCCCGCGCAGCAAGCCCGGACGCGGTTCATCCACTTCGGCGTTAAAACGGTTCGCCGCACGGGCATCGACAATCTGCGCGCCGCCTTCGTGGCTGATCAGCAGCACGTCGGTCAGACGTTTCACCTGTGCGCCATCATAAGTCGCTTCGAATTCACCTTCCGGCAAACTAACCGGGCCGGTTGCGACATCGAAACCGGCTGCCTTCCAACCCTGTAATCCTCCGGCCAGAATCGACACGTTTTCGCAGCCAAAGGCGCGCAGCATCCACCACGCACGCGGAGCCGAAAACAGGTTGCCTTCGTCATACACCACCAGATGTTTGTCCTGGCTGACGCCCAATTCGCGCATTGCCACCGCAAAGGATTCGGCGCGGGGCATCATGTGTGGATAAGCACTGGTGTGATCGGACAAGGCTTCAATATTGAAGAACGGCGCATTCGGCAGATGACCAGCCAGATATTCAGCCTGCACATCACGTACGGCTTCCTGGCCAGGCGGTAACATGCGGGCATCAAGCACCTGCAATGTTTCCTCGGTGTAATGTTCTTTCAACCAATCAGCGGACACAAACATGGCTGTCATAGCAACCTCTTCTCAGCAAACGGGAAACGACCAGTCTCCGGGAATGTGAACGCTATCTCAAGGGTGTGATTGCTAAAGTTGGCGGGTTGATGTGAAATTGCGCGGAATGACGTTTTCTTAACTTCTGGGACTGGTGAGGGAATTACCATGGCAAAACGTTTTAACCGGCTGCTGCTCAGCGCGCTGATCGGTACTGGATTACTGGGCGGCGGGACCTTGACGAGTCACGCGGAGGAAGCGGCAACCGCAACAGCAACGCAGAAATCGCTGTCGGTTATCGATCTCTCCGAGCTGCAACTCGACGGCGCCGCCGCGCTGGTATTGACCTTCAACACGCCGCTTGAAGCGAAGCAGGATTTCGCTGCGCGCGTGCAGATTATCGATGAGAAAAGCGGCAAGGTTGATGGCGGCTGGGAGCTGGCGCCAAACGGTAAAGCGTTGCGTTTTCGTCATCCTGAACCGTCGCGCAAGTTGACGGTTAACGTCGATGCCGGTCTCAAAGCGGCCGATGGCAGCACCTTATCGAAATCTTTCAGCCAATCGCTCACCACGCGCGATATCCAGCCGATGGTGGGTTTTGCCAGTCGCGGATCGCTGCTGCCGCTGCGTCTGACGCAGGGATTGCCGGTGCTGGCGCTGAATGTGAATAACGTCGACGTCGATTTCTTCCGCGTGAAAAGTGCCTCGCTGGCCGATTTTCTCGCTCAGTGGAATTACGGCAACAATATGTCGTACTGGGAATCACGCGAGCTGCTGAAAAATGCCGATCTGGTTTACGGCGCCCGCTTCGATCTTAATCCGGCACGCAACACGCGCGAGAAAATGCAGCTGCCGCTGGGCGATGTCGATGCGCTGAAGCAGCCGGGCGTTTATCTGGCGGTGATGAAACAGGCCGGAACCTACAACTACACGCAACCGGCGACACTGTTTACGTTGAGCGACATCGGTTTGTCGCTGCACCAATTCCCTGAACAGCTGGAACTGTTTGCCCAAAGCCTGACCAATGGCGCGCCACTTGATGACGTTAGCGTGCAGCTGCTGGATGAGAAAGGCAAACAACTCGCCAGTGGCATCAGCGACAGCTACGGTCATTTGCGTTTACCGGCGAATGCTAAAGGCAAGCTGCTGCTGGCGACACAAAAGGAGCAAACCTCGCTGATCGATCTTAATCGTCCGGCGCTGGATCTGGCGGAGTTCCCCATTGATGGTCCGCAAGGCTACGACAAACAGTTGTTCGTATTTGGTCCGCGCGATCTCTATCGTCCGGGTGAAACGGTGATCGTCAACGCGCTGCTGCGTGATGCAGATGGCAAACCGTTGCCGCCGCAGCCGGTGAAAGCCGACGTGGTGCAGCCGAATGGCGAAGTGTCGCAGACCTTTGTCTGGCAGCCAGAGAACGGCGTCTATCAACATCGCTTCGCGATACCGGCTGCGGCGATGACCGGCGAATGGACGCTGCGCATCAACAGTGGCGACAACCAGCCGCGCAGCTGGCCGTTCCACGTCGAAGACTTCCTGCCGGAGCGCATGGCGCTGGATTTGACCAACAGCGCGCAGCCGGTGGCGCCGGATGACGATATTACCTTTGCCGTTGAAGGCCGCTATTTGTATGGCGCGCCGGCAGCGGGTAACGAGCTGCAAGGGCAGCTGTTCCTGCGTCCCGCGCGTGATGCGGTTGCCGCGCTGCCTGGCTATCAATTTGGTGACATCACTGAAGAGCTGAAACGTTCGCTCGATGATGTGGATGAGAAGCTGGATGAGAGCGGCAAGCTGCAGCTTAACGTTGAGAGCAGCTGGAAAGAGAGCCATTCGCCGCTCAATCTGATTCTGCAAGCCAGCCTGCTGGAAACCGGCGGCCGTCCGGTGACGCGCCGCGCGACTCAGGCGATTTGGCCGGCAGCGGCGCTGCCCGGCATCCGTCCGCTGTTTAGCAGTGAATCGGTATATGACTATCGCAGCGATCGTTATCACGATGAGCCGACCGTGGCAGAAAACAGCCTCGCGGAATTCGACGTGGTCTACGCCAATCCGCAGGGCGAAAAACTGGCGGCGTCAGATCTTGATGTGCGCCTGATCCACGAACGCCGCGACTATTACTGGAGCTTCTCTGACAGCGAAGGATGGCAATCGCGCTTCGATCAAAAGGATCTGCAGGAGGATCAGCAGCGCATCTCTATTGCGGCGGGCGGCAGCCAGAAAGTGAGTTTCCCGGTAGAGTGGGGCACCTATCGCCTGGAAGTGCATGCCGGCAACAACATCATGAGCAGCGTACGCTTCCAGGCCGGATATGGGTGGCAGGACAATACCAACGGCACCGGCGCGCTGCGTCCGGATCAGGTCAAACTGAAAATTGATAAAACCGCCTATCAGACGGGCGACATCGCACACGTACAGGTGGAGTCGCCTGCTGCCGGCAAAGGCTATCTGATGGTGGAATCCAGCAGCGGCACGCTGTGGTGGCAACCGCTGGAGGTTCCGGCGGGCGGCGCAACCATTGATGTACCGATTAGCGACAGCTGGAAGCGACACGATCTTTATCTCAGCGCCATCGTGGTGCGCGACGGCGACAAGGCCAGCGGCGTCACGCCGAAACGCGCGGTGGGCTTGCTGCATCTGCCGATGGCGACCGAAGCGCGCCGCCTCAGCTTAGCGCTCGACGCGCCGGATAAGATCCGTCCTGAGCAGACGCTAAAAGTGCAGGTCAAAGCCAGCCGTGAAGGTGGCGCATTGCCGAAGCAGGTTCAGGTATTACTCTCGGCGGTGGACAGCGGCGTGCTTAACATCACTGACTACAAAACCCCGAATCCGTGGGAAGCGTTCTTTGGCCGCAAGCGCTATAACGCCGATCAATACGATGTGTTTGGTCAACTGATTGAAGGCGGTGGCAAACTGGCCGCGCTGCGCTTTGGTGGTGACGGCGACGATGCGGATGCGCTGTCGCGCGTCGGCAAAAAACCGGTCACCGACGTGCAGATCGTGGCGCAGCAGTTGCAGCCCGTAACGCTGGATGCCAATGGCGAAGGTACGCTGGAACTGCCGATTCCGGCGTTTAACGGCGAACTGCGTTTGATGGCGCAGATGTGGAGCGACGACAGCTTCGGGTCGGCCGATCGTAAGCTGGTGGTTGTCGCGCCATTGATCAGCGAACTGGCGACGCCGCGCTTCCTGGCCAGCGGCGATCAATCTACGCTGGCGCTGGATCTCACTAACCTCACCGATCAACCGCAAACGTTGAAAATCAACGTCAGCGCCAGCGGCCAGATCGTCCTGAACGGCAAAATCCCTGCCAGCGTGCAGCTGGCGCAAGGCGCGCGCACCACCTTGCAAATTCCAGTCAAAGCGCTGGGCGGCTTCGGTGAAGGCGAGGTACAGGTCAAGGTTTCCGGCATGAGTTTGCCGGGTGAAACGCTGGCAGCGAGCGAGCGTAAATGGAAAATTGGTGTGCGTCCGGCGTATCCGGCACAAACGTTGAGTTTCGATAACGTGATGCAAACCGGCCAGAACTGGCAGGTGATGGCCAGCGCCTTCAATGGCTTGCAGCAGGATACCTTGAGCGGACAGCTGTCGCTCAGCAACCGTCCGCCGTTGAATATCGCCAGCTATATCCGTTCGCTGTATGCCTATCCTTATGGTTGCCTTGAACAGACCGCCAGCGGCATTTGGCCGTCGGTGTTCACCAATCATGCGCAGCTGACGGCGATGGGCATCAAAACCAGCAACGATGAAGCACGTCGCGCCTCGATTGATACCGGCATCGCGCGTCTTGCCGGCATGCAGCGCGGCAACGGCAGCTTTGGTTTGTGGAGCAAAGAGAGTCAGGAAGAGTTCTGGCTGACGGCTTACGTCACCGATTTTCTGCTGCGCGCCAGCGAAGCCGGTTACAGCGTGCCGGATGGCGTAATTACGCGCGCCGACGAACGTCTGCTGCGCTATCTGCAGGATCCCGCGCAGATCGAAACCAGCTGGAGCAGCGATGCCGATGGCTTGCGTTTCAGCGTGCAGGCTTATGCCGGATTGGTGCTGGCGCGTCAGCAGCAGGCGCCGCTCGGTGCGTTGCGTGCGCTGTATGAAAAGCGCGATCGGGCTAAATCGGGCCTGGCGATGGTGCAGCTTGGCGTGGCATTGAAGCTGATGGGCGATCAACAGCGCGCACAACTGGCGCTGGCGCAGGGCATTGGCCTGGAACGTAAACCCAACAGCTGGCTCGGCGATTACGGCAGCCCGGTGCGCGATCGCGCGCTGATTCTGTCGCTGCTGACAGAAAACCAGCTGCTGCCGGAGATGCAAGGTCCGTTGTTGATCGAGCTGGCAAAAGCCGTGCACGGACAGCGCTGGTTCTCGACCCAGGAAAACAACGCGTTGTTCCTCGCCGCTCGCACCTTGCAGCAGCACAAAGGTGAAAGCTGGCAGGCGACCCTGCAGGGTAAAGCGGAACCGCTCAGCAGTGATCAGCCGCTCAATATTGGCATGACGGAAGATCAGCTGCGTCAGGGCGTGTCGGTGAAAAGCGACAACGCGTCGCCGCTTTACGGCACGCTAAATGTGGTGGGTTATCCGCGCACCGCACCGTCGCCTATGAGCAACGTGCTGCAGATCAGTCGTGAGTACTTCACGCTGGAGGGTAAGCCGGCGGATCTCACCAACCTGAAAAGTGGCGAACTGCTGGTGGTGCGGCTCAAAGTCGCGGCCAGCGAGCGCGTCAGTGATGCGCTGGTGGTGGATCTGCTGCCTGCCGGACTGGAGCTGGAAAACCAGAACCTGAGCGACAGCAGCGCCAGTTTAGGCGACAGTGCCGATGCGCTGAAAGAGAGCATGATGGATATGCAACAAGCCAACATCAAGCACATCGAATTCCGTGACGACCGCTTCGTCGCCGCGCTGGCGCTCGATGGCTACACGCCGGGCACGCTGCTGTATCTGGCGCGAGCGGTGACGCCGGGCAGCTATCGCCTGCCGCCGCCGCAGGTGGAATCGATGTATGTGCCGGAATGGCGCGCGATTGGCAGCACGCCGGAAAAACTCAATGTGCGTTAAGCATTGATGTCTGGAAGTAAGCGACTAAAGCGGTGGCGCTGGCTGCCGCTTTTTTTACTGCTGCTGCTGGCCGCGCTGTGGCTACTGGATCGCCTTACACCGCTACCGCTGCATGAGTTACAGCCGGCGCGCGTGGTGGTGGCTGAGGACGGTACGCCGCTGTGGCGCTTTGCTGACCCGCAAGGCATTTGGCGCTATCCGGTGACGCTGGAGGATGTCTCGCCTTCCTATATTGAGGCGCTGCTGACCTACGAAGATCGCTGGTTCTGGCATCATCCCGGCATCAATCCGATGGCGATTATGCGTGCAGTCGGGCAGAACGTGCTGCATCACGGCGTGGTCTCCGGCGGTAGCACGCTCACCATGCAGGTGGCGCGGCTTATTGATCCGCAACCGCGCACCCTGCGCGGCAAAGTGGTGCAGGCGTGGCGCGCGCTGCAGCTTGAATATCATCTCTCAAAACGCGACATCCTCACGCTGTATCTCAATCGCGCCCCTTTTGGCGGCACGGTTGAGGGCGTTGGCGCGGCGAGCTGGATGTGGCTGGGGAAACCGCCTTCGCAACTTACCCAAGGTGAAGCGGCGCTGCTGGCGGTGTTGCCTCAGGCACCAAGCCGCCTGCGTCCGGACCGCTGGCCTCAGCGCGCCGAAGCAGCACGCAATAAAGTGCTGGATCGCCTCGCGCAATATCACGTCTGGTCAGCGCAGGTTGTCGCCGATATCAAACAAGAAGCGGTGTGGCTGCCGCCGCGCCAAATGCCGCAACGTGCGCCGCTGCTGGCCCGACGCCTATTGTCGCTGTCACCCGACAACAAAATCACCTCAACCATTGATGTGTCGCTGCAGCGCGAACTGGAGAATCTGGCGACGTCGCTGAAAAACAACTTACCGCCGCGCACCTCGCTGGCGCTGCTGGTGGTGGATCACCAAAACATGAAAGTGCGCGGCTATGTCGGATCGGTGGATTTCAATGACGACAGCCGTTTTGGTCATGTCGATATGATCTCGAGCGTGCGATCGCCAGGATCGGTGCTGAAGCCTTTTGTCTATGGCATGGCGCTGGATGATGGGCTGATTCATGGCGAATCACTGCTGCAGGATGTGCCGCGCCGCTTCGGCGACTATCGTCCCGGCAACTTTGACTCGGGCTTTCACGGGCCGGTGAGCGCCAGCGCTGCGCTGGAGCGGTCGCTCAATCTCCCGGCGGTGCAGTTACTGGATGCGCTGGGGCCAAAAAGTGTCGCTGCGCGCTTGCGTAACGTGGGATTAAATCTGCGCTTTCCCGCTGGCGCAGAGCCCAATCTGTCGCTGGTGCTGGGCGGCACCGGCGCACGCATGGATGAGATTGTGGCGGCCTACAGCGCCTTTGCCCGTCACGGCAATGCGGCGCAGTTGCGCTGGCTGACGACACAGCCGCTGCAGGAGAGGCCGCTGTTGTCGCCGGGCGCGGCATGGATTGTGCGGCGCATTCTGGCTGGCGCGGCGCAACCTCCGGCCAGCGGCGCGGTGGCGGAGATTGCGCCTTTGGCTTGGAAAACCGGTACCAGTTACGGCTACCGTGATGCATGGACGATTGGCATCACGCCGCGCTATCTGATTGGCGTGTGGGTTGGGCGGCCGGATGCCACGCCGGTCGCCGGGCAATTTGGTTTTGCCTCGGCGGTGCCGGTGATGAATCAGGTCAATAATGTGCTGACGGGACATATGCCGGTGAGCGGTGCGCCGCGCGATCCGCGTCCGCTTGCGGTCAGCGCCATGAGCATTTGCTGGCCTGGCGGTCAGCCATTGCCTCCCGGCGACGAAAACTGTCGCCAGCGTCGTCAGAGTTGGGTGTTGAATCAAACTGTGCCACCGACGCTGCTGGCGCCGGGGCAGGAAGGCGTCAATGGCTTGCGTCAGCGCTACTGGCAGAACAGCCGGGGATGGCGTGTGGCGGCAGATTGCCCGGATGCACAAAGTCGGGAGCGCCTGATGTGGCCGCTGCCGCTTGAACCCTGGCTGCCGGTTGCTGAACGCCGTGCGCAGCGCTTGCCGCCGATCGATCCCGCTTGTCCGCCGCGCAATCAGGGCAATGCGCCGCCGATGGTGATTACTGGTGTGATCAACGGCCAGCGCGTACAGCCGCTGCCGGGTAAAGTGGTGCTGGTGATGCCGGTTGCGGTGCAGGGCGGGCAAGGTGAGCAGCGCTGGTGGTTCTTAAACGGACAGCCGCTGGAGCGGGACGCGAATGATAAGAGTGCGGCGCTGGTGCTGGATGAGCCGGGCAGTTATCAATTGGTGGTGATGGATGAAGCGGGGCAACTCTCATCGGTGGCCTTTACGCGCGGTTAAGTGCATGGATATGGCATACTTTTTGCCTGCGCGCCCCGACAAAAATCAATTATTTTCAATAATTCCGCCAATCGCTAATAGGCAACGCGCTGCGATATCCCTATAATCGGCGCGTTTTCTTACCGGGAGGAGCTCCCGGATTCTTCAGGATGCTAACTAGAGGTCAACATGGCAATCGAACGTACTTTCTCAATCGTGAAACCAAACGCCGTCGCTAAGAACGTGATTGGTGCAATTTATAACCGTTTTGAAAGCGCGGGCTTCAAAATCGTTGGCGCAAAAATGCTGCACCTGACCAAAGAGCAGGCTGAAGGCTTCTACGCTGAGCACAAAGGCCGTCCATTCTTTGATGGTCTGGTTGAATTCATGACTTCTGGTCCGGTTGTGGTTTCTGTACTGGAAGGCGAAAACGCCGTTCAGCGTCACCGCGATCTGATGGGTGCAACTAACCCAGACAACGCGCTGGCAGGGACCCTGCGTGCGGATTACGCGGACAGCTTCACCGAGAACGCGACCCACGGTTCTGACTCTGCTGAATCTGCAGCACGCGAAATCGCGTACTTCTTCGCAGAAAACGAAGTCTGCCCACGCACTCGCTAAGTGCGTTGATGGCCTGAGCGGACACCCGTCTTTACAGCTGTTCAACCTCTGTGAAACGGTTCCCCTGGCATCATGCAGCAGATGTAGTACAATTATGCGCCCTTGTTGAGCCAGCCTCAGCGAGGGCGCTGTTTTTTTCCTACTATTAACCAGAGCCGTAACGTGTAACAACGAGGCCAGAGAACATTATGTCCGAACAGATTGTGACGCCGTCGTCCGCTTCCCCCGTGGTTGTTTCCCCAAAAAACGAAAAAATTAACCTGCTGGATCTTAATCGTCAGCAGATGCGCGAATTCTTTCTTGAGATGGGCGAAAAGCCGTTCCGTGCCGATCAGGTCATGAAGTGGATGTACCACTACTGCTGCGATGATTTCGAGCAGATGACCGACATCAACAAAGTGCTGCGCGGTAAGCTGATGCAGCGCGCTGAAATCCGTGCGCCGGAAGTAGCGGAAGAGATGCGTTCCACCGATGGCACCATTAAATGGGCGATTCGCGTGGGCGACCAGCTGGTTGAAACCGTCTACATCCCGGAAGCGGATCGCGCAACCCTGTGCGTTTCTTCACAGGTAGGCTGTGCGCTGGAGTGCAAATTCTGTTCGACGGCGCAGCAGGGCTTTAACCGCAACCTGCGCGTATCAGAAATTATCGGCCAGGTATGGCGCGCCGCGAAAATCATCGGTGCCGCGAAAATTACCGGTCAGCGCCCGATCACCAACGTGGTGATGATGGGCATGGGCGAACCGCTGCTGAATCTGAACAACGTGGTGCCGGCGATGGATATCATGCTGGACGACTTCGGTTTCGGCCTGTCAAAACGTCGCGTTACGCTGTCAACCTCTGGCGTGGTGCCGGCGCTGGATAAGCTGGGCGATATGATCGACGTAGCGCTGGCGATTTCACTGCACGCGCCGAACGATGCGATTCGTGATGAGATCGTGCCGATCAACAAAAAGTACAACATCGAGACTTTCCTTGCGGCGGTCAAACGCTACATCGGCAAGTCCAACGCCAATCAGGGCCGTGTGACCATCGAGTATGTGATGTTGGATCACGTCAATGACAGCACCGACAACGCGCATGAACTGGCGGCACTGCTGAAAGAGACGCCGTGCAAAATCAACCTGATTCCGTGGAACCCGTTCCCGGGCGCGCCGTATGGCCGTAGCTCCAATAGCCGTATCGATCGCTTCTCCAAAGTGCTAATGGATTACGGTTTCACCACCATCGTGCGTAAAACCCGTGGTGATGATATCGACGCCGCTTGTGGTCAGCTGGCGGGCGATGTGATTGACCGTACCAAGCGTACGCTGCGTAAGAAAATGGCGGGCGAAGCCATCTCTGTGAAGGCGCTCTGAAAGCCAGCGCCTGCTGATATTCAGCGGGCGTAACTCATGTCAGTCTCTCCGCATATTTTTCATGGAGAGACTGAAATGCATAAAGGATTACCCGCCGCGATTCTGGCTGGCTTTGTTGTAACCGGTTGTGTCAATCATCCTGCAAAGCAGAGTGCAGCGGATATCCGTCTGCAGCTCGGATTGCATTATCTGGCGGTGAAGGATTATGCCGCTGCACAGCGCAATTTATTGCGTGCTCAGCAGGCAGCGCCGAAAGATTATCGCGTGCCGTTGGCCCTGGCCCGTGTGGCGCAGGCGCAGCTGAACAGCGCACAAACCCGCTGGCACTATCAGCAGGCGCAGCAGTTAGCGCCGCTGAATGGTTATGTGGCTAACAATTACGGTGCGTTTCTCTGCGGTTTAAGGCAGTATGACGAAGCGCATCAACAGTTTAAGCTGGCAATTGAGGCGCAGGAAATCGATGCTCGTCAGGATGCATTCCTGTTTTCGGGCTATTGTTACCTGCAGGCTGATGAGAGTGCCTCAGCGCGCGAGCAGTTAGGTTACGCGCTGGATGCCGCACCGGAGCAGGGCAGTCAACTGCTGAGGGAAGTGGAAAGGCGGCTTGAACAGCAGGAACAGCAGTCGGTTCCGCTGCTTTTAGAAGTGTACCACCAGCGTTTGCCCGCAACGGCAGAGAGCCTGTGGTTACAGATACGTTTCGCCGCGCAACAGGGAAACGCTGCTGACGTTACACGTTATGGCGACCGGTTGGCGCGAAGTTTTCCACAATCGATACAGTACCAGCGTTATTTAGCTAATGAATACTGAAGCCACTCAAGAGAATTCTGCAGTACATTCCACAGGTGAACGCCTGCGTCTGGCCCGTGAGCAGATGGGGCTGACCCAGCAAAACGTCGCTGAACGCCTGTGCCTGAAACTTACTACCGTGCGTGATATTGAAGAGGATAAGTCACCTGCTGATTTGGCTTCGACATTCCTGCGCGGTTACATTCGCTCCTATGCCCGTCTGGTGCATGTGCCGGAAGATGACCTGCTGCCGATGATGGCAAAACAGGCTCCGGTGCGCGCTGCCAGGATCGAGCCGATGCAGAGCTTCTCATTGGGTAAGCGTCGTAAAAAGCGCGATGGCTGGCTGATGATCTTCACCTGGTTGGTGGTTTTCGTCGTAGTCGGTTTGACCGGTGCGTGGTGGTGGCAAAACCATAAAGCGTCACAGGCTGACTTGGTGTCGATGGCCGATCAAAACGGCAGCGGCGACAATAGCCAGTCCATTCCATTGGGCGACAACAGCACCGACAGCAATACCGATGCGGACACTAACGCTGCCGGTACGCCAGTCGATAACGGTGCTGGCGCAGCGGCCACGCCTGAAAGCAACGCCGACGCACCTGCGTCGAGCATGAGCAACAATGCGCAAACCACCGGCAGCGACAACGCCGTGGTTTCGCCAAGCCAGGCTCCGATTGATACAGCGCCGCCAGCAGCGACCTCTCCGGCGCCAGCAAACAGTGTTCCTGCTGGTCAAATGCCTACCGCGAATGCGGCAGTCAGCCAACCGGCAGGCGATCCGAATGCCATCGTAATGAACTTCAAAGCCGACTGCTGGCTGGAAGTCAGCGATGCGACCGGCAAGAAGTTGTTCAGCGGTTTGCAACGTAGCGGCGGTAAGCTGAGTTTGTCCGGAACGGCTCCGTATCGTCTGAAAATTGGCGCACCGGGTGCGGTTGACGTGCAATATCAGAATCAGCCCGTTGATTTAAGTCGTTTTATCCGTAATAACCAGGTTGCCCGTCTGACGCTGGGTGCGCAATAACGCGCAGCGCGCTTTCCGGGTAATTGTGGAGAGAGAATATGCATAACGAAGCACCCATCATCCGTCGCAAATCAACACGGATTTACGTCGGCAAGGTGCCAGTTGGCGATGGTGCGCCCATCGCCGTTCAGTCAATGACCAACACCCGCACCACTGACGTGGACGCCACCGTTAACCAGATTCGCCAGCTTGAGCGCGTCGGGGTTGATATCGTGCGCGTCTCCGTTCCCACTATGGATGCGGCTGAAGCCTTCAAACTGATTAAGCAACAGGTCAACGTGCCGCTGGTCGCGGACATTCACTTTGACTATCGCATCGCACTGAAAGTCGCTGAATATGGCGTGGATTGTCTGCGTATCAATCCAGGCAACATCGGCAACAATGAGCGTATTCGCCAGGTGGTGGATTGTGCGCGTCATTACAACATTCCGATCCGTATCGGCGTTAATGCCGGTTCGCTGGAAAAAGATCTGCAGGAAAAATATGGCGAGCCAACGCCGCAGGCGCTGCTCGAATCCGCGATGCGCCATGTGGATCACCTTGATCGCCTCAACTTTGATCAGTTCAAAGTGAGCGTCAAAGCCTCTGACGTCTTCCTTGCCGTTGAATCTTATCGTTTACTGGCGAAAGCCATCGATCAGCCGCTGCACCTCGGTATTACCGAAGCGGGCGGCGCGCGTGCGGGTTCCGTGAAATCGGCGATCGGTTTAGGTTTACTGCTGGCCGAAGGCATCGGCGATACGCTGCGTATTTCGCTGGCGGCCGATCCGGTTGAAGAAGTGAAAGTCGGCTACGATATCCTCAAATCTCTGCGCATCCGCTCCCGCGGTATCAACTTTATTGCCTGCCCGACCTGTTCGCGTCAGGAGTTTGATGTCATCGGTACGGTCAATGCGCTGGAAGAGCGGCTGGAAGACATCATCACACCGATGGATATTTCCATTATCGGTTGCGTGGTGAACGGTCCGGGTGAAGCGACAGTTTCTACCCTCGGCGTGACCGGCGGAGCCAAGAAAAGCGGCTTCTACGAAGATGGTGTGCGCCAGCGCGATCGTCTCGATAACAACGACATGATCGACCAGCTGGAAGCGCGTATTCGCGCTAAAGCCAGCATGCTGGATGAAAGCCGCCGTATCAACGTGCAGCAGTTGGAAAAATAATCGTGGTGCGCGCCTGTCGCGTGCCAGTTTGTGATTGAACCTGTGCGGTTTCATCCTCATAAGGTATGATGCCGCTCAGGTTTTTTTGTCTTAAGAGATTCTAACGTGGCGAAGAATATTCAAGCGATTCGCGGGATGAACGATTACCTGCCGGCGGATACCGCGATTTGGCAGCGTATTGAAGGCACCCTTAAGCAGGTGCTGGCCAGCTATGGTTACAGTGAAATCCGTCTGCCAATCGTTGAGCACACCCCGTTGTTCAGCCGCGCGATCGGTGAAGTCACCGACGTGGTTGAGAAAGAGATGTACACCTTTGAAGACCGCAACGGCGAAAGCCTGACGCTGCGTCCGGAAGGCACAGCAGGTTGCGTGCGCGCCGGTATCGAGCACGGTCTGCTGTACAATCAGGAACAGCGTCTGTGGTACACCGGCCCGATGTTCCGCTACGAGCGCCCGCAGAAAGGTCGTTATCGCCAGTTCCATCAGATGGGTGTCGAAGTCTTCGGCCTGCAAGGCCCGGACGTAGATGCTGAGCTGATCATGATGACCGCGCGCTGGTGGAAAGCGTTGGGTATTGCCGAGCATGTTGAGCTGGAGCTGAACTCTATCGGTTCGCTGGACGCGCGTGCCAACTATCGCAGCGCGCTGGTGGGATTCCTTGAGCAACATCAGGACGTACTCGACGAAGATTGCAAACGCCGCATGTACACCAATCCACTGCGCGTGCTCGACAGCAAAAATCCTGACATCCAGAAACTGTTAAACGATGCGCCAACGCTGGGCGAATTCCTTGATGAGGAGTCGCGCGAGCACTTCAGCGGCCTGTGTGCCTTGCTGGACGACGCGGGCATTAGCTATCGCATTAACCAGCGCCTGGTGCGCGGCCTCGATTACTATAACCGTACCGTGTTTGAATGGGTGACCAGCAGCCTCGGTTCGCAGGGCACCGTGTGCGGCGGCGGACGTTACGATGGTTTAGTTGAACAGCTGGGTGGACGTGCCACGCCAGCGGTTGGTTTTGCCATGGGTATGGAGCGTCTGGTGTTGCTGGTGCAAGCAGTTAATCCAGAATTTGAACCGACGCGCATTGTTGATGTCTATGTTATCGCTTCGGGGCAGGGCGTTCAGTCCGCCGCGATGCAACTGGCGGAAAAACTGCGTGATGCTGATCCGGCACTGAAGATGATGACCAACTTTGGTGGCGGTAACTTCAAGAAGCAGTTTGCCCGTGCAGACAAGTGGGGCGCACGCATTGCGCTGGTGCTGGGCGAAGATGAAGTGAAAGCGGGCCAGGTTGTGGTGAAAGACCTGCGTACCGGCGATCAACAGACGCTGGCTCAGAGCGACGCCGCAGCAACGTTGCGCACGCTGCTGCAGTAAGCGCAGCACTGCAATAGCCATTTTAAAGAGAGGGATTGCGTGGAAGTTTACAGCAACGAAAACGAACAAGTTGACGCGCTGCGTCAGTTCTTTGCCAACAATGGCAAATTTCTGGCCGTTGGCGTAATCATCGGTATCGCTGCGCTGGGTGGCTGGCGTTTCTGGTCCAGTCATCAGGAAGGCACCGATAAAGCGGCATCAGCCGAATATCAACAGCTGACCAGTGCGATGCAGGCGGACAAGCCTGATTCGCTGGAAGCGGTCGCCACTTTCGCCAGCGAAAACAACAACACCTATGGTGCGTTGGCTTCGTTGGATCTGGCTAAGCAGTATGTTGAAACTAATCAGCTCGATAAAGCTATCACTCTGTTACAGAGTGGGCTGAAAGATACCAAAGATGCCAACCTGCAGGCGGTGATTAACCTGCGTCTGGCTCGCATTCAGTTGCAGCAAAGTCAGGCCGATGCCGCACTTTCTACCCTTAACAATGTTAAAGGTGATGGCTGGACAGCCATTGTGGCGGACATTCGTGGCGAAGCACTGCTGAGCAAAGGCGATAAGCAGGGCGCGCGTGATGCCTGGAGCAAAGGTGCTGAATCGCAGGCCTCTCCCGCGCTGAAGCAAATGCTGCAGATGAAGATGAATAACTTAAGTTAAGCCAGTCAAGAGAGCGCACATGGAATTACGTAAATACCTGCTGCCAGGGCTGATTTCAGTCACTCTGCTCAGCGGTTGCTCGCTGTTCAGCGGCGAAGAAGATGTAGTGAAAATGGCCCCGCTGCCTAAAGTGGAAAACCAGTTTACGCCGCAGACCGCGTGGAGCACCTCGGTTGGCGATGGCGTTGGTGATTTCTATTCCAATCTGCATCCAGCCTGGCTGGACGGTACCGTGTATGCTGCGGATCGTTTTGGTGTGGTTAAAGCGCTTGATGCCAGCAATGGTAAAGAGAAATGGAAAGTCGATCTCTCTGAGAAAACCGGCTTCTTCTCGAAAAACATCTCGGCACTGCTCTCTGGCGGCGTCACCGCCAGCGGCGACCGCATCTACATCGGTAGCGAACGTGGTCAGGTATTTGCGTTGAATACCAGCGATGGTGGCATCGCCTGGCAGACCAAGGTCGCCGGTGAAGCGCTGTCGCGTCCGGTGGTGAGCGACGGTTTAGTGCTGGTTCACACCAGCAACGGTATGTTGCAAGGCCTTGATCAGAGCACTGGCGTGATCAAATGGACCGTTAATCTTGATATGCCTGCGCTGTCACTGCGCGGTGAATCAGCCCCGACCGTGGCCTTTGGTGGCGCAATTGTGGGTGGCGATAATGGCCGCGTGAGCGCAGTCATCGTCAATCAAGGTCAGCTGATTTGGCAGCAGCGTATTTCGCAGCCAAGCGGCGCCACGGAAATCGATCGCCTGAGCGACGTCGATACTACGCCAGTCGTGGTAAACGGTGTGGTTTATGCGCTGGCGTATAACGGTAACCTCACCGCGCTGGAACTGCGTTCTGGTCAGGTGCTGTGGAAACGTGAGATTGGCGGCGTGAAAGACATGGTGGTGGATGCGGGTCGTATCTATCTGGTCGATCAGGATGACCGCGTGATTGCCCTGAATGCTGATGGTGGCGTAGCCATCTGGCGTCAAAGCGATCTGCTGCATCGTAATCTGACCTCGCCGGTGCTGTTCAACGGTTATCTGGTTGTCGGTGATAGCGAAGGTTATCTGCACTGGATTAACACCCTTGACGGCCGCTTCGTGGCGCAGCAGAAACTGGACAGCGATGGCTTCCAGACTGAACCGGTTGTTGCCGGTGACAAGCTGCTGATCCAGGCGAAAGGCGGAGAAGTTTACGCCATCACCCGTTAAGGATTTGGCTCTGCGGGAACGCGTTTCCCGCTCGCTTACACGGCTCCTGATTCGTCAGGGGCCGTTTCGTTTTTAGTCAGGCATGGTATTCTTTGCGCCTTCAGCCTGACGCCTGGCGTCAAATGTCGTTATAATCACGCCATTCGGGCGAATTATTTTAAAAACTGAGGCAAGTGTTATGGTACCTGTGGTCGCGCTGGTTGGGCGTCCCAATGTGGGAAAATCTACGCTATTTAACCGTTTAACACGCACACGTGATGCGCTGGTGGCGGATTTTCCTGGACTGACTCGCGATCGCAAATATGGTCGCGCCGAAGTGGAAGGGCGCGAATTCATTGTTATTGATACCGGCGGTATTGATGGCACCGAAGAGGGCGTAGAAAACCGCATGGCGGAGCAGTCGCTGCTGGCGATTGAAGAAGCCGATGTGGTGCTGTTTATGGTGGATGCGCGCGCGGGCGTAATGCCGGCGGATCAGCAAATCGCTAATCATCTGCGTGCCCGTGAGAAAGCCACCTTTGTTGTCGCCAACAAAACTGACGGTATCGACCCGGAAGCGGCGGTGCTGGATTTCTATGCGCTGGGCTTAGGCGAGATTCACGCCATTGCAGCTTCGCATGGCCGCGGCGTTAACAGCCTGCTGGAAACCGCACTGTTGCCGTGGATGGAAGAAATCGTTCCAGAAGTCGAGCTCACTGAAGAAGAAGAGAACGCTGCTTATTGGGCCGATTTAGAAGAAGAGAGTGAGAAGGCGCTGGAGGAAGAGGAAGAAGAAGATTTCGACCCAACCACACTGCCAATCAAACTCGCTATCGTTGGCCGCCCGAACGTGGGTAAGTCAACGCTAACTAACCGCATTCTTGGCGAAGACCGTGTCGTGGTCTTCGACATGCCGGGCACCACGCGCGACAGCATCTATATTCCGATGGAACGTGACGGACGTGAGTATGTCCTGATTGATACCGCTGGCGTACGTAAGCGCGGTAAAATCACCGAAACCGTCGAAAAATTCTCAGTTATCAAAACGTTGCAAGCGATCGAAGATGCTAACGTGGTAATGCTGGTGATTGATGCCCGTGCCGGAATCTCCGATCAGGATCTCTCGCTGCTCGGCTTTATCCTGAACAGTGGGCGCTCACTGGTGATCGTGGTCAACAAGTGGGATGGCATGACGCAGGAAGCCAGAGATGAAGTCAAAGAGATGTTGGACTTCCGCCTGGGCTTTATCGATTTTGCGCGCATCCACTTTATTTCCGCCCTGCACGGCAGCGGCGTCGGCAACCTGTTCGAATCGGTGACCGAAGCGTACGACTGCTCTACCAAACGTGTGGGCACCGCAATGCTGACGCGCATTATGACCATGGCCGCCGACGATCACCAACCGCCGTTGGTGCGGGGTCGCCGCGTGAAGCTGAAGTATGCGCACGCCGGTGGTTATAACCCGCCAATCGTGGTGATTCACGGCAACCAGGTGAAAGATCTGGCTGATTCCTATAAGCGTTACCTGATGAACTACTTCCGTCGTTCACTCAACGTTATGGGTACGCCGATTCGCATTCAGTTCAAAGAAGGCGATAACCCGTACGCGGGCAAACGCAACCTGTTGACGCCAACGCAGCAGCGTAAACGTCAGCGTCTGATGTCGCATCTGAAGAAGAACAAGCGTTAAGATGAGAAGGGCCCAGCAGGGCCCTTTTTTTTCACCTGTAACTTGTAGTGGCGCCATTTATGGCGACCGCCATCCAAAGCGCAGAGGATAATGGATGAACTTTTCCTGCCCAACCTGTCAGCAACCACTCACTCTCAGTGAAACCGGTTTTGACTGCCCCAATTGTGAACGTCATTTCGATCGTATCGCCTTATGCCCGGATTGCCATCAGCCGTTACAAGTGCTGAAAGCCTGTGGCGCTGTCGACTACTTTTGTCAGCACGGCGACGGTCTCATCTCGAAAAAGCGCGTCGAATTTACGCCTGACTTCATCGCAGATTAAAAACTCCGGATTCCACGCCTAGAGTTATTAACAAGTTACGCCTGGATTTGTAGCAAAAATGCTATTAACCAGTGACTGCCGCGTTATGGATATTCACTTTTTATTGTACCAGGTGGTACAATCCTGCCGCCTTGTCGCGAGAATCACTCTCACCTACGTTGTGTCCTCGCTCACAAGCGCCGAATCACGGGCATTGCACCCGTATCAATAGATATAAAATAAAGCGTAACGGAATAGTTCCTGTCTCCCGCTGCGGCTGGGGCCTTGTCATCGGCTGCCACAGATTTATCGGCGCCAGCGCTTTATTTTTTCAGGAGAGTTTTTGTTATGGCAGAAAATTCCGCTCGTCCCGGCAAAGGGCTGAGCATCTGGTCCGTACTGTTTGGCCTGGTCTTGCTGGCAATCGGCTTGTTCTTCGCAATCGGCGGCGGCAAGCTGGTCGCGCTGGGCGGCAGCTGGTACTTCCTCATCGCCGGTATCGTTATGTTGCTGGCGGCCATTCAGTTCTTCCGTCGCAAATCATCCGCCGTCACCCTGTTTATTCTGGTGTTTGCTGGCACGCTGATTTGGTCACTGTTTGATGCAGGCCTGCATTTCTGGCCGCTGGTCTCGCGCTTGATGGTGCCGGCCGGCTTGATGCTGTTTGCATTCCTCACCTGGCCAGCCCTGCGTAAAAGCGAAGGCAAAAGCTCCCTGGCAAAAGTCTCCTATGTGCTGTCTGCGGTGATCGTGGTGGGCATGGTGGCGACTTTCGTGCAGATGTTCCAGCCGCATCCTACCGTGGCATTTGACGGTAAACAGCTGCCGCTGATTCCGGTCGATAAATCAAAACCTCAGCAAGACTGGAGCAGCTACGGCCGTACGCCGGGTGGCGACCGCTTCGCTGCCATCGATCAGATTACCCGCGACAACGTGAAAGACCTGCAGGTTGCCTGGACTTTCCACACTGGCGATACGCCAATCAGCCCAACCGGTAACGGTGCGGAAGATCAGCAAACCCCGCTGCAGGTGGGCAACACGCTGTTCCTGTGCACCCCGCATAACAATGTGATTGCGGTTGCCGCAGACAGCGGTAAGGAAATCTGGAAACGCGAAATCAACGCGCAGGCAGAAGTGTGGAACCGCTGCCGTGGCTTAGCCTATTTCGATGCGACTAAACCCCTGCAGCAGCCAACCGAGCCGGGTTCAACGCCGGTTACTGCCGCTGTGCTGCCTGCTGGCGACACCTGTCAGCGTCGTATTCTGATGAACACCATTGATGCGCGTCTGATTGCTATCAACGCCGACAACGGTGAGCTGTGCGACACCTTCGGTACGCACGGTGTGGTTGATCTGAAAACCGGTCTGGGCAGTGCGCCAGATCCGCAATATCAGCTGACGTCACCGCCAGCGATGGCCGGTACCACCGTAGTTGTGGGTGGTCGTGTCGCCGATAACGTACAGACCGACATGCCTGGCGGCGTGCTGCGCGGTTTTGACGTCATCACCGGTCAGATGCGTTGGGCGTTTGACCCAGGCAATGACGACCCCAATGCGGTGCTGATGCCGGGTAAAAATTACACCCGCAGTACGCCAAACTCGTGGGCGCCAATGTCTTACGATCCGGCAATGAACACCGTGTTCCTGCCGATGGGTAGCTCGTCAGTGGATCTGTGGGGTGCGAATCGTACCAAACTGGATCACACTTACGGCGCATCAATCCTGGCGTTGGATGCCACCACCGGTAAGCAGAAGTGGGTTTATCAGACCGTGCATAACGATCTGTGGGACTTCGACCTGCCAATGCAGCCGAGCCTGGTCGACTTCCCGATGAAGGATGGCACCAACAAGCCAGCCGTCGTTATCGGCGCGAAAACCGGCATGATCTGGGTGCTAGACCGCCTGACCGGCAAGCCTTTGACCAAAGTTGAAGAGCTGCCGATGCCGCAGGGTCACATCCCGAACGAGCAGTACACCAAAACTCAGCCGCACTCTGTGGAAATGCCAAATATCGGCAACCAGAAAATGACGGAGTCGGATATGTGGGGTGCAACACCGTTTGATCAGCTGGCGTGTCGTATTGCCTTTAAAGGTATGCGTTACGATGGTCTGTTCACCGTGCCAGATACCGATAAATCCCTCAGCTTCCCAGGTTCACTGGGCGGTATGAACTGGGGCGGTATCTCGTTTGACCCGAACAACCAGTACATGTTCGTTAACGACATGCGTCTGGGCCTGTGGGTACAGATGATCCCACAAGACACCAGCAAAACGGCGGCCAGCAACGGCGGTGAAGCCATCAACACCGGTATGGGTGCGGTTCCGCTGAAAGGCACACCGTACGCGGTGAACAAAAACCGCTTCATGTCGCCGCTGGGCATTCCGTGCCAGGCTCCTCCGTTCGGTACGCTGTCAGCGATTGATATGAAAACCCGTCAGATCGTGTGGCAGGTGCCGGTGGGTACGGTAGAAGATACCGGTCCGTTTGGTATCAAAATGCGCGCGAAAATGCCAATTGGTATGCCGACCTTAGGCGGCACGCTGGCAACGCAGGGTGGCCTGGTGTTCATCGCGGGTACGCAGGATTACTATCTGCGCGCTTTCGATAGCTCAACCGGTAAAGAAGTGTGGAAAGCACGTCTGCCAGTCGGCAGCCAGGGCGGTCCAATCAGCTATGTTTCGCCGAAAACCGGCAAACAGTACATCCTGATCTCCGCAGGCGGTGCACGTCAGTCGCCAGACCGTGGTGATTACGTGATTGCTTACGCGCTGCCAGACAGCAAGTAAGTTAAAAAAGGAGAAAGGCCGACATCATGATGTCGGCCTTTTTTTTATCACCCTCCGTGGCACATCTCTTCCTTAAGGCACCTTAATCACTGCTGCTTAGAAGGGCGACGGCTTTTTTGACCTCCTTTTCTTCCAGCTTCCCTGGCTCTTTCAGGATCGTTTCTGAAATTACCCCCACTGACTTTGCCGCCAGCGCTACCGGCTTCCCTGGCGCGCTCCGGGTCCTCTGCAAAGTTCCCGGCACCACCTCGTTGCTTTTTTTGTGTCATAGCAGAGACCTCATCTAAGGGTGTTTTCTTCGACGTGGACTAGCTAGCCACATAATGAGTATAGTCAATCAGTTACGTTCTGCCTTGAGAGATCTCCGATAACCTATTCACCGTCTCGCCACAGCGATTGCAGCTCGGGGGGCGCCAGTTGTTCGGGAATTAAAATCACGAAACTTCCCGCTTCGCGATGGGTCGCATAGGTGATTTGAATGCGGTAGTAGCGCTGATCGCCACGACCGACATTTGCCGCCTGATCTTCCGTTTCCCCCAACGGCATTGCCTGTTCCAGTACTTCGCAGACGCGCTGCTTTTGCGGTTCCGGCAGTTCCCCCAGCGCAAAGCGCCGTTCGCCGCGCAGTTTAGGGATAAAAGCGATTCCGCCTTCCCGCGCCAGCTCGATGATTGCGTCATCGGTCAGTTGGATGTCCATGTTACGCCTACCTGCTGCCAGGCGGATTGGATCTTTTCCGCCATTGAGCTGTTGAATCGTTGATTAGCGTGCTGCACGGTAAAGCGCGCAAAGGTGCTGAAATCGGCATCCTGCGGCAGCGTTTTGTCGCACAGCGTGTCGTACCAGGCTTGACCGGCCTGTTCCCACGCAAAGCCGCCCAGCGCTTTAGCAGCGAGGTAAAAGGCACGATTGGGAATGCCAGAATTGAGGTGCACCCCGCCGTTGTCGTCACGCGTTTCGATGTAGTGCGCCATATCGGCCGGTTGCGGATCTTTACCCAGCACCGGATCATCGTAAGCCGTTCCCGGTGACGACATCGAGCGCAATCCGCGCCCGTTGATGCCCTGCGCCAGTAGACCTTCGCCGATAATCCAGTCGGCCTGATCGGCGCTCTGCTTGAGGTGAAATTGCTTCACCAGCGAACCAAACACGTCAGACATCGATTCATTCAGCGCGCCTGCCTGCTGGAAATAGATCAATCCCGCTTCGGTTTCTGTCACGCCGTGCGTCAGCTCGTGCGCCACCACATCCAGCGCGATAGTGAAGCGATTGAAAATCTCGCCGTCACCGTCACCAAACACCATCTGCTGCCCGTTCCAGAAGGCGTTCTGATACTCCTTGCCGTAATGCACGGTGCCATCGAGCTTCAGGCCTTTATTGTCCAGCGAGTTGCGTTGGTAGATTTGCCAGAAGAAATCGTAGGTAATGCCGAGATAGTTCCAGGCTTCTTCGGCTGCAACATCACCATTTCCCGGCTGGCCTTCTTCGCGCACCAACGTGCCGGGCAGATTTTGCGTCCCTTCGGCGTCATAGATAGCACGCAGCACTGTGCCTGGCTGAGCGGTGGTGGTGCTTGCTGGTTTAGCGTTATGTTCGCCCATCAAGTGCTGGACGTGGGTGAGGGTGCGGCGCGCGTAGTCTTGCTGCGCGCCGGAGCAGTTATCAATGATATTGCGCAGAATGTAGGGAGGAATAACGCTGTAAGACATAAAAAAACTCCTGGCCATTGAGGTACATGCCAGAAGTATAGTTTTCCCGCTATGAACGCGCTTTGCGGCTCCGGGATTTCTGCGGTTCGAGTGCGGTAACCTGGCTTTCCACCCAACCATCGTCCAGCCGGGTGCGCAGCAAGTCGCCTTTGCTCAGCTGTTGAGTTTTCTTCACCACCTGACCTTGGGTGTCGGTGGTTACGCTGAAGCCACGCGCCAGCGTTGCCAGCGGGCTCACGCCTTCCAGCTGTGCCGCCAGCGTGCCAAAGCGCTGACGATTGTGATTGAGCTGCTTCTCCATGCCCTGCTGTAAGCGATAGTGCCATTGCTGGAGCTGCTGCTGAGCGCGCAGAATACGTCCCTGCGGCTGCTGGGCGTTAAGGCGTTGCAGCAGGCGATCCTGCTGACGATTGGCCACACGCATGCGCTGGTCCATCGCTTCACCGAGACGGCGCTGCAGCTGGAAGAGCGCGGTTTGCTGGCGTGCCAGACGCAGCTGTGGATGCTGCTGCTGCAAGCGGTGCTGAATGCGCGTGAAGCGACGCTGCTGCTGAGCCAGATAGAAATCCATCGCCATCTCCATGCGCTGCTGCTGCGACTGCAAACGGCGCAACAGTTCAAGCTGATTACGGCTCACCAATTCTGCCGCAGCAGACGGCGTCGGCGCACGTAAATCCGCTACGAAGTCAGCGATAGTGACATCGGTTTCATGCCCAACGGCGCTGACAATCGGCAGGCGGCTGGCAAAAATCGCCCGCGCCACGCGCTCGTCATTGAAACTCCACAAATCTTCCAGCGAACCGCCGCCACGACCGACAATCAGCACGTCACACTCATCGCGCTGGTTAGCCAGCTCAATGGCACGCACAATGCCAGCCGGCGCATCCACGCCTTGCACCGCGGTGGGATAGATAATCACCGGCAGTGAAGGATCGCGTCGATGCAGCACGCGCAGCACGTCGTGCAGCGCCGCGCCGGTGGCGGAGGTAATCACGCCCACCTGACGCGCCGGATCCGGCAGCGGCTGTTTGAACTGTTGATCGAATAAGCCTTCCGCGGCTAAACGCGCTTTCAGCTTCTCGAATTGCTGCTGCAGCAAGCCTTCACCGGCCGGATGCATGCTTTCGATAATCAGCTGATAATCGCCGCGCGGTTCATACAGCGTGATGCTGGCGCGCACTAACACCTGCTGGCCATGTTGAGGACGGAAGGTGACGCGACGATTGCTGTTGCGGAACATTGCGCAGCGCACTTGTGCGCCATCATCCTTCAACGTGAAGTACCAATGACCGGAAGAGGGCTGAGTGAAATTTGAAATTTCAGCGCTGAGCCACACCAGGCCCATCTCATTTTCCAGCAGTTGGCGCACCGTGGTGTTCAGGCGGCTGACGGTAAAAATATTGGCGGTTGGCGGTAGCGACATGTGATGTAGATCAAATTTTAAATCAGAGGGTTAATCAACTGATACTACATTGCTTGCCCCGAGGATCAAGACTTTTTCTGAAAAAACACTGGAGGCAATCGGTTTCGGCCTGTATAATGCCGCGGCAATATTTTATCTGTTTTAATCGCCCCCAGGTGGAGATATTGCAATGTTAAGAATCGCTAAAGAAGCCCTCACATTTGACGACGTTCTGCTCGTTCCCGCTCACTCCACTGTCTTACCGAACACCGCTGATCTCAGCACTCAACTGACGAAAAACATCCGTCTCAACATCCCCATGCTCTCCGCTGCAATGGACACCGTGACCGAAGCCGGTCTGGCAATTGCGCTGGCGCAGGAAGGTGGTTTGGGCTTTATTCACAAAAACATGTCAATTGAGCGCCAGGCGGATGAAGTTCGTAAGGTGAAAAAACACGAAAGCGGCGTCGTTACCGATCCACAAACCGTGCTGCCAACCACCGCGCTGGCGGCGGTGAAAGAGCTGACCGAACGTAACGGCTTCGCCGGCTACCCGGTCGTGAACACCGACAACGAGCTGGTAGGCATCATCACGGGCCGTGACGTGCGTTTTGTTACCGACCTGACCTTACCAGTTTCCGCGGTGATGACCCCGAAAGAGCGCCTGGTAACGGTGAAAGAGGGTGAAGCACGCGAAGTTGTGCTGCACAAAATGCATGAAAAACGTGTTGAGAAAGCGCTGGTTGTTGATGACAGCTTCCACCTGCTGGGCATGATCACCGTTAAAGACTTCCAAAAAGCCGAACGTAAACCTAACGCGTGTAAAGATGCGGAAGGCCGTCTGCGCGTAGGCGCTGCGGTTGGTGCCGGTGCGGGCAATGAAGAGCGCGTTGATGCGCTGGTTGCTGCCGGTGTTGACGTGCTGCTGATTGACTCATCACACGGTCACTCTGAAGGCGTGCTGCAGCGTATTCGTGAAACCCGTGCAAAATACCCGAACCTGGAAATCATCGGCGGCAACGTTGCCACCGGCGCAGGCGCATTGGCGCTGGCGCAGGCCGGCGTGAGCGCGGTGAAAGTGGGGATCGGTCCTGGCTCAATCTGTACCACGCGTATCGTCACTGGTGTTGGCGTGCCACAGATCACCGCGGTTTCTGATGCGGTTGCCGCGCTGGAAGGCACCGGCATTCCGGTTATCGCTGATGGCGGCATCCGCTTCTCTGGCGACATCGCTAAAGCGATTGCAGCAGGCGCAGCGGCCGTCATGGTCGGTTCTATGCTGGCTGGTACCGAAGAGTCTCCGGGCGAAATCGAGCTGTATCAGGGCCGTTCGTTTAAGTCTTATCGCGGTATGGGTTCACTGGGCGCGATGTCTAAAGGCTCTTCAGATCGTTACTTCCAGAGCGATAACGCCGCTGACAAACTGGTACCGGAAGGTATCGAAGGCCGCGTGGCCTATAAAGGCCGCCTGAAAGAGATCGTGCATCAGCAGATGGGCGGCTTACGCTCTTGCATGGGCCTGACGGGTTGCCAGACCATTGACGATCTGCGCACCAAAGCGGAGTTCGTGCGTATCAGCGGCGCGGGCATCAATGAAAGCCACGTGCATGACGTGACCATCACCAAAGAGTCACCAAACTACCGCATGGGTTCATAATCCCGTAAAATTTAGCGCCCGGCACCCGCCGGGCGCTTTTATTATTAAGTCCATCCCAATGGAAACGCCTCAATGACGACTGAAAATATTCATAAACATCGCATTTTGATCCTCGATTTTGGTTCTCAGTATACGCAGCTGGTTGCGCGCCGCGTGCGCGAGCTGGGTGTCTACTGCGAACTCTGGGCGTGGGATGTCACCGAAGAGCAAATTCGCCAGTTTAACCCGAACGGCATCATTCTCTCTGGCGGTCCGGAGAGCACCACCGAGCTGAACAGCCCGCGTGCGCCGGAATACGTGTTTAACGCGGGTGTGCCAGTGTTGGGCGTCTGCTACGGCATGCAGACCATGGCGATGCAGTTGGGCGGCAAGGTTGAAGGCTCTAACGAGCGCGAATTTGGTTATGCGCAGGTTGAAGTGCTGACTCAGAGCGCGCTGGTGCGTGACATCGAAGATGCGATTAGCGCAGCAGGTAAACCGCTGCTGGACGTTTGGATGAGCCACGGCGACAAAGTCACCGCCATCCCAGCCGGTTTCGAAACCGTTGCCAGTACCGAAACCTGTCCGTTTGCCATCATGGCTAACGAAGAGAAGAAATTTTACGGCGTGCAGTTCCACCCGGAAGTGACGCACACGCGTCAGGGCCTGCGCATGCTTGAGCGTTTCATTCGTGACATCTGCGGCTGTGAAGCGTTGTGGACACCAGCCAAAATCATCGAAGATGCGGTTGAGCGTATTCGTCAGCAGGTTGGCGATGACAAAGTGATTCTCGGTCTGTCTGGTGGTGTGGACTCTTCTGTGACCGCGATGCTGCTGCATCGCGCCATCGGCGAGCGTCTGACCTGCGTGTTCGTGGATAACGGCCTGCTGCGTCTGAATGAAGCTGAGCAGGTGCTGGAAATGTTCGGTGACCACTTCGGTCTGAACATCGTGCACGTTGCGGCAGAAGCGCGCTTCCTCGATGCGCTGGCAGGCGAGAACGATCCCGAAGCCAAACGTAAAATCATCGGCCGCGTATTCGTAGAGGTGTTTGACGAGCAGGCGCTGCGTCTGGAAGACGTGAAGTGGCTGGCACAAGGCACCATCTATCCTGACGTGATCGAATCGGCGGCTTCTGCCACCGGTAAAGCACACGTGATCAAATCGCACCACAACGTGGGCGGTTTGCCGAAAGAGATGAAGATGGGCCTGGTTGAGCCGCTGAAAGAGCTGTTCAAAGACGAAGTGCGTAAAATCGGTCTGGAACTCGGCCTGCCGTACGACATGCTGTATCGTCATCCGTTCCCAGGTCCAGGTTTGGGCGTGCGCGTGCTGGGCGAAGTGAAGAAAGAGTACTGCGACCTGCTGCGCCGTGCAGACGCCATCTTCATCGAAGAGCTGCATAAAGCTGACCTGTACAACAAAGTCAGCCAGGCGTTCACCGTGTTCCTGCCAGTACGTTCTGTTGGCGTGATGGGCGATGGTCGTAAATATGATTGGGTAGTTTCACTGCGTGCGGTGGAAACCATCGACTTCATGACAGCGCACTGGGCGCACCTGCCGTACGATTTCCTCGGCCGCGTCTCTAACCGCATCATCAACGAAGTTAACGGCATTTCCCGCGTTGTTTATGATATTTCAGGTAAACCACCTGCGACGATTGAGTGGGAATAAATCCTGCTTTGATTACTGCGTAAAAACGAAGCCCGCTTAATTGCGGGCTTTTTTTTTCAAACCTTCTGATGGCAAATCATGCGGCTAAATGTATCGCATAGTTCGTGAATACAAACCCCCCCGTTTCGATGCAAGATAGCGAGTAATTTTTACTCATCAGGATGCCGTCGATGTTGCCTTTCAAAGCCGTACTGATCTCTTTTCTTTGCATCATCTTGCTTTCATTAGGCGCGAGCTTGGCGCAGGCAACGCGAAGCGGTGAGCTCACCTCTGAACGCGGTGGCTGGGCATCCGCAAGGCGCGATTCGGCCGGTATCGCACCGGATCCGCAGCGTTATGCGGCAGAAGCTATCGTGCAGGTTTATGCTGCGCCGACTTATGGCTGGAAGGGCGCGGTGGCGGTGCATCCGTGGATTATCTTCAAGCGCGCCGGTGAAACCCGCTACAACCGTTACGAAGTGATTAGCTGGGGCAGCGGCGATAAAGTGCGTCGTAACAGCAATCTTCCCGATGGTTATTGGTACGGTGCGAAGCCGCGTCTGCTGGTTGACCATCGCGGCAGTAGCGCAGAAGCGATGATTCCGCAGATCGAAGCGGCCATTAAATCCTATCCCTGGCCGACCACGTATCACGCCTGGCCGGGACCCAACAGCAATACTTTTATGGCACATATTGGCCGCGAGGTTCCGGCGTTGAAGTTGGATCTACCGGCTAACGCGCTCGGCAAAGATTATCGCTCGCTGCTTAATCCGGTAGGTTTACCGCCGTCAGGTCGCGGCGTGCAGCTTTCCCTGCTGGGTGTGTTGGGTGTGACGGTTGGAGCGGAAGAGGGGCTGGAAGTGAATCTGCTGGGATTAAACATGGGGCTGGATTTCACACCATTCAGGCTGCGTCTGCCGTTTATCGGCGGCATCGGTCAGAATAATGTGCAGCGAGACAATCCCTAAAAATGGCCCCGATTTGGGGCCATTTTTTTAACAGACGCCGAAATCGCCGTCTTCGTGATACAGATTCACGCTATCGGCTCTGACTTCAATTTCACGCTTGATGTGATCGTCAACGCGAGCGCACCACAGCATATCGCCTTCCACGCGCAGCACCTGCATCTTTGGGCCACCGGTCTTAGACTGCACAAAATCATCCACGTTAAACATGCTTCTTCTCCGTCAGGTCAGTGATAACAACAGAGTCTATATGCACTTCAGGCGCTGTGCGCTTGATTTTGTGCGCTGTCTTCCAGCACAAAACTGAATCAAAGCGCGTTGAGACCGTTCTGGTTATTTTCTGCAGCATTCGCCGCTGAAATAGTACCGAAACACTTCGCGGTTGTCAGTTGACAACTTATTGCGGTGAGCATAAGGTAGCCAGCGATGTCAGAGAGGAAGCGGCATCCGCATAAAGCGGTCGAAGGAGCTTTGCGATATGCAGAAGCGAGAGGTTGGAAGATTGCAGTTGGCGGTCACCATGCGTGGGGCAAGATGTACTGCCCAGATAATTCGACAGAGTGTCGATGTGGGGATTACTGCATTACCTGCATCTGGAGTACGCCAAAAAATCCTGAAACGCATGCCAAACTGTTACGGCGCGTGGTGGATAACTGCAGTGAAAACCCTCAGCGGGTTAAGTGACGAGGAGTGAAACATGGAATTTGAGTTTACGCTGCGTTTTCAGCTCAATGATGAGAGCGACATCGATGAAGTGATCGAACGGCTCGGCTCGCAAGGCTGCACTGATGCGTTAATTGGCGCGGGGGTGGCGGGAAAATTAAGCATGACGTTCTGCCGCGAAGACAGCACTGCACAGGACGCGGTGCGCAGCGCGCTGGAGGATGTTTTTCAGGCATTGCCAGATGCGGAACTGATTGAAGCCGCGCCAGATTTAGTCGGGCTGACGGATATCGCAGAGTTGATAGGTGTTTCGCGGCAGAACATGCGCAAGCTGATGCTCAGCCATAGCCCGCAGTTTCCGCGTCCGATTCATGATGGAAAAACAGCCATATGGCATTTAATCGATGTGCTGGAGTGGTTAAATCAGCGTGGTTCAACGCGGGTCAATCCAGCAATGAGTGAACTGGCGCGCGCAACGTTGCAACTCAATTTACAGCAGATGCTGCAACGTTACGCACACTGTTTAAAGCCTTAATGATGCAGCAAAAATATCGTCGCCAGACCAAGGAAGATAAAGAATCCGCCGGTATCGGTGATCGCGGTGATCAGCACGCTGGAGCCAACGGCGGGATCGCGTTTCATCCTGGTCATGATTAACGGAATCAGCACGCCCATCAGCGCGGCCAGCAGCAGGTTCAGCACCATCGCCAGCATCATCACGCCGCCGAGTTGCAGGTTGTCGTACATCAGCCAGGTGACGCCGCCCATAATGCCGCCCCAGAACAGGCCGTTAATCAATGCCACGCCGAGTTCACGCATGATCAGGAACGAGAAGTTACCCGGTTCAACCTGATGCAGCGCCAGCGCACGCACAATCATGGTAATGGTTTGATTGCCGGTGTTGCCGCCGATGCCGGCGACAATTGGCATCAGCGCCGCCAGCGCAACCAGCTGCGATATGGTGGCTTCGAACAGGCCAATCACGCGCGAAGCGACAAATGCAGTACACAGGTTAACCGCCAACCACGCCCAGCGTTTGCCCACCGCTTTGCGCACCGGCGCAAACACGTCTTCGCCCTGGCTGATCCCCCCCATTTTACGGATGTTGCTTTCGTTCTCTTCGTTCACCAAATCGACCACGTCTTCAATGGTGATACGGCCAATCAGTTTGCCTTGAGCATCGGTGACCGCAGCGGAGATCAGGTTATAACGTTCAAACGCGCTGGCGGCGTCTTCCGCTTTATCGTTGAGCTGAAACGTGGTGGGATGCGAATTCATCACTTCTGCGACCAGCATCTTCGGTTTGTTGAGCAGAATATCAGTGAGCGTTAACTCACCTACCAGTTGATTTTGTTCGTCGGTGATAAAGATCTTATCGGTGCCGTTAGGCATTTTTTTGCCTTTACGCAGATAGCGCTGCACCGTGGCTAAGGTCACGTCAGAGCGCACCGTCAGGATATTGAAATCCATGATCTGCCCGACGCGATCGCGATCCAGCTCGATCACGCTCATCAGCCGCGCGCGCAGGCTTGGTTCAAGGGTAGTGAGCAGACGTCCGGTTAAATCGCGCGGCAGGTAGCGCGCCAGATATACCTGATCGTCGATATCCAGCGGCTCGATGGCGTGCAGAATATCGCGATCAGACATTTCTTCCGTCAGGCTGGCCCAAACGGTTTCTGAAGCCTCAACCAGAACGTGACCGCGCTGCGCCGTCGGCACTAAACGCCACAGCGCCTGACGCTCTTCTTCCGGCAAGGCTTCGAGGATGTCGGCTAAATCCGCGGCGTGCAATTGCTGCAGCTCACGCTCTAATTCATGACGCCAGTCGGTGATATCACGCAGTTCGGCGGCATTCAGATCGACGGATTTATCCAGCAGAACATCAACCAGATCGTGCTCGTTGAGCAGCAGGTTGAGAATGTGATGACGGGTTTCAGCTAATTTTTGTGAATGCGAAGCAGACATAACGCGTTCCTTGTGTCTGTAAAGTCAGCTCACAGTGTAGCGCGTTGCGGGTAACAGGACGTAAAAAGCAGCATTGTCTCAAAGGACAATGTTTAGCAGCGACAGCCGACCCGCAAATTATTTAGCGCGAATCACTGGTGCTCAGCGTGACCGGTTCAGGGATGGCTTTCTTTTGCTGATGATGCTCGATGGCACCGGGAATGATGAAAAGCAGGCGGCCAAACAAAATTAAGAAGCTGACCAGTAAAACAATGCGGGTCATGGTGCCAGTTTTGGGACGTCTTCGTGCAGAGATAGCGCTGTTCACGCGGGGTGGATCCTGTAAATGCCCGATGGGCGGAGGCAATATTTAGTCACACTTAGATCGCTAAAGCAATCGCTGTGTGAAAAATGAGCAAAAAAGATTCAGCGCACTGATCGACATCAGACAATCTAACGGCCGCACAAAGCGGCCGTTAATTCAGTAACTGGCTTTCTGCGCCAGCAGCGTGGCGAAACGGGTTTTAATGCGGTTACCGTTTTCATCACGACGATGCAGTTCACCGACCTCTTCGTTGTATTTCACAATATGCCAGTTGCGGTAATAGTGGCTGAGTTCACCAGATTTAAACGCAAACGGGAAGTTTTGCGTATTGGGATAATCATCGGTATCCATCGCCGCCACAATCAGGTTGTAGCCATATTTACGCGTGCTGGCCTGCATATCGGCAATCAGCTGCGGAATGGTTGCCGGCTGCAGGAACATCATCACCACGGTCGACAGCACAAACTGATAACTGCCGTTGAAGCGCACGCTATTGAGATCGCACAGCTCGGTGTGAATGTTCTGTAGATTCTCTTCCGCGATGATGCTGTTCAGGCGCTCCAGACTGGCGGGATTGCTGTCCCAGGCCGTCACGTCAAAGCCATGCTGATTGAGAAACAGACTATTGCGGCCCTGGCCGCAGCCCAAATCCAGTGCTTTCCCTACTTCAAGATGAGGCAGGGCCGCCAGCACTTCAGAATGGGTCGGCGTGAGGCCGTATTTTTCAGCGTAATAGTTATCGGGGCGTGTCGTCATAACCAGATTGCGGGCCAGCTGCCCGCATTACTCCTCTTCTTCCAGCATCAGTTTCCAGCCGGTGACATCATTCCAGTAAGCTTGCTCGCGCTCCAGATCCAGCTGCACCAACGTATTCTGGCTCAGGAAGCCGGCAGGGAAGGTCAGCGTCCAGTGGCCGTCGTCGGTGCTGAGCTTGAGCGAATCTGGTTTGGTGGTCGCCTGGCGCTGATTATTCAGCAGCGTGCCAAGACGCAGCAGGAATACCATCGGCAGAAACTGTTTCTTTTTAAACAAGGTGAAACGCGGCATCTCATCCTGCTTCACCGCTTTGCGGTGATAACGTACCAGCGTGGCCAACAGCATCTGTTGATCCTGATTAAAGCCCGGCATGTTGGAGTTCTGCAGGATGTAAGCCGAATGGCGCTGCATACCGCTGTGATTGATGGTCAATCCCACTTCATGCAGCAGCGCGGCCCATTTCAGCAGCGCCGACAGTTGTGGATTAGCTTGCTTGGGATTCTGCTCCTGCCACTGCAAATAGAGCTTCTCGGTGGTTTCCAGCACGCGACGCGCCTGATCGCTATCAATCGCATAGTGATTTGCCAGACTTTGCGCGGTGCGGCTGCGGATGTCCTGATGACGGAAACGGCCCTCCATCTCATACAGCACGCCTTCACGCAGTGCGCCGTCAGAGAGACGCAGCTCGCGAATCGCTAACGCATCAAACACGCCACACAAAATTGCTAAGCCCGGTACAAATACCGCCTTACGCTCTTCCGACAAGCCCGGCAGGCTCAGCGCATTAAACGACTTATGCTTCAGCACTTCGCTGGTCAGCAACTCCAGCGTTTCTGGCGTGATCAGCTTCTCTTTTTCGCCCATCGCCAGCAGCACTTCACAGGCCGCTTTGATGGAACCCGAAGCGCCCAGCGCATATTGCCAGCCGTGCAGACGATATTGCCACGCCATGGTTTCCAGTTTCTGCGCAGCGGAGAGGCGCGCACGGCGGAAGTTTTCTGGCGTAATTTCGCCTTTGGGGAAGAAGAGATTGGCGAAGCTGACGCAGCCCATGCGGCGGCTCTCTACCAGCTGCGGCTCAAAGTCTTCCCCAATCACCAGTTCGGTGGAGCCGCCGCCGATATCGATCACCAGCTTGCGGCCTTTTTCCGGCTGCGTGTGCTCCACGCCCATAAAAATCAGACGCGCTTCTTCGTTGCCGGAGATCACTTCGATCGGATAGGGAATCACCTCGGCCGCGCGCTGCAGAAACTCTTCCGCATTGCTGGCGATACGCAGCGTGTGCGTGCCGACGATCGTCACGTTGGCGGAACTGAAGCCCTGCAAACGTTCGGCGAACAACGCCAGACAGCTCAGCCCGCGCTCAATCGCTTCTTCGCTCAGGCGATTGTGCGCATCCAGCCCATCGGCGAGATGCACGCGCTGTTTCAGGCGTCCCAGCACTTGCAAAGCGCCATCCACCACGCGGGCAATGACCATATGGAAGCTGTTCGAGCCGAGGTCGATTGCCGCGAATTCCTGAGGTTTCGGCGTACTTTTATGTGAGATTGGCATAGGCGTTATTCGGGTTGTTCCAGTTTCTTGATGTAGTCATAAATGGCCAGCTGCGAACGCACCTTTTTACGGTTGCCGCGCGGCACATAACGATTACTCAGCTCTTTATCGACGATGCGGGCTTTCACCGTATCACTAAACAGAATGGCGATGATGTCCAATATGCGCTGCTTCACGCGGGGATCAAGAATCGCCACGGCAACTTCAATGCGGTGATCAATGTTACGCGTCATCCAGTCCGCGGAAGAGAGGAACACCTTTTTCTCGCCGCCGTTCTCAAAAATATAGACGCGGTCGTGTTCGAGATAGCGGTCAACGATGCTGGTAATGCGAATATTTTCACTGATGCCCGGTAAATCAGGGATCAGCGAACACATGCCGCGCACCAGCAGATTCACTTTCACGCCTGCCGACGAGGCGGCGTAAAGTCGATCAACTAAACCATTATCCACCAGGTTGTTGATCTTCAACGTAATGCCAGCAGGGTTGCCTTGCTGCGCGTTGGCGATCTCGGCATCAATGAACTTATACAGCACGTCACGCGAGTTCTGCGGTGACACCAGCAAATGCTCGAAGGTGACCGGACGATACGGATTCTCAATGAAGTTGAACACGCGACGCACTTCATTGGTGATGCGCGCATCGGCGGTCAGCAATGAATAGTCAGTATAAATGCGCGCGGTTTTTTCGTTGAAGTTCCCGGTACCGATATGCGCATAACGCACCACTTCTTCGCCTTCACGGCGCGAAATCAGGAACAGCTTGGCGTGAATTTTCAGACCCGGCGCGGAGAAGATCACATGCACGCCCGCTTCGGTCAGGCGTTTCGCCCAGCGGATATTGGCCTCTTCATCGAAGCGCGCCTGCAGTTCTACTACCACCGTGACTTTCTTACCGTTATAGGCGGCGTGAATCATCGCATCCATGATGCGCGAGTTTTTCGCTACGCGGTAAATATTGATCTTAATTGCCAGCACGTTCGGGTCGAACGAGGCCTGACGCAGCAGCTCCAGCACATGCTCAAAAGTGTGATACGGATAGTAGAGCAGCACATCGCGATTGCGGATGGCGTCGAAACCGTTGCGGAAGCCGTCAAAGCCGATGTGGCGAATCTGCGGCAGCGGACGGTTTTCCAGATTGCTTTTACCAACGTTCGGGAAGCCGATGAAATCTTTGAAGTTATGGTAGCGGCCGCCGGGAACAATCGAATCGTAGTTCGAAATCGACAGCTTATGGCGCAGCATTTCCACCATCGCATCCGGCATATCGCGCTGATAAACAAAACGAACCGGCTCGGCATTGAGACGCTGCTTCAGGCTCGACGACATCAGCTCCAGCAGGCTCGATTCCATCTCTGTAACCAGATCGTATTCGGCGTCGCGCGTCATCTTCATCGAATAGGCGTTCAGCGTATCGTAATCGAAGAAGCCTTTGAAAATTTCATCGAGGCAATAGCGCAGGATGTTATCCAGCAGAATCATTGGCTTGCGCCGGCGTGGCGACTCAGCCGGCAAGTTTATAAAGCGCGGCACTTTATCCGACGGGATCTCCAGCAGCGCATAACGAATATCGTCGCCGCGAATGATCTCCACCGCCAGATAGGTGTAATCGTCTTTCAGGAATTCGATCAGATCGGTGTCATGGTTAATCAGAATCGGCGTAACGTGCTGGCGTAATTGATGTTTGAAGTAGTAGCGCAGCCACTCTTGCTGATTCGGTGACAGTTGACGTTCGTTAATCAGGAAGATCTGATTACGCGCCATTTCCAGCAGCAGATCGTTGTAGAGCGCATCAAACTCCTGATCCGATTTCTGCACCCGCAGCTGAATTTTCTTTAACAGATGCCGCAAAGAGGTCGGTTTGCCTTGCTCTTCGCTGATCAGAATTCGCCGCTTGAGATCGGCAAAGCGCACTTTATAGAACTCTTCGAGGTTATTGGAGTAAATCCCGAGGAAGCGCATGCGTTCAATCAGCGGATTACTTTTATCCGAGGCTTCCTGTAACACACGTTCATTGAAGCTTAACCAGCTTAATTCTTTTTCTATATACAGCTTATCCTGACCCATTCTGACTCCGAGATGCTGATGCTGGACGGAATGTCCGGCGGAAAAGACGCAAAAATGCGTTACCGCTCAGTGTCCGTCACCATTATGGCGAGAGTATGGCAGGCTTGTCCAACGTCAAAGGTTGTCTTATCAATCAGCTACGGGCAACATAGCGACTTGTTTCCATCGGTAACCTGGCCTGCATGAGCATAAATCGTATTCCCGTCCACTTTAGCGACCGTCGTCGACGCGCCACTGATAATTTAGTGCGCCGCGTCGTCACAGCTTGCGGCGTGGGAATTTTGCTGCTGATGTTACTGCTGTTCTTCTGGTTGATCTGGGTGGTGTTGCCGCTGTTTAGCGCGCCGGGGATGCATGCCACCACCAATATTCAGCTGTGGGACAAAACCCCAATGCTGGCGATGGGCAGCGACGGCCATTTGGGCTGGCGCATTAGCCGCAACGAAGCGCGCTTTATTCCGCTTGATGGTCAACCTGCCGCTCCCGCACTGGCGCTGAATGGCAAACCCGATGCGGCGATCGCAAGCTTTGACAACCGCAGCGTGCTGCTCAATATGCAGGGCGAACTGCTGTTAATGCAACCGGTTATCCGCAACGGCAGCGGCGAATGGGGCTTCCCGCTCGGCGATCGTCCGCTGCGCTTACCGCAAGGCCCGGTCAGTAATATGGCGCTGACGTCGCTCAACGACCATCAATGGTTGATCGCGGCGCAAACCGCAGATGGCATCAGCCTGCTGACGCTGGAAAATCAGCAAAAAGTGAATCAGATTCTGTTACCACAGCAGCAGGCCGATCATCTGCTGCTGTCGCCGGATGGCTCTTTGCTCTACGCCAGCAGCGGGCGTTTGCTGCGCGTGTGGCAAATCACATCTGATGGCGCACAGTTACGTGAAACGCAAACCCTCAATCTGCCGCCGCAAAGCCTGCATATGCTGGCCGGTGGACGCACCTTGCTGATTCAGGATGCGCAGGGCGTACAGCAATGGTTCGCTATCGCCAGTGATAATGGGCCGCGCTTACAACAGATTCACACCTTCAACGGTAGCCAGCAGGTACGCGGAATAACGCCGGAGCCGCAGCGCCGCGTGTTTGCCACTTACGATGCGCAGGGCAAGGTTCAGCTATTTGCCAGCAAGCAGCAGGGCGCGATTTTAACGCGTCAGCTGGCACCGGGCATTCAGGCGCTGGCCTTCGCGCCGCACGGTGATGCCTTGATCATTGAACGCGCCGGGGAATGGCAACAGTTTGCGCTGGATAACCCGTGGCCGGACTTCACCTGGCGCAACCTGTGGCAAAAAATCTGGTACGAAAACTATCCGCAGGCCGATTGGGTATGGCAATCCACCGCGGCGGGCGACACCTATCAAGCCAAGTTCAGCCTGATGCCGCTGGTACTGGGCACGCTGAAAGCCGCCAGTCTGGCGCTGCTGTTTGCCACGCCGCTGGCGCTGGCCGCCGCGATGTACACCGCGTGGTTTATGTCGCCGGGTTTACGTCGCTGGGTTAAACCGGCGATCGAAATGATGGGCGCGCTGCCCAGCGTGGTGATTGGTTTAATCGCTGGCGTGTGGCTGGCGCCGCACATCAGCACCGCGCTGGTTGGCGTGCTGCTGCTGCCGCCGGTGTTGGCCGCGACCTTATTATTGTGCGGCGTGCTGAGTCCGCGTTTGCCGGCCAGCTGGCGACGTCCTGGTTTTGAAGTGATTCTGCTGCTGCCACTACTGTTAGTGGTGACGTTGCTGACGCTGTGGCTGCCGACGCTGTTCTGGCCGGAGATTGGCGAGCGTTTAGCGCATTACGAACAGCGCAACTTATTAGTTGCTGCGCTGGCGATGGGTTTTGCACTGGTGCCGCTGATTTTCACCCTATCGGAAGATGCGCTGTTCAGCGTGCCGGGCGCGCTCGGGCAGGGCTCGCTGGCGCTGGGCGCCACGCCGTGGCAAACCCTGACGCTTGTGGTGCTGCCGGGTGCCTCCGCGGGCATCTTCGCCGCCTTGATGATTGGCTTTGGCCGCGCCGTCGGCGAGACGATGATTGTGCTGATGGCCACTGGCAACACGCCGGTTAGCGAAGGCGGCTTATTTGCTGGCCTGCGTGCGCTCTCCGCCAACATTGCCATTGAGATGCCCGAAGCCGCAGCGGGCAGCGCGCATTATCGCATTCTGTTCCTCAGTGCGTTGTTGCTGTTGATCTTCACCTTGGTGATCAACACCATCGCCGAGTTGATTCGTCAGCGCTTGCGCCAACGCTACAGCCAGCATGAGGGCCACGGATGACGGCAATGAAACAAAACGATCGCTGGCGCTGGCTCACCGCCGGCGCCGTCGCGGTTTGCCTGCTGGCGTTTACCTTGCTGATTGGTTTGCTCGGCTGGCAGGGCGTGCGTGCCTTCTGGCCGCAGCCGGTCGATCAATATCAGTTCCAGCCGCCGCAAGGCAGCCCGGTGATGGTGCTGGGTGAAACCTTGCAAAAGCAGCAGCAGGGCGAACAGTGGCGCTATGTGGTGAAAACCGGCAACCGTGATTTTGCCGCGCCGGATTTCCGCGTGCTCTACAGTCAGGGCGAGGCGAAAACCCGTCGTCCTGCTGATGTGTTGGTGCTGCAGCGCCGCAACGGCGGCAACGCCTATGGTTGGCTGGTGGAGCTGCGCCAGGATAACGAAGTCATGACCGCTCAAAGCCGCGATGCCTTGCTGCATCAGCGTTTGCAGCAGGTACATGAGCAGTTGCGCCAGGCGAGTAACATCCGCCGCATTGAGATGGCGCGCCTTAATGCACAGCTGGAAAGCTTGCAGCAGCAGGCCGATGAGCAGCAGCGTAACGGCCGCTTCAGCCTGGAGGTGCAGTCTGAGTTTGATGCCAATCGCACGGCGTTACAGCGCCGCTTTAACGCGCTGGCGCAGCAGTTAACTCATCTGCAGCACGAAAGTCAGCGCGATACGCTGGTGCTGCGCGATGTGAACGGCGTGGATCACACCATCCTATTGGCGCAGGTGGTAGATGCGTGGTATCCGAATGCCATGACCTTAACCAACAAAACGCTGCACTTCTTCGGTCAGATTTGGCAATTCGTCAGCGATTCACCGACTTCCGGTGGCGGCGAGAGCGGGGCGTTTCCGGCAATTTTTGGCACCGTGCTGATGGTGCTGTTGATGTCGATCATCGTCATGCCGCTCGGCGTCATCGCGGCGGTATGGCTGCACGAATACGCCGGACGCAATGCGTTGACGCGGCTGGTGCGCATCGCGGTGGTGAATC
This sequence comes from Pantoea sp. X85, assembly GCF_029623675.1. NCBI lineage: Bacteria > Pseudomonadati > Pseudomonadota > Gammaproteobacteria > Enterobacterales > Erwiniaceae > Pantoea > Pantoea sp. X85. The sequence goes on along the minus strand of NZ_CP121108.1, from coordinate 3,055,498 downwards.
TTGCGGGCGTGCCGTCAATTGTCTACGGCGTGTTTGGCCTCGGTTTCTTTGTCTGGCTGATTGGCGGCACCCTCGACCAGCTGTTTTTCTCCAGCGCCTTACCCAATCCGACTTTTGGTACGCCGGGATTGCTGTGGGCCGCGCTGACGCTGGCGCTGCTGACGCTGCCGGTGGTGATCGTTGCCACCGAAGAGGGATTGTCGCGCATTCCGGATAATCTGCGTCAGGGATCGCTTGCGCTGGGCGCAACGCAGGCGGAAACGCTGTGGCGCGTGGTGCTGCCGCTGGCGGTACCGGCCATGCTCACCGGCTTGATTCTGGCGGTGGCGCGTGCGGCTGGAGAAACCGCGCCGCTGATGCTGGTGGGCGTGGTGAAGATGGTGCCTGAGCTGCCGGTTGATGCGGTGTTCCCTTATCTGCACCTCGATCGCAAATTCATGCACCTCGGTTTTCAGATCTACGATTTGGCGTTCCAGAGCCCTAACATCGATGCTGATCGACCGCTGGTTTACGCCACCGCTTTGCTGCTGGTGGTGATCATCCTGTCGCTCAATCTGCTGGCGATGGCGTTGCGCCATCGGCTGCGTGAGCGTTACCGGATTATGACGCACTAAAAAGGTTTCTGATGACGCCCGATTACGACATTGCCCTTAGCGTTAATCAGCTGTCGCTGTGGTATGGCGAACGCCAGGCGCTGAATAACATTGATCTGCAGATTCCGAAGAACCGCATCACGGCGTTGATTGGTCCTTCCGGCTGTGGCAAATCGACGCTGCTGCGCTGTTTCAATCGCATGAATGATGTGATCGATCGCTGCCGCATTGAAGGCGAGATTCTGCTCGGTGATTACGCGGTGATGCAGGCGAATCAGGATCTTCCCGCGCTGCGTCGCCGCATTGGCATGGTGTTCCAGCGGCCGAATCCGTTTCCTAAATCGATCTACGAAAACGTGGTATACGGTCTGCGCTTGCAGGGCGTGCGCGATCGTCGCGTACTAAATGAAGCCTGTGAGCGTGCGCTGCGCGCGGCGGCGTTGTGGGGCGAAGTGAAAGATCAGTTGGGGCAGAACGCGTTAACGCTCTCTAACGGCCAGCAGCAGCGTTTGGTGATTGCGCGCGCCATTGCCATCGAGCCGGAAGTGTTGCTGCTGGATGAGCCCACTTCGGCACTTGATCCGATCTCAACGCTGGTGATCGAGGAGTTGATGACCACGCTGAAGCAGCATTTCACGCTGGTGCTGGTGACGCACAATATGCAGCAGGCGGCACGCGTGTCGGATTACACCGCGTTTATGCATAACGGACAGTTGGTAGAGTTTGACGAAACCGACAGAATCTTCACCTCACCGAAAGCGCGGCGAACCGAAGATTATATTACGGGACGGTTTGGTTAAAAAAGTCTGCGATTTGTAGCGGCGCAATTTATTGCGCCATGCCCGGATGGGCACGATGTTGCCATCGAAATGCGCGATAAATCGCGCCGCTACGGAATATGCATAACATTCAATCGTGAGCATAGCCTTGCGTCGGTAATAACTGACCATCCAGCCATGCCTTACCTTCACGCATCTGCAAACGCCCATCAACAAACCAGCTGATCACCAGCGGATAGATCGCGTGTTCCTGATGCTGCACGCGCGCGCTGATCTCGTCTTCGCTGTCGCCAGCAAACACCGGCACACGCGCCTGCAAAATAATCGGTCCGCCATCCAGCTCGTCAGTGACAAAATGCACTGAGGTGCCATGCTCCTCGTCGCCGTTTTCCAGCGCCTGACGATGCGTGTGCAAGCCTGGATATTTCGGCAACAGCGACGGATGAATATTCACCAGACGATCGTGATAGTGCGCGACAAAAGCGCTGCTGAGGATGCGCATATAACCGGCCAGCACCACCAAATCCGGCGCGTAAGCATCAATCTCCTGCATCAGCTGGCGATCAAAGGCTTCGCGGTCGGCAAAATCACTGGCGGCTAACGCATGCGGCGGGATATTGGCTTCCCGCGCGCGCGTTAAACCATAGGCGCTGGCTTTATTACTGAAAACGGCAGCGACGCTGCCGTTGATACGCCCGCTTGCACAGGCGTCGAGGATGGACTGAAGATTGCTTCCGTTGCCGGAGATCAGTACAACCAGTTTTTTCATGGATTGATAACCACACGCTCTTCTGAATCAGACGCTTTAATCACACCGATTTTCCACGCTTTTTCGCCTGCGTCGGTCATCAGCTGTACCGCTTTATCGGCTTCTGCCGGGCTCAGCGCAATCACCATGCCCACGCCGCAGTTAAAGGTGCGGTACATTTCGTAGCGGCTGACGTTGCCCGCCTGCTGCAACCAGCTGAACACAGACGGCCACTGCCAGCTGCTCTCTTCCAGCACCGCCTGGGTGTTGTCTGGCAGCACGCGCGGGATATTTTCCCAGAAGCCGCCGCCGGTCAGATGCGAAATCGCATGCACATCAACCTGTTCGATCAGGCTAAGGATGTTTTTCACATAGATGCGGGTTGGCGCCAGCAGGTGATCGGCCAGTGATTTGCCATCCAGCTGTTTGGTGGCCGGATCGGTCTGGCTGACTTCAAGAATCTTGCGCACCAGTGAATAACCGTTCGAGTGTGGGCCGCTGGAACCCAACGCGATCAGCACGTCGCCGTCCTGCACTTTCGAACCGTCAATGATCTGTGATTTTTCCACCACGCCGACGCAGAAACCCGCCACGTCGTAATCTTCGCCGTGGTACATGCCTGGCATTTCAGCGGTTTCACCGCCGACCAGCGCACAACCCGACTGCAAGCAACCTTCGGCGATGCCGGTGATCACCGATGACGCGGTATCCACATCCAGCTTGCCGGTCGCGTAATAATCGAGGAAGAACAGCGGCTCAGCACCCTGAACAATCAGGTCGTTAACACACATCGCGACCAGATCAATGCCGATGCTGTCGTGGCGTTTGAGATCCATCGCCAGACGCAGCTTGGTGCCGACGCCATCGGTTCCGGAGACCAGCACCGGCTCGCGGTACTTCTGCGGCAGCGCACAGAGCGCGCCGAATCCGCCCAATCCACCCATCACTTCCGGGCGGCGGGTTTTTTTCACTACGCCTTTAATACGGTCAACCAGATCGTTACCAGCATCGATATCAACACCGGCGTCTTTGTAGCTGAGAGAGGTTTTGTCGGTCACTGCGGAATCCCCACGCGAGTTGCGGTTGGTGGCAAAAATTAAGCGCGGCAATTCTAACAGCGCAGGCAAACGTTTGCGAGTCCCATCTCATGCTGCCTTTGCATCGCCTCAGATTTTCGCCAATCCTTAGATGACGCAGGCTATTGACCGATGACAAGTGGCGCAGCAGCGAAAAGGCGGTATAATCCGGCGATTTTTTTTAGCTCAACTCAATTCCGGGAGAACAATCATGAAGATCGTGGAAGTCAAACACCCGCTGGTCAAACATAAACTGGGCCTGATGCGTGAGCATGATATCAGCACCAAGCGTTTCCGCGAGCTGGCCTCGGAAGTGGGCAGCTTGCTGACCTATGAAGCCACCGCCGATCTGGAAACCGAGCGCGTCACCATCGAAGGCTGGAATGGTCCGGTTGAAATCGATCAGATCAAAGGTAAAAAAATCACCGTGGTTCCGATTCTGCGTGCGGGTCTTGGCATGATGGAAGGCGTGCTTGAGCACGTTCCCAGCGCGCGCATCAGCGTGGTGGGCGTGTATCGTGATGAAGAGACGCTGGAGCCGGTTCCTTATTTCCAGAAGCTGGTTTCGAACATCGAAGAGCGCCTGGCGCTGGTGGTCGACCCGATGCTGGCAACCGGCGGTTCGATGATCGCCACCATCGATCTGCTGAAAAAAGCCGGTTGTACCAGCATTAAAGTGCTGGTGCTGGTGGCCGCACCTGAAGGTATTGCCGCGCTGGAGAAAGCGCATCCGGATGTGGAGCTCTACACCGCATCTATCGATCAGGGATTGAACGAGAAGGGCTACATCATTCCTGGACTCGGCGATGCCGGGGACAAGATTTTCGGAACCAAATAAAAGAAACCAGCCGGCCAGAGAGTCGGCTTTTTTTTGGCAAAAACACAACATTGTCATCCTCGAGTTATTCGAGCCAGGGCAAGGCGGCAAACGAGTTCATCCCGATGAGCTTACTTAAGTAAGTGATTCGGGTGAACGAGAGCAGCCAACGCAGCCATGGCTCGAAGAACGAAGAGGATAGGGGATAATAATGACTCGTCGTGCTATTGGTGTGGGCGAACGTCCGCCACTGTTGCAAACCATTCCACTCAGCTTACAGCATCTGTTCGCCATGTTCGGCGCAACCGTGCTGGTGCCGATTCTGTTCCACATCAACCCGGCCACGGTGTTGCTGTTTAACGGTGTCGGAACGCTGCTCTATCTGTTTATTTGTAAAGGCAAAATCCCCGCTTATCTCGGATCGAGCTTTGCCTTTATTTCGCCTGTGCTGCTGCTATTGCCGCTGGGTTATGAAGTGGCGCTGGGCGGCTTTATTCTCTGCGGTTTGCTGTTCTGTATGGTGGCGCTGATCGTCAAGAAAGCCGGTACCGGCTGGCTGGACGTGATGTTCCCACCGGCAGCGATGGGCGCGATTGTCGCGGTTATCGGTCTGGAACTGGCGGGCGTGGCGGCGAATATGGCCGGCCTGCTGCCTGCTGACGGCACATCGCCAGACAGCAAAACCGTGATCATCTCGATGGTGACGCTGGCGGTGACCGTGTTTGGTTCGGTGCTGTTCCGTGGTTTCCTCGCCATCATCCCGATTTTAGTCGGCGTGTTGGTCGGCTATGCGCTCTCTTACGCGATGGGCATTGTGGACTGGACCGCGGTGGAAAATGCGCCTTGGTTTGCGCTGCCAACCTTCTACACGCCGCGTTTTGAATGGGTGGCGATGCTGACCATTCTGCCAGCCGCACTGGTGGTGATTGCCGAGCACGTGGGTCACTTGGTGGTCACCGCGAATATCGTGAAGAAAGATCTGATCCGCGATCCGGGTCTGCACCGCTCGATGTTCGCTAACGGTTTATCCACCATGATCTCCGGTTTCTTCGGCTCCACGCCGAACACCACTTACGGCGAGAACATCGGTGTAATGGCGATTACCCGCGTGTACAGCACCTGGGTAATTGGCGGCGCGGCGATCTTTGCCATTCTGCTCTCGTGCGTCGGCAAGCTGGCGGCGGCGATTCAGGCGGTTCCTGTGCCGGTGATGGGCGGCGTATCGCTGTTGCTATACGGTGTGATTGGCGCGTCCGGTATTCGTGTGCTGATCGAGTCTAAAGTGGATTACAACAAAGCGCAGAACCTGATCCTGACCTCGGTGATCCTGATCATCGGCGTGAGCGGTGCCAAAGTGCATATCGGCGCGGCCGAGCTGAAAGGCATGGCGTTGGCGACTATTGTAGGCGTGGGTCTGGCGCTGATCTTCCGTTTAATCAGCGTGTTGCGCCCGGAAGAGGTGGTGCTGGACGCTGAAGAGAAGCGCGAAAGTTAAGGCTGCAAGCCGGGCAGGGAAGCCCGGTTCATCTCCGGCAAAGATCGTGATAAACTTGCGCGGTTTTCTGCCCGCTCATCCGTTGAGGTACTTCTGAACACGCCGGCACAGCTCTCATTGCCACTCTATTTACCCGATGATGAAACCTTCGCCAGTTTCTGGCCGGGGGAAAACACGTCTCTGCTGGCGGCGCTGCAAGGCGCACTCTCTCAGCAACACGGTAGCTATCTCTATTTCTGGTCGCGCGAAGGCGGTGGCCGCAGTCATCTGCTGCATGCCGCCTGTGCGGAACTCTCGGCGCGCGGCGAAGCGGTGGGCTATGTGCCGCTGGATAAGCGCACCTGGTTTGTGCCGGAAGTCCTGGAAGGCATGGAGAATCTGGCGCTGGTGTGCATCGATAATATCGAGTGCATCGCGGGCGATCCGGAGTGGGAAATGGCGATCTTTGATCTCTACAATCGTATTCTGGAAATCGGTAAAACGCGTTTGCTGATTACCGGCGATCGACCGCCGCGCCAGCTCAATCTCGGCTTACCGGATCTGGCTTCACGTCTCGACTGGGGACAGATTTACCGTTTGCAGCCGCTTTCTGATGACGACAAATTACAGGCGATGCAGCTGCGTGCCGGATTGCGTGGTTTTGAGTTGCCGGAAGATGTCGGGCGCTTCCTGTTGAAACGCCTCGACCGTGAGATGCGCACGCTGTTTGATACGCTGGATCGTCTCGATCGCGCCTCCATCAGCGCCCAGCGCAAACTCACCATTCCTTTTGTTAAAGAAGCGCTGGAGCTTTAGATAATCTCCAGCACCGCTTCGGGTGGACGACCAATACGCGCCTGTTCGCCCTTGATCACAATCGGGCGTTCGATCAGTTTCGGATGATCCACCATCGCTTGCAGCAGATGAGACTCGCTTAACGCGCTATCCGCTAAAGCCAACTCTTGATACAAGTCCTCTTTACGCCGCATCAGTTCGCGCGCGCTGTGCATGCCGAGCTGTTTCAACAGACGTTTTAGCGTGGGGACATCGGGCGGCGTCTCAAGATAAAGCACCACATCGGGCTCGATACCTCGCTCCTGCAACAGCACCAGCGTTTCGCGGCTCTTGCTGCAGCGCGGGTTGTGATAAATGCTGACCATCTTCTTATCCTTTTTGATAAACCTTAAAACGCTTCTGCAGTTCACGGAACTGGTCGATACGTGCGTCATAGCGCGCTTGTTTCAGGCTGCCGAGCGGCACCTGCGCGCTGGCGCTGCTCAAGGTGGAGATCGCCTGATCGAGCTGGCCGTTGAGCGCCAAACCTTCCGCGCGCGCCGAAAGTTCTTCATCGCGCAAACCCTGCGCCGCAGAGGCCTGCGCCAGCAGATCAAAGGCGTTAACATCGTCTGGATGGGCAAAGGTGTAGCGATTGAGGATGCGGCTGGCGTTGGCGGGCTGCTTCGCTTCAACATAGGCATTAGCCAGATTCAACTGCAACACCGGATTGCTGTTGCTGCCTTTGGCGCTGCTGAGCATGGCGATCGCCTGCTGCGGCTGATTCAGGCCGATGTCGATGTCGGTCATGATATCAAGGAACCAGACGTTATCCGGCTGCTTCGCCAGCAGCGGGGCGATCACCCGTTTGGCGCTATCAAAGCTTTTGGCCTGCAGGAACTGTATCGCTTTGCCGTACTGTGCCGCCTGCTGCTCGCGCACGTTGCCTTTGGCGTATTCGTTCAGCAGGTCATCAGTTAGCTGATTGCGGCCAGTGGCGTACATGCCGAGCGAGCGCACTTTCGCCATGTAGAAATCCTGCGACGATTGCACCACCACCGGACGCATCTGGTTGGTGCGGTTACGCGCATCGGCAAGTCGGCTGTCGGGTAACGGGTGCGTCAGCAAAATTTCCGGCGGCTTGGAGGAGAAGCGGCTCTGATCCGCCAGCTTCTGCAAGAAAGTCGGCATCGCTTGCGGATCGAATCCGGCGCGTTGCAGCACCTGAATACCGATGCGGTCGGCTTCCTGCTCGTTGCCCTGGGTAAAGCTGATAATGCCTTGCTGCGCACCCGCCAGCGTACCGGTCAACGCCGCCATGCCGGCTTGCGGGCTGGCCATTGCCAGCAGAATCGATCCCAATGCGCCGACCCAGGTCAACGGCGCAGTGCGTCGCTGCTCTTCCATGGCGCGTGCCAGATGGCGCTGCGTGACGTGCGAGATTTCGTGCGCCATCACCGACGCCAGCTGGCTTTCGTTATCGGTATAGCGGAACAGCGATGAATGCAGCACCACGTTGCCGCCAAAGAAGGCGAAGGCGTTGAGTTCGTCGTTCTGGATCAAAAAGAAGTGGAACGGCGTCCGCACCGAGTTGGCATGCGCCACCAGTCGCTGACCAAGCTCGTTAATGTATTGATTCAACAGCGGGTCGTTGATCAGAGGCGCACTGGCGCGCAGCTGGCGCACGTAGAAATCGCCCATCTGCAGTTCCTGATTAATCGAAAGCGTTGAACCTGCTGTGGTGCCCATGTCGGGCAGCGTATCACTCACGTCAGCGCGCGCACTCAGCGCAGGCGTCAGCAGCAGCGTAGGAATAAGGGCCGCCAGCACTGATTTTTTCAACCGGTTAAACATGCCTTGATCCTGTAAAAGTCACCCGAAATTGGACAGGTAAGTGGTTCAAATGTTCTGCACTATTTTTCCCTTTGCGGAACGCGCTCTATCTTAACCAGACTGCGGCGACAAGCAAACGATGAAGATTCATGAGCTTTAAATGAAAAAAGGGTTACAGCATGACGAAATTGCAGCAAAAAATTGAATAGCACGCCGCGATTTAAACAGGCTTCTTTATCCGCAGAAGTTAAAGTTACGTAAAGTTGCTCAAAATTATTGAATTTGGCATGAACTTTTCCAGGTTTACTCTGAAAAGCGGCGGTAAATCAGCGGTGTTGGCCCGCTTTATCCATCAGTGTTTTTAATCGTGAAGACGACACGCAGAGCATGCTACACAGTTATCATCGGACGGATTTTAAACGCACGTAAACTTACTCCCTCTGTATTAGGATCACAATTTCACGGCCACGCATTTCTCAACTTCTGCCAAAGCGACAATCGAAACCCTTTTTCAATTAACCTTGCTAATTATTTTTCACGCAATGAAAACGCCGGACAGCCCGTCACTACAGGACTTTTGCCTTGCTCACGCTGTGGTATAGATAAGGCACTTTATTCAAACGGACTGTGAATTGACGCGCAGTGTAAGCCGGAGAGTTTTTATGCGTTCTGTAGTTTCATACGCCCTTATCGCAATTGTCGGTGGCTTTGTTGGCGCCACCGTGAGTAAAGGTGATGACCTGTATCAGCGTGTTGTCAGCCATTTCTCCTCTGCACCCACCGATCCCGACGGCTTCTGGAGCACGCCCGCCGTCGACGGCTACGGCAAAATCCATTACGAACCGGATGCGGCTTTCAAACCGGTGGTCGGTTTAAGCAACAAAGTGGTGTTTCAAATTACCCGCAGTGAAGGGGAGATGACGCGCCCAAATCTTGGACTGGAGCGCGTAGCGCGCGTGGTCAATCTCTATATCGCTTCGGGCGTGCCCGCTGACGACCTGCACTTTGTGGTATCGGTCACCGGTGATGCCACGCCAGCGATGCTGGATAACGCGCATTTCCAGCAGTTCTACCAGGCGGACAACCCCAATCTGGCGCTGATCGGCGCACTGAATAAGTTGGGCGTGAAGGTTTCCGTATGCGATCAGTCGGTGGCGTTCCATCACTTCCCGAGAGCGTGGATTGACCCATCGGTGATTCATGCACTCTCCAGCCCGACCACCGTGTCGACGCTGGAAAATCAAGGTTATGCACTCTTACAGATGTAAATTTCAGGCACAGGAGAAGTGAAATGCGTCCAGCATCCTATATCGTTATTGCGGCTCTGGCAGGGTTTGTCGGCGGCAATGTATTACAGCTCCCCGATTTGGTCGACAAGGTTAGCGACAAATTTGCTGACAAGAAAAGTGAACCGGCGGATTTCTGGAGCACGCCGGCGATCGAAGGTTACGGCAAAATCCACTTTGTGAATGTGCCGGACTACAATCCGGCCACCACGCCAGGGTTGAGCAATAAAATCGTCTTCCAGATCAACCGTAATGAAGGCGATGTGCGTCAGCCGAACCTTGGGCTGGAGCGCGTGGCACGCGTCACCAATCTCTATTACGCGGCGGGCGTGCCGCTCGATCAGCTGAAATTTGTGGTGTCGATTAACAGCGATGCGGTTCCTGCGGCATTGAATAATGAGCAATTCCGCAAAACCTACGGCACCGATAACCCCAATCTCAAGCTGATTGATGAGCTGAAAAAAGCCGGCGTGAAGGTGACCATTTGCGATCAGTCGGTGGCTTTCCATCAGCTGGAGCGCAACTGGATCGACACGCGCGTCACTCACACGCTGTCGAGCGGCACCACCGTGGCGTCGCTGCAGAACGAAGGTTACGCCTTCCTGATGCTCTGATTTCTGCCTGACAGCAGTTCGCGCTGCTGTCATCCCGCTGTCATTTATCCGCGATGTTGCTGTCACAGTTCGCCGCTACTTTAAGCGCCAATGAGATCGATCTCATTGGCACTTTACGAGGCGAACATGTCCGATTTAATCAGCGTGGCCAAACTGGCTGGCGTTTCTCGCGCTACCGCCGCCCGCGCATTCTCTGATCCGCATCTGCTGCGAGCTGACACGCTGGAAAAGGTGTTGAGCGCCTCTGAGCAGCTCGGCTTTCGCCCCAATCACATTGCTCGCCAACTGCGTACCCAAAGTTCAACCACCTTCGGCGTGCTGCTGCCGTCGCTGCTGAATCCGATTTTCGCCCGTCAACTGCAAGCGATGGAGCGTCAGGCGCGTGCCGCCGGTTACGGTCTGCTGGTGGCAACCAGCGATTATCAGCCCGAGCGGGAAGCGGCGATGGTGGAGCACATGCTGAACCAGCGCGTTGCCGGTTTGGTTCTTACCGTCGCCGACGCCGACAACAGCGCCATCCTGCATACGCTGCATCAAGCCAGCATGCCGTTTGTTCTGACGCATAACGTGCCGCAGGCCACGCACTGGCCCGCAATTTGCGTCGATAACCGCCAGGCGATGCAGCAAGCCACCGAACACCTGCTGCAGCTCGGCCATCGCCACATCGGTATGGTGGCCGGTCCCATGCTGCAATCGGATCGCGCCCGTCTGCGCTATCAGGGCTATTGCGATGCCATGCAGCAGGCCGGATTGCGCGCGCTGCCGGTACTCGAAATGCCCAGCCATACCCAATCTGATTTCGCGCTGCTGCAGCCGCAACTGAGTGGCGACACGCCGCTCAGCGCGGTGATCTGCACCAACGATCTGCTCGCCATCAGCCTGATTGGTGCTGCGGCGCGCGCCGGAGTGCGCATTCCGCAGCAGCTGTCGGTGATGGGTTTTGATGGCATCGATATCGGCGAGCACATCGCGCCGTCGCTGGCGAGCGTAAGTCAGCCAGCTGACATGCTCGGCGCCGGGGCGATCGACATGCTGTTACAACAAGCCAGCCACGGCACGCGCGTGCTGCCACATCGATTAAGGCTCGGGGCCAGTATCGCCGCGCCAGCAACCTCTTTTTCTTCCATTGCCACTATCAGGGAACCATCATGAAAAAAGTCACAATGATTGCCGGGGCGCTCGCACTGACCGCCGGTTCGCTGTTCAGTTCGCTGGCGCAGGCCGCCGATACGGCGATTTGCTACAACTGTCCTCCCGAATGGGCGGACTGGGGAACCCAGCTTAACGCCATTGCTAAAGACACTGGCATTCAGGTGCCGCAGGACAATAAAAACTCCGGCCAGGCGCTGGCGCAGCTGGTGGCGGAGCAGGGTAATCCGGTGGCAGATGTGGTGTATTACGGCGTCAGTTTTGGCATCCAGGCGGATAGCGCCGGTGTCATCAGCGCCTATAAACCCGCGCATTGGGACGAGATCCCAGCGGGAATGAAAGATCCCGACGGCAAATGGGTGGCGCTGCACTCCGGCACCATGGGCTTTATGGTTAACCTTGATGCGCTGGGCGGCGCGCCGGTGCCGCAATCCTGGGACGATCTGCTGAAGCCTGAATACAAAGGCATGATTGGCTACCTCGATCCGGCTAGCGCCTTTGTCGGTTACGTGGCGGCCGTGGCGGTCAACCAGGCGAAGGGCGGCAACATGCAGGACTTTACACCCGCGCTGACATGGTTCAAAAAACTCCAGGCTAACCAGCCGATCGTACCGAAGCAGACCGCCTACGCGCGCCTGATCTCCGGTGAGATTCCGATCCTGCTCGACTACGACTTCAACGCCTACCGTGCGAAATATAAAGATCACGCCAATGTCGCCTTTGTGATCCCGAAAGAGGGCACGGTTACGGTGCCGTACGTCATCAGCCTGGTGAAGAACGCGCCGCACGCAGACAACGGCAAGAAAGTGATCGACTACGTGTTGTCGGATAAAGGTCAGGCGATTTGGGCCAATGCCTTCCTGCGTCCGGTACGCACCTCGGCGATGTCCGCTGACGCGAAGAAATTCTTCCTGCCAGACAGCGATTATGCGCGTGCGCAAACCGTGAACTATCAGCAGATGGCCGATGCGCAGAAGGCCTTCTCGGCGACATACCTGAGCGAGATGCGTTAATGTCGATGGCTGACACGCTGGCGGCCTCGCGCCGCCAGATACCTACGCAACCGGGCAGCCGCTGGTTGTGGCTGACGCTGCCCGCGCTGCTGTTCTTCTGCGCTTTCTGGCTGCTGCCGTTTGCCCGCCTGCTGCAAATCGGCATGCAGGACGATCGCAGCACCCAGCACAGCGGTTACTGGACGGTGATCACGCAGCCGCACTATCTGCTGAGCCTGCTGAACACTGTGCTGCTGTCGCTGGCGGTCACGCTGGTGACGTTACTCATCGCCGCTATCGTCGGCTGCTTTCTGGCACGCCAGCGCTTTGCCGGGCGCGGCACCTTGCTGGCGTTGCTGACCTTTCCGCTGGCGTTTCCCGGCGTGGTGGTGGGTTTTCTGGTGGTGATGCTGGCTGGACGTCAGGGATTGCTGGCGCAAATCAGCATGAGTTTGGTGCATGAACGCTGGACGCTGGCCTATTCGCTGGCGGGTCTGTTTATCGGTTACCTCTATTTCTCGCTGCCGCGCGCCATCGTCACGCTGGTAGCAGCCAGTGAAAAACTCGATCGCTCGCTGGAAGAAGCAGCACGTTCGCTCGGCGCCAGCCAGTGGCGCATCACCTGGGATGTGATTGTGCCCGGCCTGCAACCGGCGCTGCTCTCCACCGGCGCACTGTGCTTCGCTACCAGCATGGGCGCTTTTGGCACCGCCTTTACGCTCGGCACCGATTTGGCGGTGCTACCACTGACCATTTACGGCGAGTTCACCAATTACGCCAACTTCGCCACCGCCGCCGCGCTGTCAGTGTTGATGGGTGGATTCGCCTGGCTGGCACTGATGCTGGCGCGCCGTCTGGCGCAGGCTAAGGAGGCGCAATCATGAAACGTCGTGGACTGTTTAGCCTGCAACTGCTGATCACCGCCATCACCGCGCTGTTTATGATCGTGCCGGTGGTGCTGTCAATGCTGGCGGGCGTCACCAATAACTATTTCATCGGCCTGCGCAGCGGCTTCACGCTGAAGTGGGTGGAGCAAGTGTGGCAGATGTACGCCGATACTTTCTGGCTGTCGCTGCTGATCGCGCTGTTCTGCCTGCTGGTTACCTTGATGATTGGCGTTCCCGCCGCGTGGGGATTGCTGAAAGCGCCGGGTCGCTGGGCGGCGCGTATTGAAGAGTGCTTGATGCTGCCGGTGGCGCTGCCCGGTCTGGCGACCGCGCTCGGCATCATTCTGCTCTACGGCCAGTTTTCCGGCCTGCGTGATAGCTGGCTGTTCATCTTGATTGGTCACGTGCTGTTTACCTTGCCGTTTATGATGCGGCCGGTGCTGGCGGTGATGCAGGCGGTGGATATGCCGCGCCTGGAAGAAGCATCGGCCAGCCTCGGCGCCAGCTTGTGGCAGCGCTTCTTTACTGTGGTGGTGCCGAACTGCCGCAACGGCATTCTTGCTGGCGCGTTTATGGTGATCACGCTGTCGGTGGGGGAATTCAACATTACATGGATGCTGCACACGCCGCTGACCAAAACCTTGCCGGTCGGCCTTGCCGACAGCTATGCCTCAATGCGGCTGGAAGTGGGTTCCGCCTACACGCTGATTTTCATTCTGATGATTCTGCCGCTGCTGCTGATGCTCAATGCCGTGAATCACTGGCTTAACCGCGCGGTTTCGCGCCAACACAAGGAGGCAGCATGAACCCTGCGGCCGTTACCGTGACGCTGCGCGGCTGCGCACGTCATTTTAATCATCATCAGGCGCTGCAACCGCTCGATCTCACAGTGCATGCCGGCGAAACGCTGGTGCTGCTGGGGCCGTCCGGCTGCGGCAAAACCACCACGCTGCGCATTATCAGCGGGCTGGAGAGCTGCGATGTCGGCGGCGAAGTGTGGTTTGACGATCGCAACGTTACCGCTTTACCGATTGAAAAACGCAACGTCGGCATGGTGTTCCAGAACTACGCGCTGTTCCCGAATCTCAATGTGGCCGGGAACGTAGCGTACGGCCTGAAAGTGCAGGGCGTGGCGCGTGCCGAACGGGAAGCGCGCGTACAGGAGATGCTGGCGCTGGTGGATCTCACCGCGCTGGCGCAGCGTAGCATCGACAAACTCTCCGGCGGCCAGAAGCAGCGTGTGGCGCTGGCGCGCGCGTTAGCCGCGCGGCCCAAAGTGCTGCTGTTTGATGAGCCGCTGGCGGCGCTGGATGCGCGCCTGCGCGATCGTCTGCGTCTGGAGATCGGCGCGCTACTGAAGAAGCTGGCGATCACCGCCGTTTACGTGACGCACGATCAGCAGGAAGCGATGGCGCTCGGCGACCGTATTGCGGTGATGGAGCAGGGACGTTTGGTGCAGATCGATACGCCGCAGAAAATTTATCAGCATCCGGCGTCAAAATTTGTCGCCGATTTTGTGGGCGCGATTAACTGCGTGGATGTGGATACGCGCGGCCATCCGCAGCGCTTTTGCCGCCCGGAAGATGTGCTGCTGGCCAGCGATGAGCGTTATCCGCGCCAGGGTTTTATTGTTGCCAGCACTTTTCTGGGCGCGTCGCAGCGGTTGATGATCGACATCGGACTGGCGACGCCCATTCAGGTGGATCGCCACGCGCGTGAAGCCTGGCATGCCGGACAAGCGGTGAGCTGGACGCTGGCGCAGGACGCCGCGCTGCAGTTTTCTTAATTGGCCCGATTGCCATAAATGGCGACCGCCGCGCTTAAACATCCAAAGGAAAAAATTCGTGTCTGAAGCAATGACGCTCATCGCGCAAATCAGCGATTTACACATCAAGGCCAACGGCCGTTTATCCTACAAAAAAGTCGACACTCAAGCCGCGCTACTGCGGGTGATTGAGACGCTAAACCGCCTTGCGCCGCGCCCCGACATGATGGTGATTACCGGCGATCTGGTCGATTTCGGCACCGCGGCAGAGTATCAAACGTTAAAGCAGGCGCTGCGTCAGCTGCAGCTGCCGTTTCTGCTGATGCCGGGTAATCACGACGATCGCCAGGCGCTGCGTGCGGCGTTTCCAAATCATCACTATCTGCAGCACGGAGCAACCCTGAACTGGCAGATGCAGGTGAAAGGCGTGCAGCTGCTGGCGCTCGATTCCAGCGTGCCACAGCAGCCGTGGGGCTATGTGGATGAAGCGCAGTTGCGCTGGCTTGATGAGCAGTTGCAGCGCCAGCCGCAGTTGCCGACGCTGGTGATGCTGCATCATCCGCCGTTTCTTTGCGGCATCGAACATATGGATAACCAGCCGCTGCGCAATCCGGCGGCGCTGGCGGCGATTATTCAGCGCCATCCACAGGTGGAACGCGTGCTGAGCGGCCATCTGCACCGCTCGGTGCAGGCGCGTTTTGCCGGTACGCTGGCGTGCGTGGCGCCGGGTGTATCGCATCAGGTGGCGTTTGATCTCGCGGAAAATGCACCGGCGAATTTTATGCTGGAGCCGCCCGGTTTTCTGCTGCATCGCTGGCATGCGCAGCAGGGCATGAGCACGCATTTGTGTGCTATCGGCGATTATCCCGGTCCGTGGCCGTTTTACGATGCCAACGGTTTGATCGATTAGCGCCAGCGCAGAGAAAGAATTGTGTGAGGCTGACAGGATGCTTCGTGCTCAATTTGCGTTGTGGGTGTACAATCGCCCGTTAGCTCACCAGGGCAAGTGCATCCAACTATAACAAGACTGTCAGGCACACATATCGATGAATCTATTCACTAAGGTCGGTGCGCTATGCTAACGCGCCTGCGGCCAAAAACTGACCTGCGCACGCTGATCGCGCTGTTGGCGATCACCAGCATCGTCATCACACTTGCCAACACGCTGTACGCCACCTGGCGCGTGCAACGTATGGTCCTGATCGAAAGCACTCTCGAAGCCAATCGCGCTTACGCCACTAAACTGGCGGCGACGACGGAGGTCTTCTTTCAGCTGGCTCAGTCGCAGCTGCACTACAGCGCGACGCAGCTGGGCAATGATTTTGATGATGCCGATTTAGCGCAGCAGGAAGTTAATCGCCTGCGTGAGCAAACTAACAGCTTCAACTCGGTGGCGGTGGTGGACAGCAACGGCATCGTGAAAGCCATTTCACCCGAATCGCTGATGCTGAAAGGCATGCAGCTCACCAGCCAGGCTTCGCGTGAAGCGCTGGCGCAGCGTCAGCCGATGGTCAGCAAACCCAGCATCTCCGCCGCCAATAATCTGATTGTGTTTGTCTCCTGGCCGATCTGGAGCAAAGACGGACGTTACCTTGGCTACGTTGGCGGCACCATCTATCTGAAGAAGAAAAGCATCCTCAACGCGCTGCTCGGCGAGCAGTTCTATCGCGATGGCACGCATGTTTACGTGCTGGATCGCAATAATCAGGTGCTGTACCACCAGAATACCCAGCTGATTGGTAAAAGCGTACCGGGCATCGTTAGCGATCGCCAGCGCGAGGAGAAAACCAACGGTGAAGTGCAACTGACGGAAGAGAACGTGCCTAAGCTGGCCGGTTACGCCATCGTGCCCACCACCGGCTGGATGGTGGTGGCGTTGAAACCCACCGATGTGACGCTGGCGCCGCTCACCGGCTTGCTGCTGAAAGTGTTGAAAAACTCGGTGCCATTTGCGCTGCTGACCTTACTGGTGGCGGTGATTCTGGCGCGTCTGATTGCGCTGCCGCTGTGGCAACTGGCGCGCAAAGCCAGCCAGATGGATTCCCAGGGCGTGTCGAACGAGATTGGCGGCATTCGCGCCTGGTATTTCGAAGCGGCGCAGGTCAAACGCGCGCTGCTCACCGGTATTGGTTTAGTGCAGGATAAGATTGGTCGCCTGAAATCGGAAGTGCAGAGCGATCCCATGACCAATCTGCTTAACCGTCGAGGCCTGAGCGCGGTGCTCGACTACTTCGCCACCATGCGCCAACCGTTCTCGGTGCTGGCGCTGGATATCGATCACTTCAAACGGGTCAACGATACCTTCGGTCATGACGTCGGCGATGAGGTGATTAAACATGTGGCGCGAACCTTACGCAGCAGCGCCCGTCAAACCGATGTGGTGTGCCGTAACGGCGGGGAAGAGTTCCTGATGTTGCTGCCTGCGACGTCGGTGGAAGACGCTCGCATTCTGGCCGAGCGCGTGCGCATCAGCATTGCAGAAAACTGGATTGATCAGGTTGGCAATGTCACGCTGTCGGTGGGCATCGCCGACTGGCAGCCGGAAAGTGGTTCGCAGGAGCAGAGCCTCAAGCAAGCCGATGCCGCGCTTTATCAGGCGAAAAATGCCGGACGTAACTGCGTGATGATCTCCGGTCAGGATGCGTTGGTCAGCAGCATTACGCATTAACGCTCCGGGTGCGGCCTGCGCACCCGTTTATCTCAGGCTGACTTCAGATAATCCAGCACGATGTCGTGGTGATTGGAGGTTTTGAAATCGTCGAACACTTTCTCAACTTTGCCGTTGGCATCAATCAGAAAGCTGATGCGGTGAATGCCGTCATAGGTTTTGCCCATAAAGGTTTTCTCGCCCCAGACGCCAAACTGCTCGCACACCTGATGATCTTCATCCGATAACAGCGTGAAGTTCAGCAGCTCTTTATCGGCAAAGCGTGACAGCTTTTCCGCTTTGTCGGTGCTGATACCCAGCACAACAACGCCCTCAGTTTTCAACGCATCCATGTTGTCGCGCAGACCGCAAGCCTGCACGGTGCAACCCGGCGTCATGGCTTTCGGATAGAAATAGACCAGAACGCGCTGTCCCTGGAAGTCGGCCAAATTTACTTGTTCGCCGTCTTGATCGGGCAAACTAAATTTCGGTGCGGTATCACCGGCTTTCAGTGGATTCATCACAACTCTCCATTTTTTTACATGCTGTGGGTAATACACCATCAAGAGCAAAAGTGCCAGGTGGTGTTTACCGTCAGGGTTATTTCACCACACGGTTTGCCGCAGCGGCAGAGTGTGTGGCGAAATAACCCGGAGCCTGATTAAACGGTGCTGTTAGCATCGTCGGTGACACTATAAAGACGAATTGAGCCTTGTGCATGCAGTTCTTCGCACAGCTGATTGAAAGCCTGCTCGATGGGCGCACTGAATTGATTGGCTGGGCTGTGCGCCGTTATTTGAATATAGAGCGTCGGTGCCACGCCATCCTGCGCCGGTTTAATTCTGGACACCAGTTCGGCAATGTTCATCTGATGTTTATCGAACAGATCGGTGAAGCGCTCAATGATATGCGGTGAATCCGGCACTTCAATCTGCACCCACACGGTGGCGGGCATCGGTGGCGTGGCGCGCGCATTGGTGCGCTTCATTACAATCAGCAACTCCAGCTCGGCACCTTTCATCGGCAGCGTCGATTCAATCAGGGTTATCGCGTTCCAGCTACCGGACAGCAGCATAATAAAAGTGAACTCATCGCCCAGCATCGCTAAACGGCTGTCCTCGATATTGCAGCCGCAGCTGCTAACGTGACGGGTGATGGTATTGACGATACCCGGACGATCAACGCCCAGTGCGGTGATCACCAGATGGTGAGGCTGTGACTGCGACAAAATGGCATTTCCTGTACGTTCGCTAATAACTATAAGGTAAACATAAAAAAAACTGCTGACAAGCGCGGGAATGGCGTGGCTCGCTTGCTTTTCTTTCAATGTAAAACGTAACATGAGGCACTTGTTTGTCGAGGGGATAGCCCATGTTCACCGGAAGTATTGTTGCGCTCATTACGCCAATGAATGAAAAAGGTAATGTCTGCCGCGAAAGTTTGAAAAAACTGATTGATTATCATGTTGCCAGCGGCACCGCGGCGATTGTTTCTGTTGGCACCACCGGCGAATCAGCCACGCTCAGCCATGACGAGCACGGTGATGTGGTTATGCAAACCCTGGAACTGGCGGATGGCCGTATTCCGGTTATCGCCGGCACCGGCGCAAATGCCACGGCTGAAGGCATCTCTCTGACCAAACGCTTTACCGGCAGCGGTGTGGTGGGCTGTTTAACGGTCACGCCTTATTACAACCGTCCGACGCAGGAAGGTCTGTTCCAGCACTTTAAAGCTATTGCGGAAAGTACCGATCTGCCGCAGATGCTGTATAACGTTCCTTCGCGTACCGGTTGCGACATGCTGCCGGAAACCGTCGCGCGTCTGGCCGAAATTAAAAATATTATCGGAATCAAAGAGGCCACCGGGAACTTATCGCGTGTCTCACAGATCCAAGAGCTGGTTAATGATGAGTTCATCATCGTCAGCGGCGATGACGCTACGGCGCTGGACTCCATGCAACTGGGCGGCAAAGGCGTAATTTCGGTCACGGCTAACATTGCAGCGCGTGAAATGGTTGAACTCTGTGCCTTAGCGCAGCAGGGCAAATTCGCCGAAGCGCGTCGCCTGAATCAGCGTCTGATGCACCTGCACCAGACGCTTTTCTGTGAACCCAATCCAATCCCGGTGAAATGGGCAGCAAAACAGCTAGGATTAATCGCGGATGACACGCTGCGCTTGCCAATGACGCCACTGACCGAAGCCGGTCAGACGAAAACGGCGCAAGCGTTGATTAAAGCGGGTCTGCGATAATTTAGGGAGAATCAATGAGTTATTCAGTTAAGCGCTCGACGCTGGCAACGGTAGTGGGCCTTTCCACCCTGATGCTGCTCACAGCGTGTTCCAACGATCAGCGTTATAAGCGCCAGGTCAGCGGGGATGAATCTTACCTGCAGGCGCCTGAGCTGCATGATTTAAAAGCCCCCGCGGGCATGATTCTGCCGTTGCAGAATGGGGATTACGATGTTCCGCACAGCGTGGCGAAAGGCGCGGTTGGTAAAGAGCTGGATATTCGTCCGCCAGCCCAGCCGCTGGCGCTGCTGAACGGCACGCGTGCGCAGTTCACCGGTAACACGGGCGTGCTGGCCGTGGAAAGCAGCCGCGGTTCTATCTGGTCGCAGGTTGTGGGTGTGATTCAGTCTTACAAGTTCCCGATTGCCCAGCGTGATGACGCTTCGCAACAGCTGACCACCGATTGGGTGCAGTGGAACCGTGCTGACGAAGATAACCAGTATCGCGGTCGTTATCAGATCAGCGTGCAGAATCAGAGCTATCAGCAAGTGCTGACCGTACGTTTGCTGGAACTGCAGCAGTCTGGTCAAGCCGTTACTTCTCCGGCACAGATTCAACGCTATACCGGCCAGATGTTGAACGACATCAGCACCGGTCTGGATAAAGTGGATTCTGCCAGCCAGGATGCGGCGGCCAACCGTGCCACCGGACAGATTGATGTGCAGAGCGGCGCGGATGACACCGGTTTACCGCTGTTGATTCTGCGCGCACCGTTTAACGTCACCTGGCAGCGTTTGCCAGCGGCGCTGAAACGCGTGGGCATGGAAATCACGGATGACAACCGTTCGCAGGGCAGCCTGAAAGTGACCTACAAACAGCCGGGCAGCGGCGTGTGGGATCAGATTGGCGCCAAAGATCCAGAACTGCCAAACGGCGATTACAAGTTGCAGGTTGGCGATCTGGATAACCGCAGCAGTCTGCAGTTCATCGATCCGAAAGGTCACGTGCTAACCCAGGCGCAGAACGACGCGCTGGTGCAGGTGATTCAAGGGGCGCTGAAATAAATTGCCAAAGGGCCGGAGATTTCCGGCCTTTTTGTTTTGATTTGGCATATACACAAATCCTTCAAGCTGCAGATGCGTTGGCTGCTCTCGTTCACCCGAATCACTTACTTGAGTAAGCTCATCGGGATTCATTCGTTTGCCGCCTTCCTGCATCTCGAATGATTTTGTGTATAATAGCGCCCGGCGAAGTAAACGATTGCGTCACGCAATCGGCGCGCGGTGAAACACCGCTGAACACGGGTTCTTTCATGTTTGGAGTTAACAAGATGCAAAAGCGAGCTGAGTTGTATCGCGGTAAAGCGAAAACCGTATACAGCACCGATAATCCGGATCTGCTGGTACTTGAATTCCGCAACGATACGTCAGCAGGAGACGGTGCACGAATCGAGCAGTTTGATCGCAAAGGAATGGTAAACAACAAGTTTAACCATTTCATCATGACCAAATTGCAGGAAGCGGGCATTCCGACCCAGATGGAAGCGCTGCTGTCGGATAACGAAGCGCTGGTGAAAAAGCTGGAGATGGTGCCGGTGGAGTGCGTGGTGCGCAACCGTGCGGCAGGATCGCTGGTAAAACGTCTGGGTGTGGAAGAGGGCATTGTGCTCAATCCACCGCTGTTTGATCTCTTCCTGAAAGATGACGCCAAACACGACCCGATGGTCAACGAATCCTATTGCGAAACCTTCGGCTGGGTGAGCAAAGCGAATCTGGCGCGCATGCAAGAGCTGACCTTTAAAGCCAATGATGTGCTGAGCAAACTGTTTGATGACGCAGGTTTGATTCTGGTCGACTTCAAGCTGGAGTTTGGTCTGTTCAACGGCGAAGTGGTGCTGGGCGATGAGTTCTCGCCAGATGGCGCGCGTCTGTGGGACAAAAACACCATGGATAAAATGGACAAAGACCGTTTCCGTCAGAGCCTTGGCGGCCTGGTTGAAGCGTACGAAGAAGTTGCACATCGTTTGGGTGTGAAGCTGGATTAAGTCCTGTTTGCACCGGCCCGTAGCGGCGCGATTTATCGCGCTCTTTTACGGTCGGTGCACCTTCCAGACATTGCGCGATAAATCGCGCCCCTACAAATTCCTTCCTCCTTTATCACACCGTTTCTCTCATTCTTACCGTGCTGTCACTACAACACTGGTGCTTACCGCTGCCGCCAACTAAAATCATGCCAAACATGTTTAAAGGAGTTAGACCATGCGCTGGCAAGGGCGTCGTGAAAGCGACAATGTAGAAGATCGACGCAATGATTCACCTGGCCTTGGCGGCGGCGGGGGACGGCAAATCCGCATTCCACGCGGCAAAGGCGGCCTTATCTTGCTGGTGGTGGTCGCTGTTGCCGGCTATTACGGCTACGACCTCACCGCGTTATTGGAAGGCGGCGGCAGTGTCGCGCCAACGTCGCAGCAGCGTCAGGTAAACACCGCGCAGAGTAACGAAGATGCCAAATTCACCTCGGTGATTCTGGCGACCACCGAAGATACCTGGAGCAAGCTGTTCCAGCAGATGAACAAACAGTATGTGCCGCCGAAGCTGGTGATGTATCGCGGGGCAACGCGCACCAACTGCGGTACCGGCCAATCGGCGATGGGGCCGTTTTACTGTCCTGCCGATCAAACCGTGTATATCGATTTGTCATTCTACGATGACATGAAAACCAAACTCGGCGCCGGTGGCGACTTTGCGCAAGGCTACGTGATTGCGCATGAAGTGGGGCATCACGTACAAAAGCTGCTGGGCATTGAGCCAAAAGTGCGTCAGATGCAGCAGGGCGCGAGCCAGGCGCAGGCGAATCAGCTGTCGGTGAAAATGGAGCTGCAGGCGGATTGCTTCGCCGGCGTTTGGGGCCATTACATGGAGCAGCAAAACGTTCTGGAAGTGGGCGATCTGCAGGAAGCACTCAACGCGGCTGAAGCGATTGGCGACGATCGTCTGCAGCAGAAAGGTCAGGGCCGCGTAGTGCCGGATAGCTTCACCCATGGCACCTCTCAGCAGCGTTACACCTGGCTGAAACGCGGTTTCGATAGCGGCGATCCTGGCCAGTGCAACACCTTCGCTAGCAAGTGATCTCCCTGGTTGAACAAACGGCGGCGATGCAGCGTGCAGGCATTCGCCGCCTTTGCGTGATAGCGGGTGATGCGGAGTGGGCGCAGCAGCAGGCCACAGGTTGGCACACCGCGCTGCCCGGCGACTGGCTGACGGTGAGCGACAGCACCGATTTCTCGCACGCCGTTGCGCCCGCGGCTTTACGCACCTTGCTGGGGCGTGAATTCCAGCATGCGATATTTGATGCCCGCCGCGGTTTTCACGCCGAAGCTTTTGCAGCACTGGCCGGAACCTTACGCGCGGGCAGCTGGTTATTGCTGTTAACGCCTGATTGGGAAAGCTGGCCCAGGCAGACCGATGCCGACAGCTTGCGCTGGGCGGATGTCGCTGAACCGATCGCCACGCCGCACTTTATCCACCATCTGCAATCGCTGATGCGGCAAGACGCGCAGGTGATGTTGCAACGTCAGCATCAAGCGGTGCGTTATCCGGTGGAAACGCATCTGCCCGACTGGCGCTGTCAGGTACCGCAGCAGCAGGCGCGAATCCTTGAACAGCTTGAAGCGATGCCGCCGGGCGTGGCAGTGATCACCGCCGCGCGCGGTCGCGGCAAATCGGCGTTGGCCGGCATGCTGGCGCAGCGCAACCAACACTGTTTAGTCACGGCACCGGCCAAAGTCTCCACGGCGGTGCTGGCAGAATTCGCTGGTGAGCATTTCAGTTTCATGGCTCCCGATGCCGTTCTCGCGCAGGAAGCGACGCCTCAGGCGCAGTGGCTGATTGTCGATGAAGCGGCCGCCATTCCCGCGCCCATCCTGCAACAGCTGGTGCAACGTTTCCCGCGCGTGCTGCTTATCACCACCGTGCAAGGTTATGAAGGCACCGGACGCGGCTTTATGCTGCGCTTCTGCGCCACCTTGCCGGATGTGCGCCTCTTCCAGCTCGACGAGCCGTTGCGCTGGTCGCCGAACGATCCGCTGGAGCAGTGGCTCAGCCAGGCGTTGCTGTTTGAAGATGCGCAGGAGAGCCGCGCAAGCGGTGAGATCGCCATTTACCCGGCCACACCGGACCACAACATAACGGCGCTGGAAGCGGGCTATCGCCTGCTTGCCAGTGCGCACTATCGCACTTCGCCACTGGATTTACGGCGCATGCTGGATGCGCCCGGCATGCGTTTTTGGTTGGCGGGTGCAGCCGAACAGGTAACCGGCGCGTTGTGGCTGGTGGAAGAGGGCGGATTGGATCAGCCATTGGCTGACGCGGTGTGGGCCGGTCATCGTCGGCCGCGTGGCAATCTGGTGGCGCAATCGCTGGCGGCCCATGCCGGTTTCGCGCAGGCGGCAACGCTGCGCTCACTGCGCATTAGCCGGATTGCGGTGCAGGCGTCACAGCGTCAGCGTGGGATCGGCAAAGCGCTGGTGGCCACCGCACGACAGCAGGCGCAGAACTGTGATTATCTCTCGGTGAGTTTTGGCTACACCGAATCTTTGTGGCGCTTCTGGCGCGCCTGCGGTTTTACGCTGGTGCGGATTGGCTCGCAGCGCGAAGCCAGCAGCGGCTGCTATGCCGCGATGGCGCTGCTGGCAATCTCTGCGGCAGGTGAAGCGCTACAACAGCAGGCAGCGCAGCGCCTGGCGCGTGATTGGCTGTGGCTGCAAGCGATTATAGATTTACCGTTAACGCTGGTAAGCGATGCCAGCCAGCAGCTAAACGAGGATGACTGGGCGCTGCTGGCCGGCTTTGCCTGGGCGCAGCGCCCGTTCGAAGCCAGCTACGCGGCGCTACAGCGGCTGGTGCGCCAGTCTCCTTCACCGTTGTTGAATGCCATCCTGCTGCAAAAACAGACGCTAACCGATGCCGCGCAACATGCCGGTCTCAGCGGGCGTAAAGCCTTGATAAACCAGCTGCGATCGGAAGCTGGCGCAGCACTGATTCGCCTCAATCCCGACGCGGCGCAGCGGCTGCGTTCATTGCAATAAATCCATTATCTCGTTCAAATTTTCCCGATATCTCTGTGCCAGCAGCGGCGTATAGTGATTTGAGGAGGATCTTATGGCACTACGATATGTAATTGTTCAGCAACCCAGCAGTGCAGCACAGCTGTTTCTGCTGTATCACGGCATCAACGACAACCCGGATTCGATGGCGCAGATTGGTAGCTGGTTCGCGAAAGCGTTCCCGCAAGCGCTGGTGGTGTCGGTCGGAGCACCTTACGCGGGCAGCGTGCCGCAAGGACGTCAGTGGTTTGCCGATATTCCGCCGCACGATCGTTCGGAACAGCAGGGCGTGGATGCGATCATGCCTGAGTTCGTGGCATCGGTGCGTCACTGGCAGCAAGAGAGCGGCGTGCGTGCCGAAGCCACGGCGCTGGTGGGCTTTTCCCAGGGCGGCATTATGGTGCTGGAAGGCATGAAAGCGCAGCCGGATTTGGCGGGACGCGCGATTGTGTTCAGCGGCCGCTATGCCACGTTGCCGTTGCGGGCCAGCACGCGTAACACCATTCATCTGATTCATGGCGATTACGACGAACAGATCCCGCTGCAGCACGCTGAAGAGGCGAAGCAACGTCTGATTTCGTTGGGCGGCGATGTCACGCTGGATGTGGTGGAAGATTTACCGCACGCGATTAACGATCGCAGCATGGAGCTGGCGCTGAATCATCTGCGTTATACCGTGCCGCGTCGTTACTTCGATGAGGCGCTAAGCGGTGCGAAGCCGGGCGATGATGATGTGGTGATGATGATGTAGCAGGATGCGTAACGGCGCGAGTTATCGCGCCGTTCGCGATATGACGATTATTTCTTTTTCGGCCAGTCGTCCTCGTCATCCCATTTATCGTTGAAATCACGATGCGGCGGTAACGTCGGTTTGTTGTCCATGAATTTTTTATGGTCGATACGTTTTAGGTCTTTGTAAACGTTCATCAAAATACCAACCATCAGCAGGATCACCAGGATCCACCAGTACTCTTTAATGAATTCCATCCCCTTTCTCCTTTCGCGCTTAGGCGATCAGCTGTTCCATGATGCGCTGATACATACGGCTCAGCATCTGCAAATCTGACGCTTTCACGCACTCATTGATCTTATGAATGGTGGCGTTCACCGGGCCCAGTTCCACCACCTGCGCACCCATGCGCGCAATGAAGCGCCCATCGGAGGTGCCGCCGGTAGTCAGCAACTGCGGCTTAATTTCATTATAGTGCGCCACAGCGTTCACCACGGCATCCACCAGCTTACCGCGTGATGTCAGGAATGGCTGGCCGGAAACATTCCACTCCAGCGTATAGCGCAGCTTATGACGATCAAGCAGCTCCGCCACGCGATCTTTAATCATCTGATCGGTCAACTGCGTGCTGAAACGGAAGTTGAACTGCACAAAGAATTCGCCAGGAATTACGTTGTTGCTGCCGGTTCCGGCCTGCACGTTGGCGATCTGCATGCTGGTCGGCGGGAAGAATTCGTTGCCTTCATCCCACACGGTTTCTACCAGCTCATTCAGCGCCGGCATGGCGCGATGCACCGGATTATCCGCCAGATGCGGATAGGCTACGTGGCCCTGCACGCCGTGAAGGGTGAGATTCGCGGTCATCGAGCCGCGACGGCCATTCTTCACCACGTCACCCACAATCTCGGTGCTCGATGGTTCGCCGACCAGGCAATAATCCATGCGTTCGTTGCGCGCCATCAAGCGCTCAACCACTTTCACCGTTCCGTTAACCGCGCTGGCTTCTTCATCGGAGGTAATCAGAAACGCCAGACGACCTTTATGCTGCGGATTAGCGGCCACAAAGCGTTCCGCTGCCACCACCATCGCCGCCAGCGAACCTTTCATATCGGCGGCACCGCGGCCAAACAGCATGCCGTCGCGGATGCTGGGTTCAAACGGCGGGCTGATCCAGCGGTTGGCGTCGCCCGGCGGCACCACATCGGTATGACCGGCAAACGCCAGCGTTTCGCCCTGGCCGCGCGTCGCCCAAAAGTTCAGCGTATCGCCAATGTGCATTGGCTCAACCGTGAAGCCGATGGCTTCCAGACGCGCAATCAGCAGCGCCTGACAACCGGCATCATCCGGGCTGAGTGACGGGCGACGGATAAGCTGCTGAGCCAGCTCAATAACCGGACAGAACATGTTATGACTTCTCCTGGATAAAGGCGGAATAAAGGGAATCTTTGAAGCCGACCAGCAGATCGCCATTCGGCGCGGCTAACACCGGACGCTTGATGATGGCAGGCTGCGCCAGCATCACCGCTTTGGCGCTGGCGGCATCGTTTACCGCGTCGCGTTCGGCTTCCGGCAGCTTGCGCCACGTGGTACCGCGCGTATTCAGCAGCGCCTCATAACCGAGTTGATCGATAAACGATTGCAGCAGCGCGTCGTCAATGCCCTCCACGCGATAGTCGTGAAAACAGTAGTCGATACCGGAAGACGCTAAATAGTTGCGTGCTTTTTTAATCGTGTCGCAATTTTTAATTCCGTACATCACCCACTGCGCTGTCATCGCTTATTCCCGTTGAGTAAAAAATAAAGCGCGAGTTTACCACAGCGCTCTAAGGGCTGTGAGCGCTGACGGTGAAAGCCGGCCTTATTCACCCATTTTTCATGACCCTTAAGCCGTTATAAATTTTATTACTTAGGGCCAGGAAGCGCTTTCACTTACGCACTTAATAATTGCCTGCGACATCATTAAGCCACTAAGGATTATCCTAAATGCAGATTTCTGCTACCCGATTTAAGTCAGCCATTTTTCCTGCCGCATTATAGAGTTGCTGAAATGTGCGTCAGTACACAATTTCAAAAGATTGAAGCTTTTCTACGCTTTTGCCGATAGTGATAACAGGTGGAAACGTATTCACCACCAGAAAAAAACGGCGTAGAATTGCCGCTACAATAAGAGAGGGTTTTATGGTCGACACCGAAATGGGAAACTGGAAAGAATTCATCGAAGCGATGTTACGTAAGTAACGCGTGAAGAGAAAAGCAGGGCACTTCCCAACTTGCTGTAATTCTTACCACACACAACAATAAAGCCGCCATGGATGTTCATGGCGGCTTTTTTATTCATTTAACCGCGCGCGATGAATCACGCCGCGACAAGTGTGTGCACTTGATATGCGCGGAACCTGATGTCCGCACAAGCCTTAGCGGCGCAATGGCCTGCTTAATCGTGCGGCTTCTCTTTCAGCGGGAAGCGGCGGCGTACCACCACAAAGAACAGCGGCACAAAGAAAATCGCCAGCACGGTGGCAGAAATCATCCCGCCCATCACGCCGGTACCCACCGCGTGCTGGCTACCGGAACCGGCACCGCTGCTGATGGCCATCGGCAGCACGCCGAAGATAAACGCCAGCGAAGTCATCAGAATCGGGCGCAGACGCTGACGCGAGGCTTCCAGCGTCGACTCCATCAGCTCGCGGCCTTTACTGTTGATCTCATTGGCGAACTCGACAATCAAAATGGCATTCTTCGCCGACAAGCCAATCACCGTGAGCAAGCCCACCTGGAAATAGACATCGTTCTCCAGCCCGCGCATCCAGGTTGCCACCAGCGCGCCCACCACGCCGAGCGGCACCACCAGCATCACTGAGAATGGAATCGACCAGCTCTCATACAACGCCGCCAGACACAGGAACACCACCAGCAGCGAAATCGCATACAGCGCCGGCGCCTGAGAACCGGACAAACGTTCCTGATAGGAGGCGCCGGTCCACTGGAAGCCTACGCCCAGCGGCAGCTGCCCAACCAGTTTCTCCATCTCGTCCATTGCGGTACCGCTGCTGACGCCGTTCGCCGCTTCACCGACAATCTCCAGCGCAGAGTAACCGTTGTAGCGCTCCAGACGCGGTGAACCGGTTTGCCAATGGCTGGTGGCGAAGGCAGAGAAGGGCACCATGCTGCCGCTGTTGTTACGCACATACCACTTATTCACGTCTTCCGGCAGCATGCGGAACTCTGCCGCCGCCTGCACGTAGACTTTCTTCACGCGACCGCGATCGAGGAAGTCATTAACGTAGGTTGAGCCCCACGCGGTGGTTAAGGTGTCATTGATGGTGTCCAGCGACACACCAAGCGCCTGCGCTTTGCGCTGGTCGACATCAATCTGCAACTGCGGACTGTCATCGAGGCCGTTGTGACGTACCCGCGACAGCGCCGGATTGCTGTCAGCCATCTCCAGTAACTTATCGCGCATTGCCATTAGCTGCGTGTGGCCGATGCCACCGTGATCCTGCAACTCCATATCGAAGCCCGACGAACTGCCCATGCCGGTAATCGCGGGCGGGCTGCTGGCGATAACGCGCGCTTCGTTGATCGTGTGGAAGGCTTTTGTCGCACGCTCGATGATGGCGAAAGAGGTGCGATCGCTGCCCGGACGCTCCTCCCAATCTTTCAAGCGAACGAACAGGCGCGCGACGTTTTGACCGTTACCGCCAGGACCCGCTCCGATGGTGGAGAACACCGAAACCACATTGTCTTTCTCCTGGGTCATATAATAATTTTCGACCTTCGCCACCACGTCCGAGGTTTGTTGCAGCGTCGAACCGGCCGGCAATTGCACCTGCGTCAGGAACACGCCGCGATCTTCCAGCGGCAGGAACGAGGTGGGCAGACGAATAAACAGGAACGCCATCACGCCGATAATCGCCAGATAGAGCAGCAGCCAGCGGCCGCCTTTACGCAGAATTTTGGCGACGCCGCGCTCGTAACGTTCCGCGCTGGCGTTGAAGGTGCGGTTAAACCAGCCGAAGAAGCCACGACGACCGTGATGATGTCCTTGCTCCAGCGGTTTCAGCAGCGTGGAACAGAGCGCGGGCGTCAGAATCATCGCCACCAATACCGACAGTACCATCGCCGAAACGATAGTGATCGAAAACTGGCGATAGATGGCGCCGACGGTGCCGCCGAAGAACGCCATCGGCACAAACACCGCCGACAGCACCAGCGCAATGCCGACCAGCGCGCCCTGAATCTGGCCCATCGATTTACGCGTAGCGGCGCGCGGCGACAGACCTTCCTCGCTCATGATGCGCTCGACGTTTTCCACCACCACGATAGCGTCATCCACCAGCAAGCCGATGGCGAGCACCATGGCGAACATCGTCAGGGTGTTGATGCTGTAGCCGAAGGCGTAGAGCACCGCAAAGGTGCCGAGCAGCACCACCGGCACGGCAATAGTCGGAATTAGCGTGGCACGGAAGTTTTGCAGGAACAGATACATCACAAGGAACACCAGCAGGATCGCTTCCAGCAGGGTCTTCACCACGTCTTTAATCGAGGCCTTAACGAACGGCGTGGTTTCGTAAGCGACTTTGGCTTCCAGCCCGTGCGGGAAGTAGTGCGACAGTTCAGCAATACGCTCACGCACCAGTTTGTCGGTGTTCATCTCATTGGCACCGGAAGCCAGCTTAATGCCGAGCCCCGAGGCCGCCTGACCATTATAGCGGCTGAGGAAGTCATATTTTTCCGCGCCCATCGCCACATCCGCCACATCGCCGAGCGTCACCACCGAGCCGTCGCTGTTGGTTTTCAGCGTCACCGCTTTGAACTGCGCCGGGGTTTGCAGCATCGACTGCGCATTCACCGTGGCGTTGAGCGCTTGCTTGTCCACCGACGGCAATCCGCCTACCTGACCCACCGCCACCTGCGCATTTTGCGATTCAATCGCGCTCACCACGTCTTCGGTGGTCAGCGCGTAGGCAATCAGCTTGTTGGGATCGAGCCAGATCCTCATCGCATATTGCGAGCCGTAAGCATCCACCTGGCCGACGCCATCAACACGGCTGAGCGGATCCTGAATGTTACTGGCGACGTAATCTGAAATATCCTGTTTGTCCATGCTTCCGTCGGTAGAGACGAAGGCAATCATCAGGATATTGCTGTCACCGGTTTTATTCACCGTCACACCTTGTGACTGTACCGCCGCAGGCAACTTACGCAGCGCACTTTGCAATTGGTTTTGCACCTGCTGGCGCGCTTCGTCGGGGTTAGTGCCAGCGGTAAAGGTGAGGGTGATCTGGGCTTGGCCGGTGTTGCTGCTGTTGGAGGACATGTACATCAAATTATCGATGCCGGTCATGTTCTGTTCGATAACTTGCGTAACGGTGTTTTCCAGCGTTTCCGCGGATGCGCCGGGATAGTTGGCGGTGATACGCACGTTAGGCGGCGCGAGGTCGGGATATTGCTCAACCGGTAGCGAGATGATCGCCAGCGTACCGCACAGGCAGAGCAGAATAGACAGAACCCAGGCAAAAATGGGCCGGTCGATAAAGAAATTCGACATGAAACCGACACTCCTCAACTGCGTATTTTTTACTTTTATTATGATGAGCGCGATGCGCGGACGGCGTCACGCTGGCGGAGTGCAAACTGCTCTCTCGAAAGACTCCTGCTGCAGACACTCTACGCGGCACAAATTAGAGAATCGTGAGTAAATTATGGAGAAAGTGTAAATATAGTGACGGTTTTTTGTGCGCGACTACAGATGTCGGCTTTCGAGCCACAGTACCGTAGCGGCAACGCGCGAACGGACATCCAGCTTGCGCAGCAGGTTGCGAATGTGCACTTTTACCGTCTCTTCGGAGATATGCAAGGTGGCAGCAATTTCCTTATTCGATAAGCCACGCGCCACTTCCTGCAGTACATCCAGTTCGCGTTCGGTGAGCTGTTTGAACGGGTTTGACGTCGGCTGGCGCGTCGCCAGATAATCGGCCACCACCTCGCTAAACACGTTTTCACCTTTAGCGCCGCGCATCACTTGCGCCAGCAGTAGTTCGGGTTCGCTGTCCTTGAGCAGATAGCCATCGGCACCGGCATCCACCATCGCATAAATATCACTGCGCGCATCGGAAACCGTCAGCACCAAAATGCGTGCGGCGATGCCTTCATTACGCAGCGCTTTCAGCGTGTCCAGTCCGGACATGCCTTTCATGTTAAGATCCAGCAGAATGACATCCGGCGACAAACGGCGTGCTTCGGCCAGCGCTTCAGTGCCATTATTGGCTTCCGCTACCACGTCCAGCCGGGGCTCCAGCGCCAGCAACTGGCGAATACCACGGCGCATCAGTGGATGATCGTCAACGATCATAATAGTCAGGGAAGGGTTAGCCATAATATCTCCAGTATCAAAGGCAACTTTCTTTCATTAACGCATCTGCCGTAGCGGCGCAGTTTATTGCGCGATGAATCGCGCCGCTACAGCAGGTGCGCTCTATAATCTGTCAGCTCAACCGGTGCGTCGGGCGCGGTGGAAAACGCAGCGTGACGCGCGTGCCTTGCGCCTGCGGGGTGATCATCAGCGTGCCGGATAATCGCGCGGCGCGCTCCGCCATGATGGTGAGACCATAATGTCCTGGCGGCTCTTCGAGGCTGCTGATGCCGCAGCCATCGTCTTCGATGGTCAGTAAGTGGTCCTCATCAGCGACACGCTGATAGTGAATCTGAATATTGTGCGCCTGCGCATGGCGAATCGCGTTGAGCAGCGCTTCGCGCGCAATCTGCAGCACATGCACTTGCTGCTGCGCATCCAGCATCTGCAAGCCGGGCTGATAATCGAAGTCGATTGCCGCCTGCGATTGCTCCTGCAGCGGCGCAATCATCGCCTGCATCGCCTGCACCAAATCAGCCTGTTCGATGGTCAGACGGAAGGTGGTCAGCAGTTCGCGCAACTGCTGATAGGCTTCGGCCAGCGCGCGATCGAAATCAGCGATAATCGCCAGCGCCTGCGGTTGCGACCCATCGACATTGCGTCGCAGCAGCGCCAGCTGGATGCGCAGGAAA
This sequence comes from Pantoea sp. X85, assembly GCF_029623675.1. Taxonomy (NCBI): domain Bacteria; kingdom Pseudomonadati; phylum Pseudomonadota; class Gammaproteobacteria; order Enterobacterales; family Erwiniaceae; genus Pantoea; species Pantoea sp. X85. Next base: position 3,022,954 of record NZ_CP121108.1, on the reverse strand, counting down.
GAGAGCGACTGCGCCAGCGAATCGTGCAGTTCGCGCGCAATGGTGGCGCGCTCTTCTATTAATAGCATCTGCTGATACTGCTTTTGCGTCTGCCAAATCCACAGTGCGCGCGCCAGCATGTTCGCCAGGCTCTGCATCAGTTCGTCGGCGGGCGGTGCGCGGTGGGTTTGCCAGCACAGTTCGCCCAGCCGCTGCTCTTCCTGCATCAACGGCAAACGCTGCCAGCTCACCTCATCCGCCGCCACACCGGCCTGAAACTCAATCCCTTCGCTATCAATTTTCAGCACCGTCAACGCTTCACGGCGCTGTACCAGACGCAGCAATCCCTGAAACAGTTCGGGATTGGGTGGGCTGCTGGTGAGAATTTGTGAGCTTTCATACAGTAGAGAAAGTGTGCGATTGGCCTGAGTGAGATCTTCGGTTTTATCACGCACCGCGCACTCCAGCAGGCGATAGTGCGAATGCAGCCGTTCGGCCATGGTAGTAAAAGCCTGCGCCAGCACACCCAGTTCATTCGGCTGTTGCACTGGCAGCGGCGGAAAAGCGAAATTCGCCTGCTCAACATATTGGCTGGCGGTCACCAGCGCGTTGAGCGGTCGCACCACGTTGCGGCGGATAAAGCGAATCGTCCACAACGCCAGCGCCACAATCGCCAGAAAACCGAACAGGCTGCTGGCGGCAACCAGATGCATCTTCAGTTCAGCATAATGCTGCAATGCCAGCACGAAGCGGTCGATCTCGCTGACGTAGCCCGCGACACGCTGCTGGTAGATTTGTGCTCGCCTGGGCTGCAACGTCTCCTGCAGCATCGGCCAACTGTGACGCAGATAGCGATAGCGGCTACTCACTTCAAGCGGTACCCACGCGCGCTCCAGATGCTGCAGCGCCGGGGATTCCAGCGTTTGTCGGTAGAGTTGGATGTGATGATCCAACTGCTGCGGATCGCGCGTGCTGTCCCACGCCAGACGGTATATCTGCATGCGCAGCGATCCGGCGACATTCACCGCTTCGGCATCGCGCAGGCTGCTGGAGAGCGTCATCAGCGCCAGCCCGGTGGTCAACAGCGACAGCAGCACAATCACGCTGAGTGCGCGCGCAATGGTACGAGTAACGGGACGTTTCACAATCACAGTAATAACCCTTGTAAGAGCGGGGGATTATAGGGCAGCCGTGCGGTGACGGCGAGTGACATCTCGTCACATCAGGTTACTTTTAACAGAGAAAACTCTTTCTCTTTACCTTTCTCTAAATAACCCGCGCTAAGCTGGCGAATTATTAAACGGCTTTACGGCTTGCTCAACCTGGTTTTCATTCCCTGCGTGATAATAAGTCCTGTAACGCTTAACCCTTAACGGAAGACAACAGGAGCATCACATGAAGAGACGTTATGCCGTTCTGACTGCTGCACTGCTTGCCACCGCAAGTTTCTCGACGCTGGCGGCCCAGCCTGTAAGCGCTACGCAAGCGCAAAACCTGCAAAGCGCGGGCACCGTTTCCATCAGCGGCGTACGCGGCTCGCTGGATGACGCAACGCGCCATCTGTCGCAAAAAGCGCAAGAGGAAGGTGCCAGCGGCTATCGCGTTATTGGTGTACAAACCCCAGGTGATTCCAGCCTGTGGAGCGGCACCGCAGAGATTTATCGTTAATTCCCTCCAGTAGTTATCCCTGTAGCCATCCCTTTACCGGTCAGCCCTCTGGCCGGTTTTTTTGTGCACCGCGACGGATTATTACAATTCATCTTGTGCAGCCTGGCGGTATTTTTTGCTTCGTTCTTGCAGAACGGGTAGGATTCATCGCCGTAAATTCCCACCCCGCCACGCGACATCGTTCCGCCGCTGTGACACCGGGTTTTTACCCCATTTCGCACCGCCATACGCAATCGTTTGGTTACGCGGTGATTGATGGTCAGGACAAACAGGATAGCTATGAAATCAACTAAAAAAACCGCAGCCGAACAACGCGCTGCGAAAAGACGCTGGCTCAACTCGCACGACAGCGGTTACCACAAAGCAATGGGTAACCGCCAGGTACAAATGATCGCCATCGGCGGTGCTATCGGTACCGGTCTGTTCCTCGGTGCTGGCGCGCGCCTGCAAATGGCCGGTCCTGCACTGGCGCTGGTTTATCTGGTGTGCGGTATCTTCTCCTTCTTTATCCTCCGAGCGTTGGGCGAACTGGTGTTACATCGTCCTTCCAGCGGCAGCTTTGTTTCTTATGCGCGTGAATTCCTTGGGGAAAAAGCGTCTTACGTTGCGGGCTGGATGTATTTCGTTAACTGGGCGATGACCGGTATCGTCGATATCACCGCAGTCGCGCTTTATATGCACTATTGGGGCGCGTTTGGCGATGTGCCGCAGTGGGTGTTTGCGCTAGGCGCGCTGGCGATTGTCGGCACCATGAACATGATCGGCGTGAAGTGGTTCGCCGAGATGGAGTTCTGGTTCGCGCTGGTGAAGGTGCTGGCTATCGTGGTGTTCCTGATTGTCGGCGTGGTGTTCCTCGGCAGCGGTAAACCGCTGGACGGCAATACCACCGGCTTCCATCTGATCACCGATAACGGCGGCTTCTTCCCGCACGGCTTGCTGCCAGCGCTGGTGTTGGTGCAGGGCGTCGTGTTCGCCTTCGCCTCGATTGAGCTGGTGGGTACCGCAGCAGGCGAATGTAAAGATCCCAAGACCATGCTGCCAAAAGCCATCAACAGCGTGATCTGGCGTATCGGCCTGTTCTACGTCGGTTCCGTGGTGCTGCTGGTACTGCTGCTGCCGTGGAATGCCTATCAGGCGGGGCAAAGTCCGTTCGTGACCTTCTTCTCCAAACTGGGCGTGCCTTATATCGGTAGCGTAATGAACATCGTGGTGCTGAGCGCCGCGCTGTCGAGCCTCAACTCAGGTCTCTATTCCACCGGCCGTATTCTGCGCTCCATGTCGATGGGCGGTTCTGCGCCACAGTTTATGTCGAAGATGAGCAAGCAGCAGGTGCCGTATGCCGGCATTCTGGTCACCGTTGCCGTTTACATCATCGGCGTGGTGCTGAACTACTATGTGCCGTCGCAGGTGTTTGAAATCGTTCTGAACGTGGCGTCACTCGGCATCATCTCGTCGTGGGCCTTTATCGTGGTGTGCCAGATGCGTCTGCGCAAAGCGATCAAAGAGGGCAAAGCCGAAGATGTCAGCTTTAAGCTACCGTGGGCGCCGTTCACCTCCTGGTTGACGCTGCTGTTCCTGGTGAGCGTGCTGGTGCTGATGGCGTTCGACTATCCGAACGGCACTTACACCATCGCCTCGATTCCCCTGATTGCCGTGGTGCTCGTGCTGGGTTGGTTTGGCGTGCGCAAACGCGTTAATGCCGAAGCGATGAAAGAGCACGAACATCATGCTGACGACCAGGATGATGTATCGCCGAAACTGGCGGACGATAACGCGCGTTAATCGTAGCGATTCTCATCTTACGGGGGCCTTTTGGCCCCCGTTTTTATTTCAATTCCCCTTCACTTGATCCCACGTCGGGATTTACCCCTTTGGGGTGATATAGCCCTCTTTAGCGTCAGGTTATTTTACGCACCATCTCTCTTTCCCCCGTTTAAGGTGAACCGATGGCGCTGTCGCGACGTGAACTCTTTACCGGGCAGCGCGTAGCGTCTGCTGACGGCATCGCTTTGCCATGGTGGCGGGGAGAGAAGGGGTGTGATGGCTGCGGCAAATGCGTCTCGGCCTGCGAAACCCACATCATCCGTCTGGCTGTCGGTGAAGTGCCGCACCTCGATTTTCTGCAGGGTGAATGCACGTTTTGCGCCGCGTGCGTGGACGCTTGCCCGCAGCCGCTGTTCCACGCGCGTGAAACCGAGCCGTTTCCACAGCGCATTCGCATCGACAACCGCTGCATCACCTTCCTTGGCGTGAATTGCCGCAGCTGTCAGGAGAGTTGTGAACAGCAAGCCATCCGTTTCTACCTGATGCCGAACGGCATCGCACAGCCTGAAACCCTTCCGCAGCATTGCACCGGTTGCGGCGCCTGCATCGCGCCTTGCCCGGTCTCAGCCACAGGATTACATCATGAACCATGAAAACAGTTGGCACGTCTGCGGCCTGGTGATTCAGGCGCGGCCGGCGTCGATTCCCGCCGTAAAAAGTGCGCTGCTGGCCTTTGCCGATTGCGACATCGCCGCGGAAGACGCCGCGCGCGGCACGCTGGCGGTAACGCTGGGTGCCGCGGATAGCGCCGCACTGCTGCGCAATATTGAAGAGAGCCGCAACATCGCTGGCGTGTTGGCGGTATCGCTGGTCTATCACCAGCAAGACGAAATTGAAGAACCTTGTAAGGAAGCATCATGAGCATAAGTCGTCGTGATTTTATGAAGGCCAATGCGGCGGCTGCTGCTGCAACGGCTGCAGGACTCACCATTCCCACCGTCACCAAAGCCGCGACCTCGCTGGCTGCGCCAATTCGCTGGGAAAAAGCGCCGTGCCGATTCTGCGGCACCGGCTGTGGCGTGCTGGTTGGCACCCAGGATGGCCGCGTAGTGGCGTCGCAGGGCGATCCGCAGGCAGAAGTGAACCGCGGTCTGAACTGTATCAAAGGCTATTTCCTGCCGAAGATCATGTACGGGAAAGATCGTCTGACCCAGCCGCTGCTGCGCATGACCGACGGTAAATATGCCAAAGAGGGCGAGTTCACCCCGGTCAGCTGGGATCAAGCCTTCGACATCATGGAAGAGAAGTTCAAAGCGGCGCTGAAAGCCAACGGCCCGGATTCGGTCGGCATGTTCGGTTCCGGTCAGTGGACGGTGTGGGAAGGTTACGCGGCCTCCAAGCTGATGAAAGCCGGTTTCCGCACCAACAATCTCGATCCCAATGCGCGTCACTGCATGGCTTCAGCGGTGGTTGGCTTTATGCGCACCTTCGGCATGGACGAACCGATGGGCTGCTACGACGACATCGAGCAGGCCGACGCCTTTGTGCTGTGGGGCTCGAACATGGCGGAGATGCATCCGATTCTGTGGTCACGTATTACCGCGCGTCGTCTCAGCAGTGAGAATGTCAAAGTGGCGGTGCTTTCCACCTATCGTCATCGCAGTTTTGAGCTGGCCGACAACGCGATGGTGTTCACACCGCAGAGCGATCTGGCGATCCTCAACTTCATCGCCAACTACATTATTCAGAACAACAAGGTCGATAAAACCTTCCTGCAGAACCACGTTACGCTACGCAAAGGCGTGACCGACATCGGTTACGGTTTGCGCCCCACCGATCCGCGTCAGGCTTCGGCGAAGAACCCGGACAGCGGCGAATCCACGCCGATGAGCTTTGACGAGTTTGCGAAGTTTGTCTCTGAGTACACGGTGGAAAAAGCCAGCGCAATGAGCGGTGTGGAGAAAGATCAACTCATCGCCCTCGCCGAGCTGTATGCCGATCCGAAAGTCAACGTGGTGTCGTACTGGACCATGGGCTTCAACCAGCATACGCGCGGCGTGTGGGCCAATAACCTGTGCTACAACCTGCACTTATTGACCGGCAAAATTTCACGTCCGGGCACCGGTCCGTTCTCGCTCACCGGCCAGCCATCGGCGTGCGGCACGGCGCGTGAAGTCGGCACCTTCTCGCACCGTTTACCGGCGGACATGGTGGTCAATAATGACAAACACCGCGCCACCGCCGAGAAGCTGTGGAAGCTGCCGCAGGGCACGGTGCCGGCCAAAATTGGTTTGCACGCCGTGGCGCAGGATCGCGCGCTGAAAGATGGCAAGCTCAACGCCTACTGGGTGATGTGTAACAACAACATGCAGGCCGGTCCGAACCTGACGCAGGAGCGTATGCCGGGCTGGCGCGATGAGCGCAACTTCATCGTGGTTTCCGATCCCTATCCCACCGTCAGCGCCTTGTCGGCTGACCTTATTCTGCCCACTGCGATGTGGGTGGAGAAAGAGGGCGCGTATGGCAACGCCGAGCGTCGCACTCAGTTCTGGCATCAGCAGGTGAAAGCGCCGGGCGACGCAAAATCCGATCTGTGGCAGCTGGTGAATTTCTCCAAACGTTTCAAGGTAGCGGAGGTGTGGCCGGAAGCGCTGCTGGCGCAGAATCCGGAGCTGCGCGACAAAACGCTGTTTGATGTGCTGTACGCCAACGGCCAGGTCAACCAATTCCCACTGAGTGAAGTGGCAGATGATCAGTTGAATGATGAAGCGCGCGAGTTTGGCTTCTACATCCAGAAAGGCTTGTTCGAGGAGTACGCCAGCTTTGGTCGCGGTCACGGCCACGATCTTGCGCCGTTCGATGCTTACCATCAGACGCGCGGCCTGCGCTGGCCGGTGGTGGATGGCAAAGAGACGCGCTGGCGCTATCGCGAAGGTTACGACAGCTACGTCAAAGCCGGTGAAGGCGTGCGTTTCTACGGCAAGCCGGATGGTAAAGCCACCATTTTTGCGCTGCCTTACGAAGCGCCAGCCGAATCGCCGGATGAAGAGTTCGACCTGTGGTTCTGTACCGGTCGCGTGCTGGAACACTGGCACACCGGCACCATGACGCGTCGCGTGCCGGAGCTGCACCGCGCAGTGCCGCAGGCGCTACTCTATATACATCCGCTGGATGCCAAAGAGCGCAATTTCCGTCGCGGCGAGAAAGTCCGCGTAGTGTCGCGTCGTGGTGAAACCCTTGCCACCGTGGAAACGCGCGGTCGCAATCAGCCGCCCAAAGGTCTGGTATTTATGCCGTTCTTTGATGCGGGCGTGCTGGCCAACAACGTCACGCTGGACGCCACCGATCCGCTGTCGAAGCAGACCGATTACAAAAAATGCGCCGTCAAGCTGGTTAAAATTTAAGGCAGGATGCTATGAAACCCTTAATCACACTTGTTACTTTAGCCGCCCAGATACTGGGCGGCACGGTTTACGCCCACAACGGCGTCGATCTCAATCAGTCACCGGAAGTGACGGCCACGCAGCAGGGCACCATTCATCAGCCCAAAGAGCAGAGCCGCAAGCCGTTGAACTACGTGAATCAGCCGCCGGTGATCCCGCATAGCGTCGATGGCTATCAGGTGACGAAAAACGTGAACCGTTGTCTGCAGTGTCACGGCACGCAGAGCTATCTCACCACCGGCGCGCCACGCGTTAGCCCAACGCACTTCACCGATCGCGATGGACTGGTGAGCAGCACCGTGTCGCCGCGTCGCTACTTCTGCCTGCAGTGTCACGTACCGCAAACCGATGCCAAACCGGTGGTGGAAAACACCTTCAAACCGGCTGACGGCTTCGGTAAGTGAGGACATGATGAAAGAGAAACTTCTGCGCATCTGGCGCTGGTGGCGGCGTCCGAGCCGTCTGGCGCTCGGTACGCTACTGATTCTGGGCTTTGCTGGCGGCATCATTTTCTGGGGCGGCTTCAACACCGCAATGGAGATGACCAACCGCGAGCAGTTCTGTATCGGCTGCCATGAGATGCGTAATAACGTCTATCAGGAATATATGCAGACGGTGCACTACAACAACCGCAGCGGCGTGCGCGCCACCTGTCCGGATTGTCACGTGCCGCACGAGTGGGGCCCGAAAATGCTGCGTAAGATCCAGGCGAGCAAAGAGGTGTATGCCAAGATTTTCGGCATCATTGATACGCCGCAAAAGTTCGAGGATCATCGCATCAAGCTGGCGCAAAACGAGTGGCGCAGGATGAAAAACAATAATTCGCAGGAGTGTCGTAACTGCCACAACTTCGATTATATGGATTTCACCGCGCAGAAAACCGTCGCCGCGAAGATGCACAGCAAAGCAGTTGAGGAAGGGAAAACCTGTATCGATTGCCACAAAGGTATCGCGCACCATCTGCCCGATATGAAAGACCAACCCAACGGTTTTTGAGGCCTAACAACGCGGCATAAATTGGCGTAATGCCGATCACTACCGCAGCGCATCAAACCACTGCACAATCCGTAGCGGCGCGATTTAACGCGCAACCCATTGCGCCGCTACAATCTGTGCACTGAGTCAGGAGCGCCCATCACGGCGACCGGCCTCACAATTCAGATAGTTTTCCCCACCGCTTCGGCCTATCATCTCAGGCTCCCTCAATTTAGCAGTGGAGCGGTTATGTCGTTAAAGATCAACATCATCAAAGACAAGTTGCTGTCAGAAAACTGGTTTGTGCTGCGCAACTTCACCTACGAACTCACCCGCAACAACGGCGAAGTCGTGCGCCATAAGCGAGAAGTGTACGATCGCGGAAACGGTGCCACCATCCTGCTGTACAACACTGAAAAAAATAGCGTGCTGCTGGTGCGTCAGTTCCGCATTGCCACTTATGTCAATGGCAATGAAAGTGGCGAACTGATTGAGACCTGCGCCGGGCTGCTGGATGACGACTCGCCGGAAGATTGCATCCGCAAAGAAGCGATAGAAGAGACCGGCTATCAGGTGGGTAAGGTCGATAAAGTTTTTGAAGCCTACATGTCGCCGGGCGGCGTGACTGAACTGATCCACTTCTTCGCCGCGGAATACAGCGATGCACAGCGCGCCAACAAGGGCGGTGGCGTTGAGGATGAAGAGATTACCGTGCTGGAGCTGAGTTTCCCGGAGGCGCTGGCGATGGTGAAAGATGGCCGCATTCGTGACGGTAAAGCCATTATGCTGCTGCAGCATGCGCAGATCGCCGGTTGGTTGCAGGCGTAGTTTTGACCGTAGCGGCGCAATTTATTGCGCTCTTTTGACCTTTTCATCGAGGTGAAAATGCGCAATAAATTGCGCCGCTACAGCAATGTGTGGCCATCTTGCCTTACATACACTCTCCCAACGTTTCCGGGACACATTGCGGATACGCCTGCAATCTTGCCAGCGCTTCGGCATACGAAGGCATCGAGTGCGCTGCACCGGAGCGTTCCACACACAGCGAAGCATAAGCTGAAGCAAACAGCGCCGCCTGTGGCAGTTCATCGCCGGAAGCCAGCCGCGCCGCCAGTGCGCCATTAAACGCATCGCCCGCGCCGGTGGTATCCAGCGGCTGAGCCGGGAACAGCGGAATACGCAGCGGCGGCTGGTCTGCTACTGACAGCAACGCACCGCAAACCCCCAACGTAATAATCACCTGACGCGCCCCTTTGCGATGCAGCTTCTCTGCGGCTTGATGCGCGCTGGCGAAGTCGGTGACCTTCACGCCGGTCAGCTGCATCGCTTCGGTGCTGTTAGGCGTCAGCAAATCCACTTTTGCCAGCAGCGCATCGGTGACCTTCTGCCACGGCGCAGGATTCATAATCACAAAGGTGCCACCGGCGCGCGCGTTGTCGATCATGCGCTGAATGGCGCTGAGATTATTCTCCAGCTGCACCAGCAGAATATCGGCTGCCGCAACGGTGGGTTGGCAGCGCGTCACCTCGGCGGCAGTTACGGTGGTGTTCGCGCCGGGATAGACCGAAATCATGTTCTCGGCATCGTCACCGGCGACATAAATCAGCGCATTGCCGGTCGGTTTCTCCTTGCAGGTAAACAAGGTAATGGCATCGAAACCGGTCTTTTCCAGATGGCGACGCGCAAACATGCCGAAGTCATCATTACCAATCTTACCGATATAGTGCACGCGCGCGCCGGCGCGCAGCGCGGCCGTCGCCTGATTCGCGCCTTTGCCGCCCGGTCCCATCATGCTGGTATGGGCGGTGAGCGATTCGCCCGGCATCGGAAAGCGGTTCATTACCGCGACTACGTCGAGGTTGAACGAGCCAAACACACACACTTTTCCTTTCATCATGCACTCCTGAACAGACGTTCGGCGGCTAAACAGGCACCGCGACAACCGGTGTGGTCGGTGGATTGGCTAAACACGATCTTCAAACCCTCACGCGTGGCGGGTGGACGAAGATGCTGCTGAATCTGGCTGCGCAGCTGTGCCAGCGGGAAGTCCGCCATCGCCAGCACGCCGCCGCCCAGAATCAGGTATTCCGGATCGAGTATGTTCATCTCGGTGGCAATCAGTTGCGCCAGCCGCTGTACAAAAGCCTGCAGCTCCGGATGCTCACGATGCTGGGTAAACAGCGCCGACATGTTGGTTTCCGGCACATGGGTGCTCGCCCAGCGACTCAGCCAATGGCCCGACGTCACGGTTTCCGCACAGCCACGATTGCCGCACGGGCAGGGCAGATCGTTGCCGGCAACAGGCACATGACCAAGCTCACCCGCGCCACCGTGTTGACCATGATAAAACTGGCCGTTAAGCCACAGGCTGTTGCCCATGCCGGTGCCGGGATACAAACCCACCGCGCTGTCTGGCAGCTGCTCCAGCTGCAGTAAATCCCACAGCATCAGATGATTAACATCTTTGTCCATCGCCACCGGTACGCCAAGGCGTTCGGTGAGCCGCGCGGCAACCGGTTGCTGGTCCAGCGCCTGAATAAACGGCAGCGAAATCACCTGCTGGCGGTCACGGCTGAGAATGCCGGGTAATCCGAGCATCACGCCGCTAACCGGCTGCTGCTCCAGCGTTTCGCTGATTAACTGGCCCAACGCGTTAAGTGCATCAGGCTGCTGCGCCCAGCTGGCCGTCGGCACTTTACGGAAGCTCGACCAAACGCGCTCCTCTTCCATCAGCTGCAGACGTGTGCCGGTGCCGCCAATGTCGATACCGAGCCAGCATTTTTTCATGCGGATACCTGCGCCAATCCCTGAGCCTCATCAATGCTTTCGCGCATCATATTCCAGGCGGTTTCCAGATCGTCGTGAATATTGAACAGACCGGAGGTGCCGACAATCAGCACTTCTGCGCCCGCACCGACCAGCGTGTTATAAGTGCGGGTATTGCAGGAACCGTCGATCTCAATCAGATATTGATAGCCGTTGGCCTGCTTCAGCGCTTTCAGCTCCTGTACCTTCTGCACCATTTCCGGAATAAACGGTTGTCCAGCGTAGCCGGGATCCACCGTCATCACGGTGATCTTATCCACCAGATGAATGTAGTGGTGGATAAAGGAGACCGGCGTAGCGGGATTGAGCACCACACCCACTTTCTTGCCGAAGCTGCGGATCATATTGATTACCCGGAACGCATCGCGGTTGATGGTTTCGGCGTGCGGGCAGATGTAATCGGCACCCGCTTTAGCAATCACTTCTATGAAATCGGTAGGCTGCTCGACCATCAAATGGACATCCAGCGCCACTTTGGTGAACGGGCGAATCTGCTCAATAAAGAACGGTGACAGCGTGATATTTTTCACGTAATGACCATCCATAATGTCGATATGCAGGAAGTCGGCGCGGGAGTCCAGCACGGCGAGCTGGTGCTTGATCTCCATCAGATTCATACACATCAACGACGGGGAGACTTGAATACGCATCATACTTCCTTTTTTTCGGTCAAAGGGTTAAGCGTCGCCGCCAGATTGCTGAGCTTGACGGCACGATGTTCGTTAAAGCGAGTTTTGAATTGTTTGAAGGCCAACACCACAATCAGCACCGCGCCCCACATTGCCAGGCTAACGTGCTGGCTGATGTTCATCAGGTTGAAGCCGGTGGAGAGCACTTGCAGGGCGATCAACGCCAGCACTACGCCGGTCACGCGACCAAAGCCGCCATTCGGGTCGGTGCCGCCGAGGATGATGGCCAGCACCGTCAGCAGCAGATACGCATCGCCGTAACCCATACGCGCCGAGTTGAAGCGCGCCATCATGATCAAACCGGCCAACACGCACAGCAGGCTGGAGATGACGTACACCAGAATCACCATGCGATGGGTGTTGATGCCGCTAAACCAGGTGGCGTTGATGTTGCTGCCGCCCATGTAGATGCATTTACCGGCGCGGGTTTTGCCGAGGAACAGCGCCAGCAGCGCGGCGGCAAACAGGAACAACCACAGCGGCAGCGGAACGCCGAGCAGCGTGTTGGAACCGAGCGCCTGCACCACCGACGGCATGCCGCTGACGGCCGCGCCTTTGGTCAGCCAGATGCCGATACCGTTCAGCGTCATCATGGTCGCGAGCGTCACCAGAATCGGGTGCGCACCGATGCGCGTCACCATCACGCCGGTAATCACGCCGATCACCGCCGCAATCAGCATCGCGCCGATAATCGCAATAAACAGCCACAGCAGTTGCATGCCAGTGCCGGCATCGGCGGGCAGGGCGCGCATCAGCGTCCAGGCGATAAACAGCGCCGTCAGGTTGGCGGTGGCGATGATCGCCAGATTCAGTCCGCCGCTGAGAATGGCGATAAACATCGCCAGCGTCAGCAAGCCCAGCTCAGGCAGCTGAAATGCCATACTCATAAAGGTCGAATCAGTGAGAAAGCGACCCGGCAACATGACGGTAAAGATCGCCAGCGCCAGCGCGATTAACAGCATCAGGCCGATATTGGTGCCGTCCGGACGCAGAGCAGAGAGTGATTTCATGTTGATGCGGCTCCCGTTAGACGAAACTGACATCAGTTTCTTTACGTTTTTTGTAGTGAGTCACGGCAATAGCCACCATGATCACGCCGCCCACCACGATGTTCATGAAGTAGTTGGAGACGCCAATCAGGTTGAGGCCGTTCTTCAGGATGGCGATAAGAAAGACACCCATCAGCGTGCCGCTCACCGTGCCTTTGCCGCCCATCAGGCTGGCACCGCCAAGAACGGTGGCGGCCAGCACATCCAGCTCGCCGCCGACCAGCGCATTTGGCACCACTTCGCCCATGCGATAGACCTGCACCAAGCCGCCAATCGCCGCCATGGCACCCAGCCAGCCATAGGCGAAGACATGAATCAGACCGACGCGAATACCGATGCGGCGCGCCGATTCCGCATCGCCGCCCACCGCATACAGTTGGCGACCGAGATTGGTTTTGTTCAGCAGCAGCGCGGTGAGTCCGGCAATCACCAGCATGGTCACCAGCGGCAAGCCAATCTGGAAGCTGTTACCTTGCCAGGTGAATGGCAGCACGCTGCGCAGCGTGATCCACCAGTCCGGCAGCGAATAGAGGCTTTTGCCGCCGGTTACCCACATCAACATGCCAAACAGCAGCGACTGCATGCTGATGGTGATGATGATCGAGACGACGCGCAGCGTGGTGATCAGCAGGGCGTTGATCACGCCAAACAGCGTGCCGCACACCACCGCCAGCAGGATGCTGAGCAGGGCGTTATCAAACTGGAACTGCACAAACAGCGAGGCGATCAGGTATTGCACCACCGACGCCACCGCAGCAAAGGAGATATCGATGCCGCCGGTCACCAGCACCACAAACAGGCCGAGGGCAAAGATGCCGGTCACGGCGTAGCTTTCTGCCAGATCCAGCAGGTTTTGCACCGTCAGGAACTGATCGCTGGCGGCAGAGAAAAACACAATGAACGCCAGCAAAACCCAGGCCAGCCAGCCCTGGCTGGAGCTCGGACGTAAACGAGAAAAATCAGGCATTGATCACCTCCGCCAGCTGCTGTTGCTCAACGGTATCGGGTTGGTATTCGGCATGAACGGTGCCATCACGGAAGTGCAGGATGCGGTCGCAGTTGTACCAAACCTCCGGCACTTCGTCGGAAATCAGGATGATCGACAAACCCTCTTTCGCCAGCAGATGAATCAGTTGATAGATGCTGGCTTTAGCGCCGACATCCACGCCAACGGTGGGCGAATCGAGGATCAGGATGCGCGGCTGGGTCAGCACCCATTTCGCCAGCACGATTTTCTGCTGGTTGCCGCCGGAGAGCGTGGAGATAGCCAGATTGGGATCGGTGACGCGTACGCCAAGCTGCTGAATCCACTGCAGGATCAGCTTGTTCTTACGGTATTCATCAATCAGGTGGAAACGGCTTTGCAGCTTGTCGAGGATCGGCAGCACCATGTTGTCGGCCACCGATTGTTGCTGCACCAAACCCAGGGTTAAGCGATCTTCGGAGACGTAGCCGATGCCGGCTTTGATCGCATCTTCGTGCCCACGGAAGCGCACCGGTTTGCTGTCGAGCCAGATCTTGCCGCTGTCCGGTTTGGTCATGCCAAACAGCGACAGCGCCAGTTCGGTGCGGCCCGAGCCCAGCAGGCCGCACAGGCCCAGCACTTCGCCCTGATAGAGTTTGAAATTAACGTCATGGTATTGTCCGGCGCGCGTCAGTTTTTCGACTTCGAGGATCAGGCGATCGTCATGGCGCGTCGGCGTTTTCAGCTGATAGTCGAGCTTCAGGCCGGTCATCAGTTCGGTCAGATGGTGCGGCGTCATCGCTTTTGCGGGCCAGCAGCCCATTTTGCGGCCGTCGCGGATCACCGTCACGCGATCCGAGATCTCCAGCACCTCATCCAGTCGATGGCTGACAAACACCACGCAGATGTTTTTGTCTTTCAGGTAACGCACGGTGCGCAGCAGCTGATTCACTTCGGTGCGCGTCAGCGACGCCGTCGGCTCATCCATGATCACCAGCCGCGCATCGGCGACCAGCGCGCGGCAGATCGCCACCTGCTGACGCTGCGCAATCGACAGCGACGCCACTTTCTCATCGAGATCGAGTTCAAACTTCAGTTCATCAATGATGCGCTGCGCGGTTTCACGCAGTTTGGCTTTGCGGTGCCAGCCGAGCAGGCTATTCAGGTTGTGCTCGAAGGCGATGTTTTCCGCCACGCTGAGGTTGGGGAACAGCGACAGATCCTGATAAATCACCTGGATACCGAAGTCACGCGCCTGGCGAGTGGTCAGACGCGGAAAGCTCGGGCCTTCGCCCAGCGTGATGCGGCTACCGCTATCCGGGGCGTGCACCCCGGAAATGACTTTGATTAAGGTGCTCTTGCCACAGCCGTTGGTGCCAGCGAGACAGTGCACTTCGCCAGCCAGTAAGGTCAGCGAGATATCGCTCAGTGCGCGGTTGCCACCAAATGTTTTCGACAGGTTGTCGAGCGCAATCAGCGTCTGTGGGATCACCTCATTCATCATTACAGCCCCATTTTCACCAGTTTTGGCAGGTTCTCTTTGTCCAGGCTTTCGGTGTTGTTGCCGAGGATGGTGTGGGTCGCCTCGTCAACTTTCACTTTGCCCAAACCCTCGATGGTCATTCCGTCGGTGATTGGCTCTTTCTTCTGCATCATGTCGGCGATACGTACGAACACTTCGCCTGCGGTTTGTGGATTCCAGATGTAGCCGCCTTTGATCGCGCCACGCTGCACCAGCGATGCGCCCTGGCCAGGACTAAAGGCGCCAATTACGCAGACCTGATCGATCTTGTTACGGTTCATCACCGCGCGACCGGCGCCAATCGGACCTTGTGAACCAAAGGCCATAATTCCTTTCAAATCCGGATACTTGGACATCAGTTCGTTAGTGGTGCGAATCGAGTCATCCAGCGATTCGCCGACGCCAAACTTGTCGGTGACCATCTGCATCTTCGGATAGTGTTCTTTTTGATAATTCAGCGCGGCGTCGGTCCACTGCTGGTGCAGCGGCACGGTCAGGCTGCCGACGTACATGGCGTATTTGCCCTCTTCATGCATGCATTTCGCCAGCGCTTTCATATGGTTGATGCCGTGCGTCGGCGCATCCACCAGTTCGAAGTCCCAGTTAGCGCCTTTCTGATCCGGCGATTCGTGGGTGATCACTTCAATGCCAGCATCACGGGCGCGCTTCAGCACCGGTTCCAGCACTTTCGGGTCATTCGGCACCACGCCAATGATGTCGACCTTCTGGGCAATCAAATCTTCGATAGCGCGCACCTGCAGAGCCGGATCGGCCGCCGTTGGTCCCACCATCCAGGCGTCAATGCCGCGTTTCGCCGCTTCACTCTTGATGCCCGCTTCCATGGCGTTGAACCACGGAATACCGCCAATTTTCACCACGATGCCCATGCGTAATTTGTCAGCAGCCTGCGCGCCGGAGGCGGCAAACAGGGCGAGCAGAGAACAGGCGATAAGATGTTTTTTCATAAAGACTCCGATTTAATTTTTTATTAGCTGCATAGAATGGCTGCGCTGGGAGCAATCAATAATATTGACGCCGTTCCACGCTAATTCTTGTTCCAGCTCTTTGTCTTTTAATTGGTCAGTAATGAGAAAGTCCACATCGCGATAATGACAAATACGCGCGAATGAGGGCCGCAGGAATTTACTCCCGTCCAGCAGCAGATGTTTTCTTTCCGCTGCTAATAACATTTGCTGTTTTAAATGTGCGTTGTTTTCGTTACCTTCACGTAAATAACCGTCATTGCCTAAACTGCTACAGGAGAAAAAGATCTTATTGATCTGAAATTCCCTGAGCGGTTGCTCGGCGACGACGCCGTGGAAATCTTCATAACGGTCAGAATATTCTCCCCCCAGACAGATGGTGCGGATGCTGCCGCGCGCCGCAAGGGTTTGCACAATCCTGATGGAATTGGTTAATACCGTTAATTCAATATCCGGCAGCTGTCGCGCTAAATACCAGCAAGTGGTGCTGCTATCGAGTAATATACAATCGCCGGGGCTAATGAAATCGAGTGCGCGTTTGGCAATAGCCATTTTTGCATCAACATGTTCATTGACTCTCTGGCGGAAAGATAATTCATACTCGTTAACACCTCGCGTATTTCCCTGAATGTTGGCGGCCTGTCGTTTTGCTGGTACCGCGCCACCGTGACTGCGTTGTAACAGACCACGTTTCTCCAGCTGCGTTAAATCACGCCGAATAGTTTCTTGTGAAACCTGACATAACGTGACTAATTCAGCGACAATGACCCGACCATTTAAATTTAATTCGTCAATAATTCGCTGCTGTCTTTCAATCGGCAACATAACTAACCTCCGATGGCTATAAATTACTGGATAGCGCATTTAGAAAGTGTGGGCTGCGCACGAGTCCACAGTCACCAAAACGCCTTAGCTGATTAGAGTGATCTGGATCTGTCTTATATGTAAATGAGATGTCTGGTTATCAAAATTAAGTGATGTGTCTCACATAAATAAGCCTAATGGCGCGAAATCCGCGTTCTACGCGCGTTGCATATCCAAAACATGAATTTAACCTAGCATGACCGCTTATGACCGTTTGTGTGTATTTGACCGTTTTGTGATGAGTTAACAAGAGTCCGACGAATCCGATTGAGCAGTTATCGGTCAAAACGGATGATGAGCGCTTGCCCCATCCAGTACCCGTTCGCCACAGGTGACGGCTTTTTCAGCGGTTAACCTCGCTTTTAGGGCCGGCTCACAGTTTAGGCCTGCTGACAGCGTTCCCGTTGCGCTATTATTTTCTTTCCAGGAATTTGGGGACCGATTTTTTGATGTCGTATTGGATGAAGTTACTGCTTTTATTGCCCTTTCTTTTTGTCGCGTGCGTTCAGGCTCAGCCACTGCAAAAGTCATTTTCTGACTGGCAACTGACCTGTAACAACGCGGCTTTTTGCGTGGCACGCAGTTTTCCCGGTGACAACGGCTTAGTGATGACGCTCTCACGTCATGCTGGCGTCAACGATCGTCCCTTGCTGCGTATTGATTACGGCAGCGCCTACAGCGGCGAGCTGCCGGGCGGCCCGCTCAAGGATAACCTGCTACTCGATCAACGCCGTCTCACACCAGACCTTAAACACTGGACGGTGGAACCGCATCATCTGGCGACCAGTAATGCTATCGCCATCGACGAGTTTCTGGCGCAGACGCTGGATGCGCAAAATCTGCAGCTGACCTATAAAGCCAACGCCACCATTCCGCTCAGCGGTATGAAGGCGGCATTACTGTTGATGGATGACGTGCAGGGCCGCGTCAACGGTGCCAGCGCCTGGGTGAAGCGTGGCGACCGCGTGCAGTGGGATGTGCCGCCGCAGCCAGCGTTGCCGGCGTTACCTTCGCCATTACCGCCGCCGCCGCCGCTGACGCAGGAAGAGACCAGCGGTTTAATTGATTTTGGTACCTGGCGGGTGAATACCGATAACTGCTCGCTCGATCCACTGCGGCGTGAAGTGAGCGTGTCGCCGCTGACCGACAGCAAAGCGCTACTGCTGATCAGCTGCGAAACCGGTGCGTATAACGTGATCGATCTGGCCTTTGAAGTGACGCGCACGCAGCCTTATGTATCGCGCGGTCTGAGCTTAACGCTGCCGTTTACGCCGCCGTCACGCGGGGATAATCAGCTGGAGTTGGTGAACGCGGAATTTGATGCCAGCCATGGATTGCTCTACACCTTCAGTAAAGGACGTGGTTTGGGGGATTGCGGCGTGGCAACGCGCTGGCAGTATGACGGCAACGAGTTTGTGCTGGCGGAGTATGCGGAAGAGAAGACCTGCGATGCGTGGCACAGTAGTGAGGATTGGCCAACGCTATGGGTTACTGAATCGCAAAATCCGGTGCAGTCGCGTTAATACCACGTGCAGCGTTAAATCATTGCACATTACGTAGCGGCGCGATTTATCGCGCAATGAATTGCGCCGCTACAGCCTGCACCACAACCCAATTAGCGGATGGCTTGCACCGTCATCGGTGAACCCGACTGATTACCCACCAGCTCGGTCAGCATATTATTCACGCCATCACTCATCGGGGTGAAACGCGTTAACGGCGAGCGAGTCACCACCACAAACACGCCGACGTTGTGCTGCGGCACCATCGCCATATAGGTAATGAAGCCGCCGCCACCGCCGGTTTTCTGAATAATCCCCGGACGACCTTCCTTCGGCCCCATATAGACCCAACCCATGCCCAGCGCATCGGCGCGGCCCGGCACATCCATGCCTTCCACTTTGGTTAGCTGGTCACGACGATAAATCAGCGTTTGCAGGCGATCAATTTGCGGCGTGCGGTGATTCACCGCCGAGTTAAGGAACTGCTGCATCCAGCGGCCCATATCGTCTGGCGTTGAGTAAACGCCGCCGCTGCCGATGGCCGCCAGCGTGTTGTTACACGGACTGGCACCTTTCTCGGCAATCATCAGACGCTGACACTGATCCGGTGACGGCGTAAAGGTGGTGTCTTTCATGCCCAGCGGACGCGTTATCAACTGCTGGAACAGTGCTGGATAGGGCATGCCCGCCGCTTTGGCGAGCGCATCGCTCAGCAGATCAAAGCCCAGGTTGGAGTAGGCGGCATTGGTGCCTGGCGCGGCCTTTAATGCCGCTCCGCTCAGCCACTGCCAGCGATCGGACCTGGTCGGCCAGACAAACACCGGACGATGCGGTTTACCGCCGGGCTGCTCGCGCGGCAGGCCGCTGGTGTGGGTGGAGAGGTTAATCAGGCGAATCGGCTGGCCGTTATAGCTTGGCACGCGCGCGCCAGGCGGCGCGTATTTGCTCAGCGGATCGTCAAGACGCAGTTGACCGCGTTCGGCCATCTTCACCATCACTTCGCTGGTCATCAGCTTGCTGAGCGAGGCAATACGAATCACCGAATCGGGCTGCGGACGCACGTTGTTGCCGGGGCGCGTATCACCAAAGCTGGCGAAAACCCGCTGATTGCCATCAATCGCCACCAGCGCCATGCCGGTTGCGCCGCTGCCATAGAAAATGTGCTCGGCGTAGCGATCAACAATTTGCGATGCCAACAGCGGATCGGGCGACGACTGCGCCATGCTTTTTAATGGAAGCACTGTAACCATTAAGGCCAGTAAAAAAGGAGTACGTTTTTTCAACGGGAAAGCGTCCGCTATAAGAATCGGAGGAAAGCTTATAGTAATCAGTTTGCGCGAGGCGTGAAGGGGGCAGGGCGGATTTTTTTCTGTTTCAGGCTGTGATCAAAAAATGGCCCTTACGCCAAAAAGACGCAGGGCCAGATCGATTAGTGCGGCTTGAGTAAAGCTTCAGTATGGCTGACGATGTTCTCGACGGTGAAACCGAATTCCGGGAACAGTTTGCCGGCGGGGGCTGACTCACCAAAGGTGGTCATACCGACAATCGCGCCATCCAGACCAACATACTTGTACCAGTAATCAGCAATACCGGCTTCGACCGCCACGCGCGCTTTCACGCCGGATGGCAGCACCGATTCGCGATACGCGACGTCCTGCTTATCAAACACGTCGGTGCTCGGCAGCGAAACCACGCGAATCTTGTGGCCAGCAGCGGTGAGTTTATCTGCCGCGCCCAGCGCGATTTCAATCTCCGAACCGGTGGCGATGATGATCGCATCCGGCGTGCCGTTGCTGTCCTGCAGCACATAGCCACCGCGCGCAATATTCGCCACCTGCTCTTTGCTACGCTCTGGCTGCAGCAGGTTCTGACGCGACAGGATCAGCGCGGTTGGCCCATGATGGCGCTCAACGGCGGCTTGCCACGCCACGGCAGTTTCCACCTGATCGCACGGACGCCACACACTCATGTTTGGCGTAACGCGCAGGCTGGCAATCTGCTCAACTGGCTGGTGTGTCGGACCATCTTCGCCGAGGCCGATGGAGTCATGCGTATAGACCAGCACCTGACGCGCCTTCATCAGCGCCGCCATGCGCACCGCATTACGCGCGTATTCGACGAACATCAGGAAGGTAGCGGTGTATGGCACGAAGCCGCCGTGATGCGCGATGCCGTTGCCGATCGCCGTCATACCAAATTCACGTACGCCGTAGTGAATGTAGTTACCGGCAGTATCCTCTTTGATCGATTTTGAGCCCGACCAGATGGTGAGGTTACTGGGTGCCAGATCCGCTGAGCCGCCGAGGAATTCCGGCAGCAGCTTGCCAAACACTTCCAGCGTATTTTGTGAGGCTTTACGGCTGGCGATTTTCTGTGGATTAGCCTGCAGCTCTTCAACAAACTTCTGCACTTCGCTACTCCAGTTAGCCGGCATTTCTCCGCTCAGACGACGGGTAAACTCCTGCGCCAACTCGGGGTGTGCCTCTTTATAAGCGGCAAACTTATCATCCCAGGATTTCTCGCGCTGCGCGCCCGCTTCTTTGGCATCCCACTGCTGATAAATCTCTTTCGGGATCTCAAACGGCGGATAGTGCCAGCCCAGTTTCTGCCGCGTCAACGCCACTTCTTCTTCGCCCAGCGCCGCGCCGTGCGACTCCTCTTTACCGGCTTTGTTCGGCGAGCCGAAACCGATAGTGGTGCGACAGATAATCAGTGACGGCTTGTCGGTAACGCTTTGCGCCTCTTTAATCGCCGCAGCGATCGCTGCCGAATCGTGGCCGTCGATACCTTCTGAGCTACCGATGACGTGCCAGTTGTAGGCTTCGAAACGTTTGTGCGTGTCGTCGGTGAACCAGCCTTCGGTTTCACCATCGATGGAAATACCGTTGTGATCGTAGAAGCCAATCAGTTTGCCGAGGCCGAGCGTACCGGCCAGCGAGCTCACTTCGTGCGAGATGCCTTCCATCAAACAACCATCGCCCATAAACACGTAGGTGTGGTGATCGACGATGTCGTGGCCGGGACGGTTAAACTGCGCCGCCAGCGTGCGTTCGGCAATCGCTAAACCGACCGCATTGGCCAGGCCCTGGCCGAGCGGACCGGTGGTGGTTTCCACGCCTGGCGTGTAACCGAGTTCGGGATGCCCCGGCGTTTTAGAGTGCAGCTGACGGAAGTTTTTCAACTCTTCCATCGGCAAGTCGTAGCCGGTGAGATGCAGCAGGCTGTAGAGCAGCATCGAGCCGTGACCGTTGGAAAGAATAAAGCGGTCACGATCGGCCCACGCCGGATTGTTGGGATTGTGTTTCAACACATCGCGCCATAACACTTCGGCGATATCTGCCATGCCCATCGGCATACCTGGGTGCCCGGAATTTGCTTTTTGTACCGCATCCATGCTGAGTGCACGAATTGCGTTAGCCAACTCTCTGCGTGAAGACATAAGGTTCTCCCTTGTGATTTGGCGATAGCGGATGAGCCAATGCCCATCCGCCATAAGAGTGAGTGCGGATTACAGACGAGAAGAGAGCACGTCTTCCAGCTTCTGCTGGTCGACGGCGAACTGACGGATACCGTCTGACAGTTTTTCTACCGCCATCGGATCCTGATTGTGTTCCCAGCGGAATTCCGCTTCAGACAGTGAAGCCGGCTGATGGAAACCTTCGGTTGATGGCTCCAGCTTACGCTCCAGCGGCGCGTCGCTGTTGGCCAGCTCTTCCAGCAGGTTAGGGGAAATGGTCAAACGGTCGCAGCCGGCCAGCGCCTGAATCTGTTCCACTTTGCGGAAGCTGGCGCCCATGATGACGGTGCTATAACGGTGCTTCTTGTAGTAATCGTAGATGCGGCGCACAGATTTCACGCCCGGATCTTCATCGACCACATACGGATCCATCGGTTTGCGGGTGTTGTACCAGTCGTAAATACGGCCAACAAATGGCGAGATCAGGAACACACCGGCTTCGGCACAGGCACGCGCCTGAGCGAAGGAGAACAGCAGCGTCAGGTTGCACTGAATGCCGTTTTTCTCCAGCTCCTCAGCAGCTTTGATGCCTTCCCAGGTTGACGCCAGTTTGATCAGAATGCGTGAGCGGTCGATGCCGTGCTCTTCGTACAGACGCACCAGCTTCTCAGCTTTGGTGACACACATGCCACGATCGAAGGAGAGGCGCGCATCCACTTCGGTCGAAACACGGCCCGGTATGCTTTTCAGAATTTCCATACCGAGGTTGATCGCCACTTTGTCGCTGGCGTTGATGATTTGCGTCTCTTTGCTGCCGCCCTGTTTTTTCGCGTAGTCGATGGCGTCATCAATCAGATGTTTATAACCCTCAAGACCGGCGGCTTTCAGAATCAATGAGGGGTTGGTGGTCGCGTCTTCTGGATTGTAATGGCGAATGGATTCGATATCGCCGCTGTCCGCCACCACGGTGGTGTATTGTTTCAATGCATCTAGCTGGTTCATCACTTAACTCCTTGATTAGCAATAATGTGGGCAAAGGTGTTGCACCCATTCCTGTTAAGTATTGGTCCAACACAGTGCTACAGACGTTACACGAAGAAAATGCGTTTTCTCTGATTGTGGCGTCGTGGCGCTTAAGAGGTGCGATAGTGAAAGGAGGACTGGCCTAAACGGTTCAGCTACGCTTTTTGCCATCAATAAGGATAGCAGGCTGTGCCGATCCCGCAGGCGAAGCGGTGGCAATCCGTGCCTTTCAGTCTGTGCGTTCTTTGAGCGCCTTCACCCTCTTTTGTGCCCCACATTCCTATACTGAATGCCTATTTAGCGATGCCAAAGGATGCCCAATGGACGATCAACTCAAGCAAAGCGCGCTCGATTTTCATCAATTCCCTACGCCCGGAAAAATTCAGGTTTCACCCACCAAACCGTTAGCCACGCAGCGCGATCTGGCGCTGGCCTATTCGCCCGGCGTCGCTGCGCCTTGTCTGGAAATTGCCGCCGATCCGCTGGCGGCGCGCAAATACACCGCGCGTGGCAATCTGGTGGCGGTGATCTCCAACGGCACCGCGGTGCTGGGGCTGGGTAACATTGGCGCGCTGGCGAGTAAGCCGGTGATGGAAGGCAAGGGCGTGCTGTTCAAAAAGTTCGCCGGCATTGACGTGTTTGATATCGAAATTGATGAGCGCGATCCCGATAAGTTGATTGAGGTGATTGCCGCGCTGGAACCCACTTTTGGTGGCATCAATCTGGAAGATATCAAAGCGCCCGAGTGTTTCTATATTGAGCAACAGCTGCGTGAGCGCATGCAGATCCCGGTATTCCACGACGATCAGCACGGCACGGCGATCATCTGTACCGCGGCGGTGCTCAACGGCTTAACCATCGTTAAAAAAGCCATCAGCGAGGTGCGGCTGGTGGTTTCCGGCGCAGGCGCTTCGGCGATTGCCTGTCTGAATCTGCTGGTGGCGCTCGGCATGCAGCAGCACAACATCGTGGTGTGCGATTCCAAAGGCGTGATCTATCGCGATCGCGAGCCGAATATGACGCCGACCAAAGCCGCATATGCGGTGGCCGATAGCGGCGCACGCACGCTGGACGAGGTGATTGGCGGCGCGGATATCTTCCTTGGCTGTTCCGGCCCCAAAGCGCTGACGCCGGAGATGGTGCAGAAGATGGCGCAGGATCCGCTGATTCTGGCGCTGGCCAATCCCGAGCCGGAAATCATGCCGCCGCTGGCCAAACAGGTGCGGCCCGACGCGATTATCTGCACCGGGCGCTCTGATTTCCCCAATCAGGTGAACAACGTGTTGTGCTTCCCGTTTATCTTCCGTGGCGCGCTGGACGTGGGTGCCACGGCAATCAATGAGGAGATGAAGCTGGCGGCAGTGCACGCGATTGCGGCGCTGGCACAGGCGGAACAGAGCGATGTGGTGGCGTCGGCGTATGACGATCAGGATTTGAGTTTCGGCCCGGAATACTTGATCCCCAAACCGTTCGATCCGCGTTTAATCGTGCAGATCGCGCCCGCGGTGGCGAAAGCGGCGATGGAATCGGGCGTCGCCACGCGACCGATCGAGTATTTTGATGCTTATCGTGAGCAGCTCACCGAGTTCGTCTATAAAACCAACCTGTTTATGAAGCCGATCTTTTCGCAGGCGCGTAGAGATCCCAAACGCGTGGTGCTGGCAGAAGGCGAAGAGGTGCGCGTGCTGCACGCCACGCAGGAGCTGGTGACGTTAGGGCTGGCGAAGCCGATCCTGATTGGCCGGCCGAATGTCATCGCTATGCGTCTGCAAAAGCAGGGTTTGAAGATCGAGGCCGGCAAAGATTTTGAGATCGTCAATAACGAATCGGATCCACGTTTCAAAGAGTACTGGAATGAGTATTACCAGATCATGAAACGGCGCGGCGTGACGCCGGAAACTGCCCAGCGCGCGGTGATCGGCAATCCCACGCTGATTGGCGCGATCATGGTGCATCGCGGTGAAGCCGATGCGCTGATCTGCGGCACCATCGGCGATTATCAGGAACATTATGATGTGGTGGAGAAAGTGTTTGGGCTGCGAGAGGACGTGAAGGTGGCGGGCGCGATGAATGCGCTGCTATTGCCGAGCGGCAATACCTTTATAGCTGACACCTACGTTAATGAAGATCCCAGCGCAGAACAACTGGCGGATATCACGCTGCTGGCGGCGGAAACGGTGCGACGCTTCGGCATTGAACCGCGCGTGGCGCTGCTGTCGCACTCCAGCTTTGGCACCTCAAATGCGCCGGGCGCGCGCAAAATGCGTGACGTACTCGCGTTGATTCAGCAACGCGCCCCGGACCTGGAGATTGACGGCGAAATGCACGGTGATGCGGCGCTGGTCGAGAGCATTCGCCGTGAACTGATGCCGGACAGCCCGCTAAAAGGCACCGCGAATTTGCTGATTATGCCGAACGTCGAAGCGGCGCGTATCAGCTATAACCTGCTGCGCGTTTCCTGCTCCGAAGGTGTCACGGTGGGACCGGTGTTGATGGGGATCAGCAAGCCGGTACATGTGTTGACGCGTATCGCCTCGGTGCGGCGCATCGTGAATATGGTGGCGTTAGCGGTGGTGGAGGCGCAGACCGAGCCGTTGTAACGACTTGATTGGCGAATGTGTTGCGCCGCAATGAAATTCTGCAAACCTTTTCGCGGCGCAATTCATTGCGCGATAAATCGCGCCGCTACGGGGTGTGCGGTTGGTTAATTATGTCGCTTCAACCAATCTTTGACTGGCAGGAAATCACGGTACAAGGCGGCTTCGGGGGAATCGGCTTCTGGCTGATAATCGTATTCCCAGCGCACCAGCGGTGGCATCGACATCAAAATGGATTCGGTGCGGCCGCCGGTTTGCAGGCCAAACAGCGTGCCGCGATCCCACACCAGATTGAACTCGACGTAGCGACCACGACGATAGAGCTGGAACTGGCGCTCGCGATCGCCCCACGGCAGCGCTTTGCGCCTGGCCACAATCGGCAGGTAGGCGTTGGCGAAACCGTTGCCGACTGCCTGCATGAAATCGAAGCAGTAATCGAAATCGGGCGTGTTCAGGTCGTCATAAAACAGACCGCCGATACCGCGCTGCTCGTCCCGATGCTTAAGGTAGAAGTAATCGTCGCACCACTTTTTGTAGCGCGGATAAACCTCCTCACCAAACGGCTGGCATAGATCGTGCGCGGTTTGATGCCAGTGCAGCGCATCCTCTTCGAAGCCGTAATAGGGCGTAAGATCGAAACCGCCACCAAACCACCACACCGGATCGGCGCCCGGTTTTTCCGCAATAAAGAAGCGCACGTTGGCGTGGCTGGTGGGCACGTAAGGATTGGATGGATGCACCACCAGCGATACGCCCATCGCTTCAAAGCTGCGCCCGGCCAGTTCAGGACGATACGCGGTGGCGGACGCGGGCATTTGATCGCCATGCACGTGCGAGAAGTTAACGCCGGCTTGTTCAAACACCGCGCCATCACGCAATACGCGACTGCGTCCGCCGCCGCCGCCGGGACGTTGCCACTCATCTTCGGCAAAGCTCGCCTTGCCATCTTCCGCCGCTAATTGGGCGCAAATATCATCTTGCAGCGCCAGCAAAAAGGCTTTGACGCGGGAAATATCGGGATTGCTCATCAGTCACTCGTTCCGGAAATTTGCCGCGATTCTACCACAGGATGAAGGCTATGCTTCGCGACGATCGACCTCATCGAAGTAGCGGGCGATGCCGTCGGCAATGGCGCTGGCAATTTTCTGGCGGAACGCCTGCGTGCCAAGCAACTGCTCTTCACGCGGATTGGTAATGAAGGAGGTTTCCACCAGCACCGAAGGAATCGACGGCGATTTCAGCACCGCAAACGCAGCCTGTTCGGTGTGCTGGCTGTGCAGATGATGCACCGGGCGAATCTGATCGAGGACGTGTTTACCCAGCGTCAGGCTGTTGCGAATGGTATCGGTCTGCACCAGATCGAACAGAATCTGGTTGAGGTAATGATCTTTATCCTGCACCTCAGCACCGCCCACTTTGTCGGCATCGTTTTCACGCTGCGAAAGGTAACGCGCCATCGCGCTGCTGGCACCGCGATTGGAAAGGGCAAAAACCGATGCGCCGTTAGCATCCGGGCTGGTGTAGCCATCGGCGTGAATCGACATAAACAGGTTAGCGCCGTGCTGGTGGGCGATTTCGACGCGCTGATAGAGCGGAATAAAGTGGTCGCTGTCGCGCGTCAGGCGCACTTCGATGCGTGGATGCGATTGCAGCAGCGTCTTCACGGTGTTAGCGATCGCCAGCACAATGTGTTTCTCTTCCGAACCCTCTTCGCCGACGGCGCCGGAATCGATGCCGCCGTGGCCGGGATCAATCATCACGATACGTTTGCCGTTGCTGGCGGGTTTCGGTGGCGTATGACGCGGACTAACGCGCAAATCGCTGTTCTGTTCTTTGGCCTGCACCGCACGCGGTGACAACACCGCCAGCGCTAAACCGGAAAGTATCAGTTGGCGACGATTGGTAAGGCGCTTAAGCAGTGAAATCTTCATCATTTACGGGTCCATGGCAGGTAAATCCTGCCCCGTGTTATAGCGTAACAATTGCCAGGCGGCGACCTCGCAACTATTTCAAGTGTTTACTTTCTATTGCAACAGACTAACAGCGATGTCGCGCTTTTTTTGCTCCGTTGTCACGCGTGAGGGTTGCGCCTGGCAAAGAATGCGTGATAATCAGCGAATTGTGCCTAACAGCAGGGTAACGTCGATGGAAATCCGTTCTTTCCGCCAGGAAGATTTTGAAGAAGTGATCACGCTCTGGGAGCGTTGCGATTTGTTACGCCCATGGAACGATCCGGAGCTGGACATTGAACGCAAAATGAACCACGACGCGGAACTGTTTCTGGTCGCGGAAGTCGGTGGCGAAGTGGTCGGCACGGTGATGGGCGGCTACGACGGCCATCGCGGCTCCGTCTACTATCTGGCGGTGCATCCTGATTATCAGGGCCGTGGCTTTGCCAATGCGTTGATGAATCGTCTTGAGAAGAAGCTGATTGCGCGCGGTTGCCCAAAAATCAATTTGATGGTGCGCGAAGAGAACGATCAGGTGGTGGCGTTTTACGAAAAGCTCGAATACGAGCCGGTGGACTCGCTGCTGCTGGGCAAGCGTTTGATTGAAGATCGCGAGTATTGAGAGTCGGTTTGAAATACCTTCCCGAAGAGTACGATGCGAAAGGGCAGCTGCGGCTGCCGTTTCTTTTCTGGCTGATCCTGTTATTGCAGGCGCGCACCTGTCTGCTGCTGGTGATGGCGGGCGCATCACGCCAGCAGGGCAATGATTTGCTGGCGCTGTTCTATCCCGACCGCCAAAGCTTCTGGCTGGGGATGGCGTTAGGCATTCCGGCGGCTATCGGCTTATTGCTGACCGGCTATCGCCAGCGCTGGCCGCGCTTGTGGCAAAGCTGGCGTCATGTGTTGAGCGCATCGCTACTTGTCAGCCTGCTGTTGCAGGGTTCCAGCCTGCTGCAAGGCGCCTTTCCCGACTCGCCGCTGCCGCTGTTATTGACGCTATTTGACCTGCTGGCGTTGTTCTGGCTGCAAACGCAACCTCGCCTGCGCGACTGCTTTCTGCCGGAACATCAGCAGGTCGAATAAACTTTTTGCCGGTTTGTGACTCCAACAGGCACGCCAATCGGCTTAGCAGATCAAGGAGTTTTCATGAAAGTTGTTCGTCACGCACTGCTGGTTAGCAGCATGGTTCTGGCCGGCTGCGCCAGTTCGGGTTCCTCTGGCAGCGCGAGCGATAGCGAAAGCCATTGGTACAATCCGCTTAGCTATCACTGGTCGGCGCTCAATCCACTCGGCTGGTTTGGTGGATCGCTGGAGGTTACCGAGCAAGGCGTTGCAGGCCTGACGAGCACCACCTCAATGTCGGAAGACGCCATCCATAAAGCGCTGAACGGCGATTACAAACTGCGTCAGGGCATGCGCACGCAGAGTGGTCAGGTGGTGGATTTCTGGCAGGCGCTGGATGGCGACAACGTTAAATTGGTGATTAACGGCAGCAGCAGCGTGGAGCGCATTGAAGTGCAGGATGCCGATGCCAAAGCGGCGGACGGCAGCAAGATCGGCGATCTGTTCAGCGACAAGTTCAGCAAAGCCTTTAACAACTGCAAAATGGTCACCGGTCTTGATGCACGCGATGTTGAGTGCCGTGCGCCGGGCAGCCAGCACATCTCCTACATTTACAGCGGTGAATGGCATGGTCCGGAAGGCTTGATGCCGTCGGACGATACCCTGAAAAGCTGGAAAATCAGCAAGATCGTCTGGCAGCGTTAAACCAGATAAAACTTGCTTAAAAACCCACTCAAAAAGTGTGGCTTTCCGGTATGATGCGGGCGAAAAAATGTCGTCTAATCTTCATGCCGGAGAGCATAGCAATGTCTCAGTTTCAGAGCGGGATCCTGTTGGAGCACCGCCGTTTCGCCATTTGGCTCGAAGCCCGCGTCATGGGAGATCTTGACGCGCTGCGCCAAGGCAGCAAATTCTTCTTACAGCAGCTTGCAGCGCTGCAGACGCAATTCAGTGATGCCGGATTGGGCGCGGTGATCGCCTTTGGTGATGCGCTGTGGCGCGATCTGCAAGGCAACGCTTCTGCACCTGAACTCAAAGCTTTCGCCGCGCTTGGCAACGGCATTGCGCCTGCCACGCAGCGCGATTTGCTGATCCATATTCAATCTCAACGACACGACGTGAACTTCGCGCTGGCTCAGGCGGCACTTAGCGCCTTTGCCGCTGCGGTCAATATCGAAGAAGAGACGCACGGTTTCCGCTGGATTGAAGATCGCGATCTGTCGGGCTTCGTCGATGGCACGGAAAATCCGCAGGGCGAAGCGCGCAAGGAGGTAGCGATTATCAGCGCAGGCGCGGATGCGGGCGGCAGCTATGTGTTTACCCAGCGCTGGGAGCACAACCTTAAGCTGTGGAACCGCATGGCGGTGGAGAAACAGGAAGCGATTATTGGCCGTACTAAAGAGACGGATGAAGAGCTGCCGGGCGATCAGCGTCCTGCGACATCGCATCTCAGCCGCGTCGATCTGAAAGAAGAGGGCAAAGGGCTGAAGATTCTGCGCCAGAGCCTGCCATACGGCAGCGCCAGTGGCACGCATGGGCTGTACTTCATCTCTTACTGCCATCGTCTCTACAATATCGAGCAGCAATTGCTAAGCATGTTCGGCGAGCGCGACGGCAAAATGGACGCCATGCTGCGCTTCACCAAACCGGTTAGCGGCAGCTACTTTTTTGCGCCGTCGCTGGATGCTTTGCAAGCGCTGTAACCTTTATGTATTAAGGTCAACCTGGCGCGATTCATCGCGCCGCTACGGATATCAGCACTTAATTTGTCGCGGCGCCATTTATTGCGCAATGAATCGCTTAGTGCCGATTTACATTTCCATTCGCCGCATAAACTCTCCCGCCGTCTTATGCCTTTTTAGACTTTGAAATCCCTAAACGATATATAAAACCGTTACAGCTTTCCCCTGAGTTATAAATACACTGACAGCATCTAATGGCATTGGCTTAACTGCCGTCTTTCAGGGTGCAGCATGACACTTCCGATTTCGAAAAAATGGCTTGGCGGTATCGCGCTGTCGTGTGCTTTAGCCGGTGCGGCGCAAGCGACCGAGTTGCTGAATAGCTCTTACGACGTTTCGCGCGAACTGTTCGTTGCCCTGAATGCACCCTTTGAAAAACAGTGGGACGCTGCCCATCCTAATGACAAGCTGACCATCAAGCAGTCGCACGCCGGTTCTTCTAAGCAGGCGCTGGCGATTCTGCAAGGGCTGCGCGCCGATGTGGTGACCTACAATCAGGTGACCGATGTGCAGGTGCTGCACGACAAAGGCCAACTGATTCCCGCTGACTGGCAACAACGTCTGCCAAACAGCAGCTCACCGTTTTACTCCACCATGGCGTTTCTGGTGCGTAAAGGTAACCCAAAGCAGATTCACAGCTGGGCCGATCTGGCGCGCGATAACGTGAAGCTGATTTTCCCTAACCCAAAAACCTCGGGTAACGGCCGTTACACTTATCTCGCCGCGTGGGGCGCTGCCGATCAGGCGGATGGCAAAGATAAAGCCAAAACTGAAGCCTTTATGGCGAAGTTCCTCAAGAACGTGGAAGTGTTTGATACCGGCGGTCGCGGTGCGACCACCACCTTTGCCGAGCGCGGTCTGGGCGATGTGCTGATCAGCTTTGAATCGGAAGTGAATAACATCCGTAATCAGTACGGCAAAGACGACTACGAAGTGATCGTGCCAAAAACCAATATTCTGGCGGAGTTCCCGGTGGCGTGGGTCGACAAAAATGTCGAGCACAACGGCACCGCAGACGCGGCCAAAGCTTATCTTAATTATCTCTACACGCCTGAAGCGCAGAAAATCATCACCACTTACTACTATCGCGTGAATAACCCGCAGCTGATGGCGGAGCAGAAAGATCGCTTCCCACAGACTGAACTGTTCAACGTCAAAGACGCCTTTGGCGGCTGGGATAACGTGATGAAAGTCCATTTTGCCAATGACGGCGATCTGGACAAATTACTGGCAGCGGGGCGCGGTTAATGTTCGCGCTCGCTCAAAAACGTGTTTTGCCCGGCTTTGGATTGAGTCTCGGCACCAGCTTACTCTTCACCTGTCTGATTCTGCTGCTGCCAATCAGCGCGCTGCTGATGCAGCTGTCGCAGATGACGCTGGCGCAATACTGGGCGGTGATTAGCCATCCACAGCTGATCGCCGCGTATAAAGTGACGATTCTGGCGGCGGGCGTGGCCTCGCTGTTCAACGCCGTCTTCGGCATGCTGATGGCGTGGATTCTGACGCGTTATCGCTTCCCCGGCCGCACGCTGCTGGATGGTTTGATGGATCTGCCGTTTGCGCTGCCGACTGCGGTGGCAGGTTTAACGCTGGCGGGTCTGTTTTCGGTCAACGGCTGGTACGGTCAGTGGCTGGCGCATTTTGATATTAAAGTCTCTTACACCTGGCTCGGCATCGCTGTGGCGATGGCCTTTACCAGCATTCCGTTTGTGGTGCGTACCGTGCAGCCGGTGCTGGAAGAGTTAGGTCCGGAATATGAAGAAGCCGCGGAAACGCTGGGCGCAACGCGCTGGCAGAGCTTCCGTCGCGTGGTGCTGCCAGAAGTGGCGCCGGCATTGCTGGCCGGCACTGCGCTGTCGTTTACCCGCAGCATCGGTGAGTTCGGCGCGGTGATCTTTATCGCCGGCAACATCGCCTGGAAAACGGAAGTGACCTCGCTGATGATTTTCGTGCGTCTGCAGGAGTTTGATTATCCGGCGGCGAGCGCCATCGCCTCGGTGATCATGGCGGCTTCTTTGCTGCTGCTGTTCGCGATTAACACCTTGCAGAGCCGCTTCGGCCGTCGCTTAGGAGGCCACTGATGGCGGAGATTTCACACATCAACCACGCCGACCGCCAGCCAATCAACTGGGGCAAGTGGCTGCTGATTGGCATCGGTGCGCTGGTTTCCATCCTGCTGCTGATGGTGCCGATGGTTTCCATCTTCTGGGAAGCGCTCAACCAGGGTTGGGTTGCCTCGCTGAGTAACCTGAAAGATGGCGACATGCTGCACGCCATCTGGCTGACCCTTTTGGTGGCGCTGATTACCGTACCGGTCAACATGGTGTTCGGTACGCTGCTGGCGTGGCTGGTGACGCGCTTCACCTTTCCCGGCCGCCAGCTGCTGTTGACGCTGTTTGATATCCCGTTTGCCGTGTCGCCGGTGGTTGCCGGTTTGATGTATCTGCTGTTCTGGGGCGTCAACGGTCCTGCCGGTGGCTGGCTGGATGCGCATAATATTCAGATTATGTTCTCCTGGCCGGGCATGGTGCTGGCCACCATCTTCGTTACCTGTCCTTTTGTGGTGCGTGAGTTGGTGCCGGTGATGCTGAGCCAGGGCAGTCACGAAGATGAAGCGGCGGTGTTGCTCGGCGCATCCGGCTGGCAGATGTTCCGCCGCGTGACGTTGCCGAATATCCGCTGGGCGCTGATGTACGGCGTGGTGCTGACCAACGCACGTGCGATTGGCGAATTTGGTGCGGTCTCGGTGGTTTCGGGATCGATTCGCGGCGAAACCTATACCTTGCCGCTTCAGGTTGAATTACTGCATCAGGATTACAACACCGTGGGCGCCTTTACTGCCGCCGCGCTGCTGACCCTGATGGCAATCGTAACGCTGTTTCTGAAAAGCGTGGTGCAGTGGCGATTAGAGCATCAGCAGAAGCGCCTACAGGAGGAAAATCATGAGCATTGAGATTAAACAAATCAACAAATCGTTTGACCGCACATCGGTTCTTAACGACATCTCTCTGGATATTCCTTCCGGCAAGATGGTGGGGCTGCTGGGGCCATCCGGTTCTGGTAAAACCACGCTGCTGCGTATCATCGCTGGGCTGGAACATCAGAACAGCGGACAGATCCATTTCAATGGCAAAGACGTCAGCCGCATTCATGCGCGCGATCGTCAGGTGGGCTTTGTGTTCCAGCACTACGCGCTGTTCCGCCACATGACGGTGTTCGACAATATCGCCTTTGGCCTTACTGTTCTGCCACGTCGCGAACGTCCAGGTGCTGCTGAGATCAAACAGCGCGTTACGCGTCTGCTTGAGATGGTACAACTTTCCCATCTGGGCAACCGCTTCCCGGCGCAGTTGTCCGGTGGACAGAAGCAGCGTGTAGCGCTGGCGCGTGCATTGGCGGTAGAACCGCAAATTCTGCTGCTGGATGAGCCGTTTGGGGCGTTGGATGCGCAGGTGCGTAAAGAGTTGCGTCGCTGGCTGCGTCAGTTGCATGAAGAGTTGAAATTCACCAGCGTGTTCGTGACCCACGACCAGGAAGAAGCGATGGAGGTGGCGGACACCGTGGTGGTGATGAGCCAGGGCAACATTGAACAGGTTGGTACGCCAGATGACGTATGGCGCGATCCATCGACGCGCTTTGTGCTGGAATTCCTTGGCGAAGTGAATCGCTTTACAGGCGAAGTACACGGCTCGCAGTTCCATGTGGCCGCGCATCGCTGGTCGCTGGGCTACACGCCTGCGCATCAGGGCGAAGTTGAACTGTTCCTGCGTCCGTGGGAGATCGATATTTCACGCCAGAGCAGCCTGGAAACGCCTTTGCCGGTGCAGGTGCTGGAGATCAGCCCGCGCGGCCACTTCTGGCAGTTGGTAGTTCAGCCGAGCGGCTGGCAGGGCGAGGTGTTCTCCGTGGTGTTCGACGGCGATCACCATGCGCCGATGCGTGGTGAACGCCTGTTCGTTGGCCTGCAACAGGCGCGAATTTACCATGGCACTACGCCGCTGCGCCCGGTTGCCTTTGCCGAGAGCGCCTGATATTTTTGACACTCCTTCGGGCGGGACTTTCCCGCCCGTTTTATTTGCCCCTCTTTCGTCTGGAATTAAACCGTGACCACACTGGAAAATACCATCGGCAATACGCCGTTGATAAAGTTGCAGCGGCTGACGCCTGATAACGGCAGCGAGATCTGGCTAAAGCTGGAAGGCAACAATCCAGCCGGTTCCGTCAAAGATCGTGCGGCCTGGTCGATGATTCATCAGGCGGAGTTGCGCGGTGACATCAAACCGGGCGATACCTTAATTGAAGCCACCAGCGGCAACACCGGCATTGCGCTGGCGATGATCGCCGCGATGAAGGGCTACAAGCTGCGCCTGCTGATGCCCGATAACATGAGCCAGGAGCGCCAGGATGCGATGCGCGCCTACGGCGCTGAATTGCTGCTGGTATCGCGCGAGCAGGGCATGGAAGGGGCACGCGATTTGGCGCAGGCGATGGCCGATCGCGGCGAAGGACGCGTGCTGGATCAGTTCAACAATCCCGATAATCCCCTGGGCCACTATCTCACCACGGGCCCGGAAATATGGCAGCAAAGCGCTGGCCGCATGACGCATTTTG
This sequence comes from Pantoea sp. X85, assembly GCF_029623675.1. Classification (NCBI taxonomy): domain Bacteria; kingdom Pseudomonadati; phylum Pseudomonadota; class Gammaproteobacteria; order Enterobacterales; family Erwiniaceae; genus Pantoea; species Pantoea sp. X85. The sequence continues at coordinate 2,988,285 of NZ_CP121108.1, read as the reverse complement.
TCTCCAGCATGGGCACCACCGGCACCATTACCGGCGTTGGACGTTACCTGAAAGAGTTCGCGCCAGCGGTGCAGATAATTGGCCTGCAGCCACAAGAGGGCAGCAGCATTCCCGGTATACGTCGCTGGCCGGAAGCCTATCTGCCCGGCATCTTCCGCCCGGAGTTAGTGGATGAGGTAATAGATATGGCGCAGCGCGAGGCGGAAGAGACCATGCGCGCGCTGGCGCAGCGTGAAGGGATTTTCTGTGGCGTCAGCTCTGGCGGCGCGGTGGCCGGCGCATTGCGTATCGCCACGGCCCAGCCTGGCAGCGTGGTGGTGGCGATTGTGTGCGATCGCGGCGACCGCTATCTCTCAACCGGCGTTTTCCACTGATCCCACTTTCCCACCGATGATTTGGCCTGCGCGTACTGTGATGGTACGTCCAGGCCATTTTTGTCTATAGTCTTCGTAATATTCGTCTGACGTAAGCAACGTAAGGATCGCGTAAAACCGGCTGCGTTCGTTGTGGACTCAGGACAAAATAGCGGCAATTTACACGAGAGATAACGATGAAAATTCTGCTGGTTGATGATGATGTAGAACTTGGCACCATGTTGAGCCAATACCTGATTGCTGAAGGTTTTGAAACACAACTGGTTTTAACCGGTAGCGCCGGGGTGGAAGGCGCGTTATCGGGCAACTATACCGCAATGATTCTCGACATCATGCTGCCTGATATGAGCGGCATCGATGTGCTGCGCCAGGTGCGACAGAACAGCCGGTTACCGGTGATTATGCTGACGGCGAAAGGCGACAATATTGATCGGGTGATCGGCCTGGAAATGGGGGCGGATGATTACATGCCGAAACCGTGCTATCCGCGTGAACTAGTGGCCCGTCTGCGCGCCGTGCTGCGTCGCTTTGAAGATCAGACTCCGCTGCCGGATAAGAAAGAGCTGCTGCGCTGGGGCGATCTCAGCCTCAATCCCGCCACGCGTATCACCGAATGGCAGGGCAAAGCGTTCGATCTGACGGCTTCAGAGTTTAACTTGCTGGATTTGCTGCTGCGTGCGCCGGATCGCGTGGTGTCGAAAGATGAGCTGTCGGAAAAAGGCCTTGGCCGTCCGCGCGAAGCTTACGATCGTAGCGTTGATGTGCATATCAGCAACATCCGTCAAAAGCTGGCAGCGTTAACTGCCGACAGCGTCAACATTGAAACTGTGCGCAGTATTGGTTATCGCATTCGATGAAACACAGCTATCGCGGCCGCATGTTCTGGAAAATTTTGCTGGGCTTCTGGATTGTGTTTGTCATCATCAGCCAACTGTTGTGGCTAGGTTTTACGCTCTCCGGTAATCGACATGAGCCGCCAGAGCTGGTGGCGATTCGGCGTATCGTTAATCTGCAAATGGCGTCAGCGGTTTCAGTGCTGGAGCGCGGTGGTCCCAGCTCGCTTGATGACATGATGGCGGACTGGGAACCGAACGATCGGCAATTCTTCTCGGTGATCCAGCACGAAAAACCCGCTGCGACGCCCAACAATGCGCCGCCAGAAAGCATCAACGAACCCTTTCAGGGACCGTTTCCTGATGTGATTGTGCGTTGGGTAAAAGGGCAGGATAGCAAACAGTACGAGCTGCGTTACGACGTTAAAGGTCTGCGCGAAGACAGCTCAATGGGCGGCGGCCGCCCGCGCCGCATCCTGAATATCCCCGAACCGATGTTTACCTTCGCTGGCGCATTGGGGCTGCTGTTTAGCCTGCTGCTGGCGTGGAACCTGACGCGACCAATGCGGCAGCTGCGTGAGGGCTTTGCGCGCGTCTCCAGCGGTGATTTGTCGGTACGGCTCTATCCGGTGATGCGTAAACGCCATGATGAGCTCTCGAACGTTGCGCAGGATTTTGATGCGATGGTGGAGCGCCTCGATACGCTGGTGAAAGCACGTGAGGAGCTGCTGCATGATATCTCCCACGAGCTGCGTTCACCGCTGGCGCGCTTGCAGCTGGCGACCGGCCTGGCGCGGCAGACGCCGGAATCCGTCGAATCCTCGCTCAATCGCATTGATGAGGAAGCCCGACGCCTCGACAAGATGATTGGCGAGCTGCTGACGCTTTCGCGCGCTGAGCACGAAAGTATGCCGGGAGAACAATATTTCGACCTTACCGGCCTGCTGCATGCGGTGGTGACCGATGTGCGCTACGAAGCGCAAATTCCCGGCGTGATTGTCGATTTCCAGGTGGATGAGAATGCCGATTACACCGTTCACGGCAATGCGGAACTGATTCGTCGTGGTGTGGAGAATGTGCTGCGTAATGCGCTGCGATTCTCGCACAAAGGGCAGCACATCAACGTGCGGCTGCAGGCGGAAAATCAGTGGCTGGCAATTAGCGTGCGCGATCAAGGGCCGGGCGTGGACGATGAGAAGCTTTCGAGCATCTTCGATCCTTTTGTACGGGTTAATTCTCCGCTGATGGGCAAAGGCTACGGTTTGGGGTTATCGATTGTGCGTAAGGTCATTCTGGCGCATCACGGCGAAGTTCAGGCGGTAAATCGCCCGGAAGGTGGTCTGGAGTTAACGTTAAGGTTACCGCGCTGGAAACAGGAATGATTTTTCCTGATAACGCGCACATTTGCTACACCGGGCAGGACGACGGGGCAGAGGAGTAAAGCGTCCCGCGCCATGGACGGCGCGGGCCGAGGCCCAGGGACGGTTTATGCCGTCTTTACGATCTGACCCGTCGTCCTGACCGCTCCTCGCACATACAGAGTTAAGTAAACAAAAAACGGCACCCATTGGGTGCCGTTTTGCAATTCTCACGAATCAGCCGAAGCTTACTTTTTAATGCGGATAACCGGAGTCTCGCCCACAGTTACCTGACCGGAGAGTTTGATCAGGTCTTTAATCTCGTCCATGTTCGAGATTACAACCGGCGTCAGCGTGGATTTCGCTTTCTCTTCCAGCAGTGCCAGATCAAACTCGATCACCACGTCGCCTTTCTTAACCTTCTGGCCTTCTTCAGCGATGCGTTTGAAACCTTCACCTTTGAGCTCAACCGTGTCGATACCGAAGTGAACAAACAGTTCGATACCGTTATCAGACTCGATTGAAAATGCGTGGTTAGTTTCGAAAATCTTGCCGATAGTACCATCAACCGGTGCAACCATTTTGTTGCCGGTTGGTTTGATTGCGATACCGTCACCCACGATTTTCTCAGCGAATACCACATCAGGTACGTCTTCGATATTTACGATTTCGCCTGACAGAGGCGCAACGATATCAATAGTGCCTGACGCGCTCTCTGATTTTTCGCCAAAAAGTTTAGAAAACAAACCCATGATCTTCTCCTAAGCAGTAATTTGAGGCTAGCGTCCGTGGATCAGCAGAGCGTTTTTTCTTTAATGAACTTGTTGACCAAATTCATCAAATCATCCGCTGTTGGTTGATCCAGAGCCTGCTCCGCCAATGCCTTCGCATCTTCGAAATTAGTATTACGAATGATTTTCTTGATGCTTGGGATTGAAATGGCGCTCATGCTGAATTCGTCCAGCCCCATTCCCAGTAACAGTAGTGTAGCACGTTCATCACCAGCCAGCTCACCACACATGCCGGTCCATTTCCCTTCGGCATGTGATGCGTCGATCACTTGCTTAATGAGGCCAAGAACAGATGGCGTCATTGGGTTATAGAGGTGTGAAATCAAATCATTACCACGATCGACCGCCAGAGTATACTGCGTCAGGTCATTTGTCCCAATACTAAAGAAGTCGACTTCTTTCGCCAGATGGCGAGCAATCACTGCGGATGCTGGCGTTTCAACCATGATGCCGACTTCGATGGTCTCATCAAAGGATTTGCCTTCTTCACGCAGTTGCGCTTTCAGCAGCTCCAGTTCGCCTTTCAGAATGCGAACTTCTTCTACTGAAATGATCATTGGGAACATGATGCGCAGTTTACCGAATGAGGATGCACGCAGAATCGCGCGCAGCTGCGCATGCAGAATCTCTTTACGGTCCATTGCGATACGAATCGCGCGCCAGCCGAGGAACGGGTTGTCTTCTTTCGGCAGGTTCATGTAAGGCAGATCTTTGTCGCCGCCGATGTCCATGGTACGCACGATAACCGCCTGCGAACCCACGGCTTCAGCCACGGCTTTATAAGCCTGGAACTGTTCTTCTTCGGTTGGCAGTGAATCACGGTCCATAAACAGGAACTCGGTACGATACAGGCCAACACCTTCCGCGCCGTTGCGCTCAGCACCGGCAACATCACGCACGGTACCGATGTTAGCGCAGACTTCAACCTGATGGCCGTCCAGCGTAATGGCTGGCAGATCTTTCAGTTTCGCCAGTTCATGCTTTTCAGACAGATATTGAGTCTGAATTGCTTTCAGTTCTTCCTGCACGTCATCAGTTGGATTGACGTAAATTTTGTTGTTCACGCCATCAATGATCAGGAAATCACCGTTTTTTACGGTGGCAGTCACGTTGCCGGTGCCGACAATCGCAGGCAGCTCAAGCGAACGCGCCATGATCGAGGTGTGAGAAGTACGCCCACCCAGATCGGTAATAAAGCCCAGCACCTTCTTCAGGTTCAGCTGTGCGGTTTCTGACGGCGTTAAATCTTTCGCCACCAGAATAGATTCGTCAGCAATCGCGCTCAGGTCGACAATGTGCAGACCGAGAATGTTCTGCAGCAGACGCTTACCAATATCACGTACGTCAGCCGCACGCTCTTTCAGGTATTCGTCATCCAGCTCTTCCAGTGCAACGGCCTGGCCTTCAATCACGGTGTGAGCAGCGGCGTCCGCGGTAGCGTGGTCTTTCTTGATGAGGTCGATGATTTCCTGCTCAAGCTCTTCGTCTTCGAGCAGCATGATGTGACCTTCAAAGATCGCCGCTTTCTCTTCACCGAAGGTTTCACCGGCTTTAATGCGAATGGCTTCGAGCTGTGAAGCAGCTTTGCTGCGTCCATCAAGGAAGCGCTGGACTTCCTGCTCAACCTGATCGTCAGTAATTTTTTTACGGCTGATGACGATCTCATCTTCCTTCAGCAAAAGTGCGTTGCCGAAAGCGATACCCGGTGATGCTAAAATGCCTGAAATCATAACCCTACCTTTTAATCACGATGGCTCATTGACCCGATGCGTCGCCACTTTCGCGGAGCAGTACTCTAAAGATGCAATAACGCGGACAGATTGTCCGCGATCAAGATATTTGCACTCAATGGGGCAAAGGGGTTGGTTTAGTTGCGAACTGAGCCGGTTACTCCAGCTCAGCCATCAGCTTGACCAGGTGCTCAACCGCTTGCTGCTCGTCTTCACCTTCAGCAGACAGCGTAACAACCGTACCTTGAGTCAGACCCAAAGTCTGCAGTTTGAACAGGCTTTTCGCGCTGGCAGATTTGCCATTAGAGGTCACATTGATTTCTGAATTAAAAGCCTTTGCTTCTTTAACGAACTGGGCTGCAGGACGAGTATGAAGGCCGTTAGGTGCGGTAATGGTAACTTCTTGCTGGAACATTCTATTTCCCCAACTTTATCAGGTTTGGTGTTATGGATCTAAAGTCTAGCCTGGAGCCGTAACTTTAGCCTGTGTAGGTGCGCTGGTATGGCTTTAAGCTCACCATAAAATGCGCTCGAATGAGTACGTCATTAACAGTGACAGATCAAAAACTGCACGAATGCGTCACTCTTCTCATTATGCCGTGATTCGCCGTTTCGCCAAATCAGTAAATCGATTCAGCTTGATCCACTTCAAAGGCAGATTAATTTCAGGCACCGAAATAATTGGAAGCTTAAATACCAGAGCCGCATCACTGAAAGCAATCTGTCTGGTGATAAAAGTGAGATCTGCACCACAAAAAAGCACCCATTCGGGTGCTTTTTTCGTCAGTTTCAGACTTTAAGCATCACTGCTGGAGTTCTTTCTCAGTGAAGAGATCGGCAAACAGTGCGGTACTTAAATAACGTTCGCCAGAGGAGGGCAGAATCACCACGATGTTCTTGTTGGCGAAGGCTTCATCTTCTTGCAGCTTCAGCGCGGCAGCAACGGCAGCACCTGAAGAGATACCTGCTAAAATACCTTCTTCTTCCATCAGCTTACGGGCGGTGCTAATGGCTTCTTCATTGGTGATCGCCACTACGCGGTCGATCAATTCCAGATCAAGGTTGCCAGGAATGAAGCCGGCACCGATGCCCTGAATTTTATGTGGGCCTGGTTTGATCTCTTCGCCCGCCAGTGCCTGAGCAATAACCGGTGAATCGGTTGGCTCAACGGCAACGGTAACCAACTCGGTCTTGCCTTTGGTATTCTTGATGTAGCGGCTCACGCCTGTCAGCGTACCGCCGGTGCCCACGCCCGCAATAAACACGTCCACTTCGCCGTCGGTGTCTTCCCAAATTTCTGGACCGGTGGTTTTTTCGTGGATCTCCGGGTTGGCTGGGTTACTGAACTGCTGCAACAGCACATATTTGTCCGGATCGCTGGCGACAATCTCTTCCGCCTTTGCGATGGCACCTTTCATGCCTTTAGGACCTTCGGTTAGCACCAGGTTAGCTCCCAGCGCTTTCAGCAGCTTGCGGCGCTCAATTGACATGGTTTCTGGCATGGTTAGCGTCAGCTTGTAACCGCGCGCTGCGGCGACGTAAGCCAGCGCAATACCGGTGTTACCGCTGGTTGGTTCAACCAGCTCAACGCCCGGCTTCAAAATACCGCGTTTTTCCGCGTCCCAAATCATATTGGCACCGATACGGCATTTGATGCTGAAGCTCGGGTTGCGCGACTCGACCTTAGCCAGAATGCGGCCGTTACCGATGCGGTTCAGTCGAACCAGCGGCGTATGACCAATTGTCAGAGAGTTGTCTTCATAGATCTTACTCATAGCTCGTCCTTAACTGTATGAAATATTGGGAACCCTCAGAGCATACCTTTTCTAATGATGTGCGGAAGGAAAGAAATCGCATATCTATATAGCGCACAACCATAAGCCTTACGCAAAAATGCATAAGACGATTTAAAGCTTTAGCGGCGTGCATGTTGTGCATGATAACGATCCACCCACATGGCCGTTGCACCGCATACCGCAACCGGCAGAATCGCCAGATTGATAATCGGGATCATGGTGAACAGGCTAACCAGCGCACCAAATTGCATATTTGCGCTTTTGTGCTGGCGCAACGCCTGGCGCATCTGCTGGAAACTCACTTTGTGGTTATCAAATGGGTAGTCGCAATACTGCACGGACAGCATCCACGCACTGAATAAAAACCATAGAACGGGCGCCACCGTTTGTCCAAAGCCGGGGATAAAGTGCAGCAACAGCAAACCAAGCGCACGCGGCAAATAGTAGCCGAGCTTCTGAAACTCTCGCTTCATGATGCGCGGTATGTCTTTTATCAGGCCCACCCAACCGCTATCTGGTAATGGCGTTCCGGTCAATCGCCCTTCAAGCTGCTCGGCGAGCAAGCCACAGAAGGGCGCGGCAATCAGATTTGCCAGAGTCGAAAAGAAGTAACTGAATACCAACACAATCGAAATCACTGAGAGCGGCCATAGCAGATAACTCAGCCACTGCAGCCAGTCAGGGATATGTGACATTAAAGCCGGGATCCACTGCCCCAAGCGCTGAAACAACCAGATAAAGGCACCGCCAAGTAGCACGATGTTGATCAGTAGCGGCATGATGACATAGCGACGAATGCCGGGCAGGCGCACCAGTTTCCATCCTTCAGCGAAGTAGTGAACACCATTAAATGTTGAGACCGAATTTCCTGCGGGCATAGCGAGCCTTTCTCCTAAATATAGCGGCGCGACCATCATAACCTGGCTTTTTATCGGCTTCAGGCAGTGTTTGCGCGAAAAAACAGCAAAAAAGCGTGGGGCAGCTATCTAATTTGTCAGAAAATACTGCACAGACTTGCACTTGTTTAGCTGGGCAAATACAGTTAGAGGATAAAGTTTGCCGTGGTGGCAAGGTATTGGAACAACAGAGAATACAATGATGCAGGATTTGCGTCTGATATTAATCGTTGTTGGCGCGATCGCCATAATAGCGCTGCTACTTCATGGACTGTGGACCAGCCGTAAAGAGCGCTCCTCCGTGTTTCGTGATCGCCCGCACAAACGTCTGAAACAGCGCGAAGAAGCCGATGAAGATCTGCTGAGCGAAGAAGATGATGGCGTCGGCGAAGTCCGTGTACGTCGTCCTCGTGATGCGGATGAAGAACCTGAATTCACTGCACGTCCAGCGAGCGCGCCGCGTGCGCCTGAACCTGTACGTCAACCGGCATCACGTCAGGCTGACCCATTATTAGGCGATCCGCTGCTGGATGACGAGCCAGAAGTGCGTAAGCCGGCTGCGCCGCAAGCGCCAGTGGCGAAGCCAACGGCAGCGCCTGCACCACAACCGATTCAGGCCGATCCTTTGCTGGATAACGAACCGCTTTCCGCGACTCAACCTGCACCTGAATTCCTCGCCGCAGAAGAGCCAGAATTCGAACCTGAAGCGCCAGTTGCACATCAACCAGAAGCGCCACAGCCAGCGGCTGCTGCGCCTGGCAGTAAAAAAGAAGCCGTATTAGTGCTGCACGTCGCTGCACATGCGGGCGGCGAACTGAACGGTGAAGCGCTGTTGCAGGGCATCCTGCAGGCCGGATTCCAGTTTGGTGAGATGAACATTTTCCATCGCCATCTTAGCCCAGCCGGCAGCGGTCCGGTGCTGTTTAGCCTGGCGAACATGGTGAAGCCGGGTTCATTCGATCCGGATCAAATGGGGAATTTCTCAACGCCTGGCGTCTCGATCTTCATGATGGTGCCGTCGTACGGCGATGCGAATCAGAACTTCAAGTTGATGCTGCAATCCGCGCAGCGTATCGCTGATGATGTAGGCGGCGTGGTGCTGGATGATGAGCGTCGCATGATGACGCCGCAGAAGCTGGAAACCTACAAAACGCGTATTCGCGAAGTTATCGGTTAATCGCCGCTAGCTGAGTCAAAACAAATATAACCCCCGCCTGTCGGGGGTTTTTTATCGGATAAGAGACTATGAAATCGGTTCAGGAGCAGATCACCGCGCTGCGCACCACGTTACGTCACCACGAATATCTCTACCACGTGATGGATACGCCGGAAATTCCGGATGCAGAGTATGACCGATTGATGGTTCAGCTGCGCGAGCTGGAAAGCGCACATCCTGATTTGATTACCCCTGATTCACCCACCCAACGCGTGGGTGCGGCACCGCTGGCGGCTTTTGAGCAAGTGCGTCATGAAGTGCCGATGTTATCGCTGGACAACACCTTTGATGAAGCGGGCTTCCTTGCCTTTAATAAACGCGTGCAGGATCGCCTTAAAAGCACTGACGAATTGACTTACTGCTGCGAGCTCAAGCTGGATGGTCTAGCCGTGAGCTTGCTGTATGAAGATGGCCTTCTGGTGCGTGCGGCGACGCGCGGAGATGGCACCACCGGCGAGAACATCACGGCGAACGTGCGCACAATTCACGCCATTCCGCTGCGGCTGCATGGCGATAACATCCCCGCACGCGTTGAAGTGCGTGGCGAAGTGTTTATCACCGAAAGCGGTTTTGAAAAGCTGAATGAAGAAGCACGTCGCACCGGCGCGAAAGTCTTTGCTAACCCACGCAACGCCGCGGCCGGTTCACTGCGCCAGCTCGATTCGCGCATCACCGCTAAACGTCCACTGACCTTCTTCTGCTACGGTTTTGGTCTGCTGGAAGGCGGTGAAATGCCTGCCAGCCATTGGCAACGTCTGCAACAGTTTAAGGCGTGGGGATTGCCAGTCACCGATCGTATTCGCCTGGCACACAGCGCCGATGAAGTGCTGGCGTTTTATCGTCAGGTTGAGCAGGAGCGCCCGTCGCTCGGCTTCGATATCGATGGCGTGGTTATCAAGGTCGATTCGCAGGCGCTGCAGGAGCAGCTCGGCTTTGTGGCGCGAGCGCCGCGCTGGGCTGTAGCCTTTAAATTCCCGGCGCAGGAACAGATGACGTTCGTGCGCGATGTCGAATTCCAGGTGGGCCGCACCGGCGCGATTACGCCCGTCGCGCGTCTGGAGCCGGTTCAGGTTGCGGGCGTTGTGGTAAGTAATGCCACGCTGCACAACGCCGATGAAATTGCCCGACTGGGTTTGCGCATTGGCGACAAGGTGGTGATTCGCCGCGCCGGTGACGTGATTCCGCAAGTGGTCAACGTGGTGGAATCGGAGCGCCCGGCAGAGACGCGTGAAATCGTCTTCCCAGGTCATTGCCCGGTGTGCGGTTCAGACGTTGAACGCGTGGAAGGTGAAGTTGTGACGCGCTGCACCGGCGGCCTGATTTGTGGCGCGCAGCGTAAAGAAGCACTTAAACACTTCGTTTCGCGTCGTGCGATGGATGTCGATGGCATGGGCGATAAGATCATCGATCAGTTGGTGGAGAAAGAGTACGTCTTAACGCCAGCCGATCTGTTCCGCCTTACTGCCGGTAAGCTAACCGGACTCGATCGCATGGGCCCTAAATCGGCTCAGAACGTGGTTGATGCGCTGGAAAAGGCCAAATCCACCACGCTGGCACGTTTCCTCTATGCGCTGGGTATTCGCGAAGTGGGCGAAGCCACTGCCGCCAACCTTGCCAATCACTTTGGCGAGCTGGAAAAGGTGATGAACGCCGATCTCGATGCGCTGATTGAAGTACAAGATGTCGGCAAAGTGGTGGCGACGCATGTGCGTAACTTTATGGATGAAGAGAGCAACCGCGCCGTTATTCGCGATCTTACTGAAGAGATTGGCGTGCACTGGCCGCAGGTTGAAGTGGTCAATGTCGAAGAAATTGATAGTCCATTTGCCGGTAAAACCGTGGTACTGACCGGCTCTCTGTCGCAGATGAATCGCGATGATGCCAAAGAGCGTCTGGTAGCGTTGGGCGCTAAAGTGAGCGGTAGCGTGTCGAAGAAAACCGATTTGCTGATTGCGGGGGAAGCGGCCGGTTCCAAGCTGGCGAAAGCGCAGGAGCTCGGCATTCCGGTGATCGACGAAGCGGAAATGATTCGCCTGCTCGGAGCGTAACATGGATAAACAGCAACTGGTTGAAATTGCCAACACCGTGATGCCGTTCGGCAAGTACAAGGGCAGAGCGCTGATTGATGTACCGGAGGAGTATTTGCTGTGGTTCGCTCGCAAAGATGAATTCCCGGCCGGTAAGTTAGGCGAATTGATGCAGCTGACGCTGACCATCAAGATCGAAGGGCTGGAAGGTTTAATCAAACCGCTCAAGCGCAATGAATAACAAAACGGCCCGCTTTTGCGGGCCGTAATATTTAGGACTTCTGCGCTTCTACTTGCTGCTGCGCCAGCCGTTTTTCATTGCCGGCTTTGTAGCGCTGGGCAATGAAAGAACACACCATTAACTGCACCTGATGGAAAATCATCAGCGGCAGCACGATTATCCCCACGGAACTGGCCGGGAACAGGATGTTGGCCATCGGGACACCGTTCGCCAGACTCTTTTTCGAGCCACAGAACAGCACCACAATCTCGTCCGCACGGCTGAAGCCAAACAGGCGCGATGCCGCCAGGTTAATCGCCAGTGCGATAAACAGCACCAGCACGCTGCCAACCAGAATCCATAGCAAGGTATCCACGCCCACGCGATGCCAAATGCCGTTCACCACCGCTTCACTGAAGGCGGAGTAAACCACCAGCAGAATCGAGGTTTGGTCGGTTTTACCAATCAGGCTGCGATGCTTCTCGACCCACGCGCCAATCCAGCGACGCGACAGATGTCCTAAAACAAACGGCACCAGCAGTTGCAGCATAATTTTGCCAATCTGCTCCAGACCGTTGCCCGGCATTTCGCTATGCACATTCATCACCAGATTCACCAGCAGCGGCGAGACAAATACGCCGAGCAGGCTGGAGGCTGAAGCTGCACAGACCGCAGCGGCGACGTTGCCGCCCGCCATTGAGGTGAAGGCGATTGAGGATTGCACGGTCGCTGGCAGAATACACAGATAGATAAAGCCGGTGTAAATCTCCGGGCTGACGTTAACCGGATGCCACCAGACAATCAGCAAACCAATAATCGGGAAAATTACAAAGGTGCTGCACATAATCCACAAGTGCAAACGCCAGTGGCTGCTGCCGGCAATGATCTTCTCGCGCGACAGTTTGGCGCCATGCATAAAGAACAGCAGGGCGATGGCGGCGGTGGTCAGATATTCGAAGATATCGACAAAGACGCCTTTGGCAGGAATAAAGCTGGCCAGCAGCACGGTAATGATGAGTTTAATCATCATCGGATCGAGGCGTAAAAATCCCATTGTTAAAATCCGGTTAAATTTAAAAAAATGATGGTGCTGATTGTGCGCCTGCTGGGTTTAGAAATAAAATTGATTTATTGCATCAATCTATGAGCGATATCGATGAATTACACCTTACGTCAGTTGCGCACCTTTGTCGCGGTGGCGCATCACGGCAGCTTCAGTCTGGCCGGCCAAGCGATTGGTTTGAGTCAATCGGCGGTCAGCCACAGCATTAAAGAGCTGGAAGCGGAAATGGGCGTGCGCTTACTCGATCGCACCACGCGGGAAGTAATGCTGACCGAGGCGGGGCAGCAGCTGGCCACACGGCTTAATCGTCTGCTGGACGACCTCAATACCACCGTGTTGGATGTGCGCAGCTATGGCGAACAGCGCAGCGGCACGGTGCGTGTTGCCGCCAGCCAAACGCCTTCTGCCCATCTGATGCCGCAGTGCCTGGCCAGCAGCCAGCAGCGCTATCCGGATATCCGCGTCATCCTGCATGACCGCGTACAGCAATGGGTGCTGCAAAGCGTACGCAATGCGGAGGTTGATTTTGGCATTGTAATTGGCCCGCTCAACGACACTGATTTCGACAGCGAAGAGATTTTGCAGGAGCCTTTTTTACTGCTGTGTCATGAAGATGACGAGCTGGCGCAAATTGAACAGGCGCAATGGTCGATGCTGGCGGGACGCAATATGGTGCTGCAGGATTATGCTTCTGGCAGTCGCGTGTTAGTTGATGCCGCGCTGCAACAGCTGGCGTTGAGTGTGCATGTGGTGCAGGAAATCGGTCATCCCGCTACGCTTTATCCGATGGTGGAAGCGGGAATTGGCATCAGTATTCTGCCTGCGCTGGCCTTGCCGCTGCCGTCAGGACGCAAACTCACGGTGCGGCGTCTTTATCCGGAAATTAATCGCAGCCTGATGCTGATAAAGCGCAAAAACCGCTCGCTGACACCCGCCGCAGAAGCGATCTGGCAGGAAGTGCGCCAGCAGGCAGCCCTGCTGACGCAACAACGCATGCTAAAGCCGGCGTTTTAAACGTACACGTTGATTTGATTGGTATCAGTTGGGCGGTTAATACCATCAGCTTTGGTGGCCGCAGGTTGCTGTGCTTCCTGTTTCTGTTGCGCTTTCTCAGCTTGCTGCTGCTCAATCTGCGCGATTTGCGCTTCAATCATTTGAATCTGTGATTGCAGCATCTGCTCCTGTTCAGACTTTTGCTCATCGGTGAGCGTATCGTCGCTGGAAAGATCTTTCAGCTGCTTAGTAATGGATTGAATCTGTTTATAGAGGCTGGCGATTTCTGAGGTGGAACCGCCGCCGCTACTTGCGGTACTGACACTACCTACGCTGGATATAGACATGGTTTTCTCCTTGCAATAGACCATTATCGTTATCGGTCAGAGTATAAGGAGGCTTGAGGGCAGGGAGTGTTAAACTTGCGAAAAGGTTTTGTTGGGATTTGTCGCATTAACCACAGATTTAACGCATAGCAAAAAGGCGCCTTTAGGGCGCCTTTTTACATTGGTGGGTCGTGCAGGATTCGAACCTGCGACCAATTGATTAAAAGTCAACTGCTCTACCAACTGAGCTAACGACCCGAAGTGGTGGGTGATGACGGGCTCGAACCGCCGACCCCCTCCTTGTAAGGGAGATGCTCTACCAACTGAGCTAATCACCCACTTCGGTACTGCTTAACAAGAGTGTCATCTGACTAAGATATGGTGGGTGATGACGGGCTCGAACCGCCGACCCCCTCCTTGTAAGGGAGATGCTCTACCAACTGAGCTAATCACCCATATCTTATCTCTTGTTCACTGCGGGCCATCTTTAAACCTTCTAAAGAGTGGTGGGTGATGACGGGCTCGAACCGCCGACCCCCTCCTTGTAAGGGAGATGCTCTACCAACTGAGCTAATCACCCCCGCTGTGTGGAGTCGCATTATAGGGATCCTTCAAAGTGAGTCAACGGTTTTTAAAACTTAAATGTGCGTTCGCTTTAAAAATAATCATCGTGGGGCGCTTTTCGCCAATGTGCTGGTTTCATTAGCAGAAAAGCGCACAGCAAACCGGGATGCCACCGCGACAATCATTGAGGAATCAGCCTCACCTGCTAGAATGTGCGCACTGTTTTTTCGCGTTAACCCGTTTTTTTGTCATCCAGACAATGAAACCTGCGCATTTAAGGCAATGCTGAATGAAAATCAAAACTCGCTTCGCACCCAGCCCAACGGGCTATCTGCACGTAGGCGGTGCTCGTACTGCTCTTTACTCCTGGCTTTATGCTCGCCATAACAAAGGCGAATTCGTTCTGCGTATCGAAGATACCGATCTGGAGCGTTCCACACCGGAAGCCATTGAAGCCATCATGGATGGTATGAACTGGCTGAGCCTTAACTGGGATGAAGGTCCGTATTATCAGACCAAGCGTTTTGATCGCTACAACGCGGTGATCGACGACATGCTGGAAGCGGGCACGGCCTATAAATGCTACTGCAGTAAAGAACGTCTCGATGCGCTGCGTGAAGAGCAGATGGAAAAAGGCGAAAAACCGCGTTATGACGGTCGCTGCCGCGACAGCCATGAACATCACGCCGCTGATGAGCCGTGCGTGGTGCGCTTCCGCAACCCGCAGGACGGTTCTGTCATCTTTGACGATCAGATTCGTGGTCCGATTGAATTCAGCAACCAGGAACTGGATGACCTGATCATTCGCCGTACCGACGGTTCACCCACCTATAACTTCTGTGTGGTGGTGGATGACTGGGATATGGGCATCACTCACGTGATTCGTGGTGAAGACCATATCAACAACACGCCACGCCAGATCAATATCCTGAAAGCGATCGGTGCAGAAGTGCCAACCTACGCGCACGTATCAATGATCCTCGGCGATGACAGTAAGAAGTTGTCCAAGCGTCATGGCGCTGTTGGCGTGATGCAGTATCGTGATGACGGTTATTTGCCGGAAGCGCTGCTCAACTATCTGGTACGTCTTGGCTGGTCACATGGCGATCAGGAGATTTTCAGCGTGCC
The DNA here is from genome assembly GCF_029623675.1 of Pantoea sp. X85. Taxonomy (NCBI): domain Bacteria; kingdom Pseudomonadati; phylum Pseudomonadota; class Gammaproteobacteria; order Enterobacterales; family Erwiniaceae; genus Pantoea; species Pantoea sp. X85. The sequence continues at coordinate 2,972,970 of NZ_CP121108.1, read as the reverse complement.
GGAAATGGCAGAGCTGTTCACTCTGGATGCCGTGAGTAAGTCGGCCAGTGCTTTCAATACTGAAAAACTGCAGTGGCTAAATCATCACTACATTAATACGCTGCCGCCAGAGTACGTTGCTACGCAGCTGCAATGGCATATTGAGCAGCAGAAGATTGATACCCGCACCGGTCCGGAGTTGGCAAAGCTGGTTACCTTGCTGGGCGAGCGTTGCAAAACCCTGGTAGAGATTGCGGCATCTTGCCGTTACTTCTATGAAGAGTTTGAAGCCTTTGATGCTGACGCGGCGAAGAAGCATCTGCGTCCGGTCGCGCGTCAGCCGCTGGAAGTGGTGCGCGACAAACTGGCTGCAATCAGCGACAGCAACTGGAACGCAGAGAATGTGCATCATGCAATTCAGTCTGCGGCAGATGAGCTGGAGCTGGGGATGGGCAAAGTCGGTATGCCACTGCGTGTAGCGGTGACCGGTTCTGGTCAGTCACCGGCGCTGGATGTGACGGTGGAAGCAATTGGTCGCAGCCGCAGCGTTGCGCGAATCGAAAAAGCTCTGGCATTCATCGCGGAGCGCGAAGCAAACGCATAATATGAAAAAGCCGGAAGCATCTGCTTCCGGCTTATTTATTCTTCCTGAATCCCCAGACGTTCCAGTACGCCTCGAATTCCCTCCCGCAACAACAACGCCGCAAATTGCTCTTGCTCCGCTGCCGTCATTTGCTGGACAGAATTTATTAATAACGCAGGTAACGTATTTTGTTGTGCACCGTAATTAGCCGCCGGTTCGTTCGCGTGGCGGGTGGATTGAACAAAGCTCTTTACGCGCTCATCTATATGGATCAATCGCGCTTTACCGCCCTGAACACCGGGCTTTGGCGTGGTTGTCCAGTTTTCACGCTTAATCCATTTATTCACCGTTTGCCGACTGTAGCCCGTTTCCTGCGCGAGCTCCTCGGGGGTAAGCCATTCCTTTTTCACGATGCTGTCCCTGTTAAATACATTAGTTCTACATATTACAACAAAACGTAACGGGGAAAAGTAACCTGAACAGAAAATGCCTTCTGCTCTCCAACAAAAGGCAAAATTCGGTTATTGCGGCTGGCTCACTGCGGCTTGTTCCGGACGGAAAGCGATGAAATAGGTGAGGCCAACAAAAATTGCACCGCCCACGCCGTTACCGAGGAACACCGCGATCACGTTTGGCGCAAATTCCGCCCAGCTCATCTGGCCGGCAAAAATCGCTGCCGGAACAATAAACATGTTTGCGACGACGTGCTGGAAGCCAATCGCCACGAACGCCATCACCGGGAACCACATACCGAAAATTTTACCCACTACATCTTTACTGGCGAAGGCGAGCCACACCGCCAGACACACCAGCCAGTTGCAGCCCACGCCGGAAATAAAGGCGTGCAGGAAATCGGCATTCACTTTTGCGTGCGCAATCGCCACGGTTTTTTTCAGGTAATCGCCTTCGGTCATGCCCAGCATGTGACCAAAGAACCATGCAACCGCAACGCTGCCAATGAAATTGGCGAGGGTAACCCAAAACCAGTTACGCAGAACGCTGAAGCCACTGATGCGACGAGCGAACCAGGCGATGGGCATCGTCATCATATTGCCGGTAAGCAGCTCACCGCCCGCCAGTACCGTCATGATCAACCCGACCGGGAACACCGCAGCGCCGAGTAGCACGCCGAATGAACCCCATTCAGCAGGCAGTTGGTTAATGACATGCAGATCGAGCAGGAAGCCAGTGGCGATAAACGCACCGGCCATAAAGCCAAGAATCAACAAGGTGGAGATAGGCAGGCGGCTTTTAGCCACGCCAGCTTGAATCGCCAGTTGGGCGATCTCTTTAGGTGTATGCAGCGACATAGTTCACTTTTCTTTTATGGATTAATGGGGACGTTGCTGGCCGGTCATTGAGAGAACACCCTGGTAGGATGACCGGTTAATTAGCGCGCTAAGTTTTACACGCACTTTTAACGAAAACAAGACTGCTTCTAACATCTTTAACCTAAAGTTAACGCAGGGTTGAGGTTGGAGTGGGGAAGCATTGCCGGATGGTGCATATAAATAGTCGCGAAGCGGGATGGCGTGTTGAAAAAAAAGCCATGCTGACGCGGGGTTGACGCCTTTTTCAGCGATCAAACACAGAACGAGAATTTGACGTTGACACTCAAGGGGCGGTTTCATATTATCCCGTCCGTCGAGTTTACTCGGCAGTTTTTCGGTTCGGGGGTATAGCTCAGCTGGGAGAGCGCTTGCATGGCATGCAAGAGGTCAGCGGTTCGATCCCGCTTATCTCCACCAAACCGCTCCCAACGGTTTGACCGAAAAATGATTTCCAGATGTGGGGGTATAGCTCAGCTGGGAGAGCGCTTGCATGGCATGCAAGAGGTCAGCGGTTCGATCCCGCTTATCTCCACCAAATCTCTGTTTTTCCTGAACACTTTCAAAAAATCACCTTCCTAAACGCAAAGTAATAAATTGCGATTTTGTCGTTTAAAGGGCCGCCATTTTGGCGACCTCATCACTCACCACGCAAATTATCATCAGGCCGAAACAGCCTGCGGCTGCCATTGCAGCACCCGGAAACCGTGCGTGCCATCGCGATCCAGCTGCGCCACCAAACCGTATTCCCAGTCCAGATACGCCTGCATCACGCCCGCTTCAATATCGGTGCCTTCATACGGGCGACGATAGCGATCAATGGCCGGGGACAACAGTTGCTGCTCTCCTTGCTCCGTCGGCAAACCCGCTTCGCGCCAGGCAGCGTTACCGCCCTCCAGCACAAACACCGGCTTGCCGGTCAGCTCAGCCACTTGTTGCACCGCATAACCCGCTAGCAGGCTGCTGCCGCAGGTCAGAACATAGCGACGTGCCTCCGGCAACAATGCTTTGCCTTGCTGCTGCAGGGTAGAGCGCAGCAACCAGGCCGCGCCCGGAATATGGTTGTGGAGATGGTTCGCGCGCGTGGTGAAATCCAGTACCTGCGTTTGCCCTTCCTGCAACCATTCCGCTAACTGCTGCGGTGAGATGAATTCAGGTTGAGCGACGGGCGGCACCTGCGCTTTCCAGTTACCGCGTTCACTGAAATCACTGGCCTGCAGCTCCTCCAGCACCGAAACCTGCCAGCCAAGCTGCGCCAGCCAGGATGCGGTCATATTGGCACGCACGCCGTCATCATCAATTAGCACAATGCGCGCACCGCGCACGCTGGCGTAATGATCGGTCTCCTGCACCAGTTGACCTCCCGGCACATGGCGGCTGCCAGGCAGATGCCCGGCGGCGTATTCGTCGGCATCACGCACATCAAACAGATAAGTGGTGCGCGTCTCCTGCTGCCAGCGTTTCAGCTTGGCGAGTGGGATACGTTCCACACCGGCGCGATCGGCGATGATGCGCGCATTGTTCGCCGCCTGACGCTGTGCGGTTTCGCTGGCCTCACCGTAGCGGCGCGACTGGCCTTTATCCAGCGCATGCCCGGCCAGCGTCCAGCCGATGGTACCATTACGCAGTGCGAACACCGGATTGCGAATCCCGGCGTTCACCAGCGATTGCGTACCAATGATACTGCGCGTGCGGCCGGCGCAGTTCACTATCACCGTGGTCTCCGGCGATGGCGCGATGTCACGTACGCGCAGCACCAGTTCACCGCCCGGCACACTGGTGGCGCCTGGAATACTCATGGTTTGATATTCATCGAAACGACGCGCATCGAGCACCACCACGTTAGCATCGCTGTTAATCAGCTGATGCACCTCGTCCGCAGACAAAGAAGGTGTGTGATTGTGATGCTCAACCAGCTCGCCAAAGGCTTTGCTGGGTGAATTCACGTCGATAAACAGTTCGCCGCCCGCCGCTTGCCAGCCGGCCAAATCATCTGCCAGCAGCGCGACATGGCTGTAACCCAGCGCGGCAATCCGTTCGGCAGCGGTTTGCGCCAGGCCTTCGTTACCGTCATACAGCGTGATCGCGGTGGTGCGCTGCGGAATGCGGTCCAGCAGCTCAAGCTCCAGTTTTGACAGTGGAATATTCACCGCAAACAACGGATGCGCGGTGGCAAACAGCGCTTCATCGCGCACATCGACAATCGCCACTTCCTGCTGCTGACGCAGGGCCTCAATAATTTCCGCCGCCTGGCGTAAAGGGAAAACCGGTTTAGTCATGTGAAAGGTCCCAAATGTTCGGTAAGTAACGGTTGCTGTAACCGGAGATAAACGTTTTTTCACTGCCGTCTTCGCGGTAGACCGCGCGTTTGACCGCGCCAATGTTGGCGCCATAAACGTGAATGCTGATGGAGACGCGGTCGTCATAGGCGTTGCTGACGCGATGAATATCGCCTACCGTCGGCGACACCGCTTCAACGCGGCCGGGATCGAGTCGGACTGGCGCGCCTTCCGGCTGCAATCCGTTTGGCCCCGGCTGCCAGGATTGTGAAATCTCTGCGCCGCGCAGCATGCCAATCAGTCCCCATACGCGATGGTCGTGAATCGGCGTTTGCTGGCCTGGCCCCCAGACGAAACTCACCACCGAAAAGCGTTGCTGCGCATCGGCATACAACAAATATTGTTGATAGTGTTCGGGATGAGGTTGGGTAAAGGCGTCGTCCAGCCAGTCGTCGTGGCGAATCAACTCGCCAAGCCACGTGCTGCCACGCTGCAACACTGTGGCCTCCTCCGGCTGTGCATCCAGCAAGTTGGCAAGATTGGTGACAAAATCACGCAGGCGCTGGTGCTGATACTGGCTCATAAGCTTCAGGCGCTCCTTTTATCGGCGGCTGAGAGCGCATCGACTTTCTCGCGCGTCAGCGGAATCAGCTCGCGACCATATTCCACCGCATCGTTAAGCGGATCGAAGCCGCGAATCAGCACGCTATGAATGCCAAGGCGATAATATTCCAGCAGTGCATCGGAAACTTGCTCCGGCGTTCCCACCAGCGCAGTGGAGTTGTAGCCGCCCTGGACCAGTTTTGCGACGCCGGTCCACAGCACTTTATCCAGACGATCGCCTTCATTGGCGGCGGCGAGTAAACGCTGCGCGCCAACGCTCTGCGGCTTCGCCTTACCAAAGGCAAAGCCACTTTCGTTAAGCTGTTTTTCGGCCGTGGCGCGGATGTGCTCCGCACGTTCCCAGGCTTCTTTTTCAGTTGTGCCAAGAATCGGCCGGAACGAGATGTTGAAGTTAATTTCGCGGCCCTGTCTGGCGGCAGCGGCATGCACGTTGCGTACCGTCTCTTCCGCGCCTTTCAGCGGCTCGCCCCACAGCGCAAACACATCGGCATGGCGTGCTGCAACATCAATCGCCTCCTGCGACGATCCGCCAAAATAGATGGGCAGTTTGTTCTGCAGCGGTTTGATGGCTGAGAACGCCTGCTCGGCCTGATAAAACTGGCCTTGATGATCGTACGGCTGCGCGGATTCGAGGCTCTGCTTCAATACGGTGAGGAACTCATCGCTACGCGCATAGCGCTCGGCTTTATTGAGGAAGTCACCGTCGCGGCGCTGCTCAGCATCGCTGCCGCCGCTGATGATGTGCACCGCTAAGCGACCGTCGGTGAGGTGATCAAGCGAAGCCAGTTTGCGCGCCGCTAACGTCGGCGAGACAAAGCCGGGACGATGCGCCAGCAAAAATTTCAGCGTCGAGGTGTGCGCCGCCGCGTGCGCGGTGACCAGAAAACCATCCGGCTGATCCGACCAATAGCCCACCAGAATGCGATCAAAACCGGCGTCTTCGTGCGCGCGCGCAAAACGCGCAATGTACTCTTTATCGAACAGCGGGCCGCTAGCCGGAATGATTTCGGAAGCGAGGCGGTGGCCAATCATGCCAAGGAATTGAATGCTCATGCGGTTCTCCTGAAGTGACGTCATGGAGAAAAACTACGGGCGCAGGCGGTGTGAACGGAAATTCAATATTGTGCAAAGGTTTTGCGTTTAACAGTGAAGCGGGTGATAGCGGGGGAAAAGCGGAAGCGACGCGGATTAGAACTGATGGAAATAATTAAGAACAGAAGGGCGAGCCGCAGCTCGCCCCGTATATCAGAAGGCCAACACCAGACCAGCGATAGCGGCTGACAGCACGCTCACCAGCGTTGAACCGTACAGCAGTTTCAGGCCGAAGCGTGAAACCACGTTACCTTGCTCTTCGTGCAGACCTTTAATCGCGCCTGCCACAATCCCGATTGAGGAGAAGTTAGCAAAGGAGACCAGGAACACAGAAAGAATACCTTCCGAGTGTGGCGACAGCTGACCGGCGATTTTCTGCAGATCCATCATTGCCACGAATTCGTTGGAAACCAGTTTGGTTGCCATGATGCTGCCTACTTGCAGCGCTTCGTGTGAAGGAACACCCATCACCCACGCAAATGGATAGAACACATAGCCCAGCACGCCCTGGAAGCTGATGCCGAAAATCAGGTCGAACAGCGCGTTCAGACCGGTGATCAAGGCGATAAAACCAATCAGCATTGCGGCAACAATCATCGCAACTTTAAAACCGGCGAGGATGTATTCGCCCAGCATTTCGAAGAAGCTCTGGCCTTTATGCAGGTCCTGCAGTTGCAGATCTTCTTCGCTATCCACGCGGTACGGGTTTATCAGCGACAGCACAATAAAGGTGCTGAACATGTTCAATACCAGCGCGGCCACCACATATTTTGGCTGCAGCATGGTCATGTAGGCGCCGACAATCGACATCGAAACCGTCGACATGGCAGTCGCTGCCATGGTGTACATACGGCGCTGTGACATTTTGCCAAGGATATCTTTATAGGCGATGAAGTTTTCTGACTGTCCCAAAATCAGAGAGCTCACGGCGTTAAAGGATTCCAGTTTGCCCATACCGTTTACTTTGGACAGCACGGTACCAATGCCGCGAATCACCCACGGCAAGATGCGGAAATGCTGCAAAATACCGATTAACGCAGAGATGAAAATGATGGGGCAAAGCACGTTGAGGAAGAAGAAAGCGAGACCTTTTTCGCTCATATTGCCAAACACGAAGTTGGTGCCTTCGGCGGCATATTTGAGCAGATGATCAAAGAATCCTGCGAAGCCCTGCACAAAGCCGAGACCGATGGAGGAGTTCAGGAAGAACCAGGCCAGCAGAATTTCGATTACCAGAAGTTGAACGATATAACGAAGACGGATGCTTTTACGATCGTGGCTGACCAGCAAGGCCAGCACCGCTACCACCACTAGTGCTAAAAGAAAATGCAAAACATGGGACATGTCGGCTCCAAATTTGAGGAGGGTTGTATTTTGTTGCGTATTCTATGTAACGCGTTACTTAAAAACGAGATCAAAACCACATTATAAGTATTCGCTATCGCGTTTTTTCTCAGATAAGTCTGACCGCTCACAACCCTATTACAAATTCATCACAAGAAATATCCACAAAAACATTGTCTATAAAATAACCCAAGAGTAGAGTCTTTTGCGTTGCACTTGTTTTAAGCAAGAACTGACTTTACCGCAATGTATAGCAATGGCTATACTTTATAGCACCATCTATTACTACAATAACTATAACCAAATTTCATCTGCCTTGAATGACCCTTAATCTGGACAGGTCAACAAGCATTAGGACAGGGTAAAACTATGCTAGAAAGCCGCACCGCCGAGCGCGCCGCTCGCGGAGCCAGAAAGATCAAACTCGCGCTGCTGGGCCCCGCCTTTATTGCGGCGATTGGCTACATCGATCCCGGCAACTTCGCGACCAACATTCAGGCCGGCGCCGCCTATGGCTACAAGCTGTTATGGGTGGTGGTGTGGGCCAACGTCATGGCGATGCTGATCCAGCTGATGTCCGCCAAGCTGGGCATTGCTACCGGCAAAAATCTTGCAGAACACATCCGCGATCGCTTCCCGCGTCCGGCGGTGTGGTTCTATTGGGTGCAGGCGGAAATCATCGCCATGGCCACCGATCTCGCTGAATTTATCGGCGCGGCGCTCGGCTTCAAGCTATTACTTGGCATTTCCCTGCTGCAGGGTGCGGTGTTAACCGGTATCGCGACCTACCTGATTCTGATGCTGCAAAGTCGCGGGCAGAAGCCGCTGGAACTGGTGATTGGCGGTCTGCTGCTGTTTGTAGCGGCGGCTTATATTGTGGAGCTGTTTTTCTCCCAGCCCAAAGTGAGTGAGCTGGTGGTTGGCATGGCGCTGCCATCGCTGCCAACATCGGATGCGGTATTCCTCGCTGCTGGTGTGTTAGGCGCCACCATTATGCCGCACGTGATTTATCTGCACTCGGCGCTGACGCAGCACGGCAATAAAGGCAGCAAGGCGCAACGTTACAGTTCAACCAAGCTGGATGTGGCTATCGCCATGACCATCGCTGGCTTTGTGAATCTGGCGATGATGGCCACCGCCGCTGCGGCATTTCACTTTAGCGGTCACTCCAGCATCGTCGATCTCGATCAGGCATACCTAACGCTGCAACCGCTGTTGGGTGAAGCGGCAGCGATTGTGTTCGGTTTGAGTCTGGTGGCTGCTGGTCTCTCCTCAACCGTGGTTGGCACGCTGGCGGGACAAGTGGTGATGCAGGGCTTTATCCGTTTCCACATTCCGCTGTGGTTCCGCCGCACTATCACCATGTTGCCCTCTTTTATAGTAATTTGGGCGGGCTGGGATCCCACGCGCATTCTGGTAATGAGTCAGGTGCTGTTGAGTTTCGGTATCGCGCTGGCGCTGATTCCGCTGCTCTCCTTTACCGGCAACCGCGAATTGATGGGCGATGAGATGGTGAACTCACGCCTGATGCAAAATGCCGGGCGGCTGATTGTGGTGCTGGTGATCGCCCTCAATCTCTATTTGCTGGTCGGCGAAGCGCTCGGTTGGTAACTGCCAGAGAAAAGAAAAATCCCGCCATTGTGCGGGATTTTTTGTTTAGTGATGATGGTGATCGTGGTGACCTCGACGATCATCATGGCGATGATCGTGGCGGTGATGTTCACGACGTTCACGCTCATGCCAGCGGCGTTCGCGCTCACGTTCATAGGCGCGATGACGTTTCCACTCTTCGTGACGCCACCAGCGATGATCGTTGTACTGATAACGATCGTTCCACCAGCGCGGCTCGCGCCAGCGCCCCCCGTCCCAGTAATTACCGTGACGATCGCGATCGCCGAGATGCAGCGTAACGCCCGGACCCAAATTGATGGTGGCGCTGTCGGCTTGTGCTGTGCTGATAGCCAATGGGGATAAGGTTGCCAGCAAGGCGGCAAACAAAATGGCACGTTTCATAACTTCTCCTTTTCAGTAGCTTATAACTGCCACCGTTGCGCTAGTTTGCCACATCGGACCAGGGAAGCCTTGAGAATCCGTCTGAAAACGCTGAGGGAAATCTGAAATGAGAATTTTCTGCTGCGGAAAACGCCCGACCAATGCCGGGCGGGTAAACGTTTACACTAAGATATTATGGATAGCGTCGATCTCATCCTGGCTTAGTTCCGGCTGGCTCAACATCTCAACCGCATCATCAATTTGCGTGGTTTTACTGGCGCCAATCAGCACCGAGGTAACACGCGCATCGCGCAGCACCCAGCTCAGCGCCATCTGCGCCAGCTTCTGGCCGCGCTGTTGGGCAATCGCCTGCAGCTGACGCACTTTTTCCATCTTCTCTTGCGTCAGCTGGTTTTCATTCAGGAACTTACTGCCGCTGGCGATGCGCGAGTCTTGTGGAATACCCTGCAAATAGCGGTCGGTTAACACGCCACCCGCCAGCGGCGAGAAGGCGATGCAACCAACGCCGTTGTCGCCCAGCACATCCAGTAAACCCTGCTCAGGCGTACGTTCAAACATCGAATAACGCGGCTGGTGGATCAGGCAAGGCGTGCCGAGGTCGCGCAGAATCGCAATCGCTTCGGCGGCTTTGTCTGCCGGATAGTTGGAGATGGCGGCATACAGCGCTTTGCCCTGACGCACCACCTGATCCAGCGCACGCATGGTCTCTTCCAGCGGCGTTTCGGGATCGGGGCGGTGATGATAGAAGATATCAACGTACTCCAATCCCATGCGCTTCAGGCTTTGATCGAGACTGGAAATCAGATACTTGCGCGAACCCCAATCGCCGTATGGGCCGTCCCACATGGTGTAACCGGCTTTAGTTGAAATCACCAGCTCGTCACGCAGTCCCTGAAAATCCTCGCGCAGAATGCGACCAAAGTTGGATTCCGCCGATCCCGGCGGCGGGCCGTAATTATTGGCGAGATCGAAATGGGTAATGCCGCGATCAAAGGCATGGCGCAGCAGTTCACGGCTGTTATCGACGCGCGTACTGTCGCCAAAGTTATGCCACAAACCCAGTGAAATCGCCGGTAACTTCAGGCCGCTACGGCCACTGCGGCGGTATTGCATCTGTTGATAACGTTCGGGATGGGGAAAAGCACTCATGCAGCGTTCCTGTCTCATAGGGGAGAAAGTGACATCAGCATATCAGTGTATGCGTTTACACTAAGGCGAAACGCGCCGAAGATCGCAACTTACAGAATTATCTGTCGTCGTAACGAATGCTTGCCACAAATCACCACGCCACGATGATGAATATCTCGCCAATTCAGCCACATCGCTAATACTCGTGATTATCCCCTTAACAAGGAGCTGTCGATGAAAAACCCGAACGTTGGCGATTATTTACTGCACCGATTACAGCAAGCTGGCATCCGTCATCTGTTCGGCGTGCCCGGCGATTACAACCTGCAATTTCTCGACAGCGTGATTGCGCATCCCGACATTGCCTGGGTTGGCTGTGCCAATGAACTGAATGCGGCGTATGCGGCGGATGGTTACGGGCGCTGCAACGGTGCGGCGGCACTGCTGACCACCTTTGGCGTCGGCGAGCTCAGCGCTATCAACGGCATCGCCGGCAGCTATGCCGAATATGTGCCGGTGATTCATATCGTTGGCGCGCCCGCCAGTCAGGCGCAACAGCAGGGCGATTGTGTACACCATTCGCTGGGCGACGGCGATTTTGGTCACTTCCTGCGTATGGCGCAGGAAGTAAGTGTGGCATCGGCGGTGCTGACGGCGGAAAACGCAGTGACTGAGATTGATCGCGTTATCAGCGAGGCGCTAACGCAACATCGCCCCGGCTATTTATTGCTGGCGGTGGATGTGGCGGCGGCTGAGATTTCGCTACCAGAGGAAAAAGCCACAGCCGCAGATAACCATCAGCAGGTTGCCGCGGCCTTTGCCGATGCGGCAGAACGCTTGCTGGCACCGGCACAGCGTGTGGCGCTGTTGGCCGATTTCCTGGCCTCACGCTGGCAGTTGCAGCCACAGCTTGAGGTGTTGCGCCAGCTGCGTGCGATTCCTGCCGCCACCTTGTTGATGGGCAAGGGCGTGCTGAACGAGCAGCAGCCGGGCTTCGTCGGTACGTATGCCGCGCAAGGCAGCAGCGATGCGGTGCGTCAGGCCATCGAAGATACCGACGTTACGCTGTGCGTCGGCGTGCGGTTTACCGACACCTTAACCGCCGGCTTCACACAAAATCTGCCCGCCGAGCGCGTGATCGATCTGCAGCCGTTTCAGGCCACGGTCGCTGGCGAGGTGTTTGCGCCGTTGAGCATGCAGCAGGCGCTGGCGGCGCTGACGCCGATTTATCAGCGTCACTGCGCGCACTGGCGGCTGGCAGATGCGCCTGAGTGCGAGGAAAGTGAGCAAATTGCTGCGGCGGTAATCAGTCAGCAGGCATTCTGGCAGGCGATGCAGCGCTTCCTGCAACACGGTGATATTATCCTTGCCGATCAAGGCACTGCGGCCTTTGGTGCGGCGGCGCTGCGTTTACCGCAGGATGCACAACTGTTGGTGCAACCGCTGTGGGGATCGATTGGCTATACTTTACCCGCCACTTTTGGTGCGCAAACCGCGCAGCCAGATCGGCGGGTCATCCTGATCATTGGCGATGGCTCTGCTCAGCTGACGATTCAGGAGTTAGGTTCGATGCTACGCGACGGCCAGCAGCCGATTATCTTCTTGATTAATAACGATGGTTATACCGTTGAGCGCGCGATTCACGGTGCTGAGCAACGTTACAATGATATCGCGCAATGGAACTGGACCGCGCTACCGCAGGCGCTGAGCCAGCACTGTGCGGCGCAAAGCTGGCGCGTCAGCGAAACGGTGCAACTCGACGCGGTGATGGAACAATTAATGCGGAATCGACGTCTGTCGCTGGTGGAAGTGGTGATGGACAAACAGGACTTGCCGCCGCTGCTGCGTAAAGTCACCGCCGCACTGCATCAGCGTAATAGTGGCTAAATTTCGGAAAGTTGCCGCTGGGAAGTCGGGCAGGTGATCGGTAGGCTGTGCAGCATCTTTGAATGGATTACGCCCATCGTGCAGGTGGGCGTTGTTGTTTTATTGGCAGGCTTTTATAGTGTCCTGCAATTGTTTATGACCCAAGCGGAGCAGCAGAAGAATGACAACATACGCCCTGGTCGGCGATGTGGGCGGTACCAATGCCCGTCTCGCATTGTGTGAGGTAGAAAACGGCGCTATCTCGCAAGCCCAAACCTTCTCAACATCAGACTACGACAATCTCGAAGCGGTGATTCGCCACTATCTGGACGAGCAAAAACAGGACATTAAGCACGCCTGTATCGCTATTGCCTGTCCGATTACCGGCGATTGGGTGGAGATGACCAACCACGATTGGGCGTTCTCGACCAAAGTGATGAAAGAGCATCTGGCGCTGGAAAGCCTGGAAATCATCAATGATTTCACCGCCGTTTCGATGGCGATTCCGATGCTGAGCGAACAGGAAGTGATTCAGTTTGGCGGTAGAGCGCCGGTTGAAGGCAAGCCTATCGCGATTTATGGTGCGGGTACCGGCCTCGGCGTCAGCCATTTAGTGCACGTGGATAAGCGCTGGATCAGCTTGCCGGGCGAGGGCGGTCACGTTGACTTCGCGCCAAATAGCGAAGAAGAGGGTGAAATTCTCGAAGTGCTGCGCGCGGAGATTGGCCACGTTTCGGCGGAACGCGTGCTGTCCGGTGCCGGTTTGGTCAATCTGTATCGCGCCATCGTGAAGTCTGATGAGCGTGAGCCAGAAAACCTCAAGCCTAAAGATGTTACCGAACGCGCATTAAAAGATACCTGCATTGATTGCCGTCGCGCGCTGTCGCTGTTCTGCGTGATTATGGGCCGTTTTGGCGGCAACCTGGCGCTGAATCTGGGCACCTTCGGCGGCGTTTATATCGCGGGCGGTATTGTGCCGCGCTTCCTCGATTTCTTTAAAGCCTCCGGTTTCCGCGCGGCATTTGAAGATAAAGGTCGCTTCCGCGATTACCTGGTCGATATTCCGGTATATATGATCACCCACGATCAGCCGGGCTTACTCGGCGCCGGTGCGCACCTGCGTCAGGTGTTGGGCCGCGAGCTGTAAACACGCAGGCGAGCGGCATCCGCCGTTCGCCTTATAATCTCATCAACTGCCGGAAGGCTTTCACCTTGCTGCGACTCACCGGCACCTGCGCATCCAGATCACGCAACTTCACCAAATAGGTATTGTTAAACCACGGCTCGATTTCACGAATCTTGCTCAGGTTGACGCAGTAAGAGCGATGGCAGCGGAAGAACTGCTGTTCCGGCAAACGGCTGCAAAACTCACTGATCACCATCGACATCACATAGGCTTCGCGCCGCGTATACACAAACGTCAACTTCTCGTGCGCCTCAACGTAATAGATCTCGTTGATATCGGTGACGATAATGCGTTCGTCTTTCACCAGATTGACGGTTTGTGGCGAGTTGGCCGCCGCGTTTTGTGGTTGCAACTGTTGTTGCGCGCTGGCTTCTAGTTTTTGCAGCATGGTCATGATGCGCGACTCATGATACGGCTTGAGAATGTAGTCAAACGCGTCCAGCTCAAATGCTTCAACCGCATGCTCTTTCCACGCGGTGATAAACACAATCAATGGCTTATGAGCAAACTGATTGATGTTTTGCGCCAGCAGCATGCCATCAAGCGAAGGAATGTTGATATCGAGGAAAATCACATCCACACGATGGTTCTGCAGATATTTCAGCACTTCCAGCCCATCATCAAAGCAGGCCTCAACGCTGATTTGGCTATGTTGCTGAATCATCCAGCTTAACTCTTGCTGGGCGAGAAATTCGTCTTCAACGATGATGGCTTTCACGTGGCGGTTTCCGTGGTGGGGCGCAGCGGGGCAGGCAGCCGCTGGCCATTCTTGCTAAGCGTAAAGGCGATTTCCGTGCCGGGATGATGGCGGGTGATGACCAAACCCTGGCCGGAGAGCAGCTTAACGCGATGATGCACATTCAGCAGACCAATTTTGTTGCCGGGCATCTCGTTTCGCGCCACGCGGCTCATCACATCATCGCTGATGCCATCACCGGTATCGCGCACCGCAACGCGCACCCGATCGCCTAAATCCTTCACGCTCAGCGTCACTACGCCTTTGCCGCGGCAAGGCTGAATGCCGTGCACAATCGCGTTCTCTACCAGCGGCTGAATCAGCAGGCTGGGCAGCGTGAAGTGCAGATCTTCATCCACGTCATAAATCATCGACAGCTTATCGCCGAAACGCGCCTGCTCAATCGCGATGTAATCCTTCACCTGCCACAACTCTTTCTTGATATCGATAAGCTCGTCATCGTTGAGTTCGAGGTTGTAACGCAGATAACGTGACAAATTGATCACCAACTGGCGCGCGGTGTCCGGATTAAGGCGAATCGAAGAGGAAATAGCATTCAGGGCGTTAAACAGGAAATGCGGGTTAATTTTGCTCTGCAGAGCGCGCAATTCTGCCTTGTTCGCCATCTCGCGCAGCTGTTCAGCCCGCGAGACTTCCAGCTGGGTGGAGATGATTTGCGACAGCCCAATCGCCATCTCTTTCAGCGACCCGGTGATGCGATGCGCACGGCGATAATAGATTTTCAGCGTGCCTGTCACTTCCCCTTTTTCCCAAAGGGGAATAACCAGCATCGAGTGAATATCTTTGGTGCGATGTGCCTCGTCGTTGTTTTTAATAATGATTTTACCGCTGGCGATTGCCTGCGCGGTGGTTGGGCTAATGGCATCATCGCCGTTGTGATAGTTCTGCTCGCCGTAGCCGACGTAAGCGAGAATCTGTTTGTTATTGGTGATGGCGACCGCATCGGCGTGAATGTCGGTGCGGATGATATCACACACTTTATGCAGCGACTGGCTATCAACCTGGCGAAACAGCGGCAATGTTTTGTTGGCGATCTCCAGTGCTAGCTTGGCCTGACGCGCCGCAATCGCCTCTTTTTCACCTTCGACGCTCTGCACCAGCAGCACGATTAAACCGATGCTCGATGCGCCCAAAATCATCGGCAGCGCAATCTCGGACACAATCGCCAGTCCCAGCGTCATTGGCTTGGCCCACAGCACAATTAGCAGCATGGTCAGGCTTTCGCACAACATGCCGCCAAGAATACCGGCGCGCCAGCGCTGCTCTTTATTCACCCGGCGGTTGATCACGCCCGAAGCGATGCCAGCAATGATGCTGGTGATCAGGCAAGGCACCGCCGTGACGCCATCCATATCAATTAGATAGCGATGCAAACCGGCAATCACGCCGGTGGCGATGCCTACCCACGGACCAAACAGAATGCCGCCGGACATCACCGCAATCACGCGCACATTGAGCAGCGAGCCGTCGACGTTAATGCCTGACCAGGTGCTGAACAGCGCAAACAGCGAGAATATTGCCGTCACCACCAGTTTTTCTCGCACCGAATGCTCATCTTTTTGCAACAGCTGACGAAACACCCGCGTGCGCGTGAGGAAGAACAGACAGATCAGCATCAGCGCCGCGCGGTCAAAAACCGCCAGCAGCATGTCGAAGTGGGAAGGCAAGGGCATCTCTCAGGCAAGAAACGGGAGGCTATGATAAAAAATGTGGTCACGATCCGCCAGCCTCACGGCAATCTGCAGACCTTTCTCGTAGCCGGGATCAATTTTGAGCATGCCTGGTCGCCATAAATAGCGACATCCGCCAAAAGAGGAAAACTTGAGTAACAAAAAGAGGATTAGCGAAAGCGTGCGCCGATCGCTGGTTGTCAATACGCCGGTTTGCTATGTTGCCGGATAAAAAAGGGGAGCTCAGCCATGCAATTACTCACGCCACGTTTGTCCCTCAGTCGGCTTCAACCTGAAGACTGGCGGATTTTCAAAGCGGTACATCAGGACCGCGCGACCATGACGTGGGTCAGTGAAATCCCGGATGAAAACGATATTCGTCAACGCTTTACTGAGCGTCTGGCGCCATGGCAGGCGAGCAGTTTTCATATGCTGTGTCTGGTGGCGCGCATCCGGGAAACCGGCGAGCCGATTGGCCTGTTTGGCTGTAGCGCCGAGTGGCATCCTTATCGTCAGGCCGAAGTGGGTTACATGCTGCGCGCGGCGTTTACCGGAATGGGTTATGGCAGTGAAGCGCTCGACGCGCTGTGCCAGTTTTTGCTGCAGGCAGAATTTCATAAGCTGAAAGCGATGGTGATTGAGGGGAATTGGCCGTCACGCCGCATTCTGGAGAAGAATGGTTTCGTCCTTGAGGGTACGCTGCGGGATAATTATCTGCTAAACGGCCAATGGGTAAGCGATTGGGTGTTTGGCCGCCTGAATCCGCAACATTAAAAAAATTTCCGTCTGCTCTCGACAATCTTGTTATCAGCGCGTTATGTTCTTGGTGCGGTCACCACAGTGACCCACGTCGCTCGGACGGTCCGGGCGCTAACGTAAACCAGAGGACATCATGGCTGATAACAGCACACCCCGTCGTTTCTCGCGTATTGAACGCCTTCCCCCGTATGTTTTTAACATTACCGCTGAATTGAAGATGGCTGCGCGTCGGCGCGGCGAAGACATCATCGATTTTTCGATGGGCAATCCGGATGGCCCCACGCCGCCGCACATCGTCGAAAAACTCTGCCAGGTGGCGCAGCGCGAAGACACGCACGGTTACTCAACCTCGAAAGGTATTCCCCGTTTGCGTCGCGCGATTTCGCGCTGGTACGCAGACCGTTATCAGGTAGAGATCGATCCAGAATCGGAAGCAATAGTCACCATCGGCTCCAAAGAGGGTTTGGCGCACTTGATGCTGGCCACGCTCGATCACGGCGACACCGTGCTGGTGCCGAATCCCAGCTATCCAATTCACATTTACGGCGCGGTCATTGCCGGCGCGCAGGTGCGTTCTGTTCCTTTGGTAGCGGGCGTTGATTTCTTCAACGAGCTGGAGCGGGCGATTCGCGAAAGCTATCCCAAACCGAAAATGATGATTCTCGGCTTCCCGTCGAACCCTACAGCGCAATGCGTTGAGCTCGACTTCTTTGAGCGCGTCATCGCGCTGGCGAAGCAGTACAACGTGCTGGTCATCCACGATCTCGCCTACGCTGATATCACCTACGATGGCTGGAAAGCGCCGTCGATTATGCAGGTGCCAGGCGCGCGTGATGTGGCGGTAGAATTCTTTACCCTGTCGAAAAGCTACAACATGGCGGGCTGGCGCATTGGCTTTATGGTCGGTAACAAAGAGCTGGTCTCCGCGCTGGCGCGCATCAAAAGTTATCACGATTACGGCACCTTCACGCCACTGCAGGTCGCGGCGATTGCGGCGCTGGAAGGCGATCAACAGTGCGTGCGCGATATTGCTGAACAATACAAACGCCGCCGCGATGTGCTGGTGAAAGGCCTGCACGAAGCGGGCTGGATGGTCGATCTGCCGAAGGCGTCGATGTACGTCTGGGCGAAAATTCCCGATCACTACGCGCATCTCGGCTCGCTGGAGTTCGCCAAATTACTGATGCAGGAGGCCAAAGTGTGCGTCTCGCCGGGCATCGGTTTCGGTGATTACGGTGATACCCACGTGCGTTTCGCGCTGATTGAAAACAGCGATCGTATTCGTCAGGCGGTGCGGGGGATTAAATCGATGTTCCGTGCCGATGGCATTTTGCCGGGAACGGTGAAAGCACTGGAAGAAGAAGAGGAATAACCATTAAGTGGGGCGACTCAGCGTCGCCCCGCCTGGCGGCTCTACAGCATCAGTACAAAAGTACCGACCCAAAGCAACAGGAAGAAAGAAATTCCCATCAAAGCGTATCTCACAAAACAACTCCTCTGAGCGGCTACCCGGCGGGCGATCCCAAACCCGCGTAACCCGAACAGAATAAGAGAAAGGTGGAGTTCATCATCGCTACACGCTTTCTTCTCAGGTCGCTCCAGGCAAGCCCGGAACAGGATCGAGGGCTAATTTACGCGGAATTGTCCCAAAAATAAATAGGCCGCTTCTGAGATATCGCTCACATTTTCAGCGGGTCTCAATCTCCGGTATCGCCGACATCCCCACGCGCAGTTTTGCCAGATCCGGCTGGTTCTCATCGAGCACAATTTTCACCGGTAAACGCTGTACCACTTTGGTGTAATTGCCGGTGGCGTTGTCCGGCGAAATGGCGGAAAAGGTCGCGCCCGTCGCCGGAGCGATGCTGTCGACGCGGCCGCTAAATACCTTGCCCGGCAAGGCATCCACCTTCACGCTCACTTTCTGCCCTTGCTGCACATCCGCCAGCTGGGTTTCCAGATAATTAGCGGTGATATAGGTTTGCTGCAGCGGCACCACCGCCAGCAAACGCGTGCCTGCGCTAACGTAAGCGCCGAGGCGCACCGAACGTTGACCGACCATGCCATCCACCGGCGCCACAATCCGTGTATAGGAAAGATTGAGCTGCGCCTGATCGACGCTGGCCTGCGCGGCAGCGACATCGGCAGCGGCCTGACGCACCGCAGCTTGTAGCACGCCAACCTGCTTGACGGCGGAAGCCAGCGCCGCTTCGCTCTGGCGGACGGTAGCCGAGGCGGAGCGCTGCGTTGAGTTGGCTTTTTGCTGATCGTCTGCGGCGATGGTGCCACTTTTATACAGCTGGTTGTAACGCGCGGCGCTTTGTCCGGCGTACTGCGCGGAAGCCTGGCTCGCCGCTAACGTGGCCTTCGCCTGGTCGATAGTGGATTGCTGCTGTTCCAGCTGCGCCTGGCTACTCAAACGCTTCGCCTCGCTGACCTGCAAATTGGCCTGCGCGGTCTCTAACGCCACGCGGTAATCGCGATCGTCGAGTGTCGCCAGCAGTTCGCCGGCCTTTACGCGCTGGTTGTCTTGCACGTTGACGCTGGCGATGTAGCCGGAAACTTTCGGTGCAACCAGCGTGTAATCGGCATTCACGTAGGCATCGGTGGTGCGGTGATCGTTGCCGGTCATTGATGACCAGACAAAAAAAGCCATCGCTAATAACACCAGTAATAAGGCGCTCAACAGCACCGTTCTCTTCAAAGCAAAAGCTTGCATATCAATTATCTCGACGTCGTCGTAACAGGTTGAATCAGTGTTTGTGGTGGCCAGACGCGTTTTGGCAGCCAGGCGGTTAACAGTACAAGCAGGGCGGCGAAGGCAATCAGCATCTGGTAGCAATCACTCAGGCTCAGCACCATCGCCTGCTGTTTTAGCAAGGTGGCGAAGCCGCTGAGGTTCTCCGCGCTGCTGGCGCTGCCGTCCGGCAGCAATGGCATGCTGCTGCTGGATTGTGCGCTGTTCGGTGCCGTCATCAGCCATGAACGGCTGGCGGCGCTATCGACCAGCACGTTGGAGTGGAATTTTTCACGGTGGCTGATAAACCATTCCACCAGCGTGCTGGCGGCGATGCTGGAGAAACCGCGCACCGTGTTGAACATCGCCGAGGCAAAGGGGCCTTCTGGTGGTGCAACCACGCTGGTGGCGCTCATCAGCACCGGCAAAATCACCATGGGCTGGCCGAACGCCTGCAAAATCTGAATCAGCCAGAAATTCTGCCGCGCCCAATCGGTGGTGATGTGCATGCCCATCAGGCAGGACGTCACCAACAGCGCTACGCCCGCTGTCAACATCCAGCGGCAATCCACCCAGCGAATATTCAGCAGCGCGGCAACAAAAGGCGCGATCAGCAACTGCGGCAATCCGATGGTCAACGCCAGCGGGGCGAACTGCAGTGTGCGGAAGCCTTGCACCTGCGCCAGATAGGCCGACGGCAGCGCCGAACCTGACAGCGACAGAATCAGCACGCCCGCCAGCACCAGCAAGCCGTGCGCGAGATTGCGCCGCCCCAGCATCTGCAATTTGAACAGCGGTAGCGGATGAAACCATTCATTAATAAAGAACACAGTCAGCAACGCCAGCGCGCTGAATAATAGGCCGCAGAATAACGGCGATTCGAGCCAGTCGAGTCGTTCGCCCTGCGTCAGCGCCAGGATCAGCAGCGCCATACCGGAGCAGCCGGTCAGCATGCCGAACAGGTCGATCTGTTTAAAACGCTCAAGGCGCAGCGGATCCTGCGGCAAACCCCAGCTAATCAGCAGCATGGCAATCAGCATGGCGGGCACCACTTGCCAGAAGACAAACAGCCAGCTGACGTCATCGGTCCAGAACGCCGCCAGCGAAGCGGCCATATTCGGACCGAAGGTGGCGGTCAGCGCATATCCGGCTAAACCGTATAATTTGATCGGCGGCGGAAGAAAGCGCAGCGCAACGGTCATCAGCATTGGCGGCAGCGCGCCGCCAAATAACCCCTGCACCACGCGCAATGCGATAAACAGCGTGGCGTTAGGCATCAGCGGCAGCAGCAGACCGCTCAGCATAAAACCAGCGGAGACGGTGAGCGCAAAGCGGCGCAGCGAAAAGGTGACGGCGAACCAGGGCGCAATCATCATTGCCGCCACTTCAGCGGCCTGATACGCGGAGATGATCCAGCTGCCTTGATCGTAACTGATGCCGATGGCAGCGCGGATATCGGCTAACGCGATATCGGTGACGCGATCGTTTAATCCCGATGTGAGCGCGGCAATCAGCACGCCAACCAATCCCAGCGCCAGGCGCAGAGTAAACGGATGGGGGGCCGGAGCCGCAATGGGCTGGGCGTTCATAGCAGGCTTCTCGTTATGATGTTGATGCAGTGTATTGCGATGTGATACAGGTGGCATCTTACATATCGATATGCTGTATTGCAATGTGATACAGGGTGTAAAAGTGCGATCATTCGCGTTAAAGTAGGGCAGGCCAAAAAGGAACGCATCATGGTTGAACTTCCCTCAAGCCGTGAGGATGAAAAAGCGGGTGGCATTCAGGTCATCGCGCGTGCGGCAAAAATTCTGAACGCGCTGGGTGAGCATCCCGGCGGCATGAGTTTGGGTGAAATTGCGCAGGTGGTTGATCTGCCGCGCTCGACGGTGCAGCGCATTATTGGTGCGCTGGACAGCGCACAGCTGGTGCGCAGCAGCGGTGCTGGCGGGTTACGTCTCGGTCCGGCGCTGCTCAAGCTGATCTCCAGCGTGCACAGCGACGTGGTGGAAATCGTGCGTCCATTCCTCGAACAACTCTCTGCAGAGATTAACGAAACGGTATCGCTGGCGCGGGCCAGCGGCACGCAGCTGGCTATCGTGCATTATGTGGTGGCCTCGCGCGAACTGCGCGTGGTGCCGCGCATCGGGCTGAATTTGCCGCTTTACAGCACATCGGGCGGCCGCGCGTTGCTGGCGCTGGAGAGCGATGAAGATGTGCGCGTGATGGTGGGCGAAGCCTATAAAGAGTTAACCGAGATGACGGTGAAAACGCTGCCGCAATTGCTGGAGCTGATTGCCGAGGTACGCGCTAGCGGATTGGCGATCGATCGCGGTGAGACGCTGGAGGGCATTTCGACCATGGCGGTCGCCATTGATACGCTGTTTGGCCGCTTCTCCATCTCATTATTGGTGCCGACCGCGCGTTTTCATAAGCAGGAAGCGCATTATCGTGAGCAAATCATCAAGTGCAAAGACGCCTTGATTCGTGAAATTGGCAAAATGACCGCTGTGGAAGGATAACCAACTGATGAAAACCTTGCTGATGGCCATCGATAACTCTCCGGTGGCGGAAAAAGTGATTGCGTTGACCATTGAACAAGCGCTGGCGCATCAGGCACAGGTCACGGTGCTGTGCTGCGTTGATCCCGCATACTCCTCCTGCAATCAACCGATTGAGATTGATGCCGGTGAAGATCCGGATGATTTTGTGGCGGCGAAAGATGAGCAGAACACCGCCGAAATGGTGGTGCGTCACGCGCTGGCGCCGCTTTTACGCGCGGGCGTGGCGGCAAAGGGGTTGATTCTGGCGGGGGAAGCAGCGGAAACCATTGTGGCGCAATCCACACTTTTGCATGCCAGCATGATCATCATGGGACGCCGTCATCTGTCGCCGTTTAATCGTCTGCTGAAAGGTTCGGTCAGCGCTGCGGTGATTGAACGCGCCAATTGCCCCGTTTTAATTGATGTACGTAAGGATTAACCCCGCTCGATGCTCTCGCTTTTTCCGATTACGCTAGCGGCGTTCGCGCTGCTGGCGATCATTATTATTCTGCTGGTGCGCACCACCTCGCTGCGACTGTGGCAAGGCGTTCTGTTGTTTATCTTGCCGCTGATACTGGCGAATTTACTGTGGTTCAGCTGGCTTCATCCACGTCAGGAGCGGCAGGCGCTGATGGAAGAGGTCGCAACCCAACTCAGCCTTGCGCCCGGTTATCGTCTGCTAAAAATTCAGGAACCCGCATTGTGGCAGTTGCTTAATCGCGAGCTGCTGCATAAACGGCTGGAAGGTGTGCCCGCCAATCAGGCGCTGGGAGATATGCGCGGCTGGTTGATGGATCTGGTTAATCAGCGTCTGACGCGCGCCAGCGATGCGGCGATCATTGATTACATCCGCGTCTCGGTCGAGGAAATGCGGGCGTTGCAGCAGCAGGAACCGCAGCGCTGCTTCCGTTTCCTCTATCCGCAGGTGAATGGCGGCGTCAATTTGCAACAGGTGCTGTCACCGGAACTGAATCAGCGCGATGCGCAAGCACTCGAAACGCTGCTGCAGCAAAGTACCGGCAATGAAAAGCCGCTGGATCAGGCTGCGGCGCAGCGCGATTTACAAAGCGTGGTGGAAAAACTGTATGGCAAGTGGGGCGATCGGCTGCAACAGCTGAATATGCCGGCGGACACCGCGGTTGATCGCGGCGCCATGTGCGCGATGTCGATTGATCTCTACAGCGGCATTCTCGCATTGCCTGACAAACAAGCGGCCAATCTTTTACGTAAGATGGTCAGCCTTACTGGTTAGCAGGCAAAAAAAAAGCCCGCTCAGCGCGGGCATGAAGGTCATTATCAGTATGTTTATTATTAATTCACCTGGTGTGGTGCAGACTTCGTTTTGTCTGAACAGATAATCGCACCCTTACCTTGATAAGTGAAACCGTTTGGTTTTATCGATTTGATTGGCGAAAGCTTCACTAATCCCGGACATTTCGCGCTTTATTCCTATAGATAAGCGCGGCGTTGCCTTTTAGACTGCTACGCTCAAGAGGAAACCCTAATGAAAAAAATGCTTATTAGCGCATTGGCGCTTTTTATGTTGGCGGGTTGTAGCGTCAGCAAACCAGGAGGATTTGAGCGTGTTGATGAAGATACCAGCTCAAATACCGTGCAGTATCGTTACGATCCGCACACGCTGAATAAAGACGCAATGGAGATCGACCTTGCTAATTATTGCAGTCAGCGTGGATTTGATAAGGTGGAATCCCTGCCGTCGCAAAATAGCCATTTGCCCGGACTAAAGAAAGCCTGGTATCAATGTAATTACGCGGTAAAAAGCTAAAAAAATAGGGCGGGATAATTTCCCGCCCTTTTTATTTTCTTATTATTTGCTGTGTGTGCTTTGCCCAACTATCTGCGGTGTCCATGACCGCCGTGCCCATGATGCCAGCCGCCGCCACCACCATGATGGCCCCAGCCTGGGCCGCCGCCTCCACGATGATGATCGATAATACAGCCACTCAACATCGTCATAATGGCTACAACCGATGCAAGCTTAATTACTTTCTTCATGGAGAGTCCTCCTCTGTTCCAATGACGCCAGATTACAGGGGAATAGTGGAGTGAAGATGCAGGAAATGTAGAGTTATTACGGAATGTATTACGGAGTGTGTCAATTAAATGCTAAAAAAGTCGCGGGATAAAATAAACCAATCGGAATAAGCTGAATGCCTGATAATAATAACGAGATTACTCCGAAAGGCAAGGCTTAATAATAGTGGTTCTCAATTAACTTTTTATTGTGGATCAATTGTGGAGAAATGGGATACCGCATATTCATGCGGCATCCCAGCGAATTTAATTATGCAGTAAAGGTTCTGCCACGTTTTGGCGATTTGGCAGACGGATGCTCAGCGACAACACCAGCGAAATCACCAGCAAGGTCATAATCAGGCTGAAGGTGACGGTGAAGCCGCCAAAGGCGGAAGCAACCAGCGAACCCAGCACGCTGCCGATACCGAAGCCCAGGTAAATCAGACCATAGTTTTTGGTCAGGTTGTTCAGGCCAAAGAAATCGCTGACCAGCGATGGGAACACGGTAATGGTGCCGCCGAAGCTGAAGGCTACGCAGGCTAAGGAGAGGAAGAAGGTCGATTCACTCATATGGGTGAATAGCAAAATGCTCATGCCCAGCAGCGAGACGATTTGCGCCAGCATAATCACGCGGATGCGCGCCATTTTATCCGATAGCACGCCAAGAATCAGACGGCCGCTGAGGTTGGCAATCGCAATCACCGTGACCGCATTGGCGGCGGTTTGCGCGCTCAGATGCACCATGCCTTCACCGATATCTTTCGCCACGCCAATCACGTACAGGCCGCTCATGCAGGCAGTCAGGAACATCAGCGCCAGCATCCAGTACTGCGGTAAACGCACCGATTGCGCCAGCGTGTAATCTTTGGCTTCCAGCTGCGTATTACCTCTGTTCTTCTGCATCGGTGCGTCACGCATCAGCAACGCGCCGACAATGATCATGCTCATCGCCAGCACGCCCCAGATCATGAAGGTATTCTCCAGACCTTGTGCGCTCAGCAGTGCGCCGCAGATGAATTTAAAGCCGAGGCTACCCAAACCGTACGCACCAATCGAGCAGGCGGAAATGAGCCCTTTGCGCTCCGGGAACCACTTCACGCAGTTAGAGAGCGTCATCAGATAACCGGCGCCATCGGCCAATCCCACCAGAATCCCCGCGCTGAGGTAGAGCATCATCAGATTATCGGCATGCGCGGTCAGCCAGAAACCTACCGCCATCAGCATGCCCGCACCGATGGTGACGTTGCGCACGCCAAAGCGCTCCTGCAATTTCCCGGCAAGCGATGACGCAATCGCTAGGCCAAGACTGAGTAAACCGAACGAGAAAGCCACTTCACTGATCGGCGCATTCAGCTTATTTGCCAGCGGGCCGTTAAACAGGCTCCAGGTATAAACCGAGCCCAAAGCGAACTGCGTGATAATAGTGCCGATAAGGGTGAGCATGCGAGTACGTTGGTCATTCGCGGGGGTTGCTGTTGTCATTTTTATCTCTCACTCGAGAAAGCGGAATCTGTGGAGATAATAAATTGCTCTCGCGCGTGCGGGGGATGCAGAGGCGTGAATGAACCGGATGGTGGAACGAAATGCAGTAAAGCGGGTATGAATGGCATTGTGATGACAGTAAGTGATGTCATTTAAGCCGTAGCGGTTGCTACGGGTAACCATCTGTAAGTGTTTGTATCGATAGCGCCGTATCGCCTGCAAAGTTGTGGATGTTTGCCAGGCTTAGAATTCATTCAAAAGGAGGAAATATGAAAGACCGAACATATGAATCCGCGTCAAATGAGGATGAGGTTTGCTGCATTATCGGTCAGGCGGTGATCGAGTTAAGCGATGAGCATCAACCAGTGAATAAATCCACGTTGTCGCTGAAATTACTGGCAATGGCCGACCGCGACAAAGATGATGAACGCGTCCTGCTTTACTGGATTGCCAGAAAAGCCATAACTAAACCTCACCAGCTCAATATCGGCGTTCAGGGCTGGCGCTAGAGGAACAAAAGAGCGGGCGCAATGCCCGCTCTCGTTATTTATGCGGTCCGTAATCGCCCCATCGTCGGCCAGCGTACAAACATCACCATATTCCCCGCCAGAATCATCACCAACCCGACAATCGCATTACTGTGCCAGTGATAACCTTCGTATAGCGTGGAGAGCGTTAGCGCCACCAGCGGGAACAGCAAAGTACTGTAAGCGGCCTGGCTGGCACCAATACGGCCCACCAGCGTGAAGTAGGCCCCAAATCCCAAGACCGAACCAAATATCGCCAGGTAGCTCATCGCGCCTAACCACTGCATATTCAGCGCTGGCGCCAGCGAATCGCCGTTAATGAATGCCAGTGCGGCCATCACCAAAGCGCCATACAGCATCGCGTAGCTATTGGTGGTCAACACATCACGCTGACGGCGTTGATGGCGCAGCGAAATCATATTGCCGAAGGAGAAGCCCAGCGTGCCAAGCGCGCTGAGGCCCACGCCCCATAGCAACTGTGGAGCCGGATGCGCCGCCTGAATATCATTCCAGAACAGTGCGACAATACCGCCCAGGCCAAGCACCGCCGCTGGCAACAGGCGAAACGATGGGCGCTGACGGAAGAAGATCCAGCTGTTAAGCGCGTTATACAGCAAGGCCATCGAGAATATCACCGACTCGAGTCCGCTGCTGATCCACGCGGCAGCATGATAGAAGCAGACAAAGTTGAAGCCAAACACGCAGCAGCCCTGCAGCAGACAAAACAGATGATCGCGTTTATCCAGTATTCGCAGGCGACGCAACAGTTTAAGGATCACCAGCATCACCAGCGACGCCAGTAAGAAACGCCAAAATACCGCCACTAAAACGGGCGTATCGCCCGCTTCCTGCTGCAGGAAAATGGCAATCCAGGTGGTTCCCCAAATCATCACCACGGCAAGGTATAACATCACATTCATAGCGCACTCTCCGACATAATCTGGCCCGCAGTGTGGCGTGAAAAGCAACCTGCGGCTTGCACGTTTTTGCGCGGCAATTGCAAAATCTTGCGCTTTTTACTTCTGTGTCCGGCTGTGACCTGTTTTCTGTCTGCGGAGATCCGTACACTGGGCGCTCATGAACTTCGAGTGATATGAACCATGGCCGATTACCAGACCTTCAACATGCTGCAGCGCCACAAAGCGCAGCTGCGCGACAGTGTGCAGTTGTCGAGCGGCATTAAGCTGGCGGCCTGGTTTAACAGCGGCGATCGCGTCACCAATCTTAGCGATCATCATACGCTGAGCCTGTATACCGCCGACGGCTATGAAACCTGGCATAAAACCCAAAACGGCTGGCGCAACGGCGGCGGCCCGGATCGCTTTTGCCTGATGCCCAGCGGGGTAGAATCGGTGTGGGATATTCGCGCCGATTTGTCGTTTGTGCATCTCTATTGCACCGACGAACATCTGCGGCATTTGGGCGAGCAGATTTGGGATCGCAGTCCGTCGCGGCTCAATCTGCATGAAAAGATCTTCGCGGCGGACGATCGCATCACCCAACTTTATCGCCACTTCTTGCTGAGCACCGACTGGCAACAGCCAGCGAACCAATTGATGCTCAGCAGTGCATCAACGTTGCTGATGACGCATCTGCTGCAACGCTACAGCGATGTGCAATGGCAAGCGCCGCAGGTGCGTGGCGGACTGGCGCCCGCCGTGTTGCGGCGAGTCATGGCGTATATTGATGCGCAGCTCGATCAGCCATTAACGCTGGCGCAACTGGCAGCTGAAGCGGCGCTGAGCGAATACCATTTTGCCCGCATGTTCCGCAGCAGCGTTGGCGAGGCCCCGCATCAATATGTGATGCGCCGCCGCATGGATGCGGCGCTGCAGTTGCTGAAATTCAGCCGTTTACCGCTAACAGAAATCGCATTGCGCTGCGGTTTTCACTCCTCGAGTCACTTCAGTAACCGCTTCCGTCAGCTGCATGGCGTGACGCCATCGGCATGGCGCCAAGATCACGTCTAATTACGATCTCACTTTTAAAACGTTGTAATCGGCTGCAAGAACCCCTGTTTTTTTCTGAACACACCTCTCAATTAGGCATTCTCACACTCAGTGAGGCATTTTTTCGATGGATTTCGGAGTAGGATGCTTTGCAGGAAATTCAATCTATCCCATTGATTAAAATAACAAGTTACGAGAAGCCATAATTATGGAAAAGCGCGTGTCAAAGCTGGAAGCGGATATTCATGAAATGAAAATGGATATCGCGGTGATCAAATCGAATTACGTCACCAAAAGCGATCTTTATCAGGAGATCGGCAAAGTGCATCAGGATATTGGGAGAATTCATCAGGAGTTGAGCAAACAGACAAAATGGATAGTCGCGGGGATGCTGAGTACCGCAGGTATGACGCTGGCACTGGCTCGCTGGTTGTTTTGAGTGAATTGATGATCAAGGAGTGAACATGGAAAAGCGCGTTTCAAAGCTTGAAGCGGATATCGACGATATCAAAACCGATATGGCGCTGATGAAAACGGATATTGCGGAGATTAAATCGAACTACGCCACTAAAAGCGATCTTCATCAGGCGATAAATCAACAAACGAAATGGATTGTGGCGGGAATAATGAGCACCGCTGGACTGACACTTGCTCTGGCGAGATGGCTGTTTTAGGCGGGAGAACGATGAAAATCTGGTGTCCCCTGCAGACGTCTAATCCAACGCCTAACAAGTTGCACCATATAGAGTTTTTCAGATTGTAAGAATTCTTTACCCAGCATTTTACCCGCCGCAGCCGGAAATGAGCTTGTTTTTGAACTCCAGGTGATCGCGATATTTCCAGCGAGAGCGCCCGCTGATTTTGATGGGCTTGCAGAGAGTGCCGTCTTTTACACGGTCATAAATGTAGGTCTTGCCGAAACCAGTATCGGCCATGATGAATTTCAGGTCAACGAGCGTGTCTTCGCGCAATTCCATAATTGAATTCTCCAGTGTCGGTATATAGCAACAACTCCACCTAATCAGAGCAAATGTGACCATATAGCCACACTCACTCCTTAGGTGGTTTGCCGAGGATAAAAGCGATGATTACTGCAGCGAGAAGGCTGAAATCGATGATGACCTCAGCCGGGGTGATGTCTTCGCAGGTGGTGGTCACAGAATGCCTTTGCGGTATTCCGCTTCGATTGGGTGCTCCTTCGCCACCGCTTCAATTACTCCACCAAGAATGCGTCGGTTAACCTGACCTATTGGCGAGTCAGGATGGATGTCCAGACCGGCTAGAGGCTTCAATCGTGAGGCTTCACGCTCAATTAAATCCGCGCGCTTCGCATCGACAAGCTTTATCACTTCTTCAAAATGCTCTTCGCATGAAGTGAAGCCGCGATATTCATATGCGCTGTAATCGTCGAGCAGTTTTTTACAGCGACAGCATTGATATTCAGACATAACAACTCCTCACGCAGAGCGCGATAAAGGTAATGGGAAGGGGGGATTAGGCTGTGTGGTGAACGCAGCCCAAGCTACGAGCTCCGGTGATGATGTTCGCAGCCATGGTTACTCGACGCGTTGTCACTTCAACCTGATAATGCTTATTGCGGTATGAAATTGAGTAGAGGATTGGGTGGTTCTTATTGCCCTCGCCATACCTGGCTTTGTGCGCTTCCAATGCGCGATGTGCGACTACGAGGTGGGCAGGCTCTTTGTCGCCTCTAATTACTTGCTTCATCGACATTGTTGAATGCCTTTTCACACTGCAATGCTACGCGGTTAATGTGCTGTTCCATTGCCTGCAGCGACTGCACATCTGACAGGCGGGCGCTCAGGCCAATGAGTGCTGCAACTACCCCCGGTATGCTCTGATAAAAACCTACAGGCTGGAGATAATCGTCACCGGCATTCTCGCCGGCCTTTTCGCCTTTAACTTTCCTCTCGTTCAGAACGTACTGCCTTGCATCGCCAGTGATGGCGTATTTTTCGCCGATATCGATTTGCATGATTTTCTCCAGAATTTAGGCAATAAAAAACCCCGCAGTGGCGAGGTTGTTGTGATAGAAATTTTATTTTAGTGGTGGTGGGTTGTTCATTAACCACTTGAGGGCATCTTCAAGGTGAAAGAAAAAACTCAAAACTCCTACCGATGAAATGAATACTGCAAAGGCTAAAATGAATTTTTTAGATTGCACATAGGACACTTCACCTTTCTTTACAACCTTCCATTCTGTGCTTAAAATGCAAGAAGTATGGTAGTATATGTTTTTTGATAGTGCTTCTGACTCGTTAATGTTTCTATTTTTCAGAAGCTTATCAAGGAGGCTCTCAACTTCCTTTTCATGGATGCTTCTTCTGTTTGGATCGGAGTTTAAGCGCAGCTTTATTTTGCCAATATATCTTTCAATCTCTCCTTTGGATTGACTTTCAACTTCCATAAGCAACTTTGACCTCTCAGTGAAATTTCGTATTGAAATTTCATCAGTAAGGGTGTGGTGGTTGATTGAAAGCTGAATGGAATAATGCTTTTCATTATCCACCCACCTCTTGTAAGCCTCAATTAAATAGGAAACTTCTTCACGAAACTCATTAATCCAAGCCTGCCTGAATTCAGAAACTTTATTTTCCTTAGTGATTATCATTCCAATAAAAGCTATAAATCCCGCAATCATAGCTGCGATAATTGGTCCCCATGGATTCATATATCCTCCTTTTGATAAACCGGATCGCTTCCACGCGGAAACTGCAACGCGACATTGCTGTAATGCTGCAAGCAAATCATGACATGAAAGTTTGAACTTAAATTCGTTTTTTTAAAGCTTCAAGCCGCATAATCTCTGCGCTGAGGGCTTGTTGCAACTCATTGTTGCCACTGTTGGCTGCTTCAGTTTCTTGTGGCAAAAGAGCATTAATTTTTCTCTGCAATTCTTCCGGTCTGCTATATGAGTCACCGCTGAGGCACAGTCCAATTCTGTCTACTATCCTCTCGCCATCCCAAACCTTCAAGATAGTGAATTCGTTCGATTCAAAATCAGGAGTACGGTCGAAAGGGCTATTGGATTTTTTCATCTCAGGTCGAGCCATATAATGAAAGCTATAAGCATCATCTCTGACAGTGATATCCATCTCTTCACCACACCACCCTGCACCATAGAGATAATATTTCGGCATTTTTTGAGCTCCACTTTCTTAGGTAAAATATTTATACCATTAATGCCCAACCATTTTTCGACTAAATGCCACAGAATCATTAATCGGTAGGTGAGCACTCAAGTGGTACTGTCGGTGGGTTTGCGGTAGAGCGGTACCCATACGCCAGATTGCTTCCTGGCATCCTCAATTACAGAGTTATTCAGCTTTGCGCCTGTTGTCTGGTGAATCCAAACAATCGGCTGCGTGAACGCCTTTCGCAGCGCCAGCAGTTCCTTCGCCATCGAAGAAACCTCACGCATCGTCTCAAGCGCAGATAGTTGGCTAAGCCTGTCACTACTCACCCACTCTGCACCACTTGTGGCACATATAGGCTCTATTGGTGCTGTGTGTGGGGCATCAGGTGATGCATATATCATGTCCTTCCATATGCTGTACACACCACCATCAACTGCGCTACCTGCCGCAATCATGTCTTCCGTTGGTTCGTTAGGCACCGCCACCCAACCATCTGGCAACTTCAAAGCCGGGCTTGCAGGTTGGGTGAGTGCGGCAAGTTGCTCCGCCAAGCCCCGAATGTCGTTGATAAATTTCTGCGCACTCTCATCGGTGGCTGCATGACGAACATCGACGCACGTCAGGCAAATACGGTCGATTAACTGCTCTTCGGTCATCATGATTTCACTCCGTTCAGGCGTTTGAAATCGTAGATGCAGGCATTCCATCCCTCGCATTGGCCAAGACTTCTGGCTTCGTCCCATTCCTTTGGATTGAATCCATTACATGAAATTTTCTCTGGCAGCTTCAGTTCTGGCAATGGCGGCGCTGCGTAAAGATGATTAATTCCTTCCGGCAACAACCCCAAGTCCGGTCGCTCATCACCTTCAATTCGCCCAGAGTTAGTCCAATCATCTCCCTCAATTTCAACGAAGAATACAGGCTTAGCCTCCAGGCTCGCCAGCGCCACTCTCGCCATATCCACCACCCAATCCAGATGGCCTTGCGGATTAGCGATAACGTCTTCGCAATGTGCTTTTAGTTGCTGGTTAGTCATGGGCATATTCCTTGATTAACTCGATGAGTTTTTCCGCGTCAACGGTGAAACGCTTGAGTGTTTCACACCCACCGACTTTTGCTCCCTGAACTCGATATCCCGTGTCGTTATCACTGACGCACAGTGATAGTCCGCCCTCTTGGTTATGGGATATCTCAACGTGAACTTTCTTTCCGGTTAACTTACCCATCACACACCTCCTTCGGTGCTGCCGGCGCGTAGTTGGGCGGCGAAATCTTCAGCTCGGCTTTCGACCTGATAGTCGTACCATTCCCGAAGATGAACGCCGCATGCAATTGCACCCTCCGCCCGCACCTCGTTGATAAACGCATCGGTTGCTGCGAATGGATTTTCGCCATCAACATCGCGCTCAACAAAAGTGTTGATTGCCGACACATACTCCAATGGAATCAGCGCATGCATCATGTCGTCGTGAGTGCATTCTTCGTGGTAGCGGCAGATATCGTTCAGCAGGCCCAGCATCTTTCCGCATTCATGGCCCATCGCATCCAGCTTCTGCTGCAGGGCGGCGTAGTCTTCGTAAAAGACATAAACGCCTTTGTCATCGAAGAAAGGCAATCCCTTGTGGTCAATCTCTACGCGTTTAATATCAGTCATCTCTTTCCCCTCATTCGCCAACCGGGTACGGGCCAGCGTCGATTAATCTGCTAGTCGCCATGGAAGTGCTTATCAGCCCATTCCGGATATGCGGCGTTATTGTCTTTAACCTGCTTGATTGCCGGTCGGGCAGGGTAGTAGGCGGTCAGCCGAACCTGCTGGCGCAACCTCTTGCGCTCCATCGCTTCTTCGTAGAATTCTTCCTTTTCCTGTACGGTTTTCAGCGCTCGCAAGGCCTGATGCTCTTCCCATGAGAGAATTGAGCGGCTGATTTTTGCTCTCAGCATTCCCGCTCGCCAGCAATCCGGCCCAAAGAAAGGCAGGCCATGACTGTCGCATCGATTCAGATGTGCGGGCGCCGCCGAGTCATCGGTGATATTCATGGTTTCTGCCTTATTGGTGGGTTAAATCAGAAGGGGATCGAATCGTCGTATTCAGGTGCGGTAGATTGCCCACGAGCTTGCTGCTGATTCGATGGCGCTCCGTTTCCCGCTTGTTTCGGTGGCAGGTCGATGTCACGAACCAGAATTGTGGGGATAGACGCCTTGCTGCCGTCATCGCGATCCCACTCTTCAAGAACAAACTCACCGCTTACCGTAACCTTCGCGCCCTTGGTGATGCTCTGAGTTAATTTCTCGGCCATCGCGCCGAACATTTTGCACTGCAGCCAGGTGGTTTTCTCTTTATCGCCAAAGCCAGATTTGGCCGGCAGAGAGAAGGTGGCGATGTGCTTGCCGTTTGGGGTGACGCGCAATATTGCGTCCTTGCCGACAAAGCCAGAAATGGTGATAGTGTTAATGGCCATGATTAATCGTGCCTCGTAAAGTTGTTGTGTAATTTTTCTCTCGCCTCTGAAGCAACCAACGATGCGAGCTCCAAATCTTCGTAGTAGCCAAGATGGATGCATTTCTTCCTGATTGTTATCTGGGCTTTCCACTTGGAGATCTGACTATTCCATGACACGCCCTTTACGCCAGACTTGTTCCTGACGCTCCTTTTCATGTTCCACATGTTGGAGAAGAGGTCGCAGGCTCGGAGATTTCCCATGCGATTGTCTGACCTTATTCCATTTATATGGTCAATCATGGGTGGCATTACTCCATGAACAAACAACCAAGCTAATCGATGCGCTTTATATACCCTCCCTTTTATTTTTATTTGCCAGTAGCCATCGCCGCTCATACTTCCCGCTATATCTCCGATGCATACATGAGACTGTATGCCAGGACTCACTTTCCATGTGAGCAAGCCCGTTTTAGGGTCAAAGTTGAAAAGGTTGTGAAGATCCTGCTGACTGATTGGCATTATGCTGCTGCTCCTTCCAGTTCAGATTTCCTGATTTCGTAAACTTCCTTCGCCTTTGCTTGCTCTGGCGTGCCATCAAGCATCTGCCATGCTTTGGCGAACGCCTGTTTCAACTCTTCCAGTGTTGCTTTCTTCATTGCAGCTTCAGTGAACGCCGCCAGCGCTGCATCCGGCGCAGACTTGGCTTTTTGTTGTGGCGCCACATGGTGAACTTCTGCATCAGGATCAACTGCGGTTTCTTCCGTAGGAATACAGAAAGCCTGAAACGCTGCGTACTTGTAGGCGATCGACATAGCCTTGTTGGTCGCCTTGTCGCCGCTATCCATGGCTTCACCGTATGTCGTCACGGTATGAATGCTGCCGTCTTCAGTGGCAACGAAATCGAACTCAGCCTTCACCACAACGTAAAACAGGACGCCGCCTTTCTGTGTGGTTCGCTCAGTTACGGTGCGCTCTGTAATTCGGGGCAAGATTACCAGCCCGTGCTTTGCCAGCATTGGCGCCAGAGCGTTGTAAACCTGATCGATGCCGCGAAACTGGAAGTTCTGCTGCACGTTCTTGCGGTCCTTGCTAATGCCTTTCTCCGCCATTTCCTTGGCTACAGCGCTAATCGCCTTGTAGACGCTCATTCATGCCTCCCATCATTTCAAACTGGCGTTCCGTGCGGTGATCGGCAATCGCATCCTTTGCGGCTTGCTCGTATGTCATAGGGTCGGCTAATTCACCTAGCATTCCCTGTACAAAATCATTCCAGACAGCTTCGTCACTCACGCTGCTGTCTTGGTGTGAAGGATGGTTATGCATTTGCGCGTCTCTGATGCCATTGAAAGAAGGTGTGCCGCTGATTCGCGGTCGCCATTGCTGCGGCTCTCTCTTGCCAAAACCAGGTAGTGCCGGTGCCATGAAATAAGCGCGATTCGTGACTGAGGGAATTTCATTTGATAGCTCTCCGCAAAAGATTCATCGCCACCGCCCACTTGGCGGGGCTGCTATACAGGACGGCTTCACGCGAAAGCTCCTGAGCCTTTCTGAAATGACGTGTTCTCATGGTTCGCCTCGCTGATTCAGAGTGTCCAAAAGTGAGCGCAGGCCAGAACGTAGGCGGCGCACTAAACGGTCGAGTTGTGATTCATTAAACTGAGCAGCGCCCACGATGGCGCCGCCCGCGATGGCATAGTTCATCGTGGGTTTCCTTGGTGTTGGTTAAATGGTGATTAGTAGGTGATGCGGGTATGCGGGATTTTGCTGTCTTTCAGCGCAACCAGAACTTCAATTGCCTGCTCACGGGTTAGGCTGGTGTGGCCCAATAGAGCGGTGACAATCTCAGTGCCAATCTTCTTGCGGTGCGCTTCATTGGCTGCACGCGCAACTGCTTCGTTGGCGATGCGTTTCTCTTCAGCCAGGCGGGCATCTTCAGCTGCTTTGGCCTTGCGTTGCTCTTCGGCAATTGCCGCCTGTTTCTCACGCTCAGCCTGCTCACGCGCTTCCTGCGCCAGTCTTGCGGTGCGCTCCTGCGCTTCTTTGGCTTCACGCTCCGCACGCTCCTGTGCGGCCTTTGCATCGGCCTCAGCTTTTTCCTTCGCTGCCTTCAAATCAGCCTCACGACGTGCTGCTGCTTCGCGTTCCTGCTGTGCTTTCTGCTCAGCCTCAATACGTGCCTGCTCGACAGCCTGACGCTTAATCTCTTCTTCGTGAGCAATGCGCTGGCGCTCTGCTTCGGCTTTCGCTTCCGCTGCGTCACGGTCGAATTTGTCATTCAGGAGCAGGGCGATTTCATGATCGGATTCGATTTGTGCTGCCAGCTTTTGAGCTGCAATGCGCGCATCTTCCCCTGCCTTAATGCGTTCCTGGTCAACATCCCAAGCTGCACGCGGTGCAAGAATCTGATCGCGTATGGTGTCGCATTCACGCGTAAAGCGACGAAGTTCATCTTCCGCTGGCTTCACGGCTTCTTTGAGCTGCTTCAGATACGCACGACCCGGCTCTTCGATAGCTTTTTTGCTGGAGCCAACCATGCGGGCCAATGAACCGATGCGATCACGACCTTTCTTCGTCGTCACATCAGGAACTTCAGCGGCCAGCTCGCGAATCTGGTCAAGATATGCATCAAGTCCATTCGCTACATAAAGCGCTGGCGCTTGCTCAGGCTTGATTTCGAGTACTGCTAAATCCGTTGTTTCACTCATTTCCTTCTCCTGTGAGCAAAAAAATACCCGCACATAGGCGGGTGTATTTAGGAAATCCCTATCACAGCAAGACCCATAACTGGCTTGTAAAGAATCAGAGGGTTAGGGATTATCAAATCATGACTACATACCGTGTAAGAGTGGGTTTTCATAACCCAACAGGCCTGACATTCAGGCAACTTGATGAGGTGCTTGAACCTCTACGTTTCTGGAGAACAGAGTCGTGCGGAGGAAATTTCCGTTATTACATGGAGTACGAATACCAGACAGAAGTCAGGAGTATTTGTGACGTATGTGAGTTGGCATATTCACAAGCATGTAAGGTTAGGAAGTGTCCGCTGATTCTTGTTGAGGCCAAGCCTCGTGAAGAGAATTCACATACTTAGTCCCTTAATGCGGAATATTTGCCTTCTATTGCAAATAATTTGGCTTGCCAGAAAAGGGCTGGCAACCTGATGAATCCGTTTTGAATGCTTTCTTTTCACACTATGCATAGGAGGAACGTCGTGAAGAAAAACGAACTACCAACCAAAATATGCACCGTGTGTGGACGACCTTTCACTTGGCGTAAAAAGTGGGAGAAGTGCTGGGGTGAAGTACGTAAGTGCTCGGAGCGATGCCGGAGGCAGTGAGCGTTGTCAGTGGTTACTGGCCAAGCGCCTTGGCTATCGCTGAATTGGCTGCCTCGCGCTGCTCTGGCGTCAGAATTTTCAATACCTCAGCGTCAGTGGTCACGATGTTTTGCAGCACATCCAGCAAATCAGTTGCTGCAGCCATAACCATGCCGTTCTCATCCTCATCACCGTTAATCACTAAATCAGCAATGAGCCCGGCATGGTCACTTTTGATTTCCCCGAGCGCCGGCGAATAACTCCACTTGCCTTTAGTTCCCCTAAAATTATTCATCAAATCCTCGCTATCATCGCCAACCCCATCAGCAAAAAAATCACTACCCAGCAGATAATGCAATCTTGTGTGCTCATGGTTTTGGCCTTTGTGTAGGTAAAAAGAAACCCGCTCGGGGCGGGCTTAGTTGTTTGAATCTTCGTACTCGAAATCGTCATCCCAACCATCGTCATCATGCTCGGGGCAATCAGTGGTCAGATAGATGAATGTGCCGGCCTCGGCGAAACCGTTTACTGTCGCGGTTGCATCCACCTCTTCCGCCTGCGCCGTTACATCCTTATCCAGAAAGTCAGGCCGTTTTTCTGCTTCTTCCTGAAGTGCCTGAATCAGATCTCTAACTTTCATACTCACCTCTTATCAGTTCTGCTGCGTCCACGCTGTTTAGTGAACAGGTGGCGTTAAAAAGGCCGCACTAGGCAGCCTCGATGTTGAATCCTTTCTCTGTGAAGAACCTTAGTCCTTCTGCATATGCAACGATTAGCTCCTGAGAATCCGGTTCGCTTGCAAACTCAGGCGACCACGATTTCTGCTCTTCAATTCCGCGCTTAAGCTTTCCTACAATGGCCCGCTCGATATATTCACGCCGACTTTCAAGAAGCTCTGGCGATGCCTGTGTCATATAAAAATTAAGCTGCTCAATCATGCTCAACCTCTCGCCGTCACGTTGTCTCTAGATTTCCGATAGCCAATAAAAAAGGCCGCCGTTAGGCAGCCTTGGATGCGTACTCACGAGCCTGTCGCCGGTTTTTCCATGCCAGTTGCAGGTAGCATGTGCGGAGACCAATGCTGTCGCGGTGGCGAACTGCTGATGCGCGATATTCAGCAACCGCAGCGCGGCACTCACTAGCGTAATAACCATTGTTGTTTGTCATGCTTCCCTCACTTAACAATGTGAACCGCGTCTTTGCGGACAGTGCGGTATCCCGCGTTATAAATTGCGATTTCCGGCAAACAAACCCCTCCACCTTCCTGCTTATCACGCAGACTAGGGGAGGAGGTGGCGCGGGCAACCTTCGCCGAGCAGCCCAATGAGAGCTTCGTGAAGGCCCGATCGATTTTTTTGGTGTAACCGTCACGCTCAATCTGTTCAGTGGCTTTACGTGCGTTGTACGCAGCCATACGGCGTTGATTTCTGTTCATGGGTATTCCTCGATGAGTGCTTGGGTGCAAGAGCCGGAACCCGTGACGTTTCCGAACTTCATAGGCTTCTCAGGTCCACCATCCTGACTGGCGTAAGCTCCACCTATCTCTTGCCCGAAGCACTCGCCTCGGCCTGTGTATTCACAGGGCTAAATTTTTAAAGAGCTGAAATCCGTTTCGTTGTTCGCCAGCGTCCTGCTGATGGGATAAACAATACTCTAGGTATTATTTTATGGCAATACCCAGAGTATTAAAAATAATATGGTAAGTATTAAAATGATGATTGTGAAATGAATTTATTTTTTGCAGGTAATAAAAAAGCCGCTCTAGGCGGCTAAATTAGGCGGGGTGTTGCTACACGTATCTAACTTTGGATTCAACAACCACACCAATGATGCGGCAGTTGCCGTTGATGGGTGTCATAGGCCATGCAGGATTAAGGCCTTTTAGGTAACGCTGCCCGCCGTCGATGACGAGCTTCTTAAATGTCGCTTCATTAGCATCAATTAGTTTGGCGACGACAAGCGATCCATTTTTTGCTTCTCTACCGGTATCAACCAGCACACTGTGGCCTTCGGGAATGCTTTGCCCGATCGGTGCCGTCATCGAATCGCCCTCGACTTTCAGCCAGAATCCTGTGCCCTGAATCGGCACATCAGATTCATACCATTCATTTATCTCGCTGATCGAATAGGGTTCCATTGCTTCTTCCCATTGTCCTGCGCTGACCCAACTGAGCATAGGATACCTTCCTTTTGGTTCGTATGGTCCAGCGAAGGTCACGTTTTTATCGAGCGCGGGCGCAGAGGCTCCATCCACTTCTTTTGCCAACGATGGACTGAAATCAGAAACAGGAACCTGGAGTAAGCGAGAAAAAGTTAAAGCTGCGCTTAAGTTAAGCGCGTTGCGGCCATTCAGGTAATGACCTACGGCACCCTGTGTTATGTCCAGAGCGTCCGCGATATGTTGCTGGGTAATGCCCAGGCTTTTCTTCTTCGACTCGTACAGAGCCTTGAGGCGCTTAGCGTCTTCCAGCTGTTCCGGCGTCAACGTCTTTGTGTTTTTCATTCCCTGATTCTAATACCTCAGTTATTAAAATATGAAATACCGTAGGTATTGATTTAATTAATACTCGTAGTATTATTACTCTATCGGTAATCACGCGGAGGAAACCGATGGAAAAGATCACTCTCGCTGATTACGTCAAGGAGAACGGTCAGGCAAAAGCCGCCGACATCATCGGCGTTCACCAGACGGCAATCAGCAAAGCAGTACGAGTTGGCCGGAAGATTTTTATCACGACCTTGCCTGATGGTCAGGTTGTTGCAGAAGAAACCCGACCATTCCCAAGCAGCAAAAACGCCGCCGCATAAGCGGCACCGCTCTTTATCAATCTGACCGCCCTCGGAACACCAGGGCAAAACCCAAGTGACTTGCTCACCGCAATGTCACGCAACCAATTAACTAACAAGGACAAGTATCAACTATGGAACAAGCAACTCAAAGCAAGAACGCACGCCGCATCGAGTCGGCGCTGCTGAATAAGCTGGCATCAATCAGCCAGAAAACCTTCGCTGAAAGGCTGGGTATCGCCGAGTACCAGGTCAGCCGCATGAAGAAAAATTTCTTCCGGCAGATGAGCATGGCAATCGACATTCTGGAATACGGGATTGTTGATGACGACGCAGCGCAACTGGCTAAAGCAGTGGCGAAAGAAGTGGCCCTGATTTTGGGCAAAGAAAAGACCGAGATGAGCGGTAACTCATTCTCGGCCTGATGCGAAATGACTGGATCAAATCACAGGGGTAATTATGACAAAGAAACACGTCGTGTACCAGGCAGAAATGCACAAAAACCTTGCCCGCATCGAATTCTGCAAAGCGTTCAACCCGAAGGTGGCTGAGAAGTTGAAGCAAATTCTGGAAGAGCACAGAGCGAAGGAGAGGGCAAAATGAACAACGTAGCCTATGCAAATTTCGGGGCCAATCAGCAGCCCGTGGAGCGCAGAGTGGTCGATATCGATGATGGTTATACCAAAGTCGCTAACGAGCTCCTGGAAGCCATTGCAAGCGCTGATCTGACCGCTCGCCAGTTGAAGATAATGCTTGCCTATATGCGCAAGACATATGGTTTCAACAAGAAGTCAGATCGCATCGCTGATGAGCAAATATCTGCCATTACCGGCATCTCTCGCCAGAACGTGAACAAGGCGAAAAAAGAGCTGCTGGAAATGAATTGCCTGTTCAGAAATGGCAATCAAATCGGCATTAACAAGGAGGTTTCAGCGTGGCATTTCAGCAAGAGTCTCCAAGTTAGCAACCTTGTCTCTAATCTGGAGACAAAAAAAGTCTCTAATCTAGAGACAGCGCGAGTCTCTAAGTCAGAGACACACAAAAGACATTCTTTAAATACAAAAGAAAATACCCCCCTAACCCCCCAAGGGGGCGATTCAGATCTCGCTCAGGAATGTCTGGATTTTTATAACCAGACGACCGACAGCAGATGCTCATCAACAGCCCCGTTTGAAAAAGCCCTTAGCACTGTGAAAGCCAAAGGTGTTTGTTACAGCGCTGAAGAGGTCAAGCTGGTAACGGAGTGGGCATTCAAGGTCTGGAAGAACAAACCATCGCCAAACAACCTGTGCCGCATGACGCGGTTCGATACCTACCTGTCTGACGCCCTCAAATGGAATGACTGCACAGAACGCAACCCGGCGCCATGCCCCCATGACGAACTGGTCAATCTCTGGAATGCCAAATTCCCGGAGCGAGCAGTGGAATCACATGAATGGAACAAATCGCGGCCGGCATACCGTGGAATGGAGCGCGTGTGGAATGGGAAAACCAATAACGGCGCATGGCGCGAAGTGAAGCACATCGCCACCGTGTTCGACCTGATCCGCAAATCCAAGCTGTGTGACGGATTACATGAAAAAACATGGCTGACACTGGACTGGATCCTCGATGCCAAAAACTGGGCGAAGGTCTACGAGCAAGCCCGCCGCGAGTACAAGCAGTCAAAACAGGGAGTGATGGCATGAATCAAATTACCAGATATTCAGACATGTACGTTGAACAGAGCGTTATTGGTTCAATGATGCTGGCATCCTCAATCGAGGATTTGCAGGACAGCGCGATGGACGCAATCGAGAACCTGACGGCTGATGACTTCACCAGCTCATCACACCGCTTGGTAATCGGGGCCATAAAGCGACTGCACCTGAGTGGCGCCAAAATCGACCTGCTGACGCTCAGTGCCGAACTGGAGCAAACCGGTGAAATCGATATGGCTGGCGGCTTCGCATACCTTGCTGAAATCACCAAAAACACTCCATCCGCGCGCAACCTTGGCGCCTACAGTGCGAAGCTAAAAGAGTTAACGCTTGGTCGTCGTGCGCAGGCAACGCTGAACGCCGGCATAAGCAAACTGCAGGACCCGGGTATTGTTCCGCTGGTAGATATCATCGGCAGCATTCAATCGGAGATTGGCG
This sequence comes from Pantoea sp. X85, assembly GCF_029623675.1. NCBI lineage: Bacteria > Pseudomonadati > Pseudomonadota > Gammaproteobacteria > Enterobacterales > Erwiniaceae > Pantoea > Pantoea sp. X85. Next base: position 2,931,248 of record NZ_CP121108.1, on the reverse strand, counting down.
CCATTGAGACGCAGCAGGATGACGGAACACGTCACATCATGGACGGCATCAACATCTCCATCAACGAGATTGAGTCGATCATTAACGGCGACATCTGGAAGCACCGCACCCAGCTCGGTATGAAGACAATCGACGATGCATTTGGCGGCTTCAATAACACCGATTTCATCGTGGTTGGCGGTCGGCCAGGCATGGGTAAAACCATGTTCAGCACAACGGTGACAGAGTGTGTGGCGCTTCACAGCAAAAAGCCTGTGCTGTTCTTCAGCCTTGAAATGCCTATCGAGCAGATTTCCCAGCGCATCGCTTACCACCGCGCCCGGATCAGCAAAGAGCAACTTCTCAACGAGGGCGACAAAATCGCTTGTGATGCGGCGTGGGCAAAGCTAAGCATGGCTCTTCAGGATTTTCAGGGGGCGCCAATTCACATTAACGACAAGACAGCATTAAGCGTCCATCAGATTCGCTCTGAAGCGAGGCGCATGCATAAGCAAACTGGCGGGCTGGGTGTGATCATCGTGGATTACCTCCAGAAGATGAAAATGACAAACCCGGAAAACATGAATCAGTCAGTAGGGGAGATCGCCACCGGCCTGAAAAACCTCGCTAAGGAGTTGCGTTGCCCTGTCATCGCACTGGCGCAGTTAAACCGAAACCTTGAGCAACGAGCCAATAAACGCCCGGTCAACTCTGACCTGCGTGAATCAGGCGTTATCGAGCAAGAGGCTGACGTAATTTTCATGGTTTATCGCGACGACAAATACAACCCGCAGACCGAATTCAAAGGCATCACTGAAATCATCTGCACCAAATCACGCCACGTTCCGGGCGCCGAAAAGCCGTATTACTTCAGCAGCGCATTATCCGGGCTGGATCCGGTCAATCTCAGTCAGATTAACCAAGAGGGATATGAGCATGAAATTGAATGTTGATTCCCGTTCCGAAAAAGGCGGCAAGAGCAAAACTAAGGGTGGAGGTGGATTTTGAGTATCGAATTTAAATGGGTACCACAGGAGCAAAAATATGCTCGCGGTGAGAACCTGATGGTTGGTAAGTGGTGCGTGGGAAGCATTAGCCCAGACGTCGTTAATTCTGAATTTGGCAACGTTTGCGTTTATGCCAATCTGCCTGGGCTCAAAACGCGCCTCAGAAACAGGCCAAATGACCTTCAAGCCAAGGCGGCTCTTGAGCACGCTGTATCTTACTGGTTTCAGGAGTGCGGATTAGCAGCTAACCAAGGAGTCGCCAATGAACAAAATAACCGCTGAGAAGTGCAGGGAGATTCTGACGCACTTCAAATCACTAAATATTCAAGGTCACTTGCTGGAAGAGGGAAAGCAAATCCTGCAAGCCCTTGAGATTGCCCTGCAGGTGCTGGAAGCCGAACCAGTGGCTGATGTGGTTGCATGGAATCATCCAAGCGAAGAGAGAAAGTGCAGCGTCCAGTTGCGCCGATTTGACCTGAAACCCGGACCGTTATTCATGCTGGCACCGCAGACCACAACGGACACCTACCGCCAGATTGAAAATGATGACTGGATTGAGTGGGGTGGTGGTGCCTGCAAATTACCAGGTAACTCAGATGTAGAAATCCGGCAGAGAGGAGGTCGAGTAATCCGCTGCAAAGCTGACATGCACACTTGGTGGTGGAGAGGCGGAGCAAACGACATCATCGCCTATCGGGTGATTGAAATGATGGGAGGGAAGGATGAGTAATTTCTTCAATGAACACGTGATTCGATATCACTGGGAGACTCTCAAACGTCGTCACGCTGAATGGCTGTCCCGAGCTAAACAGGAGAAATCATGACAATCCAAACCACCGGCGATGATTGCCGTGAAAGTGGAGAGGGGGAAACCAAAGTGGAGCATCACTTAAAAATTCTTCCAGAGCACTTTGCTCCAGTTGATGCAGGCATCAAGCGGGCAGAGCTTCGAAAAAATGACCGAAACTACCAGCAGGGCGACACACTCAATCTTTGCGAGTGGGACGGACACAATTTCACTGGCAGATTTGCTATCCGAAAGATTTCACATATTGCGGATGTCTCTGCTTACCTACCTGGCTATGTGCTACTGAGCATGGACGATTCGGAGCCGGCGCACGATGACTTAATGTGGTGATTCATGAACAACGTAATCCCTATCCGCAAAGACCCACTCCGCAATCTCTACGAACTAATCGACAGCATCCACGACACCAACCCTACACCAGAGACTAAGCGCATCGCTGATGAGGCTTTGGCATTGTTGCAGAAAATGATTGAGGCCAAGCATGGAGACACAACGTTACCTGTTGCGTAACAGCAACGTCCGGCAACGCTGCATCAGCGTCATCCAGCAATTACCCACCGATACCGACAAACCTCTGCAAGTAACTATCCAGGAAGACACCCGCAGCCTTGCGCAGAACCGCATGCTTTGGGCTTGCCTGCATGACGTTTCATCACAGGTTGTCTGGTATGGGCGAAAGCTGGACTCGGAGAGCTGGAAGCACGTTTTCAGCGCCGCGCTGAAGAAGCAGGAAACCGTGCCGGGTATCGACGGCGGCTTTGTAGTGCTGGGCCAGTCAACCAGCAAGATGCGCGTCGGCGAGATGCGCGACCTGATAACCATCATCCACGCATTCGGCGCAGAGCATAACGTCAGATTCAGCGATGAATCAGCACGCGCTGCTGAGTGGGCCTCACGCTTCGGAAGTTAATAAATGACACCCTTTACCGATATTGGCGCAGCCATCGAAGAAGCTGCGTGGCTGGCGTACGTCCATAAGAAACCTCACTGCGTTTACCAACGCTTTGACGGGCTGATGGAAGTGAAGCCAGAGCATCCCGATCGCAACGCAATGTTCACCACCGGCACGCCGGGAACCGTAACCACTGAATACAGGTGCGCAGCATGAGCAAAGGCAGATACCAACACCACACACAGGAAGAGTGCAACAAGGTAGGGAAGCTGAGAAAAATGGGGCTGACATACGCAATCATCAGCCAGCGAATGGGGTGCAGCATCGATACATGCCGCCATATGTGTGCGAGGGCGAGATGAAGAGACGCAAATCCATCTGGGAACGCTACGAAAACCACGCCATCTACGACACCAAATCACCCCGCAAGAAGCGCCAGCCACAACCCACCGAATCCCAAGTAACCACTTTCAGCTATCTGGAAGGGCTGCGCCAATCTGTGGCTAACAGAGTGAGGTTCACGCGATGAGAGAACGCTGCCACCGCTGCCACACCATCCTCACCAGTGAAGATAAGCACTTTCACGGCATAAGCTGCCACACATGCGAAGAGGATGCCTGGTATGCAGAACACTTCGAATACGTCCCACTCCACGCCATCTGGCGATACGCCTGTTATCAGGTGCGTTGGCTGTCCTGCGTTACTCACCACGCAGGAAGTTTACTGCTGCGCTGCCTGCGTAGATGCATGGGTAGAAAGCGATCCGAATGGGAAAATGGGAGTGGACGATGACCAAATTACGCAATGAAGCCCGCGGGAGAGAATGCCAGGTGAGGTTGATTGGCATATGCAACGGCAACTCAGAGACAGTGGTGCTGGCGCATTACCGCATGCCCGGCATTTGCGGAACCGGAATGAAGCCTGATGACCTTTTCGGCGCGTGGGCCTGTTCAGCGTGTCACGACGAAATAGATCGCCGTACGCGCCACTGCGAAGTGACAGAGACACGACTTGCTCACCTTGAGGGCGTTATCAGAACGCAGAGCGCATTACTGCAGGAGGGGAAGCTTAAGCGATGAACGAATACAGGCTTACGCTACCGTGGCCGCCCGGAAATAATAACCTCTTCTCAGTGTTCCGCGGTCGAAAGATAAAAAGCAAAAAGGGAAGGGAATACACCTCAGCAGTAACTCAGCAAATCACCGATGCAAATCAGCAATTCCAACTGGCCGGCAGGCTGAAAGTAAAAATTCTCGCATATCCACCTACACGCGCCCGGCGCGACCTAGACAACCTTTTCAAAGCACCCCTCGACTCGCTCACACAAGCAGGCGTCATAGCTGACGACAGCCTGATTGATGACGTGCGCATGGTGCGCTGCGAAGTGGTAAAGGGCGGCAGGTTGGAAATCATCATCACAGAATTGGAGCAGGCCGCATGACCGACTACCTCAGACAGAAGTGGCAGTTGCTGCGTATGTACCGCGCCCGCCGCATGTTCGAAATCAACTACCGCATATTGCGTAACACAGCGAAAATCATGGGGGTAAAACATGCCAGTACGCGAGCTTAATCTCAGCAAAGAGCAGCATGACTGGCTGAATGGCTGGTTAGAACTGTGGGGAGCGTGGGTGTATTCAGGAAGGCTGGAAAAGCGCATGACCAGCGTCATAGCGCAATACATGGCTACTGTTGAACCACAATCATATCCATACCGGCCAATGTGCAACGATGATGACGGACTCTTGATTTCTCAGGTCGTGGACTCCGTCATGTGCATCGATAAGAAAGCACTTGGCATCCTGCTCAGTTACTACGCTCACGGCTCTTCCAAGCGTGCGATCGCATCTTACTATCACAAGTGCGCAAGTCCTCGCAAAATGTCGGGTCGCGGTGGTGAAAGCTATCGCATACCATCGATGATTACTTGCCGGCGAGAAGTGGACGAAATACTCAATGCGAGTTTGTATCTTCTCTACACCCCGTTGCTAAATGCATTCAACGATCGCAAACGTGTAGTGAAAATTAGAAAAGTCGCATAGTAGGGGTTGACTCCATTGAGCCAATGAGCCACAATTTGGATGTAAGATGCCGTAAGTGTTCTTAAATGAGCCAGCAGCGACAAATTCCATCACAGTGAGATAGTTAAAGAGCCTCGTAGCCTCACCAGCTAGCGGGGCTTTTTTGCGATATTGACACCCGAAAAAAGTTTTTGTAAAAAGTGAATCGCCTGATGTGTATTGTTCTTTAGTCCAATCATTCATCTCGCATATCAGGCCGAAAGCCCCGTCTTAACCGATGGGGCTTTTTGTTTTTCTGGATTCTGGCAGCCAGCTGGAATGCCCCGCATCTGAAAGGATGATGCGGGAACCAACGCGGCTGATGGGTCATGAGGCTTCCGCGCTGGACGGTTCGAAACTGCGGCATCCAGCAACTAGCCCGAAATCATTGAAGTTATGATGATCACTCAGTAATCTACCTGTTGTGGAGAACAGTACCGTAGTTTAACCGAGCAAAACGGCTGCTGCCGATCCGGCGATAGGTAGAAGCAGATGGTGAGTTCGATGCTCCCCGTGCTGTCGCTCCACAACCAAATCTCAAAATCAGGCATTTTTGCGATTGCCTGAGATTACTCAAAGGTCAGCCATAGAGCTGGCCTTTTCTTTTTTGCGCCATCCCAAAACTTATTCAGACTCTCGTTGCTGTGTGGGGATGCGCGCACTTTTCTTACGACTACAGGCGGCACCAAGCGAACAGCGAGGTGTATATGAGTATCGATATGAGCAAACTGGCATCGGGCGCGGCATACGGCGCATCTGCCGGGACAATTGCCAACGGTCTGCTGACCCGGCTAAGTCCCGATGAATGGAGTGCTGTTGGCGTGCTGGCCGGTATTCTGGTTGCGCTATTCACGCTCGGCATCAACTGGTATTACAAACGCAAGGCCACAATGGCGCAGATTAAAGCGCTGCAGCGCTGGCCTACCGCGCCCGACCTCACCGAGGATTAAACCAATGGCAATGTCTAACACACTGCGCAACAGGCTTATTGCTGCTGCAGGCGGCGGAGCCATGCTTATCGCAACGGTATTCCTCGGCGGAAAGGATGGGGTAGAAGGACGAGTGTACGAGCCCTACAAAGATGTGGCTGGGGTATGGACTGTCTGCGATGGCCATACCGGTGCTGACATCGTGAAGGGAAAGAAGTATACCGACCGCGAATGCGACCGCCTGATGTGGAGTGACCTGCAGCCAGTTAAGAAGGCGGTCGATTCCATGATCAAGGTGCCGCTGGGTGAATATCCCCGCGCCGCGCTATACAGCTTCACTTATAACGTAGGCGCATCTGCCTTCTCCAAATCCACGCTGCTGAAAAAGCTTAACGCTGGAGACCAGGCTGGAGCATGCGAAGAGCTCCGCCGCTGGGTATATGCCGGTGGCATGAAGTGGAAAGGCCTGATGAACCGCCGCGATATGGAGCGTTCTCTCTGCCTGGCGGAAAGCGCAAATGATATCTAAGGCGACTATAGGGCTGCTACTTTTCTTGCTGGCAGGCACAATTGCCGCTGGAAGCATGGCCCTCTACTACCGTGGCAACGCCATCGACTATAAAGCGCAGCGTGATAAAGCGTCTGATGCGCTTAAGCGGGCTAATGCCACCATTGATGACATGCAGGTGCGTCAGCGTGACGTTGCTGCGCTTGATGCCAAATACACGAAGGAATTAGCAGATGCGAATGCTGAAAATGACAGGCTTCGCGCTAAGCTGGCTAATGGTAGCCGGGTGCGGGTCGCAGGCGAGTGTAAGAACGAAACCTCCAGCGCCGGCGGCGTGGGCAATGCAGGAACCATCGAACTCTCTCCACGTGCTGGATCAAACGTTCTTGATATCCGAGCCGGAATCATCAGCGACCAGGCCAAAGTGAGATACCTGCAGGAGTACATCATTGAGCAGTGCATCAGATAATCTAAACCCGCAAACATTCGTATAGAAACGTTCTGATTTGTAAGCTTAATGAAAAGAAATTTTTCAATTGAAGATCAACAGGTAACAGAGTGTTGAGAAATTTCTTCATACCTTGTGAGAATTTCTCTCTTCAATCGGAGCATTCTTAATAGTAATCTTGCGACTTACAAAAATTTCGCTAGGAAGTTGTCGCTCATGCAGCAACTGGAAGAAATAAGAAAACAGATCAGTTCGATGCAGACTGTCCTGACGCTGCTCAACAAGAGTGATGAGATGAGAGGCATGGCTGATGCTACTAGCGCCGAGTCTGCGATCATTTCTTATGCCTCATGCTCAGTTCGAACAAAAGCAGCTGCCGGTGTTTATAAAGAGATATTCGCGCTTCATGCAGCCTACATGAGGCAACTTAGGCTGAGTACGACGTTCAAAAAGAGCGAAGAGCCCATGCTTCACAGCGCATACACAGAAGTTGGACTTTAAGGCCACATCTCACACATCGAAACTAAACCGCCTCCGGGCGGTTTTTTATTGGAGCCAATATGACTGACACCTACCGCATCACAGTAACAACAAAGTCAGGTGAAACTCACATTGGCCTGATGAACAGATCACAACCTGAAATCGTAAACGGCTTCATTGGTGTCGCTCAGGAAGATGGCGCTTGGGTATACCTCGCGCCGGATGACGTGCAGAAGATGGAGTACGTGCCCGAAGAAGTGCAATCCGATAGCTAGCGTATTCACAAATCACACCCACGATTGCATTGATCGCTGTGGCGAACTGTGCCAACCAAACCAAATTTTCCCAATCCATTAAACCTCCTTTTCCACTACATATAGATACGAAAGCCACTGCGCTGGGCGAGTAGCACTTGTGTTCTATTGAAGTGGTTAATCTCAAGGAGGCATTTGTCTCTCATAGGAGACAGGAGAAAGCATGGCGACCAAAGCTAAAACTGGCCGCCCTTCTGATTATCTACCAGAGGTGGCTGCTGACATCTGTTCACTGCTTGCCAACGGTGAAAGCTTACGCAAAGTTTGTGAGCGACCGGGCATGCCAAGTAAGACTTCTGTCTTCCGCTGGCTTGCTGAACACTCTGAGTTTCGTGACCAGTACGCAAAAGCCACTGAGACGCGCGCCGATGCGATTTTCGAAGAGATGTTCGATATTGCCGATAATGTTGCTGAAGAGGCCGCAGCGGTAGGTAAAGCGCGATTGCGCATCGACACCCGCAAGTGGGCATTAGCCCGCATGAATCCGAAGAAGTACGGCGACAAGGTCAGTCAGGAAATCGACCACAAATCGTCAGATGGCAGCATGGCGACCAAGCCGACAACCATCCAGCTTCTACCTGTTGAGCCAAAAGCATGAGTGAAGCCGTTCAACTTCCGATCCCTGCGAAACTAGCTCCACTGTTCACTGCAGTCGGTAAACGTTATCGCTGCTCACATGGTGGTCGTGGCAGCGCCAAGACGCGCACATTCGCACTGATGACAGCCGTGAAGGCTTATCAGGCAATGATGAATGGCGAGAGCGGCGTAATCCTGTGTGCGCGTGAGTTTATGAACTCGCTGGAAGAGTCCAGTATGCAGGAAGTGAAGCAGGCGATCCTGTCAGTACCGTGGCTGGCTTCGAACTTCGACATTGGTGAAAAATACATTCGCACCATCGACAAGACGGTGACGTACGTTTTCGCCGGGCTGCGTCATAACCTCGACAGCATCAAGTCGAAAGCACGCATCCTGTTGTGCTGGGTAGATGAAGCCGAATCTGTCAGTGAAATCGCCTGGCAGAAGCTGAACCCGACAGTGCGTGAAGAAGGCTCAGAGATTTGGGTGACTTGGAATCCGGAGCGCGATGGTAGCGCCACGGATAAACGCTTTCGCAAAGAGGCTGGTGACGACTGCATAACGGTCGAGATGAATTACACCGACAACCCGTGGTTTCCTGATGTGCTGGAAGGCGAGCGCCTGAACGACCAGCGCCGTCTCGATCCGGCAACCTATGCATGGGTGTGGGAGGGTGCTTATCTCGAAAACTCAGATAAGCAGGTGCTGGCCGGCAAATACCGCATAGCTGAATTCAGTGACACGCTTTGGCAAGAAGCCGATCGCCTGTTCTTCGGTGCTGACTTTGGTTTCGCCAAAGACCCGAATACTCTGACCAGATCATTCATTCTGCATAACCGGCTTTACATCGAATACGAGGCATACGGTCAGCAAACCGAACTAGACCACATGCCCGCGCTTTACGACACGATTCCCGGCGCCCGTGAATGGCCCATCAAGGCCGACTCCGCGCGACCCGAAACAATCAGCTATCTCAAGCGTCAGGGTTTCAAAATATCAGCTGCTGAAAAGTGGCAGGGCAGCGTGGAGGATGGCATTGCCCACCTTCGCGGCTTTGACGAAATCATCATCCATCCCCGCTGCAAGAACGTGGCGCGTGAAGCGCGTATGTGGTCGTACAAAACCGACCGCATCACTGGCGAGGTGCTGCCGAAATTGGCGGATGGTTATGAGCACTGCTGGGACGGGATTCGCTACGGTCTCGACGGCCACATCAAACGCAAAGCTCAGACGATGGGCATGATGATTCCAAAACGCCTGCAAGGCAGATAACCCACCGACGGACAAACCATGACTGACAAATTAACGCTAGCCGTCAATCACGCGCTGAATGACGTCAGGCTTGCCCGTGCGCGCGCCATGCTAATCAACCCCGGCATGGGACTGGATGCTAAGCGTGAAAGCGCATGGTGCGAATACGGCTTTAAAGACGAGCTGACGTTTGATGACCTGTACAAACTTTATCGCCGCGGCGGTATCGCTCACGGTGCAGTTAATAAGCTCGTCTCAAACTGCTGGAAAACGAATCCTCAGGTAATCGAGGGTGATCAATCCGATGATTCACGCGAGTTAACCGCATGGGAGAAGGCCAGTAATCAGATCTTCACTCACCGATTCTGGCGAACCTTCGCCAAAGCTGACACGCGTCGCCTTGTTGGTCGCTGGGCTGGCATCCTCCTGCACATCAGGGACAGCAAGAATTGGGACCAGCCAGTTATCAAAGGTAAGGCGCTTCAGAAGATAACGCCGGTGTGGGCCAGTGCATTGAAAGTAGGCAGCCGTGACAACAATGGCGCCATCACGATGTGGCAGTACAATGAATCGTTATCTGACGGCAGCACGGCACAGCGCAACATTCATCCCGATCGCGTGCTGATTATCGGTGATATGTCCGATGATGAAATCGGCTTCCTTGAGCCTGGTTATAACGCCTGCGTTAGCCTGGAGAAAGTTGAAGGCGGTTCGGGTGAGTCATTCCTCAAGAACGCCGCGCGCCAGCTCAATATTAACTTCGAGAAAGATATCGACTTCAACAATCTGGCATCGCTTTATGGCGTTAGCGTGGATGAGCTGCAAGCTCGGTTTGATGAGGTGGCGGTCGAGGTTAACCGTGGGAATGACACCACGCTGACAACTCAGGGCGCGACTGTTACGCCACTGGTATCTGCCGTCGCTGACCCGTCGCCAACGTATGACGTAAACCTGAAGACATTCAGCTCATCCGTGGACATGCCATCGCGCATCATCGTTGGCAACCAGTCAGGTGAGCGAGCCAGCACTGAGGACCAGATTTACTTTAATGGCCGCTGTCAGTCACGCCGTGGCGACCTGTCGTTCGATATTGAGGACATGGTCGACAAGCTGACCTATCTGCAAATCATCAAACCTGTCGGCAAGTTCAGCATCGTGTGGGATGAGCTCAACGAGCAGTCACCATCTGACAAGCTGGATAGCGCCACCAAAATGAGCACCATCAACCAGACCTCACTTGCTTCAGGTGAGCAGGTCTTCACGGTTGATGAAATTCGCGTTGCTGCAGGTTATGAACCGGGCGGCAGCGAACCACTGCCGGAGATTGATGATGGCGAAGAGGACGAAAACGCCCAAACCGGCGATCCTGCCCAGTAATAAGCAAGACCCAACCGGCATCGACCGGTTAGAGCGTAAGGCGATGAAGGATTTCGCCAGCCGCATGAAGCGGATCGGCAAAGCCTACATAGCCGCTCTTGACCGGTTCCCAGCAACACTCGTCGTTAACGCCAGCTACGAATACCAGATCGACCCTCTGATTCTCACCATGACGCTCAATGATGCCAGCGTGCTTACGGACTCTGTTCTTCTTGAGGGAGACCAGAGCCACAACTGGTTCACTGAGGCCTATGTTGAGGCGGCGGTGGTTCGCGGCACAGCACAGACATTTGCAAACCTTTCACAGCAGTCAGCAACGTACCTGGCTGACCGGCAATCACTTCATTCACTTCTGCTTAGCGAGCCGTATCAGCGTCGAATGTCGCTGGTTTACGCGCGCGAGTTTGAGGAAATGAAAGGGCTGTCCGCTGAGACAAAGCGAAACATGGCTCGTGTGCTGACTGATGGCATGGGGCGCGGGTTGCACCCATCAGTGGTGGCTCGAAACCTCAGAGCTCAGGTAGGCATTGATACGCGGCGTGCTAACACGATTGCACGCACTGAGCTGACTACAGCGTTGCGCAGAGCAAGATGGGATGAATCGGACGAGGCAAAGAAAAATCTCGGGCTGAACATCCGTCTGATGCACTTCTCTGCGCTCAGCCCGACAACGCGCCAGTCTCACGCGTTCCGTCATGCTCACATCTACACCGTTGAAGACGTAAGAGCGTGGTACGCAACAGGCGCAAATGCAATCAACTGCAAGTGTTCGCAGGTTGAGGTGCTGGTCGATGCCAAAGGCAACCCGGTTAATTCGAAAGTCGTCGAGATGGCGCAGAAAGAATTCAGGCAGTGGAAATCACTTGCCGCAAACCAATCACATCACTGCTGCGGACATAAGCACGCGGCTTAATCGAGAGATAACCATGACTATGCAGGTCAACGTCACCACAAAGGTGAACAGTCAGGCTATTCGCCGCGAAACGCATAACGGCCGTGCGCATCTGGTGCTGCCAAGTTACACGCTGCCGGCAAACGTTGTGATGAACGGCGGCCTGTATTCGGCGGCAGAAATCGACGCCCACTATCAGGGGCTGGAAGGAACGCTCGCACCGCTCGGACACCCAACTGTAGACGGACAGTTTGTTTCAGCTTTTTCACCTGAAGGAATCAATGCCGGTCACATCGGGGCATGGAATCGCAACGTGAAGAAATCCGGCAATCGCATCTACGCGGAGAAGTGGGTAGACACCGTTGTTGCCAACCAGAGCCAAGGCGGCCGTGAGCTTCTGGAGCGCGTGGCAGCCATTGAGCGCGGCGAAGATGTCCCACCAATTCATACCAGCGTTGCTGTATTCCTTGAGCAGCTCGAAGCCAATGAAGAGCAGAAGGCGCAGGGCATAGAGTGGGTAGCGAAGATTAACGCTATGGACCATGACGCGATCCTTTTGCATGAGGTTGGCGCCGCGCAGCCAGAGCAGGGCGTTGGCCTGATGGTTAACGCCGACCAGGCCAAATCACTGAAAGCCAACTCTGGTGCGCTGGTTGGCGAATCATACCGCGAGCGAGAGCGACGTATCGAACAGGCTGCCCGCGATAAGTTTGTAACCGGACCCGACGACTATGCGTGGATTGCTGACTTCACAGATTCGCAGGCGATCGTGATTCGTAATGGCGGCGACGCACAGGTTTACGGTTACAGCAGCGACGGCGGAAAAATCACATTCGATGATGCCGGTTCAAAAGTTGCTCGTCAGGAATCATGGGTTGCGATTGCTGCAAACAAATTCAAATCACTTTTTACTCCGCAGGACGCTCCTGCAACAAACCACCAAACGGAGGGCGATATGCCTTTAACCAAAGAAGAACTGGAACAGATTGGCACTATCGTCAGCGGCGCTATCGCTGCGAATAACGAAGCGTCACTGAAGCCTATCACCGAAGCACTGGCAGGCATTCAGGCCAACCAAAAAAACCTGTCTGACTCTCTGACTGCCAACTCACGCGCTGAAGAGAAAACCAAGCGTGATGCTGTCGCCGCAGTGCATGGCGAAATCGTCGCTAATGCTCTGTCAGGTGAAGCGCTGGACGCAATGTTTAAGTCTCTGGGTGAAGCCACTCACATCGGTACTAACAATGCCAAAAACCCACCAGTGACCGGCGCACCGGATCCGGCTGCTTACTTTGGAGGTGCTGCGTAATGGCACGTTATCGTCGCGTTAATATCGACGGTCAGTCTCTGTACAAGACCGAAACCCGCGTTACCGCTGCAGCATTGCAGCCTGGCACCGCGGCAGTCATCAATGACGACAATGAGTTCGTGCAAGCCACCGCGCTGACTGGTCGTATCTACATCATCGACGTTGCTTATCACCAAGGCCTAAACATCACCGAGGCAGTGCCTGCTGGTGATTCCGCTATTGGTAATTACGTTGAAGAAGGTCGTGAGCTGGCTCTGCGCTGTGTGCCGGGAACCTATGAGAAGGATTCCCCGATCAAGCTCGCCACCAATGGCAACTTCACGCTGGCAACTGACGACACTGATTCGGTGATTGGTTACAGCCAGGATGAAGCTACAATTGCGTCCGCCTCTTTCGATTTCATCCGTGTCCGTACGCGCGTCGGTACTGTTGCCGCTGCCGTAACCCCGTAATCAGGAGATAGATAATGTATTTTACCGCTGAAACACTGGCTGCTAACAGCCGACTGCGCGGGCACTGGAATGAGCTGTGGGCTAACCGTGACATCTTCAATGCTCAGCACGACATGATGGTCAACGCGACCCGTGCGCGCATGACGCATGAAATGATGGCAGCGAATGCCATTGGCGGCTTAACTCGCGAATTTTGGGCTGAGATTGACCGCCAGATTATCCAGATGCGCGATCAGGAAATTGGCATGGAAATCGTCAATGATTTGATGGGCGTGCAAACCGTTCTGCCGATCGGCAAAACAGCGAAGCTTTACAACGTTTCAGGCGACATTGCTGAAGACGTATCAATCAGCATTGATGGTCAGGCTCCTTACTCCTTTGACCACACCGAATTCGGTTCAGATGGCGATCCGATTCCGGTATTTACTGCTGGTTATGGCGTTAACTGGCGTCATGCTGCAGGCCTGAGTACTGTTGGTATTGACCTGGCGCTTGAATCACAGTCCGCGAAGATGCGCAAGTTCCACAAGAAGCGCGTCAACTTCTACCTAAATGGCGATGCGAGCATTGTTGTTGATGGCCTGCCAGCGCAGGGTATGAAGAACCACCGCAACACTCAGAAAATTAATCTGGGTAGCGGCGCGGGCGGCGCGAATATTGATCTGACCACAGCAAACCCGGCGCAGCTGCTGGCGTTCTTTGGTCCGGTTGGTCCGTTCGGCGTGAATGCGCGTACCAACAAAGTGACCGCTTACGACAAGATGTGGGTCAGCCCTGAAATATGGGCGAACATGGCTAAGCCGTATCTGGTCGACATCAATACCGGCACCAATGCAATCCTGAGCGGTACCGTACTGGATGCGATTAGCAAATTCATCCCGGTTAAGTCCATTCAGATGACCTACGCATTGTCAGGCAACGAGTTCATCGCCTATGAGCGTCGTCAGGACGTGATTTCTCCGCTGGTTGGCATGGCTGTTGGTGTTGTGCCTCTGCCGCGCCCGATGCCGCAGAGCAATTATAACTTCCAGATCATGTCTGCAGAAGGTTTGCAGATTAAGAAGGATGGCGAAGGCCTGTCCGGAGTGGTCTACGGCGCTAACCTAGCTTAAGGAGCAATCATGGCTGATAAATACGAAGTAATTAAGCCGTGGCACGGCGTGGCATCTGGCGACGTGGTCGAGCTTAAAGCGGTTCATCCCTCACTAAAATCTCATGTTCGCAAGCTTTCGGATAAAGCATCAGCATCTTTGGTCCCGGCGACGCCTAACGCTGGCACCGATAAGCAGGCACGCAAAGAAGTGATCGCCAAACGTCTGGATGAACTCGGTATCGAGTACAAAGGCACTCTCGGCGCCGACAAGCTGGCGGAGCTTTTGCCAGATGGGGAACTCGAAAAGCTTTTCCCTGCTGAATAACAGCCGCCGAGATGGCGGTTTTTTTATGCCCTGTTTCGGCAGGGCTGAGAGGTATTCATGGTTACCCAGGAACAGGCAAAAGAGTATCTGGTGAGCCAGGGGATTACGCTGCCAGATTTTATCCTCACGGCGCTGGTTGAACAGGCAAACAGCATTCAGGAATGTCTGGAGGCTAACTACACGCCAGCGACAGCATTACTGATTCAGATGTACCTGTTAGGACTGATGGGGCTGGGGCAGGGCGATAAATACATCAGCTCTCAGTCAGCCCCATCTGGTGCTTCGAGGTCATTCCGCTATGGCTCATTCGCCGATCGGTGGAAAGGGTCGCTCGGGTTGCTGCGAGGGCTGGATAAGTTCGGTTGCGCTTCCGCATTGATACCGCCTGACCCGACTCAACAGGCGTTTGCCGGAATCTGGATTGGTAAGGGTGGTTGTATGTGCGGTGATAAGCGATGAGCTGGCAACTGGCATCAAAACCGCCCAAGCCATTCGAGCGCGTGTGGGTGAAGACCTCAAACGGCCGGCAGACAACCGGCTACGTGAACAGCGGCGGCGATTGGGTGATTAACTGCCCGCGAATTGCTGCTCAAAAGCCCGAAGTGACCAGCTGGAGGAAATGACATGTCATCTTTAGCCAATTGGTCATACACCGCTCAGGCGACGATCTGGAAACGCTCAGGCGCAAGCAATGATTACGGCGACCCTGTGTTCGAAGCGCCACTGGTGATTGCCTGTGATTATCAGGGCGGGCTTTCAAAGCGGCTTGGCGACATCGGCGGTGAGAAGGTGGTTAAAAGCACGGTGTGGACAGAGTATGCGCTGGCTGACACCGGCGATTACCTGCTCATTGGAGTGTCTGACAATCCTGACCCAATTGCGGCAGGCGCCGATGAGGTTATGCAGGCTATCCGCTATGCAGACACCTTTGAGCGCACAGCAGACGATTTCGCGATTATCACTGGAGTGTAGCCATGGGCGTGAAAGTAAAAGGCATCAGGCAGGTATCACGCAACGTTAACCGCGCTATTGATAACATCCAGGACCGGCGTGTTGTTCGCGCTCTATCAGTGGCAATGCTCATTGGCGCCACTCGTGCGGCGCTTTATACCGCCATCGACACCTCTTTTCTGATTAACAGTCAGTTTAGGGAAATCATCGTGAATGGTACGCGTATAACCGGACGCGTGGGCTATACGGCCAGTTATGCAGCTTACGTCCATGACCCAGCGAACCCGCAGAGATTCCGTCGCGCCACGGCTAAAAAAGAGTTTCTGACACTCGGGTTTGAGGATGAGCGATCGCTGATTGATAGCTCAGTCCATAAGGAGATGTCACTTTGAATCCTCCAATGCATACGCGCGTGCGCAATCACTTTGTTGATTCCGGGCTTACCACTGGGTTTACCACGCAGTTGCTGGTCTGGAATGACAGCGGCAAATTGACCGACTCATTCATGGTGTTCAGGCCAAATGGCGGCTCACCAATCCGCGATGAATTGGGCGCCGAATATTACGTGATGGTTGACGTGATTGGAGCGAAGGGCGCCAACGGCGCAGTCGATGAGCGCGTTCAGCAGATTATCAGCAGCATTCAAAACAACTCCATTTCAGATAGCTGCATCGGCTATATCGAAAACTTTGGCGGAATACCCGCGCCAGTTCTCACCACCGAAGGCCGCTTGGTCTATCGGCTTCAGTTTGCAATCAAGTACGGCGAATAGCCGATAACACCAAAGAGGAATTACCCATGGCAGCAAATTGCCCAACGGACAACACCAAGTTGTTTGGCCGCGCCATTGTGCTCGAAGTAGCCGATGGTTGCGCCGATGCGGTACCGCTGGAGTCGGAGTGGAAAGCTCTGGCCGCTGGCACAAGTAAAGGCTTCGACTTCTCGCCAAACAGCGTGACCTCGGATGCAGATGACACCAAGGGCTACGTTGAGAACATCGTTACCAACGCTGACTTCACTATTTCCTTTGAGGGTGAAGTGCGCCGCAATGACAAACTGGATCAGTACGGCGTAGGCCGCCTGATTAAGTACTTCAACACTGAAATTCAGGCAACTCGCCAGCCAACGCTGTGGGTGCGCATGGAATTTGGCCCGGTGACATTCATCGGCTATATGCTGATTAACGCCCTGAGTTCAGACGGCGGCACTAACGACATCATCACGTTCTCTACTGAGTTCAAAGTTGCAGATGCCGACACCATTCAGGTGATCGACACTGACAACGAAGTTCCGGTAACCGGCGTTGCTCTGACCCCTGCAACCACTTCTGTAGTTGTGGGCGCCACCCGTCAGTTGACGGCTACCGTGTCACCAACTGATGCGACTGATAAAACCGGCGTGTGGGCATCTTCTGACACATCGAAGTTCACCATCAGCACATCAGGCCTGATCACCGGCGTAGCGGCGGGAACCGGCAACGCAACGTTCACCACCACGGACGGCGCGAAGGTTGGCACGACCGCAGTAACCGTCACCGCCTCGTAATTGCCATTTCAGGGGCTACCGCCTGGTGGCCCCGAGAATGATTTTTACCGGAATAACTTATGACCCCGATGAAAGAGATTGGCGAATGCCTGATTTCAACGCAGGACGCCGATTACATGTTTCGCCCATCCTTTGCCAACATGATGCGAATTGGCGAACCACAGGAGATTGTGCAGGCGTTTTACGATCTGCACAGTGATGAGGTGACGCCATTGATTGAGCGCGCGGTAGTGGCTTATGGTCACGTGCCAGCATGGTTGATCGAGCATGTCCGCAACTCCACTTACGGCAAACGCGCACTGATCGCAGCTCTTACCGTGATGGAGGCGTGCAGTGAGTGCGATATTTCATCGCTGATAGGTGAGTTCCGACCTGCAAAAGCGAAGGGGAAGCCCTTCAAGCGCCGCGCCGGGAAGATGGGAGACTTCGAGATATTGCTGATCGCCCAA
Organism: Pantoea sp. X85; assembly: GCF_029623675.1. Taxonomy (NCBI): domain Bacteria; kingdom Pseudomonadati; phylum Pseudomonadota; class Gammaproteobacteria; order Enterobacterales; family Erwiniaceae; genus Pantoea; species Pantoea sp. X85. The sequence goes on along the minus strand of NZ_CP121108.1, from coordinate 2,913,604 downwards.
TCCCTCATCACGCATGGCATCATCGGTAAAGCGAAAGTGCGCCAGTTGCAGCGCCATGAAAGCAGCCAGGGCACATCAGAATTCTCGGCTTTCGAATATATCAGCGCCGCACGCAATCACTTCGGCATTAGCCGGCAAGAGGCGGAGCGACTGACCATGACTGAGTTTCAGCACATGCTGAACGCCAAATATCCAGACCAGAAAGGCTTTACGCGAGATGAGTATGACGCGGTGGCAGATGATTACATGGCGAAGAAAGCGAGGCGTCTCGCTAAAGCAAAAAAATAACCAACCTGCTCCGGCAGGTTTTTTTATGCCCGGAGAATAGCGAATGGCTGGCACTTTAAACGCAGGCAGCATCATCTATGAAGTGGATATGGACACCGCTCGCCTGCTGGCGGCTCGTCGCGAAGTAGACGCCGCGCTTAGTGGCATGAACGGAACTGTTGGTCGTCTTGATGCCACGGTAACGCGAGCGGAGCGCTCAGTCGCTTCAATGCAGCGCACCATGTCCAACCTGAGCGCAGTTGCCCGTGGTGTTATCGCGGCCATTTCTGTTCAGCAGGTAGCCGCGTATGGCAATGAGTGGGTAACGGTCAACAACAAGCTGGCTAACTCAGTCAGGGCCAACGAATCACTGGCTGAAGTGACTCAGCGCGTTTTCGACATTTCCCAAAACACCATGAGCAGTCTGACGGCCACTGCAACTTTGTATGGTCGCCTCGAGCGTGCAACCCGCAGTGCCGGCACAAGCACCAAAGACCTAATCACACTTACCTCGACAATCAACAAAGGTTTGGCGGTTTCCGGTGCAACAACAGAAGAAGCCAGCTCGACGATGACGCAGCTTTCACAGGCTCTCGCTTCAGGCGTCCTTCGCGGCGAGGAATTTAACTCAATCTCCGAGAACGGTAGCCGCCTTGCGGTGGCACTTGCCGATTCTCTTGGCGTCACCATTGGCCAGCTTCGTGGCATGGCTGCGCAGGGTAAATTGACAACGGAAGTGGTAGTTAACGGTCTGCTCAAGCAGAGCAGCGCAATCGCAAAGGAATTCGCAAACACCACGACCACAATGGGCCAGGCGTTTACGATCGCCACCAACAACATCACTAAATTCGTCGGCGAAAGCTCCAGCGTTTCCACTTCAATTCGTGTGTTTAACGAGGGCGTGATTTCACTCAGCCAGAATCTGGATATCGTGGCCAACGCGATTGCTGTCGCTGCAGTAATTTTTGGCGGCCGTTTTGTCGGAGCGTTGGCACTGGCAACCAAAGCCCGCATTGATGATTCACTGGCGGCGAAGGCTCAGACAGCAGCGACAGCCCAATCAGCAGCGGCTACAGCTAACGCCGCGCGCGTGACGGCGTTGAAAGCAGGTCTCGACAAAGAGCAGGCGCTATCTAACCTTGCGCTAGCTCAGACTGAATACAACGTTGCAAGAGGATCGGCAGCGGAGGCATTCGCGCTTGAAAATCTGGTTGCCGTTAAATCCGTAGCTATTCAGAGATCGGCTGCATATGCAGAAGCGCAACTGGCAGAAGCGGCCGCAACCAGAACAGCAGCTGCGGCTTCTGCTGCTGCGACCACCACGATTGGCGGTTTAGCCAAAGGCGCTCTTGCGTTGATTGGCGGACCGGCAGGGCTGGCGGTTATTGCCGCTGCAGGCATCTTCTACTTCTACCAGAAAATGCAGCAGGCCCGTCAGGAGAGCATCGATTTCGCTGACAAGCTTGATGGTGTGATCGCCAAGATGAAGAGCATGAGTCAGGTTCAGCTTGCAGCTGAAATCGACAATGCGACCAAATCCATCAAGGCGCAGGCCGATGCGATAAAAGATAACCAGTCCAGCCTTGAATCCAACGAGCTGCAGCAATACCGCCTTCGCCGCACGCTTAGTTATCTTCAGGAAGGCAGCCTGCTCTACAAAGTCACGCTTTCAGAACTGACAGATGCACAGAGCGAGCACACCCAACTACTCGCGCAGAATGAGACAGCTCAGAACAAGCTGAGTCAGACGGTTAGCAAGACAGGCATTTTGCGCGCACAGATGAATGGCACCTTCGCGCAGGGTATCGACCTGCTTAAACGAGATGGTGAGGCTGCTGGCGTTGCAACTGGCCTGATGAATCAGTTTGGGAATGCGATTGATTTTGCCAGCAGGGCCAAGGAGAAATTTAACTCAACCAGCCTGCAGCTGCCACGTAGCGATCAGGCGGATGCCTATAACAAAGACCTTGAAACTGAAAACGCCTTACTTGCCATTACAGACAAGCGACTCCGTGCTGTAACCAAAGCTCGCATGGAGGCAAACGCAAAAGGTGGCAATCAAAACCAAATTAACACCGCCGGAGAACTGGCTGGGGCCCAGTACGATCTTCAGCAGGCCGAGGCAAATCGCAACAAAGAGACGCGCGCAGGAATAGCTGAAGGAAAGAGGGCGGAAACACAGGCTGATTCTGTCGCTCAGAAGCTAGCTAATCTGAAGCAGCAATCAGAATTGGTTGGCGATTCGACTCGTGAGCTGAGTCGTGAACAGGCTATTCTTACCGCACAGCAATCGCTTGGCAGCGCTGCAACTCAAAAAGATATTGAGCTGGCTGGCAAGTATGCTGCTGCAAAGTGGGATACCGGCAATGCAATCCGCGCACAGGCAGCGGCAGAGAAGTTATTGCCTGAAGCGAAGGAGAACGCCAGCTACAAGCAGGATGTAGACGATCTGAATGCTGCATTATCCGCGAAGAAAATCAGCCAGGAGCAGTATAACGCCACCGCTGAGCAACTGGAGCAGCAGCACCAGACCAACCTTGCGAAAATACGCTCCGAGCAGGTTGTCACTCCACAACAGGCCGCCGCCGGCACTGTCGATCCAGTTCAGCAGCTTGCCAATGAGAATGCGCAGAAACTAGCGCTCATCCAGCAGTTCGAGAACCAAAAAGTTCTTACCGAGCAGCAAAGCCTTGCCCTGCGCAATTCACTGAACACACAGTACGACCAGCAGCGAACAGCTGCAATGTGGGCGATGTGGCGCAATCAGAGTGTGGGCAACGAAGCAGTAGCAGCTTCGTTTGATTCGCTGGCGGGCAATGCATCAAACGCTTTTACCGGAATGGTTACTGGCAGCATGACAGCCCAAGAGGCTATGCAGTCACTCGCCAGCAACGCTATCAACAGCCTGATTAACTCCTTCGTCCAGATGGGCGTTGAGTGGGTTAAATCTGCTGTGATGGGTTCGACTGCTCAAATCTCAGCAACAGCTGCCACAACGTCCGCATCGGTTGCAGGAATAGCCACAACTACCGCAGCAAGCACAGCATCTGCAGCAACAACTACGGTCGCATGGTTGCCAGCGGCTGCGGCGGCATCAATTGGTTCGTTTGGTGGTGCGGCGATAATCGGTATTGGCGCTTTGATTGCAGGTATGGCGCTGGCGGGCGGGTTGGCTGGAAAGCGTAAGAACGGCGGACCAGTGTCAGCTGGCTCGATGTATCAGGTGGGTGAGGGTGGCATGCCTGAAATCTACCGTGCCAGCAATGGCAGCCAGTACATGATACCCGGCGACAACGGCTCAGTTATCAGCAACAAAGACCTGAGCTCAGGCGCCGGTGCCTCAGCCAGCGGTGGTGTTGTCATCAATATACAGAACTACACCTCTGCGACTGTTGATGCGCAGGCAAGCAATGACGGCAACGGTGTAACGATTGACGTGATAGTTGCAGACCTTAATCAGGGTGGGAGGATCAGCAATGCGCTGACAAATAACTTCCAGGCTCCACGAAAAGCAAAAGGATAACCATGGCAATTCCCTATCCTGACTGGCTTCCTCTCGCTCAGAAGTCGAATAAAAACGTCACCAACGACACGGGGTTTCGCACCGATCAGCCACAGGTCGGTGCCCCAATATTTCAAAAACTCACTGATGACCTGAAAGCTTCATTCAACCTTACCTGGATTTTTACCGCCGCCCAGCATCGTGCCTTTTATCAGTGGTTGCGAAGTCCTAACTATCTGGATAACGCCAATCAATGGTTCAGCATGAGGCTTTCAACCGGTACGGGTGACACAGGGCTGGAAATGCAGGAGCTTCACTTTACAGCTTATCCGACGTGGAACCAGAGCGGTTCGACGTTCACCTGGGCTGGCACGGTCATCGCGCGTGAGCTTAAAAACTCCGATGATGACTTTGACGACATTCTTATTGAATTGCCGCCGCCTTGGGCTAGTTGGCTGGATATTGTGGTGACTGGCTATCCGGATAATCGAGATCCTGAATCATTGCCGAGGGTGCCGTAATGCCGACATTTAGAGAAGTTAAAAGCCAGCGGCCAAATCAAATCCTTTTCGACACGCTAACTTTCAATAGTCCGGTGTTTGGTTCGGTTCGTCTGGTAAATCGCCAGATATTCCCAAAAACATTCGCCGGACAGGTTTATCAGCCATGCCGAATGGAAGTTATTGAGAGCCAGCAGAGCAGCACGCCGGTTATCGACTGCTCCGTCAAGTTCGGGAGACTAGCGCAGGACTTCAAGCAAAAGCTGAAAGCGTGGAAAGCATACGCGCGTCTGACGCCTATATCTGCAACTTACCAGCAATTCGATGCGCGAGATATGAACACGCCACTCAAGCCGTGGACCCTGTACGTGTCTGATGTGTCAATGGATGACACTGACGTTACCTGTACATTGACCCTGAAGAATCCGGTTAACAACAATGTTGGCCGCCTCTATACGATCGAAGAATTCCCCGGATTACAAAATGCTTAAAGATGAATTTCTTGAAAAGGTTGAGGGGATTCCCTGGCGCAATCGCGCCTGTAATTTTGAAGGGGCCGATTGTTGGGGATTGATTGTGCTGTATTACCGTCACGTGCTTGGAATTGAGCTGCATGATGTGCCTGGATATGAAGCAGACAGCGATTTTGCCACCTGCTTTTTTAACGAGATCGTTTACTGGCGCAAAGGTGAAACCTTCTGTGACGGCGATATGTTTGTTGCCTTCTACGGAGCACAACCGGTTCACGTTGGGTTAGTGATTGATGGGATGGCACTGCATAGCCGTGGAGAGAGCGGCCACGTCCGTTCTGATCACATGCGCACTATCCAGAAGCTGTTTACCAAAGTGGAGTTTTATTCGTATGCCAGTAATCAAGATCCAGCGCATTCCGGGGCTGCCTAAAGAACGCGTAGAAGTTCCTGCGGGGACACTACTGAGTGAATGGCTGGGCGAATCAAACTTGCATGCTGAAATGCGCGTGAACGTCAATGGACGTGAGCTGCATGATGATGATGAGGTCGGTTTTGCGCTCAATGAGAACGACAAGATTATCATATTTGACCAGCCTAAAAGCGGCGGCCTGGTAGGAACGCTGCTTAACCCTCTGGAGCACTTCAACCCCATCAAGTTTACCCAGAAAGTAATGAGTGGGCTGATCAAGCAGCCAAACGCCAGCGCCGCGGCTGGAAACAGTAAGACCTCACCAAACAACAGTGTGAAAGGGCAAACGAACATTGCCCGCAACGGCGAGGCCAAGCCAGATAGCTTTGGGCTTATTCGCTCATTCCCGGACCTTATTCAGGAGTCGTTATTTGAGTATTCGAACAATGACAAATACATCACTGAATGGATGAACTTCGGCCTTGGAAAATATGACGTAAGCAGTATCAGGTATTCGGAGTCAAACCTTTCGTCACTTGCCGGCGCAAGTTATACAGTTTTCCAGCCTGGCGAGAATATCGGATCGGTTAATGTCGGATTTGCTTTTGACGGAATAGACGGGCAGGAAGTTCTGGGTGCCAACGAGAATGATGGTGTTGTCGTTGAAACTGCCACCTCAACAAGCCTGATTGAAGCTGGATTCATCAATAATCAGGCAAGAATTAAGATTACAAGACAGTCTTCATTTGCATACTTCTTCGATTTGCCGAAACCCCATGCCGTGACTTTTACAGTCAACGTCACATACAACTCAGGAAGTGGCTCAGTAACGCGCGATGCAACATTCAGCGGTACGCTGATTAGCGCAACTCAGAGCGACAACGGGTCGGTTACGGCTCCAATCTATTACTACACATTTGTGATTGGATCGCTGTCAGGTGCTGACGCCGGTATCGTGCCAGCAAATGCTACGATTAACCTTGTGAAGTTCATTCTGAACGATAACGAGGGGCTCGTTTCAGGGCCTTACTTTTCTGCTGTGGCATCATCGCAGCTATGGGTACACATGGTTTCCCAGCTCGGTCCAACCGATGGTACGACAGATTGGGTAACGAAAATATGGAAGGTGGACGACGATAATAATCAGATCCCGGGAACGGAGCAGTCTTTCACCTATAGCGTTGACAACCCCTACAACGTCACCACAAAAACTTATTACAACACATACAAGCTAACGCCGGCCGCTGGCGCCGGAAGGTATGCAGTCTCGTTTTACCGCACGAATAACTCTAATTCCGGCAACAAGCTGACAGTCGAGGCCATTCACTCTGTGAACATCAGATCAAATGTGGTCTATCAAAACGACTGTATTGTGCGAGTGACAGTTAAGGGAACGGAGAACGCTACAAGCGAAAGAGAGAGGAAATACAACGCGCTGATTAATCGATATGTCATCAGCTACAACGCTACGACACAAGCAGTTGATTACGCTCTGCGGCCCTCTCGAAAATTCTCTGATATCGCCTTGTTTAACTGGCTGGTAGTTGGCGGGCAGGCGGAAAGCAGCATCGACATTTACGGCCTTTACCAGATTCAGGCCAAGTTAGATGCAAAAGATGTTCGCCTCGGTTACTGCGATTACACATTCGATGATGAGGATGTATCACTGGGTTCTCGCATGGAGACGATATGCGATGCGGCCGGAGTGAGTGTTTTCTGGGACGACGGCGTATTGTCATTCACTCAGGATGAAAAGCGCGACAGGCCTGTGACGGTTTTTAATAGGTCCAACACAGTTCAGTCAGGATATTCACTCAGCTATGAAATGACGCTGCCCGGTGATTACGATGGCGTTGAGGTTCAGTATCGAGACCCCAACACCAATAAGCAGGCCTTTGTGCGTTACCGGGTAGCTAACAACCAGATAGTGCTGGGCCAGCCCGCTAAAGCTAAGAAGTTCGAGATGATGTATATCCGCAACGCTTTCCAGGCTGATTATCGTGCTCAGAAGGAATGCCGCCGGTTGCTTTATTCGCGTATGAGCATGGCAATTACCGCGCTGGCAGATGGAGAGTGGGTGAACGTAGGCGATATGGTTCAGGTGCCAGACACCTACGACACCAACCAGCAGGCTGGTTATATCGTTTCCCGCAGTGGCAATACGTTCGAAACCAGCGAACGCATCAACTTCGCTGGATCGATGTTTGTGGTCATCACCGATTCGCTGGGCAACAGTTCTGCCAGATATGCCGCCACGCCGCGCACCGATACCGCGTTTGGGTTTACTGCTGCGATTCCTGACATGGCGTTAAACATCTTCGACGGCTATGACGTTCAGTCTCCATCGAGATACGTCATCGCCACAACTGAAGAGCTCAATGCGACTCAGTGGATCATCAGCGAGAAGCAGCCTAACAGCGATGGCACTACCGCATTAACCCTCGCAGAGTATAGCGACCTGATTTACCCCTGACAGCAACCAATCCAACACAGGCCAGCCACAGAGCTGGCTTTTTTTATGGGAAAAATATGGCTACGCAACCTACTAATAATGCTGTACCTAGTGAATCACCTCGCGACCTAAAATTCAACGCAGGTAAAATTGACGAGTTTGTTACTTCGCTTGAACAACAATATATAGACCGCTTTGGTATAAGCCACTACACCATAGAGGGTCTAAAAATGTGGGCCCAGCAAGCAATTTCAGCTTATGGTTGGGTGCCTGTAGGCACATTCCAAGCTGGTGCAAATCTAACACTGCCTAATCAGATTCTTAAAGATACAACTGACGGTGAATATTATCGCTGGGATGGGGTGTTCCCGAAGAATGTTCCTGCCAACTCGACTCCTTCTTCAGCGGGGGGAATTGGTTCTGGTAAATGGATTGCAGTTGGTATCGGCGCATTGGCAGGAGAGGGGATAAACGAAGGTGACGCATTAATTACTGTCAAGCAGCCTTATGCAGGGTCCGTGGCTAGAACTCAGCATAATTTTAATGCGCAATTCTCAAGCATTCTTGATTTTCTAGGTGATACCTATAACGGCACAACCAATGCGGCGGCTGCGTTTAATGCTGCAAATACATTGGTTCCAAAGGGTAGGCAAATTCTTGTTCCAGCAGGAAATTATTTGCTCAGTACAGATGTGGATTGTTACGGTCGCCACTTCATCTTCGAAGAGCCTGTGACCTTTTCCGGCTCCGGCTATCTGCGACGTGCTGTAATCCACCGCTATGATGGTTCAACTGGTTCGGTGAGCGTTGCCAGTAATGGTGTGCGTGGCGGAGATGGCAATCCTCAATATGGCACCATGTTCAGGTACGGTGGTAACGCCGGTAACGTGACGGGGTTCCAGATTGGTGGGGCGGATCCAATCCATGGCACTGATGGAATTGTTCCATTCATTGATGGGTATTCAAGCTGGCTGACTATGCAGCCTAGCAAGTACCCCAGCCCGGTAGAATTGGCTATTCAACCGTCTTCTCGAGCAGGTAAATGCACGACTGTTGCAGGCACTAATCAGGTAACTATTATCGGCGGTGCGGGCCTAACTTCAGCTGAAGTAGGTAAAACAGTCTGGCTAAAGGATGCTGGCTATACCGTAGCAAGTGTGGGGAATAATACATTTACCGTAACGAACCTGAACGGCACCGCTGTCAGCTTCTCTTCATCGGCAACAATGACTTATATCTGTTGTTATATCTGGGGGCGCGGTAAGTGCAATGTCAGCGGTACTGCCATCACAAGAATATCCGGAGACCCATTTATTCCACTCAACAACATCGTAACCACTTTCGTTGTTAATGGCGTAACAACCACGCAAGCCGCTTATACAGACTCCTGGTCAGCAACGCTATCAGCTTCAGCTGGCACCGCGAGCAACGTTGATTATTACTGGTGGGGTAGCGTTGATAACCTTGTCTCAGCCTTACGCGTCCATCGCTTGTCTGGTGCTGGGTTTGAGGAAAATGTATCCATCATTGCCTCTGCTCGCGGTTTCTATCATTTCCATGCAGCATCAGGCAGCACAGATCAATATCCCCTTTATATTGGCAGTGGTTATGACTCTGACGGAACCGCCCGCAGGCAAATCACCGTTGACGGTACGAATGGTGTAACCACTGTTGGAGGTGGCTACGGGAGATCCGCAGCAGAGTTTGGTTACCGAAATTTTTCCACCGGAGATGTTAACCGATTTAGATTTGATGGCGGCACAGCTGGCAACCCAGCCTCTCTATCAGCTGTAGGTCCAGACACTAATATCAACACAGTGATGGTTGCTAAAGGTTCAGGATTTATCCAGTTCAACAGCGTCATACGGCCAAACGCGGCAATTGTTTTCAATGTCGATAATGCCTACACCATTGGTGCATCTGGAGCGAGGGCATCTCAGGTTTGGGCGGCGAATGGAGCAATTCAAACGTCTGACGGTAACCTGAAAACTAATGTGGTTGATTCAGAGCTGGGGCTCGAATTCATTAAAGGGCTGCGACCAGTGTCATACCGGTTTATCAGTGGCGGTAACATTGTTGAAGAGGTTGAAGACGGTTACGAGGAAGTCGAGCGGCAGGTCACAGAAATTACCGATTCTACGGAAATGGTCCAAGAGCTTGTGGAAATTGATGGCGTAAAAAAATACGTTCGTTCATATGTCACTAAGCAGGTTGAGCGTCCTGTATTTGATTCAATAGACGTCGTGGATGAAAGTGGCAATTACCTGGAAACCATCAGTCAGCCCCGCATGGAAATAGTAAAGGTTCCAAAGATGACGCAAAAAATTACGTCGGTTGCTGGCAAGCGCACACATTTTGGCTTTATTTCTCAGGAGGTGAAGGCATTACTGGATAAGCTTGGCGTGAAGGACTTTGGAGGATATGTCGAAGGCGAAGATGGCACTCTAGGATTGCGATATGAGCAGTTCATTGCTCCGGTTGTGAAAGCTATAAATGAGTTGGCCGAGCGACTTGACGCATTAGACCAAAAGTAACAAAAGGGGGCGAAAGCCCCCTCATGTTTTTAGCGCTTAACGATACGCTTAATCTCTGCCACCTGCTTGCGCAGTGAGAGAATTTGAATCAGCATAAATACGAAGACAATCAGCAGAATCACACCCACTGGAATGCCTACCTTCATAAGGTTGAAGCCTTTAAACCATACGCTTCCACCTACACCAAATCGCCACACAGGCTCGCCATTTGGCGCGGCAATTGTGAGACCCTCCTGACCCGGCTGAATGAACAACTCGCGGCCTTTAGAGTAAATCTGACCACCATCATAATGAGTGAAACTGATGCCCGTTTTAGGGCCTTCAGAATTAATTTTGATAGCACTGTCTGAGTAATGAGTCTGCTCGAAATCCAAACCTGTTTTACCTGCTGGAGTAGCTGAGTAAATTAAGGTTGAATCTGGGTTAAGCGAATTGTATGCAATGATTCCGTAATGCCAAGTGCCTTTACGCTCACCTGGCTTTTTCGACATATCGTCTGAATCTTCAGATCGCAGTTCGATTGCTGCAGTGTTAGTGTTGCCGAAGCCGACGATCTGCAAACCAGACTTGGACAGAGGGCGTCCAATTTTCTCGGAAACCTGTCCATTAGGAAGGCCGCCATTCAGCACGTCAATTTCTAAGCCAACCAACTGTGCGTCGAAATCTTTATCTTCGAATGAAGGAGTGCCTTCTGGAACGTATTTTTCCCAATGCACCGGCCATGAGCGTGCTGACAGGAACCCGCCCCATGTTTTTGCTCCGGGGTAAAACGCGCCGCTATCACCCCAGATTGACACACCATTAACTGTAGGGGAGAACGTCCAAACCTCACTAAGGAAGTTTTGATAGTGGTTATGTGAGTTGGAATACTCGTGTGAATCCTGATGCCTGTTTGGGTTGTCAGCATGCGGGTTCATTGGCTCGCCTTTCCATGACTCCACTTTCGCATCGTATGGAACTACATCAGAAATAACGAAGTTTTTCCCTAAGCCAACACCAAGATTACTATACTGCGGCCACTGACCCTCGAGACGAGGGTGATTACCACGGACAATATCAATGCCGCCGTTGTAGCGCTGATCTACAATTCGGGTATTGTCGTTTGGCTTCACAGGCATCGCGCCGCGCGGAACGTCAGGAGCCAGAACAATTACACCGCCGTTCTTGTTGGCTTCGTTAATGGCTTCAGAAAGCTCACCATAATTGGCGGCGTTGATCGTAGTGGTTTTACCAAGAATGGTTTCCTGGTAATCGAGCGCGTGCGCTGATAGAGACAGCGCCATTGCCGCAGAGGCAATCAAAGATGCAAAAATTCTCTTCACTTTTACTCCATTAGTATCGTGTAAACTTCAGTCCGTTACTGCAGGACCACTCCTTAGGCTTAGGGTTGGTGGCTAAACGCCCACCATCTATTTCGAGGCTACGCGCCTCATTATCCGGTTGAGAAATGTAACATTTTTCTTTTATAGAGTAATCATTCCATTGCTTTAATTCTTCCATGTTTTGTGAAATCAAAAACAATAGAAGCATAGATAAAGAAATAACGAAACCTATCAATAGCAACTTTGTTATTGAGCCTATTGATATGTTGTTGAATGAAAATACATCGCGTCTGTCATGAATCATTTTCTTTTCCTTTCTTCTCTTTTCGATACCACTCAAACTCACTTACGATCCATAGAGCAATGGCAAGTACTTCTAAGTAAAAGAAGGATTTATTTTCCCATGCATATGATTTAAGCACTAGCATGTTGTATAAGCAATAAAGTGCTATTAGCCTGATTATATTTTTCATATGAATTTTGCCTTTTCTCTTCCAATTCTGCGCATTGGTTCTTCAATAAATCTGTGCGTCATTTCTGCCATGAATACAGCCGTTGCAATTCCAACTGGAAGCATTATATATCCCTTGTTGGCAAAGTAGTTGTCATGGTGAATGTTATACCTATGAGCCAGCTCAACAATAAGAAAGTACGAAGGGATATGGGCAAGGTAAAGAGAATAAGCTCTGGCACCAATCCACATTGATATTGATTTTGTTAAACGACTACCCGTGAAATAGTCATGATTGAAGCTTGCCATCCATACCATAATCGCAGAAACAATTGCGATCAGGCCGGTTGAGAATCCGACGGGTACGGTTTTAGACGAGCCAAGAAGTGCAAGGAAGGCAGTGAAAAGCCAGAACGTTGCAAATGCAAATGCTCTGTTACGCAAGAACGCTGGATTAAACTTTTCGTACAGGACGCTTGAAGAGAATATCGCTAAAGCTACACCAAGAGAAATTGCATCGGTTCGTATAAATCCAAGCCATGAGCCACCTCTGTTCAGTGGTATTTGTATGGCAGCAATCAAAAGAACTGTAATAAGTGTTTTCTTTTTTCCAAGGAAGAAAAATATAAACGGGAAAATTAAATAAAACTGCTCTTCAAGTGCCAGGCTCCAGTAAACCAGATTGGAACCACATATCCTGTCTCCGCCTGTAACCTGAAATGTATTAAAGCAAACATTTCCATAAGCATTGGCGACATTAAGCATGGCGTAAACCTGATACATCAAATTACGTATCGGGTCAGCGAAAATTCCGCTCTTATTAAGGAATATTGAGGCGACGGTGACAAATGTCAGCCAAAACCATGCTGCTGGCCACAGCCTGAACATTCGCTTAACCCAAAAAGGCAATGCAAAACTCACAAACCCAGCAGCATCTTTTTTCTCGATTTTATACTTCAACAAATTACTGGTGATGATGAAACCAGAAATGCAAAAGAACAGGTCAACACCTGTCCACCATCCGAAGTAGTCCTGCAGCATCCCCATGAAGCCAACACCTGGTACATAATCAGGCAGCAGCTTACGAGAATGGGCGATCATCACGAATATGATTGCAATAGAGCGCAGCGCTTCAATGTCTGTGTTCTTTCCGGAACTCGTTACCATTGAGATAATCCTTAAAAAATTTATGCGCACAGTCTACAAGTTAACAGATACTTATCAATTGAATCATGCGCTTGATGTGCAATCCTCGAAGTAGTTTTTTAATTCTCTGTAAAAAGCAACTACCTTTGCCGTAAAGGTCTTTGAGCCGTTTCTTATACCAACACTCAGCTGCAGGCGTACCCTGAAGACTCCACAACAGGAGGATGCATGGATATTGAAGTTTGCGACCTTGCGATGGATGCTGTGCGTAACGTCATGGGGCAGGCGGTGATTAACATGCTTGATGAGGGAATCCCGATCACTAATGAATCCCTGGTCGGGTACATGGCGGCAATGTTTGAAGATGAGGACGGGAGCTGCGTGGCTGAGTTAGCGATGTATCTCTTTGGAGTCAGCAAGCACTGAATTGTGCCTGCTGACTTTCAATCATGCCTGAGGCTGGCCAACCGGTCCTTTACCTAATGGTCCGCCTGGTACTGACTCTCCACTTGGCGCGTGCGGTCTGCCATCCGGGCCTACAGCAGGGCTTTCATGCTGGCAACCAGCTAATGTCATTAGACTTGTAATTATGATCATCCCACCTAAGAAGCTCTTCATCATTTCCTTTCCCCGTCAAGGCAACGATATGTTGCTAATTAAGCGTAGATTTCTAATCGCTTAAGTCAAAACGCCACCATTTAAAAAACTAAATTTCTTTACCCACCAATGGCTTTACAAATTACCCAAGCGCAGCGACTTGATCGATCCTACCGATCGATATTACTGTATTTATATACAGTATCTATCAGGGAGGGAGATGACCATGCCCCGCGACTACGAAATAAAAGACGCCTTCAGGTTCGCAATCAAACGCGATGCCGCTGGCCGCTACACCGTAAGCACACTCGACTTTGTCAGTGAACTTGAGCGCCTAAACTGGCATTACACGCCACGACAAGCGAATAACTGGATCGAGGCTCACAAGTCAGTATTCCGGGATATCTCAACATCGGAAGGTGATGAGCGCGTGTTTCAGGTTTTCAATCCAAACGGCGGCATGTGATGTTTGCGCTCGTTGACGTGAACTCGTTTTACGCCAGCTGCGAGACGGTTTTCAGGCCTGATTTGCGCGGCAAGCCGGTTCTGGTGCTCAGCAACAACGACGGTTGCGTAATCGCCCGCAGCGCCGAAGTGAAAGAGCTGAAAATCCCTATGGGTGCGCCTTACTTCAAGCTGAAGGACGAAATCCGCCGGCACAAGATTCACGTATTCAGCAGCAATTACGCGCTTTATGCAGACATGAGCAACCGGGTCATGACCATACTCGAAGATATGGCGCCGTCGGTTGAGGTCTATTCGATCGATGAGGCGTTCATGGACGTAACCGGACTGGACAGACTGCAGTCATTCGATGAACTCGGACGAAAGGTGAGAGCGCGAATAAAGCAGGAGGCGCACCTCACTGTTGGCGTTGGCATTGCGCAGACAAAGACGCTGGCGAAGCTGGCTAACCACGCTGCTAAAAAGTGGACGAAGACCGGCGGCGTACTTGACCTGTCGGACGTTGAGCGCCAGCGCAAGCTTATGGCGCTGATTGACGTAGAGGATGTATGGGGCGTAGGAAGGAGAATCGCTAAACGGCTAAAAATCATGGGCGTTAACACAGCCCTGGATTTAGCGAACAGCCCCATCAAGCTGATGCGCGATAACTTCACTGTCGTAATGGAAAGAACCATCCGTGAGCTGCGCGGCGAGCCATGCCTTGAGCTGGAAGAGTTCGCGCCGACTAAGCAGCAAATTGTCTGCTCACGTTCATTTGGGTCGCGCATCACTGAATACGAGGACATGAGGCAGGCTGTTTGCTCTTATGCTGAGCGCGCGGCTGAGAAGCTAAGGCGAGAACGCCAGTATTGCGGTCAGGTAGCTGTGTTCGTCCGAACAAGCCCTCATGCTGAAGGTGAAGTTTTCTATGGAAACCAAGCCATGGGCAGACTCCTGACTCCAACGAATGATACGCGAGAAATAATACGGGTTGCCATGCAGGGTCTGGACCACATATGGCGCGACGGGTGCCGGTATATGAAAGCAGGCGTGATGCTGGGCGACTTCTACAGCCAGGGCGTCTCGCAGCTCAATCTCTTTGACGAATTCAAACCACAGGCCAACAGCGAATCTCTGATGCGTGTTGTTGATGGTCTCAACCAGAGCGGGAAGGGGAAATTATGGTTTGCAGGACAGGGTATCCAGAAATCCTGGGAGATGAAGCGCGAAATGTTGTCGCCGGCATACACAACCAGACTGTCGGACCTGCCAGTAGCGAAGTGAAGTTTCTGCTTCAGCCGCTGCAGCACATCCTGTCTACGCGTGACACTTCCAGCATGGTGGAGCTTAACGGCCGCAGGTGCATAATCGATAAGCAGCGTTACCCGGTAAACGGTGACACGGTGCTGATTGATATGTCAGGCATGTATGAGTGGGCGATGATCATGATTCATCCGCGGCGCCTGATTACTGACGATGGCGCATTCCTGATGGATGACCTGCTGGAAGATATCGCGGTGGTGGGAGTGGTGACGCATGAAATCACGACCATGCACGAGGATGACAGGCCGACAATTTGAGGGGCATTACGCCCCATTTCCTTCCAGATAATCCGCCCACCACTGCATCATCTCTCTGCGCTTTTCCAGGTACTGCGCGTGGTTATAGATTCCTCGGATGTTATTGCGATCGACGTGAGCCAGCTGGCGCTCTATCGCATCATGCGGCCAGCCGTGCTCGTTCAGAATCGTGCTGAACTGGTGCCGGAAACCATGCCCACTGGCAAGCCCCTCATAGCCGATCTGGCGAATTACCAGCAGCACGGCCGCGTCACTGATTGATTTTGATTTGTCATTACGACCGGGGAATACGAATGCAGATGTGGAGGTGATTGGGTGCAGAAACTTCAGCAACGCCTTTACCTGACGTGACATCGGCACCACGTGCTGCTTGCGATTTTTCATGACGTCAGCGGCGATCGTAATCAGGTCGTTTTCGAAATCGACGTCTGTCCATTGCATACTACGCATCTCTTTAGTGCGCAGGGCGGTGTACTGAAGGATTTGAGTAGCAACGCGGGAAATGACGCTTCCTGAATAAGTGGCGAGCGCTGCGTTAAACGCTGGTATCTGGTCGGCCGGCAGGAACGGATAGTTCTGTTTGCGATATCCTTTCATTGCATCAGCAAGGTCTGGCGCCGGATTGTATTTGCAACGTCCGGTAACGACTGCATAGCGAAACACTTCACCGCAGCGGCGCCGCGCTTTGTTGGCTCGCTCCATCGCGCCCCGATCCTCAAACCTGCGCAACACCTTCAGCAGAGCCATCGGCTCAATGTCATCCATCTGCAGCTTGCCAATATAAGGAAGGATGTCATCATCAAACATGCGCCTGAGTTCACTGGCGTACTTTTCAGACCAAACCTGCTTCTTATGCTTGTACCACTCCTCGAAAATTGAACCAAACGAGTCCGGTTCCTTTCCCTTCTGTTTTTTCTTCACGGCCGGATTCAGGCCGACAGCCAAATCGCGTTTTAGCTCAAAAGCCATACTTCGGGCATCCGCCGGTCCAATCTCCGGATATTTCCCGATCGTGTGCACCTTCTCTTTTCCTTCGAACTGGTAGCGCACCTGCCAGACCTTCTTTCCGGATGCGGGCACATAGAGGAATAGTCCATTTCCATCTGCAACCCTGTAGGGCTTCTCTTTGGGTTTTGCAGCGTCAATCTGCTTTATCGTGAGCATTGGGTAAAATCCGGGTGGGTAAAATTGATTTACCCAGAATTTACCCAGCCAATAGTCTGGCTGTCAACGAACTATGGCGAACGATTGCGAACGGTAATTTGGGTGAGTGCTTGGTGCAATGGGGTTTTAGCGAACGGAGAAGGATGGGTGCGAACTGCTATATGGTGTCCCCTGCAGGAATCGAACCTGCAACTAGCCCTTAGGAGGGGCTCGTTATATCCATTTAACTAAGGAGACGCCGGGCGCGCAGTATAGCGCACCGCGAACCTGATTTTAACTATGTAGCGGTTGTTTGCTCAATCTATCAGCAATTTAAGACCAGGCTTACGCCTGTTTTTGCTTCTCTTTCCGCTTCTGTTCCGCACGCGCTTTGGCTTTCGCCGCTTCACTCATGTCGTTACGAATCTGCGCATGGCTGATCAACGCAAATATCAGCGTACCGCCCGTGATGTTGCCAAGCAGCGTAGGCAAGGCAAATGGCCAAAAGAATTCGTACCACGGCAGCGTGCCCGCAAACACCAGATATAGCACCTCGACCGAACCGACCACGATATGCGCTAAATCACCTAACGCCACCAGCCAGGTCATCATCACAATCACTACAATCTTTGCGCCACCCGCATACGGGAACATCCACACCATGGTGGCGATAATCCAGCCTGATATCACCGCATTAGCGAACATTTCGCTTGGTGAGTTCACCATCACTTTTTCACTGATGGCGGTAAAGGCCTGACGCGTCGCATCGTCGAATATTGGCATATGATTAAAGGCCAGCGCCCCCAATGCAGTGCCAATCAGATTGCCGAGCAGCACCACGCACCAGAGCCGTAACAGCAGCGCAAAGTTGCTGCCGGTCGGTTTGTGCATCACCGGCAAAACGGCGGTAACGGTATTCTCGGTAAACAGTTGCTGGCGCGCCATAATCACGATGACAAAGCCAAAGGTATAACCCAAATTTTCCAGTAAAAATGCGCCCGGCACGCCTTTAAGATGGACCTGAAAAATGCCTTTCGCCATCAGCGAAGCGCTCATTGACAGTCCCGCCGCAACCGCGGACCAGAGCAGCGCCATGCCGTCACGCTCGAGCTCTTTTTCCCCATCCTGGCGTATCTCTTCATGAATCGCCGCAGCCTGCGAGGGCAGGGCATCTTCATCGACTTCTATCTCCTTACCTTGCTCCTTCTCATCACTCTCTACATCGTTGTCACTGTTTGAAATCGATGGTGATTGTTTCATGTTTTCCTCAGGTGATAATGCCATTGCGTCATAAGCGTAGCTGGTTTTTGCAAGGTCGATTTGTTACGAAGATTCAAATTAAGAGTAACGAAATTTTAACTGAGTTGGATTTTTGAGCAATTTGTTGATCTGGGGCGCACGAATACCCCATTTGGGGTAAGTGGGAGCCAGCTCACAGACTTCGGCCCACAGATTCAATGTGGTATTATCCCCGCCTCATTCATTGCCGCGATTCTCCCTTCTATGCTCGAAGTCATTAATCTCTCATGCGTTCGTGATGAGCGAACCTTGTTTCATGGGTTGAGCTTCCGCGTGCAACCGGGTGACATTGTGCAAATTGAAGGGCCAAACGGAGCCGGGAAAACTTCGCTGTTGCGCCTGCTGGCCGGATTAAGCCGGGCGGAAGAGGGCGACGTAACGTGGCAGTCACAGCCCCTTCGTCAACAGCGCGAAGTATGGCAACAAAATCTGCTCTATCTTGGCCATCACCCCGGCGTGAAATCGGTACTCTCACCGCTGGAGAACCTGCATTTCTGGCACGGTAGCAGCAAAGAAGACGCGATTTTTGCTGCGCTCGAGCAGGTCGATCTGCTGGGTTTTGAAGAGGTGCCGGTGGCACAACTCTCCGCCGGACAGCAGCGGCGCGTGGCATTAGCACGCTTATGGCTTAGCCCAGCGTCGATATGGATCCTCGATGAACCCTTAACCGCCATCGATAAAGGCGGTGTGGAAAAATTAATGGCGCGATTCGTCAGCCATGCCGATAACGGCGGAGCGGTGATTCTGACCACGCATCAGGATCTGCCCGATCACAGCGCGCGCGTGCGTAAAATTCGTCTTACTTCGGAGTGGGCTTGATGTTAGGCCGGGTCATTCAGCGTGAATTAAAAATCGCCTTTCGTAGCGGCGGGGAAGTGATCAATCCGCTGTGGTTTTTCCTGATTGTTATCACGCTGTTTCCGTTAGGTATCGGACCGGAGCCACAGCAGCTGGCGCGGATTGCGCCGGGCGTGGCGTGGGTTGCCGCGTTACTCGCCTCATTGCTGGCGCTGGAACGGCTGTTTCGTGACGATTTTCTTGATGGTTCGCTTGAGCAACTACTTCTGTTGCCGACGCCGCTGCCGATCACGGTGCTGGGCAAAGTGATTGCGCACTGGCTGATTACCGGGCTACCGCTGATTTTATTGTCGCCGCTGGCAGCATTGTTGCTGTCGCTAGATTTTGCCGGCTGGCGCGCGATGGCATTGACGTTATTACTTGGCACGCCAACGCTGAGTTTTCTCGGCGCGATTGGGACCGGATTAACCGTTGGGTTGCGGCGCGGCGGCGTATTACTGAGTTTGCTGGTATTGCCGTTGTCGATACCGGTTTTGATATTCGCCAGCGCGGCGATTGATGCCGCCGCAATGGGATTGCCGATCGGGGGTTATCTGGCGATTCTTGGCGCGATGCTGGCGGTAAGCGCAACGCTGTCGCCGTTCGCGACGGCAGCGGCCTTGCGTATTAGTCTGCATTAATTCGTGCCGCCCCAGAGCGGTCGAAACCTGAATTCTCTTTATTGTGAGCTATGCAAAATGTGGAAATGGTTACACCAGTGGGCAAAGCCTGAGCGGCTTTACCAGCTATGCGGTCGCTTTATTCCGTGGTTCGCGGTGCTGGGTGTTGGCACGCTGTTACTCGGTTGGGTCTGGGGATTCGGCTTTGCACCGGCGGATTATCAGCAGGGCAACAGCTTCCGGATTATGTACATTCATGTGCCTGCAGCGATGTGGTCGATGGGCGTGTATGCATCAATGGCTATTGCGGCATTTATCGGCCTGGTGTGGCAGATGAAGATGGCCGATCTGGTCTCAGCGGCGATGGCGCCGATTGGCGCGGTGTTCACCTTTATCGCGCTGATTACCGGTTCCGCTTGGGGTAAACCGATGTGGGGAACCTGGTGGATCTGGGATGCACGCCTGACATCTGAGCTGGTGCTGCTGTTCCTCTATATGGGCGTTATCGCGCTGTATCACTCCTTTGAAGACCGCCGCACCGCCGGGCGCGCCGCCGGCATTTTGATTCTGGTTGGCGTGGTTAATCTGCCGATCATTCACTTCTCGGTGCAATGGTGGAACACGCTGCATCAGGGCTCATCAGGCATTCTGCAGCAGGCTATCGATCCAAGCATGCGCACACCGCTGCGCTGGTCCATTCTCGGTTACCTGCTGGTGTTTGGTGCGCTGACCTTAATGCGCCTGCGTAATTTGATTCTATTCACCGAGCGTCATCGTCCGTGGGCGATTGATGTGGCGCAGGGAGGAAGCAAATTATGACGCCAGCCTTTGCATCGTGGAGCGATTTCTTCGCCATGGGCGGCTATGCCTTTTACGTCTGGCTCGCCGTTATCCTCACGTTGATCCCGTTATTCGGTCTGGTGCTGCACACCGTGCTGTTCCGTCGCCGTTTGCTGGCGGAAATTCGCCAGCGTCAGTTCAGGGAGCGCCGCATTCGCGCGGCTAAATCGAAAAAAGCTGCCAGTGGAGCAGCGGGAGAATCCGTGTGAATATCCGTCGTCGTAATCGCCTCTATGTGGCGATCGCGGTGTTGATCGGGCTTGGCCTGGCGACCGCGCTGGTGATGTACGCGCTGCGTTCCAACATCGACCTGTTTTATACCCCGAGTGAAATTATCAACGGCAAAGGTGAAGATCATCAGAAGCCTGAGCCAGGCCAGCGCTTGCGCATTGGCGGCATGGTGATGCCGGGCAGCGTAAAGCGCGATCCGAAAACCCTCGCCGTCTCTTTCAAACTGTATGACGCCAACGGCGTGGTCAGTGTGACCTATGAAGGCATTCTGCCGGACCTGTTCCGTGAAGGGCAGGGCGTGGTAGCGCAAGGCGTGCTGGAAGAGGGCAATCTGGTGAACGCCAAAGAAGTGCTGGCGAAACATGATGAAAAATATACGCCTCCCGAAATTGAAGATGCCATGAAGAAGAATCACACAGGACCTGCAGCAGCCTATCAGCAGTCGGGTGCGCAATCATGATGCCGGAAATTGGTAGCTTTCTGCTGTGTCTGGCGCTGGCTTTAGCGCTCCTGTTGAGCGTCTATCCGCTGTGGGGCGCTGCGCGTCAGGATGCGCGTTTGATGGCGATGGCGCGCCCATTAACCTGGGGCATGTTTATCTGTGTCGCCGCCTCTTTTGTGGTGTTGGTGCACGCCTTTGTGGTGAATGACTTTACCGTTGGCTATGTCGCCACCAACTCCAACACCTTGCTGCCGGTCTATTATCGCATCGCGGCAACCTGGGGGGCGCACGAAGGTTCACTGCTGTTGTGGGTGCTGCTGCTCAGCACCTGGACGCTGGCGGTGGCGATCTTCAGTCGCGGGATGCCGCAGGATGCGCTAGCACGCGTGCTGGCGGTGATGGGCATGATTAATCTCGGCTTCCTGCTGTTTATCATTCTCACCTCGAATCCATTTACCCGCACCTTGCCAAACTTCCCGATTGACGGGCGCGATCTCAACCCAATGCTGCAGGATATCGGGCTGATCTTCCATCCGCCGCTGCTGTACATGGGTTACGTCGGCTTCTCGGTGGCCTTTGCGTTTGCTATTGCCTCGCTGATGGCCGGACGTCTGGATACCGCATGGGCGCGCTGGTCACGTCCGTGGACTACCGCCGCGTGGGTCTTCCTGACAATCGGCATCGTGCTCGGTTCGGCGTGGGCTTATTACGAACTCGGCTGGGGCGGCTGGTGGTTCTGGGACCCGGTCGAAAACGCCTCCTTTATGCCGTGGCTGGCTGGTACCGCGCTGATGCACTCGCTGGCGGTAACGGAAAAGCGCGGCAGCTTCAAGTCCTGGACGGTGTTACTGGCGATCACCGCGTTCTCGTTAAGCCTGCTTGGCACTTTCCTCGTGCGCTCCGGCGTGCTGGTTTCCGTGCACTCGTTCGCCTCCGATCCGGCGCGCGGCATGTTTATCCTCGCCTTCCTGGTGATTGTGATTGGCAGCTCGCTGCTGCTGTACGCGCTGAAAGGTAGTCAGGTGCGCAGCCGCGTACAGAGCGAAGCCTGGTCACGCGAATCCTTCCTGCTGGGTAATAACGTGCTGCTGATCGCCGCGATGCTGGTGGTATTACTCGGTACGCTGCTGCCGCTGGTGCATAAACAGCTTGGTCTCGGCAGCATCTCGGTGGGCGAGCCGTTCTTCAACACCATGTTTACCTGGCTGATGGCACCGTTCGCGCTGATGCTCGGTATCGGTCCGCTGGTGCGCTGGCGTCGTGACCAACCACAGAAACTGTGGAAACGCCTTGGAGTGGGCCTGTTAGTGACGCTGATTCTGTCGATCGCCCTGCCGTGGCTGCTGCAGGATCGCATTGAGGCGATGACGGTTATTGGCCTGCTGATGTCGATCTGGGTGATCATGCTGACGTTGATGGAACTGCACGAGCGCGCCACCCATCGCCACTCTTTCTTCAAAGGTTTACGACATCTATCGCGCAGCCATTGGGGCATGGTGCTGGGGCATTTAGGCGTGGCGGTGACCGTGGTTGGTATCGCCTTTAGCACCCAATACAGCGTTGAGCGTGATGTGCGCATGAAGGCGGGTGATACCGTTGATATCCACAATTATCACTTTACCTTCCACGGCGTGCGCAACCTGCAAGGGCCGAACTACAGCGGCGGCGTGGCGGTGATTGAAGTGACGCGCAACGGCAAGCTGGAAGCGGTGATGCAGGCGGAAAAACGCTTCTATGCAGCCGCGCGCACCATGATGACCGAAGCGGCGATCAGCGGCGGTTTCACCCGCGATCTGTATGCGGCGCTGGGCGAAGAGCTGGATGACGGTTCGTGGGCGGTGCGGATTTACTACAAACCGTTTGTGCGCTGGATCTGGTACGGCGGCGTGTTTATGGCGGTGGGCGGCTTGTTCTGCCTGTTCGATCCGCGCTATCGCTCACGCAAAAAAGAGCAGCGCGAGGAGCTGGCATGAACAAAAAAATCCTGTTTATCCCGTTAGTTCTGTTTTTGCTGCTGGCCGCGGCGCTGCTGTGGCAGCTGTCGCGCAACGCCAACGGCGATGATCCAACGCGTCTCGAATCAGCGTTGATCGGCAAACCGGTACCCGTATTCAAACTGGAAGCGCTGGATCAGCCCGGCAAAATCTACGATCAGCAGGTGCTGACCGACGGCAAACCGATTCTGCTCAACGTCTGGGCAACCTGGTGCCCAACCTGCCGCGCGGAGCATCAATACCTCAACACGCTGGCGGAAAAAGGCATTCGCGTGGTTGGCCTCAACTATAAAGACGATCGCACCAAAGCGGTGACCTGGCTGAACACGCTGGGCAATCCTTATGCGCTCAGCCTGTATGACGGCAACGGGATGCTCGGTCTCGATCTCGGCGTTTACGGCGCACCGGAAACCTTTCTGATCGACGGCAAAGGGATCATTCGTTATCGCCACGCAGGCGACATGAACGATCGTGTCTGGCTCGAAGAAGTGAAACCGCTGTGGGACAAATACAACAAGGAGGCGGGCGTATGAAACGGCTGCTTCTACTGTTAGCGGGCATTCTGCTCAGCACCAGCCTGTGGGCGGCGATTGATACGTATCAGTTCGATTCGGTGCAGCAGGAAGAACAATACCGCGATCTCACCGCATCGCTGCGTTGCCCAAAATGCCAGAACAACAGCATTGCCGATTCCAATGCGATGATCGCGTCGGATATGCGTCTCAAAGTCTACGAGTTAATGAAGCAGGGCGAAAGCCGCCAGCAGATCATTGATTACATGGTGGCGCGTTACGGTAATTTCGTGACGTATGAGCCGCCGGTAACGCCTTCCACGCTGATTTTGTGGGTGGGGCCAGCGCTGTTTGTGGTGCTGGGCGCGCTGATCATTATTCTGCGTAATCGTCGCGGCAAAGCGCGTAGCGAACTCGACGACAGTGAACAACAGCGCCTTGCGGCGTTACTCAAGCGTGACGGGAAGCCGTAATGACTGGATTCTGGATTACCCTGATTATTTTACTGCTGGCGGCTATCGCGCTGTTTCTGCGTGCTGGCTGGCGTCAGCGCGAGGCCAGCAGTGGCGATCGCGATCGTCTCAACACCGATTTCTATCAGCAACGCCTGCGCGAGCTGGAGCGTGATGAAGAAGAGGGCGTGGTGGCTGAGCGCCCGGAAATGGTGCGCGAACTGCAACAAACGCTGTTAACCGATGTGCCGCAGCAGGATGCCGCGACCATTCATCGCAGCAGTCGCTGGGTGTTGCTGCCGGGCGTGATTGTGCTGCTGGTGGTGTCGGTTGGCATGTATCTGAAAACCGGCGGACTTACGCAGCAAACCGCGTTTGTCAGCGTACAGCAGGAGTATCCTGCGTTACGTGCGCGCGTGATGGATACTAAAGCTCAGCCGCTAACCATGGAAGAGTTGGCGCGTCTGCAACTGGGTCTGCGCAGTTCGCTGCAGCACGACGCAACGAACCTCAACGATTGGGCGATGCTGGGCCGCTTAGGCATGGTGC
The DNA here is from genome assembly GCF_029623675.1 of Pantoea sp. X85. NCBI lineage: Bacteria > Pseudomonadati > Pseudomonadota > Gammaproteobacteria > Enterobacterales > Erwiniaceae > Pantoea > Pantoea sp. X85. The sequence goes on along the minus strand of NZ_CP121108.1, from coordinate 2,889,008 downwards.
TGAATAATGCCACCGATGCCAGCCAGGCATTTGAACATGCGCTACAGCTGGCGCCAGACAATATCGAACTGCAGCAGGATTATGCCGAAGTGCTGACGCGCTCCAGCGATCCGCAGGATAACCGTCAGGCCAACGTGTTGCTGAAAGCGCTGCTTAAACGCGATCACAGCGATGTGCGCACGCTGAGTCTGCTGGCGTTTAATGCCTTTGAGCAGCAGCAGTACAATGAGGCGATTGGTGCATGGCAGGTGATGTTGAAACTGTTACCGGCAGGCGATCGTCGCATCACCATGATCGAGCGCAGCATTGAACAAGCGAAAACTGACGCGGGACAGCAAAATAGCAGCCTGGCATTGACGGTGAGTTTGACGCCGCCGGCAGAAAAAATGTTACCGCAAGGCGGAGTGTTGTATATTTCTGTGTCTGACGGTGTTTCACCGGTGCCTGTGGCTGTGAAGCGTTTACCGCTGAGCCACTTCCCGTTATCGCTCACGCTCGATGACAGCAATGCCATGATGCCCGATCGCCTGCTTTCGGCACAGCATCAGGTGCAAGTCAGGGTGCGCATTTCGCGCGATGGCAGTGCCAATCCACAGTCTGGCGACTGGTTGGGTTTAAGCGCGGTCACACCCTGGGATGGTCATCAGCAACTGGCTGTGGAAATTAATCAACAGCAGCCCTGAAGCGATACCTTACTGATCCGCACAGGGAGAGAAGAATGAATAACCGCCTGACCGGTTTGGCGCTAGCCAGCTTACTGCTGGTGGGTTGTGCCAGCTCAAAACCGGCTGAAAATACGGAACCTGCGCAGCGCAGCGATCCGCTGGAAGGCTTTAACCGCACGATGTTTAACTTCAACTACAACGTGCTGGATCCGTATGTTCTGCGTCCGGTGGCAGTCGCCTGGCGCGATTATGTGCCGGTGCCGGCACGTAGCGGCATCAGTAATGTGTTATCCAACGTTGAAGAGCCCGCCAGCATGGTCAACGCCATTCTGGTGGGTGAACCGCGCCAGGCAGGCATCCACTTTACCCGCTTCTTCCTGAACACCGTGTTAGGGCTGGGTGGCTTTATCGACGTGGCGGGCAAAGCCAATCCGGCACTGGCGCGTGAAGTGCCGCATCGCTTTGGTAGCACGCTGGGACGTTATGGCGTCGGTTACGGCCCGTATGTTGAATTGCCGGCCTACGGTAGCTTCACCATCCGTGAAGATGGCGGTGACTTCGTTGATACGCTCTATCCGGTCTTAAGCTGGTTGAGCTGGCCGATCTCGGTAGGTAAATGGACGCTGGAAGGGATTGAAACCCGTGCGCAGTTGCTGGATTCGGACGCCATTTTGCGTCAGCAGCAAGATCCGTACGCCTTTATTCGTAATGCCTACTTCCAGCGACATGACTTTATTGCCAACGGCGGTAAGCTGAAGCCGGAAGATAATCCGAACGCCAGTGCGATTCAGGACGATCTGAAAGATATTGATTCTGAATAAAACAAAAAGGCGACTCAATGAGTCGCCTTTTTTATCAAGCTACGTATCAGAACTTGTAGTTAAAGTTCGCGCCGTACAGCCAGGCTTTACCTTCAGAGTTAAAGGTATACGGGCCTTCTTTCACGGTGACTTTCTGACCGTGCATGTAAGAAATACCCAGGTCGACAGAAGCATCTTCATTGAAGGCGTAAGACGCACCGGCACTCAGCCACAGACGATCCTGATCCGGAATAGAGATAGAACGCTTATCGGCCGGAACCGGGCTGTCATCAAAGGCGATACCGGTACGGAAGGTCCAGTTATCGTCGTAGAAGTAAGTGGTACCCAACGCGATACGGTAGGCATCGTGGAAACTTTCATCCTTATAGAACAGCGTCTGGCCATTGCTGCCGGTGGCTTTCAACTCCTGAAATTGGCTCCAGCTGGTATAAGTCAGGCTATAGTGAACCGCCCATTGCGGCGCCACTTTATGCCAGCCTGACACTTCCCACATCTCTGGCAGATTCAAAGTCAGAGAACCCGGAATTGTGGTGCCGCTGGTGCCGTAAGGCAGGCCTAAAGCCAGTGCCTGCGGTGTACCGTTAAAGGCGGTGGGGATGTTGCTCTTGTAGTCACCGTCAAAGTCGACTTTTACTTCTGAGCGGTAGGTAAAGCCAAAGCGGTTATTTTTATCCACTTCGTACAGGATGCCGGCGTTCCAGCCGTAACCCCATTCATCACCTTTTAAATGCGCAATCTGGGTATCGGCTGGCAATCCTGCCACGGCACCTGCTTCACCGGCATAGCGCTCAATTTTCGCTTTTGCATAGACCGCATCAAAGCCGATACCGAAGCTGAAATTCTCATTCAGTCGATAAGCCGTGCTGATATTAAAATTACCGGTCATCAGGTCGGTTTTGCCGCCATAACCACCTGCGGTATAGCCGTCATTAAATTCGGTTGCTAAACCATAGTTTGAGGTCGCAGATGCGCCAATCCACCACTGATCGTTAATTGGGTGCACATAGTGAAGATTAGGGATCCACTGATTTGGGGCGATATTTTTGGCATCGAGGCTGCGACCTGTCGGGCTCTGACCGCTAATATCCACTTCGGGATCAATATAAACCGCGCCGATAGAGAAAGAAGGGCGATCCATTAATGCCATGGTTGCCGGGTTACGGCTGGCAGAGGCGGCGGTATCACCCATCGCACCTTCGCCGGAATATGCACGACCTAAACCAATTGCTGAGAATTCATTCAGTTGAAAGCCCGCGGCGTAAACATGAGAACAGACGAGCGTTACTGCAGCTGCCACAGCTGACTTTGCAAACAGGTTTTTATGGTTCATGACCACAACCTCATCCAGATTTATTATTTAACGTTGTTACGTCGCGTAACAAAGAGCGGCGAATTGTAGGGACTGATGGCAAAACCACATATCAGACCAGTGCGACGAGTATAGGTCCGACCTGTGTATTTGTTGCAATATTGTTTTTTAAATATTTCTGATTTGATCGATAAAATCAGATCTGCTTAACAAAATCTTAGCGGTTCGACTTAAACATAGCGTTCAATTTTGCTTTGGATCAATTTTTAGTGTGATATTCGTCACTTAGCGGCTTGAGCGTGGATGTGAAAACGCAGCAGGCGTACACTTTGCGGCAGAAAATAATCCGATTACGTTGAAATTATCGTCAGGAGAGAATCATGACTGATGCCATTAAAAAGTGTAATGCCAACGAAACGGCGGCCTGCTGCTGTGTCGATGTGGGAACCGTGATGGATAACACCGATTGCACCGCAAGCTGGTCTGGCGTGTTTGCCGATCGCCATGCGGCGGAAGCGATGCTGGCGCATTTGACTGAACGCGCGCGTCAGGTGGAATCCGATCCTTGCGATATTCGCGCGGATTTTGCCAATGAAGGCGACGCGGTGCGCCTGTCTATCGACTTCACCTTTGCCTGCCAGGCCGAAACCCTGATTTTCCAGCTCGGCCTACGCTAATCATGCCGCTGCCGAAACCCCTTCGGCAGCCTTAACTCATTTTCGTGTATTCCCTCGCACTTTTTTCCTCTGCTTATTGGCTACTTAGCAACACTTAGTTAACACTGATGATCAGGTCAGACCTGTTTGGCAATGATGCCCCGGTCGAAAAATACAGGTGATTGCAATGAGCAAAGCGCAGCCGCTGCTGACGCGTCAGGGCGAACGTATCGCCATAACCCACGGATTACGCACCCCTTTTACCCGTCAGGCGACCGATTTCCACGGCATTCCCGCGCTGGAGCTGGGGCGCATGGTGATCAGCGAACTGATGGCGCGCAGCGAATTACCGGTCGAGTTTATCGATCAACTGGTGTTTGGCCAGGTGGTGCAGATGCCGGAAGCGCCCAACATTGCGCGTGAAATTGTTCTGAGCAGCGGATTAGGCGTGCATACCGATGCCTATAGCGTTAGCCGCGCCTGCGCCACCAGTTTTCAGGCGGTGGCAAACGTAGCGGAAAGTTTGATGGCGGGCACCATCGATGCCGGCATTGCCGGTGGCGCGGATTCATCCTCGGTGCTGCCGATTGGCGTCAGTAAAACTCTGGCGCGTGCGCTGGTGGATCTCAACAAAGCGCGCAGCTTTAGTCAAAAACTCAGCATCCTGCGTCATTTGCGTCCGCGCGATCTGTTGCCGGTGCCACCGGCGGTAGCGGAGTATTCCACCGGATTACGCATGGGTGATACCGCCGAGCAGATGGCGAAAAGTCACGGCATCACGCGTGAACAGCAGGACGCGTTAGCGCTGCGTTCGCACCAGCATGCGGCGCGCGCCTGGCAATCGGGCGTGTTAAGCCAGGAAGTGATGCCCGCATTTGTGCCGCCGTGGAAAGCGCCCATCGAGCAGGACAACAATATTCGCTTCAACGCCAGCGCCGCCGATTACGCCAAACTGCGCCCGGCGTTTGATCGTCGCCACGGTTCGGTGACCGCCGCCAACAGCACGCCGCTGACCGATGGTGCCGCAGCGGTGATCCTGATGCGTGAAGGGCGCGCGCGCGAACTCGGCATTCAGCCGCTCGGCTATCTGCGCAGCTATGCTTTTACGGCGATTGATGTCTGGCAGGATATGCTGCTTGGACCGGCCTACGCCTCGCCGCTGGCGCTGGAGCGCGCCGGCATCACGCTCAACGATCTGACGCTGATTGATATGCACGAAGCCTTTGCCGCACAAACCTTAGCCAACCTGAAAATGTTCCGTGACGAACGCTTTGCGCGCGAGGTGCTGAATCGTCCGCATGCGTTAGGTGAAGTCAATGAAGAACGCTTTAACGTGCTTGGCGGATCGATTGCTTATGGTCATCCGTTTGCCGCCACTGGCGCACGCATGATCACGCAAACGCTGCAGGAACTGCGGCGGCGCGGTGGCGGATTGGGATTGGTCACCGCCTGCGCGGCGGGCGGCCTGGGCACGGCAATGGTTTTGGAGGCCGAATAATGAGTGAATCCGCCTTTCATTTACACATGCGCCTCGACCACGTCGGTGTGATCACCATCGATGTGCCGGGCGAGAAGATGAACACGCTGAAGGCCGAGTTTGTGCCGCAGATCAAAGCGGTGCTGGACGAAGCGCGCAGCCATCAGCAGTTGGCTGGATTAGTGTTGATCTCCGGCAAGCCAGACAACTTTGTTGCTGGTGCGGATATCAGCATGATCGCCAACTGCAAAACGGCGCAGGAAGCTGAGGCGCTGGCAAAGCAGGGACAAGATGTGATGGCGATGATTGCCGCGCTGCCGTTTCCGGTAGTGGCGGCGATTCACGGTGCCTGCCTCGGCGGCGGTCTGGAACTGGCGCTGGCCTGCGATGCGCGCATCTGTTCGCTGGATGACAAAACGCGCCTCGGTTTGCCGGAAGTACAGCTCGGTCTGCTGCCGGGTTCTGGCGGTACACAACGTTTGCCGCGCCTGATTGGCGTACAGCAGGCGCTGCCGCTGATCCTTACCGGCAAACAGCTGCGCGCTAAACAGGCGCTCAAGCTGGGGATTGTCGATGACGCGGTGCCGCAATCAATTCTGCTGGAAACGGCGATTGCGCGCGTACATAAAGGAAAAGGCGCGCGCCGGGAGCTTTCGCGCCGCGATCGTTTGCTGCAGGGACCAATCGCGCGTCAGGTGCTGTTATCGCTGGCGCAGCGGCAGACTCACAGCAAAACCCAGGGCAACTATCCAGCGGCCCAGCGCATTCTTGACGTGGTGCGCATCGGTCTGGAGCAGGGCAGCAGCGCCGGGCATGAAGCGGAAGCGCGCGCCTTTGGCCAACTGGTGATGACGCCAGAATCGGCCGCGCTGCGCAGTTTGTTCTTCGCCTCAACGGCCTTAAAGAAGGAGTCGATGGCCAGTGTCGAGCCGCAAGTGCTGAAGCAGATTGGCGTGCTCGGCGGCGGTTTGATGGGCGGCGGCATCGCCAGCGTTACGGCGCTGAAAGCCGGTTTGCCGGTGCGCATTAAGGACATCAATCTGGTCGGCGTGAATCATGCGCTGCAATACAGCTGGGATCTGCTGAGCAACAAGGTGAAGATGCGACAGCTAAAAGCCGCCGAACGTCAGCAGCAGATGGCGCGCATCAGCGGCGGCACCGATTATCAGGGATTCAGCCAGCGCGATCTGGTGATTGAAGCAGTATTTGAGGATCTGGCGCTCAAGCAGCAGATGGTCAGCGAAATCGAAAGCCATTGCCAGCCGCACACCATTTTCGCCTCCAATACTTCGTCGCTGCCAATTGCTGATATCGCAGCCAAAGCCCAGCGGCCTGAAAACGTAATCGGTCTGCATTTCTTCAGTCCTGTGGACAAAATGCCGCTGGTGGAGGTGATTCCTCACGCCAATACCTCGGCGCAAACGCTGGCAAATACGGTACAGCTGGCGCGTCAGCAGGGCAAAACGGCGGTGGTGGTGGCGGATCGTCCCGGCTTTTACGTTAACCGCATTCTCGCGCCCTATATAAATGAAGCGATGCACTGCTTGCAGGAAGGTGAGCCGATTGAGCATATCGATCGCGCTCTGGTCAAGTTTGGTTTCCCGGTTGGGCCGCTGCAGCTGCTGGATGAAGTGGGCATTGATGTCGGCAGCAAAATCAGCCCGATTCTTGAGCAGGCTTACGGTTTGCGTTTCAGTGCCCCCAACGCCGCGAACGCCATTCTGGCCGACGGCAGAAAAGGGCGCAAAAATCACAAAGGGTTTTACCTCTATCAACGTTCGCGCTGGCCGGGAAAACGCAAAGTCGATGCTTCCCTTTATTCACTGCTGAATATCAAACCGCAGGCAAGGCAGAGCGAAGCGCAGATCGCTGAGCGCTGCGTCTTGATGATGCTGAACGAAGCGGCACGCTGTCTGGATGAAGCGGTGATCCGCAACGCGCGTGATGGCGATATTGCGGCGGTATTTGGCATCGGTTTTCCGCCGTTCCTTGGCGGTCCGTTCCGCTATATGGATCAGCGCGGCATTGGCGATATCGTCAAAGCATTAAGGTCATTAATGCAGCAACATGGCGAGCGTTTTGCGCCGAGTGAGGCGCTGCTCGCAATGTCAGAACAGCAAACGAATTTTTACACTTCTGCACAATCGTGAATAGGCGCACAGATTCAGCGGGTTAGTCAGCGGGCCGCGCAGCGGCAAGCGCGGCACCATTCTGAGATATGCTTATTTAATAAACAACCGGTTGACTATACTGAAGCCATTGGGGTAAAACACACCGTTCATTCGCAGAATGAAGCGTCTGGTGCTGTGGTACCGGCCGATATCGACAAACAACAGCGGTGCTTTATGCAAGTTTTTATCATGCGTCATGGCGATGCAGCTCTGGAAGCAGCGAGTGATTCCGTTCGACCTCTCACACTCTGTGGCTGTGATGAATCGAGAGCGATGGCGAGCTGGCTCAACGGCAAAACGCCAGAAATTGATCGGGTATTAGTCAGTCCTTACCTGCGTGCCGAGCAAACGCTCGCCACGGTGCGCGAAACCCTGAAATTGCCAGAAGGGCAGGATGTCTTGCCGGAACTGACGCCGGGCGGCGATCCAGGCATGGTGGCCTGCTATCTGCAGGCGCTGGCACAAAAAGGGGTTAAATCGGCGCTGGTGATTTCGCATCTGCCGCTGGTGGGTTATCTGGTGTCTGAACTCTGCCCGCAGGAAGCGCCGCCGATGTTCGCGACCTCGGCAATAGCCTGCGTAAACTTTGATGCAGAGGCCTGCGAAGGCAAGCTGGAGTGGCAGGTCAGCCCGTCAAAATTGGCTAAAGCGATGTAATTCCGCTCTATGGGCCGCAAACGCGGCCCTATCCTTTTGTAGCGCGGCACGTCACGGCAATTCTGGCGGCTGCCACTCTTCCACCTCAATCAACACCAACAATGCGGCGTCGCCGCCAAACATTTTCGGTGCCTGATGAAACGCCATCACATGCGGATGTTGTGCCAGCCACAGCGGTGTTTGCTGCTTGAGGATGTGTTTGCCGTGCCCGGTCATCACGCTGGCGCAGAACAGATGTTCGCGGCGACAGGCGGCAATCAACGCGCCGAGCTCCTGCTTGGCCTGCATCTGTGTTAAGCCATGCAGATCGAGAAAAATTTCCGGCGTGTAATCGCCACGACGCAATTTCTTCTGCTCGTAATGGCTGACATCCGCCCGCACATAGCGCACCGGACCTTCGCTCGACAGCAACGGCTGAAACTCGTCTGAAAAATAATGGCTGTTATCGACCTGTTCTGAAAGCAGGCGTTTAAGCGGTACTTCGCGCGTTTTCACTACCGGTTTATGCACGATAGTGTCCTGTTTCAGCTTGCGGGTTCCACTCATTAACTGGCGGAACATCTCCTGATCGTCCTGGCTTAGCGGCGTTTTCTTACTCATGGCTCTGTGATTGGGTCAGAAAAGGCTGGTTAAACAGCCGGTGGCATACCTTAACCGTTACTGTTAACAAATGTCAGCTTTTTCGCCTCGCTGCGCTGAATTCTGCCCGGCTTCGTGGCACACTATCGGCCGATTGATTTTATGGCCTGCGGAGGGCTACGTGGACAAGATATTCGTCGATGAGGCAGTGAATGAACTGCACACCATTCAGGACATGCTGCGCTGGGCTGTCAGCCGTTTTTCGGCGGCAGGCATTTGGTACGGCCACGGCACGGATAATCCCTGGGACGAAGCAGTCCAACTGGTTCTGCCAACGCTGTGGCTGCCGCTGGATATTCCAGAAGATATGCGCAATGCGCGCCTGACTGCCAGCGAGCGTCATCGCATTGTTGAGCGCGTGATTCGCCGCGTCAACGAGCGCATTCCGGTGGCGTATCTCACCAACAAAGCCTGGTTCTGCGGCCACGAATTTTACGTTGATGAGCGCGTATTAGTGCCGCGTTCACCGATTGGTGAACTGATTGAGAACCGCTTTGCCGGTTTGATCAGCGATTCGCCTCATCACATTCTCGATATGTGTACCGGCAGCGGCTGCATCGCCATTGCCTGCGCTTACGCCTTCCCGGAAGCGGAAGTGGATGCAGTCGATATCTCCACCGATGCACTGGCTGTCGCCGAGCAGAACATTGAAGAGCATGGCCTGCTGAACCACGTCACGCCAATCCGCGCCGATCTGTTCCGCAACTTGCCGCCGGTGAAATACGATCTGATCGTCACCAATCCGCCGTACGTGGATGCGGAAGATATGGACGATCTGCCGAACGAATATCGCCACGAGCCGGAACTGGGTCTGGCGGCGGGCAGCGACGGCCTGAAACTGGTGCGTCGCATTCTGGCCTGTGCGCCGGATTACCTCACCGAGCAAGGCGTGCTGATTTGCGAAGTGGGTAACAGCATGGTGCACATGATCGATCAGTATCCAGACGTTCCGTTTACCTGGCTGGAGTTTGATAACGGCGGTGACGGCGTGTTTATGCTGACGCGCGAGCAAATCGTGGCGGCACAGCATCACTTCTCATTTTACAAAGACTAAATAAGAGGGCGAGCGCTCGCCCGCAACATCGCAACAAGGAACCAGCATGGCCGGAAACAGCATCGGACAAGTTTTTCGCGTAACCACTTTTGGCGAGTCGCATGGTATTGCGCTGGGCTGCATCGTTGACGGTGTGCCACCCGGCATTCCGCTGACGGAAGCCGACATCCAGCACGATCTCGATCGTCGTCGTCCTGGCACTTCGCGCTATACCACGCAGCGCCGCGAGCCGGATCAGGTGAAAATTTTGTCTGGCGTGTTTGAGGGCGTGACGACGGGAACCTCAATCGGTTTGCTGATTGAGAACACCGACCAGCGTTCACAGGATTACGGCACCATCAAAGATCTGTTCCGTCCTGGCCATGCCGATTATACCTACGAGCAGAAATACGGCCTGCGCGACTACCGTGGCGGCGGCCGCTCTTCTGCGCGTGAAACCGCGATGCGCGTGGCAGCAGGGGCGATTGCCAAGAAGTATCTGCAGATGAAGCACGGCATCGTGGTGCGCGGCTATCTGGCGCAGATTGGCGATGTGGCCTGCGAGCTGAAAGACTGGAGCATCGTGGAAGAGAACCCGTTCTTCTGCCCGGATGCCTCCAAACTGGAAGCGCTGGATGAGCTGATGCGCGGCCTGAAAAAAGAGGGTGACTCTATCGGCGCCAAAGTTACCGTGCTGGCAGAGAACGTGCCGCCGGGCCTGGGCGAGCCGGTATTTGATCGTCTGGATGCGGATTTAGCGCATGCGCTGATGAGCATCAACGCGGTGAAAGGCGTGGAGATCGGTGACGGTTTTGCGGTGATCAATCAGCGCGGCAGTCAACATCGCGATGAGATCCGTGCCAACGGTTTCCAGAGCAATCACGCGGGCGGCATTCTGGGCGGCATCAGCAGCGGCCAAACCATTAGCGCCAATCTGGCGATGAAACCGACCTCCAGCATCACCGTGCCAGGCAACACCATCACCCGCGAGGGTGAAGAAGTCGAGATGATCACCAAAGGTCGTCACGATCCCTGCGTCGGCATTCGCGCCGTGCCGATTGCCGAAGCGATGATGGCGATTGTGTTGATGGATCACCTGCTGCGCCAGCGTGCGCAAAACGGTGACGTCAACAGCAGCGTTCCGCGCTGGTAAACCCGATGATGCGCCGTCTGCTCATTATCTATGCCGCGCTGCTATGCAGTGCGGCCGCCGTTGCCGCCACGCCGTGGCAGCAAATTCATCAGCCGATTGCCGGCAGCCCGCAGTCGATTGGCGGCTTCGCCAACGGCTGTATTGTGGGTGCGCAGCAGTTGCCGCTTAACTCACCTAATTATCAAGTGATGCGCCAGGATCAGCGCCGCTATTTCGGCCATCCCGATCTGATCGCCTTTATTCAGCGTCTTAGCACCCAGGTTCATCAGCTTCAGCTGGGACAAGTGCTGATTGGCGATATGGGCATGGCGGCGGGTGGACGTTTTAGCAGCGGCCACGCCAGCCATCAAACTGGTTTAGACGTCGATATCTGGCTGCAGCTGCCGAAAACCCGCTGGACGGCGCAGCAGTTGCTCAAGCCGCAGCCGCTCGATCTGGTTTCTGCCGATGACAAACAGGTGATTGCGCGTCACTGGCAGCCGCAAATCGATAGCCTGATTAAACTGGCGGCGAAAGATGATGAAGTGACGCGTATCTTCGTCAATCCAGCGATCAAAAGGCAGCTTTGTGCCGATGCTGGCAGCGATCGTGCGTGGCTGAATAAAGTGCGTCCGTGGTTTGCTCATCGTGCGCACATGCACGTGCGTCTGCGTTGTCCGGCGGGGAGCCTTGATTGTGAAGACCAGGCACCTCAACCGGCGGGTGATGGCTGTGGCGCTGAGCTGGACAGCTGGTTCCTGCCGAAAAAGCCAGGCAGCACGCCGCCGGTGAAGAAAACGCCGCCGCCACTTCCGCCGTCTTGCCAGGCTTTATTAGACCGTCATTTATTATAACCGTGAGAATTTGAGTTGCGGCAAGGCGGCAAGTTCGTTCATCTCCAGGAGCTTACTTAAGTAAGTGACTGGAGTGGGCGAGCGCAGCCAACGCAGCTGCAGCTCAAAGGATCGCGGTTATTTGAGGATTAAAATGGATTGGTTCGTTGTCAGCCCACTGATCATCTGTGTGCTGTTTTTTGTGGCAATGCTGGCGGCGTTTATCGACTCCATTGCCGGTGGCGGTGGTTTACTCACCGTGCCTTCCTTATTGGCTGCTGGGCTGTCGCCTGCACAGGCGTTAGCCACCAATAAGCTGCAATCGGTCGGCGGATCGTTCTCCGCCAGCCTCTATTTCATCCGACGTGGTGCGGTGAATCTGAGCGAGCAGTGGCTGAATATCGCCATGACCTTCCTCGGCGCGATTGCTGGCACCATTCTGATTCAGCACTTACAAGCGGATGTGCTGCGCCAAATCTTACCGCTGCTGCTGATCTGCATCGGTTTGTGGTTCCTGCTGATGCCGCGTTTAGGTGAAGCCGATCGCGAACGTCGTCTGCACGGTTTGCCCTATGCGCTGGTAGGCGGCGGCTGCGTCGGCTTCTACGATGGCTTTTTTGGTCCCGGCGCCGGCTCGTTCTATGCGCTGGCCTTTGTTACGCTGTGCGGCTTCAATCTGGCGAAAGCCACCGCCCACGCCAAAATCCTAAATTTCACCTCGAATTTTGGCAGTTTGCTGTTCTTTATGTTCGGCGGAAAAGTGGTGTGGGGCACCGGCGCGATTATGTTGCTCGGCGCCTTTATTGGCGCGCGCCTCGGCGCCAGGCTGGTATTGAGCCGTGGTCAGAAACTGATTCGCCCCATGGTAGTGATCGTTTCTGCGGTAATGAGCGCTAAATTGTTATGGGACAGTCATGGCGCAGAACTGATGGCCTGGCTGGCCACGCTGTAATCCAACACTCGTCAAGACCGGCTGCCAATGCGACAATGGCGCCGGTTTTTTTTTAAGATTAAAAATTATGAGTACAACACACCATTACGATCAGCTGATTACCATCTTTGATGGCTGCTTCGTTGACGATTTTCAGACCCGTCTAATTAAAGGCGACGACGAACCTATTTATCTTCCAGCGGATGAAACCTCACCGTGGAATCGCGTGGTGTTCGCGCATGGCTACTACGCCAGCGGACTGCATGAAATTTCCCACTGGTGCATTGCCGGTGAAGCGCGCCGCAAGCTGGTGGATTTTGGTTATTGGTATTGTCCGGACGGACGCGATGCGCAAACGCAGAGCCAGTTCGAATCGGTTGAGGTAAAACCGCAGGCGCTGGAGTGGTTATTCTGCGTGGCGGCGGGCTTTCCCTTCAACGTAAGTTGTGACAATCTCGAAGGCGATTGTGAGCCAGATCGCATAGCGTTTCAGCGCAAAGTGCATGCACAGGTGATGACGTATCTGCAGCAGGGCATTCCGGCACGACCAGCTCGCTTCATCGATGCACTGACGAATTATTACGGCACGCCGCCACTGACGGCGGCACAATTCCCCTGGCCGGAAGATCTGTAATCCGCGAAGGTTATAAGAAGAGAGGAAGAGATGATCGTAGAATTTGAAACCCGCATTCTGGCCCTGATTGATGACATGGTCGATCACGCCAGCGATGACGAGCTGTTTGCAGGCGGCTATCTGCGTGGTCATCTGACCCTGGCAGTGGCGGAGATTGAGCTGAGCGGTGAACACACGCCGGAAGCGCTGCAAACTCACGTCACCAACAGCCTGCAAAAAGCCATTGCTGCTGGCGAACTGTCACCACGCGATCAGGCGCTGGTCACCGGCATGTGGGACAATCTGTTCCTGCAGGCTCGTCAAACCGCTTAACGTCTCGGGGCGATCGCTCGCCCCGCAGATTATCGACCCGCTTTTTTACCCTTCAGCAGTTTTCGCACCCAATAGCGATTTGGATTCATCGCCGCCAGCGTGGCTGCATCCAGCGGCTGCGGTTCGCCGCTCATCTGCGCCGCCAGCACTTCGGCCGCCAGCGGTGCGCTGCACAAACCACGCGAACCTAATGCGCCCAACACAAACAAACCGTTATGCACCGGCGCATCGGCTACGCTTGCACCGCGCGCACGCTGTTCTGGCAGATCGGCGTATTGCGTGAGTGTCGCTTCATAATCTGGCGCGCTGCCGCTCATCGGCAGATGATCGCGCGTGGCACAGCGCACGCCGTTGCGCGCCTGGTTATCGGACACATCAACCTGATGCGGCCATTGGCTCTGCGGCAGACAGTTAATCAGCCGTTGGCGATTCTCCTGCTGATCGTCGGCGCGGAAATCTGTGGCGGTATCGCCGCGATGATAGCTGGCGCCGATGCAATGGGTGGCGAAGTTCGGGCTGACCGGCGTGAGATAGCCGTCGTAACACAGCACGGTGCGCAGCGCGCCCAACGACGGATTAGTCGGCGCGTGGCTCACTTGTCCCGCCACCGCGTACACCGGCAGCGTTTTGCTGTGCTCAAGTTCCAGCAACGCGTGACCATTCGCCAGCACCACTTGGGAATGCTGCACCGGCGGCTGCTCATCAAAGTGCAGCGTCCAGCGATCTTCATCGCGCGTTAATTGCGTGATGCGATGTAGCCAGTGCAGGCGTAATCCCCGCGATTGCGCGTACTCCAGCAGATTGCTGGTCAGCTGTGCAGGCGACAGCCAGCCGCCTTGCGGATAAAAAATCCCGCCGACATCAAGTTCAACGCCCGCCAGCTGTTGCGCTTCTTCTTTATTAACGCCGTACGCGATGTCATGCGGCAGTGCCATGTTGAGCATCTGCGCAATTTTCTCCGCGCTTTTATCATCCCAGCCCAGCTGCAACACGCCGCTCCAGTCATGCTCAAACTCCACTGGCAGCCGATCATACAGACGTCGGGCAAAACCAAAAGCGGCCGGGAAGAAGGTGGCCAGCGCGGGATCGTGCTGGTTGAGCAGCGGATAGAGCGCGCCCTGACGATTGCCGGATGCGCCCAGCGCGGGCGCGTCATCGGCGCAGTAGAGCGTTACGCGCCAACCGCGTCGCAGCAGCGCCAGCGCCAATACTGCGCTGGCGACGCCGCCGCCAATCAGCGCTACTTTATTGCTGCCTGCCGGTGGGCGTGCATACCACGGCTGGCTGTGCGGCAATGCAGCGGCTTGCTCCAGCACGCCGACCAGCATTTCACGCTTGTGACCAAAGCCTTTGCGCTTCTGCATACTGAAACCGGCGTCCTGCAACCCGCGTCGCACAAACCCCGACGCGGTAAAAGTCGCCAGCGTGCCGCCCGGCCGGGCGAGGCGCGCCATCGCGGCGAACAGATCTGGCGTCCACATCTCAGGATTTTTTGCCGGCGCGAAGCCATCAAGGAACCACGCATCCACCTGACGATTGAGGCTGTCATCAAAGGTGTGAATTAGCGCGTTAATATCACCAAGCCAGAGGTCCAGCGTGACTTCGCCGCCGTTAAACAGCAGGCGCTGACAACCCGGCAACGCCTGCGGCCACTGCTGTTGCAGCTGTTCGGCCCACGGCTTTAGCTCCGGCCAATGGGCATGCGCAGCCACCAGATCGGCGTGCGTCAGCGGGAATTTCTCGCAGCTGATGAAGTGCAGACGCTGCAAAGTGGCGTTGGGTTGCTCATTGCGGAAGCGATCGAAGGCTTGCCACAGGGTGAGAAAGTTCAGACCAGTCCCAAAACCGCTCTCGGCGACAATAAATAAATCGCGTGAATGTTCAGCAAAACGGTGCGGAATATGGTTGCCATCGAGGAACACATAGCGCGTTTCCTCCAGTCCATTATCGTTGGAGAAATAGACGTCGCCGAACGCTCGGGACACAGGTGTACCCTGTTCATTCCAGTTTATTTGGGCGTGTTCAACCGGGGTTAATTTCACGGGAAAGGCTCATATTTCAGGCAGTGGCGCGAGTTTAGCGATAGACGTCACATGACGCAAATTTACAAAGGGAAATGGCTGATCGGACTTGTTCGGCTTACAACTGTACGCTAGAGTGCACCACATCCAAATATGTGGAACGAGGATTATTGAATGAAACGTGCAGTGATTACTGGCCTGGGTATTGTTTCCAGCATTGGTAATAACCAGCAAGAAGTGCTGGCTTCTCTGCGTGAAGGCCGTTCCGGTATTACTTTCTCTGAAGAGATGAGAGATGCCGGTATGCGCAGCCACGTATGGGGCAACGTCAAACTGGATACCAACGGGCTCATCGATCGCAAAATCGTGCGTTTTATGAGTGATGCCTCTATTTATGCCTACCTTTCAATGGCCGAAGCGATCAAAGACTCAGGCCTGACTGACGAACAGTATCAGCAAAACCCACGTGTGGGTTTGATTGCCGGTTCTGGCGGCGGTTCTCCGCGTTATCAGGTATTTGGTGCTGACGCCATGCGTAGCCCACGCGGCCTGAAAGCGGTCGGTCCTTATGTGGTGACCAAGGCGATGGGTTCAGGCGTTTCTGCTTGCCTGGCAACCCCGTTCAAAATTCACGGCGTGAACTACTCCATCAGTTCAGCCTGTGCTACTTCTGCACACTGCATCGGTAACGCGGTTGAGCAGATTCAGCTGGGTAAACAGGACATTGTGTTTGCTGGCGGCGGTGAAGAGCTGAGCTGGGAAATGGCCTGTGAGTTCGATGCGATGGGCGCACTGTCGACCAAATACAACGAAACGCCAGAAAAAGCCTCACGTACTTACGATGCCAACCGTGACGGTTTCGTCATTGCCGGCGGCGGCGGTATGGTGGTGGTTGAAGAGCTGGAGCACGCTCTGGCACGTGGTGCACACATTTATGCTGAGATCGTGGGCTACGGCGCAACCTCAGATGGCGCAGACATGGTAGCTCCTTCAGGCGAAGGCGCAGTGCGCTGCATGAAGATGGCGATGCAAGGTCTGGATACCCCAATCGATTACCTCAACACCCACGGCACTTCTACGCCGGTTGGTGATGTGAAAGAGCTGGGTGCGATTCGCGAAGTGTTCGGCGATAACTGCCCATCACTGTCTGCTACCAAAGCCATGACCGGTCATTCACTGGGTGCGGCGGGCGTGCAGGAAGCGATCTACACTTTGCTGATGCTGGAGCACGGTTTCATCGCGCCAAGCATCAACGTGGAAGAGCTGGATGAAGCGGGCAAAGGTCTGAACATCGTGACCAAACCGACTGATAAAGCGCTGACCACCGTGATGTCGAACAGCTTTGGCTTCGGCGGGACTAACGCCACTCTGACCATGCGTAAGTATCATGCGTAAGTTGCCAGCATAATCCCGTAGGATCGCCATTCATGGAGACCTGATTATGCTAGCAATATCACAAGGGCCGGTTATCCGGCCCTTGTTGTTTTGACATTCCACCTTCAGCTTGCCTACACTCCCACTCCATCCGAAACAAAATTATCGCTTTTAGCTTAGTGTGAACCAAATATCCCGTTTCTGTTTTGGCAGCAAGCGCGTGTCTGGTTATTACAAGGAGTTCGACCCACCATGACCACGACTGCTGACGCGCAAACGCAATCCGTTATGCCGCTGGCCTGCACCTCCTTTGCGGTATTCCTCACCTATCTGACCGCTGGCCTCGCGCTACCGGTCATCCCGCTGTATGTCCATCATGAACTCGGCATGAGTAACCTGATGGTTGGCGTGGCGGTGGGGATTCAGTTCTTCGCCACGCTGTTGACGCGCAGCTTTGCCGGGCGTCGAGCCGATCAGCACGGTGCGAAACTCACCACGCAGCACGGCATACTGGCCATCGCGCTGGTGGGCGTGGCGTATCTGGCGGCCGCGTTGTTACCGGTTTCTCCGTGGATGAAGTTTGGTTTGCTGGCGGTAGGGCGCTTGCTGTTAGGATTCGGCGAAAGCCTGCTGCTGACCGGCAATCTGACCTGGGGCATGGGATTGGTGGGCAGCAAACGTTCCGGATTAGTGATGTCATGGAACGGCATGGCGATTTATGGATCGCTGGCGGCTGGCGCACCGCTCGGCTTGCAGATCAATCAGCACGGCGGCTTTGCTGCTCTCGGTGCGGTTGCGCTGCTGTTGCCGCTGCTGTCGCTGGCGATAAATGGCTGGATCCGCAAAGTGCCGGTGGTGGGCGGCGAGCGGCCATCGCTGCTTAGCGTAGTGAAAACCATCTTTCAGCCGGGACTGGCGCTGGCGCTGCAGGGCACCGGTTTTGCGGTGATCGGCACCTTTACGTCACTCTATTTTGCTGCGGAAAACTGGGGCAACGCCGGTTTTGCGCTGACCGCCTTCGGCTGTGCGTTTGTGCTGGTGCGCGTGTTCTTTGGCGGCTTGCCGGATCGTCACGGCGGCGTAAAAGTAGCGATGATCTCTTTGCTGGTGGAAACCGCCGGTCTGCTGCTACTGGCGTTCGCCACTTCTGGCTGGATGGCGCTGATTGGCGCGGCTTTGACCGGCTGCGGCTGCTCGCTGATCTTCCCGGCGCTGGGCGTTGAAGTGATTAAACGCGTATCGCCACAGATTCGCGGCACCGCGCTTGGCGGTTTCTCTGCATTTCAGGATATCGCGTACGGTGCCAGCGGCCCGTTGACCGGCTTACTGGCGACGGCGCTGGGTTACGGCTCGGTCTATGTTGCGGGTGCCTGTTGTGCGGCGCTGGGCATTCTGGTTACCTGGAGCTTTGCGCGGGCTGTGACAACAGCGTAACCAGCTTATCGCAGGCGCTGACAATCTCCCCGGGTGTCAGCGCCGCAAAGCCCAGTCGCTGGCTAACTGGCAGCTGGACCGCAATTCTCGCCACGCCCGCTGCACACTGCGGCTGCTAAATAAACAGCCACAGCAGGAAGATAAACAGGAAGATGCCGACAATCAGCGTTAACGCCGGGCGCTGCGCCAGCGGTTGCGGCAGCATCTGGATAAACGGCGACCAGATGGGCTGCGGCCGAATTTCGCTATCGGCCAGCGGCTGTTCGTGCAGTTTCTCGGCGCGGCGGCTAAACAGCAGATTCAGCAGATCCTGCGTCTGCGCTGGCGTCAGCACGGTGGTCGGCAGCGCCTGGAAACGTTGCTGGCTGTAATCTTCCAGCAGCCGCTGCTCATCATGGGTTAACGGCTGGCGCAGTGAGGTTTCCAGCATCTGTAAGGTTGGCGCACTGTGCTGAGCCAGCGTCTGGCGCACCTGCAAATATTGCGTCAGCAGCGGGAAGTGGCGTGAGGGAATCGGATCGCCACTTTTCAGATTCACCAGCTTCAGCGTATCGGCCAGCAGTTTCACCGGCGATTCACCGGTTTTCGCCGCAAGGCGCGTCACCTGCTGATTCAGCGACTGCTGTTCTGCCGGCAGCAAGCTGCGATCGGAGACGCGCGTTTGCTGCGGCTGCGGGATCGCCATCTGACCGTTTTGCAGCATGGTCAGCACCTGACGCAGCTGATCCTGCGACAACGCGCTCAATACCGTTTGGTTAAACTGCTGACGAATAAAATCGCTCACCGCCTGGCGATTATTGCCCTGCGGCAATTTTTCCAGCAGCTGTTGCAGCAGCTGGCGCGTAGCAAGACTGTTTTGCACCTGGGTTAAGCGACCGTTAAGATGCTGCTCCGCCGCCGGGAAGTGGCGCGATTGCAGCTCCGCCTCACTCTTCACCCCGACTTCATGCCGCACGCCAGCCCAGAGTTCCGGCGCTTTCAGCGTACTCAAAGACATAATGCGAACAATCAGACGTTCCAGCGTGGTGCGCTGGGCTGGAGAAAGCGGCTGCTCACCGGCTGGACCGCCAGGACGCGTCGGGCCAGTGGCCTGAGATAAAGGGGAACGATCGCCCGCGGGCACACCGGGACCGCTGAGAGGTTGCATGGCGGAATCCTTGAAAACGGGTCAGATCCGGGTGCGCCGGAAAAAAGAGGCCACATCATAGCAAAAGCCCCCAGGAAATCCACGGGGGCTGCGGCCTTTCCGGATAATAAAGTCAGGCGGCGGGATCGGGAAGGGTCGCGCTGCGCGGCTTACGCAGCGGGGTTTTCAGCCGTTGCGCCAGAATAACGCCGACTAACGTCATGCCGCCGCCAATCCAGTGATAGCCATGCAGCTGCTCATGCAGGAACATCACGGCAATAATGGCCGTAAACGCCGGTACGAAGTTCATAAAAATGCTGGTGGTGCTGGCGCCCAGACGCTGCACGCCAAGGATCCACAGGAACGGCGCGATGATCGACGCAAACAGCCCGGCATACAGCACCAGCGGCAGATTGTGCTCGTTGAGCGTGACATCCGGCGCGCGCAGGAAGCCAGGCAGCAATAGCAGCACGCCAAAGAAAATCTGCACATACAGGCTTTGCCAGGTCGGCAGCGGAATCGCCCAACGTTTGGTCAGCACGCCGTACAAGGCGTACGAGGTCGATGCTGCCAGCATCATCAATTCGCCATTGCCGAGCCGTTGATTTAGCAACTGTGCCGGGTTGCCTTCGCTCACCAGCCATACCAAACCGGCGAACGACAACACGCCGCCAATCAGAATGCCGCGCGTCGGCGCGAGGCGCAGCACAACCAGACTGAGCAGGATGGTCAGCAGCGGAATGGTCGCGCCGAGAATTCCCATCATCACCGCAGAAACGCTGTGCGCCGCGTAATAGGCGAGACTTTGATACAGCACCATGCCAAGCAGACCCAGGAACAGCAATCGCCAGCCGTTGGCTTTAATGGTGTGACGATGGCGCCACACGCCCGGCAGGCAAAACGGTGTTAGTACTACCAGCGCCAGCAGCCAGCGATAGAAGGAGATCGCCGCAGGATCGATACTTCCAGCCGAGAGTTTGCTGACGATAGTGTTGATCGACCAGATCAGCACTGCGATCAGCGGAAACAGTAAATTCATGATACAGCTCCTCAAATAATCGCGAATAGTTTACGTTTGACCGGTTTAACGCAGATAGTTAAAATCGGACAATATTTGTTAGTGACCGGACAGAATGAATCTACAAGTCGAATACCAGCCGCCGATTGATGCGCCTTTGCTGCGCTTCTTCATGCGCTATGACGAGGTCAACGCCAAAACCGAATACCTCACCCATGCGCATGATTGGGGCCAGGTGATTTTCGTCACCAGCCACGTGCTGGAGATGGAAGTGGAGGGCGAACGTCTGCTGACGCCCGCAGATATCCCAATCTGGATTCCGGCCGGCCATCGTCACAGCAGCTACAACCACAACGAAGCGCGTTTTCGCACCTTTAATCTTGCCGCCGATCTCTGCGCGGGCCTGCCGGATAAAGCCTGTTTATTGCATGTCGATGCCATTGGGCACGCCATCATGAATGATTTTGCCCGCCGTGAACTGGAGCAGCCGCAAACGCAAGCCGACTGGCGCATGTGTGAAGTGTTGATCGATCGCCTGCGTCTGGCGCCGGTGCATAACAGCTATTTGCCGATGTCAGATGACAAATTCCTCGCGCCGATTCTGCGCGCGCTTGAAGCGCATCCCGGCGATAACACCACGCTGGCACAATGGGCGAAGCGCGTGTTCACCACCGAGCGTACGCTAGCGCGACGCTGTCAGCAGCAGTTGAATATGTCATTCAGCGAATGGCGGCAGCGTTTACGCTTTCTGCGTGCTATCGCGCTGCTGGAGCAGGGTTGCAGCGTGCAGGGCATCGCTCACGAGCTGGGTTACAGCTCGGCGTCGGCGCTCATTGTGATGTTCCAGCAGCAGGCCGGTACCACGCCCGATCGCTATCGCAGTCGGTTAGGTTAATCCCCGGCTTTATGGCAAAATACGCGCCTTAAATTTTTGCAGACAGGACCGCCGCAGTGAAAATTCTCGTCGATGAAAATATGCCTTATGCCCGTGAACTCTTCAGCCGCACCGGCGATGTGCTCGCGGTGCCGGGCCGTCCGCTGCCGGAAGCTGAGCTGCAGGATGCCAGCGGGTTAATGGTGCGTTCCGTCACCAAAGTGAATGCGGCGCTGCTGGCCGGTACGCCGGTGAAGTTTGTCGGCACCGCGACCGCCGGCACCGATCATATTGATGAAGCATCACTGGCGGCGGCAGGCATCAGCTTCTCTGCGGCGCCTGGCTGTAATGCCATTGCGGTGGTGGAGTATGTGTTCTCCTCGCTGCTGCTGCTGGCGGAGCGCGATGGTTTTGAATTGCGCGATCGCACCGTGGGCATTGTTGGCGTGGGGAATGTTGGCGGCCGCCTGCAGAAGCGTCTGCAAGCCTGGGGCGTGAAAACGCTGCTGTGCGATCCGCCGCGCGCCGATCGTGGCGATCAGGAAACCTTCCATTCGCTGGATGATCTGGTGGCGCAGGCCGACATCCTGACCTTCCACACGCCGCTGTTTAAAGATGGCCCATATAAAAGCTGGCATCTGGCCGATGCGGCGCTGCTGATGGCGCTCAAACCCAACACTATTCTGATCAACGCCTGCCGTGGTGCGGTGGTAGATAACGCGGCGCTGCTGGCAGTGCTGAAGATGCGCCACGATCTCAGCGTGGTGCTGGATGTGTGGGAGCCGGAGCCGGATCTGTCGCTCGATTTACTGGATAAAGTCGATATCGCCACCGCGCATATCGCTGGCTACACGCTGGAGGGTAAAGCGCGCGGCACCACGCAAGTGTTTGAAGCCTGGTGCGACTTTATCGGCCAGCCGCAACAGGTGGCGTTGGAAAGCCTGCTGCCGGCACCTGAATTCGGTTCTGTCACTCTGCGCGGCAAACTCGATCAGCCAACGCTAAAACGCTTAGTGCATCTGGTGTATGATGTGCGCCGCGACGATGCGCCACTGCGTAAAGTGGCGGCAAAGCCAGGCGAGTTTGATCGCCTGCGCAAGCAATATCAAGAGCGTCGTGAGTGGTCATCGCTGCAGGTGCATTGCGATGATGCGGAGACGGCGGCGATGCTCAATCAGCTTGGCTTCCGCGCCAGTTTGTAAAGAAATTTCAATCACCTGCACTATTGCGGGGGATAATTCCTAAATCTCGGGCGATGTTTTCATCGCCTTCTGTTTTTGTGTCAATCTCTGGAGTAACCAACATGTCTGACGGCTGGAATATCGCGCTTTTGGGCGCAACAGGCGCAGTAGGGAACGCTGTACTGGAACTGCTGGCTGAACGCCAGTTCCCGGTTGGTGAGTTGTATTTGCTGGCGAGTGAAAACGGTGCCGGTGAGAACAAACGTTTTGAGGGACGTACCGTGCTGGTGCAGGACGTGGCCGAATTTGACTGGACGCAAGTGCAGCTGGCGTTCTTCACTGCGGGTCGTGAAGCCTCGGCGCGCTATGCCGAAGAAGCCGCCAGCCAGGGTTGTCTAGTGATCGATAGCAGCGATCTGTTTGCGCTCGAACCGGATGTGCCGCTGGTGGTGCCGGATGTGAATCCACAGGTGCTGGCGGATTACCGCAATCGCAACATCATTACCGTTGCCGACAGCCTGGTAAGCCAGCTGCTGTGCGCAATCAAACCGCTGGTGGATCTGGCTGGTCTGAGCCGTTTGCAGGTAACCAACCTGATTGCGGCCTCCAGCCATGGTAAAGCGGCGGTTGATGGCCTGGCCGGTGAAAGTGCGCGTTTGCTGAACGGCGTGCCGGCGGAAACGCACTATTTTGGCCGCCAGCTTGCGTTCAACATTTTGCCGCTGCTGGCGGACAGCAATGGCAGCGTCGAGAGCGAACGTCGCGTGGTTGAGCAGGTACGTAAAGTGCTGCAGGACGAAGGTTTGCCGATCGCGGTAAGCAGCGTGCAGGCGCCGGTGTTCTACGGCAATGCGCAGATCGTACACGTGGAGAATCTGCGTCCGCTCTCTGCAGAAGAAGCGCGCGATGAACTGGGCCGCTCCGGTGATATCAACCTGACTGAAGAGAGCGATTACCCCACGCAGGTGGGCGATGCTTCCGGCAGCGACGTGCTGAGCATTGGCTGCGTGCGCAATGATTACGGCATTCCAGAGCTGCTGCAGTTCTGGTCTGTGGCAGACAACATCCGCTTCGGCGGTGCACTGATGGCGGTGAAAACGGCTGAGAAACTGGTGCAGGAGTATTTCTATTAATGTTGCCTGAAGGGAAAACGCTTAAGCTGGCGTTGGGTATTGAATACGATGGCAGCCGTTATTACGGCTGGCAGCGGCAAAATGAAGTGCGCAGCGTGCAGGAAAAGCTGGAAAAGGCGTTGTCGAAAGTGGCCGATCATCCGGTGGTGGTGTTCTGCGCGGGCCGTACCGATGCTGGTGTGCATGGCACCGGACAAGTGGTGCATTTCGAAACCACCTCACCGCGTGCTGACGCAGCCTGGACGTTGGGTGTGAATGCCAATCTGCCTGATGACATCGCGGTGCGCTGGGTGAAAGCGGTGCCGGACGAGTTTCATGCGCGTTTTAGCGCCACGGCACGCCGCTATCGCTACGTGATTTACAACCATCGGCTGCGTCCGGCGATTCTGGGCAATGGCATTACCCATTATTATCATCCGCTGGATGCAGAGAAGATGCAGCGCGCTGGTCAGGCGCTGATTGGCGAGAATGACTTCACTTCGTTCCGTGCGGTGCAGTGTCAGTCACGCACGCCGTGGCGCAACGTGATGCATCTCAACGTCACGCGTCATGGGACGTATGTGGTGGTGGATATCAAAGCCAATGCATTTGTGCATCACATGGTGCGTAACATTGTCGGCAGCCTGATGGAAATCGGCACCGGCAACCAGCCGGAAGAGTGGATGGCGACGCTGCTCGCGGCCAAAGATCGTAAGCTGGCGGCGGCGACCGCCAAAGCCGAGGGGCTTTATCTGGTAGCGGTGGATTATCCATCCCACTTTGCATTACCTCAGCCTGCGTTGGGACCGTTGTTCCTCGCGGATTAACCGTTAATTGTTGGGTGTTAGGGGAGTTGTGGTTATATGGATTTCATCCACTTTTTAGTCGATTTTATTCTGCATATTGATGTGCATTTGGCCGAGCTGGTGGCGCAGTACGGCATCTGGATTTACGCCATTCTGTTCCTGATTCTGTTTTGTGAAACGGGTTTGGTGGTCACGCCGTTCCTGCCAGGCGATTCCCTGCTGTTTGTTGCCGGTGCGCTGGCGGCCTTGCCGGGTAACGATCTCAACGTGCACCTGATGGTAACGCTGTTGGTGATCGCTGCCATCCTGGGTGATGCGGTGAACTACACGATTGGGCGTCTGTTCGGCGAGAAGCTGTTCAGCAATCCGAACTCGAAAATTTTCCGTCGCAGTTATTTGGATAAAACCCACGCGTTCTACGATCGCCACGGCGGCAAAACCATTATACTTGCGCGCTTTGTACCAATCGTGCGAACCTTTGCCCCCTTTGTGGCGGGGATGGGACACATGTCTTATCGCCACTTCGCGCTCTACAATGTGACGGGCGCACTGCTGTGGGTGCTGCTGTTCTCTTACGCCGGTTATCTGTTTGGCGACCTGCCGATTGTGCAGGAGAACCTGAAGCTGCTGATTGTCGGCATCATCGTGGTTTCGATACTGCCAGGCGTAATTGAAGTGTGGCGTCATCGCCGCCAGCAGAAGTCGCAGTAAGCTCGTTACCAGATTTTTATCCACAGCGTGAACGGGTTGTGGTTTAATGAGCGACATTTACGGCCTGCTGAAGGTGATTTCAGCAGCAATGAGAAGACTGGACCAGGTCAGCATTAAATAGAAAGGTCATCAATGAGCTGGATTGAACGCATACTGAATAAAAGCACTGCCACGCCAACGCGCAAAGCCAGCATCCCGGAAGGGGTGTGGACCAAGTGCGATAGTTGTGGGCAGGTGCTGTACCGCGCCGAGCTGGAGCGTAACCTCGAGGTCTGCCCGAAGTGCGACCATCACATGCGCATGCACGCCCGTGAGCGTCTGCATAGCATGCTGGATGAAGGTTCGCTGGTTGAGCTGGGCAGCGAGCTGGAACCGAAAGATCTGCTGAAGTTCCGCGACTCGAAGAAGTATAAAGACCGTTTGGTCGCCGCACAGAAAGACACCGGTGAGAAAGATGCGCTGGTGGCGATGAAAGGCACGCTGCACGGCATGCCAATTGTCGCTGTGGCCTTTGAGTTCTCCTTTATGGGCGGCTCAATGGGTTCAGTGGTTGGCGCGCGCTTTGTGCGTGGCGTTGAGCAGGCGTTGGAAGACAACTGCCCACTGATCTGCTTCTCCGCGTCAGGCGGTGCACGTATGCAGGAAGCGCTGCAGTCGCTGATGCAGATGGCGAAAACCAGTGCGGCACTGGCGAAAATGCAGGAGCGCGGCTTGCCGTATATCTCCGTGCTGACTGACCCAACCATGGGCGGCGTTTCAGCCAGCTTCGCGATGCTGGGCGATCTCAACGTGGCGGAACCGAAAGCGCTGATTGGCTTTGCCGGTCCACGCGTTATCGAGCAGACCGTGCGTGAAAAACTGCCGCCGGGCTTTCAGCGCAGTGAGTTCCTGATCGAGAAAGGCGCGATCGACATGATCATCCGTCGTCCGGAAATGCGCTTTAAGCTGGCAAGCCTGCTGGCGAAAATGATGAACCTGCCAGCGCCGCAGCTGGATGGTGATCAGCCAAATGTGGCTGAGCCGGAGAGCAACGAAGCCTGACAGGCAACGGAATGAGGCAGTAATGTTTCCTTCCTCCAATGCACCGTCTACATAGAATACTTAAGGTTGCATCCAACGTGGTCCGCGACCTTAAGTTACTCGATGTATTGATTTTGAACGGGACACATGGACAAATCTCTTCCTCAAGCCACGTCGCCTTTGGCCACGTGGCTTCATTATCTTGAGCATCTGCATTCGCAGGCCATTGAACTGGGTCTGGATCGTATTCAACGCGTCGCCGCACGCCTCGACCTGCTCAAACCCGCTCCTTTTGTCTTCACCGTCGCCGGCACCAACGGCAAAGGCACCACCTGCCGCACGCTGGAAACGCTATTGATGGCCGCGGGCTATCGCGTGGGCGTTTACAGCTCGCCACATCTGGTGCGTTACACCGAACGTGTACGGGTGCAGGGCGCTGAACTGGATGAAGCGCAGCACAGCGCCAGTTTTGCCGCGATTGAAGCCGGGCGCGGTGATATTTCGCTCACCTATTTTGAGTTCGGCACCTTGTCGGCCTTCAATCTGTTCCGCGCGGCGAATCTCGACGTGGTGATCCTTGAAGTCGGCCTGGGCGGACGTCTTGATGCCACCAATATTGTCGATGCCGACGTGGCAGTGATCACCAGCATCGCGCTCGACCACACCGATTGGCTGGGTCCGGATCGTGAAAGTATCGGCCGGGAAAAAGCCGGCGTGTTCCGCGCAGGTAAACCAGCAATTGTCGGTGAAGCCGATATGCCGGGCACCATCGCCGACGTTGCAGCGGAGAAGGGCGCGGTGTTGCTGCAGCGCAATCGCGACTGGCAGTGGCAGCAAACGGGTACCAGCTGGACGTTGCAGGATGCGCACGGCGAGCTGCGCGATTTACCGCTGCCGCAGGTGCCGTTACCCAATGCCGCCACCGCGCTGACCGCGCTGCGTGCGTCGGGTTTAACGGTAAGCGAAGCGATTATTCGTCAGCATCTGCCGCTGGCGATTTTGCCGGGGCGCTTCCAGACCGTCAGCGAAGCGCCGCGCGTCATTCTCGATGTGGCGCACAATCCGCATGCCGCTTATTATCTGGCTTCGCGTCTGGCTGAAGAGCCGCACAGCGGTGAAGTGCATGCGGTGGTCGGCATGCTGCACGACAAAGATATCGCGGGCACGCTGGCGGCGCTGGCACCACAGGTTGATCGCTGGTACTGCGCGCCGCTCGACGGTCCGCGCGGTGCCTCCGCCGATGAGCTGCTGGCTCATCTGGACGGCGGTGTGGCTTACAGCAACGTTGATGCAGCCTGGCAAGCGGCGCGTCAGCAGGCGCGTCCCGAAGATGTGATTCTGGTGTGTGGCTCTTTCCACACCGTAGCGCAGGTTATGGAATCGATGGCAGCGGAGAACGGCAGTGGCAAGTAAGTTCCAAAATCGCTTAGTCGGTACGGTCATTCTGGTGGCGATTGGTGTCATCGTCTTGCCCGGCCTACTGGACGGTAAGAAGAAACATTATAAAGAAGAGTTCGCCGCCATTCCGCTGGTGCCAAAACCGGACGATCAGCAGGATAGCGAAATGGTGCCGCCGGTGACGCAACCCTTGCCGGCGCAGCCGCCGGAAGGGGCGGGCGCGGCCCAGAATCAGAACGGTGGTAAAACCGCCACTAACGGCAGCGCGCAGCCCACGCAGAATAGCGAGCCCAGCGTGGTTACGCCGCCGCCGGTGCATCAGCAAGTGCAACCGAAACCGGTGGAACAGCCGAAGCCAAAAGCGGTCGAGCAGCCGAAACCGAAGCCGGTTGAACAGCCAAAGCCAAAACCGGTGGAGCAACCGAAGCCGAAGCCCGTCGAGCAGCCGAAACCGGTAGAGCAGGCGAAACCGGTGGAAACGCCGAAGCAGAGCGAACCCGCAGCGCCAGCTGGTCAGGCATTTGTGGTGCAGCTCGGAGCGCTGAAGAATGCGGCGAAAGTGAGCGAGATTGTGGCGCAACTGCGTCTTTCCGGTTATCGCGCCTTTACCGTGCCGTCTACGCCGGTGCAGGGACAAATCACCCGCATTTACGTCGGTCCGGATGCCAATAAAGCGAAGCTGCAAGGCTCGCTGAGTGAGTTGCAAAGCATCTCCGGCCTCGGTGGCGTGGTGAAACCGTATAGCGCGCGATAACGCGCTGATAAGCCGCGCCAATAGCAGAAAAAGGCGCGGCTTTACAAAGTTTTTGTAGCGAAGCGCGACAGGAAAATCATTGAATATCAGTGGATTAAATCACTGATAATACACAGGGCGAGGAAAGTTTTTTTCATCGCCCTTTTTGCGGAAACAGAACCGGAAAACCCTACGCAAACGTTTTCTTTTTCTGTTAGAATGCGCCCCGAACTGGATGCAGGGGTGCGATAGCACTGGGCTGGAAGAGTTCATGATCTGGATTGATTACGTCATTATTGCGGTAGTTGGTTTTTCGGCTCTGGTCAGCCTGATTCGCGGGTTTGTCCGGGAAGCCTTATCTCTCGTTACCTGGGGATGCGCGTTTTTTGTCGCCAGTCATTATTACGCCTACCTTGCAGTCTGGTTTACAGGTTTTGACGACGAACTGGTTCGCAACGGCATCGCTATCGCGGTGTTGTTTGTTGCCACCCTGATTGTGGGTGCCATCGTGAACTATGTGATCGGCTCGCTGGTTGAAAAAACCGGCTTGTCGGGAACCGACAGGGTGTTGGGTGTCTGTTTCGGGGCGTTGCGCGGTGTGCTGATCGTGTCTGCTATGCTGTTCTTTCTCGATACATTCACCGGCTTTTCTAAAAGCCCGGACTGGCAACAGTCGCAACTCATTCCCCAGTTCAGTTACATCATCAGGTGGTTTTTCGATTACCTGAAAAGCACGTCGAGTTTTTTACCCCGGTGACACCATCGGGAGTGCGGCTAATGAGGAAATGACAATATGTGCGGTATTGTTGGTATCACCGGTTTCATGCCAGTAAACCAGTCAATCTATGACGCGTTAACGGTGCTTCAGCACCGCGGGCAGGATGCCGCCGGCATTTGTACCATCGATGCTATTAACTGCTTCCGTTTGCGTAAAGCCAACGGCCTGGTCAGCGATGTGTTCGAAGCGCGCCATATGCAGCGTCTGCAGGGCAACATCGGGATTGGTCATGTGCGCTACCCAACGGCAGGCAGCTCCAGCGCCTCTGAAGCGCAACCTTTCTACGTGAACTCTCCTTACGGCATCACGTTGGCGCATAACGGCAACCTGACCAACGCCCACGAACTGCGTAAACAGCTGTTCGAAACGGGTCGCCGTCACGTTAATACCACCTCAGATTCCGAAATCCTGCTGAATATCTTCGCGCAGGAGCTGGACCGTTTTCAGCACTATCCGCTGGAAGCTGACAACATTTTTGCTGCGGTGGCGGCTGTGCATCAGCAGGTGCGCGGCGCTTACGCAGTGGTTTCAATGATTATCGGACACGGAATGGTCGCCTTCCGCGATCCCAACGGTATTCGTCCGCTGGTGCTGGGCAAGCGCGTTATCGCCGATGGCCGCACCGAATACATGGTGGCGTCAGAGAGCGTCGCGCTGGATACGCTGGGCTTCGAGTTCATTCGTGACGTAGCGCCTGGCGAAGCCGTGTACATCACCGAGCAGGGCCAGCTCTCTACGCGTCAATGCGCTGAGAACCCGAAAACCAATCCGTGCCTGTTTGAATACGTCTACTTTGCGCGCCCGGACTCGTTCCTCGACAAAATCTCGGTGTACAGCGCACGCGTGCGTATGGGCACCAAGTTGGGTAACAAAATTGCCCGCGAGTGGGAAGATCTGGATATCGATGTGGTGATTCCGATTCCGGAAACCTCAACCGATATCGCGCTGGAAATCGCACGTATCCTCGACAAGCCATATCGTCAGGGCTTCGTGAAGAACCGCTACGTTGGCCGTACCTTTATCATGCCCGGCCAGCAGCAGCGCCGCAGCGCCGTTCGCCGCAAGCTGAACGCCAACCGTGCTGAGTTCCGTGATAAGAATGTGTTGCTGGTGGATGACTCCATCGTACGCGGCACCACATCCGAGCAGATCATTGAGATGGCACGTGAAGCGGGCGCGAAAAAAGTCTATCTCGCCTCGGCGGCACCGGAAATCCGTTTCCCGAACGTCTATGGCATTGATATGCCGAGCGCTACCGAACTGATTGCGCATGGCCGTGAAGTGAATGAGATCTGCCAGCTGATTAAAGCGGATGCGCTGATTTTCCAGGACCTGAACGACCTGATTGAAGCGGTGCGTGAAGAGAACCCGGATATCGCCAACTTTGAGTGCTCGGTATTCAACGGCATCTACGTCACCAAAGATGTCGATCAACAGTACCTTGAGTATCTGCAGTCGCTGCGTAATGACGATTCCAAAGCCATCGCGCGTCAGACAGAAGTGGAAGGCCTGGAGCTGCACAACGAAGGCTAAGCCAGAGGTTATGGCAGAGTAAAAGCAGGGCGGGCGCAATCCCGCCCTGTTTGTTTTTGTATTTTTGTTCAGTGAGCCGCTATCATTGCCGCAATCTGAACCTGCAAGGCTGAATTATGAAACGACTGATCATTGGTATTTCCGGCGCCAGCGGCGCGATCTACGGCGTACGCATGTTGCAAGTGCTGCAACCGCTGGCGGAGGTGGAAACCCATTTGGTGATCAGCCCCGCCGCGCGGCAAACGCTGGCGCTGGAGACCGATTTCAGCCTGCGCCAGGTGCAAGCGATGGCCGATGTGGTGCATGACGTGCGCGACATCGCCGCCAGCATCTCATCCGGATCTTACAAAACTCTCGGCATGGCGATCGCGCCGTGCTCGATGAAAACGCTGTCAGGGATCGTGCACAGCTACAGCGATAGCCTGCTGACCCGCGCCGCCGATGTGGTGCTAAAAGAGCAGCGTAAGCTGGTGCTGTGCGTACGTGAAACGCCGCTGCATTTGGGACATCTGCGCATGATGACCACCGCCGCAGAGCTGGGCGCGCTGATCATGCCGCCGGTGCCAGCGTTCTATCATCGTCCGCAATCGATCGGCGATTTAGTCGATCAAACGGTGAATCGTGTGCTCGATCAGTTCGATATTGAGCTGCCAGAAGATCTTTTCACTCGCTGGAGTGGCGCATAATGGTGCATTAATGCACTGCTCGTGTGCAAATTCGCGTGTGCGATCACTCTTCGTGCATCTTGTGCACCAAAAGTTAACAATGTCGCTTTTTCTTCCTCACACCACTGTTATATTTCCCTCACAAACTAAGTGCTTGCGCCGCTAACCGGCGCAGTATTTAGCGCGCTTGCGCAGCGTTTAGCCAATTCGCACAACTGGCATGAAACGTGCACAGCTTACAGCGCAAACCAACACATCACGCACCACATAACAATAAGCACTTCACTTGAGGGTTAACTATGAAAAAGCGAGTTCTGGCTCTTTCTCTGATGCTGACAATGGTAAGTAGCGCGAGCGTCTTCGCCGCTGTGCCGCAGTCGCTGCGCATTGGAACTGACCCGACTTATCCGCCATTCGAATCCAAGAACGCGCAAGGTCAGCTGGTGGGCTTTGATATCGATCTGGCGAACGAAATTTGTAAACGTATCAAGACTAAATGTACTTATGTGGAAAGTGATTTCGATGCGCTGATCCCGTCGCTGAAAGCGAAGAAGATCGACGCCATCATCTCTTCTCTGTCAATTACCGAAAAGCGTCAGGAAGAGATCAACTTCTCTGAAAAACTGTATGCGGCAAACGCGCGTTTAGTGGCACCGAAAGGTTCTACGCTGCAACCGACCATTGAATCCCTGAAAGGGAAAAACATCGGTCTGCTGCAGGGCACCACCCAGGAAACCTATGCAAAAGAGTACTGGCAGCCAAAAGGTGTCACCGTTACGCCTTACGCTAACCAGGATCTGGTGTATCAGGATCTGAATGCCGGTCGTATTGATGCCGCGTTCCAGGACGAAGTGCAGGCGAGCGAAGGTTTCCTGAAGCAGCCTGTTGGCGCTAAATATGCGTTTGCCGGCCCGGCAGTGAAAGACGACAAGATCTTTGGCGTCGGTACCGGTATGGGCTTGCGTAAAGATGATGCCGATCTGAAGGCCGCGATCGATAAAGCTTTTGTTGAGATGCGTAAAGACGGCACTTACGACAAGATTGCTAAGAAGTACTTTGATTTCAACGTGTACGGCGATTAATTATCCTGTTTCCTAATCCTGGTCTGTGAAAGGCAGGAAGGTTGCACATAAGTATTCACTCCGGGCGCTTACCTATGTAAACTGCCCGGCTTCATACGCTTGCCGCCATCCATCCTGCGATTCAAATTTCCTGGTTAGGACTGTCCGTCAGTTGGGCAGCGTTTGTAACTTACCCTCACGACAGGATTGAACCCATGTTGTATGGCTATTCCGAAGTAATCCTCAAGGGCACCCTTGTAACGCTGGAGCTGGCGCTCAGTTCCGTGTTGCTGGCGGTGGTGCTCGGCTTGATTGGCGCTGGCGCCAAACTTTCCCGCAGTCGCCCGCTGGCGATGCTGTTTGAAGGCTACACCACCTTAATCCGCGGTGTGCCCGATTTGGTGTTGATGCTGCTGATCTTCTACGGTCTGCAGATCGCCTTGAATACCCTCACTGATGCGCTGGGACTGGCGCAATTTGATATCGACCCGATGGTCGCCGGTATCATCACGCTCGGCTTTATCTACGGTGCTTACTTCACTGAAACCTTCCGTGGTGCGTTCCTCGCGGTGCCAAAAGGGCAGATCGAAGCGGCAACCGCCTTCGGTTTCACCGGCTCGCAAACCTTCCGTCGCATTCTGTTCCCGGCCATGATGCGCTTCGCGCTGCCGGGCATCGGCAACAACTGGCAGGTTATTCTCAAAGCCACGGCGCTGGTTTCGCTGCTGGGGCTGGAAGATGTGGTGAAAGCCACGCAGCTGGCAGGTAAAAGTACCTGGCAGCCGTTCTACTTCGCCATTGTGGCAGGTGTGATTTATCTGGTGTTTACCACGCTGTCGAATGGCGTGCTGTGGTGGCTTGAACGTCGCTACACGGTGGGTGTGAAAAGGGCAGAGCTATGATTGAGATTATTCAGGAGTATTGGAAACAGCTGCTCTGGACCGATGGTTACCGTTTTACCGGCATCGCGATTACGCTGTGGTTATTGATCATCTCGGTGGTGATTGGCGGTTCGCTCGCGGTGCTGCTGGCGATTGCGCGCGTCTCCTCTAACCGCTTTATCTCCACGCCGGTTTGGCTGTTCACCTATGTGTTTCGCGGTACGCCGCTGTATGTGCAGCTGCTGGTGTTCTACTCCGGCATGTACACGCTGGAAGTTGTGAAGGGCACCGAGCTGCTGAACGCCTTCTTCCGCAGTGGATTGAACTGTACGCTGCTGGCGTTCACGCTGAACACCTGCGCCTATACCACCGAAATCTTTGCCGGTGCGATTCGTTCGGTGCCGCACGGTGAAATCGAAGCGGCGCGCGCCTATGGCTTCTCACCGTTTAAATTGTATCGCTGCATCATTCTGCCGTCGGCACTGCGCACCGCGCTGCCGGCGTACAGCAATGAAGTGATCCTGATGCTGCACTCCACCGCGCTGGCGTTTACCGCGACGGTGCCGGATCTGTTAAAAATCGCGCGCGATATCAACTCGGCCACCTATCAGCCGTTTACCGCGTTTGGCATCGCTGCGGTGCTGTATCTGATTATCTCTTACGGGCTGATTAGCTTGTTCCGCAAAGCTGAACAACGCTTCCTGGCGCACGTAAAACCTTCTTCATCGCATTGAGTATCACTATGGCTGACAATAAATTAAGCGTTACCGAACTGCACAAACGTTACGGTGAACATGAAGTTCTGAAAGGCGTATCGCTGCAGGCAAATGCCGGCGATGTGATCAGCATTATTGGCTCGTCCGGTTCCGGGAAAAGTACCTTTTTACGCTGCATTAACTTCCTCGAGAAACCGAGCGAAGGCACCATTGCGGTCAACAACCAGCAGATCAATCTGGTGCGCGACACCGATGGTCAACTGAAAGTCGCGAACAAAGAGCAGCTGCGTATGCTGCGCACGCGCCTGACCATGGTGTTTCAGCACTTCAACCTGTGGAGCCACATGACGGTGCTGGACAACGTTACCGAAGCGCCGATTCAGGTGCTGGGGCTGAGCAAGGCGGAAGCGCGTGAGCGTGCGATCAAGTATCTGGATAAAGTCGGCATTGATGCGCGTGCGCGTGCCAAATATCCGGTGCACCTTTCCGGTGGTCAGCAGCAGCGCGTGTCGATTGCGCGGGCGTTGGCGATGGAGCCCGAAGTCTTGCTGTTTGACGAACCCACTTCTGCGCTCGATCCGGAACTGGTCGGCGAAGTGCTGCGCATTATGCAGAAACTGGCGGAAGAGGGCAAAACCATGGTGGTGGTAACGCACGAGATGGAGTTTGCTCGTCACGTCTCTAATCATGTGATCTTCCTGCATCAGGGCAAAATTGAAGAGCAGGGCACGCCGGATGAGCTGTTCGGCAATCCAAAAAGCCCACGTTTGCAGCAGTTTTTGAAGGGATCGTTGAAGTAGTTTTGTGCCCGCTGTCCCCCATCCCGGCCTTCCCCCGCCTGCGGGGGAAGGAGACGCTGCCATATGCAGCACCAGAACGAACATATGGCAGCATCTTCCTCCCCCATTTATGGGGGAGGACCGAGGTGGGGGACAGCGAGCACCCTCTACCCCCGCAACAACTTCAGCGCCGTATCCTCATCGGTCACCAGACCTGACACCCAGCCGCCCTGCAACGCCGCGCGAATCGCCGGATATTTACGCTCGCTGCCGGCAAAGCCAATGATCTGGCGTTGCGTCTGGCTCTCCAGCAACACGCTGGTGAGCAGTTCATCGGTTTCACCCCACACGCGTTCACCTTGCTGATTGAAAAAGTGCCCGAGCATTTCGCCCACCACGCCGCGCGCGTTGAGCGCAGCAACTTGCGCATCGGTGATAAAGCCTTCGGCATGCAGCGGGCAGCCGGGCTGCACTTCGCCGATGCCAACGAAGGCCACATTCGCCTGCAAGGCGCGTAACGTCACGCGCTGATAAACCTGATGCTGAATCCACATCTCTTTATCTTCGGGCGTATCCGCATACAGCGGCGCAGGAATGAAGAAATACTTGCCCTGCATCTTCTCCGCCATCTTCAGCGGCACGTCATAGCGCGTACCCGAGTCGTCCCGTGCAATCGCGCCAATCATCGAAACGCACTGATGCTGCGGTCGCTCAACCCAGGGAAGTGCATCAATCATCGAGCGCAGCGTCTTACCGGAACCAATGCCAAACACCTGCGGCTGCTCCTCGCTGATGTATTGCGCCATCACCGCCGCGCCTTCCACTGCCAGCATCTGCTGAATAGCGTCATCATCCAGATTGGCGGATGGCACCACACGGCACAGTTGCAGGCCAAATTTCTCCTGAACGTCGCGCGCCAGATGCAAGCAATGGGTAACCGGATGATCAATCTTTACGCTCACCATGCCCATTTCACGCGCGCTGGAGACCAATCGCTGCGCCACCTGACGTGACAATCCTAACGCGCGTGCAATCTCTTGCTGCGTCACGCCCGCCACGTAATACATCCAGGCCGCACGTGCTGCCAGTTCTTGTTTTTTCTCTTCTCTGCTCATCGCGCTGTTCCGTCAAAACCGGTGCGCCATGTTAACGCGAGATGCCGATGAAGTGTTAATTGAGCAAAAGCCCGAAAAATGAGCAAAAGTATTAATTGTGACTAAGCTCGCAGAACAAGGCTGCTCGCTCGCACTATGCTACGCCTTATCGGGCAAATGCCCTTAATCGTGGCAAATGTTTATTTTGAGGCGACTATGACCAATCAATCAGTGTGGATGCATATCGGCGCAGGCTCTTTTCACCGCGCGCATCAGGCGTGGTATCTGCATAAACTACGCGAGCAGGGCGATGACAGCTGGAGCATTGCCCTCGGCAATATCCGCAATGATGCCGCGCCGTTGCTAAAGCAACTCGCTGCGCAAGAGGGTGAATATGTGCTGGAAACCGTTACACCCGATGGCGAACGCGCCTATGAAACCATCACGTCATTGCGCAAAATCCTGCCGTGGGATAGCGACATCAGCGCGCTGGTGGAGCAGGGAGCGAAAAGTGAAACCCGCGTGATAGGTTTTACCGTCACCGAAGCCGGTTACTATTTGACACCGGAATTCGAACTGGACCTGACGCAGCCGGATGTGCAGGCCGATGTGAAAGGCGACATCCGCACGATTTATGGCGCGCTGGCACGCATCCTCACGCAGCGCGTGGCCAACGGTGGCGCGCCCGTTACGCTGCTCAACTGCGATAACCTGCGCCACAACGGCGAACGTTTCCGTCACGGCTTCCTCGCGTTTCTTACCGCCAAAGGTGACAACGCCTTAGCGAATTGGGTGCGCGAAAATACCACCTCGCCCAACACCATGGTGGATCGCATTACGCCGCGTCCAACGCCGGATGTGGCTGAGCGCGTTAAAGCCGCTACGGGTAAAGAGGATGGTGCATCGGTGATGGCCGAATCCTTTATTCAATGGGTGATTGAAGATGACTTCATTGCCGGTCGGCCGGCGCTGGAGAAGGTTGGCGTTGAGCTGGTGGAATCGGTATTGCCGTGGGAAGAGGCGAAAATCCGCATCCTTAACGCCACGCATGCGGCGATTGCCTGGGCAGGCACGCTGATTGGCCGCAATTACATTGATGACAGCACGCGTCAGCCAGCGATTTACCAACTGGCCTATGACTACGTGACCCAGGATGTGATGCCATCGCTGTCGCCGAGCCCGCTGGATTTAGCCGATTATCGCGATGTGGTACTGGCGCGTTTTAGCAATCCCTACATTAAAGACACCAATCAACGTGTTGGCGCGGACGGTTTGTCGAAAATCCCCGGCATGGTGACGCCAACACTGCGCGAATGCTATCAGCGTGGCGCAGAACCGGCGGCCACGGCCGTGCTGCCTGCACTGTTCTTCCTGTTCCTGCAACGCTGGGCCTGTGATGATTTGCCTTACACCTATCAGGATGGCGTGCTGCAAGCCGATGCGCTACGCCAGCAGTTTAGCCGCTCCGATGCACTGAACGCTTTCCTCAGCGATAGCGCGCTATTTGGCGAACTGGCACAGGACAAGGCGTTTCATGCGCTGGTGACGCGCAGCGTGGCGGATCTGCAACTGTGGCTGAAACAGCCAGAACGCATGCTGGCTGCGGTGTAAGGAGCGCGTTATGTATCTTGGGATTGATATTGGCACCTCCGAGCTCAAAGCGCTGATCATCAATGCGCAGGGTGAGATCATTGCCTCGAATCACGCCACGCTCAACGTGCAGCGCCCCCATGCGCACTGGGCAGAACAGGATCCCGAGCGCTGGTGGCAAGCGTGCGGTGATGTCCTTGCTGGATTGCGCCAGCAGGATGCGCTGGCCTGGAGCGAGATTCGCGCGATGGGTTTGTCCGGGCAGATGCACGGCGCGGTGCTGCTGGATGCGCAGGGCAAGGTGCTGCGCCCGTGCATTCTGTGGAATGACACGCGCAGCGCGCCGCAATGTGCCGCGCTCAGTGCCCAACATCCGGAAATGATGCAGCTCAGCGGCAATATGATTATGCCGGGCTTCACCGCACCTAAACTGCGTTGGGTGGCAGAACATGAGCCTGAGATTTTCCGTCGCATCGATAAAGTGCTGCTGCCGAAAGATTACCTACGCTGGCGTTTAACCGGACAATTTATCAGTGAACCTTCAGACGCGGCAGGCACGTTGTGGCTCGATGTAGCTCAGCGCGACTGGTGCGACGAACTGTTAGCCATCACCGGTCTCACGCGCGCCAATATGCCGGCGCTAGTGGAAGGCAGCGCGGTGAGCGCCCCATTGAAAGCCGAACTGGCAAGTGAATGGGGCTTGTCGGCCGCGGTCTGCGTGGCGGGCGGCGGTGGCGACAATGCCGCATCGGCGGTTGGTGTGGGCGCGGTTAATCCGGGTGATGCTTTTATCTCGCTGGGTACCTCCGGCGTGATTTTTGTCGTCAACGATCGTTTGCTGGCCGATCCGCAATCGGGCGTGCACGCCTTTTGTCACGCCTTGCCCGGACGCTGGCACCAGATGAGCGTGATGCTCAGCGCCGCCAGCTGCCTGCGCTGGCTGTGTAATCTGCTCTCCGTTACCGAAAGCCAACTGATGGAAGAGATGGCACAGCTCAGTGAAGAGCAGCGGCGTCATGCCCCGGTTTTCCTGCCCTATCTTTCCGGTGAACGCACGCCACACAACGATCCTGACGCCTCCGGTTCTTTCTTCAATCTGCGCCACGAAACACCGCGTGCGCTGCTCGGCTACGCAGTAATTGAAGGCGTAGCTTTTGGTCTGGCCGACGGGTTCGCGGTGCTTGGTGATGCGCAGCGCCAGATTCAGCAGTGCAGCCTGACCGGCGGTGGGGCGCGCAGCACGTTGTGGGCGCAGTTGATCGCCGATGTGCTGCAACTGCCGATCGTCACGCATCCCGCCAGCGCGTCCGGCGCATTGGGGGCTGCGCGTCTGGCATGGCTGGCCGCGGGTGGTGTGGAGAGCGAAGTTTGCCTAAAACCGCCGGTGCAGGCGCGATATCAACCAGATGCTGCGCGCGGCAAGGTGCTGCAGCAGCGATTGCAGCTGTTCCGCACGCTCTATGCACAACAGCAGCAGGCGCGAGTGTTGTTGCCTGAATAATTCCAGACAGAGGATGAATGAGATGCAATCGAATGATTACTGGTTTGGCTTACCGAAAAAGATGTTCTGGGGCTTCCTCGCCATCGCTATTTTTATGGCGGGTGACGGCTTTGAAATGGCATTTCTGTCGCGTCACATCACCGATATGGGCTTCACGCCAGCGCAGTCGGCGGTAGTATTTACTTTTTACGGACTGGCGGCAGCGCTAGCGGCGTGGGCATCGGGCGTGGTAGCGGAACTGATTACGCCCCAGCGTGCCATGATGATTGGCTTCGTGCTGTGGATTGTCATGCACACGCTGTTTATGTCGCTGGGACTTGGCATGCGCAACTATCCGCTGATGGTGCTATTTTACGGCATTCGCGGTCTGGCGTATCCGCTATTCATTTACTCATTCATGATGATGCTGGTGCAGGTGCTGCCGCGTGAAAAACTGGCGGCAGCCACCGGTTGGTTCTGGGCAATGTATTCCGTCGGTATCGGTGTGGTCGGCAGCTATTTACCGAGTCTGACCATCCCGATGCTCGGCGAAACCGGTACGCTGTGGCTGGCGATTATTTGGGTTGCCTGTGGTGGCGTGCTGGCCTATTTCAGCTTGCGCCATGTGCCGGTTGATCGTTCGCGCGTCAATTTGCCGATGCGCGATAAAATGACCGAAATGTCGCGGGCAGTAACTATTCTGTTTACCAACCAGCACGTGTTTTATGCTTGCCTGATTCGCATCATTAATACGCTGTCACTGTTTGGTTTCGCCATTATCATGCCGCTGCTGTTCGTTGATCGTCTTGGTTTTACCATTTCCGAATGGCTGCAAATCTGGGCGGTGTTCTTCTTCGTTACCATTTTTACCAACATCTTCTGGGGCATTACCGGCGAGAAGCTGGGTTGGATCCGTCAGGTGCGCTGGTTTGGCTGTCTCGGTATGGCCATCTCCAGTCTGGCGTTTTACTACCTGCCGCTGTATGCCGGGCATAACTTCTGGGTGGCGCTGATTCCGGCGGTGATGTTAGGAATTTTTGTCGCCGCCTTCGTGCCGATGACCGCAGTGTTTCCGACACTGGAGCCGCATCACAAAGGCGCCGCCGTGTCGATTTATAACCTGTCGGCCGGACTGAGTAATTTTGTCGCGCCCGCGATTGCGTCGGTGTTGCTGCCGTTTTTCGATATCGTCGGCGTGGTGTGGGCGTATACCGCGCTGTACGTGTTTGCTGGCGTACTGACCTTTATCATCCGCGTGCCGCAGCCGGGACATACGCATGAACCGGCGGCAGTGAAATCACGCGTGGCGCAGCAAAGGAGTTAATCTGTGATAGGCGGGCGCCATTAATGGCGCCCCTACACGACATCCCGCAACGCTTCCTCCAAATCGTACCAGCGAAAACCAAAGCCTGACTCTTCCAGGCGCTTCGGCAACACATGTTGGCCGCCGAGCACCAGTACCGCTGATTCGCCCATCATCAGCTTGATGGCGCTGGCGGGCGTGCGCATAAAGGCTGGGCGATGCATCACATGGCCGAGCGTGGCGGCGAACTGCTCATTGCGCACCGCATAGGGCGCAACCATGTTGAACGGGCCGCGCAGTTCAGAGTGATCGATCAACCACAGCAGCGCGTTAACCAAATCGTCGATATGAATCCACGGTAAATACTGTTTGCCGCTACCAATCGGACCGCCTACGCCAAGTTTAAACGGCAGTTTCATCTTCGATAACGCGCCGCCTTCTTTCGCCAGCACCACGCCGGTGCGCAGCAAACAGACGCGCGTGCGATCGCTCTGTGCAGTTAACGCCAATTGTTCCCAACGCGCGCACAGCGTATGGGTAAATTCATCCTGGCCCGGATCCTCTTCGGTCAGCACCAGGTCGCCGGTATCGCCATAAAAGCCGGTAGCCGAGCCGGAAATCAAAAATTGCGGGGGATTGCTGCTGGCGTGAATCAGCGACACCAGCTGCTCGGTGATCAGCCAGCGGCTTTCGCACAGCCGCTGCTTCTGCTGTTCGGTCCAGCGTTTATCGGCGATCGGTTCGCCCGCAAGATTAATCACACCATCAATACCGTTTAAATCGGTTTGCTGATTGATGCCGGACCACAGCGCCACGCTGGCGTCGAGTTTCTCGCGTGCGGCGGCGACATCGCGCGTGACGACGCTCACCTGATGGCCAAGCTGCAACAGACGCGGAATCAGATGGCGGCCAATCAGGCCGGTGCCGCCGATGATCAGTAAATGCATGTTGAGCCTCCTTGTCATTTTTTATCTGCTCAGATTGAGCATAGAAGAGAAGCGTGCGCGCGGCGTGACTCGGCTTACGCTTATGAAGAAAAAGGAAAAGTCAGCGCTGGTCTTAGCCGCTAAAGATCCGACCAGCGCACCATTGCCTTAATAAATAAAAATCGGTAAACATGATGCACACCTGACGCTTTTCTGAGGCAGCCAATGAATTATCCAACCATTACTTTGTGGTCAGATTCTTGCTTTTTCAGCCCTTACGCCATGTCGGTTTATGTTGCGCTCACCGAGAAAGGCATTCCCTTCACCCTTAAGCGCGTCGATTTATCGCAGAATGCGCAGTGGGATGAGGAATACCGCGCGCTGTCGCTGACCTGCCGTGTGCCGACGCTGCAAATCGATGATGTGCTGCTGACGGAATCTTCAGCGATTGCTGAGTACCTGGAAGAGCGTTTTCCGGCGCCAGAGTTCGAGCGGCTCTATCCGCGCGATCGTGAGAAACGGGCGCATGCGCGCGAAGTGCAGGCATGGCTGCGCAGCGACTTAATGGCGCTGCGCTCTGAGCGTCCAACCGAAGTGCTGTTCGCCGGCGAACGCTTTGCGCCGCTTACGCCGGCAGGTGAGCAAGCTGCCAACAAACTCATTGCTGCGGTGCAGCGCCTTTTGCCTGATGGACAGCAAAATCTGTTTGGCGAATGGTCGATTGCGGATACCGATTTAGCCGTGATGATTAATCGCCTGGCGCTGCACGGCGATGCGCTGCCGGTGAAGCTGCAACACTATGCGGAGTTCCAGTGGCAGCGTGCTTCGGTGCAACTCTGGTTAGCGGAATCGGGTAAAACACGCTGAGCACGATGCGCCTTGCGATGGCGAAAAGAACGCTTTACCTTACCGCTCATTCTAATAAAGCATGGCAAACAGGCGCGTGCTGGGCACGCCGAAAACAGAAAAGGGTTACGGATGGTGGATCAAACGGCAGGTGACGGTATCGAGTGGGTTGATATCGTTAACGAAGAGAACGAAGTCATTGCGCAGGCCAGCCGTGCGCAGATGCGTGCGCAGTGTCTGCGTCATCGCGCTACTTATATTGTGGTGCACGATGGTATGGGCAAAATTCTGGTGCAGCGTCGTACTGAAATCAAAGACTTCATGCCGGGTATGCTGGACGCCACTGCCGGTGGCGTGGTGCAGAGTGGGGAAGACCTGCTGGAATCGGCGCGTCGTGAAGCGGAAGAGGAATTGGGTATCGCGGCCGTTCCATTCGCCGAACACGGCCAGTTCTATTTTGAAGATCAGCATTGCCGCGTATGGGGCGGGCTGTTCAGCTGCGTTTCCCATGGCCCGTTTGCCATGCAGGAAGAGGAAGTGGATGAGATCTTCTGGATGACGCCGGAAGAGATCACCGCGCGCTGTGACGAGTTCACCGATGATTCGCTTAAGGCGCTGTCGCTGTGGCTGAGCCGAAACAGTGATGCTGCACGTCGTAAACAGAGCAGCGAAGCGTAATCTTGCCGTAAGGTCGCCATTTTTGGCGACCTTATACACATCATTGTTAATGTTCCCGCAGAATCCCCGCCAACAGTGCCAACGCATCCTCGAACTGCGCATCGGGAATAGTCAGCGGATAGAGGAAGCGGATCACGTTGCCGTACACGCCACAGGTTAGCAGAATCAAACCTTTTTCCAGCGCCTGCTGCTGAATAGCTTTGGCAATCTCCGCCGACGGCTTGCCCGCCGCATCATTGAATTCCGCCGCCATCATTGAGCCATAACCACGAATTTCCGCCAGCGCTTTACAATCTGCTCGCTGCAACGTCTGTTTTAATCGGCTGCCAAGCTGGTTGGCGCGGCTGCACAGCGCCTCTTCTTCGATAATGTCTAACACCGCCAGCGCCGCCGCAATCGCCGGTGGACTGCCAGCATAGGTTCCGCCCAGGCCGCCGGGTTCTGGCGCATCCATGACTTCTGCGCGTCCCGATACCGCCGAGAGCGGGAAACCGCCGGCCAGACTTTTCGCCATGGTGATGATATCGGGCTGCACGGCGTAATAGTCGCTGGCGAACAGCTTGCCAGTGCGCGCAAAACCGCTCTGGATCTCATCGGCGATCAGCAGTATGTCGTGGCGATCGCACAACTCCCGTAGCGCAACGACAAACTCTGGCGGCGCAGCGTAGAAACCGCCTTCGCCCTGAACCGGTTCAAAGATAATGGCTGCCACCTGCTGCGGGGTGATATCGCTGCGGAAAATCGCTTCCAGGCTGTCGAGCGCATCGCTCACGCTGACCTTGTGCAGCGCGTTGGGATAGCGCGCGTGAAACACCGGGCTGGCGAAGGGGCCGAAGCCGGTTTTATACGGCACCACTTTCCCGGTCAGCGACATTGTCATATTGGTGCGGCCATGAAACGCGCCGGTGAAGGCGATGATGCCGGGCCGACCGGTGGCCGCACGCGCAATTTTGACCGCGTTTTCGACCGCTTCAGCACCGGTTGAGAAAAAGGTGGTTTTCACCGGCCCGCTAATCGGCACCAGCGCATTTAATCGCTCAGCGAGATGAATGTAGTTCTCATAAGGGATGATTTGAAATGCGGTGTGGGTAAAGCATTCTAGCTGCTGTTGCACCGCAGCCATTACTTTCGGGTGACGATGCCCGGTGTTAAGCACTGCGATGCCTGCGGCAAAATCGGTGTATTCGCGGCCATGTTGATCCCAAACCGTGGCATTCTCGGCTTTTACCGCATAGAAATCACACATCACACCTACGCCGCGCGGCGTGGCTTGTAAACGACGGCGGTGCACATCACTGTTGCTCATTATTCACCTCGCAATTAGCGGCAGACTTCAATCAGTGTTAACGCAGCGTGAGGTTTATGCCAGTGAAGTACGGGGCAAAAAAAAAGCACGCACCGAAGTGCATGCTTTTTTGGTGGGCGGGAAAGGGGATTAGCCTTCGGCCTGCTGCGATTGAATCGCCGTCAATGCGATGGTGTAGACGATATCATCCACCAGTGCG
Source organism: Pantoea sp. X85 (assembly GCF_029623675.1). Taxonomy (NCBI): domain Bacteria; kingdom Pseudomonadati; phylum Pseudomonadota; class Gammaproteobacteria; order Enterobacterales; family Erwiniaceae; genus Pantoea; species Pantoea sp. X85. The sequence continues at coordinate 2,845,095 of NZ_CP121108.1, read as the reverse complement.
CCGCGCGAGAGGTCGTTCACCGGCTTACGCATGCCTTGCAGCATCGGTCCGATGGAGATCAGATCGGCAGAACGCTGTACCGCTTTGTAAGTGGTGTTACCGGTGTTCAGATCCGGGAAGATGAACACGGTAGCGCGGCCGGCAACCGCAGAGTTTGGCGCTTTGGATTTGGCGACGTCTTCCATAATCGCGGCGTCGTACTGCAGCGGACCATCGATCACCAGATCCGGGCGCTTTTCCTGCGCGATGCGCGTGGCTTCACGTACTTTCTCAACGTCGCTACCGGCACCGGAGTTACCGGTTGAGTAGGAGATCATCGCGACGCGTGGATCGATACCGAAGGCTTTGGCTGAGTCGGCAGACTGAATCGCGATCTCTGCCAGCTGTTCTGGATTGGGATCCGGGTTGATGGCGCAGTCGCCATACACCAGAACCTGCTCCGGCAGCAGCATGAAGAACACCGACGACACCAGCGAGCTGTTTGGCGCGGTTTTGATCAGCTGCAGCGGTGGACGAATGGTATTCGCAGTGGTGTGAACCGCGCCGGAGACCAGACCGTCAACTTCGCCGCTCTCCAGCATCATGGTGCCGAGCACCACGTTGTCTTCCAGCTGCTCCTGCGCCACCACTTCGGTCATGCCTTTGCTCTTACGCAGCTCAACCAAACGTGGCACGTAATTTTCACGCACTACTTCTGGATCCACGATCACAATGCCTATGCCGAGTTCAACACCCTGCGCCGCCGCAACACGCTGAATCTCTTCCGGATTGCCGAGCAGCACACAGGTAGCGATGCCGCGTTCGGCGCAAATTGCTGCCGCTTTGACGGTACGCGGCTCGTCGCCTTCTGGCAGCACGATGCGTTTGCCGGCTTTGCGCGCCAGCTCGGTGAGCTGGTAGCGGAATGCCGGTGGAGACAGGCGACGGCTGCGCTCGGACGTGGCGGTCAGCGATTCCACCCAATCTTCGTTAATGAAGCTAGCTACGTACTCCTGCACTTTCTCGATGCGCTGCGTATCGTCAGTCGGGACTTCGAGGTTGAAGCTTTGCAGGCTAAGCGACGTCTGCCAGGTGTTGGTTTTCACCATAAACACTGGCAGGCCGGTCTGGAACGCACGTTCACACAGGCGTGCGATGGGCGCTTCAATCTGATAGCCACCGGTTAACAGCACTGCACCGATTTCTACGCCGTTCATTGCGGCTAAACAGGCTGCAACCAGTACATCAGGACGATCGGCGGAGGTTACCAGCAGTGAACCCGGACGGAAGTGCTCCAGCATGTGTGGAATGCTACGCGCACAGAAGGTGACAGATTTCACACGGCGCGTCTGGATTTCACCTTCGTTGATGATATCGGCGTTCAGGTGACGGCACATATCGATGGCGCGAGTGGCGATCAGATCAAAGCTCCACGGTACACAACCCAGCACCGGCAGCGGACTGTTGGCAAACAGCTGCTTTGGATCGATGTTGGCGATGCTGGCTTTAGAGGAGTCATCAAAAATTTCTGACAGATCCGGGCGCGTACGACCTTGCTCATCCACCGGCGCATTCAGTTTGTTGATGATCACGCCAGTGATGTTTTTGTTTTTGCTGCCGCCAAAGCTGCTTTGCGTCAGTTCGATACGCTCTTTGAGCTGCGCCGGAGAATCGTTGCCCAGCGCCATCACGAAGACGATTTCGGCGTTCAGGGTTTTAGCGATCTCATAGTTCAGAGCAGATGCGAACTGATGTTTACGCGTGGGGACCAGACCTTCAACCAGCACCACTTCCGCGTCTTTAGCGTTTGCGTGATAGTTGGCAATGATCTCTTCCATCAACACGTCTTGCTGGTTAGATCCAAGCAGCGACTCAACGCGTGACATCTGCAGCGGTTCTGCGGCAGGAATCGCGGAGCTTTTACGGATAATGCTGGTGGTTTGGTCTGGCGCATCGCCACCCGCACGTGGCTGGGCAATTGGCTTGAATACGCTCAGGCGCACGCCTTTGCGCTCCATGGCACGGATCACGCCGAGGCTGACGCTGGTCAGACCGACGCTGGTGCCGGTAGGAATGAGCATAATTGTACGTGACACGATAGAAACCTCTCAGGTGTTGCAGACTGTCTAAAACAACTCCGTCAGCCTAAGCTGACGGAGAGAAGTGTTTTTAAGCGGTGAGACGCGCGGCGTCTTGAGCAATCACCAACTCTTCGTTGGTTGGGATCACCACGGCTGCGCGCGTGCCTTCTTTGTTGATGAAACCCGATTTGCCGAAGCGTGCTGCCAGGTTGCGCTCGTGATCGACTTCGAAGCCGAGCAGACCCAGTTTCTGCAGCGCCAGCTCGCGCACCATCGCCGCGTTTTCACCAATACCACCGGTGAAGACCACGGCGTCCAGACGGCCTTCCATCAGCGCAGTGTAGCTGCCGATGTATTTCGCCAGGCGGTGGCAGAACACATCCATCGCACGCTTAGCATCTTCTTTGGTGCTGTAGTTGTCTTCCACATAGCGGCAGTCGCTGGTGACTTCGGTCAGACCTAACAGGCCAGACTCTTTGGTCAGCAACTTATTGATGGCATCAACGCTCATGCCCAGGGCATCATGCAGGAAGAAGATAATCGCAGGATCGATGTCGCCACTGCGCGTGCCCATCACCAAACCTTCCAATGGCGTCAGGCCCATGGAAGTATCAACACACTGACCATTGCGAATAGCAGAAACGGAACCGCCATTACCCAAGTGGCAGGTGATGACGTTCAGTTCGCTAACGGGTTTGTTCAGCATTTTCGCGGCTTCCTGCGTCACATAGTAGTGGCTGGTGCCGTGTGCGCCGTAGCGACGAACGCCGTGCTCTTTATACAATTTGTACGGCAGAGCATAGAGATAGGACTCTTCCGGCATTGTCTGATGGAATGCGGTGTCAAAAACCGCGACATTTTTATCAGAAAGATGTGGGAAGTTTTTCAGCGCTTCATCTATACCGATCAGATGCGCAGGATTGTGCAGCGGCGCAAAAGAAGAGGCGTCTTTGATGCCCTGAATAACAGATTCGTCGATGATGACTGATTTGGTCAGCTGCTCACCGCCGTGAACAATACGATGGCCGATTGCAGCGATTTGTGCCGAAAGCTCTGGTTTTTGTGCCAGAATAGTTTTGACCATGAAATTCAGTGCTTCGCTGTGTGCCGCACCCGCGCCAAGCTGAGCTTCTTGTTTGCTGCCGTCCAGTTTCCACTTAATACGTGCTTCCGGTAAATGGAAACATTCAGCCAAACCGGAGAGGTATTCGTCGCCGGTAACAGGGTTAAGGATGGCAAACTTTAGTGAAGAACTGCCGCAGTTCAGAACCAGAACTAACTTCGTCGACATGGAAGTACCTATTTTTGTTAAATAGTGGCTAAAAAAAACGCAATCAGACTAACAGCGTAGCCCATGAAAGCTGGTAGGTTAATGATAAACATCATGTGCTAGTCAAAAATTCAGTGACATGCAAAAAATTTTGGTGATTTTACGCTTATTTTTGATAAGCACTTAGCGAAACATGGCTCTGGCCGCTCTTTTATTGAGCTAAAGCTTCCGGTAATGTTACTCAAACGGCGTCAGAATACTCACTGTCACCCGCAAAGACAAAAACTTTTGAAGGATGTCACGTAAAGTTGTGTAGTTATCGGTTTATTTTAAATATTGCAGATTTAGTTGAGGTCTATCATGGCGAATGAGACAGACAAACCCGGCTGGTTCGGCTTGTTCCAGCGCGGACAGCGATACATGAAGACCTGGCCTGCAGACAAGCGCCTGGCGCCGGTATTTCCTGAAAATCGCGTGGTGAATGCAACGCGTTTTGCCATTCGCTTTATGCCGCCGCTGGCGATTTTCACCCTAACCTGGCAAATCGCGATGGGGGGACAACTTGGTCCAGCAATTGCCACCGCGCTGTTTGCCTGCAGCCTGCCGATGCAAGGATTATGGTGGTTAGGTAAACGTTCGGTAACGCCGTTGCCGCCGACGCTGCTGCAGTGGTTCCATGAAGTGCGTACCAAACTGCAAGAAGCGGGGCAGGCGATTGCACCCGTTGACGGTAAGCCGACATATCAGTCGCTCGCCGATGTGTTGAAGCGCGCGTTTAAACAGCTTGATCGCACTTTCCTCGACGATCTTTGATCCGCGGACGCTTTTACCTGCCAGAGAATTTGAGCCAAATCCCGGTTCAAATCAAAGAAAAGTGGTGCGGACATACACGCATCACTCTCCTTGTGTAATCATTTCTTCATTGTTTAAATCTTAAGCGGCCGCCTGGCCCGGGAGCAAACCATGGAAATGACCCACGCACAACGATTGATCCTCTCCAATCAATACAAAATGATGGCCATGCTGGAACCCGATAACGCCGAGCGCTATCGTCGTTATCAAACCATTATTGAACGCGGCTATGGCTTACAGTTACGCGAACTCGATAAGGAATTCGGCGAGCTAACCGAAGCGACCTGTCGCTCACTGATCGATATTATGGAAATGCATCATGCGCTGCATGTTTCGTGGTCGAACCTCAAAGATGGCAGCGCGATTGACGAGCGTCGCCTGGCGTTTCTCGGCTTTGATGCGGCCACCGAAGCGCGTTATCTCGGCTACGTGCGTTTTATGGTGAACGTAGAAGGGCGCTATACCCATTTTGATTCCGGCACACACGGCTTCAATGCCCAAACGCCGATGTGGGAAAAATACCAACGCATGCTTACGGTGTGGCACACTTGTCCGCGTCAATATCATCTCAGCGCGAATGAGATCGCGCAGATTATCAATGCCTGAATAAGGAGCGACGCGTGAAGTACAGGGGTTTTCTGTTTGATTTAGACGGTACGCTGGTGGATTCACTGCCTGCTGTGATTCGCGCATGGTCATTGTGGGGTGAGCGCCATGGTTTGTCTGCGGAAGAGGTCCTGAGCTATATCCATGGGAAGCCTGCGATCAACTCGCTGCGCCATTTCATGGCGGGACAATCTGAAGAGGCGATTCAGGCGGAATTTCTCTGGCTTGAACGCCTCGAAGCGGAAGACACGCATGGCGTACAGGCTATTCCGGGCGCATTAGCGTTACTGTCAACGTTGAACGAGTTGCAGATCCCATGGGCGATTGTCACATCGGGGTCGATCCCTGTTGCCTATGCGCGCCATAAAGCCGCCAATCTACCCATGCCAGAGGTGTTCATCACCGCGGAGAACATCAAGCACGGTAAGCCGAATCCCGAGCCTTATTTGCTGGGCGCCGAGCGTTTGGGGCTTTCAGCGACGCAATGCGTGGTGGTTGAGGATGCGCCAGCGGGCATCATTTCAGGATTGGATGCGGGCAGTGCGGTGATCGCTATAAATGCGCCAGCCGATGCGCCGCGCATTGATGAAGTCACCTTCCGCGTCGCTTCGCTTGAACCGTTAAATGTCACTAAAGAAGATAGCGGTGAATTTACCCTTTCTATCACCGCATAAAAAAACGGGCCGCTGCGGCCCGTTTTTTTACAGCGGCGTATCCTGTGAGATTTCATCCAGCGACAGGCTAAAGCTGGGAATAAACACCTCAACAAAATAATCCATTTCCGGCGAGTGCCGCTGCGTCAGGGTTTTCTCCAGGCGCGCTTTGGCCAGCAAAAACTCGTTATTACCCGCCGACAACTCTTCCAGACACTTCACATAGGCGCAAAGTGCATCCGCTTGCTTAACCACGGATTGTTCACTTTCGCTATGCATGTGTTCATCTATCAGCGGCCGATAAGCGTCCTGCAGTTCGGGCGGCAGCATATCGATGAGTTTCTGCTGGGCAATTTTCTCGATCTTTTTATATTCGTGCGCAATTTGCGCGTTGTAGTACTTCACCGGCGTCGGTAAATCCCCGGTCAATACTTCGCTGGCATCATGATACAGCGCTAGCATGGCAATGCGCTCGGCGTTGAGGTTGCCGTTAAACTTTTTGTTTTTGATGATGGCGAGCGCGTGAGCAACCATCGCCACCTGCAGACTATGCTCGGAAACGTTTTCAGTGCGCACATTGCGCATTAATGGCCAGCGGTTAATCAGTTTGAGACGGGAGAGGTGGGCGAAAAAATGGCTACGAGTCATGGACGGTTCCTGTTCGCACGGCGGGGAAGATATCTTTTCCCCGAAATGCGAACAGTATACGCGTCACAATTTACTGGCGATACCCTTGTAAGAAACGACCAAACTTGCTGACGGCCATTTCCAAATCGTCCACGCGCGGCAGCGTAACGATGCGTACGTGATCCGGCCACGGCCAGTTGAACGCGGTGCCCTGAACCAGCAGCACTTTTTCCTGCAACAGGAAATCCAGCACCATCTTCTGATCGTCGAAGATGTTGAATTTCTTGGCGTCAATACGCGGGAACATATAGAGCGCACCTTGCGGCTTCACACAGCTGACGCCAGGAATATCATTAATTAATTCCCACGCACGCTGGCGCTGTTCATACAAACGTCCGCCGGGCGCGATAAATTCACTAATGCTTTGATAACCACCCAATGCGGTCTGAATCGCGTGTTGTGCAGGAACGTTGGCACACAGGCGCATCGACGCCAGCATCTCCAGACCTTCAATGTAACCTTTAGCGTGTTTCTTCGGACCATTCAAAACCATCCAGCCCTGACGGAAACCCGCCACGCGATAGGTTTTGGACAAGCCGTTGAAGGTCACCGTCAGCAGATCGGGTGCCAGCGCAGCAATCGAATGATGTTGTGCTTCGTCGTAGAGAATCTTGTCGTAGATTTCATCGGCGAAAATAATCAGATTGTGCTGGCGCGCAATTTCAACAATCTCAAGCAAAAACTCTTTGCTGTAAACCGCGCCGGTCGGGTTATTCGGGTTAATGATGACAATGCCACGCGTGCGCGGGGTGATCTTGCTGCGAATATCATCCAGGTCAGGGAACCAACCTGCTGATTCATCACACAAATAATGCACCGCTTTACCGCTTGACAGCGAAACGGCAGCGGTCCACAGCGGATAATCCGGCGCAGGCACCAGCATTTCATCACCGCTGTTGAGCAATGCCTGCATCGCTTGCACAATCAGTTCGGATACGCCGTTACCTATATAGATGTCTTCGACAGTGACATCGCGCATGTCACGCGCCTGGTAATGCTGCATGATCGCTTTACGCGCCGAATACAGCCCCTTTGAATCGCAATAACCCTGCGAGCTCGGCAGATTGCGAATGACATCGACCAGAATTTCATCAGGTGCTTCGAAACCAAACGGGGCAGGGTTGCCGATGTTCAGCTTGAGAACTTTGTTGCCTTCTTCTTCGAGACGTTTAGCTTCTTTCAGTACCGGGCCACGGATGTCATAACAGACATTTTCCAGCTTGCCGGATTTATCAATTTGAAAATTCATTGTTACCGCCTTTATGGGCAGAGTCCTTTAACCTGCCACCAAAAATCAAACTCGCCCAATTTACTCTTCTCACCTTAACAAAAGAAGGGCAGCGCTTGGTTTTGGCGTGTTTGCCATTTTTTCCCCTTTCACGTGGCGTAAAAGTCATTGGAAATCGATTAATCTGGTTCATTAGTCCACAAATGTGAAGAATGTTAATATTAAACGCTGGTAAGGTGTGCCTGACGTGTAAATGCCTTCTTCCATCGACATCCGAGACTATTCAGAAATTTTTCAGTCAAAACTGGCTTAAAAAAACATTAGCGACCAGACGAAATAGTTAAATGAATCTTGTTGGATGGCGAAAAATTGTCTGGTAATGATTAAGCACTGTTTGGCGTCACAAAATAGAGTTCATTCTCATACACTTTTTATTGGCAGAATTAAGCACCACCATCAGCTGCAACTCAGTGTAAAACACGCGTAAAATAGCATTTGCGCTGTATCTTTAACGTAAGTGTTTGAGATTCAGAACCTGGAGGGGTTAAAAAAAGAGCAGCATTATGGCAGGATGTGTGCGAAAAGACTTTTGGTCAAAAATTGCGATGTTTTGAACAAAAACATTTCCATTTATAGCGTAAAAATGATTAAGTATAATTTATTATTTGATGCACTTTATCGCTTCGCATCTACATAACATGATGTTATTTCTTTTAACCCGCAGGGACTTTGTGCGGGAGACATAGACAACTACGCAGCTTCCAGCACCTGTACGACTTACGTTTTCGGCCCAGAAGTTCTGCTGTCTATAATGACGACGCTGCTCTGATCTCAGAGTGGTGCGATCGTCGGCATCCGCCTGACAAATTTTTTCATGGCAGCTCCACACAGGGCTGTCATTAAGCACCATTGCCTCTTATCTCTTTGATAAATCGGGTAATACACCAGGGTAGTAGTTTTAAAAAATCTTATAAGTGAAGAAAAAACATGACTAATGCAAATCGTCCGATACTGAATCTCGACCTCGATCTGCTGCGTACATTTGTTGCCGTTGCCGATCTGAACACTTTCGCAGCCGCCGCTGCCGCCGTGTGCAGAACGCAGTCCGCAGTGAGCCAGCAGATGCAACGTCTGGAACAATTGGTAGGTAAAGAGCTGTTTGCCAGACATGGACGTAATAAATTGCTGACGGAGCATGGCATTCAACTGCTGGGTTACGCCAGGAAAATCCTTCGTTTTAATGACGAAGCTTGCACCTCTTTAATGTACAGCAACATCCAGGGCGTTCTGACCATTGGCGCTTCAGATGATACCTCAGATACCATTCTGCCGTTCCTGCTTAACCGCGTAACGTCGGTCTATCCGAAGCTGGCCATTGATGTGCGTGTTAAGCGCAACCCGTTCATGATGGAAATGCTTAATCAAGGTGAAGTCGATCTGGTTGTGACCACGTCCAGCCCAGGAAACTTTACTTATCAGGTACTGCGTACTTCACCAACGTTGTGGTACTGCGCGGCAGATTATATCTTCCAGCGTGGAGAGGCCATTCCTTTGGTTCTGTTGGATGAGCCAAGCCCGTATCGTGATATGGCCATTGATCACCTCAACGAGGCTGGCATTCCGTGGCGCATCTCGTATGTTGCTTCAACGCTGGCTGCCGTCCGTGCAGCGGTTAAAGCCGGTTTGGGTGTGACAGCGCGTCCTGTTGAGATGATGAGTCCAGAACTGCGCGTGATGGGCGCGGCAGAAGGTTTGCCAGTATTGCCTGACACCCAGTATCTGCTGTGCCGTAATCCAGACAGCGATAACGAACTGGCGCTGGCGATCTTCAATGCCATGCAGTCCACCAACGATCCTTATAATCTGAGTGCTAATCCAGACGGTACCTTGTTACTGGATGATGAAGAGTAAGGGTTGCAGTTACTGGTAATTCCTCTCAATTGGAATACCGGTTAATTGTTAAAACTGATAAAAAAAAGCCTTAGCGGGATAATTATCCGCTAAGGCTTTTTTTATGCCTTTTAACACGTCCTTTTTAGAGCGATTTCCAGAAAAAGATTTCACTCAACATCTTAAAAATGAAATGTGTTCCATTTTTGCTCCACATGGAATGATTTTATCAATTCGTGCCAACTTTCCCAGGGCAATTGCCCGTCCACTCCGCTGTTTTTTGCAGCATAAAACCCAGTTATGTGCTTTAGATCAAAAAAATACCCCTGATAAGGGGGGGGAATCTCGGGCGAGACCTGTCAAAATATGATTGTTAAATGCACGATCCACGCATGTGAATACCCGCTACACTAAAATTAACCTCACAAACTGAAGCGATTTAGCTGGCGCTCAGAGGGTTGAATGTTAATAATATGATGCAGCTGTAAAATAATGTTTGGATACTTTTGTCAAAGTTGACAAAAGGTTATAGAAAGGAGTAAAAACCCCTATAAAATTGCTGCTTTATGGCTAATGACAGCAAAATTTATAAGGTTTTTTATCCTTCCCTTGAATCGATGTGGTGTGTTTGCTGCAACAGCGCAGGATGCCATCACCACTTTTGATGAGTAAGCAAAGAGTATGTCGACAACTACAGAAGTGATCGCTCATCACTGGGCATTTATTATTTTTATCGTTATCGCATTCGGCCTGTGTGCCTTTATGTTGACCGGTGGCTGGTTGTTAGGTGGTCGTGCGCGTGCGCGACACAAGGACACCCCGTTCGAATCGGGTATTGAGTCGGTCGGTGACACTCATATTCGCCTCTCTGCAAAATTCTATCTGGTTGCGATGTTTTTCGTCATATTCGACGTCGAAGCCCTCTATTTATACGCATGGTCGACTTCCATTCGCGAAAGCGGTTGGGTCGGCTTTGTCGAAGCCGCAATTTTCATTTTGGTGCTCTTGGCAGGCCTGGTTTATCTGGTGCGCATCGGTGCGCTGGATTGGGCTCCTGCGCGTCGTCGCGTAGTGGTCAAATCTGTCCCGGTCAGTCACAGCCACACCAACCCTCATAAGCAGTAAAAGCGAGGCAATAAGATGGACTACACGCTGACACGCGTAGACCCGAACGGGGGCGGCGATAACGATCGTTATCCTCTACAGAAACAGGAAACGGTTACCGATCCGCTGGAGCAACACGTTCACCGCAGCGTCTACATGGGCAAGCTCGAGCACGCCCTGCATGACATGGTGAACTGGGGTCGTAAAAACTCACTCTGGCCGTATAACTTCGGCCTTTCCTGTTGCTACGTGGAAATGACCACATCCTTCACCGCAGTGCATGACGTGGCACGTTTTGGCGCCGAAGTTATGCGCGCCTCGCCACGCCAGGCTGACTTCATGGTGATCGCCGGTACGCCATTTACCAAAATGGCGCCGGTTATTCAGCGTTTATATGACCAAATGCTGGAGCCGAAATGGGTGATTTCCATGGGCGCATGCGCTAACTCGGGTGGCATGTATGACATCTACTCGGTGGTGCAGGGCGTGGATAAATTCCTGCCGGTTGACGTGTACATTCCTGGCTGCCCGCCGCGTCCAGAAGCGTATATGCAGGCATTGCTGCTGCTGCGCGAGTCGATTGGCAAAGAGCGTCGTCCACTGTCTTGGGTGGTCGGTGATCAGGGTGTTTATCGCGCCAATATGCAGCCAGAGCGTGAAAGAAAGCGTGGCGAGCGCATTGCCGTCACCAACCTGAGATCGCCAGACGAAGTTTAAGCTTCCCGTACACGGATGGAGCCACGGCCACAGCAAAACATCACAATTTAATGTGCGCCGCCATCCTGACGCCTTCTTTTGAGCGCCTGATTACAGGCCGGAATGGTGAGTAACGTATGACTGATTTAACCACGCAAGATCTCGCTCAGCCTTCATGGCAAACCCGCGATCACCTGGATGACCCAGTGGTCGGCGAGCTGCGTAACCGTTTTGGGCCGGACGCCTTTACCGTTCAGGCTACCCGCACCGGGATTCCGGTTGTCTGGGTGAAGCGTGAACAGCTATTAGAAATCGTTGAATTCCTGCGCAAGCTGCCAAAGCCCTATGTCATGCTGTATGACTTACACGGTTTTGATGAGCGTTTACGCACTAACCGCGCCGGTTTGCCCGCCGCGGATTTTTCCGTTTTCTATCACCTGCTTTCAATTGAACGCAACCGCGACATCATGCTCAAGGTCGCTTTATCTGAAAACGATCTGAATGTGCCAACCATCACCAAAATTTTCGCTAACGCCAACTGGTATGAGCGCGAAACCTGGGAGATGTTTGGCATCACTTTCAATGGTCACCCGCACCTGACGCGCATCATGATGCCGCAGACGTGGGAAGGCCATCCACTGCGTAAAGATTATCCGGCGCGCGCTACCGAGTTCGATCCCTTCGAGCTGACCAGGCAGAAAGAAGATCTGGAGATGGAGGCACTGACCTTCAAGCCTGAAGATTGGGGCATGAAGCGCAGCACCACCAATGAGGACTTCATGTTCCTCAACCTCGGTCCGAACCACCCCTCTGCGCACGGTGCTTTCCGCATCATTCTGCAGTTAGATGGTGAAGAAATCGTCGATTGCGTTCCCGATGTCGGCTACCACCATCGTGGCGCGGAGAAGATGGGCGAGCGCCAATCCTGGCACAGCTACATTCCGTACACCGACCGTATCGAGTATCTCGGCGGCTGCGTGAACGAAATGCCGTACGTGCTGGCGGTGGAAAAACTGGCGGGCATTACCGTGCCGGATCGCGTCAATGTGATCCGCGTGATGCTGTCTGAGCTGTTCCGCATTAACAGCCATCTGCTCTATATCTCCACCTTTATTCAGGACGTCGGCGCGATGACGCCAGTGTTCTTCGCCTTTACCGATCGTCAGAAAATCTATGATGTGGTGGAAGCGATTACCGGTTTCCGTATGCACCCGGCGTGGTTCCGCATCGGCGGCGTCGCGCATGACCTGCCGAAAGGCTGGGAACGTCTGCTGCGCGACTTCCTCGACTGGATGCCGAAGCGTCTGAAAGAGTACGACAAAGCCGCACTGCGCAATACCGTGTTGATGGGCCGTTCGCAAGGTGTTGCGGCGTACAACATGGACGAAGCACTGGCGTGGGGCACCACCGGCGCAGGTCTGCGCGCCACTGGTTTAGATTTTGACGTGCGCAAATGGCGTCCATATTCAGGTTACGAAAACTTCGATTTCGAAATTCCGGTTGGCGCTGGCATCAGTGATGCGTACACCCGCGTGCAGCTGAAAATGGAAGAGATGTGGCAGTCACTGCGCATTCTGGAACAGTGCCTGAACAACATGCCTGAAGGCCCGTTCAAAGCGGACCATCCGCTGACAACGCCGCCGCCGAAAGAGCGCACGCTGCAGCACATTGAAACCCTGATCACTCACTTCCTGCAGGTTTCGTGGGGCCCAATCATGCCGGCCAACGAATCCTTCCAAATGATTGAGGCGACCAAAGGGATCAACAGTTACTACCTGACCAGCGATGGCAGCACCATGAGCTATCGCACCCGCGTGCGTACGCCGAGCTTCCCGCATCTGCAGCAGATCCCATCGGTGATCCGCGGCAGCCTGGTATCCGACTTGATCGTTTACCTCGGTAGTATCGATTTTGTTATGTCAGACGTGGACCGCTAATTATGCACGATCAAAAAATTGCTATTCACACCATCGACCCTACTGAGGTCTTCGTGCTGAGCGAGGCCGAGCACCACGCTATCGAGCACGAGAAACACCATTACGAAGATGCACGCGCCGCTTCGATCGAAGCGTTGAAGATCGTGCAGAAACAGCGTGGCTGGGTGCCGGACGGCGCGATTAACGCCATCGCAGATGTTCTGGGGATTCCAGCCAGTGATGTTGAGGGCGTAGCGACTTTCTATAGCCAAATCTACCGTACGCCGGTTGGCCGTCACGTTATTCGCTACTGTGACAGCGTGGTGTGCCACATCACGGGTTATCAGGGGATTCAGGATGCGCTGGAGCAAAATCTGAACATCAAGCCGGGCCAGACTACGGCGGATGGACGCTTTACGTTGCTGCCAACTTGCTGCCTGGGTAACTGCGATAAAGGGCCAACCATGATGGTGGATGAAGATACCCACGTTCATCTGACGCCTGAAGGCATCGCCAACTTGCTGGAGCAGTATCAATGACCATTAAACAGATCATTCGTACTGCCGAAACGCATCCACTGACCTGGCGTCTCCGTGACGACAAGCAGCCGATCTGGATCGATGAATATCGCAGTAAAAACGGTTATGTCGGCGCAGAAAAAGCGTTGAAAGATTTCAGCCAGGACGAAATCGTCGCGGCGGTAAAAGACTCGGGTCTGAAAGGCCGCGGTGGTGCAGGTTTTAACACCGGCCTGAAGTGGAGCCTGATGCCGAAAGACGAATCCATGAACATCCGTTACCTGCTGTGTAATGCCGATGAAATGGAGCCGGGCACTTACAAAGACCGCTTGCTGATGGAGCAACTGCCGCACCAGCTGGTGGAAGGCATGCTGATCAGTGCGTTCGCGCTGAAAGCCTATCGTGGCTATATCTTCTTACGTGGTGAGTACATCGAAGCGGCCGTTAATCTGCGTCGCGCGATTGCTGAAGCCACCGAAGCGGGCTATCTCGGTAAAAATATTCTTGGTACCGGTTTTGATTTCGAGCTGATCGTCCACACCGGCGCAGGCCGTTATATCTGCGGCGAAGAGACAGCGCTGATCAACTCGCTGGAAGGACGTCGTGCGAATCCGCGTTCCAAGCCGCCATTCCCGGCCAGTGCCGGCGTGTGGGGCAAGCCGACCTGCGTGAACAACGTGGAAACGCTGTCGAACGTGCCTGCCATCTTCCTTAACGGCGTTGACTGGTACAAAAACATCTCTACCAGCGAAGACACCGGCACCAAAATGATGGGCTTTTCCGGCCGCGTAAAAAATCCTGGCGTCTGGGAATTGCCGTTCGGCACTACCGCACGTGAAATCCTTGAGGATTACGCCGGTGGCATGCGCGATGGCCTGAAATTCAAAGCCTGGCAGCCAGGCGGCGCAGGAACTGACTTCCTTACCGACCAGCACCTCGATCTGCCGATGGAATTTGCCAGTATTGGTAAAGCTGGCAGCCGTTTAGGTACTGCGCTGGCGATGGCGGTCGATCACGAAATCAACATGGTTTCACTGGTGCGTAACCTGGAAGAGTTCTTTGCGCGCGAATCCTGTGGCTGGTGTACGCCGTGCCGTGATGGATTGCCATGGAGCGTGAAGATCCTGCGTGCGCTGGAGCAGAAGAAAGGTCAGCCGGGTGATATTGAAACCCTGCAGCAACTCTGCCGCCAGCTTGGCCCAGGTAAAACCTTCTGTGCCCACGCACCGGGCGCCGTCGAGCCATTGCAGAGCGCGATTAAATATTTCCGTGAAGAGTTTGAAGCTGGCATTGCGCCGCAGGTGTTTGGCAATACCCGAGCCATTGGCGGTATTCAGCCCAACCTGCTGAAAGCGCGCTGGTAATCAGCCGCCGTACACGGAATTCACCTCATGCCGACATGGCGTGGGGAAAGAATTAGATGTTTAACGCTCGTCTTAGGGCGAGCCTTACGGAAGCATGTTCACTATGGCTACAATCCATGTAGACGGTAAAGAATATGATGTGAACGGAGCGGACAACCTGCTACAGGCGTGTCTCTCTCTGGGCCTTGATATTCCTTATTTTTGCTGGCATCCGGCGCTGGGAAGCGTAGGGGCCTGCCGCCAGTGCGCGGTGAAGCAATTCCAGAATGCCGAAGATACCCGCGGTCGCCTTGTCATGTCCTGCATGACACCAGCGTCGGACGGCACCTTTATCTCCATCGACGATGGCGAAGCGAAAGAGTTTCGTGAAAGCGTGGTGGAATGGCTGATGACCAACCATCCGCACGACTGCCCGGTGTGCGAAGAGGGCGGTAACTGCCATCTGCAGGATATGACGGTAATGACCGGACACAGTTTCCGTCGTTATCGCTTCACTAAACGTACTCACCAGAACCAGGACCTCGGCCCGTTCATTTCGCATGAAATGAACCGCTGTATCGCCTGCTATCGCTGCGTGCGTTACTACAAAGATTATGCCGACGGCAAAGATCTTGGCGTTTATGGCGCTCACGACAACGTCTACTTTGGTCGTCCGGAAGATGGCACGCTGGAAAGCGAATTCTCCGGTAACCTGGTGGAAATCTGTCCGACCGGCGTTTTCACCGATAAAACGCACTCCGAACGCTATAACCGTAAATGGGATATGCAGTTCGCACCAAGCATCTGTCAGCAGTGCAGCGTGGGTTGTAACACCAGCCCGGGCGAACGCTATGGCGAATTGCGTCGTATCGAAAACCGCTATAACGGCACCGTAAACCACTATTTCCTCTGCGATCGCGGTCGTTTCGGTTACGGCTACGTCAACCGCAAAGATCGCCCACGTCATCCGGTACAGCAACGCGGCAACGATTGGGTCAGCCTGAATGCTGAACAAGCGGTGAATGCGGCGGCGGATGTGTTGCGTCGGGCGAAAAAAGTGATCGGTATCGGTTCTCCGCGCGCCAGCATTGAAAGCAACTTCGCGTTGCGTGAGCTGGTTGGCGCAGAAAACTTCTCAACCGGTATGCCAGCCGGTGAGCAAGCTCGCGTTGAGCTGATGCTGAAAGTCCTGCAGGACGGCGGCATCTACACGCCATCACTGCGCGAAATTGAGAGCTACGATGCGGTGCTGGTGCTGGGTGAAGATTTGACTCAGGTTGGCGCACGCGTGGCGTTGTCTGTACGTCAGGCAGTAAAAGGTAAAGCGCGTGAGATGGCTGCGGCACAGAAAGTGGCTGACTGGCAGATCGCGGCAATCCTTAACATCGGTCAGCATGCCAAACATCCGCTGTTCGTAACCAACGTCGACGAAACCCGCCTGGATGATATCGCTGCGTGGAGCTATCGCGCACCGGTGGAAGATCAAGCTCGTCTCGGCTTCGCGATTGCCAATGCACTGGATGAAAGCGCGCCGGCAGTCAGCGGCTTCGACAGCAAACTCAACGGCAAAGTTGATGTGGTGGTTCAGGCGCTGGCAGGTGCAAAAAAACCGCTGATTATCTCCGGTACCCATTCCGGTAGCATCGCGATGATTGAAGCTGCTGCTAACGTGGCAAAAGCCCTGAAAGCGCGCGGTGCCGATGTCGGTATTACCTTCCTCGCGGGTGCGGCGAACAGCTTTGGCCTCGGCCTGATGGGCGGTCAATCGCTGGACAGCGCGCTGGAACAGCTGAGCAAAGGCGAAGCCGATGCGCTGGTGGTGCTGGAAAACGATCTCTATCGTCATGCACCGAAAGCCAACGTGGATGCGGCGCTCGATACTACCGCTAACGTGATTGTGGTCGATCATCAGCGTACCGCAACGCTGGAAAAAGCCGGTTTGGTACTTTCAACCGCCAGCTTTGCGGAGAGCGATGGCACCTCAATCAACCACGAAGGCCGCGCGCAGCGCTTCTTCCAGGTTTACGATCCCGCTTATTACGATGACAGCGTAGTGATGCTGGAGAGCTGGCGCTGGTTGCGTTCGCTGCACAGCGCGGTTGAGAGCCGTCACATCGACTGGACTCAGCTGGATCACGTGATTGATGCCACCGTTGCGGCGCTGCCACAGCTGAAAGGCATTAAGGATGCCGCGCCAGACGCGAGCTTCCGTATCCGTGGTCAAAAACTGGCACGTTCACCGCACCGCAACAGTGGCCGTACTGCGATGCGCGCCAACATCAGCGTGCATGAACCGCGTCAGCCGCAAGATAAAGACACCATGTTTGCCTTCTCGATGGAAGGGAACAACCAACCCAGCGCACCGCGTTCGCAGATTCCATTTGCCTGGGCGCCGGGCTGGAACTCACCGCAGGCATGGAACAAGTTCCAGGCTGAAGTGGGCGGCAAACTGCGTCATGGCGATCCGGGCGTGCGTCTGTTTGAAGCCAGCGATCGTTCATTGCCGTGGTTTACCGCGATTCCTGAAAGCTTCGTTGAAGGCAGCCAGTGGCGCGTTGCACCTTACTACCAGCTGTTTGGTAGCGAGGAGATGACCCAGCGCTCAACCACCTTCCAGAAACGCATGTCCCCGGCCACGCTGGTGATCAACCCGGCTGATGCTGAGAAACTGGGCGTTAATAGCGGTGCTTCCGTTGAGCTGGTGTGTGCAGGCGAAACACTGCGCTTGCCGGTACGTTTCTCTGCGTCGCTGCAAGCAGGGCAGGTTGGTTTACCGCTCGGTATGCCGGGCGTGCCGCCGTTCCTCTCAGGTGCGCACATTGACAAACTGCAGGAGGCCGCGCAATGAGTTGGCTGACACCGGACGTTATTGAAATCCTCATCAACATCGGCAAAGCGCTGGTCATCTTGTTGGTGGTTGTCGGTTGCGGTGCTTTCATGAGTTTCGCCGAGCGTCGTCTGCTCGGCCTGTGGCAGAACCGTTATGGACCAAACCGTGTTGGCTGGGGCGGCTCGCTGCAGCTGGCTGCTGACATGATCAAAATGTTCTTTAAAGAGGACTGGGTTCCGCCGTTTACCGACCGCTTCATCTTTACGCTGGCACCGGTTATCGCCTTCGTATCGCTGCTGCTGGCTTTCGCCATTGTGCCAGTTTCGCCGACCTGGATGGTCACCGATCTGAACATCGGTCTGCTGTTCTTCCTGATGATGGCGGGCCTGGCGGTGTATGCGGTGCTGTTCGCTGGCTGGTCGAGTAATAACAAATACTCACTGTTGGGTGCGATGCGTGCATCGGCGCAGACGCTGAGCTACGAAGTGTTCCTTGGTCTGTCACTGATGGGCGTGGTGGCGCAAGCCGGCTCGTTCAATATGAATGCCATTGTCGAAAGCCAGGCGCATCTGTGGAACATCATTCCTCAGTTCTTCGGCTTCCTTACCTTCTGCATCGCGGGCGTAGCGGTATGTCACCGTCATCCGTTTGACCAACCAGAAGCGGAGCAGGAACTGGCGGACGGTTACCACATCGAATACGCCGGTATGAAGTTCGGCCTGTTCTTCGTCGGTGAATACGTGGCGATCACCACCGTTTCAGCGCTGATCGTGACGCTGTTCTTCGGTGGCTGGCACGGCCCGTTCCTGCCGCCATTCATCTGGTTCGCTCTGAAAACAGCGTTCTTTATGGTGATGTTTATCCTGATTCGTGCTGCGCTGCCGCGTCCACGCTATGACCAGGTGCTGTCGTTCGGCTGGAAAGTGTGTCTGCCGTTGACGCTGTTGAACCTGCTGGCGACCGCCGCAGTGATTCTGTACACCGCGCAGTAAGGGACATTGAGATGACTTTAAAAGATATTGTCGTTGGCTTCGGCACGACAGTGCGCAGTATCTGGATGATAGGCATGCATGCCTTCGCCAAGCGCGAAACCCAAATGTATCCGGAAGAGCCTGTTTATCTGCCGCCGCGTTACCGTGGCCGTATCGTGCTGACGCGCGATCCGGACGGCGCAGAGCGTTGCGTTGCCTGTAACTTGTGCGCGGTAGCTTGTCCTGTCGGCTGTATCTCGCTGCAGAAAGCCGAGACGCAGGATGGACGTTGGTATCCTGAGTTCTTCCGCATCAACTTCTCACGCTGCATCTTCTGCGGCCTGTGTGAAGAGGCTTGCCCAACCACCGCGATTCAGCTGACACCCGATTTCGAACTGGGTGAGTTTAAGCGTCAGGATCTGGTGTATGAGAAAGAAGACTTGCTGATTTCCGGTCCGGGTAAATATCCGGAGTACAACTTCTATCGTATGGCTGGTATGGCGATCGACGGAAAAGAGAAGGGCGAAGCGGAAAACGAAGCCAAGCCGATCGACGTCAAAGGGTTGTTACCTTAAGGAGCCAGGTATGGAATTTGCGTTTTATCTTTGCGGACTGGTGGCGGTGCTGACGACGCTGCGCGTCATCACCCACACCAATCCGGTACATGCGCTGCTGTACCTGATCGTTTCGCTGCTGTCGATTGCCGGCGTGTTCTTCTCAATGGGCGCCTACTTTGCCGGTGCACTGGAAATCATCGTCTACGCGGGTGCCATCATGGTGCTGTTCGTCTTTGTGGTGATGATGCTGAACCTCGGCAAAACTCAGCAGGATCAAGAGCGCGAGTGGCTCAAACCTTCGCTGTGGATTGGTCCGGGCATCGTCTCTTTACTGCTGCTGGCAGTGATGATTTACGCGATTAGCACGGCAACCGATCAGGGCATTGATGGCACCGTCATCGACGCGAAAGCAGTCGGTATCAGCTTGTTTGGTCCCTATGTTCTGGCGGTTGAATTGGCATCGATGCTACTGCTCGCGGGTCTGGTCGTGGCCTTCCATATTGGACGTGAAGAGCGTCACGGCGAAGTGTTGAGCAATCGTCAAGCTGATGCGCAAGCAAATAAGGAGGATCACGCATGATCCCGTTACAACACGGCCTGATGCTGGCCGCTGTGCTGTTTGTTCTCGGCCTGACCTCCGTGGTGCTGCGTCGTAACATCCTGTTTATGCTGATTGGTCTGGAAATCATGATCAATGCCTCCGCGTTAGCGCTGGTGGTAGCAGGCAGCTATTGGGGACAAGCTGATGGTCAGGTGATGTACATCCTGGCGATCAGCCTTGCGGCGGCGGAAGCGAGTATTGGTCTGGCGCTGTTGCTCCAGCTCTATCGTCGTCGTCAGACGCTGAACATTGACACAGTGAGCGAGATGCGCGGATGAATCTTCTCTATTTAACCGTATTATTTCCGCTGATTGGCTTCCTGCTATTGGCGTTTTCACGCGGTCGCTGGTCGGAGAACCTGTCGGCAGCAATCGGTATGGGTTCTGTTGGTCTTGCCGCATTAACCACTATTTATGCCGGTTTCGACTTCTTCAATCAGGGTCAGCAGCCGTTCACTCAGGCGCTGTGGACCTGGATTCACGTCGGCAACTTTGACATTAAAGTGAATCTGGTGCTGGATGGTCTTTCTCTGACCATGCTGTCCGTCGTCACCGGCGTTGGTTTCTTCATCCACATGTTCGCTTCATGGTACATGCGTGGTGAAGAGGGTTATTCGCGCTTCTTCGCTTACACCAACCTGTTCATCGCGAGCATGGTGGTGTTGGTGCTGGCCGATAACCTGATGCTGATGTATCTCGGTTGGGAAGGCGTGGGCCTGTGCTCCTATCTGCTGATTGGCTTCTATTACAGCAATCCAGAGAACGGCAAAGCGGCGATGAAAGCCTTTATCATCACCCGTGTCGGTGATGTGTTCCTCGCTTTCGCCTTGTTCATCCTCTACAACGAACTGGGCACGCTGAACTTCCGCGAACTGGTGGAACTGGCACCCGCGCACTTCGCTGCAGACAACCACATGCTGCAGTGGGCAACCCTGATGCTGTTGGGGGGCGCGGTCGGTAAATCGGCACAGCTGCCATTACAAACCTGGCTGGCGGATGCGATGGCCGGTCCAACCCCGGTTTCGGCTCTGATTCACGCCGCGACCATGGTAACCGCCGGTGTTTATCTGATTGCACGTACTCACGGCCTGTTCCTGTTGACGCCGGAAGTGCTGCATCTGGTGGGTATCATTGGTGCGATTACTCTGGTGCTGGCAGGTTTTGCTGCGCTGGTGCAAACCGACATCAAACGCGTGCTGGCTTACTCCACCATGAGTCAGATCGGCTACATGTTCCTCGCGCTTGGCGTGCAGGCATGGGACGCGGCGATTTTCCACCTGATGACGCATGCATTCTTCAAAGCCTTGCTGTTCCTCTCTTCAGGCTCGGTCATTCTGGCTTGCCATCACGAGCAGAATATTTTCAAAATGGGCGGCCTGCGTAAGAGCATCCCGCTGGTGTATGTCTGCTTCCTGGTGGGCGGTGCCGCGTTGGCTGCGCTGCCGCTGATCACCGCAGGTTTCTACAGTAAAGATGAAATCCTGTTTGGTGCGATGGCGAATGGTCACATCAATCTGATGGTGGCGGGTCTGGTGGGTGCATTCCTCACTTCGATCTACACCTTCCGCATGATCTTTATCGTGTTCCACGGTGAAGAGAAAATTCATGCCCACGCCGGTAAAGGCATTACGCATCACCTGCCGCTGATTGTTCTGATGGTGCTCTCCACCTTTATTGGTGCGCTGATCACGCCTCCTCTGGCGGGGGTTCTGCCGCAGAACGAGTTTGGTGAAGGCGGCAAAGTGATGCTGGAAATCACCTCAGGCGTGGTGGCCATTGTCGGTATCCTGATCGCAGCAGCTCTGTGGCTGGGTAAACGTCAACTGGTGACCAGTATTGCTAACAGCGCGCCGGGTCGTTTCTTCGGCACCTGGTGGTTCGCGGCCTGGGGCTTCGACTGGCTGTATGACAAGGTGTTTGTAAAACCTTATCTCGGCATTGCCTGGTTGCTGAAGCGCGATCCGCTTAACTCACTGATGAACCTGCCTGCGCTGCTGTCGCGTGTTGGTAATAAAGGTTTGGTGGTGAGCGAAAACGGTTATCTGCGCTGGTACGTGGCCTCGATGAGTGTGGGTGCCGTTGTGGTGCTGGCGCTGCTGCTGGTGATTTAAAGATTGATGAGCGGGGCGGGTTCGCTCGCCCAATTAGAATGTCAAAAATTGCCTGAAGTAAGGCAATAAAAAGGGAAGTTTGCCGTGTTATTACCTTGGCTAATTATCATACCTTTTGTCGGTGGCTTGCTCTGCTGGCTTGCGGAGCGTCTTGGCGCAAAAGTTCCGCGCTGGATTGCCATGATCACCATGGGCCTGACGCTAGCGCTTGGTCTGCAGCTGTGGTTGCAGGGAGGCTATTCACTGACGCAGGCTGCGGGCATTCCGCAATGGCAATCGACTTTCTCCGTACCGTGGATTCCGCGCTTTGGCATCAACTTCCATCTGGCAATTGATGGTCTGTCGCTGCTGATGGTGGTGCTAACCGGACTGCTCGGTTTGATGGCGGTGCTGTGTTCCTGGAACGAAATTGAGAAATATCAGGGCTTTTTCCACCTCAACCTGATGTGGATTCTCGGTGGTGTGATTGGCGTGTTCCTCTCCATCGATATGTTCCTGTTCTTCTTCTTCTGGGAAATGATGCTGGTGCCGATGTATTTCCTCATCGCACTGTGGGGCCATAAAGCATCCGACGGTAAAACGCGTATCAGCGCGGCGACCAAGTTCTTCATCTACACCCAGGCATCGGGTCTGATCATGTTGGTGGCGATTCTGGCGCTGGTCTTTGTCCATTACAACGCCACCGGCGTATGGACTTTCAGCTACGAAGAACTGCTGAAAACCCCGATGTCGCACACCGTTGAATATCTGCTGATGCTTGGCTTCTTTATTGCCTTTGCGGTGAAAATGCCGGTGGTGCCATTACACGGTTGGTTACCCGATGCGCACAGCCAGGCACCAACCGCTGGTTCAGTTGACCTCGCAGGTATCTTGCTAAAAACTGCGGCTTACGGTTTGCTGCGCTTTAGCCTGCCGCTGTTCCCGAATGCGTCAGCAGAGTTCGCACCGATTGCCATGTGGCTGGGTATCATCGGCATCTTCTACGGTGCGTGGATGGCATTCTCACAAACTGATATCAAGCGACTGATCGCTTACACCTCTATTTCGCACATGGGCTTCGTGCTCATCGCCATCTACACTGGCAGCCAGCTGGCCTTCCAGGGCGCGGTGATTCAGATGATTGCGCACGGTCTCTCTGCTGCGGCACTGTTCATCTTGTGTGGTCAGCTGTATGAACGTCTGCACACCCGCGACCTGCGTCAGATGGGCGGTTTGTGGTCACGTATCAAATGGATTCCGGGTCTGTCACTGTTCTTCGCGGTTGCAAACCTTGGTATGCCGGGCACCGGTAACTTTGTTGGCGAATTTATGATTCTGACCGGCAGCTTCCAGGTGGTACCGGTGATTATCGTCATTGCAACCTTTGGTCTGGTGTTTGCTTCGGTTTACTCCCTGATCATGATGCAGCGCGCTTACTTCGGCGAAGCAAAGTCGAAAGATCCGCTGCCAGGCATGTCACCGCGTGAGTTCATGACTATCGGCGTATTGGTGATGTTGCTGGTACTGCTGGGGATTTATCCTCAGCCGATCCTCGACACATCCCATGCTGCGATGAGCAATATTCAGCAGTGGTTTACCGCTTCAATTTCAACTACAAGGCCGTAATTCGCCATGACAATAACTCCTCAACATCTGATCGCGTTACTGCCGCTGTTGATCGTCGGATTGACGGTGGTGGTGGTGATGCTGTCCATTGCGTGGCGACGCAATCACTTTGTTAATGCCACGCTGACGGTGATCGGACTTAACATTGCGCTGTTTTCTCTGTGGTTTGTAGGCCAGGCGGGAGCGATGGACGTCACGCCGCTGCTGCGCGTTGATGGCTATTCGATGTTCTACACCGCGCTGGTGGTGCTGGCGAGTTTAGCCACCTGCACCTTCGCTTATCCGTGGCTGGCCGGTTTCCCGGACAACAAAGATGAGTTCTATCTGCTGGTGCTGATTGCAGCACTCGGCGGGATCGTGCTGGCGAGCGCCAATCATCTGGCAGCGCTGTTCATCGGTATCGAACTGCTGTCACTGCCGCTGTTTGGTTTGATTGGTTATGCTTTCCGCCAGAAACGTTCGCTGGAAGCGTCGCTGAAATACACCATTCTGTCGGCGGCGGCCTCATCGTTCCTGCTGTTCGGTATCGCGCTGATTTATGCTGATTCCGGCAGCCTGAGCTTTGTGCAGCTGGGCAAAAGTCTGAGCGATAGCATGATTCAGGAGCCGCTGTTGCTGCTCGGTCTGGGCATGATGATTATCGGACTGGGCTTTAAACTGTCGCTGGTTCCTTTCCACCTGTGGACGCCAGATGTTTATCAGGGTGCGCCAGCGCCGGTTTCAACCTTCCTCGCTACCGCCAGCAAGATCGCCATCTTTGGTGTGATTATGCGCCTGTTCATGTACGCGCCCGTCACTGACAGCGAAGCGGTGCGTACCGTGCTGGGCATCATTGCGTTTGCGTCGATTCTGTTCGGCAACCTGATGGCGATTTCCCAGAGCAACATCAAGCGTCTGCTCGGTTACTCCTCTATCGCGCACCTTGGTTATCTGTTGGTGGCGCTGATTGCGGTGAAAACCCATCAGCTGTCGCTGGAAACCGCAGGCGTTTATCTGGCCGGTTACCTGTTCAGCAGCCTTGGCGCGTTCGGCGTAGTGAGTCTGATGTCGAGCCCTTATCGCGGTCCGGATGCCGATACGCTCTATTCCTATCGTGGTCTGTTCTGGCATCGTCCGATTCTGTCTGCAGTAATGACGGTGATGATGTTGTCACTGGCGGGTATCCCAATGACGCTCGGCTTCATCGGTAAGTTCTACGTTATCGCCTCGAGTGTGAACGCACATCTGTGGTGGTTGAGTGGTGCGGTGGTAGCGGGTAGTGCGATTGGGCTTTATTACTATCTGCGTGTGACGGTGAGTCTGTATCTCAGTCCGCCGGAACTGCACAACCGCGATACGCAAGCCAATTGGGCATTTACGGCCGGCGGCGTTGTGGTGCTGATATCTGCGATTCTGGTGCTGCTGCTTGGTGTTTATCCGCAGCCGCTGATTACACTGGTGCAGATGGCTCAGCCGCTCATGTAATTCAGATTCACGAAACCACTGAATCAGGCCTGCGGGCCTGATTTTTTTTGCCTGCAGTTCACGGCGTAGTGAGAGGTTGAGCACAGAGTCACCACGAGGTTTTCAGCTGCCGCTGCTGCTCACTGCGTTTGGCGTAGCCGGTGTGATATTCTCATCGGATCCCTTTTTTCGCTCAGACAAGGAAGCACCATGGAAATGCTTTGGCTTGATTGCCACCACAGTGAACTGACAACGCAACAACTCTACACTTTGCTGGCACTGCGCAATCATGTCTTCATCGTGGAACAAAACTGTCCTTATCAGGATATTGATGGCCAGGATCTAGCTGCCGAAAATCGCCACATTCTCGGATTTCTCGACGGTAAGCTGCTGGCCTATGCGCGCGTGTTAACGCCAGCGCTAGACTCTGCGCCGGTAATGATTGGTCGTGTGATTGTTTCTGAAGAAGCACGCGGTTTGAAGCTGGGCTATCGCTTAATGGAGAAGGCGCTGGAGAGCTGTGAAAAGTATTGGTCGCAGCGCGCTATTTATCTCTCTGCGCAGGCACATCTGGAAGGGTTCTACGGTCGTCTGGGCTTTAAAGCGGTGACTGAAGTCTACATGGAAGATGACATTCCGCACATCGGCATGCAAAAAGCATAACGGCGAGGATTGCTCCTCGCCGTCAATCATCAGCCTGGCGTCATCTGCCGGTCATCAACGTATTTACGTTGATCTGGCGGCGGCGGGAAGTACTGATAAAGCCAGGTTTCACTCAGCGTTTCATCTTTGGTACGTAGGAACAGGCGCATATCAACCGGTTTGGTCGAGTCGCTGTTTGGATACCAGTCAAACAGAATGCGGTAACCGTTGAGTGGCTCGACGTAGAGAATCTCAACCTGCTTAAATGTGCCTTCTGAAACGGTAATCACCGGCTCAATACCTTTCGGCGCTGCGGCTTTCAGATCGCCACCAACAAAATCAATGGCAAA
Organism: Pantoea sp. X85; assembly: GCF_029623675.1. Taxonomy (NCBI): domain Bacteria; kingdom Pseudomonadati; phylum Pseudomonadota; class Gammaproteobacteria; order Enterobacterales; family Erwiniaceae; genus Pantoea; species Pantoea sp. X85. Next base: position 2,819,163 of record NZ_CP121108.1, on the reverse strand, counting down.
GCGACGTGACCAGGTTTCCGGGAAGTGTTCGCCTGGCGCCCAACCTTCCGGGAATCCGCCGATACCGGTGCGCGTGGCATCGACACGCGCCAAACCACTGCGCACTGGTGGCAACTGGCTCCAGTAGAGTTTGTACTGGAAGCTGAACTCGCTACCGGCTTTTACCGGTTCTGACGGCTGCCAGAAGCACACCACGTTATCCAGCGTTTCCCCGGTGGTAGGAATCTCCATCACGTTAATGGCGCCTTTGCCCCATTTACCAATCGGTTCTACCCACAGGCTTGGACGTTTGTCGTACCAGCCAATCACATCCTGATAATTTTTGAAGTCATGATCGAGCTGCAACAGGCCAAAACCACGCGGGTTTTCGTCCTGATAGGCGTTGAACTGCAAACGCTGCGGGTTGTTCAGCGGACGTGCAATCCATTCGCCTTCACCGGTCCACATCGCCAGACGATCGGAGTCATGGATTTGTGGATGGTAAGTGTTACACATGCGGCGCTCGTTGGTGCCACAACTGAACATGCTGGTCATTGGCGCAATGCCAAGCTGGCGAATGTCGTTACGCGCAAACAGGTGGTTTTCCACCTCCATCACTACGCGCTTCTCCTCGCAGTGAATGGTGAACTTGTAGGCACCAGTGACGCTCGCGCCATCCAGCAGGGCGTAGACCACGAAAGTAGTGTCATCCGCTTTTGGTGTTTCGAACCAGAACGCGGTGAAGTCCGGGAACTCTTCTTTGCCGTTGCTGAAGGTGTTGACTGCCACGCCGCGCGCGGAAAGGCCGTACTGGAAGGTTTCATCAACCGCACGGAAATAGCTGGCGCCAAGGAAAGAGACGATATCGCGGCGCGCCAGTTCAGGTTTCTTAAACGCACGGAAACCGGCAAAGCCGAGATCGGTTTTACCAACCAGCTGCCTGGTATCAACGTTGGCGTTGTGATAATTGAACAGCTCCGGACGGAAGTGGATCTCGCGCGCTTCACGGCTCTGGGCATCGACCGAGAACATGCGGATGCGGCGCTTGAAGCCCATACCGACGTGGAAGAATTGCACGTCCAGCTGACGATCGGGGATGTTATTCCACAGCGAGTGGTTGGCGTCGTACTGAATTTCGTTATAGGCCTGTGGAGTGAGATTGGCCAGGGTGTCGGGCAAGGGGCCGGGGGCGCCGCCCCAGGGCTGTTTTGCCAGCGCGGAGGCTTTCTTTTTCAGTGAGTCGAAATCGAAGCGAACCGCGGTACCGTCGGCGATACCATCATCGGCCCAGGCGGATTGTGCAAACAGCGTGGAGAGACCCGTCATGCCGCTAACAGCGGAGAGGGCCATGGACGCTTTCATAAATTTTCTACGATTCATGCCGGAAATCTAATCCTTAGCTGCTCGGGTGTATTTTGACTCTCGTAAGACGAGAAGCGTCTGACTACAGGGGGTTACGACAGTCGTGAAAATAAATAATTCAGTCTGCGGAAAATTTATCAGATTAATCAAATAAGCGAAGCAGAATTCGCGTAGCGGCAGCGTACATGACACAACTTTGCACTGTGGTGGATGAAACTTGGTGAAAACCTTGCAGTCGCCATCCAGCAAATCTGCAATTTATGACTATAGTTAAACCACAACGAGCAAGGAACATGGAGGAACTACATAGTGTCATCTTCAGATCAATTTGAAACGCACCTTGACGACGACCTGGCGCTGCTAACGGAAACGCTGGAAGAAGTGTTACGCGCATCAGGCGACCCGGCCGATCAGAAATATATCGAGCTGAAACTCAAAGCTGAACAAGCGCTGGAAGACGTGAAATCGCGCGTTAGCCAGGCGTCAGACAGCTATTACTATCGTGCCAAGAATGCGGCCTACCGCGCCGATGATTATGTGCATGAAAAACCGTGGCAGGGGATTGGCATCGGTGCCGCCGCTGGCCTGTTTGTCGGTTTACTGCTGGCTCGACGTTAAGTTCCAACGGGCGCGACACGCTTCGCGCCCGCTTCCTGATTTCCTCGCCGCTTTTCCCGCTAAATCCCTGTTTCGCATCATCCGCGATTGTGTTTCGCCTGCGCGCTTCCTACAGTAAAGCGACAGGGAAAAGGAGAACGCAACGTGATACGTGTAGAAATGCTCTCAACGGGCGATGAAGTGTTACATGGGCAGATTGTCGATACCAACGCCGCGTGGCTGGCCAATGTGCTGTTCCAGCACGGTTTGCCGATGACCAGCCGTAGCACCGTCGGTGATGCAATGACCTCGCTGGTGGAGGCGCTGCAGAGCCGCAGCCAGATTGCTGACGTGCTAATCGTGAATGGCGGTTTAGGACCGACCAGTGACGATCTCAGCGCGCAGGCCGCAGCCATTGCCAGCGGCAGCGAGTTAGTTATCCAGCAAACCTGGCTGGAAAAAATGGAAGCCTGGTTCACCAGCCGCGGACGTGTGATGGCGCCGAGCAACCGCAAGCAGGCAGAAATCCCTGCCATTGCTGAGATGCTGGATAATCCGGTCGGCACCGCATGCGGCTTCGCGCTGCAGCTCAATCGCTGCTGGATTTTCTTCACCCCTGGCGTGCCGTCGGAATTTAAAGTGATGGTTGAGCAGGAGATTATTCCGCGCCTCAAAGCACGCTTTGAACTGCCTGAGCCACCATTGTGTTTGCGCCTCACCACCTTTGGACGTGGGGAAAGTGACATTGCCGCCGAGCTGGAGCCGCTCCCGCTGCCGGAAGGCGTGGTGATGGGCTATCGCTCATCGATGCCGATTATTGAAATCAAACTCACCGGGCCCGCCAGCCAGCGCGTGGCAATGGAGCAAGTGTGGCAGCAGGTAAAACTGTTGCTGGCTGAATGCACCATCTTTGAGGGCACCGAAGGTTTACCGGCGCTGCTGGCGCGCGAGTTGCAGCAGCGTGGCTTCCATTTGGCGCTGAGCGAGCAGTTCACCGCCGGCTTACTTAACTGGCAGCTGGCCGCAGCGGACGTGGCGCTCAGCAAAGCAGAGATTCTGCCGTCGCAGGATGAAGATCTGGAAGCGCAGGTTGCGCGCACGCGTGACTGGGCGAAACAGCAGGGCGCGGCGCTGGCGTTGTCGGTGGGAAATTTAGTGGAAGGCGAAGTATCGATCGCGCTGCATACGCCGGAAGCCAGCTGGGGCCAACGCGTAAAGTTCACTCATGGACGTCATAACGTGGAAACGCGGCAGAAAGTGGTGGCGATGATGGCGATGAACATGTTGCGTCGCTGGCTGCACGGCAGTGAAGTCAGCACCGGTCACGGTTGGATTGATGTGCTGGAAACGGTGAAACGTTGATTGATCACCAGGTCGCCATAAATGGCGGCCTGGTCAATCACAGCTCGATCTCAATCTCCCCTTTGGCGCGACAGCAGCACGGCAAAATCTCGCCTTGCTGCACAAACGCCAACGGGGTTTCGGCATAATCCACTTCGCCTTTTAGCAAACGCATGCGGCAAGAGCCGCAGTAGCCTTCGCGACACTGAAACTCAACGCACAGATTATTAGCTTCCAGCGTCGCCAGCAGATTGGGGTGATCTTCTGCGCACTCCAGCCGGGAGCCGGAGCTACGCAGAATAACAACAGAGCGGCTCATGCTTACAGCTGGAAGCCGTCGAAATCGTCTTCGCCCACTTCAGAATCAATCTGACCGACCAAATACGAGCTCACTTCAACTTCCTGCGGTGCAACCTGTACGTTGTCCGACACCAGCCACGAGTTGATCCATGGAATGGGGTTGGAACGCGTCTGGAACGGCAGATCGAGACCCACCGCCTGCATACGGATGTTGGTGATGTACTCGATATACTGGCACAGAATGTCTTTGTTCAGGCCAATCATCGAGCCGCCGCTGAACAGGTATTCTGCCCACTCTTTTTCCTGCTCGGCTGCCTTCTTGAACAGATCGAAGCATTCATCACGACACTCCGCGGCGATAGCTTTCATCTCTGGATCGTCTTCACCGGTGCGCAGCAGGTTCAGCATATGCTGGGTGCCGGTCAGATGCAGCGCTTCATCGCGTGCAATCAGCTTGATGATTTTGGCGTTGCCTTCCATCAGCTCGCGCTCGGCGAAAGCAAATGAACAGGCGAAGCTGACGTAGAAGCGAATCGCTTCCAGCGCGTTGACGCTCATCAGGCAGATATAGAGCTGCTTTTTCAGATCGCGCAGGTTAACGGTAACGGTTTTACCGTTGACCTGATGCGTACCTTCACCCAGCAGATGCCAGTAACTGGTCATCTCGATCAGGTCATCGTAGTACTTCGAGATATCTTCGGCGCGCGCCAGAATCTGCTCGTTGGTGACGATATCGTCAAACACCACCGCCGGATCGTTAACGATGTTACGGATGATGTGCGTGTAGGAGCGCGAGTGAATGGTCTCGGAGAACGCCCAGGTTTCAATCCAGGTTTCCAGCTCAGGGATGGAAATCAGCGGCAGCAGCGCCACGTTCGGGCTACGTCCCTGAATCGAGTCCAGCAGCGTTTGATACTTCAGGTTGCTGATGAAGATGTGCTTTTCATGCTCCGGCAGCGCCTGGTAATCGATGCGATCGCGCGAGACGTCCACTTCTTCCGGACGCCAGAAGAAGGAGAGCTGCTTCTCAATCAGCTTTTCAAAGATGTCATATTTCTGCTGATCGAAACGGGCAACGTTGACGGACTGGCCAAAGAACATCGGCTCTTTCAGCTGGTCATTTTTGTTCTGCGAGAATGTGGTGTAAGCCATTTTGAGTCCAAATGTGAAGAGGGCCGACCAATGTCGGCCCTGACAAGATGAGATTAGATCTTACATGCGCCGCTTTCGCAGCCATCATCCTGAATGGAAGGTGCCAGATCGTCCTGTGCATCTTCCGCACCGTCGCGGGTGTTTTGATAGTACAGGGTTTTCACGCCGAACTTGTACGCGGTCAGCAGGTCTTTCAGCAGCTGTTTCATCGGCACTTTGCCATTCGCAAAGCGGCTCGGATCGTAGTTGGTGTTCGACGAAATCGCCTGATCGATGAACTTCTGCATCACGCCAACCAGCTGCAGATAACCGTCGTTAGACGGCATTTCCCACAGCAGTTCGTACTGGTCTTTCAGACGCTCATACTCTGGCACCACCTGACGCAGAATGCCGTCTTTCGATGCTTTGATGCTGATGTGTCCGCGCGGCGGCTCAATACCGTTGGTGGCGTTCGAAATCTGCGAAGAGGTTTCAGACGGCATCAGCGCAGAGAGCGTTGAATTGCGCAGACCGTGCGTGGTGATGGACTCACGCAGGCCTTCCCAATCCAAATGCAGCGGCTCGTTGCACACTGCGTCGAGATCCTTTTTATAGGTATCGATCGGCAGAATGCCCTGCGAGTAAGTGGTCTCTTTAAACCACGGGCACGCACCTTGCTCTTTCGCCAATTCGTTCGAGGCTTTCAGCAAGTAGTACTGAATGGCTTCGAAAGTTTTGTGCGTCAGATTGTTGGCGCTGCCATCAGAGTAACGCACGCCGTTTTTCGCCAGGTAATACGCGTAGTTGATCACGCCAATACCCAGCGTACGACGGCCCATGGCGCCGCGTTGTGCTGCCGGAATAGGGTAATCCTGATAATCCAGCAGTGCATCAAGCGCACGCACCGCAAGGGTGGCCAGCTCTTCCAGATCGTCAAGGCTGTTAATCGCGCCCAGGTTAAAGGCAGACAGCGTACACAGGGCGATTTCGCCGCTTTCGTCATTGACGTCGTTCAGCGGTTTGGTCGGCAGTGCGATCTCGAGGCACAGATTCGACTGACGAACTGGCGCGATGCTTGGATCGAACGGGCTGTGCGTGTTGCAGTGATCGACGTTCTGAATGTAGATACGGCCAGTTGATGCACGCTCCTGCATCATCAGTGAGAACAGCTCAACGGCTTTCACGCGCTGCTTGCGGATGCTGTCGTCTTTCTCGTATTTGGTGTACAGACGCTCGAACTCGTCCTGATCGGCGAAGAACGCATCGTACAGGCCAGGCACGTCAGACGGGCTGAACAGCGTGATGTCTTCACCTTTCAGCAGGCGGGTGTACATCAGTTTGTTGATCTGTACGCCGTAATCCATGTGACGCACGCGGTTGCCTTCAACACCGCGGTTGTTTTTCAGCACCAGCAGGCTTTCAACTTCCAGATGCCACATTGGGTAGAACAGCGTCGCTGCGCCGCCACGTACGCCGCCTTGTGAGCAAGACTTCACGGCAGTCTGGAAATGTTTGTAGAACGGAATACAACCGGTGTGGAACGCTTCGCCACCGCGAATCGGGCTACCCAGCGCACGAATGCGGCCGGCGTTGATGCCGATACCGGCGCGCTGAGAGACGTATTTCACAATGGCGCTGGAGGTGGCATTGATAGAGTCGAGGCTGTCGCCGCACTCAATCAGTACGCAAGAGCTGAACTGACGCGTTGGGGTACGCACGCCGGACATGATTGGCGTTGGCAGCGAGATTTTGAAGGTTGAGATCGCATCGTAGAAACGCTTCACGTAATCCATACGGGTTTCGCGCGGATAGCCAGAGAACAGGCACGCCGCCACCAGAATGTAGAGGAACTGGGCGCTTTCGTAGATTTCGCCGCTGACGCGGTTCTGCACCAGATATTTCCCTTCCAGCTGCTTAACCGCTGCGTAGGAGAAATTCATGTCGCGCCAATGGTCGATAAACGCGTCCATCTGCTCGAACTCTTCGGTGCTGTAATCTTCCAGCAGATGGCGGTCGTATTTGCCCATCTCAACCATTTTCACCACCTGATCGTACAGCTTCGGCGGCTCAAACTGGCCGTAGGCTTTTTTACGCAGGTGGAAGATAGCCAGACGCGCAGCCAGGTATTGGTAATCTGGCGCATCACGAGAGATCAGGTCTGCGGCAGCCTTGATGATGGTCTCATGAATATCAGAGGTTCTGATGCCATCGTAGAACTGAATGTGTGAGCGCAGTTCAACCTGTGAAACTGAAACATTGTTCAGCCCTTCGGCTGCCCAATCCAGTACACGATGAATTTTGTCGAGATCAATGCGCTCCTGGCGGCCATCGCGTTTAGTAACGAGCAGACTTTGGTTCATGTCGCGTTTTTACCTGTCCATGCATGAATGACGTATTTATCCCCCATGTATGCACAAGGTTTATGCACAAGCCGCTCGTTGTGAGTAAGCCTGTGGATAAACACTATATATAGGGGGTGCGGGAAGTTTGAACAACAATATGGTGAGTATTCTAGTCAGCAATCTCTTCTTAACAAGAGTTGATTTTCACTAAAAAATCGTCATTACCGGCTGGCTAAAATCCTGGATCCGCATGCCGCAAGGCCTGCACTTAGTGTCAACCGCTCAACACTTTTTTTTCACTTTATGATCGGACGCGTGTTTCTTGCTCAACCACCGCGCTTCAGGAATTTTCTTAGACAAAAAAAGCCCCGACAAGGCCGCCAGCAGCGAACTTATCTAAAAGTGCTTATGAATTTTTTGTGACTTGCTTAGCCTATAAAAAAGGCTGGTACGCGTCTAAAAGGAAATTGATCTGGATAGGGCCAAAATTGGGGGATAAGAGGTCGCCATGAATGACGTAATGTTTGTTAGTTAAGCCAACGACGAGTGCGCTGGCCGGGGCCACTTTTGGGCCGGCGGTCCTCGCGCCGCTAGCGCGGTACCTTCACTTCGTTCGTCTGCCTGACGGACCGGCGGAGACGGGACTTCCATGTCCCGGCTCCGCCTTTCGCCCGCGTCCTGCGGGCTCTCCTGGCTTCCTCGCTTCGTTCAGCGCTGCGGATTGCCGGACCAAAAGTGGTCCCGGCCTGCTCGTAAGCTCCAGTGCGTGTTGTTGAAAAGGGCTCATTTGCCCGTGAAGCAGATGTGCAAGGGCCCGCACGTATGATGAACGTACTTTCTGAAATCTAAGCTGGCAGTCATCACTCCTGACGATGCGTATGAATCATGTAGTTCACATCGACACCGCGACCCAGACGGAACTGGTTGGTCAGCGGATTGTAGTGCAGGCCAATCATATTTCTTTCACGCAGCGGGGTTTCATCCACCCAGTTCAGCAACTCGGCGGGACGGATGAATTTCTTCACGTCGTGCGTCCCGCGCGGCACCATGCGCAGCACATACTCGGCACCAAATACCGCCAGCAGCCAGGCTTTTGGATTGCGGTTGATGGTGGAGAAAAACACTTCGCCGCCGGGCTTCACCAGCTGCGCGCAGGCTAAGACTACCGAGCGCGGATCCGGCACATGCTCCAGCATCTCCATGCATGTCACCACATCATACTGCCCGGCGTGACTTGCGGCGTGATCTTCCACGGTTTGCTGCACGTAGTTAACGCTAACGCCGCTCTCCAGCGCATGCAGACGCGCCACTTCCAGCGGCTCAGCGCCCATATCCAGGCCGGTAACCTCAGCGCCTTCACGCGCCATGCTCTCCGCCAGAATGCCGCCGCCGCAGCCGACATCGAGCACTTTCTTGCCGAACAGGCCATTACTGTGCTGCGCTATCCAGCCAAGTCGCAGGGGGTTAATACGGTGCAACGGCTTAAATTCACCCTCTAAATCCCACCAGCGGGATGCCACGGCCTCAAACTTGGCGATCTCGGCGTGGTCAACGTTCTGGCGGCTTTCCTGCGGTTGTTCACTCATTGAATCATCACTCCAGACAAAATATTCCCTCAGTATAAACGCTTAACTCACGCGAACGCATCTCTCACGCTCAAGGAAAAGCGGGATTAAGGCCTGGTTAACGTTCACCGAAGGGAAGCAATGTGATATACTTTCGCACCTTTAAATCCGGGATTATGTAGAGGGATAGCGGCTCCATGAGCGACCTTGCGAGAGAAATTACACCGGTCAATATCGAAGAAGAGTTGAAAAACTCCTACCTCGATTACGCCATGTCGGTCATTGTTGGCCGAGCCTTACCCGATGTGCGTGATGGTCTGAAGCCGGTACACCGCCGTGTGCTTTTTGCCATGAGCGAACTGGGCAACGACTGGAATAAACCCTATAAAAAATCCGCCCGTGTGGTCGGTGACGTCATCGGTAAATATCACCCGCACGGCGATTCCGCGGTATACGAAAGTATCGTGCGTATGGCCCAGCCATTCTCCCTGCGCTACATGCTGGTTGACGGTCAGGGTAACTTTGGTTCGGTCGACGGCGATTCCGCCGCAGCGATGCGTTATACCGAAGTCCGCATGGCAAAGATCTCTTCGGAGCTGCTGGCTGACCTGGAAAAGGAAACCGTCGATTTCGTGCCGAACTATGACGGCACCGAGCAGATCCCTGAAGTCCTGCCAACTAAAATTCCTAACCTGCTGGTAAACGGTTCTTCCGGTATCGCCGTTGGTATGGCAACCAACATTCCACCGCACAACCTGACGGAAGTGATCAACGGCTGTCTGGCGTTTATCGAAGATGAAGACATCACCGTTGAAGGCCTGATGGAGCACATTACCGGGCCAGACTTCCCGACGGCGGCCTTCATCAATGGTCGTCGTGGTATTGAAGAAGCCTATCGCACCGGGCGCGGTAAGATTTACATTCGCGCACGTGGCGAAGTGGAAACCGATGCCAAGACCGGCCGTGAAACCATCATCGTGCACGAACTGCCGTATCAGGTGAACAAAGCGCGTCTGATCGAGAAGATCGCCGAGCTGGTGAAAGAGAAGCGCGTGGAAGGCATCAGCGCACTACGTGACGAATCTGACAAAGACGGCATGCGTATTGTCATTGAGATCAAACGCGATGCGGTGGGTGAAGTGGTTCTCAACAACCTCTATTCGCTGACACAGCTGCAGGTCTCTTTCGGCATCAACATGGTGGCGCTGCATCAGGGCCAGCCGAAGATCATGACGCTGAAAGGCATCATCGAAGCCTTCGTGCGTCACCGTCGTGAAGTGGTTACGCGTCGTACCATTTTCGAACTGCGTAAAGCGCGCGATCGTGCTCACATCCTTGAAGGCCTGGCGATTGCGCTGGCTAACATCGATCCGATCATCGAACTGATTCGTCGTGCACCAACGCCAGCCGAAGCGAAACTAGGCCTGCTGGCGCAGTCGTGGGATCTGGGTAACGTTGCCGCGATGCTGGAACGTGCCGGTAATGACGCTGCACGTCCGGAATGGCTGGAAGCCGAGTTCGGTATTCGCGATGGTCAATATTATCTGACTGAACAGCAAGCGCAGGCGATTCTGGATCTGCGTCTGCAGAAACTGACCGGCCTCGAGCACGAAAAGCTGCTCGACGAATACAAAGAGCTGCTGGATCAGATTGCTGAGCTGCTGCACATCCTGCAAAGCGCTGAGCGCCTGATGGAAGTAATCCGTGAAGAGCTGGAGCTGATGCGCGATCAGTTCGGCGACGCACGTCGTACTGAAATTACGGCGAACAGTGCAGACATCAACATCGAAGACCTGATCAATCAGGAAGACGTTGTGGTGACGCTGTCGCATCAGGGTTATGTCAAATACCAACCGCTGACCGACTATGAAGCCCAGCGCCGCGGTGGTAAAGGCAAATCCGCCGCACGTATTAAAGAAGAAGACTTTATCGATCGTCTGCTGGTGGCCAACACCCACGACACCATTCTGTGCTTCTCCAGCCGCGGCCGTCTCTACTGGATGAAGGTCTATCAGCTGCCGGAAGCCAGCCGTGGTGCGCGCGGTCGTCCAATCGTCAACCTGTTGCCGCTGGAAGCCAACGAACGTATCACCGCCATTCTGCCGGTGCGTGAATACACCGAAGGCTTCAACATCTTCATGGCTACTGCGAGCGGTACCGTGAAGAAAACCGCGCTGCAGGAGTTCAGCCGTCCGCGTAGCGCGGGCATCATCGCCATCAACCTGCGTGAGGATGACGAGCTGATTGGTGTGGCGCTGACCAACGGTAGCGACGAAGCGATGCTGTTCTCTGCCGCCGGTAAAGTGGTGCGCTTCGCTGAAACGGCAGTACGTGCGATGGGCCGTTCGGCTTCGGGCGTTCGCGGTATCAAGCTGGCTGAAAGCGACAAAGTGGTGTCGCTGATTGTGCCACGCGAAGAGGGCGCGATCCTCACCGTGACGCAGAACGGTTACGGTAAACGTACCGCCAACAGCGAGTATCCAACCAAGTCGCGTGCGACCCAGGGCGTGATCTCGATTAAAGTCACCGAACGTAACGGACCGGTTATCGGCGCGGTACAGGTGGTGGATGGCGATCAGATCATGATGATCACCGATGCCGGTACGCTGGTGCGTACTCGCGTATCGGAAGTCAGCGTGGTAGGCCGTAATACTCAGGGCGTGATTCTGATCCGTACAGCGGAAGATGAAAACGTGGTGGGTCTGCAACGCGTCGCGGAGCCGGTGGAAGAGGAAGAACTCGACGCCATCGACGGTAGCGTAGCGGAAGGCGAGGAGGATATCGCGCCGGAAGTGGACAGCGACGACGATGCACCAGAAGCTGACGACGAAGAGTAATTCGTAACGGCTTTAATAAGCGGCAGGTCAGGAAACTGGCCTGCCGTTTTTTTATCTGAGTTTTCCCCTAAAGGCGCGGGCTAGCTGGCTTTTTAGGGCCGATAAAGCTAGTGTATGGAAGCTTTTCAACATCCTGATAACCTCTTACCGCCAGTGAGCCTCTTTTGAAATATCTTGTCTCCTTTCGCACTACGCTTCGAATTTCGCGCTATCTGTTTCGTGCGCTGGCGTTGCTGCTCTGGGCGCTGGGTGCGCTGCTGACCACTTTCTACATCATCAACGTGCTGCATGAGAAAGAGAACGCGGTGCGTCAGGAGTTTGCCGCCAATTATGGTCAGGCTGAGTGGTACGTGCGCCATTCGGCGGACGTGATGCGCGAGCTGAAATACATCACCGAAAATCGCCTGAGCAGTAGCGCTAATGGTCTGGATGTGCTCAACGGTTTGCCGCCGGGCAAAGGTGCGCTGCCGCAGTTCACGCCGCTGTTTTCCGATGGCGACTGCACGTCAATGAGCAATACCTGGCGTAACTCGCTGGACTCGCTCAGCTACTACATCAATTACTGGAAAAGCAATTTTGCCTCGGCGTATGAATTGAACCGCGTGTTCTTCATCGGCGGAGAGAATCAGTGTCTGGCTGATTTCACCATCGGCAGCAACAATTCGGTCGATCGTGAACGTAGCCTGAAAGCGCTGCGCGAACGCGTGCTGCATTATCGCAACGGCAATGAAGAAGAGCGCCGTCAGCCGATGTATTGGATCACCAGCAGCGCGCAGCCGGGCGTCGGCAACTTCTATATGGTGATGCCGGTATATGTGGCGAACAAGCTGCAGGCGCTGCTGGGCGTGGAGCAGAATATTCGCCTTGATGAGTTTATTCAGCCGGGCGGTTTGCCGCTGGTGGCCACCATCACCGATGAAAACTACCGTCCGCTGATCAGTTCGCGTCGCGGCGGGCCGGGCTACTCGCTCGACGATCTGCCGGATAACAGCACCTGGTTCGGCTATCTCGACAGCTATCGCCAGCTGGTGCTGAAAAAGCCGCTGCCGCCGTCGAATCTCAATGTGGTGTGGTCGCTTTCCACCGACGTGTTAACCGATCAGCTCAAGCTGATGCTGATCAACGCGCTGCTACTCAATATCTTAACCGCGGTGATTTTGTTCACGCTGGCGTGGATTTTTGAGCGCCGCATGTTCCTGCCGGCCGAGGAGAATGCGCATCGGCTGGAGGAGCACGAGCAGTTCAACCGCAAGATTGTCGCCTCGGCGCCGGTCGGCATCTGTATCCTGCGCACCAGCGACGGCACCAACATTCTGAGTAACGAACTGGCGCACAACTATCTGACGCTGCTGACGCAGGAAGATCGCCAGCGTCTGAATGAAATTATTGGCGGTCAGCAGGTCAACTTTGTCGATGTGCTCACCGGCAGCAACACCAACCTGCAAATCAGCTTTGTACATTCGCGTTATCGTAATGAAAACGTGGCGATTTGCGTGCTGGTGGATGTTTCGGCGCGCGTGCGTATGGAGCAGTCGCTGCAGGAGATGGCGCACTCGGCCGAGCAAGCCAGCCAGTCGAAATCGATGTTCCTCGCCACCGTCAGCCATGAACTGCGCACGCCGCTGTACGGCATTATCGGTAACCTCGATCTGCTGCAAACCAAAGTGCTGCCGAAAGGCGTCGATTCACTGGTGACGGCGATGAACAACTCGTCGAGCCTGCTGCTGAAGATCATCAGCGACATTCTCGACTTCTCGAAGATCGAATCCGAACAACTGAAAATTGAACCGCATCCGTTCTCGCCGCGTGAAGTGGTCAATCACATTGCCAGCAACTATCTCTCGCTGGTAGTGCGTAAGCGCCTGGCGCTGTATGTGTTTATTGAAAACGATGTGCCCCTGATTATGGATGGCGACGCCATGCGTCTGCAGCAGGTGATATCCAACCTGCTGAACAACGCCATTAAATTCACGCATACCGGCTGCATCATCCTGCATGCTTATGTCAAAGAGGGTTATCTGGCATTCCGCGTACGCGATACCGGCGTCGGTATTCCGGCCAAAGAGGTAACGCGCCTGTTCGATCCGTTCTTCCAGGTGGGTTCTGGCGTGCAGCGTAACTTCCAGGGCACCGGCTTAGGGTTGGCGATCTGCGAAAAGCTGATCAACATGATGGACGGCGACATCGAAGTCGATTCCGAACCGGGTATGGGCAGCCAGTTTATCGTGCGTATTCCGATCTATTCCGGTCAGCTGGCGGCGCCACCGCTGCTCGACGGCTTGCAGGAAAAAGCCATCTGGCTGGATATGCGTAATGAGTATCTCGCCAGCTTCCTGCTGCGTCTGCTGCAACAGCAGGGCATTCAGGCAGCGTATTACCACGGCCAGGCGGCGGCTGATGATGTGATCATCAGCGATCACGATGAACCTGCCGCGCAAACTGGACGCGCACATATTCGTATCTGTGGTGAGCACATCGATATGCCGCACGAAACCGCGCCGGGGCAATGGATTCAGAGCAGCGCGATGCTCCACGATCTGCCGCAGCTGCTGGGCCGCATCTACCGCATCAACATTAATAGCCAAACCGCCACGCCGCTGCCGTTAACCGCGCCAAAAGCCGCCGCGACCTTCGAAGATATTATCGTGCTGATTGTTGATGACCATCCGATCAACCGCATGCTGCTATCGGAACAGCTCGGCACCGTCGGCTATCAAACCAAAACCGCGCAGGATGGCGTTGATGCGCTGAACGTGCTGAGTCGCAACCATATCGATATCGTGCTGAGCGACGTGAACATGCCGAACATGGATGGTTATCGCCTGACGCAACGTCTGCGTCAGCTGGGACATACTTTCCCGGTGATTGGCGTCACGGCAAATGCGTTAGCGGAAGAGAAGCAGCGCTGTATGGATGCGGGCATGGATAACTGTTTGTCGAAGCCGGTTACGCTGGATGTGTTGAAAAGCACGCTGGCGGTGTATGCGGAACGCGTCAGAAAGGGCAGGGTAGAGGCGTAAAGCGGATACTAAAAAATGGGCGGTGCCAGAAGACGCCGCCCATCTGTATTACTCTTTGTCGACCTGAGTGGCGCTGACAGAAGAGAGATAGTTCAGCAGCGCGATATCGTTTTCCACGCCCAGTTTCATCATGGCTGATTTCTTCTGGCTACTGATGGTTTTGATACTGCGGTTAAGTTTCTTAGCGATCTCAGTCACCAGGAAACCTTCTGCGAACAGACGCAGTACTTCACTCTCTTTCGGCGACAGACGTTTGTCACCGTAACCACCGGCGCTGATGCGCTCCAGCAGTTTTGCCACGCTTTCCGGCGTATATTTTTTGCCTTTCTGCAGAGCCGCGAGTGCTTTTGGCAGATCGGTTGGTGCGCCTTGCTTCAGTACGATCCCTTCGATATCCAGATCCAACACCGCGCTCAGGATCGCTGGGTTATTGTTCATGGTCAGAACGATAATCGAGAGGTCCGGATAGTGACGTTTGATGTATTTAATCAGGGTGATACCGTCACCGTACTTCTCGCCTGGCATGGAAAGGTCGGTAATCAGGACATTAGCATCCAGTTTGGGCAAGCTGTTTACCAGTGCTGTTGAGTCTTCAAACTCACCTACAACGTTAACCCATTCAATCTGTTCCAGTGACTTACGGATACCGAACAGAACGATCGGATGGTCATCGGCAATAATTACGTTCAAGTTATTCATCTTATTGGTTACCTTGCTGCAGCAGTTGGCTGACGTAAGCGTCAATTTCACTGGTGGTATTTTTAATGGTTAAATCGTCACATACTTTAATGTGTTGTTCTAACGCTTCACAAAGCTGTTTACCTGAACCCAGATTGAGCATGGCAAACACGCCTTTCAGGCGATGTGCTGTCTGAGCAAGCGAGGGATAATCCTTTTCCGCCGCTTCAGTATACAGTCTCTTCACATCTGGCGGTACTGTCTCGGTAAACAGCTGGAAATAGCCTCCGCTCATTAGCGGCGTGGCTTCTTCATCTTCGCGACTCTCCTCTAACAAATCATGAGAAAGTTGCTTTTCAATCAGGGCCAGCAGCGCATCAAGCAGTGCATTACTGAGATTGAAGTTGACCCGGAATTGCTGATCGTTCAACGCGTGATGACCCATTTCGTCACCGGCCAGCAGCAGCGCCCAGCCGTTCAGGCGCGCCGGATCGTCGGTCACCAGCACATCATGATCCTGACCAGTTAAACGCTCATCCGAGGTCAGGCATTTCGCTCCCCAGTTTTCGAGGTGGCGACAAACGATCTTGTGTACGTCTTCTACGGCGATATCCACCAACGCGGTCACCCCTTCCAGCAGTTTCTCTTCCTGCTCGCCTTGCTGCTCTAACGCCAGCGGCAGCTGAATATTGTAGCGTGTGCCGATATCGGGTTTAGCGATGATCTCCAGCTGGCCGCCCATCTGTTTGCACAGCTGCTTACAGAGGAAAAATGCCATGCCGGACGCCTGGCCAAAACGATCTTGCGTGGTGTCGCCGAGATAGGGGAAATCGACATTCGCCAGTTCATCGACGCTCAAGCCGGAGCCAGTATCCACCAGCTGCAGCAAGACCTGGTTGGGCTTGTCTTCACTGGTTTTGATCTCCAGCGAAATCTTGCCCCAGCGCGTGGTGGTCAGCGAATAGTGCATCAGCGTGGTCAGCACTTTACGCAGCGCACGACGATCGCCAAAACGCATCTCGTCATTGGCTAAATGGTTATTCACCACCAGCGCTAAACCTTTACGACGCAGCAGCGGCAGGCTTTCCAGCGCGATTTCGTCCAGCATATCCTGCAGGTTGAACACGCTGGCATCAGGCGACCAGTCATGCGCTTCCAGGCGATTAAGCAGCACAATGTCATCCACCAGGCGCGCCAAACCCTGGCTCTCGTCGAGCAGATCGAGCACGCTTTCGTCATCGTCACGCTGGCTAAGTTGTACTAGTTGCTTAACCATGCTTTGCAGTGGACCATTGAGGGCGTGACCGAGGTTATGCATTAACTGCTGACGCATCTGGTGATTACGATCCAGCACCTGTTGCGCCTTCTGCAACTTCTTATTCACCAGTAATTCGCGGTCCTGATCGCGCATCATAAATAGCTGAGTATGCGGCGACAGCACGCTGCGCGCGTGGCGAATTTCATACACTTCGTTATTGATGGTCGCCTGCAATACGCCCTGATGTTGATCGGACATATTGATGATTTTCTGCAGATTCAGGTGCGGCAACAGATGTTCAGCGATTTTATTGCTGAGCAGCGTGCGGTTAGTGGCGAAGTCGTACACCAGCAAGCCGACCGGCAAACTGGCGACGATCTCTTCGTTAAGCATGCGCAGTGAATCCAGCTCGGCGCTCTGATTCTCGTTCGGGCGCAGCGATTGCTGACGCAGCAGCGTAATGCCCGCAATCGACAGTAAAAACAGCACAAGGTTGATCAGCAGCGGCCACATCAGATTATGCAGCGTATCCAGCGCCAGGCTGGTGAGCGGCACGCGATACACTAGCTGCAGCGAAGTGCTAGGCAGCGAGGCGGCGATCTCCAGATTCGGGTTTACCAGCGCCACGTGCGTGCTTTCGCTGCTGGTGTCGTCGCTGGTGGTGGTGGTGGTGGTGGTCGACGTTTGCGTCGCGTCCTGACGCAGTTGGAAGTTCTCCAGCGGCATATTACGCGGAATCAGATCGTTAACCGGCAAATCAAATGCCACCACGGTGGCTAAATGGCCCGGCTGATTGAAAGTGGTGCGCAGGGTAAAGTAGTGATCGTTCTGCCAGGCGAAGTGACGCAGCGGCGAGAAGCTTTCGCGCTCATCCAGCGCATTGGCCTGCTGCAGCATCTCGGCGCGGCGGCTATCAACCAGCGAATTGATCGCACTCTCTTTATAACGTGTCGCCATGTCTTTCAGCGGCAGCGTGGAGATCATAATCAGGCTGTTATCCTGACCATTGAGGAAGTACATCGACCAGGTCGGATTTTCCGCGCCCCACAGCGTATCGAGATAGTTGGACATGCGCATGGTCATATCCAGCGTGCTGCTATCGTGCGAACCGAAAATCAGTGCTTCGGTTTTGCGGCGGGTTTTTTCCAGATAATAGACATCCGGGCGCAGGCGGGTTTCCTGAAGATTACTGTTCGGCGACGAACCGGCGGCGCTGGTGGCCAGGTTCTCATAGATCTGCCACGTAGCGAAGCGCGACGCATCGATGCGTTTCTGCATCGCACGCGCCAAATCGGTCATCGCATAGCGCTTCTCTGTCATCCAGGCATTCACGCTGTTGTGCACCATCGCGCCCAGCGCCAGAAAAAGCACCAGGTTAAACACCACGAAAAAGCGCGTTACATTGCCGGATGTCAGTGGAAATTTATAAGGCAGCATAGTGTCTCAGGATCATGGAATTAGCGCGCAACCCGTCGGGCACTGGCAGCGACGGCCAGCAGCAGCAGAGCGATAAGCAAAAATGCACCACTCAAGCTGATCCACTGGGAAATTAATCCGATTAAAGCCGGACCTGAAAGAATACCTGCATAGCCTAACGTTGTCATGGCCGAAATCGCCAGATTCGACGGCATATCGTGTTGATTCCCGGCAGCATTGAACAACATCGGCACCGTATTGGCCAGGCCAAAACCCACCAGCAGGAAAGCCAGCAGCGCAATTTGCGGCCACGGCAGCAACACCGCCAGCGTCATGCCTGCGGCAGCGGCTAACGCACCGGTCAACATCACCGGATAACGGCCGAAGCGCTGAATCACTTTATCGCCGGTCAGACGACCAATGGTCATTGCCACCGAGAACACCGCATAACCTAAACCAGCGTGCGCCGGGCTCATCTCCGGGCTTTGCAGCAGCAACAGCGCGCCCCAATCCAGCACCGCACCTTCGGCAAGAAACAGAATAAAGCAGAGTAAACCGAGGAATGCCACCCAACCGCGCGGAATAACCAGCCACGGCTGATCGGGCTGATGCAGGCGTTCGGTCATCAGCGTCGGCAGGCTCCACACCAGCAGCAGCACAATCAGCACCATCACCGCGCCAACGGCTTGCAACGGCGTCAGGCCGCTGCCGAGTAACAGGCTGACGGAGCCGGCGCCGATAATCCCGCCGAGGCTAAAGAAACCGTGGAAACCGGACATCATCGGCTTGCGTGCGGCTTTTTCCACTTCGACAGCCTGCACGTTCATTGCGACATCCAGCATGCCGAGTCCGGCACCAAACACCATTAAAGTGGCGGCCATCAGCCACATCACATCAAGCGTCGCCAGCAGCGGTAACATCGCCAGCACCACCAGCGTGGAGCACAACATCACCCGACGACCACCGAAGCGCGCAATCAAACCGCCGGTAATCGGCATCGCCGCCAGCGAGCCAATTCCCAAACACAGCAGCAAACCGCCCAATGATGCGCCGCTCAATGCCAGACGCTGGCTGGCGAACGGCACCAGCGGTGCCCATGCGGACATGCCCAATCCAGCGATGAGGAAAACGATACGTGTCCCGAGGTTGACACGGTGATGCAATTTATTTTGCGGCGCGGCGTCCAGTGCTGTCATAAAGAGTAGTTTTCATTAGCGGGTGAAGCGACGAAGTTTAGCATCAAAGCGCATGTCACACCGCGCATCAGACCCTATCAGATGGCAGCGATTAAACGCCAGAAACAGGCATATTACCGATTTTTTACGCATCGCTGCGCTTTTCCAGAACTTTCCTGGCATGTGCCAATCATTACTGGAGTGACTTAAGTAAAATTTTTTCTGCCGAATGATGCAGTATACTGATGAAAGATTCCGCGCCACATGCGGCCTGGACGTCAATTTTTTGGCGCTGTCGCAAAGCATGCATTTCCGGATTTTCGCCAATAGGCAGCGACCACGTAAAACCGATATGTTAGTCATCCCATCAGCTCCCGATGCGGAATATAGCGAGATCGAGATTATTTCTCCCCCTTTGGGAGAATTTTGCTGTGCCTTATTTTAGTCCTTGTTACCTGCGGGTAACCCGTTTTCATCAGGCGAAGCGGGCCATTGATTAATGGCCTGTATGGCGCACCGGTACGCTTAAAACATTAATAAGCTTAATGACCGTTGCAATACCTTCCCTGTAACGAGGTTACCTATGTCTTCACGTCAATCCGAACAACAATTAGCGGCGATTCTGCACTCTGCGGTCACTCTTTATCCGCTGGCAGACGACACATCATCTTTGCAAACGCGCAGTGTGGATACCACGCCGCCCGCGCCGTTACGTCCTTATGAACCTATTGCACAAGATGGCGTGATTGCCGCATGGGAATCCGGCAGGAATATTCACCTGCGAGGTCGCGCCGAATCTGAGCCAGGCGCCACCGTAACGCTGACCTTTAACGGCGAAGTCTGGCACAGCACGGTAAATAAATGGGGTTACTGGAATGCTTCGATGCCGCCGTCGGTGCTCAACGGATTGTCCGACGGTGCTTATTCGCTGACGCTAACCCTCACCGACAAAGCCGGTAATAGCACCGATACGCAGGTGGGCTTTGGGGTTTACGTAGATAAAACCATCAAGCCTACGCTGACGTTGGATCCGATCAGCGGTGATAACGCGGTCAGCGTGGCAGAAGGCATTTACGGCGTGGAGGTGCACGGCAGTGTTACGCACATGCCGGCGAACAGCCATATCACGGTGATTTTAGCCGGGAAAAAATACTCTGGCGGCGTTAACGATAAAGGCGAATGGACCGCCGCTATTCCTTCACAGGATCTTCAGGCGTTACAGGATGGCGTCTACAGCCTGAAAGTCAGCGCTACCGATCCCAACGGCAAAACCACCGCTTATCTGCAGGATGTCACCTTAATTACCCACGTTAGCAGCCTGCCGCACATCAGCTTCGATAAGGTCACGGCAGACAACGTGATCAATAAAGAAGAGAGCCAAAACGATCTCACCTTCAGCGGCGATCTCTCGGTGGTGGTACCGGGCCAGCAGCTGTTGCTGTGCAGTGGAGATGCGGTTTATCACGCGCAGATTGGCAGCGACGGTCACTGGCAGGTGACGATTCCGGCCAGTGAAGTGGCGAGCTTTATTTCACTGGGCGAAATCCGGGTTTATGCGCAGGATGGCGCTGGCAACACCACTGACGCAATGCTGGAACTGAACGTGGTCACCCAACTGCCAGACATCTATTACGAAATCAATATTGGCGGTGATACCACGCTGAATCAGCAGGAAGCGCAGCACGATCTCAGTTTCTATCTCGAAGGCGTGAAGGAGCTGACGCTCAACGGCAAAAACTACACGCCGGTCAACGGCATGGTCACCATCAGCGCCGAAGACCTGCAGGCGCTGCCGGATGGCGAAGTGTCGGCGCTGGCCACGCGCTGGGATGAGTACGGCAACCACGACACGCAGATTATTGAGAACCTGTTCAACGTTGCCACGCATCAGGTGCCGACCATTACGCTGAATCAACCGTTTGGCGACGGGGTGCTGGATGCGGCGGAGCTGAATAGCTGGCATCTGATTCAGGGCAGCAGTAGCCATCTCGATCAGGGCAGCCTTGTGACGTTGACGCTGGGCGATCAGAGTTACACCGCCACGGTTAAAGCCGACGGCAACTGGGCGCTGACCATTTTGGCGGGTCAGCTGGCACCGCTGGATGATGGCAGCTACCAAATGAAGGTCAGCGCGCAGGACAAAGCAGGCAATGTGGCGATGGCGACGCAGCCGGTGACCATCGATAGCCATGAGGCGGCCGCCAGCGTCAGCAGCGAGCCACTGAATACGCAACTGGTCGACGCAGGCGACAGCGCCGCCGCTCAACCCAGCGATGCGCGCGCCACGGAAAGCCACTACAACGCCAGCGATAGCAGTTACACCCTCGGCGATCATCTGCAGCAACATCAGGTTCAGAGCCTGGCGTAATCCGCCCATCAACCGCTAGCAACATCGGCTAGCGGTTGCCAGCCCACTCTCATTGCTCACGGGACAACAGGGATGACAGCACAACCCTTCAACAGCGACAACGGCATCGCGGCGATGCTGCGCGTGGCGGCACGCTTCGGTAAACCGGCGGACGGCAGCACGCTGCGCCAGCAGATGCGCTGGTTTCAACATCTGGCCCCGACGCAACAGTTAGAACGTTTAGCCCGGCTGTTAGGCCTGCATTTGATGTTGGTGCCGCACAGCAAACTGCGCTGGCGGCAGGAAATTGTGCCGGTATTGCTGCTGCTGGAAAACGGCAGCGTGGCGTTGATAGAAGAGGTGGATAGCAACGGTGGCGTGCGTTACTGGCTGAGTGAAAGTGGCGATGTGGTGCGCGCAGGTCAGCTGCAGGATTTGCTCATGCAGGCCGACATGCAGGTCGGCGTCGTTGGTGTGGCGGCGCGGGCGCGTGATGCGCGCATCGATGAGTTTGTGCAGCCGTATCAGCCGCACTGGTTCTGGCATCACTTTCGTGGCATGAAGCGGCGCATTGCGGAAATCAGCCTGGCCTCGCTGGTCGGCAACGTGCTGGCGCTGGCGGGCATTCTGTTTTCCATGCAGGTGTACGATCGGGTGATTCCGGCGCAGTCGCAGCCAACGTTGTGGGTGCTGTTCGCCGGCGTGGTGCTGGCGGCCGCCATTGAGTATCTGATTCGTCTGATGCGCACCCAGGTTTCTGATCTGATGGGCAAACGCATCGACCTGAAAATATCCGCCATGCTGTTTGCGCGGGCGATGAACATCCGCAACGAAGCGCGTCCGCGTTCCACCGGCTCCTTTATTGCCCAACTGCGTGAAATTGATCAGGTCCGCGAGCTGCTGACCTCCACTACGGTGAATGCCGCCGCCGACCTGCCGTTTGTGCTGCTGTTTCTGCTGATCATGGCGTCAATTGGCGGCTGGCTGGTGCTGATTCCGTTACTGGCAATCCCGCTGATCGTCATTCCTGGCTTGCTGGTGCAGATCCCGATGGCGCGGCTGGCGCAGGAAGGGCTACGCGAAAGCGCGCTGCGTCAGGCGGTGCTGGTGGAAACCCTGGAAGGCGTCGAGGACATCAAAGCGCTGCAAGCGGAACCCTATTTTCAACGCCAGTGGGAGCAAACGCACGAAGTTAGCGCGGCCATCAGTAATCAGCAACGTTTATGGGGTGCGCGCCTCACCGGTTGGTCGGCCAGCGTGCAGCAGCTCACCTATGCCGGCATGTTGGTGTTCGGCGTCTATCTGGTGTTCGACAATCAGATCACCACCGGCACGCTGGTGGCGTGCAGCTTGCTCTCATCACGCACCATCGCGCCGCTGATGCAGCTCACCATGGTGTTTTCGCGCTGGCAGCATGCGAAATCGGCGATGAAAGGGCTGGATGAACTGTTAAAGAAGCCGCTCGACCAACCCGATCACGCCACGCTGGCGCACTGTCCGGTGCTCAGCGGCCACTATCTGCTGCAAAACGTGCATTACCGCTACGAAGAGGAGAGCGGTAATAGCGTGCTCAACATTCCGCAGTTGCAGATCACGCCCGGCGAACGCGTGGCGATTCTCGGTAAAGTCGGCGCGGGCAAATCGACGCTGCTGAAGATGCTGGCCGGTCAGGCGCGCGCCAGCCAGGGCAAAGTGCTGGTGGACGGCGTCGATCTCACCTGCATCGATCCGGTCGATCTGCGGCGTCAGCTTGGCTGGCTGTCGCAGGATGCGCGGCTGTTTTTCGGCACGCTGCGCCAAAACCTGCTGCTCGGGAATCCGCACGCCAGCGAGCAGGAGATGCTGCAGGCGCTGCGCATTAGCGGCGCGTTAGCTTTGGTGCAGCAGGATGCCGCCAGCCTCGATCGCATTATTCACGAAGGCGGACGCGGCTTGTCCGGCGGCCAGCGGCAAATGGTGCTGCTCAGCCGGTTGATTCTGCGCCAGCCGCAGGTGGTTTTGCTGGACGAACCGACCGCGGCGATGGATGAACAGCTGGAAGCGCAGGTGATTCGTCAGCTGGCGCAATGGGTCACCGGGCGCACGCTGGTACTGGTCACGCATCGTCCCGCGCTGCTGCGCATGGTTGATCGCATCATTGTGATGGATAAAGGCCGCATCGTGGCCGATGGCGCGCGCGACGAGATTCTGCGCCACGCCGCCAGTAAAAAAGGAGATGCGGCATGAGCGTGGTGCTGTTGGATAAAGATCTGACGCGGCGTGAGCGTCGCACCTCGGCGATCATCTGGCTGTGCGTGGTGGCGCTGCTGCTGTTTCTGCTGTGGGCGTACTTTGCGGTGCTGGACGAAGTCACGGTTGGCATCGGCAAAGTCACGCCTTCCAGCCGCGCGCAGATCATTGATAGCCTTGATGGCGGCATCGTCAAACAGCTCAATGTGCACGAGGGCAATATCGTGCAGCGCGGCGAGGTGCTGGCAACACTCGATCCCACGCGCTTTCAAACCAACTTTGGTGAGGCGATTGCGCGGGTGCGCACGCTGCGTGCCTCCTCTGAACGTTTACAGGCCGAGCTCAGCGACACGCCGCTGAGGTTCAGCGCCGATATCCTGCAACATCCCGAACTGGTGGCGCGCGAAACGCAGCTCTATCAGGCGCGGCGGCAGAATTTTGTCGAGACCATCGGCAATTTGCAGCAATCCCTTGCGCTGGTGCAGGCAGAACTCAACGTGACGGAGCCGCTGATGCTGCGCGGCGCGGCGGGTAAGGTGGATGTGATTCGCCTGCGTCGCCAGGTTAGCGATCTGCGCGGCAAAATCGACGAAGCGCGCAACGATTATTACGTGCGAGCCCATGAAGAGCAGGTGAAGAACAACGGTGAGCTGGATGCGCAGTTGCAGGTGGCGGCAGGGAAACAGGATCTGCTGACGCGCACTACGCTGATTTCGCCGGTGCGCGGCATTGTGAAGGATGTGCGCGTCACCACCGTGGGCGGCGTGCTGGAGCCGGGTGGCAAGCTGATGGAGATTGTGCCGCTGGAGGATCAATTGCTGATTGAGACGCGCATCAATCCACGCGATATCGGCTATATCCGGCCGGGTTTACCCGCGGTGGTGAAGATCACCGCCTACGACGCGTCGATTTATGGCGATCTGCACGGGGAAGTCGAAACCGTTTCGCCTGATACGCTGCAGGACGAGGTGCGGCACGACGAGTTTTACTATCGCGTCTATGTGCGCACGCAAAAAGCCGAGCTGACCAATAAAAGCGGACGCAGATTCGCCATCATGCCCGGCATGGTGGCGAATGTTGAGATTAAAACCGGTCAGAAAACCGTGATGGATTATTTGCTTAAGCCGCTGAATAAAGCCAGGGAATCACTGCGTGAGCGTTAACAATATGCACCGGCTATTATTGCAGCGATCTTTGTTACGTGCCGAAATTAACATTGCCGATTTAAGGCTATGAATTGAACAAAATGTGCGAAAAGAGACAAATAATGCGCGGCAGTTATTGTGGTTAATTTAACCCGTGTAATTAACTTTACGCAATATAATGCGATGTCTGAATTGCGGGCAAAAAAATGCCGGACCATCTGGTCCGGCGGGAAATTAGGGTAAATCAAAACATTCGGGGTGAATGAAGGTAATAATGAAATAAATGATGATAGCGGAGATAATTGTATGCTCTGGATGGGTTTGAGTTTTGTCATTCAGTGCGGAAATGTAACTCATGTAATTTGATGTTTTTAAACAATTAAAATATGTGTTGTCAAAAAGTGCTATATTTTTTACCTATCTGTGCTGGTTATTAGTTCCCCTGAATTTACATCCTGAAATAACTATTTAATATACTGAAACAGTTTTGGAAATTTAGTAGCATTTTCGTGATAGATTATTGCCCAACATAAAATAACAATGGCTTGCCGGCTGAATTTTTAATCATTCAGTTCGCAGTGGCAAAAATAAAGGCACATTAAAGAGGGTAATAAAAATGAAACGTCGCGTTCTCTCCCTGATGATTCCTGCATTGCTGGTGGCAGGATCAGCAAGCGCAGCTGAAATTTACAATAAAGATGGCAACAAATTAGACCTCTACGGAAAAGTGGACGGTCTGCATTATTTCTCTGACAACTCTGGCTCAGACGGTGACCAGTCTTACCTGCGTTTTGGCTTCAAAGGTGAAACTCAGGTGACCGATCAGCTGACCGGTTACGGCCAGTGGGAATACCAGGCTGCACTGAACACCGCAGAAAGCGAAGGCACCGCGAACAGCTATACGCGTGTTGGTTTTGCCGGTCTGAAATTTGGTGATGCAGGTTCATTCGATTACGGCCGTAACTACGGCGTGATGTACGATCTCGGCGCATGGACTGACGTTCTGCCAGAGTTCGGTGGCGATACCTACGGCGCGGACAACTTCCTGTTCCAGCGCAGCAACGGCCTCGCTACCTATCGTAATACCAACTTCTTCGGTTTAGTGGATGGCTGGAACTTCGCGGTTCAGTATCAAGGCAAAAACGATAACCCAACCGAATCTACTGGCTCTGGTCGTGATGTGTTGGGCGAGAACGGTGACGGCTACGGTCTGAGCACCACTTACGATCTGGGTTCAGGTTTCGGTATTGGTGCAGCGATGTTCCAGTCTGACCGTACCAATAACCAGAACGGTAACAATCCACGTACTGCCAACATCCTGGGTCGCGGTGATAAAGCCGAAGCTTACAGCGGCGCGCTGAAGTATGACGCTAACAACGTTTACCTGGCCGCAATGTACAGCCGTTCATACAACGCAACGCGTTTCGGCGCCAGCGATAGCGGCACCGTTTACGGTTACGCCAACAAAGCGGATAACTGGGAATTGGTGGCACAGTACCAGTTCGACTTCGGCCTGCGTCCATCTCTGGCGTTTGTCTCTTCTCGCGGCTCTGACATCGAAGGTTACGGCAGCCAGAACCTGAAGAAATACATTGATGTAGGCGCAACTTACTACTTCAACAAAAACATGTCGACCTACGTTGATTACCAGATCAACCTGCTGGACGACAACAACTTCACCGACGCAGCCGGTATCAATACCGATGACGTCGTAGCACTGGGCTTGGTTTACCAGTTCTAAGGGTGATGGAGCGTGACTTGCCGGTCACGCTCCCGTTTTCAGCAGCGCATCCAGCGCGGCACGCAGCACGTCGACCACCCGTTCCGCCTCCTCGCCAATCTGTACCTGCACAATCGCGCCCTCAACCAGCAACACAATCTGCGCCGTTTTGACCTGCTGATCGGGCATCAACTTGTCGCTGATCGCCTGCGCCATCTCACGCTTATGTTGACGAATCAGTTCGCTGGCTTCTGCTAACGTGTCGCCCAGCTCCGCAGCGGTATTGATAAACGCACAGCCGCGATAATCGTCATCCCTGAACCAGCTCAGTAACGCCGCGGGCAGCGCATCGATCAATGCCGCATGCTGATTCAGCGCATGGCGAAACGCCAGCATCCAGCGCTGATGGCGCTGCTGTAAAAACGCCAGCACCAGCGCATTCTTCGCCGGAAAGTGACGATAGAAAGTCACTTTGGTCACGCCTGCTTGCGCAATCACCTTATCCACACCGGTGGCGCGAATGCCTTGTTGGTAAAACAGCTGCTGCGCGCATAGCAATATACGATCGCGCGCGGAGGCGGTGGCATCAAAGATCAGAGGCTCAAGCATAAAAATTCCTGTGTTTGCATGTAGACAGAATTGTCTACATACGGCAGGATGAATCAAGTAGACAGACCTGTCTACATAATAGGGAGAAATAACATGCTGGTGCCACCGTTCAATCAACAAACCGCATTACAGAAAGTCCGCATGGCGGAAGATGCCTGGAACAGCTGCGATGCGCAGCGTGTTTCGCGGGTGTACAGCGAAGATACGCGCTGGCGCAATCGCAGTGAATTCGTCAATGGACGCGCAGAAGTCGTGACCTTCCTGCAGCGTAAGTGGATCAAAGAGTTGGATTATCGACTGATCAAAGAGCTATGGGCGTGGCATGAAGATAAGCTGGCGGTACGCTTTGCCTATGAATGGCATGATGACAGCGGTAACTGGTTTCGCAGCTATGGCAATGAGAACTGGCACTTTGGTGCCGATGGTTTGATGATTCAGCGATTCGCCTGCATCAACGATCTGCCGATCAGCGCAGATCAGCGTCTGTTCCACTGGCCAGCCGGCACGCGCCCGGACGATCATCCGGGCCTGAGTGAGTTGGGACTGTAGCGGTTACTGCATACCGCGCCATTTTTTGGCTTTGGGCGCCGGTTGCGGCGGCGGGTTGGTGATGGCGCTCAGGCTACCTTCCATCGCGACGCCCGCCAGCGTAAAGGCCGAGAAGCTCAGCCAGTGCTGCCATTTACTGTTTTGTGTTTTGCTATTTTCCATTCTGCACCTCGCTGAAGTTCAACTCATCTTCAACAATGCAGCATTCATGCCAGCGCACCGCTCTCAGCGCCACGCGGCTTGCAGCGACTTTGCTACACTGCGCCAGCGCTGAAGCGGTGCAGAAGGGTGATTTTCTGGTGCAATAATTTAACGTCGGCGTGCAGGATAGTGCTGAATCAGGCGATGGCGGTACGTCTGCCAACATTTGAAACTGCCATAAAAAAACAGCCCGGCGGTTACGGCAATAATTATATAAATCATCTGATGCTCCTGTAGGCATAACGTTGCAGGAACCGGTTATCCTGTGTCAGCGTTTATCGAACATCAAGCAGCTTTAGACTGCTTTACAAGCGAGTTATGCTTTGTAATTGGCTGTAGTAATGGGTTACAGATGAGGAATTGATGCGTTTTCAGAACATTCTGCTAATTAGCCTGCTGGCATTAGGACTCAGCGGTTGCGAAAAAAACAGCAGCCAACCCGCGATGGTGCTGGAAGGCAAAACCATGGGCACCGTGTGGCGCGTCAGCGTCGCCGGCGTTGATCCGCAGCGTAAAGCGGCGTTGCAACAGCTGATCCAGCAACAGCTGGATCGCGATGACGGCGAACTCTCGACGTGGAAAAGCGATTCGGTGCTGTCGCACTTTAATCAGTATCAAGGCAACGCACCGCAGCCGGTAAGCGCTGACATGGCGGACATCGTCACTGAAGCGCTGCGAATCGGGCATAAAACGTCGGGTGCGATGGATATCACCGTGGGCCCGCTGGTCAATCTGTGGGGTTTTGGCCCGACGAAGCAACCGGCGCATACCCCCAGCGAGGCAGAAATCGCCGCTGCTAAAGCGCGGACCGGTTTGCAGCATCTGCGCGTGATTCAGGGCGTTAACGGTCAATGGCTGCAGAAAGATCTGCCCGGCTTGTATGTCGATCTCTCCACCATGGGAGAAGGCTATGCCACCGATCATCTGGCGCGTCTGATGGAGCAGCAAGGCATCACCGATTATTTGGTTTCGGTGGGCGGCGCGGTATTGAGCCGTGGCGTCAATGCTAATCAGCAGCCGTGGCGCGTGGCGATCCAGAAACCCACCGATCGCGAAAACGCGGTGGAAGCGCGCGTCGATCTGCAAGGACACGGCATTAGCACCTCCGGCAGCTATCGCAACTATTATGAACTGGATGGCAAACGCATTTCGCACGTCATCGATCCGACTACCGGAAGACCGATTGAGCACAAGCTGGTGTCGGCAACGGTGATAGCCACCACCGCGCTGGAAGCGGATGGCTGGGATACCGGTTTGATGGTGCTCGGCAGCGAACGTGCTAAAGCGTTGGCGTTAAAAGAGCATCTGGCGGTCTATTTGATCAGCAAGCAGGGCGACGGTTTTACTCACTGGATGTCGCCGCAGTTTAAAACCTTCCTCATCGATCAGGCATCTCAATAAAGGAGGCGCACATGCTGGATTTATTTAGTGACGAAGCGCCGTGGCAGGAACCGCTGGCGGATGGCGCGGTGATTCTGCGACGTCGTGCCCGCGAACAGGCCGACGCGCTGCTGGCGGCGATTCACGATATCGCCGCGAAAAATCCCTTTGCCCATCGCATCACGCCCGGTGGCCATCGCATGTCGGTGGCGATGACCAACTGTGGTGATTTTGGCTGGTCCACCGATTCGCGCGGCTATCAATATACCGAGCAAGACAGCAACAGCGGACACCATTGGCCGCCGATGCCCGCGCTGTTCCGCGAGCTGGCGCAGCAAACCGCGCGCGAAGCGGGCTTTGCCGGTTTCAACCCGGATGCCTGCCTGATTAACCGCTATGAACCCGGCGCAAAACTGACGCTGCATCAGGATAAAGATGAGAAGGATCTGCGCCAGCCGATTGTGTCGGTTTCGCTGGGATTGCCTGCGGTATTCCAGTTCGGCGGTTTCGAACGCGGCGATGCTACCCAGCGCGTGCTGCTGGAACATGGCGATATCGTGGTGTGGGGCGGGCCATCGCGCCTGCGTTATCACGGCATTCTGCCGCTCAAACCTGGTATTCATCCGCAGGCAGGCGCGTTCCGCTACAACCTGACCTTCCGCCGTGCTTTTTAGCGCATTTTCGTCTCGGCGCAATTAATTTGGAATGCATGTTGTTAAGCCATTGATGAAGGCGCTGGCCGGTGCCACTTTTGGTCCGGCGGTCCTCGCGCCGCTTACGCGGTACCTTCACTTCGCTCGTCTGCCTGACGGACCGGCGGAGACGGGACTTCCATGTCCCGGCTCCGCCTTTCGCCCGCGTCCTGCGGGCTCTCCTGGCTTCCTCGCTTCGTTCAGCGCTGCGGATTGCCGGCCCAAAAGCGGCCCCGGCCTGCTCATCAACTTCAGTGCTTATTATTGAAAAGGGCTCATTTGCCAGAGGCGCAGACGTGTCAGAGCCCGCACAGATAATGCATTTTCAAAACAAAATACCTTCTTATCTGACAAGCATTTCGCAATAAATCGCGCCGCTACCAAACGAGCGGCGAGAAACATTTTACTCAGGCAAATTTGAGATGAGAATTATTCTTGCTATCAGCCAAGGCGACATTAAACTGCAGGCTGCTTTATTGACCGCTGGAACCCTTTGATGGCATTGCTGCAAGTCGTTTTTCGCCAGTACCGCTGGCCTTTTATTGGCGTCATTCTTCTTACATTGTTAAGCGCCGTGCTTGGTATTGGTTTGATTGCCTATATCAATAATGAGCTGATCGTCGCGGTGAATACTTCGATTTCGGTGCTGCCGAGTTTCCTTGGCCAGCTGTTCCTGCTAATGGCGGTGACGCTCGGCTCCCAGCTGGCGCTGACTATGCTCGGCCATCACTTTGTCTGGCGGCTGCGCGGCGAATTCATCAAACGGATTCTTGATACGCGCGTGGAGCGCATCGAACAGATTGGCAATGCCCAACTGCTGGCCGGTCTCACCAGCGATGTGCGCGCCATCACCATCGCCTTCGTGCGTTTACCCGAGCTGATTCAGGGCATCATTATTACGCTCGGTTCGGCGCTTTATCTCGCCTGGCTTTCGCCAAAAATGCTGTTGATCACCTGCCTGTGGCTGCTGGTGACGCTGGTTGGCGGCTGGTTGCTGGTATCACGCGTTTATCAGCACATGGCTAAGCTGCGTGAAATCGAAGATGACCTGTATCGCGATTTCCAGACCATTATCGAAGGGCGTAAAGAGCTGCAGCTTAACCGCGAACGTGCGCAGCTTATTTACGACAGCGTTTATCAGGAGAATGCCAAAAGCTATCGCCACCACATCGTGCGCGCCGATACCTTCCACCTCAGCGCGGTGAACTGGTCGAATATCATGATGCTCGGCGCGATTGGCATCGTGTTCTTTATGGCGAACGGGCTGGGCTGGGCAAATACGGCGGTGGCGGCAACTTATTCGCTGACGCTGCTGTTCCTGCGCACACCGCTGCTGGCGGCGGTCGGCGCCTTGCCAACGCTGCTCAGCGCGCAGGTGGCGTTTCGCAAGCTCAACAGGTTTGAACTGGCGCCCTATGAAGAAACGTTCAAGGCGCTGCCAAAAGTCAGCGACTGGCAAACGCTGGAGCTGCGCGACGTCTGCTTCCACTACGGCGAGCACGGATTCCAGGTTGGGCCGATCAATTTGACGCTGCGCCGCGGCGAGCTGGTGTTCCTGATTGGTGGCAACGGCAGCGGAAAATCGACGCTGGCGATGCTGCTCACCGGCCTCTATCAGCCGCAATCGGGCAGTTTGCTGCTGGATGGCAAGGTGGTGGATTGGCAAAACCTCGATGCGTATCGCAAACATTTCTCGGCGGTGTTTACCGACGTGCATCTGTTTGATCGCCTCATCGGCGATCAAGGGCAGCCAGCCAATCCTGCGCTGGTGCAGCAGTGGCTGGAGCGTCTGAAGATGCAGGACAAGCTCAAGCTGGAAGGCAACAGAGTGCTTAATCTGCAACTGTCGAAAGGGCAGAGCAAACGTCTGGCGCTGCTGCTGGCAGCCGCCGAAGAGCGCGATATTCTGTTGCTCGACGAATGGGCGGCGGATCAGGATCCGCATTTCCGTCGCATCTTCTATCGTGAGCTGCTGCCATGGTTACAGGAATCGGGTAAAACGGTATTCGCTATTAGTCATGACGATCACTACTTTATTCACGCCGATCGCTTGCTGGAGATGCGCGAAGGTCAACTAAGTGAGTTAACCGGTAACGAACGCGAGATGGCAACGCTGGATGCGGTGCAACGTACCGATACCGGCCATTAACGCCAGCCGGGAAAGCTTAGCAAAAACCCTTATTGGGCAAGAAGTTGCGGAGTGAGTAAAGTTACTCCCAGCAGAAATCCTCGTTTCTGCGTCCCTGGAACACTTTTCTGTCGTCTTGTGTTGTCACCGGCTCAGGTTTATTTCTGAGCCGGTTTTTTATTTTGTCGGGAGCGGATGCGTCAGCAGCGTAATCACGCGATCTCCAGCCAGCCAGAAACGCGCCTGCAGCAGCGCTTTGGTGGTGAAATACTCATCAAAATCCTGACACAACCGCAGCGTTGCGCGGCCTTGCTGCACGTCCAGTTCCAGCACTTCCGCCTGAAGAAAATCCATTGGCTGATGCAATTGCGGCCACAGCGCTTTGTACACACTCTCTTTCAATGAAAACAGCAGTGTAGCGGCTTGGGCAAAGGGCATAGGCCGCGCCAGCAGGCGCTGTTTTTCCGCCGGGCTCATCAACATCTCAGCGGTTTCATCGGCGGTTTCCTCCGCCATAATCTGCTCTACATCCACACCCACGCACAGTGGCTCGCGCGTCGCAGCCATCACCGCAACGCTGTGCGTATGCGACAGCGACGCCTGAATGCCGGCGGGCCACAACGGTGAACGATCGGGCGCATTACACAACACAAAGTGCGGTAAACCGAAGTGCGCAAAGTTTTGCTGCACCAGCCAGCGACTCGCCAGATGCTCGGCTTTGCGTTTCGTCACCGCGCTCTGTAGCGACGCGGGCAGCGGCAGTTGCCACGCCAGATGCAATTCAGCATGCCAGTGATGTTGATCGAATTCGCACCAGGCGATCGGCAATGTATCCAGCGACATGCCAGCAGCGCGGATAAACGGGGAAGAGGGCAGAGCAAGCGGCGTTTCAGAGGCGAACATAAAAAATCACGGCTGACGGAAAACGTAGTTTTACCAGCCAGCCGGATGGAGAGCAAGCCAAAGGGGCTCGCCCACTTTTAGTTATTTGGCGGAATAGCCATGCCTTTAATCTGCACCACGAAGTGCTGATGGCCTTTGGTGATGCGCGCACCGCGATCGCACCAGCGCGAGGCGAGACGGAAGAAATCGTCGCTGCCGATATCGTAAGCCAGTTCAACTTTATTGATACCCGAGTGCAGGAGTTCTTCCGCATCCTGCAGGTTTTTTGCTTTGATGACCATAATGGTTTCCATCGAAAAAACAGGAGCCCTAAGAGTAAGAGAAGTCTGTGACAGTTTTGTTTCAATATGATGAAGCGCTGTCATATTTATCCAGAAATGTGATCTGGCTCGGATTGGGTTGCATTCAGTAAGTTACTGATTAAAAGCCAATAATCAGCATTTCTTTGGCGATAATCTGAGAATGCTTTATTGCATGGAAAACATATGAAATCGCCAGACTTTATATTCTGCCTTTACTTCCAACACATATGAATTACCATATATAATAGATTTTTACTGGAACCTGGCCCAATGCTTCCTGTTCAACTTTTCAAGCTGCTTGCCGACAAAACGCGTACGACGATCGTTTTATTATTACGAGAGGCCGGAGAGCTGTGTGTCTGCGATCTCTGCACCGTTACCCAACAATCACAGCCAAAGATTTCACGCCACATTGCCTTGCTGCGCGATGCTGAGCTGATTCTGGATCGACGTGAAGGCAAGTGGATACACTATCGCCTTTCTCCGCATATGCCGGCCTGGGCTGCATCGATTATCGATACGGCCTGGAATAGCCAGCGTGAGGAAGTGCGTGAGTCGCTGAAGAACGCCGCTGCTACGGGTTGTGAATAATCATTAAACACATTCGATTATTCGAATGCATTGGAGGCGTGATGTTTCTGGCAGGCGCAATATTTGTTTTGACCATCGTGTTTGTCATCTGGCAGCCGCGCGGCCTGAGCATTGGCTGGACAGCAACGATAGGGGCTTTACTGGCGCTGGTGACCGGCGTTATCCAGTTAAACGATATTCCCGCTGTGTGGCATATCGTCTGGAATGCGACAGCGGCTTTTATCGCCGTCATTATCATCAGCCTGTTGCTGGACGAATCCGGTTTTTTTGAGTGGTGCGCTTTGCACGTAGCGCGCTGGGGAAGTGGGCGAGGGCGGCTGCTTTTCACCTATATCGTGTTGCTCGGTGCATGCGTTGCCGCGCTTTTCGCCAATGATGGTGCGGCTCTGATATTGACGCCGATCGTCATCGCAATGCTGCTGGCACTGGGCTTTAGTAAAGGTGCAACGCTGGCTTTCGTCATGGCAGCAGGATTTATCGCCGATACCGCGAGTTTGCCGCTGATCGTATCCAATCTGGTTAACATCGTTTCCGCAGATTTCTTCAAATTGGGATTCAACGCTTACGCGGCGGTGATGGTTCCGGTTGATATTGCCGCTATTATCACCACGCTGATAGTGCTGCACCTTTTCTTTCGCAAAGACATTCCCGCCAGCTATGAGGTTTCACGCCTCAAACTACCAGATGAAGCCATAAAAGATCCCGCTACCTTTAAAGCCGGTTGGCTGGTGCTGTTGTTGCTATTGGTGGGATTTTTCCTGCTGGAGCCGCTGGGCATTCCAGTCAGTGCTATCGCCGCACTGGGCGCGTTAATTCTGTTTATCGTTGCCAAAAGAGGTCAGGCGATTAACACCGGTAAAGTGTTACGCGGCGCGCCCTGGCAGATCGTGATTTTTTCGCTCGGCATGTACCTGGTAGTTTATGGCCTTAAAAATGCCGGGCTGACGCAACATCTCACCGACTTACTCAACCTCATTGCCAGCCACGGCTTATGGGCCGCCACCTTGGGTACCGGTTTGGTGACGGCGCTGCTTTCTTCAGTAATGAATAATATGCCAACGGTGCTGATTGGTGCGCTGTCGATTGATGCCAGCAGTGCGCAGGGCGTGATAAAGGAAGCGATGATTTATGCCAATGTTATTGGTTGCGACCTGGGGCCAAAAATTACGCCGATTGGCAGTCTCGCCACGTTGCTATGGCTGCACGTACTCGACCAGAAGAACATCAACATTAGCTGGGGTTATTACTTCCGCGTGGGTGTCGTGATGACATTGCCCGTGCTGCTCGTCACCCTTAGCGCGTTGGCCTTGCGCCTAACGTTGTCCCATTAGGAAGAGAGCACCATGACTGACATCACCATTTATCACAATCCCGCTTGCGGCACATCGCGCAACACGCTGGCGTTAATACGCAATAGCGGCGTTGAACCTACCGTTATTCTTTATCTTGAGACTCCGCCAAATCGTGAGCAGCTTAAGGCGTTGATTAGCGCGATGGGGATCGATGCGCGCGCTTTATTACGCAAAAATGTCGAACCCTACGAAAAATTAGGTTTGGCTGAAGAGCGTTTAAGTGATGAGCAACTCATCGAGGCGATGTTGAATTATCCCATCCTGATTAACCGCCCGATTGTTGTCTCCCCGCTGGGAACGCGTTTGTGCCGGCCTTCAGAAGCCGTGCTCGATATTCTTCCCGATGCGCAGCAGGGCGAATTCAGAAAGGAGGATGGTGAGAAGTTGATAGATAAGCACGGAAATCGATTTGTTTAGACCGAATTAGAAACAATAAAAAAGCAGCCGTTAAGGCTGCTTTTTTTGGCTTTTGGTTGGCACGGGAGGATTTGAACTTCCGACCTTGGACACCTCATATGCTTAGGGCGTTTCCATCACTTAGCTAGGTGGCAAAGTGAGTAAGGGTGATGGGAGTGTTTCTATAGTAGAGATATTAGTGTGATTAAGATCAAATTTCCGACAATTGAGAAGTGTATAAATACGTCAACTTATTATTCGCTACGAATAAACCGAGCCCTGACGAGATTTTCAATTCGGAAATTAACAAATGAAAAATACTATGCTTGCTTTACTGGTAATGAGTTCATTTTCTACCGTGGCTGCTGGCTTATCTCAGGCACAGGAAGCAGTAAGCCACACAGACCGCTACGGCGATTCGATTAACAACCGTCCAGAGGGTTCGGCGGGTGTACGTGGCGATTCACAGGATACTATGGGCGCTGCTATTGGTGCTGAACGAGCTCAGGCCCATGCTGATTTGAACAGTGCTCAAACTGTTAGCCAGAATCGGGCCGCTAACATGGCTGCCGTAGCTCGTGCTGATCAGGCCCAAGCTGTAGCTGACCGGTACGGTGATATTTCTGCACATCCTGCAGTAAATCAGGCTCCATACGCTACGCCTACTAAAAACCCTACGGCTGTTCCGAACATGCAGCCTCAAGCCGTACCGCAAGCAACACCACATAAAACACCATCTTACAGTGTGCCTACTCCTACAGCACAGTTAACGCCACAGATCGCACCTAATGAACAGTTCACTCCTTCCTACAGTGTTCCGACTGTTAAGCAACAGCTCACCCCGCAAGCCGTACCAACCAAACAACCTCAGATTACCGGTGCTTCTTACCGTGCCTATATCAATCAGCTTGAGCAAGCACAAACAATAAACGTCGCTGTTAGCAGCCTGAAACCTTCAACACTGGTTAACGTCACTGTGAACGGGATAACTAAAACTACAACGGCTGGAGTTATTGCGGCTGTTAATCCATCCGTACAAGTTGCAGTCCCGCACGTTCCCGCGTTTCAGGTTAATACGGGCAAAGGTTCCAAAAATGATAAGGCTTCATCACATTCTTTTGGCGGTAGCGGTAATGGTGCTAATAATGCTGCTAACACTAATAGCGCTCACGGCTTAGGCGGTGGGCCGCATATTGGTGGCGGTTCAGCGATGGGCGGTGGATTCCACGGTAGCTGGTAAGCGAGAAAATTCAGATATGAAAAAGGGATTATCTCGAAAGATAATCCCTTTTTTCGAAAGGATTTTGGTCGGCACGAGAGGATTTGAACCTCCGACCCCGGACACCCCATGACCGTGCGCTACCAGGCTGCGCTACGTGCCGAACGTGGAAGAATATTACTGTTTCTACGCACGATTGCAATATGAGCCGCATTTAACTGCCTCATAATTAATCAGTTTGCGACGAAACGCTTCTCTTCCGTCAGCACCTGCAGCAACAACGCCAGCTGCGGTTTATGATCTTTCAGTTTGTTACCCTGTGCATCGTAAGCGCTGTAGCTGCCATTGTTATTCAGCACCAGCGTCACGGTTGGCGTGGTCACTACCAGCTTGCCATCTTCGCTGCTCGCCACCCAATCGTGGCTGCGTTGTGCGGCAAACAGATCTTCACCCTGCGAGAAGTTAGCGGGATTAGTGCGCACGTGCAGTAAACGCTGCATCAGCGTGGTCATCACATCCTGCTGATCGGTCAGGCGATCGATGGTTTGCGCTGGCGTATTCGGCCAATGCACCACCAGCGGCACCTGTAACGTCGCACGATTGCCTGGATTGTCATCGTTGCTATCCAGATTGACCGCACGCTGCGCCGTGATCACCACCACGGTATTTTTCAGCAAATCGCGATCCTGCAAGGTTTGCAGCACCGCCTTAATCTGCTCGTCGACACCGCTTGCCTGACGCGTATAGCTACGCTGGCGCGCTTTTAGGTTGTCGCCATTGACCGTCACACCGTTAAGGGCAATCCACGAGAACCACGGCGCATTGTTTGATTTGTGGCCATTGAGCCAGTTCTGCCACTGCGTCACCGTGGTGCTATTCGGTTGGGTATCGGCCTGCGGCAGCGAGTAATCGGCTAACAAAGCCTGACGATACAGCGGTTGGCTGAAGCCGTCCGATGAGAACAAGCCAAACTGATAGCCTTGCGCGTTCAGCGCATTCAGCAGCACGGAAGGCGTACGCGACGCTAACACGCCATCCATATAGCTGGAAGAGATGCCGTAGAACAGGCCAAATAACCCTTTTTCCGGCTGTAGCCCCGCGCTGAAGTGCTGGGTGAAGCGCACGTTCTCACTGGCGAATTGATGAAGCGACGGCAGCGCTTTTTCCACCGTGGCGTTGTTCAGACCATCAACAGTTAGCACCAGCAGATTGTGGCGCGTACCGCCATCGCGGAAGGTAATGTCACTCAGTGGATACTGCACTGACAACGCTTCCGGATCACCCTGTTGCACCAGACGGCGCTGATACTCTTGCGCATCCAGCAAACCGTGACGCTCAAGGAAGCGACGCGCGGTCATTGGATAGGAGAGCGGCAGGTTGGCGCGCTGCATGGTAATTGGGCGATAGAAATTGGCATCGGCCCAGATATAGAGCAGGTGACTGGCGAAGAAGGCGCTGATAAACAGCGCAGCCAGCGGCTTGCCGAACGAGCGCCGATTAAGGCTGCGCAGCTTTTGCCAGCTCCAGGTCGCGAACAGCATTTCGACGAGGAAAATCAGCGGCACGCTGATAAACATCAGCTGCCAGTCGCGCGCCATCTCGCTTTGATCAGGGTTTATCACCAGCTCCCACACCACCGGATTGAGGTGCAAGTGGAAGCGGCTGAACACCGCGCTGTCGACCATAATCAGCGTCAGTCCGGCGGTGGCGACAATCGCCGACAACACCCTAAGCAATCGCTGTGACATCACCACGAAAGTGAGCGGGAAGATGATGAGCAGATAACCGGCGAAGACGATGAAACTGAAATGACCGATCCAGCTGGTATAGGCATAGATACGTCCCGCGAGTGACGCGGGCCAGTCGGCGACCAACAGGTAGCGGCTGCCTAAAATTAACGCGAAGATAATATTAAACAGGGCAAACCAATGCCCCCAGCTGATCATCTGGGAGACTTTTTCACGGTAGCGCTGCCGGTTGGTTACCATATTATGAGGTCAAATCTGCATATTAATGAGCGTTATCATCGCGTACGGATGACTGCAACGCATCCGCGAAAGATCGAGCCAGTGTGCGGCGTTGAGCCGGTGAAACGCTGGTATTGATCAAGTTAGTTACCATGTTACCCAATACCATCAGGGAAAGGTCGGTTGGCGCTTTGTCTTTTTCAAGAATCTGCGCCATCTCTGCGAGGAGCTTTTCCACGCGTTCGTCACTGTAACGGGATGATTGTGGCATATCGTCGTCTAATCAAGGGTGAAAAGGCGGTATATTACCGTAACAACGCATTTTTTTCCGCAATTTTATCGCAAGCAGAGCGATCAGTTTGTGCTGGCAGTTGAAAGCGGCTGCGGGCGGTGTTTGAATACGCGCCTGAGCTAAAAGGAGAGTCTACCATGAGTCTGGATATCGACCAGATTGCCCTGCATCAGTTAGTTAAACGTGATGAAAACCAGCTTGAACTGGTACTGCGCGACACCTTGCTGCCTGCAACCCGCGCGGTTGAAGAGATGGCAGAAGAGCTGCACCGGGTTTATAGCGCCAAAAGCAAAGCTTACGGCCTGTTTAACGAAGATAGCGAACTGGCCGATGCGTTGCGTAACTGCCGCAAAGGGGAAGATGACTTTCTGGCGTTTAGCCGTGCGGCAACTGGACGTCTGCGTGATGAACTGAGCAAATATCCGTTTGCGGAAGGCGGCGTGGTGCTGTTTTTACACTATCGCTATCTGGCCGTGGAATATTTGCTGATTGCGGTTCTCAACAGCCAGTCGAGCATGCGCGTTAACGAGCAGCTGGATATCAGCAGCACCCATTATCTCGATATCAATCATGCGGATATTGTGGCGCGTATCGATCTCACCGAGTGGGAAACTAACCCGGAATCCACCCGTTATCTGACCTTCCTGCGCGGTCGCGTGGGGCGTAAAGTAGCGGATTTCTTCATGGATTTCCTTGGCGCTAGCGTCGGTCTGGACACCAAAGCGCAAAACCGTGGGCTGCTGCAAGCGGTTGATGATTACTGCGCCGAATCGGATCTCGATAAAAACGAGCGTCAGAACTATCGTCAGCAGGTTTACAGCTACTGTAACGATCAGCTGCAGGCCGGCGAAGAGATTGCGCTGCACGATCTCTCCAGTGAATTACCGCCGCTGGGAGAAAAAACGTTTCAGGCCTTTACCCAGGAGCAAGGTTACGAGCTGGAAGAGACTTTCCCTGCGGATCGTAGCACCTTGCGCCAGTTGACCAAGTTTGCGGGCAGCGGCGGCGGATTAACCCTGAACTTTGATGCCATGCTGCTCGGCGAGCGCATCTTCTGGGATCCCACCACCGACACGCTGACCATTAAAGGCACGCCACCGAATTTGCGCGATCAGCTGCAACGCCGCACCAGCAGTAAATGAAAAAAGCCGGGTCACCAAAGTGCCCGGCTTTTCTATTAGAACGAATAGTTTATGCCACTGCTGATGAGAGAATCGGTACGGAACTTGCCACCAAAGCTATGCTTCGCGCCAATATTCGCTGACCAGTTGTCGCTGATTTTCCCCTCTAAACCCAGATGAACCCGATAACGATCGTCGTCCAGCGCGCCATAAATGCGCCGGCTGTGGCGATCCTCAAGGGTTAGTGAAGAGCCAGAACGGCCCGATGAAAATTGTTTTTCAACGGTGGCGTTGAATCGCACGCGTGGCAGCAGCGTACCGAGCCCCTGCTTGCTGACTTCAATACCCGGCGCGAGTCCCCACGGCATGGCTGAACTCAGGGCAATGCTGGCCTCTCTGCTTTCCAGCGTGTATCCCGGTAAATAGCCTGCGCTGGCTTTCAGGTAAGGCGATAGCGTGAAAGACGCATCCAGCAGAGGGTAGGATTTACCCCATTTTGCACTGCCTGCCAGCATATGGCTGGTTTTTGAGGTGCTTTTTACTCCCAATACCGGGTCAAGGTGAATGTCCTGACGCAGATGCAGGTAGCTGGCAGCAAGATCCATAAACCATCCTTCATCGCTCATTCCGCTCGCATACAGGCCCAGAGTGCTCAGTTTATGGCTAATGCTGGCTTCTTCCCCGGCATTTCCCAGGCTGTAACTGGCGGTCACGCCATAAAGCCAGGCATCCGCTTGCGCATCGGCACCGATCTCTAGCCTGCTGTCTTTTAACGTTACGCTATCCATTCTGCCGCGATTTTGGCTGAGGCTGGCCCATGCGCCGCTATTTTCATGGTTACCGCGCAGTAGCTGAGCGCGATCGGTCAGCATATTGCTGATTTCACTGAACAGGTAGTGGCGCGAAGCGAGCAGGGCGCGAGTACTCTGCACCAGCGGCTGATTATCAATGATCTCAAACCAGTCTTCTGCAGTACCCGGATTTGGCGTGATCTCGGGCTCAGGTTTCACTTCTGGTTCAGGCTTAACTTCCGGTTCAGGCGTAATGTCGGGTTCGGGATGAGTCTCCGGATCGGGGTCAATTACCGGATCGGGTGGTAACACCGGATCCGGCGTTTTGGCAATGATCCATTTCACGCGACCATTCTCTTCCACAACCTGATAATCAGCGGTATAGAGCGAGAAACCGCGTTTGACTGGTGGTAGCGTGAAATAGTCGTGCGCGGTTCCGG
Organism: Pantoea sp. X85; assembly: GCF_029623675.1. Taxonomy (NCBI): domain Bacteria; kingdom Pseudomonadati; phylum Pseudomonadota; class Gammaproteobacteria; order Enterobacterales; family Erwiniaceae; genus Pantoea; species Pantoea sp. X85. The sequence goes on along the minus strand of NZ_CP121108.1, from coordinate 2,777,788 downwards.
CGGGCGCGTTCACCAGCACGATCTCTTTCGCGATGCGGTTGGGGAAGGTTTCACCCAGCATAAACCCAAGATCGAGGGTGTTGCTGCCGCCCTGCACGCTGGATCCAATGTATAAACTGTCGCTGATGGCGGACTGTGGCGCGATGCCGAAACCAAGCTGCAGATGATTTGCCGTCAGATGTTCCACAGAGAGCAGCTTCGGCGTCCAGGCCATTTCATCTGCAGCAAGAAGCGAGATGATACCGCCTTTACCTGCATCCATCCGATGCAAGCGGCTGTTACCATTCATGTTCCAGAATGTTTCACTGCTCAGGGTGACTCTCGCTGAGTGACTGTCGTTGATGTGGCCGTGGTAATCGACTTTGCCAAGATGAAGCAATGCGTTATCGCCCAGCGTGATATTGCCCTCAACCGAGCTGGCGGGAAGGAAACGCAACTCTTCCGCGTTTCGCTGTGCAACTTTGCAGCTGCCCTTAGTGCTTTGCACCGGCGAGGTGCAGCGTAAAATTTGCTGCTCATCAGCAGCGTCGGGATGGTAGCCAAGGATAACCTGGCTGTTGTCGCCCGCCTGGATATCGGCTTTAACCTGCGCGTATTCACCGACCTGTAAACGTGCATTGTCATTGACTACAATGTTATTGGCGGTGAAAGAGGAAGTGTACCAATCGTTGTCAATGATCAGGCCGCCGGCATGAGGAACGGGTTGCCCGGACAGCAGAAGAATCCCCTTATTGACGCTGATATTTCCATTTAAATGGATATTACCGGTCAGTGCGAAATGTGTATTTCCACTCTCCGGAGATAAATTCACATCTAATGCACCATTATTTTTATCCGACGAGCGCGTGCCAATGTCTCCGCGGAAAACTAAATCATTTAACTGTGATAGTCGATAATCGACGGCTTGAACCAAATCATATCCCAGATACTTCCAGTCTTCATTGTCCTGCTGATTTGTGGGGAAGTACCAATACTTCTCTTTTTTTAATTGAAAATACTCTTTACGTTGCGTTCTCGAATTATAATATTCATAAATATCACCAATATTACCAATGTCGACACTGCTCCAGGTGTTAATGTTGATATCGCTACGTGAGTACCCTGTAAGCGTTAGACTGGCCGAGGTTAACTCACTCTGATTGATCACTGCCGCACCGCTATCCGTGTGATTAATCTTTCGCATTATGAGATTATTACCATTAAGATCCAATGTCCCCCCACGATAACCAAAATAAATGTTATCAGGATTAACCTGGTCTTCGCTCGCTAAAATAACGGTAGGCCGACCGCTCGCTAAATACAGTCGAGAAAATGCCTGGCGATTTCCTTGCGCATCTTTTTGTTGATCCAGAATAACGGTGCCATCGCCGATATTCAGTCCGCCTTCATTGACACCTGTAGCATTAATATGTAAGACGCCACCGCCAATTTTGTGTAAATCATCATCTTTTAGTCCATTCACTTGCCAGATGACTTTTTTCCCTTCATCGATTTCAACGCCGCCGCCCACCCAGGTTGCGCCCACATTCTCTGCAGATTTCAGGGTGTAGTTATTAGAAAACTGTAGTTTTCCTGCTCCCAGATTAACGGCCTCATTAAGAATAATGTCTCCGCCCGCGCCGTTAAAGCGAATATCTTTGGTTGCATCAAGTTCAATAAGGCTGGCTTTGCCTGGCGCCAAATGACGATATGTGTTGTCTAAACCTTGCCAACCCCAGTTTTTACTACCTTGGACCAGCTTATCTGCATTCCAGTAAATTGGGCCATTATTCGCAAAATCAGTGACATCGGGAGAGATATTGTTGGCAATAATCCCATTAAAATATTCTTCATTAAAACGTGTTGAGATAACTTTGCGACCATAAGGCGTTGCGCTACCATAACCACCATAATGTACACCAGCAAGTTTCCATTTTTTATCAACATTGTCGTAGACATAAATAGGGCTGCCACTGTCACCGCCGCCGGTTGATATTGATAAAGCGGATGAATATTGATGGCCAGGTTCATATTGAATCCAATAGAAATCGTCATTTTTTTCTTTGTTGAAGGTAATGGTGTCAATATTAATTGTTCCACCCGCTAACCATTTATAGGCACTGGCCAGGAGCTCTTTCTCAGTGAGGTCATTTGTGACCTGTGTCATTTCACCAGCACCCGCGCGCACATAAGCAATATACCGAGAGCCATGTCCTTTCTGAAGCTCATTACGTTCCACATAATCTATTGGCGCTACTTCGGTTACAACTTTGTTTAACCGTGGCAGAATATTATCCTGAACGGCGGATTGATTGCGGTTAATAAAAAGATAACGGGTGGAATAAGCAGAAGGACCGCCAAAATAAACGCTACCCAAAGCGGTTACGTGCCGTGTGGTGGTTACATAGGATGGATTAATTAATGTGGCAAACCCGCGACGAGATACACTGCTAAGGTCGGGCATGGCAAAATCAAGATAACCACTCAGCTCGCCATCTTTTTTAAAAATGGGAATATTGCTTAAGCCGACACGATATTTACCCATATTTTCGGCAAAATCACGGTATTCTTGCACGTTAATGTCATGACGCATTACGCCCGCATAGCCAGAAAATGAGATGAGTATGATGCCATAGCCCAAGGCAGTTATTTTTTTCACTTGAAGTCCTTGCAGACAAATTCTGGAGAAATGTTAAAACGGCATTCTCCATGGTTTGTGAAAGCTTCATGGCAAAGAACAGTCTCAAATAAACGAAAGCAGAGAGAAATGAAAGACAGGGGTTTTTAGGAAGGGAAGATATCGGGTTATTTTTTATGCCTAAAATAAAAGGGCCGGTTTCGCAACCGGCCCTTCTACCTTCAACTCATTCAGCGATTAAGCGCGAACGAAGTCGATGTGGAAAAGTTTTGGCTTGAACGGATGACGCTGTACCGCCTGAGCTTTAACTTTAACTTCTTTGCCATCAACCGCGATGGTCAGCACTTCGCTGTAGAACTCAGGTTTAACCTGTACGTTCATCACTGCATCGTGGTCGAGTTCGATAGCAATTGGTGCTTCATTTCCGCCATAGATGATGGCTGGGAATTTGTTTGCTACACGCAGGCGGCGGCTCGCACCCTTACCCTGGTCTTTACGTACTTCAGCGTTAATAGTGAACATTTGATGTCTCTTCAATAGTTCCTGCTACAGGCGACCCAGCAACAGGACGGTTATTCAAACTGCTTTTACGGATGCAAAAGCGGGCGGCATTATAGCCCCAATGATGCTGCAGGGGCAAATGATTCCGCCGCTTAACGCAGTTCGTTGGCACGGCGATAACGGCCCTGATAATCAAACATTTTTTCGCGAATCTGCCAGAAATGGCCTTTTGCGCGTGCCACCACAAAGTCCGGATGACGCAATAAAGGCTGTAAGGCGATGACATCCGCTGCGGTTTGCCAGCCAAGTTCCACGCCCGGCGCGCGCTGATGCGGGCGCATAAACAGCTGCTCAAAGGCTTTACGTTGTGCCGGCGTTTGCAGGCGAAAACGTTCGCTGACGCTGGTGCCATCTTCATCGAAATAGGTGGCTTTCAGCCATTCGCCTTTATCATCGCGTCCTTGCTCCAGCGTCATGCCGGCGCAGCGCAACACGCGCGCATCTTTCAGTTTCAGCGCCGCTTTCAGCATGTCATCCGGATCGACCAGAATTTTGTCGCATTGATGGCAGCGTCGCGCGGCGATGTCATTCTCGGCGCCGCAATCCGGGCAGCTTTTGAAGCGAAAGCGATAATCACACTGTTCGCGCTCGCCTTCATCATCTTCCAGTACGCCCTGACAGCGGCGGCCAAAATGCTCGATGATGTGTCCATCTTCGGTGGTTTTGCCCCAGAAGGTATTGGCGAAACCGCAGGCGGGACAAAAAACCTGCACCGGCTGATTGTCGCTGGCCCCTTTCGGCGCGCCGACTTCGGGGGTGAAAAGATCGTGTGGATTACCGGCGTAATCCAGCACCAGACAATCGGTTTTGCCGGGTGACAAGCGTAAACCGCGACCGACGATCTGCTGGTAGAGGCTAACGGATTCGGTAGGGCGCAAAATGGCGATCAAATCCACGTGGGGCGCGTCAAAGCCAGTGGTCAGAACGGCAACGTTGACCAGAAACTTCAGCTGCTGCGCTTTAAATGCACCAATCAAGCGGTCACGATCCTTTACTGCCGTTTCCGCCGAGACCAGCGCGCTGTTTTCAGGCAGCAGCGTGAGGATTTCACGGGCATGTTCCACGGTGGAGGCAAACACCATCACGCCACGGCGATCTTCAGCAAACTCAATAATCTGGCGAATAATATGCGGCGTTACGCGATGCTGTTGTTTCAGCTCGCGGTTGAGATCGGCTTCGCTAAACAGGCCATTATTTTGCGGGATCAGGCGGCTGAAATCGTACTGCACCACCGGCATATCTAAGCGCTCCGGCGGCACCAGAAAGCCGTGTTTGATCATATAGCGCAGCGGCAGCTCATAAATGCAGTCGCGGAACAGCGCTTTTTCATCGCCGCGCACCATGCCGTGATAGTGGAACTGGTAGATCCAGCCTTTGCCGAGTCGGAAGGGCGTGGCGGTCAAACCCAACAGGCGCAACTGCGGATTGTGCTGCCGCAGGTGGGCGAACAGCAGCTGATACTGGCTCTCTTCGTTATCACTGATGCGGTGACACTCATCAACGATCACCAGTGAAAAGGCGCTATCGAAGCGGTTGAGATTGCGCGCCACCGACTGCACGCTGCCAAACACCACTTTGCTTTCGCTCTGCTTGCGCTGCAAACCCGCGGCGAAGATGTCTGCTTCAAGTCCATAAGCCTGATATTTGCTGTGATTCTGCTCCACCAGCTCTTTGACGTGAGCCAGCACCAATACCCGTCCACGCGCTAGCCGCGCCAGTTCAGCAATCACCAGACTCTTACCCGCACCGGTCGGCAGCACAATCACCGCAGGCGTGGTATGGCGACGAAAGTGGTTGAGGGTGGCGTCAACCGCCTCTTGTTGGTATGGGCGCAGGGAGAATGACATTGGGGCAAACTTTTTTCTGGAACGGACGCGCATTATGCCATGAAAGCCAGTTAAACGCAGGTTCACTACTGTTAGCACTCTAAGGATCAAGCTATACTGCCCACACTTTCTTAACGGACAAAAACACCGTTTCAGTTTCCCCCGCAGTAACAGGCAAAGCGAATTCATGCGACTCGAAAAATTCATATCTCAGCAACTGGAAGTTAGCCGTGCTATCGCCGGACGCGAAATCCGCGCCAAAAAAGTCACCATTAACGGCGAAGTTGTGCGCGATGCGGCATACAAAGTACAGCCAGACGATGAAGTCGAATACGACGGCAATCCGCTGGTGGTGCAGCAAGGACCGCGCTATTTCATGCTGAATAAGCCGCAGGGTTACGTCTGCTCAACCGACGATCCCGATCATCCCACCGTGCTGTTCTTTATCGAAGAACCCGCGGCGTTCAAGCTGCATGCGGCGGGCCGTCTGGATATCGACACCACTGGTTTGGTGCTGCTGACCGACGATGGCCAATGGTCACACCGCATTACCTCACCGAAGCATCACCTGGAAAAAACCTATCTGGTGGAAGTGGAGGAGCCAATCGATCCTGTCCTGGTTGAGAAGTTCGCTGCGGGTGTACAGCTGCACAATGAAAAAGAGCTCACCAAGCCGGCCGTGCTAGAGATTCTCGATGAGAAAGCCGCCCGTTTGACTATCAGCGAAGGGCGTTACCATCAGGTCAAACGCATGTTTGCGGCGATGGGTAACCATGTCTCAGCGCTGCATCGCGAACGTATTGGTGACATCGAGCTGGATGAAGATCTCGGCGAAGGTGAATATCGTGAACTGACCCAGCAAGAGGTCGACAGCATCGGCCTGCCAGAAGAACTCAAACAACGTAAATAGCGGGAGAACGCGGTGCGCAAGGAAAAGAATTCACCGGTCGGTTTAGTGGTCATCCTCGGATTGCTGGCAATGCTGATGCCGCTCTCTATCGATATGTATCTGCCGGCCATGCCGCAAATCGCCCATGAGTTTGCGGTTTCAGCGGGCAGTGTGCAGATGACGCTCAACCTTTACATCCTCGGTTTCGCCATTGGCCAGTTAGTTTATGGTCCACTGGCAGACAGCTACGGACGTAAACCGGTGATTGTGCTGGGAACGCTAATTTTTGCCTGCGCCGCCGCGGCTTGCGCGCTGTCACAAACCATCGATCAGCTGATCTTTATGCGCTTCCTGCACGGCTTATCGGCCGCCGCTGCCAGCGTGGTGATCAACGCCTTGATGCGCGACACCTACTCGAAAGAGGACTTCTCGCGCATGATGTCATTCGTGATGCTGGTGACCACCATCGCGCCGCTGCTGGCACCGATTATCGGTGGCTGGCTGCTGTTGCTGTGGAACTGGCACGCCATTTTCTGGACGCTGGCGGGCGCTGCGCTGATCACCACGGTTCTGGTGGTGACGCAAATTCGTGAAACGCTTAAGCCCGAACAGCGCCAGCGCTTTCATCTGCGGACCACGCTGGGCAACTTTGTGGCGCTGGTGCGCCACAAGCGCGCCTTCAGTTACATGCTGGCAAGCGGTTTCTCCTTTGCCGGATTATTCACCTTCCTCAACGCCGGTCCGTTTGTCTACATCGAAGTGAACCACGTTTCCCCGCAGAACTTTGGCTATTACTTTGGCCTGAACGTGGTGTTCCTGTTCGTGATGACGTTGATCAACAGCCGCGCCGTGCGCCGTTTTGGTCCGGTGAAAATGTTCCGCATGGGATTGTTGATTCAGTTCGCGATGGGCGTTTGGCTGCTGATTTCCAGCGCGCTGGATTTAGGCTTCTTGTCGCTGGTGTTTGGCGTGGCGATGTTTATTGGCTGCGTCTCGACGGTGTCGTCGAATGCGATGGCGGTGATTCTGGATGAGTTTCCGCATATGGCGGGCACCGCTTCCTCGCTGGCGGGAACGCTGCGTTTTGGTGTCGGTGCTTTAGTCGGCGCGCTGCTCTCATTAGTCAGCATTAACAGCGCCTGGCCGATGGTTGCCACCATTGCGCTGTGCGCCACAATTTCGATTGTGCTGTTCACCTATGCTTCGCGGCCTCAACAGCCGGCGTGACATCCCCAGGGTCGTCATAAATGGCGACCTGGCCTCTCTTAATTCTTCTCCCTCACTCGCTAATCCCCATTCATTCGTTATGCTTAATGTTTCCATTATGTGAAAATTTAGAGATAAAAAAGTAACGATAATGCGTCTAAAATGATTGTTAACCGCAGCCGAACACGGTAAACATAGGCATAAATGTGAGAAGCCTCGCAAATTATAAATTGGCTACACGCTTTGTGTTTAAAACGAGAAGGCAGACTGAATTGGTATTCAGAGCTAATCAGGTTGGGATTCACCACGTTGTGCCGTCGTCGTGAATAAAGTTAACGTCTCTGGGGGCCGTATAACTATGCTGCAACTTTCCGTTGTGCATCGCTTGCCACAACATTATCGCTGGTCGCTGGAACATGCGGGTGAAATTGTGCGTCAGGAAGCAGCGAATGGCGTGCATGCCGAAGATTTAGTGGTGCTGCGCCTGCTGAGTCATGATGGTCATCCGGCGCTGGAAATTCTGCACCAGCTGAAGGAGACGCTGGCGCAAATTCAGGTCGAGTGCAAAATCGCCGAGTGTGAAGGGCAGCCTTGCCTGCTGATTCAACGTGATGACGAAAGCGCGACCAACTGCTGCCTGAAAAATCAGGGTGTCGCTATCGCCGAAACCTTTGATGGTCACTGACTTAGATCTTTTCCCTGCGCAGACGCCAGTAGCTGCCGCGTGTAATCGGCTGCTGGTGCGTTAAACAGCGTTTCGCAATCACCTTGCTCCACCACTTCACCCTGACGCAGCACAATCAGCTGATGACAGAGCGCGCGCACCACCTGCAAATCATGGCTGATAAACAGATAGGCGAGCTGATGCTGCTGCTGCAAACGGCGCAGTAAGGTGAGAATTTGCTTCTGCACCGAGCGGTCCAGCGACGAGGTGGGTTCATCCAGCACAATCAGCTGCGGCTCCAGGATCAACGCGCGGGCGATGGCGATGCGCTGGCGCTGACCGCCTGAAAACTCCGCCGGATAGCGCGAGCGGCTGTCGGCATCGAGTCCTACTTCCTGCATCACCGCAATCACTTTGGCTTCCTGCTCCGCACTGCTCAGTTCCGGGCGATGCACCGCTAAACCTTCCGCAATCACCTGTTGCACCGTCATGCGCGGATTGAGCGACGAATTGGGATCCTGAAATACCACCTGAATGCGCTGGCGCAGCGGCAATAACTGCTTTGGCGACAGCTGATGCAGCGGCTGATCCTCGAACCAGATTTCACCGCGCGCGCTAATTAAACGCAGCAGCGCCAGGCCCGTTGTACTCTTGCCCGAACCCGATTCGCCCACCAGTCCGAGGCTTTCGCCACGCCGCAGGGTAAAGCTAAGATCCTTCAGCGCTATCTTCTCTGCCACGGTGCGACGCAGCAATCCCCGCCGGATCGGGAAACCAACCTGTAAATTCTTCACCCGCAACAGCGGTTGCGCATCCAGCAGCGGCACCGGTTCGCCATCCGGCTCGGCGGCGATCAGTTCGCGCGTATAGGGCTGCTGCGGCTGGCAGAACAGTATATCGCAGCGATTGTGTTCCACAGCGCGGCCATTGCGCATCACCGTGACGCTGTGCGCCAGCTGACGCACGATATTGAGGTTATGCGTGATGAACAACATGCCCATGTTGAGTTCACGCTGCAGTTCGCGCAGCAGTTGCAGAATCTGCGCCTGAACCGTCACATCCAGTGCGGTGGTCGGTTCATCGGCGATCAGCAGCTTCGGCTGGGTTAGCAGCGCCATGGCGATCATCACGCGCTGTCGCTCACCACCAGAAAGCTGGTGCGGAAAATCTTGCAAGCGCGATGCCGCATGGCGAATGCCGACGCGATCCAGGCAGCTCAGCATTTCGCCACGCGCGGCTTCGCGCCGCATGCCGCGATGCACCGACAGCACTTCATACAGCTGCTTCTCCACGTTATGCAGTGGATTGAGCGACACCATCGGTTCCTGAAAAATCATCGCCATCTGGTTGCCACGCAGCCCGCGCAGGGTGCGTTCGCTGGCTTGCAAAATATCCTGGCCGTTAAACAAGATTTCGCCTTGCGGATAGTTGACCGGCGGTTGCGGCAATAAGCGCATGATCGACAGCGCAGTCACGCTTTTACCTGAACCGGATTCGCCCACCAGCGCCAGCGTTTCGCCGGCGTCAATCTGCAGCGAAATGTCTTCTACCACGCGGCGATCCTGAAAGGCCACCGCCAGATGATTCACCGTTAACAGGCTCATTTAGCGTCCTCGACTCGGGTCAAAGGCATCGCGTACCGCTTCGCCGATAAATATCAGTAACGACAGCAGCAGGGCGAGGGCAAAGAAGCCCGCCAGTCCAAGCCACGGCGCCTGTAAATTGTTTTTGCCCTGTAACAGCAGCTCGCCGAGCGATGGCGATCCCACTGGCAAACCAAAACCCAGGAAGTCCAGCGAAGTTAGTGTGGTGATTGAGCCGCACAGAATAAACGGCAAAAACGTCAGCGTGGCGACCATAGCGTTGGGCAGCATGTGGCGCAGCATAATGCGGCTATCGCTGACGCCGAGCGCACGCGCCGCACGGATATAATCGTAGTTGCGCGCACGCAGGAATTCGGCGCGCACCACGCTTACCAGGCTCATCCAGCCAAACACCACTGTTACCAGCAGCAGCCACCAGAAGCCGGGCTGAATCACGCTGGAGAGCAGAATCAGCAGGAACAGCGACGGCATGCCGGACCACACCTCAATCAGGCGTTGACCCACCAAATCGATGCGGCCGCCAAAGTAGCCTTGCACCGCGCCAACCACGATGCCAATCACGCTGGAGAACAGCGTCAGCATGATGCCGAACAGCAATGAGATGCGCGTGCCATACAGCAAGCGTGCCAGCACATCGCCACCGTTAGCATCGGTGCCAAGCCAGTTTTGTGCCGAAGGTGGCGAAGGGAAGGGCACATCGGTGGCGAAGTTGATGGTGCTGTCGCTGAAGCGAATCGGTGCCCAGATCGCCCAACCTTGTTGATCGATGCGCTGCTTCAGCCAGGGATCCTGATAATCAGCGGGTGTGGAAAAATCGCCGCCGTAATCACTTTCGCTGTAGTTGAACAGCAGCGGCACGTACCAGCGCTGCTGATAATGCACCAGCAGCGGTTTGTCGTTGGCCAGCAACTCAGCGCCCAACGACAGGACAAAAATGATCAGGAAAATCCACAGCGACCAGTAACCGCGACGGTTATGGCGAAAACGCTGCCAGCGCTGCTGGTTAACCGGAGATAAGCGCATCAGCGTCCCTCAAAATCAATGCGCGGATCGACCAGCGTGTAGGTCAGATCGCTAAGAATGTTCATCAACAGGCCAATCAAGGTGAAGATATAGAGCGTGCCAAACATCACCGGATAGTCGCGCTGAATAGTGGCGTCATAGCCGAGCAGGCCCAAACCATTGAGTGAGAACATCACCTCTATCAACACCGAGCTGGTGAAAAACATGCTGATAAAGGTGGCGGGGAAACCGGCGATCACCAGCAGCATGGCGTTGCGGAACACGTGGCCGTACAGCACGCGCTTCTCATCCAGCCCTTTGGCGCGCGCGGTGACCACATATTGTTTGCGGATCTCATCAAGGAACGAGTTTTTAGTCAGCATGGTCAGCGTGGCGAAACCGCCAATCACCGTAGCCAGCACCGGCAGCGTGATGTGCCACAGATAATCGCTGATTTTGCTGTACCACGGCAGCGCATCAAACTGCGGTGACGTCAGGCCGCGCAGCGGGAACCAGTCGAAATAGCTGCCGCCGGCGAACAGCACTATCAGCATGATGCCGAACAGAAATGCCGGGATCGAATAGCCAATGATGATAAAAGTGCTGCTCCAGATATCGAAAGCGCTGCCGTTACGCACCGCTTTTTTGATGCCCAGCGGAATTGATACCAGGTAAATGATCAAGGTGCTCCACAATCCCAGGCTGATGGAGACCGGCAAACTCTCTTTGATCAGCTGCAGCACCGATGCGCTGCGGAACAGGCTGTCGCCGAAATCAAAACGAATGTAGTTCCACAGCATTTCACCGTAACGCTGCAGCAGCGGTTTATCGAAGCCATAGCGATGCTTAATTTCCGCGATCACTTCCGGATCGAGTCCGCGAGCGCCGCGATATTGGCTGTCGCCGGGATTGTCACGCATCAGCGCACCGCGCGCGCCGCTGTCGCCGCCGCCTGAGCCGGGAATGCCGGTGCTGTGACCAAACTGCACGTTGGCTAACGCCTGATCCACCGGTCCACCCGGCGCAATCTGCACAATAAAGAAGTTCAGGGTGATGATCGCCCAAAGTGTCGGGATGATCAGCAGTAACCTGCGAAGAAAATAGGCTGCCAAACCGTGCTCCTCAGCGTCGATTGGCCGGCAATCGCCCGGCTTTGTTCACATCGTACCACCAGTTTTCCAGACCGGTAGCAAACGCGGGTTTAATCTCGGGATGGGAAAACTTGTCCCAATACGCCATGCGATCTTCCGCGCTGCACCACATCGGAATCATGTAGGCATTCCACAGCAGGATGCGATCCAGCGCCTGGCCGAGCGGCAGCAGCGCTTTCTCATCGCCCTGATGCTCAACGATCTGCTGCACAAAATGGTCGACGATGGGATCTTTCACGCGCGGCCTGTTCCAGGAAGAGTCAATAAATTGAGATTGCCAAATCGTTTGCAAGCTGGTCGAGGGCCATGGCATGGCGTAATAGAGCGATGGGATCATGTCGTAGTCGCCTTCGCGCATACGGCGGAGATATTGCGAGCTGTCAATCTGGCGCAGCGAGACCTGGATGCCAAGCCGTTGCAAGCTGTGCTGGAACGGCAACGCCCAGTCGTTTTGCGTACCGCTGCGCATCAGTAATTCGAAACGGAACGGCTGGCCGGATTTCACATTCACCAATTGCTGATTTCTGATTTCCCAACCCGCCGCTTTCAGCAAGTTCATGGCTTGCAACAGGTTGCCGCGATCGAAACCGCTGCCGTCAGAACGTGGCGGGGCATACTCATTGTTGAACACTTCGGGCGGCAGCTGCGCTTTGTAGGGCGCCAGCAGGATCAACTGCTCGGCTTTGGGATAGCCAAGCGCTGCATATTCAGTGTTCTGGAAATAGCTGCGCGTGCGTTTATAAGCACCATAGAACAAGGCTTTGTTCATCCACTCGAAATCGAACGCCAGCGTGATGGCTTCACGTACGCGACGATCGGCGAACAGCGGTTTTTCGTTGTTAAATGCCAGCCATTGCGTGTCGGTGGAAACGGTGTTGGGAATGGTCGATTTGACGATGGCGTGACTGTCAAAGTTGCGACCGCGATATTGTGTCGCCCATTTCTTCGCTGAACTCTCTTCGCGCAAATCGTAAGCGCCGGCTTTAAAGGCCTCAAACGCCACGTTGTCATCAAGATAATAGTCATAACGCAAAGTATCGAAGTTAAAACGCCCGCGATTCACTGGCAGATTGGCGGCCCAGTAATCTTTCACCCGGCTGTACTGGATAAACTGACCCGATTTATAGGAGGTGACGCGATAAGGCCCGCTGGCCAGCGGCGGATAACCAATCGGCTCGTTAAAGTTTTTGTTTTGCCAGAATTTTTCCGGGATGACCGGCAGCGTTAGCCAGCTGAGAATCCGATCTTTGTCCGGTTTCGGCATGTCGATACGCACGGTGAGACGGTTTAGCGCTTTCACTTGCACGTCACGAAACGCCACGCGGAACTGCGGCACACCTTCCGTCATGAATTTCTGGAAGGTGAAAGCCACATCCTGCGCGGTAATCGGTGTTCCGTCCTGAAACTGTGCATGAGGATTGATCGACACTTCCATCCAGCGATAGTCGTCGGGATAGCGCGCTGATTCCGCGATCAGCGGATAGTAGCTGCCAGGTTCATCATCGGAGGTGGTAAACAAGCCGTCATACAGCGTATCGGTACCGATGCCGGGATTGCCGCGCGAGGCGAAACGATTGAAGTTGTCGTAGGTGCCCACCACCGCCAGCGTGATTTTGCCGCCTTTGGGCGCGGCGGGATTGGCGTAATCGTAGTGAGTGAAATTCACCGCATATTTCGGCTCGCCCAGTTTAGCGAAGGCATAGCTTTCATTGATGGTGGCGGCATGCAGCGGCGCAATGGCGCTACAAATGAATAACGCTGTGACAAGACGCAGCAGCATAAGTGGGGCGATCTCCTGTGGTGTTCCGCACTTTATGGTAGCAGTTTCATGGGGTTCGCGTGATGTTAACTCAGTGCGCGCTGGCGTTGATAATAGCTGACGAGGTTTTCGGGGCGTAACGGACGACTAAACAGATAGCCCTGCAAATGCGTCACGCCGCGATTCACCAGCCACGCCGCCTGATCGCCCGTTTCGACCCCTTCAGCGACGGTTTTGAGATTGAGTTTTTTCGCCAGCAGCAGCACTGCATCAAGCACCGGTGAGGTGACAGTTTCTGTACCAATGCTTTGCACAAAACCGCGATCGATTTTCAGGTAATCGAACGGATATTTTTCCAGATAGATCAGCGCGCTATGCCCGGTGCCGAAATCATCAATCGCTATTTTAAAATTGTTCTCATGTAGCCAGGCGAAGATTTCTCCCGCGCTTTTTTCACCGACCATGGTGCGTTCGGTAATCTCAAACACATAGTTGAAGTGATCGGTGGGCATGATGTTAATCCATGCCTGGACATCGCGCCGGAAGCTCTCTGAGGCGAGATGCAGCGGCGAGAGATTGAGGCTCAGGCGCGTGCCGCGCGGCAGCTGTTTACAGAGAAACTGGGCATCGCGCGCCACCAGCGTGAACAGATGTTGAGTTAGCGGAATAATCAGGTTTTGCGCTTCGGCGTAGCTGATAAAGGCATCCGGCGGAATCATGCCTTCAGTGGGATGCGTCCAGCGCAGCAGCGCTTCCACGCCGTAGGGTTGTCCATCGTGCGCAGTGACCAGCGGCTGGTATTCAACATGAAACTGGCCACGTTTAATGCCCTGCATGATCTCTTTGCCCGGCCGCTGATGTCGCGTCAGCAATAACCCGCTTAGGCCGGAAACCAGCAGTGAGAAGAGGATGCCGGTCAGCAACGTCAGTGAGTAATCGCGTGGCGCTAAGGTGGTGCCAAACAGCATGAAGCGTAGATCGCTGTTATTAAAGGCTATTTCATGCAGCGATGCCGGTAAATCACTCGCGCGTACCACATTGTTGCTGCCGCTCAACAGCGCTTTGTTGCCGACCACCAGCGCCATGCCGGTGATTTCGGGATGATAAGAGGCCAGCAGCTGATAAGGCGTCAGGCTGATGTTCATGGTGGCGAAAAGGCCGGTCTCGGCTGAACCTGGATTTTTCACCCATAGCACCAGCGCCGGTTTCTTCGGTAGCAATGGCGTGCCTTCCAGCAAGCGCATATCGCGATCGCGTTCCAGTTCAGACTCAGGAGAAATATCGTTTGCTGGCATCAGAAAAGCGCCGGTGGCAGAAGAGCAGTAAGCGTTGCCATCACGCACCAGCAGGATGGCGCGGATATTACCGGCAAAGGCGGCGCGAGAAGTGAGCTCACGACTGACGTTGTTGCAGGCTAACTGGGTGTATTGCTGTAAGGGATAAAGTGTATCGACCAGGCTTGCTATCACCTGTTGTAAATCGTCGCGGCTGTGTGCCAGAAGCTGTTCGTGTTGTTGTACACGTTTTTGCCAGGTGAGTGTTAATAGCACGGTGACAAAAAGCAGAAAGAATGCCGCGCCGATAATCGCACTATGCCAGGCGATACGGCGTGAATAACTGCTGTGGTGTTTTAATGTCCCTGACAGTGGCATGGAGTGCATTCCCCTTGTCTTGCCATTTTTTATTATGTTTATCGTTTGGTCACTACCCACTTCAGACCGCAGCCACGGTGATAACGGTGTCTGCAGCGCAATATCTGGGTATCAGGAAGTCAACGAGAATATAACGAGAGCGCGAAGAATGTCTCGTTATATTTTTGATTCTCAATTACTTTTTATCGGTTGGATTTGAGTTAAAAACTACGGGCGAAAAAAAACGCTGCCGGGGCAGCGTTTCTGATTCTCTGGCTGAGAGGATCATCAAAGAAATACGTTAGCTTGGGTTTTTAGCAAGAACCCGACGCGCTTCGCGGTAACGATTTTTCCAATAACTGTCATTCAGGTTGGAAATCATTACGCCACTGCTGGTGGACGCGTGAACAAAGTTATCGTTGCCAAGATAGATGCCCACGTGGCGACCGGTAGAACCGGCGCGGAACAGCACTAAGTCACCTGCGCGCAATTTATTGCGTGAAATTTCTTTGCCGGTGTCTTGCTGTTCTGACGTTGAGCGTGGCAAATCTAAACCGAACTGCTCGCGAAAGGTGCGCTGAACAAAAGCAGAACAATCAATGCCGCGTTTGGTGTCGCCGCCTAAGCGATAACGTACACCTTTCCAGTCACTGTACTGTTCCATGATGCGGGACTTAACGTCCACGTTCTGCACCATCTGTTCAAATTCGTCCTGAGACGCTTGAAGTAAAAAACCATTCTGGTTGTTAACTTCATGATTCTCGTTATTCGCGTTCTGACCGTTATGGGTACTGCTGCATGCTGATAAAAGTGTTGCGAGTGCTACCGCGGGAATGATCCGCCTGAGGTATCTCAGAATTGGTTGAGACTTGACCATTGTACGTGTTTTCCTTCGATTTCCTTACGACAGAATGTCGTCAGCCAGATGACAAAACGGGTTGAGATTAATAAGTACGACCGTCTAAGACAAATCCTTAATTACTAAAATGTGTTAATGCACACATTTTTGTCGCTTTCAGCACCGCATTTTATGCTGTTGCTTACTAATCGGATTCGAGGTTAACCGATTACAGACCGCGTGGCGAGTGCTTTTATATAAATATTCAAAGGTTTTTTCGATGTGAAATCAATCTGTAACACAATGGCGACTTTATCAGCAATTGGCAGCGATTTAATAGCCAAACAGCGGTGCAATAAGGGGGTAATTCTGGCGCTAAGGCCGATTTTAAGAGGGTTCGGGCTGGACAACTTAGGATTAAGGCTATTGTTCCGCGTTTTTCATCATAATCTTTTCTTTTACCTGAATAATGTTAGTTTGCTAATAGTTTATTCAGGTTTTAAATAAGCGCGAGCGACTGACTTTTTGTTCTATGATCACTCGCGCTTAACAATTACGTGCGCGGCTTATATTTGCCCGGCAACGAACGGTTCAGCCAATTCACCAGCTTGTCGCTGAAGGGCGTTAACAGGCACCAGCTCATGCCAACCAGCACCACTGACAACGAACCCACAGCGATATCAGTAAACCAGTGCGCACCCGCCATCACACGTGGCAGAGCAAACACCACGGTAATCATCAACCCCACCAGAAACGCGCGGAAGCCGAAATAGCGCCACATAAAGCAGGTGAAGATCATCAGCATCATGCCGTGGTCGCCAGGGAAGCTATCTTTCGAGGCATCTTTGGCCGGGATGCCGGTCAGTTCGCTTACGCGATGCACATTCTCAAAGAACAGCGTTGGGCTGGAGTGCTGTACCGGCAGCAGATGACCGAGTTGGTTCAGTACTACCGCGCTCAGCAGCATCGTGATGCCAATGGCCAGCAAACGGCGGCGACCTTGCGGTGTCTCGCGACGCCAGTAGCTTAAATAGAGCAAACCCATGGCCAGCAGCGAAACCACATCGAAACCGCGGAAGTTAGTGATGGCCACTAACAGTGCGAAACCGTGATGATCAACCATCTGGTCATTGAAGCCATAAAAGATGGCTTTATCGATACCAAACCAGAACCCGTGATCCGGCGGCAGGTACCATGAAAGGAAAAGCATCACACCCAGCGCATTCAGCAGCAGGATGGTGACTAATCGAGAAGCGCGCATAGAAAATAGACTCAAAGTGAAAACAACGGGGCAACCTAACGCATCTAATTTAAACGAATCTTCAACAAAGCGGTCTGCAAAAGGTTCCAGTCAGCAGGCTGATGATGAATCAATTCGATGCGGCTATCCGGCGGTGTGGTAGGGCGGGTTTCTATAAACAGATCGTCGCCCTGGCGATTGATATTCACTAAACCATCGGCAGTGCGCAACACACCTTTAACGCGATCAACTGGCGCATGCCTTGCCCACTCTAGCGCTTTGATCGTATCAAACACGGTTTCACCATCGAAAATCCAGCCACAGGAAGCATAGCCCTGGCCTTCATTTAGCGCACGACGCCAGCGCGCCTGGCCATCCAGTTTCAGTGCGGCCAAGCCTTGTGGACGTAAATTATGGTGGTGATGTGCTGCATCGGGAACCGCACGATCCGCCAAGGCGGGTTGAGTCAACAGCGCGGGATTGATGTGTCCCCACGCCGCTTCCACCATCTGACGTTCGCCCAAAAATTGCTGCTGCCAATCCTGCAAACGCTGACGATCATTATCGCTCCAGCGATCGCTTTTGTTCGCCACGATGATATCGGCCGCCACCAGCTGATCGCGGAAATTCTCATTCTCCACTACGCGTGCGTCGGCAAGCTGGCGCGGATCGAGCAGCGTTAAGGTGGCATCCACCTGAATCCAGGGTTGATAGACGGCAGCACGCAGCATATTCAGCAGCTGTTTGGGATGGCCAAGGCCGGTGGGTTCGATAATCAGACGATCGGGTTTAGCCTGTTTCAGCAGCATGTTCAGCCCAACCTGCAGCGGCAAGCCGTTAACGCAGCACATGCAGCCGCCGGGAATCTCTTTCAGCGTGGCACCGCGATCGGCGAGCAGTGCGCCGTCGATGCCAATTTCGCCAAATTCGTTGACCAGAATCGCCCAGTTTTCATCCGCGGGTTTATTGGCTAACAGATGCAGCAGAGTGGTGGTTTTTCCGCTGCCGAGAAATCCGGTGATGAGGTTTACGCGCGTCACAAAAGGTCTCCCAAAAAAAGAGAATAAATCGCACGCGGATGAGAGGCATCCGGCGCGCACGGCCTTGTTATACTATAACAATCACCGGGCGCCGGACGGAAGCACGTTATGAATCAGCGCGTCCCATATAACGACGTTCCGCAATATGAATGCGGATGCGATCGCCATTGCTCAGGTATTCCGGCACCTGAATGGATAAGCCGGTGCTCATGCCTGCGGGTTTGGAGCGAGCGCTGGCGGAGGCGCCTTTAATGCCCGGCGAGGTATCAACAATTTCCATATCGACGGTTTGTGGCAGTTCAAGCGCCAAGACCTGGCCATCCATCGTCAGCACCTGAATGCCGGGAATGCCACCTTCAGGAATAAACAGCAGCTCTTCTTCAATTTGCTCTTTTTTGAAGTTGTACGGCGTGTAGTCTTCGTCATCCATAAACACATACTCATCGCCATCTATATAAGAGAAGGTGACGGCGCGGCGACTGAGCGAAATGGCGTCAATAATATCGTCGCCTTTGAAGCGTTCTTCCACTTTCAGGCCGGTGCGGACATCGGTAAAGCGCATCTTATAGAGCGTCGCGGCACCGCGAGCACTTGGGCTCTGTACATCAATGTCTTTCACCAGTAACAGTTTGCCGTTCCAGGTGACAGCCATCCCTTTTTTGATCTCATTTGCCTTTGGCATGGTGGTTTTCTCGCTGACAGGAGGTTAATGCGCGTCACGTTACTCGCGCGGCGAAAAACTGGCAAGTCAGCCAATGTAAAATTGTTGCCGGTGCATGGCATTCGCGGTCTGGGACTGTTATTGTCGCGGCGAATTCCTTGCAGGAGCGCATGATGTTTTGTCGTGACCAGTGCGGTGCCTGTTGCACAGCCCCCTCAATCTCGTCCCCGATTCCTGGCATGCCGCACGGCAAGCCGGCCAACACGCGTTGCGTGCAGCTTGATGAGCAACAGCGTTGCAAAATCTTTGGTTCACCGCTGCGTCCGGCGGTCTGTGCTGGCTTACAGCCCAGCGCCGAAATGTGCGGCAGCAGCCGTGATAGCGCCATGACATTTCTGCTTAAACTGGAAGCCGATACGGCGCCCTGAAGCACTGCTGACGCATAGCTGAAGAATTGGGCTTAGTGCCGTTGGTCTGTACAGCAAAAGCATCAGCCTGCCTGCCGGTAAAAATCTTAAATCCAACATGAAGTGTGCGGAACGTCAAAAATCTGCTACTCAGATCGCGCATTTTCTTGCCTGCTGCACGTGGCTGTACCATATTCCCTGAAACGTTTCAGCGTTGTCACTCCGGCTAAGTCCGCGATGCACAGCAGCTTTTTTCACCATCTAGCTGAAACGATTCAATACAGCAAGCGAGGAGAGATATGTTCCAGCTCGAAGTTCAGGCCATTCATACCGGTGCTAGCGCACAGAATAAAGAAGAGGCCATTCGTCAGGTTGCCGCTGCGTTAACCGCTGCAGGCAATGTGGCCGAAGGCTACGTTAACGGCATGCTGGCGCGCGAACAGCAAACCACCACTTTCCTGGGTAACGGCATCGCCATTCCGCACGGCACCACCGACACCCGCGACCTGGTGCTGAAAACCGGTGTCCAGGTTTATCAGTTCCCGCAGGGCGTGGATTGGGGCGAAGGGCAAACGGCGTATGTGGCGATCGGTATTGCCGCTAAATCGGATGAACACCTCGCGTTGCTGCGCCAGCTCACTCACGTATTAAGTGATGACAGCATTGCTGAACAGCTGAAAACCGCCTCGGCGGAAGATCTGCGTGCGCTGCTGATGGGCGAAAACCAGGCCGCAGAATTCAAATTCGATACCTCGCTGATTGCCGTTGATGTGGCGGCCAGCGATTTAATCACGTTACAGGCACTGAACGCCGGACGTCTGCAGGCTGCAGGCGCGGTGGACGCGTCATTTATTGCTGACGTGATTTCCCGCGCCCCGCTGAGCCTCGGTCAGGGCATCTGGCTGAGCGACAGCGCCAACGGCAATCTCGGCAGCGCAGTGGCCGTAAGCCGCGCGGCAGCGCCATTCCAGCATCAGGGCGAAAACGTCGCGCTGTTGCTGACCGTGGCGGCTAACGATCAGCGTCCGTTGGAAGTGCTGGGCTATCTCAGCAATCTGCTGCTCAGCAACAAAGCTGAACGTCTGCTGAAAGCCGATGCCGCCGGTATCCTGGCGCTGCTGACCAGCGAAGTCGATGAAGCTGCCGAGCTGCTGACCGCTGAATTCACCATCCGCAACGAACACGGTCTGCACGCGCGTCCGGGCACGGCGCTGGTGACCGTCATCAAACAGTTCAACAGCGACATCACCGTAACTAATCTCGATGGCAGCGGTAAGCCTGCTAACGGCCGCAGCCTGATGAAAGTCGTTGCGCTCGGTGTGAAAAAAGGCCATCGCCTGCGCTTCACCGCCAGCGGCGAAGATGCACAGCAGGCGCTGAACGCAATTGAAGAAGCGATCAATTCTGGTTTAGGCGAGGGGGTTGCATGAGCCGTCGTGTCGCAACAATTACCTTAAACCCGGCTTACGATCTGGTCGGATACACGCCAGAAATTGAGCGCGGCGAAGTTAACCTGGTGAAAACCACCGGCCTGCACGCGGCGGGTAAAGGCATCAACGTTGCCAAAGTGCTGAAGGATCTCGGTATCGATGTCACCGTCGGCGGTTTCCTCGGCAAAGAGAATCAGGACGGCTTTCAGCAGCTGTTCAGCGAACTCGGCATCGCCAACCGTTTTCAGGTGGTGCAGGGCCGTACGCGTATTAACGTTAAGCTGACCGAAAAAGACGGCGATGTGACCGACCTGAATTTCTCTGGCTTTGAGGTCACCGCGCAGGATTGGGAGCGCTTCACCGCCGATTCTCTGACCTGGCTCGGACAGTTCGATATGGTGTGCGTCAGCGGCAGCTTGCCAGCCGGCGTGGCACCAGAAGCGTTCACTAAATGGATGAGCGATCTGCGCACGCTGTGCCCGTGCATCATCTTCGACAGCAGCCGCGAAGCGCTGGTCGCCGGTCTGAAAGCCGCGCCGTGGCTGGTGAAACCGAACCGCCGCGAGCTGGAGATTTGGGCTGGTCGCAAACTGCCTGCGCTGCAGGACGTGATCGGTGCTGCACATGAACTGCGTGAGCAAGGTATTGCGCACGTAGTGATTTCTCTCGGTGCGGAAGGTGCGCTGTGGGTGAATGCCTCCGGCGAATGGATCGCCAAACCGCCTGCCTGCGAAGTGGTCAGCACCGTCGGTGCCGGCGATTCGATGGTCGGCGGCCTGATTTACGGCTTGCTGATGCGTGAATCCAGCGAGCACACGCTGCGTCTGGCGACGGCAGTGGCGGCGATGGCCGTCAGCCAAAGCAACGTTGGCGTGAAAGATCGTACCCAGTTGGCCGCGATGATGGCGCGCGTCGACTTACAACCCGTTAACTAACAGCAGGAGAGCGATAATGAAAACGCTGCTGATAAAAGATTCTTCACTGGGACTGGCGTCAGGACATCTGGCGCTGGAACGTTTACGCGCGACGGCGGCACAAGCTGGCCTGACGCTGACCGATAATGCCGCCGAAGCAGAATTGGTGCTGGTTGCTGGCCACAATATGCCGCACGACGCAGAGCTGGCCGGTAAATCGCTGGCGCTGGTTGATGTGCAGCAAGCGCTGCGCGATCCGCTGGCGGCAATCAATCAAGCCAAAGCGAGTGCCAAAACCTGGCAGCCTGCGGCTGCAACCGCTGCCGCGCCAGTAGCTGCGCAGAGCGCTGCACAGAAACGCATTGTGGCGGTGACCGCCTGCCCAACCGGCGTGGCGCATACCTTTATGGCTGCTGAAGCTATTCAGGCCGAAGCGACCAAGCGTGGCTGGTGGGTGAAAGTCGAAACCCGTGGTTCTGTGGGCGCAGGCAACGCGATTACCCCAGAAGAAGTGGCGGCGGCCGATCTGGTGATCGTCGCGGCTGATATCGATGTGGATCTGGCGAAATTTGCCGGTAAGCCGATGTACCGCACCTCAACCAGTCTGGCGCTGAAGAAAACTGCGCAGGAGCTGGATAAAGCGCAGGCCGAAGCGAAAACCTATCAGCCGAGCAGCAATCAGGCTGCCAGCGCACAGGGCGACAGCAAAGAGAAAGCCGGTGCCTATCGTCACCTGCTGACTGGCGTTTCGTACATGCTGCCGATGGTGGTTGCCGGTGGTTTAAGCATCGCGCTGTCATTTGCCTTTGGTATCACCGCATTTAAAGAGCCGGGCACCTTAGCGGCTGCACTGATGCAGATCGGTGGCGGCAGCGCCTTCGCGCTGATGGTGCCGGTGTTAGCCGGTTTCATTGCCTTCTCGATTGCGGATCGTCCGGGTCTGACGCCTGGTTTGATTGGCGGTATGATCGCCACCAGCATTAACGCCGGTTTCCTGGGCGGTATCATCGCCGGTTTCATTGCCGGTTACGCTGCGAAAATGCTGAGCAGCAAAGTGAAACTGCCGCAGAGTATGGAAGCGCTGAAGCCGATTCTGATTATTCCGCTGGTGGCGAGTTTAATTACCGGTTTACTGATGATTTACGTGGTAGGTAAGCCGGTGGCGGGCATCATGACTGGCCTGACAACCTGGCTGGCCAATATGGGTACCGCGAACGCAGTGCTGCTGGGCGCGATTCTCGGTGGCATGATGTGTACCGACATGGGCGGTCCGGTGAACAAAGTGGCCTATGCGTTTGGTGTTGGTTTGCTGAGTTCACAAACCTACGCACCGATGGCGGCCATTATGGCAGCCGGAATGGTGCCACCGCTGGCGATGGGCCTGGCGACGCTGGTTGCGCGTCGTAAGTTCAACAAAGGTCAGCAGGAAGGGGGTAAAGCGGCGCTGGTGCTCGGGCTGTGCTTCATCTCTGAAGGTGCGATTCCGTTTGCGGCGCGTGATCCAATGCGTGT
Organism: Pantoea sp. X85; assembly: GCF_029623675.1. NCBI lineage: Bacteria > Pseudomonadati > Pseudomonadota > Gammaproteobacteria > Enterobacterales > Erwiniaceae > Pantoea > Pantoea sp. X85. The sequence goes on along the minus strand of NZ_CP121108.1, from coordinate 2,754,836 downwards.
GCTGCCGTGCTGTATCATTGGCGGCGCGGTAACCGGTGCGATTTCCATGGCGATTGGCGCGAAACTGATGGCACCGCACGGTGGTCTGTTCGTCCTGCTGATTCCAGGCGCGATTACCCCAGTATTGGGTTATCTGCTGGCGATTGTGATTGGTACTGCGGTAGCGGGACTTGGCTACGCCATCCTGAAACGTCCGGAAGAAGAGCTGGTTAAAGCCGCGTAATCTTCGTCAGACATAAAAAAAGGGAGCTGCGGCTCCCTTTTGTTTAATCAGATAATTAACCCTGCTGCTCCGACTTCAACCACGCAATCTCATCCTTCCAGATATCCGGATTAATGGTTTCCAGAATCATGGGAATGCCGTCAAAACGTTTATCTTTCATCAGCCAGCTAAACGCGGTTTTACCGATATTGCCTTCACCCAGACTGTGATGGCGGTCGACGCGACTGCCCAGCGTGCTTTTGGCATCATTCAGGTGCATACCGCGCAAATACTGGAAACCAACGATGCGCTCAAAGTCGCTGAAGGTCTCGGCGCAGGCTTCTTCGGTACGCAGGTCGTAACCGCCCGCAAAGGCGTGGCAGGTATCAATGCACACGCCAACGCGCGACTTATCTTCCACGTGCTCAATAATGGTGGCGAGGTGCTCGAAGCGGAAACCGAGATTGCTACCCTGACCGGCGGTGTTTTCGATCACCGCCACCACGCTGCTGGTTTTATCCAGCGCGATGTTGATCGATTCGGCGATACGCTTCAGGCAGGCTTCTTCTTCAATCTGCTTCAGATGGCTGCCCGGGTGGAAGTTCAGCAAGGTCAAACCCAACTGCTCGGCACGCTGCATCTCATCGAGGAAAGCCTCGCGCGATTTCTCCAGCGCTTCCATCACCGGATGGCCGAGGTTAATCAGATAGCTATCGTGCGGCAGAATCTGCGCGGACGTGAAGTTGTAACGATCGCAGGCGGTTTTGAACGCATCGATCACTTCTCCTGACAGCGGTGCGGCTTTCCACTGGCGCTGATTTTTGGTGAACAGCGCAAAGGCTGTGGCTTCGAGTTCGTGGGCACGGATAACTGCCTGGTCCACGCCGCCTGATGCACTGACATGTGCGCCGATATATTTCATGCCGCTCTCCTGATTGGGCGATTGCTGCTGCAAAGCTGCCCATCATAGCGGATGCGGTTACGCCATGAAATGTTGCACCAGCACATTGAGTGCTCCGCCGCCGAGAATTAACCAGCCAAACATCACCAATCCCAGCAGCAACGGTTTACAACCGGCCTGTTTCAGGGCGGTGAAGCGCGTAGTCAAACCCAGCGCAGCCATCGCCATCGCCAGCAGCAGATTGGCCAGCTGATTCAGCGTGCTAACAATATTGGCAGGCAGCAGATGCAGCGAGTTAAACAGCGCCACCACAATAAACAGCAGCGCGAACCAGGGAAAACGAATCGCTTGTTGCTGTGCGTTGTGGCTACGCTGACGTTTCAGCCAGCTTCCCAGCATCAGCAAGAAGGGCGCTAACATCATCACGCGTAGCATTTTGGCAATCACGGCGGTGTTTTCTGCCTCGGCACCCATCGCGTGTCCTGCCGCAACGACCTGCGCCACTTCATGCAACGTCGAACCCGTGAAGATACCGAAATGTTCCGCGCTGACCGTTGGCAGCAGCGACCACAACATCGGATACAGCACGATGCCAACGGTACCAAACAGCACCACAGTCGCAACAGCCACCGCCACTTTTGACGGCGCAGCCTTAACGATAGGTTCACTCGCCAGCACCGCCGCCGCGCCGCAAATACTGCTGCCCGCTCCAATCAGCCACACGGTTTCGCGATCCATCTTCAGCAGACGAATGCCGATAAAACAGGTCAGCAGGAAAGTGGAGCTGAGAACCATCACATCAATCAATACGCCGCTAAGACCGACATCAGCAATCTGCTGCACAGTAATACGAAAGCCATACAGGATGATGCCGAGGCGCAGCAAACGCTGTTTCGCCAGCATTACGCCGCTGTCACAGGCGCCGGCCATCTGCGGATAAAGGGTGTTACCGAGCACGATGCCCAAAATAATCGCTAACGTCAGCGCACCGAATCCGGCCCCGGCCAACCAAGACTGATTGCTTAACCACGCCGCGGTACCGGCAATCGCCACAGTCAACAGCAAACCCGGCAGCCAGTGATGTAGATGAAACGGGGTTTTATTCACGCTTAACTCAGCCATACTTTTCTCCTGTAGGGGTACCATTCCTGGCGACCTTCTAACATTCAATCTCTGCCTCAAGCCTGCGCTGCGCTGGTATAAAAGTAAAATTGATAATATATTTATAATTAACCAGAATAAGTAATATAAGGGAACCGCATGCACATCACGTTGCGCCAGATTGAAGTGTTTACCGAAGTGCTGAAGAGCGGCTCGACGACGCAGGCCTCGCAGGTGCTGGCGCTGTCGCAGTCGGCGGTGAGCGCCGCGTTAGCAGATTTGGAAAACCAACTCGGTGTGCAGCTGTTTGACCGCGTCGGTAAGCGACTGGTAGTGAATGAGCATGGCCGTTTACTCTATCCGCGCGCCGTGGGTTTGATGGAGCAGGCGGGCGAAATCGAACAGCTGTTTAAGGAAGATAACGGGGCGATTCGCCTGTTCGCCAGCAGCACCATCGGTAATTACCTGCTGCCGGGCATGATCGCCGCCTATCGCCGCGATTTCCCGGCGTTGCCGCTGGAGCTGAGCGTCGGCAACAGTCAGGATGCGATTAATGCGGTGGCGGATTTCCGCGTCGATATCGGTTTGATCGAAGGTCCGTGCCACGAGCTGGATATTATCAGCGAGCCGTGGCTGGAAGATGAGCTGGTGGTGTTTGCCGCGCCGGATGCCGCCATCCTGCAGCAGCCGATTACGCTGGAAGCGCTCGCCGCCGCGCCGTGGATTCTACGCGAGCGCGGTTCAGGCACGCGCGAGATCGTTGATTATCTGCTGCTGTCGCATCTGCCACAGTTTCAGCTCGGCATGGAGTTAGGCAATTCAGAGGCGATTAAACACGCGGTGCGTCACGGCATGGGCATCAGCTGTTTGTCGCGGCGGGTGATTGAGGATCTGCTGGAAGCCGGCACGCTGGTGGAAGTCGCGATCCCATTGCCGCGCCTGACGCGCACGCTGTATCGCATCCATCATCGACAGAAGCACGTGTCCAAAGCTTTAAGCCGTTTCCTGTCGTATTGCCGTGAATAATCACAGCGCTGATCACGCTGCGGCTAATAATTCCCGGCCGATCATGAAGGTAACTAATAACCCGACGTGAATGCTATACAGCTTGGGGCTAGCTGCTACAATCTCGCCTCATTTTTATCCAGCATAGCGTTTACACATGCATAATGACTCAAAAACAACACAACAACCTGGATTGCGCCGTGAATTAAAAGCGCGTCATCTCACCATGATCGCCATTGGTGGTTCCATCGGTACCGGCCTGTTTGTCGCCTCGGGTGCCACCATTTCTCAGGCCGGACCCGGCGGCGCGCTGCTCTCCTATGCGCTCATCGGCCTGATGGTTTACTTCCTGATGACCAGCCTCGGCGAACTCGCGGCCTTTATGCCGGTTTCTGGCTCCTTCTCCACCTACGGTTCAAAATATGTTGAAGAAGGCTTCGGCTTCGCGCTGGGCTGGAACTATTGGTACAACTGGGCGGTGACCATCGCCGTTGACCTCGTCGCCTCGCAGCTCGTCATGAACTACTGGTTCCCGGACACGCCCGGCTGGATCTGGAGCGCACTGTTCCTTGGCCTGATGTTCCTGCTCAACTACATCTCAGTCAAAGGCTTCGGCGAAGCGGAATATTGGTTCTCGCTGATCAAAGTGACCACCGTCATCATCTTTATTGTGGTTGGCGTGTTGATGATCACCGGCATCATGCGCGGCGCAGAAAACGCCGGCTGGCATAACTGGACCGTGGGCGAAGCGCCGTTCGCCGGTGGTTTTGCTGCGATGATAGGCGTGGCGATGATCGTTGGCTTCTCCTTCCAGGGCACCGAGCTGATCGGTATCGCGGCCGGTGAATCTGAGGATCCGGCGAAGAACATTCCGCGCGCGGTGCGTCAGGTATTCTGGCGAATTCTGCTGTTCTATATCTTCGCTATTCTAATCATTAGCCTGATTCTGCCGTACACCGATCCGAAGCTGCTGCATAACGATGTCACCGATATCGCCATCAGCCCTTTCACGCTGGTGTTCCAGAATGCCGGTCTGCTCTCAGCGGCAGCGGTAATGAACGCGGTAATTCTGACGGCGGTACTGTCAGCGGGTAACTCCGGCATGTACGCCTCAACGCGTATGCTGTTCAACCTGGCACGCGAAGGTAAAGCGCCACGCATTTTCGGCAAGCTGTCGAAAGGTGGCGTGCCGCGTAACGCGCTGATTGCTACCACCGTAGTGGCGGGATTGTGCTTCCTGAGCTCGAAATTTGGTAACCAGGAAGTTTACCTGTGGCTACTGAACACCTCAGGCATGACCGGTTTTATTGCCTGGTTGGGTATCGCCATTAGCCATTACCGTTTCCGTCGCGGTTATATCGCTCAGGGTCACAACCTGGCCGATTTGCCGTACCGTTCGGGCTTCTTCCCGCTGGGACCGATCTTCGCTTTCATTTTGTGTCTGATCATCACACTGGGTCAGAACTATCAGGCGTTCCTTGCTGACCGCATTGATTGGTATGGCGTGGCCGCAACCTATATTGGTCTGCCGCTGTTCCTGATTATTTGGTTGGGCTACAAGCTGACACGCGGTTCGCGCTTCGTGAAATACAGCGAGATGGAGTTCCCGACGTTTAAAGAGTAGTCATACCCTTGCGCGATAAATCGCGCCGCTACGAATAAGGTGCACGTGTAGTAGCGGCGCAATTTATTGCGCATTGTTTTGGATTTTGTTACTCAGATTGAATTGATAATTATTATCACCTGCACTATTGTGGCTGCCGTTATGATTTCGACAAGAAACGGGTAGAACAATGCGTACCACCGACGCCACGCTGCTGGCGGAAAACGGCCTCGAAACCGACACCATGACGCGTTATCGTCAGGTACTGCGCCAGCGACTGATGTTAATTGGCGTGCTGGCGCTGGCGATATTAGCGTCAGTGATTCTTGATTTCACCCTCGGCCCGGCTGGGCTCTCCCTCGACACCTTATGGCAAACGCTGACGCATCCCGATGCGGTCGATGCGGGCACCCGCGTGATTGTCTGGGATATTCGTTTACCGTACGCCTTGATGGCGGTGGTGGTGGGCTTCTCGCTCGGCCTTGCCGGTGCAGAGATGCAAACCATCCTGAATAACCCGCTTGCCAGCCCGTTTACGCTCGGCGTTTCATCGGCGGCGGCCTTTGGTGCGGCGCTGGCCATCGTTCTTGGTATCGGCATTCCTGGCGTGCCGGATCAGTGGTTTATCTCCGCCAACGCGTTTGTGTTTGCGCTATTTGCCGCCTTGATGCTGGATGGCGTGACGCGCTGGACCAAAGTTTCGACCTCTGGCGTGGTGCTGTTTGGTATCGCGCTGGTGTTCACCTTCAACGCATTAGTCTCAATGATGCAGTTCATCGCCAGTGAAGATACTTTACAGGGCCTGGTGTTCTGGACCATGGGCAGCCTCGCGCGCGCCTCGTGGGAAAAGCTCGGCGTATTAACCGCCGCCTTTGCCATCCTGATTCCGTTCTCGATGCTCAGTAGCTGGAAGCTGACCGCGCTGCGCCTCGGCGAAGATCGCGCGGTGAGTTTTGGTATCGACGTGCGCCGTCTGCGCCTGGCAACGCTGCTGCGCATCAGTATTCTCTCTGCGCTGGCGGTGGCGTTTGTCGGCCCAATTGGTTTCATCGGTCTGGTCGCGCCGCACATTGCGCGCATGATGTTTGGTGAAGATCACCGCTATTACCTGCCAGCCAGCGCGCTGGTCGGTGCGCTGGTGCTGTCGCTGGCTTCGGTGGCGTCGAAAAACCTGATTCCCGGCGTGATCATTCCGGTGGGAATTGTGACGTCGCTGGTCGGCGTGCCGTTCTTCCTCAGCATTATTCTGCGTCATCGGGGGACGGTGTAATGGAGCAGGGATTACGTCTTAAGCATTTCTCCGCCGGTTATCCGAAGCGCAAGGTGATTGACGATCTCAACGTGCCGGAGCTGCCGCAGGGCAAAATCACCGTGTTGCTTGGCCCCAACGGCTGCGGCAAATCGACGCTGTTGCGCGCGCTGGCTGGTTTGGGCAAAGGGCAGGGCGAGCTGTGGCTGAACGGTGAAGACCTGATGAGCCAGCCGTTTGCGCGCCGGGCGCAGCGTGTGGTTTATCTGCCGCAAAGTTTGCCGGCGGGCGTGCATCTGCACGTGCTGGAGTCGATTATCGTGGCGCAGCGTGCGTCGGGTGGCTTGCACAGCGCCTCGAGCGAAGCGGAGATCATGCATCTACTCGAGCAGCTTGGCATCGCGCATTTAGCCATGCGTTATCTCGATCAGCTATCGGGCGGGCAGAAGCAGTTGGTGGGTCTGGCGCAATCGCTGATTCGCCGTCCGGAACTTCTGCTGCTGGATGAACCGCTTAGCGCGCTGGATCTTAACTACCAGTTCCACGTGATGGATCTGGTGCGTCGTGAAACCCGGTTGCGCAATATTGTGACGGTGGTGGTGGTGCACGATATCAACATCGCGCTGCGTCATGCGGATCACGCGCTGATGCTGAAGGATGGCAATCTGCTGGCGGACGGCGAGCCGTCGCAGGTGATTACGCCGGAGACGTTGGCGCAGGTGTATGGCGTGCGCGGCCGTATCGAGCACTGCTCACGCGGCATGCCGCAGGTGATGATCGACGGGCTGGCGGAGACGTTGGTGTAGTTAGGTGGGTGCACGCTGTCCCCCAATATGGTGCACGCAGTCCCCCTCCTCGGTCCTCCCCCATTAATGGGGGAGGAAGATGCTGCTATATGTGAGTTTGGAAGCTGCATGTGGCAGCGTCTCCTTCCCCCGTTTACGGGGGAAGGCCGGGATGGGGGGCAGCCAGCACCATCACACCAACAAATGCTTCGCGTGGAAACGCAGATGATCTTCCACGAAGCTGGCGATAAAGAAGTAGCTATGGTCATAACCTGGCTGAATGCGTAGCTCCAGCGGGAAACCTTGCTCACGCGCCACCGCTTCCAGTCGCTCTGGACGCAGCTGATCGGCGAGGAACTGATCGCTATCCCCTTGATCAATCAGAATCGGCAAGCGCTGTTCCACGTCGCGCATCAACAGGCAACTATCCCATTCACGCCACGTCTGACGATCTTCACCCAGATAAGCGGCAAAGGCCTTCTGGCCCCACGGCACTTCGGTAGGATTGACGATTGGCGCGAAGGCAGAAGCAGACGCAAAACGTCCGCCAAGACGCAATGCCAACACCAGCGCACCGTGACCGCCCATTGAATGACCCATCACCGACTGACGATCGCTCAGCTTAAAGTTATCCGCCACCAACTCCGGCAGCTCCGCGCTGAGGTAATCGAACATGCGGAAGTTCGCCGCCCACGGCTGCTGCGTGGCGTTGAGGTAGAAACCTGCGCCCTGGCCGAGATCGTAACCGCTGTCGTTTGCCACATCGTCACCGCGCGGGCTGGTGTCTGGCATAATCAGCACCAAACCCAGCTGCGCAGCCACGCGCTGGGCGCCGGCTTTGGTGGTGAAGTTCTCATCGCTGCAGGTCAATCCGGCGAGAAACCACACCACCGGCGGCGGTGCGTCACTCTGCGGCGGCGGCAGAAAAATGCTGAAGGTCATCGGACAGTTCAGCACGGCCGACTGATGACGCCAGCGCTGCTGCCAGCCACCAAAAATGCGATGCTCTTCTAACAGCTCCAAAGTGGAAGCCATAACGTCTCCTGATTACTTAGTAAAATGCACCACCGTACGGATGGATTTCCCTTCATGCATCAGATCAAAGGCGTCGTTAATCTCTTCCAGCGGCAGGTTGTGGGTGATGAAATCGTTCAGGGCGAATTTACCGTCGAGGTAATCCTGCACGATGCCCGGCAACTGTGAACGGCCTTTAACGCCACCAAAAGCGGAACCACGCCATACGCGACCGGTCACCAGCTGGAATGGACGGGTAGAAATCTCCTGGCCCGCACCAGCAACGCCGATAATCACTGATTCGCCCCAACCTTTGTGGCAGCACTCCAGCGCCGAACGCATCACGTTAACGTTACCGATGCACTCGAAGGAGAAATCGACGCCGCCGTCGGTCAGTTCAACGATCACATCCTGAATCGGTTTATCGTGATCTTTCGGGTTGATCAGATCGGTGGCACCCAGTTTGCGCGCCAGATCGAATTTACTGGTGTTGAGATCGATACCGATGATGCGACCGGCTTTCGCCATCTTCGCGCCGATAATCGCCGACAAACCAATACCGCCGAGGCCGAAGATCGCCACGGTGTCGCCTTCTTTTACTTTGGCCGTGTTCATCACCGCGCCCATGCCGGTGGTGACGCCGCAGCCCAGCAGGCACACTTCTTCCAGAGGCGCTTCTTTGCTGATCACCGCCAGCGAGATTTCCGGTACTACGGTGTATTCAGAGAAGGTTGAGGTGCCCATGTAGTGGAAAATCGGCTTGCCGTCTTTGAAGAAGCGGGTGGTGCCGTCTGGCATCAAACCTTTGCCCTGGGTGGCGCGAATTGCCTGACACAGGTTGGTTTTGCCCGAGAGACAGAACTTACACTTGCCGCACTCTGGGGTGTAAAGCGGGATCACGTGGTCGCCGACGGCCACGCTGGTCACGCCTTCACCCACCGCTTCCACCACGCCGCCGCCTTCGTGGCCGAGGATCGCCGGGAATACGCCTTCCGGATCTTGTCCCGACAAGGTGTAAGCATCGGTGTGGCACACGCCAGTAGCCACGATGCGCACCAGCACTTCACCTTTTTGCGGTGGCATCAGATCCACTTCTTCGATTTTCAGCGGTTCGCCAGCTGCCCAGGCAACGGCGGCGCGGGTTTTAATCATGTTCATGCAATCCCTCTTCCTGTAGATGCGGGGTAAGTGGCCCCGATGGTCGTGATGTCGATAAAACAGAAACTCACTCGGCAACGTGCAGCGGATGCCGCAACTCGTCGTTAACCGGGCGATCGTCAAACAGTTCAATAATCAAATATTTCAGCGCTTCCACGTTGGGCGTAAACGCATCGCGCCGCCACATCAGCCAGGTGGCGGTATCGCGGTAAGCGGGCGGTAACGCATGCTCCTGCACGCGGGCGCGGGCTGGCATTTGCGCCAGCACCGAGGCGGGAATCATCGCTACGCCTGCGCCGCCGGCCACACACGCCACCATCGCGTGGTAAGACTGTATCTCCATCACGCTGCTCGGCGCGGTCTGGCTTTCGCGATACCAGGCTTCCAGCTTGGTGCGGTAGGAACAGCTGTTGCGAAAAGCAAACAGCGTGTCGCCTTGCACATCGCGCGCGCTGGCAATCGGCGCATGTTCCGGGCTGGTGATCAGCACCATCTGCTCATTAAAGGCAATGCAGCCATTGAGATCGTCGTGCGCCACCGGACCATCCACCAGCGCGGCGGCCAGCGTGCCTTCCCGCACTTTGTCGATGATTTCACCGGAAGTATTGGTGATCAGCGACAGTTCCACGGCGGGAAAACGCTGGTGATAGGCCGCCAGGAGGGCAGGGAGGCGCGTCGCGGCGGTGCTCTCCATCGAACCGAGCGCGAAATTACCGCCCGGCTCACCGGCGCGCGCCATGTTCAGCGCTTCATCGCTCAATGCCAGGATGCGCTGCGCATAGTTAAGAAAATTGTGGCCCATTGGCGACAGGCGAATGCGTTGCTTCTCACGAATAAACAGATCAACGCCAATTTCATCTTCCAGCTGGCGCAGACGCGTGGTGAGATTGGAAGGTACGCGATGGAGTTGCTCGGCGGCACGCGCCAGCGAACCGGATTCGGCCACGGAGCAAAACATGCGGAGCTGTACTAAATCCATATTCTCTTCTCGTAAACAACTTGGTTAGTATTATTCACTTTCCGTGAGTTTAAACGTCATGCATGCTAGTGACAAGTGATAAAACATTCTGAGGTCGGTATGGCGTTTCGTGTCGCGCTTAGCGCGTTCTTAAGTTTAGTGGTTGCGATGGGGATTGGGCGATTTGCTTTCACGCCGCAGGTTCCGCTGATGATTCAGGACCATCAACTGACGCTCACCAGCGCCAGTCTGGTGGCGGCACTCAACTATCTCGGCTATCTATTTGGCTCGTTTGATGCGATGCGTGCGCGCACCCGCGTCGAGTGGCGTTTACAGGCGGGCGTGTGGGGCGCAGTGATTTTAACGCTGCTCTCGGCCTGCGTCAGCGGTCCGTGGTTACATGGCCTGATTCGTTTCCTGATTGGCTGGGCCAGCGGCTGGGCGATGGTGTTGCTGGCGGCATGGGCCAGCGACCAGCTACATCATCACGGACGTCCCGGCTTGCTGGCGGCGGTGTTTGCCGGACCCGGCACCGGCATCTTTATCAGCGGCATGCTGGCGGTGGCGCTGCACGCCAGCGGTGTCAGCGCGGCCTTTGCGTGGGCGGCTTACGGTTTGCTGGCGCTGTTGTTGATTGCCGCGATTGCGCGATTCCTGCCGCGCACCGGCCAGTTACATCGCCCCGATCACGCTGCATCGCCGCTGGTGCTGAATGGCAATCTCAAGCGCCTGGTGCTGAGTTACAGCCTCGCCGGCTTTGGCTACATTCTGCCCGCCACTTTTCTGTCGCAAATGGCGGCGGCGCGTTTTCCTGACAGCGCGTTTGCCCAGTTTGTCTGGCCGGTGTTTGGTGGCGCGGCGGTGATCGGCATCGTGTTAGGTATTCTGACACGTCACTGGGGCAGCAGCCATCTGCGGCTGGCCATAGTGTTGTGGGCGCAGGCGCTGGGCGTTATCGCCGCGATTGTGCTGCCCGGCTTGAATGGCCTGATGCTGGGCGCAGCGCTGATCGGCGGCGGCTTCCTGTGTGTGGTGCAGCTGACGCTGCAATATGGGCGCGAGCTGGCACCACAGCATGCGCGCTATCTTGCCGGTTTGCTCACCACCGGTTATGCGGTCGGGCAATTGGGCGGTCCGCTGCTGTCGTGGATTTCCAGCATGCTATGGCATCAGCTGGAACCCGCGCTATGGGTAGCGGGCGCCAGCTTAATCCTTGCGGGAATGCTGGTTTTACGTCGCCGTACGTGATGAAAAGCTTATCAGAATGATTACTGGATTAAGGGCGCGGAGTATTTCACAATACGCGCTCAGAATTTCCCCCGTGGGCGAAAACCCGCGGGCGCATCACCTGTCGGAGAAGAGTAAATGAGCACCTTAAGTCAGGAAGCCGCCCTGGTTCACGAAGCGCTGTTGGCGCGTGGTCTGGAAACACCGTTACGTGCCCCGGTGCGTGAAATGGATGACGCCGCGCGCAAACGCGAAATTGCCGGCCACATGACGCAAATCATGCAGCTGCTGAACCTGGATCTGGAAGATGACAGCCTGATGGAAACGCCGCACCGCATCGCCAAGATGTATGTGGATGAGATTTTCTCAGGTCTGGATTACGCCAACTTCCCGAAAATCACCGTCATCGAAAACAAGATGAAAGTGGATGAGATGGTGACGGTGCGTGATATCACGCTGACCAGCACCTGCGAACACCACTTTGTGATTATCGATGGCAAAGCCACCGTGGCCTATATCCCGAAAGAGAAAGTGATTGGCTTGTCGAAAATCAACCGTATCGTGCAGTTCTTTGCCCAGCGTCCGCAGGTGCAAGAGCGCCTGACGCAGCAAGTGCTGGTGGCGCTGCAAACGCTGCTCGGCACCAATAACGTTGCGGTGTCAATTGATGCGGTGCATTACTGCGTGAAAGCGCGTGGCGTAAAAGATGCTACCAGCGCCACCACCACCACCTCGCTGGGTGGCTTGTTCAAATCCAGCCAGAACACGCGTCAGGAGTTTTTGCGCGCGGTTCGTCACAGCTAATCTGTTTGGGCAACAACCTGTTGCCCGATTTCCTCTCTCCGTCAGGGCACTCGATGCAACGCTATCTCGCGCTGGATTTCATTCGTGGTTGCGCCATTCTCGGCATCTTGCTGCTGAACATTGTCGGCTTTGCGTTGCCATCGGCCGCCTATCTCAATCCGGCGTGGCGCGGCGAGGCTGCTACGTCTGATGCCTGGACGTGGGCGATCATGGATGGCCTGGCGCAGCTGAAATTCCTCACGCTGTTTGCCTTGCTGTTTGGTGCCGGCCTTTATATGCAGGCGCCGCGCGGCAGCCGCTGGATGTCGGCGCGTCTGACGCTGCTGGTGCTGCTCGGTTTCATTCACGGCATCTTTTTCTGGGAAGGCGACATCCTGCTGGATTATGGCCTGATTGGGCTGATTATCTGGCGCATGCTGCGTGATGTGCCTTCCGACCGCGCGTTGTTACAAACCGGCGCATTACTCTATCTGGTCGGCTGCGGCGTGCTGCTGATTTTCGGCGCGGTCTCCAGCCCCAATCCCACGCGATCCTGGCTGCCGGGTGCGGCGGATCTGCAATATGAGAGCTACTGGAAACTGCTCGGCGGCTGGGAAGCGGTGCAGAACCGGCTGGATCATCTGTCATCAGGCCTGATGGCACTGGCATCACAATATGGCTGGCAACTGGCGGGTTTGATGCTGATGGGTGCGGCATTGATGCGCAGCGGCTGGCTCAGCGGGCAATTTAGCGTGCAGCACTATCGCCGTTCGGCGGCGCTGCTGCTGACTATCGGCTGGCTGATCGCCATTCCCGGCATCGCCGCGCAGTGGATGATTGGCTGGGAATTCCGCTGGACCGGCTTTTTCCTGCAGGTGCCGCGCGATCTCGCCAGTCCGTTTATCAGCCTCGGTTATGCCGCACTTTGCCTGGGATTCTGGCCGCAAATTGCGTCAACGCGCGTCAGCTACGCCATTCAATGCGTTGGCCGCATGGCCTTGAGCAATTACCTGTTACAGACGCTGATTTGCACCACGCTGTTCTACCGCTTTGATCTGTTCCTCAGGTTCGATCGACTGCAGCTGCTGGCCTTTGTACCGGCTATCTGGCTGGTTAATATCCTGTTTTCCGTGCTGTGGCTGCGCGTCTTCCCGCAAGGCCCAATGGAGTGGATCTGGCGCAAACTGACACGTCTTGCCGCGGGAAAAGCTGATCCTTCCTCCTCGCTCAGATAATGATGTTCATCACAAAGGTTGCAGAATTGTATGTAACCGTTTTCATTGCTGTGACGTGATTCACGTAGTCGTTTCACATGCCCTGACAGAATAGCGCCGTTACGCGCTTGTCGCGCATTTTCAGCCTCTGTGGAACAGCTGCATGATAACGATTCGTGATGTCGCCCGTCAGGCCGGTGTGTCAGTAGCCACCGTGTCGCGTGTGCTCAACAACAGCAGTGCAGTCACCGCCGATACCCGGGAAGCCGTGCTGGCCGCCGTTGACGCGTTAGGCTATCGCCCGAACGCCAACGCGCAGGCGCTGGCTACGCAAATCAGTGACACCATTGGCGTGGTGGTGATGGATGTTTCCGATCCCTTCTTTGGCGCGCTGGTGAAAGCGGTGGATACCGTGGCGCAGCGCGTGCATAAACACGTGTTAATCAGCAACTCCTGGCATCAGGAAGAGAAGGAACGTCACGCAATTGAGGTGCTGATACGTCAACGATGTAACGCATTGGTGGTGCACGCGAAAACGCTTTCAGACGCCGAACTGATGCAGTTTATGGATCAGGTTCCCGGTATGGTATTGATTAACCGTACAATTCCCGGTTACGAACACCGCTGCGTCTGCCTGGATAACGTTACCGGCGCTCAGGTAGCCACGCGCATGTTGTTACAACAGGGACATCAACGCATCGGCTTTCTTAGCTCCAGCCACCCGATTGAGGATGTAACGCAACGACGTGAAGGCTGGCTGCAGGCCTTGTCAGAACAGGGAATTCGCCCGCAGGAGTCATGGATTGCGCATGCTGAACCTGATATGCAAGGCGGCGAAGCAGCGATGGTGGAGTTGCTGGGTCGTAACTTACATTTAACAGCGGTGTTTTCCTACAATGACGGCATGGCGGCGGGTGCATTGACCGCTTTAAAGGACAACGGCATCCAGGTTCCGCAGCATTTCTCTGTCATTGGCTTTGATGATATTCCCATCTCCCGCTATACCGATCCGCAGTTAACCACGGTCCGTTATCCTATTGTTTCTATGGCGAAACTCGCCACGGAATTAGCGCTCAAAGGTGCCGCAGGTGAGCTGGATCAGCTGGCTGTACACTGCTTTATGCCAACGCTGGTGCGTCGCCATTCTGTCGCCCAGCGGCAAATTGTGGAGTCGGTCACTAATTCAGGCGATAGCTCAGTGTAACCGTTTCCAATCTGTGATTGCATTCACAGTTAATTAACATGCCGCTCACTATGATGGCAGCGTCTTACCGGACTGAAACATCATGTAACGCTGGGAATTCCTTCTCCCAGCCGGTTTCAGTAGCCGATTGAAATAGTTCACAACACTCTTCAGGAAGCGTTTACCTACAGGGAAGTCAGGATTGCGATGGTGGCCCGGCTTTGCGTTACGCGTCCGCCCATTATCAGGTTTACAACCGACGGCGCTGTTTGCCCGCAGGCAAATAGCGCAATGAAATGCCCTACATAAAAAACCGGAGATACCATGAATAAGAAGGTTTTCACGCTCACAGCACTGGTTGCCAGCATGATGTTTGGTGCAACTGCGCACGCCGCCGATACCCGCATTGGCGTGACCATCTACAAATACGACGACAACTTCATGTCGATGGTGCGTAAGGACATCGAGAAAGAAGCAAAATCATTGGGCGGCATTCAGCTGTTGATGAATGACTCCCAGAACGACCAGTCTAAACAGAACGACCAGATTGACGTGCTGATGGCGAAAGGCGTGAAAGCGCTGGCCATCAACCTGGTGGATCCGGCTGCTGCGGCAGTGGTGATTGATAAAGCGCGTGGCAACGATGTGCCGGTGGTGTTCTTCAACAAAGAACCTAACGCCAAAGTGCTGGCCAGCTACCCGAAAGCGTATTACGTCGGTACCGACTCTAAAGAGTCAGGCATCATCCAGGGTCAGCTGATTGAGAAGCACTGGAAAGCCACGCCAGCCTGGGATCTGAACAAAGACGGTACCATCCAGTTCGTGCTGCTGAAAGGCGAGCCGGGCCATCCGGATGCCGAAGCGCGTACTAAATACGTGATCGATACCCTGAACAAAGACGGCTTGAAAACACAGCAGCTGGCGATGGATACCGCGATGTGGGATACCGCACAGGCAAAAGACAAAGTTGACGCCTGGCTCTCTGGCCCGAACGCCAACAAGATTGAAGTGATCATCGCTAATAACGATGCGATGGCGATGGGTGCGGTTGAAGCGCTGAAAGCGCACAACAAAACCAGCATTCCGGTGTTTGGTGTCGATGCACTGCCAGAAGCGCTGGCGCTGGTGAAATCAGGCGCGCTGGCCGGTACCGTGTTGAACGATGCGGAAAACCAGGCGAAAGCGACGCTGGATATTGCTAACAATCTGGCCAATGGCAAAGAGCCAACTGCAGGCACTAACTTCAAGATGGACAACAAAATCGTACGTGTTCCTTACGTACCAGTAGATAAAGAAAATCTGTCGCAGTTTGTGAAGTAATTCATCCTGGGCGCGGCATTTCGCCGCGCCTTATTGCATCTGACCAACGCTTTATTTAGCCAGGTAAATTATGGCCAGTGAGAATCCGACCACACAGCGTGAATATCTGCTGGAGATGACGAATGTCTCGAAATCATTTCCAGGGGTTAAAGCCTTAGATAATGTGAATTTAAAAGTGCGGCCGCACTCTGTTCATGCATTAATGGGCGAAAACGGCGCCGGGAAATCTACATTATTAAAATGTCTGTTTGGGATTTATAAAAAGGATACGGGGAGCATCCTGTTTCAGGGTGAGGAAATTGATTATAAGAGCTCCAAAGAAGCGCTGGAAAATGGCGTTTCCATGGTGCACCAGGAATTAAACCTGGTTCTGCAACGCAACGTCATGGATAACATGTGGCTTGGCCGTTATCCACGTAAGGGCGTGTTTGTCGATCAGGATAAAATGTATCGCGATACCAAAGCGATCTTTGATGAATTAGATATTGATATCGATCCGCGCGATAAAGTTGCCACCTTATCGGTGTCGCAGATGCAAATGATCGAAATCGCCAAAGCCTTCTCCTATGATGCCAAAATCGTCATTATGGATGAGCCGACATCATCGCTGACCGAAAAAGAAGTGAACCACTTGTTCACGATTATTCGTAAGCTGAAAGATCGTGGCTGCGGCATTGTGTATATCTCGCACAAGATGGAAGAGATATTCCAGCTGTGTGATGAGATCACCATTTTGCGTGACGGACAGTGGATCGCCACCCAGCCGCTGGAAGGGCTGGACATGGACAAAATCATCTCGATGATGGTTGGCCGTTCATTGAACCAGCGCTTCCCGGACAAAACCAACGTGCCGGGGGAAACCATTCTTGAGGTGCGCCATTTAACCTCACTGCGTCAGCCGTCGATTCGTGATATCTCGTTCGATCTGCGTAAAGGTGAAATTCTTGGTATTGCCGGTTTGGTGGGCGCCAAGCGTACCGACATCGTCGAAACCCTGTTTGGCATTCGCGAGAAGTCAGGCGGTACGATTAAGCTGCACGGCAAGAGTATTAATAACCACAGCGCCAACGAAGCCATTAACCACGGCTTTGCGCTGGTGACGGAAGAGCGTCGCTCCACCGGTATTTATGCGTATCTGGATATTGGCTTTAACTCGCTTATCTCCAATATTAAAAAGTATAAATCCAGCATGGGGCTGCTCGATAATAAACGCATGAAAAGCGATACCCAATGGGTCATTGATTCGATGCGCGTGAAAACGCCGGGTCATCATACGCAAATTGGTTCGCTTTCCGGTGGTAACCAACAGAAAGTGATTATTGGTCGCTGGTTATTAACGCAGCCGGAAATATTGATGCTTGATGAACCGACGCGCGGGATTGATGTGGGCGCGAAATTCGAAATCTACCAACTTATTGCCGAGTTGGCGAAGAAAGAGAAGGGCATCATTATTATCTCTTCTGAAATGCCAGAGCTGTTGGGTATTACCGATCGTATTTTAGTGATGAGTAATGGCCAGGTAGCAGGCATTGTTGATACCAAAACGACCTCGCAGAATGAAATCCTGCGTTTAGCGTCATTACACCTTTAATGAAGCAAGGGCTTTAACATGAAAGCGACTACTAAAAAGAATGCGCTAACCTGGTTAAAAGAGGGCGGCATTTACGTTGTCCTGTTTGTACTGCTGGCAATTATTATTTTCCAGGATCCAACCTTCTTAAGTTTAATGAACCTGAGTAACATTCTGACCCAATCTTCGGTGCGTATTATTATCGCACTGGGCGTGGCCGGTTTGATTGTCACGCAGGGTACCGACCTTTCAGCGGGTCGTCAGGTTGGCTTAGCGGCGGTGGTGGCAGCTACGCTGCTGCAGGCAATGGATAACGCGAACAAGGTGTTCCCGCATCTGGATACCGTGCCCATTCCGGTGGTTATCCTGACCGTATGCATCATCGGCGGTGTGATTGGTCTGGTGAACGGGGTGATCATCGCTTACCTCAAAGTAACGCCATTTATCACCACGTTGGGCACCATGATTATCGTTTACGGTATCAACTCACTCTATTACGACTTTGTGGGTGCATCGCCAATTGCCGGTTTCGATCCTGGCTTCTCCAAATTTGCCCAAGGCTTCCTGCGTTTCGGTGATTTCAAACTGTCGTTTATCACCTTCTACGCTGTGATTGCCATCGTCTTTGTTTGGGTGCTGTGGAATAAAACTCGCTTCGGTCGCAACATTTTCGCTATCGGTGGTAACCCGGAAGCGGCGAAAGTGTCTGGCGTGAACGTGCCGTTCAACCTGATTCTGGTGTATGCCTTGTCTGGCGTGTTCTACGCGTTCGGCGGGATGCTGGAAGCAGGCCGTATCGGCAGCGCCACCAATAACCTCGGCTTTATGTATGAGCTGGATGCGATTGCGGCTTGTGTGGTCGGCGGCGTGTCGTTTGCCGGGGGCGTGGGTTCGGTGGCGGGCGTGGTGACCGGTGTCATCATCTTCACCGTGATCAACTACGGTTTGACCTACATCGGCGTTAACCCTTACTGGCAGTACATCATCAAGGGCGGCATCATCATCTTCGCCGTGGCGCTGGATTCATTGAAGTACGCACGTAAGAAGTAGTGGATTTCCCCTCACCCCAACCCTCTCCCGCTCGCGGGAGAGGGAGCAGACCGAGTTCTAACTTAAAACCTGCATGACACGGTTCCCTCTCCCGCAGGCGGGAGAGGGCCAGGGTGAGGGAACAAACATTACTTCTGCAGTTTCTCTTCTAACTCCAAAAGCTGCTCCGGCGTCACCGCCGGATAACTCTGCGCATCTTCCGGCACTTCATGCACCGCAGGAATCGGCACTAACGGGCCAAGGAAGCGCGGCTCGCGCTTCATCAAATACAAATCCGCCAGCGCCCCTAAACGCGCACCCACTTCGCGGAAACGCACCGACAACATGTTTTTCGGCGACGGCACCGCATAGCACTGCGCTTGAATGCCTAAATGCTGCGCGATATACAGCGCTCGCTCGCAGTGGAAGCGCTGAGTAATGATGATGAAATCGTTGGTATCAAACACTTTGCGCGTGCGCACAATCGAATCCAGCGTGCGGAAGCCGGCGTAATCCAGCACGATGTCCGACGGCGCGACGCCCGCTTTGATCAAATCGCGGCGCATGGTCATCGGTTCGTTATAACTTTGCTGCGCATTATCACCGCTCAGCAGCAGGTAATTGACCTTGCCGCTGTTATAGGCGTTCAACGCGCCCTGAATGCGATAGAGGTAATACTGATTGATAACGCCCGTGCGGTAATACTTCGCCGTGCCCAAGACCACACCGACCTGACGATGTGGCAACGAGGTGACATCTTCGTAAATAAAGGGCGCGGTTTTCCAGCTGATCCAGCGATCCAGGCCGAGCGCGGTCGCCACCATCAGTAAGATGATGAAAAACAGACCAAAGAAAACGCGTTTAATCATGCGCGCGGGCACTCGATTGGCAGAATTCAGAATGGATAAAGGCTACTTGAGGCGGGCGGGGGAAGCAAGTAAACGCCCGTTGGCTGACGTTTTTTTAAACGTTGCCGGATCTAAATGATCCGGCAACAAATTTATCAGATCGAAGTACGCCGATAATTACGATACTGCGGCAGCCAGAAGTTGTTGCTGACGGCTTTCGACAATACATCTTCCGACGTCACCACCGCCACGCCCGCCAGCTGCGCGGCTTTACCCACCTCGATGGCAATCAGCTTGGAAACGCCCTGAATGTCTTTGATCTCCGGCAGAACCGGACCTTCGCCATCGTTAACCAGCGGCGAGCAGTCGGCCAATGCGCGGCTGGCGGTCATCAGCATCGAATCCGTCACGCGACTGGCGCCCGCGGCGATAACCCCCAAACCGATGCCAGGGAAGATATAGGAGTTATTGCACTGGGCGATGGGATAGGTTTTCCCTTTCCAGGTGACCGGCGAGAACGGGCTGCCGGTGGCAACCAGCGCGGCGCCGTCAGTCCAGGCGATGATGTCGGCTGGCGTCGCTTCAACGCGTGAAGTCGGGTTCGACAGCGGCATAACAATCGGACGCTTGGTGTGCTTGTGCATCTCGCGAATGATCTCTTCGGTGAACAGGCCAGGTTGGCCAGACACGCCGATCAGAATATCCGGCTTGGCGTTGCGTACCACGTCGAGCAGAGAAATGGAGTCGCTGCTGGTGTCCCAATCTTTCAGGCTGTCACTCTTCTGCACCAGCTTGCTCTGGAAATTGAGCAGGTTCGGCAGCTTGTCGGTGAGCAAACCGAAGCGATCGACCATCATCACGCGGGCACGTGCTTCATCATCGCTCAACCCTTCCGACTTCATCTGCGCGATGATCTGTTCGGCGATACCGCAACCGGCAGAACCGGCACCGAGGAACACCACTTTTTGCTCGCACAGGCGGCTGCCCGCAGCGCGGCTGGCAGCGATCAGGGTACCGACGGTCACTGCGGCGGTGCCCTGAATATCGTCGTTGAAGCAGCAGATCTCATCGCGATAGCGCTCCAGCAGCGGCATGGCGTTTTTCTGCGCGAAGTCTTCGAACTGCAACAGCACGTTCGGCCAGCGACGATTCACTGCCTGAATGAACTCATTGACGAACTCTTCGTACTCTTCGCCGGTAATGCGTGGATGACGCCAGCCCATATAGAGCGGATCGTTCAGCAACTGCTGGTTGTTGGTACCAACATCCAGCACCACCGGCAGGGTGTAAGCCGGGCTGATGCCGCCACACGCGGTATACAGCGACAGTTTACCGATTGGGATGCCCATGCCGCCGATACCCAAATCGCCGAGGCCGAGAATACGTTCGCCATCGGTCACCACGATAACTTTGACATTCTGCTTGGTGGCGTTCTGCAGCATGTCTTCAATGCGGTCGCGATTGTTATAAGAGATGAACACGCCGCGCGCGCGACGGTAGATTTCAGAGAAGTGTTCACAGGCCGCGCCGACCGTTGGGGTGTAGATGATCGGCATCATCTCTTCCAGATGATTGTCGAGCAGGCGGTAGAACAGGGTTTCATTGGTATCCTGGATATTGCGCAGATAGACATGCTTGTCGTTGTTGTTTTTAAAATCCAGGAACTGGCGCCAGGCACGTTCTGCCTGCTCTTCGATGGTTTCTACCGCTTCCGGTAGCAGGCCGTTGAGGTTAAATTCGTTACGTTCTTCGAGGGTGAAGGCGCTGCCTTTATTCAACAGCGGAAATTCCAGCAGGATCGGACCCGCATAAGGAATATACAGCGGGCGTTTACTTTCGTAGTCGAGTTCCATGCAGTGCTTGCTCCGGTTGCAGTGTTTTCTGACGTATCGCCGGGAAAAGGTAACGCCAGTCCATCTTGAAGTGAAGAGGTTCTGGCGCCCGATCCTATGAAAATTCCTGCAGATGTACAGCTTTTGTTAACAGGAGGTCACAAAAGCGGTAAAAGGATCACTAAACTGATGTTTTCGAAACTAAAGTAAGTGAGAAATCCTCACATCCTAACGCCTTAAGCGTCGCGCGGGTCGCGTCAAGCTGACTCAGCGTGCTGTCCTGACATTCCGCCAAAACCGCTTGCTGAATTGTCTCCAGCGCTTCGTTGCTCATGTTCATCAAAATCAGTGCAGCCTGCAGCGGCGGCAAGCTGGGGTTAAAGGCGGCGTTTTCCGCATAGCGACCGGTGAAGACCTTGCCGCTCTGGCTGCGCAGCGCCACGCCGCTGTAACTCTGGCTGTAAGGCGCGTGACTGTGATTGGCGGCGGTAATGGCGGCCTGTTGCAATGCATCGCCCGCAACCGCAAAACCATGATCGACCGGCGTTAGAAGACGTTCGGTGATATTCAGATCGGCAGGGCCAAACGCATCCGGCAGATAGTCGCCCAGCGTGCTAACCGCGCGTCCCGGCAGGCTGATGCGAATCGCCGTGCCGCTGTTCAGCTCGTTCATAAACTGACGGCAATGTCCGCACGGCGTGTAGTTGACGGTAATCGCCGCCAGCTTCTCTTCACCGCGCAGCCAGGCGTGCGTAATGGCGCTCTGCTCGGCATGCACCGTTTGCTGCAGCGGGGTATGCAGGAACTCCATGTTAGCACCAAAGTACCAGTGGCCGCTGACGCCGCGCGAAATCGCGCCGACATTGAAGTGAGACACCGTTGCCACGGCGCAGCTCGCCGCCAGCGGCAGCAGTTCCAGCGCCAGCGCATCTTCATCCAGTCCGGTAAGCTGTTTCAGTTGCGCGACATCCTGCGGACGCAATACGCCATGGAAATCCGGCGCATCCAGCAGCGGCTGAATCGCAGCTTGCAGCGCAGCGGGCAGGGCGGAAAAAGCAGTAAGGAATCGTGAATGCATGATGTGATGGCCTCAGTTACGCGTTAGCGGCGATGCGCCGCCTGACGTTTTATATGTGATCCAAGTCGCTCTGACAATGCAAGCTGATTGGGTTGTTTCAACTTTGCGAGATCTCTCGCAAGTTTTAGCCCCACCAATGCATTAATAGCGGAAAAAGCAGCGGCGCCAGTAACGAGGTGATGATGCCGCAAATCACCAGCGCAAGGGAGCTGAACGCGCCTTCCTGGTAATCGATCTCGGCTGCGCGCGCGGTACCTAACGCGTGCGATGCGTTACCAATTGCTAACCCGCGCGAGGATTTGTTTTTCACCTTAAACAGATTGAGCAGCATATGGCCAAACACCGCACCCAGCACACCGGCGATAAGCACGCAGATGGCGCTGATGGCAGGAATACCGTGCAGCGATGCGGAGACCGCCATCGCAATCGGCGTGGTGACAGATTTCGGCATGATGGTGGCGGCGATTTCCGGCGTTGCGCCCATCCACAGCGCAATCGCGGTGCCCGATACCATTGCCGTGATGCTGCCGATGAAGCAGACGCTGATGATGGTTTTCCAGCGCGCGCGAATCTGATGCATCTGCTCATACAGCGGCAACGCCAGCGCTACGACTGCCGGTTGCAGCAACTGATTGAGCAGGCTGCTGCCGGCAAAATAGCGCGTGTATGGCAGGTGAGTCAGCAGCAGAATCGGAATGACAATCGCCATCGCCACTAACAATGGATTAACGATGGAGATATTGATTTTCGCCGCCAGTTTACGCGCCAGGAAATAGGCGATCACCGTCAGCGGCAGCGACCACCATGCATCACTCATTCGGCTTCTCCTGCGGGCGCTGCAGGCGCTCTGCGCTGAGCCCGACAATCAGCAGCACCATAAAAGTACTGACAATGCATGACACCACAATCGGCCCAAACTGCGCGGTGAGAATATCGGTATAGCCCATTACACCAACGCTAATCGGCACAAACAGCAGTGCCATATAGCGAATCAGTAAATGGCATCCGGGTTTCACCCACTCAACCGGCATGATTTGCAGACCCAGCAGCAGGAATAGCAGCAGCATGCCGATGATACTGCCGGGAATGGTTATTGGGAGCAGGGCAGAAATCCCCATTCCAGCGTAAAGCGCCGCATAGATGATGACGAAGGCGCGCACATAGCGCCAACAAGCAGTGAGAACGGCAGGCATGTCAGGCTCCTGTTTTCGTAGCGCTTTATCATACGCATTAAGCGATTAGCGTGCTAGCGATCACATTGGAATGCAGATTCCAGCTTTTTCATCGCGTTATTTTCCTCCTGCAAACATGGCGTAGGGTAAGCCGATATCGCGAAAGGGAGGCGATGATGAAAGCGATTACGCGGCGGCGACAACAGCGCCAGGCAATGCCTGAAGCGGAGCATCTTTTGTGGCGTTTTTTACGTAATCGGAATTTATGCGGAGTGAGGTTTCGGCGTCAGCATCCGACTGGCGGTTATATCGTGGATTTCGCCTGTATTGAAAGGAGGGTGATAGTTGAGCTAGACGGCGGGCAGCATAACGAAGATGAAGCGAAGATTTATGATCAACAACGAACGGCTTTTTTAGAGCGAGGTGGCTGGAGAGTGATTAGATTCTGGAATCATCAGGTTTTGAAGAGTTTGATGCGGTGATGGAGGAGATATATCGGCAGTTGATGTTGCCTGAGCCCTCACCCTAGCCCTCTCCCGCCAGCGGGCGAGGGAATGGTTAGGTGGAGCAGGCTAACAAAAATGGAGTGAAAAATTAAATGGCTGCTTTGAACGGTTCCCTCTCCCGCGCGCGGGTGTACAGTCCGGGGACATGGTAGACAGGTGTTCGGGGACATGGTGAACACTTTTTAACATCCTTTACCCATGGTGATCGACTTTTTCTTCAGGTCGATCACCCCCACTTTTGTGCTGTACCACCATAACTCGTAGCACCCGTCTTCCTGCATCTCCTTCAGGCCAACGTGCTCTCCCCTGAACGCCTTGCCTGCCTTCAGACTCAGGCCTTTTATACTCAGCTTCCCACTGATATCTACCTTCCTGACCATCACGCCCTCGTCGTATTCCGCTGACGTTACGCTGGCGCTGTACTGCCGAGCCGATGGCTGATAGCGCGACGCCGGCACCGCCATATCCAGCGCCTCATGCGGGCGTTCAAGGTTATAAACCGTCCGCCAGTGATCGAAGGCGCGCTGCAGCTCACCGTCGTCCGCGAACCACTTCCCCTGCAGCACTTCAGCCTTCAGGCTGCGGTGAAAGCGCTCCAGCTTGCCCTGCGTCTGCGGATGATAAGGCCGGGAGTGCCCCACCCGGATACCCTGTCGCATAAGCCACAGCTCGACGGCCGTCCAGGTCCCGGTAGTGTCGCCCCACGGTGAACCGTTATCCATCGTCATCCGGTCCGGCAGGCCGTAACGTTCAAAGACTCTGACCAGCTGCTTCTGCACCGTCTCACGCCGCTCATCAGCGCAGTGTACGAGGCAAAGCGAGAAGCGGGAGTGATCGTCAAGGAGGGTAAGCGGGTGGCAGCGGCCGCCGCCAAAGGGAAAATGCCCCTTGAAATCCATCTGCCAGAGCTGGTTCGGGGCCGCATGTTCAAACCGGCCCGTGGCCGGGACACCCGGAGCTGAGCCCGGCAGCAGGTCGTGGCGGGCCATCAGGCTGTGGACGGTGCTGAAGGCGGGCATGCGGTGTCCGCGGTCTTCGAGCCAGCGCTTTATCTTGCGCGCGCCCCAGTGCTGATGAAGTTCATGCGCCATACGAAGCAGGTCAGTGATGTCGTCAGACGAGCGGTTGGGAGAGTGATGGGGTATGCAGGGGCGGTCCTCAAGACCGGATTCTCCCTCTTCAGCCCAGCGGCGAAGCCACTTGTAGGCAGTGGCGGAAGAAATGCCGTAGTGACGGCAGAGTGCGCGAATGTTCGCCCCGTCTTGCGAGGCGAACAGAACAAACTCTTTACGTAATGACATGGTATCTCTCGCATCCCAGGACATAAGCGACTCCATAAACGGGTTCTTATGCCTTAGTTGTAAGTGTCTACCATGTCCCCGAACAAGTGTTCACAATGTCCCCGGACTGTACACCCGGGAGAGGGTTAGGGTGAGGGCAACGAAATCCGTTACTTAACCGGCATGCCCGGTACTGCGCCGCTATCAACGGACAGCACAAACAGGTCTTTGCCGCCTGGACCCGCTGACAGCACCATACCTTCGGAAATACCGAAGCGCATTTTACGCGGCGCGAGGTTGGCGACGATGATGGTCATCTTGCCAACCAGCACCGACGGATCCGGATACGCAGCGCGAATGCCAGAGAAAATCTGACGCTTCTCGCCACCCAAATCCAGCTCCAGACGCAGCAGCTTGTCAGAACCCTCAACCAGCTCCGCTTTCTCGATCAGCGCCACGCGCATATCGACCTTGGCAAAATCATCAATGGTGATGGTGTCGCCAATTGGCGCATCAGCCAGCGGACCAGTTGCTGCAGGCTTATTCGCCGCCGCCGCATCTTCTTTCGAGGCCTCAATCAGTGCATCAACTTTGGTCATTTCGATACGGCCATACAGCGCTTTGAACGGCGCCACTTCATGATCCAGCAGCGGTTGGGTAATTGCATCCCAGCTCAGCTCGCTCTGCAGGAAGGCTTCGGCACGCTCGCTCAAAGATGGCAGCACTGGCTTCAGCCAGGTCATCAAGACGCGGAACAGGTTAATGCCCATGGAGCAAATCGCCTGCAGGTCGGCATCGCGGCCTTCTTGCTTTGCTACCACCCAAGGTGCCTGCTCATCGACATAGCGGTTGGCCAGATCGGCCAGCGCCATGATTTCACGGATAGCGCGGTTATATTCGCGGCTGGCCCAGGCTTCGCCAATCTTCTCTGAGGCCTCCACAAAGGTTTGATACAGCGCGGGATCGGCCAGTTCACTCGCCAGCTTGCCGCCAAAGCGTTTGGTCAGGAAGCCGGCATTACGTGACGCCAGGTTCACCACTTTGTTCACCACGTCTGCATTCACGCGCTGCACGAAATCTTCCAGATTCAGGTCGATGTCGTCGATGCGTGAAGAGAGCTTGGCTGCGTAGTAATAACGCAGGCTATCGGCATCCAGATGCTGCAACCAGGTGCTGGCTTTAATAAAGGTGCCGCGCGATTTAGACATCTTCGCGCCGTTCACCGTCACATAACCGTGTACGAACAGATTGGTTGGCTTGCGGAAGTTGCTGCCTTCAAGCATCGCTGGCCAGAACAGGCTGTGGAAATAGACGATGTCTTTACCGATGAAGTGATACAGCTCAGTAGTGGAATCTTTCTTCCAGAACTCGTCGAAATCGATATCGCCGCGTTTGTCGCACAGGTTTTTGAATGAACCCATGTAACCGATTGGCGCATCCAGCCAGACGTAGAAGTATTTGCCCGGCGCGCCAGGGATTTCGAAGCCGAAGTAAGGCGCATCGCGGGAGATATCCCACTGCTGCAAGCCAGACTCGAACCACTCTTGCATCTTGTTAGCCACCTGCTCTTGCAGTGCGCCTGAACGCGTCCACGCTTGCAGCATCGCGCTGAAAGAGGGCAGATCAAAGAAGAAGTGCTCGGAATCGCGCAGCACCGGCGTCGCGCCTGAGACCACTGATTTCGGGTCGATCAGCTCGGTTGGGCTGTAGGTCGCGCTGCACACTTCGCAGTTATCGCCATATTGATCCGGTGACTTACATTTCGGGCAGGTGCCTTTGACGAAACGGTCCGGCAGGAACATGCCTTTCTCAGGATCGTACAGCTGCGAAATAGTGCGGTTTTTAATGAAGCCGTTCTCTTTCAGGCGACCATAAATCAGCTCGGACAGCTGACGGTTTTCGTCACCGTGCGTCGAGTGATAGTTGTCGTAGCTGATATTGAAGCCAGCAAAATCCGTTTCGTGCTCCTGCTTCATCTCCGCGATCATCTGCTCCGGCGCGATGCCAAGCTGCTGAGCTTTCAGCATGATAGGCGTGCCGTGAGCGTCGTCTGCACAGATAAAGTGAACCTGGTTGCCACGCATTCGCTGGTAACGGACCCAAATGTCAGCCTGAATGTGTTCAAGCATGTGACCGAGATGGATTGAACCGTTTGCGTACGGCAGTGCGCACGTTACCAGAATTTTTTTAGCGACTTGAGTCATGTTTGCGTAGCGTTCCGTTGAAGAAAAATCGGTGTTAGATGTTAACCGAAGCACCCTCTGGCGTAAACACAGCTGGACATCCACGTCACTTTTAGCGCCTATCTGATATTATTGAACAGACACCGCCGCAATCTGGCGTGATGAATAAACAAGGAGAGGGGATGACTTCACAATCCCAGCAACATCATTCACCTGAGGCGCTGCGAGCATTGGTTATCGGCGTGTTGAGTGACTTTGAACATCCGACGCTGCAACATAACCTGACCACGCTGAAAGCCCTGCGCCATGTCGCGCTGCTGGATGACAAGCTGCATATCGAGCTGGTGATGCCGTTCGCGTGGGCCAGCGCTTTTGAAGAGCTGAAAGCGCAAACCAGCGCCGAACTGTTGCGCCTGACGGATGCCAGCGCCATTGACTGGCGACTGCGCCACGACATCGCCACGCTGAAGCGGGTGAAAAACCATCCGGGCGCGACCGGTGTGAAGAACATCATCGCCGTGAGTTCTGGCAAAGGTGGCGTGGGCAAATCCAGCACCGCTGTGAACATGGCGCTGGCGCTGATCGCTGAAGGCGCGCGCGTGGGGATTCTCGATGCGGATATTTACGGTCCGTCGATCCCTAATATGCTCGGCACCGAAAATCAGCGTCCCACCTCGCCGGATGGCACGCACATGGCACCGATTATGGCGCACGGCCTGGCAACCAATTCGATTGGTTATCTGGTCACCGACGACAACGCCATGGTGTGGCGTGGTCCAATGGCCAGCAAAGCCCTGATGCAGCTGCTCAACGAAACCCTGTGGCCGGATCTCGATTATCTGATCCTCGATATGCCGCCAGGTACCGGCGATATTCAGCTGACGCTGGCGCAAAACGTGCCGGTGACCGGCGCGCTGGTGGTCACCACGCCGCAGGACATCGCCTTGATTGACGCGCGTAAAGGGATGGTGATGTTCGAGAAAGTGAGCGTGCCGGTGCTGGGCGTGATCGAGAATATGAGCATGCACATTTGTAGCCAATGCGGACATCACGAGCCGATTTTCGGCACCGGCGGTGCGCAGAAGCTGGTGGAAGATTACAGTACCCGTTTGCTGGCCCAGTTGCCGCTGCACATTACGCTGCGTGAAGATCTGGATGATGGCGAACCGACCGTGGTGCGCCGTCCGGACAGTGATTTCACCGCGCTCTACCGCCAACTGGCGGGTCGCGTTGCAGCGCAGCTCTATTGGCAGGGAGAGATTATCCCTGGCGATATCGCGTTCCGCGCCGTTTAACGCCTTCCAGTTCCGCTGGTGCGCGTCGCCAGCGGAAAATGCATCAGCACATATTTTCCCTGCTCGCTCTCGCCAACCGCTTCGCGCCGCCAGCCGTGTTTGAGATAAAAATCCATCGCCGCCTGATTCTGTTGCAGGCATTTTAAGGCGCCCGTCGAGCTAAATCGCGATTGCACTTTTTCTAACAGCGCGCTGCCCACGCCTTGTCCCTGCGCATCGGGGTCGACATACAGACTATGCAGGAAGTTGTCATTATCCAGCACCGCCGCAAACCCCACGCGATGCCCATTCAGTTCAGCGACCAGCACGGTTTCGCCCAAAATCACCGCATCGAAATCTTCTAACTGCCAATCATCGCCATCCAGCCACGTCCAGTTATGGCGTCGCGCGGCAAGATACAGTGTGCGCAGAAAAGGTCGATCGGCTTCGTCAAAAAAACGTATGTGCACCTATTTGCTCCGTCAGTTAGGTATTTGAATAAAAGTAGCAGTTTCACCGCAAAAAGATAAAGCCTGACAGAACCGCGCCCTTTTTGTGTAGAATGCCTCCGCGAGCCGCATGAAATCAGGTGTCGGCGCTTTGATAGCTTTTGGTTATCTGATTGATAACGTCTGCATATTAGAAGTTGGCCCGAAAATTCTGTAGCCTGCATCACATCTTTTAACGGAGGTCACCATGTCCATCATTAATACCAAGATCAAACCATTTAAAAACGCAGCGTTCAAAAACGGCGAATTCATCGAAGTCACCGAGAAAGACGTTGAAGGTAAATGGAGTGTTTTCTTCTTCTACCCGGCTGACTTCACCTTCGTATGCCCAACCGAACTGGGTGACGTTGCAGACCATCACGAAGAGTTCCAGAAACTGGGTGTAGATATCTACTCTGTTTCTACTGACACGCACTTTACCCACAAAGCCTGGCACGGTTCTTCTGACACCATCGCGAAAATCAAATACGCAATGATCGGTGACCCAACTGGCGCGCTGACCCGTAACTTCGAAATCATGCGCGAAGACGAAGGTCTGGCAGACCGCGGTACCTTCATCGTTGACCCGCAAGGCATCATCCAGGCGATCGAAATCACTGCAGAAGGCATTGGCCGTGACGCATCTGACCTGATCCGTAAAGTGAAAGCCGCTCAGTACGTTGCTTCTCACCCAGGTGAAGTTTGCCCGGCAAAATGGAAAGAAGGCGAAGCAACTCTGGCTCCATCACTGGACCTGGTTGGCAAAATCTAAGTTAGCTGCCATTCGATCTTTCTCTATCGGGTGCTACGGCACCCGATTTTCATGACAGGAACTCACTATGCTCGACACCAATTTAAAATCCCAACTCAAGGCTTACCTTGAGAAACTAACGAAACCGGTTGAGTTGATTGCCACATTGGATGATGGCGCCAAATCGGCAGAGATTCGCTCTCTGTTGGCCGATATCGCGGGCTTGTCAGACAAAGTCAGCTTCCGCGAAGAGAACGATCGTCCGGTGCGTAAACCCTCTTTCCTGATCACTAACCCAGGCAGCCAGAGCGGTCCGCGCTTTGCCGGTTCGCCAATGGGTCACGAATTTACTTCACTGGTTTTAGCCCTGCTGCAAACCGGTGGACACCCTTCGAAAGAAGCGCAGAGCCTGCTGGATCAGGTTGTGGCTTTGGAAGGCGACTTCCACTTCGAAACTTATTATTCCCTGTCGTGCCACAACTGTCCTGACGTGGTACAGGCGCTGAACCTGATGGCGGTGCTGAACCCGCGTATCAGCCATACCGCGATTGACGGCGGTATGTTCCAGAACGAAATCACCGAGCGCAACGTGATGGGCGTGCCGGCGGTATTCCTCAACGGTAAAGAGTTCGGTCAGGGCCGTCTGAGCCTGGCGGAAATCGTCGGTAAAGTGGACACCAACGCCGACAAGCGCGCGGCGGAAGAGCTGAACAAACGTGAAGCCTACGAAGTGCTGATCGTCGGCAGCGGCCCGGCGGGCGCAGCAGCGGCCATCTACTCGGCACGTAAAGGCATCCGTACTGGCCTGATGGGCGAGCGTTTCGGTGGTCAGGTGCTGGACACCGTAGACATTGAAAACTACATCTCCGTACCAAAAACCGAAGGCGCGAAGCTGGCCGGTTCTCTGCGTGCCCACGTTGATGATTACGATGTTGATGTGATTGATACCCAGAGCGCCATCAAGCTGATTCCGGCGGCGAAAGAGGGCGGTCTGCACGCAATTGAAACCGCATCTGGCGCAGTACTGAAATCCCGCAGCATCATCATTGCTACCGGCGCACGCTGGCGCAACATGGGCGTACCGGGCGAAGAGCAGTATCGCACCAAGGGCGTAACTTATTGCCCGCACTGCGACGGCCCGCTGTTTAAAGGCAAACGCACCGCGGTGATCGGCGGCGGTAACTCAGGCGTGGAAGCGGCAATCGATTTGGCCGGTATTGTTGAGCACGTGACGCTGCTGGAATTTGCCAGCGAAATGCGCGCCGACAAAGTGCTGCAGGACAAACTGCGCAGTCTGAAAAACGTCGATGTAATTCTGAACGCACAGACCACCGAAGTGAAAGGCGACGGCAGCAAAGTTACCAGCCTGACCTACATTGACCGTAACAATCAGAGCAGCCACGAAATCGCGCTGAGCGGCATCTTCGTGCAGATTGGTTTGCTGCCGAACACCACCTTCCTGGAAGGTGCGGTTGAGCGCAACAAGATGGGCGAAATCATCATTGATGCCAAGTGCGAAACCAGCCTGAAAGGCGTGTTTGCCGCAGGCGACTGCACTACGGTGCCGTACAAGCAGATCATCATCGCCAGCGGTGAAGGCGCGAAAGCCTCACTCAGCGCCTTTGATTATCTGATTCGCACCAAACCGGCTGAATAAGTTTTGCGATAGCCACGCAATAGCCCTGCAACGCATGTTGCGGGGCTTTTTTTTATTTAGAAACAATGATTAGCCTAACCAGCGTATGGCTTGCGCATCGCTAATATCGCGGTAATAGATTTTATGCAGCCGTTTGCCACAGCCTTTACATTGTGCTTCAACATGAGTTGAGAAGTAGGCTCGCCCGGTGGGAGAAATAGCGCCTTTGCGGGAAATACGGATGTTATGCCATTTGTGTGCATGCGGAATAAAGCTGAAGAATTTTAATTTCATTATCGCTACCGGAATGGAGTGGGCGGTGTTTATCTTCAAATCCGGAGCGCAATTAGGCCCGTTTTCTGGCCTAATAAATTTGATAAGTATCAAGGTGATTAAAACTTTGCTTATTTCACCGCGCTTCTGTTGCTTCCGGTGCGAATAAAAATAGATTCGCACCGGATTATTTGATCGCGGAAGGATTACAGCATTAGCGCCATAAACACGATTTCATCACTAAACCGTGCAACCTCCTGTTTCATTCTGCTCACCACCTTAAAACCTTTCTTGCGATAGATCATAGCTGCCGGGTTCGATTGCCAGACGCATAAGGTGATGCGGCGCATTTTTTGCTGTTTGGCTTGATCCTTAAGCTTTGACAAAATTTGATTGAAATAGCCTTTTCCCTGTTCCTCGGGCTGCAGCGCCACGCTGCAAATGAAGAAATCGTCCGGCTGGCGATGCTGATTCACGAAACTGTCGTAAGCCACATCCAGTGGAAAAACCTCCTGACGATAGCCATATTGCACCTTGATGTGATCGTAATCCTGAATCGGCGCAGCGTTAACGAAACCCACCATTTTTCCCTGCGGATTATAAATCACGGCAATCTGTTGCAGGAAAGGCTGGATATTTTGCCGCTGCTGTAGGGTGGTTATATCAGTGGCATAAATATTATCGACCGAGCAGTATTCCAGATAGCTGGTGGTGAAAATTAATTTCGCCATCGCGAGCTGTTCTTGCTTGTCTGTAATACTTCCCGGTTTGAAGATCAGTGGCGACACTTTCTGACCATCAATCGGCTGCCAGAAATCACCTGCTTTAATATTCTTTGCGGTAAGCGCAATTAAAAAATCGCTGAATAATGCATTCACTTTATCCAGTTGCGGATCCTGAGAGAGCACGCCGTAATAGTGATAATAGGGAATTTCAGCACGCAGCTGCGGCGCATAAGCAATTTGCAGGATATCGCATTCAGAAAGCAAAGGTACCAGTTCACCTAACTGCAGAGGATCGCTTAATTGCCAGTCGCGTTGTGCTAGCTGAGTAATCGTATGCTGATAATGCTGCTGCTCTTCACCACTCAGCGGGCGACGTTCACCGCTGAGAATATCCTCAGTCAGGCGCATGCCTTTAATCCCGCTCACGCGATGCTGCTGAACATCAAAACCCCATACGGCAAACCGGCTGAAATCCTGATGGCTGAGCTGCGTGACCTGCAATTGCTCGCACCATAACTGGTAAAAAGGTTCGAAGATGGCGCGTTCGCTTTCCGGCGTTTTTGCTGGAATTGGCTGAGGCCAGCCGCGATACACCGCACTGAGCTGCCGTTGTAAATTCTGCAACACCGGATTGTTTTGATGACTGATGATCATGCCGGTTTCATCGGTGAAGAGATTCAGCCAATTTATTTGCTGCTGTTCTGCCGTAAAATCAGGCAGTTCAGGATGACAGAGAAACAGCGTCGCAGGCTGAGCGGGAAGTGTATCGGCATCCATATAAACGCCGCCGCACCGATTGAGAATCGCCAGGCGGAAGAAGTCAGAGAGCGTAGCGTAATAGCGCTTATCATGCAGTTGCTGCAGCACATCGATCAGGGCGCCATCAAATGACTGCATCAGTGCGCTCAGGCTGTTGACCTGCACCAGCGCATCAGGCAGAAACAGCGTGCCAGCATGAAAGGGGCTATTTCCCTGCTGAGCGACGAAGCGATCCTCTGCCGCCAGATGCTGTGCATTCCACACCCATAGCGTTTGCCGGAAATCACTGCGACTGGCTTCTATCGCGCGTTGCCATTGGGCAATGGTGCGGTTGACGTTGAGTGGTGATGGTCCGCCGAGCCAGACGCGATGGAGCGTGCATTCATTACCTGTCAGTCGGCTGGTGGGCACCGCGAACATCGAAGAGAGTTCCGCAACGCACACCTCGTGCGGCTGATGTTCCACTTGCCACTGTTTAAACTGCCGTAACGCTTGTTGCCAGTCTGCTGTCGCGGGATAGGTAAAGCGCTTTTTAAGCGCGGCGAGTTGGCGTTCGTAATGAGGTAAAAACGTTTCGCGCGTCATCATCAGATTTCGCTCCCGGCTGGTTGAGCAACATAGCCTTGCGGATTCTGCGTATGCCAGCGCCATGCGTCGCGCAGCATGTCTTCGAGGCCGCGAGTTGCTTGCCAGCCCAGTTCTTTTTTCGCCTGACCGGGATCGGATAAGCAGATGGCGACATCGCCGGGACGACGCGGGCGCATATCGAGCGGCACGCTTCGGCCGCTCACCTGTTCAAACATCTGCACGATTTCCAGCACCGAGTAGCCTTGTCCGGTACCCAGGTTGTAATGGCGATAGCCCGGTTTGAGATGATTTAGCGCCTGAATATGACCTTCGGCTAAATCCATCACGTGGATGTAGTCGCGCACGCCGGTGCCGTCGGGCGTTGCATAGTCATCACCAAATACCGGCAGATGGCTTCTTAGTCCATTGGCAACCTGAAACAGATAGGGCAGCAAATTGTTGGGAATCCCTTCAGGATGCTCACCAAGCTGGCCGGAGGGATGTGCGCCGGCAGGATTGAAATAGCGCAGTGCGGTAATGGCTAACTCAGGTTGTGCATCAACCACTTCACCCATGATCTTCTCCACCATATATTTGGAGGCGCCATAAGGGTTGGTGGTATTGCCGGTATCACAGTTCTCACACAGCGGAATCTTTACCGGAATGCCATAAACCGTGGCGGATGAGCTGAAAATAAGTTTTTTCACCTGATGCTGCTTCATGGTTTCCAGCAGCATTAGCGTTCCGGCAATATTGTTTTGATAATACTTCACCGGTTTCTGCAGCGATTCATTTACCGATTTCAGCCCAGCCATATGAATAACCGCATCAATCGGCTGATGGCTAAATACCAGATTTAGATCGGCGCGGCGGCGAATATCGCCCTGATGAAACGTCATTTTCTTTCCGCTTAACGCTTCGACACGCGTTAAGGCCAGCGGTGAGCTATTACACAAATTATCCAGCACGATCACACGATGGTTTTTCTGCAGCAGGCTAAGGGCAATGTGTGAGCCAATATAGCCCGCACCGCCAGTAATTAAGACATTCATTTACGTACACTCCATGTGTTTTGTTGCGCGCAGCGGTGCGCGACGAATGAGGGTGTTTAAACATTGTCGACCTTTGTTATCAGTAGTAATGACATCACCAACAGCACACAGGCTGCCGGCCAGATGGCCAGCGGTGAGACGGTGGTGATAATTCCCTGTAAAACGCCAGCCAGCAGCACGCCGATGGACATCGAATTGGTATACAGCGTGGCCGCCATTCCCTGACGATGTTGCAGTAAATCCTGAAACCAGAACATGCCAACGGTAGCGATGATAGCGATGAAAATGGCATTGAAAATTTGCAGTAACATCAGTGGGATAAAACTTTGACTGAAGTAAATTCCCACATAAAACATCATGCCGCACAGCATGGCTGCCTGCATTTGCGTTTTCTTACCCCAGCGTTTGAGCATGCTGGCGCTGAGCAGCATGATCGGTATTTCCAGCGCCGCGGCGAGGCCAAAAAGCACGCCACTCCAGTCGGCAGACAAGGTTGGCTGTTCTGCCAGATGCAAAGGAAACGCAATCAGATAGAGTGCGCTGCAGCTCCATACCAGCAAGGTGGCAAACATCAGGAAGCAAAGGTTTTGCCCCAGCGGCTGCCGGTCCGGTTGCTTTGCAGGAGTAGCGCTTGCCAGCCGCTCGCCAGGCGGCAAGGTGACAGCCAGCAGCGTCACGCTCAGTAACAGCACGAACATGACGGCATAAAGCCAGGTGAAGCCGGCCAACTGAACAATCCAGAATGCCAGCGGTGGGCCGAATACCCACGCCAGCGAAAATTGCGCGCGTAAAATGGCGCTGAAAGCATTGTCACTGCGGGTTTGCCGTGCCAGCGCGAACAGTTGCGGTATCGCCGCACTGCCGCAAGCATTGAGCAGCGAACCGAGCGAAATTAACAGCAGATAATCGCGGCAGAAGATAAACAGCAGCGCATTGAGCGCCTGTGCGAATAAGCACAAGAGCAGTAGCGGGCGACGCTGCGTGACACGATCTGAATAACGGGCAATCAGTAAGCTCATCGCAATACTGCTGAGCGCATTAACGCTGAAGAAGGCGCCGATTTTCCAGGCTGCCACGTTAAGTTCACTGGCTAGAAATAAGCTGAGCGTCGGAATGAACAGGGCGCCGCTTAAACCGGCACCCAGCGCAACAACATAAAAAGAGAAGGTTGAGTGTTTCATCGACATCCTTGTCAGTGTTCGCCCCAGGCACTCCAGCGAGGGGCAGAAAGTTTTTAAAGTGCTTCAGCGCGGCTGAAGCGTTTGCCATCCGGACTCACGCTACGCACCCAGACTTTATCGCTAGCAGTAATTGCCGGTTTAGCATGTGGTTGATAACGCTGCCAGCGCTTACCCTTATCCAGGCTGTACTCCAGCGGCAGACCCGGCAGCGCAATGTTCATGGTCAGTATGCCATTCTCGACGCGCGCCCCCGGCACCGGTAAACGGTAGTGAATACCGGCTTTATCCATCTTGCCCAACTCACGCTGGCCTAACAGATTGGCGAAACGCTGCCAGTCCTGATTGCGCTGCTGCTGGTTAACGAAGTGGGTTTCACCGCCTTTAAAGGTGCGGCCTTGCTGATAATTCAGCTCCCACTCCGCGCGATGCCAACCGCGTTCGGCCACCGACAGCAGGCGCGGGAATACCATGTAATCCATCTGCTGATCGGTACGCGTGGTTTCACTCCACAGCTGTACTGAAATGCCGTATGCGCCTGACCACGGCTTATTCGAGGTGGCATCAAAGGTCTTCCCGTCGCGATCCACCGAGGTTTCAGCGTTCTGCGGCAGGTTGTCCGGCGCGAAGCCAAACATCTTGCGCTCATCGCTGAAGCGTGTGCCCCAGTAATAGCCGCGCTCGTTAGGATTCACCTCATACGGGAAGTCCATGTAGACGTAATCCGGATTGGATATCACCACTTCATAATCTTTCAGCGTCCAGTCGTTGGCGGTGTCAAAGCCGCCCCAATAGAGCGTGTCCCAGAAGTTAACGCGTACGCGCGAAGTGGCGAAGGCGTGCGCGTCAGTGGCATCTTTCAATCCATCCTGCCAGGCCTGCATCACCGGAATGCCGTGCGCTTTCACCATCTTGCTCACTTCCAGCGCGAAGTGACTTGGCAAGTGCTCCAGATCTTCCACCTTGCCGGATTTCACCACCGCCTGGCAGACCTGAGATTTTGCCCAGGGTTTGTCCTCTTTGCTTTGGTCTAAAATGCCCGTTCCCGCTTTCGGGTTCTTAACATCGCTGTAGCCGCTACCGAGGCGAATGTTTTTCGCTTCATCACCGCCAAAGTGCCAGGTGGTCAACGGTTGGCCGGCTTCGCGGTGCATCGCCTGCACTTCACCCATCACTTTATCGACAAATCGCTTCGAGGAGTCGAGGCAAGGATTGAGATAGCTGGTGCGGTCGTACAGCTGCACGGAACGGGTATTCGAGGTATCCGTAGGATCCACCAATCGATATTCACTGGCCTGCTGCGGTTTACCCGCTTTCATCAGTTGCTGATATCGCGCCTCCATAGAGATCACCGCCGCGCGTGCATGCGCGGGCATATCGATTTCCGGGATCACTTCGATGTTGCGCGCCTGCGCATATTTGACGATCTCGATATAATCGGCGCGGCTGAAATGTCCGGTTCCGTTGTTATCCGTGAACGGACCGGAGCCCAATTGCGGCAGAAGACATTGCTGCTCAGTCAGATCGTGACAACGCTTACTGCCTACGTCGGTCAACTCTGGCAGACCGGGGATTTCGATACGCCAGGCTTCGTCATCGGTCAGGTGGAAGTGGAATTTATTCATCTTCCATGCCGCCATTTGATCGAGCATGCGCAGCACCGCTTGCTTGCTGTGGAAATTACGCGCCACATCGAGGAAGGCACCGCGATAGGCAAAGCGCGGTGCGTCTTTCGCTTCAAGCGTGGCGATAATCGGTTTACCTTCAGCCGGCACCAGCGACAGTAACGACATTAAGCCGTAGTAAACGCCAGCTTGATCGTAACCAATGATATCGGTGCCGCGCGGTGTGATGCGCAGTTGATAAGCACCGGAAACCGCCTCTGCGCCGTGGAAATGATTGACGGCGATACGGGTATGAATGTCATAACCCGCTGACTGCGGTTTGAGCCCCATCAAATCGAAACGCTGTTTAACCGCATCGGCCTGGTTGTCCGCCAATACCTCAAGATGCAAGGCAACGCCACGGCTCAGATCGACATCCGCCGCATGAACTTTTACCGAACGCGGCGTTGGGGTGATTTGTCCGCGCAGCGCGCTGGCAGGCAGTTGCACCACATCGGCATTCTTTGTGAAACGACTTTGCGGCAGCATTAGCACGTTTTTATCGTCGGCAATGCGCTTCCATTGGCCGCCAAACGGCTTAACAAAGTCGCTGAGGTTTTCGGTATCGGTGCTGGTGATAATTTTTGGCGTGGCATTGGCGGCGGTGACATACCAGCGCGGCATCACGTCGGTGATAAACAGCTGCCAGTATTCATTGACGATAGGGATCTCAATCGACTCACCCGCCGCGATACCTTTGAATTTCTCCGTCGGTTCCAGACGGGTTAAATCGCCGACGATATGGGTCATTTTGAACTGATCGTTATCCACCCGCAGCGTTTCGTGCACGTTGCTCATGTAGATTGCCCAGTTTTTACTGGTGAGCGCCGGACCGTTGTTGGTCAGCGTGATGGTAGCGGTGTTGCAGGATGCCCAATCGGCACCGAGTTTCGCGCAGTTCACGCCGTGATCGGCCGCCTGGTTGTCAGTGACCTGATACTGCACGCCGAAATGACTGATTTGATCGACGACCTGCTGATTACTGCGCGGGGATGAACTGCAGGCGGCAAGGCTCATCACGCTCAGCGCCAGTAAACTGATTTTTAACTTTTTCATGTTGTTATCCTTCTCCACGGAGGTAAGTCTCTGGCTCCTGCCAGATCGGGGTCAAAACAGGGTGAATGGCGCGACGACCATAAATTTGATGTCTTTCTCGTCCTGGAAGATGTTGCCGTAGCCGCCGCTATAGCTGGGAAGATCGCTGTGATTGTCGTAGCGGGTGTAGTGCAGTTTGAATTGGGTGTCTTTGGCGCGGCCTTGCTGGATGGTGTAAACCAGGTCGAGGCTCCACGCTGATTCTTTCAGGCGCTGATTTTGGTCGTAGAGGGGATTGGTGGAAGGCTTCGCGTCCCAACCGTAGGCGTACGATGTACCGACTTGCCAGCCAGGTAATTGCCAGTGTCCCAGATCCACCATCACACCGGCGAAGAGCGCTTTCTCACCGTTGGCGTTCCAGTCTGAGCGAGAATCCCACCACACGTCCATGCGGCCATTCGAGCTGGCGTAAGACGGCGTCATACGTTGCAGGAAGAAGCCCTGATTACCCTCGGCTTTTACCCATGTGCCTTCGAGGCGGAAATCGAACGCGCCGAGCGTGTAGCCGAACGTCAGCGCCTGCAGCCACGCGAGGCCATCGTAAACATCGTTCACCTGGCCAACGCCGCTGTTGTCACGATCCTTCGCGCCATAAAATTGATAACTGGTGCGCAGCGGTGCATCGGCCAGCGGCAGCTGATAAGAGGCTTTGGCAAAATACTGATCCATGTAATTTGCCGCCTGGCCGTAGGCGCCTTCCAGCACCAGCGCGTTTTTAAAATCGTATTTGGCACCAAAGGATTGCAGCCACGGAATCTCCGTCACGCCATCGGCTTTACGGAAGTTGTACATGTCGCGATACCACGGCGCTTTGTATTCGTCAGTCCACATCCAGGAGACGGAAAGGGCGCCGGCGTCGCTAAAATCAAAGGTGGTGCCGGCCTCAACGCCGCGATAGGTGCCGGGCAGGAAGCTCCAGTGCGGTGCCAGCAGCGTCTGCCCGGTGGGCTGCAGATAGCCTGCGCGCAGCCAGTTATCCTGCCATTTTGCCTTGATGGCGGCTTTATAGAGACTTAAGCCGCTCTTATCTCCGCTCCAGTCCTCATCCCAGCGCGTACGGGCATTGCTGAAACCAATTTCATTCGGTGCCGCCGGGCCGCCGTTGCTTAACTCCAGCGCGCCAAACGCTGCCAGATCGAGGCCGATCACCTCACCGGCGTAACCGGATGAGAAGTCGAGATTGGCATTCGCAGAGGCGTGATGCAGATTGGCATCATACTGACCGTACGAGCCTTTTTGCGGATCCATCTCTTTGCGATCGCGCTGGCGTTGCCAGTAAAACAGATTGCCAGAGAGAGTGGCGTCTTCGACAAAACCCACGGCGTGGGCGGAGGGAACCGGCACAAAAGTGCCGGCAAACAGGGCAGAGACAATGGCCGCAGAGAGCGGCGCGCGTGGAATCCGACGCATAGCAAATCCTCCGTGATGCTTCCATAAACAATTAACAAATCCGTATTGTTTCGTCATAAAACAAGTTGCCGGGGATGCTATTTTTCGCGACGCGAATTATCAATGGGATTTATTACAAAGTATGACGCAGCACGCAAAAAAGCGTCGTTTTAAGGCGTTTTATCAATAAGTTACATGAATGTGTAATTTGTTGCTTTGTGAGCCAGATTCCAGGAAAGCGGCGTTTACTTGCTTTACCCCAACTTGTTCCCTATGCTCGCCAACGTAGTTTTGACTCGGGGTGCCCCTTTAATACAGGGCTGAGATACACCCGCCGACCTGATCTGGATAATGCCAGCGTAGGGAAGTCAGATGCCTGACCGCATTCGCCTTCTTGATCGCCGGTTGGGAGCCTTATGAAACAGCCTGACCTTCTTTCCCCCGCGCAACTCGCGCACTCTCTGCAACTGCTGCGTCAGCAAGCGCCGCTGGTGCACTGCATGACCAATGACGTGGTGCAAACCTTTACTGCCAACGTGCTGCTGGCACTGCAAGCTTCGCCCGCGATGGTGATCGATCCTGAAGAAGCGGCGCAGTTTGCCGGTTTTGCCGATGCGTTGTTGATAAACGTAGGTACGCTGACGCGCGAACGTCGTGATGCGATGTGGGCGGCGGTGCAAGCGGCGCAAACCGCAGGCACGCCGTGGACGCTGGATCCGGTGGCGGTCGGCGCACTAACGCTGCGCACCACATTCTGTCAACAGTTACTGAGCCTGCAACCGGCGGCGATTCGCGGTAACGCTTCAGAAATTCTCGCACTGGCGCAACAGGCTAGCGGCGGACGCGGTGTCGACAGTCTGCATCAGGCCGATATCGCGTTAAGCGCTGCCCAGCAGCTGGCGCGTGATTACCACACCGTTGTGGCGGTGACCGGTGAAGTGGATTATGTCACTGACGGCGTGCAGACATTCGCCATCCCCGGCGGCAGCCCGCTGATGACGCGCGTGGTTGGCACCGGCTGCGCGTTGACGGCGGTGGTTGCCGCCTGCACCAGCTTGCCGGGCGATCGCCTGCAGCATGTCGCTGCGGCCTGCCGCGTGATGTCGCTGACGGGTGAGCAGACAGCGCGCCAGGTCGCCGGGCCAGGCAGCTTTGCCGCTGCTTTCCTCGATACGCTGTGGACGCTGGAGGTCGAGGCATGAAACGCATCAATGCATTGACCATTGCTGGCACCGATCCGAGCGGCGGCGCAGGTATTCAGGCCGACCTCAAAGCTTTCTCCGCGCTGGGCGCGTATGGCACCAGCGTCATCACCGCGCTGGTGGCGCAGAACACCTGCGGCGTGCAGTCGGTGTATCGCATCGAACCTGATTTTGTTGGCGCACAGCTCGATTCGGTGCTGAATGATGTGCGCATTGATGCTGCGAAGATAGGCATGCTGTCCGAAACCGCGATTGTCGAGGTGGTCGCCGAGCGGCTGAAACGGGCCAGCCTGCCGTTTGTGGTGCTGGATACGGTGATGATTGCCAAAAGCGGCGATGCGCTGCTGTCGCCGGATGCGGTGGCGAGCGTGCGCGAATTGCTGCTGCCGCAGGTATCGCTGATCACACCAAACCTGCCGGAAGCCGCCGCGCTGCTGGGACGCGCGATGGCGCAGGATGAGAAAACCATGTTGCAGCAGGGCGATGCGCTGCTCGATCTTGGCTGCGAAGCGGTGCTGATGAAGGGCGGACATCTTAGCGATGCCGAAAGCCCGGACTGGCTGATTACCCGCGACGGACGTCAGCGCTTTACCGCGCCGCGCGTCAATACGCGCCACACGCACGGCACCGGATGCTCGCTTTCAGCCGCGCTGGCGGCGTTGCGTCCGCGCCATGATAGCTGGGCAGCGACGGTCGCTGAAGCCAAGGCGTGGCTGCAACAGGCGCTGCTGCACGCCGATTCGCTGGAGGTCGGTAAAGGCATTGGGCCGGTGCACCATTTCCATCAATGGTGGTAGGGCGTAACGCCAGATTGCCGCTTTTTCACTGCGCATCCGTCTGAAAAATGGAGTCAGCAATTTGCCAGCCTGGCGCTTTCCGGTCCAGGCTGTTGGGGGCGAATCGGCAACGG
Organism: Pantoea sp. X85; assembly: GCF_029623675.1. Taxonomy (NCBI): domain Bacteria; kingdom Pseudomonadati; phylum Pseudomonadota; class Gammaproteobacteria; order Enterobacterales; family Erwiniaceae; genus Pantoea; species Pantoea sp. X85. The sequence goes on along the minus strand of NZ_CP121108.1, from coordinate 2,712,672 downwards.
CCGGTTCCAATCCAGCCATTTATCAGGAGCGAACATGACGGACATCGTACAGTTATTGGGCAAAGAGGCGGATAGCCTTCTTCAACATCGCTGCATGACCATTCCAGCGGATAGCCTCTATTTACCCGGCGCGGATTATGTTGATCGCGTGATGATCGACAACAATCGTTCTCCTACCGTACTGCGCAACATGCAAACGCTGTACAACACCGGACGTTTAGCCGGCACCGGCTATTTGTCGATTTTGCCGGTCGATCAGGGCGTTGAGCACTCGGCGGGCGCATCCTTTGCGGCCAATCCAGCTTATTTCGATCCAAAAAACATTGTTGAGCTGGCGATTGAAGCTGGCTGTAACTGCGTCGCCTCTACCTACGGCGTGCTGGCTTCGGTTTCTCGTCGCTACGCGCACCGCATTCCGTTTATGGTGAAGCTGAACCACAACGAAACGCTGAGCTATCCGACGCAATACGATCAGACGTTGTACGCCAGCGTGGAACAGGCCTTTAATCTGGGCGCGGTGGCGGTTGGCGCCACCATCTACTTCGGTTCCGAACAATCACGTCGCCAGATTGAAGAGATCTCGGCGGCCTTTGAACGTGCGCACGAGCTGGGCATGGTGACGGTGCTCTGGGCCTATCTGCGTAATGATGCGTTCAAGAAAGAGGGCGTCGATTACCACGCCAGCGCCGATTTAACCGGCCAGGCCAATCATCTGGCGGCGACCATCGGTGCGGATATCGTCAAGCAGAAGATGGCGGAGAATAACGGCGGCTATAACGCGGTGAAGTTTGGTCACACCGATGAGCGCGTCTACAGCAAGCTGACTACGGAAAACCCGATAGATTTGGTGCGTTACCAGCTGGCGAACTGCTATATGGGACGCGCAGGTTTGATCAATTCCGGCGGCGCTTCTGCGGGTGAAACGGATATCGCGGAGTCGGTGCGTACGGCGGTAATCAATAAGCGTGCCGGCGGCATGGGGCTGATTCTGGGGCGCAAGGCGTTTAAGAAGACGTTGAAAGAGGGCGTGCAGCTGATTAATGCGGTGCAGGATGTGTATTTGTCGAAGGATGTGACGATTGCTTGATTGAGTGGGGTCTGTGCTCGCTGTCCCCCATCCCGGCCTTCCCCCGCGAGCGGGGGAAGGAGATGCTGCCATATGCGGCTTCAACACTTACATTTTGCAGCATCTTCCTCCCCCATTAATGGGGGAGGACCCAGGAGGGGGACAGCGAGCACTAAATCAAGGCGCCTCAAACCACTCACTATTACGCTCGGCAATCGGCGTAATGGTCAAAATCATCTCCTGCAGATGACGGCGCATTGCGCTTTCAGCTGCGTCAACATCATGCGCTTTCAAGGCGTTATAGATATCTTCATGCTGCTGAATCAAACGCTCCGGCGGTGACACTTCGCTCAGGGTCAGAAAGCGCACGCGGTCCATGGTAGCTTTGATGTTCTCCACCGTTTCCCACGCCAGCAGGCAATTAATCCCTTCAGCAATTAAGCGGTGAAACTCATCGTCCAGCCCCAGGAAAGCCTGGCTGTCATGACGTTCAGCGGCGAGACGCTGCAGCTGCAGGTTATGCTCCAGCGCCATCAATCCGGTCGCACCCATCTCCTGCGCGGCGCGGCGAACCACGGCGATCTCTACCGCTTCCCGGATAAAGCGACCGTCGGCCACGCGCTGAGCGGAGATTTTGCGCACGAAGGTGCCGCGCTGCGGTAGCACCTGCACCAGTCCGGCTTCCGCCAGCTTGATAAAGGCTTCACGTACCGGCTGACGTGACACGTTGAAACGCGCCGACACTTCCTTCTCCGACAGCAGCGAGCCCGGATGAATAACGCAGGTCACAATATCTTTGCGCAGATAACGATAGATCTGCTGATTTACCGGTTCGCTGGTGGTTATGGTATAGGCAGTCGACATGCAGCAATATCCGTATTACGGCTGGCATCTGCCAGCCCGTTAAGAAAGGTTCAGTCTAATCAGCACGCTGCGTCTGCGCTACACATTTGTGCAGGCGCTTAGCCTTGTGTGACGAGGCTTTGAACGGTGGCGCGCGCGCCCTGTTTAACCAGTTGCTGATAGAGTTCAGTCACGCGTGAGACAAAGGCGGGCTGCTGCTGCAGATCGTCACCGAACACGGCGTTGAGGCTGAGCAACGCCTTAACACGTGGCGCACCGTCCTCACTGTGGGCCACAATGTCCGCCAGCTGATCTTTCAGCGGATCGCGAATCTCAATGGCCTGACCTTGCTCATCCACGCCGCTGACGTAGCGCATCCAGCCCGCCACGCCCAGCAACACGAAATCGCACGAGGTGCCATTGCGCAGATGCCAGCGCGCGCTATCCAGCAGGCGCTGCGGCAGTTTTTGCGTGCCATCGGTGGCGATTTGATAGGTACGATGTTTGATGGCGCGATTCTCGTAACGCGCAATCAGGGAATCAGCGTAGGCTTCGAGATCGACGCTTTGCGTGCGCAGCGTCGGCGCCTGATCCTGCAACATCAACGCGCGCGCCGCCGCACAATAGCTGGCATCGGCCATGCAATCGCTGATGTGTTCATAACCGGCGAGAAAACCGAGATACGCGAGGAACGAGTGGCTGCCGTTGAGCATCCGCAGCTTCATCTCTTCGAACGGCAGCACATCGCTGACCAGCTCCGCCCCCGCGTTTTCCCACGCCGGACGTCCGTTAACGAAGTTGTCTTCGATAACCCACTGGAAAAACGGTTCGGCTTCAACCGCCACCGGATCGCGGCTGCCCAAACGTTCCGCCAGCGTGTCGAACGCCGCATCGGTCATGGCCGGGACGATGCGATCAACCATGGTCGAAGGGAAGGTGATGTGCGCCTGGATGTACTCCGCCAAAGCGGGGTTGTGGCGCTCGGCCAACTGGGTGATCACGTTGCGCGTGACATGGCCGTTTTCCGGCATATTGTCGCAGGACATCACGCTAAACGGCGGAAAATTGCGTTCGCGGCGGCGGATAATGGCCGCCAGAATCAAGCCGGGCAGCGAACGTGGCTCACCAGGATGAGCGAGGTCGTGCACAATATCGGGATGATCGGGATTGAGCTTGCCGCTCGACGGCATGTAGCAATAACCTTTCTCGGTTACGGTCATCGAGACAATCGCCACGTCCGGCTGGCTCATCGCCTCGATCACCGCCTCAATGCCGTCGCCTTTGCCATGCAGCGCTTGCGTCACCACGCCAATCACCCGCGTGTGTAAACTCTCATCCGCCATTTCGGTTAGCGTGTAGAGCAGATCCTGCTGACGCAGCGCCTGAATCAGCGTGCCGCTGTTGAGATTCACTTCGCAATAACCCCAGTCGCTGCCCTGAGCGGCCAGCTTATCGGTCGCCAGTGCCTGATGCGCACGGTGGAAGGCACCAAAGCCGATGTGCACCATGCGGGTTTTGAGTTGGCTGCGATCGTAAGCGGGGCGTTGGACATCAGCGGGGAGGCGTTCAAGCTCTAACATAGTCATTCCTTTTAGCAAATGGGGCGCTCAGCGCCCCATGAGATTTACACTGAAACCGGTTTATTAGTGGCTTTAGGTTCACGAATCACCAGCAGTACCAGCAGCGCGCCGACGCCAGCCACCGCACCTGCGAGGATAAAGGCGCTGTCAAACTTACCGGAGTGCTGCACGATGAAGCCAGTCACCACCGGGCCGATCACACCGGACAAGCTACCTATCAGATGGATAAAGCCACTGATGCTGCCGACGCGGCTTTTGTGCACCACGTCCTGCACAATCGCCCAGTAAATTGCGCCGGTGATGTAGAGGAAGAAGATCGAGATCGACATCATGATCACCGCCGAGTTGACCTCTTTTATCGTACCTGCCAGCGCCACGCAAATCGCCGCGGCGGTAAGTGAAACCACCAGCACAATTTTTCGTGAAAGCAGCAGCTTGCCGGTGATGTTGAAAATCTTATCGGAGATCCAGCCACCCAGCGCCAGGCCCACGAAGCCAACAATCCACGGGATCATGGTGGTGATGCTCATCGCTTTGATATCAAGGCCGTGCGCCTGCACCAGATACGCCGGGAACCAGCTCAGGAAGAAGAACAGAATGTAGTTGTAGCAGAAGAAGGCAAAGGCGGTGACCAGAATGATCGGCTGGCGCAGATAAAAGCCTAAACCATGCGCGGCGCCGCTTGAGTCGATCACGTCGGCCGGTTCTTCGGCTTTCAGTTTTTCTACTAAGGCACGCTCTTCTGCCGAGACGCGCTTACTTTTCGCCGGATTATCTGACGCGAAGAAGAACCACAGCGCCAGCCAGACGAAGCCAATCGCGGCGATCACTACAAATGCCGGACGCCAGCCGAACGACAGCGCCAGATAGCCAACAATCGGACCGGCAACCGCGCCACCCAGCGGTGAACCCGAGCTGAGTAAGCCCATTGCGGTGGCGGCCTGTTTTTTCGGGAACCAGCCGTTAATGGCTTTGTTCGCTGAGGCAGAGATGGGGCCTTCCGCCATGCCAAACAGCACGCGCAGAATCATCATCGACCAGAAGCCAGTCGCCATCGCGGTTAGGCCGCAGAACAGCGACCACATGCCAACGGCGGTGCCGAGCACGATGGTCGGGCCAAATTTATCGGTCGCTAAGCCACCGATGAAGTTAAACAGGGCATAACCGAAGAAGAAGCTGCCGAAAATCATGCCGAACTGCTCGGCGTTGATCATCAGGTCTTTTTCCACCAGCGGTACCGTCAGAGAGAGGGCGATACGATCAAGGTAGTTGATCATAAACACCAGGAACAACAGCAGTACGAGGGTCCAGCGCAGGTTCTTAAACATAGAAACTCCGTCATCGTCATTTTTTATAGTAATAATGCCGGCAGGTAAGGGACCGGCATGGGGACACCTGGTGTGCGGGTTAACTTAACCCATTTGTAGGATCACTTTGCAGCAGGTGCGGGGATCTTTTTCGAACAGCGTCATGGCTTGCTCAACGTCTGCCAGCGGGAAATAGTGCGTCACCAGTTTCTCCGGCTGGATCTGGCCTTGCTCAATCCACTCAATCACCTGCGGGAAGCGATTGCTGTTGAGACGCGAGGTGAACAGCGACAGCTCTTTGCTGGTGAGACTTTGCTGCGTGATGCTGCACGGCTCGCCAGAAAAACCCAGCAGGCCGATACGCGCCGCCGGTGAGGCGAGGGCGGCGGCTTCTGCCAGGATCGAAGGGTGACAGGCGGCGTCGATAATCAGCGTTGGCTGCACGCCTTCCAGCTGCGCGGCGAGTGGAATTTCGCTGTTGTTGAACACCTGATCGGCACCGTTTTCCTGCGCCAGCGACAGCCGTTCTGGCAGACGATCAACCACTAATACCTGTTCAACGCCATACACGCCTTTCAGCACCTGAATGGCGGTGAGGCCCATTGGCCCGGCACCGTAAATCAGCGCCACATCGTTTGGCTGTGGTTTGAGGAAGGCGGTGATATTGGCCGCGATGGTGAAAGGTTCGACCATGCTTGCGAGTTTGTCGGGAACGCTATCCGGCAGGCGGAAGGCGTTTTTTGCTGGTGCCACGGCATATTCGCTAAAGCCACCGTCGCGGTGCACGCCAATCACCTGCAACGCTGTGCAGACGTTCGGGCGACCAATCGAGCAGGGATAGCAGTGACCGCAGCTGACCACCGGATCGACCGCCACACGTTCGCCAATGCGGCTGGCGGCAACGTCATCGCCGACCGCATCAATCAGGCCGAAGAATTCGTGACCAATCACGCGCGGATATTTAGCGAAAGGATTGTGACCGTGCCAGATATGCACGTCGGAACCGCAGATGCTGGCAAATTGCACCTTCACGCGTACTTCACCTGCAGCGGGTTGCGGCAGCGGACGTTCTGCCAATACCAGTTTACCCGGTTGCTCAATCACTACACTTTTCATCATCTACTCCAACGGGAATGCAATGATGAAAAAATACGCGTACAAATACTACCATACAAGTCGGCGTTAAAGAGTTGTGAAGAGAATCACAGAGGAACAGTTACGTAGGGGCGCCATTCATGGCGACCAGGGAATCACGGCCACCCTAAATGGCGACGCTGAAATGACAAAAACCCGCTCAGGTTTCCCTGAGCGGGTTTTTTAAATTTGGCTCCTCTGACTGGACTCGAACCAGTGACATACGGATTAACAGTCCGCCGTTCTACCGACTGAACTACAGAGGAATCGTTTGAACGGGGCGCATATTATCGAGCGGCCCTCGCCTTGTCAAAACTCTTTTTCACAATTCGTTCTGACTGCTGAATAAAGCGTCAATTGCGCGCCATGAGCGGACTCAGCGCGGCAAAATCACAACTGATACAACATCTTTTGTGACGATGATCACCATCTCTATGCAAAATTACATTCTGATTTGTCGATTTTGTCAGATACCTCGCATGCATGATCACAGATATTTCATTTCGCCGTTGTCGGGGCCAAAAGCGAAACATATATTCCAGATCAACTCTTAAGCGAATGCGGGAATAGTCATGAACAAAGTCAGAATTGGAATGATTGGCAGTGGTTACATCGGTCGTTGTCACGCGATTGCTTACGCTCAGGCACCTACGGTTTTTGCCCTGAAAGGCGAGATCGTGCGTGAAATGCTGGCGGAAGTGAACCCAGAGCTGGCAGCAAAACAGGCGGCAACTTTTGGCTTTGCCCGTTCTACCGGCGACTGGCACGAGCTGGTGCGCGATCCGAACATCGATGTGGTTGATATCTGCGCGCCGAACTTCCTGCATAAAGAGATGGCGCTGGAAGCGATTCGCAACGGCAAGCACGTTTACTCTGAGAAACCGCTATCGCTATCAGTGGCCGATGCGGAAGAGATGGTACAAGCGGCGCAGCAGGCGGGCGTTAAAACGCTGGTCGGCTTTAACTACATGAAAAACCCCACCAGCCAACTGGCGCGCGAAATTATCGCGCGTGGTGAAATCGGCGATGTGGTGCACTTCTACGGCACGCACAATGAAGATTATCTGGCACGGCCGGAAACGCCGCTCGATTGGCACTGCCAGAAAGCGTTGGCCGGATTAGGCGCGCTTGGCGACCTCGCTGCGCATATTGTGAATATGGCGCACTATTTGGTCGGTGATATTGAAGAAGTCAGCGGCGATATGATGACGGTGATTAAAGAGCGTCCGGATCCGAAGGATGCTTCACGCCTGCTGCCGGTGGAAAACGAAGATCAGGCCAGCGCCTTGCTGCGCTTTAAAAACGGTGCGCACGGCGTGTTTGAAACCTCGCGAATCGCCTGCGGCAGCAAAATGGGCCTGACGTATGTGGTCACCGGTACCAAAGGCACGCTGCGTTATACCCAGGAACGTATGGCCGAGCTGGAGCTGTATATTCACGATGAACCGGCAGGCCGCCAGGGTTTCAAAACCATTTTGACCGGTCCGGCGCATCCGGATTACGCCAACTTCTGCGTCTCTGCCGGGCACGGCATCGGTTTCAACGATCAGAAAACCGTCGAGATTCGCGATTTAATCAATGGCATTGCCGCTGGCGATCGCATGTGGCCAGATTTCGCCGAAGGATTGCAGGTGCAGAAGGTGCTGGAAGCTGTTGCGGTTTCCGCACTGGAACGCCGCTGGATGAAAGTGTAATTACAGTTAACTGAATAACATCGTAGCGGCGCAATGTATTGCGCGCCGTTGAAAGCGCGCCGCTACGGTAATGTGCATTAAGCAAGTAACGGGCATTGCGGCGGCAAACGGCAGCTCAGTGCGCCCGCCATCACTTCAATCTCAAACTCACTTCCCGTCAGCGGTTCGCCATCCAGATTAAACGTCATCTCATGGGGTGAACGGATGGTGAGCGACTGCAGCTGCGCCGTGACGATATTCGGATTTTCATCATCACGCGTCAGCGAATGCAGCAACGTTGGCAGCAGCTCTTGCGCGGTGACGATGCTGAGGTTGAGCTGTCCATCATTGATAAGTGCATCCGGGCAGAGCTTTTGTCCGCCGCCGGCCTGACGTCCATTGCCGATGCCAATTACCAGCGCATCGCCTTGCCAGTTAAAGCCGGGGCCGCTGATTTCACAGCGATCCGGTTTCAGCGCATCGACGCGCATCAAACCATGAATAAAGTACGACACGCCGCCGAGTGCCGATTTCAGCTTTTCAGGCGTTTCGGTGGTGATGCGTGTACCAAATCCGCCGGTCGCCATATTGATAAAGTAGCGATCGCCGTTCACGCGCGCCAAATCGATAGCCGTGGCTTTTCCCACCAGCGCGAGACGTAAAGCCGGTTCCATCCCTTCAGGAATACCGACGCTGGTGGCGAAATCATTGGCGGTGCCGAGCGGTAAAATGCCCAGCGCCGGACGCTGCTGCTCGGGCAATCCCGCCAGCGCGGTGGCGATCTCATTGATGGTGCCATCACCGCCGCCAGCCACCACGGTTTCTGCCTGCAAAGCGACCGCTTCTTGTACATAACGATCGCCATCACCTTTTTCCCAGGTGACGCGCACCGCCAGATTAAAGCCTTCATCACGCAGCGTATTCACCGCAGCGCGCAAATCTTCATTACCTGCGCCTTTCCCGTTGAGGATCAGCAGCGTCAGCGGTTTGTTTTGCATTATCAGTTCCTTGATGCGAGAGACAGAGCACTGGTTATAGCATAGCTGGAGAGAGAACTTTATCGGCGGGCGACGAAAAAATCGGTGGGCGATCAAAAAAGAAAACCCGCACGGGGGAGCCGGGCGGGTGAATGAGGTGGTTCCTGGTACTACCTGCTTTTATTCTTACTCGTTAGCAGCAGGCGAGATTCTAAAGCGAGGCGAAGAAAGGGTCTGTGATCCTACTCTAACTTCGCCATTTTCTTTTCTTTATGTGCGATTTTTCCCGTGTGGATCGTAGGTGCTGTGGCCATCGGTGAAATTACGCAACAGCAGGGCAAAGGCGAGGTTGACCGATTCCGGGACCGGGATCCACACGCGGTGTCCATCGCCTGGCGCCACGTCCACCGCCGATCCTTTATCGTTCTGCATGGTTTCCAGCGTGCAATTAAGGTTGCCTTCGGGCGTCATGATCTCGACAGAATCCCCGAGCATAAACTTATTCTTTACCGCAATCTGCGCCCAGTCACCGCGACGTTCGCCGGTGAATTCGCCGACAAACTGCTGGCGCTCGGAGATGGAGAAACCTTGCTGGTAGTTCTGATAGCTGTCATGGGTATGACGACGCAGAAAGCCTTCGGTGTAACCGCGATGCGCCAAACCTTCCAGCGTCTCCAGCAGCGCTGGATCGAAGGGTTTACCCGCAGCGGCATCGTCAATGGCACGGCGATAAACCTGCGCGGTGCGCGCGCAGTAGTAGAAGGATTTGGTGCGGCCTTCGATTTTCAGCGAGTGAACACCCATTTGGCTCAGACGTTCAACGTGCGCCACCGCGCGCAGATCTTTAGAGTTCATGATGTAGGTGCCGTGTTCATCCTCGAAGGCGCTCATCACCTCACCCGGCTTCATCTTCTCTTCCAGCAGGAACACCCGGTCGGTGGTGGCGCCGACGCCCAAAGTCGGCTCCTGCACCTTAACCGGCTCATGGAAACCGACGATATTGCCCATCTCATCCTGCTTGCCTTCTTCCACTTTGTATTCCCAGCGGCAGGCATTGGTGCAGGTCCCTTGATTAGGATCGCGTTTGTTGAGGTAGCCCGAGAGCAGGCAGCGGCCGGAGTAAGCCATGCACAGCGCGCCGTGCACGAAGATCTCAATCTCCATTTCCGGCACCTGCTGACGGATTTCTGCAATCTCATCCAGCGATAGCTCGCGTGAAAGAATCACGCGCGTCAGCCCCATCTGCTGCCAGAATTTCACCGTGGCCCAGTTGACCGCGTTGGCCTGCACCGACAGATGAATCGGCATCTGCGGAAAGGCTTCACGCACCAGCATAATCAAGCCGGGATCGGACATGATCAGCGCGTCCGGCTGCATGGCAATGACCGGCGTCAGATCGCGGATAAAGGTTTTCAGTTTGGCGTTGTGCGGGGCGATGTTGACCACCACGTAGAATTTCTTACCGAGCGCATGGGCTTCATTGATGCCCTGCGCCAGAATCTCGTGGGTGAATTCGTTGTTGCGCACGCGCAGGCTGTAGCGCGGTTGGCCAGCGTAGACGGCATCAGCGCCGTAGGCAAAGGCATAGCGCATATTCTTCAGCGATCCCGCTGGAGAAAGCAGTTCAGGTTTTAACATGGATTTTCTCACTGATGTCAGGTCAGCATGCCATCGTGGATGGCAGGTGCAGCGGCCGCATTATACGGCCCTGCAAAAGGTGGGGAATTGTAGGCAGGCCCGCACCCGATGTAAATTGACCTGGATCAATGTAAGCCGTTGCAGGCTACAGCAAGCGGCAGACGTCCGCTTCCCAGCGATACCCCATGCCGTACACCGCGCGGATAAACGGCTGTTCCGCATCGAGGCTTTCCAGCTTGCGGCGCAGGTTTTTGATGTGACTGTCGATAGTGCGATCGGTGACTACGCGGTAATCGTCGTAGAGATGATTGAGCAACTGCTCGCGCGAGAACACTTTTCCCGGCTCCAGCGCCAGCGTTTTCAGCAGACGAAATTCGGCGGGCGTCAGCTCCAGTTGTTGTTCACGCCAGCTGGCCTGAAAGCGGCTCTCATCAATATGCAAAGGCGATTCCTGCTGCGCCTCTTCCGGCGAACGTTTGACGCGGCGCAAAATGGTTTTGACGCGCGCCACCACTTCACGCGGGCTGAACGGCTTGCAGATATAGTCATCCGCGCCGATTTCCAGCCCCAGCAGGCGATCAATCTCCTCGGTGCGCGCGGTCACCATGATGATCGGCAGTTCCGAGAAACGTCGAATTTCGCGGCACAGCGTTAAGCCGTCGCGGCCGGGCAACATCAAATCCAGCAGCATCAGGTCCGGCGGCGTGTGCTGAACATAGCTCAACACCGCGTTACCGTCGGCGATGTGGTGCGTGCGATAGTTGGACGCCTGCAGATAATCAATCATCAGCTGCGCCAGTTTGGGTTCATCTTCTACAACAAGGATCAGAGGATCGCTATTTTCCGGGCTCATAAGTGGCGTCTAGTGAGGAACATACGGCAAGTTTAGCGTGATTTGCAGTCCACCTAAATCAGAGTGATCCGCACTGATGCTGCCGTCATGCGCTTCCACGATGTTTTTACAGATCGCCAGGCCAAGCCCAGAGCCGCCGCTGGCGCGATTGCGTGAACTTTCCGCGCGAAAAAATCGTTCAAATAATTGTGCCTGATGGGCCGGATCAACGCCCGGCGCGCTATCCGCAAACCGCAGTTGCCAGTTTTCGCCCGCCAGCTGCATCGAGAGCTGCACCGCGCCGCCGCTGTCGGTGTAACGCAGGCTGTTTTCCAGCAAATTGGTGAACAGCTGCATCAGGCGATCGGGATCGCCAAAGCTCTCCGCCTGCGCGGGTAACGCCAGATTGAGTGCTAAGCCGCGGCTGCGATAGCGTTCGCCGAAGCTGCCGGCCACCACTTCCAGCAGAGTGACCAGATCAACTGGCTGCTTGCGATAGGCGAGGGCGCCCGCGTCGGACAATGACAGCTGATGCAGATCCTCCACCAGTTTGGTCAGCACCACCACTTCGCTTTGTAGCGAGCTGATGGCTTCCGGCGTCAGCTTGCGCACGCCATCCTGCATCGCTTCCAGCTCACCGCGCAGAATCGCCAGCGGCGTGCGCAGTTCATGGGAGATGTCGGCCATAAAGGCGCGGCGGTTGCTTTCGTTCTTTTCCAGCGAACTGGCAAGCTGGTTGAAGTCGCGGCCCAGTTGGCCGAGTTCATCGCTGCTGCCGACTTCCACGCGGGTAGCGAAATTGCCCGCCGCCAAATGGTGCGTGCCATCCACCAGCCGTTTTACCGGTGCCAGTAAACCGCGCGCCAGCAGCCAGGTGACCAGCGCGGCGAGTAACCCGGTCAGCGCCACAATCATCCAGCTGGTGCGTCGCTGCTGCTGATCAAAGTTAATGTCGGTGCTGCGCGTCAGACGTTCAGCCGGTGAGGCAATCACCCAGCCAACAATTTTGCCGTTGCTGGTGGTGATATTGCGCCGGGTACCTTCCGGCGGCACCGGCTGGCGCGGCCCTGACAGCACTTTGTATTGCTGATCGATAATCCAGAACTGCGTGCGCCAGCCGTGCGGCGGTAACTGATTAACGCTGCCCGGATTCTGCTCCAGCGAGCGCAAAATAGAAAAAATCAGCTTGTCATTGCTGCGCAGAAAATCCCAGCTACCGTGCTGCTCATACTGATCGGCCAGCGCATCGCTCAGCAGGGTTAAGCGCTGCTCATTGCCCTTTTTGATGTAATCCACAAAGCCGTGCTCAAAGCTAAGCCGCACGCCCCAATGCATGGTGATGATCACCAGCATGCAAGTGGAAAAAATCGCCGCAAACAGCTTGGCGCCAATGCCCCATTTTACCGGCCGCTTCATCCTTTGCTCCTGCCTCTAAGGTCAACGTTTTTACTGACATCCTTCGGTACGCGCCAGAACACCAGCGCCGGCAGCGCAATCACCAGCGCCATGCACAGATAGGTGTAAATGAAGGTTTGATGCGCCGCCGCGCTGTCGGTTACCACGCCGTGGCCAAATGCGCCCAACAGCAAACCGGCCACGGTGACGCCAATACTCATCGACAGCTGCATGATCATCGACAACAACGAGTTGCCGCTGGAAGCCAGATCGTCCGGCAGCTCTTTGAGCGTCAGCGTGTTCATCGAAGAGAAGCGGATGGCGTTGACCATGCCCTGCAGCAATAACACCACCGGTAGCAGCCAAATCCATCCCAGCAGCGCCACCAGCGGGAACAGCAGCACCACCAGCGCCAGCGCCAGGGTCGCGCCGACCAGCGCATTGCGATAGCCGAACAGGTTGACGATGCGCACCACCACGCGCTTAGTCCCCATATTGCCGAGCACCATTGGAATCATCATCAATCCGGCGTGGAATGGGCTGTAGCCGAGGCCGACCTGCAGGAAAATGGGCGTCATAAACGGCAGCATGCCGCTACCGATGCGGCCGGTAAAACTGCCGATCAGGCCAATTGAATAGATGCGGTTATCAAACAGTTTCAGGCTGAACAGCGCGTTATCGTTGTTGCGGCCGTGCATCAGGTAGAACAACAGTGAAAACACCCCAACCAGAATCAGTAAGCCGAGCAACAGCGGCGATCCGCCGGCGCTGCGCTGACCATCCAGCGCCAGCGTTAAGGTCGCCATGCCGACGGCCAGCAGCACAAAACCGAGGAAATCGAAGCGCCGCGTCTGCATGGTGTAATTCGGCATCAGCGTCAGCGTGGCAATCGCACCAATGATGCCAACCGGAATGTTGATCAGGAAAATCCAGTGCCAGCTGGCGTACTGCACCAGAATCCCGCCCAGCGCCGGGCCGAGCAGCGGACCAATTTGTCCCGGCGTGGTGACGAAGGTCATCGCCGACATATATTGCTCGCGCGGCACAATTTTCATCACCGTTAAGCGGCCAACCGGCACCATCATCGCGCCACCAATGCCTTGCACCACGCGCGCCATAATCAGCTCATCGAGCGTGGCGGAGAAGGCGCACAGCAGCGAGCCGATGCTGAACAGCACAATCGCGCAGAAGAAGATATTGCGCACGCCAAAACGGTCCGCCAGCCAGCCGCTGATCGGCAACGTAATCGCCACGGTCAGCACATAAGAAACGATCACCGAGTGCATATTCAGCGGGCTGACGTTGAGATCGCGCGCCATCGACGGGATCGCGGTATTGACGATGGTGGTATCCAGCGCCTGCATAAAGAAGCCAAACGCGACGATCCACAGCTGCCAGCGCACGGTGGCGTTTTGAGGTGACATGCAGGTACCCGTTATGTCAGATCCAGTTTTCGCAGATCAGCCCATTCACGCGTGAAAATTCACGCAAATTGTTCGATACCAACGTGAGGGCAGCACTGCGGGCATGAGCGGCGATGTGAAGATCGTTCAGACCGATAGGCGTGCCATTTTTCTCAAGCTCTGCGCGGATAGCGCCATAGTGGAAAGCGGCTTTGGCATCGTAATTCAGCACATCAAGGCGTGAGACAAAATCTTCAACGGTACGTAAGTTCCGCTCTGGAAAGGCGCTCTTTTCTGAGCCATGAAACAGCTCCGCCAGGGTGATCGTCGAGATAACCATCCGGCCGACATTGGCGTTGAAACGTTCGAGCACTTCAATCGGCCGCCGCTTGATGACGTAGATAACAATATGGGTATCCAGCATGTAGCGATGCATTAAAACGCTTCCCGCTCAGATTGTTCCTGCGAAGCACGCTCATCCATAAAATCATCGCTCACCGTCGGACCGTCGAGGAAAAAACTGTCCCAGGCGTTCTCTATGGGCGTGAGGATGCGCTCCTTGCCAATCGCTCTGACGGTGACGTTTTTTACATCATCAGGAAAACGAACGTCTGCTGGAATGCGAACGTTTTGTGTCCTGTTGCTGGTAAACACGGTACCTTGTGACATATAAACCTCCTCAGTATTGAACTGGTTAAAGTTTACGCTCTTGGTGCTACATAGCAAGCGTATGTAGCAAGTCATTCAGCTATCAGTTGAACCTTTTTCTTACGCCGCCGCAGCTTATCCATCATCAAATAGACCACCGGCGTGGTGTAGAGCGTCAGCAGCTGGCTCATCACTAAACCCCCGGCGATGGTGATGCCGAGTGGCTGACGCAGCTCCGCGCCGTCACCGCTGGTCAGCACCAGCGGCAGTGCGCCAAACAGTGCGGCGAGCGTGGTCATCAGAATCGGGCGGAAACGCAGCTGGCACGCCTGGAAAATCGCGTCGCGCGGCGACAGATTGCCGTTGCGCTCGGCATCCAGCGCAAAGTCGACCATCATGATGGCGTTCTTCTTCACGATACCGATCAGCAGCAAAATGCCGATCAGCGCAATCAGGCTGAACGGCGTGTTGAACAGCTCCAGCGCCAGCAGCGCGCCGACGCCCGCCGACGGCAGCGTGGAGAGAATGGTCAGCGGATGCACGTAGCTCTCATACAGAATGCCCAGCACGATATACACCGCCGCAATCGCCGCCAGCATCAGGTAGAGCTGATTGGATTGCGACTGCTGGAACACCTGCGCGGTGCCGGCAAAGCTGCCGCGCACGCTGGAAGGCACGCCAAGCGCGGTGATGGTGCGGTCAATAGCTTCAGACGCCTGCGACAGCGATACGCCTTCCGGCAGGTTGAAGGAAACGGTGGATGCCGCCGACAAGCCTTCGTGGTTCACCGACAGCGGCGCGTTGGCCGGTTGCCATTTGGCAAACCAGCTCAGCGGAATCGCTTTGCCGTCGCTGTTAATCACAAACATCTGATCGAGTGAACTGATGTCCTGGGTGTAGCGCGGATCAACTTCCATCACCACTTTGTACTGATTAAGCGGCTGATAAATGGTGGAGATCTGGCGCTGACCAAAGGCGTTATTCAGCAGGGCATTAGCGGCAGAGACATCAATGCCGAGCCGCGCCATGCTTTCACGGTCGTAGGTCAGATTCATTTCGCTGCCGTTGTCCTGCTGATCCGAGTTGACGTCCGCCAGCTCGGGCAGGGCGGCGAACGCCTGACGGATTTTCGGCTCCCATTCGCGCAAATCATTCAGGTTATCCGACAGCAAACTGTACTGATAGCTGGCGTTGGACTCACGTCCGCCAATGCGAATGTCCTGCACCGCGTTGAGATAGAGATTGGCACCGGGCTCTTTCGCCAGCTTGATACGCAGCCGGGCGATCACTTCCTGCGCGCTTTCGCTGCGCTCGGAGAGTGGCTTGAGCGAGACGAACATCGAGCCACTGTTAGTGCGCGAACCGCCGGTAAAGCCGGTGACGTTATCCACTGCCGGGTCGGCTTTGATGATGTTCATGAAATCCTGCAGCTTGCCGCGCATCGCCTGGAACGAAATGCTCTGATCCGCCGAGATAAAACCTTGTAAGCGACCGGTATCCTGCTCCGGCATAAAGGTTTTCGGGATCGAGATGAACAGCCACACGGTGAGCGCCACGGTGCCGAGCAGCAACATCAGCACCCAAATGGCGTGATTCAGCACCCAACCCAATGAGCGCGCGTAGCCGTTTTGCACCTTCATCAGCAGCTTGCCAAAACCGCGGAGACGCGGCTGGCTGCGTTTGACCTGCGGTTTCAGCAGATAGGCGCACATCATCGGCGTCAGCGTGACCGAGATAAACAGCGAGATCAGAATCGCCACCGACAGCGTAATAGCGAACTCCGAGAAGAAGCGGCCAATAATACCGCCAATCATCAGCAGCGGCAGGAACACGGCAATCAGCGACAGGCTCATCGACAGCACGGTAAAACCGACCTCGCGCACGCCGGTCAGCGCCGCCTGCAGCGGCTTCATGCCCGCTTCGACGTGGCGCGCAATGTTCTCCAGCACCACAATGGCGTCATCGACAACAAAACCGGTGGCGATGGTCAACGCCATCAGCGACAGGTTATTCAGGCTGAAGCCACACAGATACATGGCGGCGAAGGTGCCAATCAATGAAACTGGCACCGCAGCGGCGGGAATCAGCGTGGCGCGCCAGTCACGCAGGAAGGCAAACACCACCAGAATCACCAGCGCGACGGCGATGATCAGCGACTGCTCCACTTCATGCAGCGAGGCGCGAATCGTTGGCGAACGGTCCTGCGCAATTTGCAGATCGATGGCGGCGGGGATCACGTCGTGCAGTTCCGGCAATTCGCCACGAATGCGATCGACGGTATCGATGATGTTGGCTTCCGGCGATTTACGCACCACCAGCAGCACCGCCGCTTTACCGTTGGTCATCCCGGCGTTGCGCACATCCTGCACCGAATCCTGCACGTTAGCGACATCGCTGAGGCGCACCGCCGCACCGTTGTTGTAATGCACCACCAGCGGCTGATATTCGCTGGCGGTTTGCAATTCTCCGTTGGTACGTAACTGCCAGCGCTGCTGCACATCGTCAATCGCGCCCTGCGGACGGCGCTGGTTGGCGTTGCTGATGGCGGTGCGCACCGCATCCAGTGATACGCCCTGGTTGAACAGCGCCTGCGGATTGAGTTCAACGCGCACCGCCGGCAGCGAACTGCCGCCGACTGTCACATCGCCCACGCCCTCAATCTGCGACAGTTTCTGCGCCAGTTGCGTTGAGGCGTAATCATACAGCTGACCGGGATTATAAATGTCTGAGGTCAGCGTCAGGATCATGATTGGCGCATCGGAAGGGTTGGCTTTGCGATAGCTGGGACGACTCGGCATGCCGGTTGGCAGCAGGCTTTGTGCGGCGTTGATCGCCGCCTGCACATCGCGCGCCGCACCGTTGATGTCGCGATCAAAATCGAACACCAGAATGATGCGCGTGCTGCCTAGCGAGCTGGTGGAGGTCATTTCGCTGACGCCCGCGATGCGCCCCAGCGAGCGCTCCAACGGCGTTGCCACCGATGCCGCCATGGTTTCCGGCGACGCACCGGGCAGCGAAGCCGAAATCAAAATCACCGGGAAATCCAGCTGTGGCAGCGGCGCCACCGGCAGCAGACGGAAGCCGAGAATACCGGCCAGCGCAATCGCCAGCGTCAGCAAAGTGGTGGCGACCGGACGATGGATAAACAGCGCGAAAAACTTCACGACTGCGCCTCCGGGCGCTTAAAGCGACGGCGCGTGGCGTGCGACAGGCGATCAAACAGCAGATAGATCACTGGCGTGGTGAACAGCGTCAGCACCTGGCTCACCACCAAACCGCCCACCATGGCGATGCCCAGCGGACGACGCAACTCCGCGCCAACGCCGGTGCTCAGCATCAGCGGCAGTGCACCGAGCAGTGCCGCCAATGTAGTCATCAGAATTGGGCGGAAACGCAGCAAGCACGCCTGATAAATCGCCTCGCGCGGCGGCATGCCTTGCTCACGTTCCGCTGCCAGCGCGAAGTCGATCATCATGATGGCGTTTTTCTTCACGATACCGATCAGCAAAATAATGCCGATAATGGCGATGATATCCAGCTCATTACCGCTCAGCATCAGCGCCAGCAGCGCGCCGACACCGGCGGTGGGCAGCGTCGAGAGAATGGTGATGGGATGGATAAAGCTCTCATACAACACGCCGAGCACGATATACATCGCCACCACCGCCGCCACAATCAGCCACACGGTGCTGGACAGCGCCGCTTCAAAGGCCAGCGTGCTGCCCTGGAACTGCGTCATCATTTCGGCGGGCATGCCCACCTGATCTTCCGCTGCGCTCACCGCTTTCACCGCATCGCCCAACGAATACCCTTCCGCGACATCAAACGAGAAGGTCGCCGACGGGAACTGGTCGAGATGGTTGATGCTGAGCGCGGCGTGGCGCTGCTCAATCTGCGCGATGGCGCTAAGCGGCACGCTGCCGCCGTCGCTGCTGGTCAGGCGAATGCCGTCCAGACTCGCCAGTCCTGGCGTGGCATCGCTGTTCTGCTCCAGCACCACGCGATATTGGTTGGCCTGAGTGTAAATGGTGGAGATCAGGCGCTGGCCAAAGGCGTTATAGAGCGCGTTATCCACGTCGGCCATGCTGATGCCGAGGCGGCTGGCGCTGTCACGATCGACTCTTACAAAAGCTTCCAGACCTTGATCCTGCCAGTCGCTGCTGACGTCGCGCAGTTGCGGCAGCGTGTTAAGTTGCGCCAGCAGTTTCGGCACCCACAAACTCAGCGACTCCAGCGAACCCGATTGCAGCGTGAACTGGTACGGCGTGCGACTCGCCTGGGTATCAATGGTCAAATCCTGCACCGGCTGCAGCCATAGGGAAATGCCGGGCACTTTGGCTAACGCCTGTTGCAGACGCTGCTGCACGGCCGGAATGCGATCGTCACGCTCATCCAGCGGCTTCAGGTTGATTTGCAGGCGCGCGCTGTTGAGCGCGGCGTTGGTGCCATCGACGCCGACAAACGAGGTCATGCTCTGCACCGCCGGATCTTTCATGATGATCGAGGCGATATCGCGCGTGCGCTCAGCCATGTTGGCGTAAGAGACCGACTGCGGCGCCTGCAAGGTGCCCTGAATAATGCTGTTATCCTGCTGCGGGAAGAAGCCTTTGGGGATCACGATCCACAGCAACACGGTGATCAGCAAGGTGCCGAGCGCTACCGATAAGGTGATCCACGGATGCAGCAGCACGCGCGTTAAGCCGCGTCCGTAACGGGCAATAATGCGGTCAAACATCGCTTCGCTGGCCCGCGAGAAGCGGTTCTGCTTGCGCAGCGATTCAGCGCTTAACATGCGGGCGCACATCATCGGCGTCAGCGTCAGCGACACCACGGCGGAGATCAAAATCGCCACCGCCAGCGTCACGGCGAATTCGCGGAACAGGCGGCCAATCACATCGCCCATAAACAGCAGCGGGATCAGCACCGCAATCAGCGAGAAGGTGAGGGAGATAATGGTGAAGCCAATCTCGCCCGCGCCTTTCAGCGCCGCCGTCAGCGGCTTTTCGCCTTTTTCGATATAGCGCGAGATGTTCTCGATCACCACGATGGCGTCATCAACCACAAAACCGGTGGCGATGGTCAGCGCCATCAGCGTCAGGTTGTTGATCGAGAAGCCCAGGAAATACATCGCGGCAAAGGTGCCGACCAGCGACAACGGCACGGCGACGGCGGGAATGAGGGTCGCCGGAACGTTACGCAGGAACAGGTAGATGATCATCACCACCAAACCCATCGCCAGCATCAGTTCGTGCTGGGTATCGCTGACCGACGCGCGGATGTTGGTGGTGCGGTCGGTAAGCAGTTTCACCTCCACCGATTTCGGCAGCGTGGCGGTTAATCCGGGCAGCATGGCGCGAATATTATCGGCGGTGGCGATGATGTTAGCGCCGGGCTGGCGCTGCACGTTCAGCACAATCGCCTGCTGACGGTTCGCCCAGGCGCCCAGCCAGCTGTTTTCGGCACCTTGTTCGATTGTCGCCACATCGCCCAGTCGCACCGGCGCGCCGTTGTTATAGCTGATGATCAGCTTGCGATAGTCTTCCGCCGAGGTCATCTGATCGTTAGCCGACAGCGTAATTGAGCGCGTTGGGCCGTCGAGGCTGCCTTTCGCCGAATTGACGTTAGCGTTAGTAATGGCGGTGCGCACCGATTCGCTGGTCAGGCCGAGCGCAGCCAGCGCCTGGGTGTTCATCTTCACGCGCACCGCAGGGCGTTGCCCGCCCGACAGCGTGACTAAACCCACGCCCGAAACCTGAGAAATCTTCTGCGCCACGCGCGTTTCCACCATGTCCTGCACCTGCGTGAGCGGCATGCTGGTGGTGGTAACGGCGAGCGTCATGATCGGCGGGTCGGCCGGATTTACTTTGCTGTAGACCGGTGGATTTGGCAGATCGCTCGGCAGCAGATTGGTGGCGGAGTTGATCGCTGCCTGCACTTCCTGCTCGGCAACATCCAGTGGCAGCGTCAGCTGAAACTGCAATGTGACAACCGACGCGCCGCCCGAACTCTGCGACGCCATCTGCTTCAGGCCGGACATCTGGCCAAACTGGCGTTCCAGCGGCGCGGTAATGGAAGAGGTCACCACATCGGGAGAAGCGCCGGGATAGAGCGTAACCACCTGAATGGTCGGATAATCGACTTCAGGCAACGCGGAGACCGGCAGAAAACGGTAGCCGAGCACGCCGGCTAACAGAATGGCGATCATCAGCAGCGTGGTGGCGACCGGGCGCAGAATAAACAGGCGCGAAGGTCCACCGCTGCTGTCAGGAGGCATCACCTGCATTATTGACGCTCTCCGCGTGCGGGCTGCGCAGCGCGCGTGCTGTGGGTCGCGACGCTTTGCGGTGCCACCACTTCAACGGTGGCACCTGCCGTCAGGCGATCGAGCCCGTCGGTCACCACGCGTTCGCCTGCTTCGAGGCCCGCGCTGATCACCACTTTCTGGCTGTCCTGTAACCCAGCGGTGACGCGTTTTTTGCTCACTTTGTTATCACTGTTGACCACCCAGACAAAGTGACCGTCATTGCTCATCTGCAACGCGGCGGTGGGGATCACCACCGCATCCTGCAAGGTGTCCACTTTCAGACGCGCATTGACAAACTGATTAGGGAACAGCGTGTCATCTTCGTTGCTGAAGCGTGCTTTGAGTTTGATGGTGCCGGTGGTGGCATCAATCTGGTTATCGAGGCTCAACAGCGTGCCGCTGGTCAGCAGCGTTTTGTTGCTGCGATCCCAGGCTTCGACGATCAGCGGCTGTCCGCTTTTCTGCGCTTTGAGGATTTGGCTGATGTTGTTCTCGGCGACGCTGAACACCACGTCAATGGGGTGCGTTTCGGTGATCACCACCAATCCGGTGGTATCGCCGGAGGTGATGTAGTTGCCGACATCCACCTGCTTCAAGCCGACGCGTCCACCAATCGGCGCAGTAATGCGGCTGTAGGTGAGATTAAGCTGGGCGCTGGCGACGTTGCCTTCATCAGCTTTAAGGGTGCCGAGCGTTTCGCTCACCAGCGAACGTTGCGTATCGAGTTCCTGCTGCGATACCAGCGAGGTTTTCGCCAGTTTTTCATAGCGACTGAGATCGCGGCGCGCGTTGGCAAGCGTAGCCTGGTCTTTTGCCAGTTGGCCCTGCGCCTGAGTTAATGCCACCTGATAAGGGCGTGGGTCGATTTCCGCCAGCAGCGCGCCAGCGGCCACTTGCTCTCCTTCCTGGAAGTGCAGCGCCATCAATTGGCCGTCAACGCGGCTGCGCACCGTAACGGTGTTGGCGGCGGTCACGGTGCCAAGGCCACTGAGGAAATACGGCACGCTTTGGGTGGTGGCAGCGGCGGCTTGCACTGGCGCTAAGGGGCGTTTGCCACCTGCGCCGCGACCACGCTGCTGCTGACCTTCGGCCTGCGGCTGTTTATTCGGTTCCGCTGGATGCTGCCACCAATAATATCCGCCCGCCAGCACGGCAATCACGGCTACGGCCAGTAAGCTTGTTTTAATTCGACGGTTCATCAAGGCGTGTGCTCTCCAGCATTTTTCGTTTTCCCCAATGCGAAATATAAAAATAGCCATTTCGCAAACGAATGATTGTAGTCGCCCGGACCGGGCAAAAATTGAAGGAAATAAGAATATCGCCCCATTGAAGGTAAGTATTCATATTCTGTAAATATTCTGCCAGCAATAGGCATAAGCGCGGCAATTTCCTTTGCTAAGCTCAATACAGACCTGTCTCGTTTGAATAAGGAGAACAAAATGAGTCAACAGAAACTCCGCCAGCTCGGCGACAGCGGTATTGAAGTTCCCCGTCTCACCTTTGGCGGCAATGTGTTTGGCTGGACGGTGGATGAGAAAACCTCATTTTCCCTGCTTGATGCGCTGGTGGAGAAGGGCTTGTTCTTCATCGATACCGCCGACGTTTATTCGCGCTGGGCGCCGGGTAACGAAGGTGGCGAATCGGAAACCATCATCGGTAAATGGCTGAAGAAAAGCGGCAAGCGCGACAGCATCGTGCTGGCAACCAAAGTTGGCATGGAGCTGTCGCCGGAGAAAACCGGCCTCAAACCGGCTTACATTCGTCAGGCGGTAGAAGATTCGCTGCGCCGCCTGCAAACCGACGTCATCGATCTTTATCAGGCGCACCGCGATGATGACGCGACGCCGCTGCTGGACACGCTGAAAGCCTTTGATTCGCTGATCAAAGAGGGCAAAGTGCGTGCCATTGGCGCGTCTAACTACAACGCTAAACGTCTGCAGGAAGCGCTGGACGTGAGCAAGCAACATGGCCTGGCGCGCTATGAAACCCTGCAGCCGGAATACAATCTCTACGATCGCCAGGAGTATGAAAGCGGTCTGGAGCAGGTTGCGGTGAAAAATGGCCTCGGCGTGATTAACTACTATTCGCTGGCCAGCGGCTTCCTCAGCGGTAAGTACAAAAAGCCAGAGGATGCCAGCAAAAGTCAGCGCGGGCAGGGCATCGTCGACAAGTACCTGAATGAACGCGGTAAGCGCATTGTTGAAGCGCTGGAAGATGTCGCCGCCTCGCACGATGTGTCGGCAACGCAGGTGGCGCTGGCGTGGCAGATTGCCCGTCCGAGCATTACCGCCCCGATTGTCAGCGCCACGTCGCTGGAGCAGTTGGATGAGTTGGTGAAAGCCACCCAGCTCGAGCTCAGCAAGCAAGAGATCGAAGAGCTGGCGAGCGCCAGCAAACTGTAAGGTTTTCAGGGACGCTGCGGCGTCCCGCTATTTTCCAGCTCTGCCTCACAAAAAATGCCATTTCCCACAAAAGATTTTCAATCATCGACAGACGTCACAATTGCGCTAACGCACTATCATCCTGCGGTAAACTGCGCACATATTTGCAAAAACTGACAAATCCTCAGCACTATCCTCTGTTCGATCCATTCCAGTAACTTCATATAAGAATAACCATCATGAACAGAAAAGAAGCAGTGCAGCATTTACCCCGCCTGGCAGCGGGAACTCTGATGTTTGCGATGCTGAGTGCATCTGCGCTGGCCGCTGATGCTTTCAGTTACGACTCTCCCTATATGTTTGGTGATTGGGGCGGTTACCGAACGCAGCTGGAAAATGACGGCATAAAATTCGACGTTAACTACACCATGGAAAGCGGCTCCAATCTGGCGGGCGGCG
The DNA here is from genome assembly GCF_029623675.1 of Pantoea sp. X85. NCBI lineage: Bacteria > Pseudomonadati > Pseudomonadota > Gammaproteobacteria > Enterobacterales > Erwiniaceae > Pantoea > Pantoea sp. X85. The sequence goes on along the minus strand of NZ_CP121108.1, from coordinate 2,689,032 downwards.
CCGATACCAACACCTCAATGCGCTACAGCGATCAGTGGGCGTTTGGCGCTAACTTCGACCTGGAAAAACTGCTCAACTGGCAGGATGCGCAATTCCAGATGACGATTACCGATCGTAATGGTCAGAACATTTCCGACCAGGTCGCCGATCGTCGCACCGGCATGTTGTCCTCCACTCAGGAAGTGTACGGACGCGGCCAAACCTGGCGTTTAACCCAGTTCTGGTTAAGCAAAGGTCTGTTCGATAACACCGTGAACCTGAAAGCCGGTCGCGTTACCGTCGGTGAAGATTTCGATAACTTTGACAGTAAGTTCCAGAACCTGGCGTTCGGTAGCGGCCAGGCCGGTAACTGGCGTGGCGATCGCTGGTTCAACTGGCCGGTGTCCCAATGGGGCGGCCGCGTGAAGGTGAATATCACACCTGAGGTGTTCTTCCAGGTGGGCTTCTATAACCAGAACCGCGCCAACTACGATCGCGGCGACGGCTTCCGTCTCGATACCAGCAACTCCGAAGGCAATCTGGTGCCGGTAGAGTTGGGCTGGAAACCGACGTTAGGCGCCGACAAGCTGCCGGGTAATTACCGTATCGGCTATTACTACTCTTCGGCTAACGGCGACAACTACGGCAGCTGGCGCGATGGGGCTTATCAAAGCCAGGATCACGCATACGGTGGCTACGTGCTGTTGCAACAGCAGCTGACCGCGCAGGGCGGCGATGCCAGCCGTGGTTTGGGCGTCACCGTTCAAGCGGTGATGAACGACCATAAAACCTCGAAAACGGATAACTATCAGTCGGTGAGCTTCACCTGGAAAGGGCCGTTTGATGCGCGTCCGCAGGATGAGATTGGTGTGGGTGCGGCACGTATTCACGTTAACAGCGCTTACACGCGTTCGCAGCGTGAGCAGAACAACGCGAACGGTGAGACCGACTTCAATAGCCCAACCTATCTGCCGATTCAGGATGGATCAGAGTATAACTATGAGATCTACTACAACGCGCAGCTGACCAAATGGCTGCAATTGCGTCCGAACCTGCAATATGTGGTGGCGCCGGGGGCGGTAAGTGAAGTGAAAGATGCGTTTGTGGGTGGGATCAGTGCGAACGTGAATTTCTAATCTGGCAGAATGTGTGACTTTGCCCTCTCCCTTTGGGAGAGGGCAGGGAGAGGGAATTATCTGAACATCACTTCGGCCCAGCGGGCGAGGCCGGCGGTCACCGAGGCGAAGTCATCGCCGCTGGCGATAGGCGTATCGGGCAGCGCCTGTTGTAGCGCCGCGCGCAACACCGGAGAACGTGCGCTACCGCCGGTGAGATAAATCACTTCCGGCTTGGTTTCGCAGGTGGCGAGCGCCAGATGCACTTGCTCCAGAATGCGTTCCAGCGGTTGATTAATCGCTTCTTCCAGCTGCGCAGCGCTGATTTGCGCCTGCAATTGCGCGGCGATAAACGCCAGCGAGGCATCGGTCTCTTTCACCTCCGACAGCGCAATCTTGCTCTCTTCCGCCGCACGCACCAGACGATAGCTCAGCTTCTGCTGCCACACTTTCAGCAGGTGCGCCACTTTGTCGCTGTGTTCAGCATCGCGGATCAAATCGCGCAGCAGTTTGCCGCTGGCCGCGGAATAGAAGTCGCTTTGTGCCGGAACGTCGTTGATCGCCACCGCATTCCACCACGGCAGCGCGGGCAGCGCGGTGCCTTTTTGCGTATTGCCACCGAGCCCCAGCAGCGGCATCAGGGTTTTAAACGCCAGCATAATGTCGAGATCGTTTCCGCCCACGCGGCATCCGCTGTGGCCAAGTAAACTTTCACGGCGATCGGTTTTATGACGCCATTCCGGCCCCATCAGCAGCATCGAGCAGTCGGTGGTGCCGCCGCCGATATCGACGACTAATACGCGCGTCTCTTTCTGCAGCGTGGCTTCGAAATCGAGGCCCGCCGCCACCGGCTCAAACTGGAACTCCACATCACGAAAACCGGCGCGCTGTGCCGCACGCAGCAGAATGCCTTGCGCCTGCTGGTTAGCCTCTTCGCCGCCTAAACCCTGGAAGTTAATCGGGCGGCCAATCACCGCTTGCTCAATCGGGCGATCGAGCTGGGTTTCGCCTTGCTGACGAATGTGCAGCATCATCGCGCACACCAAATCTTCAAAGAAGGCGATCTGCTGTGGCTTCAGGCCGTTAGCGCCGAGGAAGGATTTCGGTGACTTCACGAACCACACTTCTTCGGGATCGACCATATATTGCTGCAGCGCGGTCAAACCGAACTGCACGCTGCCTGGCGTGACGTCGATATCTTCTTCGCGGTTATAGCGCAGCGCACGCTGCAATAAGGCGGTGCCTTCGCTGTCGGGCGTTGGCACCTGATGATGGCGATGCAGCCATTCGCTGATCGCTTCACGCGTTGGCGCGCAAATCATGGAGGGAAGCAAGCGCTGACCATTCTCCAGTGTCAGCAGGCGCGGCGTGCCATTATCGCTGACCGCAATTGAGCAGTTTGCTGTGCCGTAATCGAATCCGATAAACATATTTATCCCCCATGCCGGAAAAAAGGGGGCGACTTTAGCGCAGCCAGCACGGGCTGGCAATGGGCAGACGTGGCAGATTACATCTGCACTTCCTGATAAACGTGATACTGACCACGGCCCGCGTGTTTTGCGCTGTAACAGGCGACATCGGCCTGTGACATCACCACATTGCTGATGCAGTTACGTTGATCAATTTGCGTGATGCCGGCACTCGCGCCGACGTGATAAGTCTGCTCCTGCCACATAAAGCGATATTCGCTCACGGCGGTGACGATACGCTGCACCACGTCGCGCACCTGATCCACTTCGCAATTCGGCATTAGCACGCCAAATTCGTCGCCGCCCAAACGCGCCAGCATATCGCTGCTGCGCAGATGATGCGGCATCAGCTCTGCCAGTTCGCGCAGCAGCGCATCACCGGCGGCATGCCCGGCGGTATCGTTCACCGCCTTGAATTTATCCAGATCGATAAATACCAAGACGTGATGGGTGTGGTTGGCCGCCGCATCGTTCACCAACTGCTTCAAACGCTGCTCGAAGCTGTGGCGATTTGGCAGGCGCGTCAGCATATCGTGTGAAGCGCTGTAGCTCAGGCGCTTCATCACCTTGCGCGATTCACTGACGTCCTGAATAACCATCACCGCGCCGATGCTGGCGCCGGTCAGGGTTTTCAGCGGCGTGATGCTGTAGTGGATCTCCACGCGCGTGCCGTCTGGTGTATGCAGCACCAGCTCTTCATCGAGTTCGGGAGAGATTTTTTCGTCCGGCAGCTGGCACAACAGCAAATTATCGACGCGCGGGCCGCTCGCGCCGCGCGTGATGTTAAGCAGTTCGGTAATGGGTACGCCTGCGGCTTTTTCCTGTGGCCAGCCGCTCAGCGTTTCGGCCACCGGATTCATAAAGGTGACGCGCATTTCATCATCGGTACTGATCACCGCTTCACCGATGGAATCGAGGGTGATCGCCATGCGCTCTTTTTCCTGGAACAGCGCTTCATTCAGCGCGCGCAGCGGCGTGATGTCCTGACAGATGCCGAGCATACGTTCAATCTGACCATCCTGACTCAGAATGCGGTTGGCCTCAGAGCGCACGTAGCGCGGGCCTTCCGGTAAATTAATCCGGTATTCCAGCTGGAAAGCGCTGCGGCGTTCGATGGCCTGCTGCACCGCAAGCGTGGCGGTTTCCCGCTCGGCCGGATCAAGCAGATGCACCCACAGATCGTAGGTGGGCGTCTGGTGCGGACTTAAGCCAAATAGCTCATACATGCGCTTGTCCCACAACATCTCGCCGGTCAGCAGATTCCACTCCCAGACGCCAATGCCGCCAGCTTCATTGGCCAGCGTGATGCGCTCCATCAAGCGTCGATTAATCTGCTCACTCTGCTTCAATTCGGAGATATCGATAATCTGCGCGATGAAGTAGTGCGGCTGTTGCGCGGCGTCGCGCACCATCGATACCGTCAGGCGCGCCCAGACGATTTCGCCATCCTTGCGGAAATAGCGCTTCTCCATGGTGTAGGTCATGATTTCACCCGCCACCAATCGCTCCAGCTGCTGTAAATCGTTGTTGAGATCGTCGGGATGGGTGATTTGCTGGAAGGTGAGCTTTTTCAGCTCATCGGCCGGGAAACCCAGCGTCTGGCACAGCGAATGATTGACCTGCTGCCAACCGCCATTCGGCGAAACCAGCGCCATGCCAATCGCGGAGTATTCCATAGCGTTACGGAAGCGGGTTTCACTCTCGCTGATATGATGCTTCTCGCGCTGGAAGGCATCCATCACCAGCGCCATCACGTGGCTCGGCAGCAGCACCAACAGAAATGGCAGCCATGTGCTGACCTGGCCGAGCAGCATGCCGTTTTGCGCCAGGTTGACCCAGTTAAAGGCCAGCAGAATCGAGATGAAACTGGCGTTGAGGAAGAACAGCAGAAACGCTTCGAACTTGGGTAGCCGCACCGAGCACCAAAAAAGAATCACCACAATAAAAGTGAAGGGCCACGGCAGAAAACGCAGCGACAAATAGCTGGCGAGCAGCGTGACAAGCAGCGTCAGGCCGGTTTCCAACTGACGGCCTGGCGTCAAAATCTGGCGCAGCGGTTTATTTGGCCACAGCAATAACACCGGGCCAAACGCCAGCACGCCGATCACCTCAGAAATCACCCACGTCGAGAAGAAGGGCAGTGACGCATTGCTGCCCACATGCAGCATCCACAATGCCACGACGCCACCTAACAGCGGCGCAATCAGGCCGGCGCACAGGGCAAAGCGCACCCAGTCGAGTAAAGAATTGAGCGGGGCGCGGCGATCGAGCAGCGCGCGCAGCATCACGCCGCCCAGAATCGCCTGCACCATATTTAAGATGGCGAACTTAATGTTGCTGAGCGCGGGGCCAATAATGATCAGATTGGCTAACGCGGTACCCAGTACGCAGGCAAGCAGCAGCAAGGGAACGTGTTTGGAGTGGGCGCGAAACACGATCACCGTCATCAGCGCGGTGGAGTACCAAAGCGGCGAAATACGGCCACTGACAACAATCAGTTCCAGGCAAAATAGCGTCAGTAGAAAAGTGAGCCCGCCAATGAACAAGGCATTGAGCCAGGTTCGCTGTGGCCTTTCCTGTGAAGTTAGTATCTCGAGGGTCATGCAAGAATCCAGCAGCGCGCACCTGATTCACGATGGAAAATGCGCCAATCAATCACTATTTTGCATGCTAGCACATCTGTTTGAGATGTCTGCGGGGAATTCGACTTTAGTCGTTATTCACTGAATTGATTGGCCCTTTGCGCGCAAAGGGCCAAACGGGATTAGCGAAAAAGATCGGCGCGGGTAAACGGCTTTTCTAAGCCGGCAAGATTGGCAGAGAAGCGTTCGAGGAACTGTTGCGTGGTGGCGACGCGGCCGTGGCTCAGCAGCAACAGCGGCACCAGCAGCGCGACGCCAATCTGCGGCAGGCTAAAGCCCTTTAGTGAAGTGCGGCGCTGCGTCAGCAGGAATGCGGTGCTAAGCGTAAAGCCGAGCATCAGGCCCGCCAGCACTTCGCTTTTGGAATGCGCGTGGATGACCAGGCGCGACAGGCCAACCATCAGCGGGATCAGATAGCCGATGCCAATGGTAAACAGGCGCCAGCGCGGCGACCAGCGGCCGGAGATCAGCCACATCATCACCGGCCAGAGCGTGGCCGACATCGCGCTGTGGCCGCTGAAGCCGGTAAAGTTGAATCGGGCGCTACCAATGCCAAAGCCGAGAAACAGGATTTTCGAGACGCTCACCACCAGGCCAGCCAGACCAAACGCCAGCACCCAATACCAGACGGTTTGGCGGTTGTCGCTTTTCCATGGCAAGACCAGCGCGATGATCACCGCGGTCGGGATCAGCAACATGCTGTCGCCAAAATAGGTCAGGGTTTTCCAGCTCATACTTTTCCTTGCGGCTATATTCGGAGTGCCAACGCCGGCTGCAGTGTTGGCAGATCAACAGTGTATCGATTAAGCGTCTGGCTGCAAAAGGGGATATTCTGAAAAGCCGTTGGCCCATTTCTCTGGCATCAACCCGGTGAAATACCTATAATTGCCGCCAACTAACCCTCTCATTCGGCCCGTTGCAGCTTCGGCTTAGGCAGGCTCCAGTTATCAGGTCTTAAAAAAGTATGACTGACAAGTCTCATCAGTGCGTGATCGTTGGCATCGCAGGTGCATCCGCATCCGGAAAAAGTCTTATCGCCAGCACGCTCTATCGTGAAATCCGTGACCAGGTCGGTGACGAGCATATCGGTGTGATCCCCGAAGATGCCTACTATAAAGATCAGAGCCACCTCACCATGGAAGAGAGGGTCAAAACCAACTATGACCATCCGAGTGCGATGGATCATGATCTGTTGTTGCAGCACCTGCGCGCGCTTAAAGCTGGTCAGGAAATTGAGTTGCCGGTTTACAGCTATGTTGAGCACACCCGCACCAGCGACTGTATTCATCTCAAATCGAAAAAAGTCATCATTCTCGAAGGCATCTTGCTGTTAACCGATGCGCGCTTGCGTCAGGAGATGAATTTCTCCATCTTCGTCGATACACCGCTGGATATCTGTTTGATGCGCCGCATGAAGCGCGATGTGAATGAGCGCGGTCGCTCCATGGATTCGGTGATGAGCCAGTATCAGAAGACCGTGCGTCCGATGTTCCTGCAATTTATTGAACCTTCCAAGCAGTACGCTGACATCATTGTGCCGCGCGGCGGAAAAAACCGTATCGCCATTGATATCCTCAAGGCCAAGATTAATCAGTATCTTTGACGACATGGCGTCCGCCCCGGCGTGACGCGCTGTCGTAGCCATTCGCTACACTTAATTCATGGAGTACCTGCGATGAGATTATGCGATCGCGATATTGAAGCCTGGCTGGACAACGGAAAGTTGGCGATTGAGCCGCGCCCGCCAGTGGAACGCATCAACGGCGCCACGGTGGATGTGCGCCTCGGCAATCAGTTCCGCACTTTTAGCGGTCATACGGCGGCGTTTATTGATTTGAGTGGTCCAAAGCATGAAGTCAGTGCCGCGCTGGACCGTGTGATGAGCGACGAGATTGTGCTGCCGGAAGGCGAAGCCTTTTTCCTGCATCCTGGCGAGCTGGCGCTGGCGGTGACGCTGGAATCGGTCACCATTCCTGACGATCTGGTCGGCTGGCTGGATGGCCGCTCGTCGCTGGCACGCCTGGGTTTAATGGTGCACGTCACGGCGCACCGTATCGATCCGGGCTGGCAAGGCCGCATCGTGCTGGAGTTCTATAATTCAGGCAAACTGCCGCTGGCGCTGCGTCCAGGTATGTTAATTGGTGCATTGAGCTTTGAGCCGCTGTCGGGCCCGGCTGCGCGACCGTATAACCGTCGCGAAGATGCCAAATATCGTGGTCAGCAGGGCGCGGATGCCAGCCGCATAGACAAAGACTAATGCCAACTTATGCTTGCCAAAATAATTCGAGGTGCAGCAAGGCGGCAAGCGAGTAAATCCCCGGGAGCTTACATCAGTAAGTGACCGGGGTGAGCGAGCGCAGCCAACGCAGCTGCACCTTGAATTATGACGGCAATGAGGATGTGATGAGAAGAGTGATAACTACGCTGGCCATCCTGTTAGTGGTGGTGGTAGCGGGCATGACGGCATTGGTGTTGCTGGTCAATCCCAACGACTTTCGCACCTACATGGTAAAGCAGGTAGAACAGCGCAGTGGTTATCAGCTTCAGGTAAGCGGCGATCTGCGCTGGCACGTCTGGCCGCAGCTTAGCATTCTCGCCGGACGCATGAGTCTGACCGCGCCGGGTGCGACGCAGCCGATGGTCACCGCCGATAATATGCGCCTGGATGTCCATCTCTGGCCGCTGTTGTCGCATCAGCTTAGCGTCAGCCAGGTGATGCTGAAAAACGCCATCATCCGCGTCACGCCAGACAGCGCCGCACAAAAGCCGAGCGGCGCGCCAGTGGGGCCGGGTGATGCCGAGCCAGTGAGCAGCAGCGATAACGGCTGGTCATTCACGATTGGCAAACTGCGTCTTGCCGACAGCCTGCTGATTTGGCAGCAGCCCGGCGGCGACGAATATAATTTCCGCGACCTCAATCTCAACCTCGATCAGGATGCCAGCAAGCAGGCCAGCATCAATCTGGCTACCCGGATTTCGCGTAATCAGCGCAATGTTAGCGTCAATCTCAAAGGTCAGATGAATGTGGCGCAATACCCACATCGTCTGGTCGGACAGCTGGATGAGTTGAATTACGCCATCGACGGCGCCAATCTGCCGACGCAGGGCATCAAAGGCACCTTGAGCGGGCAGGGCGAATGGAACGGTGACAATCAGCGTTTCTCCCTACAGAAGATGCAGCTCACCGCCAATGACAGCGCCTTGGATGGCAGCGCCGAGGGGCGTCTGGCGCTGCCGCAGCAGCTTAATCTGGCGCTACACGCCACCCGTTTAGACATCGACGCGTTGATGGCGAATGCACCGGTGACGGATAGCAGCGCGCCGCAGCGAGCCAATGTGGTGAGCACGCCAGTGATTGCTGAACCGCGAATGCGTGATAACAGCAACTCGCCGCTGAATCAGCTGGATTTGACGCTCAATCTCACCGCCGATAGCAGCGTGTGGCGCGGCCTGACGCTGACCAACTTGCAGATCGATGCCAGCAATCAGCAAGGTTTGATGACGCTGAGTAAGCTACAAGGCAAATTTGGCGAAGGCCATTTCTCCGTTCCCGGTTCGGTGGATATCCGCAAACCGGTGACGCAAGTGGCATTCCAGCCTGAGCTGGATAACATCGCCATTGCGCCGCTGCTGAAAGCATTAGAACTGCCAGAAACGCTGCAAGGCACGGTTTCACTGCAAGGCGATGTGAGCGGTGCTGGATTGAGCATTGAAGAGGCAAAACGTAACTGGCAGGGCAGTGCGGATCTGGAAGCCACTAATTTGCAGCTTTCGCAGCTGAATCTGCAGCAGATGGTGCGCCGTGCGGTGGCGCGCGTCAGTAATCGTGTCACCAACGATCAACCCGACGACCAGGGCATTCAGCAGTTGAGTGGGCGCGTGAGTCTCAAGCAAGGCATCTTCAGCCTGCCGGATCTGCAGGGCGGCAACAGTCGTCTGGCGGTGCAGACCAAAGGCAATGTCGATATGGTTAAACAGCAGCTCGACGTCACCATTAATATGATGCTGCGCGGCTGGCAGGGCGACGATAAATTAGCCTCGCTGCTGAACCAGCAAACTATTCCGCTGCGCATGTACGGCGGCTGGAATAATCTGCAGTACTCGTTGCCGGTGGATGACGTGGTGCGTCAGCAACTGCAAAGCGAAGCGAAGTCGCGGCTCAATCAGTGGCTGGATCGCCAACAACCGGCGAAGCAGCCGTGACTGAAACCAGGTCGCCATTTATGGCGACCTGGTTAATTACGGTGCTATCGGCACTATCTCCACTTTCTGCACACGGTGATTTTCTACCTGCAACGTTCGCAGCAGATAATCACCGATCTGTAACTCTTCGCCTTCCTGCGGCACATGTTGCAGGCTGTCCATCAGTAATCCTGCCAGCGTGTGGTAATTGCGCTTTTCATCAAGTGGCAGCTGCACGTAGACGGCTAAATCCTCTAACGGCATATGACCATTCGCCACCCAACCGCCGTCGGGCAGCACTTGAATATCATAGCGCGCATCGATTTTTTCCCCTTCATTCGGCAGATTGCCGGCGATGGTTTCCATCAGATCGCTCAGCGTGACCACGCCTTCCACCGAACCAAACTCATCCACCACAAAGGCGAAGTGGGTGCGCGCGTTGCGGAACTGTTCCAGCGCCTGTAATAAGGTGACGCGCTCAGGAAAGATCAACGGCTGGCGAATCAGCGAGCGTAAATCCAGTGATTTGCTGTGCAACGATTGATGCAGGAGATCAATCACGTGCACCACACCGAGCGGGTCGCGGCCCTGTTCGGTCACCAGAATACGCGTGTGTTGATTGCGATCGAGCTTCGCCATGATCTCCGCCGGATCTTCGGTGAGGTCGATATGCTCGACGTCGTGGCGCGACGTCATGATGCTATTAATCTGGCGCTGACCCAGCCCCAGCACGCGCGCAATCATGCGCCGTTCCTGACGGTTAAATAGCGCGCCCTCTTCGCTATCGCTTACCAGTGACGCGGTATCGGCGTCCAGTTCCGCACGCTGCGCCTCGCCGCGCAGAATGCGCAAAACGGCTTCTGACGTGCGCTGACGCAGTGGACGGCCGGCAGTGAGAAAGCGGCGGCGATTGAACATCGCCAACTGATTGAGTATCTCAATGACGATAGAGAAACCAATCGCCGCGTAAAGATACCCTTTCGGAATAATGAAGCCTAACCCCTCGGCCACCAGGCTGAAGCCGATCATGAGCAGGAAGCTCAGACAGAGAATCACGATGGTTGGATGGCCGTTAACGAAACGCGTCAGTGGCTTACTCGCCAGCAGCATCAGCAGAATCGCCACCGTTACAGCCGCCATCATCACCGGCAGCTCGTTGACCATGCCAACGGCGGTAATCACCGAGTCCAGCGAGAAGATGGCGTCCAGCACCACTATTTGCGCCACCACCGGCCAGAATTTAGCACCGTTCTTATTTTGACCAGTTTCCTCGTCAGCGCCTTCCAGGCGACTGTTTAACTCGGTGGTGGCCTTATAAAGAAGAAAGAAACCACCGCACAGCAGCAGCAGATCGCGGGCGCTGAAGTCGTGGTGCAACAGAGTAAACAGCGGTTGTGTCAGGGTTACCAGCCAGGAAAGTGAGGCGAGCAGCACTAAACGCGACACCAGCGCGAGAAGCAGGCCGATAATGCGCGCACGGTCGCGTTCCTTCGGCGGCAGCTTTTCGACGAGGATGGCAATGAAAACCAGGTTATCAATGCCCAACACCAGCTCCAGAACGATTAGCGTTACTAATCCTGCCCACAGCGACGGATCAATGATCCACTCCAACATGTGTTAATCACCTTAATGTCTGTGTTATGCGCTTAATCTGATGATAGTGAAACGGCGTTAAGCCTGTAAATAGCCGCTGACTCGGTCAATTGGCGGGTCAGCCATGAGAGAAGAATATCCCTGATTGCCGATTTGCACCGATAAGATGAAAGTATGGATAAAGATTGCACCTGAATGAAAGAGACAATTATTTTTTTTCAGCAGATAACCACGTGCATTTTTAATGCAGTCTATTGCGTGGTTGAGTATCGAATTAATCTGAATTTTGCAGGGGAATGGCCTGAAAGGGCTGGCATCAATACTTATCGCTGGTAGTCTTTTTCCTAAAATAGTGCAGGGAACACGGGGCCTACTTGTAAACAAGCCAGTAATAACTAGTATAGCAACGTGTTAGTAAATGTCTGCGCCAAAGTTGTTTATAGCGTGCTCCTTAGCCTCTTAATGTTGCGAACTGTGATCGCACGCGGACCACGGCCAGTAATTAGCGCAAAAATGCCGCATAAAACAAGTTGTAATTAGGATGAAAGCGGTATTGGCAGCGACAGCCAAGGGCGGTAGCGTGCCTGAATCGCCTTTCTCTTGGTTTAATGGTCTGCCACTGTGGTAAGGGAAGTCGGACTAATCTGTTGGTATTAATCACAATTCTCTTGCTTACTATTGTGAGAATTGATTTGGCCTCAGAGAATTTACCGCAGATTGCCTCAACAAATGCAGTGAATATTTCGCTCATTTATCAAACAGCGTTGAGGCATTAGGGATTAAAGAAATAATATAAAAGAGTTAACTATGCGCGATAACGAAATTACATATAAAAGTCTTCTGACAAAAATTTTACTGGCGTGCTCGGATTTAATTTGTTTCAACGCAGCATTATTTATTGCGATGGCATTGATTAATTCGTTTACCCATTCTCCACTGGCAGATATATCTGAAAAATACCTGCATTTAAAAATTGCTACGCACATTGCGCTTTCCGTTATTTGCGTGGGCTGGTTCTGGGTTCGCCTGCGTCATTATACCTATCGCAAGCCATTCTGGTTCGAGCTCAAAGAGATCTTTCGTACCATTCTTATTTTCTCTGTCATCGATTTGTCAATTTCAGCCCTTTCACAGTGGCAAATGTCGCGCTTTGTCTGGGTAGCGACCTGGGTTCTGGCGTTGATTATGATCCCTTTAGCGCGCGCCATCTCTAAGCGTGTGCTGAATCATTACGGCATGTGGAAGAAGCAAACCATCATCATCGGCAGCAGCCGCAATGCCCAGGAAGCCTGGCAGGCGCTGCAGAGCGAAGAAGTAATGGGCTTCGATGTTATCGCCTTCTTCGATGTCGATAAGAGCAGCCCACAGGCCAGCATCTCAGGCGTGCCTGTGCTGCACAATGAACAAGAGTTATGGCAGCTGACCAACAGCGAAACCCAATTCATCGTGGCGGTGGAGTTCGAACAGAGCCAACACCGCGACCACTGGCTGAAAACCCTGGCGATGCACAATTGCCGCTCGGTTTCTGTTATTCCAACACTGCGCGGTGTACCGCTGTACGGCACCGACATGGCTTACATCTTTAGCCATGAAGTGATGATTCTGCGTGTGAATAACAATCTGGCCAAGCGCACGTCACGTTTCCTTAAGCGTGCATTCGATATCGTCGGCGCGCTGAGCATTATCCTCGCGCTGTCCCCGGCGTTGCTGGTCCTTGGATTTATGGTTGGCCGCGATGGCGGACCACCGATTTACGGTCATGAACGTGTGGGCTTAGGCGGCCGTAAGTTCAAATGCCTGAAATTCCGCTCAATGGTGATTAACTCGAAAGAGGTGCTGGAAGAGGTACTGCGTACCGATCCTGTTGCCCGCGCCGAGTGGGATAAAGATTTCAAACTGAAGAACGATCCGCGCATCACCAAAGTCGGCCATTTCATCCGTAAAACCAGTCTGGATGAGCTGCCGCAGCTGTGGAACGTGGTCCGTGGCGATATGAGCCTGGTGGGGCCGCGCCCGGTGATTGAAGATGAGCTCTGCCGTTATGCCGGTGATGTCGATTATTACCTGATGGCGAAACCAGGCATGACGGGATTGTGGCAGGTTAGCGGTCGTAACGACGTTGACTATGAAACACGCGTCTATTTCGACTCGTGGTATGTCAAGAACTGGTCGCTGTGGAATGACATCGCGATTCTGTTTAAGACGGTTGGCGTAGTGCTGAAACGCGATGGCGCCTATTGATAGACAGCGAAGCCGGGGAGGGCATGAAGCTTCCCGGTTGAAAACTGCGGGTGCTGGGTGTGTCGTTATTAGACAGCTGCACTGATTGAGTCTGTATAACCATTTTAATTGATGTCGTCTTTAGACTCGGTGACAACATAAAACCAAGGGAGCGCATAATAATGACCCACAGTTTCAGTGTTTAACCCGTCACATTCCATTTTTGTAAGACGCTACACAGCGGGCGATTTCGCCTCTATCAATCAATAACTGATAGCGAAGAATCAGATGATAATGAAAATTAAATTGATACCTTTACTGGTATCCGCGACTTTTCTCTCCGGATGCACCATTGAGCCGGGTTCTCACCTTTCCACCAGTGGAAAAGATGTCATAGAGCAACAGGATAGCAACTATGACATCGACAAATATGTCAACGTCTTCCCGCTGACGCCGCGTCTGGTTGAACAGATGCGTCCGAAGCCGTTAGTCGCGCAGGCTAACCCGATGCTGCAAAATGAAATTCAGAGCTACGAATACCGTATCGGTGTCGGCGACGTGCTGAACGTCACGGTCTGGGATCACCCAGAGTTGACCACACCTGCCGGTCAGTACCGTAGCGCCAGCGACACCGGTAACTGGGTACAGGCAGATGGCACCATTTTCTACCCGTACATCGGTAAAGTGCGCGTAGCAGGCCGAACGGTTACCGAGATCCGCAGCGAAGTGGCGCGTCGTCTGGCGCAATACATCGAAAGTCCGCAGGTTGACGTTAACGTCGCCTCGTTCCGTTCGCAGAAAGCGTACGTCACCGGTTCGGTCACCACCTCCGGACAGCAGGCGATCACTAACGTGCCGCTGACCGTGCTGGATGCCGTCAACGCCGCCGGCGGTTTAGCGGCTGACGCTGACTGGCGCAACGTGGTGCTGACGCACAACGGCAAAGAACAACGTCTTTCGTTGCAGGCGCTAATGCAAAACGGCGACCTGAGCCAAAACCATCTGCTCTATCCGGGCGACATCCTTTACGTGCCACGTAACGACGATCTCAAAGTCTTCGTGATGGGTGAAGTGAAGCAGCAGTCAACGCTGAAGATGGACCGCAGTGGCATGACGCTGGCCGAAGCACTGGGCAACTCGCAGGGTATGGATCAGACCACCTCTGATGCCACCGGCGTGTTCGTGATTCGTCCGATTCGCGGCGCCAACCGCACCAAGATCGCCAACATCTATCAGTTGAATACCAAAGATGCGGCATCGATGGTGATGGGCACCGAATTCCAACTGGAGCCGTACGACATCGTCTATGTCACCGCGACACCAATCACCCGTTGGAACCGTGTGATTTCGGGCCTGCTGCCGACCATCGTAGGTATTGACGATGCCAGCTCCTCGGCTCTTCGTTTCCGCAACTGGTCGAACTAAGGGTTCGCCATGATTAAGTCCGTGTTAGTCGTCTGCGTCGGCAATATCTGCCGCTCCCCCACCGGGGAGCGTCTGTTCAAACGCGCGCTACCAAACATCCGGATTGCCTCCGCAGGGCTCAGCGCGCTGCAAGGCTATCCGGCGGACCAGAAAGCCCTGGCTGTGGCCGCCGAACACGGCGTGTCGCTGGAAGGGCATCAGGCTCAGCAATTAACGGCCAGCATGTGCCGTGACTATGACCTGATTCTGGTAATGGAAAAGCGCCACATTGAACAGGTGAATCGCATCGATCCAGCCGCACGCGGAAAGACCATGCTGCTTGGCCACTGGCTCAATCAGCAGGAAATTGCGGATCCGTACAAAAAAAGTCGCGAGGCCTTTGAAGAGGTCTACGGGTTACTGGAAAACGCTACCCAGAAATGGGTCAACGTATTAAGCCGATAGTTGGGAATATCCATGAATATCAAAAACAAGGTTATGACCGCGCCAAAGGAAGATTCGAATGGATGGGATCTGGCGCATCTTGTGGGACAGCTGATTGATCATCGCTGGATCATTGTTGCCGTTACCGCCTTCTTCATGCTGGTAGCCACGCTCTACACACTGTTTGCTACACCAATCTACAGCGCGGATGCGTTAGTCCAGGTTGAACAGAAGAATGCCAGCTCAGTACTGAATGAGTTAGACAGCATTCTGCCGCCAACGCCGGCGTCCGATACCGAGATTCAGATTCTTGAATCGCGCATGGTTATCGGTAAAACCGTTGACGATCTGGGTCTGGACACCGTTGTCACCCAGAACTATTTCCCGGTGATTGGTAAAGGTCTGTCGCGTTTGATGGGTAACAAGCCATCAACCGTCGCCATCTCCCGCCTGGAAATTCCACGCACCATCGATAAGCGTACCGTTGAACTGGAAGTGACCGGTCCTGACTCGTATACCGTGTCAGCGGACGGTGATGAGCTGTTCAAAGGTAAAGTTGGTCAGCTGGAAACGCACGGTGATGTGACCATGCTGGTAAGCGGCATCAATGCCGATGAAGGCACCAGCTTCAGCGTTACCAAACTGAACGAGCTGCAGGCGATTAACTCCGTGCTGGCCAACCTGACCGTTGCGGATAAAGGTAAAGACACGGGCGTGCTGGGTCTGGAGTATCTGGGTGAAGATCCGGAGCAGATCAGCAAAGTGCTGAACCAAATCGTCAATAACTATCTGCTGCAGAACGTTGAGCGTAAATCTGAGCAAGCGGAAAAAAGCCTGGAATTCCTGCGCAATCAGCTGCCGCAAGTGCGTGGCAAACTGGATGATGCCGAAGACAAGCTGAATACCTTCCGTCGCCAGAACGAGTCGGTTGACCTGTCGCTGGAAGCGAAATCGGCGCTGGATTCTTCTGTCAGCGTGCAGAGCCAGTTGAACGAACTGACCTTCCGTGAAGCCGAAGTGTCTCAGCTGTTTACTAAAGATCATCCAACCTACCGCGCCTTGCTGGAAAAACGCAAAACGCTGGAAGGTGAGCAGGCGCAGCTGAATAAAAAGATTTCTCAGATGCCACAGACGCAGCAAGAGATCTTGCGTCTGACGCGTGATGTGCAGTCTGGTCAGGAAATCTACATGCAGTTGCTGAACCGTCAGCAAGAGCTGGGTATCAGTAAAGCCAGCACCGTGGGTGATGTACGCATCATCGATGGCGCAGCAACCGGCAACAGCCCGGTGGCACCGAAGAAACTGCTGATCATCGCGGCGAGCGTGATTCTGGGTCTGATGGTTTCTGTTGGTCTGGTGCTGCTGAAAGCGCTGCTGCATCACGGCATCGAAAATCCAGAGCAGCTGGAAGAGCTGGGCATGAACGTCTATGCCAGCGTACCGCTGTCAGAATGGCAACGTAAGAAAGATACCGAAGCACTGGCGCGTCGTGGCAACAAGGTGAAAACCGATCCCCACGAAACGCTGCTGGCGCTGGGCAATCCGACTGATCTGTCAATCGAAGCGATTCGTAGCCTGCGTACCAGCCTGCACTTCGCGATGATGGAAGCGAAAAACAACATCCTGATGATCACCGGCGCCAGCCCAGGTATTGGTAAAACCTTTATCTGTGCCAACCTGGCAACGCTGGTCGCCAAAGCGGGCCAACGTGTGCTGTTCATCGATGGTGATATGCGTCGCGGTTACACCCACGAACTGCTGTCAGCCGATAACAAATCCGGTCTGTCTAACGTGTTGTCAGGCAAAACCGAGTTCAGCCCGGCGCTGATTCAGAAAGGCCCGTACGGTTTTGACTTCCTGCCACGCGGTCAGGTACCACCAAACCCATCTGAGCTGCTGATGCATCGTCGCATGGGTGAGCTGCTGGATTGGGCGAGCAAGAACTACGACCTGGTGTTGATTGATACGCCTCCGATTCTGGCGGTCACCGATGCGTCCATCATCGGTAAGCTGGCCGGTACGTCGCTGATGGTGGCGCGTTTCGAAACCAACACGCCGAAAGAACTGGATGTCAGCTTCAAGCGCTTTGCCCAGAACGGTATTGAGATTAAAGGTGTGATCCTTAACGCCGTGGTGCGTAAAGCCGCCAACTCTTATGGTTACGGTTACGACTATTACGACTACGAGTATGGCAAACCGACCAAAAGTTAATTTGCCCGTCATTCACAGTTAATGATGAGGGTAATCCGGTGAAGAAAGGGGCGGGTTGACCGCCCCTTTTGATCGCACCGTTTGAATGACGACACGCAACGATTTACACAGGTGATTCTCTCTATAACGCCATTAAAAGCCACCGCTGGCACGAGAACTTGTGGAATTAAGGAATCACACCATGGCTCCATATTGGTATTTATCAGGGTTTTTGCTGTTGCTTGCGCTGGTCGAAATCCTGTTGAAGAAAGACGAACGCACCACCCATATTCTGACTTACCTGCTGTGCATCGCCACGGTCACGCTGATTATTTTTGCCGGTATTCGCGGTCTCGGTACCGGGATGGACGACTATCAATATCGCAGCTTCTTTGCCGACTTCGTCCGCCGTATTGAGGTCAACGGTTTTGCCAACACCGTCGCCTTCTTCCGTTATGAACCGCTGATTTTTGCTATCGCGTGGATCACCAGCCTGTTTTCACACAATGCCAGCGTGTTCCTGTTTGTGTTCAGTATTCTGGCAGTTTCAACCAACGCCATCTTTTTCAAAAAGATGTCACCGTATCCGGTGTTGGCATTGGCGCTTTATTCGGCGCATATCTTTATCAACAAAGATGTAAACCAGATTCGTTTTGGCCTGAGCTCGGCGCTGTTCCTTGGCGTGATCTGGACTATCTACCTCAAGCAATACTGGTGGGCGTTTGCCTTCTTTATTCTGTCCTTCCTCAGCCACAACACCGCAGTAATGGTGGTGACCATCATTCCGTTCCTGTTTATTCGGGAATCGCGCTGGTGGCCGGTGGCCATCATCCTGTTAAGTGTGCCACTTTCGGTGGTGGGCGGGACCGGCTTTATTGCCTTGATCGCCGGACATCTGGGATCGATGGGCGAAAGGGCCGCAGGCTACAGTAATGAAGCCTCGAATGCCGGTGACGGCAGCGTGGTGTCAGTGTCCAACCTGAAAAACATCATGCTGGTGTTTATCTTTGTCTACTTCATGCTGAGCAACCAGCTCAAGCGCGAACAGTACGACGTGTGGAAGCTGAACTACCTGTTGATTCTCACTTTTGCCATCGGCGGCGGCATCAGGATCTTCTTCTACAACTACTCATCGGGTGCGCGCCTGTCGAACTACCTGCTGCAGGTCGAACCGATTATTTTGACATCGCTAATCTTCCAGTCAAAACGCGTACTGAAACCCGCGATGTTTGCGATGTTCGCTTTCTTCCTTGTTTATTACCTCTACTACAACACGATCTCACTGAAGCAGGCCGTTGTGGGCTATGAAGTTGCTCGTGAATTCAAATTGTTTCATTAACCGATGAGAGGAAATATGCGGAAGACTTTACTGGCAGTTCTGATCACCTCTGCGCCGCTACTGGCGCAGGCAGAGGATCATCCCGGCACATTTATCATCGCCGCCTACGGTGACTCCACCACCGCCGGCGTTACCGCGTCGGGCAATCGCAATATCCTCAGTAAAAATAATGAAGTGAGTTTTTTGCAGCAGATGTTGCGTGAGAAATACGGCAACAACATTGAGGTGAAGAACCACGGCATGCCGGGCGCACAGGTTTCGGTGCTGGTGTACAACAAAGACAATACGCCGATGGATTGGTCAGAACGCATGGCGAAATCCGATGCCAACATGATTCTGATTAACTATGCCATCAACGATGCGCGCATCAACTTCTTCAAAGACAAAGGCGAGCGCATTGAAACGCCGCAAGAGTATAAGCGCATTATCACCGAGCTGGTCAAAGGCGCGAAGGCGAATAACAAGCTGGTGGTGTTACAGGAACCGAATCCCATTTGTGGCAAAGCCGAGCGCTGGAACGTCTGGCCGTATGTTTATCAGTTAAATGAAGTGGCTAAAGAGCAGCAGGTACCGATTGTGAAGCAGTACAGCGCCATCAAGCAGAACCGTGACTGGCAATCTGAGATGTCGCCTGATTGCATTCACCCGAACGAGATGCTTTATAAGCAGAAAGCAGAAAGAACCTTCAACGTCTTAAGCAGCACTTTCGATAGCGTTTTGTCGCGGCACAGCAGCTAACCCAACTCAGATTCAGGAGCTGACATGTATGTATTAATCATGGTGCTGTCATTTTGTCTGGCGCTAATCATTCTGCGAGTATTCTCCTTCCACAAAGGCGTGTACAACAGTAGCGGTATTAAAAGTATCTCTGGTATGCGCGCGCTGCTGGCCAGCATCGTGGCGTTCTCACACTTCGCGCACTACATCTATTCGCTGGATGGTCAGTGGGTGTTCGATAAAGACTATTTTGCCTGGTTCTCCGAAGGCAACTTCTTCGTTAACTCCGGTAAATTCGGTGTACTGCTGTTCTTCATGATCTCCGCCTTCCTGTTCTATCGCTGGCTGGATAATGAAACCCTGACGCCAGGGCAGCTGACGCACAAGCTGCTGAAGTCGCGTATCCGCCGTATCGTCCCGATGTTCTGGTTCTCCGGTTTTGTCATCATCGCGGTAGGCGTGGTGCAGGGCGATCTCACTTATAGCCTCACGGCAGTGAAAGATGCCGTGCTGTGGTTGCTGTTTATTGGCAGCTATCGCATGGGTGATTTCCTGACGGCGGATGTCAACGCCGGTGTGGAATGGACGCTGCGCCTCGAATGGTTGCTGTACCTGTCGATTCCGCTGATTTACGTGCTCAACCGCGCCACCAAAGGTAAATACAAAACGCTGCTGATTCTCGGCTCGATCGGCGTGATTTTCTGCGTGGCGGTTGGCCTGCGTCTGTGGGGCAAAACCTATACCGATCCGCGTCCGGTGCTGGGCTTCGCCATGGGTTATCTGGCGTATAAGTATCGCGACATGTTTGCGCACTACAAAACCTCCAGCCTGGCCGGTTTTGCGGTGATTGTGCTGTCGCTGTTCTCGCTGTCGTTCACCAGCAACACCTTCTGGTATCTGATTTTCCTCTGCTGCCTGACGGTGATCTTCTTTATTGTCAGCAGCGGCAACGCCGTGTTTGGCATTCTGGAAAACAAAACCCTGATGTCGATTGGTGAGGTGAGTTACAGCCTGTATCTGATTCACGGTGTGGTGCTCTATTTCATCAAGCAGATCCCGGAAACGCTCTATCCGCATTCGTTCCTGTTCTACACCTTGCTTTCAACGTTGTTCTTTGTCGCCTCCTTCTATGTGGCGAAATTGACGTATCTGTTTGTCGAGAAACCGTTTATCGGCAGTAGCAACAAGAAGAAAGTGGCGATGAAGACCTCGCCGACAAATTAGGACATCACCCATTATTCTTTTGAGCCCACAAGTTATATCATTGATTTTGTAACTTTTTTAATGAGGTGCTGGCAATGCAGGAGATTCGCTTCTCAATTGTTATTCCCGCGTATAACGCGTCGAAATCGATTGTCACGACGCTAGATTGCGTCAAAGCGCAAACCTATCGCAATTTTGAAGTCATTATTGTTGATGACAAATCGGCCGATGCGGCTGAACTGGCGCAGGTGGTACGCAGCGAACGTTATCAGGATTTGGCTATCAAACTGGAGCTGTCTGAGGTCAAACTCAACGGCGCTGGCGCCCGTAACAAAGGTATTGAGCTGGCAACCGGCGACTTTATCAGCTTCCTCGATGCCGACGATGAGTGGCATCCGGACAAGTTATTGGTGGCGAGTGAAACCATCGCCAAACTGGAAGCGCAGGGCAAATCGCGCTACGTCATCTTTAGTCAGGTGAACATCCATCAGGATGGCAGCTTCCTCAAGGTGATGCCGATGCAACCGCCCGGCAAAAACGAAACCGTCGCCGAGTATCTGTTTGGCTGTTACGGCTTTATTCAAACCAGCACCATTGTGCTGAAGCGCGAAGATGCGGCGCAGATCCAGTTTG
Organism: Pantoea sp. X85; assembly: GCF_029623675.1. Taxonomy (NCBI): domain Bacteria; kingdom Pseudomonadati; phylum Pseudomonadota; class Gammaproteobacteria; order Enterobacterales; family Erwiniaceae; genus Pantoea; species Pantoea sp. X85. Next base: position 2,667,902 of record NZ_CP121108.1, on the reverse strand, counting down.
ATGCGCGCTATATTCGCCATCAGGATTATGACTTCTGCATCCGCGCTGACCGCATGGGTTACGACTTCGTGATGATCGACAAGCCGTTGGCAACCTACCATCTGGTGACCAAATTTGGTTCCAAGCACAAAGGCGAATCGGTCAAATACTCGTTCTTCTGGCTCGATACCATGAAGCCGCACCTGACCACGCGTGACATCCATACTTACAAGGCGTTCAAGCTGCCGCTGCGCTACAAGATGGATGGTAAATCGCTGCAGGCCAGCCTCAGCTTTGCACGCTACTTCTTCCTCACCAACCGTGACAATCGCGCCTACTTCATGAATCGCCTGCTCGATAAGGTGAAGTCGCGCTTCTCGGGCAGAAGAGCCGTCTCCTGATTCACTTTTAAACACTTTCACTTGCTCCCTACACGGGGGCAATTTTTTGGTTCCTGAAACTCCGGGTAGACAAATGACAAATCATGTTGGCACCGTCGGTATTGTGATGCCGATGTATAACGCGCGAAATACCGTTCTGCGCGCGGTTGAGTCGATCATCAACCAGACCTACAGCGACTGGCATCTTTACCTGATCAACGACAAATCCACCGATGATTCACTCGCCTTGGTGCGTGAACATTGTCAGGACGCGCGTATCACCATTCTCGACAACGAGGTCAATCAGGGCGCAGCCGAAACCCGTAACGTGGGGCTGCGCGCGGCGAAAGAAGAGATCATCGCGTTTCTCGACAGCGATGACGAATGGCACCGCGAAAAACTGGCCGAACAGACGGCCGCGATCGCCGCCGGCGACGATTTCGTGATCACGCATTATCACTACAAAACCAAAACCGCTGACCACGATATCAACTACAGCAAACCCTACCTGCAGCAGGAAAACTTCGTGAAGAAGCAATATCGTGTTTGCTTCTCCTCGGTGTGTTTCCGCCGTCCTCCACAGGGCATCTTCTTCCAGCGTAAAGGCCACGAAGATTTCCTGTTCCTCTATGAGTTGTTCCTCCGCTACAAACAAGCCCGCGTGATCCAGAAAACCCTGGTCAACTATTACGAGTTGGGCGATTCACTGTCGCGCAACAAAAATAAAGCGGCGAAGTGGCACCTCGAATTATTAAGAATTATCTATAAAAACAATCCGTTAAAAGTATATTACTATTATGTCTGGTATATGGTGAATGGGGTTCTTTTTGCCTTAAAACACCGCTAAGCGCAACGGTGATTTAGCTGCTTTTATATTTTTGAGGTGGAAAGGATTGTATGAAAAAGATCGTTTTGGTGATTAAAGATGCCTACTCGTATGCGGGCACGGAAAACATCTGCAACTTTATGTCTGAGTGCCTCGGCGAGCAGCATGAAGTCACCATTTACTCGCTGGAAGGCCATGGCAAAACCTTTTATCCGTTCGAACGGGTGAAAAAAATTGTCAGCTTTGAAGGCCACAGCAACCCAATTAAAAGCGCCGTTAGCAGCATTCATCAGGAAGGCTTTGACAGCGTATTCCTGATCAGCATGGGTCGCCTGAGCGTGATGTTCGCCTTCTGGAACCTGATGGCGCTGAAGAAGAAGCGCTTCAAGGCGTATGCCTGCGAACACATTGCGATTAACTCGTTCAGCAAGCCGATTAAACTGCTGAAGTGGCTGATGCTGCGCTATTACGACCAGGTGATCGTCCTGACCGACAAAGATCATCAGGTGTTTAACCGCTGGAATATTGCCAGCCAGCAAATCCCCAATCCGGTGGTGTACAAAGCGTTTCAACGTCAAACGCGCAGCCGTCAGGCGCTGGCGGTGGGACGTCTTGATAACCAGAAAGGCTTCGACCTGCTGCTGGATATCTGGGCCGACTTCAGCAAGAAACATCCCGAGTGGAAACTGGTGATTGCCGGTGACGGCGAACTACGCCAGCAGCTACACGATCAGGCTGCGGCGTTAGGTATCACCAATAGCGTTAACTTTGTCGGCAAAGTCAGCAACATCAACGATTACTACCGCGAAAGCGACATGGCGCTGATGACGTCGCGCTATGAAGGCTTGCCGCTGGTGCTGCTGGAAGCCAAATCCTGGTCGCTGCCGGTGGTGGCGTACGATTGCCCAACCGGGCCCCAGGAGATCATCAACCACGGTGAAGATGGCTTCCTGGTGCCGATGAATGACAAAACCACCTTTATCAAGCGGATGGAGCAGCTCGCCAGTGATGATGGCCTGTTCTACGCCATGAGTGAAAAAACCAAAGAAACCGCGCTCAAGTTTGACGGTAATCAGATCAAGCAGAGCTGGCTCGCCCTTGTTTAGCGACAATTATCGTGCCTCGGGAATCCTTTTTGGCCGCACAACCACGGGAATTGAAGCATGAAAAGAAGAGAAGTCTTGCAGGCCGCAGCCTCCTCGATTGTTACTGCGCTCTCAGTGAGTGCGTTTTCCAGCTACGCCGCAAAAAGTGGTCAGCCAACGTTAAAATCCGTCGATCCCGCCAGCGTTCCGGCGGGCGACGTGCCGATTCTGACGCCAGAAAACGTCTATACCATGCCGCCGCAGTTCTGGCAGAACTTCGAGGGCAAACTGTGGATCGGTAAAGCGGGCAGCGATGCCAGCCAGGCCGGCAATCAGATCCCGGTGTTTCTGCGCGATGCTAATGGCAAAGTGTCACAAATCAGCCAGCCGATTGCGCTGAACAAAGGCAACTTCGCCCAGTTCATTCACGACAATGCGGCGTTGATCGCCAATCCCGCGCACTCAATGGTGGTGGAGGACGATCAGGGCCACACGCTGTTCTCCATTAGCGATGTCTCGCGCCCCAATCAAAGCAACTTCAGCCAGCGTCTGGCGCAGCCGAATGGTTACCAGCTGATTGGTGAAATCCCATCGGTTGAAGAGCTGCGCAAAACCCGTCCGCTGTTTGCCGGTGCCAAAATCAAGCTGAAAAGCTGGCACGAAGGGCTGGAAGTGGGCGGCGGCGAGTTCGTCGGCACCTTCGGCGATGGCAAAGATGATGGCGGCGTGAACTTCAGCGGCAACGGTTTTACCTGGCGTCGCGTGGTGGAAGATTTTAATCGCCTGACGCTGTTTGATTTCGGTGCTATTGCCGACGGCAAAACCGACACAGCACCGGCGATCAAAGCCATGTATCAATGGTCGATTGATGCCAGCCAGCAGATTTGCGTGCAATTCCCGGCTGGCACCTTCTTTGTCTCTGAATGTGATTTCGGTGACGAAGGACGTCGCTTCTTCCGCATTTCCGGCGCGATGGTCAACTTCGGTTATTTCCCGGCGACCACGCTGGTTTCCGACGGTCGCTCTGAATTCCTGTTCCAGGTGAATGCGCGCTGGACGGAAATCTCCAACCTGAATTTCAACGGCAACACCGACAAGCGTCCAAACAAGCAGGGTTTGTTCCGCAATACCTGTCCGGGCGGCCAGTTCTTCCGTGGTGCCTGCCTGCGCTTCAATCAGGTGGGCGGCGTTTCGCTTAGCCTGCTGGATACGCTGGATTGCAAAATCGATCAGTGGTACGCCAACGCCTGTACCGGCGATGTGATTAAAGCCAGCTGGTCGGGGCAAAAGGCCGGTGCCTGGGATCACAGCACCGCGATTGAGCTCTCCAACTTCAACGCCCAGCACTGTAAAGGCGGCATGGTGTTGAATCTGCCGCGCTGCAGCCAATCCATCATTCATAACGGCTGGATTGAGCACAGCGATTTCCCTGGCGACATCTCGAACGGCCAGTGGATTGTCGATGCGCTAAGCATTGAGGATTGTAAGAACCCGCTTAACGCGCGTAACTCGCGCCTTAATATGCGCCAGACCAATCTGCAGTCGGGCAGCTGGATTGATAACTCGCTGGAAGGCGAGCGCTGGCTGAACATCTGGGAAATGGGCTCAACGCGCGTTGAATCCTACGGCGTCGCCATTGATGGCAGTCTGAAATACAACTACATCACCTCGCGCTTCCGCCTGACCAACAACAGCGATCAGCAAACCTGGTTTGAACTCGGCAACTTCTACTCGCCAACGGTGGGCGATAGCTGGGAGATCGAGGTATTTGGTCAGTCGCAGTTCAATAACGGCACCGCCAATCAGCCGCTGATGGATGTCATTGACGGCAAAGGCACCGGCGGCCGCGCGGTGATTCATCTGCAGCGCAAGAAAAACAAAGCGGAAGCCAGCTGGTCAGCGGAAGGTAGCTCGCCGGTGGTGGAGGTACGTTTCGAACCGCGCACCGATACCGACACCAAAGTGTTCGTGAAGTTAGCGGGCTGGACGCCGACCACCGCTGTGCTGATCAAAAGCACCGCCAAGGATCGCTTCCTGACCGGTCGCTGCGCGCGCGTTGACGCCGTGATGGACAAAGGCGCGCCGGGCAGCGCAGCGCAACAGGCCCCGCAGCGTTTTAGCCTGCACAACGGCAAAGCCGGCGTCGGCGGTAACGAGCAGGGCGATCTGCTGCTGGCCTCGCGTGCGCTGAAGCCGGAACAGGTGGATACGCGCGAACCCAAAGGTTTCATCTCGGTGGTGATCAATGGCGAGCAGGTGGCTATGCCGTATTTCGCCGTTAAATCGTAACGCACACTAATTGTAGCGGCGCAATTCATTGCGCAATGCCAATGTCAGGTACGCGCGATGCATCGCGCCGCTACGGAATGTGCATAGTTTGTAAGCAGTACTGAATAGAAATGCAATTAGCACCACTTTTTTGGGGTTTACTCCCATTGCAGTCCTTTGAATCAGAGTTCACTTTGCCAGTGCAGCTATTGGCGGCTTGTAAAAATTACAAAAATTTTTCCGGAGTTTTTTTATGAAGATTTTATTGGTAGGAAACCATACCTGTGGAAATCGTGGGGATGGCGCGATTTTACGTGGGCTGATTGATTCACTCAAATCCGCGCGTGCGGATTTGGATATCGATGTGATCAGCCGTTATCCAACAAGCTCTGGCTATTTACTGCAGCAGGATATCCAGCAGGATTCCCTGTTCCTGCACAACAGCAAGTCGGGCAAAGGGTTAGTGGGCAGCCTGAAACGCAAGGTGGCGAACCGCTTGATGCCGGACATCATGATGGCGCACCTTGGCAAAGGCGGCGTATACAAATCTTTCTCGGTGCCACCGCATCTGGCGGCGTTCACCCAAAGCCTTGCGCAGTACGACGCGATTATTCAGGTTGGCGGCTCGTTCTTCGTCGATCTCTACGGCGTGACCCAATTCGACCACGCGCTTTGTGCGCTGATGGCGAAAAAGCCGCTGCATATGGTCGGTCACTCGGTCGGTCCGTTCGAGAACCCGCGCGTTAATGCGCTGGCGAACTTTGTCTTTGATCGCGTTGACAGCCTGGTGCTGCGCGAAGAGGTGAGCTACGACCGCCTGAAGCAAGATGGCGTGACCACCAGCAAAGTGAAGAAGGGTGTTGATACCGCGTTCCTGGTTGAAGCGCGTGAAGTGGCTAATCCTAGCCATAACCTGCTGCACTGGCAGGCGATTATCAGCGCACGCAAAACCATTGCGATTACCGTGCGTGAACTGGCGCCGTTTGACAAACGTCTCGGCGTCACGCAAAAAGAGTATGAAGCTGCCTTTGGCCGCGTGATTAACGCGATGATTGCCGAAGGTTATCAGGTGGTTGCCTTCTCTACCTGTACCGGTATTGATAGCTACGCCAAAGATGACCGCATGGTGGCGCTGACGTTGCGCGATCATGTCGAGCATCCCGAGCATTACCATGTCATCATGGACGAGTTCAACGACCTCGAACTCGGCATCCTCCTCAGCCATTGTCATCTGACCATTGGTACCCGCCTGCACTCCGCCATCATCTCCATGAACTTTGGTACGCCAGCCGTGGCCATCAACTACGAGCACAAGTCGCTCGGCGTGATGAAACAGCTTGGCCTGCCGCAGATGGCCACCGATGTGCAGAGCCTGATGGACGGTTCGCTCATCGATAAAGTGCAGACGGTGCTGGCCGACTACGACAACGTGAAACACAAAGTTGATACCGCGGTGGCGCAGGAGCGTGAGATTGGTAACCGCATTACAGCAGAAATTCTCAACGTCCTGGGGTGAAGTGATGAAGCTGACCTTTTTCACCATGCGTTTTCCTGTTGCCTCTGAGACCTTTGTGCTCAATCAGGTGACGCATTTCATCGACGCAGGCTACGACGTGGAGATTATCTCCGTGTTTCCGGGCGATATGATTAATCGCCATGCCGCGTTCGATGACTACAATTTGGCAGCGAAAACCCACTATTTACTGCCGGAAGAGAAAGTATCCAACCTTGATAAGCTGACGCAGCGTATCGGGTTGATACTGCCGAAAATCACCAAAGGCGCGCTGCTCAAGTCGCTGAATGTGCGTCGCTACGGCGCACAGGCCAGCAAACTGCTGCTGCCGGCGATTGTCGCCAACACTAAACAGCCTTACACCGCCGATGTGTTTCTGGTGCACTTTGGCTATGCCGGCGCGCTGGCTAACAAGCTGCGCGAACTCGGCGTGCTGAAAGGCAAGCAGGCGACGGTGTTCCACGGCGCGGATATTTCGCGTCGTCACATCCTCGAAGAGCACAAGCTCGACTACGTCAACCTGTTCAAACAGAGCGAACTGATGCTGCCTATCAGCCACCTGTGGGAGAACAAGCTGATTGAGATGGGTTGTCCGCGTGCCAAGGTGCATGTCACGCGTATGGGCATCGAGCCGGAGAAGTTTAACTTCCGTCCGCGCGAGGCGTTCCATCAACCGTTGCGCATCGTCTCTGTTGCGCGTCTGACCGAGAAGAAAGGGTTGGATGTGGCGGTGAAAGCCAGCGAAATCCTGCGCAATAATGGCGGCCAGTTCCAGTTCACCATCATCGGTAACGGCGAGCAGGATGGCATGATGCGCGAGCACATCGCGCGCGCTGGATTGCAGGATTACGTCACCATGCCGGGCTTCAAGCCGCAGGATGAGATTCGTCAGGCGCTGAACGAGGCGGACATCTTCCTGCTGCCGTCTAAAACCGCCGCAGATGGCGATATGGAAGGCATTCCGGTGGCGCTGATGGAAGCGATGGCGGTTGGCTTGCCGGTGGTGTCGACCTATCACAGCGGCATTCCTGAACTGATTGAGAATGACGTCAGCGGATGGCTGGTGGCCGAAAACGATCCTGACGAGCTGGCAGCGACGTTGCTGCGCCTTTCGCGTGGCGATGTGGATGTGGCACCGGTGGTCGCCGCCGCGCGGCAGAAAGTCGAAACTGAGTTCAATCAGCACATCGCTTACGGTGAGCTGGCGAAAATTCTGGAGCGCATGGTGTGAGCGGATTAAAAAAACAGGCCGTTTGGCTGTTTGGTAGTACCTGTTTTGCCGCATTGCTTCAGGTGTTACAGCTCGCCGTGCTGGCGCGCAAACTGGAAACGCACGAGCTGGGTTTACTGGCGATCATCAATGCGATTCTGGCGGTGGCGACCGTGCTGCAGGATATGGGCATGAGCAGCTATATCGTGCATCGCCAGGATATTAATCGCCGCGAGCAGAGCACTATTTACTGGGTGAACGTGTCGCTCAGTTTCTGCACCGGCTTGATTATGCTGGCGATTGCCTATCCGGTGGCGTGGTTCTATCACTTGCCGGAGCTGGTGGGCTTGATCATGCTCACCAGCCTCAACTTCCTGGTATTGGGACATCTGTCGCAGTATCAGGCGCACTATGTGAAAACCAAACGCATGGTAACGCTGGCGAAGATTGAGATGGCCACCAAGCTGTTCGCGTTCCTGTGTACCGTGGCGATGCTGTATTATACCTCGCTTACCGTGGCGGCGGCGATTCTTGGTCTGTTCATCAACGCCTTCACGCGCATTCTCTGCATGATCTACTTCGGCGAGAAATCGTGGCGTCCGACCTGGGAGTTCGACGGTAAAACCTTCGTCAGCGCCGTACGTTATGGCGTGTATCAGCTTGGTTCGCAGACCATCAACCAGCTGCGTACCCAGGCCGATGCGCTGATCGTCGGTAAAGTGATGGGTGCGGAGATGCTGGGGATTTACTCGCTGGCAAAAGAGCTGATTCTGCAACCGCTGAAGCTGGTTTCGCCGGTGATTAACCGCCTGGCACTGCCGCGCTTCGCTGAGAAGCAGCACGATCCAGAGCAGCTGAAAAAGCTGTTCCTGAAAGGCACTTTCGTCATCATGCTGTTCAGTAGCGCGATGTATCTGGCGATTGGCATTCTCTCCCCGGTCATTGTGCGCGTGCTGTACGGCGCTTCACATGAGCAGGTTTACCATCTGATTCCGCTGATGCTGCTGTTTGGCATGCTGCGTCCGATGGGCGGCTTAACCGGCGCGATTTCGCAGGCCAACGGCCGCACCAATGTTGAGTTCTACTGGAACATTGTGGCGAGCCTGGTGGTGGTTGCGGTGCTGGCGACAACCTACATCTGGCCGAACGTGCTGTATGTGGCGCTGACGCTATCGATCTCGCAGGTGCTGATTTCTGCCTTTGCCCATCCGTTCTTCATCAAGCCGGTGATTGGCATCCGCTTTATGCCGTATGCGCGTCAGTGGGTTTCGGTGTCGGTGGTGTTTGTTGCGCTGATGATGCTGGTAAACCACTTCAACCTGTTCGTGATGCCGGAATGGTTTGAGGGCTGGCTGTAGACATCAACATCCAACCCGCGTGATGAATCGCGCCGCTACAGATGACTCAATGTTTACACGGTCCGTAGCGGCGCCATTTATGGCGCATTATCAACTCAGCTTTCAGTCAATCTCTGGTCTCGTCATCTCAAATCCTTTCACGATTTTTCAGCGGTTTAGCGCATCGGTTCCTCATCGGCATTTCGGCGTTTTTACCGGCCAAATTGGCGATTTTTGATGGTGTGACAGAGAGTTAGTGCCGGTTTTTCAGATAAAGATTATACTTGCTCGACCGGCCGATCCTGCATAATCGACCCCACGTATTCACTTCATGAAATGGAATAAATATGACCAAGCTTAAAGCAGTAATCCCCGTTGCGGGTCTCGGTATGCATATGCTTCCTGCGACGAAAGCCATTCCGAAAGAGATGCTGCCAATTGTCGACAAACCAATGATTCAATACATTGTTGACGAATGCGTCGCGGCTGGCATCAAGGAGATTGTGCTGGTCACCCATGCTTCCAAAAATGCAGTGGAAAACCACTTCGATACCACTTACGAGCTGGAAGCGCTGCTAGAAGCGCGCGTTAAACGTCAGCTGCTGAGCGAAGTGCAGTCAATCTGTCCGCCGGGCGTGACCATCATGAACGTGCGTCAGGCCAACCCGTTAGGCTTGGGCCACTCTGTGCTGTGCGCGCGTCCAATGATTGGCGACAACCCATTTGTGGTGGTGCTGCCAGACGTGCTGCTGGATGACTCCACCGCTGACCACCTGCGTTATAACCTTGCCTCAATGGTTGCGCGTTTCGAAGACACCGGCCACAGCCAGGTGCTGGCGAAACACATGCCGGGCGAAGATCTTACTGAATATGGCGTGCTGACTACCGAAGAGCCGATTGATAACCCAGGCGATATCAGCACCATCACCAGCTTTGTTGAGAAGCCAGAAGCGGGTTCTACCGACTCTGACCTGACTGCAGTTGGCCGTTATGTGCTCTCTGCCGATATCTGGGAAGAGCTGGAGCGCACTGAGCCGGGCGCATGGGGCCGCATTCAGCTGACCGATGCTATCGCCTCTCTGAGCAAGAAGAAGCCAGTTGATGTGCAGCTGCTGACCGGTACCAGCTACGACTGCGGTCGTAAACTCGGTTATATGCAGGCATTCGTCTCTTACGGCTTGCGTAACAACGATCAGGGCCGCGATTTCCGCGAATCTATTCAGAAAATCCTGGCGAAATAAGCTTTCTCATTCTCTACCGCGCCTTTAGCGCGGTTTAAAGGAGTACACATGGCTATTTTGGTAACGGGCGGAGCGGGTTACATCGGCTCCCATACGGTGCTGGCGCTGTTAGAGCGCGGCGACGACGTTGTGGTCCTGGATAACCTTTGCAATGCTTCCCGCGAAGCCATCAACCGCGTGGAAAAGCTCTCAGGCAAAAAAGCGGTGTTCGTTGAAGGCGATATCCGCGATCGCGCCTGCCTGCGTGACCTGTTTGCCACTAACGATATCAGCGCTGTGATTCACTTCGCCGCACTGAAGGCCGTTGGTGAATCCACGCGCATGCCGCTGGAATATTACGAAAACAACGTGGCTGGCACCGTGGTGCTGCTGGAAGAGATGCGCGCTGCTGGCGTGTGGAACTTCATCTTCAGCTCATCTGCGACCGTTTATGGCGCCGATGCACCGGTTCCTTACGTGGAAACCACGCCAATTGGCGGCACTACCAGCCCGTATGGTACTTCGAAACTGATGATCGAATTCGTGATGCGCGATTTCGCTAAAGCCGATCCGAATTTCAAAGCCATCGCGCTGCGCTACTTCAACCCGGTTGGCGCGCATGAGTCTGGCGAAATCGGTGAAGATCCAACCGGCATTCCTAATAACCTGCTGCCGTACATCGCGCAGGTGGCGATTGGCCGTCTGGAGAAGCTGGGCGTGTTTGGCGATGATTACGACACGCCAGATGGCACCGCACAGCGCGACTACATTCACGTTGTCGACCTGGCAGAAGGGCACCTGAAAGCGCTGGACCACTTAGCCAAAGTTGAAGGCTACAAAGCTTACAACCTCGGTGGCGGCGTGGGCTTCTCCGTGCTGGAGATGATCAAGGCGTTTGAGAAAGCGTCCGGTAAGCCGATTCCGTTCGAGTTTAAGCCACGCCGTGACGGCGATCTGCCAGCGTTCTGGGCAGATGCGACACTAGCGAACAACGAACTGGACTGGCGCGTGACGCGCGGGATTGATGCCATGATGCGTGATACGTGGAACTGGCAGAGTAAGAATCCCAACGGTTTCAGATAGTTATTTTTTTTAATGTTAAAGCCTGTCAATGGACAGGCTTTTTGCTTTTTTGCATTCGCAAAATTTGACGCTTAACAAAGCTCTTCTTCCACATAGAATTATTCAGTGTTAGGATTTCGACAAAATTATAGCAATAATAAAATATTAATAATTGTATAAAAAACAGGCAGTTGGTCACAGGCTGCACTAAAATGTAGGTGAGTGTTTTGGTAGCTAGAGCCAAGGGCGGTAGCGTGCTTAAAAGAATCAATAAACTGAGGGTGGAATGAGGATAATCTATTTTGTTAACACGGCATGGTATTTTGAGTTGCACTGGATCGACCGTGTGAACAAATTGGTAAAAATTGGACATGAAATACACCTGATCTCTAATTTTTCGGATGAAAAAATAAAAAAAAATCTTGAGCAGCAAGGCATTATATGTTGGGATTTGGATATTGACAGGTTTTCAACTAATGTATTTTCTAATGCCAAAATACTTATCGGTTTTTATATTCTTTTGAATAAGATTAAGCCTGACTTGATCCATACCATCACTATAAAGCCAAATATAATTGGTGGTTTAATTTCAAGGATGAAAACCATTCCTCAAGTTATTAGCGTTGTAGGATTAGGACGAGTCTTTTTAAAAGAGAATATAGTTAAAAAGCTCGTTAAATTTTTATATAAAGTTATTTTATACAAAAATAGAAATATACAGTTAATATTCGAGCACTCTTCAGATAAAGATACGCTAGCAGGTATTACGGCTATAGATAAATCAAGACTCAATGTTATTGATGGTGCAGGAATTGATACAGAAAAATACGCTTATGCACCTGAAGAGGAGAGTGAGAGTACTAAAGTACTTTTTGCGAGCAGACTGCTTAAATCTAAAGGATTAGAGTTATTAGTTGAAAGTATTCGCAAATTAAAAAAAGAAGGTATCAAAATAGAATTGTCTGTTGCGGGTATTGTTGATGATGAAGATCCGGATCGCATTCCCCTTAATCAAGTGAAGAGCTGGACGGATGAAGGTTTGATTCACTGGTTAGGAACACGAAATGATGTTGATGTTTTGTTAAAAAAATGCAATATCATGGTATTACCAACTAAATATGCGGAAGGAATTCCAAGAATCATACTTGAAGCTTGTTCTATAGGAAGAGCTTGCATTGTAGGTAATATGCCAGGTTGTCAAAGCATTATTACCAACAAAGTTAACGGCATTGTTCTAAAGAATCATACAATTGAATCATTGAGCGATAGTTTAAGGTTTTTGGTGAATAATCCCATTATTCGCAAGGATTATGGATTAAAGTCATCTAATTTGATAAAAGATAAGTTTTCAAAAGAAATTGTAATAAGTAAAACTATTCAAGTATATCAGAATGCTTTAATTAAAAAGACATAATGTTAAAACGGGAATGAAAATGTTAGTTGCAACTAAATCTATGCTGGATAGCTTTCGTCGTCATCGTGGGCTTATTTGGCAAATGACTAAGCGTGAAGTAACAGGTAGATACAAAGGCTCATTTTTCGGTCTGGCTTGGTCTCTTTTTAACCCTCTAATGATGTTAATTGTTTATACGTTTGTATTTTCTATTGTATTTAAAACCCGGTGGGGGACTGATCCTAATGCAGGGAAAGCAGATTTTGCGATTGTGTTATTTATTGGTCTAATAGTTTTTAATTTATTTTCAGAGTGTATTGGTCGAGCACCTACTTTAATCACATCCAACGTAAATTATGTGAAGAAAGTCGTTTTTCCTCTTGAAATATTATCGTTTGTTAATTTTTTTGCTGCGCTTTTTCATGCGATTATTAGTTTTACGGTTCTATTACTCGCCATAATAATCTTTAAACAACATATACATATTACGATACTATTATTGCCCATTATAATTTTACCTTTAATGTTGGCAATATTAGGCTTGAGTTGGATACTTGCAGCTTTAGGTGTTTTTGTTAGAGATATTGCCCAAACAATAGGTATTATTATTAGTGTTTTAATGTTTATGTCACCAGTTTTTTATCCAATAGCAGCATTGCCTCCAACGTTCCAAAAAATAATATTGCTTAACCCACTGGCATATATGATTGAAGAAGCGCGTAAAGTGGTTTTCTGGGGTTATGAGCCAAATTGGGTGATGTTAACCATCAATTTAGTAATAGGTAGTATTGTTTGCATAATTGGGTTTTCATTTTTTCAAAAAGTAAGAAAAGGATTTGCTGATGTCTTGTAATGATAATGTGATTTGTGTAGAAAACATCAGTAAATGCTATCAAATTTACAATAATCCGCGTGATAGGTTAAAACAATTTTTCATACCAAAATTTGAAAGTCTAGTCGGTAGAGAATCTACACAGTTTTACAGTGAGTTCTGGGCATTACAGAATATCAATTTTGAAATAAAAAAAGGTGAAGCTGCGGGTATTATAGGTCGTAATGGATCGGGTAAAAGCACATTACTGCAGATAATAACAGGAACATTAACCCCTTCCTCTGGGAAAGTATTAACTAAGGGTAGAATTGCAGCCTTATTGGAATTAGGTTCTGGCTTTAATCCTGAGTTTACTGGACGAGAAAATATATATTTAAACGGTGCAGTTCTGGGATTAACTAAAACAGAAATTGATAATAAATTTGATTCTATTGCAGGCTTTGCTGATATTGGAGCGCATCTCGATCAGCCAGTAAAAACTTACTCAAGTGGTATGATGGTAAGGTTGGCGTTCGCCGTTCAAGTTCAATTAGAGCCTGACATTTTGATAGTAGATGAAGCTTTAGCTGTTGGTGATGCTCTCTTTCAAAAGCGCTGCTTCCGACAAATCGAGAAATTGACCAGCAATGGTGTCACTTTGCTTTTTGTATCGCATGATCAGGAATCCGTGCGCACATTAACAAACAAATCGGTTCTGCTTGATCGAGGCAGACAGATGATGAGTGGACTATCATCTGAAGTCTTACTCGAGTATCGTCGTTTATTACATGATGAAGAGAATAAGTTTTATTCAAATTTAACAGAAGAAATTTCAGAGAGAACAAACACTGAAACAGTTCTTGAAATAACAAAATCGGAAAGCATTAGTGTCTCAAGTGATGGTGAACAAATTGAAACTTTACGTTCAGACAAGCTCTCATTTGGAGAGGGAGAGGCTGTTATTGATAAAGTTGAACTTTTCAACATCCAAAATGAAAAAGTGAATGTTTTTAACCCTGGTGAAAATATTAAGATAAGAGTTCATTTCACTGTTAATCAGCAAATTGATAAGTTAAATGTTGGAGTAAGAATAAGGAATAAAGAAGGGGTAAAGATTTATTCTTGGGGTACGCTTAATCAAGATATGTTTAAATTAAGTAATGGTGAAAAAGACGATCTTTTCTGGAGTAAAAAGTTCAATAAAGGTCAAAAACATTTTGTAGACCTTGAGTTTGATTGCTCCCTAGGGAGTAATTTATATGAAATTCAAGCTTCTGTATCATATGAAGAAACACCGGATTATTTCTCACAGAGAATATTGCACTGGAGGGATGAAGCTGCTTTTTTCCACGTTCATGTATTGCGTGATGTTTATTTTTTTGGTGGTTTGACTGATTTAAAAATGAAAGCTAAATGGTGAGAGTATGACAAGTCCTGCGTTAGTTGAGAAGTTTTATGGCCTTGGGAATTATATCCTTATCGATTGTAATCATGATTTCACAAAATATTTTTTACTAACCGGCTACAATATTTTATCGATAAAAAGAAATGATATTAATAGAGTAAATGTTGAAGGAAACATAGAATATAAATTTGCAATTATCTCCATTAATAGACATTGGAATGAATCAGATTTCAACGGCTTAAACCAGTTACTGAGTCGAATCCAGACGCTGCACAACATATTTGTAACAACGGTGGATGCTGAAGCGGATAAAATTGAGTTTAACGCAGCTACTAATGTAATTTTTAAAGCAGGTTTTGAAATAGATAGTTCTTTACATAAAGAGTCAAACCCTGGCTACTCATTATTTATGAGGCGTTGTATTAATAATGAGTTAACTGAAAAAAGTATTTTAGATCATCTTGCTGAAGTTGAACTTTGTGCTGAACTGAATGGCTACATTCGCCCTAATGAACATATCTGCATAGTGCATAATAGTTATGATATTTTTCTAGGGTATTTTAATCAGTATTCAAATGCTGGGCGAGTCGAGGGATATTCAACAAACGAGGATTTTTATAATAATTGCAAAATAAATGAAATAGGATGGGGCGGTGGTGTTTCCCAATTAGAAAGTTATTATGATTGCATATTTCTACTCAACGATGATAACAAATTTAATGGTTTTGAATCTCTTGAGGATTTAACTAAATGTTTGTCTCCGGGTGGTCGAGTTATAATTTGTTCAGATAGATTCAACCCATTAAGTTTGAACTCTGATTTTGAGATCGAAGTCGCCTATCATTTGCAACATAATCAGGATTTTATAAAGAAATTCGGCTGTAAAGAAGTAATTGGAAAGTTTAAAAATTACTATGTACTGATGAAAAACCCATTTAATAATTTATCTCAATTTAATTTCCATGAGAAGACTTACCTTTACAGTAAGCCACCTAAAAACTTGCTTAATTTTGCTAATGATTACGTGAACCCATGGCTTATTAAATCCATGGTTGAATTTCCGACTCGAAATAAAAATGAGTTTGCGTTAGCTAGATATGCGAAACAAATATTGAGAGACTACAACAATTTGAGTCCTGATTATGGTGCAGCGCTAGCAATTCTTGGTTATCAAGAACTTAAGAAAGAGCAGCATGATCGTCAAGTACTAAATGATATAATTAATTACATCAATAGTGTAAGCATTATATCCCAAAAAAGCCCACATCAGATTAGGTGGCTTATATCATTATCGGTACTAGCAGCTGAACTTCTTAAAATAAGAAATCTCCGTGATGAGGCCTTAAATTTATATTTAAAAACTCTAACTTTAGATTATCTGGAATTCAGCCCGACTATTGGTACTAAAGTACTCCAAGCTTACTATAATATTGTTGTTATTCATTATTGTAATGGTAACATATATGAAGCTGAAAAGTATTTGATTGAATCTCTTCACCAAAGTATAAAACTCCTAAATGTATCATTTGAAGAGCTACTTGGTAATGTTGAAAAGCCGCTTACTTTTACTCTCTATATCTATCATGATATCCTTGACTGGATGATCAAGTTGACAAATTTAAAGAATAATTTGGGGAAAAAAAATAATTTAATACCAAGACTAAATTTGCAGACGTGGTCAGGAATGCTTAAAGAGCGCTTGGATGCGATTTCTAATATGAATAATCTAATTCAATCAAGAGATGAGGCAATATCTTCTCAGGGAGAAATGCTGGAAGAGAGATGGCTGGCAATGCAAAATATGAATGAAGTCATAAATTCGCAAAAGATCTTGATTGAAGAGCGATGGAATGCGATGCAAGATATGGAGCGATTAATAGAAGAGCGTTGGAATTCGATGATGGAAATGGAAAAAATGATTATTGAAAGGGATAAAATAATAGAACAACTCTCAAAGCCGCAATGAATTCTAGCTGCATTTCATTTCAGTAAATTCTTGAATATCTTAATTTAGGCTGGTTATTAATTATGTCTACTATTTCATGGTTTATCCCAAGTTTGATAAAAGGTTCTGGCGGACATCGAACTATTCTGCAGCATGCCAGTTATTTAGAAAATAAAGGTCATGTTTGTATTATTTATCTTGAAGACGAGATTGGTATAGGTGATGCTTCAGAAAAAATAGCATCTCTATTCAATATAAAGTTTTCCAATGTAATTTATGGTTGGAAAAATGCTAAGCCTTCTGATATTGCAATTGCTACCGTTTGGTATTCGGCTGCCTTTGTTGCTTCTTTAAACTTTGAATGCAAAAAAGTCTATTTTGTGCAGGATTACGAAGCTTGGTTTAATCCGATGGGTGATGCGTACTTAATGGCTGAAAATTCTTACCAATATGGTTTAACCCCCATAACGATTGGTAGATGGTTAAGGCATACTTTAAAAAATAGTTTTAATGTTGATGGATACCATTTCGAATTTGGTGCTAATTTAGACATCTATAAAAAAATCCATTCTATTAAGGAAGAAAAAGCCGTCTGCTTTATCTACCAGCCAGATAAACCTCGTAGGTGTTCACGGCTAGGACTTGAGGCATTAGGTATTGTTAAACATCGCCTGCCAAATGTAAAAATCTATCTCTATGGCTCGGATACAAAAGATCATGTTTGGTTTGAACATGAAAATCTAGGATTAATCGATCTTGAGCAATGTAATGAACTTTATAATAAGTGCCAAGTTGGTTTATGCTTAAGCTCTTCGAATCCATCACGAATTCCTTTTGAAATGATGGCAGCAGGTTTACCTGTTGTTGAAATGTGGCGCGAAAATAACTTTTATGATTTACCTGAAAGTGCTGCTCTACTAGCCCAACAAACTCCTGAAAGCCTTGCAGAGGCCATTATCAGACTA
Organism: Pantoea sp. X85; assembly: GCF_029623675.1. Taxonomy (NCBI): domain Bacteria; kingdom Pseudomonadati; phylum Pseudomonadota; class Gammaproteobacteria; order Enterobacterales; family Erwiniaceae; genus Pantoea; species Pantoea sp. X85. Next base: position 2,650,503 of record NZ_CP121108.1, on the reverse strand, counting down.
CTATCTAACGATGAACTCAGAGATAAAATGTCTCAATCTGGTCAGGAATTCATGTTAGATCGAAATCTGTCTGTAGAAACCGAACAATTTAGCAATGCAATTAAAAATGTTTTAAGTTGCAAGGCTTTTGGCGATAAAACAATCATAAAAATGTATAACGCTGAAGCAGTAAAAGCTGAATTTACACGTGAAGCCACACTTTCTGCAATTCATATTGTCGCTCCATCACGTCTAAAGAAAATCGCTATGTTACTCCCGATTAGATTAAGAGAACCATTAAGAAAAGCATATCGGATTGTTAAAGGTAATTGATTCCAATGAAATTAAAACTAAAAACTGTTGACGTTTGGGACACTTTGTTGAGAAGGAAATGTCATCCGGATACAATTAAGTATGCCACTGCACGCTATCTTTATTTTAAATATTTCAGTAAACATAACATCTCAGATCTTGATGTCCTGTTTAATAAAAGAATTGAAATCGAAAGAGAAATTGGCAAACGAACTCAAGCAAGTGCTTTTGATGATGAATATCTTTTTGAGGAAGTTATTCATGAATGGTGTGTTTATTTATTTAATAGCATTACTTCTAAAGAGCTTGCTGATATAGAACATGAAGTTTGCCAGTATGAATTTGATCTTGAACTCATATTAACAGAGCCAGACTCAACAATAGCTAACCTTTTAAATGAATATCCATCAGAAAAAACACTATTTTTATCTGATTTTTATATGTCTAAGTCTAGGCTACAGGCTCTGATTGATAAAAATGGCCTTCACGATTTAGTGCATGATGGAATATCTTCAGCTGATATTAAATTGAACAAGCGTTCAGGACGTCTGTTTGATTATGTGAAAGAAAATTTTGCCATTTCAGCTAGTGAGTGGTTGCACATTGGTGATAATGAATGGTCGGATGTAAAGCAACCTGAAAAACGGGGCATAAAGTGTATCCATTATGTACCGTCAGAATCACATGAAATCAGATTACAGCATGAATCTAATTTTCACGATAAGAGCAAAATTTTCCAACATGCTTTGGATGTTATTGAATCTTCTTTGCCAAATGAAAATAATAATCATGATAACTTCAAGCTTGGAATAAAATGCTCACCATTCATTGTAGGCTATGTTTTATTCATTTTGGAAAAAGCTTTTGAAAATAACTGCGAAAAAATCTTCTTTTTCACTAGAGAAGGTGAGTTTTTCATTAAAGCATTTGGGATAATCATCGAGAAACTAAAATTTGATTTAATTAATGTTAAGTTTCCAGAATATGAAATACTCGAAGTTAGCCGATTAGCTACTTTTGCTGCCTCCATCGGAGAAGTCAATGTTCAGGAAATGATGCGAGTCTGGAATCTTTATAGCACTCAGTCTATTCATGCACTTTTTAAAACTTTAAACATTGATGAACTCCTATTCACTGAATTATTGGAAAAGTATAGTATCGATCCTGCTGAACTTATTCGTTATCCTTGGCAAGATTCAAGAGTGCAGAAACTTTTCGCAGACTCAAAATTTATTCATCTGATATCTTCCCATCGTGATACTAAAAAGGAAGAATTACTCTCTTACTTGAAAGGAAAAGGCCTTAGCGAAGAGACAAAGAATGTCTGTGTAGTAGATGTCGGATGGAGAGGGACAATTCAGGATAACATTGCCCTTGTATTACCAAATGTATTATTTCATGGTGTCTATCTGGGTTTGGCTAAGTATCTGAATCCTCAACCTAACAATAGTTTTAAATATGCATATGGTCCGGATCTAAATCATTCTCAAGACTTGCCTCATTATCTCGACTCAGTCGCTCCAATAGAGATGATTACTAACTCACCCTCTGGAAGTGTGGTGGGTTATACCAAAACTGATGAGGGCGTTGTAGCATTAAGAAAAGTTGATGCAGAGGAGAATAAAGCTTGGGAAAACTTCACTCAAGACTTCCAAAACGGTATTCTGACTTCTTTAGAGACGTGGAAGAGTGATGTTTCTATACATGTATTAACTAGTAAAGATTTCAAGCCACTCGCGATGAAAATATGGGGTGGGTTAATTAGTGGCTCAAGTGAAAATTTGAATGATGCTTTTGAAAACCTCAATCATAATGAAACGTTTGGACTTGGTGGCTATGTTGAAAAAAGTAACGTACCTTCATTTATTGATATTTTTTCGTCACCATTTAATTGGAAAAAAAGAAAGGTATTGATTGATTTTGTTGTTGCTAACCAATGGAGCGATGGCATTAGAAAGAAAAGGGATATTTCCTTCTTAAAACGCCATTTACTTGCATCGATTATCGATTTCGCAATTTTTTACAAACATAATCTTATGCGTAGATAATATCACTTGATTGGTGGTTTTTCGTGCTTATGGCATAAGCTTATATTGAGATCTACATCACTTGATGTTAAAAAAACGTATCTCAAATTTCTTTAGACAGGAGTTGAAAATGTCCAAGCAACAAATAGGTGTTGTAGGTATGGCAGTAATGGGCCGCAACCTAGCCCTTAACATTGAGAGCCGCGGTTACACTGTTTCTATCTTCAACCGTTCGCGCGAAAAGACCGATGAAGTCATCGCTGAGAACCAGGGCAAGAAACTCGCGCCTTTTTACACTGTAGAAGAGTTCGTTCAATCACTTGAGAAACCGCGCCGCATCCTTCTCATGGTACAGGCAGGTGAAGCTACCGATAAAACCATTGCATCGCTGACTCCGCACTTGGACAAGGGCGACATCCTTATCGATGGTGGAAATACCTTCTATAAAGACACCATCCGTCGTAACAATGAATTGTCTGATCAGGGCTTCAACTTTATCGGTACCGGTGTTTCTGGTGGCGAAGAAGGCGCATTGAAAGGTCCTTCAATCATGCCTGGTGGCCAGAAAGAAGCTTACGAGCTGGTTGCACCAATCCTCGATAAAATCGCTGCACGCGCGGAAGATGGGGAAGCCTGTGTTGCTTACATCGGCCCGAACGGTGCTGGTCACTATGTGAAGATGGTGCATAACGGCATCGAATACGGCGACATGCAGTTGATTGCAGAAGCCTACGCATTGCTGAAAGGAGCATTGGGCCTAAATAATGAAGAGCTCGCTGAAACCTTTACCGAGTGGAACAACGGTGAGCTAAGCAGCTATCTGATCGACATCACCAAAGATATCTTCACTAAGAAAGATGAAGACGGTAAATATCTGGTTGATGTGATTTTGGATGAAGCAGCTAACAAAGGCACTGGTAAATGGACCAGCCAGAGCTCATTGGATCTGGGCGAGCCACTGTCATTGATCACCGAATCAGTGTTTGCGCGCTATTTGTCTTCTCTCAAAACTCAGCGTGTTGCAGCTTCCAAAGTACTCAGCGGCCCGCAGGCAAAAGCCTTTACCGGTGATAAAACTGAGTTCGTAGAAAAAGTGCGCCGTGCATTGTACCTGGGCAAAATCGTTTCATATGCACAAGGCTTCTCTCAGCTGCGTGCAGCTTCTGAAGAAAACAACTGGGATCTGCATTACGGTGAGATTGCTAAAATCTTCCGTGCTGGTTGCATCATCCGTGCTCAGTTCTTGCAGAAAATCACCGATGCATATGCAACAGATTCAAACATCGCCAACCTTCTTTTAGATCCGTACTTCAAGAATATTGCAGATGAATATCAGCAGGCTTTGCGTGATGTTGTTTCTTACGCGATCCAGAATGGTATCCCTACACCTACCTTCTCTGCGGCTATTGCATACTACGATAGCTATCGTTCAGAAGTTCTGCCGGCTAACCTGATTCAGGCTCAACGCGACTATTTCGGTGCACATACTTATAAGCGCATTGATAAAGAGGGTGTATTCCACACCGAGTGGTTGGATTAATTTTCTCAAATTTGATAAAGCCTGTAGGTTTATGCCTATAGGCTTTTTTTTTAATATAAACTTTACATTATCTTCTCGAAAACTTAATATAAAAAATCACATTATAAAATTATGATTACAAAATGGAAATTAGAAAACATAGAATTGAAGCTTTAGATGGGCTAAGGTTTTTCGCTTTCGTCATGGTAATGTTTTATCATTATTTATTTATAGCTCCCCTTCAAGGTTTTATTCCCAGAGAATACGCTATCAATGCATTCTCTTTTGGTGATTTTGGTGTCGATTTGTTTTTTTTGATTAGTGGTTTTGTAATTACGTTATCATCTGAAAATAGAACGCCAAAAAAGTTCATCATTGCAAGGTTGAATAGAATATTTCCCCTTTTTGTGATTTGTGCGTTAATTATTTTCTTTTTCAGTATCTCTTTACCGATGGTAGATCCCAAAGAAAGGTTTATTTCTTTAGTTTTTAGTTTGAGTTTTTACCCCGGTGTTTTTGGAAAAGATTATTTTAGCTCAGTATACTGGACTATAGCTATCGAGGTTACTTTCTATATTTGGGTCTTTATTTTAATGAAGTTAAGATTATGGAATAACTTTAGAAATGAAATATGCTTTGTTTGGTTAGCATTGTCGCTATTAAACAACTTCATAATACATAACACTTTGATATCCAATATCTTTATTACTCATTTTGCTGGGCATTTTGTTATTGGTGTTGTTATATTCGAGCTAAGAACATCTAAAATTCAGCCCAAACATTCTTTGCTTATTCTCATATCTTCAATATTTATCTATAACAATATGATTGGGCATCAAAAATGGATTGATTCTTTTGGAGTTAGTTACGATCATGCTTCACTTTTATTTATGACTTTTTTTATAATAGCATTGGTGTGGATAACATCGCATGTAGAATCTTTAGGGAAATATTATAATTCTATTAAAGTCTTGGGTGCAATGACATATCCATTGTACTTGGTACATGCTGATTTAGGTTTTTGGTCTCACGCAATCTTCGAAAGAAAGATATGGAGTATCTTCCCTATGACTAAACAATATGTTGGTTATCATTTAATGGTTTTTATTGCTATTATTTTATCATTTTTGACTTCCTATTTATTAGTTAAATATATCGATCCACCAATGCAGAAATTACTTAAGAAATGGCAGTCTTGATTTTAAGGAATTAGTCGTGAACCAAAATAATTATTTTTTCTCAAGATGTATTTTAATTTTAGTGTTATTTGTTATTGTTACAGTATTATATTACCCGCAATTTTTTGGTTTTGTTGGAACTGATGGTGGTGTGTATTATGAGGTTGCCAATCGTTTAAAGATTGATGGTGGGCTACATTTATGGAAAAACTATTGGGATCATAAACCTAATCTTACTTATTACCTGATCTACCCATTTACTTTCTTAAGTATAGTTGAAATGGAATCCATAGGTATCAAGTTAGCTTTCCTGACTTATTATATATTAGGTGGAGCAATATCTCTTTTAGCTATTAATATGATTAATGGTAAAAACCAGATTATCTTATTGATATCTTTTGCTATTATATTCCAGTTCTTATTAGGCGATCTTGACCTGGTTTCAAATGGTGTCTTTTTCTCACTGAGTTTATTCTTAGAGTTTTCTGGTTTAGTTTTAGCCTTGTACGGTTCAAAGAAATCGCATCTTTTTTTTTCCGGTATATTCTTGGGCTGTGCTCCATTTTTAAGGCCAACATCTATTATTGCTTGTTTCATTCTAGTCGTATATTTTTTAATAAATTTCATATCTAGAAAGAACAATAACGAAGTGCGAAAATTAGCGAGAGTATTTATAACGATATTTTTTATATCTTTGTTTTTGCTTTTTTTATTGGTCCTTCAATCTGGTAATATTTCAAATTTCTTTGATACATTTATTAAATTCAACTCAACGTATGGCGGTTTTTATAGAAATAAAACATTAATTTCAGATTTTTTCACTCAAAACTACGTTGCATTTTTCTATTTTGCAATTTCCTTTATTTTAATGATTTATTCGTTTTTTGTTTCCAGGAAAAAAAACTCTCTCCTATTAGTTCTTTGGGCGTGTTTAGAAATCATCTCTTTTGTTTATCAACGTAAAATTCAAAGTTTTTATGTTTTTGGTTTTTTGCTTCCTACATTGTTGGTGTTTATAACACTAATAAATGATCAGTTTAATTCAAAAACTCAAAAGTTTATATATTCAGTATTCCTTTGTTTTTGTCTGTTAATTAATCTGAATTCAATATATACGAAATATAAACTCATTCTTGAGGGGAATAATTTTGGAACTCAAGTAAATCAGTTTACATATCTGATTCCTCAGGAAATGGCAAGGTTGTTATGTGGGGAGAAAAATAAAAATATCCTTGTTTATGGTAACCGAGCTCAGCTATACACATTTTCAGAAAAAATGGGCATTTTACCGTATAAATGGCCTGTTTATTTAAATCCACTAGTTGATGGCTCTATATTTTCTGGTGTAGCTAACGAGTTTATGGACGGGCTGCGCAATGACCCTCCTATTTTTATCGTATATTCGGGTGGCCCTGGATGGGATCCGAATATAGATGGGCGGATTTTAAAATTAGAAGAGTTTATTAACGAGCATTATAGAGAAGTGGAGCTCAAACCTAAAGTTTCAAATGAGTACCCCTATAATTACATTTACAGATTATATATTAATAAAAATTGCAGCGCCTGAATTTAAAGTTGCCCCGGTGGGGCAACTTTAATGGTTAAATTAATTCAAGCAGTTCTCTTGCCATAGCCCTTCCTTCTCTAATTGCATAATTAGTACCTCGATCTTCAGGGTAGATCATTGCCATTGAAGATAAATGCAGCCCACCAATCGGATGGTGCTTTTCAGGAATCAATTCACTGTATTTTTTTACAACGATAGGTTGTGACCATTCTTCTTTCCATAAATGATGTTTCACTATGCATGAAGAATCAAAGTCCGGGAACATTCTTTTAATATATGGTAATGAGTATTCAAGGAACTCATCTTTATTTTTTTTATACAGTTCATCACTTACTGGTAGATACTTAGATAGATAAACTATATGCTTTCCTTGATAATTCTCTGGACCTTCAAAATTAGTATGCTCAATGACACCTACAAAAGGAAAAGTTGGGTCATTCACGTTAATCCAATAAAGTGATGATAAAGAACGGTCTAATTCCAATACTAAACAAGTGTTACCGATGTAACTTATTTTATTTAACTTTTTAATATATTCTGGTTCTGCCCAATGTTGGATTAAATTAGCTGTTAGCGGTAAGGGCGTTGTGCAGACGACATGTTTTGCTATAAGTGTTTTATCAGGCACGTTAGACTCAATAATCCATAGGCCCTTTTTTTTTGTTAATTTTTTAATTTTAGAATTGAGTATTAAATCTGAGTTATTATTTGATTCTATGAACTCCAGCATTATTTTTGCAAGAGCAATAAATCCACCTTCAAAATATGCAAGTCTTTCCTCACCACCTTTACCCCGACTTCCACCGCGCAACTTTAATTTGTTCCAAAACCATACAGCTGAAATATCATCAGCATAATGACCAAATTTGCCACGAAGTAGTGGTTCCCATACTGTTTTATAGACTTCTTTACCTCCTAATGAACATAACCACTCTGATGCACTAAGTGTTTCGAGTTCATGCCAGTTTTTAACTCTTCTTGCTCGTAATGCCAAAAGCCCAAGACGTATTCTATTGATCATATTGAGTGGTTTAAATTTTAATAGATCGAATGGTGTCGATAATTTGAAGAAGTTATTGGCAAAGAAAATACCAGTATTTGAAGGGTTAATTTTTACCTTGTCTAGACAACCTAATTCTGATACCAGCTCCATAACGTATTCATCGTTGGTAAACCAATGATGATAGAATCTGTCTAACTTATTTCCTCCAACATCAAAAGCCGATGCCAATCCTCCAATATCACTTTGGGCCTCAACAATTGCGATTTTCAAGTTTTTACGCTGTTTAGTAAGTTCATAAGCGACACTTAGACCCGTGAATCCAGCACCTATAATGACTACGTCATAAACAGAGGTTGTTTGATTATTGGATTCATTACACATTATTTTTACCTTTGAGAATAAGCATAATACCGCCAGCGACTGTAATAGGCAGCCAAATTACAACGTGTACAAGCAGTGCATATGCAGATGCGACAGTTGAATTGTTGCCCGATATTTTCATTGTTTGCGAAACAAAGTAATCGAATGTTCCGAAATAGCCTGGGCTTCCAGGAATTAAAGTTGAAAAAGTACCTATTGGCATTGCAAATAGTGCTGATTCATTATTTATGATTTCTATTATGGATAATGAAGTAATATAAAATACCAAGGCTTCAAATGACCACGCTATTAGTGATAAAACCAGTAGTTTCGAAGTTATCCTCAAAGAGGAAGTATTATTGACTAATGAAGTAAAGTTATTCAGACCTTGTTCAAATCGGTATAGGTTTACGTTTGCTGTTTTTTTCAATAAATTACTCAAGAAATGCAATGTAAATGTATAGACTTGTGGCTTTATTAATAACAATAAAATGCAAAAACAGCCTAACAAAGGTAATTGTTGAGTGATGTTATTAGTGTAAGGTATATTGACAAAAAACAGACTAACCCATAGGAAGAACAGTATGCAAAATAAATCAAGGAATCGTTCGATAACCATACTCGCTAATATTGATGAAGTTGATTTGTTGATTTCCTTGTTATAAAACATAACTCGTGCAATATCACCAGCTCTCAATGGGAGTATGTTATTCATAGCAGTTGTTATGAATATTATTTTCACACATTTGTGGTAGCATATTTTTTCGTTCTTGTATTCGAGCATTATCTCCCAACGTTTTGCACGAAGTAAATATCCAACAAAAAAGAAAATAACTGCTAAAGTTAACGGCAATATTGACGCGTTGGAAATTATCTCATTTAACTCCGCTAATGATAATTTCCCTATTGTTAGATATAGGAAAATCAACGAAATTAAAATGCCTGCAACAAAGCGAAATTTTCTATTATTACTTATTCTCATTTTCGAAACCGTTTTTATTTTTAATTATATATAAAGGCCTTGCCTTTATTTCATTGTAAATACGGCCAATATATTCCCCAAGAATACCAACTGATACCAACTGAACACCTCCAATAAAAAGAACTGCTATCATCAAAGCTGTCCATCCTTCAACCCAATTATTTGTTAAAACACGCATTAAAATTGCATATAAAATACCAAGTAGTGAAATGCTCGCGCAAATAAGACCAATTCCAACGGAAATTTTAAGTGGTTTTGTAGAAAAAGATAAAATACCGTCTAGAGCAAACTTAATCATCTTTCTAAGGGGATATTTACTTTCACCGGCAAAGCGAGGTTGACGATTATATTCGATAGCTATCTGATTAAATCCAACCCAGCTGATCATACCGCGTAAAAATCTATCTTTTTCTGGCATTGACCTTAATACTTCTATAACTTTTTTATCCATAAGGCGGAAGTCACCTGTGTCATGAGGTATTGCCGTATTTGATAGATAATTCAATGATTTATAAAAGTATTTTGCTGTCAATAATTTGAAGTAACTTTCTCCCGCACGTTCTTTTCTTTGACCATATATAACGTCATAGCCGGAATTCCAAATTTTAATCATTTCAATTATGACTTCAGGTGGATCTTGTAAGTCTGCATCGATTAAAACTACTGCATCACCATCAGCTAGATCAATCCCCGCAGATACGGCAATCTGGTGTCCAAAGTTTCGAGAAAAGCAAACTAACTTGATTCCATTCTTATTGATATTGCTGTCGATAATATTAACTGTATTGTCAGTGCTACCATCATCTATGAATAATAACTCAAGGTCATAGTCATTAATCTCTTTTTTTAAGAGAGTTAGCCTGTCAATTGTTACCTGAATACTTTCAGCTTCATTGAAGCAAGGAATAACAATTGAAATTTTTTTCTTTCTTACATTCATTACATAGTCTGCTTAGATTTGTTTTCAACATCAATATGCTTATATTATACCAACAACTCCCCCCGTCTCCCAGCATTCTCCCCAGCCAACCGCACCACCAGCATCCCCGCCGTCACAAACTTGGTCAAATTCCTCGCATACAACACGCCACCAAACTCTGCCACCAGCGGCATCACCTGGTCAGTAATCGGGTCAACAACCTCAGCTACCACTTCCCCAGCCTTAATCCACTCGCCCAAATTACGTCGGTAAAACACCAATCCAGATTGCGCTGCATGAATATACTCACATCCCGCCAGCGCCGTCGCTGGATGAATCAGGGCAGGGGATTCACCCACTTCACCGGCAATATATCCGCCCTCAATCAGTGCATTGATAATCGCGTCAGCATCTTTCTCCGCCATCTCAGGCGATACATCCGCCACACCGCGCAGTTCCAGCGTCACCGGCAGCAAGCCGCGCGGCATCGGATACTCATCACCAAAACGCTCTGCCAATGTTAGCCACGGCTCACAGCAAGCCTCATCAAACGGTTCACCGCCAGATATCTGCGCCAGCAACTGCACTTCACTGCCTAACCAACGCGCCAAAGGTTCAATGTCCGGCCATGCGTGCGGCGTGGTGTAGAGGTGCGGCAGCGCATCCCAGTCACAATGCAGATCAATCATCAAATCGGCCTGGCTCGCCATACGCATCAGCGTAAAGCGCTGGGCATCCAGTTCGGTGCGGGCAATGCGGTCACGATAATGGCGATCAATCGCTTCCCTGATCAGGCGTTTGTTTTCGTATTCACTTTGCGTCAGTGAGCCAGCGAGTTCCTCAACCAAGGCTTCACCCAATGCCGGGAAGCGGCGGTTAAAATCTTGTCCTGATAACGTATGGAAACGCCCCAAATGGCTACCATGCCAATGCTGTCCCATGGCTAAAGGATTCGCCACCGGCACCAATGTGATTTTGGATTTGAGTTGTCCGGCAGATTCCAGCGCCAGCAGTTTCTGTTTCAAGTACCACGCCACCGCCATGCCCGGCAGCTCATCGCCGTGCAATGCAGCCTGAATGTAGACGCGTTGCTGTGAATCCGTACCGAAGTGGAAGCTAACAATTTCGCGTTGCGTGCCCAGCGAGGCGCTTAATAGAGGATGATGTTGTTGTTGCATAACGCTATCGATGTCCTTTATTCATGGCACGCTTTCAGCGACGCCAGATGCATTTTCTGATGGAATTATAGTGCTGAGTGCAAAAAGGGCGGCAAAAAAGCCGCCCAAAAGATTACTGCTGGATGGAGATGTCCGTTGCGAAGTACTGTTTCTGAATTTTATCGAAAGTGCCGTTCTTCTTCAGTTCGGCAAACGCGTTATCCAGTGCGGTTTTCAGTTCGGTGTCGCCTTTACGCAGACCAATCGCGGTGCCCGGACCGATAATTGGGTCCTGCACAATCGGGCCGGCTAATTCGAAATCTTTGCCCTGCGGATGTTTCAGGAAGCCATTTGCGGCTTGAGCGGCATCAGTAAACACCACGTCAAGTCGACCTGAAATCAGGTCGCTTTCTACCTGCGCCTGATCGCCATAAGGCACAACCTGCACGCCATGCGGCTGCCATTTGGCCAACGCATAACGCTCCTGCACGGTGCCTTGCTCAACGCCCACGGTTTTGCCTTTTAGCGATTCAGCAGTTGGCAGCAAGCCAGAACCTTTACGCGCAATCAGCTGCGTATGGGTGTCGTACAGCGGCACGGTGAAATCAATCTGCTTCAGACGTTCTTCGGTGATACCCATATCAGACAGGATGGCGTCGAACTTACGCGCTTTCAGCGCCGGGATCATGCCATCGAACTGGCTCTCCACCCACACGCATTTGGCCTGCATCTGCTCGCATAGCGCATTGCCGAGATCGATATCAAAACCGACCAGTTTGCCCTGTGGCGTTTTGGATTCGAAAGGAGGATAGGTAGGATCAACCGCGAAACGCACCTGATCAATTTTTGCCTGCGCACTAAACGCGCAACCTGCCAGCACAGCCAGCGCCAGCGTGTGACGCAGGCGGGCGGTTAAACGAGAACTTGCCATAATATTCGGTCTTCTTTTGATGTGATGTTGAGTCAGAAAGAGTACCGCTCAGGGCCTGGCAAGGCAATTAGAGGATTATTTTCATCACGTTACCATTATGCAGCGCCTGATAATCCGTTACATTCAGCACTACCGATTGCTCCAGCAATCCGGCATTGAAGGCGATTTCGTCATAGCGTTCAAACAGCAGCGGATCGACCACCAGCTGTAAATCAGGATGGAAGCTAAACGACGGAATAGCCCCGAATACGCAGCCTGTCAGCGTATCCACTTCCGCAGGCGAGGCCAGCGAAGCACGGCGACCGCCAACCGCTGCAGCAACCTTGCTGAGATCCGCTTGCTGATCGGCAGGCAGCACCGCCAGCACATGTTGCTTGATGCCGTTGCCTTTCACATGACACACCAGCGCCTTCGCACCTTGACCCACTTGCGTACCACGAATCGCTGCCACCGCTTCGCACTTGCCGGTCGCTTCATGCTCCATCACGCGATAGCGCGCCTGATGTTGGTCAAGCAGGGCGATTAATTTTTCATGTGTGGTCATGGTGTTTTCCATGCTGATGAATAGCGTAGGGTGCGCATTTATGCGCGCCTGGGACATTGGTCGCCATGAATGGCGACCCTACGAAACGTTATTTATGACGCGCGCGCAGATTATTGATGATGGTGCTCAAATCCAGCTCCTGATCCTGCAGCAGCACCATCAGGTGATAAAGCAGATCCGAAGCTTCATTGGTTAGCTCGTGACGATCGTTAACCGTTGCCGCCAACGCCGTTTCCACGCCTTCTTCCCCCACTTTCTGCGCGATACGCTTGGTGCCGCTGGCATAAAGCTTCGCAGTGTACGAACTCTCAGGGTCGGCGCTTTTGCGCGAAGCCAGCAGCTGCTCGAGCTGATAGAGGAACGTCCAGTCTGGCGCAGCCGGTGAGAAGCAGCTGGAAGTGCCGAGATGGCAGGTTGGGCCAATCGGATTGGCCAGCACCAGCAGCGTGTCGTTGTCGCAGTCCGGGGTAATACTCGCCACTTGCAGGAAATGTCCCGAGGTTTCTCCTTTGGTCCATAAACGGTTTTTGGTGCGTGAGAAGAAGGTGACGTTGCCCTCGCTGAGGGTTTTTTGCAGCGCTTCTTCGTTCATATAACCGTGCATCAGCACTTCGCCGGAAACGTTGTGCTGGACGATAACGGGCATCATGCCCGCGGTTTTGACCCAATCCAGCCTGGCCAGTTGTTCTGCAGTTAACACGCGCGAATCTCCACACCGTTGTCGATCAGGAAGTTTTTCAACTCGCCGATATTGATAATTTGTTTGTGAAACACCGAAGCCGCCAGCGCGCCATCGACGTTCGCCTGCACAAAGGCGTCAAGGAAGTGCGGCATCGTGCCTGCGCCGCCGGAGGCGATCAGCGGCACTTTGCACACATCGCGCACTTTCTTCAGCTGCACCAGATCGTAGCCGTTACGCACGCCATCCTGGTTCATCATGTTGAGTACGATTTCACCCGCGCCCAGCTTCTGCACTTCCTGTACCCAATCCAGAGTTTCCCACGTGGTCACTTTGGTGCGCGCTTCGTCGCCGGTGTACTGATTGACGTGATATTTGCCGCTCACTTCGTCAAACCAGGTATCGATGCCCACTACGATGCACTGCACGCCAAAGCGATCGGCCAGGCGCGTAATCAGCGTCGGATCGGCTAATGCTGGCGAGTTGATGGAAATCTTGTCGGCACCAAACTGCAGAATGCGCGCCGCGTCTTCTTCGCTCTTAATGCCGCCCGCCACGCAGAAAGGAATATCGATCACTTCCGCCACGCGCGACACCCAGCTTTTGTCCACGACGCGGCCATCTGATGAGGCGGTGATATCGTAGAATACCAGCTCGTCCGCACCTTCCTGCGCATAACGCTGCGCCAGCGGCACAATGTCACCGATGATTTCGTGGTTGCGGAACTGAACGCCTTTCACCACTTGCCCGTCACGCACATCGAGACAAGGAATTATCCGTTTTGCCAGCATGCGATTGCCTCCGCCACCGTGAATTTATCTTCCAGTAACGCGCGACCAACGATCACGCCCTGTGCGCCGCTGCCGCGTAACGCCGCGATGTCATCCAGCGAACCGATGCCGCCTGAAGACTGAAAAGCGATGTCCGGGAAGGCCGCAGACACTTCTTTATACAGCGCGACGTTGGATCCGCTCAGCGTACCGTCACGCGAAATGTCAGTGCACAACACATGCTTGAGGCCAACCGGCTGATACCAGCCAATCACCTCTTCCAGCGTCACGCCCGCCGCTTCCTGCCAGCCGCTGATTGCCACCTCTTTGCGGTTGTTGGCATCAATGCGCACATCTAATGCCAGCACAATGGCGTCGGCGCCAAACTCGTTAAACCAGCTTTTGACTTCTTCCGGTTGCTTCACCGCGGTGGAACCGACCACCACGCGCGTGGCACCCGCTGCCAGCAGCGCCGCCACGTCATCGCGATGGCGGATGCCACCACCAACCTGCACCGGCACGGTCACGCCGCGCAGTAAGGTGGTGAGCAGAGGAATCTGACGTTTGGCCGGATCTTTCGCGCCGGTCAAATCCACCAGATGCAGTACTTCAGCACCCTGGCGTTGGTAATCCTGTAAGCGCGGCAGCGGATCACTACCGTAATCGCGCTGCTGGCCGTAATCGCCCTGATGCAGGCGCACCACTTTGCCGTCGATTAAATCTAATGCGGGGATAATCATCACATCTCCAGGAAATTTTTCAGCAGCTGCGCGCCGGCTTTGCCCGAACGCTCCGGGTGGAACTGCACGCCGAAGAAGTTATCTTTCTGCAGGGCAGCGGTGAACGGATAGCCGTAATCGCACTGGGCGATAGTGGCGGCATTCACCGGCATGGCGTAGCTGTGCACGAAGTAGAAGTAGCTGCCATCGGGAATGTCGCGGAACAGATGATGGCCGGCTTTAGCGGTGATCTGGTTCCAGCCCATGTGCGGCAGCGGTAAATCCTGCGTATCCATCAGCGTGACGGGCTCATCAACCAGGCCGAGCGTGGTGACGCCGCCATTCTCATCGCTACCGCGACCGAGCAGCTGCATGCCGAGGCAAATACCGAGCACCGGCTGAGTACAGGCTTTGATTAAGTCGATGAGATCGCGCTCCTGCAGCTGATTCATCGCCGCCTGCGCGGTGCCCACGCCGGGCAGCAGCAGCTTGTCGGCATGCAGCACCACATCCGGGTCGCGGCTCACCTGCGGCGTGTAGCCGAGGCGCTCAATCGCCCACTTCACCGACGACAGGTTGGCGCAGCCGGTATCGAGGATCACCACGTTCATCACAGCACTCCTTTCGAGCTCGGCAAGGTGTTGCCTTCCACGCGAATCGCCTGGCGCAGCGTGCGGCCAAAGGCTTTGAACAGGCTTTCCACACGATGGTGATCGTTGCGGCCTTTGGTTTTCAGGTGCAGCGTGCTCATCATGGCGTAGGAGAGGGAGCTGAAGAAGTGCTCGACCATCTCGGTGCTGAGATCGCCGACACGCTGGTAGCTGAACTCGGCTTTGAATTCGATGTGCGGACGGCCGGAGATATCCAGCGCGCAGCGAGCCAGGCACTCATCCATGGGCAGCACAAAGCCGAAGCGGCCGATGCCACGTTTGTCGCCCAGCGCTTTCAGCAGCGCTTCGCCGAGCGCCAGACCGGTATCTTCCACGGTGTGGTGATCGTCGATGTAGAGATCGCCTTTCACATCAATGTTCATGCGAAAGCCGCCGTGCACCGCAATCTGGTCCAGCATGTGATCGAAGAAGCCGACGCCGGTGTTAATTTTGCTGCCGCCTTCACGATCCAGCCACACTTCGACTTTAATCTGCGTCTCTTTGGTGTTGCGTTGCACCAGCGCGTAACGATCGCGCTGGGTCAGGCGCGCCTGAATCGCATCCCAATCTTCGCCTTCCGCGCCGTAACGCAGGCCCTGAATGCCCATGTTCTGCGCCAGCTGGATATCGGTGAGACGATCGCCAATCACGTAGCTGTTGGCGGTATCGAGCGCACCGGCGGCCAGCCAGGCTTCCACCATTTTGGTCTTTGGCTTGCGGCAATCGCAGTTATCTTCCGGCATATGCGGGCAGATCAGGATGTCGCTGAAATTCACGCCTTGTGAGCGGAGAATCTGCATCATCAGGTTGTGCGGGCCGTCAAAATCGGCCTGCGGGAAGCTGTCGGTGCCGAGGCCATCCTGATTGGTGATCATCACCAGCTGATAGCCCGCTGCCTGCAACGCCAGCAGCGCCGGAATGGCGTTCTTCTCAAACGCCAGTTTCTCCATGCGATCCACCTGATAATCAGTGGGTGGCTCAGAAATGATGGTGCCGTCGCGGTCGATAAAAAGGATCTTCTGACTCATGCTTGCTCCACTGATAAGGCTTGCAGCGCGGCGATCAGGCGCTCGCACTCTTCACGGGTGCCGATGGAGATGCGCAGGCATCCCGCAAGGCCGGGGTTTTTATTTTGGTCGCGCAGAATAATGCCTTGATCCCACAGCGTTTTAAACACTTTTGGCGAATCAGTGAAGCGCGCCAGAATATAGTTGGTTTCACTCGGGAACACCTGCTGCACTACGCTAATCTGCGGCAACTGCTCAAACAGCCAGGCACGATTGGCGTTCAACTCGGCAACGTGTTGACGCATCAGCGCAATGCCTTGTTCGCTCAGCGCTTGCCCAGCCACATCCGCCACCGGCGTCGCCAGCGGATAGGGCGCAATCACCTTCATCAGCAGATCGATCACCGGCTTGTTCGCCAGAGTGAAGCCGCAGCGCAAACCGGCCAGCGCGAAGGCTTTGGACAGCGTGCGCAGAATCACTAAGTGCGGATATTCCTGCAGCCATCCCGCCAGCGTCGCGTCCGGGCAGAACTCGATATAGGCTTCATCGGCCACCACCAGCGCTTTACCGGCGGTCATCGCCAGCAGCGCGCGGATATCATCCTGATTAATCAGGTTGCCGGTCGGATTATTTGGGCTGCACATATAGACAACTTTCACGCCGTCGAGCTGGTCAGCAATCGCCGGCAAGTTCAGCTGCCAGTCATCAAGTGCCGCTACGGTGCGGTATTCAATGCCGATGGTTTCGGCGCTGACGCTGTACATGCCGTAGGTTGGCGGGCAGAACAGAATCGCATCTTTGCCCGGCTCACAAAACGCGCGCATCAGCAGTTCGATACCTTCATCCGCACCGCGGCTGACCAGAACCTGCTCCGGCGTCAAACCGGCGTAAGCGGCATAGCGCTCAATGACAATCTTTGGCTGGCATTCCGGATAGCGGTTCAGCGTCTGCTGCGACAGCTCAAACGGCACCGGCAGCGGGAATTCGTTGGCATTCAGCCACACATCACCGTTACCACCCAGACGACGCGCCGATTGATACGGCGTCAACGCTCGCACGTTGGCGCGCGCTAACTCTTCAATATTCAGGCTCATGCTTGCTCCTTTAGCGCGGCAACACGCAGGGTAACGGCATTTTTGTGGGCTTCCAGCTGCTCGGCGGCGGCCAGCGTTTCAATCGTCGCGGCAAGATTGAGGAAGCCTTGCGGCGTCAGCTCTTGCACCGTCATACGTTTCTGGAAATCGGCCAGGCCAAGGCTGGAACAGGTCGCGGTGTAGCCGTAGGTCGGCAGCACGTGGTTAGTGCCGGACGCGTAATCGCCCGCCGATTCCGGGGACCAGTCGCCAAGGAATACCGAACCGGCGCTGGTGATGCTTTCGACCAGATCGCGCGGCTGACGCGTCTGAATGATCAGGTGCTCCGGGCCGTACAGGTTGGAGATCTCGATGCACTGCTCCAAATCGCGCAGCACAATCAGGCGGCTGCTCGCTAACGCCTGACGCGCGGTAGCCGCACGCGGCAGCTGCGCCAGTTGCTCTTCAACCGCTTGCGCCACGCCTTCGGCCAGTTGCAGCGATGGCGTCAGCAGAATTACCTGCGAATCCGGGCCGTGTTCCGCCTGCGACAGCAAATCAGATGCCACGAATGCGGGCGTGGCGCCTTCATCGGCGATCACCAGCACTTCCGATGGACCGGCTGGCATATCAATTGCCGCGCCATCTAAACGCTGGCTAACCTGACGTTTGGCTTCGGTGACGTAGGCGTTGCCAGGGCCAAAAATTTTGTCCACTTTCGGCACGGTTTCGGTGCCGAAGGCGAGGGCGGCGATGGCTTGTGAACCGCCCACCTGAAACACCTCTTTCACGCCACACAGCTGTGCCGCGTAAAGAATTTCATCGGCAATTGGCGGCGGCGAGCACAGCACCACGCGACCGCAACCGGCGATGCGTGCCGGTGTCGCCAGCATCAATACGGTTGAGAACAGCGGGGCGGAACCGCCAGGAATGTACAAACCCACCGATTTCACCGGACGGGTAATCTGCTGGCAGCGCACACCAGGCTGGGTTTCCACATCCACTTCCGCCAGAACCTGCGCGTTGTGGAAAGTCTCGATATTACTCACGGCCACGGCCATCGCCTGCTTCAGTGTGTCACTCAAACGATCGCTGGCCGCTTGCATCTCTTCAGCGCTGACGCGCAGGTTATCCACCTGCGCTTTATCGAAGCGCGCGCTAAATTCACGCAGCGCCGTATCGCCGCTCTCTTTCACATTAACTAACACGTCGCGCACGATCTGGCTGATAGTTTCTGAAGCCGAAATCGCCGGACGCATCAGCAGCGCTTGCTGCTGCTCTGCGCTGCATTGCTGCCAATCAATGGGTGTCATCAGCGTGCTCATCGTATTACTCCAACATTTTTTCAATTGGCAGCACGAGGATCGAGCTGGCACCCAGCGACTTCAACTTTTCCATGGTTTCCCAGAACAGCGTTTCGCTGCTCACCATGTGCATCGCCACGCGGCTCACATCGCCGGCCAGCGGCAGCACGGTTGGACGCTCAGCGCCCGGCAGCAGCGCAATCACTTCATCCAGGCGCTCGCTTGGCGCGTGCAGCATGATGTATTTGGATTCACGCGCTTTAATTACGCCCTGAATACGCGTCATCATTTTGTCGACCAGCTCTTGCTTGGCGGCCGGCAGTTCGCCATCGCGCTGAATCAGCACCGCTTTAGAGCGGTAGATCACTTCCACTTCGCGCAGGCCGTTGGCTTCCAGCGTGGCACCGGTTGAAACCAGGTCACAAATCGCATCGGCCAGACCCGCGCGTGGTGCGACTTCAACCGATCCGTTCAGCAGGCAGGATTTAAAGGCGACGCCTTGTTTATCGAGGTATTTCTTCAGCAGGTGTGGATAAGAGGTGGCGATGCGTGCGTTATTCAGGCATTGCGGGCCGGTGTACTCTTCATCAACCGGCATCGCCAGCGACAGGCGACAACCGCCGAAATCCAGACGACGCAGCGTGAAGTAACGCGGATCTTCGCCCTGAGCACGGCGATTCAGCAGCTCCTCTTCCAGCACGTTTTCACCGACGATACCGAGATCGACCACGCCATCCATTACCAGGCCAGGGATATCGTCATCGCGCACACGCAGGATGTCGATCGGCATGTTCTCCGCAAACGCAATCAGACGCTGCTGCTGAAGGTTAATTTTGATACCGCAGCGTGCCAGCAGTTCGCGTGATTCATCACTTAAACGGCCAGATTTCTGCATAGCTATGCGAATACGGGTGTTATCTAACATGGTTCCTGTCCTCTTATTCAATCCTGTCTGAACGTGTTGGTTGGCGTTCGCCCATAAAAAAACCCCCGGAAGATGATCTTCCGGGGGCTCTCTTTGCGTTCGCACCACTGGAAGATCCTAATCGTCTCCCAGCACACATCGCCTGAAAGACTAGTCAGGGTGATGGTGATGATGGTGGTTGAACTGAACGCGTGTCATAGTAAATTCCGTTGCTGAATGAGTATTCATTTGCGTGCTGAATAACCTAACGAAGATGGTGACAATTGGCAACCCTTTTTTAACCGTCAATTTCCGGAATCTCCCGAAACAGTTTGCGCTGGTTTGGCACATCTACCCGCACTAAGATGAAGTGTGAGCCCATAGCAGGAGTCGATATGAAAAAGGTCGCGATTGTAGGTCTGGGATGGCTGGGTATGCCGCTGGCGATGGCGCTAACGGCACGCGGCTGGCAGGTCACCGGCAGTAAAACCTCGCCGGATGGCGTGGACGCCGCACGCCGCTGTGGCATTGAAGCCTTCCAGCTGGTGCTGACCCCCGAACTGGAGTGTGAAGCCGAAGAGTTAGATACGCTGATGGCAGTCGATGCGCTGGTGGTGACGTTACCTGCCAGCCGCACGGTGAAAGGCGGTGAAGATTACATGCAGGCGGTGCAGAACGTGGTGGATACCGCGCTGGCGAAGAAAGTGCCGCGCATTATTTTCACCAGCTCAACCTCAGTGTACGGCAGCGGTGAGGGCGTAATGAAAGAGAGCAGTCCGCTGCAGCCGGAAACCGTCGCCGGCAAGACGTTAGTGGAGCTGGAGAACTGGCTGCACGATCTGCCCGGTACCAGCGTAGACATTGTGCGTCTCGCGGGATTAGTGGGGCCGAATCGTCATCCGGGGCGTTTTCTTGCGGGCAAAACCGGGCTGGAAAACGGCGGTCATGCGGTCAATCTGGTGCATCTCGATGATGTGGTGGATGCGATTGTGCTGCTGTTGCAAACCCCGAAAGGCGGGCATGTTTACAATTTGTGTGCCTCGAAACATCCGTCGCGCGACAGTTTCTATCCCAGCGTTTCGAAGCAGCTGGGGCTTGAGCCACCGACGTTTGTCGCTGAGCCGGAGCGTTCTAACGGCAAGGTGATTGATGGCTCGAAGATCGCGAGTGAGCTGGGGTTTGAGTATACGTATGATGACCCGATGAAAATGCCGCTGGAGTGATTTCCCCTCACCCTAACCCTCTCCCGCAGGCGGGCGAGGGAATCTTTTGCTCCCTCTCCCGTAGCAGAGGGCCGGGGTGAGGGCATCAGCGCGCAGCAGATTAAACCCCAAACCGATCCCTTAACGCATACCACGCCGCTCCCATCGCGGTAAGCGGCACCTTAAACCGTCTCCCACCTGGAAACGGCAGATGCGGCAATTTTGCGAACGCATCAAATCTCTCGGCATGCCCACGCAGCACTTCAGCAATCAACTTCCCTGAAAGATGGGTACAGGTCACGCCGTGTCCGCTGTCGCCCTGCATAAAGAACGCATTCTTCTCCACCTGCCCAAACTGCGGCATGCGCGATAGCGTGAGCAGGAAATTGCCGCTCCAGCGGTGGCTGATTTTGATGTCACGCAGCTGCGGAAAGGTGCGCAGCAGCTTAGGGCGAATCAGCGCTTCGATATCATCCGGCTCGCGTGCGCCATACACTACGCCGCCGCCGTAGAGCAGGCGGTTATCGGCGGTGAGGCGGAAGTAGTCGAGCAGATAGTTACAATCTTCAACGCAGTAATTGTTCGGCAGCAAACCCAGCGCCTGATCGCGCGTTAAAGGTTCGGTGGTGACGATCTGCGAACCGCACGGCATGCTTTTGCCTGTCAGGCGCGGTTCAAGCTGTGACGGCAAATAAGCGTTACCGGCAAAAATCACGAAAGTGGCGCTGACTTCGCCCTTAGCAGTTTTTATGCGATGCGGTGCGCCGTATTTCACTTCAATCGCCGCCGACTGCTCATAAATGCGCCCGCCGTGACGACGAATCGCTTCGGCTTCGCCCAATGCGAGATTAAGCGGATGCAGATGCCCACCGCGCTTATCGAGTAAGCCGCCGACGTAGCGATCGGTCGCCACTTCGCGCCGAATACCGCGTTCGTCGAGCAGCTCTAAATCGTGATTGCCGTAGCGTGCCCAAAGGGCTTTTTGGCTGCGCAGATGGCCCATTTGCCGCTGATTCAGTGCGGCGAAAATGCCGCCGGGGCGATAGTCGCAGGCGATAGCGTAACGGTCGATGCGGTCGCGAATGATCTCCGCGCCTTCAAACATCATGCTGCCAAGCATTTGTGCGGTCTGTTTGCCGTAGCGCTGCTCAATCACATCCACGTCGCGGCTGTAGGAGTTGACGACCTGGCCGCCATTGCGGCCGCTGGCGCCAAAGCCGATTTTCGCCGCTTCAAGCAGCACCACGTCGTAACCGGCTTCGGTGAGAAACAGCGCGGACGAGAGCCCGGTAAAGCCGCCGCCAATGATGCAGACATCGCACTGCACTGACTCTTGCAGCTCCGGCCACGGCTCATGGGCGTTGGCGGTAGCGGCGTAATAACTTCCCACATGTTGCATGACATCCTCCTTAAGCGCGAAACCTTAGAAATTGGCGGGCGTATGCGCGCTAACAATGCGACACGGCTGATCTGAGGTATTGGTAAAACTGTGCGGCAAGCCGGTATCAATCACATAGCTTTCACCGCGATAGAGATGGTAACTCTGGCCGTTGACCACCAGCATGATTTCCCCTTCCAGCACGGTGCCGGTTTCCTCGCCGGGATGGCGTAACTTCTCGCCGGTGCTGGCGCCGGGTTCATAACGCTCCAGTAGCATCGCCAGCGCGCGTCGTGCGGCACCGTTATCGATCAGCATCAGCGATACGCCAAGGCTGCCGATCTCCACGCACTCTTCCGGGCGCACAATCACCCGCGGCGTGGCATTGATTTTGGGTTCGGAGAAAAACTCTGAGAGCGAAAGCCCGTAAACTTTCAGCAGCTTCTGTAAGGTGCTGACGGCCGGGCTCACTTTGTCCTGTTCAATGGTGCTAATGGCGCTGTGCGTTAAACCTGATAACTCAGCGACGCGACGCTGAGACAATCCCAACTCCTGCCGGATCTGCGATAAGCGACGTCCGGGTGCCAGAGTGGCATCATTCATGGCTGTTTTTCCTTGTGATAACAGACCGCGGCGTGGATAAAGGCCTCAAACAGACGGCGCGAGACCGGATCACGTTCGGAGTGCCATTCCGGATGCCATTGCACCGCAAGGGCGAAAGGGTGCTTTGGCAGGCTTACGGCTTCAACCAGCCCGTCAGGCGCGCGTGCTTCGATACGCAGCTGTGGACCGGTTTCGCGGATGCCTTGCCCGTGCAGCGAGTTGACCGCAAAAGGTTCGGCGCTGCCGAGCAGTTGGCTCAGCATGCCATCCACTTCTGGCTGCACAGTATGTGCCGGCGCGTATTGCTCATCCAGCGGCAGCGCGTCATTTTCACGGTGCTCCTGAAACAGATGTGTCATATGCAGCTGGCGATGCAGCGCACCGCCATTAGCGACCACCAGCTCCTGCAAACCGCGACAGATACCGAACATCGGCATCTTTTTACCCATCGCATGGGTGATGAGCCCAAAGGCGAGGCGATCGCGCGCCGGATCGGCATGCGCCTCTATACCGTCTGCGCCATAATGCCAGGGCTCGATGTTGCTGGGGCTGCCGGTCAGCAAAATGCCATCCAGCACGGTCATACTGTTTTCTAATAGATGAGGTGCCTGCATCAGTTGATGCGGCAAGGGCAGCGGCACGCCACCGGCAAGCACGATAGCGTCGAGATATTTGTTGTGAACGGTTTGCCCTGCGTGGCTGCCAATAAAATTCTGGCACATCACTACGCCAATCAAGGGCTTGTCAAAAATAATGCCCATAACGTCTCCGCGTTGCTGTTCAATATTTTCGCCGAAAATGCGCGGCTGGCCTTAAAAGTGTGCAATATTTTGTCAATCTAGCAACCGATCGTTCATTCCTCAAACAGAATTGTTACATTTGCACACTTTTTGCGTTAGCGCTATGTTAATGGAGTGGCTGTTATTTTGAGCATTGCGCGCACCAATATTAAACGGTAAAGGGCGGGTGGGATCATGACGAACCTCGTAGAAGTAGAAGACTTCACGCGACACAGTGAAGAGAAGCGAACAAGCGCGTTCCAGCTGGAGGTCAAAACCTGGCTGGAACGCCATCCTGAAACGCAGTATGTCGATATTCTTCTTAATGATTTAAATGGGGTATTTCGCGGTAAACGCATTCCCATCTCCGCATTGGCAAAACTGGAAAAAGGGTGTTACTTCCCGGCCTCGGTTTTCGCTATGGATATTCTCGGTAACACCGTCGAAGACGCCGGACTGGGTCAGTCACTGGGCGAACCCGACCACCTCTGCATGCCGGTGCCCGGCACCTTAATTCCTTCTGCCGCCGATCCCACGCACATCGCTCAGCTGTTGCTGACCATGTGTAACCAAGATGGCACTCCCTTTGACGTTGAACCCCGTAATGTCCTCAATCGACTGTGGCAACAGCTGCGTAATCGAGGATTGTTCCCGGTGGTAGCGGTAGAGCTGGAGTTCTATCTGGTGGATAAAAAGCGTGATGCGGAGGGCTTCATTCAGCCGCCGTGCTCGCCGGGCAGTGACGAACGCAATATGCAGAGCCAGGTGTATTCGGTGGATAACCTTGATCACTTCGCCGACGTACTGCGGGACATCGACCATCTGGCCAAGCTGCAAGGCATTCCCGCCGATGGCGCGCTGGCGGAAGCCTCGCCCGGCCAGTTCGAAATCAACCTGCATCACACACGTGACGTGTTAAAAGCCTGCGATCACGCTATTCAGCTGAAACGGCTGGTGCGTCAGGTGGCGGAAAATCACGGCATGACCGCCACTTTCATGGCCAAGCCTTATGAAGAGTACGCAGGCAGCGGCATGCATGTGCACATCAGCATGCTGGATGCCGCCGATCACAACGCCTTTGCGCTTGATGACGGCAGCGATTCACCGCTGATGAAACGGGCGCTGGCGGGCATGATCGATTTAATGCCGGCTTCAATGGCGTTGCTGGCGCCGAATGTGAACGCTTATCGCCGCTTCCTGCCGGAAGCCTATGTACCGCTACAGGCGTCATGGGGACACAACAACCGCACGGTTGCGCTGCGTGTGCCTTGTGGCGATGCGGATAACCATCGCATCGAGTATCGCGTGGCCGGTGCGGATGCAAATCCCTATCTGGTGGTGTCAACAATTCTTGCCGGTATTTTGCACGGTCTGGATAATCAGCTACCTTTACCGCATGCGGTGCAGGGCAATGGACATGAAGCAGAAGGGCTGGCATTACCGATTCGGCAGAGTGATGCACTGTATGAATTCGAGAATAGCTATCCGCTGCAAAAGCTGCTGGGCGAGCGTTTTAGTGGGGTGTGGCACAGCTGCAAACAGTACGAACTGATGCAGTTTGAGCGCTTAATCACCTCGACGGAAATCGACTGGATGCTCAAGAACGCCTGAGTGCCGGAAGAATTGATCTAACGTCTTGTGCCGATGGCATAAGTTGGGGCAAAATACGCGCCCTGCAAAATGAGAACTAACCGACGTTAACCGCGTCGGTTATTTTTTTGCATGATGTACTCACTGACATTCACACGAGGCCGGACACGCATCCGGATAGATAGATACTGACAAACACGCTTGTGCGTGAGATTTGAGGAAAACAAAGATGGGACTGTTTAACATTGCACCAGCGCAGGCTGGTTCTCGCTTCCGTGATGACTACGGCGCCGCGACAATCGTAAACACTAATATCACTTCTCACTGCAGCAAATTGCGCAGTAGCCCTGTAGCCCAACCGATCGCGGTTGTCGTCTGCGGGGGCCCGAACAATGTCGCTTAACACCTCTGCCGCACCTCAGCGTGCACACCTGAAAAAATCTCTGACCCTGATCCCGGTTGTCATGATGGGCCTGGCGTATATGCAGCCAATGACCCTGTTTGATACTTTCGGTATCGTGTCTGGATTGACCGACGGCCACGTCGCCACCGCTTATGCTTTCGCCCTGATCGCGATTCTGTTTACTGCCGTGAGCTACGGCAAGCTGGTACGCCGCTTCCCATCTGCGGGCTCCGCTTACACCTATGCTCAGAAGGCAATCAGTCCGCACGTCGGCTTTATGGTTGGCTGGTCATCACTGCTGGACTACTTGTTCATGCCGATGATCAACATCCTGCTGGCGAAAAGCTACTTTGAGACGCTGGTGCCGGGCATTCCGTCGTGGATTTTCGTGGTGCTGCTGGTGGCCTTTATGACCATCTCCAACCTGCGTGGAATCAAAACCGTTGCCAACTTCAACAGCGTGATCGTGGTGCTGCAGGTGGTAGTGATGGTAGTGATTACCGGTATGGTGGTTTACGGTGTGGCACACGGTGTTGGCGAGGGGACATTGACCAGCAGCAGACCGTTCTGGTCTGAGAATGCGCACGTAGTCCCGATGATTACCGGGGCGACCATTCTCTGCTTCTCGTTCCTTGGCTTTGACGGTATCAGTTCGCTGTCAGAAGAGACCAAAGATGCTGAACGCACGATCCCGCGCGCGATTTTCCTCACCGCGCTGATTGGTGGTGTGATCTTTATCGGTGTTTCTTACTTCCTGCAGCTGTACTTCCCGGACATCTCGCGGTTCCAGAATCCGGACTCTTCACAGCCAGAGATCATGCTGTTCGTGGCGGGTAAAGCGCTGCAAATTGGCATCCTGATCTTCTCGGTGGTGACGGTGCTGGCATCCGGTATGGCCGCGCACGCAGGTGTTTCACGTCTGATGTACGTGATGGGCCGCGATGGCGTGTTCCCGCAGCGTTTCTTTGGCTTCGTACACCCGAAATACCGCACGCCGTCACTGAACGTGCTGCTGGTGGGCGCGGTCGCGCTGATGGCGATCAACTTCGACCTGGTAACCGCAACTGCGCTGATTAACTTCGGTGCGCTGGTGGCGTTCACCTTTGTAAACCTGTCGGTGATTGCGCAGTTCTGGATCCGTGAGAAGCGTAACAAGACGCTGAAAGATCACATCAACTATCTGGTGCTGCCGGTAATGGGTGCCCTGACGGTGGGTGCGTTGTGGATTAACCTGGAAGAGACCTCCATGGTGCTCGGCCTGGTGTGGGCTGCGATTGGTATTATTTACCTCGCCTTTGTGACCCGCACCTTCCGCAACCCGGTTCCGCAGTTCAGCGAAGAAGTGTGATTTGATCGACGTCGCTGTCCCCCTCCTCGGTCCTCCCCCATAAATGGGGGAGGAAGATGCTGCCATATGTGAGTTCTGAAGCTGCATGTGGCAGCGTCTCCTTCCCCCGCTAGCGGGGGAAGGCCGGGATGGGGGACAGCGAGCACCGACCGGGAACAGCACGCACTATCCCGCCAACACCAACTCCCAACGCCCCGCACTCAACGCCTCGCGTCCCGCTTTACTCAACCCCGCATCGGTAATCAAGGTATCAAACTGCTCCAGCGGCAACGCCAGATGCGTCGCAATCTTGTTGTACTTCGAACTGTCGCTCAACAACACGCGCTTACTACTCACATCGCTCGCCGCCAGCTTCACCGGCACCTTATCCTCATCCGGCGTAAACAGCCCGCGCGGGCCCCAGCAGGACGCGGAGATAAACGCGATATCAATCGCCAGCTGGCGCAAACTTCTGGCGGCCGCTTCACCGACGCTGGAACGGTTCTCACGACATACCGTGCCGCCGGTGTGAATCAACTTACAGCCGCTGCTCTCCATCAGCAGGCGCGCAATCACGAAATCGTTGGTCACCACCAGCAAGTCATCACGCTCAAGCAACTCGCGCGCCAGCGCCAGTGTGGTGGTGCCGGCATCGAGATAGATGCAGCTATTACGCGGAATATGACGCGCGGCATACTGCCCAATCGCCATCTTCTCGCCGCTGTACATATTGGTTTTCGCCAGATGCGATGGCTCCGCCGCCAGGCGATCCGCTGAGCGCACGCCGCCCGAAACAGACAATACCGCACCTTGCTCTTCCAGCTTCTGCACATCGCGACGTATCGTCATATGCGACACACCCAAGCGCTCAGTGAGCTCGGCAATGCTAACCACGCCGCGTTCGCCCACCAGCGCTAAAATTTGTTGATGACGTTCAACCGGAATCACCTTGCTCTCCCTGAATTATCATTTTTTCACATTGTAGATCATCGATTCACAGCCCGCAGCACAATTTATCTTGGCGGAATCTAAGCAGAAATCCCATCTGGACTGACTTCGAAGCGCTGACCTCCGGCTGTGAATCCATGTTAATCATTGAGCGGCTAAGTTAATTTTTGTGATATCACGCACGTTTATTCGCCACTGACTGCGGCAGACTTAACACCAATGAACAAATTATCACTTAAATTAACAATGGAGGTTTGCTATGTCAGCAACCGTGAATAACATCGGCGTGATTGGTTTAGGTTCCATGGGCATGGGTGCAGCGCAGTCTTGCATCCGTGCAGGATTAAATACCTGGGGTGTTGATCTCAATCCGCAGGCGCTGGAAACCCTGCGTCAGGCCGGTGCACGTGATGCGCAAACCTCCGCTGCCCGCTTTGCCGCTGAACTCGATGCGGTGCTGTTGCTGGTGGTGAACGCCGCGCAGGTTAAAGCAATCCTGTTCGGTGAAAACGGCGTGGCGGCGCAGCTCAAGCCCGGCACTGTGGTCATGGTCTCTTCTACCATCTCTTCACAGGATGCGCAGGCGATTGAACAACAGCTGGCGCAGCATCAGTTGCTGATGCTGGATGCACCGGTTTCCGGCGGTGCAGCCAAAGCCGCAGTCGGCGAGATGACGGTGATGGCGTCCGGCAGCGATGAAGCTTTTGCCCTGCTCAAGCCGGTGCTGGATGCGGTGGCGGCGAAAGTCTATCGCGTGGGCAGCGAAATCGGTCTCGGCTCAACCGTAAAAATCATTCACCAGTTGCTGGCGGGCGTGCACATTGCTGTGGGCGCTGAAGCGATGGCGCTGGCCGCGCGCGCCGGGATCCCGCTCGACACCATGTATGACGTGGTGACCAACGCCGCCGGTAACTCATGGATGTTCGAGAACCGCATGCGTCACGTGGTGGATGGCGATTACTCGCCGAAATCAGCGGTCGATATCTTCGTTAAAGATCTCAATCTGGTGGCGGATACCGCCAAGTCGCTGCACTTCCCGCTGCCGCTGGCTTCTACTGCGCTAAATATGTTTACCGAAGCCAGCAACGCCGGCCACGGTCGTGAAGATGACAGCGCAGTGATCAAGATCTTCAGCGGCATCACGCTGCCGCAGGCGAAGGAGCAATAATCATGCGTTTAGGCGTTATTGCAGACGATTTTACCGGCGCAACCGACATCGCCAGTTTTCTGGTGCAAAACGGTTTGCCGACCATCCAGTTCAACGGCGTGCCGGAAAGTCATGACGCGCTGAGCGCGCAGGCGATTGTTATCAGCCTGAAGTCACGCTCATGCCCGGCGCAGCAGGCGATCGATCAGTCGCTGGCCGCGCTGCAGTGGCTGCAACAGCAGGGCTGCGATCGTTTCTATTTCAAATATTGTTCCACCTTTGACAGCACCGAGCAGGGCAATATCGGCCCGGTGACTGATGCGCTGCTGGCGGCGTTGGGCGAAACGCAAACGGTGATCTCGCCGTCGCTGCCGGTTAACGGTCGTACGGTGTATCAAGGCTATCTTTTTGTCGCCGATCAGCTGCTGTCCGAATCGGGCATGCGCCATCATCCGGTAACGCCAATGACCGACAGCAATCTGGTGCGTTTGATGAAGCGTCAGGCCAAAGGCCAGGCCGCAGTGATCAACGCCGCGCAGCTCGATCAAGGTGCTGATGCGGTGCGTGCGCAGCTGGATACCCTGAAAGCGCAGGGCATCAACTATGTGGTGCTAGACGCGCTGCACGAACAGCACTTGCTGACGCAGGGCGAAGCGCTGAAAGAGACGCGCCTGGTGACCGGCGGTTCAGGCCTGGCGATCGGTATCGCCCGCGCCTGGGCAACGCAGCAGCAGAACAGTGATGCTGAACACGCCGGGCGCCCACAAGGCGATCGCGCGGTGGTGATCTCAGGCTCCTGCTCGCAAATGACCAACCGTCAGGTGCAGGCGTATCGTCAGCAAGCGCCCTCGCATGAAGTGCTGGTGGAGCGCTGCCTCGATAACGCCGAAAGCTATGCACAGGAGCTCTGTGACTGGATGGAAGCCAATCATCAGCCCGATCTGGCACCTTTGCTGTTTGCTACCGCCGATGCCCAGCAGCTGCAAGCCATTCAGCAGCAATACGGCGCAGCGCGCAGCAGTGAAGCGGTTGAACAGCTGTTTGCTGCGGTAACCCGTGAACTGAAAACCCGTGGCTGGCAGCGCTTCATCGTTGCTGGCGGTGAAACCTCGGGCGTGGTGGCACAAAGCCTTGGCGTTACCGCATTCCACATTGGCCCGATGATTTCACCGGGCGTGCCGTGGGTACGCGATATCCATCAGCCGCTGTCGCTGGTGCTGAAATCAGGCAACTTTGGCGACGAACAGTTCTTTGCCCGCGCACAACAGGAGTTTTCAGCATGACGGAACAACAAGCACGCGAAGAAATGGTACAGCTCGGCGCGTCCTTCTTTCAGCGCGGTTACGCCACCGGTTCAGCGGGCAATTTGTCGCTGCTGCTGGAGGATGGCAACTTGCTGGCGACGCCAACCGGATCCTGCCTCGGCGAATTGCAGGCCGATCGCCTGTCGAAAGTGACGATTCAGGGCGAATGGATCTCCGGCGACAAGCCGTCGAAAGAGGTGGCTTTTCACCGCGCGCTCTATCTGAACAATCCCGCGTGCAAAGCGGTGGTGCATCTGCACAGCCACTATCTGACGGCGCTCTCCTGCCTCAACGATCTCGACACTGAAAACTGTATTCGTCCGTTCACGCCGTATGTGGTGATGCGCGTCGGCGATGTGCCGGTGGTGCCGTATTACAAGCCGGGCGATCAGCGCCTGGCAGACGATCTGGCCAATCTGGCCTCGCGCTATAACGCCTTCCTGCTGGCCAATCACGGTCCGGTGGTGGTGGGCAAATCCCTGCGCGAAGCTGCCAATAACACTGAAGAACTGGAAGAGACCGCGCGCCTGATGTTTACGCTCGGTGACCGCTCGATTCGTTATCTGACCGATAGCGAAGTCGCGGAATTGAGGAATGTTTAATGCCTAAGTTTGCAGCCAATCTATCTACGCAGTTCGGTGAGTTGCCGTTTATCGAACGCTTTGCCGCCGCGGCCAACGCCGGTTTTCGCGCCGTTGAATTCCTGTTCCCGTATGACTTTCCGGCCAAGGTGATTAAAGCCGAGCTGGAAAAACATCAGCTGGAACTGGTGCTGTTTAACACCGCTGCAGGCAACGTGCAGGCGGGCGAGTGGGGCGTTTCCGCCATTCCGGGCCGTGAACAGGAAGCGCGTGCCGATATCGATCGGGCGCTGGAGTATGCGCTGGCACTCAACTGCCGGCAGGTGCATGTGATGGCGGCAACGGTGCCAAACGGTGCCGATCGTGCAGCCTATGAAGAGACTTTCGTGCGTAATATGCATTATGCCGCCGAGCGTTTTGCGCCGCACGGCATTCGCCTGCTGCTGGAAGCACTTAATCCAGTCACTAAACCGAATTATCTCTACGCCAGCCAGTATCAGACGCTGGCGATGATGGCGCGTATCGATCGGCCCAACGTCTTTACCCAGCTCGATCTGTTCCATGCACAGCTGGTGGACGGCAATCTGACGCATCTGATTCGTGAATACGCTGGTCGTTATCGCCATATCCAGATCGCCTCTGCGCCGCATCGCCACGAGCCGGATGAGGGCGAGATCAACTATTCCTATCTGTTCGACCTGCTGGATGAAGTGGGTTACGACGGTTGGGTGGGATGTGAATACATCCCGCGCGGCCGCACTGAAGCCGGCCTCGACTGGTTCGCGCCTTACGCTAAATAAATTTTTTTAACCACCCAGCACAGGGATTTTCAGCACTGTGCTGGGTAAGTCATACCTGAATTCGTCAATACCAGATAGAGCTGTACCCAAACTATACTAATTAAATCAGAGGATTATCATGTCTACCGCGTTGTTGTTAGCCATTGCTACCGCCAGCATTGTGATCTTGCTGCTGCTGGTGATTAAAACCAAAGTTCACCCCTTTGTGGCGCTACTGATTGTCAGCTTGCTGGTGGCGATTGCGACCGGCATTCCAGCCGACAAAATCATGGAAACCATCTTTAGCGGGATGGGTAACTTGCTGGGGCATATCACCATTATCATCGTGCTGGGGGCGATGCTCGGCGCAGTGATTGAAGCCTCGGGCGGTGCCGAGTCGCTGGCACAACGCTTCAGTAAATCGCTGGGTATCAAGCGTACCGTGGCGGCGCTGACCATGGCGGCGTTTATCCTCGGCATTCCGGTGTTCTTCGAAGTCGGCTTTATCATCGTGATTCCGCTGATTTATGGCTTCACCAAAGTGGCGCGTGTGTCACCGCTGAAGTTTGGCTTGCCGATGGCGGGCGTGATGCTGACGGTGCACGTTGCGCTGCCAACCCATCCCGGCGCGGCGGCGGCTGCGGGCATTCTGCACACTGATATGGGCTGGCTGATGATGCTCGGTATCCTGATCTCGATTCCGGTCGGTATCGTCGGTTATTACGTCGCGAAAGCGATGAACCTGCGTCAATATCATCTTTCCGTTGATGTATTAGAACAGCTGCAGCTAGCGAAGCCGGAAGGCAAGCCGAAGAACGACGCGCCAGCGCCGGGTGCACTGACCATTACCGGTCTGATTGTTGTGCCGATTCTGTTGATCGTCATGGGTACCGTCGCGCATACCACGCTGGAAGAAGGCAGCACGCTGCGTGCGGTGATGACGGTGATCGGTACGCCAGCCATTGCGTTGCTGATTGCGCTGGGACTGGCGGCATGGCTGCTCGGCGTGCGTCGTGGCTGGAGCAAAGAGAAACTGGAAGATCTCACCGGACGTGCGATTCCCAGCTCCGCCAGCGTGATTCTGGTTGCGGGCGCGGGCGGCGCGTTTGGTAAGGTGCTGGTGGAATCGGGCGTGGGCAAAGCGCTGGCGTTGACGCTGGAAACCTTGCATCTGCCATTAGTTCCGGCGGCCTTTATTCTGTCGCTGGCGCTGCGTGCTTCGCAGGGATCGGCAACGGTGGCGATTCTGACCACCAGCGGCTTGTTAAGCCAGGCGGTGGGCGATGTAACGGATATGCAGCGCGTGTTGGTGACGCTGGCGGCCTGTTTCGGCGGGTTAGGTTTGTCGCACGTCAATGATGCGGGTTTTTGGGTGGTGACGCGCTATCTGGGCTTGTCAGTGGCCGATGGCCTGAAGACCTGGACGGTATTGACGACGGTGATGGGGCTGAGCGGTTTCGCATTGACGTGGCTGGTGTGGGGGATGATTTAAGGGTTTTCCCTCACCCTAACCCTCTCCCACAGGGAGAGGGAACCGATCGAGCGCTCACGCCAGCATCTGGCAGCGTCTCCCTCTCCCTGTGGGAGAGGGCCGGGGTGAGGGCATCAAATCGCAGAGGACTATGACACCAGCTCCTGCGCATACAAATACAGCGCCTTCAGCTGCGCCATCTTCTCCGTATTTCCCTCATGCAAACTCGCCAGCGACTCCAGCTCCAGCAAGAACGCCTGTACGCGCTCGGCATTCAGCGCTTCACGGCGATGCTGCAACCAGCGCTGCTGTTCGGCGTCATCCAGGGTGCCGGGGAAGTTGCGCGCACGGTAACGGAACAACAATTTAGCAATGCGCTTGTCGTCGAAGGTCAAATCCAGCGCCGGTAAGTTCTGCGGCGGCGTCTGGCGGATGATATTCATGCCAGCGCGATCGGCATCGCTAAAGAAACCGTCATACAACTGCGCGTCAACATCATCTGACGGGGTAAACGGCTCGGCGTCGGCAAACAGCGCCACCACTTTCTCACGCACTTCCGCGTGGTCACGCAGCAGCTTGAGGTTTGCAAGGCACTGCTGACGATCGATGTTGAGGCGCGCGGCATCTTCCGGACGCAGCGTGCTGGCAGGCGCCAGCACCGGACACTTATTAATGTGCACCAGCTTGATCGGCACCGCAGGCAGATCGCCCAAATCGCTGTGGCGGGTATATAAACGCTCGCGCAGTTCGTCAGATTCCAGCGTCAGCAGCGGCGACATATCACCGGCCAAATCGGCAACAATCAGCGCGTTACGGTTATCCGGATGCCATGCCAGCGGCACAATCCAGCTGGTGTTACCGCGCGCCGCACCGAACATGCCGGAGACGTGCACCAGCGGTTTCATCTGCGGGATATCAATCAGCGTCATCAGTTTCTGTTTGTTGCGATGGGTAAACAGAAACTCAAACAGCTTCGGCTGCTTCTCTTGCACCAGTTTTGCCATTGCCAGCGTGGCATAAACGTCGGACATCGCATCGTGCGCCTGTTCGTGCGCCACGCCGTTGGCTTTAGTGAGATGCTCCAGCTTGAAGCTGGGGAAGCCATCGTCATTCTCCGGCCACTCAATGCCTTCCGGACGCAGCGCGTAGCAGGCGCGCATCACATCCAGCAGATCCCAGCGCGAATTGCCGTTCTGCCAGCTCCAGCCATAGGGATCAAAGAAGTTGCGATAGAAGATATTGCGCGTCACTTCGTCATCAAAACGCACATTGTTGTAACCAATCACACAGGTTTGCGGCTCGCTAAACAGGCCGTGAATGCGTTCGGCAAACGCCGCCTCGGTCACGCCGCGCGCTTTGGCGGTTTGCGGCGTAATGCCGGTGATCATCACCGCTTCCGGCTGCGGCAGATAATCGTCGGCTGGCTGGCAATAAAATACCTGCGGTTCACCTACTGCATTGAATTCTTTATCGGTACGCAGGCCCGCGAACTGCGCCGGACGGTCCAGCGACGGGCTTTTACCGAAGGTTTCATAATCGTGGAATAAGAAGGTGAACTCAGAGGCGGGCACGGCGTTATCCTGGCAATGGAGAATCAACGCACAGGATAGTCGTCCCTGGGTAGCAGTACAACCTCGATCATCCTCGCTGCGAGCAGGCGCGCAGCATTTATGCGCAGTTCATACTTTTTTTCAATTTATTCAGATCTGTAAGCGCTATTTGCCGTAAAACGTGCGGCGGTAAATTCATTTTTTTGATTTTGAGGAAGAAGTGTTGAAAAGGCGTCTGCTGGTAACTGTATCTGGAATAATTATTTGGGCATCGTGGGCGCAGGCTGACGACAGCATGCCGTTTCCCCTGACACCCCCGCCGATTGATGCGGCTTCATGGGTGTTGATGGACGCCACCACCGGACAAATTCTCACCGCTGGCAATCCGGATGAAGAGCGTAACCCGGCCAGCCTGACCAAACTGATGACCGGCTATGTCGTGGATCGCGCTATCGATCAGAATAAAATCAGCCGCGATGACAAAGTCACTATCGGCAAAGATGCGTGGGGCGCAGGCAATCCGGTGTTCAAAGGCTCCTCGCTGATGTTCCTCAAGCCTGGCGATCAGGTCACGGTGCGCGACCTGATGCGCGGCGTGATCATCGATTCCGGTAACGATGCCTGCGTAGCGCTGGCGGATCACGTGGCCGGCAGCGAAAGCAGCTTCGTCACCATGATGAACAGCTACGTGCAGAAACTCGGCCTGTCGCACACCCATTTCGAAACCGTGCACGGCCTCGATGCGCCGGGCCAGCACACCACCGCACGCGATCTGGCGGTGCTGTCGCGCGCCATCATCAGCGGCGAGCCCGATTTCTACGCCATGTACGGGGAGAAAACCCTGACGTGGAACGGCATCACTCAAAACAATCGCAACGGCTTGCTGTGGGATCAAAATCTGCACGTCGATGGTCTGAAAACCGGCCACACCGAAAGCGCCGGTTTTAACATCATCGCTTCTAACGTGGTCGGACGTCATCGCCTGATTGCGGTGATCATGGGCGGCAAGAGCCCGAAAGGGCGTGAAGATCAGGCGCGCAAGCTGCTGGTATGGGGCCAAAACAGCTTTGATACCGTGCAACTGTTCCACGCAGGCAAAAAAATCGGTAGCGAAAACGTCTGGTACGGCAATCCGCATAAGGTCGATGTCGGCACCACGCAGGATATCTACCTGTCGCTGCCGCGCACAGAAGTGGCCAACGTGATGGCGAAATACGTTATCGATCGCAAAGATCTGGAAGCGCCGCTGAAAGCGGGCGAGCAGATTGGCGAAATTCAGGTGATGGACAAAGATAAGCAGCTGGCCAGCTATCCGCTCTACGCGCTACAGGCGGTGGAAGAGGCGGGCATCATTACGCGCATCAGCGATTACGTGAAACAGAAACTGTAATCTGTCGCGTCTTTCCGCGTCATCATCGTCGCCGTGATGCGGCGATGATGACACAATCGCTGTTGGCGTTGCAGACCAGAAAGGTGTGCTGGTGCGCGATGACGTGATTTTCCGATCGCCATTCATGGCAACCGTTTTAATGCGCGCACCAAACCCACTGCGTTACATCAATGTTTCTATTGAGAAAACCTGATGTAACGTCCATGTTGTATTTCAGCAAAACCTGAAAAATAATTGCGTTCGACCCTGATGATGCAGCCGTCACCAGGGTAACATAGCGCGCAAATTTTTAGCGTTCCCGGACAACCATGTTACGCGCTGACAAGCCCATCTCGCAGATTGAGTTCTGGTTCTACCGCCACTATCGCACCGTACACGGCGTGCGTATCGCTATCGCCTTTGTGCTGTGTTTCCTGTTTGTGCGGCTCACCGACATTCCCGAAGGCACCTGGCCGCTGATTACGCTGGTGGTCGTGATGGGGCCGATTTCCACCTGGGGCAATGTGCTGCCGCGCGTGGTGCAGCGTATCAGCGGCACCTTTGCCGGACTGATTTCTGGCCTGATCGCGCTCAAGCTTGAGCTGTTTTCACTGCCGGTGATGCTGGTGTGGTGCGCCGTTGTGATGGTGGTCTGCGGCTATCTGACGCTGGGAAAACATCCCTACATGGCGCTGCTGATCGGCATCACGCTCGGCGTGGTGGTTGGCGCACCGGCCGGGGATTTCACCATCGCCATGTGGCGCGGGGGCGATGTGATTCTCGGTTCACTGATGGCGCTGCTGTTTAGCGCCATCTGGGCGCAGCGCGCCTACACCCATTGGCGCATCCAGTTGTCGGATGCGTTTATCGCCATGGCCAAACTGCATCACACCGGCTTCTCGGCCAATCTGCTGGAGAAGCCGCGGCTGAATAAACCTTTTCAGAAATTGCTGAGCAGCGTGATCAAAATGCGCGCGCTGCTGGAGCCGGCGAGTAAAGAGACGCGCATTCCGAAATCGGTGTTTGAGGCGATCCAGACCATCAATCGCAATCTGGTCAACACCATGCAGATGCAGATTGATGCATGGTGGTCGTCGCGTGAAAGCCACTTGATTATGCTCAACGCGCCTGCGCTGCGCCGCACCCAGCAGATGACCGAAGACACGCTAAATGCGCTGGCCACGCTGATGGTGAAAGGCGAAACCGAGCAGATCACCGCCAACAGCCACGCGCTCGAGGAGATCACCCAGGAACTGGAGCAGCTGATTGCTAATCGCAGCGGACGTTCCGAAACCACGGCGATTTACGGCTACGTCTGGCTGAGCCTCGAACAGGCGCGTCAGCTGGAGCGTATGACTGATTTAGTGCGTCTGGCGCTGCGTAAATAGTTTTCTCAGGCAAGGACTTAATGTGAATCACCCTTTCTTTGCGCTAAGATAAGCGCCAGTCCGAATTTAGCGGTGAGAATTGCAACCCTGGCGGCCAAGCCGCTAAGCTAAACGTTATGACTATTCCGCCTGCCGACGCAGGCCTCAAGAAAGGTGCCAACATGGAAAATGCCAAGCAATCATTTCAGGACGTACTGGAGTTTGTGCGTATGTTCCGTCGTAAAAACAAACTGCAGCGCGAAATCGTGGATAACGAGAAGAAAGTCCGTGATAACCAGAAACGTGTGCTGCTGCTGGACAACCTGAGTGAATACATCAAACCCGGCATGAGCATCGAGGCGGTGCAGGAAATTATCGCCAGCATGCGTGTGGACTATGAAGACCGCGTTGATGAGTACATCATCAAAAACGCTGACCTCTCCAAAGAGCGTCGCGAGCTGTCGAAGAAGTTGAAAGCGATGGGCGAGCCAAAAGCGCAATAAATCGTCTGGTCGCCATTTATGGCGATTTGGCCCGCAGTAATGGGCAATTCATATGAAACAGCGCGACGAATCGCGCTGTTTTTTTTATTCCGCCGCTAACTCCCACCACAGCTTATCCAGCGCGTAGTAGCGGTCGCGTTCCGATTCAGGCTGATTCAGGTCGCGTTTCCACGGCTTCGCCAGAATAAAGTGCAGGTTCTTCACTTCATCTTCGCGCCACATCTTACTGTGCTGGAACTGTAAGGTTTTCAGCGCATTGTATTTGTACGAAAGCGGCAGCCAGCGATCCTCGAACACTTCATTAAGCAAATCCTGCTCGGAGAACGGATAGCGGCGCAGATCGGTAATGCCCGCCACTTTCTCCTGCAGCCACGCAAACACCGCCAGATCCGGCTTCAGCACCAAAAAACCGCCGTTCAGGTAGCGATCGAGCGTGGACGGTGCCGGTTCGCCGCGATCCTGCCAGGTATAGTGACAATTCTCTGGCTGCCAGCTGGCGGGATAACTGGCGATCTTGTTGGGATTGCAGCGACAGGCGTGGCACGCTGCCAGCGCATGCTTGCCCAGATCGAGCGTAAACAGCTCATCCATGTTGCGCAGCACCAGCATGTCGGCATCGAGAAATACTACGCGCTCACAATCAACCAGCTCCCACGCGCGCAGCTTGCTCCACACTTCACCGAACTGCGCCGAGGCGTAATGCTGCTCCAGTTCGGCGTTTGGCATCAGCGGATCCACCGGATGGATCACGCAGCCCAGCGCCTGCAACGCTTCACGCGTCTCCAGATCGATGGCGTCGGTGACCATGACAATCAGCGGCCAGCGGGTTTCGCTGCGCTTCAGCGAGCGGTGCAGCGCCTTCACGCCAATGAAATAGTCCGGCTGCGTTAACAGCGTTACCCATGCAAACATGGTTTCTCCCCTTCAAACTTAATCAAACAAAGCAGTGACATAGTCATTGCTAAAACGGCGTTGTGGATCGAGCTGGTCGCGCACTGCGCGGAAAGCGTCCCACTGCGGATAGATATCGCGCCACTGATAGCGCTGCGGATCGTAATATTTGCCCCAGTGCGGACGTCCGCCTTCGGCCGCCAGCAGCTTCTCGACTTCAGTGAGAAAATGCAGGCCATCCTGCGACAGCGAACCGTCATCAGCGTAATAGACCACAAAGCCAAAGAAGCAAGTGGCGTGCTGATACGCCGGGCTGAGCCAGCCTTCAGACGCGCCGGTACAGCGCAGAATGATCGGATAGTGCATATGCGGGTGATTCTCGGCATACCACGCTTTGATCTTGCTGATAATCTGC
This sequence comes from Pantoea sp. X85, assembly GCF_029623675.1. Taxonomy (NCBI): domain Bacteria; kingdom Pseudomonadati; phylum Pseudomonadota; class Gammaproteobacteria; order Enterobacterales; family Erwiniaceae; genus Pantoea; species Pantoea sp. X85. The sequence continues at coordinate 2,611,312 of NZ_CP121108.1, read as the reverse complement.
GGCGTTTTCTCCAGCGGCACGCCGATCTCGACGTTGATCTGCGGCACGGCAATGCCGCGACAAAATAGCTGATAGATATCGCCGCTGATGTCGGTGAAATCGCGGAAACGCGTCACGGTGCGGAACTGTTTACCCCCTTTGCCGTGAATCTGCGTATCGCGATGCATCTGCGCCAGCGTCTGGTCGATGGTGTCATTCAGGCTGCTGTCGGTGTCATCGCCATGCTCAATCACCTCGCGCTGATTGGCGTGCCATGCCTGCGAATCTTCAGCGCTGGCTTCGTGCGCGTTCCACACGTGCATCAGGTTGTCATCGACAAACCACCAGGCTTTGCTCATCTCATACTGCTGGTTCCATTCGATCATATCGTTCTCCAGCGTATCGGCGGAGACGGCGAATTTGTGGCAGGTAAACAGGCGGAAAGGGCGGGTGCGCAGCGTCACGGCCGTCACAATGCCCAGGGTGCCGAGCGAAACCTGGGCGGCAGCGAAATCGGGCTCACCGCGCACAAATTCACGCACGCTGCCGTCAGCCAACACCATGCGGATGCGCAGCGCTTCATCGGCGATGGAGCTTTGTGCTAAACCCTGGCCGTGCGTGCCGGTGGCCATTGCGCCCGCCAGCGTCTGCACCGCAATCACGCCCGGCGACGAGGCCAGCATGCGATCCATCTCGGTTAAGGAGCTGTAAACCTGCTCCAGCGGCGTACCGGCGGCAAAGGTGACGCTCTCTTCGTCTTGGGCGATCACGCCGTTGAACGCGCTGAGATCCAGCAGCAAATCCTGCTCATCAACGCCCAGCATGCGGCCCGGCGACAAGCGGTTGCCCAGCACGCGCACTTTGCCGCTGGCGGTGCGCAGCAGTTGTTGCAACTCCGCTTCAGTTTGCGGCTGATGTAACTGACTACGCTGACCAACCACCGAGTTTTGCGCCCAGTTCCACAGTGCGCTGTCCCGATCGGTATTCTGCGTATGGCGTAAGGGATAAAGGTGGGGATCTTTGTTCACTACGGCGTTCCTTAGTCTGTGGTCTGTGACGGTCCCAAATTTAAAAGCGTAGACCATCAGCGCGCAGCCGCAGCCTACGGGGCTTTGCGCACATAACGCAGCGTGGCGGTGACGGCTAACTGGCGGTTGCGACGGATGCTGTCTTCCTCGCTATCGTTCGGCGTGAAAAGCGTGTGAAAGGTGTAGCGATTGGAGACGTGATGCACACAAATGCTGCTCAGCAAGCGGTGCACATCCACGGTATCCAGCCCATCCATAAACAGCCCTTGCTGCTGGCCGCGCGTCAGAATGTCATCCAGCACATCGAGTGCACTTTTGTTCAGCGCCTTAATGCGTTCGGATTGCATGATATAGCGCCCGCGCAGCAGGTTTTCGGTACACACCAGCCGCATAAAATCCGGGTGCGAAACGTGGTAATCAAAGCTGGCTTCCACCAGTTTGGTCATCGCCAGTTCCGGTGCCATCTCGGCGAGATTAAGGCCGGTTTCATGCTGCCGAATCGCCTGATACACCTGCTCCAGCACCTCAATATAGAGCTGCTCTTTATTGCCAAAGTGATACACCACCATGCGTTTAGTGGTTTGCGCGTGCTCAGCGATCTGCTCCAGCCGCGCGCCCTGCATACCGAACTCGGCGAACATTTTCAGCGCACCAGCAAGGATGCGTTTCTTGAGCCCTTCAGGGTCATTTTTTCGTTTAGGTGTGGTGTCCGACATAGCGCTTATAGTAACAAGTCCATCAAAAGGGGGAGGATAGCACAGCCATTTCTCGCGTGTGGCGATGCGAGCGGCGCCGCGGCTTTATGCTTTTCAGGAATAGCATTCCTGAATAAATCATAATGCAGGAATAAGCAACTGCGTATACTGCGGTCATCTGTCGTTACGACAGCTAATTTTGACTCGCGCAATTATAACGATTAGGAAGCACTTTATGCACACACGTCTGTCATCAGTAAAAAATAAATTCCTGTTAACGGCTGGCGCCTTGCTGCTGGCCAGCGCGGCGCTGTCGCCGCTGTCCATCGCGCACGCGGCGGACAAAACCTCGGTAAAAGTCGGCATTATGAGCGGCGAAGATGAAGACGTCTGGCGCGAAGTGATCAAACAGGCGGCGGCGAAAGGCTTAACGGTGAAAACCGTCATTTTCAACGATTACAACCAGCCGAACGAAGCGCTGCAAAACGGCGAAGTGGATGCCAACGCCTTCCAGCATCAGCCGTTCCTCAATAACCAAATCAAGGTCAATCACTACGACATCGTACGCGTCGGCGATACCGCCGTGTGGCCGATTGGTCTCTACTCGAAGAAAGTCAAAAGCGCCAAAGCGCTGAAAGAGGGTGCGGTGATTGGCGTGCCAAACGATCCCTCTAACGAAGCGCGCGGTCTGGTGCTGCTTGAGCAACAAGGCCTGATCAAACTGAAGCCGGGGGTCGGCATCGCGGCCACCACCGCCGATATCACCGCCAATCCGCATCATCTGAAAATCAAAGAGCTGGATTCCGGCATCATCGGCCGCTCCGTTCCTGATCTGGATGCCGCCGTCGTCAACACCGATTGGGCGCTGAAAAGTGGCCTGACCGCCGCAGACCGCATTGCGCAAGAGCCGGTAAAAGATAACCCGTACAACAACTTTATTGCGGTGAAAAAAGAGAACGTCAGCGCGCCGTGGGTGAAAACGCTGGTGGCTTCTTATCAGAACGATGCCGTGAAGACCGTGTTTGACAAGGTCTACAAAGGCACGGGCGAAACGGCCTGGTAAGGAACGAACAAGATGACGTTATTCTCAGCAGCCGAAACGCCCTTTACCGCCGTGAAACGCGGCGTGGCGGAAAGTGCCCATGACGAGGCGCAGGTGAAGTTTCGCGACAGCGGCAGCGTGGTGCGCCTGCAAGGTGTGTCACGTCGTTTTGGACAAACCCAGGCGCTGCGCGACATCTCGTTGACGGTGCAGAAAGGCGAAATCCTTGGCCTGATCGGACGCAGCGGCGCGGGGAAATCCACGCTGATCCGCTGTCTCAACGGGCTGGAACAACCTGATGAAGGCGTGATTGAAATCGAAGGCCGTAACATCACCGGCCTGTCAGAAAAACAGCTGCAAACGGTGCGCAGCCGCGTTGGCATGGTGTTCCAGCACTTCAATCTGTTATCAGCAAAAACGGTGGCGCAGAACGTCGCGCTGCCGCTGAAAATCGCCGGCATGGATAAAGCGCAACGCCAGCAGCGCGTGGCGGAACTGCTGGCGCTGGTGGGATTGGCGGACAAAGCACAAAGCTATCCGGCAGCGTTATCCGGCGGTCAAAAACAGCGGGTTGGCATTGCCCGCGCGCTGGCGGCCAGCCCGGCGCTGCTGCTGTGCGACGAAGCCACCTCGGCGCTCGATCCGGAAACCACGCGCTCAATTCTGGCGCTGCTCAAATCCCTGAATCAAAAACTCGGCATCACCATTTTGCTGATTACCCATGAGATGGAAGTGATCAAATCCGTGGCGCATCGCGTGGCGGTGATTGATGCCGGTGAAATCATTGAACAAGGTCCGGTTTGGCAGGTGTTTGCGCATCCGCAATCGGCCCTGACGCGCACGCTGCTGCGCGGTTTGCTGCCGCAGCTGCCGGAAAATATTGCTGCGCGCCTCAGCGATGACAAGCAGGGCGATGCCATCTACAGCGTGCACTTTGCCGGTGACGATGCGCAGGGCGATCTGCTCACCCGCTTTGCCGGTGCGCTGCCGGGCAAATTCCGCCTGCTGCAGGGCGGCATCGATCACATCCAGCACTACGCGGTGGTGCGTTTCTTTATTGCGCTCCCGGCAGCCAACGCGGCCGACGAGCAACAGATTCTCAGCTGGCTGCAGGCGCAGCAGGCTCAAGTGGAGTTGGTGGGTTATGTCGCCAGTCATGATTGATCTTTTACTCAATGCGTTAGGCGAAACGGTATTAATGACGGTGATTTCCGGCCTGTTTTCGCTGGTGGCGGGCTTGCCGCTCGGCCTGATTCTGGTGATGACCAGCCCCGGCGGCATCGCCGAACATCGCGGCGTTAATCGCGTGCTGGGCCTGATCATCAACAGCTTCCGCTCGCTGCCGTTCATCATTCTGCTGGTGGCGCTGATTCCCTTTACCCGTTTTCTGGTCGGCACCTCGCTCGGCACCTGGGCCGCGATTGTACCGCTGTCGATCACCGCCACGCCGTACTTCGCGCGCGTGGCGGAAGTGTCGCTGCGTGATGTCGATCGCGGCCTGATTGATGCGGTGCGCGCCATGGGCGCCAGCAAGCTGCGCATTGTCTGGGACGTGCTGATCCCGGAAGCGCTGCCCGGCATCTTGTCGGGGTTTGTGGTTACGCTGGTGGCGCTAATTGGTGCTTCGGCCATGGCCGGCGCGATTGGCGCAGGCGGACTGGGCGATCTGGCGATCCGTTATGGCTATCAGCGCTTTGAAACCTCAGTGATGATCGCGGTGATCGCGGTGCTGATTGTGCTGGTGTGCGGCATTCAGTGGCTCGGCGACCGGTTAGTGCAGCGTATTGATAAGCGCCATTGATTATCACTGATGCGCGATAAATCGCGCCGCTACGAATAGGTGCATCTACGGTAGCGGCGCAATCTATTGCGCATTGTTTTGCCAAAGGAGAATGCTCATGTCGCTGAATCCACTTCAGCTCACGCTCGAAAACAGCCTCGAACAACACAGCGCCGCTTACCTCAAGGTATCGCAGGCGATATTCCAAAATCCTGAAACCGGCAATAACGAATATTTCGCCAGCGAGCAACTCACGCAACTACTCAGCGCTCAGGGCTTTGCGGTCACGCGCAACGTTGCCGGACATGAAACGGCGTTCTACGCGGTGAAGACCAGCGACAAACCGGGCCCCACCATCGCTTTTCTCGCGGAATATGACGCGCTGATCGGCATCGGTCACGCCTGCGGTCATAACCTGATTGGCACCACCAGCGTGGCGGCGGCCATCACGCTATCGCAGGTGCTGGATCAAACCGGTGGACGCGTGGTGGTATTAGGCACGCCCGCGGAAGAGGGCGGATTAGCCGGACCGGGCGGACCCAAAGGCAACGTGAAAAAACGCTTTGTTGAAGCCGGCTACCTCAAAGATGTCGATGTGGCGCTGATGGTGCATCCTTCGGGCAAAACCCGCCTGACTGAATCCACGCTCGCCAATAACCATCTCTATTTCCACTTCTACGGCAAGCCGTCGCACGCCGCCAGCGCGCCACATGAGGGGATCAACGCGCTGGATGCGCTGGTGCTGCTCTACAACGGCATCAGCGTGTTGCGTCAGCAACTGCCGGATGGCGTGCGCGTGCACGGCATTATTACCAACGGCGGCCAGGCCCCGAACGTGATCCCGGAATACGCTTCCGCGCATTACTACATCCGCGCGGACAGCCGCGAAGTGGTGGAATCCCTTGAGCCGCGTCTGCGTGCCATTGCTGAAGGCGTGGCGCTGGCGACCGGCGCGCGCGTCGAGATTGACCATCAGATTGGCCCGCGCGATTTCAAACTCAACTCAGCGCTGGATGCCTTGCTGCTGGAGGAGTTCACCGCGGCAGGCGAGCAGGTTGATCTCTCGCCGCAGAAAAACAGAGTCTCCACCGATGCTGGCGACATTAGCCACGCGGTGCCGACGGCGCATCCGTGGCTGAAAATCGGCCCCGACGATCTGATTTTCCACACCGTGCCCTTCCGTGAAGCGGCCAACTCTGAGCGCGGCTATCAGGCGCTGCTGATTGGCGCGCGCGTGCTGGCTCGCACCGGCTTACGTCTGCTGACCGATGCGGACGCCTTAAACCATGTCAAAGCGGATTTCGCGCGACAACCATAAAGGAGAGTGTTGTGTCGCAAACCTATCGCAGAAAACTGAAAACGCTGGTCGGCGCCAGCAGTGTGATTTCCGCCGCCAATGACAGCCAGCCTGGCGTGGGCATCACGCGCGCCATCGAACTGGCGAAAATTGCCGAGCGCGAAAAAATCACCGGCCTGTTCACCGCCGATTTGCTGCAGGCCGATGCGGCCGGATTAGCGGGCACCACCGGCACGCAAGATCCGCTGATTGCGCTGGCGGCATTGAGCCAGGTCACTTCGCACATCGGTTTAATCGCTACCGTCAGCACCAGCTGGCTGCATCCGTATAATCTGGCGCGTCAGGTCGGCACGCTCGATCACATCAGCGGCGGTCGCGCGGGCTGGAACGCGGTAACGTCATCGGTAGGTGAGGAGAACTTCGGTGAAAGCCAGCTGCCGCCACCGCAGGAGCGCTACGCGCGCGCCACTGAATTTATTGAAGTGATGAACGCGCTGTATGACGCCAACGAACGCGCGGCAGTGCAGCGCACCGCCAGCGGCGGTATTCGTCTCGACCACAGCAAACTGCATCCGATTCACTATCGCGGCGACTATTTCCAGGTGGCGGGACCACTTAACGTGCCACCGCCGCCACAACGCCGTCCGGTGCAGTTCCAGGCGGGCCAATCCGACGCGGGCGTCACGCTCGGCGCACGTTATGCCGAAGTGATTTACACCTCGCAGCCCACGTTTGATGCCGCGCAAACCTTCGTGGCTGATGTGCAGCAGCGGGCGCGACGTTTTGGCCGCGAACATAATCCGCCGCTGATCATGAACTCGTTCCACGCCATCATTGGTGACAGCGACGCCGATGTGGCGCGCCGTCTGCGCGATAAGCATGAACGCATCAACTATGAACAGGGCAGATTACGCGTGGCCGATATGCTGGGCGGCGAGGTGGATCTGCGCGATGTGCCGCTCGACCAACCGCTGCCCGCCGCGTTAATTCCCGAACTGGCGCAGGTGCATCGTCGTCAGGGGCGCGCCGCCATTTTCCGTGGCTATGCGCTGGAAGGATTAACTCTGCGCGAGCTGATCATCAAAGCCGAAGAGACCGGCCACTGGTTTGTTGCCGGTACGCCAGAAACCCTGGCCGATGCCATCGAACAGCGCTACCGCGCCGGCGTGCTGGATGTGATTTCGTTGCATGGACTCGGCCAGCCCGATCAGCAGGATTTGCTGCTCAACGGCCTGCTGCCAGAACTGCGTCGCCGCCAGCTGATCGATACCGATTATGTCGGCAACGATTTCCGCAGCAGTCTGGAGCTGGCTCCGCTGCCAAACGCTATCGATTAACCCTAACCAGGTGCGCGCTTATGCGCATCTGGTTGGCGGTCGCCATACGAAGTGCCATTTCAAGTTAAAGCTCAGTCACTGCAAGCAAGGTTACGGAAGCTGCGCCGCATTTTGTTTATCCGATCCGTCATAATCCTTTGAACTGCAAAAACAGTTTTCTATTATCGGCCTTCCTTGTTCCGCACTAAGCTCCCGCCTGTACAAAATGCTTCATGACCTGAAAGAAGCGCCTTATGTATCAGGATGGTCGCCGTTTTATCGGCAACGCCGCCTTTGAAAACGGCTGGATCTGTCCTTCGATGGATTAAGGCTTTCTTCACGCTTTATTACGCTAAGGAAATCACAATGAATCAGATGAATAATTGTGCATCGCCTGCTGTAGATGTTATATTAAAATATAATATCAGGAGGTGCTCTATGTATACAACTCGCCTGAAAAAGGTCGGCGGATCCATCATGCTGGCGGTTCCCCCCGCCGTACTGAAAACGCTGGAGCTGTCGATGGGCAGCGAAGTGGGTATGACTATTGATAATGGCTGCCTGATTATTGAACCCCAGAAACGGCCCCGTTATTCGCTTGAGGAACTGCTGGCGCAGTGCGATCCGCACGCCGAAATGAGTGAAGAGGATCGGGAATGGATTGATGCGCCTGCGGTGGGCAAGGAGATCCTGTAAATGGACAGAGGGGAAATCTGGCTTGTTTCACTGGATCCGATTGCCGGCCACGAGCAAAGCGGAAAACGTCCGGTGCTTATCGTATCGAAGGCATCATTTAACACGCTCACCCGGTTGCCCGTTGTTGTCCCTGTGACCAGCGGCGGAAACTTTGCTCGCGAAGCCGGTTTCACCGTTTCACTGGACGGGGCGGGAACAAAAACAACGGGCGTGATCCGCTGCGACCAGCCCAGAACCATTGATATGGGAGCCCGAAATGGTAAGCGACTGGAGCGTATACCCGACGCTGTCGTGAATGAGGTGCTGGCTCGACTGGAAGCCATTCTAAGCTGATATTTTTTATGTAACCTGAACGAGGGCGCTGTCACATACAGCGCCCTCATTTTTTATAACAACAAGTGATTAAAAAATTTTTTGCAGGTAAAAACAGTTTCTCCTTTCCCCCGCCAGCGGCACTGGCGTAGTCTCCCCCTTGCTCTATGCTGTCGTAGACAGCGCCCAACGCTTCACAACCTGAAAGAAGCGCCTGTTATCAGGACGCTTGATCCGTTTACCGGTGCAGACCTCTGCAAACACCGGGTCGCAGAACATCGCGACGAAGGCCCGAGTTTTAACACGATACGTCCTTTACTGCGCCAGCCTGCTAGTCTGAATTTGCACCGTGCCGGAATTCTCCTGGCTAACCTGTACCCTCAGCGCCTTTTACCTTACGGACTGCGGCCTGCATTGCCGCAAGGCTTTCCTGCTGCGTGGTCGTAAAACTGCACCAACAATAAATTTTCAGACACTGCACCAGTCCAGTGCGCCACTTTAACCGCGCAGAGCGGGAAGTGACGCACGCAGCCTTTTCGACCTGCACCAGAAAACTCAACTGCGCCAGCTCACGGCTGGATCCTGACACCGCCTTTTCAGGCCATTTAACCAAAAAGGAGAACATGAACCGATACCAGAGGGGAATCAGGACGATCCGGGGGATGACCCGCTAAGGCGGGCCGCTGCTCAGAGAGCACAACCGAAGCCCCACCACACCTCAACAGCGACCGCCCCGGCGCATAAAAAGCAAAAAGCCCGCTTAGTTTCCTAAGCGGGCTTCTCTAAATTTGGCTCCTCTGACTGGACTCGAACCAGTGACATACGGATTAACAGTCCGCCGTTCTACCGACTGAACTACAGAGGAATCGTGTGAACGAGGCGCATATTAGCGATGCCGATCCCCATTGTCAAAGCCCGACTGCACACTTTTGGTTTAAGTGCGCGTAAAAGCAGCGGAATGCTGCTTTTCTGCCTTGAATGATCAGATTCTAAACTGCCAGCAAGATCTCACTTTAAACGCAATTCCTTTGAGATGTTAGATGCATGTCAAAGTTTTGTTATTTGCCGATTTTAAAACAATCATTTCAGTGCTTTTATGATGAAAGTTTCAAATGCAAGTTAGATGAAATAAATGAACTGCTAATCATCACCGGCGAAATGAGTTGTGTCATCTGAAACGGCATTTCGAAAATAACTGGCTGATTAGTAGCAAGTTACACAGAAAAGATGCAGTAAACCGATAGCGTTAGACCAGAAGCCTTACCTCTACAACCACAAAAAAAACGCCAGCGACGTTGGGTGAATGTAAAAGATATTTTTCATTCGCGGTCTCAGCCAACCTGAGCATGTTAACGAATAAGAAGGGTTACCTATGAAATTCAAAAAAGCGTTATTAACTTCCCTGTTAGTTTGCATGTTACCTGCCGCCGTGATGGCAAAAGACCTTCAGGTAGGCGTTTCTATGGCGCTGTTCGACGACAACTTCCTCACTATTCTGCGCAACGCAATGCAGAAAGAGATGCAAAAAGACAACATCAAAGGCCAGGTTGAAGACGCCAAAGGCGACGTGGCACAGCAGCTGCAGCAGGTGCAGAACTTCATTGGTCAGGGCGTTGACGCCATCATTGTTAACCCAGTGGATACCAACGCGGTGAAACCGCTGGTGGATGCCGCAGCGAAAGCCGGCGTGCCGCTGGTGTTCGTCAACCGTAAACCGGCAGGCGAGTTGAAAGACAAAATGGCGTTTGTCGGTTCGGATTCTGAACTGGCGGGCCGTCTGCAAATGGAAGCGCTAGCTAAAAAGATGAACGGTAAAGGCAACGTGGCGATTCTGCTGGGTGACCTGGCTAACGAATCCACCCGTGAACGCACCAAAGGTGTGGAAGCGGTGGTCGCCAAATATCCGGGCATTAAAGTTGTGCAGAAACAAACTGCTAAATTCACCCGTAATGATGCGGTGGACGTGGTGAGTAACTGGCTGACCGCGGGCGATGACATTCAGGCGATTGCCTCTAACAACGATGAAATGGCAATCGGTGCGCTGCAGGCGCTGGGTAAAAACCCGAATCACATCCTCGTCGCGGGTGTGGATGGTACGCCGGACGCACTGCAGATGATCAAGAACGACAAAATGGTCGCCACGGTCTTCCAGGATGCGAAAGGTCAGGGCGAAGGCGCGGTACAAACGGCGGTCAAGCTGATTAACGGCGAGAAAGTGCAGAAAGTCGTCGATATCCCGTTCCAGCTGATTACCAAAGATAACTACGAAAAATTCGCCAGTCAGAACCAGAAATAAAACGTAACCGACTCAGCCGTACGGAGGTGATGTATGACCGCTTTTGCGCTTGAAGCCGAAGGCATCAGCAAGTTCTTCCCCGGAGTGAAGGCACTCGACAATGTCTCACTGCGTATTAAACCGGGGTCGGTACATGCCCTGATGGGTGAAAATGGCGCGGGCAAATCCACTTTAATGAAATGCCTTATCGGGATGTATCGTCCCGATAAGGGCACCATTCGCATTAAAGGGGAGCCGGTGCAGTTTCAGGACACCATGGATGCGCTGCGTTCCGGCATCTCCATGATTCACCAGGAACTCAATCTGGTGCCTTACATGACCGTGGCCGAGAACATCTGGCTCGGCCGCGAACCGATGAAGTACGGCTTTGTTGACCATGGCAAGCTGAACAAACAGACGCAGGAACTGCTGAACAAACTCAATATCCGTTTGAAAGCCGATCGTCTGGTTGGCGAGTTGAGTATTGCGTCGCAGCAGATGGTGGAAATCGCCAAAGCGGTGTCATGGAATTCGGACATCGTGATTATGGATGAACCGACCTCCGCACTGACGGAAACCGAAGTGGCGCACCTGTTCACGATCATCCGCGACCTGCGTGAGCAGGGCAAAGCCATCATCTATATCAGCCATAAGATGGATGAGATTTTCACCATTACCGATGAGATCAGTATTTTCCGTGACGGATCGTGGGTCGGCAGCAACAGCACCAGCGAATACACGCGTCAGTCACTGATTACGCAAATGGTGGGCCGTGAATTAACCCAGCTGTTCCCGAAATTCAACGGTGAAATCGGTGGGGATGTGCTGACGGTGCGCAATCTCACCTGCAAAGATCGCTTCACCGACATCAACTTCACGGTGCGCAAGGGCGAAATCCTCGGCGTAGCGGGATTGGTGGGTGCCGGACGCAGCGAAGTGATGGAAAGCCTGTTCGGCATGGAGAGTTTCGACAGCGGTGAAATCCTGATTGATGGCGTGCCGGTCAAGATCGATTCGCCGTCAACGGCGATAGAGAAGGGCATGGCGTTCCTGACCGAAGACCGTAAAAAGTCGGGGCTGTTCCTGGTGTTGTCGGTGATGGAGAACATGAGCATCGTCAACATGCCCGATTACACCCATAAAAGCGGTTTTGTCAGCCACATCAAAATGGCGCAGGACTGCATGGATCAGATTCGCAAGCTGAACATCAAAACTCCCACCATGGATCAGATCATCAATAACCTCAGCGGCGGTAACCAGCAGAAGGTGCTGATTGCCCGCTGGCTGCTGGCGCAACCGAAGATCCTGATTCTCGACGAACCCACGCGCGGTATCGACGTGGGGGCAAAAGCAGAGATTTATCGCTTGATCAGTGAACTGGCGAATCGCGGCGTGGCCATCATTATGGTGTCGTCCGAACTGCCAGAAATTCTCGGCATGAGCGACCGCGTGATGGTTATGCACGGCGGACGTATAACCGGCATCCTCGATAAAGAAGAGGCCAATCAGGAATCCATTTTGTCGTTGGCATCCGAGTGAGGCGTGAGACACCTATGAGTAACGTAAAAATTACGGCCCCGCAGGCCGCAGAACAGAGTTCTTTCTTTGGCAATTTGCGTCACAAGTTGCCAAAAGACACCGGTATTTTTGTCGTGATGGTAGGCATTGCCCTGATTTTTGAAATTGCCGGTTGGTATGTACGTGACCAATCTTTCCTGATGAACACCAACCGCCTGGTGCTGATTATTCTGCAGGTGGCGATCATCGGTATTATCGCAGTGGGCGTGACCCAGGTCATCATCACCACCGGTATTGACCTGTCATCCGGTTCGGTTATTGCCCTCACCGCGGTGGTGGCGGCCAGTCTGGCGCAAACTTCAGACAGCCTGTCACCGATGTATCCCTCGCTGGTGAACCTGCCTGCGGTGATTCCCATCGTCGCCGGGATTGGCGTAGGGCTGCTGTGCGGTGTAATGAATGGCGTGCTGATCACCAAAACCGGTATTCCGCCGTTTATCGCCACGCTCGGCATGATGGTGTCGGCACGCGGTCTGGCGCAGTACTACACGCAGGGTAACCCGATTAGCTTCCTGTCAGATGGCTTCACCTCCATCGGCCAGGGCGCGATGCCAGTCATTATCTTCCTGGTGGTGGCGTTCCTGTTCCACATCGCACTAAAACACACTCGCTACGGCAAATATGTCTACGCGATTGGCGGCAACATGACCTCCGCCAAAGTGTCCGGTATCAACGTTAATAAGTACCTGATCATCGTCTACACCATCGCCGGTGCGCTCTCTGGCCTGGCGGGTGTGGTGCTGGCGGCGCGCGTCAGTAGCGGCCAGTCCAGCATGGGGATGGCGTACGAACTGGATGCCATCGCCGCAGCGGTTATTGGCGGCAGCAGCCTGATGGGCGGCGTGGGGCGCATCACCGGTACGCTGATTGGTGCAGTGATTCTTGGCCTGATCAAGAGCGGCTTCACCTTTGTCGGTGTTGATGCTTACGTGCAGGACATCATCAAAGGCATCATCATCGTCGCAGCGGTTTCTATTGATATGCACAGAAACCGTAAAAAACGCTAATACGCTTCATACTTAACGCTGTAGCGGCGTTGGCTGCGAAAATTCCCCCCGGTTACATAGTTAACTATGCTCCCGGGGCTGAATTTTCTTGCCGCCTTGCTACAGCGCGAATTATTTTGCGTAGTGACATTGTGCTCGGTCGGTTCCCTCTCCCGCGCGCGGGAGAGGGTTAGGGTGAGGGACAACGCGCACCGCCCGCCACATAAGTTTTCCAGCTGGCTAACCTCCTTCTTTCCCGCTCGTTTTGTTCTATTCCCGCCGTTTCTGTTCACTTTCTGTGTTTTCTGCACCAAACCTGCTCATCCAGTCATCACTTTTTTGCACGCCTGACTCGCATTTTCTGCCCCACGGCGGTGCATGCTGTTTAAAGCTCACGCGAATCACGTCATCGCCCACGCTTATTAACTCCTTAGAGGTAATCACAAACGCTTATTTTCCGTGCCGTTAGGAAAAATCTGGCAACGCAATTTTGCATCGCGAACAAACCTGGCCTACATATTGCAACTTCATTCCCACAAGCCAGCAGGCTGAAACACCCAACTGGGTATTCGGGGATTGACGGAGGCAACATGAATTTAAGACGACTCAAATATTTTGTAAAAATCGTCGATATCGGCAGCCTGACTCAGGCAGCAGAAGTGCTGCACATCGCGCAGCCTGCGCTTAGCCAGCAGGTGGCGACGCTGGAAAATGAACTCGATCAGCAATTGCTGATCCGCACCAAGCGCGGCGTGACGCCCACTGAAGCCGGAAAAATTCTGTATGCCCACGCTCGCACCATTCTGCGCCAGTGTGAACAGGCGCAAACGGCGGTGATCAACGCCGGCCAGGCACTGAACGGCCAGGTTTCGATTGGTTTAGCGCCGGGCACCGCCGCATCTTCGCTCACCATGCCGCTGCTGCACACGGTGCGTGAGCAGTTCCCGGATGTGCTGGTGTATCTGCATGAAAACAGCGGCACCTCGCTCAATGAAAAAGTGATGAACGGCCAGCTGGATATGGCAGTGCTTTACGACCGTGCGCCAACGGCGGGCATCAACAGCATTCCCTTAATGAAAGAAGAGCTCTATCTGGTGGGTGCAACGGCGTGCCCGGGTGCGACGGTCGATCTGGCCGATGTGGCGCAGATGAGCCTGTTCCTGCCACGCGATTACAGCGCGGTGCGTAAACGTGTCGATGAAGCGTTCTCGCTGCGTCGTCTGAGCGCGCGCATCATTGGCGAAATCGAATCCATTTCGACGCTGACAGCGGCGGTGTCCAGCGGCATGGGCGTGACGGTGCTGCCGGAATCTGCGGCGCGGGCGCTGGTGAGTTCAACCCATGCGTGGATGGCGCGCATTAACAGCCCGTCACTCAATCTGCCGCTGTCGCTGAACATCTCGGCGCGTCTGCCGCTGTCGCCATCGGCGCAGGCCGTGAAGAATATTCTGCTGTCGCTGCTGAATAAGCCAGCGGTAGAGGACCGCGAATTGATGCTGGTGGGATGAGTTAAGCGCACTTTTTCCCTCACCCTAACCCTCTCCCATCAATGGGAGAGGGGACCGATCCAGCCTATATTAGCCAAATAAATCACCTCACCAACCAACCGCTCGATCAACTCCCTCGCCCGCTTGCGGGAGCGGGGACCGATCCAGCGCATATTTAGCAACAATGATCACCTCACCAACCAACCGCTCGATCAGCTCCCTCGCTCGCTTGCGGGAGCGGGTTGGGGTGAGGGCGTCCTTCAAACGACTCCTTATTACTATTCCGCATAACACACCGTTTTTTATTATTTGTTGCGATGACACCAACTTCATAACATGGACGAAACAGGGGCAGGAACCAGGAGAAAAGGGTGTGAATTTCCAGCAACTTAAAATTATACGTGAAGCGGCCCGTTGCGAGTTCAACCTGACCGAAGTGGCAAATACGCTGTTTACCTCCCAATCCGGAGTCAGCCGCCATATTCGCGATCTGGAAGATGAACTGGGCGTAGAAATCTTTATTCGTCGTGGCAAGCGACTGTTAGGCATGACCGAACCGGGCAAGGCGCTGTTGACCATTGCTGAGCGCATCCTTGATGAAGCGGGCAAAGTACGCCGCTTAGCGGATGTGTTTACCAATGAAACCAGCGGCGTGCTGACCATCGCCACCACGCACACCCAGGCGCGTTACAGCCTGCCGCGCGTGATCAAAGCGTTTCGCCAGCTCTATCCCAACGTGCGCCTTGAGCTGAATCAGGGATCGCCGCAGGAGATCGTCGCCATGCTGCTGGCCGGTGAAGCCGATATCGGTATCGCCTCCGAGCAGCTGGTGAACAACAGCAGTCTTGCGGCGTTCCCGTGGTTCAGCTGGCATCACTCGCTGCTGGTACCGCACGATCATGAACTGTTACAGCAGCAGCCCATCACGCTCGCCAGCCTGAGCCGCTATCCGTTAATCACCTATCGTCAGGGCATTACCGGCCGTTCGCGGGTGGATCGGGCATTCCAGGCCGCCGGTCTGCGCCCGGATATCGTGCTCAGCGCGCAGGATTCTGACGTGGTGAAAACCTACGTGGAACTCGGACTTGGCGTGGGGATTCTTGCCGATCAGGCGTGCGATATTTACGAAGGCGAAGATCTGGTGAAAATCGACACCCATCATCTATTCGATGCCAATACCGTGTGGCTCGGCCTGAAGCGCGGCCAGCTGCAACGCAATTACGTTTGGCAGTTCCTCGAACTCTGTAATGCCAACCTGTCGCTGGAGGAGATCAAGCGGCAGGCGCTCTCCTACGAAACCGAAAACGAACCGGCCATCGACTTCCAGATTTAATCCAGCACGGTGCGGCGCAACCCAGCCGCACCGCCACACAACCGCGTTTCCGCTTTCATCCCCGCCCTGAAATGTGCTAAAGACAAGGGCATTTCCCGCACATCAGGAGCAAACATGATCAGGCTACGCGCTATGACGCCACGCGACATCGATTCCGGCGTTGCCCTCACGCAGCAACTGCACTGGCCGCATCGCCGCGAAGACTGGCAGCAGGCGCTGACGTTCGGCGCAGGCACGGTGGCTGAACATCAGGGCGACTACGCCGGCAGCGCGCTGGGGTTTCGCTGGGGTGAGCAGGCGGCCACCATCGGACTCGTCATCGTCAGCCCACGCTGGCAAGGGCAGGGCATCGGCAAACAGTTGATGCTGGCGCTGCTGGAACAATTCCCTGATTACCGGCTGCGGCTGCACGCCACTGAGAGCGGCAAACCGCTGTATCAGAAACTCGGTTTTGCGGTGACGGGCCAGATCCTGCAGCATCAAACGCGCGCGCTGGCGGCGGTGCCGGCGTTAACGGTGCCCGCCGGATTCACGCTGCGTCCCGCGCTGCCCGCAGAGGCACAACAGTTAACCGCCCTCGATCACCAGGCGCACGGCCTGTGGCGCCCCGCGTTAATCACCCACCTGATTGCCGCTGCACAAACCCTGATATTGCTGGATGCGCAGCAGCGCGTGGAGGGGGTTGCCAGCCTGCGCCGGTTTGGTCACGGCTGGTCGATTGGCCCGGTGATTGCGTTGAATCTGGCGAGCGCGCAAACCATGATTGCCGCCCTGATGCAAACCCTGCGCGGCGAGTTTGTGCGCATCGATACCGACGCCGCGTTACCGCTGGCGCCATGGCTGAAAACCCTGGGTCTGGAGCAGGTGGATGCGCCCACCATCATGGTGCGCGGCACGCCATGGATACCGCAGCCCGGCGCGATGCAGGCTTATGGGTTGATGACGCAGGCGATGGGATGATGCCGAGTGGCAAGGGGTGCGATGCCGGTGCCGTCGCGGCGGATGCTGTGTGTCGTGATCGCCGCACAACGTAGCGGCGCGATTTATCGCGCAATGCCAGCCGGGGCGCGATGCCTGAAGTTTCTGAGTGGGTAAACAACAAAAAAAGCCACCGAATTTCGGTGGCTTTCCAGATAAACCTGCAACGATCTAACCGTTAAATCAGCTCGGTTTTCACCCCCTGCTGCACCAGCAGTTCCGCGTCATCGCCGTGGCTGTACACCTCGTACTCCACGCCCGCGACCGTCACCGTGCCCTGCTGATGCTGCCATTCGCTGATATCGCTGCCTTCCGGCAGAATATCTTTCAGCTGCACCACGTCGCCGGCATCGCCATTGACCATCAGCTGGGTTTTACCGTCTTCGATAAACAGATCTTTTTCGCCGTAATGCAGCAGCGCATCCAGATCAATTTTCAGCGTATTGTCCCCGCTGCTGCGAATATCAAAAATCTCCACCGAGTGAATCTCTGCCTGATGCTGAGACAAATCGAGCAGCTGATCTTTACCGGTTAATTGCAGGGTATCAACCTGGGTTTCACTGCCGGTAATGGGGTGATCGGTTAATTGGTCGATGCCGTTGAGGAAGTGGACGATGTTTTCGGGTTCGTCAGAATCCATTAAAGAAATGGGCATGGGGTGTTCAACCGTAAATATATTATCAAAATAAATTCCATCATGATAATTATTAATTTCCAACATGATAAATCTATAGAGAGTACTAGTGCCTAAATAATCTGCGCTGTCGAATGAAAAGCTTTCCCCAGCCTTGACAATAACATCAAATGCACCATCATTATTTATACCTTGGCCATAATAAACTGTAAATGTAGTATCCTGACTGCTACTATTCCAAATGCTAAATCCAAGCTCCGAAATTTTACCACTTTTCCATGATGGTTTTTCTAGCCAAGCGATCAATTCCCCTTTTCCTGAAAAATAAAGACATTGATCACCCCAGCCATTAGGTGCGTCGTCAGGTGTATTGACTATATGTGCAAAATAATTTTTAGTGTCTCCGTCAGAGAATGTTATTTTGGAATTTTCATTGAAAGTCAACATTGACCCATGTCTAAAATTACTTTTTGGCAAATTTTCAAAATCAAGTATTCCCCAAACGCCTGAGTAATCTTTTGTGATATTTAGCTCAAATGATTCCTCCCAGTTCTCCGCTTCGGATTGTTTAACCTGGAAATCCCAGTCCCCTTTCGCCAGACCTTTATCCGGCGTCCAGCTCCACTTCCCATCCGCATCTGCCTGCACGCTGTAAGTTGTCTCACCCGACGCATGCTGCGCACGGATCATCACCACGCTGTCCGCTGGCGCGGTGCCGCGCAGGGTTGGCGTCTGGTCATCGGTGGTGTCGCCGCTGGCGAGGCTGCCGGTCTCGGCACCAAAATCATCAAACGCGTCGGTAATGGTCGGCGCGGGGTTGTTGTACTCCAGCACAAATTTCCCGCTCCAGTCGCTCTCGGCGCCGTCGAGTCTGGCTAACGCCCGGAACTCCCAGGTGGTGTTATGGCTCAGCGCCGGCGAGGTCCACTCCCAGCTGCCGTCGGCTTTCACCACGGTGCTGCCGGCGTTTTCCCACGCGCCGTCCCACGTGCCGCTCTGGAAGTAAATCACGCTGCCGGCCACGCCGCGCCCGCGCAGGGTCGGCGTGCTGTCGTCGGTGATATCACCGCTCTTCAGGCTGCCGGTCACCGCACCAAAATCGTCCCAGGCACCGTCGATGGTCGGCTTGAGGTCCAGCGCCGGATCGACGGTCAGCGTGAAGCTGCTCCAGCCGCTCTGGCCGGCCTTCTGTACCTCAAAGGTCCAGCTGCCTTTCGCCAGCGCGGACGGCGTCCACGTCCACTTGCCTGCGCTGTCCACGTTCACCGTGGTGGAGGCGTAGCTGCCGCCGTCCAGCTTATAGCGCAGCGTGATGGTGCTGTTCGCCGGGCCGCTGCCGCGCAGGGTTGGCGTGGCGTCGTCGGTGCTGCTGCCGCTGCTCAGGCTGCCGGTGTTGGGGCCAGCGTCATCCCAGGCGCTGTCGATGGTCGGGTAGCGGTCGGCGCTGGAGTCAATGTTCAGCTCATAGCTGCTCCACTCATGCTGCCCCTCTTTTTTCACTTCAAAGGTCCAGTTGCCGTCCTCCAGCTGTGGCGCGGTCCACGTCCAGTTGCCGCTGGCGTCCACTTTAATGGTGCCATCAAACAGGGTGGCCAGGCGGAAGTAGCGCAGCAGAATGGTGCTGTTGGCCGGGCCGCTGCCGCGCAGGGTTGGCGTGCTGTCGTCGGTGGTGCCGCCGTTGCTGATGAGGCCGGTGGTGGGGCCCACGTCATCCCAGGCGCTGTCGATGGTCGGTTTACGGTCCACGGTCGGGTCGATGGTCAGCGTGAAGCTGCTCCAGCCGCTCTGGCCGGGCTTCTGCACCTCAAAGGTCCACTTGCCGCTGGCCAGCGCGGACGGCGTCCAGGTCCAGTTGCCGGCCGCATCCACGTTCACGGTGGTGGAGGCGTAGCCGCCGCTGCCGAGCTTGTAGCGCAGCGAAATCACGCTGTTCGCCGGGCCGCTGCCGTTCAGGGTTGGGGTGGCGTCGTCGGTGATGCCGCCGTTAGCGATAATGCCCTTAACGGTTCCAAAATCATCGTAGGCGCCGTTAATGGTCGCGTTGCGGTCCAGCGTGGGATCGACGGTGAGTGTAAAGCTGCTCCAGTCGCTCTGGCCGGTCTTCTGCACCTCAAAGGTCCAGCTGCCCTTCGCCAGCGCGGACGGGGTCCACGTCCAGTGGCCGCTGCTGTCCACGTTCACCGTGATGGAGGTGTAGCCACCGTTGCCGAGCTTATAGCGCAGCGTAATCACGCTGTTCGCCGGGCCGCTGCCGCGCAGGGTCGGCGTGGTGTCGTCGGTGCTGCTGCCGCTGCTCAGGCTGCCGGTGCTGGGGCCCGCGTCATCCCAGGCGCTGTCGATGGTCGGATAGCGGTCCAGGTCCGGGTCGATGGTCAGCGTGAAGCTGTTCCAGCCGCTCTCGCCAGCGTTCTGCACCTCAAAGGTCCAGCTGCCTTTCGCCAGCGCGGACGGCGTCCACGTCCAGTGGCCGGTGCTGTCCACGTTCACGGTGGTGGAGGCGTAGCTGCCGCCGTCCGTTTTGTAGTGCAGCGTGATGGTGCTGTTCGCCGGGCCGCTGCCGCGCAGGGTTGGCGTGGTGTCGTCGGTGCTGCTGCCGCTGCTTAGGCTGCCGGTCACCGGGCCGGCGTTGTCCAGCGCGTCGGTGATGGCCGGCGCCTCCGCGGCGGTGTATTTAAGGATGAACTTGCCGGTCCAGGTGCTGTCGACGCCGCCGTGGCTGGCTTTGGCGCGGAACTCCCAGGTGCCGTTTCTGCTCAGCGCCGGCGAGGTCCACTCCCAGCTGCCGTCGGCTTTTACCACGGTGCTGCCCGCGTCGTACCAGGCACCGCCGGACGTGCCGCTCTGAAAGTAAATCACGCTGCCGGCCACGCCCTTGCCGCGCAGGGTTGGCGTGCTGTCGTCGGTGGCGTCACCGCTCTTCAGGCTGCCGGTCACCGCGCCAAAATCGTCCCAGGCGCCGTCGATGCTGGGCTTCAGGTCCAGCGCCGGATCGACGGTGAGCGTGAAGCTGCTCCAGCCGCTCTGGCCGGCTTTCTGTACCTCGAAGGTCCAGCTGCCTTTGGCGAGCGCGGACGGCGTCCACGTCCAGTGGCCTGAATTGTCCACGTTCACCGTGGTAGAGGCGTACTCGCCCGAACCCAGCTTATAGCGCAGCGTGATGGCGCCGTTCGCCGGGCCGCTGCCGCGCAGGGTCGGCGTGGTGTCGTCGGTGCTGCTGCCGCTGCTCAGGCTGCCGGTGACCGGGCCGAAGTCGTCCAGTGCGCTGTCGATGGTGGCGTTGCGGTCGGCGTCCGGGTTGATGGTCAGCGTGAAGCTGTCGTTCCAGCCGGACTGGCCCTGCGACTTCACGTCAAACGTCCACTGACCGGTGGCCAGGCTGACGCCCGGCGTCCAGTTCCAGTGGCCGGTGCTGTCGGCGTTAACCGTGACGGAAGCGGCCGCGCCGCCCGCCAGCGTGTAGCGGATCACCACCTGGCTGTTGGCCTCCGCGCGGCCCTGGAAGGTCGGCGTGGCGTCATCGGTCATCGCGCCGTTAGCCAGCTGGCCGGTGACGGGGCCGAAGTCGTCCGTCACGGACTCAATGCGGGTACGCTGGGCGATGCCGGCGGTGCCGGCGATTTCCAGCTCGAACAGCACCGAGGCGACCTCGCCGGTGCTGGCCTGGAACTCATAGCGGCCGTCGGGCAGGTTGCTGCCCGGCGTCCAGCTCCAGCTGTCGCCGCTGACGGTGGCGGTGGCGCTGCCGGCCCAGGTCGGGCTGCCGGCGAGGCGGTAATAGACGATAACGGTGCTGCCGGCGGAGACTTCGCCGCGCAGGGTCGGGGTGGCGTCGTCGGTGAGCGCGCCGTGGCCGAGCGAGCCGGTGAAGCTGCCCGCGTCGTCAAGCGCGTCGGTGATGGTAACCTTGACGTCGTCGCCGGCAATCACGATGTCAAACGCCTGAGAAGGCGTGCCGGCGCGCAGCTTGCCGCCGAAGGTCTCTTCGGCCATCAGGCGCAGGCTGTTAACGCCGTCTTTCAGGTCCTGCGATGGCTCTATCACCCACTTGCCGGTGACCTTGTCCGCCACCGCGCTGCCGATTTTTTCATTTTTGTCGTTGAGCAGGTAAACGGTGCTGCCTTTCTGCGCGATGCCGGTCAGCGTCGGGCGTTTATCGTCGGTGGCTTTGCCGGCGTCAAAGCTGCCGGTCACGGCGCCCTGGTCGTCGTAAAGGTTAATCAGGTCGGGCGCGGCCGGCGGGGTAGTGTCGACAATCACGGTGCCGAGGGTCGGCGTGCTGCGGTTGCCGGCGGCGTCAAAGTGGCGGATGGAGAAGCTGTACTCGCCGTCGGCGTAGGGCGTCGCCGCCTCCCAGCGGTAAAAGCCTTTGTCGTCCACCGGGACGCGGAAGGTGTCGGTGCCAATCACCAGCTCGATAAAGCCGCCGGGCTCGAGCGCGGTTTTGTTGCCGAACACCAGTCTGCCGTCGGCGCTTTCGCGATAGAACACCGGGCTGCGGGCTAATAAGTCATTCATAGGTATCGTCCATAATTGTGTTGTCAAAGGAGGTGCGGCGCGGACTGCGCGACATCGCACGGCGGCGGGAATGGTAGAGCAGCGCGTAACGGGCCCGTATCAAGAACCGTCTGCAAAGGAGGAAAATTCCTGGAGCGGCGCAGTGCCGGGCGGGGCACAATGCCAAAACCCCTGAACGTGCTGATAAACAGCAAAAAAAAGCCACCGAATTTCGGTGGCTTTCCAGACAAACCTGCAACGATCTAACCGTTAAATCAGCTCGGTTTTCACCCCCTGCTGCACCAGCAGTTCCGCGTCATCGCCGTGGCTGTACACCTCGTACTCCACGCCCGCGACCGTCACGGTGCCCTGCTGATGCTGCCATTCGCTGATATCGCTGCCTTCCGGCAGAATATCTTTCAGCTGCACCACGTCACCGGCATCGCCGTTCACCATCAGCTGGGTTTTACCGTCTTCGATAAACAGATCTTTTTCGCCGTAATGCAGCAGCGCCTCCAGATCAATTTTCAGCGTATTATCCCCGCTGCCGCGAATATCAAAGATCTCCACCGATTGAATCTCTGCCTGATGCTGAGTTAAATCGAGCAGCTGATCTTTACCGGTTAATTGCAGGGTATCAACCTGGGTTTCACTGCCGGTGATGGCGTGGTCGGTTAATTCGTCAATACCGTCTAAAAAGTGGACGATGTTTTCGGGTTGGTCAGATAAAAATCGTTTGTCATCTGCAGTCACCACGACGGTATATATGTTGTCAATATAAACTCCCGGCACATATTCCTTAAGTTCAATATAATTGATGGGATTTTTTGGATAATTAGGATCTAAATAGTCCAATGAACTAAAGGTGAATTTTTCTCCAGCTCTGACAGTTATTTCAACATAGTTATTACTGGATCCATCATAATGTGAAAAGGTTATATCTTCCTTGCTGCTATTCCAAATGTCAAAGCCTAATTCGGTAATGCCGCCGCTGCCTTCAGGAACACCAGGTTGTTGAGAGGAATAAAAATAAATCTTTCCAGGCTTTGTAAATACAAATGATTTATCCCCCCAACCTTCTGGAGCACCATCAGGTCTAGTAACGATGTTTCCTGAGCTTTCAAATTTATTTTTATGTAAATAATAAAACTCTATAAATGTTTTATTACCTTCCATAAGTTCAACTACCCTAACTGGGGCTGGGCCTAATTGTTTATTTTCAAAATCATAAATTCCGCCCCCCCCCAAATACTCTTTCGTTATATTCAACTCGAATATATCTCCCCAGCGTTCTGAACCAGCATTTTTGACTTGAAAATCCCAGTCCCCTTTCGCCAGACCCTTATCCGGCGTCCAGCTCCACTTCCCATCCGCATCCGCCTTGACGCTGTAAGTTGTCTCACCCGACGCATACTGCGCACGGATCATCACCACGCTGTCGGCCGGCGCGGTACCGCGCAGGGTTGGCGTGTTGTCATCAGTGGTGTCGCCGCTGGCGAGGCTGCCGGTCTCGGCACCAAAATCATCAAACGCATCGGTAATGGTCGGCGCCGGGTTGTTGTACTCCAGCACAAACTTGCCGCTCCAGTCGCTCTCAGCGCCGTCGAGTCTGGCCATCGCCCGGAACTCCCAGGTGTTGCTGTGGCTCAGCGCCGGCGAGGTCCACTCCCAGCTGCCGTCGGCTTTCACCACGGTGCTGCCCGCGTCGTACCACGCGCCGTCCCACGTACCGCTCTGGAAGTAAATCACGCTGCCGGCCACGCCGCGCCCGCGCAGGGTCGGCGTGCTGTCGTCGGTGGTGTCACCGCTCGCCAGGCTGCCGGTCACCGCGCCGAAATCGTCCCAGGCGCCGTCGATGGTTGGCTTCAGGTCCAGCGCCGGATCGACGGTGAGCTGGAAGCTGCTCCAGCCGCTCTGGCCGGCCTTCTGTACCTCAAAGGTCCAGCTGCCTTTCGCCAGTGCGGACGGGGTCCACGTCCACTTGCCTGCACTGTCCACGTTCACCGTGGTGGAGGCGTAGCTGCCGCCGTCCAGCTTATAGCGTAACGTGATGGTGCTGTTGGCCGGGCCGCTGCCGCGCAGGGTCGGCGTGGTGTCGTCGGTGCTGCTGCCGCTGCTCAGGCTGCCGGTGACCGGGCCCGCGTCATCCCAGGCGCTGTCGATGGTCGGGTAGCGGTCGGCGCTGGAGTCAATGTTCAGCTCATAGCTGCTCCACTCGTGCTGCCCCTCTTTTTTCACCTCAAAGGTCCAGTTGCCGTCGGTAAGCTCCGGCGCGGTCCACGTCCAGTTGCCGCTGGCGTCCACTTTGATGGTGCCTTCAACCAGGGTGGCCAGGCGGAAGTAGCGCAGCAGTATGGTGCTGTTCGCCGGGCCGGTGCCGCGCAGGGTTGGCGTACTGTCGTCGGTGGTGCCGCCGTTGCTGATGAGGCCGGTGGTGGGGCCGACGTCATCCCAGGCGCTGTCGATGGTCGGTTTACGGTCCACGGTCGGGTCAACGGTCAGCGTGAAGCTGCTCCAGCCGTTCTGGCCGGGCTTCTGCACCTCAAAGGTCCATTTGCCGCTGGCCAGCGCGGACGGCGTCCAGGTCCAGTTGCCGGCCGCATCCACGTTTACGGTGGTGGAGGCGTAGCCGCCGCTGCCGAGCTTATAGCGCAGCGAAATCACGCTGTTCGCCGGGCCGCTGCCGTTCAGGGTTGGGGTGGCGTCGTCGGTGATGCCGCCGTTAGCGATAATGCCCTTAACGGTTCCAAAATCATCGTAGGCGCCGTTAATGGTCGCGTTGCGGTCCAGCGTGGGATCGACGGTGAGCGTAAAGCTGCTCCAGTCGCTCTGGCCGGCCTTCTGTACCTCGAAGGTCCAGCTGCCCTTCGCCAGCGCGGACGGCGTCCACGTCCAGTGGCCTGAATTGTCCACGTTCACCGTGGTGGAGGCGTACTCGCCCGAACCCAGCTTATAGCGCAGCGTGATGCTGCCGTTCGCCGGGCCGCTGCCGCGCAGGGTCGGCGTGGTGTCGTCGGTGCTGCTGCCGCTGCTCAGGCTGCCGGTGTTGGGACCCGCGTCATCCCAGGCGCTGTCGATGGTGGCGTTGCGGTCGGCGTCCGGGTTGATGGTCAGCGTGAAGCTGTCGTTCCAGCCGGACTGGCCCTGCGACTTCACGTCAAACGTCCACTGACCGGTGGCCAGGTCGTTGCCCGGCGTCCAGCGCCAGTGGCCGGTGCTGTCGGCGTTAACCGTGACGGAAGCGGCCGCGCCGCCCGCCAGCGTGTAGCGAATCAACACCTGGCTGTTGGCCTCCGCGCGGCCCTGGAAGGTCGGCGTGGCGTCATCGGTCATCGCGCCGTTTGCCAGCGGGCCGGTGACGGGGCCGAAGTCGTCCGTCACGGACTCAATGCGGGTGCGCTGGGCGATGCCGGCGGTGCCGGCGATTTCCAGCTCAAACAGCACCGAGGCGACCTCGCCGGTGCTGGCCTGGAACTCATAGCGGCCGTCGGGCAGGTTGCTGCCCGGCGTCCAGCTCCAGGTCTCGCCGCTGACGGTGGCGGTGGCGCTGCCGGCCCAGGTCGGGCTGCCGGCGAGGCGGTAATAGACGATAACGGTGCTGCCGGCGGAGACTTCGCCGCGCAGGGTCGGGGTGGCGTCGTCGGTGAGCGCGCCGTGGCCGAGCGAGCCGGTGAAGCTGCCCGCGTCGTCAAGCGCGTCGGTGATGGTAACCTTGACGTCGTCGCCGGCAATCACGATGTCAAACGCCTGAGAAGGCGTGCCGGCGCGCAGCTTGCCGCCGAAGGTCTCTTCGGCCATCAGGCGCAGGCTGTTAACGCCGTCTTTCAGGTCCTGCGATGGCTCTATCACCCACTTGCCGGTGACCTTGTCCGCCACCGCGCTGCCGATTTTTTCATTTTTGTCGTTGAGCAGGTAAACGGTGCTGCCTTTCTGCGCGATGCCGGTCAGCGTCGGGCGTTTATCGTCGGTGGCTTTGCCGGCGTCAAAGCTGCCGGTCACGGCGCCCTGGTCGTCGTAAAGGTTAATCAGGTCGGGCGCGGCCGGCGGGGTAGTGTCGACAATCACGGTGCCGAGGGTCGGCGTGCTGCGGTTGCCGGCGGCGTCAAAGTGGCGGATGGAGAAGCTGTACTCGCCGTCGGCGTAGGGCGTCGGCGCCTCCCAGCGGTAAAAGCCTTTGTCGTCCACCGGGACGCGGAAGGTGTCGGTGCCAATCACCAGCTCGATAAAGCCGCCGGGCTCCAGCGCGGTTTTGTTACCAAACACCAGTCTGCCGTCGGCGCTTTCGCGATAGAACACCGGGCTGCGGGCTAATAAGTCATTCATAGGTATCGTCCATAATTGTGTTGTCAAAGGTGGTGCGGCGCGGTCAACGCGACATCGCACGGCGGCGGGAATGGTAGAGCAGCGCGTAACGGGCCCGTATCAAGAACCGTCTGCAAAGGAGGAAAATTCCTGGAGCGGCGCAGCGGCGGGCGGGGGCACAATGCCAAAACCCCTGAACGTGCTGACAAACAACAAAAAAAAGCCACCGAATTTCGGTGGCTTTTCAGACAAACCTGCAGCGAACTAACCGTTAAATCAGCTCGGTTTTCACCCCCTGCTGCACCAGCAGTTCCGCGTCATCGCCGTGGCTGTAAACCTCATACTCCACGCCCGCAACCGTGACGGTGCCCTGCTGATGCTGCCATTCGCTGATGTCGCTGCCTTCCGGCAGAATATCTTTCAGCTGCACCACGTCGCCGGCATCACCGTTCACCATCAGCTGGGTTTTACCGTCTTCGATAAACAGATCTTTTTCGCCGTAATGCAGCAGCGCATCAAGATCGATCTTAAGCGTATTATCCCCGCTGCCGCGAATATCAAAGATCTCCACCGACTGAATCTCTGCCTGATGCTGAGATAAATCCAGCAGCTGATCTTTGCCGGTTAATTGCAGGGTATCGACCTGGGTTTCACTGCCGGTGATGGCGTGATCGGTTAATTCGTCGACGCCATCGAGGAAGTGGACGACATTTCCGGAATGGTCATAATCCATTAAAGAGCCATAGTTATTTTCTTCTAGCGCATGTATATTATCAAGATAAATCCCACCATAATAATTATTAGGGATTTGAAAATGTAACCTCACAAAGTGGATATCAGGTCCTACAAAATCTGCGCTATTGAATAAAAAAATCTCTCCAGCCTTGACTGTAAAAAAAGTAGTTATCAAGTGGTTAGGGCGATCTTCATAACCAAACATAATCTTAATATCGCGACCAGTACTATTCAAAATATCACATTCTAACTCGGCAAATTTACTATATTTCCCAGTTGCACTATTATTTTCCATAAGTGACATAACTCCCTCTCGTGAAAAATATAGACACTGCTCACCCCAGTTATCAGGTGCATTTTTAGGTGTTTTGACTACGTGTGCGAATGGATCAGTGACGGAATGACCTGTGAACACTACATCGGAGTTGTCATTGAAAGTTAATTTCGACCCATGTATTAGGTTACGTTCTGACATATTTTCAAAATCCAGCTCCCCCCATTTTCCTGAGTATTCTTTAATAATATTCAGCTCAAACGATTCACCCCAATTCTCCGCTCCGGATTGCTTAACCTGGAAATCCCAGTCCCCTTTCGGCAGGGCTTTGTCCGGTGTCCAGCTCCATTTCCCATCCGCATCCGCCTGCACGCTGTAAGTTGTCTCACCCGATGCATGCTGTGCCCGGATCATCACCACGCTGTCCGCCGGCGCGGTGCCGCGCAGGGTTGGCGTCTGGTCATCGGTGGTATCGCCGCTGGCGAGGCTGCCGGTTTCGGCACCAAAATCATCGAAGGCGTCGGTAATGGTCGGCGCCGGGTTGTTGTACTCCAGCACAAACTTCCCGCTCCATTCGCTCTCAGCGCCGCCCAGTCTGGCCATCGCCCGGAACTCCCAGGTGTTGCTGTGGCTCAGCACCGGCGAGGCCCACTCCCAGCTGCCGTCGGCTTTCACCACGGTGCTGCCCACGTCGTACCACGAGCCGTCCCACGTACCGCTCTGGAAATAAATCACGCTGCCGGCCACGCCGCGCCCGCGCAGGGTCGGCGTGCTGTCGTCGGTGGTGTCACCGCTGTTCAGGCTGCCGGTCACCGCGCCGGCATCGTCCCAGGCGCTGTCGATGCTCGGCTTCAGGTCCAGCGCCGGATCGACGGTCAGCGTAAAGCTGCTCCAGCCGCTCTGGCCGGCCCTCTGCACCTCAAAGGTCCACTTGCCGCTGGCCAGCGCGGACGGCGTCCACGTCCAGTGGCCGCTGCTGTCCACGTTCAACGTGGTGGAGGCGTACTCGCCCGATCCCATTTTATAGCGCAGTGTGATGGTGCTGTTCGCTGGGCCGCTTCCGCGCAGGGTAGGCGTGGTGTCGTCGGTGCTGCTGCCGCTGCTCAGGCTGCCGGTATTGGGACCCGCGTCATCCCAGGCGCCGTCGATGGTGGCGTTGCGGTCCAGGTCCGGGTCGATGGTCAGCGTGAAGCTGCTCCAGCCGCTCTGGCCAGCCTTCTGCACCTCGAAGGTCCAATTGCCTTTGGCGAGCGCGGACGGCGTCCACGTCCAGTGGCCTGAATTGTCCACGTTCATCGTGGTGGAGGCGTAGCTGCCGCCGTCCAGCTTATAGCGCAGCGTAACGGTGCTGTTGGCCGGGCCGCTGCCGCGCAGGGTCGGCGTGGTGTCGTCGGTGCTGCTGCCGCTGCTCAGGCTGCCGGTGTTGGGGCCCGCGTCATCCCAGGCGCTGTCGATGGTGGCGTTACGGTCGGCGTCCGGGTTGATGGTCAGCGTGAAGCTGTCGTTCCAGCCGGACTGGCCCTGCGACTTCACCTCAAACGTCCACTTACCGGTGGCCAGTTCAGTGCCCGGCGTCCAGCGCCAGTGGCCGGTGCTGTCGGCGTTAACCGTGACGGAGGCGGCCGCGCCGCCCGCCAGCGTGTAGCGAATCACCACCTGGCTGTTGGCCTCCGCGCGGCCCTGGAAGGTCGGCGTGGCGTCATCGGTGATGGCGCCGCTGGCCAGCGGGCCGGTAACGGGGCCAAAGTCGTCCGTCACGGACTCAATGCGGGTGCGCTGGGCGATGCCGGCGGTGCCGGCGATTTCCAGTTCGAACAGCACCGAGGCGACCTCGCCGGTGCTGGCCTGGAACTCGTAGCGGCCGTCCGGCAGGTTGCTGCCCGGCGTCCAGCTCCAGCTGTCGCCGCTGACGGTGGCGGTGGCGCTGCCGGCCCAGGTCGGGCTGCCGGCGAGGCGGTAATAGACGATAACGGTGCTGCCGGCGGAGACCTCGCCGCGCAGGGTCGGGGTGGCGTCGTCGGTGAGCGCGCCGTGGCCGAGCGAGCCGGTGAAGCTGCCCGCGTCGTCAAGCGCGTCGGTGATGGTGACCCTGACGTCGTCGCCGGCAATCACAATGTCAAAGGCCGGTGAAGGCGCGCCAGCGCGCAGCTTGCCGCCGAAGGTCTCTTCAGCCATCAGGCGCAGGCTGTTAACGCCGTCGTTCAGGTCCTGCGATGGCTCTATCACCCATTGGCCGGTGACCTTGTCCGCTACCGCGCTGCCGATTTTTTCATTTTT
Source organism: Pantoea sp. X85 (assembly GCF_029623675.1). Taxonomy (NCBI): domain Bacteria; kingdom Pseudomonadati; phylum Pseudomonadota; class Gammaproteobacteria; order Enterobacterales; family Erwiniaceae; genus Pantoea; species Pantoea sp. X85. The sequence continues at coordinate 2,581,814 of NZ_CP121108.1, read as the reverse complement.
ATCGTTGAGCAGGTAAACGGTGCTGCCTTTCTGCGCGATGCCGGTCAGCGTCGGGCGTTTGTCGTCGGTGGCTTTGCCGGCGTCGAAGCTGCCGGTCACTGCGCCCTGGTCGTCGTAGAGGTTAATCAGTTTGGGCGCGGCCGGCGCGGTGGTGTCGACAATCACGGTGCCGAGCGTCGGCGTGCTGCGGTTGCCGGCGGCGTCAAAGTGGCGGATGGAGAAGCTGTACTCGCCGTCGGCGTAGGGCGTCGGCGCCTCCCAGCGGTAAAAGCCCTTGTCGTCGACCGGGACGCGGAAGGTGTCGGTGCCAATCACCAGCTCGATAAAGCCGCCGGGCTCCAGCGCGGTTTTGTTACCGAACACCAGTCTGCCGTCGGCGCTTTCGCGATAGAACACCGGGCTGCGGGCTAGTAAATCATTCATAGGTATCGTCCTTAATGTGTTGTCAAAGGTGGTGCGTTACGGTTTACACGACATCGCACAGCGGCGGGAATGGTAGAGCAGCGCGTAACGGGCCCGTATCAAGAACCGTCTGCAAAGGAGGAAAATTCCTGGAGCGGCGCAATGTTTTGCGCCATGCGGGGCGGGGCGCGGTGCGGCCGTCAGCATGCGCGATGAATCGCGCCGCAACGGAAGGTACGGTGATTTGCTACGGCGCTTAACTGATCGGCATTAAACCCTACTCACGCGCACTTCATTTAACGCCGCCCAAAAACAAAAAAGCCATGCAGCAAAGGCGGCATGGCTTGGTTAATACGGCTCTCACTTAATGCCGATTAAACGGCGTGTTGCACCAGTAATTCTGTCTCATCTGTGTAGTGGTAAACATCATATTGAACACCTGCAACGGTGAGGGTGCCTTGCTGCTGTTGCCAGCCGTCAATATCGTTGCCGGATAAAATATCCTCCAGCTTCACCACGTTACTGGCGTCGTTGTCCAGCATGTACTGCGTTTTACCGTTATCAATCAAAACGTCACTATCAACAACCGACAACAGGTCGCCAAAACTCAGTGACGTTAACCCGTTGCTGAACGCGTCATCACCGCTTGCCGTATCAGTCGAGGTATCAATGGTGATCGCGAAGCTCTGGCTCCAGCTCGGTGCGTCCTCCACCTGCACCTGGAATGTCCAATAGCCGTCTTTCAGATTCTGCCAGGGCGTCCAGCTCCAGTTGCCCTCGTTGTCGGTGAAGGTGCTGTTGGTGCGCACCTTGCCGCCATCGGTATACAGAATATCGATCAGCGTATTCGCCGGACCGGTGCCGTGCAGGGTTGGCAGCGCGTCGTCGGTGATGCTGCCGCTGAAGCGGTCGCCCTGATCGCTGCCGACGTTATCGGTGATATGGGTGATCTCGGCATCGCGCAGCGCGATACGGCCTTCCGGCGTATCAATGGTGATCGCGAAGCTCTGGCTCCAGCTCGGTGCGCCTTCAACCTGCACCTGGAATGTCCAGTAGCCGTCATTCAGATTCTGCCAGGGCGTCCAGCTCCAGTTGCCCTCATCGTCGGTGAAGGTGCTGTTGCTGCGCACTCTGCCGCCATCGGTATACAGGATATCGATCAGCGTATTGGCCGGACCGGTGCCGTGCAGGGTTGGCGTCGAGTCATCGGTGATGCTGCCGCTGAAACGCTCACCTTGCTCGCTGCCCACGTTATCGTGGATGTGGGTAATCAGCGCTTCCGGTGCCGCCGGAGTGTCGATGATCAACGTGAACGCATTGCTCCACGTCTCCTGGCCGTCGGCCTGGACGGTAAACGTCCAGGTGCCGTCGGCCAAATCGGCGCGTGGCGTCCAGCTCCAGTTACCGTCAGCGTCGGTGGTGATGCCGTTGTAGCGGGTTACGCTGCCGTTGGTGAACATAATGTCCATGTAAGTGTTCGCTGGGCCGGTGCCGCGCAGAGTCGGGGCGGCATCGTCGGTGCGGTTGCCGCTGGCGCGCATGCCTTGCTCTTGTCCAACGTCATCCCATGCATAGCGAATAACCGGGGTGATCGCTTTTACGCCGTGAGCGTAGGACGAAGGCGGGTGCGCGTAGCTTACCGGTGTGTCACTGACGAGGCTTTCAGGGAAACTGCTCAGGGTTTTGGTGGCGGTTTGCTCAATCACATAAGTTGAATTATCGAGCGCGATATAGGCGGTTGAACCGTTTTCACGCGACGCGCGGTCGGTGTCGAGGGTGTAATCCGGATAGCGTGGTTTCATCTGTGGTTCCTTAACAGAGTAAAAGAAGGGATCGACGCCTGCTTAGCAGGCGCACAGACGAGAGAGTGGGTTAAACGCGTTAATCAGGGTACGAGAATGGTCCCGATGCGCATGTGGCTTTTCAATGCGTTAGCGAGAAAAGCGCGGCAGTCTGCGGCCGCCGCGCGGCGGCGTTAAGGGCGCGAAGCGGGCGGCAACATGGTTAAAATGTCATCCAGCGGCACCGCGTGGCTAAACAAATAGCCTTGCAGCTGATTGCAGCCAGCGTCGGCCAGCGCGTTTTTCTGGCCTTCGGTTTCCACGCCTTCGGCAGTCACCGTTAAGCCCATCGCGTGACCCAGCCGCACCACTGATTCCACAATCGCGGTAGAGTTCTGCGCCACGCCCAGCGACTGAGTAAACGAACGGTCAATCTTGATTTTGTCCACCGGGAAGCTGCTGAGGTAATTAAGGCTTGAATAGCCAGTACCAAAATCATCCAGCGCAATCCGAAAGCCGGCTTCGCGCAGTGCAATGATGCTGATGCGCGCCTCGTGTTCATCTTCGATCAGCACGCCTTCGGTGATCTCCAGCTCCATGCGCTGCGGATCGGCACCTTCTTCCTGCACGATATGGATGATGCGCTCAACAAAATTCACCGCGCGGAACTGCACCGGCGAGACGTTCACCGCCACCACAATATCCGGCAGCTTGAGCGACGTTTTACAGGCTTCGCGCAGCACCCATTCGCCCAGCGGGATGATCATGCCGGTCTCTTCGGCGATGGCGATGAAATCACCCGGTGCAACGTCGCCGCGCATGGCGTGATGCCAACGCAGCAGCGCCTCCAGGCCCACCACCTGCTGGCCGCTGATATCCATTAACGGCTGATACCACACCGCTAATCCACTAAACTTCACCAGCGCCTGACGCAAATCCGCCGCCATCTGCTGACGGGTGCGCAGCGATTCATCCATCACTTTTTCGAACTGGCGATACTGGCCGCGTCCGTGGTTTTTGGCGTCATAAAGCGCGATATCCGCTTTGCGCATCAGCTCCAGCCGATCAATACCGTCTTTTGGCGCCAGCGCCAGACCGATGCTGACACCCACCCACAGCTCGCTGCCCACCAGCTGATACGACTCGCTCAGGCGGCTGATGATGCGTTGCGCCAGCGATTGCACCTGACCAATATTCTCCACATCCGGCATCACGATGATGAACTCGTCGCCGCCAATGCGGCCCACGGTGTCGCTGGTGCGCACAATCTCATTGAGGCGGCGCGCCACCTCAATAATCAACTCATCGCCGGCGTGATGGCCGTAGGTATCATTGATATTTTTGAAGCGATCAAGATCCAGCAGCAGCAGCGCCACGCGCTGATCGTGGCGTCCGGCCAGCGCCAGCGCCTGAGTTAAGCGATCTTCCACCAGGGAACGATTGGGCAAACCGGTTAACACATCATGAAATGCCAGATGCTGCGCCTGCGCTTCACTGGCACCGAGTTTCAGCAGCGACTGCGACAGCTTGAGTGACGAGGTCCAGATGCGGCGCACCATCACCAAACACAGCACGGTAATCAGGATCACCGACAGCAAGGTAGACGGGCCGAGGGTGCGTAACATCTGCGCGCCGGGCTTATCGGGATTCCAGCTGAGGTAACCGACCGGTTCACCCTGTTGTGAGTTCAGCAGATAGCGCGCTTTGGTTTTTCCCGCTGGCTCGCTGTCGCTGAAATGCAACTGACGTAGCTGGCTGCGATCGGCGAGGTTGCGCAGATAGCCATCGTCGAGAAACTTAATGCTTACCAGACGATAGCGCCCGGCCTGTTTGGTACTGCTGATATCGCCCACCGCCAGCGCGGCGGCGCGTTGACCGATGCGCACGAAATCGGCGTGATCGGTGGGGCCGGCTACCACATCGCTGTTTTGCACCAGCGGACTGTTCAGCATGTCCTGCAGATAAGGGCCGATACGCTTGTCCGGCACCGCCTGGCCATTACGCCACACGTTAATCAGCTGGTTGTCGCGGTCCAGCAGCACCACCAGCTGGTGATCAAACATGTCATACAGCCAGCCGCCGACATTTTGCGTCAGCCAGCGTTGATCGGGATGCGACGACGCCAACTGTTCGGCCAGCGGTGACCAGCGCGTCAGGCTGCGCAGCTGGCGCAGATGTTCCGTCAGGCTCTGGGTAAACGAAGCCTGGATCATGCGCTGTTGCTGATCGCGCGCTTCGTTATTGCTTAACGCTGTGCCCCAGAACAGACCCACGCCCGCGCCGACGAAGGTCAGAAGCAAAATTGCCAGCAGCGGCAAAATAACTTCACGCACAAAGTTGCGGCGAAAACCATCCGATAGTTTTATTGCGTTAATCATTTTAAAAGTTGGCCTAACAAGAAGGGTTCATCCTTTAACCTAGCAGAACATCCGCAGGCTGTATTCTGTAAGGGAGCTGAAAGCGTGATGTAAATTAGCGTTAATTTTTTGAATGCTGTCACAAACGGAACAGTTAAAAATAATTTATTAAAAACGCCGTCCGTTTCGCTGCAATTCTGCTGCCCTAAGACAAATTCATCCGCCCGTCATTGAGCCGTCACGGCGCTGTCATCTGACATGCGCAATGTAATCGCCATCCCGCAGCAAGACCGCTGCGTTCCTCAACCAATGCGAATGAGGTATTGAGCGTGATGGAGATATCCAGACATCCGACCACTGTTTATCAGGCCGTTGCCGCCCAACTTGAGCAGGCGCTGCAGGAGCGCTATCGCTGCGGCGACTATCTGCCTTCTGAACAGCAACTGGCCGATCACTACGCGGTGAATCGTCACACCTTACGGCGCGCGGTGGATGAGTTGGTCAATAAAGGCCTGCTGCAACGGCGTCACGGCGTGGGGATTTTGGTGCTGATGCGGCCGTACGATTATCCGCTGCATGCGCAGGCGCGCTTCAGCCAGAACCTGATGGAGCAGGGCAGCCATCCCACCAGCGAGCGTCTGCTGGCGGTGCTGCGTCCGGCGAGCAGTGATGTGGCGAGCGCGCTGGGCGTCAACGAAGGTGACAACGTTATCCACTTGCGCACGCTGCGCCGCGTCAATGGCGTGGCGGTGTGCGTCATTAACCACTTCCTGGCGCAACTCAGCTGGTGGCCGGCGCTGCAACAGTTCCACAGCGGTTCACTGCACGACTATATGCAGCAACAGCTTGGCCTGAGCCTGACGCGCAGCCAAACCCGCATCAGCACGCGTCGTGCACAAGCCAAAGAGTGCAAGCAGCTGGAGATTGCGCTGCAGTCGCCGCTGCTGTGTGTGCGCACCCTCAATAAACACAGCGACGGTCAGGTAGCGGAATACTCCGTCAGCCTGACGCGTGGTGACATGATTGAACTGACTCTGGAGCACGAATGACACAGCAAACCGCCCGCCAGCATTGGCTCTCGGTGCTGGCGCACAGTGAAGCCCGCCAGCTTGAAGCGCACTGGCAGCCGTTACGTATCAATACTGATTTTGAACGCATCCGTCCGGCAGAAACCGGCTTAACCCGCCTGCAGGCGCGCATGGGCGGCAGCGGTAAGCGCTTTGTGATGGGCGATGCCACGGTGACGCGTGCGGTGGTGAAGCTGCACGACGGCACGCTCGGCTTTAGCTACGTGCTGGGGCGCGACAAAGCGCACGCCGAACGCTGCGCGCTGATTGATGCGCTGCTGCAACAGCCGGAAACCCAGGCGCTGTTGCAGGAAAAATTGATTGCCCCGCTGGCGGCTCTGCGTGAAGAGCAGCGACAGCTGCGCGCGCGTGAAATCGCCAGCTCCAAAGTGGATTTCTTTACGCTGGTTCGCGGAGATAACTGATGACTTTACTGGCAAGTTTTACCCATCCGGTGGCCGATGCCCAACGTGCGTTCCGCCGCATCCTCAAAGCGATGAGCGAGCCGGGCGTGATGGTATCGCTGCCGCTGCAACAGGGCTGGGGCGATCTCTCGCCGGCGGCCACGGCAGTGCTGCTGACGCTGGTCGATCAGGAGAGCGCGCTGTGGCTGGATGGCCGCATCGATAATGACGTGCTGCGCAGCAACCTGCGTTTCCACACCGGCGTGCCGATTGTCGATGAACGCGATGCCCCTTTTGCGCTGACGCACGCGGCGGCCAATCCGGATCCGGCGCTGTTTGCTTCTGGCGACAACATGTCCCCGGAAAAAAGCACCACGCTGATTGTGGAAGTGCCGTCACTGAGCGGCGGTTTAACACTGCGCCTGTCCGGTCCCGGCTTACGTGAACCGCGCGCCGTTGCGCCGCAGCTGCCGGAGGCGATTCTGCACTATCTGCGCGAGCGCCCACATCCGTTCCCACAAGGTGTGGATCTGATTTTCACCTGCGGTGAAGCGATGATGGCGCTGCCACGCACCACCGACGTGGAGGTGTGCTGATGTACGTTGCGGTCAAAGGGGGCGAAAAGGCGATAGCCAGCGCCCATCAGCTACAGGCCGATCTGCGTCGTGGCGATCGCGAGGTCGCCGAATTGGGTTGCGATCAGGTGGCGCAACAGTTGGGTTTAGCGGTCGATCGCGTGATGACCGAAGGCGGCATCTACGATTCGCAGCTGGCGGCTTTAGCAATTAAACAGGCGAGCGGCGATCTGGTGGAAGCGATCTTCCTGCTACGCGCCTATCGCACCACGCTGCCACGTCTCGCCGATAGCCTGGCGCTGGCAACAGATGAGATGCGCCTCGAACGCCGTATCTCAGCAGTTTACAAGGATTTGCCGGGCGGCCAGGTGCTCGGCCCAACCTACGATTACAGCCATCGTCTGCTCGATTTCACCCTGCTGGCGAATGGCGAAACGCCTGCCGCGCCGCGTGACGATCAGGCGCTGCCACAACGCTGTCCGCACGTGTTCAGCATGATGACGGCGGAAGGATTGGCGGCACGCGAAGAGGATGACGGCAGCGAGCCGTGCGACATCACGCGTGAACCGCCCGGCTATCCGGCTACGCGCGCCGCACGGCTGCAACAGCTGGTGCGCGGCGACGAAGGTTTTCTGCTGGCGCTCGGCTACTCGACGCAGCGCGGCTACGGCCGCAACCATCCGTTCGCCGGTGAAATTCGTACCGGTTATCTCAGCGTGTCAATCTGCCCGGAAGAGTTGGGCTTTGAGATTGAGATTGGCGAAATCCTGCTGACCGAATGCGAGATGGTGAACGGCTTCACCACCGAAACTGACAGCGCGCCGCACTTTACGCGCGGTTACGGTTTGGTGTTTGGCCGTTCCGAGCGCAAAGCGATGGCGATGGCGCTGGTGGATCGCGCGCTGCAGGCCCCGGAGTACCACGAACGCATTGCCGGCCCGGCGCAGGACGAAGAGTTTGTGCTGTCGCATGCCGACAACGTCGAAGCGGCGGGCTTTGTCTCGCATCTCAAACTGCCGCACTACGTCGATTTCCAGGCGGAGCTTGAGCTGCTGAAACAACTGCGCCAACCGCATCAGGAGCAGAACCATGAGTGAGCTAACCGGCTACAACAACGGTTATCTGGATGAGCAGACCAAACGCACCATCCGCCGCGCCATTCTGAAGGCGGTGGCGATTCCCGGTTATCAGGTGCCGTTTGCCGGACGCGAAATGCCGATGCCTTACGGTTGGGGCACCGGCGGCATTCAGATCACCGCCAGTATTATTGGCGATGCCGATGTGTTGAAAGTGATCGATCAGGGCGCGGATGACACCACCAACGCGGTATCCATTCGTCGCTTCTTCCAGCGCGTCAGCGGCGCGGCCACCACCGAAGCGACCCGTGATGCCACGCTGATCCAGACGCGTCACCGCATTCCGGAAACGCCGCTGGAAGAAGATCAAATCCTGATTTTCCAGGTGCCGATCCCTGAGCCGCTGCGCTTTATCGAGCCGCGCGAGACCGAAACCCGCACCATGCACGCGCTGGAGGAGTACGGCATCATGCAGGTGAAACTGTATGAAGATATCGCCCGCTACGGCCATATCGCCACCACCTATGCCTATCCGGTGAAGGTCAACGATCGCTACGTGATGGATCCGTCGCCGATCCCCAAATTCGACAACCCCAAAATGCACATGATGCCGGCGCTGCAGCTGTTTGGTGCCGGACGTGAGAAACGCATCTATGCGCTGCCGCCGTATACCAAAGTGCAAAGCCTCGACTTCGACGATCACCCGTTCAGCGTGCAGCAGTGGGAAGGACCCTGCGCGCTGTGCGGTTCGCGCCACAGCTACCTCGACGAGGTGGTGATGGATGACGCCGGTACGCGCATGTTTGTCTGCTCCGATACCGATTTTTGCCACCAGCAGCAGGAACAACAGCATGCACAGTGAACAGCCGCTGCTTGCGGTCAACCATCTCACGCACCTTTACGCGCCCGGCAAAGGGTTTGAAGAGGTGAGTTTTGAACTCTATCCCGGCGAAGTGTTAGGCATTGTTGGGGAATCCGGATCGGGCAAAACCACCTTGCTGCGCAGCCTGTCGGCACGCTTAGCGCCGCAGCAGGGCAACATTCTTTATCGCGCGCAGGATCTCTATCAGCTGAGCGAGAGCGATCGCCGCCGCTTGCTGCGCACCGAATGGGGCGTGGTGCATCAGCATCCGCTGGATGGTTTGCGTCCGCAAGTCACGGCGGGCGGCAACATCGGCGAGCGGCTGATGGCGGTGGGCCAGCGGCATTACGGTGATATCCGTAAAGAGGCGATGCGCTGGCTGCAGGATGTGGAGATCCCCGCTAACCGCATCGACGATCTGCCCACCACCTTTTCCGGCGGCATGCAGCAGCGTTTACAGATTGCGCGCAACCTGGTGACGCAGCCGACGCTGGTGTTTATGGATGAGCCTACCGGCGGGCTGGATGTGTCGGTGCAGGCGCGCCTGCTGGATCTGCTGCGCACGCTGGTACGTGAGCTGAATCTGGCGGTGGTGATTGTGACGCACGATCTCGGCGTGGCGCGTTTGCTGGCGCATCGCCTGCTGGTGATGAAGCAGGGGCGCGTGGTGGAGAGCGGGTTGACTGACCGGGTGCTGGACGATCCGCATCATCCGTATACCCAGCTGCTGGTTTCATCGGTGCTTAACTAATGGCGGACATCACTATGCAACCTTTATTGCGCGTAGAGCATCTGAGCAAAACCTTTGTGCTGCACAACCAAAGCGGCGCCGCGCTGCCGGTATTGCAGGACGCCAATCTTGACGTCAGCGGCGGCGAATGCGTGGTGCTGCATGGCCGCTCCGGCAGCGGAAAATCCACGCTGCTGCGCGCGCTGTACGGCAACTATCAGGCCAACAGCGGCCACATCTGGCTGCAACATCAGGATGAATGGATCGACATGGCCAACGCGCCCGCCCGCCAGATTCTGGCGATTCGCCGCCACACCGTTGGCTGGGTCAGCCAGTTTTTGCGCGTCATTCCGCGCGTGCCGACGCTGGAGATCGTGATGCAGCCGCTGCTGGAGCGCGGCACCGAGCGCGCCTTCTGCGAGAAGCGCGCCAAAGAGCTGCTCACGCGCCTCAACGTGCCGGAGCGTTTATGGTCGCTGGCACCGTCCACCTTCTCCGGCGGCGAGCAGCAGCGCGTCAACATCGCGCGCGGCTTTATCGCCGACTATCCGGTGCTGCTGCTGGATGAGCCTACCGCCTCGCTCGACAGCGCCAACAGCGCCGCGGTGGTGGAACTGATTGAACAGGCGCGCGCCCGCGGTGCCGCCATTGTCGGAATTTTCCATGACGAAGCGGTGCGCGCACGCGTGGCCGATCGCCTGCACGTCATGCAGCCAATGCAAGCAGGAGCAGAAGCATGATCGTCAACAACGTCCAGCTGGTGCTGGAAAACGAAGTGGTAACGGGATCGCTGGAAATCCGTGACGGGCGCATCGCCAGCTTTAGCGACAGCGTCAGCCAACAGCCGGGCGCGCTGGATGGTGAAAACGCCTTTCTGCTGCCGGGTTTGGTGGAGCTGCACACCGATAACCTCGACAAGTTCTTTACGCCACGTCCGAAGGTGGATTGGCCCGCCTACTCGGCGATGAGCAGCCACGATGCGCTGATGGCCGCCAGCGGCATCACCACGGTGCTGGATGCGATTGGCGTCGGCGACGTACGCGATGGCGGCCATCGTCTGGATAATCTCACCAACATGATCGACGCGATTCAGGACAGCAATCGCAAAGGCATTAACCGCGCCGATCACCATTTGCATCTGCGCTGCGAGCTGCCGCACAACACCACGCTGCCGCTGTTTGAAGCGCTGCTCAACACCCCGGAGCTGTCGCTGGTGTCGCTGATGGATCACTCGCCGGGCCAGCGCCAGTACGCCTCGCTGGAGATGTATCGCACCTATTATCAGGGCAAATATCAGCTCAACGACGAGCAGATGGATCAGTTTGAGCGTGAGCAGTTGGCGCTGGCCGCCGAGTTCTCCACGCCTAACCGCAACGCCATCGCCAGCTTGTGCCGCTCGCGCGGCATTCCGCTGGCCAGCCACGATGATGCCACGGCGGCGCACGTTGCCGAATCGCATGCGGTCGGCAGCGCCATCGCCGAATTTCCCACCACGCTGGAGGCGGCACGCGCATCACGCGACTGCGGCATGCAGGTGCTGATGGGCGCGCCCAACATCGTGCGCGGCGGTTCGCACTCCGGCAACGTGGCGGCAGCGGAACTGGCGAGTCACGGCCTGCTGGATATTCTCTCCTCCGACTACTATCCCGCCAGCTTGCTCGATGCGGTGTTCCGGCTGGTGGCCGATGAGCGCAACACGCTGACGCTGCCGCAGGCGGCCGCGCTGGTGACCCGCAATCCGGCGCGGGCGATTGGCCTGCACGATCGCGGGCGCATCGTCGAAGGACTGCGTGCCGATTTAGTGCTGGTGCATACCGATCATGGTCATTCGCACATTCGTCACGTCTGGTCGCAAGGCAAGCGGGTGTTCTGATGGCGCGCCTGATCTGGCTTACCGGGCCTTCGGGCGCGGGCAAAGACAGCCTGCTGAACGCGCTGCGCGAAGCGCCGCCGGAGAATTTGCTGATCGCCCATCGCTACATTACGCGCGCCGCCGATGCGGGCGGCGAGAACCATGTGGCGCTAAGCGAAGCCGAGTTTCGACGGCGCGAGGCGCTGGGTTTGTTCGCCGTCAGCTGGCAGGCGCACGGCATGTATTACGGGCTGGGCGAGGAGATCGATCTGTGGCTGGCGCGCGGAATGAACGTGCTGGTGAACGGTTCGCGCCTGCATCTGCCGATGGTGCAGCAGCATTACGGCACGCAGCTGCTGCCGCTGGTGTTACAGGTTTCGCCAGCGGTGCTGGAGACGCGTTTACGGCAGCGTGGGCGCGAGACAGAAGCGGAGATCGCGCAACGGCTGGCGCGCGCCGCCGAACCGCTGCCCGCGCACTGTTATGCGTTGAATAATGATGGTGCGTTGAGCGAAACACTGCTAACGCTGCGCCAGTTGCTGACCGATCCAGCCGCTGTCACCGTTTAATCATTTTACTGTCATCAAGCTTTCATCCGTTTTGCCCGTAATAGCGTGCAATCAACAGCTCAGAAGAGATGGAGTGCAACATGGCACAGGCATTACTGAAAACCGTTGTCGACAATCCCTTCCCGCACGTTAGCGGGCAGGGCAACAAAGTGCTGTCGGTGCAGGGATTGTGCAAAGCGTACGGTGCCAACCAGGTGCTGGATAATGTCAGCTTCGATCTACATGCGGGCGAGCTGGTGGCGGTGATTGGCCGCTCAGGCGCAGGCAAATCGACACTGTTACACATGCTCAACGGCACCATCAGCGCTTCGCAGGGCGCGATCCTCAGCAATCGCCACGGCGAAGTGGATCGCGATGTGGTGACGCTGAACAGCCGCCAGATGCGCGAGTGGCGCAGCGAATGCGGCATGATCTTCCAGGACTTCTGTCTGGTGCCGCGCCTCGACGTGCTGACCAACGTGCTGCTCGGTCGTTTAAGCCAGACCTCGACGCTGAAATCCTTCTTCAAAGTCTTCTCCGAAACCGACCGCGCCCGCGCTATCGAACTGCTGCAGTGGATGAACATGCTGCCGCAGGCGCTGCAGCGTGCGGAAAATCTCTCTGGCGGCCAGATGCAGCGCGTGGCGATTTGCCGGGCGCTGATGCAGAACCCGCGCATTTTGCTGGCGGACGAACCGGTGGCGTCACTTGATCCGAAAAACACCAAGCGCATCATGGACGTGCTGCGTCAGGTGAGCGAGCAGGGCATCAGCGTGATGGTGAACCTGCACTCGATTGAATTGGTAAAAAGCTACTGCACCCGCGTCATCGGTATTCAGCGCGGCAAAGTGCTGTTTGATGGACATCCTTCCCGGTTGACCGACGGCCTGATGCATGAGCTGTACGGCGACGAAATTAACCAGCTCCACTAACTCCCACAGCAAGAGAAAACCTAAGAATGAAACTGACTTCTTTAGCTTTACTGACTATTGCGATGGCATTTGGCGCAAACGCAGCGGATGCACCAAAAGAGTTGAACCTCGGGATTCTTGGCGGCCAGAACGCCACGCAGCAGATTGGTGATAACCAATGCGTGAAAGATTTCTTCGATAAAGAGCTGCAGGTGGAGACCAAACTACGCAACTCGTCTGACTATTCAGGCGTGATTCAGGGCTTGCTGGGTAACAAAATCGACCTGGTGCTGAGCATGTCGCCCGCCTCGTTTGCCTCGGTTTACCTGCAGAACCCGAAAGCAGTGGATGTGGTGGGCATCGTGGTGGACGACAAAGACGGTTCGCAGGGTTATCACTCGGTGGTGATCGTGAAAGCCGACAGCCCGTACCAAAAGCTGGAAGACCTGAAAGGCAAATCGTTCGGCATGGCCGATCCGGATTCCACTTCCGGCTTCCTGATGCCGAACCAGGCGTTCAAGAAAGAGTTTGGCGGCACGGTGGACGATAAGTACAACAATACCTTCTCCAGCGTCACCTTTTCCGGCGGTCACGAGCAGGACATCCTCGGCGTGCTGAACGGCCAGTTCGACGGCGCGGTGACCTGGACGTCACTGATTGGTGACCGCGAAACCGGTTATACCTCGGGTGCCTTTGGTCGTTTGATTCGTATGGATCATCCGGATCTGATGAAGCAGATCCGCATTATCTGGCAGTCGCCGCTGATCCCGAACGGTCCGATTCTGGTGAGCAACAATCTGCCCGCTGACTTCAAAGCGAAAGTGGTGGCCACCATCAAGAAACTGGATAAAGAAGATCACGGCTGCTTTGTTAAAGCGGTTGGCGGTGCCCAGCACATCGGCCCGGCTACCGTGGCGGATTACCAGAATATCATCGATATGAAGCGTGATTTGATGAAGGGTACGCGCGGTTAATTTAGTTGGGGTGCTGGCTGTCCCCCTCCTCGGTCCTCCCCCACAAGTGGGGGAGGAAGAGGGTGCAAAATGCAGCTCTGAAGTCGCATGTGGCAGCATCTCCTTCCCCCACTTGTGGGGGAAGGCCGGGATGGGGGACAGCGAGCACCATCCAGCACGCACCCTCCAGAACGAACCCTCCCAACCAACAGGAATCCCCCCTTGACCGATTTCGAACACTACTACCAACGCATCCGCCGCCAGCAAAAGCGCGACTCGCTGCTGTGGTCGCTGCTGTTACTGGCGCTCTATCTGGCCGCGGGCAAGATGGCGGAATTTAACCTGCTCACCGTCTGGCAGTCGATGCCACACTTTTTCGATTACATTGGCGAAACGCTGCCGGTGCTGCATCTCCCGCTGCTGTTCGCCGATGGCAAAACCGAGGGTTCGCTGGCCTATTGGGGCTATCGCCTGCACTACCAGCTGCCGCTGATCTGGGAAACGCTCCAGCTGGCGCTGTCGTCCACCATCATAGCGGTGGCGGTGGCTGGCGTGCTGGCGTTCTTCGCCGCCGACAACACCCAAACACCGCGCAGCCTGCGCATGGCGATCCGCGCGTTTGTCGCCTTCCTGCGCACCATGCCCGAACTGGCGTGGGCGGTGATGTTCGTGATGGCGTTTGGCATTGGGGCCATTCCCGGCTTCCTCGCCCTGGCGCTGCACACCGTCGGTAGCCTGACCAAACTGTTCTACGAAGCGATTGAGAGCGCCTCGGATAAACCGGTGCGCGGCCTCGCGGCGTGCGGTGCCAGCAAACTGCAGCGCATGCGCTTTGCCTTCTGGCCGCAGGTCAAACCAACGTTTCTCTCCTACAGCTTTATGCGTCTGGAGATCAACTTCCGTTCCTCCACCATCCTCGGGTTGGTGGGCGCGGGCGGTATCGGGCAAGAGCTGATGACCAATATCAAACTCGATCGTTACGATCAGGTCAGCATCACGCTGTTGCTGATTATTGTGGTGGTGTCGTTGCTGGATACGCTGTCCGGCTGGCTGCGTCGCCGCGTAGTGGAAGGAGACGTATCATGATCGCCCTAGCGCCGGACGTCGCCAAACTCAAGCAGGAGCATGCCGCCCTGTTTGCCGCGCAAAACCGCTATCTGCGCCGCGTCGCGCTGGTGGCGCTGGCCATCGCGCTCTATTACCTGTTCTTTTTCGAGTTTTTTGGCATTGAGTGGAGCCGTTTTCTCATTGGCTGCCAGCAGCTCAGCCGCTATTTCCTGCGTATGTTTGTCTGGCAGGATTTCCTCAACTGGCCGTTTGCTTACTACTTCACGCAGGTCGGGATTACGCTGGCGATTGTGTTTTCCGGCACGTTGACCGCGTCACTGATCGCCTTGCCGGTCTCGTTCCTGGCGGCGCGCAACGTGATGCACGATCCGCTGATGCGTCCGATTGCGCTGGTGGTGCGTCGCGTACTGGATGTGCTGCGCGGCATCGATATGGCGATTTGGGGGCTGATCTTCGTGCGTGCCGTCGGCATGGGACCGCTGGCCGGCGTGCTGGCGATCGTGATGCAGGATGTCGGCCTGCTCGGCAAACTCTACGCCGAAGGGCACGAAGCGGTGGAGCGTTCGCCGAGTCGCGGCCTTAGCGCAGTGGGCGCGAACAGCCTGCAAAAACATCGCTACGGCATTTTCACCCAATCGTTCCCGACCTTCCTCGCGCTCAGCCTGTATCAGATTGAGTCCAACACCCGCTCCGCAGCGGTGCTGGGCTTTGTTGGCGCGGGCGGCGTCGGCCTGGTGTATGCCGAGAACATGCGTTTATGGAACTGGGATGTGGTGATGTTCCTGACCCTGATTCTGGTGGCGGTGGTGATGATCATGGATGTGGTCTCCAGCAAGCTGCGTAAACGTTACATCACGGGGAAAGGGGTGCCGTTGTGGCAGCCTGCCGCGCGCGACTGAGCCGTTCACTGCGCTGCCAGGCGCGTTCCAACGCCTGCACCAGCTGCGCCTGATGCCAGGGTTTCGCCAGCCGCTCACACAGCGGCAGCGTCACCTGCGTCTGGCGCAGATCCTGGCCGCTGATCAACACCGTTGCCAGATGCGGCCACTGCGCCTGCGCCTGGCGAATCACATCCGCGCCGTTAATGCCGCCCGGCAGCATCAAATCACTGATTAACAGATCGATATCCGGCGTCTGTCGCAGCAGCCTCAGCGCGCTTTCGCCGTCGCCACACTCCAGCGTCAGATAACCCAGTTGATGCAGATGTTCGCACAGCGTTTGTCGCACCGTCGGTTCATCATCCAGCACCAACACCAGCCGATCGTTGCTGGCCTGCGGTACCAGCGGCGGCGGCACGCTGAGCGGTTGCGCCGCTTCGGGCGCGCGCGGTAATAACAGCCGCACGGTGGTGCCTTGTCCTGGCGCGGTTTCCAGCTCAATCTGGCCGCCGGATTGCCGCACAAAGCCATACACCATTGATAAGCCCAAACCGCTGCCGCTGCCGATGGCTTTGGTGGTGAAGAACGGCTCAAACACCTGTTCACGCACCTCGGCCGACATGCCGCAGCCGTGATCGATCACTTCAATGGTAACGCGATCGCGCTTGCCGTCGGCTTCCTGTTTACGCTGATTCCAGATACGCAGGCGGATTTCGCCGCTCTGCTGAGCCATGGCATCGCGCGCGTTGACCACCAGATTGATCAGCGCGTTCTCCAGCTGTCCGGCATCGATCCACGCTGGCCAGCCGGGTCGCTGCGCATCGATCACCAGTTGCTGGCCGGGCAGCAGCGCGTGCTGCAGCAGCGAATGCAGATTATCCACCAGCTCCACCACCGACACCGCGCGCGGATAGAGCGCCTGCTTACGTGAGAAGGCCAGCAAGCGCTGCGTCAGCTGCGCCGCACGGTCGGCGGCCTGACGCGCGCGTTCGATGCGGCTGGCGAGCGTGCCGGGCGGCAGCTGATCGACGGTTAACGCCAGGCTGCCGATGATCACCGCCAGCAGATTATTGAAGTCGTGCGCCAGTCCGCCGGTCAGCTGTCCCACCGCTTTCATCTTCTGGCTGTGCAGCAGCGCTTCCTCCAGCGCCTTGCGCGTGGTGCGTTCCAGCACGGTATTCACCATGCCGCGCCGTGGCACCGGGCTGAAGCGCAGCTCCAGCGTGCGACCATCCGCCAGCCGCACTTCCTGCGCATCGGCTATTCCGTTGAGCTCGACATCGACGCGTTTGAGTAGCTGCTGATAGTGCAAACCGCGATGCAGTTCACGCGGTGCGATGCCGAGCAGCTCGGCATATTGCGCATTCCATACCACCAGCTGACCGCTGTTATCGAACAGCGCAAAGCCGTCGCGCATGGCAAGAAAGGTCGATTCCAGCTGGTTGCTTTTCTCTTTTAGCAGGCGCGAAGTGTGCGCCAGCGAGGCGGTATTGCGCGCAAACACGTTAAAGGCGCGCGCCAGATCGCCCAGCTCATCGCGCCGCGCCAGGCCCGGCACGTTGACGCTCTTTTCACCCTGCGCCAGCCGCGTCATGGCGTGGGCGATGGCGGTCAGACTCGAACCGAGATTGCGGTAAATGTAGTAACCGGCGTACCCGGTGATCAGCAGCGCCAGCAGCATAAACAGGCCGATAAAGCCGATGATCGAATCCAACTCTTCATGCGTCACCGCGCTGCGAGCGTCACTCTGTTGCGCCACCAGCTGCACGTAATGGGTGATGTCGTCGTTGAGCATCGCCACCAGCGCTTTGATGCGATAGGTAGCGTAGGCAATAGCGATATCACTCTGCTCCAGCTGCTGCGCCACCGGCTGCAAATCCGTGCTGGTGGCGATCAGCCGCTGCACCTGAGTATTCAGCGCGCCGTTAAGCCTTAACGCTTGCCACTGGCGCAGCACCGAAGGTAATTGCTGCACTGCGGCCTGCGGCGCGCTGTATTGAATCGCCACGCTGAATAAGCTGTGGGTTTGCTGGCGCAGCGCGGCAGAAGGGGAATCGGTGCGCGTTAGCAGGTCAATGCGATTGAGTAACAGCTGCGATTGCCACAAGCCGCTCAGCATCACGTTGCGCTGCAGATGGCGCTGATGCCCGGCGCGCAGCAACTGATTGATGGTTTGTTCCAGCGTCTGGCTGCGCTCACGAATACGCGCTAGCAGCTGCGGCTGCTGCGCCGCCAGCGGCGCACTTGCCAGCAAGCTCAGCGACTGCTGCAGTTCCCGCTGCGTTTGCTGCAGGCGCGCCGATTCGCTCTGATACTCCAGCGCGCCGACCACCTGCGATAACCGCACCGCCGCAATGGCCACATTGGCGGTGTCGCGCGCCAGCGCCAGGCTGCCATTCATATCGGCCAGCGTTTGTGCCTGCGCCTGTTCCTGAATGTGACCTGCGTGGCGAAATCCAAAAATCGCGACCAGGCTCACCGCCAGCGTCACTGACATCACCAGCAGATTAAACAGCAGCAGGCGACTGCGCGCGCCCGCGTGCCAGTGCAGACTGTGACTCATAGCTGCCACTCCTTACCGCTCAACTGCTGGCGAGTATAGAAGCGCGATCGGGGCGAAATATGACAAATATGAATGGCCGCTGACATTTTCCATTTATCTAAGCAGGTTTTACTCGCTGCAACCTTTGCCAGCAGGAGTCTGTAAATGGATGCCACACCGATACTCTCCATGCGGGGAATCACCCGACGCTTCGGCAACTTCTATGCGCTCAAGGGCGTGGATCTCACGGTCTGGCCCGGTGAAGTGCATGCGCTGATGGGCGAAAACGGCGCGGGCAAAAGTACTTTGATGAAAATTCTGGCCGGCGCCTATACCGCCAGCAGCGGGGAAATTCTTATCGACGGCCAGCCGTATGTCATAAAAGGCCCAAAAGAGGCATTGGCGGCGGGCATCACCCTGATTTATCAGGAGATCAATCTGGCACCCAATTTGACGGTGGCGGAGAACATCTTTCTCGGCAGTGAAATCACGCGTGGAGGCCTGGTGAAGCGTCGCCAGATGGCGGAAGAGGCGCAGCGGGTGATTGATCGCCTGGGTGCGCAGTTCAGCGCCACCGATCTGGTGAGCCGCCTGAGTATTGCCGAGCAGCAGCAGGTGGAAATCGCCCGCGCGCTGCACCGCAACAGCCGCATTCTGGTGATGGATGAGCCGACTGCCGCACTCTCCAACCGTGAAACCGAGCAGCTGTTTGCGCTGATTAAACGGCTGCGCAGTGAAGGTATGGCGATCATCTACATCAGCCATCGCATGGCGGAAGTGTATGAGCTATCCGATCGCGTGAGCGTGCTGCGTGACGGGCAGTACGTCGGTAGCCTGACGCGCGAGCAGCTTAACGCCAGCGAGCTGGTGCGCATGATGGTCGGGCGGCCGCTCAGCGATCTGTTCAACAAAGACCGCGATATTCCGCTCGGCGACATCCGTCTCGCCGTCAATCACCTGTGCGACAAACACAAAGTGCGTCCCAGCAGCCTGTCGGTACGTGCCGGCGAGATTGTCGGGCTGGCGGGGCTGGTCGGCGCCGGGCGCAGCGAACTGGCGCAGCTGATTTTTGGCGTGCATCAACCGAGCGGCGGTGAGATCTGGATCGACGGCGTGAAAGTGCAGATTCACTCGCCGCGCGACGCCATCGCACGCGGCATCGGTTTTCTCACCGAGAACCGCAAAGAGCAGGGCTTGTTCCTTGAACTGGCGGCGCAGGACAACATTGTGATGGCGACGCTGGAGCGCGATGCCAGCTACGGCCTGCTCAATCGGCGCAAAGGGCAGAAGATTGCCAGCGAGGCGATTGATGCGCTGAACATCCGCGTGCCGCATGCGCAGGTGCGCGCGGGCGGCTTGTCCGGCGGCAATCAGCAGAAGCTGCTGATATCACGCTGGGTGGCGATTGCGCCGCGCATCCTGATTCTTGATGAGCCGACGCGCGGCGTTGATGTCGGCGCCAAGAGCGAAATCTACCGCATGATGCAGCAGATGGCGCAGCAGGGCGTGGCGATTTTAATGATCTCCAGCGAGTTACCGGAAGTGGTGGGCATGAGCGACCGCGTCTATGTGATGCGTGAAGGCGCCATCGCCGGTGAGTTGAGTGGGGCAGAGATTAGCCAGGAAAACATTATGACACTGGCCACCGGCGCGCAGCCGGTTCAGGCCTGAGGAGAGCGCAATGACCAGTGAATCCGCACGCGTAAAAAGTCCCACCCTCAAGCGCGCGTTAATGAGTGACCTGCTGCAAACCGTCGGCATCCTGCCGATTCTGATCCTGATCGTGGCGGTGTTCGGCTTTGTCACGCCGAACTTCTTCACCGAGGGCAATCTGCTCAACATTACGCGTCAGGCCTCGATCAACATCGTGCTGGCGGCGGGCATGACCTTTGTCATTCTCACTGGCGGCATTGATTTGTCGGTCGGCTCGATGCTCGGCACCACGGCGGTGGTGGCGATGGCGGTGTCGCTCGATCCGGCATTTGCGTCACTGACGATCCCGGCGGCGTTAGGTGCCGGGCTGATTATGGGGTTGTTCAACGGCGTTCTGGTGGCGTGGGCGGGGCTGCCGCCCTTTATTGTCACGCTTGGTACCTACACCGCGATGCGCGGCGCGGCTTATCTGCTGGCCAACGGCACCACGGTGATCAACTCCGACATCAACTTTGAATGGATAGGCAACGGCTATCTCGGGCCGGTGCCGTGGCTGATCATCATCGCTTTTGCGGTGATCGCGCTGTGCTGGTTCATTCTGCGCCGCACTACCTTAGGTGTGCACATTTATGCCGTCGGCGGCAACGTGCAGGCGGCGCGCCTGACCGGCATCAAAGTCAGCGTGGTGCTGCTGTTTGTCTACGCCATGAGCGGCTTGCTATCGGGGCTGGCTGGATTGATGAGCGCCTCGCGGCTCTACAGCGCCAACGGCAACCTTGGCGTCGGTTACGAGCTGGATGCGATAGCGGCGGTGATCCTCGGTGGTACCAGCTTTGTCGGCGGCATCGGCACCATCACCGGCACGCTGATTGGTGCGCTGATTATCGCCACGCTGAATAACGGGATGACGCTGATGGGCGTCTCCTATTTCTGGCAGTTAGTGATTAAGGGCGCGGTGATCATTATCGCGGTGTTGATCGATAAGTACCGGACGCGGCATCACGTGGGTTGAGTTATATCGTGCTTGCTGTCCCCCATCCCGGCCTTCCCCCATAAATGGGGGAAGGAGATGCTGCCACATGCAGCTTCCACACTCACATTTTGCAGCATCTTCCTCCCCCACTTGTGGGGGAGGACCGAGGAGGGGGACAGCGAGCACTAATCATAAAAACCAAAAAGCAGGAGAACATCGACTATGCGTTTTAATCCGATTCTAACCGGACTGCTGGCGGCTACGCTTCTGAGCGCGCCATTGGTGCAGGCCAAAGAGCTGAAATCCATTGGTGTGACCGTCGGCGATCTCGCCAACCCGTTCTTCGTGCAGATCACCAAAGGTGCGGAGCTGAAGGCGCGTGAACTGGCGGGCGACAAGGTCAACGTAACGCTGGTCTCCAGCGGCTACGATCTCGGCCAGCAGGTGGGGCAGATTGACAACTTCATCGCCGCTAAAGTGGACATGATCATCCTTAACGCCGCCGATTCCAAAGGTATCGCGCCCGCGGTAAAACGTGCGCGTGATGCCGGGATTGTGGTGGTGGCGGTCGACGTGGCAGCAGACGGCGCTAACGCCACTATCACCTCCGATAACACCGCCGCCGGCGCGATGGCGTGTAAATACATCTCCGACCGCCTGAAGGCCAAAGGCAACGTGGTGATCATCAATGGACCGCCGGTTTCTGCGGTGCAGAACCGAGTCGAAGGCTGCATGACTGAGCTGAAAACCCATCCGGACATCAAGCTGCTCTCCTACAACCAGA
Organism: Pantoea sp. X85; assembly: GCF_029623675.1. Lineage (NCBI taxonomy): Bacteria > Pseudomonadati > Pseudomonadota > Gammaproteobacteria > Enterobacterales > Erwiniaceae > Pantoea > Pantoea sp. X85. The sequence goes on along the minus strand of NZ_CP121108.1, from coordinate 2,560,398 downwards.
ACGCCAAAGGCAGCCGCGAAGGTGGCCTCGAAGTGATGACCGGGCTGCTGTCGGCCAATCCGAAGATTGATGCAGTGTTCGCGATTAACGACCCAACGGCGATTGGTGCCGATCTGGCGGCGAAACAGGCGCAGCGCAATGAGTTCTTTATTGTCGGCGTCGATGGATCGCCTGACGGTGAAGAGGCGCTGAAACGCAAAGGCTCGCTGTTCGTGGCCACGCCAGCGCAGGACCCGCAGGTGATGGCGGCGAAAGCGGTGGAGATCGGCTATGACATCCTGCAGGGCAAGCCCGCGCCAGATAAGCCGGTGCTGATTCCGGTGACGATGATCGATCGTAACAGCGTCAGCAGCTACAAGGGCTGGACGGTGAAGTAAGCAGCCGCTGTCCCTCACCCTAACCCTCTCCCATAAATGGGAGAGGGGACAAATAGCGCCCTCTCCTGCTTGCGGGAGAAGGCTGGGGTGAGGGCCAGCGTGGAAAGGAGGTGAAGATGCAACGCTCAGAAGTGAATGCGATCCTACAACGCACCCGCGAATTCTTTATGCGTCAGGATGTGCATCTGCCGCCGTGGGCCGATTACGGCCTCAGCCAGTGGCGCGCGCTCGATAAACATGACGCCGATGAACTGCTGGCGCTGCATCTTGGCTGGGATGTCACCAGCTTCGGCGCTGACGATTTCAATCAAACCGGTTTAACCCTGTTCACACTGCGCAACGGTTCGCGGGGTGGCCAGCCGTGGGCCAAACCTTATGCCGAAAAAATCATGCATGTGCGCGAAGGGCAGGTCACGCCGCTGCATTATCACCCGCAAAAGATGGAAGACATTATCAATCGCGGCGGCGGCAATCTGATCGTCACGCTGCATAACCGTGCGGGCAATCAGCTGGCTGATACTGCGGTTAACGTCACACTCGATGGCATCCGCCAAACCCACGCCGCCGGTTCGCAGCTGCGTTTATCGCCGGGCGAAAGCGTTACCTTGTTGCCGGGCATCTGGCACAGCTTTTGGGGCGAAGAGGGCTACGGCGATGTGCTGGTGGGTGAAGTCTCGATGCCCAATGACGACGAACATGACAATGTGTTTCTCACGCCGCTGGCGCGCTTCAATCCGCTGGATGAAGATGAAGCACCGCGCTGGCTGCTGTGTAACGAATATCACCGCTGGCTGGCCTAAAGGAGCCTGATATGGCACTGATTTCACTGGCGCAGGGTTTGGCCCATGCGCAACAGAACGGCTACGCGCTTGGCGCGTTTAACGTCCTCGACACCCATTTCCTGCGCGCGCTCTATCAGGCCGCTGAGCGGCAGCGCTCGCCGTTTATTATCAGCATCGCTGAAGTGCATTTTAAGTATGTCAGCCTCGAGCATTTGGTCGCCGCGGTGCGTACCGAAGCGGCGCTGCACGCTATTCCGGTGGTGCTGCATCTCGATCATGGCCTGCATTTTGAGGCGGTGATGCAGGCGATTCGCCTTGGCTTCACCTCGGTCATGTTCGATGGCTCGACGCTCAGCTATGAGGAGAACGTGCGCCAGACGCGCGAGGTGGTGAAGATGTGTCACGCGCTCGGCGTGTCGGTGGAGGCCGAACTCGGTGCGGTGGGCGGCGATGAAGGCGGTGCGTTGTTTGGCGAGGCCGACAGCGATAAATTTACCGATCCGGCGCAGGCCGCTGATTTTGTGCACTCTACCGGCATTGATTGCCTGGCGGTGGCGATTGGCAATGCGCACGGCAAATACAAAGGCGAACCCAAACTCGACTTTGACCGGCTGGCAGCGATTCGCGCGACGGCCGGCATTCCGCTGGTGCTGCATGGCGGTTCCGGCATTAGCGACGCGGATTTCCGCCGCGCCGTCAGCCTTGGCATCAACAAAATCAATTTCTATACCGGCATGTCGCAGGCGGCGCTCGGGGCGATTGAAGCGCAGATCGCCCAACGCGATGCGCGCTACGACGCCTTTGCTGAGTTGTTGATGGCGGTAGAGCGCGACATCGCCAACGTGGTGGCGCAGCAGATGCAGGTATTCGGCAGCGCCGGGAGGGCATAATCGCATGGTGCGTAACGGAATCATCGGTGCCGGCAGCATGCTGGTGGATCACGTGCAGCGCATCAGCCATTGGCCGGAACAAGGCTGGCTAACCGAGATTCAGCACAGCGAGAAGTGCAGCGGCGGCGCGGCGCTCAATGTGCTGTTTACGCTGGCGCGCATGCAGCTGAATCTGCCGCTGGCGGGCGTCGGCATCGTAGGCGAGGACAGCGACGGCGATTACATCCTGCAACTGCTGGACGATCATCACATCGACCGCCAGTTTGTGCAGCGCATCGCAAGCATCAATACGGCAATGACGCAGGTGATGACCACGCCGGATGGCCAGCGCACCTTCTTCCATGCGCGCGGCGCCAATGGCAAGCTCGATCTGGCGCACTTCGCCAACGTCTTCACGTCCCATCGCATCTTCCATCTCGGGTATTTGCTGCTGCTGGATAGCCTTGATGTGCCGGACGATCAATACGGCACGCGCAGCGCACGGCTGCTGGCGCAGATGCAGCAGCGCGGCTATCTCACCTCCCTCGATTTGGTGTCGCGCGTGGGCGAATATCGACCGCTGGTGGTGCCTGCGCTGCGCTGGCTCGATTATCTGGTGATTAACGAACTGGAGGCGCAATCACTCACCGGCATCAGTTTGCGCACGCCGCACGGGCTTGCCGCACCGACTGCGTTTGCCGAAGCGGCGACATGGCTAATGCAGCAAGGCGTACGTCAGCGGGTGGTGATCCACGCACCCGAAGGCGCGTGGGGCCAGCAAGCGGACGGCGAAGGGCGCTGGCAACCGGCGTGGTGCTTAGCGCCAGAAGAGATCGTCGGCAGCGTGGGGGCGGGCGATGCGTTTTGCGCCGGTGTGCTCTATGCCAGCCATGAAGACTGGTCGCTGACGGAAACGCTGAAGCTGGCGCACACCTGCGCCTGCTTTAATCTGCATGCCGCCAACGCGCTGGACGGCACGCGGCCATTACCCGAGATGCAGCGCTGGATGGATCAGGCGATTTGCGTTTCACGTGCCGAAGAGGCCGGACGCATCACGTCGGCGGAGAAAACATAGCCGAGACCGCGAATGGTGCGGATCAGACTCGGTTGATGCGGATTGATTTCTATCTTGCGTCGCAGCCGCATAATCAGCACATCAATGGTGCGATCAAACACTTCAAGGCTTTCGCTGTGCGTCAGTTCGAGCAGCTGATCGCGGGTTAATACTTTGCGCGCATGCGCCACCAGCGCGCGCAGCAGCGTGTATTCACCTTGCGTTAGCGGCACGCTTTCACGCTGCGGATTGAACAGCTGGCAGCGCGCATCGTCGAGGCGCCAGCCGTTAAATTGCCAACCTTCATCCGCTAACGCTTCCGGCTGCGCCAGCCGTCCGCAGCGTCGCAGCGCCGCGCGTGCCCGAGCCACTACCACGCGCGGGTTAAACGGCTTGGCGATGTAATCATCCGCGCCCATCTCCAGCCCCACCACCATATCCGCTTCCGAACCCATGCCGGTCAACATGATCACCAGCAGATCGGGACGCTGTCGCTGCATCTGTTGCAACACCAGCAAGCCGTTGGTGTCTGGCAGCATCATATCCAGCATCACCAGTGAAATTTCCGGGTGTAGCGTGAGCAGGGCTAGCGCATCTTTACCCTGATGGCAGCAATAAACGGTAAATACATGTTCATTCAACACATCGTGCAGCAATTCGCACACTGCACGATCATCATCGACCACCAGAATCGCGGGCTTCATGGATGCGCCTCTTTTGTTACGAAAGGGTTAAAAGCAGTGTAACCCGATGTTTTTTACCTGCTGATTAAGGCAACAGAAACGTGAGCGCCATCGCCTGGCAGAGTGCGGAAGCGTGCAGTGCCGCACTCTTTTTGCCAAACCATCGTCAGGTAGGAAAACGATTGCGCGGCGCTGGTGCAATGCACCATAATCGCGCCTCATTCTGGTTCAGAATAATCTTAGCCGCAGCCGCAAATGAAAACGTAATCGATTGCGTAGGGGAGTGGCATAGCTATTGCTATAAGGACAGGGGAAAGCGCAAGGTTTCACAACCTGTTGTCCAGTTTGCTTCGCTTTCAAAACAACAATAAGCATGTAAACCACATTGGCAAGGAGCGCGCGCATTCGTGCCGACTCCGCTCATGAGAGATGATGATGTTAGAAAAACTCTTCAAACTAAAAGCGCACAACACCACGGTTCGCACCGAAATCATTGCGGGTATCACCACCTTCCTGGCAATGGCTTACATCCTGTTTGTTAACCCGAGCATTCTCGGCGCAACCGGCATGGATAAAGGTGCGGTCTTCGTGGCGACCTGTCTGGCGGCGGCGATTGGCTGTGTGTTAATGGGCCTGATCGCTAACTATCCGATTGCACTCGCACCGGGCATGGGCCTCAACGCCTTCTTCACCTATACCGTGGTGCTGCATATGGGTTACACCTGGCAAGTTGCGCTGGGCGCGGTGTTCTTGTCGGCGGTGATCTTCTTTGCCATGTCGCTTTTCAAAATTCGTGAGTGGATTATTAACAGCATTCCGCTGCCGCTGCGTGCCGGTATTGGTGCCGGTATCGGTCTGTTCCTGGCGATTATCGCGTTGGAAGGCGCGGGTATCGTGGTGGATAACCCAGCAACGCTGGTTGGCCTGGGCGATCTGACCAAACCGGGTCCGCTGCTGGCGCTGCTCGGCTTCTTCATCATTGTGGTGCTGGAAGCGCGTCGCGTTACCGGTGCGGTGCTGATCGGCATTCTGGTGGTGACCTTCATTTCTATGGGCATTGGCCTGACGCCGTTTGGTGGCGTGTTCTCCGCTCCGCCCTCTATCGCGCCAACCTTTATGCAGCTGGATATCGCCGGTGCCTTTAACGTCGGTTTGGTGAGCGTAATCTTCGCCTTCCTGTTCGTGGACGTGTTCGATAACACCGGCACCTTGCTGGGTGTGACCAAGCGCGCCGGTCTGGCAGATGAGCAGGGCAACGTGCCGAAAATGGGCCGTGCGTTGATTGCAGATAGCGCCGCCGCGCTGTTCGGCTCGCTGCTTGGTACTTCGACCACCACCAGCTATGTGGAATCTGCTGCCGGCGTCAGCGCCGGTGGCCGCACCGGCCTGACGGCGATTGTGGTGGCGATTCTGTTCCTGCTGAGCCTGTTCTTCTCGCCGCTCGCGGGCAGCGTACCGATTTATGCCACCGCGCCAGCACTGCTGTTTGTTGCGGTGCTGATGGCATCTGGCCTGGCGGATATTGACTGGAAAGACATCACCACCGCCGCGCCGGTAACCGTGACTGCGCTGACCATGCCGCTGACCTACTCGATCGCTAACGGTATTGCGTTCGGCTTCATCACCTGGACGGTGGTGAAACTGCTGAGCGGCCGCACCAAAGAGGTCAACCCGGCGCTGATCATTCTGTCGATTCTGTTTGTCATCAAACTGGGCTGGCTGAGCGCGTAAATCTCACTTAACGGAAGCCCGCTCGGGCTTCCGTGTCTGCTGTTGCATTCCTTCGCTTATTTTCTGCGAGACACCTCGCAATCCTTTTTGATGCTCACTTTCCTTCCATCTCAAAACGGCCCAGGCTGTGCGTGTTGTTTAAACCTGCCCGCAAAAAATGTGCTGCGAATGGCGGGATCGTGGAATGTTAACGCTGCGCAAATCTGTTTCACTAACGGTGTGGTGGAAAGATTGAGCAGCGCGATGGAAGAGGATTCGGTGATGGATTACCCCATTGGTACGGCAACTCGTGTGTTCCCACCGCGTATTTTTGACGTTGGTAACAAAGGAGATCATCAAATGGAACAACTCACCAAACGGGTTGAACAGCTGGAAAAAACCACGCAGCAGATTCAGACGGATGTTGCTGTGCTAACGGCGCGTTCAGAACATTTTGCTACTAAAGCGGATATCGAAAAGGTCAGGGCTGAGCAGGGTGTCATGCGGGTAGAGATTTTGGGTGAGCTGGGGGCGCTTGAACAACGTATCGATAAAAAGTTAGAGCGGATGGAGGATCAACTCAACCCGAAGTTCGACAAAATTGATCTAATATTTGAAAGAATTGACCAAAGATTTGAAAGAATTGACCAAAGATTTAACCAGCTGGAGGATAAAATATCTGCCTTCAACAACAGCATCACCTGGAAAATCATGATACCGACCGGCCTTCTGGTGCTGGCGTGGTTTGTGCAGAATATCGTTTTGAAAATGTCATGACGCGCTTTACTGCACGGTTCCGGCCCTTCATGGGCCGGAACTCATCATGATTACCTAAACGGCGGCTCGTTAAAGGTTCTCAGCTTCCTCGAATGCAGCTTGTCGCCTTCAGCTCGTAGCAGTTCTACCGCGCAGATGCCAATCTGCAGGTGCTCGGAGATTGCGCCTTCATAGAAGCGGTTTGCCTGGCCCGGTAGCTTGATCTCGCCATGCAGCGGTTTATCGGATACGCACAGCAAGGTGCCGTAAGGCACGCGGAAGCGGTAACCCTGCGCGGCGATGGTGGCGCTCTCCATATCAACCGCAACGGCGCGGCTCAGGTTGAAGCGCAGCGCCGAAGCGGAGTAGCGCAGCTCCCAGTTACGGTCATCGGTGGTGACCACGGTGCCGGTGCGCAGGCGCTGTTTAACTTCTTCGCCGGGCATGCCGCTGACCGCTTTGGTGGCGTCATACAGTGCGCGCTGCACTTCGGCGATGCTCGGGATTGGGATATCTGGCGGCAGTACGCTATCCAGTACGTGGTCGTCGCGCAGGTAGGCATGCGCCAGCACATAGTCGCCGATGGTCTGGCTTTCGCGCAGTCCGCCGCAGTGGCCAATCATCAGCCAGGCGTGCGGACGAATCACCGCCAGGTGGTCACAGATGGTTTTGGCATTGGATGGGCCCACGCCGATGTTCACCAGCGTAATGCCGCGACGATTCGGTGATGTCAGGTGCCATGCCGGCATTTGGTGCTTCTTCCACGCCAGATCGGACATCATCGCCGTCGGGTCTTGCGTATCGGCGGTGATCACCACTTCACCGGCGCAGGCCAGGCTGTCGTAAGGCGTGGTGGGATCCTGCACCTGCTCAATCGCCCAGCGCACGAACTCATCGACGTAGCGCGTGTAGTTGGTGAACAGCACGAACGGCTGAAAGTGTTCTACGCTCGTGCCGGTGTAGTGGCGCAGGCGTGCCAGTGAGAAATCGGTGCGCAGGGCGTCAAAGTGCGACAGCGGGAAAATCGCATTGGCGTGGAACAGGCCGTCGGCGGTTTCATCACCGATTTGCGAGAGTTCGGTGGTGGGGAAATGGCGTGCGATGCTGGCGCTCATTGAGCGGTCCAGTGACAAGCCGTCAATCACATAAGGATAAGGAATTTCCTGCTGCGAAGGCGCGACCTCAATCAGCACGTCGTACTCCTTCTCCAGCATCTGCAGCTGCTCGCTGAGATAGTGGCGCAGCAGCGCCGGGCGCGTAATGGTGGTGCTGTAGCTGCCGGTATGGGTAAAACGTCCCCACGCGCGGGTGCGATTTTGCTGCGGACCTTCACCCAGCCAGGTGATGCGCAGCTGCGGATAAACAAACAGCCCTTGCTGACGCGCGGCCTCATCCGGCAACTGTCCGGTGGCAGTGAAATCGCGAATGGCGTTGCGCAGCGCGTCAACGGCTGCATCGTAAAGGCGTTCTAGTTCGTCCAGCGCTTGCTGGCTGCTCAATCCGTTCCGTTGTGTATTCATGGGTTCTCCTTCAGAAACATGGACCGTTTTCACCAGAGCATAGCGGATAAACCCTTCGCTACGATGAAGAATCTGTGATCAACCGCATTCTGCACCATCACGGTGCTGGTGCGTGGCGTAACCGCGGCTATGTTTATGATCAGCAGGGATGTTACATCGCGTGTCTCCTGTTCTGGAGCGATGCCCGAGTAATAAATCGTCCACCTTCGCGGTATTGGCGAGCTTATTGCTTAGTTTTCAACCGTGGCCTTAATGAATCCATCCGGTTCTCAAAGCAGGTTGCCATAAATGGCGACTCTTCGGGTGTTGGAGGCCGCACTCTGTTCTGCCGAAGTTTCAGAAATTGATTTCTCCCAGGCCGTGGTATGGCTCCGTTCCTGACCCGTTGAGGATTGAAAGCATGTCTTTGAAATTCATAAAACACCCAATGAAGGTGGCGATTGCAGGTTGTTTAAGCGTGGCCTTTTACGCTCAGGCAGATATTAAAATTGGTGTGGCGGGTCCGTTCTCTGGGCCTAATGCGACGTACGGCGCGCAATACTGGAAAGGCGCAAGCCAGGCCGCGGAGGATATCAATGCGGCAGGCGGCATCAACGGCGAGAAAATCGTGCTGGTGCAGGGCGACGACGCGTGTGAACCGAAGCAGGCGGTATCCGTCGCTAACCGATTGGTCGATCAGGATAAAGTGATGGCGGTGGTTGGCCACTTCTGCTCCTCATCCACCATGCCCGCTTCGGAAGTCTATGATGAGGCCGGCGTTTTAGCGATCACGCCCGGATCCACCAACCCAAAAATTACCGAACGCGGCATGAAAACCCTATTTCGCATGTGTGGGCGTGATGACCAGCAAGGTGCCATCGCCGCGGATTACATCATCGACAAGCTGAGAGCGAAGAAAGTGGTCATCATTCATGACAAAGACACTTACGGCCAGGGTTTGGCGGATGCCACCAAAGCCTCACTTGAGAAGCGCGGCGTAAAAGAAGTGCTATATGAAGGGTTGTCGCGCGGTGAGAAAGATTTCAATGCGCTGGTAACCAAGATCGGCGCGCTGAAACCGGACGTGGTCTATTTCGGCGGCTGTCATCCCGAAGCCGGTCCGCTGGTGCGTCAGATGCGTGAGCAGGGCGTTAATGCGGCTTTCTTCTCCGGTGACTGCATTGTGACGGAAGAGATGGTGACGGCAGCAGGCGGCCCGCAATACACCAAAGGCGTCTACATGACCTTCGGCAACGATCCGCGCACCATCGCCGATGGCAAAGCGGTTATCGACAAATTCCGCGCCGGCGGATTTGAGCCAGAAGGTTACACCCTGTATGCCTACGCCTCCGTGCAGACGCTGGCCGCCGCTTACAAAGCAGCCGGTAAAGACAACGCCAAGGCCAGCGACTGGCTGAAAGCCAACAGCGTCGATACCGTCATGGGCAAAAAAGGCTGGGACAGTAAAGGCGATCTCAAGGTGTCGGATTACGTCGTGTATCAATGGGACGACAAAGGCAAGTATCACCAGCTGTAATGTGCCACGCGGCCCCGTACAGTGCGGGGCCATTTGCGATTGCGCGCGAGGTGTGCGCTCCCATTGAGTACGAGACGACATTATGGACGCCTTTTTCTTACAGCAGCTGATCAACGGTTTAACGCTCGGTGCCGTATATGGCCTGATCGCCATCGGTTACACCATGGTTTACGGCATTATCGGCATGATCAACTTCGCCCACGGCGAGGTGTATATGATCTCCGCCTATCTGTGTGCTATTGGCTTATCGCTACTCAGCTTTTTTGGCATTCACTCCTTCCCGCTACTGATATTCGGCACCTTAATCTTCACCATTATCGTCACCTCGGCTTACGGCTGGGCGATTGAGCGCATCGCCTATCGACCGCTGCGCAATTCGACGCGCCTCGCGCCGCTGATTTCAGCAATTGGCATGTCAATGATTTTGCAGAACTATGTGCAGCTCAGTCAGGGGCCAAATCAGCAGGGCATTCCGACGTTGCTGACCGGCGTGTTGCGCATGGAATTTGATGGTGGCGTGGTGCAAATCACCTGGACCAAAATCTTCATCCTGATCGCGGCGTTTTGCGGCATGGCGCTGCTGACCTGGATTATCCAGTACACCAAACTCGGGCGTATTTGCCGTGCAGTGCAGCAGGATCGGCGCATGGCTTCCATTCTCGGCATCAATACCGATCGCGTTATCTCGCTGGTGTTTGTGATTGGTGCGGCGATGGCGGGATTAGCTGGCGTGCTGGTGACCATGAATTACGGCACCTTTGATTTTTACGCCGGATTTATCATTGGCATCAAAGCGTTCACCGCCGCAGTGCTCGGCGGCATCGGTTCACTGCCGGGCGCGATGCTTGGCGGATTATTGCTGGGCGTCGCGGAAGCGCAGTTCGCCGGGATGGTGAATTCTGACTACAAAGATGTGTTCTCGTTTTCGCTGCTGGTGGTGATTTTGATCTTCCGCCCGCAAGGACTGCTGGGACGTCCGCTGGTCGCTAAAGTGTGAGGAAGCCCCGATGAATGCAATGACGCAAAATCCTGTGCGCCAGGCGCTGCTCGATACGCTGCTGGCGGGGTTAGTGGCGCTGGTGGTATTTGGTCCGATTGTTGGCGTGGTGCTCGACGGTTACAGCTTCAAACTGTCGCCACAGCGCGTGGCGCTGCTGGTGGCGGTGGTGATGGCGGGGCGTTTGCTGTTCAGTTTGTTTCTGCACGCGCCTGTTGGTCAGCGCATCATGCGCAAGTTTGCCAGCAGCGATGACGGGGTTTACGTGCGCGAGCCCGGCTATCGTTCGCGTTTGCGCTGGATATTGCCGCTGCTGCTGATCGTGGCGCTGGCCTTTCCGTTTCTCTCCAGTAAATATCTGCTGACGGTGGCGATTCTCGGCCTGATTTATGTGCTGCTCGGGTTGGGCTTGAATATTGTGGTTGGGCTCGCCGGATTACTCGATCTCGGCTACGTGGCTTTTTATGCCATCGGAGCGTACGGCCTGGCGCTTGGCTATCAATATCTCGGATTGGGTTTCTGGAGCATGCTGCCGCTGGCGGCGCTGCTGGCCGCTTTTGCTGGCGCGCTGCTCGGGTTCCCGGTGCTGCGCATGCACGGCGATTATCTGGCGATCGTTACGCTCGGCTTTGGTGAAATCATTCGTCTGGTGCTGACCAATTGGGTCGCCTTTACCGGCGGCCCGAACGGGGTTTCCGTGCCGTCGCCTACCTTCTTTGGCCTCGAGTTTGCCCGCCGCGCGCGCGATGGCGGCGTGCCGTATCACGAGTTTCTGCACGTCACTTACAACCCGAATATGAAATTTATCTTTATCTATGTTGTGCTGGTTCTGGTGGTGTTGCTGGTGCTGTGGATCAAGCATCGCCTGACGCGTATGCCGATTGGCCGCGCCTGGGAAGCGCTGCGTGAAGATGAGATTGCCTGCCGCGCGATGGGCCTTAATCATGTGTTGGTGAAGCTTTCAGCCTTTATGTTGGGCGCGTCAACCGCGGGCATCGCCGGGGTGTTTTTTGCCAGCTATCAGGGCTTCGTTAATCCCACCTCGTTTACCTTTTTTGAGTCGGCGCTGATTCTCGCCATTGTGGTGCTCGGTGGGATGGGATCGACGCTCGGCGTGGTGCTGGCGGCGTTTGTGCTGACGGTGGCACCGGAACTGCTGCGCAGCTTTGCCGAATACCGCGTGCTGCTGTTCGGCATGCTAATGGTGCTGATGATGATCTGGCGGCCACGTGGGCTGGTGCGCACCGCACGCGTTGGCGTGCCGCTGCGAAAAGGAGTGCGCCATGAGTGATGCCATCCTGCAAGTGGACAACCTGATGATGCGCTTTGGCGGCATCAAGGCGCTGAATGACGTCAGCCTGGCGGTGGAACGCGGTTCGGTGACCTCATTAATTGGTCCTAACGGTGCCGGTAAAACCACGGTGTTCAACTGCCTGACCGGTTTTTATCGCGCCAGCGGCGGACGCATTGTGCTTAACGCCAATCAGCGCAGCACCGATGTGATTCAGGTGTTGGGGCAAAAAATTCACGCAGGTGACTGGATCAATCCTACACGGCTCGGCTCGCGGCTCTGGTACAAGATGTTTGGCGGCGCGCATCTGGTGAACCGCGCCGGGCTGGCGCGTACCTTTCAAAATATCCGGCTGTTCCGCGAAATGTCGGTGATTGAGAATCTGCTGGTGGCACAGCATATGCAGGTCAATCGTCAGCTGCTGGCGGGCGTGCTGAACACGCGCGGCTACCGCGAAGCAGAAAATCGCGCGCTGGATCGCGCTTTTTACTGGCTGGAAAACGTCGATTTGGTCGCCAGCGCTAACCGCCTGGCGGGCACGCTCTCTTACGGTCAGCAACGGCGGCTGGAGATCGCGCGCGCCATGTGTACGCGACCGGAACTGATTTGTCTGGATGAACCGGCGGCTGGGTTGAATCCGGTGGAAACCGAGGCGTTGAGCGCGATTTTGCATCGTCTGCGCGCCGACCATCGCATCAGCGTGTTGCTGATTGAACACGACATGCCAATGGTGATGCGCATTTCCGATCACATCGTGGTGCTCGATCATGGCGATGTGATTGCCCAGGGCACGCCACAGCAAATTCGTCACGATCCCAAAGTAATTGCCGCCTATCTCGGCGCAGAAGAGGAGAGCGATCATGGCTGAACCGATGCTGGCTTTTGAGCAGGTCGATGTGTTTTACGGTCCTTTGCAGGCGTTGAAACAGGTGTCGTTGACGGTGAATCAGGGCGAAACCGTGGCGCTGATTGGCGCTAACGGCGCGGGAAAATCCACGCTGCTGATGTCGATCTTTGGTCAGCCGCGCATTGCCAGCGGCGAGATTCGCTTGCGCGGCGAAGCGATCAGCCAGCGTTCGACGCACTTCATCGCCGCCAGCGGCATTGCGCAGGCCCCGGAAGGACGACGCATCTTTCCTGATATGACGGTGGAAGAGAACCTGCTGATGGGCACCATCGCTATCGGCGAACGTTTTGTTAAAGAGGACAAAGAGCGCATGTATCAGCTGTTTCCGCGCCTGCTGGAGCGGCGTAAGCAGCGCGCCATGACGCTCTCCGGCGGCGAGCAGCAGATGTTGGCGATTGCGCGTGCGCTGATGAGTCGACCTAAGCTGTTGCTGCTCGACGAACCCAGTCTTGGCCTCGCGCCGATTGTGGTGAAGCAGATCTTTGGCATTCTGCGCGAATTGACCCAGCAAGGCATGACGCTGTTTCTGGTGGAGCAGAATGCCCGCCATGCATTGCAGCTAGCCGATCGCGGCTATGTGATGGTGAACGGTGAGATTCGCCTGAGCGGCAGCGGCGCAGAGCTGCTCAATAATGACGACGTGCGCAGCGCCTATTTGGGCGGCGCAGCCGATCCTGCGGTGGTGGCGACAAAAAGTTTGTAATAATGATTAAATGGTGAGGGGAAACACTTTGCATAATTCTCAGTGGCCTATCATCATTATTACTCTTCTTCCTCTCCAAAGTGATTTGGTAATCCCTTGCAAAATCCTGGCGTAGCAGTGATGCGGGCGGTCAGAAACACGGCGTGGTATCCCAAGCGCCGCGCTTACCGTACGTTGTTCTGGCGAGAAATCACCCCATTAGCCGTGCCCATCTTTATCGAAAACCTCTGCGTGATGCTGATGGGCGTCCTCAGTACCTTTTTGGTGAGCTGGCTGGGTAAAGAAGCGATGGCGGGCGTCGGTTTGGCCGACAGCTTCAACATGGTGATCATCTCCTTCTTTGCCGCCATCGATCTCGGCACCACGGTGGTGGTGGCGTTCAGCCTGGCGAAACGCAACGGCAAACGTGCGCGAGCCGCCACCAGACAGTCGCTGGGATTGATGACCGCGCTGGCGTTTGTGCTGGTGATCGCCATCGAGTTTTGGGGGCATCTGATCATTGATGTGATTGCCGGCAGCGCCGATCCCAAAGTGAAAGAGCTGGCGCTGAGCTATCTGCAAACCTCGGCGTGGAGCTATCCTGCAGCGGCAATTGCGCTGATTGGCAGCGGCGCGCTGCGTGGCGCGGGCAATACTAAAATCCCGATGCTGATCAACGGCGGCATGAACATTCTCAACATCGTGATCAGTAGCGTGCTGATTTACGGCTGCCTCGGTTGGGAAGGTATGGGTTTTGTTGGTGCCGGATTGGGCTTAACCATTTCGCGCTATATTGGTGCGGCGGCGGCGATTTACGTGCTGTATCGCGGCATTACGCCAGCCCTGAAAATCTCCATCGCCAGCTATTTCCGGCGCTGGGATCGCAATATTCTGATGGAAGTGTTGGGCATTGGCGTGCCCGCCAGTATTGAATCGGTACTGTTTAACGGCGGTAAGCTGCTCACGCAGATTTTTGTCGCTGGCATGGGTACCAATGAGATCGCCGGTAACTTTATCGCCTTCTCGATTGCTTCGCTGATTAACCTGCCAGGTAACGCGCTGGGATCGGCGTCGACCATTATTACCGGCCGCAGGTTGGGACTGAATCAGGTGATGCAGGCTGAACGCCAAATCAAACACGTGTTCTGGCTGGCGATGATTGGATTGTGTTCGCTGGCGTTGATCACCGTGCCGCTTGCCGGAACACTCGCGCAGTTTTACAGCCGCGATCCGGAAGTCATTTCAGTTACCAAGCATTTGATTTGGCTGAATGCCGCCTTTATGCCGATCTGGACCGCTTCATGGGTGCTGCCCGCCAGCCTGAAAGGCGCGCGCGATGCGCGTTACACCATGTATGTGTCAATGTTTAGCATGTGGGGCGCCCGCGTCGTAGCAGGTTATTTCCTTGGGATTGTATTGGGAATGGGCGTGATAGGCGTGTGGCTCGGCATGTTCCTCGACTGGACGGTGCGCGGCGTATTTTTCTGGTGGCGACTCAACAGCGGCAAATGGCTGAACAATTACCGCAAGATGATGGCGAAGAGCAGGGGATAGGGCATTGGCTGGTGCCCATTGTGGGCTCTACGTATATGCATTAATTGGCAATGAAGCGCACAACTAATCGGTTTGGTTATAGGAGAGAATACGGTTTACTGTCAGCGTCAAACATTTGTGGAGAAGCTGACAATGAAACACCTCTTGCAGCAGTGGTTTAACCAACTGATCAATGGCGAGACTGGACCCGCAGAAGAGCGCGAATTCGATCTCAGTAATCATATCGACCTGCTGATTCCCATCAGCCAGCTGTACGGTGTTGAGTTCCATCCTTCGGTGTATCGTTACTATGAGAGATGAGCGCCTGCACCATGTCATCCGCTACAGCTACTGGAATGAGCTGTGCGCTGTTGAATAAAGAACCCGCTCTAGCCAGCGGGTTTTTTTATGCCTGAAATTTGACCCTTCGTTCAAAAAAATTCATCAGATTTTTACACTCTCTATCAATTGTCTTGATTCCGTAATTTTTTCGTAAAGAAATGTATTCCTAACTCGCGGCTTGCGTGTAAGATAGAAAAGTAAATGATAACCATTGGCGTTATCATTTAGGTGTCACGCCAGCTCAACGCCTTGCCGCCGGAATGCTTCTGCGCCAGGCCCTCCGCTGATGTGATGTGCGCGTCAATCATTACAAGAAACTCACTCCCTTAAAAATGGATAAAAATCGCAACCTGCCGTTTGGCAGCTTCAATTCCCTGACCTTGTTCACCGGGCTTTGCATTGGTATTTCTCCTGCTGCCGCATTAGCGGCAGAAAATGCCAACAAAAAATCTGACGATACCTTAGTGGTTGAAGCGCATACGCCATCGCTGTATGCCCCCAACGCATCTGCCGATCCGAAATTCAATCGTCCGCTGGTGGATACCACCCGCACCATGACGGTGATTCCGGATCAGGTGATTAAAGATCAGGGCGTAACCAATCTTACCGACGCGCTGAAAAACGTGCCGGGCGTGGGCGCGTTCTATGCGGGGGAAAACGGCAGTTCTACTACCGGTGATGCGGTGTATATGCGCGGCATTGATACCTCCAACAGCATTTACGTTGATGGTATTCGCGATATTGGTAGCGTGACGCGCGATACCTTCAACACTCAGCAGGTTGAAGTGATTAAAGGGCCATCGGGCACCGATTACGGACGCAGCGCGCCGTCAGGTTCGATTAATATGATCAGCAAACAGCCGCGCCTCGATACCGGGCTCGACGCCTCAGTCAGCGTTGGCAGCGCGTGGATGCGTCGCGGCACGCTGGATTACAACCAGGCGATCAATGACAACGCCGCGTTCCGCCTCAATCTGATGGGTGAGAAAACGCACGATGCGGCGCGTGATAACGTGCAGAACGAGCGTTATGGCGTTGCGCCATCGCTGGCGTTGGGTCTGGATACTGCAACGCGCTTGTACCTCAACTATCTGCATGTGCATCAAAACAATACGCCCGATGGCGGCATTCCAACCATTGGCCTGCCGGGCTATTCGGCGCCGAATGCGGCGACATCGGCACTGAACAATTCAGGCAAAGTCGCGACCAGTAACTATTACGGCACCGATTCTGACTTTGATAAATCGACCACCGACAGCGCCACCATACGCTTTGAGCACGATATCAACGACAGCACCACCATCCGCAATACCACACGTTGGTCGCGCGTAAAGCAGGAATATCTGCTGACGGCGGTGATGGGCGGCGCCACCAATATCACTGCCCCGAACCGGAACGATGTGAATAGTTGGAGCTGGTCGCGCCTGGCGAACACCAAAGACATCAGCAACCGCATTCTCTCCAACCAAACCAACATCACCTCGAAGTTTTATACCGGTTCGGTTGGGCACGATGTCAGCGCGGGCGTGGAGTTTACGCGTGAAAATCAAACCAACTACGGCGTCAATGCGATCACCCCGCCATCGGTTAATATTTACCATCCTATCAGCAGCATTTCGGTGGGGGGATTGGACAGGAATGGTGCCAATGCTAACGGGCAAACCGATACCGCAGGCATTTACGCCTTTGATACGCTCGCGATTACCAACAGTTTTGAGCTGAACGGCGGCATTCGTCTCGATAACTATCACACCGAGTATGACAGCGCGACCGCCTGTGGCGGCACCGGACGCGGTGCGTTGACGTGCCCAGCTGGCGTGCCGCGCAATACGCCGGTTACCACCGTGGATACCGCAAAATCGGGCAATCTGGTGAACTGGAAAGCCGGTGCGCTTTATCGTCTGACCGAGCAGGGCAACGTCTATGTTAACTATGCCATTTCTCAGCAACCGCCAGGTGGCAGCAGCTTTGCACTGGCCGCAGGCGGCACCGGTAATAGCGCCAACCGCACCGACTTCAAACCGCAGAAAGCCAAGTCCAGCGAAGTGGGCACCAAATGGCAGGTGCTGGATAAACGTCTGTTGCTGAATGCGGCGCTGTTCCGTACCGATATTGAAAATGAGGTCACCGCTAACGACGACGGCACCTATTCGCAAGCCGGTAAAAAACGTGTGGAAGGCTATGAGCTCTCAGCTACTGGCAACATCACGCCAGATTGGGAAGTGATCGCCGGCTATACCCTGCAGCATGCGTCAGTGACCGAAGGGGATAGCGTATCGCAGGACGGATCTTCTGCGCTGGCTTACACGCCGAAGCACGCCTTTACGCTGTGGACCAACTATCAGGCAACCGATGCGATTTCAGTCGGTGCCGGTGCGCGTTATGTGGGCAGCCTGCGTCGCGGCAGCGATGGTGCGGTCGGTACGCCGGATCACACCGAAGGTTATTGGGTCGCCGATGCCAAATTGGGCTACAAGGTGAACAACAACCTCGATCTGCAGCTCAACGTGTACAACCTGTTTGATACCAACTATGTTGCGTCAATCAATAAGAGCGGTTATCGCTACCATCCAGGCGAGCCACGGACTTTCCTGCTGACGGCAAACGTGCATTTCTAAGTTAACGTCGTGGGGCGTGCGCGCCCCACAATTTTTGAGAGAACAACGCGATGATGTATCACATTCCTGCTGTACTGACGCCGGAAGAGGTAGCGAGTTTTAGCACGCTGCTGCAACAGGCCGAATGGATCGACGGAAGGGCGACGGTCGGCAGCCAGGGCGCGACGGTGAAAAACAATCAGCAGATCGATACCCGCACGCCACTGTACGATCAGCTGCAAACCGCGGTGATGCAGGCGCTGAACAACAACCCGCTGTTCTTTTCCGCTGCATTACCACGATCGATTTCCACGCCGCTGTTTAACCGTTATGAGCTGGGCGAAACCTACGGTTTTCATGTCGATGGCGCGGTACGCCATAACGGCGCGGCGGGCTGGATGCGAACCGATCTCTCCGCCACGCTGTTCCTCAGCGAACCTGAAAGCTACCAAGGTGGCGAGTTGGTGATTGAAGACACGTATGGTCAGCACAAGGTGAAACTGCCAGCGGGCCATCTGGTGCTGTATCCGTCGAGCAGCCTGCATTGCGTCACGCCGGTTACCCAGGGTGCGCGCGTCGCTTCATTCCTGTGGATTCAGTCGATGGTGCGCGACGATAAACAGCGCGCCATGCTGTTCGAGCTGGATCGCAATATTCAAAGCCTCAAAGCGCGTCACGGTGATAGCCCAGAGCTGTTGTCGCTGCTGAACATGTATCACAACCTGCTGCGCGGCTGGACGGAAGTGTAAAAGCAAAAAGCCCGCTTAGTTTCCTAAGCGGGCTTCTCTAAATATGGCTCCTCTGACTGGACTCGAACCAGTGACATACGGATTAACAGTCCGCCGTTCTACCGACTGAACTACAGAGGAATCGTGTGAACGAGGCGAATATTAATGGCGCCCCTTGCAGGTGTCAACAGCTTAAAACACATTTGTATTCAACTGGCTAGCATTAGTACAAAGCGATCGCGATTTAAGCAGGTTCTGCTGTTAGCATCGCCAGTCGCGCCAGGGGATCCTGACGATAGAACTGCTGCAGATGGCGATACATCGCCGGGAAACGGTTAGCCAGTAAATCCGGTGCGCTGAAAAAATACTCCGATAGCACCGCAAAACATTCAGCCGCATCGCTGGCGGCGTAAGGATCGATGGTCGCCGCCTGTTCACCGACTAACTCAACTTCCGCTTCAATCTCCGCCATTGCCTGCAGCAGATCTTTCTCCCAACTGGCGACATCGCGCAGCGCCATCACCGGAATGCCGCTGGTATAGCCGCTGCCGCGCGCATCGAGTTTATGCGCCACTTCGTGGATCACCAGGTTAAAACCGGAGAGATCGAGCGAATCCTGAATATCCAGCGCATTCAGCACCACCGGACCTTGCGTCCAGCTTTGTCCAGCGTGCACCGCCGGCGCGTGATGCACCAGGCCGTTATCATCTTCCCAGCGATCGTCGACATTGAAAGGTTCAGGATAGATCAGCACTTCATGAAAGCCATCAAGCCATTCGAGACCGAGCTTCAACACTGGCAAACAGAACAGCAGCGCCAGACGCGTCAGTAACAGTTCATCGAGTTGCAGGCCTTGCAGCGGCGAGATTTTTTTCTGCTGCAGGAAGCGTTGCGCCAGCGTAACCAACGCGGTTTTTTCATCAGGATCGAGCAGTGAAAAGATCGGCTGCGCCAGCGCCTGTTGCCAGGGTAGCGCCAGTACTGAAGTCTCTATTTGCGCATGCCACGGCCATTTGAACATTGCGTCACTCACTCTTCAGACGAAAACAGTATCCTGGCGCGGCAAAGGGGAAATTACCAGCGCGTAATCAAAGCCGAAGATTCAACCAGTTAATGGGGGATTTGTCTGTGATTGGCGTGGCAAAGCGGGAAAGTAAGTTTGCCCTCACCCCAACCCTCACCCGCAGGCGTGAGAGGGAGCTTACTGTGCAAATCTTCACGTGCTCCCCAAACTTCTACATCGCTAAAAACGGTTCCCTCGCCCGCTTGCGGGAGAGGGTTAAGGGGAGGAGACGTTTTATCGTTCAACCCGCTGGAACGCGATTACCCAAACCCACGGGTTCACTTCCCAGCTGGTGGCGCCGTACTGTTTCTGCCACGCTTTGCGGTACGCTTCTTTTGGCGATTCGGAATTCATATTCATGGTGAAGAAGTTATTCAGGAAGTGCGAATCGGTCTGCACGCCTTCCGCCATGATGTCATCTTCACTAATGTCCTGAATCTTCTCGGCTCGCACCGAGGTGATTTGCAGGTCGATGCGGCTGGCCCAGCGCGGCATATGAATCGCGGTTTGCCAGCCAAACTGCTCGGCATTCTGCATATTCTCATCCAGCTGTCCTAATTCATTACTGTCAGCGCGATATTGGCAGTAAGCCGCATTGCGGAACGGCAGAGGATCGCGTTCGTAATCCGCCAGCATCGCCTCCGGCACGATCGGGCCGCGCCAGGTTTCACGTACCCACAAACCATCGCCCGCCTGACCAAATGGGCAGTGCGAACTGACATCGGTCATCGACATCAATTTATAGCCGTGCAGATGATTGGCACTGACATCAAATGCGTGTACGCCTTCATGATGATCCTGACCCGGACCAAAGGCTTGAGTTTTCATAATGCGCCGGGTCTGCGTTTGCTGGCCAACCAGCAGGGCGCGTACCCGCTGTTCGGAAAAAAGAATCGGCCGTTCTTTCATTGCATACCTCTTAATGTGTCACAAACCCGGAAACTGCGAAGAATCCCCTAACATCCGTAGATGTGAGAGCTAGCATAATGGGTTTGAATCAGTTTGCTTAATAATTTGTCGACTTAGTATCAGGCTATTCTGGCAATTTTAGATGTAAAAAATGGTTCATAAGCAAAATGTGTGCTGAAAAGGACTTTGCAAGGGATCAGAAGCCATAAATTTTCCAGATACAGTACGTTATAAAGGCCATTATGGGAACCTTTTCAGATTATGCCGTGTTGATCTGCCTCTAAGAAGCCCCATTTATCAGCACAGATAACTGGAATTTATCCCTAAAGCGAAATTTGTTGATGACGCGAATATATTAAACCTATTGAACAGAGTTATTTAACTAAAACGCACTAAGGAAATACCGAAATCGCAATGGCTGCTGTGCAAGCGGCGTTAACAGCGTTATAACAAGATCGGGATCTCATTTTTTATGCCTGGCACCGCCTGGACGGATGTAAAAAAAGTGTCATGACCAGGCCGCTATGATGTCCGCAGGAACGTAGATAACAGCAATAACAGGAGAAGCACGATGTCACTTACTCACTGGCAACAACGCTACGAGAATTGGCTGCAGCTCAACTGGCTGCATGACGACAAAGCCCACGATATCGCGCACCTGCGCCGCGTCTGGATGAGTGCTAAGCGCATCATGCAGCACAGCGACGCCGATCCTATGGTCGTGATGACCGCCTGCTATTTTCACGATGTGGTCAACCTGCCGAAAAACCATCCCGAACGTCATTTAGCGTCAACTTATGCCGCGCAAGAGACGCGCCGCATACTGCAACAAGATTTCCCCGACTTCCCGTTCGAACGGCTGGATGCCGTTGCGCACGCGGTGCAGGCTCACAGCTTTAGTGCGCGTATCGCGCCGCAAACGCTGGAAGCGAAAATCGTGCAGGATGCCGATCGTCTCGAATCATTAGGTGCTATCGGCCTGGCGCGCGTTTTCTATACGGCGGGCGCGTTAGGTCGTCCGCTGTTTGATAGCGAAGATCCGTTAGGAAAGGATCGCGAACTAGATGATGTGAAGTGGACCTTGGATCACTTCCAGAAAAAGCTATTGGGTTTACCGCAAACCATGCAAACCGAAGCTGGACGCCTGTTGGCGGAACATAACGCCGATTTTCTGGTCCACTACATGGGCAAACTTTGCGCCGAGCTGCAGGGCAATTTGACCTCCATCGATGAATCAGTGTTAAGAGATTTCAGCCCTATACACTCGTAATATTAAATTTTTATGACAGTCTGTTAACTTTCATCTGCTTCCGCTACGTTGTTGTAAATCAAAAGGGAGTATGAAAATGACCGAGACCGTTAACTTAACCATCAAAATTGACCCGGCACTGAAAGAGCACATCAAACAGTTAGCCGCCGATAACCAAATCTCCATGAGTCAGGAGATCGTTAATCGCCTGCAGGCCAGTTTAGATGCGGGTGCGCAACCGGCCATTGATAGTCTGGATACTCAGGAAGCGGTGGAAGATCAGCTCTCCGCTGCAGAACTGAAGCAGATACGTGCGCTGCTGAAGAAAAGTAAGAAGAAGAAATAAGCAGAAAACCCGTCACTGACGGGTTTTTTTATGCCTGCAGATTAAATACGGAACTGCTGCGCGCGCTGCGCCAGGCGGTCCGATAAGGCGCGCAATTGCACTGCCGATTGCACCTGATGGGCGTTAAGCGCTTCGTTCTGCTGCAGCTGTCCGCTCATCTCCACCACTTCCAGCGCAATCTTTTTTACCCGATGACTCTGCGCGGCACTGTTTTGCTGCAGCTCGTTCAGCTGCGTCACCACGCCAGACACCGCGCTGCTGATCTGCGCGAACAGCACCTCCAGCGCTTTCACCTTATCGAAGCCAGCATGCACATGTTGCTGCGTATGCTGAATCAATCCGTCAATCTGGCGCGTCGAGGCACCGCTTTGCTGCGAGAGCAAACCCATCTCTTTGGCGACCACCGAGAAGCTGCGGCCGTAAGCGCCGGCATGTGCCGACTCAATTGCGGCATTCAGCGATAACAAACGCGTCTGCATCGACAAGTCATCCAGCATGCCAACAATCCCGGCGATGTCATCCGACGCGGTGACAATCTGCTGCATCTGGGTTTCCATCTTATCGACTTCCAGTGCGCAGTTACGCATCAACGCATCGGCAGATTGCGCTTCCTGCGTCGCCTGCTGCGAGAACTGGGCACCAATCTCCACCTCTTCAGAAACGCGATCTAAGCGCTGCGACAGATGATGGAAGCTGGCATTTTGCTGCTGGTGTTGCTGCATCACTTTCTCATTATGCTGTTGCATATCTTCTGCGCCGGCGGCCACGCTGACCGCCACCGTGTTGATGTCGCGCACAATCTGCTGCAAGCCGCGTCGCATGGTCTCAATTGACTGGAACAGCTGGCGCGTTTCCAGCGACTGACGACGCGGAAGGTTTTGCGCATCGACCAGATCACCGGTGGCGATCTGTTCCAGCTGCGCATTCGCGCGACGCAGCGGCAACAATACGCCGCGCATCAGCAGGCTGGACGCCAGCACTAACAGCGTCATCAGTACCGCGCTGACCATCAGCGACAGATTGCGGCTCTGCTTCAAGGTGCTGAGGGTGTTTTGATTCACGCTGCTGAGCTGCTGATTGGCCTGCTCGATTTCACTGAACCAGGCATCATTAAACTGCTGCTGAAATGCCTGCATCGGCACCATAAAAAAGGCGTTGATGTCGTTGGCAGCTAATCCTTTCAGCTGCTCCTGCAATCCTGCCGCTAGCATGGTAAAACCTTGCGCCAGCGGGCTATCCGCATGGGCGTGGTAGGCGGCGAACTGTTGTTGCGCCTGTTTCAACGAGTCATCGGCTGCCGCCGCCAGACTTTTCCAGCTATCCACCGAGCCACTTTGTTGATCCTGCATCAGATAAATACCGGCGCGATGGCTGTTATCACTGGCGGTGAGCAGTTCGATGCGCGCTTTATCCAGCAGGGCCAGACGTTCGCGCAGTTGATTCGCCTGCTGCAACGAGGTTTGCGTCTGGTTAACGTGGGTATTCAGTAGCAGCACGCCGGCAAACTGCAGCAAGCAGAACAGCGCAATGAACAGCAAAAACTGGCTACGTAAACTGGTGAGCCACAGCGGAATACGCGGGGAGAACCGCGCGCGTAACCGCAACGGCAGAGTGATAACAGACAGAAGTGACATCACACGCCTCCAAAAAATAAAACAGGAGTATTGGCAGCACGCGTGACAGTTTGGTGACAGCGGGCGCGATTAGGCGGAAAACAGCATAAAGCGCGGCCCTAAATAAAATTGTGGTCCTGAATCGCTACGTCTTTTGCGCGGCGTACTGTTCAATCAGCGGCAATAACAGTTGTGCCACCGCAGCAAATACCGGCACCACTACCGAGTTGCCGAACTGCTTGTAGGCCTGCGTATCGGAAACCGGAATGCGCAGTTTGGCCTCGTCCGGCGCTTCAAAACCCATCAGGCGGGCACATTCTCGCGGGGTTAAACGACGCGGACGGCGCGCCATATTCTCCGCCTGCTGGAAATCTGCTTCGCCTTGCGCGTGATCCCAGCCGCGATCGATGAGGATTTCCGAACCATCTTTGTAGTAGCGCGCCGATAAAGTACGCACGCAAATGTTCAGATTACGCGGATCGTTAAGGCCAAAGCCGAAGCCGTTACCTTTGGCTTTATGCTTTTTCGCGTATTGATACAGATAGTTCCACAGCGTGGGCGATAGCGTGTATTTTGCTTCCGGCTCGGATTCCAGCAGGCTGTGTAACGACGGCACCTTTTGCGGATAGAGCGCGGGCAGGGCGCGCAACGAAAAGCCGTTGCTGAGCCCGCTATCACGGCGAATGCCCACCAGCACGATGCGCTCACGATGCTGCGGCAGGAAATGGCGCGCATCGATAATTTTCGCATCCGGCAAACCGTCGTCATTGGCATCGGCCACGTCATAACCGAGTTCATCCAGCGTGGCCATGATGATGGCGAAGGTGCGGCCTTTATCGTGGCTCTTGAGGTTTTTCACGTTCTCCAGCACGAAGAACGGCGGTTTCTTGGCGGCGAGAATGCGCGCCACATCGAAGAACAGCGTGCCTTGCGCTTCGCACTCAAAACCGTGCGCGCGACCCAACGCATTCTTCTTGCTCACGCCCGCCAGCGAGAAGGGCTGACAAGGAAAACCGGCCAGCAGCACCTGATGATCGGGAATGGTGCGATCGATATGCTGATAAATTGCCTGCTCATCGCTGATGCCCGCGGGCTGCGTTACCAGACGAATATCACTGTTGAAGTGATGCAACTGTGGATCGCTATACAGATTGGCTTTATAGGTGCGCACCGCTTCTTTATTCCATTCGCTGGTGAACACGCATTGACCGCCAATCTGCTCGAAGCCACGACGAATGCCGCCGATACCGGCAAACAGATCGACAAACTGGAATTTGGCGTCGTCATAGTGCGCCGGACGCTGCGGCAGCAAGGCCTGCAGGCTGGCCACTTCGCGGCTGGAGAGCGCCGGCGCGGCACTTTTACCGGCGCGGATGCGATTCAAACGCGGCACGCTCCAGTCGCGGCCACCGGCTTCAGTTAAGGTGATAACCACATCGCGTGCGGCATAGATATCGAGCACCTGCAGTAACAGCGACGTCGCGTCATCCTGATCGGCGGTTAACGGGGAGGGCGAGACGGGGTCGATAGCGAGCATGCGTTTTTCCTTAACAGTGAAGCGGCTATGCTAACACTCATCACGCAACGAGGAAATTGGCGTGCGGTGTGCTTTCGCTTTTGGCTTAAACCGCTAAAGTTGTAGAAGCGCTAATACAAGGAGACGCCATGGCAGACGTTCACTCGCAAGCCATTCGCAGCAAAAACATGCGCGCGATTCGCAATCAGGATACCGCGATTGAACAGCGTATTGCGTTGATTCTCAAAGATCGCGGCTTCACCTATCGCGTACAGGATAAAGCGCTACCGGGCCGCCCGGATTTTGTCCTGCCCGCTGAGAAAGCGATTATCTTTGTTCATGGCTGCTTCTGGCATCGACATCACTGCTACTTATTCAAAATGCCGGCCACGCGCACCGAATTTTGGAGTGGCAAAATTAACAGTAACGTTGAGCGCGACCGGCGTTACGTCGAACAACTGCGCGAAGGAGGTTGGAAAGTACTGATTGTTTGGGAGTGCGCGCTGCGCGGCAAACTGCAGCTGCAGGACAGCGCGCTGATTGAACGTTTAGAAGAGTGGCTGCTGGCCGCAACCGACAGCAGCGAAATCGACCATCAGGGCTTGCATCACTATCGCGTTGAATAGTGCGAGATTGTTGCTTTTAGCCGCTATAACAGTTTAGATCTCCCTTTTCTCTGGGACGCGGAATTGAGCCATGAGCAGCATCAAACTTACCGTTAAGCGCCTGTATCAACTCCGCGATGAGCGGATGGTGACAACCCAAGCCACGGCGCGCATTTATCTTGGCGACCGGCTGGTAGCCACCGAAGAGATCAGCGGCATGACGGAAAGTCCAGTGAGCAAGTATTTGCACGCCGGGGATCTGACGGGGCCGTTACGCGTCGAATGGGACTGTGCGGGCATCGCCGATATGTCAGTAACGGCGATTGAGCGTTGCCCCTGTTGTCAGGATCACGAACCGGAATAATAAGGAATACCACTTTGGCAGGAACCAGTTTACTCACCCTTCTGGATGATATTGCAACACTGCTCGACGATATCTCGGTCATGGGCAAAGTTGCGGCAAAGAAGACCGCAGGCGTATTGGGTGACGATCTGTCGCTGAATGCGCAGCAGGTTAGCGGTGTCAAAGCCAACCGTGAATTGCCCGTTGTATGGAGCGTTGCAAAAGGCTCCTTTCTTAATAAATTCATTCTGGTGCCGCTGGCGTTATTGATCTCGGCGTTTGCGCCCTGGCTGATTACGCCGCTGCTAATGATTGGCGGTGCCTATCTTTGCTACGAAGGCGTGGAGAAAGTGCTGCATAGCCTCAATCACGATAAGGCTGAGCAGAGTCCGGAGGCGCGTCAGCAGCGTCTCGACAAACTGGCGCAGCAGGATCCGCGGGCGTTTGAAAAGGACAAAGTAAAAGGCGCAGTGCGCACTGACTTTATCCTCTCGGCGGAGATTGTCGCCATCACGCTGGGCATCGTCTCAGAGGCGCCGCTGCTGAATCAGGTGCTGATTCTCGCCGGTGTCGCCATTCTGGTGACCATTGGCGTGTACGGCATCGTGGCGATGATTGTTAAAATTGACGATTTGGGCTTTTGGTTAAAAGAGAAATCTTCCACGGTCGCGCAGGCCATTGGCGGCGTATTGCTGGCCTTTGCACCCTGGTTAATGAAAGCCTTAACGTTAGTCGGCACGCTGGCGATGTTTTTGGTTGGTGGCGGCATTGTGGTGCACGGCATCACGCCGCTACATCACGCTATTACAGAATACAGCGCCGGATTCAACGGTTTGGTCTCGGCACTGCTGAGCAACGGCGCCAATTTGGTGATCGGCTTTATCATTGGGTCGATTGTGCTGTTGGGCGTAAATCTGATTGCTAAGCTGCGCGGCTAGCAGTTATAAAGCGCTGTAAATTTTTAATCACGGTCAGGAGAACGATGATGAACGACGATATGTTTGAATTTGATATCGATGCACAGCTGGAACAGGCTGAAGCCAAAGCGGCAGAAAAAGCCAACGAAGTGCCTGCGGATATCAGCGACGAAGCGGATTGCGAAGGCTGCAAAATCTAATTTTCCTGTCCAGGACGTGCTATCAAAGCCGACAATAAATCTTGTCGGCTTTTTTTATTTACAGAGTTTTTAACTGCTTATTCTGATTTAGTAGCAGTAATAGATTAATCGTATAGGAAAAAATCGGTCACAGCTGCTATACCTAAATTCGGTCATTTAACGATGAAAGAGGGAGGTGCGGTATGATCTTTGCAATCAGTGACGAAGTTCAGCACAAACAGGGCGGACCCACCATGGTGGTCACCGGCTATGCCAGCGGAATGGTAGAGTGTCGTTGGTATGATGGTTACAGCGTGCGACGTGAGGCGTTTCGCAGTGATGAACTTAGTCACGTATCGAGCGCGCAACAGCTGGCCAGTTAAACACATTCGGGACGATGCCCGTCGTCCCGAATGTGGTTCAACCCTGCATTACACCTTGCCGTCGTTATCCTCTTCCACCGCCTGATAAATCCGCTGCAAAATATCCGGAAAAGCCGATTGCACGCGGCTCCAGCTGGGAATAAAGGGTTTCTCATTCGGACGCTCAATAAAGGCTTGTCCGGCATCGAGAATCGCCTGAGTGAACATTTCTACCGCCGCTTCCTCAATGTGCTGATCAAATTTGAGGCCGTTCATGGTGGCTTCGTGGTTGTAGATCTCCATCATGTCCAGCGCATTACGGTAGTAAGTGGCTTTCAACACCCGGAACGAATCGCTGGTGAGCGGCACGCCCATGGTGGCCAGCTTACGCAGCAGCGACTGCACGATGTCATTGCTCATGCGTTTCAATCCGCCGGTACCATCATCTTCGGCCAGCGGCTGATGCTTGTGGTCGTAGTTATCGGCGATCTCAACCTGGCAGGTCTGACGCGTGGTGTAGTTACGATAAATCTCCGACAGCACGCCAATCTCTAATCCCCAATCGCCAGGAATCTTGATGCCGTTGAGCACATGCGTGCGCATGGCAAACTCGCCAGAGAGCGGATAGCGGAAGCTGGTGAGGTAATCGAGATATTCCGAGTGACCGTAGACCTTCTGCAAGGAGCGCAGCAGCGGACCGACCAGCAAACGCCCGACGCGGCCATTCAGCTTGCCGTCGGCGACGCGCGCGTAGAAACCTTTGCAGAACTCATACTGAAACGACGGATTGGCCAGCGGATAGAGCAAACGCGCCAGCATGCCGCGTTCATAGGTGACGATATCGCAGTCGTGCAGCGCCACGCACTGAGTGCGGTCGGAAGCCAGCGTGTAGCCAGTACAGAACCACACATTACGCCCTTTGCCGGGTTGGCTCGGCGATAAACCCTCTTTATCCAGTTCGGCATCCAGCGCTTTCAGGCGTGGCCCGTCATTCCATAAAATGCGATGGCGCTGCGGCAGGCGGGAGAAGAACTCACGCGCAAACAGAAACTGGTCGCGATCGGCGCGGTCGAGGCCAATCACAATCTCCTCCAGGTAAGGTACCTTCGCCAGTTCATTAACGATATTATCCAGCGCCGGGCCTTCCAGTTCCGAGAACAGCGACGGCAATATCAGCCCCATTTTGCGTTTGCGTGAGAAGCGCACCATCTCTTTTTCCAGCGATTCGACGCTGCGGTGGGTGAGATTATGGAAATTAGTAATGACACCATTCTGGTAAAAATCACTCATCGTCTCATCCTTTTGGTTAAAGGCCGTTACTCATTCGGCGCAAGAAAATAGTCCAGACCTTCACGCCAGCCCTGCGGACCGACGTGCGCGGTGTGGTAAACGTTCTCAGTATCGGTGCGTTGCAACTCCACCGGCGTTTTACTGAAGCCTTTTATCACCACGGCATAATCAACGCGCTCCAGCATCGGCACATCGTTAGGACCATCGCCCAAGCCGATTGTGGTGCGCGCTTCTCCTTCCTGCGCGGCGAGATGCTGCTGAATGTCCGCCAGCGCGATACCTTTGCCGGTGCCGGCGGGCATCACATGCCAGAAACGCCCGCCCTGGGTTAACGCCAGATTGTGTTCTGCCAGCGCCGCGCGGAATTCCGGTAAACGCTGTTCGTCATCGCGCCACAACACCACTTCCGACGCTTCGCGTAGGCGGCTTTGGCTGGCTTCGGCAAGGGTTAAACCGGTAAAACGTGCGACTTCGGCATCACTAAATTCATGAAAGCCGTTGAAGCGAAATCGTGCCTGCAACGCCTGCAGCGTCTGGCACAGCGCATGATAGCTGGCGCTGGTTTCGATCGGCGGCGTGTGTTCACCGCCCAACACCACGCGCGCACCGTTTTCAGCAATAAAGGGCGCACCGACAATGCCTAACTTCTTTTGTAGCGGAATAATCTCGGCCGCCGTTTTGCTGGAACAAATCACCAGCGGAATCTGATGTTGTTGCAGACGCGCCAGCCATTCACTGGCCGCATCCCAGTTATAGTCATGATGATCCAGCAATGAGCCATCAAGATCGGTAATGATCATCAGGGAAGAGTTAAGACTCAGCATCATCACACTCCTTACGCCAGTGGCATCCGTAAAGCGAAGAGTAATCAGTATAATAGCGGAATCGCGATCACACTTTTTCCCGCGACCCGGCCAGCGACATCCAGGATAATTCTTAAATGGCAAACGTGACGGAAGGCGCGATGCACATTTCGTGCACAGCTGAAACCAGCAGTGACGCGGCGCGTAGGACGATTCACATGAATGCTTATACAAAATTGTTCGATTTACATGCAGGGATGAGTCTTGTCTTAATCAGACTAAGGCGTAATCTGACAGGGTGTTAAGAATTCCCTGGTGTAACGAACTTACTGATTTACTTTACCCGGCCATCCCGCCGGGTATTTTTTTGAAATCGATTTCAGCGGTTCACTTCGCTGCTGGCGAAGTCGCGAATGTCGAGTTCGAAAGCTTCCGCTAGCTCGGAGTAAGAGCCATAGGCTGCGCCATTTACCGTAACGCGATGCGCGTCTTCGGCTTCCATAAACTCTTTTACCTCGCCCGACGTTCTCTTCTGAATGGCTTCCAGCAACGCATCAACATCGACATTCACTTCGCGCTGAACTGTCTCGCTGTACTCTTTTGCAGTGGTCATGGCGGCCTCCCGGAGGCAATCGGATCTACACCAGTATAGTCGTTGGTGAAAAGAGGGCGCGGAGGGCAAATGGCAGGCAAAAAAAAGCCCGCGCTGCGCGGGCAAAAATCCTTGTTACTTTTAGGTTGACTGCGCCTTTGGGGTTGGTGCAGTACTGAGAAGTGTACGAGCAGCCTGCGTCAAAAGTCTCTCTGCGAAACGTTAAGAAAGCGAAAAAGCGCATCTTGACAGAGTTTTACCTGCCTTTAAGTGCACAGTGCGTAACAGCGACTATGCTTAGCGATTGATTGTTAAGTGATATCAGGGAGTGAATATGGACTTTTTACGTATTGTCATCGCCATTTTGGTTCCACCACTGGGCGTATTCTTGCAAGTCGGTTTTGGTGGGGCTTTCTGGCTCAACATTCTGCTGACGCTGTGCGGCTACATTCCGGGCATCATACATGCGGTGTGGGTTATCGCCCGACGCTGATCGCGATCAGGCAGTGTTGATTATCTTCCGTTAAACTGTGTCGCAGGACAATTTGTGGAGAGTAATCAATGAAGGTGAACGATCGCGTTACGGTTAAAACCGACGGCGGCCCGCGCCGTGTGGGTACGGTGCTGGCAGTGGAAGCATTCAATGAAGGCATCATGTATCTGGTGGCGTTAGAAGATTACCCGCTGGGGATTTGGTTCTTTAATGAAAGCGATCATGCTGAAGGGGTTTTTGTGGAGCCGTATGAAGAGGCTTGATTAATTTTCCCCTCACCTTAACCCTCTCCCGCAAGCGGGAGAGGGGAAAGATCGGCGCAACATCCACTTCTTCGCCCATGTGTGGGAGAGGGCCGGGGTAGGGGATACCGCGCACTACCTCAAATCAAAACGTCTCCCAGTTATCATTCCCTGACGTCGCCAATGCAGGACGCGGCGCCAGATTTGGCGTACGTAACGCAGACTGCGCCGCTTTAGCCACGTGCGCCACCGGCGCGTCATTCAAACGGAACACCGCCACCGCCTGCGTCAATCTGCCGGCCTGATCTTCCAGCGAAGCCGCTGCCGAAGAGGCTTCCTCAACCAGCGAGGCGTTCTGCTGCGTCACGTTATCCATCTCGGTCACCGCCAGGCTCACCTGCTGAATGCCACGGCTCTGCTCATCCGACGCGGCGGCAATCTCCGCCATAATGTCCGTCACGCGCCGCACCGCTTCAACTATCTCGCCCATGGTATTACCGGCTTCACCGACCTGGCGTGAACCGTTGGTGATCAACCCCACCGATTCAGCAATCAGCGTTTCAATCTCTTTCGCCGCCTGCGCACTGCGTTGCGCCAGGTTACGCACTTCGCTGGCCACCACAGCAAAACCACGGCCTTGTTCACCGGCACGCGCCGCTTCTACCGCGGCATTCAGCGCCAGAATATTGGTCTGGAAGGCGATGCTGTTAATGACGTTGGTGATCTCGGCAATCTTTTTCGAGCTGCCAGAAATATTGTTCATGGTTTGCACCACGCCGCTCACCAGATCGCCACCGCTGCGCGCTTTGCCAGAAGCATCGGCGGCCAGCTGGCTGGCGTGATGGGCGTTCTCGGCGTTCTGTTTCACCGTGGCGGTGAGCTGCTCCATGCTGGCGGCGGTTTGCTCCAGCGCGGAGGCCTGCTCTTCAGTACGTGATGAGAGATCGGTGTTACCGGCGGAAATCTCGCTGGAACCCTGATAAATCGCTACCGCGCCTTCTCGCACCGTACCAACGGTACGCACCAGCGAGGCCTGCATTAGCTGCAGGTTATGCAGCAAGCTACCAATCTCGCTGCGGCCATAGGCTTGTTCCGGCGCGGTGAGATCGCCTTGCGCGATACGCTCGATGCGATCAACGGACTGACGTAGCGGGGTGATCACCACGCGACGCAGGAACACGAAGGTCAGCAGCACCAGCAGCAAGGCGGCAGCAAACGCCACCGCCATAGCAATAAAGCCAATGCGTGATTGATGCGCGGCTTCGGCATTAATCGCTTCGGCGCGGTCAGTACGGATTTTAATCGCCTTCAGCAGCACGGCGTTGTAAGCGTCATCCAATTTGCGCGTGACGTCAGTTTCCTGCGCCACAATGCCTTCGAAGCTGCCCTGTTTGGCCGATTCAATCATCGGCTTGAGACCTTTATCAATATAGGCATTAAAGCTGGCGGTCAGCGGTTCATCGAGGGCAATATCCGCCGGCGTTTTCGCCTTGCGATCCATATAGAGTTTAAAACCTTCGCGCGCTTGTTTAATACGCGTCTCGGTGCGCGCTAAATCGGCACGATAACCATCCATTTCACCAATACGCGCGGCGGCACCGGATTGCAGCACATTGAGTCGCGCAGTACGCAGATGGTTAGAACTGTTAGAGATGCCCATACGAATTTGAATTTCTTCGGTGGCATCGTTTAGGGAATTATTACTCTGAATCAAAAAGTAGCTGGCGAGTCCAATGCACAGGGCAAAAAGCAGCAGAATGCCACCAAAGATCATACTGAACAAAGGCATCAGGCGCAGGTTCTGCCAGATGCTGAGCTTATATTGCTCATCAATCGATGCTGTTTTCATATCCTTGCTCTCATGTAGGTAGGTGTTATGAGAATAAGCATCGGCAGGCAGGGGGAAAGGATTAGGCAGGAAAGTGGGATCAAACTCTCAAAACGTGAAAAGGGCCAATCAGATGATTAGCCCTTTTATTCACTGTAGGTAATTATCGCACGTTAACATAAATCCCTGAGGTGACATTATCAGTCAAACGGACGACATGATAAATAACCTGCTTATTATGGGTTTTAATTTTACGTTTAATATTACCTTTATGTGACGATACGGTTTTGGCTTTAATTTGCATGTTCTCAGATATCTGAATGGTGTCATGACCTGACATCCACATTTTCAGCATATTTGATTCAGTCTGACTTAATGTCAGTGGATGCACGTCGAGCCCGGCAGAAATACGCGGCGAAGCGTTGAGTTTCTTTTGCAAATAGGTGCCTAATAAGGAATCCAACGTCGAAGTTTTTATCGATTTTGATGTAATAATCAGGTTCTTACGAACGTAGAGGTATTCCTCAAAATGGATATTCGAGATCGCCATGAAAATAAAGAATAAGGTATCAGGATGCTGCATGATAATAGCACGAATACGATCGCTGGAATCAGATTCGTGAATAAAGCACTCTTCGTTGATAAACACAACGCCCGGCTTAATTTGCTCACATCTTTGTTGCAATTGGTCGATATCCGAGACAGGAGTAATATTTTTCTTTTTAACTCCTTTCGCAGACATATAGTCAGACAAACCCAGGCGTGTGTAATTACATGAATCCATAATAATCGTTGGCATTATAGCGACCCTCACCAATTTGTTATCCGTTTAAATCAACGATGAATACGCGTTTGCGGTACGAGAGAAATTTCCAAAGACACTTTTTTATTCTGCTCAGCAGATTGGCGATAGTTATCCATGCGCCATCATGACTCTTCCCTGAACCGTGCTGCGAAGTTTTTTTTATAGTACATCCACGTCACTCTCATCTCAGCCATAGTGGGAATGGCTAAGGATTTGCATTAAGTGTTTTATTCGCTCTGTTTTGAGAGCCCTGTCACTATCGCGCAGATCACAGACAAATCTGATAGGACAAATCTTAAAAACATTTGTGTGGCGAAAGTATGACGCTTCAGCGAGCGTTGACAATGCCGGAAAAAAGGGATTTAGACAAGAAAAATCGCTGTGAAATTTTTTTTGTTTAAAAACAGCCCTTTGAGCATTTAATCAACCGATTCAGCAGGTTTAACCCCTTAGGAATCGTCTGACTAAAATACGCGAAGCGCGGTTTAATAAGAATAATTTTCACCAAAAATGCGCACTTATCAGAATTTCCTCAGTTGATTTCTGAGAAATATGGTTCAGAAAATGCACTAACAGATTTTGAATGCTTAACTATTACTTAAGGGCGTCTACAGAATAGTTAATCAACGGGCGCGGGAAAGTTCTGACACAAACTGGGCGAGTAAATCAAAGACTTCGCTAAACAGATGTTCGCAGAAGGGAGCAAGCAGCGGCATCATCAACCCTACGCTGAGGATGCCCACCGTTAAGGTAATCGGGAAGCCAACCGCGAAAATAGAGAGTTGTGGTGAAACACGGTTTAACAAACCTAGTGCCATGTTTAGCGTGAGGAGCAGAACTATTAAGGGCAGCGCTAACATCATGCCATTAAGGAAAATTAATCCCGCGGATTTCACCAACGCCATAAAAGCATTGGCGTTGAGCGGCTGATCGCTGATTGGCAACGTATGAAAACTGTCCACCAGCAGTGAAATCAGCCACAGATGTCCGTTGAAGGTAAGAAACAGCAGCATGGCCAGCATATCGAGAAAACGAGCCAGCACCGGCATGTTCAGGCGGCTGCCTGGATCGAAGAAGGTGGCGAAGGACAATCCCATCTGCAAACCAATCACTTCCCCCGCCATGCGCACCGCCGCAAAGGCGAACTGCATGGTCAGGCCGATGCTCACGCCAATCAGCAGCTGTTGCAGTAGCAACCAAAATCCCGCGGGTGTAAACAGGGTCGCCTCCACCGGCGGTAGCACCGGCAGGATGATCCAGGTGGTCAATACCGCGAGGCCAATCTTGACGCGTTTGGGAATCGATTTTTCGCTCAGCACCGGCGCGCTGGCGAACAGCGCCAGCAAACGCACCATCGGCCAGAAGAATTGTGCGACCCAATGGATCAGCTGGCTGCTGTCGAGGTTAATCATTAGCCAATAATGTACGGCAGATTGCTAAACAGCGTGCGAATGTAATCCAGCATCAGATTAAGCATCCACGGACCTGCGATTACCGCCGTAGCGGCAACGGCCAGAATCTTGGGGATAAAGGAGAGCGTTTGTTCGTTAATCTGGGTCGCGGCTTGCAGCACGCTGATGATCAACCCGCTGATCAACGCCACCAGCAACATCGGCGCGGCCATCAGCAGGGCGACACGCATTGCTTCCTGGCCCATAACCATCACTGATTCAGGTGTCATGCTGCACTCCTCGAGAAAGAAAGGTGAGGGCGAACGCCACTCAAGAGTAGAAACTTTGCGCCAGTGAACCCACCAGCAGCTGCCAGCCATCCACCAGCACGAACAGCATCAGCTTGAACGGCAGGGAAATGGTCGCCGGCGGCACCATCATCATCCCCAGTGCCATCAGTACGCTGGCGACCACCAGATCGATGATCAGGAACGGAATGAACACGGTGAAACCAATCTGGAAGGCGGTTTTCAGTTCACTGGTGACATACGCCGGCAGCAGAATACGCATCGGAACCGCTTCCGGACCCTGAATCGGTGCGGTGTTAGCCAGACGGGCAAACAGCGCTAAATCGGCTTCGCGCGTTTGACGCAGCATAAATTCACGCAGTGGCTGAGCACCTTTATCGATCGCGTCCGCCATGCTGATTTTGTCCTGGCTGAACGGCAGATAGGCGTCGGAGTAAATCTTGTCGAAGGTCGGCGCCATGATAAAGAAGGTCAGAAACAGCGCCAGGCCGAGCAGCACCTGGTTTGGCGGCGCCGACGGCGTGCCGAGGGCGTTACGCAGCAAACCAAACACAATAATGATGCGCGTGAAGCTGGTCATCATCAGCAGCACCGCCGGAATAAAGGTCAGCGAGGTGATGAACACCAGCGTCTGTACCGGCAGCGACCAGCTCTGGCCACCGTTCGCCAGCGGCTGGCTGATTAAACCTGGCAGCTGCGCATGGGCAACCGGTGCCAGCAACAGCAGCGGCAGAAGAGGAAGTAATCGACGCATCATTGTGGTTTTCCGGGACGTTTAACCAGGTTCTGGAACAGCTGACGAAAATCCTGTGGCGCAGCGCTGTGATTTGCCCGTTCTTCCGGCGGCAGCGGCGGTAACGAGTGCAGATGGGTGATCTGCTGGGCGGTCACGCCCAACACCAGACGCGCATCGGCGGTATCGACAATGACCACACGCTCACGCTGGCCAACCTGCACCGTCGCGCTGACTTTCAGCGCCTGGCCGGTCACCGTTTTCGGTGCAAAGCCAAGGCGTTTGGCCAGCCAGCCGCAGCCGAGAATCAGCAGAACAATTACTGCCAGCACGCTGCTGACCTGGCCAATCACCGAACCGGTTGAGACCACCGGCTGGCTGGGTACCGGTTGTTCGGCTTGCGTGTGTTTTAACATGCTTAACGGCTCAGACGACGCATACGTTCAGACGGGGTAATGATGTCGGTGATGCGCACGCCATATTTGTCGTTCACCACTACCACTTCACCCTGCGCGATCAGATAACCGTTGATCAGAATATCCAGCGGTTCCCCGGCCAGGCCATCCAGCGCCACCACCGAACCCTGCGTCAAGCGCAGCAGCTCTTTGATGGTCATCTTGGTGCGACCCAGTTCCACGGTCAGTTTGACCGGGATATCCATGATCAGATCGATATCCTGCAGCGAGCCGCTGATGCCAGGATTTTCCAGCGATTTGAACACATTTTCAGTTGGATCTGGCGCGCTGGTGGTGGTTTGTTCGTTCATAGCTGCAGCCCACAGATCGTCCGCGGAGATGTCGTCGTCGGACGGTTTCTTGCTGTCACTCATCGGGCTGTTCCTCGTTCAGCGAATTCAAAATCGGGTTAATCAAATGTTCTACACGCAGCGCGTACTGGCCATTGATGGTGCCGTATTGGCTGGTCAGCACCGGCACGCTATCGACGTGAGCGATGATGCGGTCCGGCTTCTCAATGGGCAGGACGTCACCGGGTTTCAGCTGCAAAATACGTGACAGGCGCAGCGATGTTTCGGCGAAATGGGCAATCAGCTCCAGCTCCGAGTGCTGCACCTGTTTCACCAGATTGTCGCGCCAGTGATTATCTTCCCGGCGTGAGTTTTCCAGTGGGGGATTGACCAGCAGCTCGCGCAGCGGCTCAATCATCGAAAACGGAATACAGATATTGAATTCACCGACCAGGTTTCCAATCTCCACCTGGAACGGCGTGTTCACCACGATGTCATTCGGTGAAGTGGTGATGTTGGTGAACTTCACCTGCATCTCGGAACGCACATACTCCACTTCCAGCGGATAAATCGCTTTCCACGCGTCGCTGTAGCCATCCAGCGCCAATTTCAACATGCGGCGAATCACGCGCTGTTCGGTATGGGTAAATTCACGTCCTTCAACTTTGGTCGGGAAACGACCGTCGCCGCCAAACAGGTTATCGACAGCAATAAAAACCAGGCTCGGTGAAAACACCACCAGCGCCGTGCCGCGCAGCGGCTTCAGGTGAATCAGGTTCAGGTTGGTTGGCACCGGCAGGTTGCGGGCGAACTCGTGGTACGGCTGAATCTTGATCGCACCCACACTAATATCGGGGCTACGGCGCAGCAGGTTAAACAGCGCCATACGGAAATGACGGGCAAAGCGCTCGTTGATGATCTCCAGCGCCTGCAGACGCTCACGTACGACGCGGCGCTGAGTATTGGGATCATAGGGACGGATATCGCCATCGGTCCCTTTGGAACTGTTCTCTACTTCCGCACTGTCACTGTCGCCATTAAGCAGCGCGTCAATCTCAGCCTGGGAGAGAATGCTATCGCCCATTAAATCACCTCAAAATGAAGGCGGTAAACAGCACGTCATTGACAACCTGAGCCGGTTGGCCTTTTACCAGCGGCGGCGCCAGCACCTGTTTGATCTGCTCAACCAGGGCCTGTTTGCCTTGCTCTGTAGCCAGAGCCGTCGCGCTTTGACGCGAAAGCAGTAACAGCAGACGGCTGCGCACTTCCGGCAGGTAATCGTTCAACCGACGACGGGTATCCTCATCGGGCAGACGCAGGGTGAACCCCACGTACAGCACACGGTCGGGATCGTTGTCAGGATTGACCAGGTTTACTGTAAACGTATCCATTGCAAAAAATACGGGAGCAGCCGGTGGCTCGACTTTCGCCGCGTCCGGTTGGCTGCCTTCGTGTTTATTCATCATTCGCCAGACTGCATAGCCTGCCACGCTGCAAGCGGCCAGCGTTACAATCAGTAACACTGGTAGTAGTAGTGAACGTTTGCGGCCTTTAGCTTTCGCGTTATCAGACATCTTGCAGTTACTTCCTGTGAATTATGGGCAAGCCTCTCGGCTTACCTGGACAGATTATCCCGCGTCTTAAGTCAAACAATGGGAAGAAAAGACGCGGGTTTTACGCTTACCTTCAGCGTTTAGCGGCTATCAGGCAAAGATATCGACAGCGCCGTTACCGGCCGCGCGCGCTTGAAGGGCTGCCGGGACGGCAATAGGCGTTATCTCGTTGTCACTGTCCTGGGAGAGGCTAAAGCTGCCGTGCTGTCCATCACGACGTCCTTCCTGCTGGCCCTGATAACTCTGGCCCTGTGCGAAGGCGTCGCTGCTGACGTTACTCTGTCCCAGGTTTATTCCGCTCTCCGCCAGCGCGCTACGCAGCTGAGGAAGAGCCGCTTCCAGCGCGGCCCTCACTTGGCTGTGGCTGGAAACCATATTTAACTGTGCCTGATCCTTATCAAGGGTCAGGCTGATCTGGATAGCGCCCAGATCCTGCGGATGTAAACGCAACTCGGCGTTATGCTGCCCGTTGCGGCTAAACATCACAATCTGCTGACTCAGCGCCTGCTGCCACTCGCTGCTGCCAAGCTGGGCGTTCAGCATGGGCGTCGACGGCGTGGTGCTGGTCGAGGCGGTGCTGCTTACCAGCGAACTGGTGGCGCTGAGCGGTGCGCTGGTGAATGGCGTCACCGGGTCATCACTGCTCTGCGCGGCGCTGCGCGCTTCAGGCTTACTCAGCGCATTCAGCACCTGCTTAAAACTCTCATCCAGCGTCAACCCGCTGCTGTTACTGGCGGTGGTGCTGACGCTGCTGCTCTGCGTGCTGCTGGCCGTTTGCGTTAAGAGCGTTACAGCATCGCTGGATTTCTTCTGTGCGCCATCCTGCTGCGCGTGCTCTTCTTTTACTGCACCGTCCAGCGAACCCCTTAACAGTGCGGTATTAAGCGAAGCGCGAGTGTCGGTTTTCCCTTCGCCTGCGCTGCTACTTACGCTGGTTGGGCTGGTGCGGTTCTCTACCGCCACCGGCAACATGGCGAATAACGCCTGCACATTCTGTAAGTCGCTGGCAGTTAACGAACTTGCCTCACTCTTGTCTTTATCATCGGCTGATTTCAGCGTGGCTTTAGTGTTTTCCGGCTGTAAAAGTGCGTTTAACGCATCGGGTTTCTCCAGCGCCTGTAATAACGCGCTTAGCGAAGCCTTACTGACGTCTTTTTCATCAACTTCTGCTGTCAGATCAGTCGATTGCG
This sequence comes from Pantoea sp. X85, assembly GCF_029623675.1. NCBI lineage: Bacteria > Pseudomonadati > Pseudomonadota > Gammaproteobacteria > Enterobacterales > Erwiniaceae > Pantoea > Pantoea sp. X85. The sequence goes on along the minus strand of NZ_CP121108.1, from coordinate 2,520,919 downwards.
TGTTAACAGCTTGTTGCTTTACCAGCGTCAGCAAGCGGTTGCCGAGTTCAGTAATAAATCCCTGCGGCAGCGACTCCGCGCCCTGCAAAACATCTGATGAAACTGAAGTGTCAGCGTCTCCCAAAACCGAGGTTTGCGTAGCAACTGTTGGCAGCGTAATCATTCGCCTTTCCTCAATGCGGCCCGTTGGGCAAATTCATCCATCCGTTTCTGATCGAGACGGTTTTCTTGTCGTAATGCGTTTTCCTCAGCGCGCGTAATCAGCGTTTGATAAGCATTGAGCCGCTTATGCTTTTCACGCCAGTTGCTCAGCGCGCTGTCGAGGCGCTGATTCCACTGGGAAAGCTGTTGGCGATGCTGTTCGATGGCTTTTTCCAGCGTCTGAATAAACTGGTGATAATTGGTCCAGCGCGTGCTGGCGATGCCGCCGGACATATCCTGATTGAGCTTGTTGCGATACTCATCCTGATAATCCAGCAGCATGCTGAGTTGTTCGTCGGCCTGCTGCACACCCCGGCGCATATCGCCAAGGTGAATCACCGCACTCTCCAGTTCCTGCTCCGCCATATCGCGCAGCTTGTTGATCGCACTGGCCGTTTTCATCACTTAACCTCGTTTGGCGTTAACCGAACATCGCCTGCAGATGCAAACAGGCATCGTCGTAATCGCTGCGTTCGAAAATGCCCTGATGCAGGAAGGCTTCCATCTCGGGATAGAGCTTGATGGCGCGGTCCAGCATCGGATCGCTGCCTGCGGCATACGCCCCCACACTCACCAGATCGCGGTTACGCTGGAAGCTGGAGAGCAACTGTTTGAACTGACGCACGCGCGCGTAGTGTGTCTCATCAATTAATGAGGTCATGGCGCGGCTGATTGACGCTTCAATATCAATAGCCGGATAGTGACCGGCTTCCGCCAGACGACGCGACAGCACGATGTGGCCGTCGAGAATCGCACGCGCCGAGTCGGCAATCGGGTCTTGCTGATCGTCGCCTTCGGTCAGCACGGTATAAAAGGCGGTGATTGAACCGCCGCCGTGCGTACCGTTACCGGCGCGTTCCACCAGCGCGGGCAATTTGGCGAACACCGAAGGCGGATAACCTTTAGTCGCCGGCGGCTCACCTATGGCCAGTGCGATTTCACGTTGCGCCATGGCGTAGCGGGTGAGGGAATCCATAATCAGCAGCACATGCTGGCCGCGATCGCGGAAATCTTCAGCGATACGCGTGGCATAGGCGGCACCCTGCATACGCAGCAGCGGCGAGACGTCCGCCGGCGCGGCGATCACCACCGAACGCGCACGGCCTTCGGCACCGAGAATATTTTCAATGAACTCTTTAACTTCACGGCCACGTTCACCAATCAACCCCACCACGATCACGTCGGCTTTGGTGTAGCGCGCCATCATGCCGAGCAGCACGCTTTTACCGACGCCGGAACCGGCGAACAGGCCCATACGTTGACCGCGACCCACGGTGAGCAGGGCGTTGATGGCACGCACGCCGGTATCCAGCACATCTTCAATCGGCGTACGTTGCAGCGGGTTGAACGGTGCGGTGATCAGCGGGGCGCGATAGCCAGTTTCCGGCGCGGGTAAACCGTCGAGGGGTTTGCCGCTGCCGTCCAGCACGCGACCCAGCAGTTCCGGGCCCAGCAACATCTGTTTGCCGCTGTGCCCGCTGTCGCCACTGACGCGCGCATAAACGCGTGCGCCCGGTAAAATACCGTCGACTTCTTCCAGCGGCATCATTAGCAGTTTCTGGCCGTTGAAGCCGACCACTTCACTTTCAACTTCAGTGATCTTGCTGCCATCGGTACGTTCAATAATGCAGGTAGCACCGAGCGGCAGCTGCAGGCCGGTGGCTTCCAGCACTAAGCCGGTGGCGCGCGTCAGGCGACCGTAACGACGCACGGTTTGTACCTGCGAAATGCGTTCTTCGAAGGCGTCGAGCGCGCCGAGCCAGCGTGAAAGGCGTGAGGAGGTCATTACAGTGTCCCCGGAGCGGCCAGGCGGCACAGCTCCTGCCAGCGTGTTGCCACGCTCGCATCAAGGTCGCCATCTTCGGCGCTAAGCTTACAGCCGCCAGGATGCAGCGTGCTGTCGGCCAGCAAGCGCCAGCCGTGCAGATCGAGCGTTGGACCCAGCGTCTGCTCGATGCGTTGCAGATCGTCCGGATGGACGCGCAGCTGCGGTTTGCCGCTGAACATCGGTTCCTGCTGAATCAGCTGCTGGATTTGACGCAGCAGGGCGGTGCCGTCCACCTGCGTGGCCTGGCCAATCACCGTGCGCGCGGCTTCCAGCGCCAGCTGCATCAGACGTGAAGCGATCACGCTGTCGAGCGCTTCGAGCGTGTGATGGAACTCGGTCACCAGCTGCTGCATGCGTGCCTGCAGCGGCGCTTGCTGCTGCTGCGCATCGGCTAAGCCTTGCTGGAAACCGGCGTCATAACCGTTCTGTTGCGCTTCGGCGAAACCTTTCTGATAGCCTTCGCTGTAGCCTTGCGTCTGCGCATCTTTGCGCATCTGCTGCTGCATGCGTTCCAGCTGTTGCTGCTGTTCCGCTTCGGCGCTCAGTTCGACATCGATCTCCGGTTCATCTAACTGAGGCTCCGGTTCGGCACCGAACGGGCTGCCTAAATCATCAGGCTGCCAGCGCTGCCACGCGCGGGCGGAAAAGGCATCAGACATAGGTTTCCTCGCCACCACCAATCACCATCTCGCCGGATTCTGCTAAGCGGCGCACCACCAGAAGAATGGCCTTCTGCTCGTTCTCCACCGCCGACATACGTACCGGACCACGGTTGGCCAGATCGTCGCGCAGAATATCGGCCGCACGGGCAGACATGTTTTTGAGGAACTTCTCGCGCAGCGGCTGTTCGGCACCCTTCAATGCCACCAGCAACTGTTCGGATTCCACTTCCTGCAACAGACGCTGGATGCTGCGGTCGTCCACTTCCACCAGGTTTTCGAACAGGAACATCTCGTCGATGATCTTCTGTGCCAGCTCGCCATCGAAGTCGCGTACTGCTTCGATAACCGCTTCTTCCTGCTGGGTTTTCATCAGGTTGATAATTTCTGCTGCGGTTCTCACGCCGCCCATCTTCGCGCGCTTGAGGTTGGTGCCGTCGAGCAGGCCATTCAGTACTTCGGTCAACTCCGCCAGCGCCGCCGGCTGGACACCGCCGAAGGTGGCGATACGCAGCATCACATCGTGACGCAGACGCTCGTCGAACAGCGCCAGAATATCCGCCGCCTGACCACGTTTGAGGTGGACAAGGATGGTGGCGATAATCTGCGGATGCTCGTCGCGAATAAGGTCGGCGGCCGCCTGTGGCTCCATGAAGTTGAGCGTTTCCATGCCGCTGGTGGTCTCGTTTTTCTCGAGAATATCTTCCAGCAGGCTTGAAGCTCGCTCCTCGCCCAACGCTTTGATCAGCACCGAACGCAGGTAATCGTTGGAGTTGAGGCTCAGCGCCGCAAACTGTTCGGCATCGGCTTCGAACTCGCGCAGCACTTCGGTCAGCTGTTTATGTGAAACCTGGCGCATGTTGGCCATGGCACCACTCAGGTGCTGAACTTCACGCTGGTTAAGGTGTTTGAACACCTCCGCCGCGCGCTCTTCGCCGATGGTCATCATCAGAATGGCGCTTTTTTCTGTACCGGTCAGACTCATAGTTCTTTACTCATCCATTCGCGGATAACCAGCGCGACGACGCGCGGATCGTTTTCAGACATGTCGCGGATACGCTGGCTCATCACCTCGGCGCTCATGCGGTTAGTAGATTTACGCTCCTGATCCAGCTCGTCTTTGCTGAGCTGAACGTTAAAGGCTTCTTCTTCTTCCATCGCCGCAGAGCGTGCCGCCAGCGCTTCAGCCGCTGCCTTCTCCTGCTCTTTCTTACGCACCAGCTGTGGACGTACCAGCTTGCGATAGAGGATGAAGCCAACCAACGCCACCAGCAGCCAGCGACCGGCAGTCATCAGCTGATCGAAGAACGATTGCTGCTGCCAGAATGGCAGGTCGCCACCGCTTGGCTCGGTCATGTTGAACTGAGAGTTCACCACGTTGACGCTGTCGCCACGGGTTTGTGAATAGCCCATCGCTTCACGGGTTAAATCTTCAATCTGCTTAATCTGCTGCTCGTTAAGCGCCACCGCTTTGCCTTTACCGTCGTCGCGGTAGTTCACCACCACGGCAACCGACAGGCGCTGCACATCGCCGACGTTCAGCTTGGTATGACGAATGGTGCGGTCCAGCTCGTAGTTCACCGTGTCGTTGCGCGTTGAGCTGCTCGGACCAGAAGGCTGTGCGGTACTGGTGGTGCTGCCGTTATTCTGCGCATTGGCGGTTTGCGCGTTGGCGTTTTGGCCGTTGGCATTATTGTTGTTATTCGTTGGCGGATTGGTCACCGGCGCGGTATTGGCTGGCGCAGGCTGATTCGACAATGCACCCGGCACGCCGCCTGGATACGGGCTGCCATTCTGTTCGGAGTTGCTGGTCTGGCGTGAACGCACCGCGCTGTTGTTAGGATTGGCGTTCGGCTGGTATTTCTCGTCGGTCTGCTCGCTGCGGTCGAAGTTGATTTGCGCCGTCACCTGCGCATGCACATTGCCCTGACCGACAATCGGATTGAGGATCGCTTCGATACGCTGCTGGAAGCGTGCTTCCACTTCAGACGCATATTTCAGTTGCGCGTCATTCAGGTCGCGACCTTCGCTGTCAGAGCGGGTCAACAGACGACCGGCCTGATCGACAACGGTAACGTTGCCCGGCGGTAAACCGGCCACGCTGCTGGAAACCATATGCTGAATGGCCTGAATCTGGCCTTCATCTAATGCGCGGCCTGGCTGCAGGTTCAGCGTCACCGAGGCGGAAGGGGCTTTCTGCTCACGCACGAACAAGGTCGGTTTCGGCATTGCCAGATGCACGCGTACGCTCTTCACCGGACCGAGCGTTTCGATGGTGCGCGACAGTTCACCTTCCAGCGCACGCTGATAGTTGATCTGCTCGCTGAACTGGCTGATCCCGAACTTCTCTTTGTCCATCAGTTCGAAGCCAACGTTGCCGCCTTTCGGTAAGCCTTGTTGTGCCAGACGCAGACGCAGCTCATGCACTTTATCGGCGGGCACCATCAGTGCTCCACCGTTATCGGCGAACTGGTAAGGGATGTTCATTTGCGTCAGCTGCGTGACGATCGCGCCACCATCCTCATCGGAGAGGTTGTTATAAAGCACGCGATAGTCTGGCGCTTTTGCCCACAGCACCAACGCAAACACCACCGCGATAACCGCAGCAGCAGCGATAATTAAGGGAATACGCGGGTTGGCGCGCAGGCGGGCGAGAAGGTCATTGAAGCCTTTCTTAGCTGTATCCTGTGTAGCGGCTGCACTCGCATTCATGACCGATTCCTGCCTGACATTATTGATCGGGTGTGGTGTTGTGGTGACAAAACGTACTCCCTGAAGACTTCTCCCCTAAAATCGGGAGAGGAGAAAAATTAAATTCCACTTAATGGCAGGCATTATTTGTTGAAAGCCGCGACATCGATGGGTGGATAAGCCGGGTTTTTTGCGGTCATTTAGCGCCTTTGTCCTATTGACAGTGTGTTAACTTTCTCATCGTGAAAATTTAATCACTTCTTCATTAGGGGTCAGGCAATGTCAATTCAGGCGATTGAGGGTGTGCTGCAGCAGCTGCAGATGACGTCTCTGCAGGCCAGCGGTAAGCAAGCGGAGTCCACTAATCAGGTCGATTTCAGTGCCACCATGAAAGCAGCACTCGACAAGATCAGTGAAACCCAGACTACGGCCCGCGCTCAGGCACAGGATTTCGAAATGGGTAAACCGGGCATCCAGTTAAATGATGTGATGGTCGATCTGCAAAAATCCTCTATTTCCATGCAGATGGGCGTGCAGGTGCGTAACAAACTGGTGTCGGCGTATACCGATATTATGAGTATGCAGGTTTAGTTTCTTTCGGGTATTTCTTTCGGGTATAGTCCAGCGCGGTAATGGTGTTATATCAGGCGGGAAGGTTGCTGCATCACAGTGAGTACACCGCCAAACGCGCTGCCTTATTTTGAGAAGAGGATTCTCACGTGAAGAAAACCCTGTTGTTTTTAATCGCTATTGTCCTGCTCACGGGATGTGACAAGGATGACGCGACTTACTACCCGCAAATGAAAAACTTTGCCTATCTGTATCAATTCGAAGCGCTGCCCGGCAACGTCAAAACGACCCATCAAACGCTGTTTACCGCCGACGGCCAGCAGATCTTCGAAGTGAATGTCGATTTCGACCGCAACGGCTGTCCGACGCACGTGAAATCGGTGCGCAAACAGGGCGAAGTGATTGATGTCACGCGCGATGGCGACCAATTAAAAGGCAGTGAAAACGGTCAGGACGTGGTGGTGACGCTGGATAAGAACTGCGCCATGGTGAAGAAAGTCACGCCGACCATGACCGTGGATATTGCCTATAACAAACAGGGTTTGGTAGAGCAGATCTCATCGCCCGCCTCCGATGCCGCGTTTCACCTCGCTTATAACAGCGCCGGTGAAATGGCGGTATTGAGTATTACCCAGGCCGGAACGGAAGTGTCGCGTGCTACCGCGGTGCGAGCAGAAGATAAGAAAAAGATCTCTGACGTGGTCACCACGGTGAAGCGAAATGACCAAATTAAAACCGTCAGCAATGTCTGCAAATACAAACACGACGTTCCCTATTATTGCGACATTATTAGCGTTGACGCGGCAGGCAACGTGATTGATAAGCAGTATGGCAATATTGAGGTAACGTATTACTGATTGGTGGGGTCGCCATGCATGGCGACCAACACTATTTAATCTCAGGCCACGCCACCGCCGGGAATCCATTCAGCAGCGGATAAGCAAACAGGAAACCCTGGAACTGGCTAATGCCTGCGGCTTCCAGCCACATCCACTCTTCAGCTTGCTCGACACCTTCGGCAATCACCGCAATCTCCAGCGATGCGCAGCACTTAATGATGGCGTGCATGATCGCCTGCTTCGGTCCGCTTTTATGCACATCGCGGATCAGCTCGCGATCGATTTTGATTTTGTCCGGCTGGAATTTTGATAACAGCGACAAGCCAGCAAAACCGGCACCAAAATCGTCCAGCGCAAGGCTGATACCCGCCGCTTTCAACTTTCTCACTTCGGCAGCAAATTCATCTGAGCGCGAAATGATCTCATTTTCGGTCACTTCGACAATCACCTGTTGCGGCACCAGCCCGCTGGCGTTGATCTCAGTAAGCAGGAATTCCACCGCGTTTGGCACCGTCACCAGTGACATCGGCAGCAGGTTGATCGACAGACGATGCTCGCCAATGCCCAGTTTGTTCGCCACGCGAAAGGCCAGACGTTTCGATTTGATATCCGCGTGATAAATCGCTTCGCCGCCAAACGCGGAGAAATACTCATCGGGTGAGCCACCGTTTGGCGTGCGGATCAGCGCTTCAAACGAAGTGACGCGGCGCGCGAAGGGATCGATGATGGGTTGAAAAGCAAAGCGGCAATCCTGCAGGCTCTGATCGATACCCTCCAGATCGTTCTGCCATTCAATATCCGGAACAAATTCCCAGGTATTGGCTGGCGGGATCTCGAAGTAGTTCTCTTTGTCGCGCGCCACCACGAAGGTACGCAAAAACTGCAGCGCGCGATCGTTGTAGGTGAGCTGATAACGCGAGGTGCCTTTATCCAGCACAGCTTGCAGCACATTGTCCTTGTCATGCTCGCGCAGATCGAACAGCTCCATGCCGACTTTGCCAAAACGGCGTTCAGGCGCGAAGTCGTGCATTAACTCCACCAGATTATGGTGGCGTGCGTCCTGACAAATACGCTTGTATATGCCCTGAACGGACTCACGCGGTCCTTCCAGCAGCTGGAAGAAGTGCAGGCCGTCGAACAGCAGGATGCCAGTAACGTCGAAGTTTTTATTTTTGCTATTGGCTTTAGCAACCATATCTTCGAGCGTTTTGATTGGCACGTGATCGTGCAGATGGCTGCGGTAAATAATTGTGGTGAGCATCGAGATTGTCCGGATAATTTATTATTTTGCGACTAGATTAGCAGCCTTACCGCGGGGTCTGTCCATAGCTTACCGCGATCAGGCTAAACTTTTTTTATTATAACAGCTTAAGCGAAGCGGCTAGCCGCTTCGGTAACGTCGCAACTCCATCAGCGTGCCGATAATTTCTAGCGCCGATTCCGCCGAATGCAGCTGCGGAAAGTCATCATTCAACGCGCGCAATGTGAAGATCTGCTCATCCTGCTGTTGCGTTTGCAGGCGATAAATGCGCACTCGTGCCACGCCATCCACCAGCGCCAGCACCACATCGCCCGGCTGCGGCTGAACGTCAGGATCAAAAATCACTTTGTCACCGGGCCGGTAATCGGGCTGCATCGCCTGATCGTCTATCGTGACCGCCAGCGCGCCATCGCCCAGCTGACTCTCGCTGTAGAGAAAGTGCGCAGCCTGCTGTTTGAGCAACAACCGTTCTTCGCTCAACCACGCTGACGCTTGCGCCAGGCTAATCAATGGCACCGCCGCAACCGGTGCGGCTTTGGCGTGGGTGGCAAACACTTCGCCATCCCCGTCGATAATCCATGCCGCGGTGCATTGCAGCCACTGCGCGAGCCGCAGCAAATTCTCGCCACGCGGTACGGTTTCCTCTTTTTCCCACTGCGATACAGCCACATGCGACACCCCAATACTTTTGGCCAGCGCCTGCTGCGTCAACTGTAGAGCTTTACGTCGTGCCCGGATGCGCTCACCGGAAGATTCTTTTTTCATCATCTTGACATCTCCTGAAGGAACGACTTAAGTATACTTAAATTCATAAGTTAAAGTAAACTTAAATTCAGGCGTTGACCGCGAAGCTGGCAAGGGTGGTCAGCGTGCTTATGGGGCACATCCCTTGCCAGGGGTGAGAGGTGAAGCATGGAAAGTAGTTTAGTCACCAGCGTAGGTGCGTTGCTTCTCGGCGGCGGCGCAGCAGCTGTGTTCTGGAAACCGTTAATGGCGGGTATCGCCGCTATCGTCACCAGCAATCGTGCCGGTGGGGAGATCATCACCAGTTACAAAGAACAGGTGATGCTGCTCAAAGAAGGTCACGCCTTGATGCGCCAGGAAAACGATGAATTGCGCATCCGACATGACAAAAACCTGCGGCGTATCTCTTCGCTGGAAACCGATCTGCGGCTGATAAAAAACGCCCTGAGCATTTTGCTGGCCACCACGGAAGCCGAGCACAGCGATAAGTTTCGCAGCCAGGTTAACCAACTGATTACCACTCTGGAGGAGAGTCGTGATGATGCAGATAAACAGTGAGTACGTAGTGAAAAACCATCGGCGCCAACTGTTCTTCGGCGGCTTTTTGCTGATGTTGTCGTTGATGTGCGTGGCGATGACGGTGCTATTCCTGTTCGTCAGTAACAGCGCCAATCAGCGTGTTGAAGAGATTCGACAGCAATATCGAACCATATCGGAACGACGTGAAGCGCGCGTGGCGGAGCTTACCAGCCAGCTGGTGGCGCTGCAGAACAAGCTCGATGGCACCGTGAAGCACCCGGTCAGCAATCCGGCTGACAAAGGGAAACCGGCAGAAGGAGATAAGTCGCCACCTCAACCCAAGCGTTAAGGAGGGCATCATGCGAATTACCCCGTGGATTGCAGCCCGTCTTGCCCGACTGCGATCTTTATTCAGTATGAAGGAGAGCATTATGAGCGATCAAACTGTCATCAATCCAACCAGCACCATCGCATCGTCACCAGCGGAAGATTTCGCCAACGAAGTCGCCACGCCCGTTGCTGCACCGACGACCGCCGTAGCACCTGAAGCGACGCCCGCCGTCGTCGCAGAAGCAGCACCTGAAGTTGCGCCCGCATCGGCTACAGCACCCGAGGCGATAACAGCTGCACCCGCGCAGGTGGCGGCGACTGCCGCTCCTGAGGCGGTAACGCCTGCGCCAGCCGAGGTTGCGCCGCCCAGCGAACCGGACATCGCTGCTCCCGCTGCAGCCGATGCGCCACCAGCCGCCGCAACGGCGCAGAGCCACGACGGGACTCAGGCGTTCTCAGAAGGCGTGAAGGATTTTGTCAGAGCGTTTAGCTTTGTCGAGCAGGGCGTAATCAAGCTGGGCGATGCCGCGAAGGATGAGCTGATTGATCTGGCGAGGAAGTATCTGTAATGCCTGACGACTCAGCATCGGGGGACCGGGATGTCCCCTGTTTACTAACAGGTTTTAGTCACTTCCGATTATTCCTAAGGCAGCTTCGATATTTTGCACTACCTTTAATCATTCAAGCGTTATTTAAATCGTCTTATTAAGCGAAAAGGAAGATAGCATGAGTGATACAGAAACTGTAAAAACCAAAACTGAATACTTGCGTGATGTCACCTCCCAGCTTAAAGAGATGCGCCACTACGCGCAGACCAACACTGAGACGCTATCTGCCCACTGGCTGGCGTTTGATGCGGGTGAGTATAAAGACACCGAATACGCGGGACGCTTCGACACCTTGCTGAACAAGCAGGGCAAGCTGCTGGATGACATTGATGAGGCGATTCAGGATCTCGAAATCGCCATCAACCATGCTGAGCAGGAAAGCTAAGCGCCTAGCGTACTGGTGGCCTAATCGGCCACCAGCCACATTTCTGCCTCATCGAACATCTCTTCAACAATCCGCGCAACTGTCGCTTTATCGTTCTTACTCATATCGGTATCTATCGCGTTACGCTCCATCGGTTTGACGCGCACCTCAATATCGGGAAAGACGCGCTGTACACGCTTTTCCAACTCCTGCAAAATCATCTCGCGTGCACCCGGTAATCCGGCCACGTTACGCTTATCGTAAATCAACTCCACAAACATCAGGGTCGTTCCATTCATTGGATCGGGTGCGATATAGTACTGTAAATAAAAACAGGGGTAAATATGCGCCAACTGGTTATCGATATCTTATTGAAAATGGCAAAAATGGATGTGGAAGCAAAAGAGCTGGTGGCGCAGGTAGAGGCGCAGTCGTTATTGATTGCCGCGCTGCTGATTCAGGCGAAAGAGAATAACTCGTTGACTATTTCCGATACGGTGCAGGAGGCGATTGTTACCGCTTCGCGCGCATCGCAGGAATTTTTACAGTCCGATGTTGATCTGCTGCTGACCCACGTCAATCGTCTGCTGGCGGTGGCAAGTTATATCGAAGTAAAAGGGATTGAGCGGGAAGGATAAGAAAAAATATTACCTCTGGAAGTGGAAATCCAGCAACACTTCCAGAGGCGGTGCAACAGCACCATTCGTTCAAGGACAATCTACGACTGACGTCGTGATGAGTAAGTTATACAAGTTTTCTCAACTTGTACAACTTTTTCCTGAACATTTTGTGTGGTTGGCGATGTATCTTTGATGCCGTTACAGTGCGTGGCCGATTACAACTCGTTTTTGATGCAGAACTCTTCCCACGTCATGCCTAAGGCTTCCGCGTGAGATTTCAGATACTTTTCAATGGCATCCGCGGCAACGGCTTTATCGGGTTCCGCGAGTTGAATGGAAAACAGCATGCCATCCAGCTTCTTCTGACGCAAAAAAGCGGCATAAATACGTTCTGCATGCCAGTCGCGTAACTGCGCTAATGACAGGTTCGCCTGGCGGGCATCGCTTTCGGTGAGTTCATCCAGTGCAGACTGGAAATCGGGGTGAGCGGCGAAAAACATCGTGCGCGCCTGAGCGTAATACTCTTCTGGGGTTTTCATTCGGTGTTCCTGCGTATCAACTTGCGCGCTAGTGTAACGCGCGCATGTGGCCTTGTCAGTTTCCGATCTTACAGAACATGGGCATCGTAGCGGCGCAATTTACTGCGCGATAAAGCGCGCCGCTACGGTATGTGCAACTTGTGATCACAGCCTATCAATGCATCTGCTGATAAATCCGCGTCACATCTTGTTGGTTCTTTGCCAGCGTTTCATCCAGCGTCAGTTTACCGCTCAGCATATCCGCCAGATTCTGCCCGACGGCGTTACCCATCTGATCAAACCCGGGAATACTCACGTACTGCACGCCCTGATAAGGCACCGGATTGAGCGTCGGCTGCTCGACGGTGGCCGAATCAATCGCCGCACGCACCTGCGCGGCATACGGCGCCAGGCGCTGATAGCTCGCCTGCTGATACGTCGAATTGCGGCTGCCCGGCGGTACCGCCCCCCAGCCGACGGTATCGGCCACTTGCTGGATATACTGTTTTGACGTCGCCCAGCTAATAAAGGCAATCGCCGCCTCGCGATTCGGCGTATTCGCCGGTACCGCCAGCGCCCACGACCATAACCAATTGGAGCCGTTACGCGTTATGCCGCCCGGTGCAGGCGCAAAGGCCAGCTTATCGGCGACTAATGAGATCTGCGGATTCACTAGCAAACCGGCTGCCACCGTACTGTCGATCCACATCGCGCATTTACCTTGCGCGGTCAGGCGCAGAATCTGGCCGAAACTGTTTTTCACCGTATCCGGCGGTCCATCCTGCTTCACTACCTGCAAATAATCACCCAGCGCTTCGCGCCACTCCGGCGAGTTGAGCGTCGGCTGCCAGGTTTCATCGAACCACTGCGCGCCATAGGCATTCGCCATGGTGGTCATGAACGCCACGTTATCGCCCCAGCCTGGCTGGCCACGCAGGCACAGACCGTAAATGCCTTTCTGCGGGTCGGTGAGTTTGGCGGCGAAGTTTTTGATATCGGTCCAGTCGGGATTATCGGGCATGGTTAACCCTTTTTGCGCAAACAGATCTTTGCGGTAGTAGGTCATGCTACTTTCACCGTAGAACGGCAGGGCGTAAAGCGTTTGCTGAAACGACAGCGCTTTGCGCACTGGCGCGATGAGATCCTGGCTGTCGTAATCGGCGGGCAGCTTATTGAGCGGCGCCAGCCAGCCTTTTTCACCCCACAGCGGCGCTTCATAGGTGCCGACGGTGATGACATCGAACTGCGCCTGGCCGCTATTCATCGCCGACAGCACCGCCTGACGCAGCGCGCCATCGTCCATCACATGCCATTGCAGTTTGACGTCAGGATGCTCCTGTTCGTAGCGCGTGGCGAGCTGCTGCATGATGGTCATATCGCCGTTAGCGATGGTGGCAATATTCAGCGTGGTCGCGGCGTGGCTCAGCAGCGGCGTGGCTAGCAACATAGCGAGAAGTTTACGCATCATCTCGCTCCTTAGCGCTGTTGCAGGCGGAAGAAGGCCATCTTCTCCACCAGCAATCCGGCATGTTCGCTAACGGTCTGGCTGGCGGCGCTGGCTTCCTGCACCAGCGAGGCGTTCTGCTGCGTCGCGCCATCCATCTGAATCACTGCGGTGTTGACCTGCTCAATGCCGCTGGATTGCTGGCGGCTGGCCACGGCAATTTCACCGACAATGTCCACCACGCGCGCCACGCCCTGATTGATGTCATTGAGCATTGCGCCGGAACGCTGCACCAGCGCACTGCCGGCTTCCACTTTACCCACGCTGGCATCGATTAACGCTTTGATCTCGTGGGCGGCCCCGGCGGACCGCTGCGCCAGCTGACGCACTTCGGACGCCACCACGGCAAAGCCGCGTCCCTGTTCACCGGCGCGTGCCGCTTCAACCGCTGCGTTGAGCGCCAGCAGGTTGGTCTGGAAGGCGATCTCATCGATCACCCGGTTGATATCCGCGATGCGCTTGCTGGAAGATTCGATCTCCTCCATCGCGCTGACCGCATCACGCAGCACGCTGCTGCCACGTTCGGCCTGATGACGCACGTCGGTGGCCAGTTCGTTGGCCTGTGCAGCGTTATCGGCGTTGTGTTTCACCGTGGCGGTCATCTGCTCCATGCTGGCGGCGGTCTGTTCCAGCGAGCTGGCCTGCGAATGGGTGCGTTCAGAGAGATCGTCATTGCCATCGGCCATCTGACGCGCCGCATCACTCAGCGCAGTGGCGCTTTCGCCCACGTCGCGCACGATCTCCGCCAGACGTACATCCATGCGCAGCAGCGACTGCATCAGTTCGCCCATCTCATCGCGTGAAACGCTGCCAATATCGTGGTTCAGTTCACCGGCCGCAATCGATTCGGCCAGCTCGCGCGCCTGAGCAATCGAGCGGTTGATCGAGCGGATCAGCAGCCAGCCGAACACCAGCGCCACGCTCAGCCCGACCAGCAAAATGATAATCAGGCTGTTACGCGCCAGCTGGTAATCGCTATTGCTCTGCTGATAGGTGAGTTCCGCATGCTGGCGCATTAACGCATCAAGCTGATCGATGTCCTGTTGCAGCAGCTGACTGCCGCTGCGTAGGCGGGTTTCAATCACCACCAGCGCGCCGGACGGGTTGCCGCCCTTTAGCAGTTCACCGGCATCTTTCAGCGCGGTTTGCCAGCCATCGAGATGGCTGATGAATTTCTGGCTAAGCGGTTTGGTTTGCGCATCAAACGACAGCTGCTGCCAGGTTTGGCGGTCTTTGGCTATCTGCTCGCCGTACTGCGCGATGCGCGCCAGACGTTTTTCCACTTCGCTGCTGTCGGTCCAGTAGCGCAGGGCATCGAACAGGGTCGCGGATTGTTCCTGCACCATGCGGTACAGGCGGGATGAATATTGCAGCGGTAACAGCTCATTCTGATAGGCGTTTTGCGCCCGTTGGTCGGCGGCGCGCAGGCCGATGATTCCCCAGATGGCGGCAACAATCAGTAAAATGCACAGCAGGCCAACAATCGATGTCAGACGCGCGCGAAGGGTCAATCGCATAACGGGATTCTCCGTAACGAAGGTGAGTGTGTAATCGGTCATTATTGTTTTTACAGGCACTTTTAACTCCAGAAGAGTTATCGGCGCAGAAGTGAGCAGCTTGAGGAAAATCATGTGGCGCGCAGCAGATACCTTGCGCAACCTGCGGGAAAAATTATAACGTAGCCGCCATTGATGCGAGTGTAGGGACCGAGAATGAAAAAGTGGATGATAGTGGCCGCGCTGGCGCTGAGTGGCTGTGCGCAGATCAGCAATTATGACCAGGCGGTGAAAACCCCGGCACCGCTGGAGCTGCAGGGCAACTGGCAAACCGTGGGGCCGCAAAGCAAGCTGATCAGTAAGCAAGCGATGGGCAGCCTGATTATTGGTGCCGAAGGCGACACGCTGGATTGCCGTCAGTGGCAGCGCGTGATTGCCAAACCGGGCAAATTAACGCGTCTGGGCGATGACTGGGTTAATGTGACGCGTCAGGTGCGCGTGATGCCGCTGGTGCTGGAGAACGGTGAGCTGCGTTACGATGGATTGAGACTGCGTAAAGTGGATCGCCCAACCGTTGAGTGCCAGCAGGCGCTGGAAGAAGTGGCGAAGCGTCCGAATGAGGCGGTGATTCAGAATATCGAGCCAGAGATTATGCGCCCGGTTTCAACGGCGACGCAGAAGTAGCTTTCCCTCACCCTAACCCTCTCCCAGTGGGAGAGGGAACCGATCGAGCCCATCTGGCATATTGCAGCATCTCCCTCTCCCTGTGGGAGTGTACAGTCCGGGGACATGGTAGACAGGTGTTCGGGGACATGGTGAACACTTTTTAACATCCTTTACCCATGGTGATCGACTTTTTCTTCAGGTCGATCACCCCCACTTTTGTGCTGTACCACCATACCTCGTAGCACCCGTCTTCCTGCATCTCCTTCAGGCCAACGTGCTCTCCCCTGAACGCCTTGCCTGCCTTCAGACTCAGGCCTTTTATAGTCAGCTTCCCACTGATATCTACCTTCCTGACCATCACGCCCTCGTCGTATTCCGCTGACGTTACGCTGGCGCTGTACTGCCGAGCCGATGGCTGATAGCGCGACGCCGGCACCGCCATATCCAGCGCCTCATGCGGGCGTTCAAGGTTATAAACCGTCCGCCAGTGGTCGAAGGCGCGCTGCAGCTCACCGTCGTCCGCGAACCACTTCCCCTGCAGCACTTCAGCCTTCAGGCTGCGGTGAAAGCGCTCCAGCTTGCCCTGCGTCTGCGGATGATAAGGCCGGGAGTGCCCCACCCGGATACCCTGGCGCATAAGCCACAGCTCGACGGCCGTCCAGGTCCCGGTAGTGTCGCCCCACGGTGAACCGTTATCCATCGTCATCCGGTCCGGCAGGCCGTAACGTTCAAAGACTCTGACCAGCTGCTTCTGCACCGTCTCACGCCGCTCATCAGCGCAGTGTACGAGGCAAAGCGAGAAGCGGGAGTGATCGTCAAGGAGGGTAAGCGGGTGGCAGCGGCCGCCGCCAAAGGGAAAATGCCCCTTGAAATCCATCTGCCAGAGCTGGTTCGGGGCCGCATGTTCAAACCGGCCCGTGGCCGGGACACCCGGAGGTGAGCCCGGCAGCAGGTCGTGGCGGGCCATCAGGCTGTGGACGGTGCTGAAGGCGGGCATGCGGTGTCCGCGGTCTTCGAGCCAGCGCTTTATCTTGCGCGCGCCCCAGTGCTGATGAAGTTCATGCGCCATACGAAGCAGGTCAGTGATGTCGTCAGACGAGCGGTTGGGAGAGTGATGGGGTATGCAGGGGCGGTCCTCAAGACCGGATTCTCCCTCTTCAGCCCAGCGGCGAAGCCACTTGTAGGCAGTGGCGGAAGAAATGCCGTAGTGACGGCAGAGTGCGCGGATGTTCGCCCCGTCTTGCGAGGCGAACAGAACAAACTCTTTACGTAATGACATGGTATCTCTCGCATCCCAGGACATAAGCGACTCCATAAACGGGTTCTTATGCCTTAGTTGTAAGTGTCTACCATGTCCCCGAACAAGTGTTCACCATGTCCCCGGACTGTACAGGGAGAGGGCCGGGGTGAGGGCATCAGCGCGCAGAGTCCTAAATTTAACCCTGCGGCAAATACACACTACCTTGCTTGCCATACGCGCTCATCACCGATTTCTGCATCGATGACTGGCCCACCAGCTGCGTCAATTCGTCCATACGCAACTGCAACAGACGTTTCACTTCGCTCTCATTATCGAGAATATGGCGTAACACCGGACGCAGCTGCTCTTGCAGCTGGCGCGACGGTGCGGCGGCTGCGGTTGTTTGCGCCAGTCTTTGCACCGCACTGACATAGTCCACTTCCTTGGTGATCAAATCATCCCATTCGCCGTCTGCTGCCAAACGCAGCATTCCGTGGCTGAGGTCGAGTAACTGTTGGTAAACGGTAATCAGTGGCGGTGCAATATTCATTAAACGGCGTCCTGAAGGTGTTGAGGTTGTACGACTTCTTTCCAGGCATCAGCGATATTGCGCAGAAGACCTTCAACTTCTTCGAGGGCTTCGACATCATTACGCAGATTAGCCTGAACCAGACGGCGAACCATGTAGGAGTAGAGTCCTAACAGGTTGTCGGTCAGGTCATCGCCTGATTGCTCATCGAGGCCCTGCTTGAGTCCGCCCTCGATAATATTAATGGCCTTGGAAATCGAGTTACCTTTTCCCTGGATATTGTTGTCCTGCATAAACAGGCGGGCGCGGACCAGTGCGCTGATCGCACCGTCAAACAGCAGCGTAACCAGCTGTTGTTGATTGGCGCTCATCACTGAGCTCTCCACCCCGATTTTGGCGTAGGCTTGTGTGCCACTAGCGCTGTACATGGTCACTCCTAATTATTTTGAACTGCTTGACGTCATATTCTCGAACTGCTGCGTCAGATAATCGCTGGTGCTGTTCAGCGAGTTCATGGTGACGTCGAGTTGCGTAAACTGCGCTTTGTAACGCGCAATCAGGTTATTGATGCGCGTATTAGTGCTGTTGTACTGCTCTGTCAGGGTATTCAGCGTTTTACTAACACCATCTTTCGCCGACTGAATGCTGCCGGTTGATGACAGCCAGCTGGTCAGGTTTGTCGCCAGCTTAGTAGTAATGCCGGTGGTTTTACCGTCACCCACAATCATCTCTTTAATGCCCGTAGGATCTTTGGTGAGTTCCGTTTTTAACTTATCGGCATCCAACGTTAATTCGCCGGTGGTGGGATCCGACGTCACGCCAATCTGTGCCAGCGTTTTATACGCTGATGAACTCGTATTGTTGGTCAGCAGACTTTTAATCTGAGTCTGAATGCTGCGCAGAGTGCTATCACCGAGTAGAGCACCATTGCTGGAATCTTGCGTATCTGAACCGGTATCCACCGCAGTGTATTTGGTCAGCGCGTTGAACTGATCAAGCAGGTTGTTATAGGCATCAACAAAGTTGGAAATCGCTGTCGAGGCCTTAGAGCTATCCTGCGTGATGGTCAGCGATTGATTACCACTGGTGACATCACTCAGATTCAACGTGATTCCTTCCAGCGCATCACTGATGGTGTTGGTGCTGCTGGTGATGGCCACGTTATTCACGGTTAATTCAGCATCTTGAGCTTTAACGCTGAGGTCGAGTGGGTTGTCGGCATCACTTTTCGTGGCATCAAAACCGACAATGCCCTGCAAAGTGTCATCGCCGGTCACGGTGACCGAGGAGACCGCATTCGCTTCACCGGTTTTCGACGCGGTGAGTGAAAGGCGGTATTCACCGTCAGCGACTTTAATAATGCTGGCGCTTACGCCCGCACCGGCGCCGTTAATCGCATCACGCATACCGGTCAGCGAAGTTTGATCGCTGGTCAGCGTAATGTCTTTGCTGGTGCCGTCCGCCAATTTGATCGACAAGGTGCGGCTGGCATCAGAACTACCCAGTGCGGTGGTATTACTGGTTTGAATACCGGAAGTCAGCGTTTGTGCCTGCGCCAGCTGCGTAACGCTAATGTTGTACTTACCCGCGATGGCGCCGGTAGAAGTCGTCGCGCTAAAAGCGGTAGAGCTGGTGCTTGTTGCTGTAGTGGCGCTAAACAGATCTGCACTATTCAACGCGGTGTTAGCGGTTTGAAAGGCGGTTAGTGCGCTGGATAACGTACCGTAAGCGCTCAGTTTGGCTGTGTACGCGCTCTGCTGAGTGGTGATGGGTTTGAGTGACGCTTTTTCTGCCGTGGTTAAATTATCCAGAATGGTGCTTAAGTCGAGGCCTGAACCGACACCGAGGGTAGAGATACTAGCCATGTTGTTTCCTTTTCATGTCGACACGGAAAGTGATACCGCGGTTATCGGCTTTATAGGGTCAAAGTTTAGAATTATTTAATCGCGGCTAATAAAGCGAATAAGACATATAGAGAAGGGTATTTCTGGCGCTAGAAAAAATGATCAAGTCTGACTAAAGATGTTTGCAGAGAGGGCGATAAAGATAAGCGTGACAGGTTGAAGGGAAAAATTTTCACCTGGTCCTAAAAAAAATCTAAAGGTTGTTTAAGGGCAGACGATAACAACTTTGACGGCGCTGAAGCCGGCGGGTTGAAGCCCACACCTTAACCGAAAGACTTGATTAACAGGAATAATTATCATGGCCCAAGTCATTAATACCAACAGCCTCTCGCTGATCACACAGAACAACATCAACAAAAACCAGTCTGCAATGTCTACCGCTATTGAGCGCCTGTCTTCAGGTCTGCGTATCAACAGCGCTAAAGATGACGCAGCAGGTCAGGCAATTGCTAACCGCTTCCAGTCAAACATCAACGGCCTGACTCAGGCAGCGCGTAATGCTAACGACGGTATCTCTGCAGCGCAGACCACTGAAGGCGCACTGTCAGAAATCAACAACAACTTGCAGCGTGTTCGTGAACTGACTGTACAGTCTCAGAACGGCACTAACAGCCAGTCTGACCTGGACTCAATCCAGGACGAAATCAAATCCCGTCTGGACGAAATTGACCGCGTATCCGGTCAGACCACTTTCAACGGCGTGAACGTGCTGGCTAAAGACGGTTCTATGAAAATCCAGGTTGGTGCAAATGATGGTGAAACTATCACGATTGACCTGAAGAAAATTGATTCCTCTACTTTGAACCTGAGCGGTTTCAACGTAAATGGTAAAGGTGGTGTGGCTAACACTGTAGCATCAGCGACTGATATGACTGCCGCTGGCTTCACGTTGAGTGGGTCAACTTACACTGGCTCAGCAGGCTTTACTGCTGCATCTTCAGCCAATGTTCTTAGCAGCTTGACCAATACTAGTACTGTTACCACCGCCGCAATGGTAAACGACGGCCTTTCAGCTGCCGGAAATACCTATAAATATAATAGTGCCTCGAATAGTTTCACTTTCGACGAAGCCAACGTAACCGCAACTAAGGCTACTAGCTATTTAAATCCAACAGCCACTGATACGACCAAAGCTACAGTGACTATTGGTACTACTAAGCAAGATGTCATCATTGCTCAGGACGGTTCTCTTACTGCAGCGGATGATGGCGCAGTGTTGTATCGTGATACCACTGGTAACCTTACTAAGAACAGCGGCGGAGCAACACCACCACCGGCTGCTACACTGGCTAACTTGGCTGCTAATACCGGTAGTAATGCTGCAACAATTGCTACTTCCAAAGGTACTTTGGTGTCTGATGGCACAAACTATGATGTCACTGGCGCAACCATTAGCGCAGATGCTCTGAAGACGGCTGCAGCAGGTAATTCTGCTTATACCACGTCAACTGGTTATTCTGTCAGTGCTGCTGGTGCTGTAACCGTGACTTCTGGTGGCGCAGCAGTTTATGCTGACAACAAAGGTGGTTTAACCACAAACAACACAGCTAACTACTACGTTCAGGATGACGGCACCATCACTAACGGCAGCGGTAAAGTGGCTTACAAAGACGCGGCAGGTAAAATCACTACCGATGCGCAGACTGCAACCACCACCACTGCTGATCCATTGAAAGCGCTGGATGCCGCAATCAGCGACATCGACAAGTTCCGTTCTTCACTGGGTGCGATTCAGAACCGTCTGGATTCAGCGGTAACTAACCTGAACGACACCACTACTAACCTGTCTGAAGCACAGTCTCGTATTCAGGATGCTGACTACGCCACTGAAGTTTCAAACATGTCTAAAGCACAGATCGTGCAGCAGGCGGGTAACTCAGTGTTGGCGAAAGCTAACCAGGTTCCACAGCAGGTTCTGTCTCTGCTGCAGGGCTAATCGCTCTAAGCTCCTTGCTTATCAAACCCCGCTTCTGCGGGGTTTTTTTATACCTGCATATTCATAATATGCATATTTGCAGGCGCAACGAATTACGTGAACCAAACCCACCCAACCCTCTTGAAGCTTCCCCCGCTTATCGCTAAGGTAAGCGCGTTTTTTCACCGCCAGGAAACTTCATGACCACCATTGCGCTCATCGACGACCATATGATCGTCCGTTCGGGTTTTGCCCAATTGCTGGGGCTGGAACCGGATTTCCAGGTTGTTGCCGAATGTGGTTCCGGGCGGGAAGCGCTCAACCAGTTACCAGGTCGCGGCGTGCAGGTGTGCATCTGCGATATCTCGATGCCGGATATTTCCGGGCTCGAGTTATTGAGCCAATTGCCGAAAGGCATGGCGACCATCATGCTATCGGTGCACGACAGTCCGGCGCTGGTGGAGCAGGCGCTGAATGCGGGCGCGCGCGGATTCCTCTCTAAACGTTGCAGCCCCGATGAACTGATCGCCGCGGTGCATACCGTGGCCAAAGGCGGCTGCTATCTGACGCCCGATATTGCTATGAAGCTCG
Source organism: Pantoea sp. X85 (assembly GCF_029623675.1). Classification (NCBI taxonomy): domain Bacteria; kingdom Pseudomonadati; phylum Pseudomonadota; class Gammaproteobacteria; order Enterobacterales; family Erwiniaceae; genus Pantoea; species Pantoea sp. X85. The sequence goes on along the minus strand of NZ_CP121108.1, from coordinate 2,499,322 downwards.
CCTCCGGACGTCAGGACCCGCTCACCAAACGCGAACGGCAGGTGGCGGAAAAACTGGCGCAAGGTTTAGCGGTAAAAGAGATCGCGGCCGAACTGGGCCTGTCGCCAAAAACCGTTCACGTTCATCGCGCCAATTTGCTGGAAAAGCTCAACGTCAGTAACGACGTTGAACTGGCGCGCCGCATGTTTGATGGCTGGTAATGCAGCCACTCTTTTCGCGGCTGATTGCCGTCATCGCCAGTTTTTGTATCTTTTCTGCCGCGTGGTTTTGCCTGTGGAGCATTAGCCTGCATCTGGCGGATCGTCCTGAGCTGGCGGTGTTGCTGTTTCCCTTTGGCCTGCGCCTTGGCCTGATGTTGCAATGCCCGCGCGCCTACTGGCCGGTGCTGCTCGGTGCCGAGGGGTTGCTACTTTATTGGCTGTCGCGCGAAGTGGCGCTGGCGCATCTACCGCTGCTGATGCTGGGCAGCGTGCTGACGCTGCTGCCGGTGGCGCTGATCTCCCGTTATCGTCATCAACGCGACTGGCACACCTTGCTGTGGCAGGGCGGTGCGATGGTGTGCGCGGCGCTGCTGCAGGCGTTGCCGTGGATCGCAGAACCCGCCGCGCTGAATGCGGTGCTGCTCACGCTCACCGGCGCACTGACCGTGGCACCAACCTGTTTGGTGATCTGGCATTACCTCACCAGCACGCGCTGGCAGCCGCTTGGCCCGTCGCTGGTCGGTCAGCCGGTTAACTGGCGCGTGCGCCATCTGTTTGGTTATGTGCTGCTGTTTATGGTCAGTTTGTGGTTGCAGCTGGGTCTGCCCGCAGAGCTGTCGCGCTTCACACCGTTTTGTCTGGCGTTGCCGATCATTGCGCTGGCATGGCATTACGGCTGGCAGGGCGCGCTGATCGCCACACTGATGAACGCTATCGCGCTAATCGCCAGCCAAACCTGGCACGATCACGCGGTTGATCTGCTGCTCTCACTGCTGGCGCAAAGTCTGACCGGGCTGCTGCTCGGCGCGGGTATTCAGCGTTTACGTGAACTCAATCAGTCGCTGCAAACCGAGTTGGTACGCAATCGTCGCCTGACGGAGCGCCTGCTGGAGACCGAAGAGAGCGTCAGACGCGAAGTGGCGCGCGAGCTGCACGATGATATCGGCCAGACCATCACCGCGATTCGCACCCAGGCCGGGATCATGCAGCGCATTAGCCCGGAAAGTGGCGTCAAGCAGAGCGGCATGCTGATTGAGCAGCTGTCACTGGGCATTTACGATTCGGTGCGCCGCTTGCTGGGGCGCTTGCGTCCGCGCCAGTTGGACGATCTTTCGCTCGAGCAAGCAATCCGTTCGCTGATGCGGGAAATGGAGCTGGAAGGGCACGGCATCATCAGCCACCTCGACTGGCAGATTGATGAAGCGCGACTGAGTGAAGCGCAGCGCGTCACGCTGTTTCGCGTTTGTCAGGAAGGACTCAACAACGTGGTGAAACACGCCAGCGCCCGTGCGGTGACGCTGCAAGGCACATTGCAGGACGAGCGGTTGCAGCTGGTGATTGAAGACGACGGCTGCGGCTTACCGCTGGGTTCCCCGCAGCACGGTTTTGGCCTTGCCGGCATGCGCGAACGCGTGACGGCACTCGGCGGCTCGCTGGGGATCTCCTGTACCCACGGCACGCGCGTTAGCGTCACGTTACCGCTGCGCAAGGGATAACCAATATGTTGTTTAGATTTCTCAAAGCGCCCGCCAGCGCGCAGCCGATCAGCGATAAAGCGACCATTGATGCGCGCTATCGCTACTGGCGGCGCCATATCATGATCACCATTTGGCTCGGCTATGCGCTGTTCTATTTCACCCGTAAAAGCTTCAACGCCGCGTCGCCGGAAATTCTGGCGGCGGGCGTGATGACGCGCACGGATATCGGCCTGCTGGCGACGCTGTTTTACATCACTTACGGCCTGTCGAAGTTTTTCTCTGGCATCGTCAGCGACCGCTCTAACGCGCGCTACTTCATGGGCATCGGGCTGATAGCGACAGGCGTGGTGAATATTTTGTTTGGCTTCTCCACATCGCTGTGGGCTTTCGCCGTGTTGTGGGTGTTAAATGCCTTTTTCCAGGGATGGGGATCGCCGGTCTGTGCGCGTCTGCTGACCAGCTGGTTTTCCCGCACCGAACGCGGCGGCTGGTGGGCGCTGTGGAACACAGCACAAAACGTTGGCGGTGCGCTGATCCCGATGATCGTGGGTGCCGCCGCGCTACACTATGGCTGGCGCGCCGGCATGATGATCGCGGGCGGATTAGCGATCGTCGCTGGTATTTTTCTCTGCTGGCGCCTGCGCGATCGCCCGCAAACCGTGGGTTTACCGCCGGTCGGTGACTGGCGCCACGATGCGCTGGAGATTGCTCAGCAGCAAGAGGGCGCGGGGCTGAGTCACAAACAGATCCTTGCCAAATATGTGTTGCTCAACCCTTACATCTGGCTGCTGTCGCTGTGTTACGTGCTGGTTTACGTGGTGCGTGCCGCGATTAACGACTGGGGCAATCTCTATATGTCCGAGACGCTGGGCGTGAATCTGGTGACGGCCAACTCGGCGGTGACCATGTTTGAACTCGGTGGCTTCGGTGGCGCGTTAGTGGCGGGATGGGGATCGGATAAATTGTTCAACGGCAATCGTGGCCCGATGAACCTGATCTTTGCCGCCGGCATTTTGCTGTCAGTGGGATCGCTGTGGCTGATGCCGTTTGCCAGCTACGTGATGCAGGCTGCGTGTTTCTTTACCATCGGCTTTTTTGTCTTCGGGCCGCAGATGTTGATTGGCATGGCGGCGGCGGAGTGTTCGCATAAAGACGCGGCGGGCGCGGCGACCGGCTTTGTTGGCCTGTTTGCCTATCTGGGCGCATCGCTCTCCGGCTGGCCGCTGGCGCGGGTGATCGATGTCTGGCACTGGAACGGTTTCTTTGCGGTCATCGCATGCGCGGCGGGCATATCGGCCTTGCTGCTGTTGCCATTCCTGCATGCTCAAACGCCGCGCCAGCGCGAGGAAGTGTGATGCATCCCCGCTTTTTACCCTTACATCGACAAAACTAAGAAATTTTCCCGGTTGCGCCGGGCAGTTGTCTCAGGCCGAAACCGCTGCTGATTTTTACAATGCCTGCCATCACGCAGGTCATTAATCAGGAGCACTCCATGCTGGCTTTCTTAAATCAGGTGCGCAAGCCGACCCTGAATCTGTCGCTCGAAGAGCGGCGCAAGATGTGGTTCAAACCCTTTATGCAGTCCTATCTGGTGGTCTTTATCGGCTACCTGACCATGTATCTGATCCGCAAAAATTTCAACATTGCGCAGAACGACATGATCACCACCTACGGACTCAGCATGACCCAGTTGGGGATGATTGGCCTCGGCTTCTCCATTACGTACGGCGTCGGTAAAACGCTGGTCTCCTATTACGCCGATGGGAAAAATACCAAGCAGTTCCTGCCGTTTATGCTGATCCTCTCGGCCATCTGCATGCTGGGCTTCAGCGCCAGCATGGGCGCGGGCTCGGTGAGTTTGTTCCTGATGATCACGTTTTATGCGCTGAGCGGCTTCTTCCAAAGTACCGGCGGATCCTGTAGCTACTCCACCATCACCAAATGGACGCCGCGCCGGAAACGCGGCAGCTATCTGGGGATGTGGAATATTTCGCACAACCTGGGCGGCGCAGGTGCAGCGGGTGTGGCGCTGTTTGGTGCCAATTACCTGTTTGATGGGCATGTGGTCGGCATGTTTGTGTTTCCGTCACTGATAGCGCTGGTGGTCGGTTTTATCGGTCTGCGCTACGGTAGCGATTCACCCGAATCTTACGGTTTGGGCAAAGCTGAAGAGCTGTTTGGCGAAGAGATCAGCGAAGAGGATAAAGAGACCGAAGATCAGGCGATGACCAAATGGCAGATCTTTGTCGAGTACGTGCTGAAAAACAAAGTGATTTGGCTGCTGTGCTTCGCCAACATCTTCCTGTACGTGGTGCGCATTGGTATCGATCAGTGGTCGACGGTGTATGCCTTCCAGGAGTTAAAACTGTCAAAAGAGGTGGCGATTCAGGGCTTCACGCTGTTTGAAGTCGGTGCGTTAGTCGGCACGCTGCTGTGGGGCTGGTTGTCGGATCTGGCGAATGGTCGTCGTGCGCTGGTGGCATGCGTGGCGCTGGCGTTGATTATCGCCACGCTTGGTATCTATCAACATGCCAGCAATCAGTATGTTTATCTGGCGTCGCTGTTTGCCTTGGGCTTCCTGGTGTTTGGTCCGCAGCTGTTAATTGGCGTTGCCGCTGTCGGCTTTGTGCCGAAAAAAGCCATTGGCGCCGCCGATGGCATCAAAGGCACCTTTGCTTACCTGATTGGTGACAGCTTCGCCAAGTTAGGCTTGGGAATGATCGCCGATGGCACGCCCATCTTTGGCTTAACCGGTTGGGCAGGGACCTTTGCGGCGCTGGATGCCGCCGCGATCGGCTGTATCGCCCTAATGGCGATGGTGGCGGTGTTTGAAGAGCGTAAGATTCGCCGTGAAAAGCGTCTGCAACGGTTGAAAGCAGCATGATGTTTAGCCCCGGTTTTCACCGGGGCTTTTTCGGACGATAAATCCTGCTGACCTAAAACAAATTCATACGCAGGGGAATGGACGATTTTAGCTGCTGCACTACTTCCTCAGAAAAGTAACCACCTTGTTACAGTCCTCGCGCAGATTGCCGATAACTCCCCTCAGAATCATTCCAATTTTTGAACCACATTTTTCCGTTTCTGGGGTGTCTATGCGCTTCAATTATGACTTGTTACCGGGTGAGCTACTGACCTTCGAAGAGATTGCCCTGCGCTACACGCAGCAGCATCCCGACGAGAAAGAGCTTACCGCACGCGGGTTGCTGAGCCCGTCGACCAGCTTTCGCAATTTGGTGATCCGCGCGCTGTTCGCGCAGGAGGAGATCAACAGCCCGATCGAGGATCTGCTGTTTGTCTCGGACGACAACGAGCGCAAAAACTATCTGCGTCGCTTTGAGCATTACCTGAAAAACCAGCAGGCGTTTCTCTACTTCCGGCGCAACGACGAAGCGCGCAAAGAAGGGCGCTGGAAAGTGGTCGGCGAAACCCAGGTGTTTGCCATGCTCGATCCCAATTCGGCAGCGGCACAGAATCTGCTCAACAGCCGGGGCTTTAAGCTGGTGCTGATGCGGCAGACCGAAGAGGATGAGTATTGGCAGCTGTTCGATGCGCAGGCGCATCCGTGCTTCCCGCTGTCGCGCAAAATCCAGTTTCTGGTGGTGTTGAGCACGCCGCAATACAAAGTGCCGAGCGGCGTGATGCCCGGCACCGAAGTCGGACGCCGCGTGAAAGCCAAAGTGCTGCAGCGCTCCAGCCAGGCGGAGTTTACCTCGGCGGTAAAAGCGCGCTACGGCGCCTGCATTATCACCGGCACGCAGCTAACCGAACGTCACAGCTGGCCGTGGGTGGAAGCGTGCTACATCGACACGCAAGAGAACGAAGAGGGCTTTCTGGCGGATAACAGCGCCGATAACGGCTTATTCCTGCGCAGCGACCTGCAGCGGCTGTTTATCAACAAAATGATAAGCATCAACGCGGAAACCGGTCAGGTGCTGTTTAATCCTGCGCTGGAAACTGAAGCGTTGATTACCCCTTTTTATCAGGCACTTGAGGGCAAAGTTTGCGCATTATGGGACGCGGTGCCGCCTGGCACGCGGGAAAGACTGCGTAATTTGCGCTAACGCCCGCGCGGATGGCGGTGCGATCCACCGCCATCCATAACAAATTTGAAATAACCTCGCTTTTGCCCGCCTATTCTGCCAATCAAAACCCCTACAGAATTGGATAATCATGCCGATAACTTTACTAACGCAGGGTAGTCAACGTGAACGATCTCTATACCGCCGATGGCGTGATGGATAAACATTCGCTCTGGCAGCGCTACGTTCCTCTGGTGCGGCATGAAGCGCTGCGCCTGCAGGTTCGTTTGCCAGCCAGCGTTGAGCTTGACGATCTGCTGCAGGCCGGTGGCATTGGCTTATTAAATGCCGTGGAGCGCTACGATGCGCTACAGGGCACCGCCTTTACTACCTACGCCGTGCAGCGTATCCGGGGAGCAATGCTGGATGAGCTGCGCAGTCGCGACTGGGCACCACGCAGCGTACGCAGAAATGCGCGCGAAGTGGCAGGTGCCATGCATCAGGTAGAACAAGCGTTGGGGCGCTCGGCTACTGAGCAGGAAGTGGCTGAGCGACTGAATGTTTCGCTGGAGGAGTATCGGCAGATTCTGCTCGATACCAACAACAGCCAACTCTTCTCCTACGACGAGTATCGGGAAGAACACGGCGACAGTGCGGAGCTGGTGACGGAGGGGCATGAGGAAGCCAACCCGCTTCATCAGTTGTTGGAAGGAAACCTACGTGACCGCGTGATTGAAGCGATTGAGGCCTTGCCTGAACGTGAAAAACTCGTGCTCACACTGTACTACCAGGAAGAACTGAACCTGAAGGAGATTGGCGCGGTGCTGGAAGTGGGGGAATCCCGCGTCAGTCAACTGCACAGTCAGGCGATCAAACGCCTGCGTGCCCGATTATCGGGGGCGCGCTAACAGTCTCAGTTCCTGGCGATCGAAAAAAACAATAAAACCGGGGACTCAGCAATGGGAGCCAAAGTTAAAGCCAGACCGTTAAGTCGCTATCTTAAAGACTATAAGCACAGCCAAAGCAATTGTTCACACTGTGGCAAAGTTTTAGATCGTATGGCGTTAGTCTTTCGCGGCCAGATCATCAATAAAGAGGCCATCGCACGCATGGACCAAATGATTGACGATCAGGTGTGGATGAAACTCCAGCCAGAATTGACCGCCTTGTGTCGTTTCTGCAGCGATATATTTTGTAATACCCATCCGAATTACTTCGACATTATGGCGTTTAAGCAATACCTGTTTGAGCAGACCGAGATGAGCCACAGTACCATACGTGAGTACGTGGTACGTTTGCGTCGGCTTGATGACATGCTGAAGGCGAAAAATTTCCCGGCCGATCGTTTACGGGGCAATAGCTGGCATGAATGTCTGGAGAACGATCTGCCTGATGCGGGCAATAACAATTACCGCATCGCACTGCGAAAATATGACCAGTTTTTAGGCTGGCAGCAGGGCTGAGGGTGATCCCACCCTTGTTGTTGTCGAGCATGACAGCAACAAGGGCAGCACGCGGTGAATTCCGGGTGCGACTTTTCTCATCTTCTGCAACACTGTATGGATAACTGCACATTGCCCGAATGGAGGCTGCATTGTCCTTACATCTTCTGCACCAGTTTCCCCGTCTTGAATTACTCGGTGCACCTACGCCGCTTGAGCATTTGCCCCGGCTTTCTGACTATCTGGGTCGCGATATCTTTATTAAGCGCGATGACTTCACGCCGGTTGCCCTCGGCGGTAATAAACTGCGTAAACTCGAATTCCTGGCTGCGGATGCGCTGCGCGAAGGCGCGGATGTGCTGCTGACGGCGGGCGCTATTCAATCTAACCATGTGCGTCAAACCGCAGCGGTAGCGGCGAAGCTCGGCCTGAAGTGCGTGGCGCTGCTGGAAAACCCGATTGGCACCGCGTCAGAAAACTACCTCAGCAACGGCAATCGCCTCATGCTCGATTTGATGGATGTGGAAATCGTCATGGTTGATGCGCTGCACAATCCTACTGAACAGCTGGCCGCTCAGGCCGAACACCTCGAAGCGCAGGGATTTCGTCCGTATATTGTGCCGGTTGGCGGTTCCAACGCGCTCGGTGCGCTCGGCTACGTTGAGTGTGCGCAGGAGATTGCGCATCAAAGCGAAGGCGTGGTGGATTTTGCCGCGGTGGTGGTCGCTTCCGGCAGCGCCGGCACGCACGCGGGCCTGGCGGTGGGTCTGGAACAGCTGCTGCCCGAAACCGAATTGGTCGGCGTCACCGTGTCGCGCAAAGTTGAGGCGCAGTTGCCGGTGGTGGAGCGCATTCGCAGCGCGCTGGCTGAGCAGCTGGAAGTGCAGTCCAAAGCGCCGATCACCTTGTGGGATGATTACTTCGCGCCGCGTTACGGCGAGCCAAACGATGAGGGCATGGCGGCGGTGAAACTGCTGGCGCGCCTGGAAGGCATCATGCTCGATCCGGTCTACACCGGTAAAGCGATGGCGGGATTAATCGATGGTATTGCGCAAAATCGCTTCCGTCGTGAAGGTCCATTGCTGTTCGTGCATACCGGGGGATCGCCGGCGTTATTTGCTTATCACCCTTCGGTCTGAGACAGAACGTAAAAACGGTTTATAATCCAGCGGTTATTCAAACGGTCGCCGTCGATGGCGGCCTGACTAAGCACACAACAACACATCACAATAAATGGGGTAAACATGACTTTCTCTCCAATTCGTCGCCAAATGGTGATGGGCATGATGGCGGTCGCGCTGGTCGCGGGCGTTAACGTTAAATCCTTTGCCGCTGAAGATTTGCTGGTAAAAGTAAAGAGTAAAGGCGAGCTGCGCGTCGGTCTGGAAGGCACTTATCCGCCGTTCAGCTTCCAGGATGAAAAAGGCCAGTTGACCGGCTTCGAAGTGGAGTTCGCGCAGGCGCTGGCTCAACACCTTGGCGTGAAAGCCGATCTGCGTCCGACCAAATGGGACGGCATGCTGGCGTCGCTGGATTCCAAACGCATCGACGTAGTGATCAATCAGGTCACCATTTCCCCTGAGCGCAAGAAAAAGTATGACTTCTCTACGCCGTACACCATTTCTGGCGTGCAGGCGCTGACGCTGAAGAAAAACGCAGCGACCGTCACCAAGCCAGACGATCTGGCCGGCAAGAAAGTCGGCGTCGGTCTCGGCTCCAACTACGAGCAGTGGCTGAAGGATAACGTGCCGAAAGCCGATGTGCGTACCTATGATGATGACCCAACCAAGTATCAGGATCTGCGTTCAGGCCGTTTAGACGCCATTCTGGTTGATCGCCTGGCGGCGCTGGATCTGGTGAAGAAAACCGGCGACACCATGGCGGTAGCGGGCCCGGCCTTCTCCCGTCTGGAATCGGGCGTGGCGCTGCGTAAAGGCAACGACGATCTGCTGAAAGCGATCGACTCCGCCATCGCGGACATGCAGAAAGATGGCTCGCTGAGCAAACTGTCTGAAAAATGGTTCGGCGCGGACGTCACTAAATAATGCAGGAAAGCTTACAACTGGTGCTGGATTCAGCACCATTTTTACTAAAAGGCGCGCTGTTCACGCTGCAGCTGAGTATCGGCGGGATGTTCTTCGGCCTGATACTCGGCTTCGTGCTGGCGCTGATGCGCCTGTCACACTTCTGGCCGATCAACTGGCTGGCACGCATCTACGTGTCGATTTTCCGTGGCACGCCGCTCATCGCCCAACTGTTTATGATCTATTACGGTCTGCCGCAGTTTGGTATCGAGCTGGATCCGATTCCCTCGGCGATGATAGGTCTGTCGCTGAATACCGCCGCTTACGCCTCTGAATCGCTGCGTGGTGCGATTGCCGCGATTGAGCGCGGGCAGTGGGAAGCCGCTGCCAGCATCGGCATGACGCCGTGGCAGACGCTGCGTCGCGTGATCCTGCCGCAGGCCGCGCGCACCGCGCTGCCGCCGCTGGGCAACAGCTTTATCAGCCTGGTGAAAGATACCTCGCTGGCCGCCACCATTCAGGTGCCGGAGCTGTTCCGTCAGGCGCAGCTGATCACCTCACGTACGCTGGAAGTGTTCACCATGTATCTGGCGGCCTCGCTGATTTACTGGGTGATGGCGACCGTGCTGTCGGCGTTGCAAAATCGCCTGGAAGCGCATGTGAATCGACAGGATCGGGAGGGCAAATGAGTGCAATTGAAGTCCGTCAGCTGGTGAAGCAGTTTCACGGCCAGACGGTGCTGCACGGCATCGATCTCGACGTGGCACCAGGCGAAGTGGTGGCCATTATCGGGCCAAGCGGCTCCGGTAAAACTACGCTGCTGCGCAGTATCAATTTGCTGGAAGTGCCGGAAAGCGGACGTATTAAAGTTGGCGATATTGCCATTGATGCGGCGCTCGGCCTCAATAAGCAGAAGCAGCTGGTGCGCCAGTTGCGTCAGCAGGTTGGCTTTGTGTTCCAGAACTTCAATCTGTTCCCGCACCGCTCGGTGCTGGAGAACATCATTGAAGGGCCGGTGATCGTGAAGGGCGAGCCGAAGGCGGAAGCCATCGCACGTGCGCGCAGTTTGCTGGAGAAAGTGGGATTGCACGGCAAGGAAGAGAGTTTTCCACGTCGTCTCTCCGGCGGACAGCAACAGCGTGTGGCGATTGCTCGCGCGCTGGCGATGCGTCCGGAAGTGATTCTGTTTGATGAGCCGACCTCGGCGCTTGATCCTGAGCTGGTGGGCGAGGTGCTCAACACCATTCGCGCGCTGGCGCAGGAGAAACGCACCATGGTGATCGTCACCCATGAGATGAGCTTTGCGCGCGACGTCGCGGATCGCGCCATCTTTATGGATCAGGGACGCATCGTGGAGCAGGGCGCAGCAAAAGCGCTGTTCAGCAATCCGCAGCAGGCGCGTACCCGGCAATTTCTCGACAAGTTTCTTAACCAATAATCCCCAGCGTCGCCTGATAAGGGCGACGCTTTTCTTATCTCTCCCGGTATTTTTCTTCTCAGTATTTTCCTAAAGTTAATTTATCTAACTTTAATAACTTCATGAATTTTAACGTTTAAATTTCAGCAGTATCCTACGCGACTTAGGGTGATTTCTTATTAGGAAAGTCCCGATTGAGACATCTTTGTAAATATAAATAATTCTTTACAAATTCATGGCGCAATTAGGACATAGCAATGACAACTGCCAGGAAAGAGGTCCTGTGGATCAACACGCTCAAAGGGGGCTGCATTTTGATGGTGGTATTACACCACTCCATCATCACCACGTTCGCGCCTTCGCTGCATCATCTCACGGCTGGGCTGATGCCAGCGCACTGGTGGGTGGCGTTTAACACCTATCTGTCGCCGCTGCGCATGCCGGCCTTCTTTTTTGTATCCGGTTTGCTGGCTGCCAGTTCAATCACCAAAAAGAGCTGGAAAGAGGTGTTCACCAAGAAGTTCAGCAACATCGTCTATCTCTACCTGCTGTGGGGCGTCATTCAGTGGCTGAGCATTCACTACATCTCCACCCACCTCGGGGAGCGGCTCTCCAGCACTAAAAACGCCGCCTATGCCGACACGCCGTTTGAGTTCGTTAAGCTGCTGATGACCTCGATGACGAGCCTGTGGTATCTCTACGCGCTGGCCGGATTCTTCCTGTTCACCAAGCTGTTCCACAAACAGAAGATGGCCTTGATGGCGCTGGCGATTGTCGCGACTTACGCCGCGCAGTTTAGCCTGATTCCCGGCTGGGGACCCGCCAGCGTGGCGCAGAACTATCTCTATTTCCTGCTCGGCGTGTTCTTCAGCCAGGCGTTGATCGAGTTGAGCGAACTGAAGCGTCAGCACTGGTTGATGCTGGGCGGCATTGCGCTGATTGGCCTACTGCACCATGTCGGCGGCATCTATAAGAATCCGTTCTACAGCTTGCTGACCATCGTGTTTGGCATTGTGCTGTGCCGCTTGCTCAATGAACATTTCAATATGGCGTGGCTTAACTGGATTGGCCGTAACACGCTGCAAATCTACGTGCTGCACCGTATCTTTATTGAGCTGCTGGGGCTGAGTGCGATTGTGCTGGCGGTGCATTATGGTTGGTTTGACCATACCGTCTTTAGCTGGGCATGGGCGCTACTGATGCCAATTATCGGCGTTGCGTTGTGTACCAGTATTTCGTTGTTGGTGTGGACGCTGCTCAACCGTGGTCCGGGCCGCATGCTGTTTCTCTATCCGCGCCTGCTGAGCAAACCTGCGCTCGAAAGCAAAAGCGCACCGCTGCAATAACTTTGTTGATCACGCGCCGCACATTCCGTAGCGGCGCAATTCATTGCGCGATAAATCACGCCGCTACGGAATGCGCGGTAATAAATCGCTTAGCACAACGCTAATATCGCTGCTTATCCATTTGCCACATTAAATAAATCTACATTTAGAATTTGAATTTAATCTGGCATAAGAAAGGGGGGATTGTTCTTAATTTACCTGCGCGACACCGATCACACTTATTTTACTTAATCCTCTTTTAGTGACTCAAATTAAGACAAATTTCCTTAGCCTGCTCAGGGTTCTATTTTTGTCTGGATGTGTAAAGTATTGTTATATCAGGACCACAAAAAAACATTTAGGACTTTCGCTACATCATGCCCGCCCTGCCTGTTGAATAATCGTTTAATAATCATAAATGCTACAACGCTTATTTCCTCATCCTTCTTCTTTAAGACCTACACAGCAACAGCAGCGGGAGTCATCATATGAATAACGCCAGGAAAGAAGATATCGCATGGATAAATACCCTCAAGGGAGCCTGCATATTACTGGTGGTGTTGTATCACACCGTATTACCTGGATTCGAAGGCACGGTGAAATTATTGACGGCAGGTTGGATCCCGGCAGAAATATGGGTGCAGTTTAATACCGTATTGTCGCCGCTGCGTATGCCGGCGTTTTTCTTTGTTTCGGGCTTATTAGCCACTAACGGTATTTTAAATCGGCCGTGGAAACAGGTGTTTACCAGCCGCATCACCAACCTGTTTTATCTCTATATTTTGTGGGGCTTTATTCAGTGGTGGTCGATTGTTGGCATCTCAACCGAGATAACCGGGCAGCGTATTTCGCAGAACCTTAATGCAGCGTATGCCGGTTCGCTGCTGGAGTTCTTAAAGCTCACTTTCCTCGCCATGAGCACCTCGTGGTATCTCTACGGCTTAGCGCTCTATTTCCTGTGCGCCAAGATCTTTAAACAGCAGAAAGTGGCGTTGCTGGTGGTGGCGATTGCGCTCAACTATCTGGCGGTGGAGAAAATTATTCCGTACTGGGGACCACAAAGCGTGGCGCAGTATTTCCTGTTCTTCCTGCTGGGGGCGTTCTGGAGCCCGATGATGCTGCGTCTCAGTGAATGGCGTCGCGACAACATTGTGCCCTGGGCGATATTGGCGGCGATCTCGGGCCTGCATATCATCTTTGGTCTGGATAAGAGCCTGTTCCTGTGCATCCTCGCGGTGCTGGGCAGCGTGGCGGCCTGTCGCTGGCTGAACGCGCGTTTCAAGATGAGTTATTTGAACTGGGTCGGGCGCAACACGCTGCAAATTTACGTGATTCACCGCATCTTCATTGAGTTCTTCGGCATGTCGGCGATTCTGTTTGCCCAGCGCCATCACCTGTTTGAGCAAGCGTGGTTCTCCATTCTGTGGGCCTGCTTCTATCCGCTGGCGATTGTTGGGATCTGTTCGCTGTGTTCGGTGGCGGTGTGGCAGGTTACTAATCGTGGATTGGGGCAGTCGCTGTTTGTGTTTCCAACGTTGATCGGATTGAAACGGAATAAGTCTGCGGCCTGAAAATTCACGCGATGAATCGCGCCGCTACGAAGTCATGCACTGACTGTAGCGGCGCACTTTATTGCGCGTTTTAACCGATGGTCATCAAACTCGCATTACCGCCCGCAGCGGCGGTATTGACGCTGAGTGAACGCTCAATGAGCAAACGCTCCAGCAGCAGATTGGTTTCGCCGCGGGCGAAGCCCTGCACCGAGACAATCGCGCCATCGCGTGCCGCGACCTGCTCACACAGGCTGCGCAGCTGATCGGCATCACCGTGATAAATCACCGCATCAAACTCCGCCGCCAGCGCATCCTTCACCAGCTTGACGTGCGCTTGCACTGCAGCAGGCAAAGACGTACGCAGCGCACGATGCAGCTCATCATCCTGCCAGATGGCCTGACTGCCGACGCTGGTTACCGCCGCCAGTTGCGTCAGCGCGTCTTCTGCGTTATCGGCGATGCACAGCACATGTTCGCGCGGCAGCAGGGTGAAGGTATTGCGCTCGCCGGTTGGGCCCGGCAGCAGACGCACCGTACCGGCCTGCGCCAGCTCGTCGTAACGCTGACACAGCGCCAGCAGCTCAGGCTTATCCTGCGCCCACTGCTGCAATGCCTGATGCGCGCGCATTAGCTCGGCACGCACTGTGCTGTCAACCGGGCGCTCGGCATCCTGACGATCAAAGGTGATACGCAGCGCGCCATCTGGACGGTTGGCCAGCAGGCGATAGAGATAGAGCGGACCACCGGCTTTTGGACCGGTGCCCGACAAGCCTTCGCCGCCGAACGGCTGCACGCCGACGACCGCACCCACCATATTGCGGTTTACATACAGGTTGCCGACTTTAGCGCTCGCCGTAACCTGCGCGATGGTTTCATCGATGCGGGTATGCACGCCGAGCGTCAGGCCGTAACCCGACGCGTTAATCTGCTCCACCAGCTGCGGCAAGTTATTGCGCGAGAAACGCACCACGTGCAGCACCGGACCAAACACCTCTTTATCCAGATCGCTCACCTGATCCAGCTCGATCAGCGTCGGCTTGATAAAGGTGCCGCTGTTCCACTCTTTGCTGTCCTGTGGATTCTCCTGCGCCGCCTGATAGACGGTGAAGCCCTTGTTGCGCAGCGCCTGAATGTGACGTTCGATATTGGCTTTCGCTTCGGCATCGATCACCGGACCAATGTCGGTCGAGAGACGTTCCGGGTTGCCCATGCGGCACTCGGCCATCGCACCACGCAGCATTTTCAGCGTGTGATCGGCCACATCGTCCTGCACGCACAGCAGACGTAGCGCCGAGCAGCGTTGACCGGCACTATCAAAGGCCGAAGCCACGATATCCACCACCACCTGTTCGGTGAGCGCTGAGGAATCCACGATCATCGCGTTCATGCCGCCGGTTTCGGCAATCAGCGGCGTCGGACGACCCTGAGGATCGAGACGACCAGCCAGATTACGCTGCAGCAATGTCGCCACCGCGGTTGAACCGGTGAACATCACACCGCGCACGCGCTCGTCGCCGGTCAGTTGCGCACCCACGGTTTCGCCCTGGCCCGGCAGCAGTTGCAACACGCCAGCCGGTACGCCGGCATCCAGCAGGATGTGCACCGCCTGCGCGGCAATCAGCGGAGTTTGCTCCGCCGGTTTTGCCAGCACGCTGTTACCCGCCGCCAGCGCTGCGGCAACTTGTCCGGTAAAGATCGCCAGCGGGAAGTTCCACGGGCTAATGCACACCACCGGACCAAGCGGACGATGGGTTTCGTTATCGAAATCGTCGCGCACCATGCCCGCGTAGTAGTAGAGGAAATCAACCGCTTCACGCACCTCGGCGATGGCGTTGTTGTAGGTTTTACCGGCTTCACGCACCAGCAGGCCAATCAACTGCTGCATCTGGCCTTCCATCGCTTCGGCGGCACGCTCCAGAATCGCGGCACGCTCCTGCGGTGGCGTCGCGAACCAGATTGGACCGGCATTGACTGCCGCATCCAGTGCAGCCGAGACTTCGGCTTCGGTAGCTTCACGCACGCTGCCCACCACATCTGTTGGTGCAGAAGGGTTAAGCACCGGGCGGCTGACGCCTTCGCCCAATTCACCTTCTACCAGCGGCTGGGCAATCCACGGCTGGCTGGCGCTGTTGAGCAGGGCACTGGAGAGCGACGCCAGACGATGTTCGTTGGCCATATCCAGACCGGCGGAGTTAGCGCGTTTGGCGCCATACAGATCGCGCGGCAGCGGGATTTTCGGATGCGGTAAACCAATCGCGCCTTCCGCAATGCCCATTTTCTCCACGGCGGCAACCGGATCGGCGACCAGCTCATCCAGTGGCAAGGTGTTATCAGCGATGCGGTTAACGAAGGAGGTATTGGCACCGTTCTCCAGCAGACGACGCACCAGATACGCCAGCAGCGTTTCGTGGGTACCGACCGGCGCATAAATGCGACACGGTCGGTTCAGTTTGCCATCGGCCACTTTACCGACAACCTGCTCATACAGCGGTTCACCCATGCCGTGCAGGCACTGGAATTCGTACTGGCCTGGATAATAGTTATTGCCCGCCAGCTGGTAGATCGCCGCCAGCGTGTGCGCGTTGTGGGTAGCAAACTGCGGATAGATCAGGTTCGGCACCGCGAGCAGTTTGCGCGCGCATGCCAGATATGAGATGTCGGTGTACATCTTGCGGGTATAGACCGGATAGCCTTCCAGACCTTCAATCTGCGCGCGTTTGATTTCGCTGTCCCAATACGCGCCTTTCACCAGGCGAATCATCAGACGGCGACGGCTGCGCTGCGCCAAATCAATCAGCGAATCAATCACGAACGGACAGCGCTTCTGATACGCCTGAATCACAAAGCCGATGCCGTTCCAGCCTTCCAGCTCCGGTTCAAAGCAAAGTTTTTCCAGCAGATCGAGCGACAGCTCAAGGCGATCGGCTTCTTCCGCATCGATGTTAATACCGATGTCATACGTGCGCGCCAGCAGCGTCAGGGATTTAAGGATCGGGTAGAGTTCGTCCATCACGCGCTCATACTGCGCGCGGCTGTAGCGCGGATGCAGCGCTGACAGTTTGATGGAGATGCCCGGACCTTCATAAATACCGCGACCGTTCGACGCCTTGCCGATGGCGTGAATCGCCTGCTGATAGGAAATCAAATAGGCTTTGGCATCGCTGGCGGTCAGCGCCGCTTCGCCCAGCATGTCGTATGAGTAACGGAACCCTTTCTCTTCCAGTTTGCGCGCATTGGCCAGCGCTTCGGCGATGGTTTCACCCGTAACAAACTGCTCGCCCATCAGGCGCATCGCCATGTCCACGCCTTTACGGATCAGCGGTTCGCCGCTTTTACCGATGATGCGATTGAGCGAGCGCGACAGATTAGCTTCGTTATGGGTAGAGACCAGACGGCCGGTAAACAGCAAGCCCCAGGTGGCGGCGTTAACAAACATCGACGGGCTGCGGCCAAGATGCGATTGCCAGTTGCCATTGCTGATTTTGTCGCGGATTAACGCATCACGCGTCGGCTTATCCGGAATACGCAGCAGCGCTTCCGCCAGACACATCAGCGCCACGCCTTCCTGCGAGGAGAGCGAGAACTCCTGCAGCAAGCTTTGCACCATGCCGGCGCGGCCGGTTGCACCTTTCTGGTGCCGCAATTTATCGGCAAGGCTGTAAGCCAGCTGATGGGTTTTCTCGGCCAGCGGGGCAGGGAGACGCGCTTGTTCCAGCAGCATTGGCACCGCATCCGTTTCCGGACGACGCCATGCGGCGGTGATCGCTGAGCGGCTGACTGACTGCGGTAAAATATGTTCGGCGAAGTCGAGGAAAGGCTGCAGCGCCTCGTCGGGCACGCTTTCATCACCGGCGGCATCAATCAGCAACTGCGGAATTTCCGGCACGGATTCACCGGCTTCCAGCTGCTCCAGATAATTAAAAATGGCCTGCTTGATCAGCCAGTGTGATGTGCGGTCAAGCTTCTGCGCCGCCAGTTTAATGCGATCGCGGGTGGCTTCATCCAGCTTCACCCCCATGGTAGTCGTTCCCATGATGTCCTCGTCCTCGAAAAGTAGTGATTCAACGCTTGCGTGGCAGCAATATCACCTATGTTGCAACTTTGTGCAACCAAGTTAAATGTGACCTCGGTTGCACGCTTTGAACCGCCGAAAGTGTTAAATCGATAAATGCGGCATGAAAATTGCTGCAAGAAACTCGCCAATGTTGCAACCGCCAGCAACAAGACGGTTCCTGAACCCGATAAGGTGCAACTCAAACTGTGAGCAGGCGCAACCTGCTGGCATTAAAAAAGCGAAGGAAGGTGAAACCGGTGTAACAGCTGTGTTAAATGCATTGTGCGCGCCGACCCTTTGCGGCAGGATACCGCGCCTTAAGAGAAATCGCTTTCTCTGGATGCGGTGAAACCAGGCTGCTGTCCCGTTCCGACAGCTGATCAAAAAGATTTCTCTTGATGGATCAAATAATAAGTGGAGAGACTCATGAGTGTAAGTACACCGATGTTGGTGACCTTTGTAGTGTATATCCTTGGGATGGTGCTGATAGGTTTCATCGCCTGGCGATCAACCAAAAGCTTCGATGACTATATTCTCGGCGGGCGCAGTTTAGGGAGCGTCGTGACCGCGCTCTCTGCGGGTGCTTCCGATATGAGCGGCTGGTTATTGATGGGCCTGCCGGGCGCCATTTTCCTGTCTGGGATCTCCGAAAGTTGGATCGCCATCGGCCTGATCATCGGCGCCTGGCTGAACTGGCGCATCGTGGCGGGCCGTCTGCGTGTACAGACCGAGCATCACGATAATGCGTTAACCCTGCCAGACTTCTTCTCCAGCCGTTTCGAAGATAACAGCAAACTGCTGCGCGTTATCTCGGCGGTGGTGATTCTGATCTTCTTCACTATCTATTGTGCGTCTGGCGTGGTTGCCGGTGCGCGTCTGTTTGAAAGTACCTTTGGTATGGATTACCAGACCGCGCTGTGGGCAGGTGCCGCTGCCACCATTCTCTACACGCTGGTGGGCGGTTTCCTTGCGGTGAGCTGGACCGATACCGTGCAGGCCAGCCTGATGATTTTTGCGCTGATTCTCACGCCAGTTATCGTGATTGTCGCCGTCGGCGGCTTGGATGATTCACTGGCGGTGATCAGGGCGAAGAGCCTCGAAAACCTCGATATGCTGAAAGGGCTGAACTTTGTCGCGGTGATTTCGCTGCTCGGTTGGGGACTTGGCTACTTTGGGCAGCCGCATATTCTGGCGCGCTTTATGGCGGCCGATTCGCATCACACCATCCGCAGCGCGCGTCGTATCGGTATGATTTGGATGATCCTGTGCCTGGGTGGCGCGGTGGCGGTGGGCTTCTTTGGTATCGCCTACTTCGAGAACCATCCTGATCAGGCGGCGGGCGTAAGCCAGAACGGCGAGCGTATCTTTATCGAACTGGCGCGTATTCTGTTCAATCCGTGGATTGCCGGTATCTTGCTCTCAGCGATTCTCGCCGCGGTGATGTCGACCTTAAGCTGCCAGCTGCTAGTTTGCTCCAGCGCCCTGACCGAGGATCTTTATAAAGGCTTCCTGCGTAAAAACGCCAGCCAGAAAGAGCTGGTGTGGGTAGGGCGCTTAATGGTGCTGGTGATTGCCTTGATTGCTATCGCGTTGGCAGCCAACCCGGAAAACCGCGTGTTGGGTCTGGTGAGCTATGCGTGGGCAGGTTTCGGTGCCGCCTTTGGTCCGGTGGTGCTGTTCGGCGTGTGCTGGAAACGCATGACGCGCAACGGCGCGTTGGCCGGTATGGTGATTGGCGCGCTGACCGTATTGCTGTGGAAAGATTATGGCTACGCCGAGCTGTATGAAATCATCCCAGGCTTCGCGTTCGCCAGTATCGCGATTGTGGTATTTAGCTTGCTGGGTCGTGGCCCATCAGAAGCGGCACAGCAGCGCTTTGCTGCCGCCGAAGCCCAATACCAGAGCAAGTAACCTCTATCGCCATTGATGGCGACGTGTTTGATGAACCCCCAGGTGCGCAGGAGTGCGCACCCTCTCAAACCCGCTCCCCCTTCCGCAAAACAAAATTAATTTCCTGCAGTGACTTGTATTTCTCTCTTCAGTAATGATAATCACTATCGTTCGCACTTTACGTTTTTTTACCTAAGGTTTACCCTTCTTAAAATTCAAGAGGTTGGTGATGTTCGTTCCCTTTCTCATTATGCTGCGCGAAGGTCTGGAAGCAGCGCTCATCGTCAGCCTGATTGCCAGCTATCTCAAACGCACCCAGCGCACCCAATGGTTTCCCGCCATGTGGGCCGGCGTATTTATCGCTGCCGCGCTCTGCTTAGCGTTGGGCATCTTTATTAATGAAACTACCGGTGAGTTTCCTCAGAAACAGCAGGAGCTGTTCGAAGGCATTGTCGCGGTGATTGCCGTGGTGATCCTGACGTCGATGGTGTTCTGGATGCGCAAAGTTTCGCGCAATATCAAAGCCACGCTGGAAAAATCGGTCGATCAGGCGTTGCAGAAGCAGGGCAGCAGCGGCTTCCCGCTGGTGCTGATGGTGTTTCTGGCGGTGGCGCGTGAAGGGCTGGAATCGGTGTTCTTCCTGCTGGCCGCGTTCACGCAAGATGTGGGTTATGCGCCGCCGCTCGGCGCGGTGCTCGGCCTTGCAACCGCCGTGGCGCTGGGCTTTTTGCTCTATTACGGCGGCATTCGCCTGAACCTGGCGCACTTTTTCCGCTGGACCAGTTTGTTCATTCTGTTTGTCGCAGCGGGGTTGTCCGCCGGCGCCATTCGCGCCTTCCATGAGGCCGGTTTGTGGAATCACTTCCAGGATGAAGCGTTTGATATGAGCAACACGCTTTCAACGCACTCGGTGTTCGGCACGCTTTTGGAAGGGATTTTAGGTTACCAGGAAACGCCAAGCGTCAGCGAAGTGGCGGTGTGGCTTGCCTATCTCATCCCGGCGCTGCTGCTGTTTTTCTTCCCGGCCCGGCCTGCAGTCAACGCGGCACGTACCACACGCTGAAATTTAATCAGGCGCAATTGCGCGCCTGTTCTTCCATGTAACAGGGATATCACTATGACGATTCGCTTCCGCCGCAAGGCGCTGTTGGTTGCTATGCTGGCGCTTTCCGGTGCGGCTACTGCTGCCGTCCCGCAAGTCACGGTCACCGTGACGGACAAACAATGTGAGCCGATGTCGCTCAACGTGCAGGCCGGTAAAACCCAGTTCATCATCAAAAACAACAGCCAGAAAGCGCTGGAGTGGGAGATCCTGAAAGGGGTGATGGTGGTGGAAGAGCGTGAAAACATCGCGCCTGGCTTCAGCCAGAAACTCACCGCTAATCTGGAAGCGGGCGAATATGACATGACCTGCGGCCTGCTCAGCAACCCGAAAGGCAAGCTGGTGGTGAGCGGCGATGCGAAGAAAGCGGCAAACGGTAAACCGGATGTGCTGGAGCTGGTTGGCCCGATCGCCGACTACAAAGTCTACGTGATGAATGAAGTGAAAGAGCTGGTAGCAGGCACCAAAGCGTTTACCGATGCGGTGAAAGCCGGCGACATTGAGAAAGCCAAAGCGCTATTCGCACCTACGCGCGTGCATTACGAGCGTATTGAACCTATTGCTGAGCTGTTCTCCGATCTGGATGGCAGCATTGATGCGCGTGAAGATGACTTCGAGAAGAAAAATGAAGATCCGAAATTCACCGGTTTCCACCGCCTGGAAAAAATCCTGTTCGCCGATAACACCACCAAAGGTGCCGAAGAGTTCGCCAGCAAGCTAAATCAGGATGTGCTCGATCTGCAAAACCGCATCAGCGAACTGGCGTTTCCACCGGCGAAGGTGGTTGGCGGCGCAGCCGGTCTGATTGAAGAAGTGGCCTCCAGCAAGATCTCTGGTGAAGAGGATCGTTACAGCCGTACCGATCTCTCCGACTTCCAGGCCAACATCGATGGCGCGCAGAAAATCGTTGATCTGCTGCGTCCGCTGCTGCAGAAAAACAACCCGCAGCTGCTGGCGAAAGTGGATGCTAACTTCAGGAAAGTCGACGGCATTCTCAGCAAATATCGCACCAAAGATGGCTTTGAATCGTACGAAAAACTGACTACCGCTGACCGTAACGCGCTGAAAGGCCCGATTACCACGCTGGCGGAAGATCTCTCACTGCTGCGTGGAACCTTGGGTCTCGACTGATCATGAGTGAAAAAAATGACGCGGCGCAGCCGTCGCGTCGTCGATTATTGCAGGGATTAGGCATGTTGGGTGGCGCAGCCGCCCTTGGCGGCGGTTGTCCGTTCCATACCGCAGCCGCCGATAGCTTCTCTCCCGGCACGGTTGCACCCAACTCGCGCCAGCAGGCGCAACCTTTTTACGGCGCCCATCAGGCCGGTATCGTCACGCCGCAGCAGGCATCCATGATGCTGGTGGCGTTTGATGTGCTGGCGAGCGACAAAGCCGAGCTTGAACGTCTGTTTCGCTTGCTAACCGATCGCTTCGCTTTTCTCACGCAAGGTGGACCGGCGCCGGCGGTCACCAATCCGCAGCTGCCGCCGATGGATTCGGGAATTCTCGGTGCCGATATCGCGCCCGACAATCTCACCATGACGTTATCGGTCGGCACCTCGCTGTTTGATGAGCGCTTCGGCTTAAGCAAACACAAGCCTGCGCAGCTGCAAACCATGACGCGTTTTCCCAACGATTCGCTGGATGCGGAACAGTGCCATGGCGACCTGCTGCTCCAGATTTGCGCCAACACCCAGGATACGGTGATTCACGCGCTGCGCGACATCATTAAACGCACGCCCGATCTGCTGGCGGTGCGCTGGCGTCGCGACGGTTTTATTGCCGACCACGCGGCGCGCAGCAACGGCAAAGAAACGCCGATCAACCTGCTCGGTTTCAAAGATGGTACCGCCAATCCCGATACGCATAATCCGGCATTGATGGATCAACTCTTGTGGGTCACGCACGAACAGCAGGAACCGGCGTGGACGCACGGCGGCAGCTATCAGGCGGTGCGTATCATCCGTTTTCACGTAGAAATGTGGGACCGTACGCCGCTCGGCGAGCAGCAAACCATCTTTGGTCGTGAGAAGTTATCAGGCGCGCCGCTGGGTATGAAAAACGAGCATGACGTACCGGATTACAGCAAAGATCCCGATGGCGATTTGATTGCGCTGGATGCGCATATTCGTCTCGCCAATCCACGCACGCCAGAAACCGACAGCAGCTTGATGCTGCGGCGCGGTTACAGCTATTCCAGCGGTATTACCGGCTCGGGTCAGCTGGATATGGGTTTATTGTTTGTTTGCTACCAGCATGATTTAACCAGGGGCTTTATTACCGTACAGCAGCGTCTCAATGGCGAAGCGCTGGAAGAATATATTCGCCCGATTGGCGGCGGATACTTTTTCGCGCTGCCGGGCGTGGCGGATAAAAACCATTATCTCGGGCAATCTTTATTGCAGGCCTGATTAATAAATGTGCAGCGCCTGCGATGGTCACCGCTTCGCAGGCGCATTTGTTAAGTCTTCCTTAAACTTTCCGCTGGAAGTAATCACTTCCGAATGTTCTTAAAAAGTTATGTTACCCGTTAATAAATCATCTATATGATAAACATGAGAAATTTAATTTAAGGTAAAAGACCTTAGGCTTCGCTTATCTTTTTTTCTTTACTGCTACGTAAAAATAATGTTGCAAACCACCGCAAATATGATGCACTTTATTCATAAGCGTTGTCAGTTGTGTGGCTAAGCCACTGGAGTTCGCGCATGATTCGTCTCTCTTTGGGACAGTTAAATAGTTTCACCACACGCAGTCCACTGCGGGGGATTTCTTCCCTCCAACGTAACCTCGCTACTTTTCAAACATCGTTCTTGTTCAATCTCATTTTCTTTACCGGTGCGCGCCTGCGTCTCGGCGCTGATGCACACCATTCTCACTGGCTCGACACGGCTTACAAGGAAGCCAACTAAACCTCTAAAGCGTTCAAGTCATCGCCGCGGGTGATCCGCCGCGATAAATGAAACCAACTGTAAGGTGCCACTATGGGAAGACAGAAAGCAGTGATCAAAGCACGTCGTGAAGCAAGACGCGTTATTCGTAGCGACTCTCGCAGTCACCGTCAGCGTGAAGAAGAATCGGTCACTTCGCTGGTGCAAATGGGTGGGTTGGATTCAATTGGTATGGCACGTGATGCACGTGACCGCGGGCCGATTGAAGCCAGAAATGAAGCTCAGGCACACTATCTCCATGCCATAGAAACGAAACAGCTTATTTTCGCCACCGGTGAAGCCGGCTGCGGAAAAACCTGGATTAGCGCAGCCAAAGCGGCTGAGGCCCTGATCAATAAGGATATCGAAAGGATTATCGTAACGCGCCCGGTTCTGCAGGCAGATGAAGATCTCGGTTTCCTCCCCGGAGATATTTCCGAGAAATTCGCGCCTTATTTCCGACCGGTTTATGACGTTCTGGTTAAACGTCTCGGCGCTTCCTTTATGCAATACTGCCTGCGGCCCGAAATTGCCAAGGTAGAGATCGCGCCCTTCGCCTACATGCGTGGACGTACCTTTGAAAATGCGGTGGTGATCCTTGATGAGGCACAAAACGTCACCGCTGCACAGATGAAGATGTTCCTGACCCGCCTGGGGGAAAACGTGACGGTTATCGTCAACGGCGATATTACCCAGTGCGACCTGCCATCTCACGCCAGGTCTGGCCTTGCCGATGCGTTAGCGCGCTTCGAAGAGGATGAAATGATCGGCGTGGTGCGTTTCGGCAAAGAGGATTGCGTCCGTTCAGCGCTGTGCCAACGCACGCTGCACGCTTACAGTTAACCGTTTGATTGAGAATGTAGCTTAAGTAAAACCCGGCGCGCGCCGGGTTTTTTATTGTGTACCTCCTCGGCTCGACACCATCCCCCTGCGGTAACAATTAGCGCCATTGTATTATTGATACCTGTAAAAGTATTTCTGGTGATAAATGGCACTCCCAGTCAAAAATAATTTTAAGAACAATCCTAGTCACTTTATCAGTGTTCATCAGGGGCTTAACTCAAATCATAAGAAATTTCCTATATAAATCAGACCGCAAAGATCATCTCGCTTTATTGCCTTCCTAAAATTCCAGCTATATATTCGCGCGGTAACACACAGGGAAAGTGTGCCTACGCGTGCTTTCCGCGCCATTTTTACAAGGAGTAAACATGAGCAACTCTTACCAGAATGAAATCCCTAAAGCCCGTATCAACCTCAAGCTAGACCTGCACACCGGTGGAGCGGCGAAGAAAACCGAGCTCCCTCTCAAGCTGCTGGTGACCGGCGATTTCAGTAACGGCGCGGAAGACCGCCCGCTGTCTGAACGCGAAAAAATCAACGTCAACAAAAACAACTTCAACAGCGTGCTGGCCGATATCGCGCCAGCGGTGTCATTTGCCGTGCCGAACACCCTGGCCGGTGACGGCAGCGAAGAGAACGTTCAGCTTAACTTCCGCGACATGAAGGACTTCGAGCCGGAGCAGGTTGCCCGCCAAATCCCTCAGCTGCGCGCCATGCTGGCGATGCGCAACCTGCTGCGCGACCTTAAATCCAACCTGCTGGATAACGTCACCTTCCGCAAAGAGCTGGAAGCCATCCTGAAAGATCCGGCACTCAGCGATGAACTGCGCAGCGAGCTGTCTGCGTTAGCCACCGATCAAGCCTGATCATCCCCGTAACGGACTATAGAGAGAGAATGCTGATGTCAGTTCAGAATGAAACCCATGCCAATGGTGCAACCACCGTGCTGGATCGCCCGGCTGCGGGCGGCGTCTACGCTTCGCTGTTTGAAAAAATCAACCTCAACCCGGTGTCAGAGCTGAGTGATCTCAACGTCTGGCAGGACAATCAGGCGATGTCTGATGCCACCGCCGACGAGCGCGTCACCGCCGCGATGCAGGTGTTCCTGACGCGTCTGAAAATCAGCGGTGCGAAAGTAGAGAAGCTGGATAAAAATCTGCTGGATCACCACATCGCCGAGCTGGACCGCCAGATCAGCCGCCAGCTCGATGCGGTGATGCACCATGATGAATTCCAGAAAGTGGAGTCGGCGTGGCGCGGCCTGAAGTCGCTGGTGGATAAAACTGACTTCCGCCAGAACGTGAAAATTGAAGTGCTGGACGTGTCGAAAGACGACCTGCGTCAGGACTTTGAAGACGCGCCGGAAATCATCCAGAGCGGCCTCTATCTGCAAACCTACGTCGCCGAATACGACACGCCGGGTGGCGAGCCGATTGGTGCGGTGATTTCAGCTTACGAGTTCGATGCCTCGGCGCAGGACGTGGCGCTGCTGCGCAACCTGTCGAAAGTCGCGGCGTCAGCACACATGCCGTTTATCGGTTCGGTCGGCCCGCAGTTTTTCCTCAAAGAGTCGATGGAAGAAGTGGCGGCGATCAAAGACATCGGCAACTACTTTGACCGCGCTGAGTACATCAAGTGGAAGTCATTCCGCGACACCGATGACTCACGCTACATCGGCCTGACCATGCCGCGCGTACTCGGTCGTCTGCCGTACGGCCCGGACACCGTGCCGGTGCGCAGCTTCAACTACATCGAAGAAGTGAAAGGTCCGGATCACGACAAATACCTGTGGACCAATGCCTCGTTCGCCTTCGCCGCCAACATGGTGCAGAGCTTTATAAGCAACGGCTGGTGTGTGCAAATTCGCGGCCCGCAGGCCGGTGGTGCGGTGCAGGATCTGCCGATCCATCTGTACGATTTGGGCACCGGCAACCAGGTGAAAATCCCGTCCGAAGTGATGATCCCGGAAACCCGCGAATTCGAGTTTGCTAACCTCGGCTTTATCCCGCTCTCTTATTATAAGAACCGCGATTACGCCTGCTTCTTCTCGGCCAACTCAACGCAAAAACCGGCGCTGTATGACACCGCCGATGCCACCGCCAACAGCCGCATCAACGCGCGTCTGCCTTACATCTTCCTGCTGTCGCGCATCGCTCACTACCTGAAGCTTATTCAGCGCGAAAACATCGGCACCACCAAAGACCGCCGCCTGCTGGAGCTGGAGCTCAACACCTGGGTGCGCACGCTGGTGACCGAGATGACCGATCCGGGCGACGAGCTGCAGTCTTCACATCCGCTGCGCGATGCGAAAGTGCTGGTGGAAGATATCGAGGACAACCCGGGCTTCTTCCGCGTTAAGCTGTTCGCCATCCCGCACTTCCAGGTGGAAGGCATGGACGTGAACCTGTCGCTGGTTTCTCAGATGCCGAAAGCTAAAGCGTAAGGCGCAGGAGGCGCGATGAAAATCTACCGACCGTTATGGGAAGACGGGGCGTTTCTGACTCCGCAGCAGTTTCAGCAGCAGTCACTGTGGGACGCCCACGTCGCCGACACCGTGGCGCGCATGGGCCTGGCGTATCCGTGGGGCGTATTACACGCGAGTTCGACGACGGCGCGCTGGCGCTGTCTCGTCTTAACGCCACCCGCTTGACGGTGCGCTTTCCCGACGGGACGCTGACGGACACCGCGCTCTCCGACAACCTGCCACCGGCCTGCGACCTGTCTGTTGCAGCCGGTCAGGAACTGGTTGAAGTGGTGCTGGCTTTGCCGTTGCTGAGCGCCAATGGCGGTAATCTCGACGACGGCAGCGACAGCGAACGTCCGCGCCGCTGGGTGGCCGGTCGTGAAGAGGTGCAGGAGCTGGCGGGGCAGGAGCGCACCGGCATTGCCGTGCAGCGTTTTGCTCTGCGTCTGCGTCTCTCTAATCAGGAAAACGGTGCGTATCTCACCTGTCCGGTGGCGCGCCTGGTGCGTAACGCGCAGGGACAGTGGACACGCGACGCGTCATTCATTCCGCCGATGCTGTCGCTGTCGGCCAGTCCGGCGGTGCTGACTGCACTCGGCGATCTGCTGCATCGCCTTAGCGCGCGCCGTCAGCGGCTAATGGCGCTGCGACGCGAAAGCAACGAGCGCATGGCCGATTTTGCTGTCGCCGACGTCTCGCTGTTCTGGCTGCTCAACGCGCTGAACAGCGCCGAGCCGGTGTTGCTGGAGTTGTTCCAGTCGCCAACCCGCCATCCTGAACTGCTGTACCGCGAGCTGGCACGTCTTGCTGGCGGTCTGTTGACCTTCTCACTCGAACACGATGCCGGAGATATTCCGGCCTATCGCCACGACGCACCGGAGCAGGTGTTCCCGCCGCTGTTTGCGCTGCTGGATTCACTGCTGGAAGCCAGCCTGCCGTCACGCGTGGTTGCCATCGACCTCAGTCGTGAAGGCGTGCTGTGGAAGGGCCGATTCCACGATGCGCGGCTGCGCGAAGGGGCCGACTTCTATCTGTCGGTGCGCTCCTCGCTGCCGAATCACGAGCTGCAGAGCCGCTTCCCGCTGCTATGTAAGGCAGGCAGCCACGACGACGTGTCGGAGGTGGTCAACATCGCGCTTAGCGGCATGACCATCCGCCCGCTGCCGCACGTGCCTGCCACCATCCCGCTGCGCCTGGAGAACCAGTATTTCGCGCTCGACCTGTCAACGGGGGCTGCGCGCGCGATGCTCGACTCCGGCGGCTGCACCTTCTACACCCCGGAATCACTGGGCGAACTGAAACTTGAACTCTATGCGGTACTGCGCTCATGAACAGCAATAATGCGCTGACCGAACGCCTTTTCTTCGCTGGCTGGCTGATGGTCAGCCAGCTACGCTGCGGTCAGCAGATTGACAACGGCGATGCGCTCTACCGCCGCGCTACCGGCTGGGTAAACGACGCCCGGCAGGCGCTGACGGAGGCGGGTTTTAGCGAAGCCAATCGCGACCACATGCTTTACGCCTTTTGCGTGCTGCTGGACGAAGCGGTACTGAACCGTGGCCAGCAGGACGACGGCTGGCTGCGCTGGAGCCGAGACCCGCTGCAGGTGCGTTTCTTTAACTCGCTTAACGGCGGCGAAGCACTGTGGGAGCGCATTCGCGAAATGCTGCGCGAACCCGCAGCGGACGAGACCGTGCTGACCTGCCTGTATCGCACGCTGCAACTGGGTTTTGTTGGCCATTACCGCGCGCAGGATGACGAGCGTCGCGAGGACGTGGTGCGCGAACTGGCCGCACGCGTGCCACCGTTTGCCCTGGCGCAGGATGCGCCGCTGGTAGTGCGCCCGGCAGGCATGCGCACCGGACGCCGTTTTTACTGGATGAGCTGGGTGGCCGCCGCCGTGCTGCTTGGCGGCCTGTGGTTCGTCCTCGACGGCTGGCTGGCGCAGATGGTGTCCGGCATATCGGGGATGGGCAAGTGAGACGCGGCATCGGTAATTATGCGCTGATCGTGCTGGCCCTTGTGCTTACATTGTGGCTGATCCTCGGCTTCTGGCCGCTGTCTGGTATCACGGCAGCAGCACTGTGCCTGCTGGCGCTGCTGGTCGCCGGGCTGATGCTGTGGCGGCAGTCACGCCAGCGTGATGTGGAAATCGATGTGGCCGATGATCGTCTGCCGCCTGAAGATTTTCGCGGCGCGGTAGTGCTGGTGTGTGGCGACAGTGCATCGCTGTTCTCAGGCAACCAGCCGCGTGAAACCGCGCAGGGCTGGTATCTGCCGGTTGATGCACCCGGGCAACTCGCTGCGATGGCTGACTACATCACCACTCAGCGTCCGGCACTGCTGCCACAGGTCTCGCTGCTGCTGGCAGTGGTGCCGGAGCAGCACACGTCTGCTGAAGACTTCACTTCCCAATTTCACAGCTGGCAGCGTGCGCTGCTGCAGTGCCGCCGCGTGCTGAAGTGCGCACCACCGCTGTGGACTGCATGCTGGGTATCACATCCGAACCACGAAACAGAATGGTTCAGCATCACGCCGGGCCTGGGTGAGCTGCAGGCGTGTACCGCAGGTAATGACACTATGCCACTGCCTGAATGGTTCCGGGAGCAGCCGTCGCGCCTGATGCAAATGCAGTGGCTGGACAGCCTGCTGATGTGGCAGAAAAAGCACATCACGCCACTGACGCAGATGAAGCCATGCCGCGCCGGGATTTGCCTGACGCCGGTAACGGCGCTGGCGGACAACCTGTGGGCGCAGCATCTTACTGGGCTGACCACGCTGCCTTATGCACCCGTAGGCACCGATGTCGCGCTGCCATTGCCGGATGCGCTGCTGGCTGGCTTGCCGCGCAGGCAGGGCGTCAGCCGATGCCTGAGGCTGGCGCGCGCGGCGGGCATGATTGTGGCGGTGTTTCTGGCGCTGGCGCTGCTGGCGTCGTTCCTCAACAACCAGCGGCTGATCCGCACTATTGGTGACCATCTGACGCTGTGGGCACACCTGTCTGGTGAACCGGCAGAGCCGAAGGTTCACGCGCGCGCGCAGTTAATCGCCGACCGCACACTGCTTGATGGCTGGCAGCGCGGCGGTGAACCGCTGGGCCTCGGCCTGGGACTGTATCAGGGCATGCGCCTGTTCGCGCCGGTCGACGCCGCCATCAACAGCTGGGCGCCTCCTCCGCCACCGCCGCCGGTTATCCAGCAGATTGTTGAAGGGCCGAAGACCGTGCGCCTCGACAGCCTGTCGCTGTTCGACTCCGGTAAATCCGAGCTGAAAACCGGCTCAACCAAAGTGCTGGTCAACGCGCTGGTCGGCATCAAGGCGAAGCCGGGCTGGCTGATTGTGGTGGCGGGCTACACCGACGATACCGGCAATCCGGCGCTGAACCAGCGCCTGTCGCTGAAGCGCGCCGAATCCGTGCGCGACTGGATGCGCGACACCGGCGACGTTGACGAAAGCTGCTTCGCGGTGCAGGGCTTCGGTCAGAGTCGCCCGATTGAAAGCAACGACACGCCGGAAGGCCGCGCGGTCAACCGGCGGGTAGAAATCAGTCTGGTGCCGCAGGCCGACGCCTGCCAGGCAGCGGACGCAATCCCTCCGTCATCACAGGATGGTGACGGCAATCATGAAGAAAAGGAGTAACAACATGGCAATTCCGGTTTATCTGTGGCTGAAGGACGACGGCGGTGCGGACATCAAGGGCTCGGTGGACGTGCAGGACCGTGAAGGCAGCATCGAAGTGGTGGCACAGCAACACAACCTGTACATCCCGACCGACAACAACACCGGCAAGCTGACCGGCACGCGCATTCACACGCCGTTCCTGTTCACCAAGGAAATCGACTCGTCCAGCCCGTACCTCTACAAAGCGGTTACCACCGGCCAGACGCTGAAGTCTGCCGAGTTCAAGTGGTATCGCATCAGCGACGCCGGTCAGGAAGTGGAGTACTTCAACACCAAGCTGGAAAACGTGAAGGTGGTGAAGGTCAATCCGGTGATGCACGACGTTAAGGATCCGTCGAAAGAGAAGCACAACCATCTGGAGCAGATTGAGCTTCGCTACGAAAAAATCACCTGGACCTACAAAGACGGCAACATTATTCATTCCGATTCCTGGAACGAACGCGCCACCGCCTGATTACGCGTCATATTTCGCGCCGCAGGTGCATTGGCTGCGCTCGCGCACCCCGGTCACTTACTTATGTAAGCTCCCGGGGCTGCACTCGCTTGCCGCCTTCCTGCGACACGAACTATTTAGCGTAATCCCTCCGCCGGGCTGTATTTTTGCAGCCCGGTGGATGCTGGCAACAGGGATTGCAGGGCGCACATTCTGTAGCGGCGCGATTCATTGCGCGGTGTTGACCTTCAAAAATAACTGACGCTATGCGACCAAGCCAGATGCCTGGTGATTCCATCCGAAGCGAGTGAAATCACAAGTCATTTCCCATTTTTCTTGCTGCCTTATGCGCTTTGGTTCACGGCGACGGGCGGTAGCGTGCCCCCAATCTGGAGAATTTTGCTATGGACAGTCAGTCAGCCGCTTTACTGCGTCGCCTCAATCCGTTCTGCGCGCAGGCGCTGGAAGCCGCCGCGTCGCTGTGCCAGACCCGCGCTCACGCTGAAATCCAGCCGGAGCACTGGCTGCTTAAGCTGCTGGAGCAGGGTGAAGGCGACATCACGGTGATTGCGCGCCGCTACGAGTGGGATATGGATGCTATCTGGCAGGATTTGCTGGCGTTTCTCGACCGCCAGCCACGCGCGGTGCGAGGGCGTCCGCAGCTTTCTTCTTCGCTGGAAGCGCTGCTGAAGCAGGCGTGGCTAATGGCCTCCGCATCTGATAATTCCCCGCAAATTCGCAGCATCCATCTGCTGATGGCGCTGTCCGAGCAACCAAAACTTGCACAGTGCGAAGGTCTGTGGCCGCTGCTGAGCCTGCGCATGAGCCAGCTGGAGCGTTTACAGCCGATGCTGGAAGCGCAGTCCGACGAGCGTGCCGAAGCGGAGCAGCCGGAGATGCCGGTCAGCACTATCGAACAACCTGCCACCGCAGGTGAGACCAAAGCCGCATCCACCGAAGCCCTGACCCGCTTCACCCGCGACGTCACCGCTGACGCGCGAAGCGGTAAAATCGACCCAGTGTTTGGCCGCGACAACGAAATCCGTCAGATGGTGGATATCCTGTCGCGCCGCCGCAAGAACAACCCGATTCTGGTTGGCGAGCCGGGCGTCGGTAAAACCGCGCTGGTCGAAGGGCTGGCGCTGCGTATTGCCGAGGGCAACGTGCCGGACAGCCTGAAGCCGGTGAGCGTGCATACGCTGGACCTCGGCATGCTGCAGGCGGGCGCGGGCGTGAAAGGCGAGTTCGAGCAGCGCCTGAAGAACATCATCACAGAGGTGCAGGCCGCGCCGAACCCGGTGCTGCTGTTTATCGACGAGGCGCACACCATCATCGGCGCGGGCAATTCAGCGGGCGGCGCGGACGCGGCCAACCTGCTGAAACCGGCACTGGCGCGCGGCGAACTGCGCACCATCGCGGCCACCACGTGGAGCGAGTACAAGCAGTATTTTGAGAAGGACGCCGCGCTGGAGCGACGCTTCCAGATGGTGAAGGTGGACGAGCCGGACGACGACACCGCGTGCCTGATGCTGCGCGGACTCAAGCCGCGCTACGCCGACCATCACGGCGTACACATCACCGACGCGGCGGTGCGCGCCGCCGTCACGCTGTCGCGCCGCTACCTTACAGGCCGCCAGCTGCCTGACAAGGCGGTTGACCTGCTCGACACCGCCGCCGCGCGCGTGCGTATGAGCCAGGACACCACGCCGGAGGCGATAACCCGCTTAAGAGCGAAGCTTGATGCGCTGAACATTGAGCAGCGCGCCATCCTTGACGATGAAGCGCTCGGCGGCGCGGTGTCGCAGGAGCGGCTGGCTGAAATTGCCTCGCAGATTGCATCCACCGATGAAGAGCTTGAGGCGCTGGAGCAGCGCTACGCTGACGTGCAAGAACGCATGCAGCAGTTGCTCGAAGGACGCAAAGACGCCAGTCAGAAACACAACATCGCACAGCTCCAGACCGACCTTGACGCGCTGCAGCCCGGCGAGCCGTTGCTTACCGCCGACGTTGACGCGCGCATCGTGGCGGGCGTGATTGCCGACTGGACCGGCGTGCCGCTCTCCTCATTAATGAAGGACGAGCAGGCTGAACTGCTGGCGCTGGAAACCCAGCTCGCCACCCGCGTGGTCGGGCAGGACGCGGCGCTCAGCGCCATCGCGCAGCGCCTGCGCGCCTCGAAAACCGGACTCACCTCCGAAAACGGCCCGCAGGGCGTGTTTCTGCTGGTCGGCACCAGCGGCACCGGCAAAACCGAAACCGCGCTGGCGCTGGCCGATTTGCTGTACGGCGGCGAGAAGTCGTTAATCACCATCAACCTCAGCGAATATCAGGAAGCGCACACCGTCAGCCAGCTCAAAGGCTCGCCGCCGGGCTACGTCGGCTACGGCCAGGGCGGCATTCTTACCGAAGCGGTGCGCAAACGTCCGTACAGCGTGGTGCTGCTCGACGAGGTGGAAAAAGCGCACCGCGACGTGATTAACCTGTTCTATCAGGTGTTTGATCGCGGCTTCATGCGCGACGGCGAAGGGCGCGAAATCGACTTCCGCAATACGGTGATTTTGATGACCTCCAACCTCGGCAGCGACGCGCTGATGCAGCTGCTGGAAGAAACGCCCGAGGCCACCGAGTCAGACCTGCAGGAGTGCCTGCGCCCGATCCTGCGCGACCACTTCCAGCCGGCGCTGCTGGCGCGCTTCCAGACGGTGATTTACCGCCCGCTGGCGCGCGAGGCGATGCGGATCATCGTGGAGATGAAGCTCAGCCAGGTCAGCCAGCGGCTGCAACGGCATTACGGCATCCGCACCACTATCGGCGACGGCCTGTACGACATGCTAACTGACGCCTGCCTGGTGCCGGACACCGGCGCGCGCAACGTCGACAGCCTGCTCAATCAGCAGATCCTGCCGGTGCTGAGCCAGATGATTTTGCAGCACCGCGCCAGCGGCACCTTAAGCAACATCCTGACGCTGGACACCAATGAAGAAGGCGAAGTGAGTTTTATATTCTGAACACGTGACGTTCTTTTTAATGACAAGGAGTGTGTATGAAAACCCAAAATATCCCCGTTTCACCCGCGTTTATCGCGATTTCATGGATTGCTATGCTCGGTGGCACATTGGTTTATCTGGCGGGCCTGTGGCGCGCAGATATGGAGCTGAATGAAAAAGGCTACTACTTCGCGGTGCTGATCCTAGGACTGTTCGCGGCGGTTTCGCTGCAGAAAACCGTACGCGACCGGCTGGAAGGTATTCCGACTACGCACCTTTATCACATGGTTTGCCTGCTGGCCTTCACTATTGCCGTGGTGTTGCTGGTTGCTGGGCTGTGGAATGCAACGCTAATGCCGAGCGAAAAAGGCTTTTACGGCGTGTCGTTCTTTATGGCGCTGTTTGGTGCGGTAGCGGTGCAGAAAAACACCCGTGACAGCATGCACAGCGTGAGCAGCAGCGTGGATGAAACGCCGGCGGAGCCTCAGGCCTGATATTACCGGACTCTCACGCTGCCGTCGCCGTGGTGGGAGAACGTTGACGCCATGACGGCGGTGTAATGATTTTTGGTGAATAAGCATGACAGATAAAGCTAAAAAAGCGGCTATCAAAGAGGGGAGCCTGCGCTTATTAACATCAGGTGAGATTGCGCTGGCAAAATCTGTCTATGGTGAAAAGATCAATTACAGTAAGGTCTGGATTCATCACGACAGTTATTTGCCATTTGGCCTCCAGCATGAGCGTGTAGCCATGACACCACAGGGCGAAATCTATTACCGCACATTTCTCTATAGAGATGATTATTCTAAAACTTCTTCGGGTGAACAACACACATTCATTCATGAACTCTGTCATGTCTGGCAACGAGACAGGGGGATGTGTGTTATCTGTCGAGGCCTCGTCAGCTGGATAGCTTCTTATCGCTATAAACTGGACGGGCGATTGCTGAGTGAATATCCGATGGAGCAGCAAGCTCAAATCGTCGCTGATAATTTTATTTTGCGTGAATGGGGTTATGAATCATTTTTATGGTTGCATGGTAGAGAATCCGTGACGCTTGATGGCGAATTAAGTCTTCCTTTAATAGAACAACGCTATAAAAATGCACTCAGAGGATTTCCATGGTGAAGAATTTTAACCTCAAAAAAATCGCAGCTATTTGCACTTTACTCATGAGTTCAGTATTTCTCTTTGGTTGTCCGGGCGTTAGTGACAGAGGGTGGCACGATGAAACAACGGAAGCAGTGCGAGAAGGGCAAGAGATTTGCTTTCCCATAAAACAATCACAAGGGTATATCCCGACTTACCTGGCAATTAATCAGAGAGATACCCCGCGAACAGAGCAACAAAACAGGATTGTTGGTGACGTTGAAATTTCTGATGGCATGCTATGTCTTCCCCCGGATGAGTTCACGCCTGCTGAAGGCAAAGAGTATGTAGTTAAATTTATTCTTAAAAACGGCGGGGGCATTGATTCAATAAGAAGCTTTGTCGTTGCTGTTAAAGTGGTTAATGGAAAATTGGGTAGCTATCAGTTACAGGATTCTGAAATATCGCGAGGCTATAAATAAGTAAGTGGGTGTGTAGTCAGCGCCTAAAACGGCCACCAAGATAAATGGTTCAAATGTTGAAGCATATTCGAAAGACGATGATAAGCACATTAATATGCTTACTTGTGACCGGGTGTACGTTGGGAGAAGAGCAGGTTGGATTTGAGCGTGATAACAGGGTAAGTCTGGTTAACGATATGCTTTGTATCAGCACGCCCCCAGAGAAAACGTATTATCTGAGCGTCATTTCGATAAAAAATAAGGATGATTCAGGGTTGAGGGAAACGTATGCGGGAAGTGAATTGTTGGCAGTTCACAACAAACGTTGCCTTTCACCATCACAGTGGCCTGTTACGGAAAATCGGGCCTATACTATTCATTACACTCTGCTGTCTACTTTGAAGATACGTCCATCTTTTAGAAAGGTCGCATCCATTAAGATAAGTAAAGGCCAGATAATATTTTTGCCATTGAATAACGCAGACTATCTTCCCAGCCTTATTCCAAATGATTTTTAGTGTTATAATTACAGATTGAAATCTATTTTATTCTTAAGTATTCATTTGAAAGAAACCATAATGAGATGCTATCAGTTTTATAAAGCAGGTGTTTACTCCACTCTAATAATGAGTTCCGTCTTTCTCACTGGCTGCATTGGCGATAAGGTGACGTTTTCAGAAATGGCGAATATTACTCGAAGAGAAAATGCAGCATGCTTTGACGTGCGACGAGCCAGCGACTACACGCTAAAATCCATGAGTATATTCAGAAGGGGGCATGAAGATGATAGACAATCTTTAATGCCCAACAATACCAATTTAAAGGATGGGCGATTTATCTGTCTTTCCGAATCAGTAATTGACGAGTTTGGCGATGGAGAGTATGTGGTTAGATTTAGTTTGAAGCCAATTAAAAAGCTTCAAAATTCGAGGGTGTTTTCAAATGCCATACAAATTGATGGGCGTCAGGTTAAAAACATCCCACTGCAGGAGAATGAAATTACGCATTACCTCGGTAACAATTTCTAAATTAATGGTAACTATTCGTGGAAATGCGGTCTCGTAATAGCATCAAAACAATTTATCCAGCCGCTGTCAGAGAACATTAATAAAGCCCAGAGAAAGTCGTCAACGTCCCCACCAGTGATAGAGACGTTGTGGCCGGCTGTCATCAAGGAGTGAATGACATGAACATAACTGATTTACTGCAAGGTGCATCCTCGTTAATAAACGGGACGTTGAACCGTTACCAACTTTCAATTCCCTCTTGCTCGTCCAGTATTGACGTCGAGAACTTCAACGGCGCAGAAGCGTTGAGCGAGAACTATCACTACGATGTGCTCTTTACCAGCTCGGATAAAGATATCACGGCCGCGCAGATGTTGCGTAAACCAGCGACGCTGACCATGGGCACGGGCGAGTTGATGGGGCTGTCGGGGCAAAAAATGGTGCATGGTTACATCACCGATTTTCACCGTCTGACGGGTTCTGCCGATCAGGTGACTTATCTGGTGGTTATTGAGCCGCGCCTTGCATTGCTGGATAAGCAATATCGCTCCCACCGTTTCTTTGTGAATAAATCGGTTCCGGAAGTGGTAAGCCAGATACTGGATGAACACGGTTTTCAGGGCTGGGAATATGAATTCAGCCTGAAGCACGAATATCCCAGGCGTGAGCAGATAAATCAGTACCAGGAAAGTGACCTTCAGTTTATTCGCCGCTTGCTGTCGGAAGTCGGCATCTTTTACATGTTCACGCTCCAGCCAGACACCCAGACTGAAGTTGTTCGGTTTGGTGATGCTCAGTCTGCGCTTATTCAGGGTAAGCCGTTGCCACTTAACAGCCCTTCCGGCTTGGAAGATAACGGACAGGAATCGATCTGGGGACTGAATATCACCCACAAAGTGGTCGAAGCAGGGGTGGTCGCGAAAGATTACAACCATCGCGAGGCGCAACGTATTTTACGTTCGGTTCAGGCGGATATGTCGCGCGGCGATGGTGATGATATCAACTACGGGCAGGTTTATCATTACCGTCCGCGTCATCCTGACAGCGGCGATAAATATGTGCCCGCGCCGGAGACTGCGAACTATTACGCGCGCCTCGATCACGAACGTTTTTTGTGCGGCCAGACGCTGATTACTGGCATCAGCAATGACGCATCGCTGGCTCCAGGCAAGGTGCTGACCATTATTGATGGCCTTTTGCCAACGCTGCCGGAACAGCTTCAAAATCCGGTCGTCGTCACGCGCATTAACCTCAGTGCCAGCCGCAAGTCGGCGTTACAAATCAACCTTAATGGTGTGCCTTACAGCGAAACGCTGTGCTGGCGCCCAAGGTTGTTACCACGCCCAAAAGTCAGCGGCACCATGACAGCGCGTGTTACTAGCGCAAAAGACAATGATATCTATGCCTGGCAGGATGCCTCCGGTCTGTACCGCGTGGTGTTTGATGCAGATGAAGAGAGCAAAGATCGCGGCCAGGAAAGCATGCCGGTGCGCCTCGCCAAACCTTATGGCGGTGATATGTATGGTTTCCACTTCCCGCTGATACAGGGCACGGAGGTAGCGATTGCCTTCCGTGAAGGGGATCCTGACCAGCCCTACATTGCTCATGCGCTGCATGACTCGAGACATGTGGATCATGTAACAGAGAAAAACAGCACCCGCAACGTCATTCGGACCGCTGGGCTGAATAAGCTTCGCATGGAAGATAAGCGCGGTGAAGAGCACATCAAACTCAGTACCGAATATGGCGGCAAAACTCAGCTGAATCTGGGGCATAACGTTGATTCAAAAAGAGTGTTACGAGGGAAAGGTGCGGAGCTAAGAACTGATGAATGGGTCAGCGTCCGCGGTGGCAAAGGGATTCTTTTATCAGCTGATTTTCAGCCCGATGCCAGCAGCACCATGCTGGAGATGGATGGAGCAATTGAACAGCTTGAGCAAGCACTTACCTTGGCCAGAAGCCTGCAAACAGCCGCTAAAGGCTCTAAAACCATTCCTGCTGATATCAATGGGCATCGAGCACTAAACGAATCATTGAGATATTTAAAAATGTCCGGGCTGGTGGCACATGCACCCGCTGGTGTAGGGATATTGAGCCCTGAAGCCATTCGACTCGCTTCTGGTGAGAAAAGTATTGGATTGATGTCGGGCAAAAATACCGACATTAGTGCCGGAGAGTCATTTACGGTTACAGCTTCAGAATCGGTAAGCCTTTTTGCAGCAGATGCAGGCATGCAACTCTTCGCAGGCGCAGGGAAACTGGATATCCAGGCGTTGGGCGGTGAGCTGAACACTACTGCTAAGGAAAACATCAGCATCAGTAGTGGTGAAGGCAGTATTACTGTTAGTGCAAACAGTGAACTTGTACTGCTCTGCGGTGGAGCCTATATCAAACTGAGTGATGGAAATATCGAGATTGGCTGCCCAGGTAATATATCGCTTAAAGCAGCCAATGTGGATCAGACCGGGCCGGGTTCGCTGGATAGTGAACCGATTGTTTTTCCGAAAGGCTATTCCGGTTCTTTCACTCTCAAAGATCCAGAGTCTGGAGAAATAAAACCTTTCACCAACTATCGAGTTACCACCGCAGAAGGTGAAGTATTAACCGGTATTTCGGATTCATCAGGAAAAACCAGCCATCTGTACTCGTCAATGCCCGGCGAAATGAAGATTGAGTTTCCGGATAATCGAAAGGAAGAGGGGCCGGGACATTGGATCACTGTTGACCATGATTTTCATGGATTAAAGAATTCGGCAATATTTGCAATCAATCGATTAACTTCCATGGGGGATGAAGGTCGTTTATTTGGCTCCGATGGCAAGGATTATATGAATACCAAAAAGGATAAAATTCAGGAATGGAGCCCTTTACCTTCAGATGCAACGGAAGAAGTAATCAATAAGTCAGCTATTCATCGTTACGGCGAAAAACGCAAAATTACGCAAACCTTCCTTGAAGGTGATGATGTCTGGGCCGTAGGCGGAAAATCGTGGCACTGGCAGCCGGTAACTGCCGATGATGTATACGAGGAGAAAAAATGAAGCTGACATTTAAATTCAGGCATGTTTTATTTTTTTGGGCAGCATTCGATTTTATATACATTATTCGTTTCATATGGCTGAACCTTTCACAAGGTCGAATGCCACTTATTGATGACATTATCTCTTTTAGTGAGTTATTTGTTACGCAGGGGTTTTATACATTAATCCTTTTCTCACTTTCCTTGTTATTGAATATATCGATTGTTTTATCTGCTGTACTGCTTTTAGCAGGATGGCGGCATGTGCAAAAAGTTGTCTATACACAGACGTTATTACGAATCATGTTTATAGTGCCCTCACTTTCCGTTTTGCCATGGATTTTGAAAAATGCATCGATAACTAATGGAGTGGTATTTTTACTCGCGACAATAATTTCAGAAATATTGAAAGTCGGTTCAATTTATCTGTTCAAAAAGACGGCTATGGATAAGCATTAACCAATTTAAAGGACTGAAGAGGTTTTTATGGCAAATAACTCATTAGTGACTTCCGTTACTCATAGTAATGCGGACGTATTGGTCGGGAAGCAAAAGCCTTATTGGGTTGAAGTACAACTGGTTGATGAGCTGGGGAATGCTGTCGCAAATATTCCCTGGAAAGCGGAAAGTCACCATCCAAATGAAGGACGAATAAAGCAACTCACTTACTCAGGAGTGAGTGATGCCGAGGGGCTAATAAGAATTGATATGCCGCATGGATTGGAAATGCGGTTATTTTTAGAAGCTGATCCTTTGGCAAAGGAGATGGAAAAACGCTCACTTCGTGTAGGTAGAGATGCAGAAGCTGACTCAACTGTTCGACTCGATGCATTAGGAAAGGGTTATAAATGGCATTATGCAACTATTGGTGAGTTATGTAGGGCTGTTCCCTCTGCGTATGATTTAAGAAAAGGTGAGGTGTGGCCGATATTCCATTTCCCGCTGAATACCAGATTTAAAGGTTTTACTATCAGGACAAATGAGCTTGAAGTGCGCCATGTCCTTGAAATATGTCCATTCAGAGCTTGGGAACTAGTATTACATCATCAAAAGGACTATTCGATAGCCAATGCCTTAAACTTAGGTGTGGCAGCAACCCTTGCATATGCCGATGATAATGCTTTAGACACGGTATCAATTACACAATTTTTTATAAATCAGTGCCAAGATCTCTCACGGTTACCGCAACTTCATAAAGATGGTTCTTCCTGGAATGTCCTGGCGCAAGATGTTCCCTTTAACGAACGTTATTATCCGCCGGTATTTATGGATACGTCTCGTGAAACATTAGTAGAAGTGAAAAAAAATAAAGACGAGCCTCTTTCGGATAAAAATCAGACAAAAGTTATAAAACCAGATGGGGATACTCAACTTTTTTATGTCTACAACACAGATGAAATTATAGTTTCGTGGCGTGGAACAGCAAGTCGTTTCGATGCGGGAACAGATCTAGCGTTTAGACCAGTGAAAACGGAGTTCTGTGATGAAAATAAAACCCAATGTAGCTCTCTACTTACTTCAGGAAAAGTTCATACAGGATTTTGGAGTGGTTATAACAGGGTCGAGAGTAAATTCAAAAAAGAAATAGAAATTTTGAGTGATTTGACTGAAACTTTGGATTTGTTTATCTGTGGGCATAGTTTAGGAGGTGCTTTAGCACTTATACATTCTGTAGTTTTAAAAAGTAGGTCACCTCTTTTATATACTTATGGGATGCCAAGAACGTTTACAAAGGAAGCCATTTCACAATTGTCTGATATTACTCATTTCAGGCATGTAAATGATAGTGATCCTGTGCCTGCAGTTCCACCTGAAGCTAATTTAGATAACGAACTGTATAGAATATGGGGACCATTAGGCGGAACTCTTGGTTTTTTTTGGTCGTTAGGTGAACTAATTACTTATCAGATGATTTCCTGGGGGGACTGCTTCTGGCATCATGGAAATCCAGTTGTTTTTCTTACTACTGAACAAAGCAGGGAATGGGGGGAGTGTAAAATAAACCTACCTAATCCGGCTGGATGTATATCTATTAGACGTTTACTACCTTTAAAAACTAAAATTTATCTAGTTCCTTCATTGGCAGAGCAAGAAATGCAGGATGCAGGTAAGAACCAAAAAGAATTTATTGAGTCCCTGACGAAAGTGGATTTAAGAGAGTATTTTCCCAAAGGAGGCAATCCTGAGCGTGGGGCAAATATAAAGGTTTACGAACATTTTATGACTTCTTACATGCCTTTCATTAACAATAAGCTACTAGAGTTAATTGATAAAAGTGGAATTACTGAAAGGAGAACGTTTGTTGAGCATTCATATAATGTTGATCTTTTTAAAAAACAAATGAAAGAAAATGTTAAAGAGATTCCAGTGAAAGAATATGTCAGAAATGAAATCCTACTGAATATTGAAGGGTTGCTAGATGTATCGCTCTCTCCTATGTTATCTCTATCAAGCGGAATTAATTCATTAGTTCGTTATGCTAACTATGGTGGAGAGGTTATTGAATATGTTTAAAAAAATTAATATTTTAAATTTTATTTTTTTATGTTCTGTAGTAGGATGCAGCAATACTATCGATAAAACTATCTCACCTCCAGAAAACTCCAAGTTGGTAAGCGTAAAAATAAAAAATCCATCTATTTATACAAAACCATTTCCACTTGCAGTTAGATATATTTCTCAAGAGTGTAAAAAAAGAAGAATTAGTGGTTTTGACGGTTCGGTTATTATTGAGCCAAGTTATAATGTTATCCAGGCTACTTTAAAGCAGAAAGATAATGATATATGGATTGCTCAGATCGCTACTATTGGTGGAGGGAAATGTCGTTGGATGTTAAGTGCTATTACTCTTGGCATAGAATATAGTGATGCAATTCACTTAAGAAAAGATCTTACTCTTGGAAGTGCGGCAGGGATGATTATAGCTTTTGATAATGATGCTTCTAGAAATGGACAATATTCGACAATCAAAGGTGACATAAATGTATCTCCTAAATATTACCCTTACATTAGGGAGAAAAAAATAGATAAAATTGAAAATACTCTATCCTTGCTAGGCAAGGAAAGCTTTATCACACTACGAGCTATCGAATCATGGAATATTGTTTTTTCACCAAAGCTGGATGAGAATAAAATCGTTATATTTGAAGGTATAGAGAAGAAAGAGAAAGGCGTATATCCAAAGATAATTTATCCAGATGGAACAATTGCACCACCGAAAACTCTCTTCCCAGACTTTGATAAAGTTGACAAAATGAAGTTATAGTCTTGTCTGTTTTATATTTAAATTAAGGGCTTCTGATATGTATAGAATTGGTTTGTAATTATATTGTTATTTTTTTTCAGGTCGTAATCGTGATGTAAATGTGGATTTTTTGCCCCCGCATGATTAAAAATTGATAACTGTAGAGATAAAAAAAACCCCTCTGAATATACAATGCCATTCCCACTAGAGATTAGATATATTTCATATCAGTGCCAAAAGAAGAGGGTTAGTGGCTTTAATGGTTCAGTTATTACTGAACCTGGTTATAATGTTATTCAACTTCCATTGCAGAAAATAAATAACGACACTTGGATAGGTAAGGTTGCAGTAAACGGTGGTGATTCATGTAAGTGGTCGTTGAGTGCAATTAATCTTGGCATTGAATATATCGATGCAAACCATCTTGGTAAGGATTTAGTGCCTGGAACTGCGGTAGGCGCATCAATTGCATTTGATAATGATGCTTCTCGTAATGGGCAATATACATCGATTCAGGGGGATTTAACACTATCACCAAAATATTATCCATATATTTTGGAGTGGAATATAATGCGAAAGAAAAAAATTAACGCTTTTAGGTAAAGAGGATTTCATGTCCTATCGAGTGTTTAATCTTAATACAATACACTACTCTCCAGGTTTAGATGAAACTAAAGTTGTGCGTTGGATTGAGCCTGAAAAAAAGGTTGATGGGGTTTACTCAAAAATAATTTATCCTGATGGAACTGTTGCTCCTGAAAAAACTCTTTTTCCAGACTTCAATAAGGTTGACAAGATGAAGTTGTAATTATCTGGATGAATGTGACCAGGATAATGATTGGGGAATTTGAATGGAAATGTTAATCACGAAGTAACATTCGCAATGTGAGTCTTAATAGTGAGTCAGTATGAAAGTATTTTTGTTTTTATTTACACTGACGTGCATTTTGCTATGCTCTTTGTCATTGATTTCAGTTATGTTGTATTTTCTGTATAAGCATCTCAAGTTGCGTCAGCATAAAATCATTGTTTTTCCTATTGTGATATCAATGTTTATGCTAGGCGTTGGTTTTGTCTTTATTCTCTGGATTTATGTGCCGGAGTTATGGAGTTTAATATCTATGTTCTATTTTTCGTGATGTTATTTGATGCATTTTACTGTGAGGTAAGTCCGTGAAAAAAGGTGTTGTTGTTATTGGAGATAAAACCACTCATGGCGGAGAAGTTATTTCTGCATCCTCAAAATACACAATCAATGGTAAACCCGCGGCCTTGGTCGGCGATAAGGTCAGTTGTCCAATTCCGGGCCATGGAACCAATCAAATCGTAGAAGGATCGCCAAGCAGGACGTGCGGTGGTCTTGCCGTGGTTGTTGATGGCT
Organism: Pantoea sp. X85; assembly: GCF_029623675.1. Classification (NCBI taxonomy): domain Bacteria; kingdom Pseudomonadati; phylum Pseudomonadota; class Gammaproteobacteria; order Enterobacterales; family Erwiniaceae; genus Pantoea; species Pantoea sp. X85. Next base: position 2,455,276 of record NZ_CP121108.1, on the reverse strand, counting down.
GTAAAAGCCAATGCGGCTGCCAGGTGATATCTAGCGTAACCAACAGCACAGTGAGTTGATAAACAATGGCTTGGGTAAGAACAAAAGCAATAATAACAGAGTTATCCCCTGCGCCAAATTTAATTGGATGGCTAATAGTCGGGGCATTAATAATTGTCGTCGCAGTTTTAATATTTATTCTTCATGCATCAGGTTCGTTTAAACCTCTCACTGTATTAAATATCTGGCTGGTCTCTCTAACCTTGCCGTTGTGCTGGTTTATCGCCTTCTGCGCGCGTTACTGGTTAAGACAGCGAGAAATAGACAAGCATCTGTTCCTGCAGCACGAGGCAGAGCGCGGACAACAGCAATGGGAGCAATGGGCACAGCGCTATATTGCTGTGTTAGGCAGCAGTATCCAACTGCCTGATGGCATCACAGCGGCTGCGGTTCTTGAATCTTCGCCTGATGCGTTCCCATCAAGAGGATCATTGGCAAGGCGGATTGAAGGCGTTCAATCTCCGTTAAAATCCTGTTTGTTAGGGGTGCAATCCGAACTGAAATCATTGCCACCCACGCTACCGCTGCGAATTAGTGTTTTAACTGATAGCGATCCCGTCCAGCTTAACGAAGAATTCCCCGATGTATGGGCGTCTGTTTTTCCCGAACTTATAGCACCAGTCGATGTTGTCATCTCGAAAACACTTTCGATGGCGCACCTTGAAGAACGCCTCAAACAGCCCACCATGACTGTCGATCTGATTATTGTGATGCAGCTTCATGGTGAAAAATTCTATTCCGATGGCCTGGCGACTTTGCTGCTTACCAGCGACGACGTTGCGGAGAAATATCAATTATCTCATGCCACTCGCTTGCTGCGTCCCATGCCGCTAGCGATGGCGATGTTTGAACAGGATTTTATTCTTTTTCTTGAAACACAAACTACGGCTTGTCTCACATCACGCGTAGTTGCAGATGTTTTGGATTGGGAGAAAGTATCTGCATCGTTAATGTCCACAGGGGGGCAGTTCGATGCTAAGTGGCAACCAGCAGAAAGACTGAATCTTGAAAAAATCACTGGCATACCAGGAAAGGGTTCTCCCTGGCTTCTTATCGCATTGACTGCGGATCTGGTCAGCCTACGTAAAGAATCATTACTGACACTTTTCTCTAGCGGAACCGAGCAGTACATCAGTACCCACACCACAGGACGTGAATATGAACAAACCGGGTAATCTTATTTTTGGCCGCCTCGGGATAGTTGGATTAATCATTGCTGGAATTGTCTTGATATGGCTACTGATTAACCAATATGGCACTTATGCAGGCATTGATACTACAAAAGACAAATTACTGGCTCTTTTAGCAATCTGCTTGGGCATCGCTTTCCTCTGCTATCTCCCTGCAATGGCGAAGGGAGTTAAACAGTCTTATCATCGTCGTTTTTCTAAAGAAACTCATGCTCTTCCTGCCGAAGAATCCAGGCTGGAAAAAACGTCTCCACGCAACATCACTATCGATGAAATCCGCCACGCACTGCGCCAGCATTATGGCCACTTCTGGAAACGCAAAGTCCGCATCCTGCTGGTCACCGGAAGCATGGCTGATGTTGAACGCCTGACGCCAGGCCTGACTAACCAGCTCTGGCAGGAAGATCGCGGAACATTATTACTGTGGGGCGGCGATCCTGCATCCTCACCAGATGAAAGTTGGCTGACCGCCCTAAAACGTCTGCGTCGTCGTCCGGCTGATGCGATGATCTGGGTTACCTCCGCCATTGATCATCTTGCCGACACTTCGGGCGTCCCTGCCACAGCATTACCTTCTGCCGCCGCGATGGATGCCACCGCCCACGCGTTATCGGCACGCTATGAGAAGCTGGGCTGGCGGTTGCCGCTTTATGTATGGTCACTGCATCCGCGCGCCGAAAAGCAGCTGGGCCGCATGATTCAGGCTGTGGGCATTCAGACACTTACTACAGGTAAAATAGACAAGTTGCTGGCGGAGTTGGCAGCGCAGCTCACCACCCAAGGCATTCAGCAGGCGGCAGGTTCGCCGCAGCATCGTTTCCTGCTGAGCCTGGCAGACCAACTGACGCGTGAACCTGAAACACTCAACGCGCTGATTGCACCACTGCAGAATCCGTATCGACCGCTTCCGCTGGCGGGGCTGGTATTTAGTCCAGCATCTGAAGGTGCAGAGCGCGCAGTACCCAATCACTGGGGCCGCGATAACCGCTGGGATGCGCTGCCGTCTACATTCACGTCGCTGCCGGCGCACCTGCGTCCGCAGCGTCGCGGCTTTTCCTGGTCGCGCCTGCTGGCATCCGTGGCGTGCCTGGCGGTGATTGCCTGGGGCGCGGGCCTGCTGGTGTCGTTCACCACCAACAGCAGCGTTATCAGCAACGCTCATACGCAGGCGATGCAGGCGGCCGATACTGGACAACCGCTGCAGCAGCGTCTGATGGCGCTTTCTGATCTGCAGAAAACCATGCAGCGCCTGCAACATCGTGCGGAGCACGGTGCGCCCTGGTACAGCTGTCTTGGGCTGAATCAAAACGGCGCGCTGCTGGCGGCACTGTGGCCGCGTTACGCGCAGGCGGCGCTGCCGTTACTGCGCGATGCGGCAGCCACGCATCTGCGTAAGGAGCTGCAGACGGTCGCTGACCTGCCGCCTGACAGCCCGCTGCGCGACACGCTCGCCAAACCAGCTTACGCCCAGCTCAAGCTGTGGCTGATGCTGGTGCGCCCGGAGCGTATGGATTCAGCATGGTTCAGCCAGGCGCTGATGCAGGACTGGGCGCAGCGCGCAGATGTGGCTACAGGTTACTGGCAGGGCAGAGCGCCCGGCTTACTGGCGTTTTACGGCGCAGGTCTGGTTACGCATCCTGAATGGAAACTAAAGGCGGACCCGGAACTGACCGGCCAGGTGCGCGCGCTACTGGTGCGTCAGCTTGGCGTCAGCAACAGCGAATCACGTCTGTATCAGCAGGTGCTGGCGCAGGTGTCGCGCAACTATGCCGATATGCGCCTTACTGACATGACTGGCGATACCGATGCGGCGCTGCTGTTCAGCACTGATGAAGTGGTACCGGGTATGTTCACCCGTCAGGCATGGGACGACGGCGTGAAACCCGCGATTGATAAAGTGGCCAATGCCCGCCGCGAGGAGATGGACTGGGTGCTGGGCGACAATCCGCCCGCGACCGGCAAATCCTCCTCGCCCGACGTACTGGAAGCGCAGCTCACTAGCCGCTACTTCGCCGATTACAGTGCGGCCTGGCTGAACTTCCTCAACAGCCTGCGCCTGCAGCCCGCGCCGACGCTGTCGGATGCCATTGACCAGCTGACGCTGATGGCCGACGTGCGTCAGTCGCCGCTGGTGGCATTGATGAACACGTTGAACGTGCAGGGGCGTACCGGTCAGACCGGCGGGGCGCTGGCCGACTCGCTGGTGAAGTCGGCGCAGAACCTGTTTAGCAAAGAGAAGCTGCCGGCAATTGATCAGAATGCCGGGCCGAGCGGTCCGCTGGATGCCACCTTTGGTCCGCTGCTGTCGCTGACCGAAGCGCAGGGCAGCTCGTCGTCAATGAATCTGCGCACTTTCCTCACCCGCGTCACGCAGGTGCGCCTGCGTCTGCAGCAGGTCACCAACGCCGCCGACCCGCAGGCGATGACGCAGACGCTGGCGCAGACGGTGTTCCAGGGCAAAACCGTCGATCTGACTGAAACCCGCGACTACGGCAGCCTGATTGCTGCTGGTCTGGGACAGGAGTGGAGCGGCTTCGGGCAGACAGTGTTTGTGCGCCCGATGGAGCAGGCCTGGCAGCAGGTATTAAGTCCGGCGGCGGAAAGCCTCAACGTCCAGTGGCAACAGGCGGTAGTGAGCGAGTGGAACAGTGCCTTTGGCGGTCGCTATCCGTTCAAAAACGTCAGCAGCGAAGTTTCTCTGCCGCTGCTGGCGAAGTATCTCAACAGCGATACCGGCCGCATCACCCGCTTCCTGCAAACGCGACTTAACGGCGTGCTGCACCGCGAAGGCACACGCTGGGTGCCGGACAGCATCAACGCGCAGGGGCTGACCTTCAACCCGGCATTCCTGAAAGCGATTAACCAACTGAGTCAGATTTCCGACGTGGTTTTCACCACCGGTGAAGCGGGACTGCACTTTGAGCTGCGTCCCGGCACGGCGGCAGGCGTATCGCAGACGACGCTGACCATCGACAGCCAGAAGCTGGAGTACGTGAACCAGATGCCGGCCTGGAAACGTTTCACCTGGCCGGCGGATACCGAAGCGCCGGGCGCAACGCTGAGCTGGGTCAGCACCGAGGCGGGTACACGATTATATGGCGACATGCCGGGTGGCTGGGGCTTAATCCGCCTGCTGGATAAGGCGCAGGTCACCGCTAATCCAGGCATCAGCAGCAGCTGGCAACTGAGCTGGGCCGCGCCCGATGGCCGCACGCTGAATTACATTCTGCGCACCGAAGCCGGTGATGGCCCGCTGGCGCTATTGCGGCTGCGCAACTTCACGCTGCCATCCGATATTTTTCTCCAGAGCGCCACAACTATCGCGCCGGAAGACCTTAACGTCACGGAGGACGAATAATGCCGCTTAAATCTCTTATCAGCGCCTGTGGTGAAGACGCTGAGACGCTGCGCGCTCAGGCAAAACAGCAAATCGCACTGTGGAATAACTGGCTGCAGCCGGTATCGGCGGACAATCCCGCTGGTGAGGACCCGACCTATCACGACGGTTTTCAGCAGATGCAGGAGGAGGTGAACCGCCTTTCCGGGGCGGACACCGCGCTTATCTGCGAGCTGGCGGAAAACCTACTCACCTCTGTTACGAAAGACATCCGCGTGGCGGCCTGGTACAGCTGGGCACGCCTGCAACTTGATGGCGAAGCCGGGCTGGCTGATGGCTTGTCATTAATGGCCGGACTACTGACGCAGTTTGGCAGCAGCCTGCATCCACAACGCGCGCGCAGCCGTGAAGCCGCGCTGCGCTGGCCCGCCGGTTCGCGCATGCTCGACACACTTTCACTTTATCCAGAAGTCACCAAACAGGATGCGTTGCGTATCGCTGGCGCACTGTTGTTGATTGAGGACGCGAGCCTGGAGCACGGCGGTGCCGGGCTGGGCAGTCTGTATGCGGCGCTGGAAAATCGCCTGCTTAAAGCGGGTGGCCCGGATGCGGTGGTGCCACAGGCGGCGGGTGAGGGTGATAAGCATCAAACCAGCGGTCCGGCTGCGCCACAGATGGGGGCGATAGCCTCCGGACGCGAGCTGCTGGATCAGGCGCGCACGCTGTCGAAATACCTGCGTGATCAACCCGGCGGCTGGCTTGCTGCGCACCGTCTGATGAAATCCCTGCGCCACGATACGCTGCTGCAACTGCCGCCGCTTTCCGGCGACGGCAAAAGTCGTATCGAACCGCCTAAGGCAGACCAGCGCGCTCAGCTTAAACGTCTTTGGCTGCAGCAGAGCTGGCAGGAACTGACCGAGCAGGCTGACAGCCTGTTCTCGCGCGGCGGCAACCACTTCTGGCTTGACCTGCAGTGGTACATCCATCAGGCGCTGACGCGCGCCGGCAACACCACGCTTGCCGCCATCGTGCAGGACGATCTTAAAGGACTGTTGTCGCGCCTGACCGGGCTGGAAACGCTGGCGTTCAGCGACGGTACGCCGTTTGCCGATGAGGTGACGCTCGGCTGGATACAGCAGCAGGTCATGAACACCGAACCCGGTTGGGGCGAAGGGGCGTCAGCTTCTCCCGGTGCCAGCAATGAGGATGACATTCTGCAACTGGAAAGCGAAGCCGTAGAGCTAGCCGATCGCGAAGGTATCGAAACGGCGCTGACATGGCTGCAGCATCGGCCGGGAACTGCTTTACCGCGACAGCAGTGGCTGCTGCGTCTGCTGATGGCGCGCGTCGCCGAGCAGTTTGGCCGTCAGGAAATGGCGCTACACCTGCTTAGCGGGCTGGATAACAGCGCAGATGACATGACGCTCGGTCAGTGGGAACCGTCACTGCTGTTTGAAGTGAAATCAAGAAGGCTGAAATTAATGCGCGCCCGCGTTGGGCGCAGTGAAGCGGATAAAGCGCGAGTGCAGCCGGAAATGGAACAACTGTTAGCTGGGCTGGTTCATATCGATGCGGCACGCGCTGTGGTGTTACTGGGTTAAAACAAAAGGGATTTATTATGCTGATTTTACGCGCGATTATTGTAATGATGGTTTTTTCATTAACAGGCTGTACTTATTACTTATGGAGCTTAAGTGACACCCGATCAACAACTGTGCGAGAAATGAATTTCTCTGATCGAATTAGCGGGATGTTTGAGTATAAAAATGTAAATCTGACTGAAGAAGATAATGGCACTGGAAAAGACATTATCAGACTTCCAGATGAAGGCGTAGGATTCGTTGGGGACGATAATATCTATTTTGTGACGGTTAACGGTAATGAATTATTGGCATTGAACGATTTGATGAAGAAAGTGCCATTAAGAATGAACAATGATGATAAATTTATCGATATGAATCTCAAAGGCCACTACAGTAAGAACACTAATGCAGAATTCCAACAAACAATGAGCGTTAGAACTCGAAAACCTGTAACTGCATTAACTCAATCACAAAAGAAAGCGCTTGAGGATAAGCGGTTTTCATCAGTGGACGGTTATTTACAGCGTTCAGTGACCGTTGAGGGCATCATTATCAATAGAATGAGGTTAGGTTCATCTTTCCCTCAGACAACATCACTCGATGAAAGCTATCAGGTGCGATTTTATTCATCATATCGTTACGATAAGTTCGACAGTGGCTCGTTAGCCTTAAAACTTGCATTGACACCTGTCACGTTAATTGGGGATGTTGTTTTTATTCCGCTATATCTACTCACTGCAAAGTAGTAATAGGATAGGGATATTCATCAATCTAATAAGAGGGTGAGATGATTAGATGCATCATCAGATGTTACATCGGTGGGGGGCGAAACATATTTAATTATAATGGATGCGCAAGTCGGAAAGAGTTTTGGGTTTTCATTCTGATAAATTTATTAGCTTTGAATTTATATTCAGCAATAACTGGAATGCTGACTCTGACCGGCAGTGGCATAGTTGATGTCTTGTTGTTTCTTTCAATGTGTTTTTCTCTTCAACTGTTATTTATATGCATCCTGATCATCCCTGTTATGTCTTAGGGCGTAAGAAGAATGCATGATATTGGTCGGAGTGGCTGGTGGTTTAGTAGCCTGCTACTTAGCAATATTTTTATTATTCCTGTATTACTTGGTGTTCTGGTCAACAGTATTGCAAATCGCTTTCCATGGGATATCGAACTCTCTATATCGATTTGGGCAAACCTGGTATTGAATTTGAGCGTTATTTTTTCCCTGACATATCTGTGCTGCAAACCTTCAGTAGAGCCATCACCGCTTCCACATTAACGCAATAAAAAAACAATCAGAGTGCCGTAATGAAAGATCTCACCCTGCGCTATTACGACACCGAAATGCGCTAGCTGCATAATGCCGCTAAGGAATTTTCCGCCACGCAACCTGATAGCACTAAGAAGGACAAAATAGACCGGGCTGGCGCGCCGGATCCGATAGGTGGGTTAACTGTTAGGGATTAAATGATGAACGACCGCTTAGCGGAATGTTACGCCGGAGCCTGGCGTAAAACATTCGATTATAAAAACTGCACCACGCGCAAGGAATTCTGGTCATTTATTCTGGTCAGCACGCTCCCATCTTTATGCTCAGGCGCCGTGCTTCTTATTGCTCTTATTTGGGTTGATTTATGGGTGATTAAATTTTGTGGGATTGGTCTTGCGACTGTTATGTCATTTTTCAGCGTAATCATTATTTTTCTTTTATGTCGCTGGGAATTCGACGCATGCACGATATTGGCCGCTCAGGTTGGTGGTTTGGCTTCCTGTATATAGGAAGTGTTTTTTTCTTTCCTGTAAGTCTGTTTTTATTATACCTATGCAGTAAGCCTTCGCTCCATCAGCATCCGGTTTATCTCTGAATAAATAATTAGAGCTCTGTGTAGGATGTTTAAGATTCACTATGTAACTTAATTATCAGTATCTTTACGTCATGGAGGATATGATGAATACATCCGGTATTCTACAGAAAGTTTTGTCGGTCTCATTAAATCGCTATTATCTCGATTTACCGGGCAGCACCTTTAGTACTGATGTTGAAGAGATTGAGGGAAAGGAGGAGATGAGCGAACTGTATTGTTACACAGTTCGTTTCACCAGCGATGCTGGCGACATACAGCCTCAGCAGATGCTGCGGAAAAAAGTCTGGTTAAATATGCAAGCTTCCTCAGATGAGCTGAAATCGGTATTTCCTGAAAAAATCGTTAAAGTCATACACGGAGTGATAACTCACTTTCGGCGATTGCAAGGTTCACGCGATCAAGTAAGCTATGAAATTATTATTGAGCCATTTGTTTCACTGCTAGGTAAACAATTCCACAGTCATCGATTTTTCGTCAATAAATCAGTGCCTGAAGTGGTAACGAAAATACTTACTGAACATGGTCTGGAAGCCTGGCAATACCAATTTAGCCTGAAGCAAAGCTATCCAAAGCGCGAACAAATTAATCAGTACCAGGAAAGTGATCTAAAATTTATTCAACGTTTACTGGCTGAAGTAGGAATTTTTTTCTACTTTCGCTTACAGGAGGATGCGCGCACTGAAGTAATCCATTTTGGTGACAGTCAGGTGTCGTTTAATACTGTCAAATCGCTGCCGCTTAACAGCCCTTCAGGTATGGATGATGGCGGAAAAGATTCGATCTGGGAACTAAATCTTAATCATCAGGTTGTGGAAGCTAGCGTATCCGCTAAAGATTATAACCATCGTGAGGCGCAATATATTTTACGGTCTGCGGAAGCGGATATGACACGGGGCGATGGCGATGCAACTAATTATGGCAAGGTTTATCATTATCGACCTCGCCATCCCCAATCTGGTGACAAGTACACACCAGCTGCAGAAACCGCAAACTTCTATGCACGTTTGGATCATGAACGCTTCCTCGCTAGCCGAACATCCATTACAGGAATAAGCACCGATCCCTCTCTGGCTGCTGGGCAAACGCTGATAATAACCGACAATAGTGTTCCTTCAACCTTGCCAGAGTTGCTGCATAACCCACTGGTAATTATAAAGTTGAAGTTCGTTGCCAGTCGGGAATCAGCCATGCGAGTGACGATTGGCGCCGTGCCATACAGTGAAACTATTTGCTGGCGTCCAGCAATGCTTGTACGCCCTAAAGTCAGCGGCACCATGACAGCGCGAGTCACTAGCGCAAAAGATAATGATATCTACGCCTGGCAGGACGCTTCAGGTCTTTATCGTGTGGTGTTTGATGCGGATGAAGAGAGCAAAGATCGCGGGCAGGAGAGCATGCCAGTGCGACTCGCCAAACCTTATGGCGGCGATATGTATGGCTTCCACTTCCCACTGATTCAGGGAACGGAAGTAGCGATAGCCTTCCGCGAAGGTGATCCTGACCAGCCTTATATTGCTCACGCGCTTCATGATTCGCGCCATGTCGACCACGTCACCGAAAAGAACAGCACACGCAACGTTATCCGCACCGCAGGTTTAAACAAACTGCGCATGGAAGATAAGCGCGGTGAAGAGCACGTCAAACTCAGCACCGAGTATGGTGGTAAATCACAGCTAAGCCTGGGGCACCTGGTGGATTCCTCGAGAGCCAAACGCGGTGAAGGTTTTGAACTGCGCACGGACAAGTGGGGCGGGATTCGTGCTGGAAGCGGTATTTTTATAAGTGCAGATAAGCAACCTGGCGCTGGTGCAGAAGTGCTTGAGATGCAGGATGCACTTAACCGCTTGCACAATGCAGGCAATCAAATGCAGCAGTTAGCTGATGATGGAAAAGCCGCAGGCGCAGAACCTGCGCAAGTGGAAACTCAACTTAATTTCATGCGCGAAGAGTTAGAACAGCTCAAGCAAGCAGTCGCACTGCTTAGTGCGCCGCAGGGAATCGCGTTAACCAGCGGTAAACATTTACAGCTTGCAGCGGCAAAGAACTTAATCGCCACCGCAGAGGCAGACGCTGATGTTGGCATCGTCAAACGCATGTTTATCGGTGTGGGCGAGGGACTGAATGTATTTGTGCGCAGGATGGGTATCAAGCTATTAGCAAATCAGGGGCCGGTTTCGATTCAGGCGCAGAACGATCAATTGCAATTGCTTGCAAGGCAAGGACTGGAAATTACCAGCACCGAAGAAGAAATTCATATCATTGCTAAAAAGAAAATCGTGCTGAATGCCGGGGGAAGCTACATTACGCTGGATCCGTGCAAAATTGAGTTGGGCACCGATGGTGACTTTGCGGTGAAATCAGCAGATTTCGCCTATAGCGGACCGGCAAGTATGACGGCGGAACATCCTGAATATCCCGAAATCCAATCCACCGCTAAGCAATTATTGAATCTCAAAGTACCAATGTCACCTGATGCAGAAGCCGGAAGCTGGGCTGGCATGCCGTATACGTTGTACGCCGATGGAGCAGCGATAAAACAGGGCGTGCTGGATAACACCGGCAATTTACCGGTTGAACATCAAACCGTGACGAAATCTTATCGCTTGGTAATGGCAAACGGTGTTAGCTACCAGATTCCCGTCGCCGCCACTTATCGCAATCCAGAGCAAGGTGTTCTAGCGAATCGCGGCATTCATCATCATCACTCGCAACCTGCAGAAGAAATTAATGCTCCGGATTCGCACACCGGGCACCGTTCGCTCTATGCCGCATTACTTGATGGTATTAATGACAGGGAAAAAGACGCATGAGTCAGTCAGATATCGTTTCACCTATTGCAACTGATATAACCCATCAATGTGTGATTACACCGCCGTGGTTTGTACAGGGCAGCGAATATCAACCTTTACCGGCGACCTATTTTCCGCTGATTAATGGTGAGGAAGCATTTGGTGCGGTGCATCATGCCATCGAAAATGCGCGAAAATCAGTGGATATTATTTGCTGGGGTTTTCAACCTTCAATGTATTTTGTGCGTGATGGTCAAGCCCCCTGTATTGGGCAACTATTAGAAGATCTTGCACAGAAGCGTGACATTGAAGTGAGGATCCTAGGTTGGGAAATGCCGTTTAATACCGCTGGATTTGGTGGTGAAGCTAATTTGCCGGGTAAATTTATTACTGGAGTTAAAAATAGAGCGGGTCAAACCTCGACTAATGATCAATTTTCTTTTGATCAGGATTGGTTTGAAAAATATGCGCTTGCTAACACCATTAAAGAGATATCGCGTGGAATAGGAACTACACCAAAAAAACTGCAGCAGTTCCCACAATTTGTCAGCCGTGGCTTTAATGTAGATGAGCGTGCGGAAATTGCTTATCAGATTAAGTTCAATAGCCTTGATAAAAATCTGAGCAATATGAGCACTGCTACTATGGCAGCGAGTGTTACACACCATCAAAAAACAGTGTTAGTGGATTATGAACTGCCGGAGAGAGCGGTTGGTTTTGTAATGGGTCACAACATGCTGGACGAATACTGGGACACAGACGCGCATTCAGCTGCTAATCGAGGTGAGAATAGACTCCCACCGAATAAAGGTGCGACTGGTGCACTGCCACGTCAGGACATTTCCAGCCGGGTAACCGGACCAATACTAGAGCATCTGCATCATAATTTCGCGACTGCATGGAAGAGAGAAACCGGGCAGGATCTCTTGTTGCAGCGTCACGCCAGTGAAGTGGCTAAAAAAATGAAGCCGCAAAGATCGCTTGGTGCTCCATTAATGGCACAATTGCTGCGCACTCAGGCGCAGGAAGGTAAGCGAGATATTGAGAAACTCTATTTGCAGGCAACAAACAATGCAACGCAGTTTATCTATATTGAGAACCAGTATTTCCGCTGGCCTCCACTGGCAGAATTGATCAAGAAAGTCGCAGCAGATCAGACTCGTGAAGGACGCGATCCAGGAAAACACGGATCACTATATCTTTTTGTTACAACCAATGTGAGTGAGCAGGAAATTGGGCCTGGCAAAGTGAATACGCAACGTATGCTCGAGAGTTTGGGGCGTGCTGATACTATACCTGGAATTACCAAATTAAGACGTAAAGAGATGTTGTGGAATGAAATGCCAACTCCACCATCTATTGATGCAACCTACGCTGATAAATTAAAATATATTCAGGGGCGAGATAAGAAAAAAGCTGAAATCAGAGCAAAAGAAAAGGAAGTTGATAATAGTGTGGTTGTTCCAGTAGAACATCCCGGGTTAAAAATTCATGTCTGCTCTTTAGTTGCACCTGACTCTGATCCAAATGATTGGATGCCAGTATATATTCACTCTAAGTTAATGATCATCAATGATGTATTTACCACGCATGGGTCGGCCAATATCAATACTCGAAGCATGCAGGTTGATAGTGAAATGAATATTGCTCATTGTAATACATCAGTAACAAAGGTGATGCGGAAGAGATTGTGGAATTTGCATACTAATAATTTAGGTGGGCAGGATGATGCAGGGGAAGCATACATAGAATGGGATAGATTAATTCAAAGTAATAAGGTTTTTGAAGGTGAACATCACCCTCCAGAAGTTTCTCTTATTGAGTTTTACTATGCTGAAACAAAGTTAACCGATTTGGATTAATCATGAAAAATATTTTGTGTTTTATTTTACTGCTTATTGCCTGCGATCAGAGCAGGGGACATGCTTCATTGATAGGTAAAGGCACCATGGATTCATTGTTAAATTTAAATTATAAAAAAGAGTTTGTTTGCAGCCGGCAAAAAATGATTGAGTCATCGCCTGATGCAGAGGTTATATTTAACTATGCGCGTTGGATGCAAAAAAATAATCAACTTAAACAAGATGAGAACGTGTACTCTCAAGTAGAACGCCTTTATCGTATTGCTTCAGAGAATGGTAATGCTAAAGCTAACATAAACTTACAAAATGGTTCACTTAGAGGATATTTTTATTTAAAAGATGATGAGCGTTTGCGTATGAGTCAGGAGTTAATTAATCATGGCATTGGTGCTGGGTATTATTTTGTTGCGATCTATCTTCAGCATGGTGTTGCAGGTTTACAGAAAGACCAAGAGATGGCTTTACGATATATGCGTAAAGCTGCTGATGAAGGAAATCCACAAGCGCAGGCTTATGTTGGTGATAAATTAGCACCAAAAGATATTGCTCCTGAGATTGGTTTACAACTCCGCCGTTGTGCAGCAGAGCAAGGAGAAGGAAGGTCTGCGCTTTCCTTAGGGATTTACTATCAATTAAACAAGCAATTTGAGGCTGCCATTGAAGCATTCCAATTAGGCGTTTCTGCAGGTGATGCAGCTTCTGCAAGCTTCCTAAAACATGGTTTTGACGGTCCGACAATATCAGAAAAAATTAATTATTTAGGGCAACAAAAAGATACTGAACGTACTAAAAGATATGAAATTATAAGTACAATTCTGAATGATTATTCTTATGCAAACCCTTCCATTCCAGAAATAGATGAAATTGTGCCACTTCCACCCGCACCGTTACCCGCCTGGGATGGAAAATTGAAATGGCTGGAAGAAAGAGAAGCCAATATTCCACCTGAAAAGCCCAGTGAAGCACTGATTAACCAAATGGCACGAGATAAACAACTCGATCCTGCTACCGGCAAACCATTACCAGAGTCACCACATTTTGTTCGTGATGATTCCATCAAGCTATCATGCCGTAATGGTGAGGTGTGTCCCGTGAGTGGATATTGGGAAATGGAATGGTGGGATTACAATAGCCTTAATACTCAGAGGATAGTGCGTTTTAATCAGGGAGATATTCTGCCAGCTGACAGAGTACGGCGCGTGGTCACTCGTCCCTGGCCATTCGAGGACAAAATTGTGATTGAAGAGAAAATGATGGCGTGGCGTTTAATCGCTGAAGCTTAAGGTGTTCTTTTAAAAGTTCTGATGTTACCTAACTTTGACGTCCGAAGTCTGGCGGCATGCCATAAACGTTACATTTTAATTCTTCAGTAATAAAGAGGGTCATGCTGGCAAATCGCGGCATTCATCATCATCACTCGCAACCTGCAGAAGAAATTAATGCTCCGGATTCGCACACCGGGCACCGTTCGCTCTATGCCGCATTACTTGATGGTATTAATGACAGGGAAAAAGACGCATGAGTCAGTCAGATATCGTTTCACCTATTGCAACTGATATAACCCATCAATGTGTGATTACACCGCCGTGGTTTGTACAGGGCAGCGAATATCAACCTTTACCGGCGACCTATTTTCCGCTGATTAATGGTGAGGAAGCATTTGGTGCGGTGCATCATGCCATCGAAAATGCGCGCAAATCAGTGGATATTATTTGCTGGGGTTTCCAGCCTTCGATGTATTTTGTGCGTGATGGCAAAGCACCCTGTATTGGGCAATTATTGATTGATATTGCTGAAAAGCGTGGCGTTGAAGTAAGAATACTGGCCTGGGAAATGCCATTTAATACTGCCGGATTTGGTGATGAAGCAAATTTACCTGGAAAGTTTTTGCCGATTGTAAGAAACCGTGCAGGTCAGACTTCTACCGATACACAATTTGATTATGACTGCTGGTGGTTTAAAACCTCTGCGCGCTTTAATACCATGAGGGAGATGGTCCGGGGAAAAGAAAGCACGCTTGAGAAACTTTATCCTTTTCCTCATTTTGTTAGCCGTGGTTTTAATGCGAGGGATCGTGCTGAAATTGCATACCAGGCAAAATTTAAGGCTCTTGATAAAAATCTGAGTAACTCAACGATTGCTACTATGGCAGGAACTGTCACACATCATCAAAAAACCGTAATAGTGGATTATGAACTGCCGGAGAGAGCCGTGGGTTTTGTGATGGGCCATAACATGCTGGATGAGTACTGGGATACTAATGCACACTCAGCCAGAAATCGGGGTGCTCATGCACCCGAACCGAATAAAGGCGCGACCGGTGCTCTGCCACGCCAGGATATTTCCAGTCGGGTAACCGGACCAATTCTTGAGCATTTACATCATAATTTCGCGACCGCCTGGCAGAAAGAAACCGGGCAGAATCTCTTGTGGCAGCGTAATGCCAGTGAGGCGGCTAAAAACATGCGGCCGCAAAAATCACTTGGCACGCCGATTATGGCGCAATTGCTGCGCACCCAGGCGCAGGCAGGTAAGCGCGATATTGAGAAACTCTATTTACAGGCAACAAATAACGCCACACAGTTTATCTATATTGAAAACCAGTATTTCCGCTGGCCACCACTGGCAGAATTGATCAAGAAAGTCGCTGCGGATCAGACCCGTGAGGGACGCGATCCAGGAAAACACGGATCACTTTACCTCTTTGTTACGACAAATGTGACTGATGGCGGTATTGGAGCAGGTACAGTAAACACGCAACGTATGCTGGAGAGTTTAGGCCGGGCAGATACCATTCCAGGTATTACCAAATTAAGACGTAAAGAGGCGCTGTGGAATGAAATGCCAAGTCCGCCATCGATTGATGCCTCACTTGATGAAAAAATAAAATATATTAAGGAAAGGAAGGATAAAGAGGCGGAAGTCAAAGCGAAAATGCAGGAAATAGACAATAGTGCCGTTGTCCCCGTAGAGCATCCGGGATTAAAAATCCACGTCTGTTCGCTGGTGGCACCTGATTCAGAGGGAAATAACTGGATGCCAGTATATATTCATTCAAAACTGATGATTATCAATGATGTTTTTACCACCCATGGTTCAGCCAATATCAACACACGAAGTATGCAGGTCGATAGTGAAATGAATATTGCGCATTGTAATGCGCCAGTAACCAAGAAGATGAGGAAGCGATTATGGAATCTGCATACGAATAATTTGGGTGGGCAGGATGATGTTAAGGTAGCCTTTAAGCAATGGGAGGATTTAATGGCGCAAAATTCTGATCGAATTAAATCAAGTCAGCATGGCGAAGGCTTGATGAATCCATTATGCTCAATTATTGAATTTCAATACAATGAAAATACATTAAGCGATCTAGATTGATGATGAGACTAATTCTTTGTGTTGTTTTTTTTCTTACGGCATGTGATGAAATAAATATTAACTCAGCTTTCAATGAGACTAAGAAAATGAATGCATTAAGTTCAGTTAAGATGAAATTAGAATTCACATGTAAGCATCAGATGATTTCTGATTCAAAAAATGAATCAGAAAAATTGTTTGCATATGCTCGTTGGTTACAGAAAAATAATCAACTTAATCAGAATGTTTCAATTGAGGCTGAAGTATCTCGCCTTTATCGTATAGCATCTGAAAACGGAAATTTAAAAGCAAATATAAATCTTCAAAATGGTGCATTACAAGGCCGATTTATTATTAATGACGAAGAACGACTGCGTTTGAGCCAGCAGTTGATAGACGCAGGTGTAGGAGTTGGGTATTACTTTATTGCAATCTATCTTCAACATGGCATAGCTGGGTTGCAGCGGGATCAAGAGATGGCATTACGTTACATGCGTAAAGCTGCAGATGAAGGTAGCCCTCAGGCTCAAGCATATGTCGGAGAGAAATTAGCACCAAGTAATGTGGCACCTGATATTAGTATTCAATTTCGCCGTTGCGCAGCTGAGCAAGGTGAAGGTAAGACTGCTCGTAATTTAGGTATTTATTACCAGAATCGTGCAGATTTTAATTCTGCACTGAAATTTTTTCAACTTGGAGTTAAAGCAGGAAACTCGAGTGCAGCTAGCTTTCTATCAAGTGGTTTTGATGGGCCAGAGTTAAATAATGAACTTTACTATATGGGGCAGGAGATGGATAAGGAGCGAGTAAGGCGCTACGAAATAATATGGGATGTTCTTGAGAGATACTCCTATACCAATCCTACAGTCCCAGAAATAGATGAAATTGTGCCACTTCCACCCGCACCGTTACCCGCCTGGGATGGAAAGTTGAAATGGCTGGAAGAAAGAGAAGCCAATATTCCACCTGAAAAGCCCAGTGAAGCACTCATTAACCAAATGGCGCGGGATAAACAGCTCGATCCTGCTACCGGCAAACCATTACCAGAGTCACCACATTTTGTTCGTGATGATTCCATCAAGCTATCATGCCGTAATGGTGAGGTGTGTCCCGTGAGTGGATATTGGGAAATGGAATGGTGGGATTACAACAGCCTAAATACTCAGAGGATAGTGCGCTTTAATCAGGGAGATATTCTGCCAGCTGACAGAGTACGGCGCGTTGTCACTCGTCCCTGGCCATTTGAGGACAAAATTGTGATTGAAGAAAAAATGATGGCATGGCGTTTAATTGCTGAGATTTAAATATTATGGTTTGTTTTATTTAAATGTATTGCCGCAAAAAAATGTTGGCGTTTTCTCAGTTTAAAGGAGTGATTTAATGAAAGGAATTATCCGTTTAGGCGATAGCCATAATGGTGGCGGCACGGTGTTGGAAGGTTCAACCACAATGAAATTTTCTGGTATCGGCGCAGCACGTAAGGGGGATGCGGTTATTTGTCCTATTATTGGTCACGGTAAGAATTTTATTGCTGAGGGCCATGCTACGTTTAAAGATAATGGTGTGCCAGTGGCATTTCAGGGGCATCGGTGTGCGTGTGGTTGTGAATTAATCTCCAGCCTGACACAAGCTGTGGCAGAGTAATTATGGCAATCAACCTCAGGCAGGTACCTACTGCGCTCAAACAACCTGAATTACCAAGATGGTGGATCTGGCTATTATTACTCGCTCTGTTTTTGGTATCAGGCACCGCTTATCAAATGTCAGTAAACCTGGAAAATAAAGCCATCGATGCTGAAGCCTTTTGGGAAAAAGCATTAGTGATTCCAGCCGCTATTTGGTTGACACTGTTAGTCTTGCGAATGGTTTATTATTCCTGTGATATTGCAACAGTGGATAAACTGAATGCTAAAAGAGAAAAGGCTATTCAGCATCAAGTGCAATTGGGTCAGCGCTACCTCAACATCTTAGACGTCAGCCTTCATACTGCATTGCGTTTTCCTGATGATCAGGATGGTAAAAAACAATGGCAGGCGATCCAACAAAAACAGCAGGCACTGAAAACCCAGCCTTCATGGCAAAGCGAACGTGGTATTAGACATAGCCGGTTAAATGCCACGGCTGATCAATCGCCGGAGCAAATACTTAACCAAACAATGAGCGCAACAATTAATCAATTGAGTAAGACGTTAGCATCGTTTCCATCTGATTTACCGCTGCATCTACTACTGGAAAATCACATCGGCATGCCGGATATCAATTTTCAAAAAATGTGGCAGCAACATTTTAACGATGCTCACATCCAGCAAGCGATTGAATGGCTGCATGGTTCTGGACTTCAAGCTATCGATGAGTGGCTTGATCATCGCAGCAATAAATCCTCATTGCTTTTAGTATTAGCCGTCAATTTTTCCCCTATACAGCTGGAAGGATCGGCTGAATCGCTAGTTTATTTACTGCTGGCAAATCCGGGTTTGCCAGATTCGCCCAAACCGCTAGCGCAATTGCATCGACCTGAACAGGCTTACAGTGTGACTGAGGAGGATCTGAACTATGCGGTGCAACATGCTGCGCTGTGGGGAGATGCCACGACTGAACAAATCAAAAGCGGATGGTTGGTTGGCATACATTCTTCATGGCAGCAGAGGGTGGCAATGGCTCTTAAAGCGCTATCGTTACCGCTCAATATTGGACAGGATCTGCACGACATTAACAGCACGTTGGGTTATCCGGGGCCTGCTGCATGCTGGCTTACTATCGCTTGTGCCAGTTCCTCCTTAAATGAAGGCCCACAGATTATGCTGAGTGGAACGGGATTAGAAACCGAGCAATTGTGGGCCACGCTGATCGTGCCAGCTAAAGACCAAAACTCTAATACTTAACGCAACAACTCATGGCTCAATAATGAAAGATCTCACCCTGCGCTATTACGATACCGAAATGCGCTACCTGCGTGATGCCGCGAAAGAATTTGCCGCCACGCATCCCGATCGCGCTGCGATGCTTAACCTTGATCGCGCTGGCGCGCCGGACCCGTTTGTTGAACGTCTGCTGGAGGGCTTTGCCTTTTCCGTCGGTCGCCTGCGTCAGAAAATTGATGACGATCTGCCGGAACTGACTGAAGGGCTGGTCAGCATGCTGTGGCCGCACTACTTGCGCACCATTCCGTCGCTGTCGGTGGTGGCGCTGACACCAGACCTGCCAAAAATGAAAATGGCGGAGGTGGCGCCAGCCGGACTGGAGGTCTATTCGCGTCCGGTTGGCCCGAAAAATACCGTATGCCGCTACCGCACCACGCAGGCGCTAACGCTGAATCCGCTGGAAGTCGCTGGCGTGACAATGGCAACCGAGCCGGATGGGCGTTCGCTGCTGCGCATCCGCATCAACAGCAGCGGTCAGGCTGACTGGAATCAGACCGACCTGAGCCGCCTACGCTTCTGGCTGGGTGAAGACGTACCGTTCAGTAACGCGCTGCACCAGATGCTGACGCGTCGCCAGGCGGCGTTGTATATCCGCCTTGCGGGTCAGGAAGAGCGTGCGCGGCTCGACGGCTGGTTCAGCCCCGGCGGATTTGGCGACGATGACCGGCTGTGGCCTAAGGGCGACAGCGCCTTCAGTGGCTATCAGCTGCTGCTCGAATACTTCACCTTCCCGGAGAAATTCCGCTTTGTTCATCTCAACGGGCTGGAGAAAATCACGCTGCCGCCGGGCCTTGCATATTTCGATATTGAGGTGGTGTTTAGCGCGCAGTGGCAGAGCGATCTGCCGGTGACGGATGAGTCTCTGCGGCTGCACTGTGTGCCGGTGATCAACCTGTTCACGCTGGAGGCCGATCCGCTGACGGTGAGCGGACTGGAGAGCGAATACCTGCTTCGTCCGAAGCGACTGCAGGACGGCCATACCGAAATCTACGCGGTGGATGCGGTTAACGGTTCGGGCATTGGCGGCAGCGCAGATTACGTGCCGTTCTCGAGTTTCCGCCACAAGGGCGGCATGATGCGTCGACAGGCACCTGAGCGCTACTTCCATACCCGCGTGCGTAAAGGCGTGAGCGGGCTACACGATACCTGGCTCATTCTCGGCGGCCAGCAATGGGAAGCGGGGCAGGAGCTGGCCAAAGATACGCTGTCGCTGCGCATCACCGGCACTAACGGTCAGCTACCGCGCCGGGCGCTGCAGAGCACGCTGCTGGATCGCTGCGAACAGGTATTACAGACGCCGGTAACGGTGCGCAACCTGTGTCGTCCAACGCTGCCCGCTTATCCACCGGCAGAAGATCGCTTTCACTGGCGCGTGCTGAGCCATCTCGGCTCTGGCTTCATCAATATGATGAGCAGTGCAGAAGTGCTACGCGGCACGCTTGCGCTCTACAACTGGCAGGATGACGAGCTGTGTAACCGCAAGCTCGACGCCATTCTTGACGTGCAGCATCACCGTCTGCAGCGCTTTGAAAACGGTTATCTGCTGCGTGGTCTCGAAGTGGAAATCACGTTGGACAGCAATGGCTTCACCGGTGACGGTGACATCAACCTGTTCGGCGAGATGCTCAACCGCTTCCTGTCACTTTACGCCGACATGAATCAGTTCATTCAGCTCTCCCTCATCATCCGGCCAGAAGGAAAATGCATCCGGTGGAAAGAGAATCACAGCCAGCGCCTGCCCGGCTAATTGCGCAGCTGGGTGACCGGCTGCCGTACATGAACTTTTACCGCTTCTGCCAGCTGCTTGAGCAAAGCGATCCCGACGCGCCAGTGCCCGGCAGCGGCTGGCAGGTGCGCCATGAACCGGTACGCTTCCGTCCGCATCCGGGCATGGGCTTTCCGGCGGGCGAAATCCGCGGCTATGAAAATCCTGCCCGTCCCGGTTTGCCGCCGACTGTGCGCGTCAACTTTATGGGGCTGTACGGCACCGAATCGCCGTTGCCAACGCGCTATATCGATGACATCGCTCTGCGCCGCGATGGCCATGAGGCGATGCAGGATTTTCTCGATATCTTTAATCATCGCCTGACCACCCAGTTCTATCGTATCTGGCGCAAGTATTCCTATCCGGCAACCTTCGCAGAAGGCGGTCGCGATAATACCTCGCAGTATTTGCTGGGACTGGCCGGACTCGGCATTAAAGGCTGTGCAGAAAACGTCGCCACGCCGGTATCGCGTTTCCTGGCGCTTCTGCCAGTGATGTTGCTGCCGGGGCGCACCGGTGAGGGTGTGAGTTCGCTGGTCACCCTGCTGGCGCCGGATACGCGAGCGGAGATAAAGCCTTGGGAGCCGCGCCGCATTGAGCAGCGAAACGTCCTGGCGATGAGTGTACGTAAGCCGGTGAGCATGAAGAATCGCCCGGTGATGGGGACGCACGCCACCGACGTCAACGGCCAGGTGCTGATTCGGCTGTTCACGCGCAATCGCGACGAAGTCAGCGGTTGGCTGCCGGGTGGACAACTGCACGGTGATTTTATGGCGATGCTGCACGTTTATCTCGGGGCGAAGCTCGATGCCCGGCTAGAGCTGTGCGTGGAGCGCAGCCTGCTACCCGATGCGCAGCTAAGCTGCCGTGAAGCTGATGCGGTGCTGCTGGGACGCACTGCCGTGCTGCCCCAGTTGAGCGCATCACATTCTAAAAGAGATGACGTTATTACTATTCAGCTCGGCCGCTATGAGCGCGTCCGGGTCAACACATCAAGGATTGAGACCGATGAAGAAGGCGATTACCGCTGGTAAAACCCTGCTCCCTATAATATTCGCGCTGGCCGTCAGCGGATGCGGACTGACGCAGAAAGTGTCGGACGGCACTGTTTCGATGACCAGAGCCATTTTCTACAAACAGATTAAAACGCTGCACCTCGACTTTGTCGCGCGCGAAGGTGTTAACCGCAATGCTCAGGGCGCAGCGTTGACCACCGTGGTGCGCGTCTGGCAGTTGAAGGATCGTAAAGCGTTCGACAGCTCGGACTATCCATCGCTGCTGGCCGCCGACAGCCAGGCGCTGAAGACCGATTTAGTGGCGGAGAAATCGGTGAGCGTGCGTCCCGGCGAGTCAGTGAGTATTGATGTGCCGATGGAAGAGAATGCAAAGTTTGTCGCAGTAGCGGGCATGTTTTTGTCACCGGACCAGCAGAATGAGAAATGGCGGCTGGTGCTAACGCGTGACGACCTCGATCCCGACAAGGCGCGCATTATTGAACTGGGCGACGGTACGTTGACGTTGCTGGCCGTGAAGAAGGAGTAATCATGACACCTTCACTTTACGACATTCTGTACGGCAATTTTGAAGGTGATCTGGAGCTGGAACGTGTTGGCGAAGAGAACCAAGTGATTTTGTCGGTGCTGGATAACATGCAGCGCATTCTCAACAGCCGCGCCGGTTCGCTGGCGCACCTGCCGGATTACGGCCTGCCGGATATGACGCGCATCCTGCAGGGCATGCCCGGCACCGCGCACCAGTTGATGCACACACTTTCCGGCGTGCTACTGAAATATGAGCCGCGTCTGAAGCGGGTTGACATTGTGATGTTGGAGCAAACGCAGCCCGGCGAATTGCGCTACGCGATTGATGCCGAGTTAAAGGAAGTAGGACTGGTGCGCTTCGGCACCGAATTTATGCCGGAAGGGCGCGTGATGATCCGTCACATGAAACAGCAGCAATATCTGGATGCCAGGGCATCTGTTTAATTTTTTTGCCTGATTAAGGCTTTTCGGAACACAGCAATGACTTCATCTCAACCTCGCTACGTTAAAACCGGCGGCGATCCACGTGCGTTTGCCGAATATGCCGCGCTGCGCCAGGAAATGCAGAAACTCACGCATCCGGCGCGTCCGGATGTCGATTGGCCGCACGTCTCCATGCTCTGTTTAACGCTGTTCGAAAAAAACGGTGTCGAGCTGCAAAGTGCGGTCTGGTACACGCTATCGCGCGCGAACACGGCAGGAACGGCAGGTATAACGGAAGGCCTGGCGGTGCTAGTAGCATTGATTACCCGCGATTGGCCGACGTTATGGCCGCAACCGGCACATTCACGTATCGAACTGCTGGCGGGACTGAGTCGTCGGTTGCAGCAATTCCTGCGTACTCAAACGATAACCGATGCAGACTTGACGGCGCTGAGCCAGGCGGCGCGCTTGCTCAGCGAAGCCGGCGATCATCTGCAACGTCTTGAACTGCGTCAGCTTAGTCAGATTGATCCGCTGCTGGACCGCATTCGCAGTGCGGTGGTGATGCTGGAACACTGCGATGTTTCAACATCTGATGCTGTGGCTAAGCTGCCTGAAGTCGTTCCGATTGAGAAGCCCGCAATGGCGTTAGCTAGTGCAGAAGTCAGTGGCTGGGTGTACGTTCCGTCTCCGGGTGTGCCTGCACAGGATGTGAGGCGGCTGCGCCGTCGGGCATTTGTGAGTGGCGTTGGCGCGACGCTGCTGAGCGTGTCACTCATCGTCGCCACTGGCTATTTCGTTGAGCAAAATACTGAGCAGGAATCTCCGTTGCAGCAGGCATTACAGGCTTCAGTATCACCAGTTGCTGCGCCTCTCACACCGGAAATGATGGCTGAGCTCCAGGCGAATCCCCCCGAATGGCTGAACGACGGAGCATGGCTGGAGCAAATGCAGCAGCAACTGAACTGGCTGCAGGGCGCATCGCCGGACTGGAATCTGCAGCATGGTAATGCGTTAGTGATGCAGGCCAGCCAGTTGTTGCCTGATTCGGATGCGGTTAAAACGATGAGCGCACGCTGGAACAAGCAGCTTAACGCGGCAGCAATGCCAGCAGATAAAATGCAGGGATGGCAACAGGGCATGGAGCAGCTCAACACGTTGTCGCAGCGCCTGAATGGACTTGACGAGAAGCGCGGCAAATATCTGACAGTGAGCGAACTGAAAACAGCGGTCTACAATATGACGCAGGCGTTCAACGAAACGGTGCCACTGGAAGAGGAACTGCGCGTGTTGCAGCAATCGGACGATGACGCTACACAGAATCAGTTAACACAAGCGGAAATGCACCTGAAGCAGCTTATCGCCAGTTACCAAACGATAGCTACATCGTCAAAAGAGCAGGAATAGCAAAATCCGCAGCCAACCGGTATTCGCAGCTATCAAACTCTGCGGGGGTTTGAATCCCCCTCGCAGAAAACAGGCAAAAAAAAGCCTGAACTTTCGTTCAGGCTCTTCTTTAGAATGTGGCGGTGAGAGGGGGATTCGAACCCCCGATACGTTGCCGTATACACACTTTCCAGGCGTGCTCCTTCAGCCACTCGGACACCTCACCACATTTTTTTGTCAACCGCGCTGGGTCAACGGGGCGCTACTATAGGGAGATCGCTGAAAAGGGTCAAGCGCTATTTTCTCCTTTTGTTCTATTCGCTTAAGCTCTGAGCGTATTGCCGTTGGCCTGCTCATCATGGCGATTCTGTCATCAAATCATTCCCTCTCTGTCACAAAAATGTCACCGCACTGTCGCAGACTTGTCCGCGGAAACATTTGGTTATATCTATGGAAAAGGATGCTTATAAATGAAACAGATACCTCTCTTTACGGTTACGCTGCTGGCTTCTCTGATCGCGACATCGGCAGTGGCAGACGATGCACACTATTCCCGCGCTGCTACCGGCGATGTCACCGAGCACGGCGGCGCGCGTCGTCTCACCGGCGACCAGACCGAAGCGCTAAGAGCGTCATTAAGTAATAGCACCGCAAAAAACGTGATTCTGCTGATTGGTGACGGCATGGGAGATTCGGAAATCACCGCCGCGCGTAATCAGGCGCGGGGCGCAGGCGGTTTCTTCCCCGGCCTTGATGCGCTGCCGCTCACCGGTCAATACACGCACTATTCACTGGATAAGAAAACCCACAAGCCGAATTACGTGACGGATTCCGCCGCGTCGGCCACCGCGTGGGCCACCGGCACCAAATCCTATAACGGTGCGATTGGCGTCGACGTGAACGGCAAAGATCAGGTAACGATTCTTGAGCTGGCGAAAGCCGCCGGTAAAGCCACCGGCAACGTTTCCACTGCTGAACTGCAGGATGCCACGCCAGCAGCGTTGATCGCGCACGTCACTTCGCGCAAATGCTACGGCCCGGAGAAAACCAGCGAATTGTGCCCCACTAACGCGCTGGAGCAGGGCGGTAAAGGATCGATTACCGAGCAGATGCTGAAAACCCGCGCGGACGTCACGCTGGGCGGCGGCGCGAAATCCTTTAGTGAAACCGCCAAAGCTGGCGAGTATCAGGGTAAAACCCTGCGCGAACAGGCACAGGCGCTGGGTTATCAGTGGGTTGATAATCTCGATGGCATGAACGCCATTCAGCAGGCCGACCAGAGTAAACCGGTGCTTGGCCTGTTTGCCGACGGCAATATGCCGGTGCGCTGGCAGGGACCGAAAGCCAGCTATCATGGCAACATTGATAAGCCGGTGGTGACCTGTGAAGTGAATAAAGAGCGTCCCGCTTCGGTACCGACGCTGGCGCAGATGACCAAAAAAGCCATCGATCTGCTAAGCACTAATGAGAAAGGCTTCTTCCTGCAGGTGGAAGGCGCGTCAATTGATAAGCAGGATCATGCGGCCAATCCATGCGGTCAAATTGGTGAAACCGTTGATCTGGATGAGGCAGTGCAGCAGGCGTTGATCTTTGCGCGCGAACATGGCGACACGCTGGTGGTGGTGACCGCCGACCACGCGCACAGCAGCCAGATCGTAGAAAACGGCACCAAAGCGCCGGGTCTGACGCAGGCGGTGAATACCAAAGATGGCGCGGTGATGACCATCAGCTACGGCAATTCAGAAGAGGATTCGCAGGAACACACCGGCACGCAGGTGCGCATTGCGGCGTACGGCCCGCATGCGGCTAACGTGGTGGGCTTGACCGATCAGACCGATCTGTTCTTTACCCTGAAGGATGCGATGGGGTTGAAGTAGCCAGGATAACGGTCGCCATTAACGGCGACCGTTATACCTTACAACCCGCGTTTTGCCATCAACCGCGCTAAATCCACCAGACGATTGGAGAAGCCCCATTCGTTATCGTACCAGGCAAGGATCTTCACCAGATTGCCGCCAATCACCAGCGTCGAAAGCCCATCAATAATCGATGAACGGGCATCGCCCTGATAATCGCTTGATACCAGCGGCTCGTCGCTGTATCCGAGAATACCCTGCAGCGGACCTTCTGCCGCCGCGGCTTTAAACGCGTCATTCACCTCTTCTGCGGTCACGTCGCGTTTCAGCGTTACGGTCAAATCCACAATCGACACCACCGGCACCGGCACGCGCAGGGAATAGCCGGTCAATCGACCCTCCAGCTCCGGAATCACCCGACCGAGCGCCTTCGCCGCCCCGCTTGAGTAAGGCACAATCGACAACGCCGCCGCCCGCGCACCGCGCAGATCTTTCTCCGGCTGATCGTGCAGCACCTGGCTGTTGGTATAAGCATGCGTGGTGTTCATTAAACCGTGCTCAATACCAAACGCCTGGTGCAGCACCGCCGCCGCTGGCGCTAGGCCGTTGGTGGTGCAGCTGCCGTTACTCACCACAAAGTGCTGCTGCGGATCGTAACGTTGATCGTTCACGCCCAGCACAATTGTCAGGTCATCGTTCTTGCCCGGCGCGGAGATAATCACGCGCTTAGCGCCACCGCTGGTGATGTGCACTGCGGCTTTGTCGCGTTCGGTGAAGAAGCCGGTGGCTTCAATCACGATATCCACGCCGACATCGCGCCAGCGAATATTCGCCGGATCGCGCTCGCTGAACACGCGCACCGCTTTGCCATCAATGCGCAATTCGCCTTCACCGGCTTCCACTTCCGCCGGTAGCCTGCCGAGCAGGGAGTCGTGTTTCAACAGATGCGCGAGGGTTTTACTGTCGGTGAGATCGTTGATGGCGACGATTTCAATATCATCGCTGCCCAGCGCTGCACGAAAAACGTTACGTCCGATACGGCCAAAGCCGTTAATGCCGATCTTAGTCATGATTGACTCCTTTTCCGAAGATACTGGAGTCACTCTAAGCCGATGGCGAGATGGCGTAAACGCCAAAAAAGGATCACTTTACGCCAATTTCCGGCAGTGGAAGCGCTGGCGATATTCGCCCGGCGTGAGATGCAGTTGACGCTCAAAGCTGCGGCGTAAATTGATGCTGCTGCCAAAACCGGTCTGTTGCGCGATGCGATCCAGCGTGTCGTTGCTTTGTTCCAGTTGTTCACGCGCGGCGGCGAGACGCGCTTCGGCCACATAGCGCGCGGGCGGCGCGCCGGTTTCACGGGTGAACACGCGGGTAAAGTTGCGCGGGCTCATGGCGACGCGCTCCGCCAGTTTCTCGACTGAGAGATCTTCGGCGAGGTTGGCGCGGATCCAGCGCTGCAATTCACCGATCGGGCCAATGCCGCTCGGCGTTTGCAGATGAAAACGGCTGAACTGCATCTGTCCGCCGGGACGGCGCAGATACATCACCATATCCTGCGCGATATCACGCGCCACGCTATAGCCGAAATCCTCTTCCACCAGCGCTAATGTCAGGTCAAAGCCCGAGCTGACGCCGCCGGAGGTCCAGATCGGTCCGTCCTGAATAAACAGCGGGCCGCCTTCCACCTGAATCTCTGGATAGCGCGATTGCAAGGTATCGAGCAAGCGCCAGTGCGTGGTGGCGCGGCGACCTGCCAGCAAGCCGGATTCCGCCAGCAGCATCGCTCCGCCACATACCGAAACCACGCGCCGCGCCTGCGGAGCCGCCAGCTTGATGAAATCGACCACCATATTGCCTTCTTCCGCGCTGTCGCCGCGCCCGGTGATCATGATGGTGTCCCACGCAGTGCGCGGATCGAGATCGGCCAGCTTGAGATCGGCTAATAGATTGAGGCCGGATTGGCCGTGGATCACCTGATGCGATTGGGTGGTGGCGAGGCTAACGCGATAGCGCTGCTGATCGGCGCCAACCGGCAGATGCTGATTGGCGCGCATCAGGATATCGGCGATACCCGCCGCTTCAAACAGCATGCCGCCGTCGGGCACAATAATCAGAAAGGTTTTCATGGCGTGAAATAGACATTTTGACAGGATAAGCCAGAGTGTCTCATGGCATCTGGATTATTTCCAGGCATAGCAGATCACGATATGCGGCAACTTTGATTAATGATTTTCCTCCCTGGCGCAACGTCATTTCACGCCATTATCTTCACAATCACATCCGCTAACATGGATGAATTCGATCTCGCTGGAATTCAACATGGATCACGCCTCAATGCGTACGTAATCCTTTACCGTCAAGTCGAGTGGTTTGCCGTTTATCCTCATTCTGAGTGGGTTAATGGTGATCACTTCGTTTTCCACGGATATCTATCTGCCCGCCATGCCGATCATGGCGCGCGAGCTGCACGGCGATGCGGAACTTACAGAGTGATTGTTGAACGTTATCCTGCTGCTCTGCAGGAGCGGGTTGGCGGCTAAGCCAGACTAACGTTTGCGGCGTGACGTTCAGCTGCCGCAAGCGTTGTATGTCGAAGCATTTTCGATTGCATCGACATTTTTTTGTATTTGACGTTTTTTTCTCAGTGGGTATGCTCAGCCACGTCAGGATCCTCCGGCCAGGGTTGGTTGAGACGATTACAGAGAGCCCATGAAAAACAGTAATGACAAACAGTTATGCGACATCGCGATTGGTGATGCGGTGATGGAATTATTTAACCAGGATGCGCCGGTTTCGCGTACCACGCTGCTCGCGCAATTAGAGAAGATGATACATGCGGGTGTGACGGCGGAAGAGGTACGGATCGCCAGACTGGCTTTAGAGCTGGTGACGAACAGCAGCACAGCCGACAAGGTTGAACAATCGGAAGAGAACGTGATGAGCTTTAGAGCGAAAAACGTTTCGGCGGATGACTCAACACAGCACTGATCGCTGTATGCCGGACAAAGTTGTCCGGCATAACGGCGCGGCGTTACCAGCGGTACTTATTCGAATCTTCCCACTCTTTAACTTCTTTTTCCGCACGGTCTTTTTCATAACCGTAGCGTTCCTGGATTTTGCCGACCAGCTGATCGCGTTTTCCTTCAACCACGGTCATGTCATCATCGGTCAGGTCGCCCCATTTTTCCTTCACTTTCCCTTTGAACTGCTTCCAGTTGCCGCTAATACGATCTTCGTTCATGTTGATCTCCCTATTTCGTGGTGACTGTGTGCTGCCGTTCGCTGGCCTGATGCCAGCGGGTGAATTAATCCTGGCACAGGATTTGCGCTTTGCTTGCCTGAGCTGTGAGCTGACTCATAAATTTGCGATTGTGTGAGCCAGCGTGGAGAAAAAAAGCCGTTAATAGCAAAAAGTAATTCTCTAACTCTTTGCTATATAAGGCATTATGTTTTCCCGGCTATACAGGCAAGGGTGGGTTGCGATATAGTAACCGCCGATAAGACATTTCCGTCAACTTTTGGAAACCCGCATTCCCTGATGCCATCCGTATGAGTAAAACGCAACCCACCGACATGAAAAGCAGAGAACGTGGCCGCCCCAGAGAGTTCGATATCGAACAGGCTCTGGACAAAGCCATGATTGTTTTTCGTCAGAAAGGGTTTCATGCGGCTTCACTTAACGATCTGGGCGAAGCGATGGGGTTAACTGCGGGCAGCATCTACAAGGCTTTTAAAGATAAGCGCAGTTTGTTTCTGCTGGTGTTTGAACGCTATCTTTCGGTGCGCAATGCCGATCTGCGCCAGCGTCTGGCACAGTTCACCAGCGGCCGTGAGAAGCTCGGCGAGCTGCTGCAGTTTTACCTTGATTCCGCGCGGGCGGTGGAAGGTCGCACCGGCTGTTTAGTGGTGGGCAGCGCGGTAGAGCTGCAGGTGCTGGATGACGATCTTTCGCAACTGGTGAGTGAAGCGGTCATTCGTAATAAAAACTTCCTCGCCTCGCTGCTCAAACTGGGCCAGGAAGATGGCTCAGTGACGCCCAATCTGGATGTGGACACCGCCGCGGGATTGATCCTCTGCATCGCCTTTGGCATGCGCGTTGTGGGCAAGATCACCGATGTAAAAGATGAACCAGAAACCATCAAGTTAGTTATGAAGCTGCTGGACTAAAATTTGTCTAATTAGGAGTCGGATACTTCCTAAATAAGCGAAGCGTAAAGACGGAGGGCAAGTGAAAGACGAAGATTCAGATATTACGGAAGAGATTCGCGCATTGGTGGGCAGGGTAGTGACACGTATCCTGCGTCCTGATGAAGCGCTTACCGTTCAGGAACTCATAGGCGCGTTGTATCGCCTAAGTTTGCGCTCCACCGACAGCAAAACCAAAGTCGCCTGCGAGAAAGCCATTCGTATCCTGGCGAAAAAACTGCACTAATAGGGTCGCGCGTGCCGCGCCTTGTTGTTCTCCTCTGCTGAAGTCTGGCAATCCCTCGCCAAACACCTCTCTGATTAAAGCGGGCGATGCGCGGTCTCTTTCGCCTTCCACAACGCAAACAGCGTGATCAGCAACGCCAGGCTGACATACAGCGATACCCACAGCGTGCTGCCCATCTCTTTATACAAGGTCGTGATGATCAGGGGCGCAAAGCCACCGCCAATGATTCCTGCCAGCGTGTAAGCCAGTGACGATCCGGCGTAGCGCACGTGGCTGGGGAACTGTTCGGTGACAAACGCCGCCTGCGGTCCGTACATCACCGCATGAATCAGCAAGCCGCCAATGACCGCCAGCACAATCAGCACCGGCTGTGAGCTATCCAGCAGCACAAAGAACACAAACGACCAAACGATTGCCAGCAGCGCACCGGCAATGTAGACCGGACGACGGCCGAGCTTGTCGGAGAGCGCACCAAACATCGGCACCGTAATCGCATTGCCAATCGCGCCGAGCATGGTGGCCATTAGCGCCAGCGGACGCGGCAGTTGCAGCACGGTGGTGACGTAGGTAAGGGTGAACACCACCACCAACGCATACAACACGTCGGAGCCGATACGTGAACCGCCAGCGATCAGTAGCTCACGTGGATAGCGAACAAACACCTCTTTCAGCGGCGTATGCGTGGTTTTCTCCGCCTGCTGCATCGCGACAAAGGTTGGCGTCTCTTCTACGCCGCGACGCAGCCATAAGCCAAACATCACCAGCAGCAGACTCAGCAGGAATGGAATGCGCCATCCCCACTCCTGAAACTGCTCGCCGCTCAACGCTACCGTTACCAGCGTGATAAATCCGGTGCCAATCAAGGTACCGCACGAGGGACCTACCTGCGCAAACGAGGCGTTACGGCCACGTTTGTCGGCATCGCCATGCTCCATCGACAGCAACACTGCACCGGCCCATTCGCCGCCTAATGCAATACCCTGAATAAAGCGTAAGGCCACCAACAGCACCGGACTCCAGATGCCCCACACCGCATAGCCAGGCAGCAGGCCCATCAGCGCGGTGGTGACGCCCATAATCACCAGGGTGGTGATCAATACCGCTTTACGCCCGGCGACATCGCCGAGATGACCAAAGATAAAGCCGCCAACCGGACGGGAAATGTAGCCGACCGCATAGGTGGAAAACGCCAGAATGGTACCGACCAGCGGATCAAAGCTGGGGAAAAACACGTGGTTAAACACCAGCGCCGCCATGATGTTGTAGACCGTGAAGTCATACCACTCCAGCGCGGTACCGATGGAGCTGGCCGCCGCGAGGCGACCGGTTTTGCTGTGGCTGGCGCGCGCGCCTGACGCGTGCGGCAACGTTGAATCGGTATTAGCCATGAGCCATCTCCTGTTGGGTTAACTGCCAGCTGAGGGAGTAGAGCTGTACGTCCGCGTTGAGTGCCTGCGCGGCATCGGCGGCGAGGGTTTTACACACTTGGGCGTCGCGGCAGGTCAGCAGCAGCATCGGATGCATTGGTCGCGTTGCGCTGGTTTCCCGTGGCAGCGGCGAGCTCAGCGTGGTGTCAGGCGTCAGCAAACGTGAGGCGATATAGCCGGGCGTTTGCTGCACGCTGCTTTGCCAGCTGCCCAGCGATGCAACATCTGTACCCGCTTTTAAGGTCAGCACCGCCAGATGGCTACCGGTGCCTTGTCCATGCTGATGCGAGATGGCGCAGACGCGGCGCATCGGATTGACCATTTTGTTAAGGTTCTTCACCGACCATTCGGTCTGGCGCGTGAAGGCGGCGTGATAATCGGCGCTGGTAAAGGCTTCCAGCGATGCGGTTTCATACAGGCCGAGGTATTTGCGTTCGGCATCCACCGCCTGATAACGCGTGCCGCTAAGAAAGCCGCTAATGGCCACGCGCTCTTCAACGTGTTCGTGGTCGTACCATTGGTTGAAATCCGCTTCATCTGCAGCATCGATATGGGTGGCGACAAACAGCATGCCGTGGGGTTGAGTCATGATCAGCTACTCCGTTTCAGGGTGGTTTCAATCGCGGCAGCCCAGCTGAGTAATGCAGCATCGTTGCCATGGGTGGAAGAGAGCATCAGGCCAACCGGCGCAGCGCCGGGCTGATGACAAGGCAGAGAAATCGAACAGCCATCCAGCATGTTGATCACGCTGGTGTTGCGCAGCATCAGCAGGTTGACTTGCATGTAGCGCGCGGGATCGTCGAGCTCAGTCAGCGTCGGCGCGATCAACGGCACCGTCGGCATCAGGATGCCGTCGAAGGGCGCAACCGCCTGCTCGACGCGCTGTTTCCAGTCGGCGCGCAGTTGGTAAAGTTCGGCGGCATCCTCTTCGTTCAGTAAGCTGCCGCGATTAATGCGCGTCAGAACCTGCGGATCGTAGGCTTCTGGCTGGGATTGGGCGTAATGCTGATGCCATTGCCAGGCTTCCCACGCGGTAATGCCGCCGCGCGCGTTAATGGAATCCAGTTCTGCCAGCTCTGGCAGCGGCAGCTCGGTGATTTTCACGCCCTGCGCGCGCAGCACATCGAGCGCATGCAGCCAGGCGGCGCTGACGTGTTCGTCAAGGCCAGCCAGCACGCGCGTCTGCGGGATAACGAAATGCGCTTCTGACAGATTCCGCTCATCGATTGTGAGGGGCCGATCGGCGATCACGCTATCGAGCAACCAGCAGCTGCGCACGTCGTGAGCGATCACACCGATGCTGTCGAGCGATGCCGCCAGCGGCAGCGTTCCGCGTTGATCTATGCGGCTGGCGCTCGGTTTGAAGCCGGTTAAGCCGCATAGCGCCGCCGGAATGCGCACCGAACCGCCGGTATCGGTGCCAACCGCCGCCAGGCACATGCCGTCGCTCACCGCCACCGCTGCACCGGAAGAGGAACCGCCCGGAATGCGCTGCTGCGCGCGCTGCCACGGATTGGCGGGTGTGCCGTAATGCGGATTGACGCCGAGGCCGGTGAAGGCGAACTCGCTCATATTGGTTTTGCCAACGATGACGGCACCAGCCTGCTGCAGCCGATCCACCATGCTGGCGTTCGCCGTGGCTGGGCTGGTGTTGCTGAGCAAGCGGGAACCGGCGGTAGTGACTTCTCCGGCGACATCAAACAGATCTTTAATGCTGATGGGCAGACCATCAATCGCGCTGCGTGGCTGTTGCTGCTGCCAGCGCGCGCCGGCTTGTTCGGCCTGCTGGCGCGCAGCAGCGGTATACACCTTGGTGAAGACGCGTTTGCCTTCTCCGCTTTCCGCTGCAATTGCACTCAGTGCATGCTGGGTCGGGGTTTCAGGGCTGATTTGCCCGGCGAGCAGCTGCTGGCTCGCTTGCCATAACGTTGTCATAGAGAACCTCAGGCGATAACCGGCAGCGAGCCCGTGATGTAAGTGTGTTCCAGCGTGCGGTTCAGCACCGGATCGTGCAGCGCCATACGGAATTCACTGGAAGGACGGATCCCGCCGATGGCGCTGAGCGTGCCGCACGACATGGCGAAACCTTCCTCAACCTGGCCCGCGGCAAAATAGCGGCTTAGCAGATCAAGTGGCGTCAGCAGCGAGGAGAGGGCGCCTTGCTGATAAGTCACCCAATCACCGTTGACGTTGATCCAGGCGCGCAGCTCCAGCTGATCCCAGTGCGCTTTGACGTCCGTCATGCGCCACGCGTGACCGGCCACCGGTTTGATGCACGCCTGTTTCGATAGCGCCACGCTGAACGTTTCCAGATGACGATCGGTATGATCAGAAATCAGCGAAACCCAATATTCGCCGCGATGGAAAAACACGAAGGGTTCAGCTTCACCGGACGTCTGATCGCCGACCACTTCCAGCTGCGTTTCCTGAGTT
This sequence comes from Pantoea sp. X85, assembly GCF_029623675.1. Taxonomy (NCBI): domain Bacteria; kingdom Pseudomonadati; phylum Pseudomonadota; class Gammaproteobacteria; order Enterobacterales; family Erwiniaceae; genus Pantoea; species Pantoea sp. X85. The sequence continues at coordinate 2,421,058 of NZ_CP121108.1, read as the reverse complement.
AATTGATTGGTTGCGACACGATAAAACAGCGGCACTGCACCAGGAGCGGGCACGCCCAGCGCTTCCAGCTCCCTGATATGGTGCAGCACCGCTTCCTGATCGCGTCCTACCCAGCCCGCGATAACAAGTTGATTAATCTCAACATCCAGTACTGCCGCATCGGCGTAATCTGTTGTAAACCGTAATTGCATGGGATCGATCTCCAGGTGAGAAATGCGTGTGAAATTTCACTGTCATTTCAATCTAGCCATTTTCATGCCAGGTTTTTGTGTAATATGTCTCAGTTACCTAATAAGGATTTGCGTGATGAGTAATGTGATGGCTGAAAATGTGAGCTCGCCGACGACCCCGAAAAGCATTTCGCTTAACGAGCGCGCCTATCTGGCGTTCAAGCACCGGCTGATCACGCTGCGCTACAAACCGGGCGACTATCTCAATATCGCGCAGGTGATGGATGATCTTGAGATGGGCAGAACGCCGGTGAATCAGGCGGTGCATCGGCTGGAGACGGAAGGGCTGTTGCAGATTATCCCGCGCAAGGGCGTGATGGTGTCGCCGCTGTCAATTGATGATGCGCTGGAGTTAATTGAGGTGCGTCTGGTGAATGAGGCGCTGTGCTTGCGGCTGGCTTCGCAGCGGGTCAATGCGGCGCAGATCGTCTATCTGCGGGAGATGAATCAGCGCATTGCCAATGCCAGCGCCTCACGCGATCGCGAACAGATGATGCTGCTGGACCGCGAATTTCATCAGGTACTGGCGGACATCGCCGCCAACGGTCGGCTGGCCGATATTCTCAGCATTATCCACGCGCAGGCGCAGCGCTTCTGGGCCACCACGCTTTCCAGCGCTGCGCACATGAACGAAGTCATCGCCGAACACGAAGCGATCATTGCGGCGCTGGAGCAGGGAAATGCCGAGCTAGCGGAAGAGGCGGCGCGGGTGCATATCTATTCGTTTAAACAGGCGCTGCTGAATAATTAATATTCGGCTTCTTCACCCGGCAGCGGAATAGAGAGTTCCATGCCCTCAACCCCGGCGTAGAAAATAATCAGCTCGGCACGCTGATCCGTGGTGAAACCACGATGGGCAATGTCGATGGATTCATTAAAGGCTTCGCCAGCGTTAAACGTTTTAGTCTCGCCGCTGGCTTTGTCTTCGATAGTCAGCGATCCCGATAAAATATACGCGGTATTCGGCATAGGATGCGTATGCCACGGCAGCTCGGAATGTGCAGGAATGGTCATCTTCATCACCGTGATCTCGGGCTTACCGGCTGGATAGTGTTCAATATGCTGGCCATTCCAGGCTTGCCCGCTTTGCAGTAGCGTTTCTGCACTGTTTTCATGTTCGTTATCGGCGCTCATCCCATTCCTCTGAATCGTCATTAAAATCTCTCCCGCACAGGATAGTGCAAATCAGCAAGGCTGCGCGTGCAATCACTGTCAGCCTAAGCCGCTCGGTGATGCTCGGGTCACTTGTAAAAGAATTGTGATCGGTCACCAGGAACTGCTCAAAGTAATCGATTACTTTGTTTCTCTCTGTGGAATGTAATCGATTTCTTTTTGGCGCGAGGTCAGCATGGTTTCGACAACTACAGGTTCTGAGATTGCGGTGAGGCAGCAGCGTCTGCTGATTCCCCGCTTGTCATTGATGATGTTCATGCAGTTTTTCATTTGGGGAAGCTGGTCCGTAACGCTCGGGCTGGTGATGACGCAGCACAACATGTCATTGCTGATTGGTGATGCTTTCTCAGCAGGGCCGATCGCCTCAATACTGTCGCCGTTTGTGCTGGGCATGTTGGTTGACCGCTTCTTCCCTTCACAGAAAGTCATGGCGGTGATGAACCTGGCGGGCGCGGTGATTTTATGGTTTGTCCCGGGCGCGCTGGTGGCCGAAAACGGCGCGCTGCTGATTGGCTTGCTGTTTGGCTATACGCTGTGTTTTATGCCGACGCTGGCGCTCTCTAACAACATTGCCTTTCACAGCCTGGCCAGCAGTGACAAAAGTTTTCCGGTGGTGCGGGTGTTCGGCACCATTGGCTGGATTGTGGCGGGCATCTTTATTGGTGTTACCGGCATCGCCTCCAGTACCGCGATTTTCACCCTGGCCGCAATCTGCTCGGTGGCGTTGGCAATTTACAGTCTCACGCTGCCGCATACGCCTGCACCGGCGAAAGGCATGCCGCTAAAAGTGCGCGATCTGTTCTGCGCGGATGCCTTTGCGCTGCTGAAAATCCGTCACTTCTTCGTCTTTGCTCTCTGCGCCACCTTGATCTCCATCCCGCTCGGCACCTATTACGCCTACACCGCGTCCTGGCTGGCGGATGCGGGCGTGAGTAACGTCAGTACTGCGATGTCATTTGGTCAGATGTCGGAAATCGTCTTCATGCTGGTGATCCCGCTGCTGTTCCGCCGCCTTGGCGTCAAATACATGTTGCTGGTCGGCATGGTGGCGTGGTTTGTGCGCTACGCGCTGTTTGCCATGGGCATGAACGATGAAAGCCGCGCACTGATCTACATGGGCATTCTGCTGCACGGTGTCTGTTATGACTTCTTCTTTGTGGTGGGCTTTATCTACACCGACCGCATCGCCGGCGAGAAAGTGAAAGGGCAGGCGCAGAGCATGGTGGTGATGTTCACCTACGGTATTGGCATGCTGCTGGGTTCGCAGATCTCGGGCGCGCTGTATAACCGCCTGATTGCCGGACAGGGCACGGCGCAAAACTGGGCAACATTCTGGTGGATCCCCGCGATTGCCGCGGCGGCGATCGCCGTTCTTTTCCTCTTCACCTTTAAATACCGGGATGAAGCGGTTTGATTGACGGGAGGTGTAGGTGAAAACGTTAAAAGGACCGGGAATTTTTCTCGCGCAGTTTATTGGGCAACAGCCACCATTTAATTCGCTGGCAGGGTTGGCGCAATGGGCCTCTGCGCTCGGTTACAAGGCGCTGCAGATGCCTTGTAATCACCCGCTAATTTTTGATCTGCCGCGCGCCGCAACCAGTCAAACCTATTGCGATGAAGTGACGGGTTTGCTGGCCAACTACGGCTTGCAGATCAGTGAATTATCGACGCACCTGGAAGGCCAGCTGATTGCCGTCCATCCGGCGCACGATCGCGCCTTCAACGGCTTTGCCCCCGCCGCCTTGCACGGCGACAAAGAAAAGCGCACCGCGTGGGCGATTCAGACGGTGAAGCTGGCAGCGGCCGCGTCAGCCAACCTGGGATTGCAGGCCCACGCGACGTTCTCCGGTTCGCTGGCTTGGCCATATCTCTATCCGTGGCCGCCACACAATCCTCAGCTATTGAGTGAAGCTTTCTCAGAACTGGCGCGGCGCTGGCTGCCGGTGCTGGACGAGTTTGATCGCTACGGCATTGATGTCTGCTACGAGATCCATCCCGGTGAGGATTTGCATGATGGCGTGACGTTTGAACGCTTCCTGGCGTTGGTGAACAATCATGCGCGCTGCAACATCTTGTTCGATCCCAGCCACTTGCACTTGCAGCATATCGATTATCTGCAGTTCATCGATATCTACCATCGGCGCATTAAGGCCTTTCACGTTAAAGATGCCGAATATCTGCCGAACGGACGTAGCGGCGTGTATGGCGGTTATCAGCGCTGGATAGATCGTGCTGGTCGCTTCCGCTCACCCGGTGACGGACAGATCGATTTTCCGGCCATTTTCAGCAAGCTGGCGCAGTACAATTATGCCGGGTGGGCGGTGCTGGAGTGGGAGTGTTGCCTGAAAGAGGCGGAAACCGGCGCGCGCGAGGGCGCCGACTTCATTCGTCGCCACATCATTCCGGTGGCCGAACGTGCATTCGATGACTTTGCCGCACAACCGCAGCAGGCAGCCAGCATCCGCGCGCAGTTGGGGCTGAGTGCGGCAGAGTCGCATGATTAAGGCGGGCGCGAAATTATGCTAGCCTCCGTAGTATCTGACTGAGCAAGAGTTGCAAGCATGTCCATCCAAAAAATCGCCCGCTTAGCGGGCGTTTCTGTGGCAACAGTTTCACGGGTACTGAATAACAGCGATACGGTAAAAGCGCTGAATCGTGAGAAAGTCCTGCACGCTATTAAAGCGAGTAATTACCAGCCAAATTTATTAGCGCGTCAGTTGCGTACTGCGCGTAGCTCAATGATTCTCGTGATGGTGTCGGATATCTCCAATCCCTTTTGCGCCGAGTTGGTGAAAGGCATTGAGGAGCAGGCGGAGAAAAACAGTTATCGCATTCTGTTGTGCAATTCTGGCTCAGACATCGAGCGCTCCCGCTCCAGTTTGCAATTGCTGGCCGGGAAAATGGTGGATGGCATTATCACTATGGATGCGTTCAGTAAGTTGCCAGAACTGGCGCAGCTGATTGGCGAAACGCCGTGGGTGCAATGCGCGGAATACGCCGATGCCGGTGATGTCTCCTGCGTGGGCATTGATGATGTGCAGGCATCAAAGCACGTCGTGGCGTTTCTGGCGGGCAGGGGACGACAGCGTATTGCCTTAATCAACCACGATCTCAGCTATAAATATGCGCAGCTGCGGCAGGCGGGTTATCAGCAGCAACTTATCCATGAAGCACGCAGCTGGCAGGCCATCACGTACGCCACCGAGCTGAGTTTTAATGCCGGTAAACAGGCGATGGAAGCCTTGCTGAGAGCGCCCGAGCGTCCAGATGCCGTGTTCGCCGTGTCGGATACCTTAGCGGCGGGCGCGCTGTCAGCCATTCATGCCGCCGGGCTACGCGTGCCGCAGGATATAGCGGTGACGGGATTTGATGGATCCGACCTCGCCGAAATGGTCACGCCGCCGCTGAGCACGCTGGCGCAGCCGTCGCGCGCTATGGGGCGCAAGGCGTTTACCTTGCTGCTGAATAAGATCGATCAACCTGATTCGCCGGCTCAACGCATTATGATGGACTGGCACTTTGTGGCGCGCGCCAGTACTTAATCGGCGTTTACGAAGGTTGCGAAGTTGATGGTCTGATGATGTAAAGGTGCCGCTCAGAGCTTCAGGTCCGTATTTTTCAACCAAACAGGCGCTGGCGGTTTTGCGTCAGCGCGTGCGCCACATCAGGCAGCATCGGGAAAGAACTCTGACCGCCATATTTCTGGATTGAGCAGGAACTGATTTCAGCCGCGAAAGGAATCGCTTCTTCCAGATCGATGTTGTTCACCAGGCAATAGGCGATACCGCCAATAAAGGAATCTCCTGCGCCGGTGGTATCCACCACATCCGGACAGAACACGGCAGGATAATGTCTGGCACCGGCATCACCGGATAACACCGCGCCTTTCTCGCCCAGCGTGATAATCACCCGGCCATTCACCTTCTGCTGTAGCGCTGCCGCACAGGCCATCGCCTCTTTAACCGAAGTGACAGCGGTTTTACTCATAAAGCTGGCTTCGGTCTCATTCACCACCAGTAAATCGACCTGACTCAGCGCCTGCGGAGAGATTTCGCGCGCCGGCGCGTTGTTGAGCAAAATCTGGCAATCATGACGGCGTGCCACGCTGATGGCTCGTTCAACCACACGATCGGGAATTTCCGACTGCAGGATTAACAGAGGCCGATCGCTAAATAATCCATCGTGAATATCGGGTTCGCTAATCAGGTAGTTTGCGCCCTTAATAATGGTGCTGCAATAATCGCCGGATTCCAGAATCTGCACGATGCCAATGCCGGAGGTTTTTCCGCGCTGGCTAATGTTATCTACCGATACCCCGTTTTCATTCAGCGATTTTATGAGTTCGCTGCCATAAATATCATTGCCCACACAGCCCACCATATTGACGTTCAGCCCCAGCTTGGCGCACTGAACCGCCTGGTTTGCCCCTTTACCGCCCGGCATCAACATTAATTCGTTGCCGGTAAACGTCTCCCCAATTTCCGGCAGGCGATCCTGCTGGACAAGAATGTCGTAGTTAAGACTGCCAATAACAACAATATTATGTTTCATCATTTCGGCCCTTAATTGGCGGTGCGCTTGGACGCAACCGCATTTCTGGTGTTGTGTAAACTGGTCTGACTTTTTTCGCTGGTCTTGCTGGCGATAAGGGTAAAGATGGCATCCAGAATATTCAGATGCACAATGCGCGTGGTGGCGTTCTCTCCGGTAATCGGATTGTTTTTAACCGACGAGATAATCGAGTGCCGGGCAATTAAACTCAGTGGGCTGTTGGGATAATTGGTCAGGCAGATGGTTTCTGCGCCGTTCTCATTCGCCGCTTTTACCATCTGAATAATGTCCGTGGTTTGGCCGGAGTGAGAAATCGCCAGCAGGATATCGCCGGGTTGCATCAATGAGGCGGTCATCAGCTGCTTGTGGCTGTCACTAAACACCGACGAGAAGATGCCGATCTTCAGCAGCTTATGATTGAAGTCATCACAGATAGAACCTGAACCACCGCACCCGGCAATAACTATGCGTGCGCTTTCTGGTTTATTAATAAACAGATACGCCACTGCTTTTATCACGGCACTGTTAATCACGCTCAGGGAATCCTGCAGTGCCAGCACCGAATTTAAAAAGGTGCTTTCAATCACCTGCTCGACATATTTTTCTGAATCCGGGATTACCGGAATATCGATGATATCTTCCTGCGTGCTGACTTGCCGGGCGATATTGATTTTCAGATCGTGAAAACCGGTAAAACCGAGTTTCTTCGATACTTTAGTAATGCTCGAGACGCTAACATTCAGATAATTCGCAATATCAGTGATGCACATTTTAGATAAAGACTGCGGATTGTCGTCAATAAAACGTGCAATTGAACGTTCCTTTTTTCCCAGCTCAGGCGCAAGGGTGCGAGCCAGCAGGAATATCTCATTGCCTTTAAGTCGATTATGCATTTTGCGCGCCCATTAAAAAAGTTGTCGCTAAGCTAGCATGGCATTTAGGGGAAAAGTGTTAACTGGATCACACACTGTAAAACGTTTTACTGATGCATTTTACTGTTAGTAAAATAAAAGTATCCTTATTGCGACTGTTATTTCATTAACAGTAAAATGGCCATTTAACCTATTGTATTACAATGATTTTTCTAGCAGTAAAATTTTTACTATTATAAATCTATCGTTTATTTTATTAGCGGTAGTATTTAGCTGATCGCATTTACCTGATGAATATTCTCATTTATAAGGAAATGGAAATCCCATTAAAGGTAATTTAAAAAATGAAATTCTCATCACGTATAAATTCATTTCGCTCCAGAGCCGATCTGTTTGCGGCGAAGAACAACATGGATACTTGCGATCTTATTACGCGTATGGGTAGCGTTGCGGGCTTGACGCATATTGAGCTGAATTATCCGGAGCACTTTATTGGTCAGGATAAAGCGCTGATTAAACAGACCATCGCTGATAACAATTTGCAGGTGGGCGGCATCGCTCTGCGTTATAACAAAGAGTTCATCGAGGGTGAATTCACCAATCCTGATGCCGCACTGCGTAAAAAAGCGATCGAAATTACCCTCGAAGCCGCAGAGATGTGCAAATACCTCGGCGGCAATACCGTCACGCTGTGGTTTGGCTATGATGGTTACGATTATCCATTCCAGCAGGATTACTTCCGCGCCTATGAGTGGCTGGTCAGCGCACTACAGACCGTGACCCAGGCACACGCGGATATGCAATTCAGTTTTGAATATAAGCCGTATGAACCGCGCACCTTCTCCTTTATTGGTGATGTCTCTTCAACGCTGATGCTGATTGATGATGTAGGCTCCGACAATCTCGGTATTACCCTCGATTTCTGTCACATGATCATGAAGAAAGAGAATCCCGCTTTCTCACTGTTCCAGTCGGCACGCAAAAACCGTCTGGTGGGCTTCCACCTGAATGATGGTTATGGCCATTTTGATGATGGATTGATGCTGGGTTCCGTGCACCTGATGCAGACGCTGGAATACATCTATTACGCAAAACGCGTTAACTTCAGCGGCCTGATCTATTTCGATACCTTCCCAAGCCGTGAAGATCCGGTTGCCGAATGCGCGCAAAACATTCGCATGTATAAAGCGCTCTCCAGCTTTATTGATCGCCTGAGCATTGATGAAATCGATCAGCTGATTAAAAGCCAGGATGCGCTGAAAGTGCAGGGCATGCTGATGAAAATCATCGCTGAATAAAAACAAAATCAAAACTTACCTCTATTAACTACCACCAGTCAGTGTCTGACACGGGGGAAACTATGTTCGACAAAATAGGTTTGCCTAAAAACTTGCTTTGGGGCTATATCGGCCTCGCGATATTCATGATCGGCGATGGTGTAGAACAAGCGTGGATTGCCATCTGGCTGGTGGATAAAGGGCTGTCTGTCGCGCAAGCCTCTTATCTGATCACCGCATACGGTGTCACCGTGACGCTGGCGGCCTGGGTGACCGGCGTACTGGTGCAAACCCTCGGCCCGCGCAAAGTGATGCTGTATGGGTTGATCACCTTTGTTATCGGCAGTATCGGGTTTATCGGCGTTGGCCTCAAGACCATGCACATGGCCTGGATGCTGCCGTTTTATGCCATTCGCGGCATCGGTTATCCACTGTTTGCCTACTCGTTTCTCATCTGGATTAACTACAGCACGCCGGTGGAGCGCCGTTCTACCGCAGTGGGTTGGTTCTGGTTTACCTTCTCGCTGGGTTTGAGCGTCATCGGTCCGTTCTTCTCCTCGCTGGCATTGCCGGTGATGGGCGAAATTCATGTGCTGTGGGTCGGCATGGTATTTGTGGTCGTCGGCTCCGTGTTAGGCATTTGGGTGAACCGCGACGTGGTTCCGGCATCTGAAATTCATCCCTTCAGCGCGGCGGAGTTAATTAAAGGCATCACCATTTTGCAGCGTCCGGTGATTGCGATGGGATTGGTGGTGAAATCGGTCAACGGCATCGCCCAATATGGTCTGGCGACCTTCCTGCCGCTCTATCTGATCAGTTTCGGCTACAGCAAAACCGAATGGCTGCATATGTGGTCGGCGGTGTTCCTGGTGGCGATTTTCGCCAACCTGTTCTTTGGTTTCTTTGGCGATAAGTTTGGCTGGCGTACCACTATTATGTGGGTCGGTGGCTTTGGTTATGCCGCCGTGCTGATTCTGGTTTGGGCGGTGCCGCAGGTGCTGGGCCACAACTTCTATGTGATGGCGTTCGTGCTGTGCCTGTGCGGTATTACCATGGCCGGTTATGTGCCGCTGTCGGCGCTGTTCCCGTTGCTGGCCCCGGACAGCAAAGGCGCGGCAATGTCGGTGCTGAATCTGGGTGCAGGTCTGGGCGCGTTTATAGCTCCTGCTATCACCGCACTGTTCTACTCATCGCTGGGTGCGGGTGGGGTGCTGGGGATTTATGCCGGGCTTTATGTTTTGAGCGGGGTATTGACGCCATTCCTGAAAACGCCTGAAGAGCTGGATGCGCGAGTGGCGATGACGGACAAAGCGGCCTGAAAGACGTGAGATTTTGGTTATAAAAAAAAGCCCAGTTAATTAACTGGGCTTTTTATTGCGGTTAAGAGATTAGACGTTGAACAAGAAGTTCATCACATCGCCATCTTTTACAATGTACTCTTTACCTTCTGAGCGCATTTTACCGGCTTCTTTCGCGCCTTGTTCGCCTTTAAACGCGACGAAATCTTCAAATGCGATGGTCTGAGCGCGGATAAAGCCTTTCTCGAAGTCAGTGTGGATTTTACCCGCCGCCTGTGGCGCGGTGGCTCCAACAGGAATGGTCCATGCACGCACTTCTTTCACGCCTGCGGTGAAGTAGGTTTGCAGGTTGAGCAGCGCATAACCGGCGCGGATCACGCGGTTCAGGCCCGGCTCTTCCAGGCCCAGTTCAGCCATAAACTCGTCGCGCTCGTCATCTTCCAGCTCAGCGATATCAGACTCAACGGCAGCACACACTGGCACCACCACCGAACCTTCGGCTTCGGCAATCGCACGCACCTGATCGAGGTACGGATTGTTTTCGAAACCGTCTTCGTTGACGTTAGCGATGTACATGGTTGGCTTCAGCGTCAGGAAGCTGAGGTAGCGGATGGCCGCTTTCTCGTCAGCATCCAGATTCAGTGCGCGCAGCATGCCCGCTTCTGACAGATGCGGCAGGCACTTCTCCAGCGCAGCCAGCTCGGCTTTGGCATCTTTGTCGCCGCCTTTGGCTTTCTTCTGGCAACGCTGAATCGCACGTTCGCAGGTGTCGAGATCCGACAGCGCCAGCTCGGTGTTGATCACGTCAATATCTTCCGCCGGGTTAACTTTACCCGCTACGTGGATGATGTTGTCGTTTTCGAAGCAGCGCACCACGTGACCGATGGCTTCGGTTTCACGGATGTTGGTCAGGAACTGGTTGCCCAGGCCTTCACCTTTGGACGCGCCTTTCACCAGACCGGCGATATCGACGAATTCCATGGTGGTGGGCACGACGCGCTGTGGCTTAACAATCTCGCTCAGCTGATCGAGGCGCAGATCGGGCATTGGCACCACACCGGTGTTTGGCTCGATGGTGCAGAACGGAAAGTTGGCTGCTTCGATACCCGCTTTAGTTAGCGCGTTGAACAGGGTGGATTTACCGACGTTCGGCAGGCCCACAATACCGCATTTAAATCCCATGGTCTGATTACCTTTCTCACTGAGTGCGCAGCGCTATTAAATAGCGCCGACAGATTCAAAAAATTTCGCGCATTATACACAGAATTGCCTTCTGCGGCGCGGGAATTGGCCTTAGCCCGCCTTGAACGCGTGCAGGCGGTTCATCGCCTTAATCTTGTCTTCTTTCAGCCACAGTTCGGTGCAGCGCACCGCTTCGTCTACGGCATCATCAATCAGCTTTTGTTCGCTGGCTGGCGGCTTACCCAGCACGAAACCAGTCACTTTATTGCGGTCGCCAGGATGGCCAATACCCACGCGTAAACGGTGAAAATTATTGTTGTTGCCCAGCTTGCTGATGATGTCTTTCAGGCCGTTATGGCCGCCGTGGCCGCCACCTTGCTTGAATTTCGCCACGCCCGGCGGTAAATCCAGCTCATCGTGCGCTACCAAAATCTCTTCTGGCGCGATGCGATAAAAAGTCGCCATCGCCGCCACCGCTTTGCCGCTGAGATTCATAAAAGTGGTGGGCACCAGCAGGCGCACATCTTCTCCCGCCAGCGACAGGCGCGCGGTGTAGCCATAAAACTTTGGCTCGTCTTTTAACGACTGATTGTTGCGGCTCGCCAGTAAATCGACATACCAGGCGCCAGCGTTATGGCGGGTTGCGGCGTATTCAGCGCCGGGATTGGCCAGCCCCACAATCAGTTTAATGCTGCTCACGATGTTTATCCTGTCTTGCTGCGGAAAGGGCGGTAGTTTACTGCCTGGCGGCACGGATGACAAAGGCCATGCGCCATAGATAATGTCTCTACGTGACTAATCATTTTCTATCGAAATCAAGGCGCTGGCGGTAAAGATTTGTCAAAGGTTGTGAAGGATATGTGACCCTGTACGCAACTTAAGCGGCAGGTATTGCCTAAGCTTATGGCTAGTTAACCATACGTGCTGTTTTGCTTTTAAAAGGATGGAGGTGGATCATGAAACGTCAAAATTGCCGCTTTGTAGGTAACGGTTTGATGTGTTTGGGTTTACTGACGATGGTATTAGGCGTCGGCTATTCCATTATCAACCAGCTTCCTTCACTCAACCTGCCGCAATTCCTTGCGCACGGTGCGATGTTCAGCATCTTCGTTGGCGCTTTACTGTGGCTGGTGGGCGCGCGCGTCAGCGGACGTGAGCGCGTGGAAGATCGTTATTACTGGTTACGTCATTACGGCGATAAGCGTTGCCGTCGCAATCACTCATCACATTAAGTGAGTACGGTTTGCTGCAGCGGCTGTAACTGCGCGAGATAACGTTCGATGCGGTTACGGCCGCTGGCTTTTGCACGGTACAACGCTTCATCGGCCAGCGCCAGCAACAGCGGGAAGGGTTCGCCAGGCTGCAGCGCGGTGGCATAACCGATGCTGACGGTATAACGCACATCGTTAGGTTGCGACAGCTGTGTCGCTAAACGAATACGTTCACACACCCGCTGCGCCTGCTCGGCATCGCCGGGAATGATCGCCGCGAACTCCTCGCCACCCAAACGGGCAAAATGGCCACTCTCCGGCATCAACGCCTGCACCACCTGACAAAAATCGATTAATACTTGATCGCCTTGTTGATGGCCGAAACGGTCATTGATGCTTTTAAAATGGTCCAGATCGAACAGCACCGCGCTATAGACAAAGTGTTGTGACTGTCGCGCGCTGCGCAATATCATTTTATCGGCCTGCTCGAACAGCGCGCGGCGATTCCACACGCTGGTGAGCGGATCGTGCATTGATGCTAGCTTGTGGGCGATTTGCGTGCGTTCGTTGACCATCGCCAGAATGGTGAAACTCAGGCCAATAACAAACAGGATCGATTCAAGAATCACATACACCGAGAAGCTGGAACCGCCAATCGCACCGCGCACCGGCGTCGCCACCGCATCGTCCAGAAAGATACGCGCCACGTGAAACAGCAAATGGATCCATAGCAGGATTTGCGCCGGCCAGAAGGTGACGGTCAACGACGCGCGCACGCGCCACAGCAAGCGGATTAGCGCGCCGGTATAGATGATGCACAGCAGGCAAACCACCAGCACGCGCTTCGGCTGGCTGTGATAAAACGCGGGGAACAGGCACAAAATCGCCCACAACAAACCGCCGCCTAACCAGCTGAGGCCAATCGCTTTTCCGCAGAAGATGCGGAAGGCATTGAGCAGATTGCCATAAGCCAGCAACAGCATGACGTTGCCGACCGCGACCGGTAAAAAATGGAATCCCGCACTGCGTAAGCTGCTAAGGAACACCGCCGCCAGGGTTAAAACCAGCGCCAGCGTGGTGCAGCCCAATACGCGATCGTACTGCGCACCGATCCAGGCAAAAATCAAAATGATACTCAAAAACCCCAGCACAAAGAGCTCGCAAACAAACAGCGTGTAGAGGTCGAGAGTCATAGTGGTCGGAGCTCGGGGAAAAAGTGGGAAGAAAATAGCATTAAACATTGGACCGCTAAAGGGCGGCAATGCGAGTCACCAGAAAAGAGTGGATGGCAGCGAGAATAGCGAGATTTAACGAAATTTATCGCGCAAATATCAATGGGGAAAGTGGCTTAATCGGTGAGTCAGATTGAGGGCTGGGTGCAAAGAAAAACCGGGCACGAGGCCCGGTTTCACGCGATGAATTAATGCTCAAACATCGCGGAGATTGATTCTTCGTTGCTGATACGACGAATCGCTTCGGCCAACATGCCAGACAGCGTCAAAGTACGCACGTTTGGCAGAGATTTCATCTCTTCAGACAGCGGAATGGTATCGCAGACAATCACCTGGTCAATCACCGACTTACGCAGGTTTTCCACCGCATTGCCGGAGAAGATTGGGTGAGTAGCGTAAGCGAAAACACGTTTCGCGCCGCGCTCTTTCAACGCTTCAGCCGCTTTGCACAGCGTACCGCCGGTGTCGATCATATCGTCGACCAGTACACAGTCACGACCCGCAACGTCACCAATAATGTGCATCACCTGCGAAACGTTCGCGCGCGGGCGGCGTTTGTCGATGATAGCCATATCGGTATCGTTGAGCAGTTTGGCGATGGCGCGGGCACGCACTACGCCACCGATGTCTGGGGAAACTACAATGGGATTTTCCAGGCCAATTTGCAGCATATCTTCCAGCAGGATTGGGCTGCCGAAGACGTTATCCACCGGGACATCAAAGAAGCCCTGAATCTGTTCAGCATGCAGGTCAACGGTGAGAACACGGTCAACGCCCACGCTAGAAAGGAAATCGGCAACCACTTTGGCAGTGATCGGTACACGAGCAGAACGCACACGGCGGTCCTGACGCGCATAGCCAAAGTAAGGAATGACAGCAGTAATACGACCAGCAGAAGCCCGACGCAAGGCGTCGACCATCACAACCAGCTCCATCAGATTATCGTTGGTGGGGGCACAGGTGGACTGGATGATGAAAATATCACCACCGCGTACATTTTCGTTAATCTGTACACTTACTTCACCATCACTGAAACGGCCAACAGCGGCGTCTCCGAGGCTAGTGTAAAGGCGGTTGGCAATACGTTGTGCTAGTTCCGGGGTGGCGTTACCAGCAAATAGCTTCATATCAGGCACGAGAAGAACCTCAGGCTTGGCGTCCAGAGAATGAACGGCTCTAGAGTAACCGGCGAATACCAAAGAGCATGTTCATACGGGTGTGTTAATGCGCAACATGCAGTGTCTGGAACGGGTGACACTGTCACGTAGACGCTTTTAGCCCAGAAAGTGTGCGCTGCAACGGCGAGAGGTTAAGCCCGCGCGCCACAAATCCGCAAATCCATTTCGGGGCAAGCTCCAGCACCTGACGTGCGTCGGATTCGGTGTCAAATTCAGCAAACACACAAGCTCCGGTCCCAGTCAGGCGCGACGGCGCGTATTCTAGCAGCCAGGAAAGCAGCTCATCAACCTTACGAAAACGTTTTCTTGCCACAGCCTCACAATCATTGTGAAAAGGACGCTGTAACAGTTCATCTAATGTGCGGATTGGTGAATCGCGCGTCAGTTCGGGATCGCGGAACAGATCAGGCGTCGCGATGCTCACGCCTGGATGCGCCACCAGATACCATTTTTCTGCCGGTTCAGCCGGCTGCAATAGTTCGCCCACGCCTTCTGCAAAGGCCGCGTGACCTCCAATAAACACTGGCACATCCGCGCCCAGTTTGATGCCAATCGTCGACAGCTCGGTAACGCTTAATCCGGTTTGCCACAGATGATTCAGCGCCACTAACACCGTTGCCGCATCTGAAGAGCCGCCGCCAAGCCCGCCGCCCATCGGCAAAACCTTCTCCAGCGCGATGCTGGCACCGGCCTGCGCGGGCAAGGTGCCACGCGCAGCGGCAACGGTTTTTAACGCCTGCGCAGCACGCACAATCAGGTTCTCGTCATCCGGCACGCCAGTCAGCGGCGTCAGCAGCGTTATCTTGCCGCTGCTGTCCGGTGTGATTTCCAGCGTGTCACCGTAATCGAGGAACTGAAACAGCGTTTGCAGATTGTGGTAGCCGTCAGCACGACGGCTAGTGATATACAGGAACAGATTCAGTTTTGCTGGCGCGGGCCACGTGGTGATCATTGAGTGGTCCAGCTATCCATGCGTAATTTAATGCGCTGACCGCCTTCAGACAGCTCCAGATTCGCCGGCAGCGGCGGATTCACTTTGCTGTCGTAATCAGAAATGTTCACTTTCCACTGCTGACCGTTGCGGCTGTAGTTGAGGCTTTGCAGCTGGTAATTGTTATTCAGCTGATAATCGCTGGCATCGCCCGGCAAGCCCATCATCCACTGACGCAGATTGGCGAGCGGAATATCCATGCCGGTAAGCTGTGAAATCATCTTCTCGGCATCGTTACTCACGTAGCGCTTGCCTTTGTTATCCACGATCTGCACCACGGAACCTTGCGCATCCAACTGCAATTCGGTGCTGCCGAGCGGATTGGTCAGCAGCAGGCGATAGCGATCCGCAGCGGTTTGCTGCCAGTTAAAGCGTGCATACACTTTTTGCTTATCCGACAGGTAAGCGAACGCACCGCGCGTCTGATACTGGCTGATTTTCGCCACGGCTTGCTGATGCTGCTGCCATTGCGGTGATGTGGTGCTTGGGCCCGGACCTTGTGGTTTGTTAATGGTACATGCAGCCAGTAACACGCTGGCAAGGGGTAAAAGGCGCAGTAACTTGCGCGGGGGCAAATGCATCACGTGGTCATCTCCTCAGACACGTTTTTACTTCGTAACCGGTAACGCTAACCATCCGCATGTAAGCCGTCAATGCTGTTATGGCAATAATTGCGCACGATCAGTTTAATCTTATTACTGTCATAGGCTTTGTATGGCTTTTCTTGACCTGTGGCATCTTGTAGAATGCGCTGCACAAAACCCTGACAACACTTGGGATATCCCAACCCGAATCACATGACGCTGCTTGCACTCGGAATCAACCACAAAACTGCACCTGTTGCGCTACGCGAACGCGTTGCGTTTACACCAGACACGCTGGAACTGGCGCTGAATAGCCTGCTGTCCCAGCCGATGGTGCAGAGCGGTGTGGTCCTTTCGACCTGCAACCGTACGGAACTCTACCTCAGTGTAGAGCAGCAAGCCGACCTGCAGGAGAAGCTGGTGCGTTGGCTGTGTGACTATCACGATCTGCGTGAAGAGGATGTGCGCAACAGCCTCTACTGGCATCAGGACAACGCGGCGGTCAGCCATCTGATGCGCGTGGCCAGCGGGCTGGATTCATTGGTGTTGGGTGAACCACAGATTTTAGGTCAGGTTAAAAAAGCTTTTGTTGATTCGTCACGCGACCACGCGCTGAGCAGTGAACTGGAGCGCATGTTCCAGAAAACCTTCTCGGTGGCCAAGCGTGTGCGCACCGAAACCGAGATTGGCGCCAGCGCCGTATCGGTCGCCTTCGCTGCCTGTTCACTGGCGCGTCAAATTTTTGAATCGCTCAGCACCGTTAACGTGCTGCTGGTCGGCGCTGGTGAAACCATCGAGTTAGTGGCGCGTCATCTGCGCGAACACTCCGTCAAGAAGCTGATGATCGCCAACCGCACCCGCGAACGCGCTCAGCTGCTGGCCGATGAAGTGGGGGCAGAAGTGATTGGCCTCGGCGATATCGAAACCCGTCTGGCCGATGCCGACATCATTATCTCTTCCACCGCCAGCCCGCTGCCGATTATCGGTAAAGGGATGGTGGAGCGCGCGCTGAAAGCGCGTCGCAATCAGCCGATGCTGCTGGTGGATATCGCCGTACCGCGCGATGTCGAGCCGGAAGTGGGCAAGCTGGCGAACGCCTATCTCTACAGCGTTGATGATCTGCAAGCGATCATCGAGCAGAACATGGCGCAGCGCAAAGCCGCCGCCGTGCAGGCTGAAAGCATTGTGGTGCAGGAGAGCGGCGAATTTATGGCCTGGCTGCGCGCGCAAAGCGCGGTTGAAACCATCCGTGAATACCGTTCGCAGGCCGATCAGGTGCGCGCCGAGTTACAGGAACGCGCGCTGGCCGCGCTGCAGCAGGGCGCTGACGCCGAAAAAGTGCTGCAGGAACTGGCACACAAGCTGACCAACCGTTTAATTCATGCACCAACCAAATCACTGCAGCAGGCCGCGCGCGATGGCGACAGCGAACGCCTGCAGATCTTACGTGACAGCCTCGGTTTAGAGTAATCTGGTCAGTCACGACCTATCACTGGGATACCCGCTATTACATGAAGAGCTCTATTGTTGCCAAGCTGGAAGCGCTCCAGGAACGCCACGAGGAAGTGGAAGCGTTGCTGGGCGATGCCGGCGTGATTGCCGATCAGGATCGTTTCCGTGCGTTATCACGTGAATATGCCCAGCTTAGCGACGTCACCCGTTGTTTCCGCGAATGGCAGCAGGTGCAGGAAGACGTTGAAACTGCCGAAATGATGCTGGAAGACCCGGAAATGCGCGAGATGGCGCAGGAAGAATTAAAGCTGTCACGCGAGAAGCGTGAAGCGCTGGAACAACAGCTGCAAGTGCTGCTGCTGCCGAAAGATCCCGACGATGAACGTTCGTGCTTTGTCGAAGTGCGCGCCGGTACCGGCGGTGATGAAGCGGCGATTTTTGCCGGCGATCTGTTCCGTATGTACAGCCGTTACGCCGAAGCGCGTCGCTGGCAGGTTGAGATCATCAGCGCCAACGAAGGTGAGCACGGCGGCTATAAAGAAGTGATCGCCCGCATCATCGGCGATGGCGCGTATGGCCGCTTTAAGTTTGAATCGGGCGGCCATCGCGTACAGCGCGTGCCAGAAACCGAATCGCAGGGCCGTATTCACACCTCGGCTTGTACCGTTGCGGTCATGCCGGAACTGCCCGAAGCGGAAATGCCGGAAATCAACGCCGGCGATTTGAAAATCGACACCTTCCGTTCTTCCGGTGCCGGTGGTCAGCACGTTAACACCACCGATTCCGCGATTCGTATCACCCACTTGCCAACTGGCATTGTGGTGGAGTGTCAGGACGAACGTTCACAGCACAAAAACAAAGCCAAAGCCTTGGCGGTGTTGGGTGCGCGTATTCACGCGGCGGAAACGGCAAAGCGTAATGCCGCTGAAGCTTCGACGCGTCGTAACCTGCTCGGCAGCGGCGACCGTTCGGATCGTAACCGCACCTACAACTTCCCGCAGGGCCGCGTCACCGATCACCGCATCAACCTCACGGTTTACCGTCTCGATGAGGTGATGGAAGGCAAGCTGGATGCGCTGATTGAGCCGATTGTGCAGGAGTATCAAGCCGATCAGCTGGCCGCGCTGGCTGGACAGGACTAATGATCATCCGTCGCTGGCTACAGCAGGCTGTGGTAGCGCTCTGTGGCGGCGACAGCCCGAAGCGCGATGCGGAAATATTGCTGGGTTTTGTGACGGGCAAAGCGCGCAGTTGGCTGATTGCCTTTGACGATGCGGAACTGGACGCGCAGCAGTTGGAACAACTGAATGCGCTGCTGGCGCGCCGCGTCAACGGCGAGCCGATTGCGCATCTGGTCGGCGAGCGTGAATTCTGGTCGCTGCCGTTGCGCGTCAGTGATGCCACGCTGATCCCGCGTCCGGACACCGAAGTGCTGGTGGAGCAAGCGCTGGCACATCTGCCGGCCGCCGCGACGTCTCTGTTGGATTTAGGCACTGGCACCGGCGCGATTGCGCTGGCGCTGGCCAGCGAACGGCCAGGCTGCCAGGTTATCGGCTGCGATCGCATCGCGGCGGCGGTGGAACTGGCGCAGGACAATGCGCAGCGTCTGCACATTGATAACGCCCGCTTCATCCTCAGCAACTGGTTTAACGATCTTCCCGCCCAACGTTTTGATCTGATTGTCAGCAATCCGCCCTATATTGATGCCGCCGATGAACATCTGCAGCAGGGCGACGTGCGCTTTGAACCGCGCAGCGCGTTGGTGGCGGACGATCAGGGTTTGGCCGATTTACGTTTTATCATTCACACCGCACCGCACTGGCTGCACGCTGGCGGCTGGCTGCTGCTGGAACATGGCTGGCAGCAAGGTGCAGCCGTGCGCGCCATCATGACGCAGCACGGTTATCAGGCGGTGAGCACCGTTGACGATTACGGCGGTAATCCGCGCGTCACACTAGGACAATTTTTTAATAAGGAATAACGATGGCGAGCTGGTATCCCCTGATTAAACATTTTCACTTGCTGACCGTTGCGCTGACGATTTGTCTGTTTTTGCTGCGCTTCTACTGGCAAACCACCGGCTCAGCGATGCTGCAACGCCGCTGGGTGCGCATTGCGCCGCACGTTAACGACACCTTTTTGCTGTTAAGCGGTGCGCTGCTGGTGATGATTACGCATTTTTATCCGTTCACACCGCAAGGAAGCTGGCTGACGGAGAAGCTGTTAGCGGTTATTATCTACATCGCCTTAGGTTCCGTGGCATTGAGCCGTCGCCCACGTAAAATGGGGACACGTTGGATCGCCTTCCTGATTGCAATCGTAGCGTTGCTGTTTGTGATTAAGCTGGCGATGACCAAAATGCCGTTATTGGGGATTGTATGACCTCGCCAGAGCAACTCGATTACAGTAAAACACCGCTGAGTGAAGCGGTGATTGGCGCCACATGCGCCATACGCAATGATTTTTCCGCGCCTTCTGTGCAACAACAGTTGGCGGCGCTGGTAGATGAAGCCCGTGAGTTTGTCAGCAGCGAACAGGACGCCGATTTGCAGTTGGGTAAGCTGCTGGAGCTGTTCTATCGTCAGTGGGGATTTGGCGGCGCCAGCGGCGTCTACAATCTCTCCGACGCGCTGTGGATCGACAAAGTCTTGAAGAGCCGTCAGGGCACGGCGGTGTCGCTGGGCGTGATCCTGCTGCACATCGCCGATGAGCTGGAATTGCCGCTGATGCCGGTGATTTTCCCGACACAGCTGATTCTGCGTGCCGACTGGTTAGATGGCGAAATGTGGCTGATCAACCCATTCAACGGCGAAACGCTGGATACGCATACGCTGGAAGTGTGGCTGAAAGGCAACATCAGCCCAACCGCCAAGCTGTATAACGACGATCTCGACGAAGCCAAGACCATCAACGTGATGCGCAAGATGCTCGACACCTTGAAATCCGCGCTGATGGAAGAGAAGCAGATGGAGCTGGCGCTGAACGTCAGCAAAGTGCTGCTGCAGATCGATCCTGACGATCCTTACGAGATTCGCGACCGTGGTTTGATTTACGCGCAATTAGAGTGTGAACACATCGCGCTGAATGATTTGACCTATTTCGTTGAACAGTGTCCTGAAGATCCGGTCAGCGAGATGATTAAAGTGCAGATTCACGCAATTGAACAGAAACAGGTAACGCTGCACTAAGCGTTACCCGATAAAAGGAAAGGAAAGGGCATGACACAGAAAGTAGTGAATATCGGCGATATCAAGGTCGCAAACGATCTGCCATTCGTTCTCTTCGGCGGCATGAACGTGCTGGAATCGCGCGATCTCGCCATGCGCATCTGCGAACACTACGTTGAGGTCACCGACAAACTCGGGATCCCTTACGTATTCAAAGCCTCTTTTGATAAAGCGAACCGCTCTTCAATCAAATCTTATCGTGGTCCTGGCCTGGAAGAGGGCATGAAGATTTTCCAGGAGCTGAAGCAGGCTTTCGGCGTGAAAATCATCACCGATGTGCATGAAGCATCGCAGGCGCAGCCTGTGGCTGACGTGGTTGATGTGATTCAGCTGCCGGCCTTCCTCGCGCGTCAGACCGATTTGGTGGAAGCGATGGCGAAAACCGGCGCGGTAATCAACGTCAAGAAGCCCCAGTTTGTTAGCCCAGGCCAGATGGGTAACATCTACGACAAATTCGTCGAAGGCGGCAACGATCAGGTTATCCTGTGCGATCGCGGCAGCAACTTCGGCTATGACAACCTGGTTGTCGATATGCTCGGCTTCAACGTGATGAAGAACGTCACCCACAATAGCCCCGTGATCTTCGACGTTACCCACGCGCTGCAAACGCGCGATCCGTTCGGCGCTGCGTCTGGCGGTCGTCGTGCGCAGGTCGCCGAGCTGGCGCGTGCCGGCATGGCGGTTGGCATTGCTGGCCTGTTCATCGAAGCGCACCCAGAGCCAAACAGCGCCAAATGCGACGGTCCATCCGCGCTGCCGCTGGATAAGCTGGAACCCTTCCTGGTGCAGATGAAAGCCATCGACGATCTGGTGAAGAGCTTCCCAGAGCTGGATACCAGCAACTGATTGTTTTGAAATGTGAAAAAGGCGCCGATGGCGCCTTTTTTATTGGCTGGTCGCCATAAATGGCGATCCTACAACATGCACGATTTCCGTAAAGTTGGCATTTATGCCGACCGCTAGTCTCACAGCATAATCGTCAACAAATACCCGGCAAACAGCGCCAGATGCGCGGCACCGTTCAACACGTTGGTGCGGCCCGTTGAGAACGAGATGTGGCACAGGATCAGCACGGCGCTCATGATCACCATCTGCGGTGGCTCAAGGCCGAACACCAATTGCTGGTCGGTCAGGGTAGCGATGATGGTCACTGCAGGCACCGTCAGTGAAATGGTCGCCAGCACCGAACCGAAGAACAGATTCATAGCACGCTGGACTTGATTCATCAGTACCGCTTTGATTGCACCTAAACCTTCCGGTGACAGGATCAACAGCGCCACCAGGAAGCCGGTGAACTGCGCCGGGGCGTTCAGTTCTGTCAGCAGACTTTCCAGCGGATTGGCGTTCATCTTGGTCACGCTAATCACCGCAATCAGATGCACGATCAGCCATGCGGTGTGCCACAACGAGCTGTGCGCAGAGGGCTTACCGTGGTGCGGATCGTCGCCATCATCTTCATGCTCATAAACGAACAGGCTTTGGTGAGTTTTGGTTTGAATCAGCAGGAACACGCCGTACATGGCCGCAGAAATCGCCGCGATGATCAGCGCCTGCGTAGTCGTGAAGTTACCGCCAGGTAACGCATTGGGGAACACCAGTACCAGAATCGCCAGCGGGAAAATGGCGATCATGTACTGTTTTACGCCCGCCAGATTAACGTACTGCGTGGCAAACTTGCGTCCGCCCAGCAGCAGGGCAAAGCCGACTAAACCGGCGGTCACAATCATGATGATCGAGTAGAGCGTGTCGCGCATTAGCGCGGGCGCGGCATCACCGGTGGCCATCAGCGCGGAGATCAGACTCACTTCAAGTATAACGACGGAAAGACTGAGAATCAGCGAGCCATAAGGTTCGCCTAAACGGTGTGCCAGCACGTCGGCGTGACGCACGACGCTGAAGGCGCTAAACAGAATGGCAACTAATGCCAACAGGTTGATGCCGATAACCGGCAGAAGCGCTGTCTGGTTGCCGAAGAAGCTCAGCACCGCCAGCGCAGCAACGGGGAAAATCAGTGAGTACTCGGTATGGCGGGTTTTCTCATGTCCAGGCATTTACCATCCTCTCCGGAAAAAGTACAAAGCAGGCAATCATTGCCTTATAAATATAATGAGTTTTCTGACGTAACGCAGTGTAACTTTTCATCAGCTGTGCTGCTGTGACTTTACGCGATTTTACCAAAAGCGTTTATTATGCATAACACGGCAAAAGAGTGTGTTATCGCTGGATTAATGCCTGTATTCATTATGTTGCATGAGTCACTCACCCAATTAAAGATGAGATTGGTCTGGTTAATCGTTGTATAGGGTGAAGTTTATAGAGGTTTAAACCTGTTTTACGCCATCTGCCAGTGAAAGTACCAGTTTGCGTTTTGACCCAGATGATCCAGACTTAAACCCTGGGTATGAAACAGGAGGAAATATGCCTTATTCATCAAACAAAGAGCTGCCAGACAGCGTGCGTCATGTCCTGCCGGCTCACGCACAAACCATCTATCAAAAGGCCTTTAACAGCGCCTGGGACCAATACAAAGATCCCGACGACCGGCGTGGCGATGAGTCGCGCGAAGAGGTGGCACACAAAGTCGCCTGGGCAGCAGTCAAGCATGAGTACTCAAAAGGTGACGATGACAAGTGGCACCCTAAAAACTAGTTTGTCTTGCGGGCCGGTGCGGCCCGCCTCGCACTTTTCCCTTCGCCATTCAAGTTCCTCACCAGGCAGCCGATGCTATTTACACAGAATTTCCCTTTTGTGATCGGGGTCAATCTTGAATGTTTTGTTAAAAATGAATTAATGTCTTCTCTTAAGACGATGCAATGAGCGTCGCCTGTAGACATCAGTTTTGAGGAACCACACCGGCAAGATGTCAGCGTAGTAGAGGAGACCACAGTGTTAACGCGGGAATTTTTGTTAAAAGCAGATTGTAAAACATCGTTTGGCGATATTGATGAAGCGTTGTTCTGGAGCTGTGAAAAGCGTGCGGCATCGCTGTCCGCGACGCTGGCCTGTCGTCCTGACCAAAGCCCGGTGTGGATTTTTGGCTACGGCTCGCTGATGTGGAATCCCATTTTTGAAGCGGCCGAAGTGGCGCCGGGTCGTTTAGAGGGCTGGCACCGTGCGTTTTGCCTGCGTCTGATTGCCGGTCGCGGCACCGTAACCGCGCCTGGCCGTATGCTGGCGCTGAAAGAGGGCGGTTCCACCAGCGGACTGGCGTTCCGTTTACCGGAATCGCGTTTGCATGATGAGCTGGAGCTGCTGTGGAAGCGTGAAATGATCACCGGCTGCTATCTGCCAACCTGGTGTGAACTGGAGCTGGAGGATGGACGCAACGTCACCGCGCTGGTGTTTATCATGGATCCGCGTCATCCGCTGTATGAAACCGATTCCTGCCGCAGCACCATTGCGCCGTTGATTGCCCAGGCCAGCGGTCCGCTCGGCACCAACGCACAATACCTCTACGCGCTGGAGCAGGAGCTAGGCAAACGTGGCATGCAGGAAGCGGCATTGACGCGCCTGGCAGCAGATGTCAGAGCGCTGCAGAGTCATTCGGCAGCGCGCTGATACGGATTACTGCGCCGGATTAATCAGCCAGGTTCCCGGCTTATCGATGGTCAGCGATTGGCTATGCACCTGGTTGCCGTTACGCACCTCAATGCGATAGTTCCCCGCCGCCAGATTCAGTGAAGCGAATCCGCTGGAGGAGGGCTTCACATCGCGGGCTTCGCCATTCAGCATCACATTCTCACCCGCCTGCAAACGCAGATAAACCGTCGCCACCGTCGGTGCGCTGCTCGCTACACTGTTGCCTGCTGCGGCAGGCGCAGCGGGCGCAGTGCTGGCGGCGACCGGTGGTGCTTCGCTGTGATGATTCGCTTTCCAAACCACCACCACAACCGCCAGCACCGCAATCGCAGCGGCCACCACTAAACCTGGCGACAAACGACGCACGTTGCGCGGCGTCAAAGGTTCAACGGAGGCAGCAGCATGATTGACGGCCAACACTTGCGGTTCCGGCGTTGCAACACTCGGCTCCACCGGCACAACCGGCTCAGCCACGAGCGGAATAGTGGTGGAGAGCGCTTCGACATCGCTGACCGGCAGATCGATCAAGCTGGCAAAGGCATCAATGCTTTGCGGACGATCTGCTGGCTTCATGGCTAACGCGCAGTCAATGGCGTGCAGCAGCGGCAGCGAATAGCCTTCCGGCTTGCGCTCCACCAGCGGCTGATAGTTATCCTCAATGCAGCGCACCACGCTCACCGGCGGTGCATGGCCGGTGATCAGGTTGTGCAGCACTGCGCCTAGCGCATAGATATCGGTCCACGGACCTTGCTCTATTTCGCCTTCTTCGCTGTACTGCTCAATCGGCGCAAAGCCGGGCTTCAGCATGATCTCGGTTTCATCCGAGAGGTTGCCGATCTCTTTGCGCGCCGAGCCAAAATCAAGCAGCACCGGCAGCTGGTTTTCCTGAATCTGGATGTTATCCAGCGAGATATCGCGATGCAGATAACCGGCGGCGTGGATAGTATCAATGGCGCCAAACAGCGGCGGTAGCAGACGACGGATCCAGTTCTCGTCAATGCTGTCCGGACTGGTGATCTGCCACTCTTTCAGCGTCATGCCGCTGTAATAAAGCGTGCCCATGTAGGCGGTGCCGTTTTCTTCCCAGAAGCGCAACACGTGTAGCAAGCCGGGATGATTGAAGCGTGCCAGCAGGCGCGCCTCCTGAATAAAGCTATTACGACCGGCGGTAAACAGCTTATGGAAACGCTCTCCGCGCAGTTCCAGCGACATATCCGCCGCACGCACCGCCAACGAGACGGGCATGTACTCTTTGATCGCGATGGTGCGTTCCAGCTGATGGTCCCAGGCACGATAAACAATGCCGAAGCCGCCGCCGCCAATCACTTCCTTGATTTCAAATTCATTAAACCGGTAGCCCGCAGGGAGGGCGTTAGGTGTATGGTTTTCGTTTGCCGACATAGTGAACTCTCTGAACACGTCCTGTAGCGCCCCGTCATCACGATGACGGCAGGCAACGACCGCTAATTAATTAATGTTACGCCAGGCACCAATCGCCGGATCGGCGAGATCCGCATGCAGGGTGTCAATCAGTAACACAGTCACTTTTTGCTGTGGCATAAATTGCGGCGACCAAACGCCGCGTAACGTCTCAACCCGCTTTTTCAGCACATCGCTGCCCTGATCGGCGGTTTTGTCCATCTTCACCAGTAGTGTGCCGCTAAAACGCCACACATGCTGTTGTGCATCAAACGGCAGCACTAACCAGCTATCATCGGCATCCGGACGCGTAACAATCATGCGCTGGTTATTCACCGAGACCACTTCCAGCGGCGGACCGCTCATCTTTAAATCTGCAATCGGGTAGCCCTGATAGAAGTTCAGCGCCAGATTATGGGTTTTGCCAGCGCTCATCAGCGTCATTTCGCTCGGGCCTTCCAGCCAGCCTTCGGTGGAGCAGTGCTGATTCGGGTTATCCGGGATAAACAGCGATTCGCCTTTGTCATCCCACCAGGTACGGAAATGGCAGCCGCCCGGCAAGGCAAAGTGCTGCAGCGGCGTGCTATCCGCCGGGCGTGACAAATCGAGCGGCGCGGCGTTGCTGGTGGTGGCGCTGGCGGTGGCATCGTTCAGCACGATCGGGCGCCAGTTCTGTAATTTGGCTGCGCTGCCGTTAGCCAGCACGCTGCCCTCTTTATTGGTCATCTGCCACGGCAGTTCATCCAGCAGACCGCACTGATTCGCCAGCAGCGTACCGACGCGCGGCAGGAAGCTGGTCAGGATGCTGGAGTCGGTGCTTTTGCCCGAGACGATGCGCAGCGGCAGCGTCTCTTTGCACCAGTCGTTGGGCGCTTTGCTCGCCACGTCATCAATGTAGACTTCTAATGACAGGCTCGGGGAATACACCACGCGATAATCTTCTGCCTGCGCATTTACGGCCAGCAACAGGGTTACGAAGCCCGTCAACCACACTTTCATAAGCATCCTTGGATCAATAACGTGACGGCAGAAAACGTGCCGCATCAGCCTGGGAATAAAGCAGCGTCGCTTCCTGCGGTTCGCCAATCCAGACGGCCAGAGCGCTGAGATTGTCGCTTTTAACACTGCGGTTAACGGCTTGTTCCATCAAAGTCAGCCACTCTTCGCAGGCATTCACCATGCGCAGGGCCAGTTCCATTTCATGGGTGGTGAGATTGAGCCAGAATCCATCGCTGCAAACCAGAAACGCATCGCCATCGGCCAGCGTAATCACCTCGCTAAAAGTGGCCGGACGGGCAGGCTCAACACCGAGCGCATTATAGAGTAAATTACTGTTAATGCCGGTATTTTCATAGCCCGCCTCGCGTAACTGCTGGGCCAGACTGTGGTCACGCGTCACCTGATTTAGCACCCCATGACGGAAGTGATAAACCCGGCTGTCGCCAGCGTGCGCCCACCATGCGCGCTGTTTTTCGCGGTCGATAAACAGCGCGGCGAGCGTGGTGCTCATACGTGAAAAATTCGGATTGTTTCCCTGTGCCTCAATCAGCACCTGCTGGCAGTGTTCAATGGCGGCGCGCGTGCTTTCAGGGGTGAACGTCACACTGTGCTGCAGCTGCGTTAGCAGCGTATCGCGCACCAGTTGCGCGGCGATATCACCGCCAGGCAAACCGGCGACGCCGTCACACACCAGAAAACAGGCTTTGCGATCGTCCAGCTCGGCGCCGGTACGATCCTGATTTTCGTCGCGCATGCCTTGCTGGCAGCGGCTGGCAAACATCATCTTCATGCGTCTTCGGTCCGCGTTTGAGAATCTTTGTATTGATTCACTTCCATATCATAGGCATGCAGGAAGGCTTCGCCGAACAGCGTATGGAAGTCATCCTCAATTTCGCCAGCGGTACGTTGATAGTGGCGTGAGAAGTAATCCCACAGCGCCGCTTTGCGTCCGGTACTGAACGCCATTTTGGGCAGCACGCCATCTTTGCGTGCTTCTTCTTCTAAGCGCTGCGGGTTAAACGATTGCAGCATGGCGGCAATAATGGCGCGGATACCGGCAATCATGCCGAGCTGATGCGCCTGCAAATCCACCAGCGCATCGCGCACCGCCGGTTCCGGCGGCATAAAGCCCGGCATCTGGCTTTGATACATCTGCATCAATACGGTTTTACCGGACGGCAGAATTTTGAACGGGTTATTCGCCTCATTGAGAATCATCGTCATGTCGGCTTTCACGCCGCGCTTGAGGATCGAGCGCGAGGAGAGCAGGGCGACGGTACCTTGCGAAAACAGGCTCAGCATGCGACCGGTTACACGCATCTGCTCTTCGGTGATGTTGGTTTGATGGCCATTGTTGAGCCCCATCCCTTCCAGCAGCGCGGCAATCAGTTTGTCCTGAGAGACGCCCGGCAACGTGGCGGGCAGCGTCGGCGCATCGCTTTGCGGATCAATCGCCAGACGCGGATCGTTGCGGCGCTCCTGACGCGCAACCGGCTCGGGAATCACCTCCGACTCCTGCATCATACCGAGCGGGTCGTCGCTGCTGTCGGCAAAGAACGCCAGCGGATCGTCCTGGCGGGCTTTCAGGTTGTTAGGATCGCGTACTTCGAGCCCATACTCACCGATTTGCAGCGTGTCGCCATCCTGCAACGCCACTTGCGAGCCGCGTTGCAACGCGACGCCGTTCAATACCACCGACGTGACGCTGCCCTGATTGGTCAGGCGGCACTCGCCCTCCGGCGAAAGATGCACCAGCGCCTGCAGACGCGATATGGCGCGCGATTCGTCAGGCAGCACCAGATCGTTATCCTGACTGCGGCCGATGGTGCCGCCGGGCGGTTTAAAGGCTACCGTCCTGGCGGGCACATCCGTATTGCACTGCACAATGGTAAATTGCATGAGTCATCCCGTTAACAAGGCAAACGCCACGGCCTATTCAAACATCGGTGGATAGAGGCCGTTGCGGCCCGGCTGTGCACCAGACGCCGGGTTAAACAATAATGAAAAAAGTTGCGCAGTCAGCGGGCCACTGTGTTTATGGGTGGCATGGCTAAAACCGTCACTGCGATTACTCCACCAGTAGCTCATGTGCTGCTGCGGATCGAATCTGTCAGCCACTTCACGCCAGCTCAGCGTGCAGGGTAAATCATCAAAACCAATCACATCCATGATGTCGCTGCGCTGCGTATCCGGCACCAGCAGCGGTGACAGGCGCTGCATCTGCTGCTCCAGCGCATCGGGATTGAGTCGATCGCGCACCGCGTGCAGCAGCAGCGCGCCCAGTTCCTGGAACCAGTCACCGGACATCGCCAGCTGCGCGCTGTGCCAGTGGCTCAGCGGGAAGCTGCGCAGCGCCAGGAGCGGCCAGCTGCGGCCCACGCGATCGCAAGACGGCAGCAGGCAGCCCATCTGCACCTGCTGACGCAGCGGCGAAAGCGGTAACACAAAATTCCACACCGGCGCACGTAAAAACTGTGCGGTGCTGGCATCGGCTTGCTGATGCCAGTGCAGTAATCCTTGCTGAAACCAGTGGCTCCACGGCGTCACGGTATTTTCGCTCAGACGCTGGCGCAAAAAATCGCCGGTGGCCGGTAACTTGCCGTACCAGCCCGGCGCAGTGTGTGTCGGCATGATTACCTCACCATTACTCACTGTGTCTGGTCAATCGCTGCGAAACAACGTGCGGCGCAATCGCCAGCGTGTTGCTGCTGTCACCGGCATTTTTCAGATTCTCCGCAAGCTTGCGCATCATCAACGCATTGTCACGTGCATACGGCGAAGACTGAATTTGCTGATCCAGCAGCTGGCTCAGATGCCAGTCGAGCTGCTGCAAATCGCGCGCGCTGACATCATCCGGCAGCGTGCGCTGCAGGTTTTGCATCAGCCAGCCACGCAGGAACTCGCCGTCATAATTGCGCGGCTGATAGAGCATCTGATAGGCCCGCAACGCATTGCGACTGTAATCGTTATCGGTGCCCGGATCGTCACGCAGCAAATTGGTGATCTGCTGCGCCACGCGCGGCAGCAGTAAAGACTTAAGCGCATTTTGATAAAGCGCCCACGCCGCATCGCTGACCTGATTGCCGCGATACAGCCCAACGCGCATGGTAAGCGGTGGATTGTCGAGGGAAAAACGCTCGGAGAGCGGCAGTTTCACCAGGTTATTTAAGAAGGGTAGCAGATCAAAAATATTATCGGCGGGCTGATGGATCACCTGCTGACTCTGGGTGGTGATCGGCGCGAGGCGTTCGGCAACCTGGTCCAGATAACGCTGATTCTGAATATAGCTGGTGAGCCACAAACAGGAGAGCAGCAGCAGTGCGCCGGTCAGCACGCCATAACCGATCCAGTGGAACAGGCGGTTGCGGTATTCCCAATGGCGATTGCTGCCCGCCAGGCCGCTCTCGCGGAACACTAAATCGCTCAGCAAATCGCGGATAAAGAAACTCTGTCCTTTGTTGCCGGGGATCGGACTGCTGCGATCGACGCTATTCCACGCGGCGAGGCTGCTTTCACCGGTATGCGGCAGCTGCAGCTTGCGGTTCAGCTCGCCCATGATGCGGTCAAACGGTAAACCTTCCTGCGTGCCGCTGGTGAAGAACAGGCCGCGCGCCGACCAGGCGATCGGCTCCTGATGGCTGGTAAACACCACATCGAGATACTCATTCAGCAGCGGACGCAGCGAACTGAACTCTTGCGGGAACAGGAAGCTGTCGGCGCGCTGGGTGAGATCGCGCTCGCCGGCCATGACGTCGGCCAGTTGCTGCTGTAAACGCTGTTCTAAGTGCTGATATTGCTGGCTAAAGCTGCGGTGCCAGTCGTCTTTATGCGGTTTGCCCGGTTCCCACGGGAAAGTGAAGCCCCAAATCGCATCGCGCTGCGGCTTGCTGAGCGTGCCGTAAAAACTCATAAACCCTTTCAGCAGGTCGGTTTTGGTCACCATCACATACACCGGGAAGTGAATGCCGGTGTGCTGATGCAGCTCCGCCATGCGTTCTCGTAGCGCGCTGGCCTGCGCATGGCGCGCTTCGGCTGAATCGGTCAGCAGATCGGAGACGCTGATGGTCATGATCACGCCGTTGATCGGCTGACGGGTGCGATAGCGCTTTAGCAGATTGATGAAACTGTGCCACTCCGCGCCATCGCGCGCGCGTTGGCTCTCCTGCAACGCGTAACGTCCGGCGGTATCGATCAGCACCGCGCTGTCAGTGAACCACCAATCGCAGTGGCGCGTGCCGCCCACGCCGCGAATTGCCGCTTTGCCGAGGCTGTCAGTGAGCGGGAATTGCAGGCCAGCGTTGAGTAGTGCGGTAGTTTTACCGGCGCCCGGCGCGCCAATCATCACGTACCACGGCAGCTGATAAAGGTAGTGACTTTGAAAACGTGCCAGCCAGCTCTGCTGATGACGACGACCAAACTGGGTGCGCTTTAAACGCAGCGCTGCTTCACTGAAGCGCTGCGCCAGCAGGGTTTCGGTGGCCTGACGATCGGATAACTCTTCCTGGCTCATCTGCTGCAGACGGTTGAGCAACTTGCTGTTAAACCAGCCGCGCCACAGTGCAGGAATAAACTGGAACAGCAGCCAGAGCAGATACAGCAGTCCCACCGCTAACTGGCGCGGCAATACTGGCTCGAGCGGGCGCGTATCGCCCCAGCTCCACAGCGGTCCGAGCATCCACAGCACGCAGCTCAATGCCGTGACGCCAATCAGGCTCCACAGCAGGCGATGGGTTAACAGATGTTGCAGTGATGCGCGCATCATTGGCCTCCCTGATGATTGCCGAGGGTTTCCGGTGTCACAAACAGGGTGATTTCCACCCGACGATTGCGGGCGCGGTTTTCATTACTGTCGTTCGGCAGCAGCGGATTGCTGTCGCCGCGACCTTCCGCTTTCACGCTGTGACCTTCCGCGAGCTGCGGATTAAGCAGCTGCATGATGGCGCGTGCGCGCGCAGAGGAGAATTCGTAGCTGGAGGCGAAACGGCCATCGACCGGGCTGTTATCGGTATACACCGACACCAAAACCGTGCCTTTAACGGTTTTCATTGCGCTGGCGACATGCGCCAGCAGCGCCCGTCCCACCTGATTCACCACCGTGCCGTCGCTGGAGAACAGTTTGTCAGCGGGGATGATCACTTTGCTGCCGAACGCGCCGTCGCTCACTTCCAGCTGTCCGGCGGCAATCACATCATTCAGACGTTGATGCAGATCAAGCAGCGCTTGAGGGGAAGTAGGGCGACGTCCTGGCGTGATTTGTGGCAGAGGGGTTTGATAGATGGTGCGCAGCAGCGGTTCGGCGGCATTGCCGAGTCGCCAGTTCAGTCCGCTGTAAATCAGGCTCGCCACCAGCGTGGCCAGGGTAACGCAGGCCCAAAGCGGCACCATCGGACGCGTCAGGGTGCTGACCAGCGGATGCACTTCCACCAGCGGCACCGCCGGATTGGCGCTCGCCGGGCGATGTTCCGTAATGAGTTGTGCCAGGCGTTTGCGGATGGCTTCACACTGCGCGCGGCCGCTGTCACTGCCGCGATAACGGCCTTCATAACCAAGCAGCAGGCAATAGTGGATCAGTTCCAGCAGCCACAGATGCTGCTGCGGGCTTTGCGATACGCGCGACAACAGCTGGAAAACTTTCTCTCCGCCCCAGCTTTCATTGTGAAAGGTGACCAGCATGCCGTTGCCGGACCACACGCCGCGCGTGCCCCACGGCGTTTGCGCTGCGGCTTCATCCAGTACGCTGCACAGGCAGTAGCGCGCGCCGATAATCATCTCAAAAGGTAAGCCCGCTTGTTTACAGCGTTGTTCGAATTGGCGGATCTCTTCGATCAGTAACTGGCGCAATCCGGCAGGATCGTCATGTGTCGCGGCCTGCCGTATACGTACCACGGCATTCAGGATGGGTGCTGCGGCATTAAGCAAAAGGTTATCATTGCCCGCGACAATGCCATCGCGAGCAAGGGAATCCTGAGTCATTAAATCTTGGTTATCCAGGCAAGGGCGAAAATCACAGCCCGCAGAGCAAGCGCTTCTGCGGGCATTGTGCGCCGGATTGCATTATCAGTCTAAAATCCAGGTCGCGGTATCGTTAGTGCGACAAGCCTTGCTGGCGCCGCCAACGGCCACACAAACCTGTTTGCTGTTGCGGCGGGGGCGCGGACGATCGCTTCGAATGGTCGCGTCGTAACGGCTGCTCTCCACGCCCGCTTTCGGCGGAATATAGCCAATTAACTGGCCGTTAGGCTCATCAGCCACTGCCAGCCAGCTGTGTTCAACACGGCCGAGCACTTCAAACGGTTTGGCGTTATCAAGATAGCGCACTACCTTGCCACCATAATCAGGCGTGGTCATTACCGAGGCAGCATACAGCGCGCGATAACTCTCATTGACCGGCGTGAATTCGCCAGGTGCTGCCACCGCATGACGATGGACCAGTTGGACGCCATTCACTTCACTGGTTACCAGCGTGTCATCTGTAACGGGTGGCGGTGG
This sequence comes from Pantoea sp. X85, assembly GCF_029623675.1. NCBI lineage: Bacteria > Pseudomonadati > Pseudomonadota > Gammaproteobacteria > Enterobacterales > Erwiniaceae > Pantoea > Pantoea sp. X85. The sequence goes on along the minus strand of NZ_CP121108.1, from coordinate 2,388,114 downwards.
CGCTTTGCAAGCAGCCAGACTTAATACCGCCAGCAACACAAGCACGAGACTCTTATTCACCATGATCCTCAAATTTCATCAGATTAGCTGCAGAGTAATCTGCGGCACGGGCCGTTAAGGCAGGCAGATTAAGCAGCGAGAAAGCCATCAAAAAAACAGACAGATTACAGAAAGATAGTGCTGAACTAAGTCTACCTAAGACTTTTGAGAATTCAAACCATTGCACCATGAGAAATCCCGTGCTAGCGGGCGAAAAAGCAGCGCAGGCCGATGATATAAAACACATAGTCACGGTGATAGATAAGCTGAGTTAATTTATTCGCTGCAGTTAACGATGCGAGGCAGCGCAACGGCATTTGGTCGCTGTTAGTACCAAACGAAAATGGTAAATAAGATTAATCTATTTGTATGAAGCAAAAAAGATTGCCTTGCGAAACAATTTTCTCAATTTCGGAATTTCCGGGCCCAATTCTGCCACGTTTAAACGCAGCACGGCATGGCTTTTGCTTGACCCTCTGTTTACACCGCTAAACCGCTGGAGAAAGCAATGAATCGGGCTTTGAACTATCTACGTGCTAGCCGCGCCAGCGAGATTGCGAGCCTGCAACGGTTGCTGCGGACCGGCGAACAGATTACCGCCATCAGTGAATTGATCCATGTGCTGCAGCGTGAACGTGGAGCCAGCAATATCTGGCTGTGCTCGGCTGGTCGACTGTTTGGTGAAGAGCTAGCACAGCGCGCTGCGGAGGTAGAACTGCGCGAACAGCGTGCAATGGCGGTGCTGCCGGAAGCAGAGGCGCAGCCCGGCTATAGCCGATTTTGCATGCTGATCGCGACTGCGCTTCAGGCGCTGGACAGTCTGCCGGCGCTGCGTCAGCAAGTACACAGCCGCACCGTGACGCAGGCGCAGGCGATGGATGCGTTTAATCACATCATCTGCACCTTACTCAATCTGGTATTTGAAGCGGCGGATACCGCCAGTGAGCCGGACATCTCGCGTGCGTTAATCGCGCTATTTAGCTTTATGCAAGGCAAAGAGCTGGCCGGACAGGAGCGCGCCACCGGTTCAGCGGGATTCGCTGCCGGTGAATTTACCGAGACGCAACGGCAGCGCATTCAGGTGTTGATCGCTGCGCAGGAGCAAAGCTTTGCGACTTTCAGCCAATTTTCTGATGCGGAAAATCTACAACGCTGGCAGGCGATAGCCGATGCCGGCAGCCAAATTGAGCGGCTAAGACGCATCGCCTGCACCGGCGCACAGTGCGGTGAAAATGGCGTGTTGCAGTGGTTTAGTCTGCTCAGTTCGCGTCTCGATCAGATGAAACAGATTGAAGATACGCTGTGCGCCACGCTGATGAATCGCTGTCAGTGTGCGATTGCGGCTGCCCAGCACAGTGAATCTCCGCCGATAGCCATCGGAGAAGAGGCCAGTTTCTCGCTTTATATCGCGGGTGCCAGCTGGCTGTCAGGCGTTGAAACCACGCTGGACAGCAATGGCCTCGCGCCCCAGCTCGGGCGTTCGGTGCTGGCGTTGATCCGTGAGCAGTCGCAGCGTCTGCAGACGCAGGCCGATGAACTCGCCTCGATGCGCGCGTCACTGGATGAACGCAAAATTATCGATCAGGCGAAAAGCTGGTTGATGCAGCAGCACGGTTTCAGCGAGCAGGATGCGTGGCAGGCGCTGCGTAAGAGCGCCATGAACCAGAACAAACGGGTGCTGGAAATAGCCCTGGCGGTGCTGGCGGTTGCCGCCACGCTCAAGGCATAACTCGAAGGAGGTAGCTGCACAAACCCTGTGCGTAGAGTGCGTCAGCGCAGTGCAAAAACGACGCATCATCAGCGCATTTATAGCGCCAGCCTTGATAAAACGGCCTGATATTTTTGGCACAGGCTTTGCAATACCTTACAGACATTGCGCATTTGTTTCGCCAACGGCGGTGAAGCGAGTGCTTTGGATAAAGGCGTCCGGCCCCATGTTTTTGCGACATGCGGGAGGACGCCTTTTTTTATTCTTTTTTTCAGGATGCGCATGATGAGCAAAACGCGGTTCACATTGTCACGACGTCAATTTCTCCTGGGTAGCGCGGCGGTCGGTGGCAGCTATCTACTGCCGGGATTACGCAATGCGGTATGGGCTGCCGGTTCCGATGCGCCCGAAAAGAGCAACATTCGCGTCGGCTTTATTCCGCTCACCGACTGCGCGCCGGTGGTGATGGCGTCAGTAAAAGGCTTCGATAAAAAATACGGTCTGACGCTGCAACCGAGTAAAGAAGCCAGCTGGGCGGCGGTGCGCGACAAGCTCACCGCTGGCGAATTGGATGCCGCGCACGCGTTGTACGGCATGATTTATGGTCTGCAGTTGGGCATTGCCGGGCCTCAGCATGAGATGGCTAACCTGATGACGCTCAACAACAACGGGCAGGCCATCACCCTGGCGAATCAGCTTAAAGATCAGAAAGTTACTGATGCGGCCAGCCTGCAAAAATTAATCGCCAGCCAAGCCAAAGGCAGCTTTACCTTCGCGCATACCTTCCCAACCAGTACACACGCCATGTGGCTCTATTACTGGCTGGCCAACGCCGGTATCGACCCGTTTGAGGATGTGCGCACCGTGGTGGTCCCGCCACCGCAAATGGTGATGAACATGAAGATGGGCAACATGAGTGGCTTCTGCGTTGGCGAGCCGTGGAACCAGCGTGCTATCAGCGACAACATCGGTTTTACCGCCACCACCACACAGCAAATTTGGCCGGATCATCCGGAAAAAATTCTCGCCACGCGCGCCGCCTGGGTGCAAGAGAACCCCAATACCGCCCGTGCGCTGACCGCCGCAGTGCTGGAAGCCGCGCGCTGGATCGATGCCTCCGACGCTAACCGCAAAGAGACCGCGCAGGTGCTGGCCGGACGCGCGTGGATCAACACCAAAGTGGAAACGCTGGAAGGGCGCATGCTCGGTCAGTACGAAAATGGCCTCGGTCAGCGCTGGCAGGACGCGCACGGTATGCGCTTCTTCCGCGACGGTGAAGTGAGCTTCCCGTGGATTTCCGACGGCATGTGGTTCCTGACGCAGATGAAGCGCTGGGGCATGCTGCAAACCGCGCCTGATTATGCAGCAGTGGCGCGTCAGATCAACCGTATTGATATCTACAAACAGGCCGCCAGCGCGGTGGGCGGCATTAGCGTCCCAGCCGGCGAGATGCGCAGCAGCACACTGTTCGACGGCAAAGTATGGGACGGCAGCAATCCAGCCGCTTATGCCGACAGTTTTGCCCTTAAACGCCGTTAAGTGAGGTCATGATGAAATCTGAAGCACGCTCGCTCAATACCGCGCCGATCGCCGCGCCACCGGCGCAGGTGATTGCACTCAAGGTAACGCCCGCACCGCGTCGGGGTCAACGCTGGCTCCGTCCCCTGCTGCAGCGGCTAATCCCCGCCAGTTGCGGCCTGATTCTGCTGCTGTTTGTCTGGCAACTGGCTTCAATGTCCAGTAAAGGCTTCCCCACGCCATATGCCACCTGGCAAGCCGCCGTCACGCTGTTTGCCGATCCGTTTTACAACAACGGGCCCAACGATCAGGGCATCGGCTGGAACGTGGTCGCCTCGCTGCAGCGGGTGGCAATCGGCTTTGGTCTGGCGGCGCTGGTGGGCGTTCCCGCCGGATTCCTGATTGGCCGTTTTACCTTTATCGCGCACATGCTCAACCCGATCATCGCGTTGCTGCGTCCGGTCAGTCCACTTGCCTGGTTGCCGATTGGCCTGCTGCTGTTCCAGCGCGCTGAACCGGCATCAAGCTGGACCATTTTCATCTGCTCCATCTGGCCGATGGTGATCAACACCGCCGAAGGCGTACAGCGAATTCCGCAGGATTATCTCAATGTGGCGCGCGTGCTGCGGCTCAATGAGTGGACAGTGATGCGCCGCATTCTGTTCCCAGCGGTGCTGCCTGCAGTGTTAACCGGTATGCGTTTATCGATGGGCATCGCATGGCTGGTGATTGTCGCTGCGGAAATGCTAACCGGTGGGCTCGGTATCGGTTTCTGGATTTGGAACGAGTGGAACAACCTCAATGTGGAAAACATCCTGATTGCCATCGTGGTGATTGGCGTGGTCGGTTTACTGCTCGAACAGGCGCTGATGTTACTGGCACGCCGCTTTAGCTGGGAAAAATAAGGAGCCGATGATGAATCCAATTATTCGCGTACAGCAGGTCAGCCAGCGCTTCAATACCGCAGGCGGCGAGTTCCTCGCCCTCGATAACGTCAGTTTTGATATCCACGAAGGTGAAACCCTCAGCCTGATTGGTCACTCCGGCTGCGGAAAGTCCACGCTTCTCAATTTGATAGCCGGGCTGACGCAGCCGAGTAGCGGCGTGTTGCTGTGTGACAACCGCGAAATCAGCGGTCCCGGTCCGGAGCGTGCGGTGGTGTTCCAGAACCATTCGTTGCTGCCGTGGCTGACCGCCTACCAAAACGTGGAGCTGGCGGTGCAGCAAGTGTTCAAAGGAAAAATGAGCAAAAGAGAGATGAGCGAGTGGATCGAACACAACCTCAATCGCGTGCAGATGAGTCACGCGCTGCATAAGCGTCCGTCGGAGATCTCCGGCGGCATGAAGCAGCGTGTCGGGATTGCGCGTGCGCTGGCCATGCAGCCGCGTGTGCTGCTGCTGGATGAACCGTTCGGTGCGCTGGATGCGCTAACGCGCGCTCATCTGCAAGACAGCGTGATGCGCATCCAGCAGGAGCTCAATACCACCATTGTGCTGATTACGCACGATGTCGATGAGGCGGTGTTGCTGTCAGATCGCGTGTTGATGATGACCAACGGCCCCGCCGCGCAGGTCGGTGACATTCTCAACATCGACCTGCCGCGTCCACGTTCACGGGTAGCGTTAGCCGACGAGCCGCGCTATCACCAGCTGCGTCAGCGGATTCTGCATTTCCTGTATGAAAAGCAAACGGCTGTGGCGTAAGGGGACAACCATGTTGCAGCGACTGGTAGTGATCGGGAACGGCATGGCGGCGATGCGCATGGTGGAAATCTTGCTGCAACGTGCACCGGGTCGCTACGCCATCACGGTGATTGGCCGTGAGCCGCACGGCAATTACAACCGGGTGCTGCTGTCGCCGGTGCTGGCGGGCGAAAAAGCCTTTGCTGACACGGTGCTCCACGAACCCGAATGGTATGCGGCACATCAGGTGCAGTTGCTTATGGGGGAAGAGGCGCTGCAGGTGGATATCCCTACGCGCACAGTACTAACCGACCAGCGCACCCTGCACTGGGACAAGCTGGTGTTCGCCTGCGGTTCGAGGCCGCGCATGCCGGATCTGCCCGGCATCCATCGCCCACAGGTGCAGGGTTTCCGCACGGTGCGAGACGTGGAGGCCATGCTCGCGCAGCAAGGTCCGGTGGTGGTGCTGGGCGGCGGATTGATTGGCGTGGAAGCCGCAGCGGCGCTGCGTCAGCGTGGACGTGACGTAACGCTGCTGCATCATCGTCCGTGGCTGCTTGATCGCCAGCTGGATGCCAAAGCGGGTGCGCTGTTGCAGCAGCATCTGGCACAGCGCGGTATTCGCTGTCGGCTCGGCGTCACTTTGCAGGCCATTGACGCCGAAAGCGTCACGCTCGGCGATGGGGCGGTTATCGCAGCGGAGCAGGTGGTGATCGCCATCGGCGTGCTGCCGGAGATCGCGCTGGCGCAGGCGGCGGGCGTGCCTTGCCAGCGCGGCATTCTGGTTAACCGTCAACTGCAAACCGCGCTTCCGCATGTGTATGCGCTGGGTGAGTGCTGCGAAATCAGCGGCGAAACCTTTGGCTTGATTGCGCCTTGTCTGACGCAGGCCGCCGTGCTGGCAGCACAACTGGCGGGTGAACCCGTGGCCGACTTTCACTATCAGGAAAACGGTACGCGGCTGAAAGTCAGCGGCATTGAGATGTTCAGTGCGGGCGATATCAGCGAAGGCGACGCCATCAGCAGCTTTGACCCGCTGCACCAGCACTATCGCCGACTGTTTTTGCGCAATGGCGCACTGCGCGGCGTGCTGCTGTTTGGCGACAGCCAGGCGGCAGGCACGCTGCTACCACAACTTCAACAGGCCGCGCAGGTGGGCATTAACGCACTGTTCGGTCTTGACGACAACACAACGCAGCCAAGCGCTGCAGGAAGCCAGATGATGAGCAAACCTCTTCTCGCCGTGGTTGGACATGGCATGGTCAGCCACCATTTTCTCGAACAGCTGGTGAGTCGTGAACTGCATCAGCACTATCACATCGTGGTATACGGCGATGAGCCGCAGATGGCCTACGATCGCGTGCATCTTACCGAATACTTCAACGGTAAAAGCGCGGACGATTTGTCACTGGTCTGCGATAACTTCTTTCAGCAACACGGCATCGAACTGCGCAGCGGTTGTGAAGTGGTGGCAATTGACAGTGCAAAACGCAGCCTGCGTGATGCCAGCGGCGCGGAATTGACCTGGGATAAACTGGTGCTGGCGACCGGCTCGGTGCCGTTTGTACCGCCGGTTCCCGGCCACGATCACGCGCGTTGTTTTGTATACCGCACACTGGCCGATCTGGATGCGATTGCTGACTGTGCCCGTAATGCGACGCGCGGGGTGGTGATTGGAGGCGGGCTGCTCGGACTGGAAGCCGCCAACGCATTGAAACAGCTCGGTCTGGAAACCCATGTGGTGGAGTTCGCGCCGCGTCTGATGGCGGTGCAATTGGATGACGGCGGCGCGCAGATGCTGCGCGGCAAAATCAGCGCGCTGGGCGTTCAAGTTCATACCAGCAAGCAAACTGAAGCGATTGAGAGTCTGCCGGATGGCAGCCTGCAGCTGCGTTTTGCCGATGGCAGCCTGCTGGCAACGGACCTGCTGGTATTTTCAGCGGGTATTCGTCCGCGTGATGCACTGGCGCGCGCCGCCGGTCTGCAACTGGGTGAACGCGGCGGCATTCTGATCAACGACGCTTGCGCCACCAGCGCCGCAGATGTCTATGCGATTGGTGAATGCGCGCTGTGGCAAGGGCAAATTTTCGGTTTGGTTGCGCCGGGATATCAAATGGCGCGCGTACTGGCGGCGCAGCTGGCGCAGGAAGAACTGGCGTTCAGCGGTGCCGACATGAGCACGAAACTGAAACTGCTCGGCGTGGAAGTGGCGTCATTTGGCGATGCGCACGGGCGCACCGCTGACAGCCAAAGTTATCAGTGGATCGATAATCCAAAGGGCATCTACAAAAAACTGGTGGTGTGCAAAGATCGCAAAACGCTGCTTGGCGGCGTGCTGGTGGGCGACAGCGCAGATTACGCCAGCCTGCTGCAGATGATGCTGAATCAGTTACCGTTACCAGAAGAGCCGGAAAGCCTGATTTTGCCCCAGTTAGCGGGTGCGCCGGCTAAAGCGCTGGGTGTCGCGGCGTTGCCAGACAGCGCGCAAATCTGCTCGTGCCATAACGTCAGCAAGGCGGACATTTGCGGGGCAGTGCAGGGCGGCTGCGGTGACATGGCGGCGATCAAAAGCTGCACCAAAGCGGCAACCGGCTGCGGTGGGTGTAGCGCATTAGTCAAACAGGTGATGGAGTTCCAGCTCGCCAGTCAGGGCGTGGAAGTGAAGAAGGATATCTGTGAACACTTTGCCTACTCGCGTCAAGAGCTGTATCACCTGATCCGCGTCGGCAACATCACCACCTTTGAGCAGCTATTGCAGCTCAACGGACGCGGACAGGGCTGTGAAGTGTGCAAGCCGCTGGTGGGATCATTGCTGGCATCATGCTGGAATGACTACTTACTGAAGCCCGAACATCTGCCGCTGCAGGATACCAACGATCGCTACTTCGCCAACATCCAGAAAGATGGCACCTATTCGGTGGTACCGCGTGTGCCAGCCGGTGAAATTACGCCGCAAGGGCTAATTGCGATTGGTGAAGTAGCCGCTCGTTACGATCTCTACACCAAAATCACCGGCGGTCAGCGCATCGATCTGTTCGGTGCGCGGCTCGATCAGTTACCGGATATCTGGGAACACTTAATCGCGGCGGGTTTTGAAACCGGTCACGCTTATGGCAAATCGCTGCGCACGGTAAAATCCTGCGTGGGGTCAACCTGGTGCCGTTACGGCGTGCAGGATTCTACCGCCTTCGCCATCGCATTAGAGAATCGCTACAAAGGGCTGCGCGCCCCGCACAAAATTAAAATGGCGGTTTCCGGCTGCACGCGTGAATGCGCTGAAGCGCAGAGCAAGGACATTGGCGTAATCGCCACGGAAAAAGGCTGGAACCTGTATGTCTGCGGCAACGGCGGGATGAAACCGCGTCATGCCGATTTGTTCGCCAGCGATCTCGATGATGAAACGCTGCTGCGCTACGTTGACCGCATCTTGATGTTCTATGTGCGCACCGCCGATCGTCTGCAGCGCACCAGCGTGTGGATGGATAACATGGAAGGCGGACTCGACTACCTGCGTCAGGTGGTGATCGAAGATTCACTCGGTATAGCCGTGCAACTGGAGCAGGAGATGCAGCGCGTGGTGGAGCGCTATCAGTGCGAATGGCACAGCACGCTGCAGGATCCTTCGCGTCGCGCCTTGTTTACCGCCACCGTCAACAGCGAGCAGCCTGACGAGACGCTCAACTATGTGCAGGTGCGCGGTCAGCGTCAGCCCGCGACGGCGGACAGCATTCCCGTTACCACGTTGCCGGCAGAACCCTGGAGTGCCATTTGCCTTGTCGACGCTATCCCGCCGTCTGCGGGCATGGGTGCGCGGTTAGGCGGTCAGCGTGTGGCCTTGTTCCGCTTGGGCGAGGCGATTTATGCGCTGGAAGATATTGAGCCCGGCACGCAAGCCAGCGTGCTGTCGCGTGGCATTCTCGGCGACGTAGCGGGCGAGCCGGTGGTGATATCACCGCTCTACAAGCAGCGCGTGCGGCTGCGCGACGGACAAAGTCTCGATAACGCCGAGCATCAGCTGCGCTGCTGGCCGGTGCGCGTGGAGGGCGGCAAAGTGTGGCTCGGGCATCAGCCGATTATTGCGCTGGCGGCGGCCTCATGAAAACCACCTGTCCGTACTGCGGCGTGGGCTGTGGCGTGGAGGTGAAAGCCCTCGATGCGCCGGTGAGCGGCGACCGCCAGCATCCGGCTAATTTCGGTCGGCTGTGCGTCAAAGGTTCAGCGCTGGGCGAGACCCTGATGCATGACGGTCGTTTGCTCTGGCCGCAGATTGATGGTCAGCGCGTCAGTATCGATGCCGCACTGGACCATGTGGCGGCGGGTTTCCGGCGCATCATCGATCAACATGGCCCGCAGGCGGTGGCCTTTTACGGCTCCGGTCAACTGCTAACGGAGGATTATTACACCGCCAATAAGCTGATGAAGGGCTTTATTGGCTCTGCCAACATCGATACCAATTCACGGCTGTGTATGGCTTCGGCGGTGGTGGGTTACAAACGCGCTTTCGGTGCCGATGCGGTGCCGTGCTGCTATGACGATCTTGAACAAGCCGATGTTGTGGTGTTAGTCGGCTCCAACGCGGCATGGGCGCATCCAGTGGCGTGGCAGCGGCTGGTGCAGGCCAAAGCCGAACGCCCTGAGATGCAGCTGGTGGTGATCGATCCGCGTCGTACTGCCAGCTGTGACCTTGCTGATGTTCATCTGGCGCTGCAACCGGGATCTGATAGCGCGCTGTTTGCCGGGCTGCTGAACTGGCTGGCGCACCATGAGGGTATCGATGCCAGTATGTTGCCGCATCTGGCCAATGTGGAAGCGACCTTAGCCGCCTGTGAGGCGTGGGATGTGGCGACGGTCGCCGCTGCCTGCCAGATGAGTGAGCATGACATTGTGGCATTTTGGCAGCTGTTCGCAGCGCAGCCGCGCGTGCTGACGCTGTGGTGCATGGGCATCAATCAGTCACAAACCGGCAGCGATAACAACAACGCCATCCTCAATGCGCATCTGCTCAGCGGCAAAATCGGCCGTGCGGGCTGCGGACCGTTTTCGCTGACCGGACAGCCCAACGCCATGGGCGGCCGTGAAGTGGGCGGCTTAGCCAATCAGCTGGCGGCGCACATGGGCTTTAGCGCAGCAGAGGTTGATCGTGTTGCGCGCTTTTGGCGGAGCGATCGTGTTGCGCAGCAGCCGGGACTGACGGCAGTTTATCTGTTCAATGCCATCGAACGCGGCGACGTCAAGGCAGTGTGGATCATGGGTACCAATCCTGCCGTTTCGATGCCGGAAGGTAACCGCGTGGCACACGCGCTGGCGAAATGCGAGCTGGTGGTGGTGTCGGAAGTCAGCGCCCACAGCGACACGGCACAATTTGCTGATGTGCTACTGCCGGCGCAGGCATGGGGCGAGAAAAACGGCACCGTGACCAATTCGGAGCGGCGTATCTCACGCCAGCGCAGTTTTATTGCGCCAGCCGGTGAGGCCAAAGCGGATTGGTGGCTGCTGGCGCAGGTGGCGCAGCGACTCGGTTTTGGCGCGGCCTTTGCCTGGCAGCATCCAGGCGAGATTTTCGCCGAGCATGCCGCGCTGTCTGGTTTTGAGAATCGCGGCACGCGCGCCTTTGATATCAGCGCGCTGGCAACCATCACGCGTGAGCAATATGACCAGTTAGCCCCGGTGCAGTGGCCGATCACTGCCGCGTCACCCAACGGCACCGCGCGGCTGTTTGCCGATCGCCGCTTTTACCATGCCGATGGAAAAGCGCGTCTGCTGCCGCCCGCGATACCGGTTAAAACCCTCATGACCACTGATTATCCGCTGCTGATGAATACCGGCCGCATCCGAGATCAGTGGCACACCATGACGCGCACCGGCAACGTGCCGCGACTGATGCAGCATTACGATGAACCCTTTGTCGCGCTAAATCCGCTGGATGCGGCGGCGTACGGCTTGAGCCACGGCGATGTGACGCGCGTGCAGTCGGCGCTGGGCTGGTGCAGTGGACGCGTCACCCTCGACAGCGGCCTGCAGCGTGGGCAAATCTTTGTGCCGATGCACTGGACAAGACAGTTCAGCGGGCAGGCCAACGTCGATGGATTAGTCGCGGCCAGCTGTTGTCCCGATTCCGCTCAGCCAGCGTTAAAACAAACGGCGGTGCGCTTGCAACTACTGCGTCCAGCGTGGCAAGGCTGGCTGTGGCTGCCGGACATCATCACGCCGCCTGCACTACTCTACTGGTCGCGAGCCCCACAGCCCGGCGTGCAGCGCTATGTGCTGGCGGGCAGCGCTCATGCTGGCGAATGGCTGATGCAACTGCCGGGCATGTCCGCATTGCAATGGCAGCAGGCGCAGGCGGGACAGCAATTGCACTGGCTTGGCTGGCGCGAGGGCAAGTTGGCATGCGCCTTTTATGCCGCGCCCTGGCTACCAGACATCGATCACCCATTTATCGCGCGGGCCTTCAGCCAGCCGCCCGATTTGCCGCAGCAGCGACATGCGCTGTTGGGCGGGCGACCGGCGCAGGGCGGCAGCCACGGACGTACCCTTTGCAGCTGCTTTGGCGTCGGTGAAGTGGCGATTCGCCGGGCCATCGCTGAGGGCTGTGATTCCCCGGCAGCGCTCGGCGCGGTGTTGAAATGCGGCACCAACTGTGGCTCCTGTATCCCGGAGCTCAAACAACTGCTCTCATCTCTGCGCGTGGCGCAGTAACGGAAAACATCATGACGCAAGCCAGTGAATCCCTCGACAAGCTGTTTAATCCGCGTGACGGCGAACACGCGCAAGGTGGCGTCTGGCTGGTTGGGGCTGGGCCGGGAGACGTAGAACTGCTCACCTTAAAAGCATGGAGGCTGATCAACAGCGCCGACGTTGTGGTGTATGACCGGTTGGTGAGCGAGGCGATCATGGCGGAAGTGCCGCCGGAGACGCTGGCGATTGATGTCGGCAAGAAGCCCGGCAGCCACGGGTTAAAGCAGGCGCAAACTAATCAGCTGCTGGTGGATTTAGCCCGCAGCGGGCGGCAAGTGGTGCGGCTCAAAGGCGGCGATCCCTTTATTTTCGGGCGCGGCGGTGAAGAGATGCTCTATCTGCAACAGGCGGGAATAGCCTGCCAGATCGTGCCGGGTATTACCGCCGCCGCCGGATGCGCGGCAGCCAGCGGCATTCCGCTAACGCACCGTGATTGCGCACAGTCGCTGCGGTTAATTACCGGTCACGGCAAAAGCGGTGAACCGCAGCTGGATGATGCCAGCCTCGCCGCCAATAACCAGACGCTGGTGTTTTATATGGGGCTGAAGTGGAGCGCCAGCATCAGCGCACAGCTGCAGGCGCAGGGCCGCAACGCGCAGACGCCGGTGGCAATCATTGAGAATGGCACGCGTGCCGATCAGCGGGTGATGATCACTACGCTGGCTGAGCTGGCACACACTGTTGAGGTGCAACAAGCCCAATCGCCGGCGTTATTGTTGGTGGGTGACGTGGTGCACTTTTATCGCCAACCGGTCAGGATTAATGCACATTCGAGCAATGTAGCGGCGCCATTTATGGCGACCAATCAGCCCGCAATTTCACTTATGGCTAAATAAGCTCACATTTCCCCCCTTTAATCCGCGCTTTAGCCTGTCAGGGTTTTGGCATTCTATGCTCAGAATTCCTGCCAGCTGAGGTAAGTCGTGGCTGAAGAGAGTAACGAGGACAAAACAGAATCGCCCACGCCCCACCGACTTGAAAAAGCGCGTGAGGAGGGGCAGATTCCGCGTTCGCGCGAGCTGACTTCAGTGATGATGCTGTTGATTGGATTGCTGATCCTGTGGGTCGGCGGCAACAGCATGGCGGAGCGTCTGGCCAGCATGGTCGCCACCGGATTTCGTTTTGATCACGGCATGGTAAACGATGACAAAGTGATCATTGGTCATATCGGCAGCCTGATTAAGCAGGCGGTGATCGCGCTGCTGCCGCTGATGGGCGGCTTAGTGGTGGTGGCGATTGCCGGGCCGATGGCGCTGGGCGGCCTTAACTTCAGCGGCAAATCCATTAAGTTCGATCTCAAAAAGCTCAACCCGCTCACCGGTATTGGCCGCATGTTCTCCGGCCAAACCGCTGCAGAGCTGGTGAAATCGATCATGAAAGCGGTGCTGGTTGGGCTGGTGGCTGGCTGGTACATCTGGAGCCATTGGGAAGAGATGCTGCGTTTGATGAGCGAATCGCCGATCAACGCGCTACATCATGGTTTGTCGATGATCGCCGCCTGCTGTGGGCTGATCATGCTGGGCCTGTTCCCGATGGTGGGTTTTGATGTGTTCTGGCAGCTCTACAGCTACTTCAAAAAGCTGAAGATGACGCGCCAGGAAATTCGCGACGAACACAAACAAAACGAAGGCGACCCGCACGTTAAAGGGCGTATTCGCCAGGCGATGCGCGCGGCGGCACGCCGTCGCATGATGGCCGATGTACCGAAAGCCGACGTTATCGTCACTAACCCGACGCACTACTCGGTGGCGCTGAAGTATCAGGAAGGCAAGATGAGCGCGCCCAAAGTGGTGGCCAAAGGCGCGGGCGATATCGCCCTGAAGATTCGTGAGCTCGCCAAAGAGCACCGCATCCCGATTCTTGAAGCACCGCCGCTGGCGCGTGCGTTGTATCGACACACCGAAATTGGTCAGTTCATCCCCGGCGCGCTGTATGGCGCGGTAGCGGAAGTGCTGGCCTGGGTTTGGCAGCTGCGACGCTGGAAGCGCGAAGGCGGCCTGATTCCAAACAAACCAAAAAACCTGCCGGTTCCGGCAGACATGGACTTTGCAGGAGAGAACACTAACGATGGCTAATTTAGCCGAGAAGCTGCGTTTACCGGGCAACTTTAAAGACACGCAATGGCAAGTGCTGGCGGGCCCGGTACTGATCATGTTGATCTTGTCGATGATGGTGCTGCCGTTACCCGCATTCATTCTTGACCTGCTGTTCACCTTTAACATTGCGCTGTCGATCATGGTGCTGCTGGTGGCAATGTTCACCCAGCGCACGCTGGAGTTCGCCGCCTTCCCGACCATTCTGCTGTTCTCGACGCTGCTGCGTCTGGCGCTGAACGTTGCGTCAACCCGTATCATTCTGTTGGAGGGCCACACCGGCGCCGATGCGGCCGGACGCGTGGTGGAAGCCTTCGGTCACTTCCTCGTTGGCGGTAACTTCGCCATCGGTATCGTGGTGTTCATCATCCTCGTTATCATCAACTTCATGGTTATCACCAAGGGTGCGGGACGTATTGCCGAAGTCGGCGCGCGTTTTGTGCTGGATGGGATGCCCGGTAAGCAGATGGCGATTGATGCTGACCTCAACGCCGGCTTGATTGGCGAACAGGAAGCCAAGCAACGCCGTACCGAAGTGACGCAGGAAGCCGATTTCTACGGCTCAATGGACGGTGCGAGTAAGTTCGTTCGTGGTGACGCCATCGCCGGCATCCTGATCATGGTGATCAACATCATCGGCGGCCTGTTGGTCGGCGTGGTGCAGCACGGCATGGATCTCGGTCACGCCGGTGAAACCTACACGCTGTTGACCATCGGTGACGGCCTGGTAGCACAGATTCCGGCGCTGGTGATCTCCACCGCCGCAGGTGTCATCGTAACGCGCGTGGGCACCGATCAGGACGTCGGCGAGCAGATGGTAACGCAGCTATTCAAGAACCCGCGCGTGCTGATGCTGAGCGGCGGCGTGATTGGTTTGCTCGGCCTGGTGCCGGGCATGCCAAACCTGGTGTTCCTGCTGTTTACCGCTGCGCTATTAGGGCTTGCCTGGTGGTTACGCGGTCGCGAAATGCAGCCGAAGAAACCGGCGGAAGCCTCCAGTCTGGTGAAAACCCAGGAAACGCCGGCCACGGTGGAAGCGTCGTGGACCGATGTGCAGCTGGAAGATTCGCTCGGTATGGAAGTGGGTTATCGCCTGATTCCGATGGTCGATCACCTGCAAAACGGCGAACTTTTGGGGCGTATCCGCAGTATTCGTAAGAAGGTGGCACAAGAGGTGGGCTTTCTGCCGCCGGTGGTGCATATCCGTGACAACATGGAGCTGCCACCCGCGCGTTACCGCATCCTGATGAAAGGCGTAGAAATTGGCAGTGGCGATGCTTACCCGGGCCGCTGGATGGCGATCAACCCCGGCACCGCCGCTGGTTCGCTGCCGGGCGAGCCAACCGTCGATCCGGCCTTTGGTCTGGCGGCGATCTGGATCGACAGCGCCCTGAAAGAGCAGGCGCAGATTCAGGGCTTTACCGTGGTGGAAGCCAGCACCGTGGTGGCGACGCACCTCAATCACCTGATTGGCCAATACGCCAGCGAGCTGTTTGGCCGTCAGGAAGCGCAGCAGCTGTTGGATCGCGTCACGCAAGAGATGCCGAAGCTGACCGAAGATCTGGTGCCGGGCGTCATCACGCTGACTACGCTGCACAAAGTGCTGCAAAACCTGCTGACCGAGCGCGTCTCGATTCGCGATATGCGCACCATTATTGAAACGCTGGCGGAACATGCGCCAGTGCAGAACGATCCGCAAGAGCTCACCAGCGTTGTGCGTGTGGCGCTGGGACGGGCGATTACCCAACAGTGGTTCCCGGGCAACGGCGAAGTGCAGGTGATCGGCCTGGATGCCACGCTGGAACGCCTGTTGCTGCAGGCGCTGCAAGGTGGCGGTGGACTCGAGCCAGGTCTGGCAGATCGCTTACTGGTGCAGGCGCAAGGCGCACTGCAGCAGCAAGAGATGGCAGGCGCGCCGCCGGTGCTGCTGGTCAATCATCCGCTGCGTGCGTTGCTGGCACGCTTCCTGCGGCGCAATCTGCCGCAGCTGATTGTGCTGTCGAATATGGAGCTGACCGACAACCGTCAAATCCGCATGACCGCCACCATTGGAGGCAAGTAATGCGTCGCTGGTGCTGGGCAGTAATGATGATGCCGTTGATGGCGCTGCCGCTGGCTGTTGATGCGTCCAGCGGTGCCTGGACAGCCAACGCCAGCGGCCCAAGCCTTGGCGTGCGCGGTAACTGGCTGATGACGCCTGCGCTGCGTGCGCCTTCCAGCGCGCCGGGCAATATTTCGCTGGTGTACTGGCGTTATCAGCTCAGCCGTCCTGAGCCCTCGGGTTTGGTGGTGCGCTTATGTGCGGGCGATCGTTGTGTCGAGATTGAAGGCGCCAGCGGCAGTACGCGCGGCTTAGCCAACGTGGCGGCGGAAGAGACGCTGCATCTTGCATTTGGCTTTCAGGGGAAGGGCGCATTGCCGCCCGGTTTACGCGTGGTGAGCAGTGAAGTGACGGTGAATTATCAGTAACGCGTGCTACCTCGGCGACGCGCCCTGCGCCGCCGAGTGCAGTAATTAAGGCTTGTCTCCCTGACCGTAAATCGGGGGTGAAGCCAGTTTTGCATCCTCTCTTAACCCTTTTACCTGCTTCGCATCCACTTTGGCCGCCGCCGGATTACCAAACTGCTGGGTAACAAAGTTACTGACGTCAGCCACCTGCTGGTCACTCAGCTCAGGCGCAAAAGGCGGCATAAAGACTTCGCCCTCGCGCATATGGCGATGCACACCGTTGAGGACCACCGATACCACGTTCAGCGCATCTGCCGCGCCGGTGCTGGTGTGGTGGAACAGCGACGGGTAGGCATGGAAACCGCTGCCCGATCCCGCACCTTCCGCGCCGTGACAGCTGGCACAGTTACCGGCAAACACCACCGCGCCGGGCTGAGCATGGCGGGTCGCATCATCGGCGCCGCGCAGTGCAATCAGCGCGGTGGAAGGTTGTCCCCAGCTGTCGCGCGCGCGGGTTTGCTGCGCGTCCGGCTGCGGCTTAACGCTGCGCAGATAGGTGGCGATGTCCTGCAGATCACTCTCGGGGAGATATTGCAGGCTGTGCTCAATCGCTTCGGCCATCGGTCCGGAGGCGCTGGCTTTGTTGGCGACAAAGCCGGTTTTCAGGTAGGTCACCAGCTGCTGCTGGCTCCAGTCACCGATGCCTGCCTGCTTATCGGGTGTGATGTTGTACGCCATCCAGCCGCCGAGATCGCCGCCGGCCAATGCTTTATCGTTGTCCATGCCCATGGTCAGATTACGCGGCGTATGGCAGGTGCCGCAGTGCGCCAGCGCTTCAACCAGATAGCGGCCGTTATTCCACTGCGCGCTCTGCTGCGTATCGTTCTGCAATTCGCCTTTATCGAAGTTAAACCATTTCCAGAAACGCATGCCCCAGCGTTGGTTAAACGGGAACGGCAGGTCGGTTTGCGGTGAAGCCTGATGCACCGGCGGCATCGACATGAGATAGGCTTTGATTGCCAGCACATCGTCGCGCTTCATTTTGGTAAAGGAGTCATACGGCATCGCCGGATAGAGCTGCTCGCCATTTTTGCCAATGCCGTCGCGCACCGCAGCAACGAACTGATCGTCACTCCAGCTGCCGATACCGTACTGCTTATCGGAGGAGATATTGCTGCCCCAGATCTGGCCGAAAGGCGTACTGACCGCAAAGCCGCCGCCAAACAGCGGGCCGTTGGTGGCGGTATGACAGGCGGTACAGTCACCGGCGCGCGCCAGATATTCGCCGCGCTTAATTTGAGCGGCATTGTCTGCCGCCTGCGCCACGGCGCACTGCATCAGGACCACCGCGATAGCGGCCTGAATCAATACAGGTTTCATCGGGTGCTCCTTACAAGCTTGCCAGAACGCTATCGGCCATACGCAGCGCCAGCGCGGTTCCGGTCAGCGTTGAGTTGACCGTCGAGGCCGACGGCATAATACCGGTACCGGCGATAAACAGGTTCGGGTGATCGTGGGAGCGACAGTGACCATCCACCACCGAATCCTGCGGATTGCTGCCCATGATCATGGTACCGGTGATATGTTGGTTGTTGTCGTAGACGCCGCGTTTACTGTAGACCGCCTCGGTGCCGCCCATCTCTTTCACCATGCGCTGGAAGTCGATCATCGACTGGTCATAGCCGCGATGCACATATTCCGGGAAGCGGTAGTAAACCTCGAGGCGGGGAATACCCCAGGCATCCTTCTCGGTTTTGCTCAGCGTGACGCGGTTCTGCGGCTCCGGCAGCATCTCCAGCAGGCACTTGAGCTGAACAAAACGCTCGGCCTGGAAGGCCAGCTTGTGGTTGAGCGCCTTGCCGTAATAGCCCTGACGCACCAGACGTTCGGTGAGATAACGCACCGGCGAGGTGTTGGCGAGGTCGATACGCAGCGCCGAGCGCTCACCACGGAAATCGCCGTCGCGCATATTGTTGATGCTGCCAGGACGCATCGGCCCACGGCCAAACCACACCGGCTCATCGGCGTAGAACTCTACCGACGATCCTGGATGATCCATCAGGTTGCGGCCCACCATGCCGGAACTGTTGGCGATGCCGTCCGGGTAGCGATCGCTGGTGGAGAGCAGCAGGATTTTCGGGCTTTCGATGCCGTTGGCGGTCAGGACAAACTGTTTGCCAGTGACGCGATGGCGCGCTTTGTTCTGATCGAGATAGTGCACCGCCTGAATGGTGCCTTTGTCGTCAGCCTCAATGCGGAACACCACCGCATTGGTGACGATTTTGACACCGGCATCCAGCGCCTTACGCGCGGCGATGCCGCCGTGGTACTGCGCATCGATCGGGCAAACCGGCATGCAGTTGTTGTTGCCGCAGCAGGCCGGACGCCCGTCATAGGCGATACTGTTACGCGCCTGCGGACCAATGCCCACCTCATAACCCAGCGGACCGAGTCGCTGCTTCAGACGATCGAAGCCATACGGCAGCGGAATGCCCGGCAACGGATAAGGGCGCGAACGCGGCGAAGCCAGATCGCTGTCACCGGACACGCCCATCTGGTATTCGGCGTCGCAGTAATAGGGTTCCAGCTCGTCATAGCTGATCGGCCAGTCGCGGCCAATGCCGTACAGCGACTGAATGCGCATATCGTTCGGCAACAGGCGGAACGCTTGTCCAGCCCAGTGCCATGTGGTGCCGCCGGTGCCGCGCAGATATTGGGCGCGATAGGGATCCGGGCCTTTTTGAATCAGGTAATTGTTATCGCTGGGAATGAATTTAGGCTGCGGTGCCCACGGCTGCGGCGGATACGGTTCGGTGAAGTCGCCCTTAAACGGCGAGTTGCGGAAATACTCCACCGCCTGATCGCGCTTAATCTCCGGGCCGGACTCCAGCATCAATACCGAAGCGCCTGCTTTGGCCATCTTCAGCGCCGCCAGTGAACCGGCAATGCCGGCGCCAATCACCACCACATCGGCGCTTAATGAATCAGACATGTGCTCTCCTTGCAGGCGGCTGCGTCCAGAAGTTAGGTTGCCCCGGCGCGTAGCTCGGTGGTAACAGGGAATCACGCACCAGCTGATAGCTGACGATATTCTCAAAAGCGATACATTGCGGGCGCGGCAGCGGGCCGACAACGCCGAGATACCAGCCGGAAACCAGCGCCTGATAAAGATCGTCGAGGGCTTTGGGTTGGGTACTCAGCAGCGTCAGCAGGCTGCTGCCGTTGGCGGCAGGTTGCTGCTGCAGTAGCGCGCTGAGCGTATCAAGCAGGCTGTCCAGCTGCGGGAAATGCGCGTGCAGCCAGCTGTAGAGGCGCTGCGCCAGCAAGGCATCCGGCTGGTCCAGTCCGGTTAATCGGACGGAAATCGCAGTAAAACTGGCGGACGGAGCCACTGCGGCGGCCAGCGGTGGCGAGGCGAAAGCCAGGCTGCCGGGGAGCGCCTGCGTCAGGACGCCAGCCACCAACAGGCCCGCCGTGCCGGTCAGCAACCGGCGGCGTGAAAGAGTCATCATGGAAATTCCCGAAAGTTATTTCAGCGCCTGAGCGGCAGCCTCTGAAGCCTGATTATCCAGATCCTGTTTGGGCGTGCTGACGCCAACCGCGCCGACCACTTCATTCTGCAGCGTGAGCGGGAAACCGCCGCCGAGCGCCACCGCGTGCGGGATGGCGAGAACCGTGGTTTCGCCGCTCTGCAGACGCTGCATAAATTTCAGGGAAGGGGCGTGATACAGCGCCGAGGTGCGCGCTTTACCAATGGCGGCATCGACGCAGCCCGGCGATGCGCCGTCAAGGCGCTGGAAGGCCAGCAGCGTACCGCTGGCATCAACCACCGCTACACAGCCGGTGCTGTGCTGCGCGCTGATGCTGTTTTTGACACTGGTCATTACCTGGTTGGTGTGGCTGGCGTCCAGCGCGGCGGCGCTGGCCTGGCCAATACCCGCTGCCAGCAGCAGGGAAAGGGCGACAGATGCTCTAATCTTCATGTTTTGCTTCCGATAGTTATTGTTTTAAAACCTGCTTCTCGTCTCGCTTACGCTACGCTGTAGCAAAAATGTAAACAATTGCCGATAAACAAAACGCATACCTCTATGCGTATAACTCATTGAGGGTGATAGATCTTATCCAGCGTCTGTTGCCAGACGAACGGCGTGAGTTGTTGATAGCGCAGGGAGCGGGCGTTTAACGCATCAATCAGCCCTTGCTGCGTGGCAACAATCGCTGCGCTCATGGCGGCCGGTACCTTGACGTCCTGCAGCGTTTTCACCACTTCCTGCATCTCTTCGGCGCGTCGTTGGCCGTGCTCCGCCACGCGGCTAATCAGGTAGTGCGGCAGCTGATCGTTCCAGCCCAGCGACGGGAAACTGGCGTGCAGCGAGTCGAGCACCGCTTGCTCTACGCCATACTGGCGCGCCGCGCTCAGGCATTCGGTGGTCAGCGCCTCGAGGCCTTTGATCATCACGCTGCGGCACATCTTAATCGCTGAAGCCTCACCCACTTCGCCACCCAGCAGGCGGCTGTTGAGGCCCAGCTGTTGCAGCAGCGGCTGCACCTGTGCAGCCTGAGCGCCACCAATCAGCAGCGGCGTGGCCAGCCGCTTAGGCGGCACCGGCGCCATCACCGCTACGTCGATATAGCTGGCACCCGCAGCGTGAATCACTTCAGCCGCGGCGCGTTTGGTGTGCGGTGCCACCGAGTTGAGATCGAGAAAGTGCTGCCCGGCCTGTAACCGCGCTGCCGCCTGCTGCGCCACGTTGAGGGCCTGCGACGCGGTAACGGTGGAGAACACCAGCGCGGCATCCTGCAATGCATCCGCCAGCGAAGCGGCCAGCCGCACGCCGCTCTGCTGCGCTTTTTGCTGCAGCGCGGGCAGGGTTTCTGCCGCGAGCGCTTTGCAATCCCATACCGTCACCGCATTGCCCTGCGCCTGTAAATCATGGGCGAGAATGCCGCCCGCTTCGCCAAAACCGATAAAGGTGATGTTCATCAATTACTCCTTGTTGAAGGCCAGACCGCCGCCGGAATCATGACTTCACCGGCGAAAATGGCACGCGCGGTGCGCAACAGACCGCAGCCTGCCAGCGGGTTATCGCCTTCGCGCTGTAGCAGCACGCTAAATTCACCGCTGGGATGTTCCACGCTCAGGCGCTGTTGAGGTTGCTGGCTGGTGCGTGCCAGTCCGTCGGCGACGCTGCCGGGGATCAGGCAGGCGCTGGCAACGCTGACCGCGCCAAGCACGCCAATTGAGGCGTGGCAGCGGTGTGGAATAAAGGTGCGTGAGCTGATGGCGCCGCCGTGACGCGCTTCGGCCAGCAGCGTGACTTTGGGCACCGTACGCTGGCTGACATCCCCTAAATTCATCCGCGGCCCGGCCTGCAGGCGGATCGACTCCAGCCGCTGCTTGAGCTCGCTGTCGTTATCTAACGCGTCGCGGCTTTCATAGCCACTGCGATTGACATCCGCTGCACGCACCAGGATCACCGGCATGCCGTTGTCGATGCAGGTGACGTCGATGCCATCAAAACGATCGCGCGGCTGACCGGTTGGCAACAGCGCGCCACAGCTCGATCCGGCAATATCTTTGAAGGTGAGGGCGATTTCGCCTGCGCTGCCCGGTACGCCATCAATGCGTAAGTCGCCGTCATAGTCGACTTCACCGTCGGGCGTGGCGAACACCGCCTCGGCAATCTGCCCGGTGTTCTGCATGAAAATGCGCACACGGGTGCGTTCGCTGCCTGCCTTGACCAGCCCGCGTTCGACGGCGAAAGGGCCGACGGCGGCGAGGATATTGCCGCAGTTTTGCCCGTAATCGACGCGGGCTTGATCGACGTTGACCTGGGCAAACAGGTAATCGACATCGGCATCGTCACGGTGTGAAGCGCTGACGATCGCCACTTTGCTGGTGAGCGGATCGGCCCCGCCGAGGCCGTCAATTTGACGGATATCGGGCGAACCCATCACCGCCAGCAGTACCCGATCGCGGGCCGCCGGTTCGGCTGGCAGATCCTGTGCCAGAAAGCAGGCGGCTTTGGAGGTGCCGCCGCGCATCAGTAAGCAGGGAATGCGACGCTGGCGCATGGTTTACTCCTCCAGTTGATCGAGCGTGTCGAGATAGCGCAGTCCTTTTTCCGCCAGGCGCGGGCGCATCTGATAGATATCCAGGCCCAGCTCACCGGCCGCTAAACGCAGGCGTTTGCTCTCTTCCAGCTCTTCACGCTGACGCGCTTTGGCCGCCACGCTGGCGGCTTCATCGCGTGCCACCACCACCACGCCGTCGTCATCGGCGACGATAACGTCACCCGGCCAGATCAGCTGCCCGGCACATACCAGCGGCACATTCACCGAGCCGAGCGTCTCTTTCACCGTGCCCTGCGCATACACCGCACGCGACCAGACGGCAAAACCCATTTCGCGTAACGTGCGGCTATCGCGCACACCGACATCCGCCACCAGCCCGCGCACGCCGCGCGCCTGCAGCGAGGTCGCCAGCAGATCGCCGAAGAAGCCGTCGCTGCACGGCGAGGTTGGCGCGACCACCAGCACATCGCCCGGCTGGCAGAGCTCCACCGCGACGTGAAACATCCAGTTATCGCCGGGTGCGACCAGCACGGTGACCGCGCTGCCCGCGATGGCACAATCCTGCTGAATCGGGCGAAGGGCGGGATCGAGCAAACCTTTACGCCCCTGCGCTTCATGCACGGTGGCGACGCCAAAGCGCGCCAGTGCGTCGATATCCGCAGCTACCGCGCGCGGGATGTGGCGCACCGCGACGCCTTTTTTCGCGATGATGCTCATGCCAGATCCTCCGTTACGCGCGGGAAGATGCTCTGATAACCTTCGCCATAAATGATGTCGCGGCGGGTGGTAATGCCGACGTTACGCTTGGCCTGCACACCGCGCTGCTGCGCTACGCGCGTGTAGTATTCCCACAGATGTTCCTGCCCGGCCATGCACTGAATCGCCTGATATTTTTTGTCCCACACCGAGGTGATATCCAGCAGCACATCCGGCTTCCAGTTGCACTGCTCAGGCTGGTGCGGTTCGAAGCAGTACACCGGCGGCGCACCGACGATTTTTTCGCCCGGACGGTAGCCTTCGGCTTGGGCAATAATGCGCGCCTCCTGCGCCAGATGCGTGGCCAGCGGGTGATCGTAGTTGTAGGGATCCTGCAAGGAATGGGTCAGAACAAAGTGCGGTTGCACCCGGCGATAGACGTCCGCGAGGCGGAACAGGGTTTCTTTATCGGCACGCAGCGGATAATCGCCGAGATCAAAAAATTCAATGCTGGCACCGAGGATCTCGGCGGCGGCCTGCGCCTCGCTGCGGCGGGCGGCTTTGACTTTCGCCTCGCTCATCTCCCCCTTGCGCCACAGCTTGGCCGATTCGCCGCGCTCACCAAATGAGAGGCAGACAACATGGACGTCATAGCCCTGAGCATGGTGCAGCGCGATGGCACCGCCGGCGCGCCAGACAAAATCCGCTGAGTGAGCGCTGACCACCAGCGCGGTTTTTTTTGGGGTGTTGTTAGTCATGGCATACTCCTCCGCTGTTTTTTTCCATGCTGTCACTGCCCACCTGGCGGCGATAATTCATTTCATTGCAGCGGGTATGCGTTTTATTTATATTGCGACATCGAACGGTGGTGAAAACAGGCAGGGAAAGATGGCGGAAAAGGGCACGCAGGAGCTGACAAATCTGATGCAAATCAGGGCATTTAGTCAGGTGGTAGCACAAGGCAGTGTCTCACGGGCAGCAGATGAATTATTTCGCACCCAGTCGGCCATTACCCGCGCTATTCGCGACCTGGAACTGACGTTAGGCGTCACGCTATTTGAACGTCACGCCGGCGGCATGATGCTGACTGACTTCGGTAAATGTGTGCTGCCGCGTGCGCTGCGGGCGATTGAGGAACTGCATCAGGTGCCGCAGCGGCTGGCTAAATTGCAGGGACGCGGTGCGCAGCGTAGCGATGCGGAACCGCTGTGGCTGTTTAACGTGCGTCGGCTGCAAATTTTTATCACCCTGTGTCAGACGCGGCATATGCAGACGGTGGCAGCGCGTCTCGGACTGAGCCAGCCGGCGGTGAGCGCCGCGCTGCGCGTGCTGGAAAACGGCGCGGGCATCGCGCTGCTGGAGCGCACGCCGCACGGCATGATGCCTTCACTGGCCGGACGTGAAATCGAAGCCAACGTGCGGCGTGCGCTCAATGAACTGCGCCACATTCCGGCCGACATCGCTGCCCGCAGCGGGATACTCGAGGGAACGGTGCGCGTAGGCGCATTGCCGCTGGGACGCACGCGTATCCTGCCGCAGGCGATCGTGATGCTGACGGCGCGCTATCCGGGCGTGCGCGTGGTCACCAGTGAAAGCGCCTTTGGCGTGCTGGCCTCGGAGATGCGCTCGGGCGATATCGATTTTATTTTTGGCGCGCTGCGCCGCGATGAAGATGCGCTGGACGTCACGCGCGAGACGCTGTTCTCCGAACGCATGGTGCTGCTGGCGCGTCACGATCATCCGCTGGTGGGACGTGAGCTCTCTACCGATGATCTGCGCGCGGCGCGTTGGGTGCTGCCGCGTTCGGCCACGCCAGCGCGTTATCTATTGAATAACAGTTTTCAGGCGATGGGCATTCCGGCACCCGATCCGGTGGTGGAAACCGGCGATCTGGCGTTGGTGCGCGGCTTGCTGATGCAGTCGGATATGCTGGCGGCGGTCTCCGCGCACCAGCTGGAAGTGGAACTGGCGTCCGGCGCGCTGGTGGCGTTGCCGGTGCCTTTGCCGGATACCGATCGCGCTATCGGGCTGACGGTGCGGGCGGGCTGTCTGCACTCACCGGCAGCGGATGCGCTGATCCGCTGCCTGCGAGAAGTGTGCGGGCAGGATGAGTAATCAGCCGACGCGCGCCGCTTCCATCAACGCATAGCGGTAACCGCGAATGCCGTAGCCGCAGATCACGCCTTGTGCGACGTCGGAGAGATAGGAGTGATGACGGAACGGCTCACGCTTGTGCACGTTGGTGATGTGCACTTCCCACAGCGGCAACCCCACGCCGGTGACCGCATCGCGGATCGCCACCGAGGTGTGCGTCCACGCCGCCGGGTTGATCACCAGCGCCTGCGCTTCGAGACGCGCCTGCTGAATCCACTCAATCATTTCCCCTTCGTAGTTGGTCTGGCGAAACTCAATCGCCACGCCCAGCTCGTCCGCCGTTGCGCGGCACAGCGCTTCCACGCTTTGCAGCGTGTCGGAACCGTAGGTTTCTGGCTCGCGGGTGCCCAGCAGATTGAGGTTCGGGCCGTTCAGTACATAGATGGTTTTCATCGTGACTCCTGTAATTCAGTAAAACCAAACAGCCGCTGTGGCGTGTGCCAAAGCACCTGACGGCGGCTCTTTTCATCGGGGATCAGCTGTTCGATCAGCAGCAGCTGCGTGCCCATATCCATGCGCTCACTGGCGCGCAGGAAGGGCCAGTCCGAACCCCAAATGCAGTTTTCCGCGCCGAAAGCGTCCAGCAATGCCAGCAAATAGGGATGTCCATCGCTGAAGGGATAGGGCTGCCGGGAGAATTTCGCCAGCCCGGAGAGCTTGACGCTGGTGCGCTGCTGGCCGGCCAGCGACAGCAGCGCCTGAAAGGCTGGTTGTGCTACGCCCTCGCTGACGTCAGGCCGACCGGAGTGATCGATCAGCAAACGCGTGCGGGTGCGTGACAGCAGCGGCATCAGCGCCAGTAGCTGATCGTTTTGCACCTGAATCTGGGCAAAGAGATCCAACTCCGCCAGCCTGCCCATTAGGGCATCAAGCTGGAGAAACGGCTCGGTGCCCAGCATCGCCACGTTAAGCGCAATGCCGACGATGCCTTGATCTTTCAGGCTGGCGAGCGTGTCGCTCTCCACGTCTCGCGGCGTGACGGCAATCCCTTTAAAACGTCCTGCACCGCGCTTGATGGTATCCAGCAGGCAGCGGTTATCGGTGTTATATCCCGACGTCGGGCCGACAATCAGCGAGTGGCGGATGTTGTACGCCTGCATCACAGCACGATAGTAATCCGGCGTCGCCAGCTCGTGTCCGTCCGGGTTATAGGCGCTCTCGGGCGCCCAGGGAAAGTTTACTGGATCAAAAACGTGGTGATGGCAGTCGATGACCGGTTGCGTAAACATCAGTCTGCTTTCCCCGCCACCGAGTAAAGTACCTGCTGATTGCGCGTCTGCTGGAACTGTTCCAGCGTTTCACCGCGCATCGCTGAGTAGATATGCAGGTTAGAGACGCCCACCACCGCACCCAGTTTTTCCAGCAGGAAGAAGCTGACGCCGTAATGGATCATGCCGCGCCAGTCGAGCTGGGTAATCAGCGTTTGCTCTTCAGCGCTCAGCCCGGCTTCCTGATACAACGCCTGTGGAGCTTCGCGGAATCGCTTGCGCCATTCTGGCTGAATCATGCGGTGCAGGAAGCGGTTGATGCGCAGCGCTTTCAGGCTGCGCGCCTGGGTGAACGGATAGGTGCCGGGCAGTTTTTCCACGCCGCTGAGCTGCAGGTTGATCTTATCGCGCTGACGCTGGTGCACATCGACCGGCGCTTCGCGTGACTGATTTTCGAGGATCAGCGTGGCGATCCCGGTCATCGAAGGCAGATAGTAATCCTGATGCAATTTCTCGACGTTGGCCGACAGCGCACCGCGCATGATCAGCCACATAATCACTTCCGCACCTTCCAGGCCGCCGAGCGTGGCGTATTCAGCCAGCGTTATTTCGGTCAGACGTTCGGGATCGTTAATCAATAGATCGATAAACTGCGCATCCCATTCGGGATTGTTGAAGCCGCAGCGCTCGCCGTGTACCTGATGTGACACGCCGCCGGTCGCGACCACCGCAACGTTCAGATCCTCCGGGAAACTCTCTACCGCACGCTTCAGTGCCTGACCGAGTTTATAGCAGCGACGCGCCGTCGGGATCGGGAACTGCAACACGCCGACCGCCAGCGGAACCACCTGCATCGGCCAGCCGCCTTGCCACGGTGCCAGCGCCGACAGCGGCGAAAACAGGCCGTGATCCAGCGCTTTGTCCTGGAAGAATGACATATCGAACTCATCCGCCATCAGGCTGGCACCAATATGTTGTGACAGCGCCGCATGGCCTTTTACCGGCGGCAGATCGCGCGGGCCGCCGCCTTCATCCGCAACGGCATATTCGTCATCAATGCCCAGCACAAACGCCGAGTAGTGATCAAAAAAGAAGGAGGTGACGTGATCGTTAAACACATACAGCAGCACATCCGGTTTTTTCTCCTCTAGCCAGCGCTGCATCGGGGCAAAGCCATCGAAAATCGGGGCCCATGCGCCTTCCTGCTGCTTGTTGTGATCAACCGCAAAGCCAATGGTGGGAGTATGGGAAACCGCTAAACCGCCTATGATTTTAGCCATAATTTTTTGACCTCTACTTCATCGATTATTGAGGGTACGCGACAGGGACGGCAGGTCGTTAAGGTCGATGCCTTTAACCTGACGGGCCACCTGTGCAGGGTGATGTCGGGTGATGGAAAGTGCCGCCAAAACTGCCGGGAGCGACAAAACGATAAAAATGGCTGTTTGCCCAGGGAACACGCCGAGCAGCACGCCGCCCAGCGACGAGCTGATAATGGCGCCGCTGCGACCAATGCCATGCATCCAGCACACGCCGGTGGCGCGCATTTCGGTGGGATAAAAGGCCGGGGAGAAGGCCTGCAATCCGGTTTGCGCACCGTTGATGCAGACGCCAGCGAAGAACACCAGCAGCGCCAGCACATTCGGGCCAAAGCTCCAGATGCCCTGCGACACCAGGCAGAAGCTGCCCAGCAGATAGAACAGGGCGATCACATATTTCGCTTTGAAACGGTCCATCAGCCCACCAACCATTAAGCCGCCAAAGGTGCCGCCCAGCTGGAATAAGCCCGCCACAATCGCCGCACGCTCCAGCGTCACGCCGCCTGAACGCAGGATGGTTGGCAGCCAGCCGTTAAGCAGGTAGATGACGAATAGCCCCATGAAGTAGGTGAGCCATAACACCACCGTGCCGCCTGCATAGCCGCGGCTGAACAGCTGCAGCACCTGCGCCTTTTTCGGGATGATTGGCGCATTGAGCACAAAGGCGGTGCCAGCGGAGAATTCGCCGCCCAAACGTTTGAGCACGGCGGCAATCTTGTCGCGACTGACTTTGCGCACCACCATATACATCGCCGATTCCGGGAGCAGCCACAGCAGCAGCGGTAACATCAGTAGCGGCAGCAAGCCCCCTAAACCCAGCACCGCTTGCCAGCCAAAGTGTGGCAGCATGCCGGCGGCAATGAATCCGCCCAATCCGGAACCGATATTAAATCCGCTGTACATCACGGTGATCATCAGGCTGCGACGGCGTTCCGGCATATATTCCGACACCAGCGTGACGCAGTTGGGCATCACTGCACCGAGACCGAGACCGGTGAGAAAACGTAACACACCCATTTCCAGCGGCGTGCGCGCGAAGGCGCTCATCAGGCTGAAGCAGGCGAAGACGGCAATCGACAGCAGCAGCACGCGTTTGCGGCCAAATTTGTCGGACCACGGACCGGCAATCAGCGCGCCAATCGCCACGCCAAACATCGCGGCACCGAGAATCGGCCCCATTTCCGCATGGCTGATGCCCCAGTCTTCAATCAACGCGGGCGCAATGAAGCCCATCGCTGCCGCGTCGTAGCCATCAAACATGATGATGATGAAACACAGGCTGAGGGTCAGCCACTGGTATCCGGTGATCGGGCGGGCGTCGATCCAGCCTTTTACATCGATAATGTCGTGATTGCTCATAGGATACGCTCTGATTTTTTTATTAATAACGTTATCGGGTTGAGATTTTATTCTGCCCTGACATTGGCCGGGGGCATCACTTTAACCCGATTGCAGGGGATAAGTTTTATAGTTTTTAGCTGTTAAAACAGCTTGTTGCATGTTTTTGTGTTCTTGCTTCCATAACCAAATTAGGGATGGCGTGCGAGTTTGTCTGCCATAAAATGGTTATGAAGGTATGAGTTTTGTTTATTTGGTGAGCTGTGTCGGAAAAATGAGAAGGCGTATCGAGGCTGAGGAATGGCGGGTATTGGGCACGGCAGAAGCGCTATTCAGAGCGGGCTGAAGAGCAGAATTTTGTCAGAGGGGGAAAAAGGGGGAAAGCAAGCGGAGAGCCGTTTGCGGCGCTCTCCGCCAGAGGTATTACATGCGTTCGACGGTTTTAATGCCCAGCGTATCCAGACCTTGCTTCAGCGTTTTCGCGGTTAACGCGGCCAGCTGCAGGCGGCTCTGACGGATGTTCTCGTCCTCGGCGGAGAGAATAGGGCAGTGTTCGTAGAAGCCAGAGAACTGGCCGGCCAGATCGTACAGATAAGCACACATCACATGTGGCGTACCGTCGCGCGCGACCTGCGTTATCACTTCTTCGAACTGCAGCAGACGCGTAGCCAACTGCGCTTCACGCTCTTCAGTCAGCACGATGTCACCGCTCAGGCTATCGGCATCAATGCCGGCTTTACGGAACACCGACAGCACGCGCGTGTAGGCGTATTGCATGTAAGGCGCCGTGTTGCCTTCGAAGGCCAGCATGTTGTCCCAGTCGAAGATGTAATCTGTGGTGCGGCTTTTTGACAGGTCAGCATATTTCACTGCGCCGATGCCGACCACTTCCGACAGATCCTTCAACTCTTGCGCTGACATCTCTGGATTCTTTTCGCTGACCAACGCATGCGCGCGTTCAACCGCTTCATCCAGCAAATCGGCGAGGCGAATAGTGCCGCCGCTGCGGGTTTTAAATGGACGACCATCTTTACCCAGCATCATGCCGAAGGCGTGATGCTCAAGCGGTACCGATTCCGGCACGTAACCGGCTTTACGCACGATGGTCCACGCCTGCTGCAGATGCTGGTGCTGACGGGAATCGATGTAATAGAGCACGCGATCGGCATGCAGGGTTTCGAAACGGTATTTGGCGCAGGCGATGTCGGTGGTGGTGTAGAGATAGCCGCCATCTTTCTTCTGAATGATCACGCCCATCGGTTCGCCTTCCTTGTTTTTGAACTCATCAAGGAAAACTACCGTGGCGCCTTCGCTGGTCACCGCCAGGCCTTTTTCGCGCAGATCGGCGACGATGCCCGGCAGCATGTCGTTGTACAGGCTTTCACCCATCACATCTTTGCGCGTCAGCGTCACGTTAAGGCGGTCATACACCTGCTGATTCTGGCTCATGGTGATATCAACCAGCTTCTTCCACATGCTGCGGCAATATTCGTCGCCACCCTGCAGCTTCACCACGTAATTACGCGCGCGCTCGGCGAAGGCTTCGTCGGCATCGTAGGTCACTTTGGCTTCGCGGTAGAAAGCTTCCAGGTCAGCCAGTGCGATCTCTTCGTGATGTTCGTTCTGCTGCTTTTCCAGATAGGCAATCAGCATACCGAACTGCGTGCCCCAGTCGCCGACGTGGTTGGCGCGGATCACGTTATGGCCAAGGAACTCCAGCGTACGCACTGCGGCATCACCAATGATGGTGGAGCGGACGTGACCGACGTGCATCTGCTTCGCTACGTTAGGCGCGGAGTAATCCACCACGACAGTTTGTGGCGCAACCGCACTCACGCCAAGACGCGGCAGCTGCAGCGCCTGCGCGGTTTCCGCCGCCAGCCATGCACGATCGAGGAAGATATTGATAAAACCGGGACCGGCGATTTCGACTTTGCTGGCGATGCCGTTAAGATCCAGATGCTGAATCACCTGCTCAGCCAGTTGTCGCGGTGCCTGACCGAGCTTTTTCGCTACGGCCATCATACCGTTTGCCTGGTAATCACCGAACTGTACCTTCGCAGACTGGCGAACCTGGGGTTCGCAATCGGCAGGCGCACCCGCCGCAATCATTGCCTGACTGACTTTGTCGGAAAGAAGAGCCTGAATATTCACCGCGTTACCTTCATATGCTGAAAAGGCCCGCCTGTAGGCGGCGAGCCGATGTCGTCATCCCGCAACTGCGCGGCGGGACGGAAAAATAAGAGGGGAAGTATACGTGAAATGTTAAAGTGAGTCAGCTATTCGGTATCTGATGACAGGCAACATCGGGCCCCCAGCGCCGATTAACGGCGCCGCGGGTGACGACGAGGATTTTTAACGCTTTTGTCTTCACGCACCTTCCAATGGCGGGAAATTGCAAATCCCATTAATGCAATCAGGACTGCGACAACAATGAGCATAGACATAAGGCCGTTCCTTGTAGTTGTGAAACCCAAATTTATAAGAAAGGGTTTCAAGCTGCAATTGTTTGCAATTTAAATAAGATTTATCTCATTGTATTAACTATCATCATTAAAAACATATATTTAGCCTACTTTCATAAAGTAACTGCTGGACCTGATTAGGTGATAAATCTGAAATGAATGGTCTATTTATGCGGTTTTTAGCCTTTTTGGCGCCTAAATCGGATGAATCCGACAATTTTGTCAAGCGGAATCAACGGTTAGCAAATTTCATATTGATTAGTAAACCTGAACTGAATTAGAGGTAAGGCATGATGCAGACCCACTTTCCTGTGGAATTGGATGATTTAAAACAAGACATGGCGCGTTTTGAACAATCGCTGATGAATTTTTCTGAGCGTTTAGGCATTAACCTGGCTGAACATGAAGCCGATCACGTCGCGGTGCGCTGCCACCAGTTTGCAACGGCAGAACGCTGGAAATCTGGCTTATTGCAGATCGGCACACAGTTTTCCGAGGCAATGATCAATGGTCGCCCGATTTGTCTGTTCAAACTGCATCAGCCACTGAACCTGGCGGGCTGGCAAATTGATGTGATTGAATTGCCGTGGCCAGGCGAAAAGCTGTATCGCCACGAAGGGTGGGAACATGTAGAGATTGTACTGCGTGGAGAACCGGAAACGCTGGGCATGCGGGCGATGGCGCTGCTTTCTGATGATGCGCTGACACAGCCGGGCATCTCGTTTAAAACCAGCGCGCCCAAAGGCGAGAACGAGCGGTTGCCCAATCCGACGCTGGCGGTGACGGACGGGCAAACCACCATTAAGTTTCATCCATGGCGACTGGAAGAGATTGTCGCCAGTGAGCAGGCTTAACGCCGCGCCGCGACCGCTTTTTGCAAACGCGCGACCGCCTGTTCCAGCGTGGCGCGCGTACAGCCAAAGTTGAAGCGCACGAAATTATCATCGCCAAAATCGTGGCCCGGTGAAAAACCGAGGCCGTGCTGCTCGAAATACGCCATCGGATTGGCAACATCCAGTTTGCTGGCGTCGATCCACCCCAAATAGGTCGCTTCCGGCGCGGCCATCTGCAATTCTGGCAGTGCATTCACCTGCGCCACCAGCCAGTCGCGATTGGCGCGCAGATAATCCAGCTGCGCTGCCAGCCATGCATCGCCATCGCGCCACGCCGCTTCGGCTGCCACCAGCGCCAGAATATCCACGCCAGGCACGATGCCTTCACGCACGCGTTTGAACCGCGCACGCAACTCCGGATTGGGAATGATCGCCAGCGACGCGCCCAATCCGGCAATATTGAAGGTTTTCGACGGCGACAGCAGCGTGATGCTCCGCTGTGCGGCATCTTCACTTAACGCCGCAAAGGGAATGTGCTGTGCGCCGGGTGACAGCAATAAATCGCAGTGGATTTCATCGGAGCAGACGATCAAATCATGCTGCTGCGCAAACGCCAGCTGCGCTTCCAGCTCGTCACGACGATAAACCGTGCCGCCCGGATTCTGCGGATTACACAGCATCAGCAGGCGTTCATTGCCCTGCATCGCGCTATTATCCAGATTCATCACCCAGCGATCGTCTTGTAAACGCAGCGGTAAATTTACCTGTGCGCGGTCGGCCAGCTTTGCTGCACCGCGAAACGGCGGATAGATCGGCGTGGGGGAAACGGTGGATTCGCCAGACTCCGTGAATGCGCGGACCGAAAGATTCAAACCGCACACTACGCCAGGCAATAACACAATCCAGTCCGGCTCAATCTGCCAGTTGTAGCGCTGCGCTAAACGCGAAAGGGTGATATCAATCAATCCGGTTGGCGTTGCGCCATAGCCAAATACACCGTGCTCAGCGCGCTGTTTAATGGCCTCAATCACACTCGGCGGTGAACGAAAGTCGCTGTCTGCGACCCAGAGCGGCAGCACATCGCGATCACCATATTTGTGCCATTTCAAACTATCGCTGTGACGACGGTCTATCCATTGATTAAAATCGAATGCCATAGTGCGAGTTCCACGTAAACTGTCCAATTAAGTAGACTAACTGAAGCATTCATCCCGAGCCAGAAGTCATGAGAAGGAGCATGGTATGACGAAACTGGAAATTTGTTGCTACGGCATCGACTGCGCAATGACTGCGCAGCTGTCCGGTGCCGATCGCGTGGAGCTGTGCAGTGCACCGCGCGAAGGTGGGTTGACGCCTTCAGCCGGCGTGCTGGAAGCGGCACGACGTGAAATTTCGATCCCGGTACATCCTATCGTCCGTCCGCGCGGCGGCGATTTTTGCTACACCCACTTTGAGTTTGAGTCGATGAAATCGGACGTTGCGCTAATGCGTGAACTCGGTTTTCCCGGCTTAGTGATTGGCATGCTGGATGAAGATGCGCATGTCGATATTGCTCGTATGCAGCAGATTATGAAGCTGTGTGATGGCATGGACGTCACCTTCCATCGCGCCTTTGATTTATGCCACAGCCCGAAACGCTCACTTGAGGTGCTGGCTGATTTAGGCATCGCGCGGATCCTGACGTCTGGTCAGCAGCAGAGTGCCGAAGCAGGAATTGCATTATTAAGGGAACTAAATGAACACAGCACAGGTCCGATTATTATGGCCGGTGCGGGCGTACGTTTGAGCAACATCCAGAAGTTCATCGACAGTGGATTGCAGGAAGTCCACAGCTCCGCCAGCCGTTTAGTCGCTTCGCCGATGCGCTACCGTAAAGCCGGTGTTTCCATGTGCTCCGAAGCGGAAACCGATGAATTCAGTCGCTATTGCGTTGATGGTGATGTGGTTGAAGCCATGAAAAGCATGACGCAGTTGAGCGCCGTCCGGGTAGCCTGAATTCCCCCCCTGATTTTGCCGCGCAGCACGCCAGCTCAAATGACGTGATGTTTGCAAGTACCAACCCCAGTTCTTCTAACTGGGGTTCTTTTTATCTGCAATTCCCGCGGAGATAGCGTGATCGCGTAAATGATGCTTTGATTACTCTATGGCTTCATACGGATAACCTTCATGAAATCCATCCCTTATACCTTTTTAATGCTGCTACTCCCGTACTGCGGCGTCGCGCTGGCGGTCAGCACCGCGTGTCCGCCGATGAGCAAAAATATCACCAGCAGCAACAACTGGATTATGCTGGGCGGCGATGCCAAAGGCGCGGTGCGTCAGGTGGTGGCAGGCGAATTTGGCAAAGATGTGAACTCGCAAAAGCGCGTACTCGGCCAGTTTGATCAGTGCGGCGATTTGATGGTGGCTGACATCTCCTACGACAAAAATGAAGGCAATGTTCTATTGACGATGGAACAGCATATCGCCCGCGTTCAACGCGGCTGGGTGGCGGAATATGCCTACATGGTTAAAGTGATCAAAGCAGGGCAAGAGGAAGTGGTCGACAACCGCCAGGGCACCATCAGCTGGCAAATCGGCCAGCATGGCAACATCGTCAGCTCATCCGATAAATTCACCAGCATGGGCAAAGATGGCTTTACCGATACCACTTATCGCTATGACAAACAGTTCAGAGTGGAAAAAAGCGTGGCGCGCGGCAGCGATAATATGACCAACGGCGAAAGCAGCTGGCGCTGGAATCCACAAGGATTGGTAACCTTATCCACCAGCGCGCGCAGCAAAGATACTTATAGCTATGATAACCAGTGGCGGGAACTGCGTTTGAACAGCACCGCGACCACGCCAGTCAGCACGCTGCGCTCGGTGGATGAGTGTCAGCTGTGGGATGAAGTGGGCAACTGCACGCTCAGTTATCTGCATGAAACCGAAGTGTTCGCCAAAGGCACCATTGAACGCCATCTCAGCTCCGCTTATAAATACCAATACTGGAACGCACCCAACGAAACCGCCGCACAAGATTAAAGCAAAACGAACAAAACCCACAAAACCCACAAAACCCACATAAAGGCTGGAAACAAGGGCCGCGAAGTAAAGCTTCCGCCGCATGGATGCGGCGGCAGAGTCCACAGGGATGTGTCCACGACGCCTTTACGCAGCGGCCCTTGTTTTCAGCCTGAAACGCACCGGAGCAATTGAGAACATCGCATGACACTAATTTTATCTTTCCTCTTCGCCATCACCATCCTCACACTCACGCCCGGTTTTGATACTGCATTAGTGTTGCGTTCCGCCGCCGCGCAAGGCTGGAAACGTGCCTGGGCTACGGCATTTGGCGTTACGCTGGGTTGTCTGGTGTGGGGCGTTGCGGTGGGTTTAGGCTTGGGCGCGCTGCTGCTGGCCTCGGAAATGGCGTATAACCTGCTGAAATGGATCGGTGCGGCCTATCTGCTCTATCTCGGTGTCAAATTACTCATCAACCCACGCACCCAAGCGGAAGGAGGGCAGCACGCGCAGAGTAAAGAGCAAAGCTATGTTGCCTGCTTCACGCGCGGACTCTTTGGTAACCTGTTAAATCCTAAAGTCGGCGTATTCTACGTGACCTTTCTGCCGCAGTTTATTCCGGCGGGCGCGTCGGTGCCGCTGTGGTGTACGCTGATGGCGCTCACGCACATGGTGATTGGTTTGGTGTGGAATGCGGTGCTAATTGGCAGCAGCCAATACTTTGCGGCGCATCTGCGTCGCCCAGCGGTGCTGAAAGTAATGGATCGCCTGACGGGCTGCGTGTTTATTGGCTTCGCCGCGAAGCTGGCGCTATCGCGGCGTTAAACATTACGGCTTGCGCGCGACTAGCACGGCGCGCAGCGGGGCGGGATAACCTTCCACGGTTTTGGTGCTGTCGTTAGGATCAAGAAACTCGGCCAGCGACTCGCTGGTCATCCAACTGGTGCGACGCTGCTCTTCCACGGACGTCACCGCGTAATCCGCGATGCGCACATCGACAAATCCGCACTTCTCCAGCCAGCTCTTCAGCGCTGCGGCAGAAGGGATAAAGTAGACGTTACGCATCTGCGCATAACGCTCACCCGGCACCAACACCGCGTTCTCATCGCCTTCATTCACCAGCGTCTCCAGCACCAGCTCGCCGTCACTGACTAACTGATTTTTCAGCTGCATCAAGTGGTCGAGCGGCGAACGGCGGTGATAAAGCACGCCCATGGAAAACACGGTATCAAACGCTTGTAACGCCGGCAGTTGCTCAATGCCCAGCGGCAGCAAATGCGCACGACGATCGTCACCCAACAGCTTACGCACCGCTTCGAACTGACACAAAAACAGCTGCATTGGATCGATGCCGACCACCAGCTTCGCGCCCGCGCCAATCATGCGCCACATGTGATAGCCGCTACCGCAGCCGACATCCAGCACCGTACGATGCTGCAACGGCGAAATGTGCGGCAACACGCGATCCCATTTCCAGTCGGAACGCCATTCGGTATCGATCTCGGTACCGTAAAGCGAATAAGGACCTTTTCGCCACGGCATCAAATTGCGCAGCAGATTCTCAATGCCCAGACGCTGACGATCGGTCAGATCCTCAACATCCGCGCTCACGCTGTGCACTAAATCCAGCTTTTGCGGCGTCAGCAGCGGCAAATAATCAACTGACTTCTCCCAGTCGCGGAACTTACCGTGCAAATTTTCACGCTGCCATGCGGCGACTTGCGCCGGTAACACTTCCAGCCAGCTGGCGAGCGGGCCGGTGGCAATCTGCTGATAAAAACGGCCAAACTCAATCATTTCAACGCCACCAACGAACCAAAGTTAAAGCACTGGAACCACAACTCCGCATGTTGGAACCCGGCGGTTTTCAGGCGCGCTTTGTGCGCTTCAACGCTATCGGTCAGCATCACGTTCTCCAGCATGCTGCGTTTCTGGCTGATCTCCAGCTCGCTGTAACCGTTAGCGCGTTTGAAATCGTGATGCATGTTAAACAGCAACTCGCCGACATCGGCATCTTCAAAACTGAACTTCTCCGACAACACCAGCGCGCCGCCCGGATTTAATCCGTCAACAATCTTCTTCAGCAGCTCGAGGCGTGCCGGTGGCTCAAGGAATTGCAGGGTAAAGTTCAGCACCACCAATGAGGCGTTCTCAATGTGGATGTCCTGAATATCTGCTTCGATCACCTGCACCGGCGTATCCGCGCGGAAGGCGTCGATATGGCGACGGCAGCGCTCCACCATCGCCGGTGAATTATCCACGGCAATAATCTGGCAACCGGGCACATGAATATTGCGGCGCACCGACAGCGTGGCGGCACCCAGTGAACAGCCGAGATCGTAAACCTGGCTATTCGGCTGAACGAAGCGTTCCGCCAGCATGCCAATCATCGAAATGATGTTGGAATAACCCGGCACCGAGCGCTGAATCATATCGGGAAAAACTTCAGCTACGCGCTCGTCAAAGGTCCAGTCGCCCAGCTTATCGATGGGCGCGGAAAATAGCGTATCGCGATCAGACATAATGAAAAGGTCCGGAGAGAAAACGGAAAGGGCGCTATTTTGGCAGAAACGCGGGCAGGCTGCACCCTTTGCGTTGCGTCTAGAACAGGCTCGATTGCTGCGGCCAGTCGGGCAGATCGCGTAAGGTTGGTTCCAGCTGCTGTAACTGTGGCCACAACGCCTGAAGCAGCGGAAACACCTCGCCCATATCCGGCGTATGGATAAACAGCAGCGGATCGCTATCCCGCTGCCACGCTTGCAGCTTGCTGTGCCACGGCTGAAACAGCGGCACGCTCTCCGCCACGCTATCACTGCCAATGAAACGCACCATCGGTTGCGCACCGGTACGCACCACATGCAGCGGCACGCGCGGCTTTTGCGATCGAGCGTGCACCGCTGCGGCCGACTGTGAGGTGGAGGCATGCACCGGACGACTATCCAGCATCACCCGATTAATTTGACGCTCCAGCAAACCGCGATTCAGCGCGCGTTCAGCATCACCTTTGGCGAAAAATGCCTGATGCCGCACCTCGACGCCATAACGGAAATTGCGCGGCAAACTATCGAGAAAAGACCACAAATCGCCGAGCTGAGCCGGTGAAAACGCTGCCGGCAGCTGCAGCCAGTATTGACCGATGCGCGTGCTGAGCGGATCGAGCAGACGGAAAAACTCATTCAGCAACTCATCACAGTCGCGCAGCGCCGCTTTATGGCTGATGCTTTCGGGAAACTTGAAGCAGAAACGGAAATCGTCGTGCGTCATGTCGCGCCAGCGCAGCACCACTTCCGGCTTTGGCAGCGCATACAACGTGGTATTGCCCTCCACACAACCAAACAGCTGCGCGTAATCGGCTAAGGTCTCAATACCGAACTGTTTCCATTGCGCGTGCTGCCATTGCGGTAATCCAATACGAAGTGTCAACGCGAACTCCTGAATCCTTTAGGGCGGGAAAGGGCGGCTTAATGTAACCTGTTTTGATGTCGGCAGGAAAAACAGCGCGATAAAGCATA
The DNA here is from genome assembly GCF_029623675.1 of Pantoea sp. X85. Classification (NCBI taxonomy): domain Bacteria; kingdom Pseudomonadati; phylum Pseudomonadota; class Gammaproteobacteria; order Enterobacterales; family Erwiniaceae; genus Pantoea; species Pantoea sp. X85. The sequence goes on along the minus strand of NZ_CP121108.1, from coordinate 2,349,284 downwards.
ATGTTTTGTCCGCTTTGATCGGGCTCCACTTATCCTGCCTGGGTTTTTCCATTATAATAGTCGCCTTTTTTGCGACAGCATCTCAGAAGGTTACGCGGCCTGATGCTGTTTGGCAGCAGCGGCGAAGTTAAAAGGATACGTTATGCGTACAGAATATTGCGGACAGCTCAATCTGTCTCACGTGGGTCAGCAAGTCACTCTCTGCGGCTGGGTAAATCGCCGTCGCGATCTGGGTAGCCTGATTTTTATCGATATGCGTGACCGTGAAGGTATCGCGCAGGTGTTCTTTGATGCCGATCGTCAGGACGCTTTCCAGCTGGCATCTGAGCTGCGTAACGAATTCTGTATCCAGATCACCGGCACCGTGCGTGCACGTGACGAAAAGAACAAAAACAGCGATATGGCGACCGGCGAAGTGGAAGTGTTTGCCCACGAGCTGAATATCATCAACCGCGCTGAACCGCTGCCGCTGGACTCTAACCAGGTCAACAGCGAAGAAGCGCGCCTGACCTATCGTTACCTGGACCTGCGTCGTCCGGAAATGGCGCAGCGTTTGAAAACCCGCGCTAAAATTACCAGCTTCGTGCGTCGCTTTATGGACGACCAGGGTTTCCTCGATATCGAAACGCCGATGCTGACCAAAGCCACGCCTGAAGGCGCGCGTGACTATCTGGTGCCAAGCCGCGTGCATAAAGGCAAGTTCTACGCGCTGCCGCAGTCGCCACAGCTGTTCAAACAGCTGCTGATGATGTCGGGTTTTGACCGCTACTATCAGATCGTTAAGTGTTTTCGTGACGAAGATCTGCGTGCCGATCGTCAGCCAGAATTCACCCAGATCGACGTGGAGACCTCTTTCATGACCGCAGAGCAGGTGCGTGAAAAGATGGAACGTCTGATTCGTGAACTGTGGATCGATATCAAAGGCGTGGATCTCGGTGACTTCCCGCAGATGACTTTTGCGGAAGCGATGAACCGTTACGGCTCAGATAAGCCAGACCTGCGTAACCCAATGGAGCTGGTCGACGTTGCCGATCTGCTGAAAAACGTAGAATTCCAGGTGTTTGCTGGCCCAGCCAATGATGCCAAAGGCCGCGTGGCTGCCCTGCGCGTACCGGGCGGTGCAGCGCTGACGCGTAAGCAAATTGATGAGTATGGCGAATTTGTCAAAATCTATGGCGCCAAAGGTTTGGCGTGGATGAAGATCAACGAACGCGCGAAAGGCTTCGAAGGTGTACAAAGCCCGGTTGCCAAGTTCCTCAGCGCAGAAATCGTTGAAGACATTCTCAACCGTACTGGCGCCCAAGATGGCGACCTGATCTTCTTCGGTGCGGACCGCGCCAAAGTGGTGGCGGATGCGCTGGGCGCGCTGCGTCTGAAAGTGGGCCGCGATCTGCAGATTACTGATGACAAAGCCTGGGCGCCGCTGTGGGTGATCGACTTCCCAATGTTTGAGGAAGATGAAGAGGGCGGCCTGGCAGCGATGCACCATCCGTTCACGTCGCCGAAAGACCTGAGCGCAGAACAGCTGGCAACCGATCCGGTACAAGCGGTAGCGAATGCCTACGATATGGTGATTAACGGCTACGAAGTGGGTGGCGGTTCCGTACGTATTCATAATGGTAAAATGCAGCAGACGGTATTCAGCATCCTCGGCATCACCGAAGAAGAGCAGCGTGAGAAGTTTGGCTTCCTGCTCGACGCACTGAAATACGGTACGCCGCCGCACGCCGGCCTGGCGTTCGGCCTGGATCGTCTGACCATGCTGTTGACCGGCACCGATAACATCCGTGATGTGATCGCGTTCCCGAAAACGACCGCCGCCGCGTGCATGATGACCGAAGCCCCAAGCGAAGCGAATCCCGCTGCGTTGCTGGACCTCGGCATTATGGTGGCACCGAAGAAAGAAAAAACAGAGAACAAATAATGGGCTTTAAACATCCGGTTTCGGTGCTGGTGGTGATTTTTGCCCGCGATACCGGCCGGGTGTTAATGCTGCAGCGACGTGATGATGACAGCTTCTGGCAATCGGTCACTGGCAGCCTGGAAGCGGGCGAAACCCCGCGCCAGGCAGCTCAGCGCGAAGTGTTAGAAGAACTCGCCATCGATATTGCGCACGAAAAGTTAGTGCTGGACGATTGCCACAAGCAAATTGAGTTTGAGATCTTCCCGCACTATCGCCATCGTTACGCACCGGGCACCACGCACAATCGCGAACACTGGTTCAGGTTGGCTATACCCGCAGAACGCGACCTGCTGCTCACCGAGCATCTTGCCGCGCGCTGGCTCGAACCCGCCGCTGCCGCAGCCCTCACCAAGTCCTGGAGTAACCGCCAGGCGATTGAAGAATTTATCTGAATGCTTGCCGCCGCGCGTTTTTCCGGTGGCGAATGCATTAAGTTTTATGAATCTGGTGAGTTTTCAATGAACGCACCGAACAATATCGAACAGTCAGGCGTAATCGGCGCCGCGAGGTTGTTCACCGCCAGCGCACAGCAACCGGAGCGTACTTATGTACGTGAGGATTGCGAGCACTGCCGGGGGACAAGATCGCAAGTAAGATAGCCTGCACCCAGTAAAAGATCGGAGATAAAGTAAGATGGCTGGACACAGTAAATGGGCGAACACCAAGCATCGTAAAGCTGCTCAGGACGCTAAGCGCGGTAAAATCTTCACCAAAATCATTCGTGAGCTGGTCACCGCCGCGAAACTGGGCGGTGGCGATGCGGGTTCTAATCCACGTCTGCGCGCAGCGATGGACAAAGCGCTGTCTAACAACATGACGCGCGACACCATGAACCGTGCCATCGCACGCGGCGTGGGCGGTGAAGATGATTCCAACATGGAAACCATCATTTATGAAGGTTACGGCCCGGGCGGCTCAGCAGTGATGATTGAGTGCCTGAGCGACAACCGCAACCGTACCGTGGGCGAAGTGCGTCATGCCTTCACCAAAACCGGCGGCAACCTCGGTACCGACGGTTCGGTTTCTTACCTGTTCAGCAAGAAGGGCGTAATCTCCTTCGCGCCAGGTCAGGACGAAGATGCGGTGATGGAAGCGGCGCTGGAAGCAGGTGCAGAAGACGTTGTGGCCTATGACGACGGCGCGATTGATGTCTTTACCGCGTGGGAAGAGATGGGTGCGGTGCGTGATGCGCTGGAAGCGGGCGGTCTGAAAGCCGACTCGGCTGAAGTCTCGATGATCCCTTCCACTAAAGCCGAAATGGATGCCGAAACCGCGCCGAAACTGCTGCGCCTGATCGACATGCTGGAAGACTGTGACGACGTGCAGGAAGTTTACCATAACGGTGAAATCTCTGATGAGATCGCAGAAACGCTGTAATGGCGTTGCTTAAAACCCCACTCACCGGAGACGCGCCGTGGCGATAATTCTCGGGATCGATCCCGGCTCGCGCGTCACCGGTTACGGTGTTATTCGCCAAACCGGCCGCCAGCTTACCTATTTGGGCAGCGGCTGTATCCGCACCAGCGTCACCGATCTGCCGACGCGCCTCAAACTGATCTACGCGGGCGTCAGCGAAATTATCACCCAGTTCTCACCCGACTATTTCGCCATCGAGCAGGTATTTATGGCCAAGAATGCGGACTCAGCGCTGAAGCTGGGCCAGGCGCGCGGTGCGGCGATTGTCGCGGCGGTGAATCATGATTTGCCGGTGTTTGAATATGCGGCGCGCCAGGTGAAGCAAACCGTTACCGGTACCGGCGGCGCAGAGAAAAGTCAGGTGCAGCATATGGTACGAACCTTGCTAAAACTGCCAGCCAATCCGCAGGCGGATGCCGCCGATGCGCTGGCCATCGCCATTACGCATTGCCATATGAGCCAAAACGCGGCGCGTATCAGCGATACGAAACTGGTGATGACGCGCGGACGTATGCGATCGGGTTAGCGGAAACGAAACGCAGTATGAGGCTGGATATTCATCCAGCCTTTTTTATGGTATATAAACAGGCTTACTTATCAGATTAAGGAATTGCTCAGGTGATTGGTCGTTTACGAGGCAACATTCTGGAAAAACAGCCGCCGCTGGTGTTGATTGAGGCGCACGGTGTCGGTTATGAAGTGCACATGCCAATGACCTGCTTTTACGAGCTGCCGGAGATCAATCAGGAAGCGATTATCTTTACGCAGTTTGTGGTACGCGAAGATGCGCAACTGCTGTTCGGTTTCAATAACAAGCAGGAACGCACGCTGTTCCGCGAGCTGGTGAAGGTGAATGGCGTTGGGCCAAAACTGGCGCTGGCAATTCTGTCTGGCATGTCAGCCCAGCAGTTCGTGACCGCCGTTGAGCGACAAGAGATTGCCTCGCTGATCAAACTGCCGGGCGTGGGTAAAAAAACCGCCGAGCGTTTGATTGTGGAGATGAAAGACCGCTTTATCGGCATGCACGGCGATCTGTTTGGTGGTGATTCAACCTTTACGTTGACCACGCCATCCGCTGCACAAGACAATAACGATGCTGAAGCCGAAGCGGTTTCAGCGCTGGTGGCTCTGGGCTATAAACCGCAGGAAGCCAGCCGTATGATCAGCAAAGTCGGTAAACCGGATGCGGATTGCGAAACCCTGATTCGTGAAGCCCTGCGCGCAGCTATTTGAGGTAAAGCATGATTGAAGCCGATCGTCTGGTCTCGGGCAGTTCCTTTAATGAAGAAGAAACGCTCGACCGTGCCATTCGTCCCAAGCTGCTCACGGAATATGTTGGCCAGCCGCAGGTGCGCGAGCAAATGGAGATTTTCATCCAGGCTGCGAAACTGCGTGGCGATGCACTCGATCATCTGCTGATTTTCGGCCCGCCGGGACTGGGTAAAACCACGCTGGCTAACATCGTCGCTAACGAAATGGGCGTCAATCTGCGCACCACGTCCGGCCCGGTGCTGGAAAAAGCCGGCGATCTGGCGGCGATGCTCACTAACCTCGAACCGCATGATGTGCTGTTTATTGATGAGATCCATCGACTGTCGCCAGTGGTGGAAGAAGTGCTGTATCCAGCGATGGAAGATTATCAGCTGGATATCATGATTGGTGAAGGTCCGGCAGCGCGTTCGATTAAGCTCGATCTGCCGCCGTTTACCCTGATTGGTGCCACGACGCGCGCCGGTTCTTTAACTTCGCCGCTGCGCGACCGTTTCGGCATCGTGCAGCGCCTTGAGTTCTATAACGTGCCCGATCTGCAGCATATCGTGGGTCGTAGCGCGGCCTGTCTTGGCCTGGCGCTGAGCGAAGAGGGCGCGCTGGAGATAGCGCGTCGTGCACGCGGAACGCCGCGTATCGCTAACCGCCTGCTGCGCCGCGTGCGTGACTTTGCGGAAGTGCGCGCCAACGGCAATCTGAGCGGCGAAGTATCAGCCAGCGCGCTAGATATGCTTAACGTCGACAGTCAGGGTTTTGATTATATGGACCGCAAACTGCTGCTGGCGATTATCGATAAGTTCTCGGGTGGTCCGGTTGGCTTAGATAACCTGGCAGCGGCGATTGGCGAAGAGCGGGAAACTATTGAGGATGTGATTGAACCCTTCCTGATCCAGCAAGGATTTATTCAACGCACGCCGCGTGGCCGGATGGCCACGCAGCATGCTTACAAACACTTTGGTATCAGTCGCGAAGAGTAAACCGGCGTTATGCCGCCGGTTTTTTTGCCATGCTAATGATGAACAATACTGCCGCGCATAACACCACTGAAGGACCGGCTGGCGTATCGTAGCTGGCGGAGAAGGTCAGTCCACCGGTCACTGCGATAATACCGGCAATTACCGCAAAACCGGCCATCTGTTCCGGCGAGCGCGAGAAGCGACGTGCCGTCGCCGCCGGGATAATCAGCAACGACGTAATAATCAAAGCACCGACAAACTTCATCGCTACGCCGATGGTTAATGCGGTGACCAGCATCAACATCAAACGCGTGCGCTGAATGTTAACGCCATCCACCTGCGCCAGCTCCGGGCTAATGGTCATCGACAACAGCGAATTCCACTGCCACGCCATCACCGCCAGTACAATCGCCACGCCGCCGCCCATCATCCACAAATCATCGGGCGTCACCGCCAGCAGATCGCCAAACAGGTAAGCCATCAGATCGACACGCACGCCTTGCATCAGACTGACGACCACTAAACCCAGCGACAGCGCACTGTGCGCCATAATGCCGAGCAGCGTATCAATAGCCAGATGCGGGCGTCGCTCCAGCCACACCAATCCCAACGCCAGACACACGGTCACCAAAATCACCGCATAGTAAGGATTCACGTTGAGCAGCAAACCAAACGCCACGCCCAGTAAGGACGCATGCGCGAGTGTATCGCCGAAGTAAGACATGCGGCGCCAAACCACAAACGAGCCAAGTGGACCGGCCGCCAGCGCCAGCAACACGCCGCCCAGCCAGCCAGGTAATAACAGTTCAATCATGACGGGCCATTTCCCTTGCGCAGAACAATGCGTCCCTGTAAATCGTGACGGTGATTATGATGATGACGATAAATCGCCAGCTGCTGCGCGCCGCGTGGGCCAAACATCGCAATAAACTCGGGATGTTGTGACACCGCTTCCGGCGTGCCGGAACAGCAGATGTGATGGTTGAGACACAGCACTTCGTCGGTTTTCGCCATCACCAGATGCAGGTCGTGTGAAACCATCAGCACACCGCAGTTCAGTTCGCGACGCAGCTGATCGATCAAATCGTACAGCGCGACCTGGCCGTTGACATCAACGCCTTGTGTCGGCTCATCCAGTACCAAAAGCTGCGGTTCATTGAGTAATGCACGCGCCAGCAAAACACGTTGTGTCTCACCGCCGGAAAGTTTTTGCAGCGTTGCATGCAGCAGATGCCCGGCCTGCACGCGCTTGAGCGCCGGCAAAATGGCATCGCGTTTGGTGCCGCGCGACAGGCGCATAAAGCGTTCCACGGTGATCGGCAACGTTGGGTCGATGTGCAGTTTTTGCGGCACGTAGCCGATACGCAAATCAGCGGCGCGCGTGACGCTGCCGCTGGTGGGTTTGAGTAGCCCCAACACCGCGCGAACCAGCGTGGATTTACCGGCGCCGTTCGGGCCGAGCAGGGTGAGAATTTTCCCCGGCTCAAGTGCGAGGCTAATACCTGCAAGCACCGGACGCTGGGAGAACTTCACAGAAATGTTTTCAAGGGTAACAAGTGGCGACATGTTATTTACGGGTTGCATTGAATTTCGAATGTTATAATATCACATTCCATCAACGGGTCACGATGGAATGACGTATTATGTTACACAATAAAAAGCGCCTGATTTTCACCCTTACTGCTGCGGCAATTGGCGCGGCAAGCGCATTACCCGCGCACTCCGCAGTTGTCGCTTCAATCAAACCTATCGGATTTATCGCAGCGGCTATCGCAGAGGGTATTACGCCGGTTGAAGTATTGCTGCCTGATGGCGCCTCAGAGCATGATTATGCCTTGCGTCCCTCTGATGTAAAACGTATTAAAAACGCAGACTTAGTGGTGTGGACAGGCCCAGAGATGGAAGCCTTTCTTACTAAGTCAGCGGCCGAATTACCTGCCAGTAAAAACCTCGAAATTGCCGCATTGCCGGGCATAAAACCGCTATTGATTAGCGGCGATGATGAAGATGAGGAACATGAGCATGGTCACGATCACGATCACGACTCAGAAAATTCCGAAGACCAGGACGGGTCTCATGCGCATCACCACCACGGACAGTTTAATATGCACCTGTGGATGTCCCCTGACATGGCCTTACAATCTGCGGTTGCAATCCATGGAAAATTATTGGAACTTATGCCGCAAAGCAAAGCCAAACTTGACGCTAATCTGCAGGAATTTAAGGCAGAATTAGCCGATGCAGACAAACACATCGGCGCGCAACTCGCGCCTGTGCGGAACAAGGGTTATTTCGTTTTTCACGATGCTTACAGCTACTTTGAAAAACATTACGGTTTGTCACCTTTAGGTCATTTTACCGTCAATCCTGAAATCCAGCCGGGCGCCCAGCGTTTACATCAAATACGAACACAGTTGGTTGAGCAGAAAGCCGTTTGCGTTTTCGCTGAACCACAATTCAGACCGGCCGTCATCGATGCCGTGTCCCGTGGAACTTCCGTACGTAAAGGCACGTTAGATCCGTTGGGTATGGACATCAGCTTATCCAAAGACAGCTACGTGAAATTTCTTTCACAGCTGTCGAGCCAGTATGCGAGCTGCCTGAATGGAGCATGAGGAATAGGTAAAAGTGCAGCAGATAGCCCGCTCTGTCGCCCTCGCATTTAACAATTTGCCGCGCCCCCACCGCGTTATGCTGGGTTCATTAACCGTTGTCACATTGGCCGTCGCAGTATGGCGGCCTTACGTTTACCATCCGCGTGATGTTGCCCCCATCGTGAAAACCATTACGTTGGATAAAGACGAACTGCGCACGCTTTTGCCCGAAGCCAGCGAGCCGATTGACCAGACAACGGAAGAACCGTCCGACGATATTCCTGCTGACGACATTGATAATGACGTTCCGGACAATCCCAACGTACATGAGTACACCGTCTCTTCAGGTGATACGCTGAGCAGCGCGTTAAATCAGTACGGTATTGAGATGGGCGATATCAACGCATTAGTCAGTAGCGATAAAGATCTGCGCAACATGCGCGTTGGTCAGCAACTGAGCTGGACGCTGGATACTGATGGACAACTGCAAACCTTCAGCTGGGAAATTGATCGTCGTGAAACCCGTACTTATCAGCGCGCCGACAACGGCAGCTTTAAGATGCAGCAGGAGCTGCAAAAGGGTGAGTGGCAAAACAACGTACTGAAAGGTGAAGTGCGCGGCAGTTTTGCTGCCAGTGCCCAGCGTGCGGGTTTAACCAGCGCAGAAACCAGCAACGTCATCAAAGCGATGCAGTGGCAGATGGATTTCCGCAAACTACGCGCCGGTGATGACTTCAGTGTGCTGATGTCTCGTGAAATGCTCGATGGCAAAAGTGCCCAAAGCCAATTGCTTGGCGTGCGTTTACGCACCGGCGGTAAAGACTACTACGCGTTCCGTGCGGAAGACGGCAAGTTCTACGATCGCAACGCGTCTGGTTTAGCGCGTGGCTTTATGCGTTTCCCTACGGTTAAGCAGTATCGTGTCTCTTCCAACTTCAATCCGCGTCGCCTTAATCCGGTAACCGGCCGCATTGCACCGCATAAAGGTGTCGATTTCGCGCTGCCTATTGGTACGCCTGTGTTAGCCGTGGGCGATGGTGAAGTGGTGATGGCGAAAAACGGCGGTGCTGCCGGGAATTACGTAGCAATTCGTCACGGTCGTCAGTACATGACGCGTTATATGCACCTGAGTAAAGCGTTGGTGAAACCGGGGCAAAAAGTGAAACGCGGCGATCGTATTGCGTTGTCGGGTAACACCGGACGTTCGACCGGTCCGCATTTGCATTATGAAGTATGGATCAACAATCAGGCGGTGAATCCATTGACTGCAAAACTGCCGCGCATGGAGGGTCTGACGGGTAAAGATCGCAGCACTTACATGGCGCAAGTCAAAACCTGGTTGCCGCAGTTGACGCTGAAATAGCGCATAATTGCGCATAACACTTAAAAACCGACGGATTCTTCGTCGGTTTTTTGCTATCTGGCGCATGAAGATTGCAAAATTAACCACCGTCACTATTATTGACCGGTCATTGTCAGAGGCGAGTGCATGGAAACCCGAAAGAAAAATAACAGCGAGTTTATTCCCGTTTTTCAACGTTCTTTTTTTAAGCCGAAATACTGGGGAAGTTGGTTGGCGGTTGGCGCGCTGGCCGGCATGGCATTGCTTCCCGCTAAAGTGCGCGATCCGATTCTGGGCGGATTGGGCAAGTTCGCCGGTAAGCTGGCGAAAAGTGCGCGCCGCCGTGCGCTGATCAATCTCTATTATTGCCTGCCGGAATTGAGTGAAGCGCAGCGCGAAGAGATTGCTGATCGTATGTTTGCCACCGCACCGCAGGCGATGGCGATGATGGCCGAATTGGGCATGCGTAATCCTGAGCATGTGCGCAAGCGTGTTGACTGGTACGGCCGGGAAATCATTGAGCAACTGCAGGCCAATAAAGAAAATGTCATTTTCCTGGTGCCGCATGGTTGGGGCGTGGATATTCCAGCGATGCTGCTGGCGTCTGAAGGTCAGATGATGGCGGCGATGTTCCACAATCAAAGCGATCCGTTAATGGATTATCTGTGGAATACCGTGCGACGCCGTTTTGGTGGCCGTATGCATGCGCGAAATGACGGCATTAAGCCGTTTATCGCGTCGGTGCGTCAGGGTTATTACGGCTATTATCTGCCGGACCAGGATCACGGCCCGGAACACAGCGAATTTGTGGATTTCTTTGCTACTTACAAAGCCACATTGCCCGCAGTGGGCCGCCTGATGAAAGTATGTCGCGCTCGCGTTGTACCGCTGTTCCCGGTGTACAACAGTGAAACCCATCGTCTGGAAATCTATGTGCGTCCGCCAATGGATGACCTGCTGGATGCCGATGACAATACGCTTGCGCGTCGCATGAATGAAGAAGTTGAAGTGTTCGTGCGCCCGCATCCAGAACAGTACACCTGGATTCTGAAGCTGCTGAAAACGCGTAAGGAAGGGGATATCGAACCTTATGCGCGCAAAGATCTTTATCCTCGTAGGAAATAAACATGGGGCCGTCTGGCCCCTTTATCATTCTATTGCCGCCACGTGACTGCGACGTTTACGTTCGCGCAGGAACAGGGTCACCAGACCAAACCACAGCACGCCAGCGGCGAAGTTAATCCCGCTAAACCACGGTGTGCCGCCGCTGAAGTAGCCACTTTTCGCCAGCTCAATGCCTACCGCTAAGGTCAGAATACTGATCATCCCGAGCATCGCCGCCACGCTGCCTTTGCCTTCGTTGCTGGAGTAAAGCGTCAAACGGTACAGACCGGCATTCACCATGCCTGCGCCGAAAGCGTACAAGCTTAACCCGGCGGTCAGCAGCAGATAGGTGTGACTATCGAGCAAATTAGCCAGCAGCGAAATACTCAAACCAATCAGAATCGGCCAGGCGGCAAACTTCACCGGCTGCTCAATCGGCACGCGTCCAGCCAGTTTGCCGAGCGTGATGTTGCCGGCAATCATCGCCAGAAACACCGGTAGCTGCAGCAGCGCATACTGCATGCGTGACAATCCTTCATCGTGCATCAGAATCACTGGCGACAGCGCTACCCACGTCAGGATCGGAATAAACACCAAACCAATGGCAAAGGAGCCGTACATCACCTGACGATCGCGCGCCAAACGCGCATAGCCGCGCGCCAGCGTTGGCAGGGCGATAGAGTGACTGCGATCGCCAGCGGTTTCCGGCATGACGCGCCACAGCAGGGCAAACGCAATCACGCTGCAGATGGCAAACAGCCAGAACATGCTGCGCCACTCGCCAACGGTGAGCCACGCGGCTCCGGCCAGCGGACCAGCGAGCGGTGCCAGCAGCGCGACGTTGGCCATCAGCGCCATCATGCGTACTGCCAGCGCCTCGTCAAAGGCTTCCTGCACCGCTGCATAGCTGACGGCGCCAATAAAGCACAGGCTAATACCCTGCACAAAGCGCAGCGCGACAAACTCCTCAATGCTGCTCACCCACGTTGTCAGAATACAGGCGGCGGCAAAGAACAGGATGCCAAACAGCAGCACCGGCCGGCGGCCATATTTGTCAGAGAGCGGACCGAGCAGCCATTGCAGCACCACGCCGCCCATCAGATACGCGGTCAGCGAGGTCGAAACCCATTCCGGGCCGACGCTGAATTCAGACGTCACCAGCAGCATGCCGGGCTGAATCATGTCATGCGCGATATAGGTGGCGAACTCGAAGAGTACCAGCGCGAGCGGGAACAGCAGCACGCGCCCGGTGAGTTGAGTGATAGGTTGATAGCGGGCCATCTGGCCTCCTTGTCAAAAAAATAAAAACGCGACTGCCAGGCAGTCGCGTTTGTCCATGTTGTTACAGCCGCTGTGGGTGGTGCGTATTAATCTACGCGCAGTACACGGCTGGTATTGGTGGTACCGGTGGTCGACATCACGTCGCCCTGGGTGACAATCACCAGGTCGCCTGAAACCAGGAAACCTTTTTCGCGCAGCAAATTCACTGCATCGTGCGCGGCAGCAACACCATCGTTGTTGCTGTCGAAGAACACTGGCGTAACACCACGGTACAGCGCCGTCAGATTCAGCGTACGTTCGTGACGTGACATGGCGAAGATCGGCAAGCCGGACGTGATACGTGAGGTCATCAGCGCGGTACGGCCCGATTCGGTCATGGTGATGATCGCTGAAACCCCTTGCAGATGGTTGGCAGCATACATCGCCGACATGGCAATCGCTTCTTCGACGTTATCGAACTGTACTTCCAGGCGGTGCTTAGAAACGTTAACGCTCGGGATTTTCTCTGCGCCGAGGCACACTTTCGCCATCGCTGAGACGGTTTCAGCCGGATACTGGCCAGCAGCGGTTTCCGCCGACAGCATCACCGCATCGGTACCATCCAGCACGGCGTTCGCCACGTCCATGACTTCGGCACGCGTTGGCATTGGATTGGTAATCATCGACTCCATCATCTGCGTGGCGGTGATGATGGTGCGGTTCAGCTGACGAGCGCGACGGATCAACGCTTTCTGAATACCCACCAGCTCAGGATCGCCAATCTCCACACCCAAATCGCCACGTGCAACCATCACCACGTCAGAAGCGAGGATGATGTCATCCATCGCTTCCTGTGAGGCAACGGCTTCAGCACGTTCTACTTTCGCCACCAATTTGGCGTCGCAGCCGGCGTCGCGCGCCAGACGGCGGGCATAATTCATATCTTCGCCGTTACGCGGGAAGGAGACCGCCAGATAATCCACGCCGATTTTCGCGGCGGTAACGATATCAACTTTGTCTTTTTCGGTCAGCGCATCGGCAGAGAGACCGCCGCCGAGTTTGTTGATGCCTTTATTGTTGGAGAGCGGGCCGCCGACGGTGACTTCGGTGAACACTTTTACCCCCTGAACTTCCAGCACTTTCAGCTGCACGCGACCGTCGTCCAGCAGCAGGATATCGCCGGGCACTACATCTTCTGGCAGGCCTTTATAGTCGATACCGACTTTTTCTTTATCGCCTTCGCCTTTGGTTAAATCAGCATCCAGCAGGAAACGATCGCCGACGTTGAGAAACACTTTGCCTTCTTTGAAGGTCGATACGCGAATTTTTGGGCCTTGCAGGTCGCCAAGGATCGCTACGTGACGACCCAGTTTCGCCGCGATTTCACGGACTTTATTGGCGCGCTGCTGATGATCTTCCGGTGTGCCGTGGGAGAAGTTGAGTCGTACAACGTTAGCACCCGCCGCGATGATTTTTTCGAGGTTGTTGTCGCGATCGGTGGCTGGACCGAGGGTTGTAACGATCTTGGTTCTTCTGAGACGTCTGGACATGAAGGACTCCGTTAGCAAAGTATCGTGTCGCTCTCAAGTGACACGTAGTGTTCATCTATTCTATATGATCGATGGGCTGTGATTCGACTCACATTGTGAATGTGATGTTAATTATTTTCCTGCGCCTGTTTCTCCAGGCGTGAATCTTTCAGCGCTTCTTTCACCCGTTTTAAATTTTCACGGAAAGCAGCGCCGCGCTCAAGGGTAAACCCTGTCGCCAGAACATCAATCACGGTTAATTGTGCGAGGCGGGAAACCATTGGCAGGTAGATATCGGTATCTTCGGGTACGTCGAGCGTCAAAGCCAGCGTGGCTTCCGCCGCCAGCGGGGAACCCGGAGAAGTGATAGCCAGCACAGTGGAAGCGTTTACACGCGCCAGGCGAGCCAGTTCTACCATATTTTTGGTGCGACCAGTATGTGAGATGAGAACAAACACATCGTTTGGACCACTATTTATGCAACTCATGCGCTGGATCACAATATCCTCTGACCAGATGACCGGCAGATTAAATCGCAAAAATTTATTGGTGGCGTCATGTGCCACCACGGCGGAGGCACCAAGGCCAAAAAAGGCAATTTTATGCGCCTTTGACAGCGCCTGAACCGCCTGACGAATCACCTGAGAGTCGAGTTGCTGGCGGATGCGGCTGAGGCCGGCTAATGCGGAATCAAAAATTTTGTGGCTATAGCTTTCCACACTGTCATTTTCTTCCACATCGCGGCTCACCCAGTTCGGGCTTTTGACCAGGCTCTGCGCGAGTTGCAATTTGAAGTCAGGAAAGCCGCGCGTGCCCATACGATGGCAGAAGCGATTCACCGTCGGTTCGCTGACGTCAGCGGCGCGTGCCAGCGTGGCGATGCTGGAGTGCATCGCCTGTTGCGGCGCGGCAAGAATCTGCTCTGCGACTTTACGTTCTGATTTGCTTAACGCATCGAGTTGCGCCTGAATCTGTTCCAGCATGGTTTAACCTAATGAGCGTCAATCACTTTTTCGCGTTCATCAATCAATGAAATCGCTGCCAATTCACAAGAATATACCGTGTAATAGCCCCTCGCACGCAGCGGAGGACAAATGTAAACGCGATTTTTTTGCGATACTTTGATCGCTGACGTGTTTTGCCACGACAAATATCGAAACAGAAAATGTGCTCAAATGGCACGCTACAACACACTTAACACCTTTATTACGTTCACAGTTAACGCCAGCAAAACACTGCGTTCGGGTTGTCCTAAACCCGCTAAAAACGTACATTGTGCTGTAAGAAAATTACAATAAGGACCTGGCGTGATGAGAACGCTCAAGCCGGGTATATCCTGCAACGAGGAGAGGAAAATGGCGGTTACACAAACAGCCCAGGCATGCGATCTGGTGATTTTCGGTGCCAAAGGCGATCTCGCGCGCCGTAAACTGTTGCCATCACTGTATCAGCTGGAAAAAGCCGGTCAGATTCATGAAACCACTCGCATTATTGGCGTGGGTCGCGCGGATTGGGATAAAGCCGCGTATACCAAAGTGGTACGTGAAGCGCTGGAAACCTTCATGAAAGAGAAGATCGATGAAGCGCTGTGGGACACCCTCAGCAGCCGTCTCGACTTCTGTAACCTCGACGTAAATGACACCTCGCATTTCACCAAACTGGGCAAAATGCTTGACCAGAAAAACCGCGTCACCATTAACTACTTCGCCATGCCGCCAAGCACCTTTGGCGCGATTTGCGACGGTCTGGGCGCCGCCAAGCTGAACGCCAAACCGGCACGCGTAGTAATGGAAAAGCCGCTCGGCACCTCATTGGAAACCTCACAAGAGATCAATGACAGCGTCGGCAAATACTTCGAAGAAGGCCAGGTTTTCCGTATTGACCACTATCTCGGTAAAGAGACGGTGCTCAACCTGCTGGCGCTGCGTTTTGCCAACTCCATCTTCGTCAACAACTGGGACAATCGCACCATCGATCACGTGCAGATCACCGTGGCAGAAGAGGTGGGCATCGAAGGCCGTTGGGGTTACTTCGACAAAGCCGGCCAGATGCGTGACATGATTCAGAACCACCTGTTGCAGATCCTCACCATGATTGCCATGTCGCCGCCGTCCGATCTGAGCGCGGATGCGATTCGTGATGAGAAAGTGAAAGTGCTGCGCTCACTGCGTCGTATCGATCAAACCAACGTGCGCGAGAAAACCGTACGCGGTCAGTACACCGCCGGCTTTGTGCAGGGCAAGAAAGTGCCAGGTTATCTGGAAGAAGAGGGCGCTAACAAGCAGAGCGCCACGGAAAGCTTTGTTGCTATTCGCGTGGATATCGATAACTGGCGTTGGGCTGGTGTGCCGTTCTATCTGCGTACCGGCAAGCGCTTGCCAACCAAATGCTCTGAAGTGGTGGTGTATTTCAAGAATCCTGAGATGAACCTGTTTAAGGATTCGTACGCTGAACTGCCGCAGAACAAGCTGACCATTCGTCTGCAGCCGGACGAAGGCGTGGATATCGAAATACTGAACAAAGTGCCGGGACTTGACCACAAGCATAAACTGCAGACCACCAAGCTGGATTTGAGCTACTCCGAAACCTTCAACCAGTCGCATCTGGCCGATGCTTACGAGCGTCTGCTGCTGGAAACCATGCGCGGTATTCAGGCGCTGTTTGTGCGTCGTGATGAAGTTGAAGCAGCGTGGGGCTGGGTGGATTCGATCATTGATGCCTGGAGCGCCGATGCCGAAGCGCCGAAGCCGTATCAGGCGGGAACATGGGGACCGGTTGCCTCTGTCGCGATGATTACTCGCGATGGCCGTTCCTGGAACGAGTTCGAATAGAAACCTAATATTGAGCCCGCCAAATGTGCGGGCTTTTTTACGTCCAGAATTCATTTTTCTGAAAAGTGAACCAGAGTTTCAAAAAATTCTGATATCCGATGGACGCCGCTCCAGACGATCTTGTATGGTAGAGCCCAATTATTGACAGCGTGGCTAAACGCCGGGCTGATGCAACTAAGGAAACGTGATGAAGAACTGGAAAACAAGTGCTGAACAGATCCTGAAAACTGGCCCGGTCGTGCCGGTCATTGTGGTGAACAAGCTGGAACACGCGGTGCCGATGGCGAAAGCGCTGGTGGCTGGCGGTGTGCGCGTGCTGGAAGTGACGCTGCGTACCCCGGTGGCGATGGACGCGCTGCGTGCCATGATTAAAGAAGTACCGGAAGCGATTGTCGGTGCGGGCACGGTGATCAACACCCAGCAACTGAAAGAAGTCACTGACGCCGGTGCGCAGTTTGTCATCAGCCCAGGATTGACGGAATCGCTGCTGAAAGCCGCGGTTGAAGGTCCGGTGCCATTGATTCCAGGTATCAGCACGGTTTCAGAACTGATGACCGGCATGGATTACGGCCTGCGTGAGTTCAAATTCTTCCCGGCGGAAGCCAATGGTGGCGTGAAAGCATTATCCGCGATTGGCGGTCCGTTCCCGCAGGTGCGTTTCTGTCCAACTGGCGGCATCTCGCCAGCCAACTATCGAGACTATCTGGCGCTGAAAAGCGTGCTGTGCATTGGCGGTTCGTGGCTGGTACCGAATGATGCGTTGGAAAGCGGTGACTGGGATCGTATTACGCGTCTGGCGCGTGAAGCGGTTGAAGGCGCTCGCGCATAAGTTCATGAATCGGTCGCCATTGATGGCGACCACTTAGTCTTACTTAACCTACCACTTTTACCGCTGCCGCACTCGCCACGGCGCGCGCGATAGCGTCATCGGTGTTTTCACCGGTTGCCAAAGCCACGCCTAATCGGCGCTGACCGGCGATTTCCGGCTTACCAAACAGGCGCAGCTGCAATCCGGCACCCAGCGCGGCTTCGATATTTCCGAACACGACGTTCTGGCTGTTCAGCTCAGGCAAAATCACTGCCGACGCAGCGGGACCGTATTGACGAATGCCGCCAATCGGCAGGCCGAGGAAAGCGCGCACATGCAGCGCAAACTCGGACAGATCCTGCGAAATCAGCGTGACCATGCCGGTATCATGCGGACGCGGTGACACTTCGCTGAACACCACTTCATCACCGCACACGAACAGCTCCACGCCAAACAGGCCGTATCCACCGAGCGCTTTTACCACGTTAGCGGCGATATCCTGTGCGCGTTGCAGCGCCAGTTCACTCATCTGCTGCGGCTGCCATGATTCACGATAATCGCCATCTTCCTGACGATGACCAATCGGCGCGCAGAAGTGAATGCCATCTACTGCGCTGATGGTCAGCAGGGTGATTTCGAAATCAAACTTCACCACGCCTTCAACGATCACGCGGCCCGCACCGGCACGTCCGCCTTGCTGCGCATAATCCCAGGCTTTTTCCAGCTGGCTGGCTTCGCGAATAAAGCTCTGGCCTTTACCTGATGAGCTCATCACCGGCTTAACGATGCACGGGAATCCAATCGCCTCAGCCGCAGCCACAAAATTCTCTTTGCTGTCAGCAAACTGGTAAGTCGAGGTTGGTAAGGACAACTCTTCCGCCGCCAGACGGCGAATGCCTTCGCGGTTCATGGTCAGACGTGCGGCGCGTGCGGTCGGCACCACTTTCTGACCTTGCGCTTCCAGCTCCAGCAGTTTTTCGGTGGCAATGGCTTCAATTTCTGGTACCACGAAGTGCGGCTTTTCCTCGGCAATCAGCGCGGCCAGCGCGTCGCCGTCCAGCATGTTGATCACATAGCTGCGATGCGCCACGTGCATCGCCGGAGCATCGGCGTAACGATCCACCGCGATCACTTCCACACCAAGACGCTGGCACTCAAGTGCCACTTCTTTGCCTAATTCGCCTGAACCTAACAGCATGACACGCGTAGCGGCAGGGCGCAGCGCGGTTCCGAGAGTCGTCATAATTTCACCTTAGCAGTCAAAATGCGCGCGCAGTATAAACGAAAACGTTTGCGTACTCACGCTTTCGCCGCGATCAGGTTTGCCATACTTTTCCCGCTCTGACGTTAACTGACACAGCCTGCGGCAGCATGGAGAACGGAAAAGTAAACAGGAGTTAAACGATGAGCAATTGGCTGCAGCAAATTCAATCGGTGCTGGCGAAAAAGGGTGGAGACGGAAAATCGGGCGGTTTAAGTGACATGCTGGCCCCGGGCGCATTAGGCGGGCTGGCGGGATTGCTGGTCGGCAGCAAATCCACGCGTAAGCTGCTGACCAAATATGGCGGCAAAGCCTTGCTGTTGGGCGGCGGCGCGGCGGCGGGCGCACTGTTGTGGAACAAATACAAACAGCGCATACGTGAAACCCATCAGGACGATGCGGGCTTTGGCCAGCTGCAAACGCCGATGGATCAACGCGCAGAGCGTTTAGTCACGGCGCTGGTGTTCGCGGCGAAAAGTGATGGTCACATTGACGATCAAGAGCGTGCCGCAATTGAGCAAAATATCCAGCAGGCCGGCTACGGCGCACAAGCCGAAGCGCTGATTCAGCAGGCGATGAATCGCCCGCTCGATCCCAACTGGCTGGCCGCTGACGTTAAAAACGAAGAAGAGGCGCTGGAACTCTATTTCCTCAGCTGTGCAGCCATTGATGTCGACCACTTTATGGAGCGTAGCTATCTCTCCGCGCTCGGCGATGCGCTGAAAATTCCCCAGGATGTGCGCGACGGTATTCAGCGCGATATCGACGCGGAAAAAGCTGCTTAATTCCGTGCGAAGGTTGCATCCGCAGCCTTCGCTTTTCATCTTTTGCTTACCCTGCGTAAAGTGATGCTGCGTGTAGCTTGGCATCGTGCGTGATTAGTGCCACGCTTGCTGAATGTTGTCCTTCAGGGAGAAGAGCCTAATGAATCAGCCACACGCGAAAAAAATTCCCCATGTCATGAAGCTGCACGGTGAAACGCGCATCGATAATTATCACTGGTTACGTGATGACGACCGCGAGAATCCAGAGGTGCTGGCCCATCTGCACGCCGAAAATGATTACGGCCGTGCGATGATGGCGTCGCAGAATCCGCTGCAGGAACGGGTGTTGAAAGAGATCGTTGACCGCATTCCACCGCAGGATCACTCGGTGCCCTATGTGAAAAACGGTTATCGCTATCAAAGCCGCTATGAAGTGGGCAACGAGTATCCGGCTTATTTCCGGCAGCCCGTTGACGCGCCAGCTGATGAGCCCTGGCAGCTATTGCTCGATGGAAACCAGCGGGCTGCGCACAGTGATTTTTACACCATGGGCGCGCTGGCGATTACACCGGACAATCAGGTGATGGCCTTAGCGGAAGACTTCCTGTCGCGCCGCCAATACGGCATTCGCTTCCGTAATTTGCAGAGCGGTAGCTGGTATCCGGAAGTGCTGACCAATGCGTCATCCAGCGTTGCCTGGGCCAACGATTCCCGCACGCTCTATTACGTGCGTAAGCATCCGAAAACGCTGCTGGCGTATCAGGTGTGGCGCCATGAGCTGGGCCATCCGCAATCTGACGATCAGCTGGTGTATGAAGAGAAGGATGACTCTTTTCACCTCAGCGTGCATAAAACCACCTCCGAGCACTTCATTCTGATTGCGTTGTACAGCACCAACACCAGCGAGATTCTGCTGATCGACGCCGAATATCCGGATGCGCAGCCGCAAGCCTTTTGTCCACGTCGCCGCGACCACGAATACAGCATCGATCACTACAATCATCAGTTCTATATCCGCTCAAATCGCGATGGCAAAAATTTCGGGCTCTATCGCAGCGCGTGGCTGGCGGAAGCACGCTGGCAATCGCTGATCCCGGCGCGTGACAACGTGGTGCTGGAAGATTTTCAGCTGTTTCGTCATTGGCTGGTAGTCGAAGAGCGTCAGCACGGCGTAAACACCTTGCGGCAGATAAACTGGGAGAGCGGCGAAAGCTTTGGTATCGCCTTCGACGATCCCGCCTATGTCACCTGGCTTGCCTACAATCCTTCGCCAGAAAGCGACACCTTGCGCTACGGCTACTCTTCCATGACCACGCCGACCACCTTGTTTGAACTGAACATGGAAACCGGCGATCGTCGCGTGCTGAAGCGCTCGCCGGTGCCGGGCTTCAAATCGGAGGATTACAAAAGTGAGCACCTGTGGATCACGGTGCGTGATGGCACAGAGGTTCCGGTTTCGCTGGTCTATCACCGCAAGCATTTCCAGCGCGGCAACAATCCGTTGCTGGTGTACGGTTATGGCGCTTACGGCAGCAGCATGGATGCCAGCTTTGGCACCAGCCGCATCAGCTTGCTGGAGCGCGGCTTCGTCTACGCGATAATTCACGTGCGTGGCGGCGGCGAGCTCGGCCAGCAATGGTACGACGGTGGCCGCCTGAAGAATAAAATCAACAGCTTCACCGACTTTATTGATGTCACCGAAGCGCTGGTGGCGAAGGGTTATGGTCATCGCCAGCAGCTCTACGCGATGGGCGGCAGCGCCGGCGGATTACTGATGGGCGGCGTGGTGAACATGGCGCCGGAGCTGTTCCACGGCGTGGTGGCGCAGGTGCCATTTGTCGATGTGGTAACGACCATGCTCGATCCGACGATTCCGCTGACCACCGGCGAATACGATGAGTGGGGCAATCCCGAACAGGCGGAGTTCTATCACACCATTCGCCAATACAGTCCGTATGACAACATCGAGGCCAAAGCCTATCCGCATTTGCTGGTTACCACCGGTTTGCACGATTCGCAGGTGCAGTATTGGGAACCGGCTAAGTGGGTGGCGAAACTGCGTGAGCTGAAAACCAACGATTCACTGCTGTTGCTCTGCACCGAGATGGATTCTGGCCACGGCGGTAAATCGGGCCGCTTCAAAGCGTATGAAGGGGTGGCGCAGGAGTTCACTTTCCTGATTGGCCTGGCGCAGGGCAGCTTGCCAGACCGCGTCGATTACTGATCGCTCTTCACATACTTGCGCAGCGCCTGCCGTAACGGTGGGCGCAAATCACGCACATTTTCCAGCACCCAACGCAGATAGCCGGGATCTTTACGCGCGATACTGCCAATACTCTGACCGCGATATTTGCCGAACGGGAACACATCGCCGCTCACGGGCGCGGGCTGGCACAAATTCGCCATCTGCTCGGCGTTCCAGCCGGAGGTTTCCATAATGCGGATCAGCAGCGCAGCGGTGACGTAGCAGTCATACAATGCGCGGTGCGCATGCAGTTCGGCCGGTGGCGTGACATCCAGCTTCAGGCTGTGGCGCAGCGCCTGATTGCCATATTTGATGCCTGGCCACAGCTGACGCGCCAGCGTCATGGTGCAGATCCATTCGCCCGGCATAGTGGGCAACATGCGGCGATCAAAACTGGCGTTGTGCGCCACGTAATGCGGACTGCCGTGATAGCGGCCAATCGCTTCTTCGATAGTGGGTTTTCCCATCACCATCGCTTCCGTAATGCGATGTACCGCCATTGCCTGACGACTGATGGGGCGATCCGGGCAGATTAAGTCGCTCATCGGATTGACGATCTGACCGTCAATGACATCCACCGACGCCACTTCCACCACGCCACCCTGCAGGCCGCAGGTTTCGGTATCAATTACTCGTAACATAAATTACTTCTGCTTCGGTTCGTAGGGCAGGCGTGACAGGCTAAGCGAAGCCTGGCGATAGTTCATTAAGCGCTGACGAAACCAGTCACGCAGCGCTTCGGGCTGCTCGCGCTCCACCATTTCGGCAATCACCGGCATATTGTAGCGCTCTTTGAATGCAACGCCCGCGGCGGCCAGATCGACATTGACTTTGTCTTTCTCTTCCTGCGAGAGCAGGGCAAGGTTTTGGCTCATGCTTTTCTCCTGATAAACAGGGGCAAAAGTAATGGTTTCGGACCCTGGGATCAAGCGGATTGGATCGCACCGCAAGTCTCGACACCTGCGGATCGGCGGCGTATCCTGCTGCCACGTTTGCGGTGGTTTGCCGCATTTAATAGGGAAGAAGTCATGAAGAAAACTGCGTTCAACGCTGTCGTCGCGCTACTTCTGGCGTCATCAACGCTGGCCTTCAGCCAGGTTGCTATGGCACACGCTCACCTGAAAACCCCGGTCCCAGCCGACAAAGCGGTGGTGGAAACCTCCCCGCAGAATTTAACGTTGACCTTTACCGAGGATGTTGAAGCGGCATTCAGTGGCGTGGATGTGCTCAATGCACAACATCAACCGGTGGCGGTTGGAAAAGCCAAACTCAACGATAAACAACACGATCAGCTGATTGTACCGATCAACCAGCCGCTGCCGTCGGGCAATTACCAGGTGAACTGGCATGTGCTGTCCGTTGATGGGCATAAAACCAAAGGCAGCTATACCTTCAGCGTGAAGTGATTGATGAGTTTGAGTACGCTGTGGATTGGCCTGCGAGCGCTGCATTTTATGTCGGTGCTGCTGCTCGCCGGTAGCGCCTTTTATACCGCGCTACTGGCGCCGCGCCGCTATCGTCCGCTGCTATCACAGCGTTTAGCTTTACTTCTCCGTACCAGCGCGCTGCTGAGTTTATTCAGCGCCCTGTTGATGCTGGCAACGCAAACCGGCTTGATGAGCGGCGACTGGCGTAATGTCAGTGACAGCGCAACCTGGCAGGCGGTGCTCAGCACGCGCTTCGGCCGGGTTTGGCGTTGGGAAATCACGTTCGCACTGCTGAGCACGTTAGCGCTGCTGCTGCGTGGCACACTGCGGCAAAATCTGCTGCTGTGCAGCGGCCTGTTACAGTTGGTGGCGTTAGCCGGTGTTGGGCATGCCGCGATGCGTGATGGCTGGCCCGGATTGCTGCAACAAGGCAATCACGCGCTGCATTTGATTGCGGCTGCATTCTGGGCGGGCGGATTACTGCCGTTGTTATTACTGATGCGTGAAGCGCGGCAGATCGCTT
Source organism: Pantoea sp. X85 (assembly GCF_029623675.1). Lineage (NCBI taxonomy): Bacteria > Pseudomonadati > Pseudomonadota > Gammaproteobacteria > Enterobacterales > Erwiniaceae > Pantoea > Pantoea sp. X85. The sequence goes on along the minus strand of NZ_CP121108.1, from coordinate 2,325,992 downwards.
TTCGCACCGATGCGATTCGCTGCATGATGCGCTTCTCGCGTTACGGTCACCTGGCGGTGGCGCTCGCGCTGCTGACGGGCATCATTAATAGCGTGCTGATTGCCGGTTCGCCGTTGCATTGGCAAGCCACGCTGTGGAGCGAACTGCTGGTGGTGAAAGTGCTGCTAGTCATGCTGATGATCGCTATTGCGCTGACCAATCGCTATCTGCTGGTGCCGCGCTTTCGCCTGGCGGCCAGTAACGCAGCGCATCTGTTTATTCGCCTGACGCAGCTTGAGCTGCTGCTGGCCATTATTGTAATTGGGTTGGTGAGCGTGTTTGCCACGCTGTCACCGGCCTGAATGTGACATTCAAGAAGATGAAATGAGGTCGATATTTTGCTGAAGAAACTGATTCCAGCTTGCGTATTGATGGCGCTGTGCAGCCAGGCGATGGCGGCACAGATTATTACCGTCAGCCGTTTTGAGATTGGAAAAGACAAATGGCCCTTCACCCGCGAAGAGGTGATGTTGACCTGCGAGAAAGACGGCGCGCTGTTCGCGATTAACCCGGGCACTTTGTTGCAGTATCCGCTCAACGATAAAGCCTTTGCGCGCAAAACGGCCGGGCAGGGCACACTGCAATCGATCGACACCATTGTCGCCGTTGATAAAGCCCATCCAGGCCAGAAAATGAGTCTGCAACCGATCATCGACCGCGCGCAGCAACTGTGCGGTAAGTAATCCCTATATTCTCAGGCGTAGCGCACAATTCTGCCGCTACGCTTGCTTCCTCGTTCTGTCACCACGATCACAGAGTTGTCACCTTTCGCAACCAAACCGCATGATTGGCTGGAAAACCAGCAATCCTGGTCTACCTTTAAATGGCAAGGCGTCCTCGCCTGCAAAAATGCCAACTTTTAGCGCACGGCTCCCAAAGAGCCATTTCCCTGGACCCGATACAGGAATCGTATTGGGTCTTTTTTTATCTGCATAATAATGAATTGTCTGCACGCGCCAGGCTTACCTTTATGCCGGCATCTACACTTAATTCTCTAAGCAACTCAGGAGGATTTATGTCTGATAGACCGATTGAAGCGGATGAGCTTGAAGAAGATACCAAGGTGAAGCCGGATGAGCATGAAAAAGACGATGAGAGTCTGGCACCGGAGTCGGGCGACAAGCAACCTGATTGATGATTAAACCCACTTCGGTGGGTTTTTTTATTTTCTGTTTTTCTTTTTTATATGAATTAAAAATTTTTTTACCTTGCTACCTGGTAAGATAAATGCGTTAATGCGTCGTCGGTCTGAATAGCAGACAGTTAGAAGGTTAGTTCCCATTGTATTTCTCATCCCGGTTAGTGCCGCTTCAAGCCCTTTCTCTTTGAGTCTTAGCCTAAGTTCTGATTCGTATCTGCAACTCGGCCCTTACGCCAATAGGCTCATTTAAAAGGTAAAAATTATGTCTAATAAAATTCTTGGAACGGTAAAATGGTTCAACTCAGAAAAAGGCTTCGGCTTTATTTCTCCTGAAAATGGCAGCAAGGACGTTTTCGTTCACTTCTCAGCCATTCAGGGCACTGATTATCGCTCACTTGATGAAGGTCAGCGTGTTGAGTTTTCAGTTGAAGATGGTCCAAAAGGTCCGTCTGCAACAAATGTATTAGGTCTGTAATTATTCGCATTTATCATCGTTTAAGATGTCCGCATTGCCAGAGTTCACAATATCGTACCTCCGCGTTCGATATTACGAAAATGAACCCACATGGCGCTAAATGTATTTTCTGCAAATCATCAATGATTGTGTTGAAAACTGCTTGATAGCGGATATTCTGCCCTGATAATTATCAGGGCTTATCAGGCAATTGCCTGATATCAGAATCATTAGCACTGCTCAGGCAGTGCTTTTTTATTTTAAATACCCCCGCATATCTTCACTTATTCCCACGTTTACCATCTTACCCACATGCTACTTTTTCTCTTATTCCGAAATAAATTACCGTCATAGAGAGAATCTTGCGAGATGCACAAGCCCGTTATCCTGATCGCCTTGCTGCTGAGTGGTTGCGCACTGAAACAGTATCCGCAGTCCGCCAAAGTGAGCGATGCCGAAGCGCAAACCTATGACTGTGCAGCACTGAATCAGGAGATCGCTAAAAGCCAAAGCGTTCAGCAGCAGATTGATAAAACCGGCGAGTTTGATGCGCTAACGGTATTGGGATTCATCGGGGATTTTGGTATCGGTAACGGCATTGCAAAGGCCAGCGCTAACAATAAAGCTGCGGCGCGTTTGCAACAGCTGGAAAATCTCAAAACAGTGCGTTGTGCGCATAACGCGACTTGATCGTTAACGGGTGGCAAATAACCTGCAAAAAAGATGCGGTCATATAGCAGCAGTCAGCCTGTGCGAAAAATGGTATAACGTTGGCGCATCTGATTAATGGCCGGATAAGGATCCTTCATGGCAAATACACAATATCTACTTTGGGTAATGATTGGCACACTCACGCTGCTTTGTATCTTTATTGGTGTGGTGGTTGGCCGCGCCAAAACGCCGCGCATTGGAACGCTGACATTCGCCGGTTTATTAGCCTTCTTCTTGATAGCGATCTTTTTAATCACACGCTAGTACGCAATGCGCGCTCAATGCCGTAAATAGCGCTGCAGAGATTTGTATAAGGCTGCAGTGCGCAGCCTCAATTCAACGTCACAGCGGTTTACGCGCGGCCAGCAAGAACATCATCGGACGATCGCGTTCTTCCGCCAGCGCGGGATTGTGTGCAACCATCTCTTCGCTCGGGCCCCATTCATCAAGATGCACGATCTCAAATCCTGCGCCAATTAACGCATTGATCCAGGTTGCCAGCTTGCGATGTTGCTTCTTCACGCCATCGGCAAACCAGTTGCTGATGCGTTCCCCTTCCTGCTGGTAATGATTAACTGGCCAGCTGCGCTGCTGCTGTTCATCCACAATCCACTGCTGTTGAGTAGGTGCAGTGTAAATCGGATGCTCACAGGAAAACACCAGCGCGCCGCCCGGCGTTAGCGCCTCAAACACGGTTGCGAAGAGTGCGTCAATATTGCTGAGGTAGTGCAGCGCCAGCGAACTGTAGGCGAGATCATAGGATTCGTTCAGTTGCAGCGATTCTAAATCGGCGCGCTGATAGCGAATCCCGGTTCCCTGCGTCATGGTGGCGGCTTGCGCTAACATCTTCTCGGAAACGTCCAGACCCAGCACCTCACGCGCGCCTTGCTGCTGCGCGTAGCGGCAAAACCAGCCGTAACCGCAGCCGAGATCGAGAATACGTTTATCATGCAGGTCGGGTAGTAGCGCACGCAGTGCGGGCCACTCTGGCGCGCCGTCTAATCCCTTAACGGAACGTGGCAAGGTGGCGTAACCGGCAAAAAAAGTGGGGTTGTCGTAAATATTCTGGCTCATACAGGCTCCTTTATATGATGCGCAAAGGAGTTTAGGCGTTTAGCGCGGAATGTAAAGTCGCGTAATTATCCCACAAATAACAGATGTACCAGACGAGCGAGTGATTCCAGCAGCAGCAAGCTACCGATGAAAATAACGATTAATACACCAATGAATTGCTTCCGTCCGCTCATGCTGTTCCCTCCGCTGGCTAACGTTGCCGGACTATACTTTAAGCCGGGCTCACTAAACTTCCAGTCAACCGGGGAAGATTACATGCTTTACCAAAAGGTGAACGCGCAAATGTGGCGAAATATTTGGGTGGTTGGCGATCTGCACGGTTGCCGCGCCCAACTCGATGCGCAACTGCTCAAGCGGGATTTCGATAAGCAGCAGGATCTACTGCTGTCGGTGGGCGATTTAATCGATCGTGGCCCGGACAGCCCCGGCTGTTTAGCGCTGGTGCAGGAGCCCTGGTTTCGCTGCGTGCGCGGCAATCATGAGCAGATGGCGCTCGCTGCGCTGGATGGGCGCGACCAAACCTTGTGGATGATGAACGGCGGCGAGTGGTTCTGGCAGCTCAAAGGCGCAGCGTTGATTGCTGCGCGCCATGCGTTGAAGCGCTGTGCTGAGTTACCGTTGATCCTGCATCTGGATTTCGGCGATCGCGTGGTGGTGATTGCCCACGCCGATTATCCCGCCAGTCATTATGCTTTAGGGCAAGATGTTGACTGGCAGCAAGTGGTGTGGAGTCGCGATCGACTGGGACGCCATCAACGCGGCAGTTCAGCCAGCATCGATGGCGCCAGTGATTTCTACTTCGGCCACACGCCGTTAGAACAACCGCTCAATGTGGCGAATCAGCATTACATCGATACCGGCGCGGTCTTCGGCAATCGCCTCACCCTGGTGCAGTTGCAGTAACGCTTAGCGGAACAGACGTCCGTCGCGCACCAGTTCACGCGGATAGCTGTTTTTAATCCGATTACCCACTTTCTTCGCCAATCCCAGCGGCTGCTGCTGGTAGGTGACGATCACCTCATCCCGGCTGGGCAACGTTTCCGGATGAATATCCTGACCGCGATACCAGGTTTCCGCTTCTGCATCAGTGAGTTCGAAATCCAGCGCGCTGCCTGGCTGCGTCAACGCCACGACCGCTTCATGCTGCCAGCGATAGCCTTTCGGGAAGGTTTCGGCCAACTTGAGGCCGATGCGCGAGAAGCGCACTTTACCCAGCCAACCCTCCAGCGCCGCGGGGAACAGCCACAGCTCTTTATCGCGCTGCCATAGCGTGTGATTTTCATCCCACTGCAAGCCGACTTTGGCCGCGGCCTGTTGCACTTCGGCGCTCAGCTTGCGGCTGGCTGGTGAGAAGGGCAGTTTGCCGACTTTGTAGGTTGGCGTTGGCAGCGCGGGAATACTGGCGGTTTTACGCAGACGCGCAACGAAGAAACCTTCACTATCGAAAATCTGCGGGAATACGTGCAGGAAACCTTCGGCGGTTAACGCCTGATCGGCTCCGTCGAATAAACCGTTCAGCGGCACGATTTCAACCGCGTCGGGATAACGCTGCTGCAACCAATGAATCACCTGCTGATTCTCGATTTGATTCAGTGTGCAGGTAGAGTAAATCAGCGTGCCGCCTGGCTGTAAGGCATGGAAAGCGCTGTCGAGCAGATCGCGTTGGGTTTCCGCAATCGCTTCGGTGCTGGCCAGCGTCCAGTTACGCAACGCATCAGCATCTTTGCGCACCACGCCTTCGCCAGAGCAGGGCGCATCGAGCAGAATGGCATCGAAACGCTCCGGCAGCGCGGCGCCAAATACACGGCCATCAAAATGGGTCAGCGCAACATTGCTGACGCCACAGCGGCTGATGTTAGCGTGCAGCACTTTAACGCGGCTGGCCGAGTATTCGTTCGCCAGAATGGCGCCTTCATTGCGCATCAGCGCGGCCATCTGGGTGGTTTTAGAACCGGGCGCAGCAGCCACATCCATCACCTGACGCGCATCGGGTGCGGCGTCAAACAGCGCGGTAACCGGCAGCATCGAGCTGGCTTCCTGAATGTAGAACAGTCCGCTCAGATGCTCCGCCACGCTACCCAGCGGCAGCGATTCGTCGTCACGCTCGATCCAAAACCCTTCGGCGCACCACGGAATGGGCGATAAGCGCCAGCCATAGTCGGCGGTGCGGGCGAGGAAATCATCCACGCTAATTTTTAAGGTGTTGACGCGTAAGCTGCGACGCAGCGGTTGCTGGCTAATGGCGAGAAAGCGCTGCAGTTCGGCGTCGTCAGCAAGGCTGGCGCGCATCAGCGCGAGGAAATCTTCGGGAAAGCGATCGGACACGGGCATCTACCGGGAAACGAAATGAGCGCGAAGTGTAACACGCGAAAAAGAATCGGGCAGCCAGGCTGCCCGATTTGCTTAAGGTTGATGAGGGTCCGGAATCGCCGTGCCCCAGTCGCGCCACGCTTTCGGCGCTTCATCCTGTAGCAGGAAATGTTTGTTGGCGCCGGCCTGCGGTGCTAATGGCACCGTCGGCGGCGTGGCAAACTGTACGCCGCCGCGAATGAACTGCTGGAAGGTGCCGGTTTTCAACACGCCGCCTATCAGACCGAAATCGAAGTTATAGCCGGAAGCCAGCCAGAACACCGAATTGTTGCGCACCAGATGCTGGTACTTTTTGCTGATACGCAGCGCGATCTGCACGCGATCCGCCATATTGCCCAGCGACGTTCCGGTGACGGTGCCCACTTCAACGCCCCGGAACAGCACTGGCGTGCCCACCGACAGCGATCCCGCGTCAGCGGCATCGACATATATTGTCAAGCCGTTCAGGTAGCGTGAATCGGTGATGGTGCTTTCCTGTAGTTCAAAGGTGCGCGCCGGCGAACCTTTGCCCGGATCGACGTTGAGATAAGGCTGCAGCAGCGTTTCGATATGGTTAACCCCCGCCGCAGAAATCTCCGGCGACACCACTGAGAAGCGGCTGCCGATGCGCGCGAAGTCCTGCACGTATTCCGGATAAAGCACCGCTTTGGCGACAACCTGATTGTTATCAGAACTCAGCGCCAGTGATTCAACCTGACCAATGTTGATGCCGAGATAGCGAATCGGCATGCCCGCCGCCAGTTTGCTGGCATCGAAGGTGTGCAGCGTAATCTGGCTGCCAACTGCACGCGCCGCGGTTTCAGACGAGTAGAGCACGCGTTTCACGCCTTTCGCTGCCTGCGCGCCGGTGAGATTATCGAAACTGATCGCGCCTTTGAGCGCGCGGTTGAGCGGGGACGCTTGCACCGTCAAACCGCTGCCGTTGAGCTGCACTTTCGCGCCACCTTCGGCCCAGAACACGCTCTCGCTGGTCAGCAGCTTGCGATACTGCGGCTGAATATGAATCGAGATTTCAAACGCATCCGCGCGCGGCACTACATCCACCACTTCACCGACCTGGAATTTGCGGTACAGCAGCACTGAACCGGCCTGTACATCCGGCAAGCTTTTGGCGGTAAGTTTCAGCGTGGTTGGCGGCTGTTCACCCACGATGCCTTCTTCGGCACGTTCCGCATCCGCATATAAAGGATAACGACTGGAAGGATTACCTTTCGCGCCAGGAATCAGGCGAATGCCGCCATCTACCCACTCGCGCGCGCTGGCGCCCAGCACTTTCATCCCGTCGAGTCCAAACTTCACATCAAGGCGGCTATTCACCACAAACTTGCTGTCAGCGTGCACCAGATTACGGTGCTCCGGATTGATGGCCGCCACAAAGCTGATGCCATTTTCATCCAGCGTGCGTGAAATCACCTGACCGATTTTCATGCCATACAACATCACCGGCTGGCCGGCATCGATACCGTAGGTTTCCGGCGCGCTGAGTTTTACCGTCAGCACGTCAGGTTTCTGCAGCAATGTTTCGCTGGCTGGCAACACGGTAAAGTGATCCTGCGGTTCGCCTTCGCCTGGCACCAGTTCAAAAGTATTACCGGTTAACAGGCTGCTGAGATTGGTGTCGGTCAGGCTGATCTTCGGCGTGCGCATTTCAATGCGCGTCCCGCTGCGCATCAAACCGGTTACTGAAGGATCGACCGTCAGCTCGCCGGTGACTTTGCCGCCATCCAGCAGGTTGAGTTTGGTTAAGGTGCCGACTTCCAGTCCCTGATACATCAGCGGTGTGCTATCGGCTTTCAGGTTATCGCCGCTCGGCAGGTTCAGTTTCACTTGCACGCCGCGCTGACTGCGCGCCAAATCCGGATAGAGCTGGTAGTTGGCATCCACCTGAGCTTGCTCGCCGTCATTGGGTGAATCGAAGGCAATCGCGCCATTCACTAACGCGGCCAGGCTTTCCAGCTTCACTTTGGCACCGCTCAGGCTGACATCCGCATCAACGCCGGAAACATTCCAGAAGCGGCTCTGCTTTTTCACCAGATTGATAAAGCGGCGCTCAATCAGCACATCAATGGTAACGCCGTCGGTGCTGTTGTTGAGGCTGTAATCGTAAACGCGACCCACCGGAATTTTGCGGTAATAAACCAGCGAACCGGTGTTGAGCGAGCCGAGGTCGGGCGCGCGCAGGTGGATAAGCAGTTCGCCGGTATTAACGCGATACTTCGGTTGGGTATCGAGTGCGGTGAAGTGATCGCTCTCTTTACCTTTACCCGGCATCATGCCGATGTAGTTACCGCCGACCAGCGCATCAAGCCCGGAGACGCCCGCCAATGACGCTTTCGGCGTCACCAGCCAGAACTGAGTGTCTTCACGCAGTGCATCGCGCATGTCGCTTTTGATGCTGGCTTTAATCTGGATGCTGCGATAGTCATCACTCAGCACAATGCCTTGCACCGTACCCACTTCCACGCCCTGATAACGAATCGGCGTACGGCCTGGCACAATCCCGTCGGCAGTCTGGAAGTTAATGGTGATCGTCGTACCGCGCTCCTGATAGTTGGTCCACAGCAGCCAGCCGGCAATCAGCAGGGCGATGATGGGCAATAACCAGAATGGCGAAATCTTGCGCTTGTTGCGCAGATTGGCGCTAGTCGGTGTAGTCGGCGTTTCCTGTTGCATGTGCATCCCAGATCAGGCGGCTATCAAGCCACTCTACAGCCATAATGGTCAGGACAACGGCGGCACCAAAATAGAAGGCGGCCGGTCCCATGGTGAAAGCCAGCAGCTGATCACGATTGACCAGCGACATGGTTACAGCAATGACGAACAGATCCAGCATCGACCAGCGGCCCACCCAGGTGACGGCGCGCAGCAGGCGAATGCGGGTTTTTAAGCCCTGTTCGCATTTAAAGTGAATGCTGAGTAACAGAGTCAACATCACTAACACTTTGGTAAAGGGCACCAGAATGCTGGCGATAAACACCACCGCGGCCACCGGTATATTGCCCGATGCCAATCCCAGAATGCCGGAGAAGATGGTGTCTTCACGGCGTGCGCCATTAACATAGACCACCGAAATCGGCAGCAAATTGGCGGGGATCAGCAGCACAATCGAGGCGATGAGCGCTGCCCAGGATTTCTGCAAACTGTGGCGTCGGCGGTAGTCAAGCGGCGTGTGGCAACGCGTGCAGCGCCCACGCTCATCAGCTACACCGGTTTGATGGCAATTCAGGCACACTTGCCACTCTTCAGGCGGGGAAGTGGGCATCGCTTGCGGATAATAGTGTTCCCACAGTTGCTCGACGTTCAGGTGGATCAGCGTCAGCAGGCTCAGCACCGTCAGCGCAATATAGGCCACTAAACCGTAGCCCACTTCCAGTGAGGCGTAATCCTGCACTTTGATCGATGCCACCGCCACGCCGACCAGATAGATATCCAGCATCACCCACTCTTTGAGCTTGTCCATCATCAGCAGGACCGGGCGCAGGTTCATTCCGAGCGCGTTGCCCACCCACAGATAGAGAATGCCGATGACCAGCGTAACCGGCGCGCCAATGGTGCAAAACGCCACCATTGAAGCGGTGAGGATGTTGCCTTGCTGCGTCATTTGGATTACGCCCTCCAGCAGGCTGGCGTTAATACGCATGCCCAGCAGGCGAATATCAACCAACGGCAAGCTAAAGGCGAACGGCATCAATACGATCATGACCACCGCCATGGCGGTGAGTCGCGTCATCGACCAGTCACGACCGCTCTGAATTTGTGCATGGCAGCGCGGGCAATAGGCTGTCTGATGCGATTTCACATCCGGTAAGGAAAAAAGGGTATCGCATTGCGGACAACGCTGATAACGTGCGTGGGGCAACGTCTGGCTGATAGCGTGAATTTTCATAGGTGACGCAAGTGCCCATCGTTCGTTACGGTTACCGGCATGCTGAGTAGCGCAAAGTTGCCTGCAATATTCGGTGGTACCAGAATACGCTTATCCACCGACTGCTAAGGGTATAGTAACTAACAGAATGATTCACCTTCTGCGCCTGGATTATTAGTGCTTATTTTAACAACTGAGTGACAACAAGGTCACCCCAGTGACGAGTTATGGTTGAACAATGAACAAAAAAGCTTTTTACGAGGATTTGAATCGCGATGTCCGCGCCCTGTTGGCGGGTGAAACCTCGTTCCTGGCCGCGCTCGGCAATTGCAGTGCACTGCTTTTCGAACGCCTGGAAGGCGTGAACTGGGCTGGATTCTATTTACTGACGGAACCGAACACGCTGGTGCTGGGCCCGTTCCAGGGCAAAATCGCCTGCGTACGTATTCCGGTTGGCAAAGGCGTGTGTGGAACCGCGGTAGCCGAGGACAAAGTGCAATTGGTGGAAGACGTGCACGCGTTCCCTGGCCATATCGCGTGTGACGCCGCCAGTAATGCCGAAATCGTGATTCCTCTGAAAGTAAATGGCACCCTCGTGGGTGTTTTAGACATTGATAGTACGGTTTATTCTCGCTTCGATAGCGAGGACGAAGCGGGGCTGATGGCCCTTACCGACGGGCTTTGTGAAGTGCTGGCGGGCAGCGACATCGTAAAATTTATTCAGCTGACGCACAGCTAATCGACTGGATCACATAGCATTTGGCGATGTTGTCATTATAATGTCGCCTGTTCATGCCTGCTCTGGTCGGCAAATCCGTTGTAATCAGGAAATTTCATGGAAAATCAACCTAAGTTGAATAGCAGTAAAGAAGTCATCGCCTTTTTGGCGGAACGTTTTCCGCAATGCTTTAGCGCCGAAGGCGAGGCGCGTCCGCTCAAAATCGGCATTTTTCAAGATCTGGTCGAGCGTGTTCAAGGCGAACTGAGCCTGAGCAAGACGCAACTGCGTTCTGCCTTACGTCTTTATACCTCTAGCTGGCGTTATCTTTATGGCATCAAAGCGGGTGCCATTCGTGTCGATCTCGATGGCAACGCCTGTGGCGTGCTGGATGAGCAACACGTAGAACATGCGCGCAAGCAACTGGAAGAAGCGAAAGCCCGCGTTCAGGCGCAGCGCGATCAGCAGAAAGCGAAGAAGCGTGAAGCCGGTGAAGAGACCGCTGAACGTCGTCCGCGCAAGCCTGCTCCGCGTAAAGCTGCCGAAGGTGATGCAGCGCGTAAGCCACGTCCTCAGGCGCCGCGTGCGGCCGCGACTGAGCGTGCAGCCGCACCGCAGCCACCGCGGGCCAAACCTGTCACTGATACCTCAACGTTGCAGCCCGGCCAGAACATCAAAGTGACTGCAGGCAAAGGTGCAATGGACGCTACCATTCTTGAAATTACTAAAGATGGCGTTCGGGTTCAGCTCGCTTCCGGCATGGCTATGATTGTGCGCGCAGAACATTTGCAGTTCTGAAACGGAGGCTGACCCTGGCATGAACAACATTTTAAAGATCGGTATGATCGCGGGCCTGCTTTTAGCAGGCCCCACCTTTGGTGCAGATAATATTACCCGCGCCGACCAGATTCCCCAGCTACACGAAGAGCCACAGCATCCCACCGTCAGCGAACGCGTTACCTCGCGTTTCACCCGCTCTCACTATCGTCAGTTCGATTTGAATCAGGACTTCTCCGCGAAAATTTTTGATCGCTACCTGAATCTGCTCGACTACAGCCATAACGTGTTGCTGGCATCGGATATCGCGCAGTTCGCCGATAAGAAAACCACCGTGGGTGATGAGTTCCGCAGCGGTAAGCTGGATGTGTTTTACGATCTCTACAATCTGGCGCAGAAACGCCGCTTTGAGCGCTATCAATATGCGCTGAGCGTGCTGAATCGCCCAATGAATTTCACCGGCAATGACACCATTGACATTGACCGGGCAAAATCGCCATGGCCAAAGAGCGTCGATGAGCTCAACGCGCTGTGGGATGCCAAAGTTAAATATGACGAACTGAGCCTGAAACTGGCCGGTAAAGATGAGAAAGAGATCCGCGAAACGCTGACCAAGCGTTACAACTTTGCCATCCGTCGTCTGGCGCAAAGCAACAGTGAAGATGTGTTCCAGCTGGCGATGACTGCGTTCGCGCATGAAATCGACCCGCACACTAACTATCTTTCGCCGCGCAACACCGAGCAATTCAACACCGAAATGAGCCTGTCGCTGGAAGGTATCGGCGCTGTGCTGCAGATGGATGACGATTACACGGTGATCAACTCGATGGTCGCAGGCGGTCCGGCGGCGAAGAGCAAAGCGATCAGCGTGGGCGACCGCATTGTCGGTGTCGCTCAGCCGGGCAAACCGATGGAAGATGTGATTGGCTGGCGTCTGGATGATGTGGTTTCAAAAATCAAAGGACCGAAAGGCAGCAAAGTACGCCTGGAAATCCTGCCTGCTGGCAAGGGCACCAAAACCCGCACCGTGACGCTGACGCGTGAAAAAATCCGTCTGGAAGATCGCGCGGTAAAAGGCACCGTGCATAACGTCGGCAAACAGAAAGTTGGCGTGCTCGACATTCCTGGCTTCTACGTTGGCCTGACTGACGATGTGAAGGTGCAGCTGCAGAAACTGCAGAAGCAAAACGTCGACAGCGTGGTGATCGATCTGCGTACCAACGGCGGTGGCGCTTTGACCGAAGCCGTTTCACTTTCGGGCCTGTTTATTCCAAGCGGTCCGGTGGTACAGGTGCGTGATAACAATGGCCGCGTGCGTGAAGACAGCGATAACGACGGCATCGTCTATTACAAAGGTCCGCTGGTGGTGCTGGTCGATCGCTTCAGTGCTTCAGCTTCTGAGATCTTCGCTGCGGCGATGCAGGATTACGGCCGTGCGCTGATTGTTGGTGAACCGACCTTTGGTAAAGGCACCGTGCAGCAGTATCGTTCGCTGAACCGTATCTACGATCAGATGCTGCGTCCAGAGTGGCCAGCGCTGGGTTCTGTACAGTACACCATTCAGAAGTTCTACCGCATTAACGGTGGCAGCACCCAGCGTAAAGGCGTAACGCCAGATCTGCTGATGCCAACCGGCGTTGAAGCGGCAGAAACCGGCGAGAAGTTCGAGGACAACGCGCTGCCTTGGGACAGTGTGAATGCGGCAAGCTACACCAAAACCGGCGATATCGCGCCGCTGGTACCGCAGCTGACCAAAGAGCACGCCGATCGCATCGCTAAAGATCGCGAGTTCCAGTACATCATGAAAGATATTGCGCGTTTCGATGCGATGAAAGACAAGCGTAATATCGTGTCGCTCAATCTTGCCCAACGTGAGAAAGAGAACCGTGAAGATGATGCACTGCGTCTGGAGCGCATCAACGCGCGCTATCAGGCGGAAGGTAAAGCGCCGCTGAAGAGCATCGAAGATCTGCCGAAAGACTATAAAGAGCCGGATCCGTATCTGGATGAAACGGTGAAAATCGCTAACGATATGGCGCAGCTGGAGAAATCTCAGCCGGCAGCCGCAAACGCGAAGTAACCGTCTGGCTTGTGAAATAGCACCGCTTCGGCGGTGCTTTTTTTTACGCTAAAATCGTTGTTAAGCGTTACTGATGCAGCGAACGTCGCACTTCACTGCCTAATGTAAAGTTATGTCTTTTTAGGCACTTAAAGATTAAGGTTGCTTGAAATGCACGGCGATGACCATAGGATAGATATCCGCGCATATGCGCGTGCACAACTGAGGAAGATTAACGTTTATGATGCGTATTGCTCTTTTCCTGCTCACCAACCTGGCGGTGATGTTGGTATTCGGACTGATTTTGAGTCTGACAGGAATCCAGTCAAGCAGTGTTATGGGTCTGATGATTATGGCAGGTCTGTTTGGCTTCGGCGGTGCGTTTGTTTCACTGCTGATGTCTAAATGGATGGCGTTACGATCCGTTGGCGGTGAAGTCATTGAACAACCGCGTAATGAGACGGAACGCTGGCTGATGGATACCGTCGGCCGCCAGGCACAACAGGCTGGCATTGCAATGCCGCAGGTGGCGATTTATCACGCGCCCGACATTAACGCCTTTGCGACAGGCGCACGCCGTGACGCGTCGCTGGTCGCTGTTTCCACCGGCCTGTTGCAAAACATGAGCCGTGATGAAGCGGAAGCGGTGCTGGCGCACGAAATCGCCCATATCGCCAATGGTGACATGATCACCATGACGCTGATTCAGGGTGTGGTGAACACCTTTGTCATCTTCATCTCGCGCATTTTGGCACAGATCGCTTCCGGCTTCCTGTCGGGTAACCGCGACGGTGAAGAGAGCAGCAACGGAAATCCGATGGTGTATTTCGCGGTCTCGATGGTGTTAGAACTGCTGTTCGGCTTCCTCGCCAGCATCATCACCATGTGGTTCTCACGTCACCGTGAATTCCACGCCGATGCGGGTTCTGCCAAACTGGTTGGACGCGAGAAGATGATTGCCGCACTGCAGCGTCTGAAAACCAGTTACGAGCCGCAGGAGCCAAGCAGCATGATGGCATTCTGCATCAACGGTAAAAACAAATCGTTGAGCGAGCTGTTCATGTCGCATCCGCCGCTCGATAAACGTATCGAAGCGCTGCGTAGCGGTGAATACCTGAAGTAGTCGGTAATAAACAGAAAAAAGGGCGCCAGATGGCGCCCTTGCTGTTTCTATGACTCAGCAGCCTGCCTCGACTGCGTCATGCGCGCCAGGCTCACTACGGCAGCGACGCTGGCAAAGCTACCCGCTAGCAGCAGTGAGGCGTGTGTACCGCTGTCGTTAAATAGATTAAACATTAGCGCCACTAGCGCCGCGCCGCTGCTTTGTCCCACCAGACGCGCGGTACCCAGCATTCCGCTGGCACCACCGCTGCGGTTACGCGGTGCTGCGGTGATGATGGTGTGATTGTTAGGCGACTGGAACAGGCCGAAACCGGCACCGCACAGCATCATGCGCCAGATGATATCCACGTCAGTTGGCTGCGTCGGTAAAAGCGCCAGCAGGAATAGCCCGGCAGCGAACATCGCTAATCCCAATCCGCCTAATAATCCGGCATGGAACTTCTCGATCAGGCGACCTGCAATGGGTGCCATCACCATGGTTGCCAGCGGCCACGGCGTGAGCAGCAAGCCGGTTGCCACTTCATCCCGGCCCAGCACGTTTTGCAGGAAGAACGGCAACGCCACCATCGCCAGCATCTGCGCGCAGAACGAGCAAATTGAGGTGCCTATCGACAGCGAAAAGATCGGAATGCGCAGCAAGTCCACCGGCAGCAATGGCACCGGCATCGCTAACTGGCGACGAACGAAAACAATGCCCACCAACACCAATGCCACCAATTCGGCCACAATCAGCCAGCCGTTTTGTCCCTGCGAGAAACCGCTCAGTGCAGATATGAGCAGGCCAAAGAACAGCGCATTCATCACCGCGCTTGGCACGTCGAATTTCTGTTGTTTGGCTTTCTGGGTGTTATCCGGCAGGAAACGCAACGCCAGCCACAGCGCAACGATGCCGAGCGGAATGTTGATCAGGAACAGCCATTTCCAGCTGGCGACAGACAGAATCGCCGCCGCTACGGTTGGACCGGCCGCGCTGGAGACCGCGACAATCAGCGAATTGATCGCCATACCGCGCCCGAGGAAGCGCTGCGGATAGATGATGCGGATCAGCGCCGTGTTCACGCTCATCAACGCGGCACCACCAAAGCCTTGCAGCACACGCGCCACGGTCAGCGTATTCAACGTTGAGGAGAGGGCGCAAAACAGTGAGGTAGCGATAAACAGCGCGAGTCCAACCTGATAGACGCGGCGGTAGCCGAGCATATCGCCGAGAAACGACAGCGACAGCAGCGAAATAACGATGGCGATTTGGTAGGCGTTAACAATCCAGATCGATTCGGCTGGGCTGGCATTCAATTCACGCGCAATGGTTGGCAAGGCCACGTTGGCGATAGCTCCATCCAGCACCGCCATCATAATACCGAGCGCAATGGTGATGATCGCGCCATAGCGCTGTGGAAGGGGTAATCCATCCTGGGCAACAGTAGAAGGCATAAGTAAAGTAAGTAAAGAGAGTGAATATCATCATGCTAATCAATTCGCTGCCGAAAAGCACCGCATTCATTGACATAAAATTACGTGTGGATGTGTCACTTAGCGTCAGTCGTTGCCGCCATCAGGCTGAAACGCATATACTGGCGCTTCTGTTCCGTTTTTTTTGAAACACTGTCAAAAAGGATACGCGCCATGGCGAGCAGTGATAATGATAAACAGCCAGACTCGGTTTCATCAGTGATGAAAGTGTTTGGCATTCTGCAGGCGCTGGGCGAAGAGCGCGATCACGGCATCACCGAACTGTCCCAACGCGTGATGATGTCAAAAAGTACCGTTTATCGCTTTTTACAGACCATGAAATCGCTTGGCTATGTGGCGCAGGAAGGAGAAAGTGAGAAATACTCGCTGACGCTCAAGCTGTTCGAACTCGGCGCCAAAGCGTTGCAGAACGTCGATCTGATTCGTAGCGCCGATATTGAGATGCGTGAGCTGTCGCGTCTGACTAAAGAAACCATTCACCTCGGCGCGCTGGAAGAAGACAGCATCGTCTACATCCATAAAATCGATTCTCTTTATAACCTGCGTATGTATTCGCGCATCGGCCGCCGTAATCCACTGCACACCACCGCGATTGGTAAAGTGCTGCTGGCATGGCGCGATCGCGCTGAAGTGCAGGAGATCCTGAGCGAAGTGGAATTCCGCCGCAGTACCGCGAAAACCATTGTCACTGCAGAAGCATTGCTGGCGGTGTTGGATCAGGTAAAAGTACAGGGATTTGGTGAAGATAATGAAGAGCAGGAAGAGGGCTTACGTTGCATCGCGGTGCCGGTATTTGACCGTTTTGGCGTGGTGATTGCGGGGCTAAGCATCTCGTTCCCCACCATTCGTTTTTCCGAAGAAGCCAAAAATGAGTATGTGGCGATGCTGCATCGTGCGGCGCGCAATCTGTCTGAACAAATGGGCTACCACAACTATCCTTTCTGAAATGAAAAACGGGCTGTTGCCAGCCCGTTTCAACGCTTAATTGTCGACCACTTCGCCACTTTTCTTCAGCAGTGGACAATCCGTTACGCCGACGATACCGCTGTCTGTATGCAGATACTGTGCCGTAATCATACCGCGTGCGGTCAGATAGCTGCATTGCAGCCCCAGTCCCGCCGCATTCTTATTGCTGCCGGTGAGTACGCCATAGCCGGTCAGCAGCATCGCTAACCAAATTAATGCCACCAGCATAATCGTCCGAATAAGTAGTTTCATCTTATCTCCTTGTGATACACAACGCAGCGCATCCAACCTTGCTGCGAATCTACTGTAACAGCATGCCGCGCTTTAGCCATCGAATCGATCAGAGATAACTGAAAGAGAGGGCAGGCGGGATAATCTGCTTTCCGTCGCTACCCATTATCTTTTGCGTCGGCAGCGAGTAGAATCAGCGGCGGAGTAGATGTTTGATTTTTGACTATAGAGGCAGTTATGAACGAATTAGCCGCAAACACCAGCCCGCTGTTTAACTATGGCGTTCTGGCCATCATCATTCTTGTGGCCTTTATTGTCTGGTTCTTTGTCAACCGGGCTAGCGTGCGCGCCAGTGAGCAGATCCGTTTGCTGGAAGCCGTTATCGAAGAGCAAAAGAAACAGAATGCGCTCCTGCGCCGTCTGGTTGACGCACAGCCATCCACAGCAAAACCACCAGCGGATGAAGACGCGGATGAAAAACGCGATTTTATTCGGATGATCCCGGAACGTTAAGCCGTTAAAAGGGGTGAAATAATCGCCATTATGGCAACCGCTGCGCACTGAAATGGTGCGTGGCGGGATAATGACTTTTAGTAAATTCCCTTCTAAGCCAGGTATGAATAGCAACAATCCCTGCCCGAATGAATATCAACTAAGATTTATCCTAAGGAGTTTTTGTTAAATCAAGCTCTTCAATGTTCTTTTTAACATTTAATTGTTGGGTAGATAGTTAAAATTGAGATAAATGCCACCTAATGTTAATGCGTTTATATGGGGCGCATATTATTGGTTTCTCCTGATTTTGGTGCAAAGCAATTAATAACTTATACCTGAGAAAACTATTTGTACAAGATTTGAACGGCGCGCAGTTGTTGTGTGGCGAGCGAAGTTTTCAGTGGAATATCTTATTGATGCCATATTAGTGCAATATTTTTGTCGTACAGTTAACCCCTAAAATTGTACCAATATAGACATTACCGCTGCGCTTGACTAAGCGGCAATTTGACGCTAACTATACTGACTGATAACCCTTTTTTGCGCACCTTCCGCGCTGGGTGTCAATATGTTGATTGATGAAGTGCCGCGCCAATTAACTAATTATGTGCGTCACGTCGATCACCGTTTAAAAATGGCTTGCCATTAATTTACGGATATGTGATAACAAATCGTAGGTCAAACGAGGTACAGTTCTGTTTATGTATGGCATCTTCAGTAAAGAAGTTACGAGTAAAGACGTTGACGTTGAATACCGCTTCCTTGCCGAACCTTAAATTAGTGCCTCATTCAGTAATGTCTCTGGTTTATCTGTAAGTCTGCCTGCGGGCAATATAATCATTGAAAGGAAATTTGCGAAATGGCAAAGATTAAAGGTCAGGTTAAGTGGTTTAACGAGTCTAAAGGTTTTGGTTTTATTACTCCTGCTGATGGTAGCAAAGATGTGTTCGTACACTTCTCTGCAATCCAGGGCAATGGTTTTAAAACTCTGGCCGAAGGCCAAAGCGTTGAGTTCGAAATCCAGGATGGCCAGAAAGGTCCTGCTGCGGTCAACGTTACCCCAATCTGATTTCGCCCTCAGGCTCGGTGCCATGCACCACTGAAACGAATCCTAAAGCCCCGTTCACTGAACGGGGCTTTTTCTTTTATCCTTTCTGTAGCCAGATGATCAGGGTAAACTGCGCCGCGAATTGCTAACCCGGAGTTGTCTATGTCTTTGATTTGCCCACTTTGTCATCAGCCTTTATTGCAGCAGGTGAATAGCTTCCGCTGTGATGCAGGTCATCAGTTTGATCAGGCGAAAGAAGGGTACGTCAATTTACTGCCGGTGCAGCACAAAGGTTCGCGCGAACCGGGCGATAGCGCCGAGATGCTGCAGGCACGACGCGCCTTCCTCGATGCCGGACACTATCAGCCGTTGCGCGCGGCTGTCGCCGGGATCCTCGCTCAGCATCTGGGTGAGCAAGGTGCGCAGCTGTTAGACCTCGGATGCGGAGAAGGTTATTACACTGCGGCGATGGCCGATGCGTTACCGCAGGCGCAACTCTTTGGTCTGGATGTGGCGAAAGCAGCGATTCGCATGGCCGCTAAACGCTATCGTGCGGTGAAATTTTGCGTGGCGTCCAGCCAGCGTTTGCCTTTTGCTGATGCTTCTCTGGATGGCGTGGTGCGCATCTATGCGCCCTGTAATGAAGATGAGCTGAGCCGCGCGATCAAAGCGGGGGGTTACCTGCTAACGGTGACGCCGGGACCGCATCACTTGCAGCAGTTCAAGGCACTGATTTATCGCGAAGTGCAGCTGCACGCGGCGGAAGAGAAGGTGTATGCCGGCTTCAGGCAGGTCGATCAACAAAACCTGAATTACAGCATGACGTTGAGCGGAAGTGAGGCGGTGAGCTTATTGCAGATGACGCCATTTGCCTGGCGTGCACGCGAAGAAGTGTGGCAGAACCTGGCGGCATCCAGCGAGTTTAACTGTGATGCCGACTTTATGCTGACGTTATGGCAGCGCGATTAACGCGCTT
The DNA here is from genome assembly GCF_029623675.1 of Pantoea sp. X85. NCBI lineage: Bacteria > Pseudomonadati > Pseudomonadota > Gammaproteobacteria > Enterobacterales > Erwiniaceae > Pantoea > Pantoea sp. X85. The sequence goes on along the minus strand of NZ_CP121108.1, from coordinate 2,306,476 downwards.
CCACCAGCGTATTGTAGATCCGTTCCAGGTCATCAAGCTGTTTGACAGCAATCAGCAGGCGGCGCTGCTCCAGCTGCATCACCAGAATGCCATCCTCTGACAGATTCATACTCTGAATGCGACCGTAGTCGATCCACACGCTGCCAAAAAACAGTCCATTTTCCTTCATCAACAGCTTCGGGCTGCGCACCCAGAATAGCCAAATCGCCATAAAGCACAGCACCATCAGCAAATTGGTGGTGAGTTGTGTGCCATGTTTATCTATGTTGTTCCACAGCAGAATCAGCAGCAGCACCACGAAAATGGCGCTATCGATTTTATGGCGACGGCGCAGTGCGACGCGCAGTTTTGTAGGGCCATTGCGGCGCGGCAGGATCGCTTCATCATAGATGGCGAACAGAATGAAGCCTGCAATCAGCAGGGCGATCAGGGCGTCAGTCAGTGACATTAGGTGTTCTTCCTCAAGCGAAATTATCTCAACGTGGGCGCTCAGATAATGCCGCTCAATAATAGCCGGGAGCAGGGCTCCCGGCGGGGTGATTACAGACCGAGCAGGCCGATCCAGTAACCGAAGATACCGAGGGCGAAGAAGCCGACGATAATCCACAACGCATTCACCTTACGACGCAGCAGCCACATACAGCCAAAGGTTAGCAGCAGTGGAATCAGGCCTGGCATCAGCTGATCGAGGATAGATTGCACCGTAGTAACCGTGGTTTTACCGGTCTGGTCGGTGATGCGTGACACCACCAGCGGCACATTCACATGCGTCCACTTGTTAACCAAGGCCCCCATGACAAAGAGGCCGAGAATCGACGCGCCCTCCGTCAGTTTCTGCAGGAAACCGCCGCCCATATCGCTGACAATATCCACGCCTTTACGGTAGCCATACGCCACACCGTAATAACGCGTCAACAGACGCACGGCGTTAAACAGGATGAAGAACAGCAATGGACCCAGCAGGCTACCGCTCATCGCGATACCGGCACCCAGCGCAGCAAACACCGGACGCACGGTACCCCAGAAAATCGGGTCGCCCACACCCGCCAGCGGACCCATCAGACCCACTTTGATGCCGTTAATCGCTGCATCATCAATCGGCGCACCGTTGGCACGCTGCTCTTCCATCGCCATGGTAACGCCGAGTACCGGCGCTGCTACGTAAGGATGGGTGTTGAAGAACTCGAGGTGACGTTTAATCGCCTGTTTACGTTCGTCGTTGTTTTCTGGATAGAGGCGACGAATCACCGGCACCATTGAGTAGCAAAAACCCAGCGCCTGCATACGTTCAAAGTTCCACGAACCCTGAAACAGGTTAGAGCGCAGGAACACACCGCGGACATCGCCGGGGGTGAGTTTCTTTGGAGTGTTAGTTGTATCAACCATGATTTCACCTGTTCCTAGTCGAGTTCGTTATCGAGGTCATTGTTTGCAGGACCGCTGGTTGCAGCACCTGCAACGCGGTTATATTTCGGTGCCAGCTGGATATACAGCACCGCCATCACCACGCCAATCACGCCAAGCGCAACCAGGTTAAAGTTGGTGAAGGCTGCAGTAACGAAGCCAAGGTAGAAGAACGGCATCAGGTAGCCCGCGCGCATCATGTTGATGACCATCGCGTAACCCACCACCACGATCATGCCGCCGGCGATGTTCAGGCCGTTGGTGACCACGTCTGGAATTGAGTTCAGCAGTTCCTGAACCACGTGAGTACCGACAGAAATCGCCACGATCAGTGCTGGGATGGCAATACGCATCGCCTGCAATACCAGCGCGGATACGTGGATCCAGCTGATCGCCGTCAGGTTGCCTTTCTCGGCTGCCTTATCGGCGGCATGCTGGAAGGCCACGGTAATGGTACGCACGATGATGGTCAGAACCTGACCGGCCGCAGCCAGCGGAATCGCCAGCGCGATACCGGCGCCCACGCTTTGACCACCGGCAATAACCAGAATGGTTGAGATAATCGAAGCCAGCGCCGCATCCGGTGCAACGGCCGCACCGATGTTCATCCAGCCCAGTGCAATCATCTCCAGCGTACCGCCGATGATGATACCGGTTTTCATATCACCGAGGACCGCACCAATTAAGGTACAAGCCACCAGCGGACGGTGGAACTGGAACTCATCAAGAATCGATCCCATCCCGGCAATACAGGCCACAATAAATATCAAAATGATTTGTAGCGTGGTTATCTCCATTGCATTTCTCCTCTGCAAGGTCTCTAAAATTCGCCCACGTATGCAGGCAAAGGGCGAACTACGGATTGACCTTGGCGATCAGGTCCATCATTTTCAGTCGCTGATCGCTGGACACTTTACGTACTTCCAGTTCGATACCGCGCTCATTAAGTTTGCGGAACGCCGTGATATCTTTTTCATCCACCGATACCGCGTTGTTCACCTGCGTTTTGCCCTGACGGAACGCCATGCCGCCAATATTGACCGACTTAATGTCCACGCCTTGCTCGACAATCCTCACCACATCGGTGGGATTGGTGAACAGCAGCATCACCTTGTCATTGCCATATTTCGGGTTGTTCCACACGCGAACCATCTTATCGATATCCACCACGTGCGCGGTAACGCCTGGCGGTGCCACCTGCGTCAGCAGCGTTTTGCGCACATGATCGTTCGCCACTTCATCAGACACCACGATGATGCGGGTAACGTTGGTCTCTTTGGTCCAGCGCGTGGCCACTTGCCCGTGAATCAAGCGGTCATCAATACGCGCCAGTCCGATTTTCATGTGATCGCCTGCAGCCATTGGTTTTTGCGGCTGAGCAGGCGCTTTCGCTGCAACCGGAGCAGGCGCAGCTGCGGCTTGCGCTGGCGTTTCAGTTTTGAGGGCTTTAACGCCTTCACGACCGGCCTCTACCGCGATGTGAATCAGTTCTTCCAGCGATGGGTTGTCATCACGTCCCATCAAGGTTTCCACCAGCATCGGGATGTTGACGCCAGCGATGACATCATAGCCATCCTTATCCACCACAATGCGGCTGGCCGCATTAAATGGACTGCCACCCCAGGTATCGACCAGGAACAACACGCCCTTTGACGTGTCGAGATCGGCCAGCCGTGCCTGATACTTTTCGATTAGCGTTTCTGCATTTTCGCCGGGAACGAAATCAATCCATCCGACATTTTCCTGCTCACCCAACAGCATCTCTGCTGTTTTAAGCAACTGTTCTGCCGCCCAGCCATGTGTACCAATTACAATAGCAATGGTCACTTGCTACCTCCGTTCGCGTGAGAGATTCTCTGGCATTGCCGGGAATCATTGAATATTACCGTTAGTGTTTCAGGTGGATCGTTGATGATGTGATAGAGAAAAAGCATCAATAAATAAAACGCAACAATCCGCTGCACAGCGATAAGGTCGCGATTTATTTTAGTGATCGAAAAAATAAATTATGTGATGTTTGTCAGCTATTTCGCGCGTAACGGCGCTAATGTGCACTTTTGTTCGATATTCCTGCGTTAACGTAGATATTTGTAAATGTAATAAATTTTTTTGACGTCGTTGATGTAACTGATACATTAGCGTTCTGTTTTTTATTCAGGAGTACCGGGCTTCAGCTCACCTTTATGGACCGTCACCGACGTCGCTCAACATGTTCTCAGCGCTTTTCCGCGCCCGCTTCCACGCTCTTCAGCGTTATCACCGCCTGTAACGATCTCTCGTCTCGCCCTCTGGTGCAGACTCAACTTCGTGCGCCTTTACGTCCGGTAAGGAGTCATTGATGGAATTTCTCTTCGACCCCTCAATTTGGGCGGGTTTGCTCACGCTGATCGTGCTGGAAATTGTTCTCGGCATTGATAACCTGGTGTTTATCGCCATCCTCGCGGACAAATTGCCGCCGAAGCAGCGCGATAAAGCCCGTCTAATCGGATTGTCGCTCGCCCTGGTGATGCGTCTTGGCTTGCTGTCGCTGATCTCCTGGATCGTGACGCTGACGAGGCCCCTATTCAGCGTAGGCGATTTCAGCTTTTCCGGACGAGATTTAATTCTGTTGTTTGGTGGTTTGTTCCTGTTATTCAAGGGAACCATGGAACTGCATGAGCGGCTTGAGAACCGCGGGCTCGAACATCAGGGCAATAAAAGCTACGCCAGTTTCTGGGCGGTGGTGATTCAGATTGTGGTGCTGGATGCGGTGTTCTCACTCGACGCGGTAATTACTGCGGTCGGTATGGTGAACCATCTGCCGGTGATGATGACCGCCGTGGTGATCGCCATGGGCGTCATGCTGCTGGCCTCGAAACCGCTGACGCGTTTTGTGAATGAACACCCAACGGTGGTGGTGCTGTGTCTGAGCTTCCTGCTGATGATTGGTTTGTCGCTGGTGGCCGAAGGCTTTGGTTTCCACATTCCCAAAGGTTACCTGTACGCTGCGATCGGCTTCTCGATCATCATCGAGCTGTTTAACCAGATTGCGCGCCGTAACTTTATCAAGCATCAGGAACATCGCCCGATGCGTGAACGCACCGCCGAAGCGATTCTGCGTTTGATGGGCGGACGCCAGCGTAAGCAAGCGACGACAACTGAAGAAACCTCATTGACCGAAGCGATGCCGCAGGAAGCGTTTAAGGACGAAGAGCGCTACATGATCAACGGCGTATTGACGTTATCTCAGCGTTCAATCCGTAGCATCATGACGCCGCGCGGTAACATTTCGTGGGTGGATGTTTCGCGTCCACTGGATGAAATTCGTATTCAGCTGCTGGATACGCCACACAGCTTGTTCCCGGTATGTCGCGGTGAGCTGGATGAAATCATCGGCGTGGTGCGTGCCAAAGAGCTTCTGGTGGCGCTGGAACACGGCATGGATGTGGCAACCTTTGCTGCTAACACGCCGGCGATTGTGGTTCCGGAAACCCTGGACCCAATCAATCTGCTGGGCGTGTTGCGCCGTGCTAAAGGTAGCTTCGTAATTGTCACCAACGAATTTGGTGTGGTGCAGGGCTTAATCACGCCGCTGGACGTGCTGGAAGCGATTGCCGGTGAGTTCCCGGATGAAGACGAAACACCAGACATCATTGCCGATGGCGACGGTTGGTTAGTGAAGGGCGGGACCGATTTACACTCGCTGCAACAGCTGCTGGATCATCACGAGTTGGTGAAAGCCGATGAAGATCACGCCTCGCTAGCCGGTTTGTTGATTGCACAGAAAGGCCAGTTGCCGCTGCCCGGCGAAGTGATTGATTTGCCGCCGCTGCACTTCCAGGTGATTGAGGCGACCGATTACCGTATCGATCTGGTGCGCGTCACCAAAGATAAGCCATTCGATCACGAAGAACACGCTGGGTAAGTCATCGGACTGAAGTAAGCAATAACGGCCACGCCAAAAGGAGTGGCCGTTTTTTTATGCGCTTAGCTGCGCCTGATGCTGCTCCAGCCATTGCGGGAAATCCTCAATCGGCATCGGGCGCGCGTAGAAATAGCCTTGCAGATGGTCGACGCCGCGCTCACGCAGATAGTGTGCCTGCTCGGCAGTTTCCACACCTTCCGCCACCAGTGAAATATTCAGGCGCTGCGCCAGCGAGATCACCATATCGGTAACGGTCGCGTTAATCGCATCGGTGCCAATGGCGGCGGTGAAAATCTTGTCGATTTTAAGCACATCCGGTTGGAGGTCTTTCAGATAAGCCAGCGAACTGTGGCCGGTGCCGAAATCATCAATCGCCAGACGCACACCAATTTCATGCAGTTGCGACACCACCGATTGATCGATGATGGGCAAAGCGTCACGCTCCGTCAGCTCAACCACCAGTTTTGGCATGGGATTGGCCGGCCACCAGATATTTTGCAGATCTTCCACAATGGCGCGATCGCGAAAATGGCTGGCGGCAACGTTAATCGCAATGTGGAACGACGGACATTGCGGCAGATTGGGCAGCTCAGCCACGACTTTCGCCAGCACGAAGCGGGTCAACGGCGCGATCAGGTTTTGCCGCTCGGCCAACGGAATAAACACGTCCGGCGCAATCCAGCCCTGACGCTGGTTATGCCAGCGCAGCAGCAGCTCCATGCCGTCACACTCGCCGCTTTTGGCGTTAATCAGCGGCTGGCAATAAACCATAAATTCGTTAGCGGTGATGCCATAACTGATCTGCCAACTGAGGCTCATGCGATTGGCGGTCGCCAGCCAGACGATGTACCCCATCAGCAGGCTGAGCATGAGCGCCAGCGGCAGCTGTGAAGGTAGCGTGTTAAGCGCCAGCCGGGCGGGAGAAGGGCCGTACAAGGTGATGCTAAACGGATAGCGCAGTGATGCCTGATCGTACGCCACTTCATCTTCAGACGGTTCAGTTTGTTCAATCAGCGGATTACCGTATTCAAGGCTCTGACCACCCACGTTGAAAATGGCGCGCTCAACCCACGGCAACTGCGGCTCCAGCAGATAATTGGTCATCAATTCAATATTAATGACTTGCAGCAGACCTTCGCGATTATCCAGCGATTTTGGCGTCCACAGCAGCAGCACCGGCGATCCTTTCAACAGATCACTGTCCGTGGCCAACATCATACGCTGATTATTGATAGCTAATTCAGGATAGGTTTGGCTGAAGGAGAGGTTTTGCGGGCCGAAAATGCTGGAGCAGTAGAGCGCGTCGTCCTTAACCAGCAGCACGGTGCGCACGGTTTGCAGCGCGGCAATTTTCTCAATCAGCGGATAACGCACTTGCGCACAAGGTACGCCAACCAGACCGAGTGTGTTGTTGGCGGAAACATCCAGCGGCGAGAACATACGATCAAAGCGTTCAATCGCGCGGGTGGCGAAATTCAGCGACTGCTGCTCAATGCGCGATTTCTCTTCGATATAACGAAAAGTTAGCGTCAGGACCAGAACCAGCGAGGCGATCACTAACGCAATAAGCAGTCGCTTACGGCGAAATTGACCCACAAATTGCTGGGGAATGAGCATCAGTAACCACCTTGCAAAACAAAGATTGAAGCCAAATTAACGTGTAGGTTATCGGCATTGAGGCGGCCAGGTTTAGCGCGGCTGAATAAAAAATACGGCACTAAAAAAAGCGCGGCCACAAAGGGCCGCGCTCGAAATCAATGTATCTGTTTTACTCAGTTGGAGGTAGCTACAGATGAATAAAAATAGCCAACTGTTGTTTAAATCACCAGCGAAGCGTTAATCGCACTGGACCTTTATCGCTAATCCGCCGCGAGAGGTTTCACGGTATTTAGCGTTCATGTCCTTACCGGTTTCGTACATGGTCTCAATCACTTTATCCAGCGACACGCGTGGTTCGCTGGTACGGCGCAGCGCCATGCGCGCGGAGTTAATGGCTTTTACGGAAGCGATGGCGTTACGCTCAATGCACGGCACCTGAACCTGGCCGGCGACTGGATCGCAGGTTAATCCCAGATTGTGTTCCATGCCGATTTCCGCCGCCACGCACACCTGTTCCGGGCTGCCGCCCAGCAGTTCCGCCAGACCGGCGGCTGCCATGGAACACGCCACGCCTACCTCGCCCTGACAACCCACTTCGGCACCCGAAATAGAGGCGTTCATTTTATACAGCACGCCAATCGCACCAGAAGAGAGGAAGTACCGGATGAAGATATCGGGCGTAACGGGTTCGATAAAGTGATCGTAATAGGCCAGCACCGCTGGCACGATGCCGCAGGCACCGTTAGTAGGCGCCGTCACCACACGACCGCCGGCCGCGTTCTCTTCATTCACTGCCAGCGCAAACATATTCACCCAGTCGATCACATCCATCGGATCTTTCGAGTGCTTTGAGGATGACACCAGTAAACGGCGCAGTGAAGCCGCACGACGAGGTACGCGCAACGGACCCGGCAGCACGCCTTCGGTATTCAGACCTCGATCGATACAGGCCTGCATGGTTTGCCACACGTTGCCAAAATAGGCGTAAATCTCGTCGCGAGTATGCAGCGCCAGTTCGTTTTTCATTACCAAACCGGACAGCGACAGCCCACTCTCCCGACAGTGGCTGAGCAGCTCTTTAGCAGAGTGGAAAGGCCACGGCACGGAAACTTCGTTCAACACCGGTTGGCCGAAATGCTCTTCATCGACGATGAAACCGCCGCCGATGGAGTAGTAGGTTTTACTCAGAATCAGCAGATCGCCCGCGAAGGCAAATACCGTCATGCCGTTTTCATGCAGCGACAGGTTTTCGCTGCGGAACACCATGCCGCCTTCACGCGGGAAATCCACTTCGCGCGCGCCGTTGGCTAACAGCAAGCGTTCGCGCTGCTCCACATCTTTGATGAACGCGGGAATGCCATCGATATCGACGGTGGCCGGTTCGAAGCCCGCCAGGCCCATGATAATCGCGATATCAGTGTGGTGACCTTTGCCCGTGAGCGACAGCGAACCATAGACGTCAACCGCCACGCGCGTCACGTCCTGCAGTTTGCCTTGTTCGGCCAGCAGATCAACAAACTGCTTGCCCGCTTTCATCGGGCCGACGGTATGTGAACTGGATGGGCCGATGCCCACTTTAAACATGTCAAAAACACTAATCACCGGTGATACTCCTCACAAATCTTATTCTGCACGGCATAAGCCGTTTATGCGGCTAATAGTAATCGCCCATGCCGTATAACGAGCAGCTTTTCGCATGAAATAAACTAATTATAAACCCCAGAAATAGTTATCCGTTTGTACAGTTGTGAAGCGGATCGGTTTTCCCGGCGAAAGGCTAACGTTCATCGCTGCGGATTGCCTGCCCAAAAGTGGCCACGGCCTGCTCCGAAGCTTCAGTGTGTGCTGCTGAAAAGGGCACCTTTGCCAGAGCCCGCACCAGATCTAAAGCAAAAAGATATTTTAACTGGCAAGCATTAGGTGATTTACGGCAGGGCGATTTGTTGACCGAGCGCACGAATAATCCCGGCGGTCATGCCCCAGATAAAATAATCCTCATACCAGGATAACCAAACCTGATGTTGGCGATGACCACGGCGCAAGGTGAGATCGCTGTAGCGGCTCAAACGCAATGCTTCCGCCAGCGGCATGGCAAAGGCGCTTTCCACTTCGTCCGGATTGAGCTGCAAAGCAAAATCAGCCGGAATAATGCCCACTACCGGCGTCACAGCGAAACCGGTGCTGCTGGTCACCGGCGGCAGAACGCCGATGATCTGCACCTGTTCCGGCTGGATTCCCACTTCTTCCTGCGCTTCACGCAGTGCGGTGTGGATCAGCGAGGTATCAGTGGCATCCTGCATGCCGCCGGGAAAGGCGACTTGCCCGGCGTGTTTACGCAGGTGTGATGAGCGACGCGTGAGCAGCAAGCCAGGTTCTGCGCCGTCGATCACCGGCACCAGTACCGCCGCACGGCGTCCGCTGATGGCACTTTTCGGCGCATGCAGCGGCGGTTGCAGGACAAAGCGGCTGAGGAACTGCTCAAGGGTTAAATTCATTTCAGGTCCCATCACGCAGGCTGGGCAAAATACGGTTCACCTTATGGAAGGTTTCCTGATATTCGGCATCAAGGTCGCTGTCTGCCACTAATCCGCCACCGGCGGCGCAGTAAAGCTGATGGTTTTCCGCAATCAGCGTGCGAATGGTGATGCTGGTATCCATACGGCCACACAGGCTGATGTAGCCGATGCTGCCACACCACGCATTGCGGCGATGCGGCTCTAACTCTTCGATGATCTCCATCGCGCGGATCTTCGGTGCGCCGGTGATGGAACCACCGGGGAAGCAAGCACGCAGCAGATCGGTTGCGCTCAGCGTCTCAGGCAAACGTGCACGTACAGTGCTGACCAGATGATGCACCGCCGGGAAAGGTTCAACCACGAACAGTTCCGGTACGCTGACGCTGCCGGGCACGGCCACGCGGCCAATATCATTGCGCAGCAGATCGACAATCATCAGGTTCTCAGCGCGATCTTTCTGCGAGTTGGCGAGCTTCTCTGCCTGCAAACGGTCGGCCTCGGCATCAGCAAGACGCGGCAAAGTGCCTTTAATCGGACGTGTTTCAATCTCCTGCTGCTGTAAAGCGAGGAAGCGCTCTGGCGATAAACTCAGCAGCACGCTATCCGGCAAACGCAGGAAGGCGCTGAACGGCGCGCGATTCGCCTGCGTCAGACGCAAAAAGGCCTGCCACTCATCACCGCGATAGCCCGCCTGAAAACGCTGTGCCAGATTCACCTGATAACAATCACCGGCTTGAATATAGGCCTGCACCGCGTGGAACCGCTGCGCATACTGGTCATAACTGAGGTTGGATTGCCACTCGCTGGTCAAGGCGAAAGGCTCGGCGGGCGGCGCGGTTTGTGCTTGCAGCCAGTGCCAGCGCTGCCCGGCATCGGTGAGCGAAACCAGCGTCAGTTTTTGCAGATGGTGATCGGCGATCAGCGCCCAGTCATAAATGCCCACCGCCATATCCGGCGTGGTGAGATCCTGCAGCGCGCGCTGCGGCAGGTTTTCAAAGCGTCGTCCTAAATCGTAACCGAACAGGCCGAGGGCGCCGCCCTGAAACGGTAATCCGGCATCAAAAGCCGGCGTGAAGCCCAGCGCGGCACATTGCTGTTGCACCAGCAGCAGCGGATCGGCGGCGGAGTGAATGACGTCATCACCGCAGATAATTTCGGTGCTGGCACCGCGTGTGGTCAGCGTCGCGCGCGGATCGGCGGTGAGGATATCAAAGCGATTATCCGCATGATCGGCCTGGCCGGAGGTCAGCAACATCGCCCAGCGTTGGTGGGCTAGCGGAGCAAAAAGGTCTAACAGCGTTTCGGGCGTATACTTCAGAACGAGGCTTTTTACCATCATGGGACAAATCACTTCAGCAAGCAGGTCGCTAGCCTGACATATTTTTTTGTTGCTGGCACCCGTTTGTTCCACGTGGTAATAATGCGTCCCCCATGCACCAGGAGTGAATTATGTTTACAGGTCTTCCAGCGTTATCCCATGAGCAACAGCAGCAAGCGGTTGAACGCATCCAGGAATTAATGGCGGGCGGTATGTCGAGCGGACAGGCGATTGCGCAGGTGGCGCAGGAGATTCGTCAAACCTATAAAGGTGAAGCCATTCGGGCGATGTTCGAAGACGACGAGGATGAAGAAGACGACAACGAATAACGCCCGAACGTATTTTACAGCGCGGCGATGATTTTAATTTCGACTTTATACTTCGGGTTCATCAAACCGGCCTGCACGGTGCAACGCACCGGCGCATTGCCTGGCGAAACCCACGCATCCCAGGCGCGATTCATCGCCGGAAAATCGCTTTTCTCCACCAGAAAAATGGTGGCGTCGAGGATCTTGCTCTTATCCGATCCCACGCGCGTCAGAATGGCGTCAATCACCGCCAACGCATTGGCGGTTTGCGCTTCCGCATCTTCATCCAGGTTTTCCGGTACGCTGGTGTAATAGACGGTTTGGTTATGCACCACGGCTTCCGACATACGGTGCTCTGGATCAATACGCGTAATGGTCATGCTGTTCTCCTTTAATTTTGCTGCGCTAGCCTGCCATATCCCAGGGGCGCATGTCATCTGTTGTGGTTGCCCGCCGGGAATCCTGACATAATTACAGTGGTTTTAATTTTTGATGTGAGGAAGTGTGGCAGACGATTTTGCAGCTGATGGCGCACTGGCGCAGGCAATTCCGGGCTTTAAACCGCGTGAAGCACAGCGCCAAATGGCCAAAGCGGTAACCGAGGCGGTGAAAACAGGCGGCGAGCTGGTAGTAGAAGCGGGCACCGGAACCGGTAAAACCTATGCCTATCTGGCGCCGGCATTGCGGGCAAAGAAAAAAGTCATTGTTTCCACCGGATCCAAAGCGTTGCAGGATCAGCTCTATAATCGCGATCTGCCTACCATCGCGCGTGCCCTGAAGTTCAGCGGCAAAACTGCGCTGCTGAAAGGGCGCTCCAACTATTTATGCCTCGAACGTCTTGAGCAGCAGAATCAAACCGGCGGCGATCTCAGCGTTCAGGCGCTAGGCGATTTGATCAGCGTGCGCGGCTGGTCGTCAGAAACCACCGATGGCGACGTCAGCAACTGCAACGGCGTGGCCGAAGACAGCCCGATCTGGCCGTTTGTCACCAGCACCAACGATAACTGCCTCGGCAGCGATTGCCCGCTGTATAAAGATTGCTTCGTGGTCAAAGCGCGCAAAAAAGCCATGGACGCCGATGTGGTGGTGGTGAACCATCATCTGTTTCTTGCCGATCTGGTGGTGAAAGAGGGCGGCTTTGGCGAACTGATTCCGGAGGCCGATGTGATGATCTTCGATGAAGCGCATCAGCTCCCCGATATCGCCAGCCAGTATTTCGGTCAGCAGCTGTCGAGCCGTCAACTGCAGGACCTCGCCAAAGACATCATCATCGCCTATCGCACCGAAGTGCGGGATGTGCAGCAGCTACAGAAATCTGCCGATCGTCTGGCGCAGTGCGCGCAGGATTTTCGTTTGACGCTCGGCGAACCGGGTTTTCGCGGCAATCTGCGCGATCTGCTGAGCGATAACAACATCATGCGCATGTTTACCTTGCTGGATGATGCGCTCGAACTCTGTTACGACGTGATCAAACTGTCGCTGGGGCGCTCCGCGCTGCTGGACGCCGCCTTTGAGCGCGCGGCGTTGTATCGCACGCGCCTGAAACGGCTGCGCGCCATTGACGAGCCCGGCTTCAGCTATTGGTATGAGTGCAATAGCCGCCATTTCACGCTGGCGCTGACGCCGCTGTCGGTGGCGGAACGCTTCCGGGAAGTGATGGATAACCGCAAAGCTGCGTGGATTTTCACGTCAGCCACGCTGGCGGTGAATGAGCAGATGAGCCATTTCTCCAGCCGCCTCGGGGTGGATAACGCTACTACGATGATCCTCGACAGCCCGTTCGATTACACCCAGCAAGCGCTGCTGTGTGTGCCACGCAACATGCCGGAACCCAATCATCCCGGCGGCGCGCGCCAGCTGGCGCGCATGATGAAGCCGCTGATTGATGCCAACAAAGGCCGCTGCTTCTTCCTCTGCACCTCGCACAAGATGATGCGCGAGTTAGCCATTGAGTTTCGTGCTTCCATGACGTTGCCGGTATTGCTGCAAGGTGAAACCAGTAAAGGACAGCTGCTAAAGCAGTTCCTGGAAGCCGGTAACGCGCTGTTGGTCGCCACCAGCAGCTTCTGGGAAGGTGTCGATGTACGCGGCGATGCGCTGTCGCTGGTGATCATCGACAAGCTGCCATTTACCTCGCCGGAAGATCCGCTGCTCAAAGCCCGCATGGAAGATTGCCGCCTGCGCGGCGGCGATCCCTTCAATGATGTGCAACTGCCCGATGCGGTAATCACCCTGAAACAGGGCGTGGGGCGTTTGATTCGTGATACCGAAGATCGCGGGGTACTGGTGATTTGCGATCAGCGCCTGGTTTCTCGCCCCTACGGCGGCCTGTTCCTGAACAGTTTGCCACCCACGCCGCGCACCCGCGATATTGCGCGTGCCATCGAATTTGTCCGTCAGCCAGTGGATCACTAATTGTGCCAGGCTGTGATAAGATGCGCGCCATTTTGACTCTCTGAGGTTGTTATGTCCGCCCGAATTTTAGCCCTGGACACGGCGACAGAAGCCTGTTCTGCCGCGCTGCAAAATCTGCAGCAGATTGATGCCCGCTTTGAAATCGCCCCGCGCGATCATACCCAACGTATTCTGCCGCTGGTGCAGGAGCTGTTGCAGGCGCAGCAGCTGGAGCTGACCGCGCTTGACGTGCTGGCGTTTGGCCGTGGACCGGGCAGTTTTACCGGTGTGCGTATCGGCATTGGCATTGCTCAAGGGCTGGCGCTTGGCGCGAATCTGCCGATGATTGGCGTCTCCTCGTTAGCGACCATGGCGCAGGGCGCGTGGCGTTTGACCGGCGCGACGCGCGTGCTGGCCGCAATCGACGCGCGCATGGGCGAACTCTATTGGGCTGAATATCAGCGCGACGAAAACGGTGAATGGCAGGGCGCGGAAACCGAAGCGGTGATCAAACCCGACGTGGCGCAGCAACGTATTGCCGCATTAGGTGGCGAATGGACGGCTGTTGGCACCGGCTGGCAAGCCTATCCGCATCTGCTCACCTCGCCAGGCGCGCAGCTTATCGCCTCAGAGGTATTGTTACCCGCAGCAGAAGATATGCTGCCGCTGGCGCTCAGCGCCTGGCAGCGTGATGAAGCAGTTGCGGTGGAGAATGCCGAGCCGGTTTATCTGCGCAATGAAGTGGCATGGAAAAAGTTGCCGGGACGCTAAGCCGCGCGCAACTTATCTTCGCGTGCTCAGTCTAATCAGAGAAATAACAGGAGAAGTGCTATGCCAATAAGTCGTAAAGGGATGTCTGGCGCTCTGTTAGCCTGCGCAATGCTGCTCAGCGGCTGTGTTTCGGTGCCAGATTCAATTAAAGGAAGTTCTGAGCTTCCACAGCAAGATTTACTGCGCGTGATGAACGCGCCGCAACTGTTTGTCGGTCAGGAATCACGCTTCGGCGGGAAAGTGGTGAAGGTCACCAATCTCAACGGCTTAACGCGCGTGGAAATTGCGACCCAGCCGCTGGATGAGAGCGCGCGTCCGCGTTTAGGCGCAGCTTCGGTTGGCCGCATCTTTGCTGACATCCGCGGCTTTGTCGATCCGGTCGATTTGAATAACCAATACATCACGGTGCTGGGCAACATCAAAGGCACCGAGAAAGGCGATATTGGTAAGGCCAGCTACAACTTTGTGGTGATCGATGTGCGCGGCTATCAGCGCTGGCATCTGACGCAACAGGTGATGACGCCGCCGCAGCCGATTGATCCCTACATCTGGTATGGCCCAACGCGCCATCGTCCGGGATATTGGGGACCCAATCCGTATTGGGGTATGAACCTCGGCCAACCGGCGCAGGTACAAACTATCCTCACCGAATAAGCTATTAATGGTGTTATTTACGGCCCGGTCGCGGTGCGTGCGAACGGGCCTTTTTATTGGGCGCGCAACCGATGCGCGAAATTTAGTGATGCGCTTCGCAACCTGAAAATGCCGAAACAGGCAAACTGGTACAATCAGTTAAAATATTGTTAACAACATTGATTGTCGAGGCGGCGATGGCTACGCAACAGGATTATCGGGGTGATTCTTTGAATAAGGTTTGGCTCAAACGCTATCCGGCAGATGTTCCTGCGGAAATTAATGCGGATCGTTACGCTTCTCTGGTCGATCTTTTCGAGCACGCAACAGAGCAATACGCCGATCAGGTGGCTTTCATCAATATGGGCCAGCCGATGACCTATCGGCAGCTGGAAAAGCAAAGCCGCGCCTTTGCCGCCTGGCTGCAGCAAGGTTTGGGCTTAAAGCAGGGCGATCGCGTGGCGCTAATGATGCCCAATCTGCTGCAATATCCCGTCGCGCTGTTTGGCGTACTGCGCGCTGGCATGGTGGTGGTCAACGTCAATCCGCTCTATACGCCGCGTGAACTCAAGCATCAGCTTGTTGATAGCGGTGCCAGCGCCATAGTGATCGTCTCGAACTTTGCCCACACGCTGGAAAAAGTGGTGGCCGAAACGCCGATCAAACATGTGATGTTAACGCGTATGGGCGATCAGCTGGCGCCGGTGAAAGCCACGCTGGTGAACTTCGTCGTCAAATACGTTAAAAAGCTGGTGCCAAAATACCATCTGCCGGGTGCGGTCCCGTTCCGCAGCGCCTTGTCGCAGGGCGAACAGATGACCTATCAACGCCCGACCGTGACCAACGACGATCTCGCTTTCCTGCAATACACCGGCGGTACCACCGGCGTGGCCAAAGGCGCGATGCTGACGCACCGCAATATGCAGGCTAATCTGCAACAGACTAAAGCTACTTACGGCAAGCTGCTGCGTCCGGGCAAAGAGCAAGTGGTGACCGCGCTGCCGCTCTATCACATCTTCGCGCTGACGGTGAACGGGCTGTTGTTCCTTGACCTTGGCGGCACCAACCTGCTGATCACTAATCCGCGCGATATTCCCGGCTTTGTTAAAGAGCTCAGCAAGTTCCCGTTTACCGCCATTACCGGCGTGAACACCTTGTTCAATGCGCTGCTGAATGATGCCAATTTCAATAAGCTCGATTTCTCTACGCTGCGCCTGTCAGCCGGCGGCGGCATGGCGGTGCAAAAAGCGGTTGCCGAGCGCTGGGAAAAACTCACCGGACACTATCTGCTGGAAGGTTACGGCCTGACCGAGTGTTCGCCGCTGGTGTCAGTGAATCCGTATGACATTACCTGTCATACCGGCAGCATCGGTTTGCCGGTGCCTTCCACCGATGTGCGCATCGTCGATGATGAAGACAAGGATGTGGCGCCAGGTGAACCGGGCGAGCTGTGTATTCGCGGTCCGCAGGTGATGACCGGCTACTGGCAGCGCGCCGACGCTACCGATGAAGTGCTGAAAAATGGCTGGCTGCATACTGGTGATATTGTTACCGTTGATAGCGAAGGCTTTATTCGCATCGTCGATCGTAAGAAAGACATGATTCTGGTGTCAGGCTTTAACGTGTATCCTAACGAGATCGAAGATGTGCTGATGCAGCATGAGAAAGTGCGTGAAGCCGCGGCGATTGGCGTTCCCAGCGATCTGTCGGGCGAAGCGGTAAAAGTGTGCATCGTGAAGAAAGATCCGTCACTGACGAAAGAAGAAGTGCTGGATCATTGCCGTCGCCAGCTCACCGGCTACAAAGTGCCGAAGATTATCGAGTTTCGTGACGAGTTGCCGAAGACCAACGTGGGCAAAATTTTGCGTCGCGAATTGCGTGATGAGGCGAAGCGAGAAGGGCAGTAACGCGCCATTCTCCTCAGGTTAACGCCGGCACAGTCCGGCGTTTTTATTGCTTTTAACATGGAGCGCTGCGCGTAGTTTGCCGCAGCGAGAAAGACAACGTGAATTACACCCTGATCGACCAAAATGACCAACTGGCCGCCGTGTGCGAGAAAGCACGCCAGCACGCCGCCGTGGCGCTGGATACTGAATTCGTGCGCACCCGCACCTACTATCCGCAGCTCGGCCTGATTCAGCTGTTTGATGGCGACCAGCTGATCCTGATCGATCCGCTTAATATCAGTGACTGGACGCCGTTTGTGGCGCTATTGCAGGACAAGCAGGTCACCAAATTCCTGCACGCCGGTGGCGAAGATCTGGAAGTGTTCCTGCATCGCTTTAAATGCCTGCCCGACCCAATGATTGATACGCAAATTCTGGCGGCGTTTACCGGCCAGGCGCTGTCGTGGGGCTTTGCCTCAATGGTGATGCATTTCAACCAGATCGAGCTGGATAAAAGTGAATCGCGTACCGATTGGCTGGCGCGTCCGTTAACCGAACGTCAATGTGAATATGCCGCTGCCGATGTCGCCTATCTGCTGCCGATTGCCCATCAGCTGGTGGCGCAAACTGAAGAAGCCGGCAACATGGCGGCGGCGTTAAGCGAATGCAATATGCTGTGCCAGCGCCGCCTGGATGTGCTGCAACCGGAAGAAGCCTGGCGCGACATCACCAATGCGTGGCAACTGCGTCCGCGTCAGCTGGCGGCGTTGCAGCGCCTGGCCGCGTGGCGTTTAAACCTCGCGCGTCAGAAAGATATGGCGGTGAACTTCGTGGTGCGCGAAGAGAATCTGTGGAAAGTGGCGCGCTTTATGCCGGGCAGCCTTGGCGAGCTGGATCATTTAGGGCTGAACGGCCACGAAATCCGCTTCCACGGTAAAGCGATGGTGGCGCTGGTGGCTGAAGCGCAGGCGCAGGATGAAGCGACTTTGCCACAGCCGCTGCCCAATCTGATCGATCATCCGCACTACAAACAGGCGTTCAAAGCCATTAAAGCGCTGGTGCAACAGGTGAGTGAAGAGAGTGGTTTCAGCCAGGAACTGCTGGCATCACGTCGGCAGATTAATCAGGTGCTGAGCGTGCATTGGGGATTGAAAAACGCGTCGCGCACACCTGAGTTACAGACAGGCTGGCGGGGCGACTTGCTGAAAGCGGGTATCAGCGAGATTCTGCAGGCACTTTAATGCGAGCATTTTCCCCTGCGCAACACCGCAGGGGAAAATCAGGAAACCGCTTTAATCATTTAGGAACGTCTTCCGGCTCCGGCAGTGTCACGTTGAGCTCGAGGATCGAGATATCATCCCCTTTCTGATCCAGCTGAACGGTCACCATATCCGGGTCAATTTTTACGTATTTACAGATCACTTCCAAAATATCGCGCTTCAGCTGCGGCAGATAGTGGGGCTCACTGTCGCCCCTTCTGCGTTCGGCTACGATAATCTGCAGCCTTTCCTTGGCTATATTGGCTGTGTTCTTCTTACGGGATAAAAAGAAATCAAGTAATGCCATTGGTTATCCCCCGAACAGGCGTTTAAGGAAACCCTTCTTCTCTTCTTCGATAAAGCGGAAGGGGCGTTCTTCGCCAAGCAGGCGATCTACGGTATCAGCATAGGCTTTACCGGCGTCAGCGTTTGCGTCAAGGATCACCGGCTCACCCTGGTTAGAGGCGCGCAGGACAGATTGATCTTCCGGGATGACGCCAACCAGAGGAATGCGCAGAATTTCCAGCACATCTTCCATGCTCAGCATATCGCCACGGGTTACGCGGCCAGGATTGTAACGGGTCAGCAGCAGATGCTCTTTCACCGGATCCTGGCTGTTCTCTGCACGACGGGATTTCGAAGAGATGATGCCGAGAATACGGTCGGAGTCACGTACTGAAGAGACTTCCGGGTTGGTGGTGATGATGGCTTCATCGGCGAAGTACAATGCCATCAGCGCGCCGGTTTCGATACCTGCTGGTGAGTCACAGACGATAAAGTCGAACTCCATCGCCGCCAGATCGTTCAGCACTTTTTCAACGCCTTCACGCGTCAGTGCATCTTTATCGCGCGTCTGTGAAGCCGGCAGAATGTAGAGTTGCTCTGTGCGCTTGTCACGAATTAGCGCTTGATTCAGCGTTGCATCGCCCTGAATGACGTTTACAAAGTCATATACCACGCGGCGTTCACAGCCCATGATCAAATCCAGGTTACGCAGACCGATATCGAAATCGATGACGACGGTTTTTTTGCCTTTCTGCGCTAACCCGGTAGCGATGGCCGCGCTTGACGTGGTCTTGCCAACGCCCCCTTTACCCGATGTAACTACAATAATGCGTGCCATAAATGTTGATTTCCTTAACGAAAGAAAAGGGGCTTAATTAAGTGTCTGAATGGTAAGCGCGCCCTCTATCAGGCTGAGGCGCGCCGCTTTACCAAAGAATTCCGCCGGGATTTGATCGATCATCCAATATTCCCCGGCAATAGAGACCAACTCTGCGGCGAGGTTGGTGCAAAAAATCTGGCTGTCGCGTTGTCCGCCGACGCCGGCTAACGCGCGACCGCGCATCATGCCGTAAATATGGATGTTACCGTCGGCGACCAGTTCGGCCCCGGCGCTGACGCTACTGGTGACGATGAGATCGGCATTGCGCGCATAAATTTGCTGGCCCGAACGCACCGGCGTATTAATGATGCGGGTTTTACTGGCGGCATCCGCCACCACCGCCGGAACAACTGGCGCGGCTTCAGCGACCGGCGCCGCGACTTGTTTGCGGCTCTCTTTACCTTCAGAGAGCACCGGCAAGCCCGCGCGGGCAATCATTTTTTTCAGGGCTTCATCTTTGCATCCGCTGACACCCACGATACGCAGACCGGTCGCCATCACCGCTTGTTGCATTTGTTTCCAGTTAATGTCGCCGGTTAACGCTGATACATTTAGCACCACCGGCGCATTCAGCAAAAAGGCCGGTGCCTGATCGATTTTGTCCTGTAGCGCCTGACGAATCACCTCGGGTTGCGAATGATGCAGATGAACGACTGACAGGGTAAAACTGCTTCCCTTGAATTCGATTGGCGTTTGCGACATCTGTGCTGACTCAGTCCTGTTTTACGACCCTTAAATGTACGCCGATAAAATCGGCAATAACATCAAACGGTCAATATTCGAAGTTCTGCAAGCATGTTATAGTTACTGCTATATCCAGGCAAGTGACGCCATCGGTTAATTCGAGTAAAAAATATGTTTTGTGTGATCTACAGAAGCCCGCAACGTGAACAGACTTATCTGTATGTTGAAAAAAAAGACGATTTCTCACGGGTGCCGGAAGAACTGCTGCGTGGCTTCGGCAAACCCCAGCTGGCCATGGTGCTGTCACTGGATAAGCGTGACAAGCTGGCTAACGCGGATATCAATAAAGTTAAGCAAGGTTTAAGCGACCACGGCTTTTATTTGCAAATTCCACCGCCGGTTGAAAGTCTGCTCAACATTCATCTCGATCAGGGTAAAAAAGATTAATTCAGATTCCTCTGTAAATATATCCTGTAGAAATAATCAGTGCTATTTGCGTTAATTAACTGCCCGCTTTAACCCTTTATTGCGGGCAATTATCCCGGCGTTTAGCTGATTTTGTTGTATACGATTAATGACTTTTGACAATTTCCGCCACGCCTGCCGCCATAAACCCGCTAATATATTCCACCTCAGCGTGCCGCATTCCGGCTCTGAGCCAGACTTCATCGCCAGATGCACTGGCGGCAAACACAACCAAAGCAGGGGAATAGCATGTATCAGCATCGTAACTGGCAGGGCGCTCTGTTGGATTATCCGGTCAGCAAAGTGGTTTGCGTCGGCAGCAACTATGCAAAGCACATAAAGGAAATGGGAAGTGCCACGCCAACCGAACCGGTAGTGTTTATCAAACCGGAAACCGCGGTGTGCGATCTGCGCCAGCCGCTGTCAATCCCGGCAAATTTTGGTGAAGTGCATCATGAAGTGGAGCTGGCGGTGTTGATTGGCTCGACGCTGAAGCAGGCGAGCGAAGAGCATGTGGCGAAGGCGATTGCCGGTTATGGCGTCGCGCTGGATTTGACCTTACGTGACGTGCAGGCCGGGTTGAAGAAAGCGGGCCAACCGTGGGAAAAATCCAAAGGTTTCGATAACTCGTGTCCGCTGTCAGGTTTTATTCCGGTTGCCGAGTTCAGCGGCGATCCCCAGAACACCGAACTGAAGCTGATGGTTAACGGCGAAGTGCGTCAGCACGGGACGACCGCCGATATGATCCACAAAATTCTGCCGCTGATTGCCTATATGAGCCAGTATTTCACCCTGCGCGCGGGCGATGTGGTGCTGACCGGTACGCCTGAAGGCGTTGGCCCGATGCGTTCTGGCGACAAGCTGGAAGTATCGCTGGCGGGTCACGGTATTTCGACGCGCGTTCTGTAAAACTTGCATCACCGCACCTGAACCTTTATAAGGTGCGGTCTCTTTGCTAACCCGGACCGCCATCATGACTGAACAACCTTTCTGGCAGACTAAACGCCTTGACCAAATGAACGACGCAGAGTGGGAATCCCTGTGCGACGGCTGCGGCCAATGTTGCTTGAATAAGTTGCAGGATGCGGATACCGACGAAATCTACTTCACTAATGTGGCCTGCAATCAGCTGAATATCAAAACCTGCCAATGCCGTAACTACGAGCATCGTTTTGAGTTAGAAGAGAATTGCATCAAGTTGACGCGTGAAAACCTCACCAGTTTTGAATGGCTGCCGCGTACCTGCGCCTATCGCGTGTTAGGGGAAGGGAAAACCTTGCCGGCCTGGCATCCGCTGATCGCCGGTTCTAAAAAGGCGATGCATGCGCAGCGCATTTCAGTGCGTTTTATTGCGGTGCGTGAGAGTGAAGTGCGGGATTGGGAAGAGCATATAATCGATCGACCGGATCGCAACGGTTAAACATAAAACAGGCAGCCAGGGCTGCCTGTTTTTTTGTGTTTAACGTCCGAACAGATCGCGGCGTTTCGGTTTGAACGGTTGTGCAATCAACACCAGCAGCGCCACCAGCAGATAAGCGCCGAATATCACGATCATCCACTGCGGCATGCTCCAGGTCAGGAAAGTCCAGCCGCGCTCGGCGCAGTCACCGCTGGCCACAAACACCGAGGGCAACCATTTATCCAGTGGCAACCAGGCTGGGAAACGTGCGGCAAAGTCGCAGGTGACAAACGGATTGGGATGCAGCTGAATCATGGTGTGATCGTAAGAGAGACGAGTGCCTTCAATCGCGCTATAAATCCAGATGAGGATCGCCGCCCAGCGCAGCGGGGTTTTCGGTGCAATCGCACCCACGATGCCCGCGCCCATCACGCCAAACAGCGCGCAACGCTCATAAATACACATTACGCAGGGTTGCAGCCCCATGACATGCTGAAAATACAACGCCGTCAATTCAAACGCTAGCGCCGTTAGGGCCAGCAGAAGCCAGGCACCGCGTCCACGCGAGCATTGATTCAAATATCGCAACATATTGCTTTTCCTGTAACCGTTAATGTTTCGCAGTGTAAACCAAAAGCGCAACCGTGCCAGCCAGGTAAAGGGAAAAAATCATGTACAAAAATGACTTAAGTCGCGTTGAGGCCAAAAAAGATCCGGCCATGCGCTTCATCCGATAAGTGCAAGCCACGGGCGCAGCGCAAACGTGTGCTTGCCTGCGTTGTTTCATCTGAATTCACGGCTGAATTTTGCGCCAGCGCGCGCTTTTAATCGGTTGGCAGGCTATTTCCGCTATAGCCGCTCTGGTATGATGAGTCGCATTACGATAAAGAAAGCAACGAGAAATAAATGCTATGGTGATTAAGGCGCAGAGCCCCGCGGGATTTGCGGAAGAGTATATTATTGAAAGCATCTGGAACAGTCGTTTTCCGCCGGGATCCATTCTACCTGCCGAACGTGAGCTTTCTGAACTGATTGGCGTGACCCGCACCACGTTGCGTGAAGTCTTGCAGCGTCTGGCGCGCGATGGCTGGTTGACCATTCAACATGGTAAACCGACGCGCGTTAACGATTTTTGGGAAACCTCCGGTTTAAACATCCTCGAAACCCTGGCCCGACTCGATCACGATAGCGTCCCCCAGTTGATTGATAATCTGCTGTCGGTGCGGACTAACATCTCTTCGATTTTTATCAGCCGTGCGCTGCGTCATCATCCAGAGAAAGCGCGCGAAGTGCTGGAAAATGCGCTGATCGAGGAAGACAAAGCCGAAGCCTATACTGAGCTGGATTATCGCGTGTTCCGCGGCCTGGCGTTTGCATCAGGTAACCCGATTTATGGTCTGATTTTGAATGGCCTGAAAGGGTTGTATACCCGCGTGGGTCGTCACTACTTCTCCAGTCTGGAAGCGCGTGAACTGGCGCGTAACTTCTATCGCCAGCTGGCTGACCTGTGCGTGGCTAATCCTTCGCAGGAGCAGATTGTCGATAGCGTGCGTGAATACGGACGCCGCAGCGGTGAGATTTGGCACAAGATGCAGAAAAGCATGCCGGACGATTTAGCCAGCAAGCGATAAAAGAAAAACCGGACTTCGACAGTCCGGTTTTTTTGCCTTACAACGTTGGGCCGCGCGTGGGCGAACGATCCAGCAACTCGACGCTGCCGTCTTCATTCTGCTGTTCCAGAATCACATCAAAGCCCCACAAACGGTGCACATGCTTCAACACTTCTTTGCGGCTTTTATCGAGCGGCGCACGCTGTTGCGGCACATAACGCAGCGTCAGTGAGCGATCGCCACGCAAATCCACGTTATAGACCTGAATGTTAGGTTCCAGATTGCTCAGATTGTACTGCGCCGACAGCTGCTGACGAATGGCGCGGTAACCCGCTTCATCATGGATCGCCGCAATTTCGAGGAAATTGTTGCGGTCATCATCCATCACCGTGAACAAGCGGAAATCACGCATCACTTTTGGTGACAAGAACTGGCTGATAAAGCTTTCGTCCTTGAATTCACGCATGGCGAAATGAAGGGTTTTCAGCCAATCGGAACCGGCAATGTCCGGGAACCAGTAGCGATCTTCTTCGGTCGGTGTCTGACAGATGCGTTTGATGTCCTGGAACATCGCGAAGCCCAGCGCATATGGGTTGATGCCGTTATACCACTGGCTGTTATACGGTGGCTGATACACCACGTTGGTATGGCTGTGCAGGAACTCCATCATAAAGCGTTCCGACACTTTGCCTTCGTCATACAGATGATTAAGGATGGTGTAGTGCCAGAAAGTGGCCCAGCCTTCGTTCATCACCTGCGTCTGTTTCTGCGGATAAAAATACTGGCTAACTTTGCGCACAATGCGCAGCACTTCACGTTGCCAGGATTCCAGCAGCGGCGCATTTTTTTCCATGAAATAGAGCAGGTTTTCCTGCGGTTCAGAAGGGTAGCGCGATGCCTCAACGTGCACCGACTCTTTCTCTTTACGCGGCAGGGTGCGCCACAGCGTATTCACCTGACTCTGCAAATACTCTTCGCGGCTCTGCTGGCGCGCCTTCTCTTCCTGCAGCGAAATTTTCTGCGGACGCTTATAGCGATCCACACCGTAGTTCATCAACGCATGGCAGGAATCGAGCAGCCGCTCAACTTCCTCCACGCCATAGCGCTCTTCGCAGTCGGTAATGTAATTTCGCGCAAACAGCAGGTAATCCACAATCGAACTGGCATCGGTCCAGCTGCGGAACAGATAGTTATTTTTAAAGAAAGAGTTGTGACCGTAACAGGCGTGCGCCATTACCAGCGCCTGCATGGTCATGGTGTTCTCTTCCATCAAATAGGCGATACACGGATTGGAGTTGATGACGATCTCATACGCCAGGCCTTGCTGACCATGCTTGTAGCGCTGTTCCGTTTCGATGAATTTCTTGCCAAACGACCAGTGCGCATAGTTGATCGGCATCCCCACGCTGGAGTAGGCATCCATCATCTGCTCGGAGGTGATCACTTCAATTTGGTGCGGATAGGTTTCCAGTCCGTAACTTTTGGCTACGCGGTCAATTTCCGCCAGATAATCATCCAGCAGTTCGAAGGTCCAGTCGGGACCATCACTGAGTCGTTTACTGTTGCGGGTTGGCTCGTCAAAGATTGTCGTCATAGCGCACCTCTGTTTTGCAAGCGGCAGGAGTTACCTGTCACGATCGTTTAAGGCCTCATCCTGAGTAAAGATGGCCCAAAAAACTGAGCGAACACTTCAATGATAGTCCACTGTCGCCTATCCGAAACTGAATCTCAATCGAATTCTTTTGGCAGAAAATCATTCAAAAAGCGTTAGTTAAGCCAATACTGATGGCAAATGTTGGCTATTATTCATTTAGCAGAATAATGCTCTGTTTATAAGTGGATTGTATGACTGCGGCGCTTTCTCCTGAAAAAAGTCAAAACCGCTCCCTTCCGCATAATAAATGGCTGATTAAGGGATTTAAGGCATAAAAAATCCTGATTTTGCCGCTGTTGCATGATTTCAGTGTGCAGTCAGGTAAAAAACATGTGAAATAAGTCGGTCGAATGTAAGATTTCAATAGCGGTCGGGTTATGCTGTGTTGGGCTGGGTTAATAGTTAATTATTCTTTTGCTGCGACGAGGGGCTTATGCGCGTAGTGATTCTTGGTAGTGGTGTGGTTGGGGTAGCGAGCGCATGGTATCTGGCGCAGGCCGGACATGAGGTCACGGTTATCGATCGTCAACCTGCCGCCGCGCTGGAAACCAGCGCTGGTAATGCGGGACAGATTTCACCGGGCTATGCTGCGCCCTGGGCGGCGCCGGGCGTTCCGCTGAAAGCGGTTAAATGGATGTTCCAGCGTCACGCGCCGCTGGCGGTACGTCTCGATGGCAGCAAATTCCAGCTGGAATGGATGTGGAATATGCTGCGAAACTGCGACATGCAGCACTATCAAGAGAATAAAAGCCGCATGGTGCGCATCGCGGAGTACAGCCGCGACTGCCTGAAAACGCTGCGCGCCAGCACCGGCATTGCCTATGAAGGTCGGCAGGGCGGCACGCTGCAGCTGTTCCGCACTCAGCAACAGTTCGAAAGTGCCAGCAAAGATATCGCCGTGCTTCGCGATGCGGGCGTGCCCTATGAGTTGCTGGAAGCGCATCAGCTCAAAAATGTCGAACCTGCGCTGGCGGCCACGGCGCATAAACTCACCGGCGGTTTGCGTCTCCCTAACGACGAAACCGGCGACTGCCAACTGTTCACCCAACGTCTGGCTGCGATGGCAGCGGCGGCGGGCGTAACCTTCCGCTACAACACCTCGGTTGATCAGTTGTTGCGTGAGGGCAATCGCATTTATGGCGTGAAGTGTGGCGATGAAGTGATCAAAGCCGATGCTTACGTGGTGGCATTCGGTTCCTATTCAACCGCGCTGCTGAAAGACATTCTCGCCATCCCGGTTTACCCGTTGAAAGGCTATTCGCTGACGATTCCAATCAAGAATGCCGACGCCGCACCGGTTTCCACCATCCTCGATGAAACTTACAAAGTGGCGGTGACGCGCTTTGACGATCGCATTCGCGTGGGCGGTATGGCAGAAATTGTTGGTTTTAACACCAAACTGTTGCCAGCACGACGTGAAACGCTGGAGATGGTGGTCCGCGATCTCTATCCTGAAGGCGGATTTGTCGAACAGGCCACGTTCTGGACCGGACTGCGTCCAATGACGCCAGACGGTACGCCGATTGTCGGGCGCACGCCGCTCTCCAATCTCTATCTCAATACTGGTCACGGTACGCTGGGATGGACGATGGCTTGTGGTTCCGGTCAGCTTCTGGCTGATTTAATTTCCGGTCAGAAACCGGCGATTGCCGCAGATGATTTGTCAGTGCTGCGCTACCTGCCAGGTTTTGAGCCACATTCTTCGCCACTGCGTAACGCCAGCGCGGCGCGCTGAGACCTCAGGGAGAGTAAAAGCATGTCACGTCCAACCGGTGCCACCATCAATCAACAGGCACTGCGTCATAATCTGGCCGTTGTTCGCCGGGCGGCCCCGCAATCACGCGTCTGGTCGGTGGTAAAAGCGAATGCGTATGGTCACGGTGTGGCTCGCGTGTGGCAAAGCCTGGCGGAAACCGATGGTTTCGCGCTGCTGAATATGGAAGAGGCGATCCTGCTGCGTGAGCAGGGCTGGAAAAAACCGATCCTGCTGCTGGAAGGTTTCTTTCATGCCGAGGATTTAGCGCTAATCGATCGTTACCGCCTCACCACCAGCGTGCACAGCAACTGGCAGATTCAGGCGCTGGCAAAAGCGCAGCTGTCGGCACCGGTGGATGTGTACCTCAAAATCAACAGCGGTATGAACCGGCTTGGTTTCCGTCCTGAGCAGGCTCATGCGGCGTGGCAAAAACTGCACGCTCTGCCGAACGTCGGTGCAATGACGTTGATGGCGCACTTCGCTAATGCGGAGAATCCGCAAGGAGTCGTTGAGCCGATGAAGCGCGTCGAACTGGCGGCGGAAGGGCTCAATTGTCCGCGTTCTCTGTCTAACTCTGCGGCTACGCTGTGGCATCCTGAAGCGCATTTTGACTGGGTGCGTCCCGGCATTATTCTCTATGGCGCGTCACCGAGCGGCGACTGGCAGGATATCGCCAGCACCGGATTGCAGCCGGTGATGACGCTCACCAGCGAAATCATTGGCGTGCAGCAGCTGAATGCCGGTGACGGCGTGGGTTACGGTTATCGCTATCACGCCAGCGGCGCCCAGCGTATCGGCATCGTCGCCTGTGGTTACGCCGATGGCTATCCACGTCATGCGCCCACCGGCACGCCAGTCAGCGTGGATGGCATACGCACGCAAACGCTGGGCGCCATCTCCATGGACATGATGATGATCGATTTAGAACCTTGCCCGCAGGCCGGCATCGGTTCAAAGGTGGAGCTGTGGGGCAATCAGGTGAAGATCGATGAGGTGGCAAAAGCCGCCGGAACGGTGGGCTACGAGCTGATGTGCGCGCTCGCGCCACGCGTTCCGGTTGAGGTTATTTAAGCGCGGTCACGCGACCGTGCATTTTCTTACTGCAGCGCCAGGCGGTCAGTGCCAGCGCTGCACCCAGCAGCATCATCAATGCCAGTGACGACTTCTCAGCAACGGGCAATGCCACGATTGCCATGCTGCCGCCCGCACCACACGCCATCTGAATAAATCCCTGCAGTGCTGAGGCCACGCCCGCTTGCTGCTGATACGGCTCCAGCGCGTAGCTGGTGGCGGGACCGACCGTGAAGGCCAGGCCGGCAACGGAAACCGCCACGGGAATCATGTACAGCGCCCAATGGTTTTGCCACGCCGCCGGTAACAGCGTGGTGCCCATCATCAACAGGATCGCGCCGATCAACATCGTGGCGAAACCCATCGCCAGGCAGAACGGGCGTCCCGCTTTGCGAATGGTTTTGTTCACGAACGCGCTAACCAGCATGATCCAAAACCCGTTGGCGCCAAAGGCGAAAGAGAATTGCAACGGCGTCAGGCCGCCTTCGGTCATCAGCACGTGTGGCGCCAGCGACACATAGGTCAGCACCATGCCCAGCGCGCCGGCATTGGCAAAGGCAAAGGCGAGAAAGCGCGGTTCACGGGCGATGGCAGCATACTGCGCCAGCGGTAAACCTTTAACGCGTAGGGTGTCCGCCGGGCGCGTTTCCGGCAGCCACAGCAGGACGATCAAGCCGATCACCACCGCATAGCCGCACAGGAACCAGAACGGCATCCGCCAGCCGTAGGCTTCGGCGAGGATCCCACCCAGCAGTGGCGCCAGCGCGGGAACGATATTCAGCGCACCATTGAGAAAGCCGTAAGCGCGTGCGGCATCCTCGCCACTGAGACGGTCACGCACGCCGCTGAAGGCCACCACCGCCGTGCAGCACACCGCGCAACCCTGAATGATGCGGGCGAGAAAGAACACCGGCCACAGCGTGCTCGTGGCGGCAATCGCGCTGCCAATGATGTAAAGCGCAAGACCAATTAACGCGAGCGGCTTACGACCAAAATTATCCACCAGCGGACCGGTAATCAATTGGCCAATGCCCATCACCAATAAAAACAGAGGAATCGTGATTTGGATGAGGCTCACCGGGCTGTTAAGACCTTCGGCGATTTGCGGCAATGTCGGGAGGTAAAGATCAATGCCAAGCGGCGCCAGCAGCACCAGGCTAAGAAGTATTAAGGTGAATTTTTGCATTACGAACCGGACGACCTGTTAAACAATCCGGAAGGGTAATGACTCTTAGGGGAAAAAGAAAGGGATAATAAAAGCGATGCCTGCCGAAATGCACAAGCATCGCCTCGAGGGTATTAGTAAGCGCCGTCGCGACGAACCACTACGCCAGCGGTTTTGAACAGAATCGCAATGTCAGTCCATAACGCCCAGTTTTTCACGTACCAGGAATCGAAGTAGACGCGCGTATCGTAGTCAATGTCGTTACGTCCGCTGACCTGCCACAAGCCGGTCATGCCCGGTTTCGCCATCAGGTAGTAATCCACATCACCGGCATAACGCTCCAGTTCTGCTTCAATCACCGGACGCGGACCGACCAGACTCATTTCGCCACGAATCACATTCCACAACTGTGGCAGCTCATCAAGGCTGGTTTTGCGCAGGAAGTTACCAATTTTGGTCACACGCGGATCGTTTTTCAGTTTGAAATCACGGTCCCATTCGGCACGCGCTTCCTCGCTGGTCGCCAGCAGGTTTTGCAGCACTTCCTGCGAGTTGGTCACCATTGAGCGGAACTTCAGGCACTTAAACTTCACGCCATCTTGCCCAACGCGTTCATGGCCATAAATCGCATTGCCGCCGTCACGTTTCACCATCGCACACAGCAGACCAAATACCGGTCCGAGGAACAGCAGCAGCATGGATGCCACCACGATATCGAAGGTGCGTTTCAGGAAGCGCGAAGAGCGTTTCGCCAGGTTGTTGCTGACGCGCAAAATCATCACTTCATGGCTGAAGATGAATGACATATCGGTGCCATACAGCGGCACGCCGCGCAGCGTTGGGATCACGGAGATTGAACGGCACTTCATTTTGGACAGGAACTTCAGCCATTTATCGCGCACCACTTGCTGCTCAAATTCGGTGGCGACGATAAATTGCGTGTTGTCACGGTCCATGGTTTGCCAGTTGATGTCTTTCCAGGTGATCACCGGAACGCCATTAACCTTCTCATGCTGTTGGTCATCATCCAGCGAGATAAACGCCTGCACGTTATAACCGAGGATCTCCTCGCTCTGCAGCGCCGCATAAGCTTCCATGGCATTTTTACCGGAACCAATGATGATGGTTTCCTTCTGCCACTGACCTGCGCGGTTGATGGCGCGTTTTACCACGGCACGCATTAGCGGCAGCAGCAGCAGGGCGTAAGTCCAGCTGAATACCCAAACCATGCGCGAGAAGTCCCATTTTGAAAAGGCAATCAACGCCAGATCAAGCAGAGAGAAGACGAACAGGGTTTTAATCACTTCTTTCAGTTCAAACCAAAACGGCTTGCGATAAGTGTAGTGACGCATACGCACCCAGAACCAGGCGGTGCAAAGAATAGAAAGGCTAAATTGGGCAATAAACCGGTATTCAATCTGCTGGGGCGGAATAAAGGTATCCAGTTCGCCCCAAATACCTTGAACGGTGGCGGCAGATAAAAACAATGCCAGATTTAATGCAATTAAATCCGAGAAACTAAGTGCGACTTTTGCGATGAGGTTTTTGCGCAGTCCGCTCCACGAGCGGGTTGCATCATTCATTATCAAAGTACTTGCCATAAAACCTGCTCTCTTTTCTTAAGTAAAAGATGGCCTGACCAGAATCAAGTACGCGCTCAGGAGTGGTCCGCTGAAAAATGGAAAGAAGTATTCTTTCAGCGAGATATAAGTCAGTGCTGCCACAAGCGCTGCAAGGAAAGGACCGTTTGAGACGTGATGCACGTCACGAAAAGCTGCAGCAACGTTTAAGAGTATGCAGGAGTTATTTGACAGAGTTAATATGGAAATAGTCTGAAAAGGAAATAAATGACTAAAGAAATAATTGGCTATTTAATTGAAATGTATGGTTAAAAGTTAATTAATCGCGAATATTACGCTTCATTTTAAGACAGCTTTTCGGAATGACCGCCATTCACATCAATGGCGGCGCCAGCCAATCAGGCGGGTTTTTTTAATACCCACAGGTCCTGCTGCTTGTCATAGTGTCCGATTTGCAGATCGACAGCCTCTTCATCAATCCATGCCGGTACACTGGTATCCACATCCCAGCCGTCGAGTTGGTCACTCAGGCCGGGATTGGTATGGCAGGGAATACTGACAGTGTCGCCATTGTCACTATTGAACTCTGCATCAACGATTTCATATTGACCAATCTTCACCACGCGTCCCATTACATTCTCCCGTATTTGCTGGGTTGAATAGTGAGCATAGTCGTTCACACGCAGTTTACGAGCGATAAAGCCTCGGATTAATCCTTGTCTTCGCTGACGCGCACGCCGACCTTCACAATCTGGTTATCTTCTTTCTCTGCTACCGTCCAGGTTAA
Source organism: Pantoea sp. X85 (assembly GCF_029623675.1). Lineage (NCBI taxonomy): Bacteria > Pseudomonadati > Pseudomonadota > Gammaproteobacteria > Enterobacterales > Erwiniaceae > Pantoea > Pantoea sp. X85. The sequence continues at coordinate 2,275,148 of NZ_CP121108.1, read as the reverse complement.
CTGCTTCCATTCCACCTGATCGCCAACCACTGGCGTGCTGCCGAGCAAACTCATTACCAGCTGTCCAAGCGACTGCTGATCGTTGGTCTGTTCATCTAACTCCAGGCCGTAAATTTGCGCCACGTCGCGCAGGCGCGCTTCGGCATCCAGAATAAAGTCGCCGAAGAAGCGTTGATCCAGCGATACCGGCGGCGATTGGCTGAACATTTTACCTAAGGCGGGGAGATCACGTTCACGGCCAATCACACACAGCACATCGCCTTCTTTCAGGCGCGTATTGCCGTTGGGATGCATTAACGCGTTATCCCGGAACAGGGCGGCGATGCGGGTTTCGCGCGGCATCTGTAAATCACGCAGCGCCGCGCCGACGCACCATTTGTCGGCGCTCAGCTGGTAAATAAATTGTTCCCACGGATTCTCCGGATGGATATCCAGCCCAACCCGGCTAATCGGCGAGGCGGTTGGTGGCACCACCACTTTGGCGCGTTTGGCGGCATAGCCCAGCGAGGTACCTTGCAGCATCAACGACACCAACACTACAAAGAAAGCGATGTTGAAGTAGAGCTTGGCGTTCTCCAGCCCGGCCATCATCGGAAATACGGCGAGGATGATCGGCACTGCGCCACGTAAGCCCACCCAACTGATGAAGATACGTTCGCGCCCGGTGAAGCCCTTGAAAGGTAACAGACCAACCAGAATCGACAGCGGGCGCGCTACCAGAATCAACCACAGCGACAGAATCATCGCCGGCACCGCGATGTGCCACAAATCGGAGGGTGTCACCAGCAAGCCCAGCACAATGAACATGCCGATTTGGCTCAGCCATGCCATGCCGTCAAAGGTTTGCAAAATACCGTGGCGGTTGCGAATCGGGCTGTTGCCCAGCAGGAAGCCGCAAAGATAAACCGCCAGAATGCCGCTGCCTTCCATCACGGTGGTGAGCGCAAACACGATGATGCCGCCACTCACCGCCAGCAGCGGATATAAACCCTGCGCCAGATTGATACGGTTAATCAACTGCTGCAGCGCCCAGCCGCCGCCCAGGCCTAATACGATGCCAAGACCAAACTGCTGCACCAGATGCACCACAAACATCCAGCTCAGGCCGGACTGGCCTTGCTGAATCATGTCGATCAGCGTGATGGTGAGAAACACCGCCATCGGATCGTTGCTGCCGGATTCAATCTCCAGCGTGGAGCTGACACGTTCATTGAGGCCTTTATCACCCAGCAGCGAAAATACGGCGGCGGCATCGGTAGAACCGATAATCGCGCCAATCAGAAAGCCCTGCATCAGATCGAGCTTAAACAGCCAGGCAGCGGCAACGCCGGTTAACCCTGCGGTGATCATCACGCCAACCGTCGCCAGCGATAATGCCGGGCCGAGCGCCACCTTTAGCGAAGACGCTTTGGTGCGCATCCCGCCATCAAGCAAGATGATGGCTAGAGCGAGGTTGGAGACCAGATAGGCGACGGGATAGTTATCAAAGGCGATGCCACCGATACCATCAATCCCGGCCAACATGCCGAGAGCGAGGAAGATCACCAGAATCGGAATGCCAAGGCGTGATGAAAAGGAACTGAGCAAAATACTTGCTGCTACCAGCACGGACCCAATAATGAACAAACTGTAAATCATGCTGGTATTCAACGGCGTTCTCCTGCGGTGGGGCAAAAAAGACAAACTGCGGGCGATTCACGCAGACAAGGTGGAAAGATAATGCCTTATCAATAGCTTGTCAGCGCTTAATTGCACATTTTTTCATTCTGTGGGGCCGCATCCCATACACAGCTAAATTTGTATGAAAAAACAACAGGAAATGGCGCGAAGTGAGTGGGGCTGCTGCAAAGAAAAAGCCGGTCAGTGACCGGCTTATAAACTCAGGCTTCTGCAGCCTGTTTGTGGAAAAGTTCTCTAAATACCGGATAGATGTCTTCTGGCTCGCGAATATGTTGGATTGCGAAGTTATCAAACATTGCCTGCAGATGTTCATACTCGCGCCATAAGGTCTGATGCGCGCGACGCGTGATCTCGATATAGCTGTAATAACGCACAACCGGCAGAATATGTTTGGCTAAGATCTCGTGGCAGAGCGGTGAATCATCGGCCCAGTTATCACCATCCGACGCTTGCGCCGCATAGATGTTCCACTGTGACGGGTCATAACGCTCTTTAACTACTTCATCCATCAACTTCAGTGCACTGGAAACAATGGTGCCGCCCGTTTCCTGCGAGTAGAAGAACTCCTGTTCGTCGACCTCTTTCGCCTGAGTGTGATGGCGAATGTACACCACGTCGACGTTCTTGTAGGTACGGCTCAGGAACAGATACAGCAGAATGTAGAAACGCTTCGCCATATCTTTGGTGGCTTGATCCATCGAACCTGACACGTCCATCAGGCAGAACATCACGGCCTGGCTGGAAGGTTCTGGTCGCTTCTCGAAGTTTTTGTAGCGCAGGTCAAAGGTATCGATAAACGGCACGCGGTCGATGCGCGCACGCAACTCAGCGATCTCTTTACGTAAACGCTCCTCTTCCAGTAATTGCGCCGGTTCGCTGGTTTCCACTTCGGATAGCGTAGCTTCCAGTTCGTTTAACATGCGGCGTTTACCCGCCGTCATCGCTGTACGACGAGCCAGCGAGTTCTGCAGCGAGCGCACCACGCTGATATTAGCCGGCGTACCGTTTGAGGTGTAGCCCGCGCGATGGGTTTTGTACTCGTTTAACTGACGATGTTGATTCTTACGCAGGTTTGGCAACGCCAAATCTTCGAACAGAAGATCGAGATATTCATCTTTAGATATCTGGAAGCTGAATTCATCCTGGCCTTCACCATCCTGACTGGCGTTGCCCTGGCCGCTACCGCCGCTGCCGCCGCCACCTTGCGGACGTTCAATGCGATCGTTTTGCACGAAATGATCATTCCCAGGATGCACGCGATGACGACTGCCGCCGCGGCCCTGATGGAAGCTCGGTTCGTTGATATCGTCAATTGGAATCGAGACCGATTCGCCGCTCTCGACATCGGTCACCGAACGCTTGTTGATGGCCTCGGAGATCGATTGCTTAATTTGCGACTTGTAACGGCGCAGAAAGCGCTGCCGATTTACGGCGCTTTTGTTCTTACCGTTGAGACGCCGATCGATAAAATAGGCCATAAAAATCCCCCAAACTGCATTGCAAGCTTAGGCCGGGAAACCCGGCCTCCTGTTGCAGCACCGTAGCGCCGCAACGCTTACAGATAACGATTATGAAGATTTACGCACGCGCAGATACCACTCGCACAGCAGGCGTACTTGCTTGCGGGTATAGCCTTTTTCCATCATGCGATCGACAAAATCATCGTGTTTTTTCTGCTCGTCCGTTGAGGTTTTGGTATTGAACGAAATCACCGGCAGCAACTCTTCGGTGTTCGAGAACATTTTCTTCTCGATGACCGTGCGCAGTTTTTCGTAGCTGGTCCAGTTCGGATTGCGTCCGCTATTCTGCGCACGGGCACGCAGCACAAAGTTGACAATCTCGTTACGGAAATCTTTCGGGTTACTGATCCCGGCAGGTTTCTCGATCTTTTCCAACTCGGCGTTCAGCGATTCGCGGTCAAACAGCTGTCCGGTGTCAGGATCGCGGTACTCTTGATCCTGAATCCAGAAATCAGCGTAGGTGACGTAGCGATCAAAGATGTTTTGACCGTATTCCGAGTAGGACTCCAGATACGCGGTCTGAATCTCTTTACCGATAAACTCGGCGTATTTCGGAATCAGGTAGCCTTTCAGGTGCTCCAGATACTTCTCGGCTTGATCCTGAGGGAACTGCTCGCGCTCAATTTGCTGCTCCAGCACGTAGAACAGATGCACCGGATTGGCCGCTACTTCGGCATGGTCGAAGTTGAATACGCGTGAAAGGATTTTAAACGCGAAGCGGGTTGAAAGGCCGTTCATGCCCTCATCAACGCCCGCGTAATCGTGATACTCCTGCCAGGATTTGGCTTTTGGATCGGTATCTTTCAGGCTTTCGCCATCATAAACGCGCATTTTCGAGTAGATGCTGGAGTTTTCCGGCTCTTTCAAACGCGACAGAATCGAGAAGCGGGCCAGGGTTTCCAGCGTGCCCGGCGCGCATGGCGCCGTGGTCAACTCACTGTGATCCAACAGTTTGTTATAGATCTTAATCTCTTCGGAAACGCGTAAGCAGTAAGGCACTTTGACAATGTAAACACGGTCAAGGAACGCCTCATTATTTTTGTTATTACGGAAGGTGACCCATTCTGATTCGTTGGAGTGCGCCAGAATGATGCCGTTGAACGGCAGGGCAGAGATCCCTTCGGTACCGTTGTAATTACCTTCCTGCGTGGCGGTCAGCAGTGGATGTAGCACTTTGATCGGTGCTTTAAACATCTCAACGAATTCCATCACGCCTTGGTTTGCGCGGCAAAGGGCACCTGAATAGCCGTAAGCGTCAGGATCGTTTTGCGCGTGATTTTCCAGTTTGCGGATATCCACTTTACCGACCAACGCAGAAATATCCTGGTTGTTCTCATCGCCCGGTTCTGTTTTGGCAATCGCTACCTGCTCCAGAATCGACGGCCACACTTTCACCACTTTGAAGCGGGTGATATCGCCGCCAAACTCATGCAGGCGTTTCGCCGCCCAGGGCGACATGATGGTGCCCAGATAACGCCGTGGCACGCCATACTCTTTTTCCAGAATATTGGCGTCTTCCTGCGGGTTAAACAGGCAGAGTGGATGATCGTTTACCGGGCTGCGCTCGCCGTCGGCGCTCAGCACATAGATCGGCACACGCTGCATCAGCGCTTTCAGGCGCTCGGCCAATGAGGATTTACCGCCACCCACCGGGCCCAGTAAGTAAAGGATCTGTTTCTTCTCTTCCAAACCCTGCGCGGCGTGTTTCAGGTAGGAGACGATTTGCTCAATCGCTTCCTCCATACCGTAAAACTCTTCGAAGGCCGGGTAGCGTCCCATGACTCGGTTGGAAAAGATTCGGGAAAGGCGAGGCTCTTGCGCAGTGTCAACCATCACCGGCTCACCGATGGCCATTAATAGTCGCTCGGCAGCGTTGGCGTATGCACTGCGATCCTGTTTACAGATGGCGAGGAATTCCTGCAATGAGAACTCTTCGTCCTTGGCAGCTTCATAACGCTGACGATAGTGATCGAATATATTCATAGCGATGCCCGTCCTTTCGTTTTTAGCACAGGTAAAGGAGCGTAATAAAAGTTTGTAGCAGCTCCCGGAAGATATTCTTTATTGAGTACAGCAACCCTTATGCCAACCTGACGTTTTTTTATCGGGATACACAATTCTTATGGTTACTCTGCTCGTACAAAAAAGTCTCGTCTTACATTTAACTGTAGAAGGCATTCAGAAAACCTGCAGCCACTTTTCTCCTTATTCAGCGATATATCAATAACAAAGTCTCATAAGCACTGAGGCAATCAACCTAAGCCGTGAGAGCGATGAAGCCACTGAGAATATTTCGCTATGCTGGTTAGAGAGCATCATTAAACGTTAACCGATAGCAAAAATTTGGTTAGACTCTGCGTGTGATTGTTATATTAATGGACTGAATAAATTGTGAACCAATTCAAACTTAAAGCGCTTACTCTGGCTATTCCTTGTTATTTTGCGGCGTTCGGCACTCATGCAGAACCCTTATCTCTTGGCGCTTCGGTGATTTATGCGCAGTCACCTTATCGGGGCGGACAAGACCGCTATCTGCCGATTCCGGTGATTAATTATGAAGGTGAAAACTTCTGGTTCCGTAGCCTGCAAGGCGGCTATTACCTGTGGAAAGACCCGCAGAATCAGCTGTCGCTGACGGTGCTGGGATCGCCGCAGCAGTACGATCCGAAAGACAACGATTTGGGTGACATGAAAGCGCTGGATAAGCGCCGTATGACGCTGATGGCCGGCGCCAACTATCGCCACGTTGCCGATTGGGGTATCGTGCGCACCGCTCTGCTGGGTGATGTGCTCAATAACAGCAATGGGTTGATCTGGGATCTCACCTATCTATATCGCTTTGATTTCGGCGCATTCAGCCTGACGCCGGGCATTGGTGCCATGTGGAACAGCGCCAATCAGAACCGTTATTACTACGGTGTTTCATCCCATGAAAGCGCGCGAACCGGCATCGCTGAGTATCATCCAGACGACAGCTGGTCGCCGTATGTCGAGATGAATGCCAGCTACCAAATCAGCCAAAGCTGGAACGCCAGCTTGTCTGGTCGTTACACGCGCTTCGACAGCGAAATCAAAGAAAGCCCGATGGTCGATAAGAGTGGCCAGTTCACACTCTGGACCGGCATCAGTTACAGCTTCTGATGATCAAATAAACGCCTCGTAATGAGGCGTTTTTCTTACATTGCACCAATTCAGATCCCCATATCAGCGCAACAGGAGGAGTGATGAAGACTATCCAATTTCACGGTGAATCAGCTTTACCCGCTATTGGCCAGGGAACCTGGTATATGGGTGAGAATGCAGCGCTGCGCAGCCAGGAAGTGGCGGCACTGCAGGCGGGATTAGATCTTGGACTTAAGGTTATCGACACGGCAGAAATGTATGCGGAAGGCGCTGCCGAAGAGGTGGTCGGCGAAGCGTTACGCGGCCGTCGCGATCAAGCCTGGCTGGTATCGAAGGTGTATCCCTGGAATGCCGGTGAAGTCGATGCTATCGAGGCCTGCGAGCGCAGTCTGCGCCGTCTGCAAACCGATTACCTCGATCTCTACCTGCTGCACTGGCGCGGCAATGTGCCCTTAGAAGAAACCATTCGCGCGATGAAATCCTTGCAGCAGCAGGGCAAAATCCGCCATTGGGGCGTCTCGAACTTTGACCATGACGATATGCTGGAACTGTGGCAAGAGCCCGGCGGCAAATCCTGTTTAACCAATCAGGTGCTGTACCACTTAGCGTCACGCGGGATCGAGTACGATCTGTTGCCGCAGTGTCAGCAGCGCGAGATGCCGATTATGGCCTATTGCCCGTTAGCGCAGGCTGGACGACTGCGACAGGCGCTGTTTGACGATGCGCATCTTAAACAGATTGCACAACAGAAGGGCATCAGCGTGGCGCAAGTGCTATTGGCTTGGGTGATCCGTCAACAAGGCGTTTTGGCCATTCCTAAAGCCAGCAGCGTTGCACATGTGCAGCAAAACGCGGCCGCGCTTAGCATCAATTTGACTGATGAAGAGCTGAGCATCATTGATCGGGCGTTTCCTGCGCCTCAATCTAAAACTGCATTAGATGTGGTTTAGCGGCGCAACGGCGCCGCATTTTATTACTTATTAACGATACGAATTGTGGTGCCCAAACGCGCAGGGGATTCACCCGCGCTTTTTAACGGCTTGCTAATGCGCGCCGTTTCCACGCACACCATGGTTTTATAGCCTTCATTTGGCATGTCCCCCATGCTGCATGATAACTCCGGACCTGGATTCCACGTGACAACGTCACTCTGGTAGTGGTGATAGACTTCAATCTGGCGTTTGCCCGCTTTATCGTGAATCACGCTGCAGTCATCCGCTGCGGTGTGAATACGATCCACGCGGTTGGGATAGGTCTGCTTGCCGTCGGATGCGCCAACAGCATTATCGTTAACCTTATCGATAAAACTGTTACCTAATCCGCTCACTTCGACCTGTGAGATATCCGCAATCTGGAAGTAGCTGTGCAGCGCTGCGGTGGCTTCATAGTCGCCGTAAGCTTCCAGCTCAATTTCACAATGCTCAGCAATCCGGAAGCGAGCAAGCAGGGTGAAATCGTGCGGCCAGAGCTTTTTGGTTTGTGCGTTGCTTTCCAGCGTAAAAGTCAGCATTACCGCATCTTCGTTTTCGTCATGGGCGGTCAGCGTCCACGGCATATTGCGTGCAAAACCGTGCGCCGGTTCACCTGCCGGACCAAACCACGGCCAGCAAATCGGCACGCCGCCGCGGATTGCTTTACCTGTGGTAAACGGGTTTTTTTCACTGAGCCAAATCACCGGTTTTTGGCCGCTAGGCTGCCACGAAAGCAGATGCGCACCTTGCAGGGCAATCGCCGCACGCACTTTAGGATGGCTGATTACCACAATCGGCAAATCACCCTGCTGGCGCTGTGACAGATAAGGGGTGATTTGATTCACTACCGGAAGGGTATAAAGCGTATCTTGCATGGTCAGACCTTCTCTTTTATCCAGTCGAAAAAAAGGGGCGACCGAAGTCACCCCTTGTCTGTGTAGCCGGTTAGCTTACTTAGAAGCAACCAGTGCAATCAGATCCAGAACTTTGTGTGAGTAACCAGTTTCGTTATCGTACCAGGAAACCAGTTTCACGAAGTTGTCGTTCAGAGCGATACCTGCTTTAGCATCGAATACTGAAGTCAGGGTTTCGCCGTTGAAGTCGGTAGAAACCACGTCGTCTTCAATGTAGCCCAGAACGCCTTTCATTTTGCCTTCTGACTCAGCTTTGATCACTGCACAAATTTCTTTGTAGGTCGCTGGTTTTTCCAGGCGAACAGTCAGGTCAACAACAGACACGTTTGGAGTAGGAACGCGGAACGCCATACCGGTCAGTTTGCCGTTCAGCTCTGGCAGAACAACGCCAACTGCTTTAGCTGCACCGGTAGAAGATGGGATGATGTTCTGCGCTGCGCCACGGCCGCCGCGCCAGTCTTTGTGAGACGGGCCATCAACGGTTTTCTGCGTCGCGGTGGTTGCGTGAACGGTGGTCATCAGACCTTCAACGATACCGAAGTTGTCGTTGATAACTTTAGCCAGTGGAGCCAGGCAGTTGGTGGTGCAAGACGCGTTAGAAACGATGTCCTGGCCAGCATATTTGTCAAAGTTAGCGCCACGTACGAACATCGGGGTGCTGTCTTTAGATGGACCAGTCAGAACCACTTTCTTCGCGCCAGCGGTGATGTGTTTACGTGCAGTTTCGTCGGTCAGGAAGATACCGGTCGCTTCAGCAACAACGTCAACACCCACTTCGTCCCACTTCAGGTTAGCCGGGTCTTTCTCAGCGGTAACACGGATTTTCTTACCGTTAACAATCAGTGCACCGTCTTTCACTTCTACAGTGCCGTCAAAACGACCGTGAGTAGAGTCATACTTCAGCATGTATGCCATGTAATCGGCGTCGAGCAGATCGTTGATCGCGACGATTTCGATGTCAGAACGCTGCTGCGCAGCACGGAAAACGATGCGACCGATACGGCCAAAACCGTTAATACCTACTTTGATAGTCATATATTCCACCAGCTATTTGTTAGTGAATAAAAGGTTGGCTGTAAAATTACAAAAACCTTACCAGGCGTCAAGCGGAATCGTGTCAATTGTTGCGACAGGTCAATTCCAACACCAGGAATAATTCGTTGCGCAATCGCTTACGCAGCACCCTTATTGCGCGCCTATGTTACGCCGAATGCGGGCTGAAAAGGGATGACTTTTGCAAAGGGTGATCGCCATCACAAAATCGTGCTGTGGAACAGATGTCGGAGGCGTTAGCACGAAAAAAGACCCGATAGATGTTGTACGTTTGTTAGAATACTAGTCGATTTTTTCAGAATGACACTCCGGAACTCAAAATGGCTAAAGACACCGCACCCGACGCAAAAATTGCGCAGCTTTCCGAAATGCAGCGCTATGTCACTCAGCATCGTGGAACGGAGCCCCCTTTCTCGGGCGCCTTGCTGCACAACAAGCAGGAAGGGATTTACCACTGCTTAGTTTGTAATTCGCCGCTGTTTCTATCCGAAACCAAATACGATTCAGGCTGTGGCTGGCCAAGTTTCTATCAGCCTTTCAGTGACGACGCCATACGCTATCTGGAAGATGATTCTCACGGCATGCACCGGGTTGAGATTCGCTGTGGCAACTGTGATGCACATTTGGGACATGTGTTCCCGGATGGCCCACAGCCGAGCGGCGAGCGCTACTGCGTGAACTCCGCCTCGCTAAACTTCACTGATGAGCAGGGCAATCAGCAAGAGGGTTAAGCATGAAACAGGAACTGGAAGCGATGCTGGAGGCGATGACGCCGGAAGTGTACGAGCGGCTCTCCACGGCGGTTGAAATCGGCAAATGGCCAGATGGCGTCGCGCTGACGCCAGAGCAGAAAGAGAATTGTCTGCAGCTGGTGATGTTGTGGCAGGCTCGCCACAATGACGATCCGCAACATATGACCATTAGCAAAGGTGGGGATATGGTGATGAAATCGAAGAAACAGCTGAAAGAAGAGTTTGGCATTGAGCCCGACGTCACGCGCATCAACCTGCACTAAAAATCAAAAGGGCTGGTTCTCACCAGCCCCTTATTTTCAGATTAATACCGCACCTTGTGCTTCCATCTGAGCGAAAGCAATTTCACTGTCATCCGGATTCAGGTTCACACCGCGGCAGCCCTCTTTAACCACCTCCACGTTGTAACCTAACTCCAGCGCATCCAGCACGCTGTATTTGACGCAGTAATCGGTCGCAATACCCAGCATCACTAAATCGCTAATGCCGCGCTCGCGCAGCCAACTGTCGAGTTCTGTCTTGCGTCGATGGCCGTTATCAAAGAAGGCGCTGTAGCTATCCACCTCAACATCGCCCCCTTTATGGAACACGGCATCTATCAGAGAGCGATCGAGATCGGGATGAAAATCCGCCCCGACAGAATTCTCAATACCGTGATCGGGCCACCAGATCTGCGCTAAACCGTTTAATTCGCCGAGCGTGTAGACCGGCTCGCCGGAGATCGAGGCGAAGCTGCCGTGATTGGCTGGATGCCAGTCTTGCAATGCCACCACACATTCACCCCGATCGTGAAACTCACGCGCAAATCGATTGGCGACGGCAACCGTTTGGTCACCCTCACGCACCGCCATTGGGCCGCCGGGGCAAAAATCGTTCTGAATATCGATGATTATCAATGCCCGCTTCATTGGTTTCGCTCCGTATCAATCTTCGGTCAGTTCGCCGCGTAAATTCTGCTGCATTTTGGCACGAATTTCCGCGCTGGTAAGGTTCTGACTCAATAAAAAATGCAGTTTGGTTAATGTGGCCTCAACGGTGAGATCAAAACCGCTGATCACACCCGCATGCTCAAGCGCATTGCCGGTGGCATAGCCGCCCATATTCACTTTGCCGGACATACACTGCGTCAGATTCACCACCACGATGCCGCGATCGCTGGCCTGTTGCAGTTCCGAAAGAAACTCAGCATTTTGCGGCGCGTTGCCAACGCCGTAAGAGCGCAGGATCAAGGCTTTCACCGGTTGACGCAGGAAATTACCCACCACGTCGGCAGAGATACCCGGATAAATCGTTACCACGCCAATCGGCTGTGGTGTTATCGGATGCACAATCAGCTCGCCGTGACCTTGCGGTGCGGGCGGGGTGTTTAACCGGCGGATATGAATACCCGCTTCCAGCAAGGGCGCCAGGTTTGGCGATGCGAAGGCATTAAAGCCGTCAGCATGTGCCTTAGTGGTACGGTTGCCGCGGAACAGCGTGTTATTGAAAAACAGGGCAACTTCACTGATCGGATAATTGGCCGCCACATACAGCGAGTTCAGCAGGTTTTGCTGCCCATCAGAACGCAATTCTGCCAGGGGAATTTGCGAGCCGGTGACAATCACCGGCTTAGCGAGGTTCTCCAGCATAAAGGAGAGCGCCGAAGCGGTGAAGGCCATGGTGTCGGTACCATGCAAAATTACAAAGCCATCGTAACGATCGTAGTTTTGCTTAATATCGTTCGCAATCGATTGCCAATCCTGCGGCGTCATGTCCGAGGAGTCCATCAGCGGCTGATATTCATGGATGGTGAAATCCGGCATTTCAGGCCGATGGAATTCGGGCATGTTTGCCAGCTGCTGTTGCAGATGACCCGATACCGGAATGTAGCCCTGCGCAGAGCGCTGCATCCCGATGGTGCCGCCGGTGTAGGCTACGTAGATATTTTTCTTTTGCATGAAGGAACTCAGACTTGCCGTAAAACGCGCAGTATAAGGGGATTGCGAACGAAAAGCAGCCCGACCAGCGGCCGGGCTGTAAAGATTAGCGTACGTTGCCGCAGTTCAGGCAGAAAGCGTAGCGATTTTGCGGATCGTTGAGGTTATTCAGTAAGCCAGGTTGCTGTTTCATTGCGCTCATTACGTCCAGCATTGGCGCAGGCAGCCAGACTTTCAGCGCAGCCGGCAACACCGCCTGAACCGACGCGTTCATCTGATTCAGCAGCAGATCGATCATGCCCGGATCGTCCTGATACCAGCTCAACTCCGGCTTAGCGACTTTCGCCAGCTCAGCGGCTTTCGCCACGGCATCGTCAAAGTCACCCAACGCATCGACCAAACCATTGGCTTTGGCATCACTACCGGTCCAGACGTGACCCTGCGCAATCGCATTGATCTCCTCAGGCGTTTTGTGACGCGAGGCCGCTACCAGGCCCACGAAGTTACGATAGCCGTTCTCAATGGTCAGCTGCATCAGCTGCTGCACTTCGGTTGGCAGCGCTTTGGTGGTAGCGACGTCCGCTAGCGGCGATGTGGCAACGCCGTCAGTATGCACACCCACCGAACTCAGGCTGTTTTCAACGGTGTTAATCACGCCAAAGATACCGATGGAACCGGTCAGCGTGCTGGGTGCCGCCACGATGTAATCGGCAGGCGTTGAAATCCAGTAACCGCCGGAAGCCGCCATGCCACCCATTGAGACCACCACCGGTTTACCCGCATCGTGGGCTGCCGCCAGCTCTTCACGAATCGCTTCCGATGCCGTGACGCTGCCGCCAGGGCTGTTGACACGCAACACAATGGCTTTGATTTTAGCATCCAGGCGCGCATCGCGGATTTGCGACGCCGTGGTATCACCGCCGACGTTTCCGGCACTCTCTTCACCGTCCATAATCGCACCGCTGGCGAGGATCACGGCGATATTGCCATCCTGGCTCTGCGGCGGCTGTTTAACGGTGTAATCGTAGATACTCACGCTACGGTAATCGTTATTCGCCTTATCCCAGCCGAAGGTTTTCACCAGTTCCTGATCGGCGGCTGCACGCGTATCCAGTACATCCACCAATTTATTATTCAGCGCATATTTCGCGGTATCACCTTGCACCGCTTGCAAGCCGCTAATGATGCCGGCTGCACCTGGGAACAGCTGTTCTGGTGTAATTTGACGATTGGCTGCCACAGTATTCAGGTAATTCTGCCACAGCTGGCCAATCCAGCGCCCATCAGCGTCGCGCGCTTCCGGTGACATATCGTCACGCAGGAACGGCTCAACCGCAGACTTATAAGTGCCTACACGGAATACATGCGAATTAACTTTCAGCTTTTCCAGCAAAGTCTTGTAGTACAGGCCGTTGGTGGCGAAACCGTGTAGATCAACCGTGCCCTGAGGTGAGAGATACACCTTGTTGGCGTAACTGGCGATGTAGTATTGCGCCTGGCTGTAACTGTCGCCGACTGCATAAATAGGTTTGCCGGCGTCACGGAATTCGCGCAGTGCTTTACCCACATATTGCAGCGAAGGTTGATCGCCACCGGCAAAGTCACGCAGCTCCAGCACGATGCCAGTGATGTTTTTATCGGTTTTTGCCTGGCGGATCGCATCGACGACATCGAACAGGGAATTCTCCTGCAGGCGATCGCTATTTGCGCCTAACAGTTGACGGCTGATACGACTTAGACGATTGCTGACGGAAGGTTTATCGACCAGCACTCCACTCAGATCGATTTTCAATGCGCCTTGCTGTACAGGCTCACTGTTGTTGGAACTGGAAACCTGCAGCCAAATCCCGACGCCCGCCAGGATCAAAACAATAAGAAATAAATTAAGAATAAATTCCCGAATAAAATTCAGTACCCGCCAGGTCCAGCGGAACAGACCGGAAATAATTCGCCACAAAGTGCGCATAAACTCTCCATATTCACGTAGCAGGGCAGCCAGCACGCGGTCTGCCCCGATGTCGGGTTCATCCTAAAGAGCGGCGTGCGAAAAGTCAGCAGGAAATCGCGCCAGACTGTTACAAAAGATCGTGCTGTGCCAGGATTAGCCCACGCTTTTTATTCACGGGAGAAGAATAATGGATGCATTGGATTTATTAGTTAATCGCCGCTCGGCGTCTCGTCTGGCAGAACCGGCTCCGGCAGGTGAAGCGTTGCAAAATATTCTGCACGCCGCGATGCGCGCCCCCGATCACGGTACGCTGCAGCCATGGCGTTTCATTATTGTCGAAAATGAGGGGCGCGAGCGCTTTGCTAACTTGCTGGAACAGGCCGCGCGTGACAGCAATCTTGAGCAGAAGGCGATTGACAAAGCAGCCTCCGCGCCTTATCGCGCGCCGATGATCATCACCGTGGTGGCGCATTGTGAAGAGAACGCCAAAGTGCCGCAGTGGGAGCAACTGGCGTCTGCCAGCTGTGCAGTGATGGCGATGCAGATGGCCGCCGTGGCGCAAGGTTTTAATGGCATCTGGCGCAGCGGTCCGTGGACCGATCATCCGTCCGTGCGCGAAGCCTTTGGCTGCCGCGAGCAAGATGCGATTGTCGGTTTCCTCTATCTCGGCACGCCGCAGTTGAAAGCCAACACCACCGTGGTTGCGCCGGACACCGCGCAGTTTGTCAGTTATTTCTGACAGACAATGCTGGACTTTTGCGGCAGGTTAGGCGCCGTTGCAAAGATTGCACAGAGCCTGTGCGAAAGATCGAGGTTAGGTCGTGCAACACTTACTCCCAACTGACAGCCAGGCTAACATAGCGCCTCCTGTTCATCGCATAAGGAAGTCGCCATGAGTGAACCTGTTCGTTTAACGCAATACAGCCACGGTGCGGGTTGTGGGTGCAAGATTTCGCCGCAGGTGTTGGAAACCATTCTGCGCAGTGAGCTCAGCCCGTTTCACGATCCGCAACTGCTGGTTGGCAATGAAACGCGTGATGATGCTGCAGTCTACGATCTCGGCAACGGTACTGCGGTGGTAAGCACCACCGACTTCTTTATGCCGATCGTCGACGATCCTTTTACCTTTGGTCGTATCGCCGCCACTAACGCCATCAGCGATATTTACGCCATGGGCGGGAAACCCATCATGGCGATCGCTATATTAGGCTGGCCGGTGAATCTACTGAGTCCGGAAGTGGCGCAGCAGGTGGTCGAGGGCGGGCGTGCCGCTTGTCAGGCGGCGGGAATCGCCCTGGCGGGCGGTCATTCGATTGATGCGCCAGAGCCGATCTTCGGCCTGGCCGTGACCGGTATCGTCGATGTGGCACGGGTGAAAAAGAACAGCGCGGCGCAGGCCGGTTGTCAGCTTTTCCTCACCAAACCATTAGGCATTGGCATTCTCACTACCGCCGAGAAAAAAGGCCTGCTGCGGCCTGAACACCGTTCGCTGGCTGCCGATGTGATGTGCCAGCTGAATAAAGCCGGAGCGGAGTTCGCCAAACTGGCGGGCATCAGCGCGATGACCGATGTCACCGGTTTTGGCTTGCTCGGCCATTTAAGTGAAATCTGCCAGGGTTCAGGATTGCGTGCCGAAGTGATTGCAGCGCAGGTACCGCGCCTGGCGGGCGTCGATGACTATATCGCTGCGGGAGCGGTGCCCGGTGGCACCAGCCGCAACTTCGCCAGCTATGGCGAGCAGGTTTCACCCTTAGATGATGCCACCCGCGCGTTGCTGTGCGATCCACAAACCTCCGGTGGTCTGCTGGTGGCGGTTCAACCCGGCGCCATTGAGGCATTCCAGCGCTGCGCCTCTGCAGCAGGCGTGCAAGCAACGTCGATTGGCGAACTGTTTGCCGCTAGAGCCGATCGTCCACTGATTACCGTAGTTACCTGACGTTAAGGAACGACGCCATCCATGCGTTTGTTTATTGCCGAAAAACCCAGCTTAGCGCGTGCGATTGCCGACGTGTTGCCAAAACCGCATCGACGCGGAGACGGCTATATTGCCTGCGGGAATGACCAGGTTGTGACCTGGTGTGTTGGGCACCTGCTGGAGCAGGCGCAGCCCGACAGTTATGACAGCCGCTATGCGCGCTGGAATCTGGCTGATTTACCGATTATTCCGGAAAAATGGCGCCTGCAGCCACGTCCATCCGTAGCGAAGCAGTTGAAAGTGATTGAAGGCCTGCTGCAACAAGCTAGCATGGTGGTGCATGCGGGTGACCCCGATCGTGAAGGTCAACTGCTGGTGGATGAAGTGCTGGATTACCTGCAGCTCGCACCAGAGAAACGTAAAGCGGTGCAGCGCTGCCTGATTAACGATCTTAATCCTTCGGCGGTTGAACGTGCGGTTGGGCGCTTACGTGAGAACCGCGAATTCATTCCGCTGTGTGTGTCTGCGTTAGCGCGTGCGCGCGCCGACTGGCTGTACGGCATCAACATGACGCGCGCCTTTACCTTGCTGGGCCGTAACGCCGGTTACGACGGCGTGCTGTCGGTTGGCCGCGTGCAGACGCCGGTGCTGGGTTTAGTGGTGCGCCGCGATGAAGAGATCGAAAACTTTATCCCTAAGGACTATTTCGAAGTTAAAGCGCACATCGTCACGCCAAAAGACGAGCGTTTTGTCGCGACATGGGTGCCAAGCGATGCTTGCGAGCCGTGGCAGGATGAAGAGGGGCGTTTGCTGCATCGTCCGCTGGCGGATCACGTGCTTGAGCGCATTAATGGTAAGCCGGCGCTGGTCACCGGATATAACGACAAACGTGAATCCGATACCGCACCGCTGCCATTTTCGCTTTCTGGCCTGCAGATCGAAGCCGGTAAGCGCTTTGGCCTCAGCGCGCAGAACGTACTGGATTGCTGTCAGCGGCTGTATGAAACCCATAAGCTGATCACCTACCCGCGTTCCGATAGCCGCTATCTGCCCGATGAGCACTTTGCCGGACGCCATGCGGTGCTGAACGCCATTCAGGCGCATCAGCCCAATCTGACACCGCCAGCGGATTTCAATTCCGATCAGAAGAACCGCTGCTGGGACGACAAAAAGGTCGATGCGCACCATGCCATCATTCCCACTGCGCGTGCCAGTAAGGTTAGTCTGACCGAAAATGAGGCCAATATTTACGGATTGATCGCCCGCCAGTATTTAATGCAGTTTTGCCCGGATGCGGTGTTCCGCAAATGCGTTATTGATCTTGATATCGGCGGCGGAAAATTTATCGCCAAAGCGCGTTTTCTGGCCGAAGCCGGCTGGCGTGCGCTGCTCGGCAGCAAAGAGCGTGACGAGGAGAACGATGGCACGCCGCTGCCGGTCGTCGCTAAAGGTGATGAGCTGCTGTGCGAGCGCGGCGAAGTGCTGGCGAAGCAGACGCAACCGCCGCGTCCGTTTACCGATGCGACGCTGTTGTCTGCGATGACCGGCATCGCCCGCTTTGTGCAGGATAAAGAATTAAAGAAAGTGCTGCGTGCAACCGATGGTTTAGGTACGGAAGCGACGCGTGCGGGCATTATCGAATTGCTGTTCCGCCGCACTTTCCTGGTGAAAAAAGGCCGCTATATTCATTCGACGGATGCGGGCAGGGCGTTGATCCATGCACTGCCAGAAATGGCCGCCCGGCCCGATATGACGGCGCAATGGGAATCGACGCTTACCCGGATTAGCGAGAAGTCTTGTCGCTATGATGAGTTTATGCAGCCGCTGGTCAGCACCTTGATTGGGCTGATTGGTGAAGCACGCCAGCGACCGTCGTTACAGGCCTTTCGCGGATTGACAGCGCCTGGGGCCAAAAAGAAAGCCAAACCGAAAACGGCTCGTCGCAAAACCAAGGAGACAGAGTGATGCGTTATGCAATGATGTTGCTGGGCGGATTGTTGTTATGCAGCACCTCGGCGCTGGCCAACCGCCAGCCGGAAAACAATCGTATGGGCAATACCGATGTGGTGGTGGATCTGCCGCCAGAAGTGTGGACACAAGGGCAAAATAATCGTCAGAGCAACTGCATGCAATGCTGTACCTATGAGAACCGCAGTTATTCTGAAGGTGCGGTAGTCAAAGCGGAAGGCGTGTTATTGCAGTGCGGCAGGGATGAGAAGGTATTGGGAACCAATCCGCTTATCTGGAAGATCATCAAATAAAAGCGCGTGGCGCTAGACGCCACGCTGCTTCATCACAGCTTAAATGTCGACCAAACCGGGGCGTGATCCGACGGTTTCTCCATGCTGCGGATATCGTAATCGATGCCACTCTCAACACAGCGCGAGGCAAGCGGCTGGCTCGCCAGCAGCAGATCGATGCGCAGACCACGATTGTCGTCAAAGCCTTTCGAACGGTAGTCAAACCATGAGAAACGATCGTTGGTTTCCGGGAACTTATCGCGCCAGGTATCAACCAAACCCCACTTAAGCAAGCGATCCATCCACTCGCGCTCTTCAGGCAGGAACGAGCATTTTCCGGTACGCAGCCAGCGCTTACGATTATCTTCACCAATGCCGATGTCAAAATCGGTGCTGCTGATGTTCATGTCGCCCATGATCAATATCGGTTTATCCACGGCTAGCTGTTGCTCAAGATAGCTTTGCAGATCGCGATAAAACTTCTCTTTCGCCGGGAACTTGGTGGGATGGTCGCGGCTTTCACCCTGCGGAAAATAACCGTTGATCACCGTGATATCACCAATCGGACTCGGGATTTCCGCCATGATCAAACGACGCTGTGCATCTTCCTCATCGTCAGGGAAACCACGGTAGACGTTGACAGGCTCAGCTTTGGTCAGCAGCGCGACGCCGTAGTGACCTTTCTGCCCGTGATAAAACACGTGATAACCCAGTTTGCTGACGTCTTCGAGCGGGAACATATCGTCATGCACTTTGGTTTCCTGCAAGCCGATGACATCGGGTTGATGCTGTTCAACCAGCGCGGCTAATTGATGAGGACGCGCACGCAAGCCGTTGATGTTGAAAGAGACAAATTTCATTTCGCTGCCATTTTTATCCGCAAAAGTATGGCGCGATGGTAACGAGTTTTTGGGGAAAAGTCATGGTGTGAATCAGGAGGTTACAACGATTAAAACAAGTGGGAAAAACAGGAGAATGGTATTAATGGTGGTGGGAGAAGGATTCGAACCTTCGAAGTCTGTGACGGCAGATTTACAGTCTGCTCCCTTTGGCCGCTCGGGAATCCCACCGGGGATATGACATATTGTGGCTTCAGGCAGAGACGATTCAGATGGTGGTGGGAGAAGGATTCGAACCTTCGAAGTCTGTGACGGCAGATTTACAGTCTGCTCCCTTTGGCCGCTCGGGAATCCCACCACTGGCCTGAATCATTGCGTCTTAAAGCGGGGCGCATCATAACAAATGCGCTCAGTCTGTAAAGCGCCGTCACTGAAAATAAAAACTGTTTGCCCACTTTTTATGCGTGGCGCTGAAGAGTTGTGCAGTTCAGCGCCAAAGTGGTTAAAGAATGATCGTGCGGTTGCCGTAAACGAACACGCGCTGGCCTAACACTTTATACAGCGCGCGGCTCAACACATTCTTCTCAACGTCTCGTCCTGCACGCATCATCTCTTCTGCGGTGTAGCTATGATCGACGTTGATCACGTCCTGCATGATAATTGGACCTTCATCGAGGTTATCGTTCACGTAGTGCGCGGTGGCGCCGATGATTTTCACGCCACGCTCATAAGCCTGATGATACGGACGCGCGCCAATGAACGCCGGCAAGAATGAGTGGTGAATATTGATGATCTGGTTTGGATAACGTTGCACAAAGGCGGGCGTCAACACGCGCATATATTTTGCCAGCACCACATAATCAGGCTGATAACGGTCAATTTCATCCGCCATGCGGTTGTCGTGCTCTTCACGCGTGTGGCCTTCGTGGCTCACCATCACAAACGGAATATCGAAACGTTCAACCAGTGAGCGCAGCGTTTCGTGGTTACCGATGACTGCAGCAATCTCCATATCCAGACCGCCAAACGCGCTTTTCATTAGCAGATCGCCCAGGCAATGCGCCTCTTTGGTCACCAGAATCACGACACGGCGACGACCGGCACTTTGCAGTTCACGCACTGAACCGACGGGCAGCGCGCTATCGAGATCGGCCAGCAAGGTGTTGTCGTTGAAAATGCCTTCCAGCTCGGTGCGCATGAAAAAGCGTCCGGTGCGGTGATCGACAAACTCATTGTTCTGCACAATATTGAGTTCGTGCTTATAGCAAATGTTGGTGATCTTGGCGATCAAACCTTTCGCATCAGGGCAAATGGTTCGTAAAACTTTTCGTTGGATGGTTTGCGCTTGCATCTCGATCAGAGTCCTGTCAAAGCGATGAATGGTAAAGCCGTTGTGTATCTGTCCAGATTACCCACAACATTTTTTGTATTTTTTATCGGCGCCACAAGGACAGCGATCGTTACGTCCCAACTCAGGCGTTGTTCCGTCGACATAGTACCAGCGTTGATCCTCGCGAAGAAAGCGCGAACATTCATAGATGGCTGAAGTCCGGCCTTTTTCGAGGTAACGCGCAAAAAACGTCACGAAGGCTTCATTCTCATGGCTTCCATGATTACAACGAGTTACATTCAAGCCCAGCCATTCAGTACCGGCAAAACTTTCGGATAATAACGTCTCAAGGTCGGCCACGCGTTTACTGGAGTGCCAGGTTTTCGCCAACCACGCGGCATCTTTCACGACGTAGGCGGTGTAACGTGAGCGCATTAATTGTTCCGCGCTGGACGGGTTCGCTTGGCCATTCAGAAAGGGTTGGCAACATACGCTATACTCCTTTCCGCTGCAGCAAGGGCACTTTTCAGACACGTCATCTCCTGGAAGTGATTAAAGTAAATTTAAGCGTGCGCTATGGTAGCCGACTGTCAGGCGTGATGCTACGTACCATGCCAATCATGAGGTGAGATGAGAAAGGTCAGGATTGGGCTGGCACTGGGTTCAGGTGCTGCCAAAGGTTGGTCGCACATCGGCGTGATCAATGCGCTGGAACGCGCAGGGATTGAAATCGATGTGGTGGCCGGATGTTCTGTAGGCGCGTTGGTCGGTTCGGCTTACGTGAATGGACGGCTGGGCGTGATGGAGAAGTGGGTGAGTGCATTCCGCTATTGGGATGTCATTCGATTAATGGATCTGTCGTGGCAGCGCGGTGGTTTATTGCGCGGCGACCGGGTGTTTAGCCACATCCGCCAGCTGATTCCCAACGACCTCATCGATGAGTGCGATAAGCCATTTGGCGTCGTCGCAACCAATCTCAGTACCGGACGAGAAGTGTGGTTGACCGAAGGCGATTTGCATCAAGCTGTGCGTGCGTCCTGTAGTATGCCAGGCTTATTGCCACCCATTGCTTACAATGGATACTGGTTGGTGGATGGCGCGGTGGTGAATCCCGTGCCGATCTCATTAACCCGCGCATTGGGTGCTGACATCGTTATCGCCGTGGATTTACAGCATGACGCACATCTGATGCAACAGGATTTATTGTCAGTTACGCCGCAGAGCGGTGAAGAAGCGGCGGCAGTAGAAGCGCTGAGCTGGGGAAAGAAACTGCGTCAACGCCTGATTGGCCTGACGCATCGCCGTGCTAATCAAACGCCGGGTGCGATGGAGATTATGTCGACATCTATCCAGGTTCTGGAAAATCGCCTGAAACGTAACCGCATGGCGGGCGATCCGCCGGATGTGCTGATTCAGCCGTTTTGTCCACAAATTTCCACACTGGACTTCCATCGTGCAGAAGAAGCCATTGCGGCTGGCAAGGCCGCCGTTGAGAAAAAAATGGATGAACTATTACCGCTGGTCCGTGGCAGATAGTCAGGTTGTTCATTCACAGGTGTTGCGACTTCAGCCAATTCTGAAAGGCGCAACGGCATTTTATGAACCACTATTGAATTGTCTGGTACGCAGGGGGAGAGAATGGAAAAACCGCTAATCGGCAAAAAGATACTCATTGTCGAAGATGAGGTCGTTTTCCGTTCATTGATAGACAATTTATTAACCAGCTTAGGTGCAACAACGCTTGAGGCAGGTGATGGTGTTGATGGCTTAACCTTGTTGTCGGCGCAGTCAGTGGATCTGGTTATTTGCGATCTTGAAATGCCGCGTATGGGCGGTATCCCGTTCGTTGAGCGTCTTCGCACGCGCGGCAACAATGTGCCCATTCTGATTATCTCCGCCACACAAAATATGGCGGACATCGCGCATGTGTTGCGTTTGGGCGTGCAAGACGTATTGCTAAAACCGCTCAAAAATATGGAACGTTTCCGTGAAGCGGTGTTTGAGTGTCTCTATCCATCAATGTTTACCTCCAAAGTCGAGGAGGATGAACAACTCTTTCAGGATTGGGATGCGCTGGTCAGCGATCCGCTGGCGGCCTCTAAATTACTTAAACAGCTCCAGCCGCCGGTGCAGCAAACCATTGCCAATTGCCGTATCAATTACCGTCAGCTCACCATGGCGGAACAGCCGGGCTTAGTACTGGATATCGCGGCGCTGTCAGATAACGATTTGGCATTCTATTGCCTTGATGTAACGCGCGCTGGCGATAATGGCGTGTTAGCCGCGCTGTTACTGCGCGCACTATTTAATGGTTTGCTGCAGGAGCAGCTCTCCGGCCAGAAGCAGCGACTGCCTGAGTTAAATGGGCTGCTGCGACAGGTCAACATGCTGTTAAGGCAGGCGAATCTCAGCGGGCAGTTCCCGTTGCTGGTGGGCTATTATCATCGCCAGTTAAAAAACCTAATCCTGGTTTCAGCAGGGCTCAACGCGACGTTGCATGTCAATACTCATCAAATCCAACTCAGTAATGGTGTGCCGCTTGGTACTATGGGCAGCACTCATCTTAATCAAATCAGCCAACGTGCCGACGCCTGGCAGTGTCATATTTGGGGCGCCGGAGGCAGGTTACGTTTGATGCTTTCAGCCGAAGAATAACCGGTTAGATCTAATTTTTCCGTGTGTTAAAGACAGGACCAGGAGCAAGCTTTACACTTGGGTAATAGTCCTAAATTCCGTGGATTAACTTCTTCCAGGATAATTCCACCTGATAGTAACTGATATACTCATTTCGTTTTTAAACCGACATATCAAGTATTAACTTGAACGGCCTATTAAGAGAGGTATTTTTGATGTCTGCCTATAAGACTAAAGTTAAAAAAGCGGTAATCCCAGTTGCAGGCCTCGGCACGCGTATGCTGCCTGCGACCAAAGCTATTCCAAAAGAGATGTTACCGTTGGTCGATAAGCCGTTGATCCAGTATGTCGTAAATGAGTGCATTGCAGCAGGCATTAACGAGATTGTGCTGGTTACGCACTCTTCTAAAAACGCCATCGAAAACCACTTTGATACCAGTTTTGAGCTTGAATCTATGCTGGAAAAACGTGTTAAGCGTCAGCTGCTGGACGAAATCCAGTCAATCTGCCCTCCACACGTCACCATCATGCAGGTTCGTCAGGGTATCGCGAAAGGTCTGGGCCACGCAGTAATGTGCGCACATCCACTGATTGGTGATGAGCCGTTCGCCGTAATCCTGCCAGACGTAATCATCGACGAATACGAATCTGATCCAACCAAAGACAACCTGGCAGAGATGCTGGCTCGTTACGAAGAGAGCGGCCGCAGCCAGATCATGGTCGAGCCGGTTGCTGATGTAACCGCTTACGGTGTGGTTGATTGCCAGGGTGCCGAACTCTCTGCAGGTCAGAGCGCGCCAATGGTTGGCGTGGTTGAGAAGCCTAAAGCTTCAGAAGCCCCATCAAATCTGGCCGTTGTGGGACGTTACGTGTTGTCTGCTGAAATCTGGCCGCTGCTGGCGAAAACGCCTCCAGGTGCAGGTGGCGAAGTTCAGCTGACTGACTCCATTGCGATGCTGATGGAAAAAGAGACCGTTGAAGCTTATCACCTGAACGGTGTCAGCCATGACTGCGGTAACAAACTGGGTTACATGCAAGCGTTTGTTGAGTACGGCGTTCGCCATCCAGTGCTGGGTAAAGATTTCACCCAGTGGCTTGAAGGCGCGGTAGGCAACAAAAAGTAACTCAATAAACACAGGATAATTCAATGAAAGTCACTGTATTTGGTATCGGCTATGTCGGTCTGGTTCAGGCTGCGGTGTTGGCCGAAGTCGGACATGACGTTCTCTGCATTGATGTCGACGAAAAGAAAGTCGAGAACTTAAAGAAAGGCAATATTCCGATCTTTGAACCAGGCCTGACGCCGCTTGTTATGTCTAATTACGAGTCGGGTCGCCTGAAGTTCAGTACGAATGCGGAAGAAGGCGTTAATCATGGCGTGATGCAATTTATCGCCGTGGGTACGCCACCGGATGAAGACGGTTCTGCCGATCTGAAGTATGTGACTGCCGTTGCGCGCACGATTGCGCAGCACATGAACGATCACAAAGTTGTTATCGACAAATCTACTGTACCAGTGGGTACCGCAGATCGTGTGCGAGCGGTAATGACGGAAACCCTGCAAAAGCGTGATGCAAACATCGCCTTTGACGTGGTATCAAACCCGGAATTCCTCAAAGAAGGTGCGGCAGTCAATGACTGCATGCGTCCTGAACGTATCGTTGTCGGTACCGATAATGATGAAGTGGTTGAGCTGTTACGCGAGCTGTACGAGCCGTTCAACCGTAATCATGATCGTATGATTTTGATGGATATCCGCAGTGCAGAGCTGACCAAATATGCGGCTAACTGCATGCTGGCAACCAAAATTAGCTTCATGAACGAGATCTCTAACCTGGCAGAACGTCTGGGAGCCGACGTCGAGAAAGTTCGCCAGGGTATTGGTTCAGATTCACGTATTGGTTATCACTTCATCTATCCAGGCTGCGGCTATGGCGGTTCTTGTTTCCCGAAAGACGTGCAGGCGCTGATTCGCACTGCTGAGTCAATTGGTTACACTCCGCGTCTACTGCAGGCGGTTGAAGACGTCAACGATTCGCAGAAGAACAAGCTGCCAACCTTTATTAAACGCCATTTTGGCGACGATCTGCGCGGCAAAACCTTTGCTCTGTGGGGACTGGCGTTCAAACCGAACACTGACGATATGCGTGAAGCCTCCAGCCGCGTGCTGATGGAGACGCTGTGGGAAGCAGGGGCAACGGTTCAGGCGTTCGACCCAGAAGCGATGGACGAAGCGCAACGCATTTACGGCCATCGTAACGATCTGAAGTTGATGGGTACCAAGGAAGCAGCGCTGCAGGGTGCGGATGGCTTAGTGATCTGTACTGAGTGGCAAAACTTCCGTGCGCCAGACTTTGACGTCATCAAAAGTGCGTTAAAAGAACCCGTGATTTTTGATGGTCGTAACCTGTATGATCCTGAGCGTATCAGCAAGCGCGGTTTCACGTACTATGCAATCGGCCGCGGAGCGTCAATTAAAATCGTAGAATAATGAGGGATGTATGAAGTTTCTGGTCACCGGCGCGGCAGGTTTTATTGGATTTCACGTCAGTCAGCGTTTGCTGGCCGCTGGTCACCAGGTTGTCGGTATCGATAACCTGAATGACTATTATGATGTCAGCCTAAAACAGGCTCGTTTAGACCATAACACCCAACATCCTGATTTTATTTTCGTAAAAATGGACCTGGCGGATCGCCAGGCCATTTCCTCTTTATTCGCTGAGCATGCGTTTGAACGCGTTATTCATTTGGGCGCTCAAGCCGGCGTGCGTTATTCAATCGAAAATCCCCATGCTTATGCCGAAGCAAATCTAATCGGCCACCTCAATATTCTTGAAGGTTGCCGCCATCATAAAATCGGCCACCTTTTGTATGCCTCATCCAGTTCAGTTTATGGCCTGAATCGCAAAATGCCTTTTTCAACGGACGATTCCGTTGACCATCCGGTTTCACTTTATGCGGCCACAAAAAAAGCCAACGAATTGATGTCGCATACCTATTCACACCTTTATCAATTGCCCACTACGGGATTACGTTTCTTCACCGTGTATGGCCCATGGGGCCGTCCGGATATGGCATTGTTCAAATTTACACGCGCGATGTTAGCGGGTGAGCAAATTGACGTCTATAACAACGGACAAATGACGCGTGACTTTACGTATATCGATGATATTGCTGAAGCAATCGTGCGCTTGCAGGATGTGATTCCTCAACCGGATGAAAAGTGGACGGTGGAAGCAGGTTCTCCCGCCAGCAGCTCGGCTCCTTACCGCGTTTACAACATTGGTAATAGCCAGCCGACCAGCTTAATGACGTATATTGAATCGCTGGAAAAAGCATTGGGCATTGAAGCGAAAAAAAATATGCTGCCCATGCAACCTGGCGACGTACTGGGCACCAGCGCTGACACGCAACCTTTGTACGACGCGATCAATTTCCGTCCTCAAACTAGCGTAGAGCAAGGTGTGCAGCATTTTGTTGATTGGTATCGCCGCTTCTATCAACAATAATTAAGCATGAAAAAAGGAAGCCATTGGCTTCCTTTTTCTTACCTGGTCAAAGTGAATTAGCGATGAACTAATTACAATGCTGAGCGCTGGAATGATTACAGTAGGAAATCGTCCAGTTGTTTACCTTGTTCTTCAATTGCTTTTTTAATCACAGCAGGAGTGCGGCCCTGGCCAGTCCAGGTACGGTTTTCACCGTTTTCATCAACGTAAGAATATTTAGCTGGACGCGCAGCGCGCTTAGCTTTGCCCGGAACTTTCGTTTCAGATAATGCCTGTAACAGATCATTTGGGTCAATACCATCGGCAATTAGCATCTCGCGGTATTGTTCAAGTTTGCGTGTGCGTTCTGCATTTTCCGCTTGTGCATGAGTATCATCTTCACGACGCTCATTGACCACAACTTCGAGTTTTTCTAGCATCTCTTCCAATGTTTCCAGAGAGCATTCCCGAGCTTGTGCGCGCAATGTACGGATATTATTAAGAATTTTAAGTGCTTCGCTCATTGTCCTAATCTCAAAATATAATAAATGGGAGTTGTTCTGCCGACTCATAATAATGGTGCAAAAAAATAACTGCAATAGCCAGATTTAAAAGCAAAACGTAAAAATAAAAAAGAAGGGCAGATTGATAACGCTCTTCAGAATATATTTACTTATTTGGTAATCTTTTCTAACTTGCTGACCAGGCTGAACGCTAATCCTGACGCTTCGGCTTTAATTTAAATGAATAAAATATCGGCGTAATCGCTATTTTGTCAAAACGTGCTTTCTTTCTATAGTGACTGTGATATCCATCTTAATGGTGATGTTATTTTGAGCAGATGATAAAAATAATGCATCGCTACAGCTATACAGGTTTATGGTAAACTGCGCCGCAACAGATATAGGCTGCGATGAGATTTTCTAATGGCTCAACTTTATTTTTATTACTCTGCGATGAATGCGGGTAAATCAACGGCTTTGCTACAGTCTTCTTATAATTATCATGAACGTGGTATGCGATCATTGGTTTATACCGCCGAGATCGACAACCGCTTTGGTGCAGGCAAAGTCAGTTCACGTATCGGGCTTTCGTCTCCTGCATTTTTATATAACGATGAGACAAAGCTCGATGAGGAAATAGCTGCAGAGCATGCGAAGCAACCCGTGCATTGCGTGTTGGTCGATGAAAGCCAGTTCCTTACGCGCGAACAGGTCAAAGCATTATCTGATGTTGTCGACAATCTGGATATTCCGGTGCTTTGCTATGGCCTGCGCACAGATTTCCGTGGAGAGCTGTTTGTTGGCAGCCAATATTTACTGGCATGGGCGGATAAGCTGGTTGAGCTTAAAACCATCTGCCACTGTGGCAGAAAAGCCAGCATGGTGCTTCGTCTTGATGCAAAGGGTAAACCTTTCAGCGAAGGCGAGCAGGTGGTGATTGGTGGCAATGAGCGTTATATATCGGTCTGCCGTAAACACTATAAGCAGGCAATCGATGAGGGTTCACTTCAGGCGATATATGGCTCACAATCGCCGCAGGTTTAACTCATCAGCAAGCCATAAAAAAACCCGCCGTAGCGGGTTTTTTGTTTAAAGCGGTTTAGGCTTTTTTGGTTTTCTTGTCAATTTTCACTTCGGCTTTAACTTCTTGAGCATTCTCACTCAATGACTCAGAGAATTCACGACCGTAGAAGGTATCCAGCATGATTTGTTTTAACTCAGCAATCAGCGGATAGCGTGGGTTCGCACCGGTACATTGGTCATCGAATGCATCCTCAGCCAGTTTGTCCACTTTCGCGAGGAAATCAGCTTCCTGCACGCCCGCTTCGCGGATTGAGGTTGGGATGCCCAACTGCGTTTTCATCTCTTCAAGCCAGGCGAGCAGTTTTTCAATTTTCTGCGCGGTGCGGTCGCCAGCGGCGGAGAGTCCCAGATGGTCAGCAATCTCAGCATAACGACGACGTGCTTGTGGGCGGTCGTACTGGCTGAAAGCCGTTTGCTTAGTCGGGTTGTCATTGGCGTTATAGCGAATGACGTTTGAAATCAGCAGGGCGTTTGCCAGACCGTGTGGAATGTGGAACTCAGAGCCCAGTTTATGCGCCATTGAGTGACACACACCCAGGAAGGCGTTTGCGAACGCAATCCCCGCGATAGTTGCCGCATTGTGAACGCGTTCACGTGCTACCGGATTTTTTGCGCCATCGCGATAACTGGCTGGCAGATTCTCTTTCAACAGTTTCAGTGCTTGCAAGGCCTGACCATCAGAATACTCATTCGCTAATACGGAGACGTATGCTTCAAGTGAGTGCGTTACCGCATCGAGGCCACCGAAGGCGCAAAGTGAACGCGGCATATCCATCACCAGGTTGGCATCAACTATGGCCATATCTGGCGTCAGTGCATAATCCGCTAATGGATATTTCTGGCCGGTCGCATCGTCCGTCACCACGGCAAACGGCGTTACTTCAGAACCCGTACCGGAAGTGGTAGTGATGGCCACCATACGCGCTTTAACACCCATTTTCGGGAACTTATAGATGCGTTTACGGATGTCCATAAAGCGCAGTGCCAGCTCTTCGAAATGCGTCTCAGGATGTTCGTACATCACCCACATGATTTTTGCTGCATCCATCGGTGAACCACCGCCGAGTGCGATAATCACATCAGGTTTAAAGCTGTTCATCTGCTCTGCACCTTTACGGACAATGCTCAGCGTTGGGTCAGCTTCTACTTCGAAGAAGACTTCGGTTTCAATACCGTGAGATTTCAGTACGCGAGTCACCTGATCGGCATAGCCATTATTGAACAGGAAGCGGTCGGTAACGATAAAGGCGCGTTTGGCACCATCAGTTGCCACTTCTTCCAGAGCAATCGGCAGTGAGCCGCGACGGAAGTAAATAGACTTCGGAAGTTTATGCCACAACATATTCTCAGCTCGCTTGGCCACGGTTTTCTTGTTGATGAGATGTTTTGGTCCCACGTTCTCAGAAATGGAGTTACCGCCCCATGAACCACAGCCCAACGTCAGTGATGGAGCCAATTTGAAGTTGTACAGGTCACCGATCCCACCTTGTGACGCCGGCGTGTTAATCAGAATACGCGCGGTCTTCATTTTGTCGCCGAAGTAATGCACACGCTCGATCTGATTATCCTGATCGGTATACAGACATGAGGTGTGGCCAATACCGCCCATGGTTACCAGTTTTTCAGCTTTATCGACCGCGTCGTGGTAATCCTTCGCCCGGTACATCGCTAAGGTTGGAGAGAGTTTTTCATGCGCGAAAGGCTCTGATTCATCAACCAGTTTCACTTCACCAATCAGAATCTTGGTGGTTGCCGGCACGCTAATTCCCGCCAATTCGGCAATCTTCGTCGCTGGCTGGCCGACAATCGCCGCATTCAACGCGCCATTCTTCAGAATGATATCCTGAATCGCTTTAAGCTCTTTACCTTGCAGCAGATAGCCGCCGTGGCTGGCAAAACGCTCACGTACCGCATCATAAGCCGAATCAACCACAATTACGGATTGCTCAGACGCACAAATCACACCGTTATCGAAGGTCTTCGACATCAGGATGGATGCGACAGCGCGTTTGATATCCGCTGTTTCATCAATTACCACTGGCGTGTTACCGGCACCAACACCAATTGCGGGCTTACCGGAACTGTAAGCGGCTTTGACCATGCCCGGACCGCCGGTTGCAAGGATCAGGTTGATATCAGGGTGATGCATTAACTGATTAGAAAGTTCGACAGATGGGGTGTCGATCCAGCCGATGATATCTTTTGGTGCGCCCGCCGCAATCGCTGCCTGCAGCACAATGTCGGCGGCTTTGTTAGTGGCATCTTTCGCACGTGGATGCGGAGAGAAGATAATGCCGTTGCGGGTTTTCAGGCTAATCAGCGCTTTGAAAATTGCCGTAGAAGTAGGGTTGGTGGTAGGAACGATGCCGCAGATCAGGCCAATCGGTTCAGCAATAGTAATCGTGCCGAAGGTGTCATCAGTGGCGAGAATACCGCAGGTTTTTTCATCTTTATAGGCGTTATAGATGTATTCAGAAGCAAAGTGGTTCTTGATGACTTTATCTTCAACAATACCCATACCTGATTCGGCAACGGCCAGCTTGGCCAGTGGAATGCGTGCGTCTGCAGCGGCGAGGGCGGCAGCGCGGAAGATTGCATCAACTTGTTCCTGACTAAAATTAGCGTACTCACGCTGTGCCTTTTTTACACGTTCAACCAGTGCATTAAGTTCGGCAACATTAGTAACGGCCATAGTGCTCTCCTGAAGGAAGTTAAACTCTTTTAGTAAACAAGCCTGAATCCAGAAGTATAGTCACGCTATGCTTATATATTGATCAGGTTGGCGTCTGTATTGCCGTTGCTTACTAAAAGGGTTTCCTGGTCAAGATACTTAAGCGTCAGGAAGTTGTTTCGACGGGGTAAGATTACCCCTGATGAGGTAGGTAAATTTTGATGCAGATCAATCCGGATCTAAGCTGACACCTTTCAGCACTAACTTTCGCAAGTAAAGTTAGCGCGATGTGCCACATATTCTGCACGCATCGGCTGCATCGCAATAACCAACGGTTAACAGCAGCTAAATAAACTGGCTCAAAGCCAGACGGATAGCATAAATTTCTGCCGCCACCTCTGGTTTTTCGCCCGGCTTATGCACTACATTAAGCGCGCTTTTCTACTCAGACTTTACCGGAGCCCACTTTGAATCCCGTGCTACTCGATCTTTCCGGCTACATTAAGTTTTTTGTCGGTTTGTTTGCCCTGGTAAATCCGGTAGGTATCATCCCGGTCTTTATCAGCATGACCAGCTATCAGGCGGTGGTTGAACGAAATAAAACCAATCTTACCGCCAACCTGGCTGTGGCCATCATCCTCTGGACGTCACTGTTTCTTGGCGATGGCATCCTGCATCTGTTTGGCATTTCGATAGATTCATTCCGTATTGCTGGCGGTATTCTGGTGGTCACTATCGCGATGTCGATGATCAGCGGAAAACTGGGTGAGGATAAGCAGAACAAGCAGGAGAAGTCAGAGAGCGCTATTCGCGAAAGCATTGGCGTGGTACCGCTAGCGTTACCGTTAATGGCTGGTCCCGGCGCAATCAGTTCAACCATTGTCTGGAGTACGCGTTATCACAGCTGGCAGAACTTAATTGGTTTTAGTATCGCGATTGCCATTTTCGCCTTTTGCTGTTGGCTGCTGTTCCGCGCAGCACCGTTGATGGTGCGGGTGCTCGGACAAACCGGGATTAACGTGATTACCCGTATTATGGGTTTGTTGTTAATGGCATTGGGCATCGAGTTTATTGTTACAGGTATGAAATCTATTTTTCCTGGTTTGCTGAATTAAACGAAGTTATTTTTTTCTTTTAAGAGATTTCACGATCCAAAATGGTGCATATCTTCATTTTATTGCACCATTTTGGTTAATTTATTCATTAGCCTTAACTGCAAACGTCCAGCATCACTTTTACTACTATCCTCATCCCATCCGAGTAAAACCTCACACTAAACTGTGATAATTGTCACAGATAATTGTTCTGCACATATCTTTGAAACTAGCATTTGAGAAAAGTTGATAAGTTAATCGATGACTCTTTATGCGGATAATGGCTATTTTTATAGTCGAATTCGTAAAAATCATATTGAAAGAACAATAACGAGTAAATTACATGCAGTTATCCTACAAATAACTTTAAAATCATTTGGTTAATCGATAATTCAATAAAAGAATTAACACTTTTCCTACTCATCCGAACGTGATAAAAGAGAATCTGCTAACATTTTTGTAGTTTAGCTTTGGCGTGCGGGCATCTGTTCTGATAATTTTCGGCACATCACAAATTTTTTATCTGATAGCGACAAATGTGTACGCTTCTTGCTTACAGGCTATCAGGCTTATGATTAAGGTTGATATTTGTTGATGAAATGCATGGTAGCGAAAACGGCAGTACGTTCAGTGCTTGCCCTCTGCCTTACAGGCGCACTGGCAGCAAGCCAGGCAGCCCAAATTCCCGCGGGCACGCAATTATCTGAATTACAGCGTATCGTGATTAATAATGGCAGTGAGGTGGCAACGCTTGATCCGCAGAAAGCAGAAGGCGTGCCGGAATCCAATGTCATGCGTAATTTACTGGAAGGCTTGGTTGAAACCGATAATAACGGTCAACTCGTCCCCGGTGTCGCTAAGCAATGGCAAAGCGAAGAAGGGCGCATCTGGATTTTCACGCTGCGTGACGATGCACGCTGGAGTAACGGCCAGCCTGTTACTGCTCAGGATTTCGTCTACAGCTGGCAGCGCCTGGCCGATCCTAAAACTGCTTCGCCTTACGCCAGCTACTTACAGGCAGCGCATGTGGCGAACGTTGACGCCATTCTGTCTGGCAAAGCCGCACCGTCTGAACTCGGCGTTAAAGCCCTCGACGATCGTCATCTGCAAGTCACCCTTTCTGAACCCGTTCCCTATTTTGTAGCCATGCTGGCTCACAGCGCGATGAAGCCGGTCTATCGTCCGGCGATAGAGCAGTGGGGTGAGCAGTGGACGCAGCCGCAACACTATGTTGGCAATGGCGCTTTTACACTCGCGGAGTGGGTGGTAAATGAAAAAATCGTGGTTAAACGCAATCCACAGTATTGGGATAATGCCCACACGGTGATGGAAGAGGGCGTATTTTTACCGCTCTCCTCAGAGAACAGCGATATCAACCGCTATCGCAGCGGTGGCACCGATATGACCAACAGCGTGGTGCCGCCGGAAATGTTCAAAAAGTTACAGCAGGATCTCGGCGATGAGGTCAAAATCAGCCCGCTGCTGTGCACCTTCTATTACGAAATTAATAACAAAAAAGCGCCATTCGATGACGCGCGCGTACGCGCCGCGCTAAAGTTAACCCTCGATCGCGACATCATTGCGCAGAAGATCATGGGCCAGGGCCAGATTCCTGCCTACGGATTGACGCCGCCGTTTACCCACGGTATCACGCTTTCCCCTCCGGCCTGGGCGCAACAAACGCAGTCCGAGCGTAATGCCAGCGCCAAACAGTTATTAGCCGATGCCGGCTTTAATCAGCAAAACCCGCTGCGTTTTACGCTGCTGTACAACACCTCCGAACAAAACAAGCGACAGGCGATTGCTGCGGCCTCGATGTGGCAGAAAAATTTGGGGGCGGTGGTGTCATTGCAGAACCAGGAGTGGAAAACGCTGCTGGAGACGCGCCATCAGGCGCAGTATGACGTGGTACGCGCCACATGGTGCGCAGATTACAACGAACCTTCTACCTTCCTGAATATGCTGTTGAGCGGTTCATCCAATAACACCGCGTTTTACCACAGCCCGGCGTTTGACCAGTTGATGAAGCAAACATTAACCAGCGCAGACGAAGCAAAGCGCGCCTCGCTTTATCAGCAGGCGGAAGCGCAACTCGATAAAGACTCGCCAATCGTACCGGTCTATTACCGCGTTAGCGTGCGGTTGGTAAAACCCTGGGTGGGTGGTTTTACCGGCAAAGATCCGCAGGACATGCTGGCGTTGAAATACTATTACATAAAGAAACATTGAGTAATGGGCCGATCCGGCGCTACAGTCGGGCGGCACTTTACCGTGGTAAACCCTGAAGGGTGATTAGGGTCTTCGTTCAGACACGCAAAAATCACCTGGAAACGGGGTACGCCGGGCGTTAAATCGACCCGGTAAAGATAATAAAACTGGAGCGTAATAATGAACAACATCACAAAAAAAAGCCTGATTGCCGCGGGCGTATTAGCCGCAATCGGCGTGCTGGCAGGGAATGCCGCGCTGGCAGCAACAGTGCCAGCAGGCGTTGAATTGGCAGCAAAACAGGAACTGGTTCGCGGTAACGGCGATGAAGTACAGTCGCTCGATCCCCACAAGATTGAAGGTGTACCCGAAGACAACATCGCACGTGATCTGTATGAAGGTTTAATCACCAGCGACAGTGATGGCAAACCGGTACCGGGCGTGGCGGAAAGCTGGGAAAACAAAGATTTCAAAGTCTGGACTTTCCACCTGCGCAAGAACGCTAAATGGTCCAACGGTGAGCCGGTCACCGCACAAGATTTCGTATATAGCTGGCAGCGCTTGGTCGATCCGAAAACCGCATCGCCTTACGCCAGCTATCCGCAATACGGCCACATCGTCAATGTTGACGACATCATCGCCGGTAAAAAGCCAACTTCCGAGCTGGGCGTAAAAGCCATCGACGATCACACACTGGAAGTGACGCTGAGCGAGCCCGTACCTTACTTCTATAAGCTGCTGATCAACTCCGTGATGTCTCCGGTGTATAAGCCGGCGATCGACAAATTTGGCGATCAGTGGACTCAACCGCAAAACTGGGTCGGTAACGGCGCCTTCAAACTTGAATCCCACGTGATCAACGAACGCGTAACGCTGGTGCGTAACCCGCAGTATTGGGATAACGAGCACACCGTGCTGAACAAAGTCACCTTCCTGCCAATTAACTCCGAAGTCAGCGACGTTAACCGTTACTTCTCTGAGAACGGCAGCGATATCACTTACAACAACATGCCTATCGAGCTGTTCAAAAAACTGCAGCGGGACAACGGCAAAGAGTTGATGGTCAAGCCATACCTGTGCACCTATTACTACGAAATCAATAACCAGAAAGCGCCATTCACCGATCCACGCGTGCGTACCGCGCTGAAACTCGGTCTGGATCGCGACATCATGGTGAACAAGGTTCTGGCACAAGGTCAGCAACCGGCTTACAGCTTCACCCCGCCAGCCACCGATGGCATGGAACTGCTGCCGCCGGATTGGTTCAAGTGGGATCAGAACAAGCGTAATGAAGAAGCGAAAAAGCTGCTGGCTGAAGCGGGTTACACCGCGGATAAACCGCTGACCTTCAACCTGCTGTACAACACCTCCGATCTGCACAAGAAACTGGCGATCGCCGCCTCTTCTATCTGGAAGAAAAACATCGGCGTGAACATTAAGCTGGAAAACCAGGAGTGGAAAACCTTCCTCGACACGCGTCATCAGGGCAACTTTGATGTCTCTCGTGCGGCATGGTGTGCGGATTACAACGAACCGACTTCATTCCTGAACATCATGCTGTCTGACAGCAGCAGTAACACCTCGCACTACAAAAGCGCTGACTTCGATAAAGTTATCCACGATGCGGTGAAAGCCACAGACGATAAAGCGCGCGTAGCGGATTATCAGAAAGCTGAGCAGATTCTGGATAAAGACAGCACCATTGTACCGGTTTACTACTACGTCAATGCGCGTTTGGTTAAACCTTACGTGGGCGGTTACACCGGCAACGATCCGCTGGATAAAACCGTCGATAAAAACCTGTATATCATTAAACATTAATAGCACTCAGGCTATCGACAGTGGCGGTGCTGCGGCACCGCCTTTTTACTTTGTGAAGCAACAGCCTGGTAGGTACGGCAATGTTAAAATTCATCCTGCGTCGGCTCCTTGAAGCCATCCCGACGCTGTTTATCCTCATCACCATCTCGTTCTTTATGATGCGACTGGCACCCGGCAGTCCATTTACCGGCGAACGTGTCCTCTCGCCGGAAGTGATGGCGAATATCGAAGCTAAGTACCATCTCAACGATCCCATTGGCAAACAGTACCTGAGCTACCTGGTGCAGTTGGCACATGGCGACTTTGGCCCTTCGTTTAAATACAAAGATTACTCGGTCAATTATCTGGTCGGCCACGCCTTCCCGGTGTCAGCCAAACTTGGTCTGGCTGCCTTCTTCCTCGCCGTGGTGCTGGGCGTAACGGCTGGCGTGATCGCCGCCCTGAAGCAAAACAGTTTGTGGGATTATGCCGTGATGGGGGTCGCGATGACCGGCGTGGTGATCCCCAGCTTTGTCGTGGCACCGTTACTGGTGCTGGTGTTTGCGATTACCTTACGCTGGCTACCAGGCGGCGGCTGGAACGGCGGCCAATGGAATTACATGTTGCTGCCGATGGTGGCGCTGTCGCTGGCCTACATCGCCAGCATCGCGCGTATTACCCGTGGTTCGATGATTGAAGTGATGCATTCAAACTTCATCCGTACCGCGCGCGCTAAAGGACTGCCATTGCGTCGTATCGTGCTGCGTCACGCGCTGAAGCCTGCCATGTTGCCGGTGCTTTCCTATATGGGACCGGCGTTTGTCGGCATCATCACCGGTTCCATGGTGATTGAATCCATCTATGGTTTGCCGGGCATCGGCCAGCTGTTCGTTAACGGGGCATTGAACCGTGACTACTCGCTGGTGATGAGTCTGACCATTCTGGTTGGCGTGCTGACCATTCTATTTAACGCGATCGTTGATGTGCTGTACGCCGTGATCGATCCGAAAATCCGTTACTGATTGTGGAGCTCGCCCATGATGTTAAGTAAAAAAAACAGCGAAGCTCTGGATGCCTTCAGTGAAAAACTGGAAGTCGAAGGGCGCAGCCTCTGGCAGGATGCGCGTCGCCGCTTTATTCACAACCGTGCAGCCTTCATCAGCCTGCTGGTGCTGCTGGTGATCACTTTGTTCGTGGTGTTCGCCCCGATGTTGTCGCAGTTCAAATATGACGACACCGACTGGGCGATGATGTCTGCCGCGCCGGATACCGTCTCCGGCCACTGGTTTGGCACCGATTCATCGGGTCGCGACCTGCTGGTGCGTGTTGCGATTGGTGGCCGTATCTCGCTGATGGTGGGCATTGCCTCCGCGCTGATCGCGGTGCTGGTGGGCACGCTGTATGGCTCACTGGCGGGTTATCTGGGCGGTAAAATCGACTCGGTGATGATGCGTATTCTGGAGATCCTCAACTCCTTCCCGTTCATGTTCTTCGTTATCCTGCTGGTAACCTTCTTTGGTCGCAACATTCTGCTGATCTTTGTGGCGATCGGCATGGTGTCGTGGCTGGATATGGCGCGTATCGTACGTGGGCAGACGCTGGGCCTGAAGCGCAAAGAGTTCATCGAAGCGGCGCAGGTCGGCGGTGTGAGCACCTTCAAAATCGTGCTGCGTCACATTGTGCCAAACGTATTAGGCGTGGTGGTGGTGTATGCCTCGCTGCTGGTGCCGAGCATGATCCTGTTCGAATCTTTCCTCAGCTTCCTTGGCCTCGGAACTCAGGAACCGCTGAGCAGTTGGGGCGCATTGCTAAGCGATGGCGCCAACTCGATGGAAGTGTCGCCGTGGTTACTGATGTTCCCGGCAGGTTTCCTCGTGGTCACGCTGTTCTGTTTTAACTTTATCGGCGATGGCTTGCGTGATGCCCTCGACCCGAAAGATCGTTAAGGAGTTTCCCGATGACCATTCATGAATTTCAGCCAGCCCTGGCTGCACGTGCGGGAAACAATAACCTGCTGCTTGATGTAAAAGACCTGCGCGTCACCTTCAGCACCCACGATGGCGATGTCACCGCTGTGAACGACCTCAACTTTTCACTGCATGCGGGTGAAACGCTGGGCATTGTTGGCGAATCCGGCTCGGGGAAATCGCAAACCGCGTTTGCCTTGATGGGCCTGCTGGCAAAAAATGGGCGCATTGGCGGTTCAGCGAAATTTAACGGCGCAGAGATCCTCAATCTGCCGGAAAACAAGCTCAACAAACTGCGCGCAGAGCAGATTGCGATGATCTTCCAGGATCCAATGACGTCGCTTAACCCTTACATGCGCGTCGGCGAGCAGTTGATGGAAGTGCTGAAGCTGCATAAAGGCATGAACAGCGCGCAGGCGTTCGAAGAATCGGTGCGCATGCTGGATGCGGTGAAAATGCCGGAAGCGCGTAAGCGTATGAAGATGTTTCCGCATGAGTTCTCGGGCGGTATGCGTCAGCGTGTGATGATTGCGATGGCGCTGCTGTGTCGGCCGAAGCTGCTGATTGCCGATGAGCCGACTACGGCGCTCGACGTGACCGTACAGGCGCAGATCATGACGCTGCTGAATGAGCTGAAGCGCGAATTCAATACCGCAATTGTGATGATTACCCACGATCTCGGCGTGGTAGCGGGTATCTGTGACAAAGTGCTGGTGATGTACGCCGGTCGTACCATGGAATATGGCCGTGCACGTGATGTGTTCTATCATCCTGCCCATCCATACTCGATTGGCTTGCTGAGTGCGGTGCCGCGTCTGGATGCTGAGGAGGGCGAGTCGCTGACCACCATTCCAGGCAACCCGCCAAACCTGCTGCGCCTGCCGCAAGGCTGTCCGTTCCAGCCTCGCTGCGCCTACGCCATGGACATTTGTGCCAAGGCACCGCCGCTGGAGCCTTTCGCTGAAGGTCGCTTGCGTGCCTGCTTCAAGCCGGTGGAGGAGTTAGTATGAGCACCGTAGTCGAAGAGAAAAAAGTCCTGCTGGAGATCGCCGACCTTAAGGTGCACTTCGAGATCAAGGATGGCAAACAGTGGTTCTGGCAGCCACCGCATACCCTGAAAGCGGTCGACGGCGTCAGTCTGCGTTTGTACGAAGGTGAAACATTGGGCGTGGTAGGCGAATCAGGCTGCGGTAAATCAACGCTGGCCCGCGCCATCATTGGCCTGGTGAAAGCCACAGAAGGGCGCGTCGCCTGGTTAGGACGCGATCTGCTCGGGCAAAGCCAGGAGCAATGGCGTCAGGCGCGCAGCGATATCCAGATGATTTTCCAGGATCCGCTGGCATCGCTCAATCCGCGTATGACCATTGGCGATATCATTGCTGAACCGCTGCGCACCTATTACCCAAAGATGCCGGGCCAGCAAGTGAAGGATAAGGTAAAAACCATGATGATGAAGGTTGGGTTGTTACCTAACCTCATCAACCGCTATCCGCACGAGTTCTCGGGCGGCCAGTGTCAGCGTATTGGCATTGCGCGTGCGCTGATTCTCGAGCCGAAGCTGATCATCTGCGATGAGCCTGTATCGGCGCTGGACGTGTCGATTCAGGCGCAGGTCGTTAACCTGTTGCAGCAATTGCAGCGAGAAATGGGGCTGTCACTGATCTTTATCGCGCACGATTTGGCGGTGGTAAAACACATCTCCGATCGCGTGCTGGTGATGTATCTCGGGCATGCGGTTGAGCTGGGTACTTACGATGCGGTGTATAACAATCCGCAGCATCCGTACACCCGCGCTTTGATGTCAGCGGTGCCGATTCCCGATCCGGACCTGGAGAAGAACAAGCAAATCCAGCTGCTGGAAGGAGAGCTGCCATCGCCGATCAATCCGCCATCGGGTTGTGTGTTCCGTACCCGTTGCCCGATTGCCGGACCAGAGTGCGCGAAAACCCGGCCGCTGCTGGAAGGCAGCTTCCGTCATGCGGTCTCTTGTTTAAAAGTCGATCCGCTGTAAATGAAAACGCCGGGCGATTGCCCGGCGTTTTTTTGTCTGTCGCTTACTCGCGCCACAGGATGTGGCAGAGTTTGTGATTTTTCTCGCGGCAAAGCAGGACGCGTGCGAACACATCAGTGATCGGCTCGCCGTCGGCTTCACCTAATCCAATCACCACTTCTGCGAAGAAGTCTGGGTTGAGATCGAAATCAACATGTTCCTGCCAGTCTTCCGCAGGATCGAACAGTTCCGCGCCACCGCGCTCTTCAAACTGCAGATTGAACAGAATAATGTCAGCGGGATCGAGATTGTCGCCAGCCAGCTCAAGAAAAATATCGTAAGCCTGCTCCAGCGTTTCATCTTCAGTAAGGCGATTATTTAAATCCATGGTCATTCCTGCTTGCCCTGAGACGGTAATATTTTCGCTCGTTTTACAGTAAAGGACTAAAGAAGTAAAACAGTCGTTCAACGATGCGTTGCCACCAGGCACGTTTAGCCCAGCGAGCACCATCCAGTAAGCGTGAGCGGGCGATGTAATCATCCTGCACGGTAGCGAGATCGCTGCCAAAGCCGTCATCATCAACCACCAGAGTGATCTCAAAGTTGAGCCACAGGCTGCGCATATCCAGATTTACCGTGCCGACCAAACTCAGCTGCCCGTCAACCAGCACACTTTTGGTATGCAACAGGCCATCTTCAAACTGGTAAATCTTCACGCCGGCTTCCAGCAGTTCGGTGAAGAAGGCACGACTCGCCCAGCCTACCAGCAGCGAATCATTATGGCGCGGCACAATGATGCTCACTTCCACACCGCGTAACGCTGCGGTACAGATGGCGTGCAGCAGGTCATCGCTCGGCACAAAGTAGGGCGTGGTCATAATCAGCTGCTGACGCGCGGAGTAGACCGCTGTGAGTAACGCCTGATGGATCATATCTTCCGGGAAGCCGGGACCAGAAGCGATTACCTGAATGGTATGCCCGCTCTCCTGTTCGAAGGGCATCACGTTGCCATCCGGCGCGGGCGGCAGAATGCGTTTACCGGTTTCAATCTCCCAGTCGCAGGCATACACAATGCCCATGGTGGTTGCCACCGGGCCTTCCATGCGCGCCATCAGGTCAATCCATTGGCC
Organism: Pantoea sp. X85; assembly: GCF_029623675.1. Classification (NCBI taxonomy): domain Bacteria; kingdom Pseudomonadati; phylum Pseudomonadota; class Gammaproteobacteria; order Enterobacterales; family Erwiniaceae; genus Pantoea; species Pantoea sp. X85. Next base: position 2,234,379 of record NZ_CP121108.1, on the reverse strand, counting down.
CACGCCGGCTTCCTGCTTAAAGAAGCGTGGATCAACCAGATTCATGCTGCCGGTATAAGCGATGTAGTTATCGATCAGCACCACTTTACGATGCTGACGTAGGTCCATACGGCGCAGGAAAACACGCAGCAGGCTTACCTGCAACGCTTCAACCACATCGATGCCGGCATTGCGCATCATATTGACCCACGGACTGCGGAAGAAGGTGACGCTGCCCGCTGAATCCAGCATCAAACGGCAATGTACACCGCGACGCGATGCAGCCATCAGCGATTCCGCCACTTCATCGGCCAACCCGCCGGGATGCCAGATATAGAACACCATCTCGATATTATGCCGTGCCAGCTGGATATCACGGATCAGTGCGTGCATCACGTCATCGGAGTTGGTTAGCAACTGCAGCTGATTACCTTTCACGCCGGCGATGCCCTGACGATGGCGGCACAAATCAAACAGGGACCGCGCCACGTCGCTGTGTTCGGTGGCGAAGATATGCCGGCACTGTTTGAGATCGTTGAGCCATTTGGCGGTGGAGGGCCACATGGTGCGCGCGCGTTCGGCACGCCTTTTACCTAAATGCAGCTCACCAAAAGAGAGATAAGCGATTATACCCACCAGCGGTAGAATGTAGATGATCAGCAGCCAGGCCATTGCTGAGGTGACTGCGCGGCGTTTCATCAGAATACGTAGCGTGACACCCGCAATCAGCAGCCAGTAACCAAACAGCAGCAACCAACTGATTAGGGTATAAAATGTGGTCATTAAGTGGACATCCTGTTCGCGCTTTGTTGTGCAAAGTTTACGTGCTGATCACAGGGAGTGAAACCTTTAATCGTGAATGACGTTTCGATGAAGCTTTCGATTTGGCATTTCCTGGCAGATCTTTATAATGCCTGCCGAGTTTAGCCTGTCTGAGAGGATGTGATGAGACGCAGCAAAAATGAAGTGGCGCGCTGGAGAATGTTACGGCAGGTACACCGTCGTCGTTCTCGCTGGCTGGAAGGGCAGTCGCGTCGTTATAAGCGCATCCATACCATTCGTCATCAGGTGGCGCAGCAACATCGCCGCTCCATCCTGTTTATCTCGCAAATGGACTGATGGGTTTACGCGGCCATCATGCGCCGCGTAGCACCCGAATGACATTGACCATTTCTACTGCCGCTGCCAGCACAATTAACATCACAATGTGCTGACGAGCGTTGCGCCAGCCTTGCTGACGCCATAGCCAAAGTGCTCTGCCGATGAGAGCGAATGCTATCACCAGCAGTAAAACTGACAACCACATAGATTAGAAAACGCGTTTGAACGGTTTGACCGCGACTTTCTCATACACGCCTGCGGCAATGTAGGGATCATCCTTGGCCCATGATTCCGCGACTTCCAGTGAAGAGAATTCGGCGATGATCACGGAACCGCTGAAACCGGCCGGGCCTGGATCGTTGCTGTCAACTGCTGGCAGCGGACCCGCAGCAATCAGTCGACCTTCATCTTGCAACAGCTTCAAACGAGCAAGATGCGCGGGACGTACCGAGTTGCGTTTTTCCAGTGAATCAGCGGTATCTTCCGCATAAATGACGTAAAGCACGATGGGATACTCCCGTTAGACTTGCCGAAATTGCGTGACACGTTAAGTGATCGTTAATCAGAGTGCAAACGAAAGATAAATACGCTGTCATTCAGCGCAATCAGGGTTAAAAAAGACCTTTCTGCGGGGCGCTTGCACATCGCTTATTGAAACTGATTGCTATTTGCATTTAAAATCTGCGCTTCACTCAATGAACATGAATGATATGACCACGTTGACTACGCCTTTACCTTCACGTACCCCCATTGCTGTAATTTTATCCGTGGTACTTCACGGTTCGTTGATCGCTGGCATTCTCTATGCATCGTTTCATCAGGTGATTGAAGTTCCAAAAGCGTCCCAGCCTATCAGCGTTTCCCTGGTGGCTCCGGAAGTGCAACCCGAACCTGCGCCTGCTCAGGTCACGCCGCCGCCACCTGAACCTGAGCCGGAGCCTGAAGTGGCGCCAGAGTCGCCGAAGGTTGAGCCGGTACCGATTCCTAAACCGGAACCTAAGCCGAAGCCAAAACCTAAACCGAAGCCAAAGGTTGAAAAGAAGGTTGAGCCGAAACCGCGTCAGCAAGTGAAGCCGCAGGAAAATCCGTTTAAGCAGGAAGCGCCAACCACGCAGACGCGTCCAACTTCCGCGCCGAAAGCCAATCCGACCGCAACGCCGAGCATTTCAGATGGTCCGAAAGCGATGAGCGTCAGCAAGCCTGCCTATCCGGCACGTGCGTTCGCGCTGCGTGTTGAGGGACGTGTGCGGGTGCAGTTTGACGTTGATAGCGACGGTCGTGTGGATAACGTCCAGATTTTGTCGGCAGAACCGCGCAACATGTTCGAGCGCGAAGTGAAGCAGGCGATGAAGAAGTGGCGTTATCAGCCAGGTCGTCCGGGCAAGAATCTCACCATGAACATCGTATTCCGCATCAACGGTGGCGCCAATATCGAATAAGCACTCGTGGCTGAGAGGCAAAAAGAAAGCGGTCAGATGACCGCTTTTTAATGTTACAGATCGCTTAAATTGCTTCTGCCGGGCGGCAACGGGCGAGATTGCCCGGTATTGTCGACGGCGACGTAGACAAACACCGCTTCGGTTGCGCAGTAGGTCTGTCCAATCGGTTCGGACGACACTTTCTTGATCCACACTTCGACGTTTATGGTCATGGAACTGTTGCCGGTGCGGATGCAGCGTGCGTAGCAGCTCACCACATCGCCAACCGCCACCGGTTTAAGGAACGTCATTCCGTCCACGCGCACGGTGACGACACGTCCTTCGGCAATCTCTTTCGCCTTAATTGCGCCGCCCATGTCCATCTGCGACATCAACCAGCCACCAAAGATATCTCCGTTAGCATTGGTATCCGCTGGCATGGCCAGGGTACGCAACACCATCTCGCCTTGCGGCGACTTATGTTTTTCGTCCATTGCTCAGTTCTTCTGCAGGTGAAGAGAAGCCCGACGCTGTCGGGCGGAGTGGCATTATTTTTGTTCTTGTTGCGGCATCTGTCGCCAGATATACACGCCGCTTAGCAGAGTAAAGAGTAGGGTCAGGCCGGTCAGACCGAACACCTTAAAGTTAACCCAAAATTCCTGCGATAACCAAAACGCAACATAAATATTCGTTAAGCCGCAGGCGAGGAAGAAGATTGCCCAGGCAATGTTGAGATTGCGCCACACGCCTGAAGGCAGTTGTAACTCTTTACCCAGCATGGTTTGGATCAGCGGTTGCTTCATAAACCACTGGCTGTAGAGCAGCGCGACGGCAAACAGCGAATAGATCACCGTGACTTTCCATTTGATGAATTCATCGTTATGGAACACCAGCGTCAGCGTGCCGAATACCGCGACCAGCACAAAGGTAAAAATGGTCATCTTTTCCAGCTTGCGGTAGAGCACCCAACTGACGACCAGCGCCAGACCGGTGGCAACGATCAATGCGCCAGAAGCAACAAAGATGTCGTACAGCTTGTAGAAGATGAAGAAAACCACCAGGGGAAGAAAATCGAGTAACTGCTTCATAGCGTTTCCAAATAGGCAGGAGCGTACAGTTATGGCGCCCGGGTGAGCGCCATAACGATTAACGTAACAGCATATACAGCCGGTACAGATAGATAATCAGTACTGCGGAGACCAGGTTACCCAGCGCGTTCAACACCACGGAGGCGATATTGGCGGGCAGCACGGTCAGCGATGAGAAGAAGAACATCAGCACAATTTTGGCCAGCAGCCACAGCACAATAGCCGGTGCGATAACCTTAATATTCTTCCAGGCGAGACGCATGCTGGCACGCATCGCGCCAATCACGCCGAGCTTCTCATTGGCGAGAATCACCGGTGCCAGTGAAAACAGGATCGCCAGAATCACGCCCGGTACCATCAGCACCATAAAGCCCAATTGAACCAGCAGGGTGATCAGGAAGGTCTGCAGCAGCAGCTTTGGCAGGATGGGCGCAGATGCGCCAATAGCGCGCAGCGCGCTGACGCGTTGTCCGCCCGATACCATTGGGATTAGAAGCAGCATGCCACCCAGCAGCAGCGTGTTGCCAATCAACGCAGCGAACGTGCCTGCAGCGGAAGCGCGCAGCAAAATACGCTGCTGATCCGGAGACATATTTTGTACCAGCTCAAACAGCGACGATGCGCTGTCATCGGACTGGCTCAACAACGAGAGCTGGTCTTCACCTGGCGTTAACGCGTGGCCGACGATCACAGTAATGAACGAGGTCAGCAGCGCCAGCAGTAAAATAGTAACCAGCTGATGGCGCAAAAAATTTCCTGTGTCACGGTATAACGAGCTTGCCGTGATAGACATGTAAACTCCTTGAAAGAACCGGATTAATTAACCCGGCGATTGTACATGTTCTACTGGCGTGCTGGCACCCGCATTGGGATAACTTTCTGTCATAACAGGTAAAGAAGGGTGAAAAAGCGCAGGAAGACCGTAGCGAGCACGGGCGCGATCGCAAGCTTCGTTCTGTTCACCGTTCTCGCCGGACATCGAAAACTCCCGACAGGGCGAAGGGCGCTGCTGATAAATACCGCAGGAGACGCAGCCGCCGACGTCGCCCTGCAGCGCAATACAGCGCGGCTGGCGTTGGTTGGTGCCGCGCATATTGCGCATAAATGGGGTTAACGGTTCTGTTAATTCAACGGGAACAGCACCGGCGCCATCATCGGCTTCGGCCCAGTAAAAAGAGACACGGAAGTGCGCGCAGCATGCGCCACAGGTCACGCAAGGATTTAGTGAATCGCTCATCTGATCGCCCGCCACCTTTAAGGTATCGAACCAAAATCACACAGGGGAAAGTTAAAATAGTCACGGCGAAAAATTTTCGCAAGCGGACTTTTATTACGCGCTGTAAAGCCAAAATTGATCTGAATCAATTCATTGTTTTTTAAGTGATTAATTTAGATTGATGCAGATGATCTTTTACCAAAAAAGGGGTAAATGTTGTGCCGCATTCAACATTGAGACCCATCTTTATTTGGCAAAGGAGTGATTATGAAACTGGCAAAATGCGCACTGCTGATGGCGCTGGCAATTCCGCAACTGGCTCTGGCTCATGAAGCCGGTGATTTCTTTATGCGTGCAGGTAGCGCCACCGTTCGTCCGACTGAAGGCTCTGACAATGTGCTGGGTATGGGCGGCTTTAACGTTAGCAACGATACGCAGCTGGGCTTGACCTTCACCTATATGGCAACGGATAACATCGGCGTTGAGCTGCTGGCTGCAACCCCGTTCCGTCATAAGGTTGGACTGGGCGCCACCGGTAATCTGGCCACCGTGCGTCAGCTGCCGCCGACCTTAATGGCGCAGTACTATTTCTTTGATAGCAAAAGTAAAGTCCGCCCGTACGTTGGCGTCGGTATCAACTACACCACCTTCTACGATGCCAAATTCAACCAAACGGGTGAGGATGCCGGATTAAGCGACCTGAGCGTGAAAGACTCGTGGGGCATGGCGGGCCAGGTCGGTCTGGATTATCAAATCAACCGCGACTGGATGCTGAATGCCTCGCTGTGGTACATGGATATTGATACCGAAGTGAAATTTAAAGCTGGCGGTGAGCAGCAAAACATCAACACGCGTATCGATCCGTGGGTGTTCTTCTTTGGTGCGGGATATCGATTCTAATCGGCAACCAGAAATGAAGCGGGCGACCAGAAGGTCGCCCGTTGTGTTATTTGATCTGCATATTGTTAACCACAGATTTCACGCCCGCCACGCTACGCGTTACGGCCACCGCGCGATTTGCCATCTGCGGTGAGCTGACAAAACCGCTCAGCTGAACTTTACCCTTGAAGGTTTCAACATTGATTTCGGTCGATTTCAGCGACTCGTCATTCAACAGCTGAGCCTTAACTTTGGTGGTTACCACGGTATCGTCGATGTAACCGCCAGTGCCTTCTTTGGTTGCTGTGGGTGCACACGCGCTAAGTGCCAGCGCCATTACCGCAGCCATCATAAATCCTGCAACGACTTTGAAAAATTTCATTGGTTATCTCCCTGTCTTAGATGATGTTTCGCCGCAATGGGGCGGCGCAATTAATTGTGGTCTGGAGATGCGAAATCAGCAAATCGGCGCGCGTGAAAAAGTCAGAAATAGGGCGTTTTTACCACTTATTGATCCAATCGCAGTTTTCGCTGGGCATGAAAATCTGAGAGTAGCCGGGAATTTGAGTTTGGGGATATTTTTGGCAATAAAAAGGCCTTATCCGCACCAGCGAATAAGGCCCTGAAGGATTTTAGCGGGTGGCTGCTTTCAGACTACTCACAAAGGCTTTCAGCTCGCTGAGCAGCGTGGCCGGATCGTTCTGGTTACGCTCAATGATTTTCACAATTGCCGACCCGGAAATGGCACCCGCCGCACCAGCGGCGATGGCTTCTTTCACTTGGCCGGGTTCAGAGATACCAAAGCCCTGCAGCGGCGGCGCAGCGTTAAACTCACGCAGCTTTTCGATCAGGTGATGCAGCGGCAGGCTGGCACGATTTTCCGAACCGGTGACGCCTGCGCGTGACAGCAAATAGGTATAACCGCGACCGTGCGCAGCGATCTCACGCAGCAGTTCATCGTCAGCATTTGGTGGACAGATAAAGATCGGCGCCACATTGTGGCGCAGCGCAGCCTGACGGAAAGGCGCAGACTCTTCCAGCGGCACATCCGCAACCAGCACGGAATCGACGCCCACCGCTTCACACTGTGCATAAAAGTTATCGATACCTTTGCTGAACACCAGATTGGCGTACATCAGCAAGCCAATCGGCAGCTCGGGATATTTCTGGCGCACGGTCGCCAGAATTTCAAAGCACTGCGCCACGGTGGTGCCGGAAGCAAAGGCACGCAGCGTCGCGCCCTGAATGGTTGGGCCGTCGGCCAGCGGATCCGAGAACGGAATACCGAGTTCTAACGCGTCCGCACCGCCTTCCACCAGGGTATCGATAATTTTCAGCGAAAGTTCAGGTGACGGATCGCCGAGGGTAACGAAGGGGACAAACGCGCCTTCTTGCTGCGCCGACAGACGTTGAAACAGATGATTGTAACGTTCCATCAGATCTCTCCCTTGGCTTTCAAAATATCGTGAACGGTGAAGATGTCTTTATCGCCGCGACCAGAAAGGTTAACCACCAGCAGCTGCTCTTTTTCCGGATTTTCGCGGATCATTTTCAGTGCATGTGCCAGCGCGTGTGAGGATTCGAGCGCAGGAATAATCCCTTCAGCACGGCACAGCTCTTTAAAGGCGCTGAGCGCTTCGTCATCGGTAATCGAAACATATTCCGCGCGGCCGATACTGTTCAGATGCGCATGCTGAGGACCCACTGACGGGAAGTCCAGACCTGCAGAGATTGAGTAGGATTCTTCAATCTGCCCCTCTTCGGTCTGCATCATCGGCGCTTTCATACCGAAATAGATCCCCACGCGACCGTGCTTGAGCGGCGCACCGTGTTCTCCGGTTTCGATACCGTGCCCCGCCGGCTCCACGCCGATCAGACCAACGCTTTCTTCTTCGATAAAATCAGCGAACATGCCGATAGCGTTCGAACCACCGCCCACGCAGGCTAACACCGCATCCGGCAGGCGACCTTCGCGCTCCAGAATCTGGGCTTTGGTCTCTTCACCAATCATGCGCTGGAATTCACGCACGATAGTCGGGAACGGGTGCGGGCCCGCGGCGGTGCCGAGCATGTAGTGCGCGGTTTCATAGCTGCCAGACCAGTCGCGCAGCGCCTCGTTACAGGCATCTTTCAGCGTGGCTGAGCCGCTATGCACCGGAATCACTTCCGCGCCCATCAGACGCATACGGAATACGTTTGGCGACTGACGCTCAACGTCCTTGGCGCCCATGTAGATGCGGCACTTCATACCCAGCAGGGCACAGGCTAACGCTGACGCGACACCGTGCTGACCGGCGCCGGTTTCCGCGATGATCTCGTTTTTGCCCATGCGCTTAGCCAACAGCGCCTGACCCAGCACCTGGTTGGTTTTATGCGCACCACCGTGCAGCAAATCTTCACGCTTTAGATAAAGGCGGGTTTTGCTGCCTTTAGTCAGGTTGCTGCACAGCGTTAAAGCCGTTGGGCGTCCAGCGTAGTTTTTCAGCAGGTCAGTAAACTCGGCCTGAAACTCGGGATCGCGCTGCGCTTCAACAAACGCATTTTCCAACTGGCGCAAGGCTGGCATCAGGATTTGTGGTACGTACTGGCCGCCAAACTCGCCAAAATAGGGATTCAATAACGTGGTCATTTTTTCATCTTCCTTATTCGGCCCGCGCCATGGCGGGCAAGCGAAATTAATAGGCGCGCAGCGTGCGGAATACCGCCGCGACTTTGCTGGCATCTTTAATGCCTGGCGCAGATTCTACGCCGGAGTTGAAATCGAGGCCGGCACAGCCCAGCTGCGCGGCCTCTACGCAGTTGTCCGCGCTTAGGCCACCGGCCAGCAGCACATTGCTGAGATCCTGGCCTTGCAGCAGTGACCAATCGAAACGCTGGCCGGTGCCGCCCTGGCCATTATCAAACACGTAACGATCGACGTGCGGCCAGTCGCGCGCAGGTAACTGCTCTTTAATGCTCAGCGCTTTCCAGATTTTGGTGTCTGCTGGCAGCGCCTGACGCAATTCTGCGACGAACGCCTGATCTTCATCGCCGTGCAGCTGCACCGCATAAAGTTTTAAACTTTCCGCTAGCGTGACAATGTCACTTGCCGCATTGTTGCGGAACACGCCAACATACTTCAGCGGGGCAGCAGCCTGCACAACCTGCGCTTGGTCGCGGCTGATTTTACGCGGCGAGCCTTCAGCGAAGATTAAGCCACCATAGATTGCGCCAGCTTCCTGCGCTGCACGTGCATCTTCGGCGCGGGTCAGGCCGCAGACTTTATTATCACCGAGCAATACGCGTCGCACGCCAGCAGTGAGATCGGCTTCTTCCATCAGCGCGGAGCCAATCAGGAAGCCGTTAGCGAAGTGGCTCAGCTCACGTACCTGCGCATAATTGTGAATGCCAGATTCGCTGATGACGGTGACGCCATGTCCGAGGCGCGGCGCTAACTGACGCGTGCGATTCAGGTCGATGGACAGGTCGCGCAGGTCGCGGTTATTAATGCCGACGACTTTGGCTTCCAGCGCAATCGCGCGTTCCATCTCTTCTTCATTACTGACTTCGGTCAGCACGCCCATTTTCAGGCTGTGCGCCACGGCGGCGAGCTGACGATATTGCTCATCATCGAGCACCGACAACATCAGCAGAATGGCGTCGGCCTGATAATGTCGTGCCAGATAGATCTGGTACGGATCGATGATGAAGTCTTTGCACAACACCGGTTGCGTGATGGCGGCGCTAACAATCGGCAGGAACGCAAAATCGCCCTGGAAGTATTTTTCATCGGTTAACACCGACACCGCAGAAGCGTAATGACGGTATAAGCCAGCGATGGTGGCGGGATCGAAATCCTCGCGAATCAGCCCTTTGGAGGGCGATGCTTTTTTGCATTCCAGGATGAATACGGTGCGTGAGCCACGCAGTGTATCGTAAAAATGACGTTCCGCAGGCTGCAAATCGTTCTGGAAGGTGGCCAGCGGCTGCTGTGCTTTGCGCGCTTCAACCCAGACGGCTTTATCTTGTACGATTTTCTCTAAAACAGTGCCCTTAATACTCATCTCATCCTCTCGCTGCCAGAGCGACAACGCGCTCGTAGGCCTGTCCGCTGCGAATGGCAGCGATGGCGCGCTGTGCGTTGTCGCGCAAATCTTCATTTCCGAACACTTTCAGTAACATTGCGACGTTGACCGCCACCGCCTGCTCATGGGCGGGCTGGCCTTTACCCTGAAGTAAACGGGTCAGAATGTCACGGTTTTCTTCCGGCGTGTCGCCTGCCAACGCGTCTTTATCATGGTAGCCAAAACCGAAGTCTTCTGGCGTCAGCTGATAGCCAGTGATTTCGCCATCACGCAACTCGGCGACCTGCGTTGGGCTGTGCAGCGCCACTTCATCCATGCCACCGCCGTGAACCACAGCCGCACGTTGATAGCCGAGCACTTTTAGCGTTTGGGCGATTGGCAGTACCAGCTCCGGGCTGTACACGCCAATCACCGCCAGCGGTGGACGCGCAGGGTTAATCAGCGGACCCAACACGTTAAAGATGGTACGGGTTTTCAACTGCTGACGTACCGGCATCGCGTGACGAAAACCGCTGTGATACTGCGGAGCAAACAGGAAGCAGACGTTGAGATCGTCCAGCGCCTGGCGTGCTTGTTCCGCAGGCATATCCAGATTGATGCCAAATGCCGCCAGCAGATCGGAAGAACCCGACTTGCTGGAGACGCTGCGATTACCGTGCTTTGCCACTTTCAGGCCGCAGGTTGCCGCAACAAAGGCGCTGGCGGTCGAGATATTGATGCTGTTGCTGCCGTCACCGCCGGTACCGACGATATCGGCAAAGGTGTAATCCGGGCGCGGGAACGGTTTTGCATCGGCCAGCAGCGCGGAAGCGGCACCGGCGATCTCTTCCGGACGCTCGCCACGGACTTTCATGGCAATCAGCGCGGCGGCTAACTGCGTCGGCTCCAGCTGACCGGTAATAATAGCGCTAAATAGCTGGTGGCTTTCGCCCTGGCTCAGCGTCTCAGACTGATAAAGTTTTTCCAGAATAGTTTGCATCATAATCTCCCTATTACTGCGCCAGCGCCCAGGCCAACGTCTGTTCTAATAAGCGCGCGCCCTGAGTGGTGAGAATGGATTCGGGGTGGAACTGGAAGCCACACACGCGGTCGGCATCGTGGCGCACGGCCATCACCATGCCGTTGTAGCTGGCGTTAACGGTCAATTCGGCTGGCGTATTGCTACCGACCAGCGAGTGATAGCGCGCCACCGGCAGCGGATTGCTCAGGCCAGCGAACATGCCTTCGCCATCATGGGTAATAGAAGAGGCTTTGCCGTGCAGGATCTCCCCGGCCTGGCCGACATGGCCGCCGTAGGCTTCAACAATCGCCTGATGACCGAGACAGATGCCGATAATCGGCAGACGACCGCGCAGCGCTTGTAGCAAATCTGGCATGCATCCGGCATCTTTCGGCGCGCCCGGACCCGGCGACAGCATCAGAATTGGGTTTTCCATCTGCTGCAGGCGTTCAATCAGCACCTCAGCGGGCACGTTGTTGCGGTAAATCACCACGTTATGGCCAAAGGTACGCAGCTGATCAACGAGGTTGTAAGTAAAGGAGTCGATGTTATCGAGCAGCAGGATATCGGCCATCAGAAAATCTCCTTGCAGTGATGGGCTGTTGCGATGGCACGCAATACAGCGCGCGCTTTGTTGCGGCTCTCGTCCGCTTCTGCCTGGGGCTGGGAATCCAGCACCACACCGGCGCCGGCTTGTACGGTGGCTACACCGTCTTCAACCCACGCGGAACGGATAACGATGCAGGTATCAAGGTCGCCGTTAGCGGTGAAATAGCCGACTGCGCCGCCGTAGCTGCCGCGACGTGTGCCTTCTTTCCCGGCAATCAGTTGCATCGCACGCACTTTCGGTGCGCCGCTCAGCGTGCCCATGTTCATGCAGGCGCGGTAGGCGTGCAGCACGTCGAGATCTGCGCGCAACGTGCCGACCACGCGTGACACCAGATGCATCACAAACGAGTAGCGGTCGACTTTAGTCAGGTCTGCCACGTAACGGCTGCCCGGCACACAGATACGCGCCAAATCGTTACGTGCTAAATCCACCAGCATCAGGTGCTCAGCCATCTCTTTATGGTCGGTGCGCATTTCCAGTTCGATGCGGCTGTCGAGATCGCGATCCAGTGAGCCATCGGCATGGCGGCCGCGTGGACGCGTACCCGCAATCGGGTAGATCTCAATCTGACGCGACGTCGCGTCATATTTCAGTGAGCTTTCTGGCGAGGCACCAAACAGCGCGAAATCCTGATCCTGCATAAAGAACATGTAAGGACTTGGATTGCTGTTTTTCAACGTGTCGTAAGCGGCCAGTGGAGAAGGGCACGGCAGCGAGAAGCGACGTGAAGGGACAACCTGGAAGATTTCGCCAATGCGAATCGCTTCCTGCATCTCACTAACTACGCTGCAATACTCTTCGTCGCTCTGACTGGTGCTGAGCGTCATGTGCTCGACGCGCTGGACCGGCAATGCGGGCGCTGCTTGCGTCATCTGGCCGCGTAGTTGTTCGATGCGGCCTTGCAGACGCTGGAACTCGCTGGTCGATGGACAGAACAAGCTGGCCTGCAGGCGAGCAGTGCGCTGCTGATGGTCGATCACCAGTAAGGTTTCGGCCAGATAGAAGCAGTAATCCGGGCAACGCTGTTCGTTGCGCAGTTGCGGCAGATCTTCGAAACCGGCCACTAAGTCATAAGCGAACAAGCCGCCAAGTAGCATCGCTTCACGCTCCTCTTCCGGGCTGTTCACCAGCTGCGGGATCAGGCGCAGCGCATCAAATACGGAAAAGGCCTTCAGGCGGGAATCTTCGTCCTGCATGCCTTGCTGCTGGGTGAAATGCAGCTCGCGGCCATCAGGGCGCACCTCAATACGCACCTCAGAGGGCAGCGCCTCGTCCAGCAGCGGCAAGATGGCGCGACCATTTTCCGACAGCGCTTTGATGGTGACGATGTTACCCAGCGCACTGACGCGCAGCGCGCTATCCACGATTAACAGGCTTTTCAGGTTTTGTTTGCTGTCGATATCTGCGGATTCAAGCAGCAGAGTTGCTGGACGTGCGCCGCATAACTGATGAAACACTGCGGCCGGATCTTCGCGGTAGGGCGCGGTACCGGTTATCAACTTCAATGTAGGTTTCGCAATAGCCATAATGGATTCTCTGAATTTCGCTCAAAAAAAAGCCCGCTCGGTGGCGGGCTTAGGTATCAATCTGCACTGCGGTTACGCAAGTTGTGCACGACGACGTCGCCCGATAAAGGGATCTTCGCGCCACCAACCATTTAAATGCGAACCAAAAATAGTCATGATTAAATACCCGTTACGTGTGAACTTGTGTACTAGTTAACTGGTTCGGGCGAAAAATGTCAATACCCTTTTTCAGCCAGGGTCAAAATCGTTATTATGCCTGCCGGTTTATGCAGTTGCTGGAGTTATCTTGTCGGACATCGCTCGTTTTCCCCTTTACGATTTACACAGCCATACGCTGGCTTCTGACGGCTTATTGACGCCGACCGCGCTGGTGCAGCGTGCGGTTGAGATGAAAGTCGGTGTGCTGGCGATTACCGATCACGACACGGTGGCGGGCGTGGCAGAAGCGCAGGCGGCTGTGGTGCAACAGGATCTGCCAATCCGCGTGCTGGCGGGTTTAGAGGCATCAACCTTATGGGAAAATCACGAAATCCACATTGTGGGGCTGAATGTCGATTGCCAGCATCCCGCGCTGACTGAATTCCTCACGCATCAGTATCAGACACGCCTTGATCGTGCGCAGCAGATTGCCGAACGCCTCGAGCGCGCTCGCATTCCTGATGCGTTAGCCGGTGCGCAGCGACTGGCGCAAGGCGGCCTAATCACGCGCGGCCACTTTGCGCGTTATCTGGTAGAGATTGGCAAAGCCGATAATATGGCGCAGGTATTCAAGAATTATCTGGCACGCGGGAAAACCGGCTACGTGCCTCCGCAATGGTGTACAATTAAACAAGCCATTGATGCTATTCATCATTCTGGCGGCTATGCCATTTTGGCGCATCCCGGTCGTTATGGTTTGTCGGCTAAATGGTTAAAGCGGCTGATTGCGCATTTTGCCGACGTGGGTGGCGATGCCATGGAAGTCGCGCAGTGCCAGCAAGCGCCCAACGAGCGCACGCAGCTGGCAACCTATGCGCGTGACCATCAGTTAGCCGGGTCGCAGGGATCAGATTTCCACCAACCTTGTCCGTGGATAGAACTGGGACGCAAGTTATGGCTACCGGGCGGCGTGGAGCCGGTTTGGGAACGCTTCCCCGAGTTGGCGCCCAGCATTGCTGTTGCAGACAGGTGATATGAGGTTTTTATGAGTCAATATTTTCACATTCATCCCGACAATCCGCAGCCGCGCCTGGTAAATCAGGCCGTTGATTATCTGAATAAAGGCAGCGTGATTGTTTATCCAACCGACTCGGGCTATGCGCTGGGTTGTCGTCTGGAAGAGAAAAATGCCATGGAGCGCATTTGTCGCATTCGCCAGTTGGATGGCAATCATAACTTTACGCTGATGTGCCGCGACCTGTCGGAGCTGTCGACTTACGCGCAGGTGGATAACTCCGCGTTTCGCCTTCTGAAAAACAACACGCCGGGCAATTACACCTTCATTTTGAAGGCGACGAAAGAAGTGCCGCGTCGTCTAATGAATGACAAACGTAAAACCATCGGTCTGCGCGTGCCGTCCAATCCGGTGGCGCTGGCGCTGCTGGAGCGACTCAACGAGCCGATGATGTCGACCTCGCTGATGTTGCCCGGTAACGATTTTACCGAGTCCGATCCGGAAGAGATTCAGTACAGTATTGGCAAGCTGGTGGATCTGATCATCGATGGCGGCACGCTGGGACAGCAGCCGACCACGGTGATCGATCTCACCAGCGATGCGCCGGTGGTGGTGCGCGAAGGCGTCGGTGATACGCGCCCGTTCCAGTAATCATGCATGGTCAGGCGTAACGTTCTGCGTCTGACCAATATTGGTTTCCAGCCAGTTTTTGAAATCCCCGTACGGAATATACAGCGAGACATCTTTTAAGATGACTTTCTTACTACGCACGTTAGATATTTCATGGCTGTAACCGACAATCACGCCGCCAATAGTTTGGTCAGCATTATATACCGCGCCACCCGACATGCCTTGCACGACGCCAGCATTTGATGCCATTGCCATGCAGGGCTTTTTATTCCATTTATTGGTAATTGCGGTGCGCGCTAAATTAACGCCGCTCGATTCCACCGGCATAGCGGAAATAAAGCTGTAACCATACATTTTAATCGGTTCGCCAATGGCACCGCTGCGGAATTTAGCCAGCGTTTCTGGGCTGTTTTTATGATAAATAATCGCGACGTCGCAATAGGGATGATAAGCCTTGACGCGCTGCACGGCAGTTTTTGCCACGTGCGCCGCCGTCAGGCTGTATTCTGGCGTCAGAGGAATGGTTGTGCCGAGGATGCCCAAACCCAGCACAGTCGGAATGCCTGTCACGCTCATATCAACGTGTTGCATCGCAGTACGACTGTACTCAGTGTGGCCCACGGAACAACCGCTCAGTGCCAGCGCAGCGAGCGCAGGCCAAAGCAGAGAGGTTTTCATGGCAGTGATCTTCAGTAAAGCATGTCCGTAAAATCCCTGGTGAAGACTTTCGACATGCGAATTAAATTCATTCCGTAAATGAATAAACGCGTCAAATCCCGCGCGCGCCGGTTTATAATATCAGTGTAATTACACAGTGCTTAGTTAATGATTTGTTAGTTGAACGAATATAAATAGTAAATTAAAGCTATGTTATTATGTCGACACACTGGATTTCAGGCTTAAATTTTACACAGTTTTTTCTGTAGAACAATTCATCAAATTTAATATGATTCAAAAAATACAAAAATACAGACTTAATCCAACCTGTAGTGCCAATAAACTATCAATTTACATTTATTACTAAAAAAGGTCTTATTTAACGCCATTAAATAGTTCTTTATGCTGTCTTAGTGTTTTTACTTAGATTTAAAGTTTGTGATTATCCTTTAGCATGGCGAGCAATACTGCCCAAGCAGTCTTGCAAAGCGCTAATGTATCAGCTGGCTTAAGTCGGTAACAGATTCAATCGGGAAAGGTGAGGGGCAAGTGATAATAATTCAGTCACTTGGCGTGAATGCTGCGGACGAAAATAAGATCGATCTATCAGTCAGCTGAATGTTTGTTGTCAAAATCTTAATGTGCCCGTTTTTACCGGGCCCTCTGTTATCGGCAGCAAAGGAAAAGGTGTTAACAAAACTTGCGTTAGTGTAAAATCGCGGGCCGTCTGAGATTGCAGAAGCAATGCAGAGCGGTAACAGATTCTGATATGGGAATTGGTAATCCCTGTATCGTACCTCTTCTTACCACGACGCCTGGGAAGGCGACAACGAGGCTCCATGAGCGAAAAATTACAGAAAGTATTAGCGCGCGCCGGTCACGGTTCGCGTCGCGAAATCGAAACCATGATTTCAGCCGGACGCGTCAGCGTTGACGGCAAACTGGCGACGCTTGGCGATCGCATCGAAAGTGATAAATCCCTGAAAATTCGTATCGATGGCCATCTGGTTTCCATCGCTGAGTCGGCGACCGAAGTGTGCCGCGTACTGGCGTACTACAAGCCGGAAGGTGAACTCTGCACGCGTAACGATCCGGAAGGGCGTCCAACCGTGTTTGATCGTCTGCCGCGTCTGCGTGGTTCACGCTGGATTGCCGTCGGTCGTCTGGATGTGAATACCTGCGGTTTGATGCTGTTCACCACCGATGGTGAACTGGCTAACCGTTTGATGCACCCAAGCCGTGAAGTCGAGCGTGAATACGCGGTTCGCGTGTTTGGCGAAGTGGATGACGATAAAATCCGTCAGCTGAGCAAAGGCGTGCAGTTGGAAGATGGCCCGGCATCGTTCAAAACCATTAAGTTTGCCGGTGGCGAAGGGATTAACCAATGGTACAACGTGACGCTGACCGAAGGACGTAACCGCGAAGTGCGGCGTCTGTGGGAAGCGGTTGGCGTGCAGGTTAGCCGTCTGATGCGTGTGCGTTACGGTGATATCCAGTTGCCGAAAGGCTTGCCACGCGGCGGCTGGATCGAGATGGAGTTACCGGCAGTCAACTATCTGCGTACGTTAGTCAGTATGCCGGAAGAGACGGTAACGAAAGTGGCCGTCGAAAAGGATCGTCGTCGCACCAAGGCTAACCAAATCCGTCGTGCGGTAAAACGTCACGGTGTGGTGAGCAACAATCCGCGTCGTAATAACACCAAACGCGGTTCCTGATGCCACGCCTGACGCCGCGCTCTGCGGCGTCAGCGTGTTACCAATCTATTCCTTGCTGTGCCTGAATTCCCGCATCGAACGCATGTTTCACCGGACGCATTTCCGTCACGGTATCTGCCAAATCCAGTAACGTACGATGGCAGCCGCGACCGGTAATGATCACGCTTTGCTGTGCAGGGCGCTGTTGCAGCATATCGACCAGCTCAGCTAAATCCAGATAATCCATGCTCACCATGTACGTGATTTCATCCAGGATCACCAGATCGACGCTGCTATCGGCCAACATGCGACGCGCCTGCTGCCACACCAACTGACATGCTGCGGTATCGGTCTCGCGGTTCTGCGTATCCCAGGTAAAACCGGTGGACATCACCTGAAATTCGACGCCGTGCTGTTCCAGCAAGTTGCGTTCACCGTTGGGCCATTCGCCTTTAATGAACTGTACCGCCGCCACTTTTTTACCGTGTCCGCAGGCGCGCAACGCGGTGCCGAAAGCGGCGGTGGTTTTCCCTTTGCCGTTACCAGTGAACACCATCAAAATGCCACGCGTCTCGGTGGCGGCGGCGATACGGGCATCAACCTGCTCTTTCAGTCGCTGCTGGCGTTGCTGATGGCGATCGCTCATGCGGTTGCTGGCCCCGCTTTACGTCCCGGCTGCGCATCGAAGCTGGTACCGGTTTTACGACGACTGTCATCGCCCATTAAATAGAGGTAGAGCGGCATCAAATCCGCGGGGGTTTTGAGTAAATTGGCATCCTCATCCGGGAAGGCGCTGGCGCGCATTTTGGTGCGCGTACCGCCAGGATTGATGCAGTTCACCCGCAAGTGACGGTTTTTATACTCGTCGGCCAGCACCTGCATCATGCCTTCAGTGGCAAATTTCGAAACCGCATACGCGCCCCATCCTGCACGGCCGGTGCGGCCTACGCTGGAAGTGGTAAACACCAGCGATCCGGCATCTGATTTCAGCAGCAGCGGCAGTAATGCCTGGGTTAAATAGAAGGTGGCATCGAGGTTAATCTGCATCACGTCCCGCCAGATCTGCGGATCGAGTTCTTCCAGCGGTACGATCTCGCCCAGAATACCGGCATTGTGCAGCACGCCATCCAGACGCGGTACCAGCGCAGCGACCTGCTCGGCCAATTGCTGGCAGCTTTCTGGCGTGGCTTCAGCCAGATCCAGTAATAAAGAAGCGGCTGGCTGCTTGTTTAACTGGTTGATGGCCTGCTCCGTTTTCTGCAGCGTGTTGGCATTGCGCCCCAACAAGATGACGCGCGCGCCATAGCGCGCATAGGTCAGGGCTGCTTCACGGCCAATGCCGTCGGAAGCGCCGGTGACGAGAATGATGCGATTTTCCAGTAGATCGCTTTTCGGTTGATAATGCACAGCGATGTCCTTTGCTCGGGTCAGAAGGTTTTTGGCTTTATGCCTGAATTTGCCGCGCGGTGCAACGCTTGAGCCTCGCATTCTGTGCCGCCTGCGGGCATTTCAGGCGACGACAGCGCGTAAAGCGGGTAAACTTGCAGCTGTTGTAATTTACTGTTTAATAAGGCGGCAGAATGGATTTTTTCTCCAGTTACGGATTATTTCTGGCTAAGGCTGTCACCGTGGTGGTGGCGATCGCAGCTATTGTTCTGATTGTGCTTAATGCCGCGCTGCGTAAACGTCACAGCAGCGGTCAGCTGCGTTTGACGCATCTCGATGATGATTATCGTGAGATGAAGGAAGACCTGCAGCTCGCCAAAATGAAGCCACAGGCGCAAAAAGTGTGGCTCAAGCAGCATAAGAAAGAAGAGAAGCAAAAGGCGAAAGCCGATAAACGCAATGCCAAAGCGGGCGTGAGCGAGACGCTGAAGCCCACGCTGTATGTGCTGGAGTTCAAGGGCAGCATGGACGCGAGTGAAGTCACCTCATTGCGAGAGGAGATCTCCGCGGTGCTGGCAGTTGCGGTACCGGGCGATGAAGTGCTGCTGCGCCTCGAAAGTCCCGGCGGCGTGGTTCACGGCTATGGTTTGGCGGCTTCGCAGCTGCAACGCCTGCGCGATGCCGGCCTGCAATTAACGGCTGTGGTGGATAAAGTCGCTGCCAGCGGCGGTTACATGATGGCTTGCGTGGCGGATCGCATCGTGGCCGCACCGTTTTCTATTATTGGTTCGATTGGCGTGGTCGCGCAGATCCCTAACTTCAACCGCCTGTTAAAGCGCAACGATATTGACGTCGAGCTGCATACCGCCGGTCAGTACAAACGGACTTTGACGCTGTTTGGTGAAAACACCGAAGAAGGGCGCGAGAAATTCCAGGAAGACCTCAATGAAACGCATCAGCTGTTTAAAGATTTTGTACAGCAGATGCGTCCGTCGCTTGATTTGAACAAAGTGGCGACCGGCGAGCATTGGTATGGTCGTCAGGCGCTGGATTTGGGTTTGATTGATGAAATCGGCACCAGCGATGCGTTGATTATCAAGCATATGGATCGCTTCACCGTGCTGGGCGTGCACTACGCACGTAAGCGTAAAATGATGGATCGCTTTACTAACAGCGCCAGTCTGGCGGCAGAGCGGTTGATTCTGAAAATATGGCAGCGCGGCGAGAAGCCGCTGTTGTAACTGAGCCCGGCAATTGCCGGGCTTTTTTATGCCAGATGATATTGAGAGGAGAGTTCGACCGCGAGGTGTTTAAATACGTTAAATACCGTGGTGGTTTTGGCGGTGGGCAAGCCTTCATCATCGAGAAAATAGGGACCGCGAAACACCAAAACATCACCTTGCTGAATCACATCATTGGCTTCTAATCCGACAAAATAATCGTCGTGCTGCGTGATTATCTGATTGGCTATTTCCAGTAACGCCTGGCGTGAAATAGATTCCGTTGGCACTGACATTTTTCACCTCTTTTTTGACAGCCATTTTTCTCCTTCTATATTACTTGCGAGCTATCGCGTTCAGCAAATCAGCATTGCGTCATAAAACTGGCGCAAAATTAGGCAGAATGCTAATTAAGTTGCGTAACGGATTTTATCAGGTAGAGTGTGGGCGATTCAGCTTTCAGGGAGATCACACCCGGATGTGTGGTTCTGTCAGATGGAAAACTCGCTCCTAATCATAAAGTTGCAGAAGTCGACGCAATCTGACCTGAGATTATCCCTGCTGCCTTGAAATGCGAAATGCTGGCAGCAATATTGAACCCATTGGGTTTTGGGACCTCCAATTCTCTCCCGTTTATCAGGACGTTTCATTTAGGTAAAGGTACATATGGGTAAATCACTCGTAATCGTTGAGTCCCCGGCAAAGGCCAAAACAATCAATAAATACCTCGGTAATGACTACGTGGTGAAATCCAGTGTCGGTCATATCCGTGATTTGCCGACCAGCGGTTCAACTGCCCGTAAAAGTGCCGACGGGGAAAAAGCGAAACCTGGAAAAAAGGTTAAAAAGGATGAGAAAGCCGCACTCGTAAACCGCATGGGTGTGGATCCCTGGCATGGTTGGGAAGCGGATTATCAAATTCTGCCGGGCAAAGAAAAAGTTGTCGCTGAGCTGAAAAACCTGGCTGCCGATGCAGACCACATCTATCTCGCAACCGACCTTGACCGCGAAGGGGAAGCCATTGCCTGGCACCTGCGGGAAGTGATCGGTGGGGACGATAAGCGCTTTAGCCGCGTAGTATTTAACGAAATTACCAAGAATGCGATTCGTCAGGCGTTTGACAAGCCTGGCGAGCTTAATATTGAACGTGTCAACGCACAGCAAGCGCGCCGCTTTATGGATCGCGTGGTGGGTTACATGGTGTCGCCCCTGCTGTGGAAGAAAATTGCCCGCGGCCTGTCAGCCGGCCGCGTTCAGTCGGTTGCGGTGCGTCTGGTCGTTGAGCGCGAGCACGAAATCAAAGCCTTCGTGCCAGAAGAGTATTGGGAAATCGATGCTGATTTCGCCACGCCGAAAGGCGCCGATCTGGCCATGCAGGTGACGCATCAGAATGACAAAGCGTTCCGTCCGGTCAATCGTGAGCAAACTCACGCGGCGGTAGCGATTTTGCAGAAAGCGCGTTACGAAGTGCTGGATCGTGAAGACAAGCCGACCAGCAGCAAGCCTTCTGCACCTTTTATTACCTCAACGCTGCAACAGGCGGCGAGTACGCGTTTGGGCTTCGGCGTGAAGAAGACCATGATGATGGCGCAGCGTTTGTATGAAGCGGGCCACATCACCTATATGCGTACCGACTCCACCAACCTGAGCCAGGATGCCGTGGCGATGGCGCGCGGTTATGTTGAGAGCAGTTTCGGTAAAAAGTATCTGCCAGAAGCGCCGAATACCTATGCCAGCAAAGAGAACTCACAGGAAGCGCACGAAGCGATTCGTCCTTCTGACGTGAATATCGTGGCTGAGCAGCTGAAAGATATGGAAGCTGATGCGCAGAAACTCTATCAGCTGATTTGGCGCCAGTTTGTTGCCTGCCAGATGGTTCCGGCTCAGTACGACTCCACCACGCTGACCGTGGGCGCGGCTGAATTTAAATTGAAAGCCAAAGGCCGCACGCTGCGTTTCGATGGCTGGACGCGCGTGATGCCTGCGCTGCGTAAAAATGATGAAGATCTGACGCTGCCGCCGGTAGATGTTGGCGACATGCTGGATCTTAAAGAGCTGATGCCAAGCCAGCACTTCACCAAACCGCCGGCGCGCTTCAGTGAAGCATCGCTGGTGCGTGAGCTGGAAAAACGTGGCATTGGTCGTCCATCAACGTATGCCTCGATTATCTCCACCATTCAGGATCGTGGTTACGTGCGTGTTGAGAACCGCCGTTTCTACGCTGAAAAAATGGGTGAAATTGTTACCGACCGTCTGGAGTCTAATTTCCGCGAGCTAATGAACTATGACTTCACCGCGCGCATGGAAAATAGCCTCGATCAGGTGGCGAATAATGAAGCCGAATGGAAAGCGGTACTCGACTCCTTCTTCAGTGATTTCAGCCAACAGTTAGATGATGCTGAGAAAGATCCGGAAGAGGGCGGCATGCAGCCCAACCAGATGGTGTTGACGTCAATTGATTGTCCAACCTGTAGCCGCCCGATGGGGATTCGCACCGCCAGTACCGGCGTGTTCCTGGGTTGCTCGGGTTATGCTTTGCCGCCGAAAGAGCGCTGCAAGCAGACCATCAACTTGATCCCGGAAAATGAAGTGCTCAACGTGCTGGAAGGCGATGATGCTGAAACCAATGCGCTGCGCGCTCGTCGTCGTTGCCAGAAGTGTGGCACCGCGATGGACAGCTATCTGATCGATAACCAGCGCAAGTTACACGTCTGCGGTAATAACCCAGAGTGCGACGGCTACGAGATTGAGCAGGGCGAATTCCGCATCAAGGGCTACGACGGTCCGATTGTTGAGTGCGAGAAGTGTGGTTCTGAAATGCATCTGAAAATGGGTCGTTTCGGTAAGTACATGGCGTGTACCAACGACGAGTGCAAAAACACCCGTAAGATTCTGCGTAACGGTGATGTCGCGCCGCCAAAAGAAGATCCGGTGCCGCTGCCAGAATTGCAGTGTGAAAAGTCGGATGCTTACTTTGTGTTGCGTGATGGTGCAGCGGGCGTGTTCCTTGCTGCGAATACCTTCCCGAAATCACGTGAAACGCGCGCGCCGCTGGTGGAAGAGCTGCAACGCTTTGCCGACCGCCTGCCAGAAAAGCTGAAATATCTGTCAGAAGCGCCAGCCGCCGATCCAGAAGGGAATAAGACGATGGTGCGTTTCAGTCGTAAGACCAAACAGCAATACGTCTCTTCCGAAAAGGATGGCAAAGCCACCGGCTGGTCAATGTTCTATATTGATGGCAAATGGCAGGAAGCGAAAAAGTAATTCCCCGCAAGGCCAGCATTCGCTGGCCTTTCTCTTATCCTTATAGCTAATCGTTCTACATTCTTCCTTTAACTGATATAGTAGTTATAGAACTCTTTTCGTTTCGCTGATTCGCTTTCCCTCCCTCACCGCAATTAAAGCGGAAACACGCCTGCCGGGAATGCACCTCTGTCGCTACCAGGAAGATATAACTATGAAATTGCAGCAGTTGCGTTACATCGTCGAAGTGGTTAATCACAACCTTAATGTCTCATCGACCGCCGAAGGCTTATATACCTCGCAGCCGGGCATCAGTAAGCAAGTCCGTATGTTAGAAGATGAGCTGGGCGTGCAGATATTTGCACGCAGTGGTAAGCATCTGACGCAAGTAACGCCTGCAGGTGAAGAGATTATTCGGATTGCGCGCGAAGTGCTGTCCAAAGTTGACGCGATTAAATCTGTTGCTGGTGAACACACCTGGCCAGATAAAGGCTCGCTGTATGTAGCAACTACCCATACGCAGGCACGTTATGCGCTGCCAGGCGTGATTAAAGGCTTTATTGAGCGCTATCCTCGCGTTTCTTTGCACATGCATCAGGGATCGCCGACGCAAATAGCTGAGGCGGTTTCAAAGGGCAATGCAGACTTTGCCATTGCCACAGAAGCCCTGCATCTGTATGACGATTTGATTATGCTGCCGTGCTATCACTGGAACCGCGCCATTGTGGTAACGCCAGATCATCCGTTGGCGGGTAAATCAAATGTGACGATTGAAGAGCTGGCGGATTTCCCGTTAGTGACTTACACATTTGGCTTTACAGGCCGTTCAGAGTTGGACACCGCGTTTAATCGCGCCGGATTAACGCCACGCATCGTCTTCACTGCGACGGATGCTGACGTCATTAAGACGTACGTGCGTTTAGGCCTGGGCGTTGGCGTAATTGCCAGTATGGCGGTTGATCCGGTTGCAGACCCCGATTTGGTGCGTATTGAAGCTTCAGAAATCTTTACGAATAGTACGACCAAAATTGGCTTTAGACGTAGCACCTTCCTCCGCAGCTATATGTATGATTTTATTCAACGTTTCGCGCCACACCTGACGCGTGATGTGGTGGATGCGGCGGTCGCATTGCGCTCCAATGAAGACATCGAAGCTATGTTCCGCGACATCAAGTTACCCTTCAAGTAAATTCCTAACTCATTCTTTTGCCAAGGTGTCCAGTGGGCACCTTCGGAATCCCCTAGCGCTTAGCGCCACGAGTACTTCAAAAAAAATCATTATTTTTTTGTAAATGAAACATGGGTCACATGTTTTTTCATTGTTATCTATTAAATGCGAATCAGTACACAATTTTTACGATGCTGCTTTGCAGCTCGCCAGGAATATTCCCATACTCTAGTTAAGAGTTGATGAAGAAGGGCTTTTTAACTGGCATGGTAAATTAAACTCAAATTTAGATTGGATCTAATTTGCTGTTAACCCAAATTTACAATGTAACGATTTAATTAATAGTTGTGTTGGTAATTAAATTTATCTCATCAATTTTTGGCGTTTTGATAAATAGCGTTAATCGTTGTGCTCAATAAAAATAACTGGATTTTCGGTCTTAACAAGTTTAGGATTCGTCCTAAATCTTAATCGTTGTCATCAATCGTTTTATTGAGAGTGATTATCAAAAACTATGAATACGAGAATAACTGTACAGCCGGGCTTCCGGACTAAAAGCACCAAAGTTGAGCGTACTGGTAATACCCGTCGCAAAGCTTGGATGACTGTCTTCGCTGCTTCAGCACTGTTCTGGGTAGTGGTGGCGTTAATGATTTGGCGTATGTGGGGTTAAGCCATGTGGGCAAATACACTCAGTCGTAAGCATCCGGTTTCTGCACGTCAGCCGCAAACGCCTGCGTGCAAAGTTAAAGACGTTGTATCCACTGAACCTCAGGTCACCATTCCGACTTCGTGGGAACTCAGCGAGAATCAGCGCAATTTTATTGAATCCTTCATGGATATGAAGTCGAAATAACGCAGCATGCGTTCCGTACTATATTTAGTCGTTTAGTCCCTCTTTTTGCCGGATTATCCGGTGGGCAAGTTAAAAGCCCGTCCTTTAACACTCAGCATTAAAAAAACGGTGTCATCAGTACAACGCTGAAGACGGTGGACTTTTTTTGCCCGTAATCCGGGAGGGAGTGAATTATGAGCATCAATACAACAACATTATCCTGGGTGAGCGTTTATACCTTTTCCCTGGCTTTTTGGGCCGCCGCCTTTTGGGCGATGATTTAAGCCCTAACTCAAATTACACTGAATTTTATAAATGCCCTGACAAACGTCGGGGCATTTTTCATTGTGTTTTAATGTGTCTATTCGTGTTGTTATCAAAACGTTAACGGCAATGTAGTCTATCTTTAAGTTAAACCTTGCAGTCACTGAGGTTTAAAAAAGATTCACTTACATGGAGGCGCTATGTCGTTAACGTTACGCGAGCAGAGTCAGGACACGCTGGATGTTCGGGCAAAAAAATATCATTACTACAGCTTGCCCAAAGCAGCTCAGCAACTGGGCAATATCGATCGCTTGCCCAAGTCGATGAAAGTCCTGCTGGAAAACCTTTTACGCTGGCAGGATGGTGATTCTGTCACGCTTGAAGATATTGAAGCGCTGGTCGCCTGGCAAAAAGATGCTCACGCCGATCGTGAGATTGCCTATCGTCCCGCGCGTGTATTAATGCAAGATTTTACCGGCGTACCGGCGGTGGTAGATTTGGCTGCCATGCGCGAAGCGGTGAAACGCCTTGGCGGCGACGTCGCCAAAGTCAATCCCTTATCCCCGGTAGATTTGGTTATCGACCACTCTGTCACCGTGGACCATTTCGGTGATGACAAAGCCTTTGATGAAAATGTGCACCTGGAAATGGAGCGCAACCACGAGCGCTACGTTTTCCTGCGTTGGGGGCAAAAAGCTTTCAATCGATTCCGCGTAGTTCCGCCAGGCACCGGGATTTGTCATCAGGTCAATCTGGAATACCTCGGTAAATCTGTCTGGCATGAGACGCTGAATGGGCAAGAGATCGCCTATCCCGATACGCTGGTGGGCACCGATTCGCACACCACCATGATCAATGCGCTCGGCGTATTGGGTTGGGGCGTTGGCGGGATTGAGGCTGAAGCGGCGATGCTTGGCCAGCCGGTCTCAATGCTGATTCCTGACGTAGTCGGTTTCAAACTCACTGGTAAATTGCGCCCGGGCATCACCGCAACGGATCTGGTGTTAACCGTTACGCAAATGCTGCGCAAACATGGTGTTGTGGGTAAATTCGTAGAATTTTACGGCGACGGCTTAGCCGATCTGCCGCTTGCCGATCGCGCCACCATCGCCAATATGGCGCCTGAGTATGGTGCGACCTGCGGCTTTTTCCCTGTCGATGATGTCACCCTGAGTTATATGACGCTCACTGGCCGCGATGCGGAGCAGGTTGAACTGGTTGAGGCTTATGCTAAGCAACAAGGTATGTGGCGTAACGCGGGTGATGAGCCGGTGTTCACCAGCTCTCTAGCGCTGGATATGGGCGACGTCGAGTCCAGCCTGGCCGGTCCAAAACGTCCGCAGGATCGTGTATCACTCGGTGATGTTCCTACTGCCTTTGATGCCAGCAACGAACTGGAAGTTAATCAGGCGCAAAAACCGCATAAAACCGTGAGCTACCGCGATAGCGAAACCGGAGAAAGCTATCAACTGGATGACGGTGCGGTCGTGATCTCGGCGATTACCTCTTGTACTAATACCTCAAACCCTAGCGTGCTGATGGCTGCCGGTTTACTGGCGAAGAAAGCCGTTGAACGTGGTCTGATGCGCAAGCCCTGGGTTAAGGCCTCACTGGCACCTGGCTCCAAAGTGGTTTCTGACTACCTTGCTGTGGCCCAGCTTACGCCATATCTGGACGAATTAGGATTCAATCTGGTCGGTTACGGTTGTACTACTTGTATCGGTAATTCCGGCCCGTTACCGGACGCGATAGAAAGCGCGATTAAAGAGGGTGATCTCACGGTTGCCGCGGTGCTTTCGGGTAACCGTAACTTCGAAGGCCGAATTCATCCGTTAATTAAAACCAACTGGCTGGCTTCGCCGCCGCTGGTGGTTGCTTATGCCTTAGCGGGTAATATGAAGCTCAATCTGCAATCCGATCCGCTCGGCCAGGATCGTCAGGGCAACGATGTTTTCCTCAAGGACATCTGGCCTTCGCCGGAAGAGATTGCGGAAGCGGTGCAGAAAGTCACCAGCGACATGTTCCACAAAGAGTATGCCGAGGTGTTTAACGGCACGCCAGAGTGGCAGCAGATCAAAGTCAGCGAAGCGGCAACTTACGATTGGGATGGTGATTCCACCTACATTCGTTTATCGCCATTCTTTGACGACATGGAGAAAACGCCGAAGCCGGTGCAGGATATCAAAGGCGCGCGCATTCTGGCGATGCTGGGTGACTCCGTCACCACCGACCACATTTCTCCAGCGGGGAGCATCAAAGCCGAAAGTCCAGCCGGACGCTATTTGCTGTCGCATGGCGTTGAGCGCACCGATTTCAACTCTTACGGTTCGCGTCGTGGTAACCACGAAGTGATGATGCGCGGCACCTTCGCCAATATCCGTATTCGTAACGAAATGGTGCCGGGAGTTGAGGGCGGTTATACCAAACACTTCCCAACTAACGAGCAGTTGGCGATTTACGATGCGGCGATGAAGTATCAGCAGGAAGGTGTGCCGTTAGCGGTGATTGCTGGTAAAGAGTACGGTTCCGGCTCAAGTCGGGACTGGGCAGCAAAAGGGCCGCGCTTACAGGGCGTGCGCGTGGTTATCTCCGAATCCTTCGAGCGTATTCACCGCTCTAACCTGATTGGTATGGGGATTCTGCCGCTCGAGTTTCCGGCTGGCGTGACGCGTAAAACGCTGCAGCTTACGGGTGAAGAGTTTATAGATGTGGCAAATCTGTCGCAGCTTAAGCCGGGTGGCACGGTAACCGTAATTCTGACGCGCGCGGATGGCAGCCAGGAGACGCTGGAAACGCGCTGCCGTATCGATACGGGTAACGAGCTAACCTATTACCAGAACGACGGCATTTTGCATTACGTGATCCGCAACATGCTGAACTAAAAGAAAAAGCCGGGATTTCCCGGCTTTTTTTATCTGCTTTAAAATCTGCTTAAGACTTCGGCAACAGATGACCCATTTTCTCGGCTTTCGTATCGAGATAATGTGCGTTTTTCGGGTTACGCCCGACAACCAACGGCACGCGTTCGACGATATTGATACCGGCTTCACTCAGGATCTCAACTTTGCGCGGATTGTTTGTCAGCAAGCGCACTTCATTGACGCCCAACAGTTTGAACATATCTGCACATAGCGTGAAGTCACGCTCATCAGCGGCGAAACCGAGCTGATGGTTGGCTTCGACCGTGTCGTAGCCTTTATCCTGCAATGCATAAGCACGAATTTTATTCAGCAAACCGATGTTACGACCTTCCTGACGGTGATACATCAGAATGCCACGACCTTCTTCCGCAATCGCCGTTAACGCCGCTTCCAGCTGGAAGCCGCAGTCACAGCGCAAGCTGAACAGGGCATCGCCGGTGAGACATTCGGAATGGACGCGCGCCAGCACCGGATTGTGATCGCTAATATCACCATAAACCAGCGCGACATGGTCGTGGCCGGTTGCCAGTTCTTCAAAACCAACCATCAGGAAATCTCCCCATGGCGTGGGCAGTTTGGCTTCTGCTACCCGTTTAAGCTGCATGTGACTCTCCAGAACCTTCAGAGGATGCGCTATCATCATGATAACGCACGGGCCATGTGGCCCGATGAAACTTACGCTATTGTGCCACAACCCGAACGGCTGCCGTTAATCGGTCAGAGTGATTGTAGTGATAAAGCACAATTATCCAAGCCGCAATAGGTATGTTATTCTTTTTTCAGCTAAAGTTATGCTTAACGCACCTGTTAATCCGGATCTAAAAGGAAGCGAATGTTAAAAATCATTCAGCGCACCACCTTAGGGGCGTTTTTATTGTTGTTGATGCCGTTGGGCGTGTGGATATCTAACTGGCAATGGCAACCCGGGGAAAGCGGCAATCTACTTCGCGCGCTGTTTTGGATGACGGAAACCGTTACCAGTCCTTGGGGCATCCTCACCAGTATCATCCTCAGCGCCTGGGTGTTGTGGTGTTTACGCTTTCGGCTTAAACCCGCGATTCTGCTCATTCTTATCATGAATGGTGCGATTCTTGCTGGTCAGTACACCAAATCCTCAATCAAAGAGCATGTGCAGGAACCGCGCCCCTACGTCATCTGGCTGGAAAAAAGTCATGGCATTAACGGTGATGAGTTTTATCAGCTTCATCGCCAGCAGCGTGGCGAAATGGTCTCAACTTTGCTGGCCAATGACACTCAGCTGCCGCAATGGCTGAAGAATCATTGGGCATTTGAAACCGGTTATGCGTTTCCTTCCGGGCATACCATGTTTGCCGCCAGCTGGGCGCTTTTAGCCATCGGCCTGTTATGGCCGCGCCGTCATTTTGCCACCGTTGCCGTATTATTCGTTTGGGCGACCGCGGTGATGGGCAGCCGTTTAGTGCTGGGTATGCACTGGCCGCGTGATTTAGTGATGGCAACGCTGATATCCTGGTTATTGGTGACCGTTGCTACGCTGCTGGCCCAGCGTTTCTGCGGCCCGCTCACCATCCCACCAGAGGAACATCGTGAGATCGCGCAACGTGATGATGGATTGTAATCAGCCTATTCATCCCCATATGATTGATTGTGCTTGCAGAAAAAAGCGCTAACTGATGTGGGGATAAGCAGCATCGACGGCGGTTTTTTGGCATACTTCTATTGGATAACCTCTCGACAGGACGCATTGTGAAATATTTGCTTATTTTTCTCGTGGTATTGGTCATTTTCATCATCTCCGTCACGCTCGGAGCGCATAACGACCAAATCATCACTTTTAACTATCTGCTAGCGCAGGGCGAATTCCGCATTTCAACACTGCTCGCCAGCTTGTTTGGCGCTGGATTCCTGCTGGGATGGGCGATTTGCGGTCTGTTCTGGTTACGCTTACGTGTTTCTCTGGCAAATGCACAGCGTAAGCTTAAACGTATGCAGGCACAGAATGAACAATCAACTGCAGTGATCCCATCACCAACTGCCAGTCGTCGGGATTAATTTTCGATGCTTGAATTGCTGTTTCTGCTTCTTCCTGTTGCTGCGGCGTATGGCTGGTATATGGGCCGCCGCAGTGCACATCAGGATAAGCAACAGGAAGCGAACCGCCTGTCGCGCGATTATGTGACCGGCGTAAACTTCCTGCTCTCCAATCAACAGGACAAAGCGGTTGATCTCTTTCTCGACATGTTGAAAGAGGACAGCGGCACGGTTGAGGCGCATCTGACGCTTGGCAATCTGTTCCGTTCGCGTGGTGAAGTTGATCGCGCCATTCGCATTCACCAATCCCTAATGGAAAGTGCGTCGCTCAGCTACGAGCAGCGCTTGCTGGCGATCCAGCAACTCGGCCGCGATTACATGGCAGCCGGATTGTACGATCGTGCCGAAGATATGTTTGGGCAACTGGTTGAAGAGACCGATTTCCGTATTGGCGCGTTGCAGCAGTTATTGTTGATTCATCAGGCAACCAGCGACTGGCAAAAAGCCATCGACGTGGCGGAAAAGCTGGTTAAGCTCGGCAAAGATAAGCAGAAAGGGGAAATTGCCCATTTTTACTGTGAGCTGGCGTTGCAGGCATTAAGCAGTGATGACCTTGATCGGGCGATGAGCTTGCTGAAGAAGGGCGAGTCAGCCGATCATCAAAGTGCGCGCGTCTCAATCATGATGGGCCGCATTTTGATGGAGCAGGGCGAGTACGCTAAAGCCGCCAGCCGACTGCAGCGCGTGCTGGAGCAGGACAAAGAGCTGGTGAGTGAAACGTTACCCATGCTGGAAACCTGCTACCAGCGCCTGAACCAACCCGAAAACTGGGCGCAATTTTTACAGCGTTGTGTCGACGAGAATACCGGCGCCGCAGCAGAGCTTTATCTCTCCGATATTCTTGAGCAACAGCAGGGACCGGAAGCGGCACAGCTGTATATCAATCGTCAGCTTCAGCGTCATCCGACGATGCGTGTGTTTCATCGTTTGATGGATTTCCACTTACACGAAGCGGAAGACGGACGTGCGAAAGAGAGCTTGATGGTGCTGCGCGATATGGTCGGCGAGCAGATCCGCACTAAGCCGCGATATCGCTGCCAGAAATGTGGCTTCACTGCCCATGCTCTGTATTGGCATTGCCCATCTTGTCGCGCCTGGTCTTCAGTTAAACCCATCCGTGGACTCGACGGCCAATAAATGGCCGCATAACTCTTCTGGTTACACCTTTTTAGTTACAACATACTTGTAAGTTTGATTAAGAAACTGCTTTGGCATCGTGCAGCTAGCAGTCAAACAGGCAAGTTCTGACGGCAGCGTGATTGTCGGCACCCGCCTGCGCAGGTAGAATGCTTGCCGTTTGTCCATCGCGCCTGCGGGTGCCAGTTACTGAGGAAACGTTATGCCTGTAACCACTTCACCTATTCTGGTGGCACTCGACTATCATGATCTCAACAGCGCGCTGCAGTTTGTAGATCGCATCGATCCAGGCCAGTGTCGCCTGAAAGTGGGCAAAGAGATGTTCACGCTGTTTGGTCCATCGCTGGTGAAAACGCTGCAGGAACGGGGTTTTGAAGTGTTCCTCGATCTCAAATTTCATGACATCCCAAACACCACCGCACATGCAGTCGCGGCAGCAGCCGATCTTGGCGTGTGGATGGTCAACGTGCACGCCAGCGGTGGCGCTCGCATGATGAACGCGGCTCGTGAAGCGCTGGTGCCATTCGGCAATGATGCGCCGCTGCTGATTGCCGTCACCGTGTTGACCAGCATGGATGAGGACGACCTTAAAGGTTTGGGCATTACCTTATCTCCAGCCGAGCAGGCTGAGCGGCTGGCGCGTTTGACCCGCGATTGCGGCCTGCACGGTGTGGTTTGTTCGGCGCAGGAAGCCGCGCACTTTAAGCAGGTGATTGGTCAGGATTTCGCGCTGGTTACGCCAGGCATTCGTCCGGCCGGCAGCGATGCGGGCGATCAGCGCCGTATCATGACGCCGCAGCAGGCAAAACTCGCGGGCGTGGATTATATGGTCATCGGGCGTCCGATCACCCAATCCGCCGATCCGGCCGCCACGCTGCAGCAAATCCTGCAAAGTTTACAGGAGGCTTAATGGCTCAGGACAATCGATTGGTGTATTCGACCGATAGTGGTCGTATCACCCATGAAGAAGAGAAAGCACCACGACCGAAAGGCGATGGCATCGTGCGTATTCAGCGCCAAACCAGCGGACGCAAAGGTAAGGGCGTGTGTCTGATTACCGGTGTCGATCTGGATGATAGCGCGCTCGAAAAACTGGCTGCTGAACTAAAGAAAAAGTGTGGTTGCGGTGGAGCAGTAAAAGAGGGCGTCATTGAGATTCAGGGCGATAAACGCGATTTGATAAAAACGCTGCTGGAAGCCAAAGGCATGAAAGTCAAACTGGCGGGCGGTTGAAGCAGTTCGGGCCACTTTTAGGTGGCCCGTTGTTAAGTAGATGCGCTGCGTAGCCTGATAATTATAATTTATTTGCTGATCTGGTGGCCGATGATGCCGCCGACAGCTGCGCCACCAACGGTACCAAGTCCGCTACCGTTGGTCAGCACTGAACCACCAATGGCACCCGCACCCGCACCGATTGCGGTATTACGGTCGCGTTTAGACCAATTCGAACAGCCGCTCAGCGCGACAACTAGTGTTGTTGCCAATACGGCAGCAGTAAGACGTTTCATTGTTGTAGTCATTAACTTCTCCTTGATTGTTAACACCGTGGTAACCATATAAGTATAGATGTTACACCGCACTCGGCAGGGTAAAACGGTCCTAAAATGCGAGTTTGCAAGCCACTTCTTGTTTAATCATCAAAACCAACCCGCGCCACACATTTAACGCCTTAGCCACTTTCCGCAGCTTTTACAGCCGTTCCATCCATAACGCTTTTTCTTCCTGCTCCGCACAATTCAGCTATCACAGTTCGCAGGAGAAAAAAGATGCTGGAAGCGTTAAAGCAGCAGGTGCTGGAAGCCAATCTCGATTTACCCCGTTACAACCTGGTCACCTTTACCTGGGGCAACGTCAGTGCGGTGGACCGCGATCGGGGTTTACTGGTGATCAAGCCGTCGGGCGTGAAGTACGAGCAGATGCAGCGCGACGATATGGTGGTCGTCGATCTCGCCAGCGGCGAGGTAATAGAAGGGAAAATGCGCCCATCCTCGGATACGGCCACCCACCGCGCGCTTTATCTCGCCTGGCCAGAGATCGGCGGCATCGTGCATACGCACTCTCGCCATGCCACCATTTGGGCTCAGGCTGGACGTGAAATCATCGCGTTAGGCACCACGCACGCCGATGATTTTTACGGCACCATTCCCTGCACGCGGCAGATGAAGCGCGAAGAGATTGAGCAGGAATACGAGTGGAATACCGGCCAGGTGATCACTGAAACTTTTGCACAGCGCGGAATTGAACCAACGGCAATCCCCGCCGTGCTGGTGAATTCCCACGGCCCGTTTGCCTGGGGTAAAGATGCGCATGCTGCGGTACACAGTGCGGTGGTATTAGAAGAGGTGGCCTATATGGCATTGCATACCGAGCAGCTGCGCACTGAGTTACCGCCGATTTCGCAAACTTTGCTTGATCTGCACTACCTGCGTAAGCACGGTAAAAATGCCTGGTATGGGCAGAATTAAAGTCAATTCTGAAACATATACACCTGCTGGCGTAATGCCAGTTAATTAAGCTAATGGTGAGCGCGCAGGCCGGTGACACTTTTGGTCCGGCGGTCCTCGCGCCGCTAGCGCGGTACCTTCACTTTGCTCGTCTGCCTGACGGACCGGCGGAGACGTCCTGTCACGGCTTCGCCTTTCGCCCGCGTCCTGCGGGCTCTCCTGGCCTCCTCGCTTCGTTCAGCGCTGCGGATTGCCGGCACAAAAGCGCCCCCGGCCTGCTCATATGCTTCAGTGCGAGTTGTTGAAAAGGGCAGATGTGTCAGCGCCCGCAAAGATAATCCATCCTTTGAGCAAAAACGCCTCCCGGCTCCTCTCTTTTAACTTCCAATCATCTGGTATGGCGATTCACGGCATAAATACAAAATGACCAATCAATAAAAATAAAACAGCGTTTCATAAATGCATTTGCGATCACTTTTTTCCTTTCTGCCAATCGTTATCTTGCTCGCCATGCCATCTGGCAATTCATAAAAACACCTCCCTCTGGCTCAGTTAAGGTGACACCTTTATGCATATCAAACGTGCAATCGATAAAATTCCTGGCGGCATGATGCTGATTCCGCTGTTTTTGGGCGCGCTGTGCCATACGTTCTCTCCGGGCGCAGGTAAATACTTTGGTTCGTTCACCAATGGGTTGATGACCGGTACCGTGCCGATTCTTGCGGTGTGGTTCTTCTGCATGGGCGCATCCATCAAACTCAGCGCCACCGGCACAGTACTGCGTAAATCGGGCACGCTCGTGCTCACCAAGATTGCGGTGGCGTGGGTGGTCGCGGCGATTGCTTCACGTGTGATGCCGGAAAATGGCGTGGAAGTGGGTATGTTTGCCGGTCTCTCGACGCTGGCGTTAGTGGCGGCGATGGATATGACCAATGGCGGTTTATACGCATCCATCATGCAGCAATACGGTTCGAAAGAAGAGGCCGGTGCGTTTGTCTTGATGTCGCTGGAGTCCGGGCCGCTGATGACGATGGTGATTCTCGGCACCGCAGGCATTGCGTCGTTTGAGCCACATGTCTTCGTTGGCGCGGTACTGCCGTTTATCGTCGGGTTCGCGTTGGGTAATCTCGATCCCGAACTGCGCGAGTTCTTTGGCAAAGCGGTTCACACACTGATTCCGTTCTTTGCTTTCGCGTTGGGTAATACCATTAATTTGACCGTCATCGCGCAAACTGGCCTGCTGGGCATTATGCTGGGTGTCGCAGTGATCATTGTCACCGGCATTCCGCTGATTATTGCCGATCGACTGATTGGCGGTGGCGATGGGACAGCGGGGATTGCGGCATCCAGCACCGCAGGCGCTGCCGTAGCCACGCCAGTGTTGATCGCCGAGATGCTGCCACAGTTTAAACCGGTCGCACCCGCCGCAACGGCATTAGTTGCTACTTCGGTCATTGTCACCTCCGTCATTGTCCCCATCATCACCGCGGTTTATTCACGACGCGTTAAGCGTTCTCATGTTGCTGTGGGGCAACGCGCTGCCATCAAGTAAGCCCGCTAATGCTTCCCCGGCCGCTGGTCGGGGATATCTCTGGATTTTGCTTTATAAATCAATCTCTCATTTGGTCTGGCCTCACTCTGGATTACGCTGATGTGGCGTTTAACGCACTACATAAACATAAACAGAGGATGAGACAATGACAGTAATTAACCAACCAACATGCAGACTGTTCACCGAAGTTGGACAAACCACACAGCTCGCGGCCTACTATGAAGAGGGTCGCCGCACCATGTGGATGATGCTGCGTGCGCAACCCCGTCCGAGTTTTAACCACGAATTAATTGAGGAGATCATGAACCTGAGCTATTCCGCTCAACGTTCCGGTCTGCCGATTGATTTCTGGGTGACGGGTTCGTTAGTGCCACAGATGTTTAACGCCGGAGGCGATTTGCGTTTCTTTGTGGAATGCATTCGCAACAACCGTCGTGAAGCACTGCGCGCTTATGCGCGTGCCTGTGTCGACTGCATCCACTCCGCAGCGCGGGGTTTCGATACCGGTGCGGTCACGCTGGCGATGATTGAGGGCAGTGCGCTCGGCGGCGGCTTTGAAGCGGCGCTGGCACATCACTTCATTCTGGCGCAGAACAGCGCGCGCATGGGTTTCCCGGAGATCGCATTCAACCTGTTCCCGGGTATGGGCGGCTACTCGTTAGTGGCGCGTCGGTCTGGCATGAAGCTGGCCGAAGAGCTGATTATGGAAGGTGAGTCACACAGCGCGGAATGGTATGAAACGCGTGGTCTGGTCGACAAGGTGTTCCAGCCGGGCGATGGTTATCGCACCACACGCACCTTCATCGATACGTTACGTCCAAAACTGAACGGCGTGCGGGCAATGCTGAAAGCACGTCAACGCGTATTGCAGTTATCACGCGCTGAGCTGATGGATATCACGGAGGACTGGGTCGATTATGCCTTCACACTGGAACCTAAAGACATTGCTTACATGGAACGACTGGTACAACTGCAGAACCGTCATAGCGCATCCTTGCGCAAAGCCGGCTAATCTCGCAGACCAGCGTTAAACGCGGGCAGGATGCTTAGCCAGCCAATGCCCGAGCTGTTCTGCGGGCATTGGTTTTGCATAATAATAACCTTGACGCCCATCGACACCGTTGGCCATAACAAACTTCTCTTCGGCTTTGGTTTCAATGCCCTCGGCGATCACCTGCAGCTTCAGGGCTTTGGCCACCGCGACAATCGCACGCACCAGCGACTGCGCCACGGGTTGTTTGTTGATATTACGTACAAAGCTCTGATCCAGCTTAATGGCATCAATCGGGACGCGCGCCAGTTGAGAAAGTGAGGAGTAACCGGTACCAAAGTCATCGAGATGCACTTGCGCACCCAGCTCCTGGAACTGTTTCATCAGCATCAGCGCACCGGCTTCATTCTCAATCAGACAGCTTTCCGTCAGTTCGATATCAATCGGACAATCGGTCAAACCGGCTTCATTCAATGCCTGTTTCAGATCGGTGTAAATGCTCTGGTCGATCAGCTGCTTAGCCGAGACGTTAACCGCGACGCGCAGAAAGATGCCTTCGCTGCGCCACTTAATGATCTGCTGCAGCACGTTGAGCATCACCCAGCGGCCCAGGGGCACAATCAAACCGGACTCTTCGGCGTAGGAGATAAAATCGCCCGGCGGCACCAGACCACGCTCTGGAGAATTCCAGCGCACCAGCGCTTCGGCGCTCAGCACTTCGCCTTCGGCATTGAGTTTTGGCTGGTAGTGCACCACCAGATGATCCAGCTCGAGCGCTTTGCGCAGGTTGGTATCGAGCCACAGATATTCAAACACGCGCTGATTCATCTCATTAGCGAACACGCAAAATTTGCCGCGGCCGTTTTCTTTGGCGTGATACATCGCGGTATCGGCGTTACGAATCAGGCTTTCACGATCTTCACCATGCAGCGGGGCGAGGGCGATACCCAGCGAGCAGCCGCTGTAAACCTCAATCAGGCCAATGCGGAATGGCTGACGCAGCCGCTCAAGAATACGCGACGCCATCGCTTCCAGCGCTGCCTGGCTGGTGTGTTCCGCCAGCACCACGAACTCATCGCCGCCAAGGCGCGCCAGCGTCTGGTCTTTGCCAAGACAGCTGAGGATGGCCAGCGACACGGCTTGCAACAGCTGATCGCCAAACATATGGCCGTAAGCGTCATTTACCTTCTTAAAATTGTCTAAATCGAGGTACACCACACCGGTCTGACTGCCATTCGCCAGCTCCAGTGCCAGACTAATCTGCTGATGGATCGCGTTGCGATTGGGCAAGCCGGTGACGGTATCGGTATTGGCCAGCACGCGCAGACGTTCCTGAGCGCGGCGCTCTTCGGTTATGTCGGTTCCGGAACAGATGAGGAAAATTTCATTTTTCCCGCTGCCGCTGTGAACGAACTTATTACGAAACAGAAACAGTCGCTGACCTTTACGGGTTTTTATCCAGCGTTCAACTTCGTAAGAACTGCCTTCACGGAAGAAACCGGCGATATTACGGCGTGATGCCTGCGCTTCCTGCTTGGTCATAAACAGCTGGAATACGTTGCGGCCAATCACTTCCTGCTCTTTCAGCCCGGTGTACTCTTCACTCAAACGGTTGAAACGCTGGATATTGCCGCGTTGATCGAGGATCACGATGACGGAATTCGCCTCAGAAACCACTTGCTCGGCGAAGGATAAACCCAGCGTCAAATCGCGCGCGACAGACGACGTATCGCCCCAGGCTGACGAGGTGCCTGCCCAGGTAGATTGATTGACTTTACGGCCGACAAAATGCATCGGAACAGGTTCGCCATGCAGCGACAGCGTGAGGTTAATACTTGAGGTAATGACCGTCATCGCACGTAATAAACTGGCTTGTGCGGGAGTCAGCGGCACCGCCATATTGGTGTTTGCGTTCTCATCTTCGGCAAAATGCAGAGCATCACTATCTGAAGTTAAACGCCAATGAGGGCTGGTGGTGCCAAACAAGGTATATAGCAATGTTTGCCCTTGTTCATCGGTCATGGAAACTTCCTCCGGGGGAATGCTCAGCGGGCGGTATCTCATTATTTTAGCAACAGTATTCAACCTCCTGCGTCAGCACAAGATGCAATCCAAATATATTTTTGTTTTTATTAAAGAATGGCACGAAAAAGCCCCGACAAGCGGGGCTAATCTCTGTTAGCAAGGGCACTTACCGAGTTTTCCGGCCTGGCTGGGAAAGCGGGCATCGAGGCAGTGACGGTGAAAAGCGCGCTCATCCATGGGGGCGATCGTTGGATGATGTTCGCGCATATGCTTCAGATAAGTTTGATAGTCATGAACGCCGACCATTAAACGAAAACTTTGCTGCAATCCCTGCCAGATGCGCTGCCAGCGCGTAAGATTTTGCCCAGCCGTGGCGGCTGCGATTGGTAAGCACTGCTGAATGTGCCACGCCCCGATGGGTTTTCTCCAGTGATAAATGGACTCAGACATTTCGCACCTCTTTGCGCAGTGAGATCTCAGATTCATGGGTGGTTGGCACCGTGCTGTTGAGCGCCCGACGAATCACGAAGAAGGCCGCCACCAGCATGGTCACTGCCACCAGCATGAAGAAGGCGCACAGGGCCGCGTTAATTTGATTGCTGAAGACGATGGTTTGCATGTCAGCGACACTCTTCGCCGGGGCGATGACGATGCCGTCATCAATGCCTTTGCGGAACTTGTTGGCCTGCGCCAGGAAACCAATCGAAGGTTTTTCGTGGAAAATCTTCTGCCAGCCCGCGGTCATCGAGGTAATGAACAGCCAGGCGGTTGGAACAATCGTCACCCACGCATAACGCTGCTTCTTCATTTTGAACAGCACCACGGTGCCGAGAATCAGCGCCATTGACGCCAGCATCTGGTTGCCGATACCAAACAGCGGCCACAGCGTATTGATGCCGCCGAGCGGATCGACCACGCCCTGATACACGAAGAAACCCCAGCCCGCCACCGCGACGGTGGTTCCCGCCATGTTGCCCAACCATGAACGGTTATTCGCCATCGACGGTACCACGGTGCCCACCAGATCCTGCACCATAAAGCGACAGGCGCGGGTGCCGGCATCCACAGCGGTCAGGATAAACAGCGCTTCAAACAAGATGGCGAAGTGATACCAGAACGCCATCATGGCGCGGCTGTTAAACACTTCGGTGATGATATGCGCCATGCCGACCGCAAAGGTTGGTGCACCACCGGCACGCGAAAGAATGGTGCTTTCGCCGACGTCGCGCGCAATGCCGCTCAGCATCTCTGGCGTCACCACGAAGCCCCAGCCGTTAATCACCTGCGACGCATTTTCCACCGTGGTGCCAATCAGCGCGGCAGGGGAGTTCATGGCAAAGTAGACGCCCGGATCAAGCACCGAGGCACAAATCAGCGCCATGATCGCCACAAAGGACTCCATCAGCATCGCGCCGTAGCCGATGAAACGGATATGGCTTTCGCGCTCCACCAGTTTCGGCGTGGTACCGCTGGAAACCAGCGCATGGAAACCTGAAATGGCGCCACAGGCGATGGTGATAAACAGGAACGGGAACAGCGCACCGGAGAAGACCGGCCCGGTGCCATCAATAAATTTGGTCACCGCGGGCATCTTCATCTCGGGCATGGCAAACACGATGCCAATGGCCAAACCGATGATCACGCCAATTTTCAGGAAGGTGGAGAGATAATCGCGCGGTGCCAGCAGCAGCCACACCGGCAGCGAAGAGGCGACAAAACCGTAGATCACCAGCACCCACGTCAGCTCCGTGCCTTTCAGCGTAAACAGTGGGCCCCAATAGGGATCGGCCGCCACATTGCCGCCGTAAATAATCGCCGCCATCATCAGCACGAAGCCAATGATCGACACTTCCGCGATTTTTCCCGGACGCAGGAAGCGCATATACACGCCCATAAACAGCGCAATCGGAATGGTTGCGGCAATGGTGAACAAACCCCATGGACTGTTGGCCAGCGCCTTCACCACCACCAGCGCCAGCGCGGAGAGGATGATGATCATCACACCCAGCGCGCCGAGCATGGTGACCACGCCAGCGAATGAGCCGAGCTCCTGACGCGCCATCTCACCCAATGAGCGGCCATCACGACGCGTTGAGATAAACAGGATCAGGAAATCCTGCACCGCACCGGCAAACATTACGCCAACCAAAATCCAGATGGTGCCGGGCAGGAAGCCCATCTGTGCCGCAAGGATCGGACCGACCAGCGGGCCCGCACCGGCAATCGCCGCAAAATGGTGGCCGAACAGCACCCATTTATTGGTCGGCACATAATCGAGGCCATCACTTAAGCGCTCCGCCGGCGTGCGACGGCGATCGTCCAGTTCGAAAATACGCTTAGCGATAAACAGGCTGTAAAAGCGATAGGCAATGCTGTAGCAGGCGACGGAGGCAATCACCAGCCACACCGCGTTGACGTGTTCGCCACGGCTGAGGGCCAGCATGGCAAATGCGCCCGCGCCAATTAACGCCACCGCTAACCAGATGAGACTGGTTTTGACGTTGTTCATGAGTTAACTCCTTGTAGGGACCGGGAAAAGAGGCGATCGAATACAACAAGTTAAAAGTAATGTAATGAATTGTTAACGACAGACAAAGGCATTAGAAATGTGAAGCGGAAAGCAAATTTAACATTTGCTGAAGCGGGCGGAGAGAAATGCGGGATAACGGCTGTTATCCCGCGAGTTTTCATGCTCAGGCGGCCGGACGCGCGACCACGCTGCGGGTTTCCATACGCACTTCGGCGATGGTCACGTCGATGATGTCAGTGACACGGTAAGCGACTTCACCTTTTATCTGCACGGTGCCGCTTTCCTGCGAGCACACCAGCTCATCACGCACCGCGTGGATGAACGGCGCAGGAATGAAGGCTACCGCGCCATTCTCCAGCAGACGAACGCGCATGCCGCCGCGAGACACGTCGATGATCTCGGCGCTGAACTTGCGATCGGTAGCGGCAAACGGTGCGAGGAAACGTGCATACAACCAGTCCCCAACATCGCGCTCGGCCATGCGGTTCAGGCGACGACGTTCGCTCATGATGGTGGTCAGCTCATCCTGCGGACGGCCAGTGCTTTCACCGCGCACGATCGCCTTCAGCAAGCGATGGTTGATCATGTCGCCGAACTTACGAATCGGCGAAGTCCAGGTCGCGTAGGCTTCGAGGCCAAGACCAAAGTGCGGGCCCGGCTCGGTGCCGACTTCTGCAAATGACTGGAAGCGACGAATGCGGCTATCCAGATACTGGGTTGGCTGCGCATCGAGTTGACGACGCAGCTGGCGGAAGCCTTCCAGCGTGGTAATCGCCTGCGGATCCACGGTGATGCCATGCCCTGCCAGCACGCCAGCGGCCTGCTCAGCATTGGCCAGATCGAAACCGGTGTGCAGGTTATAGATACCGAAGCCCAGCTTCTCCTGCAGCACTTTCGCGGCACAGACGTTAGCCAGAATCATTGACTCTTCCACGATGCGGTTCGCGATGCGACGTGGCTCAGAGATGATATCCAGTACTTCGCCTTTTTCGCCCAACACAAAGCGGTAGTCCGGACGATCTTTAAACACCAGCGCGTGGGTTTGACGCCATTCGCTGCGCGCCAGGCACACCTGATGCAGCAGGCGAATCTGCTGAGCAATGGCATCGTTCTCAGGCTGCCAGCTGCCGCTGTTTTCCAGCCAATCGGAAACTTCGTCATAAACCAGCTTGGCTTTCGACTCGATCCACGCAGCAAAGAAATGCACGTCATCAGCCAGGCTACCATCTTTAAGTACGGTAACGCGGCATGCCAGCGCGGGACGACGCTCGTTCGGACGCAGGGAACAGACGTCGTCAGAGAGTTCGCGCGGCAGCATCGGAATGTTGAAGCCCGGCAGATAGTTGGTGAACGCGCGTTTCGACGCCAGCTTATCCAGCTCGCTGCCTTCTGCCACGTAAGCGGTTGGATCGGCGATGGCGATGGTCAGGATCAGATTGCCGTCGGCAGCCTCTTCCACGTAAAGCGCATCATCCATATCCTGGGTGCTGGCGCTGTCGATGGTGACGAAGTTCAGTGCGGTCAAATCTTCACGCTGCAGATTTTCGTCGAGCATCTCACCAAAACCGACGTCCGGAGCTTGACGTTCGAGGTTATGGCGCGACAACGTTACCCACCACGGCGCGAGGTGATCGTCCGCAGTGACAATGAATTCGGTCAGTTCAGCATAGAAACCGCGATCGCCTTTCAGTGGGTGACGACGCATCTCTGCTACCGCCCAATCGCCGTTCTGGAAATCGTGGGTCACGCCACGTTCGGCGCGGCACTGAATCGCCTCTTTCAGCAGCGGATGATCCGGCACAATTGACAGGCGATCGTCTTTCTTCTGCACGCGGCCGACAAAGCGGGTCAGGAACGGCTCAACCAGGGTTTCCGGCTCGGCACTCTCGCGGTCTTTATCGGTGTGGATCACGGCCGAAATACGGTCGCCGTGCATCACTTTCTTCATCTGCGGTGGCGGAATGAAGTAGCTTTTCTGGGCATCAACTTCGAGGAAGCCAAAGCCTTTTTCCGTACCTTTAACAACACCTTCGACGCGCGGAGTCTGCGCGTGAAGCTTCTCTTTAAGCTGCGCGAGCAGCGGATTATCCTGGAACATAATTTATATAGTTTCGTGGCCTAAGAGCGGCTGACAGTTTTACGCGAATCGGGTCCGCGCGGCAAGGCCAAAACAGGCTAAAAAGCCGCTTTACGCGGCTTTTTACCTTCTGATAACGCTTTGGTCAGGCGATACGTTGTGACGGTGTGGCGGCGCTTAATGCCAGCTTCACCGGCACCGATTTTGAGGTCGGCGTACCGCTGCCGTCGCCAAAACTCGAGAGCGGCACCAGCGGGTTGGTTTCCGGATAATACGCCGCGAGGTTACCGCGCGGAATGTTATAGGGCACCAGCTTGAAACCGCTGACGCGACGGGTTAAACCGTCATTCCACAGCGTCTCGATATCCACCAACTGGCCTTCAGTGAAGCCCAGCGACGCCATATCATCCGGATGGATAAACACCACTTCGCGCTGACCGTACACGCCACGATAACGGTCATCGAGGCCGTAAATCGTGGTGTTGTACTGATCGTGTGAACGCAGCGTTTGCAGCGTGAACGGCACCGCGACATCGCCCAACTGCGGGAACAGCGACGTTGGCAGGGCGGCGGCGCTGAACTCAGCACGTTTGCTTGGCGTATTGAAGCGCAGCTCGGCGGCAGCGCTACCCAGGTAGAAACCGCCCGGAATGTCGCACTTGTTATTGAAATCAGCAAAGCCGGGAATCGTTGCGGCGATGTGATCGCGAATCAGATCGTAATTGCCTGCC
Source organism: Pantoea sp. X85 (assembly GCF_029623675.1). Lineage (NCBI taxonomy): Bacteria > Pseudomonadati > Pseudomonadota > Gammaproteobacteria > Enterobacterales > Erwiniaceae > Pantoea > Pantoea sp. X85. The sequence goes on along the minus strand of NZ_CP121108.1, from coordinate 2,190,770 downwards.
ATCGCCAGCCAGTCGATTTTATCGCTGCCTAATGTCGCATGGGCGATGCCAGCCACAATCGCGGTTTCAGAGCGCTGCGTCTCCGCCAATGGAATGCCGACGCCTTCTGAGGCGTGCACCATGCTGAACGAGTCTTCCACGGTAATGTACTGATTACCGCTTGCCTGACGATCGCGTTCGGTACGGCCCAGCGTTGGCAGAATCAGCCCTTCGCGGCCCGGCACCAAATGGCTGCGATTGAGTTTGGTGCTGATGTGCACGGTCAAACCGCAATGCTGCAACGCTTCTTCGGTGACCGGTGAATCCGGTGCGGCCGCCGCGAGGTTGCCGCCCAGCGCAATCAGCACTTTCACTTCGTCACGCAGCATCGCGTTCAGCGCTTCAACGGTGTTGTGACCATGCTCGCGCGGGGGTTCGAAATCAAAGTGCGCGCCGAGTGCATCGAGGAACGGCTTGCCCGGTTTTTCATCGATGCCCATGGTGCGGTTGCCCTGCACATTACTGTGGCCGCGTACCGGACACAGGCCTGCGCCTTTCTTGCCCAACTGACCAAACAGCAGCTGCAGGTTGGTGATCTCGCGAACGGTATCTACCGAGTGTTTATGCTGAGTAATGCCCATCGCCCAGGTGACAATCACGCGTTCAGCACTTTGATAGATCGCCGCCGCTTCACGAATCTGCACTTCGCTGAGACCGGATTGGCGCACGATATCGTCCCAGCGGGTGTTATCAACGGCGGCAAGATACGCGTCAATGCCGTGAGTATTGGCATCGATAAACGCCTGATCGAAAATGCCTTCTTCACCGGCAGCCAAACGTGCACGCTGTAGCTCAAGCAGGGCTTTCACCATGCCGCGCACCGCTGCCATATCGCCGCCCAGATTAGGTTGGTAATAGGCGGAACTGATGGTGCCCGCCATCGACGTGACAATCTCCAGCGGCTTTTGCGGATCGGCAAAACGCTCGAGGCCGCGCTCGCGCAGCGTGTTAAAGGTGACGATTTTCGCGCCGTGATCGGCCGCGTGACGCAGGCTGTGCAGCATGCGCGGATGGTTGGTGCCCGGATTCTGACCCAACACGAAAATCGCGTCGGCATGATCAAAATCGTCCAGACGAATGGTGCCTTTACCCACGCCGATGCTGCGTTTCAGGCCGGTGCCGCTGGCTTCGTGGCACATGTTGGAGCAGTCGGGGAAGTTGTTGGTGCCCATCACACGGCCAAACAGCTGATAAAGCCAGGATGCTTCATTGCTGGCGCGGCCGGAGGTGTAAAGCTCCATTTGATTTGGATGATCCATCGCCTTCAAATGGCGAGCAATCAAGGCTAACGCATCGTCCCAGCTGATCGGTTCGTAGTGGTCGGTCTCGCTGTTGTAGCGCATCGGATGGGTCAAGCGTCCCTGATACTCAAGGAAGTAATCGCTCTGCTGGTAAAGGGTGCTGACGCTGTGCTGGGCAAAAAATTCCGGCGCAACCACACGACGCGTGGCTTCCCACGTCACCGCTTTTGCTCCGTTTTCACAGAAGCTGAAGGTGCTTTTGTTGTCATCGCCCCATGCGCATCCTGGGCAGTCGAAACCGCGCGCTTTATTCATGCGCATCAGGTTTCGCATGTTCTTCAGGGCAGCTTTACTATCAAGGACGAAACGGGTGGTGGCTTCCAATGAACCCCAGCCGCCCGCAGCAGCGCGATAGGGTTGAATCTTACGTTTAAATTTCATAGTTGCAGGCTTATTTGTTTATGAGTTGTTATCAGAATATGTCTTCTGTTAGCGGGAAGTGTGCGACTCTCCTTAAAAGTTGTCTAATTGATTGGTTTAATGGTGCGATAGGCGGCGTTTATCGTGAAACGCACTTAAAGCGTGACCTAAGTCAAACTTTCCCGACCGTTAAGGGGCGGCAGTTACGTGCTGCTGAGATAACTGACTAATAATTGCTCTTTCCATTCTGAAAAGGGCACGCAGCATGAAGAATCTGGCAAGCCAAATTCACGCCTTCGGTAAAGCCTTAATGATGCCCATCTCGGTGATTGCTGCCGCAGGGATCTTTCTTGGCCTGGCCGCTGCAATGCAAAATCCGGCCATCACCGGCGATGCCTTCGCTAATCTGCAGGTGCCACAGCTGATTATCGGGTTTATCCGCAAGGTGGCGGGCGCGCTGTTCGCCAATTTGCCGCTGTTTTTTGCGGTGGCCAGCGCCATCGGGCTGGCGAAAGCGGAGAAACCGACCGCCGCCTTTGCCGCCGTAATTGGCTATATCGCCATGAATGTCGGAATCAGCTCCACGCTGGCGTCGAAAGGTTTGACGGCCGCTACCACCACGCCAGAAGCGCTGCAGAAAGCGGGTATGGATCAAACCGCAGCGATGATGACGTCGGCCGAATACATCGACATGCTCGGCATCTTTACTTACAACATGAGCGTGCTGGGCGGCGTGATTGCTGGATTGATTACCGTGCTGCTGCATAACCGTTTTTACACTCAGCAACTGCCGACGGCGATCAGCTTCTTTGGTGGACGCCGCTTTGTGCCGATCGTGACCGTGGTGGTGCTGCCGCTGGTGGGCGTGCTGCTGGCGTTGATTTGGCCGACCATCGGCGAAGGCATCGCGTGGGTGGGTTTGATGATTGGTAAAAGCGGGCAATACGGCGCCTTCCTGCTTGGCACCAGCGAACGCTTACTGATTCCCACCGGTTTGCACCATATCCTCAACGAAACCGTGCGCTTCACACCGATTGGCGGCATGGCAACGGTTGATGGACAAAGCATCGTCGGCGCGCTGAACATTTTCAACACCTCGCTAACGCATCCCGGCGCCATCCCGGACGATACGGTGCGCGGTGCTACGCAGTTCCTCGCGCAGGGCAAAATTCCGGTAATGATGTTTGGCTTACCGGCCGCCGCGCTGGCGATCTACCACACCGCGCGCCCTGAGCATAAGCAGCGCGTTAAAGCGCTGGTGCTGGCCGGTGCACTGACTTCCTTTACCACCGGCATCACCGAGCCGCTGGAGTTCTGTTTCATCTTCGTGTCGCCGGTGCTGTATATCCTTCATGCGCTATTAACCGGCCTGTCATTTATGTTGATGTCGATGCTGCATTTGATGATTGGCAACGTGCAGGGCGGCGCCATCGATCTGGTGGTGTTCGGCATTCTCGGTGGCAGCAAAACGCACTGGTGGTGGACGATTGTGCTCGGCGTGATTTACGTGCCGATTTACTACTACGGCTTCCGTTTTGTCATCACGCGGATGCGGGTTGAAACGCCGGGACGGGAATCCGATGAAGAACACAAACCCGAACAGGTGGCGGCGGATGAGCGCACCAAAGTGATCATCAGCGGGCTGGGCGGCGAAGCCAATATAGAGGACGTCGATTGCTGCTTCACCCGGCTGCGCGTGCGGGTCAAACAGATGAATGAGGTGGTCGATCAAACGTTACTGACCACCGGCGCGAACGGCATCAATCGCGTCAGCGAACATGATATCCAGGTGATTTACGGCCCGCAGGTCGAGAAGATCGCCAACGACGTAAAAAGTGCCTTGGGTGTGGCGTAACACAATGGCCGCTGCGCGTGGACGCAGCGCAGCGGCAACCGCCATGATACACTGCTGTTTTCCAGCCAATTCTGCTTTCCATGGACATCAAACAATTAATCTATCTGACAAATCTTGAACGCGAACGCCACTTTGGCCGCGCGGCAGAGGTCAGCTTTGTCAGCCAGCCGACGCTATCGATGCGCCTGAAAAACCTCGAACGCGAATTAGGGCTTTCGCTGATCAACCGCAGTAATAATTTCGATGGCTTTACGCCGGAAGGCGAGCGCGTGCTGACCTGGGCGCGGGAAATTGTTTCGGTGTATCAGGGATTGAAGCTGGAAGTGGAGTCGCTCAAGCATGGCGTCAACGGCACCTTGCGGCTGGGTGTTATGCCGCAGTGCAGCGTGGCGCTGCCTGCGTTGTTGAAAGCGGTTGAAGCGCGTTATCCACAGCTGGATTATCGCGTGGCCGCGATGAGCGCCGATCAGCTGCTGGAAGCGCTTAACAGCCACACCGTGGATGGCGGTATTGGCTTTTTTGAACTGACGTCACTGCGCGAGCTGCATTTTCAAACTGCGCTGTTGAAAGATCCTGGCGTCGAGGCGCTGTTCAATCCGGCGCACTTTCCGGCGCTGCTGGAACAAGAGAACATCTCGCTCGCCACGCTTGCCTGCCAGCCGCTGTGTCTGGCAGAGCCCACGCGCTATTTTCGACGCTATCTTGATGGGCAACTGAGGGAAACCGGCTTGATTCCACGCGTGATCGTTGAGAGCGCGTCGATCATGCAACTGCTGCAAAGTGCGCAGGTTGGTTTAGGCGTGATGGTGTCGCCATGCGGACATCTGTTGCCGGAGCTGATGCAGAATCTGGCGCGGCGGCCGATTGAGATGGCGCCGATGGGCCGGCAGGCGGCATTAGTGATTGCCGAGCCGGGCAGAGCATCGCCGCTGGCTCAGCATTTCTTTGATGAAGCGCGGCGACATCTGCCCGATTAACGGGTTTCGCCGAGCGCCATCAGCAGGCGATCCTGCCAGCTGGCGAAAGCCACCGCTTGCAACAGCGTGAAGATACGTTCGCTGCCCCAGCCCGCGTTCAGCAGCGGCTGCAAATGTGCAGCGCTGAAGCGGTCGGGCAGGCGCGTGAGCTGGGCGCTGAGTGAAATCACCGGCGATGCTGCGCCAGCGCTTTCGACATCCTGCAGCAGTGCGTCACGCCATTCATCGGTAACAAAATCAAACTGACGTCGACAACCCAGCACGCGTGCGCTAACCGCCTGCGCCAGCGCTTCATCCCCGGCAAAATGTTCACTCAGCCGCTGTTTTAGCGTGGCGAAGCCATACAGCACTTGCGCATCGTGCACCAGCAGCCAAATGGCATCATCTAATCCCTCAATACCCTGACAGAAAGTAACCGCCGCCAGTTGATCGGCGCTGGCATAGCGCAGTTCAACCGGTTTCAACGCGTGCTGCCAGCCGTCGTTGCCGGTAAACAGCGCTGCGCTGGCGTCCGGCGGCGGTGTTACGCCCGGAATCCAGCGCACCGGCAAGCCCATCATCGCCTGCAGCGATGCCACCACGCGTGACTGATAGCTGACATACCCCACCAGTTGATTCAGCGTGACGATATCGGGCTCGGTTAAGCCCACCGCGTCCAGCGCGCTGATGCTGCTGGTGGTGATCAGTTCCGGCTGCATCGCCAGCTGACGCGCATATTGGGTGATTTGCGTCAGGCGATTATTACTTTCACGTGACGAGTCCGGACCCGGCAACGGATTGAGCCGGGCTGAGTAGTGATTGCACAGGCGCTGCACGCCGGCGACCTGCGCCACCGTTAGCGCGGTGCTGAGACGATCGTACAGCGTTAAGGTGTGGGTCAAACTGGTGGCAAGCGTATCGGGAAACAGAATCTGGCTGAGATCGCGCGCGGCCAATAACGCAGGCTGAAAACGCGACAGCAGCGGCTTTAACGCGGTCGCTTCCTGTTGCAAACCGAGTAAGAAACGATCGTCGATATAGGCGGCTTCGGGCACCAGCGGCGCAGTGGCGGTGCTATTCGGGCGAGTCTGGCTTTCATAAAACCAGTGGTCATGGCCGGGAGAACGGCGTTGTTCCATGGTCATTCCTTGCGCTAAAAACGGACTTGCTGCACAGCGTGCGAATCTGAAAAGCAGGCATGCAACAAAGGGCTAGCTTATCGTCGCTGAACGGCTGTCCACGGCAAAAGAATGATGGGGAATAATTAATAGCTTACGAGTATAAGGGGGGATTTTTTGATAGAGAGGTCGCCATGAATGGCGACCCTGGGTAAATCTTATTTCAGTTCCAGCTCGTTCATTGCGGCAATGCTGAAGCCGCCATCAACGTGTACCACTTCACCGGTGATACCACCCGCCAGATCAGAGCACAGGAATGCAGCTGAGTTACCCACGTCTTCGATGGTAACGGTACGACGAATCGGGGTAACCGCTTCGCAGTGCGCCAGCATTTTACGGAAATCTTTGATGCCTGAAGCAGCCAACGTACGGATTGGACCGGCAGAAACGGCGTTAACACGCGTGCCTTCTGGACCCATTGCGTTCGCCATGTAGCGCACGTTAGCTTCCAGAGACGCTTTCGCCAGACCCATCACGTTGTAGTTCGGGATGGCGCGCTCTGCACCCAGGTAAGACAAGGTCAGCAGGGCGGAATTCGGGTTCAGCATCGCACGGCACTCTTTCGCCATCGCAACAAAGCTGTAAGCGCTGATGTCGTGAGCGATTTTGAAGCCTTCACGGGTCACGGCATTCACGTAGTCGCCATCCAGCTGATCGCCAGGTGCGAAACCGATGGAGTGAACGAAACCGTCAAATTTCGGCCAGGTTTTTGCCAGTTCGGTGAACAGCGCAGTGATGCTCTCGTCTTCAGCCACATCGCATGGCAGAACAATGTCTGAACCCAGATCTTTAGCAAACTCTTCCACACGACTTTTCAATTTGTCGTTCTGGTAGGTGAAAGCCAGTTCTGCGCCCTGTTTGTGCATCGCCTGCGCAATACCGTAGGCGATTGAGAGTTTACTGGCAACGCCAGTAATCAGAATGCGCTTACCGGAAAGAAAACCCATAGCTGTAATCCTTTTGGTCATTGTTGTTGGCGGTCGCGGTGGTTGAAAAACAGGCGACCGACGTTAATCTCGTGCGAAGTCTAGCACGTCTCTATAAATGCGGTAAATCGCACCGCGTTTTCGGCGCCTTAACGCTCGCGGCGCCAGGCTTCGGCGGTTAAGGCTTCACCAAAGTGGCTGGTGATCAGGCGCTTGGTGAGATCGTGCAGCGGCGAGGCCAATACATCGGCGGTGCCGCCGCGCTCGACCACTTCGCCCTGATGCATCACCAGCACCTGATCGCTGATGTGCTTCATCATGCCGAGATGCTGCGTGACATAAATATAGGCGATGCCGTGCTTCTCCTGCAGTTCCAGCATCAGGTTTACCAGCTGTGAACGCATGGTCATATCCAGCGAGGCGAGGGCTTCATCGGCGACGATCACTTTTGGCTGCAGAATCAGCGCTCGCGCCAGCGCCAGACGCTGCTTCTGGCCCGGCGCCAGCATGTGCGGATAGTATCCGGCGTGGTCGCGCAGCAAACCGACCTGACGCAGCGTGGCGATAATGCGTTTTTCACGCGCGTCATCATCCAGCTCGGTATTCAGGCGCAGCGGGAAATCGAGTATCTGGCTGATGCGCTGGCGCGGATTCAGCGAGGTTGAGGGATCCTGAAAAATCATGCGAATGCGCTGGCTGCGATAACCATAATCACCGTACTCCAGTGGATGATCGTCAATCAGCATCTCGCCCTCGCTCGGCTCGACCATGCCGCTGAGCATTTTTGCCAGCGTCGATTTTCCCGAACCGTTTTCACCAATCACCGCCAGCGTCTGTTTTTCACGCAGGGTAAAACTGACGCCTTTCACCGCCTCAACGTGCTGACGACGGAACAAACCGGTGCGATAGCGGTAGGTTTTACTCAGGTTGCGCACTTCCAGCAGCGTTTCCATGTTTACTGGCTCTCCATATTCAGCGGGAAGTGACAAGCAAACAGATGCGCTTTATTGCCGGTCAGGCGCGGTGTTTCGATGCATTTACGCTGCGCATACGGGCAGCGCGGCCCCAGACGACAGCCAATTGGCAGATGTTCCAGTGAAGGAATAGCGCCAGAAAGCGTGTTGAGGCGGCTTTTGTGCGGCAGCGCGCTACCGAAATCGGGCATCGCCCGGATCAGCGCCTGCGTGTAAGGATGATGCGGTGACTCCATTAACTCTTCGCTTTGCGCGATCTCCACCGTCTGGCCGCAATACATCACATTAATGCGGTCGGCCCAATGGCTCATGGTGCGCAGATCGTGGCTGATCAGCAAAATAGTGGTGTTATTATTCTGATTGAGGCGGCTCAGCAGGCGGAAAATTTGCGCCTGCGTGGTCGGCTCCATCGCATTGGTTGGTTCATCGGCGATCAGCAAACGCGGCTGATTGGCCAGCGCGATGGCGATCATCACCTTTTGGCATTCGCCGTCGGTGAGTTCATACGGGAAACTGCGCATGATGTCTTTATGATCTTTGATGCCGACGCGATGCAGCAGCTCAATGGCGCGCACTTTGCGCCAGAACCACAGCCGTTTATACCAGCGGCCTTTGTGCGTCCAACGCGGAATCGCCTGTATCAGCTGGCGACCAATACTTTCTGACGGATCAAGACAGGATTGCGGCTCCTGAAAAATCATCGACACGTTATGGCCGACGATCCGACGGCGTTCGCGCGGTGACAGGCGCAGCAGATCAATATCATCAAACACCATGCGATCGGCGGTGACGCGCCAGTTATCTTTGGTGACGCCGCAAATTGCTTTGGCGATCAGACTTTTGCCTGAACCCGATTCACCCACCAAACCGCGGATTTCGCCTTCGCTTAGCGTCAGGTTGATGCGATCAACCGCTTTGACCGGGCCGTCAGCGGTCATAAATTCGATGGTCAGGTTACGGATATCCAGTAGCGGCATTATTCAACTCCCGCTTCTACAGCGCGACGAATGCCGTCGCCCAGCAGGTTAACGATCAATACGCTGACCATCAGCGCCACGCCCGGCAGCATGACCGTCCACGGCGCCACGTAGATCAGCTCCAGCGCGTCACCCAGCATCGCACCCCATTCGGGCGAGGGCAGCTGCGCGCCAAGATCGAGGAAACCGAGTGCGGCGATGTCCAGAATCGCCATCGACAGCGAGCGGGTAAATTCGCTCACCAGCAGCGGCAGCACGTTAGGCAGCACCGCATTCCACAAGATATTCAGGTTGCGCGCGCCATCGAGACGCAGCGCCACCACATACTCTTTTTCCATCTCATCATGCACAGCAGTATAGATCTCGCGCACCAGACGTGGGATCAGCGCGAGAAATACCGCCAGCATCGCGTGTTCCAGGCGCGGGCCGAGAAATGCCACCACGATAATCGCCAGCAGCAGCGAGGGAATCGACAGCAAGGTATCCAGCACGTGATTCATCACCGCCGAGCGCATGCCGTGCGTGATACCGGCAAACACGCCAAGCACCAGCGCACAAATTGCCGCCAGCACCGTCACCAGAATCGCCGATCCCACGGTCGGCGCTACGCCGCTTAGCAGGCGGCTCAGCACATCGCGGCCTAAATCGTCGGTGCCGAGGAAGAAGGAGACATCGCCGTAGCGCGACCACGATGGCGGCAGCAACTGATAACCGAGGAATTGCTGATCGATGCCATACGGCGCCAGCAGGCCGCCAAACAGGCACAGGAACAGCAGCAGGCCAAAGCCGTACAAGCCGACCATGCCGCTGGTATCACGATACAAGCGCTGCCAGCTGCGACGCAGCGTGCTGGGCAGCCGCTTCTCGTCGTAGACATTATCTAAGGGCATACCATTCCTTATGTTTCAGCGGGTTAAGCGCCGCACCCAGAATATCGGATAACACGCTGACCAGAATCACCAGACCGCCCACCACCATCACGCCAGCGGAAATCGCCGCGTAATCCTGCTGGCGAATGGCGTTAATCAGCCAGCGGCCGAGGCCCGGCCAGTTGAACACCACCTCGGTGATCATCGCCAGCGTCAGCATGGTGGAAAATTGCAGCCCAAGACGCGGAATCACCGGCGGCAGCGCATTGTGCAGCACGTGGCGGCGAATCACCGTGAAGCGCGACAGGCCGCGCGTGGCGGCGGCTTTGACGTAGTTTTTGTCCATCACATCGCTGGTGCTGCTGCGCAGTAAGCGGATCATCTCGGTAGCAGGCGCAACGGCGAGAACGACCACCGGCAAAATCATGTGCGTTAAGGCGCTGACCAGCATTTCATGACGCCACGGCGACGGGCTCAGCCATGCATCAATCAGCGCAAAGCCGGTAACGTTTTGCACCGGATAGAGCAGGTCGAAACGTCCGGACACCGGCAACCAGCCAAGCGTTAACGAGAAGAACAGCGTAAACAGCAGCGCCAGCCAGAATACCGGCATCGAGAAGCCAAGCAGCGCCAGCGCGCTAATGGCTTTATCCTGCCATTTTTTGCGCATCACGCCGGCGCAAATTCCCAGCGGAATGCCCACCAGTAGCGCCAGAATAAATGCCATTACGCATAGCTCCAGCGTGGCGGGAAACACTTCGCGCAGCTGAAGATCAATCGGCTGGCCGTTGGTGCTGGAGACGCCAAAATCGAACTGCAGCAAGCCCTTGAACCAGAACCACCACGCATCAAACAGCGATGCGCCTTCGAGCGGGGCATTTGGTGTGAAGTAGCTCAGACTGAAGCTCACCAGCGACAGCAAAAACAGGGTGATGAGCAGCAGCACCACGCGACGCAGAATATAGATAATCATGCTTACTCCTCGCTGCTCTCATCGCGGTAAACGCCAGCGAACGAAGCGTTACCAAACGGGCTCAACACCAGGCCTTTGATATCATGCCGATAGGCTTGCAAACGCAGCGATGACGCCAGCGGCAGCACCGGCAACTCCTGCGCCAAAATCTGCTGCGCCTTGTCATAGCTGTCAATGCGCGCCGATAGCTGCTGGGACAACAGTGCATGCTGCAAAGCCTCATCAAAGGCGGGCGAGCACCAGTGTGCGTAGTTGGTTTGCGAACGGATCGCCGCGCAGCTTAACAGCGGACGGAAGAAACTGTCGGGATCGTTACTGTCGGTTGCCCAGCCGGTGAGCGTGAGGTCATGGTTCATCTCCATCAACTGCGCTTCCTGGAAGCGGCCTTCCACCGGCGCGATAGTGACGCGCACGCCAACCTGAGCCAAATCCGCTTGCAACAATTCAGCGGTCTTTAGCGGGCTGGGATTCCACGACTGCGAGGAAGAGGGCACCACTAAACGTAAATGTAAATCTTCCAGCCCCAGCGCTTTCAACTCTTCACGCGCTTTAGCCGGATTGTATTCGGTGACGCGCGCATCGTTGTCATACGCCCAGGACGCACGCGGCAAAATGGAGGCGGCAGTTTCGGCGGTGCCGTAATAGATCGACTCCATCAGGCGTTCGTTATTGATCGCCAGCGCCAGCGCGTGACGCACTTCCGGGCGATCCAGTGGCGGTTTGCGCGTGTTGAACGCCAGATAGGCGATGTTCATGCCGGGACGCAGCGTCATGCGCAGGCGCGGATCGTCACGCAAAATGCTCAGCTGGCTGGCGGCGGGATAGGCCAGCACATCGCATTCGCCGGTCAGCAGTTTGGATAACCTTCCGGTGCCGCCGACGCCCAAATCAATCACCACCTGCTGCAGACGCGGCACGCCTTTCCAGTACTGCGGATTACGCGCCAGGCGGAGATATTGTCCGGTGCGATATTCGCTCAGCTGGAACGGGCCGGTGCCGACCGGTTCGCGGTCCAGCTGTTCCTGCTGGCCTTTAGCGCTGAGTTTGTTGGCGTACTCCTGCGACAAAATCGGCGCGTAATGCGTCGCGATATGCCACAAGAAAGAGGCGTCCGGGCTGTTCAGGCGGATTTCAACCGTATCGCTATCGAGCTTTTTCACGCTCTGCACCGAATCGGCAAACTGCAGGCTATCAAAATAGGGATAGCTGCCGCCGTTGACGTTGTGCCACGGATGCTTGCGATCAAACATGCGTGCAAAGCTGAACACCACATCATCGGCGTTCATTTTCCGCGTCGGTTTAAACCAGTTGGTGTGCTGGAAGGCGACATCTTTACGCAGGTGAAAACGGTAGGTTGCGCCGTTATCACGCACTTCCCAGCTCTGGGCGAGGTCGGGAATCAGCCGATAAGTATAAGGATCCACGTCCAGCAGCCGGTCATACAGCTGCGCCGCCAGCGTATCAACGACTAAGCCGCTGCTAACCATTTGTGGATTGAAGGTATTAACCGTGCCGTTAACGCAATAGACAAAACCGCTGTTGCGGATGTTGTCCGTTGGCGCGGCCCACGCTGACGCGCTCATCATGCTGAGACCCAGCAGCAGAGAGGGGAATAATTTTGGCATAGAACTCAACGATTCTGAGGCAATAGCGTGAGTGTATCTTAAACGCCACGTACTCCCCAAATTCGCGACGCTTCTGCTGTGTTTTTCGCCAAGCTGGCGATGGGGTAATCACAATCTCTGTGTGGAGATGAGAAAAATTCTCAATTAGGGCTTTACAGATGATAATAAGAATGATTATTATTCTTCTGCGCTTCGACGGTGGCTCTACCGAAGAAGAGCACGACATTGCTCACATTGCTTCCAGTATTAGTTGCCCGCGTTAACCCGCGGGCCTTTTTTCGTCCTGTTTCGAGCGGCTGCTGCGTTGGCTGCGCTCGTCCACCCTGGTCACATACTTATGTATGCTCCCAGGGATGTCCTCGCTTGCCGCCTTGCATCCACTCGAAACAGTTAGAAAAAAACACCGTGCAATTTGCTTAAAAAAAATAAAATCAAATTAATACACGCCATTTATGGCGACCTGGTTAATCCTCGTCACGGGCCTGTATCCCGTGCTTCTTCATCATTGCCCGCAACTGATGGTACGTCACACGCAATAACTCGGCGGCGCGGCGCTGGTTGTATTTGGCTTGCTGTAAACTCGCTTCAACCAGCTCGCGTTCCTGTTGATTTTGCCACTGACGCAAATCCAGCGGCAGGGAAGGCAAGGCAGATACGTCCGCCTGGGCAATGACGTCGGCGGGCGGCGTGCGGGGGGCGAACGGGTTAATGATAATGTTATCCAGCTCATCGTCGGCGCTGTGATGGCGATAAACCGAACGCTCGACCACGTTCTTTAGTTCACGCACGTTGCCGGGCCAGCTGTGATTCAGCAACGTCAGCTGAGCGCGATCGCTGAAGCCAGGGAACAGCGGCAAGCCCAGCTCACGGCACATCTGAATGGCGAAATGGTTGGCCATCACCAGTATGTCGCTGCGGCGTTCACGCAGCGGCGGCAGCTGCACCACATCAAAGGCGAGGCGATCGAGCAGGTCGGCGCGGAATTTACCGGCGGCGGCAAGCGCCGGCAGATCTTCATTGGTGGCGCACACCAAACGCACATTCACCTGCAAAGATTGATTACCGCCAACGCGTTCCAGCTGTCCGTATTCAATCACGCGCAGCAATTTCTCCTGCACCAGCATCGGCGCGGTGGCGAGTTCATCAAGAAACAGCGTGCCGCCATCGGCGCGTTCGAAGCGTCCCAGATGGCGTTTTTGCGCCCCGGTAAACGCGCCGGCTTCATGACCGAAGAGTTCGGAATCGAGCAGGTTTTCATTTAGCGCGGCGCAGTTCAGCGAAACAAACGGACCTTCCCAGCGGTTTGACAGATAATGCAGGCGGCTGGCAATCAGCTCTTTACCGGTGCCGCGCTCGCCAATCACCAGCACCGGTTTTTCCAGCGGCGCTAAGCGCGAAACCTGTTCCAGTACCTCCAGAAAGTTATTCGATTCGCCTAACAGGTTGTCTGAACTGTTCGCCATGATGAAATTCGCCACTGATTAATCAATTTCACTACCTTAAGCGATGTTCTGGCGGATGTAAAATAAACAAATTGCGTAAAATCAATAAATTAAAAGTTGGCACGCGAATTGTATTAGTGAAGAGCGCCTCGCGCACCTACATACAAAATTTGAGGAACATCATTATGGGTATTTTTTCTCGTTTCGCCGACATCGTGAACGCTAACATCAACTCTCTGCTGGAGCGCGCCGAAGATCCGCAGAAACTGGTACGCCTGATGATTCAGGAAATGGAAGACACGCTGGTAGAAGTCCGTTCAACCTCAGCCCGTGCGCTGGCCGAAAAGAAACAGCTGCTGCGCCGCAGCGAGCAGGCTGAAATTCAGCAGGCCGAATGGCAGGAAAAAGCGGAGCTGGCGATTAATAAAGGTAAAGAAGATCTGGCGCGTGCTGCTTTAATTGAGAAGCAGAAGCTGACCGATTTGATTGCTGCGCTGCAGCAGGAATCGACTCAGGTTGAAGAGACGCTGGACCGCATGAAAGGCGAGATCGGTGAGCTGGAGAAAAAACTCACTGAAACCCGTGCGCGTCAGCAGGCGTTAACGCTGCGCCATCAGGCAGCATCGTCATCACGTGATGTGCGTCGTCAGCTCGACAGCGGCAAGATTGATGATGCGATGGCACGCTTCGAATCCTTTGAACGTCGCATCGATCACATGGAAGCAGAAGCAGAAAGCCAGCGTTTTGGTAAACCAAAAGGTTTGGATCAGGAGTTCGCCGAGCTGAAAGCCGATGATGAAATCAGCCAGCAGCTGGCCGCGCTGAAAGCTAAAATGAACCGCCCTGAGTGATCGCCACGGGCCTGATTGCGGGCCCGAGTTAAAAATGGTGTTAGTGATTAAGGAGAGTCAATGAGCGCACTTTTTTTAGCCATACCTTTAACGATTTTCGTGCTGTTTGTCGCACCAATTTGGTTATGGCTGCATTACAGCAACAAACGCAACGGCGGCGCCGATCTATCGTCGAGTGACCTGCAGCGTTTGCAACAAATTACCCAGGATGCGCGCCGCATGCGTGAGCGTGTTGAAGCACTGGAAGCCATTTTGGATGCCGAACATCCAAACTGGAGGCAACCATGATGAATGGTCGTAAACTGTGGCGCATTCCGCAGCAGGGCAAAGTACGCGGCGTCTGCGCGGGTATCGCCGAGTACCTCGACATTCCGGTGCGCTTGCTGCGTGTGATTGTGGTGCTGTCGCTGTTCCTTGGACTGTTTATGTTCACCATCGTCGCCTATTTTATTCTGGGCTTTGTGCTGGACGAGAAACCCGTTGATGCGATATCTGAACGGGCACCCAGCGCACGTGAACTCCTCGACGAGCTGGAAACAACGCTGCAAAGCGATGAGCGAAAGGTGCGTGAAGTTGAACGCTACGTGACTTCAGAGACGTTTAGTGTGCGCAGCCGCTTCCGCCAGATCTAAATTCCCGGGCTTTCGGGCCCACTTCTTCTATTGTGATAAGAGGCTCTATGCAAACTCAACGTTTTACTGCTCTGCGCCGTCGCGCGACACCTGCGTTGATGTCGGCGGGGAAATTTATCATCATTAGTGCAGTAACTTACGGGCCCGGCGGTATCGCTGGCTGGGCGGTGAAATCGGTGGCGCGCCGTCCGCTGCGCCTGTTGCTGGCGGCCGCCCTGGAACCGTTGCTGAGCAAAGCGTTTAAACGCTTATCGGCACGATTCATCAGGGAGAACGATGAAAAGACTGCAAAATGAATTTGTGGCGTTGATGAACCGCGGTGTTGACCGCCATCTGCGCCTGGCTGTAACCGGTTTAAGCCGTAGCGGCAAAACCGCGTTTATCACTTCGCTGGTTAACCAGCTTCTCAATGTCCACAGCGGCGCACGTTTGCCGCTGTTTTCCGTGGTGCGCGAAGATCGCCTGCTGGGCGTCAAGCGCGTGCCGCAGCGTGAACTCGGCACGCCGCGTTTCACCTACGACGAAGGTCTGGCGCAGCTGTACGGCACGCCGCCGATGTGGCCGACGCCGACGCGTGGTGTGAGCGAAATGCGTCTGGCGCTGCGCTATCGTCCGGATGAATCGCTGCTGCGCCATTTCAAAGATACCGCCACGCTCTACCTTGAAATTGTCGATTACCCCGGCGAATGGCTGCTGGATCTGCCGATGCTGGCGCAGGATTATCTCAGCTGGTCACGCCAGATGGTGGGCTTGCTGCAGGGCGATCGCGCGGGCTGGTCAGCGCAATGGCGCAGCTTGTGCGCCGATCTCGATCCTTTTGCGCCCGCCGATGAAAATCGTCTGGCAGCGATTGCCGCTGCCTGGACCGACTATCTGCACCAATGCAAAAGCGAAGGCTTGCACTTTATCCAGCCGGGCCGCTTTGTATTGCCGGGCGATATGGCCGGCGCGCCCGCGCTGCAGTTCTTCCCGTGGCCGCAGGTCGACGAGATGCAGGTTAGCAAGCTGGCGCAAGCGCCAGCAGGCAGCAACTTCGCCATGCTGCAGCAGCGTTTCAACTATTACTGCCAGCACGTGGTGAAAGGATTCTATAAAAATCATTTCCTGCGTTTCGATCGCCAAATCGTGCTGGTCGATTGTCTGCAACCGCTTAACAGCGGGCCGCAAGCGTTCAACGATATGCGTCTTGCCTTGACGCAACTGATGCAGAGTTTCCACTACGGTCAGCGCACGCTGTTCCGCCGTCTGTTCTCTCCGGTGATCGATAAGCTGCTGTTTGCTGCCACCAAAGCCGATCATGTGACTTCGGATCAGCACGCCAATATGGTGTCCCTTTTGCAGCAGCTGGTGCAGGACGCGTGGCAAAACGCGGCGTTCGAAGGCATCAATATGGATTGCCTCGGTTTAGCCTCGGTGCAGGCCACAGAAAGTGGGCTGGTTGATCATCGTGGCGAGAAATTACCGGCGTTGCGCGGTCATCGTCTTGCCGATAATGAAGCGCTGACGTTCTATCCTGGCGAAGTGCCGCCGCGCTTGCCTGGCCACAATTTCTGGCAGCAGCAGGGATTTCAGTTTGAACAGTTCCGGCCGCAGCAGCTGGATGTTGATCGCCCGCTGCCGCATATTCGCATGGATGCCGCGCTGGAATTTTTACTGGGAGATAAATTGCGATGAGCGACGAAACACCTTTGAAAGGACGCATTGATTTTGCCCGTCCGCTGACGGTGGAAGCGGAAAAACCGCTGCGCGCCGCACAAACCTTTAGCGCGGACAGCGAGAAAGCCTTTCTCGCCACGGCGGAAGCCGAGCCGTTGGAAGAGGGCGAAGGCGAAAAAGTGGTGGAAGCCGCGCTGCGGCCGAAGCGCAGCCTGTGGCGTAAAATGGTGGGCGTTGGCCTCGCTATTTTCGGCGTCAGCGTGGTGGCGCAGGGCGCGCAAACGCTGCACGATGCGTGGCTGGTGCGCGACTGGTTTACCCTCGGCACCGGCGTGGCAGGCACATTGATAGTTGCCGCGGGGGCGGGTGCGCTGATTGGTGAATGGCGGCGTTTATATCGTCTGCGTCAGCGGGCCGAAGAGCGCGATATTGGCCGCGAATTGCTGCACAGTCACGGCGTCGGCAAAGGTCGCGCGTTCTGTGAAAAACTGGCGCAACAGGCGCAGCTCGATCAGGCGCATCCTGCACTGCAGCGCTGGCATGCGGCGCTGCATGAAACCCACAACGATCGTGAAATCGTCACCTTATATGCCCAACTGGTGCAGCCAGTGCTGGATCGTCAGGCGCGCCGGGAAATAAGCCGTCACGCCGCCGAATCGACGTTAATGATCGCCGTCAGCCCGCTGGCTTTGGTCGACATGGCGTTTATCGCCTGGCGCAATCTGCGGCTGGTCAATCGCATCGCGGCGATCTATGGCATTGAGCTGGGCTACTTTAGCCGCATCCGCCTGTTCCGCTTAGTGCTGCTCAATATGGCGTTTGCCGGGGCTTCCGAACTGGTGCGCGAAGTCGGGATGGATTGGATGTCACAGGATCTTGCCGCACGCCTGTCAACCCGCGCTGCGCAAGGGATTGGTGCCGGTTTGCTCACCGCACGTCTCGGCATTAAAGCGATGGAGCTGTGTCGCCCGTTACCGTGGCTGGAAGATGATAAGCCGCGTCTGGGCGATTTCCGTCGCGAGTTAATCGGTCAGCTGAAAGAATCCCTGGTAAAAAGTGGGGATAAAGCAGGGCAGGCTGCTAAATAATCAGCACTTGCGTACCTTTCACGCTGCAACTGGCGTGAAAGGTAAAATTATCTGTGTTACCACGCATATTCGGCGGGATTTTTGTTGGTCGCTCCGTTACACTTCCCTTTATCACCTGCCTCTGGCTGTCAACTTTTCCTGACAGGCCTCTTCTGAGGCGCTGCAAGTTAGCGTATTATCACTAAAATCAAAACCTGACTAAGGCTCATCGCAATGCGTTTGGAAGTTTTCTGCCAGGACCGAATCGGTCTGGCGCGCGAGTTGCTCGACCTGCTGGTTGCCCGCAATATCGACCTGCGCGGCATCGAAATTGCGCCACTCGGTCGCATTTATCTCAATTTTACCGCACTGGAGTTTGAACCCTTCAGTAATCTGATGGCGGAAATCCGCCGTACACCTGGCGTGACAGATGTACGTACCGTTTCGTTTATGCCCTCCGAACGCGAGCATCGCGCATTGAGCGCGCTGCTGGTGGCGATGCCAGAACCGGTGTTATCCATCGATCTGAAATGCAAAGTCGAGCTGGCCAATCCGGCAGCACAGAATCTGTTCACCCTTGATGAGCAGAAGCTGCGCAATCAAAACGTTGGCACTTTAATCACCGGCTTCAATTTCCAGCGCTGGCTGGAGAATGAACGCGTTGACGCACAGGCGCAGCATGTGGTGATTCAGGGGCGCGATTTCCTGATGGAAGCGCGACCGATTTATCTGGCAGAAGAAGAGGGCCAGAGCGACCTGCCGGTCGGCGCGATGATCACCCTGAAATCGACGGCGCGTATGGGCCGACAGTTGCAGAATCTTACCGTTACCGATGAATCGGAGTTCGATCATATCGTGGCGGTTACGCCAAAAATGCGTCAGGTGATTGATCAGGCGCGCAAACTGGCGATGCACGATGCGCCGCTGTTGATCGTCGGTGATACCGGCACCGGCAAAGATATGCTGGCTCGCGCCTGTCATTTGCGTAGCGCGCGCGGCAAAAAACCGTTCCTGGCGCTGAACTGCGCCTCATTGCCGGATGATGTGGCGGAGAGTGAGCTATTTGGTCACGCTGCCGGTGCTTATCCCAATGCGCTGGAAGGCAAGAAAGGCTTCTTCGAGCAGGCTAACGGCGGTTCGGTATTGCTGGATGAGATTGGCGAAATGTCGCCACGCATGCAGACCAAACTGCTGCGTTTCCTTAACGACGGCACGTTCCGCCGCGTGGGCGAAGAGCATGAAGTGCACGTTGATGTGCGCGTGATTTGCGCCACGCAGAAGAATCTGATTGAGCTGGTGCAGCGTGGTGAGTTCCGCGAAGATCTGTTTTATCGCTTGAATGTGCTGACGCTCAATTTGCCGCCGCTGCGTGAACGTCCGCTGGATATTCTGCCGCTCACCGAAATGTTTGTCGCGCGTTTCGCCGATGAACAAGGCTTGCCGCGTCCGCGACTCTCATCGCAGTTGACGCCATTCCTGACGCGCTATAATTGGCCCGGTAACGTACGCCAGTTAAAGAATGCGCTGTACCGCGCGCTGACGCAGCTTGAAGGTTACGAGCTGGGACCACAAGATATTGTGTTGCCAGAGCAGGCGCTCGATGTGTCATTGGGCGAAGAGGCGATGGAAGGTTCGCTGGACGATATCACCAGCCGTTTCGAACGTTCGGTGCTAACGCGTCTCTATCTCTCTTATCCCAGCACGCGCAAACTGGCGAAACGCCTCGGCGTGTCGCATACCGCGATTGCCAATAAGCTGCGTGAATATGGGTTAGGGCAGAAGCGCAACGAGAGTGAGTAATAGAGCGCGTGCATCCCGCAACGCCGTTCTGCATGCGGTCGCCATCTATGGCGTTGCCTGTCAGTTAAGGAAGCATTTTGCTTTAAATTCGGTGCGGGCTCTGACACATCTGCTGCGTCACGGGCCGTCCTCGCGCCGCTAGCGCGGTACCTTCGGCTTTCACGTTGTGCCAAACGGACCGTTCGCGGATCGGCCGTCCTGGCCGGCCCCGAACTGCCTCGCGCATCCATGCGCGAGGCTCCTGGCCCAACGTAAAAGCCTCAGCGCTGCGAATGGCCCTTTTGCCGCAGCAGACGCGCCAGCGCCTCTGGCAAATGAGCCCTTTTCAGCAGCACTCACTGAAGATTCATCGTGGGCTTAACTGACAAGCATTACGCCATTCATGGCGACCTTTCGTAAATCTGCATCTACTCTGGCACGCGGATGTCTACCTGACTTCCTGCTCTCGTAAACACCGGAATTTCCCTCAGTGGCGCGGCGACGCTGATGCGTTGGCCGCCATGATAGCACTCGCCATTGCGGGCAATCCATTGCTCGCCAGCTGGTAACCACACTTCACGTTTACGCTGGCCAGCGTGCAGCACCGGCGCGACCAGAAGGTCGCGGCCCAGCAGATACTGATCTTCCACTTGCCAGCTCTCTGGCTGCTGCGGGTAGTGATAGAACAGCGGACGCATAACCGGATCACCGAACTCATGGGCTTCGCGCATCAGGCCATCAATATAGGGGCGAATCTGCTCACGTTGCAGCAGGCAGCTTTTCATCAGCGCGTAATTCTCCTCACCGTAACTCCATACCTCATTGGGTGAGCCGCTGTTGCACTGCGCAATGCCGTCGCGCCAGGCTTCTTCAGGTGCAATTTGTGGCTCGCGGTAACCATGCAAACGCATCACCGGACAGAATACCGCCCATTGGAACCAACGGATCAACAGTTCATGAAACGCCGGATCATGAATATTCCCGCCCTGAAAACCGCCGATGTCGGTGGTCCACCATGGAATACCTGCCATCGCCATATTCAGCCCGGCAGTAAACTGATTACGTAAGGCATGGAACGAGGAGTGAACGTCGCCCGACCAGGCAAGCACGCCGTAACGCTGGCTGCCCGCCCAGGCGCAGCGCACCAGATTGACGATCTCGCTCTCGCCCTGTTGTTGCAGACCTTCATAAAATCCGCGGGCAAACAGCTGCGGATAGATATTGCCCACTTCCTGTACCGGGCCGAGATGATAGCGGTAATTATCAAAATCGTAGGCGCGGTATTCTGGCTCCGCTTCGTCGAGCCAAAAAGTGCGGATGCCGTGGTCATAATAATTGCGCTTAACTTCCTGCCAGACGAACTCGCGTGCGGCGGGATGCGTGGCGTCAAAAAAGGTGGTGTTGCCCATAAAATCAAGGTTCACCGATACGCCGCGCTCGCTGTTAACCAGCAAGCCTTTGGATTTCATCAGACGATAGTTATCACTGCGGCTATCCACTGTGGGCCACACCGACACCATGGTTTCGATGCCCATCTCTTTCAGCTCCTGCACCATGGCACGCGGATCCGGCCAGTCGCGCGCATCGAAACACCAGGTTCCCTGATTTGGCCAGTGGAAAAAGTCGATGACGATCACCGAGAGCGGTAGCTGCAGGCGGCGATATTCGCGCGCGACCTCCAGCACTTCCTGCTGAGTGCGATAGCGCAGTTTGCATTGCCAGAAACCGGTCGCGAAGCTGGGCATCATCGGTGCTGTGCCAGTGGCGCGGCCATACTGACGCACGATCTCAGCGGGTGTGTCGCCTGCGGTGATCCAGTAATCCATCTGATCGGTTACTTCGGCTTGCCAGCGCGTGCCGTTTTTACCAAAGGTCACCTCGCCGATGGCCGGGTTATGCCACAGCAAGCCGTAGCCCAGATTGGATACCATAAACGGCACGCTGGCCTGCGAATTGCGCTGTGCCAGCTCAAGCGTGCAGCCTTTCAGATCGAGACAATCCTGCTGATACTGGCCCATGCCATAGATTTTCTCTTCGGCACGCGCTTCAAAGCGCACGCTCAGCTGATATTTCCCTCCCGGAATCGGTCGAAAGGCGCGCGCATCCAGCTTCAGGGCGCTGATGTATTTGTCCTGGCTCTTTTCGCTGGCACCGATGCCCACGGTGCTGCGCTGACGCCAGAACTCCTCGAGCAGCAATTCGCCGTGCTGATTATAGAAAGCCAGCTGGCCGCGAATATTCAGCGTGGCGGTGATATTGCCGTTACGCAGGCTGAGAGATTCATGCTCGCGCTGGATCTCCACCTCGCAAGCCGCAGGCGATAACAACGCCCAGTCATGGTCGATCAGTTCGGGCTGACAGGTGGCTCGTACTCGCAGGCTATGCGCGCCCCAGGGTTCGATAACCAGCGTCTGACGGTCAAATGTCCAGATAATACGCTGGGATTCGGCGCGTAATTCACTCATGACAACTCCTGTGGTTGTAAAAGGGGGGAAGCAGTGGCAGCCGGTTGGGCTGACACTTTGTGCTGATTGATGGTGCGCATGGTGGCATCGTTAAGTTTGTAGCCGCGCATCGCCAGCGCGCTTAACAGCGACAGCAGGCCGGGAACCACCGAAAACAGCGCCACGATGGCCATCATGGCGGCGGGTTGCTGATGCGGTGCCTGAGCGACGTAACCGCTCAGGCCAAGCGTCCAGCCTACAATCGCGCCGCTAATGGCCATGCCCATTTTCAGTACGGCGAGCAGAGTCGAGAAGACGGTGCCATCGAGGCGTTTTCCCTGACGATATTCACCGTAATCCACCACATCGGCCATCATCACCCACATCAATGTGGTGGTGACCTGATAGAAGCTGGAGACGATGAATGTCATGCCAACCAACAGCGCCAGCGAGCCGGGCAGGAACACGATGCTGATGCTTAGCACGCCAGCAGTAATGGCGCTGAGCGTAAAGGCGGTGATTTTGTTCAGGCGGCGCGTCAGCAGTTTCGCCAGCACGCTACCGACGCTTTTGCCGACAATATGCGCGGCCAGCAGCCACATGAAGAGGTTGGCATCACCCAGAAAATAGGTGACGTAGTACATCATCGCGCCGAGCCGCACCACGCCGAATGAGATATTGCAGAACACCAGCAACGCGACCACGCGCCACTGATCGTTACGCAGCAAATCGCGCAGATCGGCAAGAAAGTTGCCGTGGTTTGCGGGAGCATTGATGCGTTCGCGTGTATTGAGAAAACAGATAAAAAACAGCAGGGTTGCCAGCGTCGCCATTATCGACATTGCTGCGAAGTAACCGTCCAGTTTGTTACCGCCGCCTAGCCAGGTGGCGAGCGGGATCATCAGGAAAGTGGACATCGCGCCGCCCAGCGTGGCCAGGAAGAAACGCCATGATTGCAGGGAGATGCGCTGATTATCATCGGCGGTGATAATCGCCCCCATCGAGCAGTAAGGAATATTGATGGCGGTGTACATCAGCATCATCAGGCTGTAGGTCACGGCGGCGTAAATCATCTTGCCAGTCAGCGACAGGCTTTCCGGCACCGCATAAATCAACATACAGCTGACGCCGAACGGTACCGCGAGCATCAATAGCCAGGGACGGAATTTGCCCCAGCGTGAACGGGTTCGGTCAGCCACCATCCCCATCGCCGGGTCGATCACCGCATCGGCGACGCGCGCCAGTAAAAACAGCGTGCCAACAAAGATTGCGGGCAAACCCACCACATCGGTGTAGTAAAAGGTGAGAAAAATAATGACGTTATCGATGGCGATATGGCTGGCCATATCACCGAGGCCATAACTGAACTTTTCTTTAATGGATAAGCTTGCTTGCATAAAGATTCCCGCCTGTCTTTGAATCGCTTAAGTGCAATTGACGGTTAGTTATAGGTAGCGATGCTGATGGGAACAATTGCGGGATTTGTTACGGGTTTTATGTTTTTTAATTAATGTGATACGGGTAACAAGAATCACAGTAAAAATGCAACATGGCGGGAAGAAGTGCTACGTATCGCGATAAATCAACAGGTTGAAAATTGAGCCATCCTGAAGGTGAGCATAAAAAAAGCACCGAAGCGTTAATCATTCGGTGCTTTCTGTTTTGCCTGGCAGGCGAGAGATTTACTTCAGCGCAGCCAGCGCGGCATCGTAGTTTGGCTCTTCGGTGATTTCATTCACCAGCTCGCTGTAAATCACTTTATCGTTTTCATCCAGCACCACCACCGCACGCGCGGTCAGGCCTTTCAGCGGGCCATCAGCAATCGCCACGCCATAGTTTTCTTTAAACTCAGCGCCACGCAGGGAAGAGAGCGTGATCACGTTGCTGACGTTCTCTGCGCCACAGAAGCGTGACTGAGCGAAAGGCAGGTCGGAAGAGATGCACAGCACAATCGTGTTGTTCGCTTCACCTGAACGCTCGTTAAACTTACGCACCGATGCCGCACACACGCCAGTATCAATGCTTGGGAAAATGTTCAGAACTTTGCGTTTGCCTGCATAATTAGCCAGGGATACGTCAGTAAGATCTTTTGCGACCAGGTTGAAAGGTTTAGCTTGCTCGCCAACTTGTGGGAACTGGCCTGCAACCGGCACCGGATTGCCCTGAAAGTGAACAGTCTGAGACATGCGATTTCCTTTTTTAACGATGAAATATCTGACTTTTGGAACGCCAGAACAGGTATAGCGCTTGTTTATGACATAATTTTTAAGGGTTTACGAGCGCATTTCCTGGCGATAATCGAGCCGGCTCGCATTTAAGCGACGGATTTAAGGAGAAATAATGAGAACAGTGAAGAGTTATCCGGAAGCCTGGCCGTTACATTCGCCGTTTGTTATTTCGCGCGGCAGCCGCACCGAGGCGCATGTTGTGGTAGTGGAAATCGAGCAAGATGGCGTTAAAGGTGTTGGCGAAGCGACGCCTTACGCGCGCTACGGTGAAAGTGAGGAGTCGGTGCTCAAGCAGATCGCCTCGCAGCTAAGCGCGTTGCAAAGCGGCATGACGCGAGAAGCGCTGCAACAGGCGTTACCGGCGGGCGCGGCACGCAACGCGATTGACTGCGCAATGTGGGATCTGGCACGACAGCAGCAGGGCGAAAGTCTGGTGCAATTGTGCGCGGTGCCACTGGCTGAAGAGATTGTCACCGCACATACCATCAGCATCGATACGCCAGATGCGATGGCCAGCAGCGCGCAGGCGCTGTGGCAACATGGCGCGCGTTTATTGAAGATTAAAATGGACGATCACCTGATCAGCGAACGATTGGTGGCGATACGCAGCGCGGTACCGGACGCGACTTTGATTGTCGATGCCAACGAATCCTGGCATGCCGAAGGCCTGGCGGCACGCTGTCAGCTGCTGGCCGACCTAAATGTCGCGATGCTGGAACAGCCGCTGCCGGCCGCAGAAGACAGCGCGCTGGGCAACTTTATCCATCCGCTGCCAATCTGCGCCGATGAAAGCTGCCATACGCGTGAAAGCCTGCCGCAGCTGAAAGGGCGCTATGAGATGGTGAATATCAAGCTGGATAAAACCGGCGGATTAACGGAAGCGCTGGCGCTGGCAGAGGCGGCGCAGCAGCAGGGATTCGCGATTATGCTCGGCTGCATGCTCTGCACGTCGCGGGCGATTCGTGCGGCATTACCGCTGACGGCGCGCGCGACCTTCGCGGATCTCGACGGTCCAACCTGGCTTGCGGCCGATGTTGAACCGTCGCTGCATTTCTCTCACGGCGTACTCAAGCCGCTGGCTGCCAGCGCAGCAGATTGATCATCGCTTCCAGATAGACTTCGGTGGCTTCGTCCACCGAAATCGGCGGCATCTCGGCGGTAATGCATAACAGGCCGAGGTCGTCGCACCAGCTGCCAAACGAACCCGGCGTAGCATAACCCACGCTGCTCACCACCGGCAGCGCGGTCTGCTGCGCCAGCCACTGCGCTAATTCGCTGTGGTGCGGATCGTCAATGCAGGCCAGCGGTTCATGCCACGAAACCACCCAACGCGGTTTGATCTGATGAATCAGCTGGCACAGCGCGCGGGTTTCTGGTTCGGAAGAGGGCGCTGATCCGGTTGAAAGCACCACATCACGCTCATCCGCTTCGCTGTTCCAGCGATACACCGTGTCGCCATGCTGCCAGTTAGCGGCGGGGAAATTACGGTTAAGATCGACGCCGTTGGCGTTGGCGCGCAGCCCCAACTGACAACCATCGGGATTGACCGCCAGAACAACGTGATGACGCCGCAGCGCGTCCGGCAAGGTGCGCATCGCGCCCGATAAGGTGGCAATCGCGGCATTCTCGTCGCCGTGCGTGCCAGCGATAATCAGCCCGCTTTCAGCATCGGCGGCGGGTGCCGGAAACCACAGCAGCGGTGCACCCAGCACCGATTGCCCGTATTGTTGCCAGACAGCGTCCAGCTTGCCGCGCAGCGGACGTGGATGGTATGACGACATGACGTTCCTCTATGAAATGCTTCCAACACCGCCAAAAGCCTTCTGGCGCTCAAGGTAAAAATGTGACCGGGAATCCAGCCTCAACATAACGGTAAATATCCTGCGGGGAAATAGCTATATATCAATCAGCAATTTGCGATAAAGTGCCAAAAGTTGCTGGCGACACAATCTCTTCGCGGTCGCCATTTTTTTCGCGTAAAGGAGTGGTGATGAAACTAACGTTCCGCAAAACGCTGACTGCCTTAATTGTAGCCAGTGCTGTCTCACCCGCATTCGCCGCCAACGTGCCGTCGGGCGCACAGCTGGCCAGCACCCAGGAAATTGTTCGCCATATTAAAGATGAACCCGCTTCACTCGATCCGATGAAGGCGGTTGGCTTGCCAGAAATTCAGGTGATGCGCGATCTGTTTGAAGGGCTGACCAATCAGGACGCCCACGGAAAAATCGTGCCGGGCGTG
Source organism: Pantoea sp. X85 (assembly GCF_029623675.1). Lineage (NCBI taxonomy): Bacteria > Pseudomonadati > Pseudomonadota > Gammaproteobacteria > Enterobacterales > Erwiniaceae > Pantoea > Pantoea sp. X85. The sequence goes on along the minus strand of NZ_CP121108.1, from coordinate 2,164,399 downwards.
GCGCTAAGCTGGAGCAGCAACGACAACAAAACCTGGATGTTTACCCTGCGCAAAGATGCGCGCTGGTCAAATGGTGAGCCGGTTACCGCGCAGGATTTTGTCTACAGCTGGCAACGTTTAGTTGAGCCGAAGAACAGTTCGCCGTTTGCCTGGTTCGCCGCCTTGAGCGGCATTGAAAACGCCGAAGCAATCACCAAAGGACAGATGAGCGCCGATAAGCTGGGCGTGACGGCAACCGATGCGACTCACCTTAAGGTGACATTGTCACGTCCTGTACCGTGGTTCCCGAGCATGGTCGCCAACGCCGCGATGTATCCAGTATCGAAGCAAGTGATTGAAAAAGAGGGCGACAGCTGGACATCACCGGGCAAGCTGGTGGGCAATGGCGCTTATCAGCTGCAGGATCGCGTGGTGAACGAAAAAATTGTATTGGTGCGCAACGCTAACTATTGGGATGACCAAAAATCGGTGCTGACGAAAGTCACGTTTATTCCGATTAATGAAGAATCCAGTGCTACCAAACGCTATCGTGCCAACGATATCGATATCACCGAATCCTTCCCGAAAAACATGTACGCGCTGCTGAAAAAAGAGTTGCCTGGTCAGGTGTATACGCCGGATCAGCTTGGCACCTATTACTACGCGTTCAATACCGAGAAAGGGCCAACCGCTGATGTACGCGTGCGCAAGGCGCTGTCGTGGAGCATCGATCGTCGCATCATTGCGGAGAAAGTATTGGGCACCGGCGAGAAACCGGCCTGGCACTTCACGCCGGACGTTACCGCCGGTTTCACACCGATGAAGAGCTATCTGCAGCAACATAGCCAGCAGGAGCTGAACGCGCAGGCCAAAGCATTGCTGACAGCGGCAGGTTATGGACCGGGCAAACCGCTGCATTTGACGCTGCTCTACAACACCTCGGAAAGCCATCAGAAAATTGCTATCGCGGTGGCGTCAATGTGGAAGAAGAATCTTGGCGTGGATGTCACCTTGCAAAATCAGGAGTGGAAAACCTATATTGACAGCCGTAATAGCGGCAGTTTCGATGTGATCCGCGCGTCATGGATCGGCGATTATAATGAGCCTTCAACCTTCCTCAGTCTGCTGACCTCGACCCACACCGGCAATATCGCGCGCTTCCGCAGTGCCGATTACGATGCGGTGATCACCAAAGCCAGCACTGAAACCAGCGTGGCGGCGCGTAACACCGATTACAACAAAGCCGAGCAGATCATCGCCGATCAGGCACCGATCGCGCCGATCTACCAATACACCAACGGCCGCTTAATCAAGCCGTGGGTGAAAGGTTATCCGATCACCAATCCTGAAGACGTGGCGTACAGCCGCGAGCTGTGGATTGAGAAGCATTAACCCCGCACATCCGCAGGCGGTGATTGTCACCGCCTGTCATCTTTGCTCACAGCCTGATGATTGCAACTGGTCTGCGCCACGCTAGACTGTATCGTATTGATTTTGATAGTGAGGCCAGTTCGTGAACGTCATTGAAGGAAAAGCGTTACAAGTATCCGATGCCATTGTGTCCTGTCAGCTGGATGGCGCAGGCGGCATGATCCCCATCGAAGATAAAGACGTCATCAACTGCGAACGTCCCTGCTGGTTGCACCTCAATTACACCCAACGGCAAAGTGCGGAATGGCTGCAAAACACGCCGCTGATCCCCGATTCGGTGCGTGATGCGCTGGCGGGCGACAGCATGCGGCCGCGCGTGACACGCCTCGGCGACGGCTTCATGATTGTGCTGCGCAGCGTGAACCATAACGCCGATTCACGTCCCGATCAGCTGGTGGCGATGCGCGTATTTATCAACGATAAGCTGATTGTCTCGACGCGCCGGCGCAAAGTGTACGCCATTGATGCCGTGCTGACCGATCTACAACAGGGTAACGGTCCGGTTGATGGCGGCAGCTGGCTGGTGGATGTGTGCGATGCGTTAACCGACCACGCCAGCGAATTTATCGAAGAGATGCACGATAAAATTATCGAGCTGGAAGATGCGCTAATGAATCAGGAAGTACCAGCGCGCGGCGATTTGGCGCTGCTGCGTAAGCAGCTGATTGTGATGCGTCGTTATATGGCACCGCAGCGCGATGTCTATGCGCGGCTGGCTATCGAGAAGATGGCGTGGATGAACGACGACGATCGTCGCCGTATGCAAGAAGTTGCCGATCGCTTAGGTCGCGGATTGGACGATCTTAATGCGGGCGTGGCGCGCACTTCGATTCTGGCGGATGAAGTGGCGTCAATCCTTGCGGAATCGATGAATCGCCGCACTTATACCATGTCGTTGATGGCGATGATTTTTTTACCGGCCACGTTCCTTACCGGCTTATTCGGCGTCAACCTCGGCGGCATTCCGGGCGGCAATTGGGCGCTGGGCTTTACCGCTTTCTGCGTGCTGCTATTGGTGATGGTTGGCGGCGTGGCGATATGGTTGAAACGGCGGAAATGGTTGTAAGGCATAAAAGCGGATTAAACCTGATCGATATCAATATCCCGCCAGCGCAATCGGGGCAAACTCTTTCCCGCAGGTGAATGCAACGTCAAGCGATGGGCGTTGCGCTCCATATTGTCTTACTTCCTTTTTTGAATTACTGCATAGCACATTTGATTCGTACGACGCCGGCTTATCCGCCGGCTTTTTTTTGCCCGCCTGGCTTGCTCGGCCAAACTTTCCTATGCTTAAAGGACATTCAGCGACAAGGAGAAGGGCATGCAAGAGATCATTGCCAGCGAACCGATTCCTACCGATCCACCACCGATTCCCGAACCGATTCCACAACCGCAGCCGATACCACCCGCACAGCCACCACACGATCCCGAATTCCCACCGATTCAGGATCCACCGCCGCACCGTTAATAAAAAAGGCGCGTAGCCGAAGCGACGCGCCTTTTTTGCAGCAAAACCTATTACTTAATTTCCAGCACATCAAGACGTACGCTGAGATTCGGCGCATCATCCTCTTCTGGCTGCCAGCCCGCGGGCTGCACCGGCAAGCTTTCGCGATCAAACGCCAAATCACCGCCATCCACCACGGCATCACCGTGTTTGATGCCTTTGAAATCGAACAGATTAATGTCGGCCATGTGTGATGGCACCACATTCTGCATCGCGGTAAACATGGTTTCGATACGGCCTGGATAACGTTTATCCCAGTCACGCAGCATGTCGGCAACCACCTGACGTTGCAGATTCGGCTGCGAACCGCACAGGTTGCACGGAATGATCGGGAACTGGCGCGCTTCCGCAAAACGAATGATGTCTTTCTCGCGGCAGTATGCCAGCGGACGAATCACAATATGTTTACCGTCATCGCTCATCAGTTTTGGTGGCATGCCTTTCATCTTGCCGCCGTAGAACATGTTGAGGAACATGGTCTGCAGAATATCGTCGCGATGATGACCTAAGGCGATTTTGCTACAACCCAACTCGGTGGCGGTGCGATACAGAATACCGCGGCGCAAACGCGAACAGAGTGAGCAGGTAGTTTTGCCTTCAGGAATCTTATCTTTAACGATGGAATAAGTGTCTTCGTTAACGATGTGATACTCAACGCCCTGTTGTTCCAGATAGGCGGGCAGAATATGCTCCGGGAAACCGGGCTGTTTCTGGTCGAGATTCACCGCCACCAGCGAGAAATTCACCGGCGCGCTCTGCTGCAAATTACGCAGGATCTCCAGCATGGTGTAGCTGTCTTTACCACCAGACAGACAAACCATGATGCGATCGCCTTCTTCAATCATGTTGAAGTCAGCAATGGCTTCGCCAACGTTGCGACGCAAACGCTTCTGCAGTTTGTTGAGGTTGTACTGCTCTTTTTTTGTTACTTCTTGATTTTCTGACATTATTTTCACGCTTAAGAGTGAAGGCGAGGGCCGTTAGCGGCTGAAGCAATCTTCAACGGCAATAAACCCTGTAAACATGACTGCGTATGGTACGGATTGCGGGCGCGAATGCTAGCCTGAAGTGATCTCTTTTCTGATGATAACTCATTGCGCTTGAGACAAAGGCGCACACTTTGTCAGAACAATCTGGCTATTTATTGATCTGGGCAAATATTTACCTCATCTGGGCCTGACAGGATGGCCGAAGTGCTTTTTTTACTTTCTTTAGGTGAGGAGCGGCAAATGCAAACGTACGATATGGTTTTTGAAGAGGCGTGTCGGCTGGTGGGGCAATGTTATCTGGAGCTGGCACAGCGAGGCGCAGCAACCGAGAAAGAGGTGCTAGCCAGCGAGTTGCGCAATCTACAGTTGCGCTATCGTGAACTCACCGGCTCACCGAATCGGGCGGTAGAGATGGCCATCGTTCAGCTCAAGCCGTGTTAATCCATCAACATTAACCCAGCAAAGAAACGCCCGGCCATCGCGCCGGGCTTTTTCATCTACTCGCTTTTCTCGGTTTTCCCGGCTAACTCGGCCAGCCGCTGATAACGCTGACTGGCGGCTACCGTTGCATCACGCCACAGCTGCGACGCTTCTTCTGGCCGCTGAGTTTGCAATTGGCGGAAACGCTGCTCGTTCATTAATGCTTGTTCGAGTTCCGAGGTCGGCGGACGCGAATCCAGCGCCAGCGCGGCTTTACCTTGCTCGGCGCGTCGAGGATCAAAACGATAAAGCGGCCAGAAACCGCTGGTGGTCAGCAGGCGCATCTGCTCGTGGCTATAAGCCAGATCGTAGCCATGCTCTTCACACGGGCTGTAAGCGATGATCAGCGAGGGTCCCGGCCAGGCTTCCGCTTACTGAATCGCTTTCACGGTTTGATTGAGCTGCGCGCCCAGCGAAATCTGCGCCACATACACATGCCCATACAGCAGCGTCGACATGCCGAGATCCTTGCGCGCCTTGCGTTTCCCCTGTTCGCCAAACTTGGTCACCGCGCCGAGCGGCGTCGCTTTTGATGCCTGGCCACCGGTATTGGAGTAACACTGCGTATCCAGCACCAGCACGTTGACGTTTTCGCTCAGGCTCATCACGTGATCGAGGCCGCCGTAGCCAATGTCGTACGCCCAACCATCGCCACCAATCAGCCAGACCGATTTCGCCACTAGCGCATCCGCTGTGTCGTTTAGGGCTTTGGCTTCAGGCTGCGGTGAAGCCGCGAGCAGGGCGCGCAGCTGTATAATCTGCTCCCGTCGTTGGGAAATGGTGACGCTGTCACCTTTTAATGCGTCAACCAATGCCGCCGGTAGCTGCGCAGCGCATTGATCAAGTAGTCTGAGCGCGCGCTGTTTCTGCTGGTCGACGCTCAAGCGGAAGCCCAGACCAAATTCGGCATTATCTTCAAACAGCGAATTCGCCCACGCCGGACCGCGACCTTCAGCATTGGTGGTGTAAGGCGTGGAAGGCAGATTACCGCCATAAATGGAGGAGCAGCCGGTGGCATTGGCAATCAGCAGGCGATCGCCATACAGCTGCGTCAGTAGTTTGATATAGGGCGTTTCCCCGCAGCCCGAGCAGGCACCGGAATATTCAAACAGCGGCGTAATCAGCTGCGAGGTGCGGATATCAATACGTTCTAGCTGCTCGGCGGTGATCTCCGGCAGCGCAAGGAAGGCTGCGTAATTGACCTTTTCCGTCTCAACATGCTCCAGGCGTGATTTCATGTTGATGGCTTTGATTTCCGGATGCTGGCGATCGCTGGCCGGGCACACTTCCACGCAAAGATTGCAGCCGGTGCAATCTTCCGGCGCTACCTGCAGCACGTATTTCTGTCCGCGCATATCGCGCGATTTCACATCGAGTGAAGCGAGCGAAGGTGGCGCATCTTCCAGTGCTGCAGGATCAACCACTTTGGCGCGAATCGCCGAGTGCGGGCAGGCGGCGACGCAATGGTTGCACTGCGTACAGAGATCGGGCTGCCAGATCGGCACGGCTTCGGCGATATTGCGCTTTTCCCATTGCGTGGTGCCAACCGGCCAGGTTCCATCAGGCGGCAGCGCCGAAACCGGCAGTTTATCGCCAAGGCCGGCCAGCATCGCTGCGGTGACGGTTTTGACGAAATCCGGCGCGCTATCGGCTACCACCGGCGGGCGATGCGGACTGCGATCGTCTACCGGTTGCAGCGGCACCCTCTGTAGCGCTTGTTGTGCCATCGCTAGCGCTTGCCAGTTGCGCTGCACCAGCTCTTCGCCTTTGCTGCTGTAGCTGCGCGCAATGGCGTTTTGCAGTTCAGTTAATGCGCTATCGCCTGGCAAAATCTGGGTCAGCTGGAAAAAAGCCATCTGCATCACGGTGTTGATGCGTGCGCCCAACTGGCATTCGCGCGCGATACGCACAGCGTTGATCACATAAAATCGCGCCTGTTTATCGTTGAGCTGGCTCTGCACTTCCTGCGGCAGGTCCGGCCACACCTCCTCAGCGCTGTAGGGCGTATTGAGCAGAAAAATCCCACCCGGCTTAAGCTGATCGAGCATCGAATACTTATCGATAAACTGCAGCTGATGGCAGCCAATGAAGTCGGCTTGCTGAATCAAATAGGCGGATTGAATCGGATATTCACTGACGCGCAGATGGGAAACCGTCAGGCCGCCGGCTTTCTTCGAGTCGTAGACGAAATAGCCCTGCACCTGCCACGGTGTGGCGTTACCGATTATTTTCAGGTTGTTTTTACTGGCGCTGACGCTGCCGTCGCTGCCTAAACCATAAAACAGCGCTTCAAGCCGTGCGCGATTCGGCACGATATTGGCTTCCAGCGGCAGCGAAAGATGGGTGACGTCGTCGTAAATGCCGACGGTAAAACGCGCTGGCGGTGTTTCGCGCAGCAAGGCACTAAAAACCGCCAGCACCGCATCGGGTGCGAACTCTTTCGATGACAAACCATAGCGACCGCCGATCACCTTCGGCAGCGACGCCCGCTCGCCACGGCTGTAAGCTTCAGCCAGCGCGGTCATCACATCCAGGAATAGCGGTTCGCCGAGCGCGCCGGGCTCCTTGGTGCGATCGAGCACCGCAATCCGCTGGGCGGAAGCGGGGATCTTTTGCAGCAAATGCGCCGCCGAAAACGGGCGATAGAGGCGCACTTTCACCAGCCCGACTTTCTCGCCGCGCTGCAGCATCTCATCAATCGCCTCTTCAGCCGTGCCGCAGCCGGAGCCCATCATCACCATTACACGCTCGGCCTGCGGATGGCCATAAAACTCAAACGGCTGATAATGGCGGCCGGTATTTTCGCCAAACGCGGTCATTGCAGCCTCAACGTGCTGGGTGCAATCGTCATACCAGCGGTTGGTGGCTTCGCGTGACTGAAAATAGGTATCAGGATTGGCGGATGTGCCACGAATCGTTGGGCGATCCGGCGTTAATGCACGAGCGCGATGGACGTTAATTGCCTCGGCGGGCATCAGCGCCTGCAAGGTTTCATCGCTGATCGGCACGATCTTGTTGATCTCGTGCGAGGTGCGGAAGCCATCGAAGAAGTGGATAAATGGGATGCGGCTATTCAGTGAGGCGATTTGTGCAATCAGGGCAAAATCCTGCGCTTCCTGCACGCTGGAGGCGCAGAGCTGCGCGCAGCCGGTTTGTCGTACTGCCATGACATCGGAGTGATCGCCAAATATCGACAGCGCGTGCGTCGCCACGGTCCGCGCCGCGACGTGCAGCACAAACGGCGTCAGCTGGCCCGCCAGTTTGTAGAGCGTCGGGATCATCAATAGCAATCCCTGCGAAGAGGTGAAGGTGGTTGAGAGTGCACCGGTTTGCAGCGCGCCGTGCACCGTGGCAATCGCGCCGCCTTCTGATTGCATCTCGACCACGCGCGGCACATCGCCCCAGATATTACGGCGGCCTTCGCCGGACCAGCTATCCGCCAGCTCGGCCATGGTTGAGCTGGGCGTGATGGGATAAATGGCAATCACTTCGCTGGTGCGGAAGGCGACTGAAGCCACTGCACCGTTACCGTCGACGGTAATCATAAATCGTCCTTTGCTACGCGGAGAAACCCGCAAACTTTACGGGGGTTATCAGTTCAGTTTAGCAAAGGGCTTGGACGCGACTTTTTCATCTGTGTGCTAGCGAGATGGCAGCGCACCGCAATCTAACATTGATGATTTTTACATCATCTCTAGCGATTGAACGCCTTTGATTTCCATCACTTTGTCATAGATATTATGCATTGGTGTACGTCGTGACAACGTCACCTCAACGCTCAGTTCGCACAGACCAACCTCTTCATCACGGTTAACTACGGCGATGTGACCGTAACGCACATTTTCGCGTTGCAGCACCAGCAGCACCAGCGGCACGCTTTTGGGTTTGAGGTGCACCAGCAGCGTATGGTGACGGCCAATCAGCCAGTGACTGATGCGACGGAACGTCTCCAGCACCACCAGCGCCAGCACGGTGCCGTAGATACCGATTTCATACATGCCGCTACCGATCACCAGACCAATCGCCGCCGTCACCCATAAACCGGCGGCGGTGGTGAGACCTTTCACCACTTGCTTTTGAATGATGATGGTACCGGCGCCGAGGAAGCCCATGCCGCTCACCACCTGCGCCGCAATACGGCTGGGATCGAGCGCTACATGGTCGCTGACTAACATATCGGCAAAGCCATATTTCGATACCAACATAAACATCGCGCTACCGATACCGACCAGGATATGGGTGCGCAAACCGGCCTCTTTAGCGCGCAGCTGCCGCTCTAGACCAATCAGTCCGCCGAGAATTCCCGCCAGCGCGATGCGGATAAGCATATCCGTCAACATCGTTCTCTCCTTAGTTATTGAAAAACAAACCCTCCGCCGGGTGAAAAGGGCGGAAACATCTCAAACAGGATAATTCTGCTTGCAAACAATGAAATTAAATTTTGTAAAAAGCTGTGTCGCCTATCGATCCCTCAGCGCACCTGACATATGCTGGTGCGACTTTTTCGCTCAATCCCCGGAGCCCCATCGATGAAAGCCGCTCTCTTCCTGCTGGCTGGCGCTACCTTGTTACTTTCTGCCTGCAGCAGCAACAGTGACAACGAACCGCCGCAACAAGCTACTGCCGCCCACGTACAACCGCGCGTTGTGATGTCATCAATGGCTGAAGTGAATTGCAGTAATGCCGGGGGATCGCTGGCGTTTTCGCGTCAGTTAGACGGTTCACGCATCGGTATGTGCCAGTTGGCGAATGGTCGTCGCTGTGACGAACAGGCGCTAATGGGTGGAAGCTGCGCCCGCTAAGGCAGGCGCAGAAGGGTTAAGCGGTGACCTGATTCGGGCTGATTTCGCCGCGTTCCAGCTGTTGCAAGTTGCTGAGCGTGGTTTCTGAAATTGCCGTCAAGGCTTCGGCGGTCAGGAAAGCCTGATGGCCGGTGAACAGCACGTTGTGACAGGCCGACAGACGACGGAACACATCATCCTGAATCACGTCATTCGATTTGTCTTCAAAGAACAGATCGCGCTCGTTTTCATACACATCCATTCCCAGCGAACCAATCTTCTGCTGCTTAAGCGCATCAATTGCCGCTTGTGAATCAATCAAACCGCCACGGCTGGTGTTGATGATCATCACGCCATCTTTCATTTGGCTGAACGCCTGCGCGTTGAGCAGATGGTGGTTTTCCGGCGTAAGCGGACAGTGCAGCGTAATCACATCGGCTTCAGCGAACAGCGTTTTGAGATCGACATATTCCGCGCCCAGCTCCAGCGCCGCCTGGCTTGGATAGGGATCGAACGCTAACAGGCGCATGCCAAATCCCTTGAGAATACGCATCGCCGCGATACCAATCTTGCCGGTTCCGACCACGCCCGCGGTTTTGTTATGCATGTTGAAGCCGGTTAAGCCATCCAGCGAGAAGTTAGCGTCGCGCGTGCGTTGATAGGCGCGGTGAATGCGACGATTCAGCGTCATCATCAGGCCAACCGCATGTTCCGCCACCGCTTCTGGCGAATACGCCGGGACGCGCACCACGTTTAAGCCGAGCGCTTTCGCCGCCGCCAGATCGACGTTATTGAAACCGGCACAGCGCAGCGCAACGTGCTTCACGCCCAGCGCCGCCAACTCTTCCAGCACCGCTTTGCTGGCATCATCGTTGACGAAAATACACACCGCATCACAGCCCGCGGCGTTCTTTGCCGTCGCCGGTGTCAGCAGGAAGTCAAAAAACTGCAGCTCAAATCCGTAGCTGTCGTTGACGTGTTCAAGGTATTTTTGGTCGTAATGCTTGGTGCTGTAAACCGCAACTTTCATTGTTTCGCTCCTGAAAAATGCAACGTCGGTATCACAACAGGATAACGTTTTCCGCGTCATTTTGCTGAGCTTCAGCCAGACTATGTCGCTAACACCTTCATTTGCCGGACGTAACATGCCATCATTTGGCTCCTCGTCAGGATTGTGTAAAGAACAGGAACGTTAACTGCCATGACGCGTGGCCTTCGCCGAACACTTGCTGCGCTGCTGGCGCTGATACTGCTGCTATTGGGATTGCTGCTGACGCTCACGCAATGGTTGCCGCGTCTGGCCGGTATCTGGCTGCCTGAAAATACTCGCGTGGAACTCAACGGCACGCCGCGCTGGCAGCAAGGCGCGCTGCATTTCCCGGCGGTGCGCTATCTGGCGGGCGATTGTGTACTGGCAAACGTCAGCGATGCGGCGCTCGGCTGGCAGCAAAAGCGCTGGCAACTTAGCGCGGGAGAAGTCCAACTCAACAGCGACTGCCTGCAATCGCTGCCGCACAACGAAGCGAGCGGTGCGCCGCGCAGCCTGGCTGACTGGCAGAAGATGTTGCCTGGCGCCGATGTCCACCTGCAAAAAATCACCATTCTGCCGTGGCAACAATATGCCGGACGTTTCGATCTCACCTTAAATAACGATGTGCAGCGGCTGCATTATCAGGGCGACAACCTGAGTGTGGATGCGCGGTTGCAAGGCCAACTGCTGCAGATTGCCCAGCTGCAGCTCAGTCATCCTTTACTGCCCAAACCGCTCAACCTGCATGGCGATGTCACCTTGCCAACCTTTGCCGATGGCTTGCCGGTAGCGGGCGAACTCAGCGCTGACCTCAATATTGTGCAGTGGCCGCAGCCGCTGGCGCTGGCGCTCATCTGGCAGCAACAGCAAGGCACCTTGACGGTGAAGCAGCAGGATGACGATCAGCCGCTGCTGCAGCTGCCGTGGCAGGTCGATGAGCGGCAGATTCGTATCACGCAAGGTCAATGGCGCTGGCCGCAGGCCGATCAGCCGCTATCAGGTGGCATGGCGCTAACGCTGGAAAACTGGCAGCAAGGCCTGGAAAACACGCTGGTCAGCGGGCGATTTAATTTGCTGACGCAAGGGCGCGGCGGCAAAGGCAATCTGGTATTAAGCGTTGGCCCGGGCAAACTGAGCATGGTCGATAGCGCCTTGCCGTTCCAGCTGACCGGCGAGAGCAAATTCGCCGATCTGCAGCTGTTTGGCAGCATGCCGGGCTTACTGCACGGCGTGCTGACCGATCCGCAATTGACCCTGAAACAAGGCGCGCTGCTGCGTTTGCGCGGTCGCTTGCTCTCAACGCTGGAAGTGGATGAAGCGCGCTGGCCGCTGGCGGGCGTGACGGTGGCGTCGAGCGGAATTAATGGTCGCCTGCAGGCAATACTTAAGGCACACGATCCCAGCTTTGGTCGTTTCAGATTGCATCTCGATGGCCGCGCCAGCGATTTCTGGCCCGACAGCGGCGTGTGGAACTGGCGTTATTGGGGGGACGGCCTGATCGAGCCGCTCACCGCCAAATGGGACGTGAAGGGCACCGGCAGCTGGCAGGACACTTTGATCAGCCTCGACACGCTGAATACCGGTTTCGATCAGCTGGCGTACGGCATGGTGCAAGTGGCTAAACCGCGCCTGACGCTCAATGCGCCGGTGCGCTGGCAGCGCGATCCCTCGCATCCGGCGTTTAACGGTGGCTTCACGCTCAAATCCGGTCAAACCCAGTTCAGCTACGGCGGCTGGCTGCCGCCATCAGAACTTAATTTTGAAGCCAAAGGCAGCGATCCCAGCCAGTTTATCTGGCGCGGTCAGCTGACGGCGGAGGATATTGGCCCGGTACGCGTGCATGGCCGCTGGGACGGCGAACGTCTGCGCGGCGAAGCCTGGTGGCCGGCGCAATCTTTGACGGTGTTCCAGCCGCTGCTCAGCAGCGATTTAAAAATGCGTATCCAGTCGGGTGAACTGCGCGCGCAGGTGGCATTCTCGGCGGCTAGCGAGCAGGGCTTTGAAGCGGGCGGTCACTGGACGGTGAAAAACGGCAGCCTGTGGATGCCGGACAGTGAAATCAACGGCATCGATTTCTCGCTGCCGTTCCGGCTGAAGGATCATCAATGGCAGCTTGGACGGCGCGGCCCGGTTTCACTGCGTATCGCCGAAGTAAAAAATCAGTTCTCGCTGCAAAACATCACCGCCGATTTGCAAGGTCACTATCCATGGCAGGAGCGCCAGCCGTTAACGCTCAGCAACGTCAATCTCGATCTGTTAGGCGGACACGTCAGCATGCCCGAACTGCGCATGCCACAGCATCAAGCGGCGCGCGTCTCGCTGAAGGAGATCAATCTCAGCAAGCTGGTCAGCGCCATCAAACCCAAGCAGTTTGCCATGTCTGGCAAGGTCAATGGCGAATTGCCGTTGTGGGTGAATAATCCGCGATGGCTGGTTGAAAAGGGCTGGATCGCCAACAGCGGTCCGCTCACCTTCCGGCTGGATAAAGATATGGCGGACGCGATTGTCAGCAATAACTTTGCGGCCGGAGCGGCGCTGGATTGGCTGCGCTACATGGAAATCTCGCGTTCATGGGCCACTATCGATCTGGATAACTTCGGCAATCTAATCATGCAATCGGAAGTAAAAGGCGTTAGCCAGTTCAGTAACCGCCGACAGACCGTTAATCTGAACTACCGGCATCAGGAAAATTTGTTCCAGCTGTGGCGCAGCCTGCGCTTTGGCGATAATTTGCAATCCTGGGTGGAGCAAAATGCCACCTTACCCTCGAAGAAGGATCCCCAACCATGAGCCTCAGGGCATTACTGGTGCTGGCAGCCTGGCTGCCGCTGATTGGCTGCGTGCCGCGCATTGAAGTTGCGGCGCCGAAAGAGCCCATCACCATCAATATGAACGTCAAAATTGAGCATGAGATTCACATCAAGGTGGATAAAGATGTGGAAGCGCTGCTGAAGAATCAGAGCGGACTGTTTTGAGGAGAAGCATGATGAAACGCAAGGGGATCGCGCTGCTTGTGGCGCTGCTGCTGATGCCGTCTGCCTGGGCGCTCACGCTGGATGAGGCGCGTCAACAGGGGCGCGTGGGCGAAACGCTCAGCGGCTATGTGGCGGCGCGTCAGCAGGACGAAGAAACGCTGGCGCTGGTCAAGCGCATCAACGATGGCCGCCTGCAGCAATATCAGCGCGTGGCGCAGCAAAATAACCTGACTGCCAGCGAAGTGGCGCGCATCGCCGGCGAAAAGCTGGTGAACCGCGCAGGTAGCGGCGAGTATGTGCGCGGCATCAATGGGCAGTGGCTGCGTAAGTAAGGTTTATCCGCAGATAATCTTTTTGGGAGCTTAAAATGCCAATGCCGCAAACGACAACGGATGCACAGAAGCGCGCCTTAATCGCCGGTTCAGTGGGCAATTTCATTGAATGGTACGAGTTTGCGGTTTATGGCTTTCTCGCGACGGTGATCGCGCAGAACTTCTTTCGCCTGCAAGGCGAAGCCGAGCTGACCGGCATTATTTTGACCTACGCTTCCTTCGCCATCGCCTTTTTCTTCCGTCCGCTGGGCGCAATATTTTTTGGCCGCATGGGCGATCGTATTGGGCGCAAGCCGACGCTGATTTTTGTCTTGATCATGATGACGCTGGTGACGACCGCGATCGGCATTATTCCCACCTATGCCAGCATTGGTGTGGCGGCGCCGCTGATCATTACCGGTCTGCGTATTCTGCAGGGCTTGTTTGCTGGGGGGGAATACGGCGGTGCGGTGTCACTGATGACAGAGTTTGCCCCCAAAGGGCAGCGAGGACGTTACGGTGCCTGGCAATCATTCACCGTGGCGTTGGGCCTGCTGGCGGGCGCTGGCATTGTCGCGTTGCTGTCGGCGGTGTTGAGTGTGGATCAGATGCACAGTTGGGGCTGGCGCATTCCCTTCTTCCTCGCCTTGCCGATGGGGATGGTGGCGCTGTGGCTGCGCTACAGCATGGAAGAAACGCCCAGCTTCGTGCGTCAGCAGCAAACGCAAAAAGCGCATCAGCCAATGGCGGTCAGCGCCAGTTTTGGCGCGACGCTCAGGATTATCTTGCTGGCAATCAGCCGCGTGATGGTGTGGTCAGCGGCGGGCTATACCTATCTGGTGATCATGCCAACCTATCTGCAATCTTCGCTGCACACCGGCTTTAACCAGGCGCTATCGATTGCGGTGATCTCCAATCTTGGCTTTGCCGCCACCATCATTCCAGCAGGCATGCTTAGCGATAAAATCGGACGCCGCAGCGTGATGGTTATCGCGGCATGTTTGTTGCTGGTGCTGGCATTGCCGTTATTGAAAGTGTTGCAGGCCGAGTCCTCAACGCTGTTGATCAAGGCGCTGGTGGTGTTTGTGGCGGGTGGAATTGTGGGATTGCTGGCAGGACCGGGCCCGGCAATGTTAGCTGAAATGTTCCCCACGCGCGTCCGCTATACCGGGCTGGGGCTGGCCTATTCACTCTCTAACGCGGTTTTCTCGGGGTGTGCCGGACTGATTATCACCTCCCTGATTAAGCAAACGGGGAATCTGGATATCCCCGCCTGGTACATCATGGTCACGGCTGCAATCAGTATTCCGGCGCTGATGACGCTAAACAAAAAAGACCATCTGCGTTCGCTGGATGAAGCAGATGGTTGAAGACGCTAGCGTGTTGCCAGTTGCTTAACCGCTTCATGCACCGGCACTTCACCGCCGGTTAACTCAATGATCACCCGGCTGACCGCCGGTTGATCGATGATTTCAGCCAGCGTCGCCGCCACGTCATCGCGAGGAATATCGCCATACGGGATGGCCAAACCAGCACGCACCCGGCCTTGGCCTTGCTCATCCGTTAGCGTGCCGGGGCGTAAAATCACCCAATCCAGATCGCTTTGCGCCAGCTCGACATCTGCTGCTTTCTTCACGCGCATGTAGTTTTCGAAGCTGGCGGAGAGGTTTTTGTTTCTGCCGGCTTCAGGGAAAGCCGAAACCAGCAGAAAGCGTGAGATGCCGGCCTGCTGCGCGGCAGCAACTGCGGTAGTTAATCCTTTGCCATCAATGGCGTTCGTCATCTCTTCACCGCCTTTGCCACCGGCACCGGCGGTGAAGACCACCACATCGCTGCCCTTCATCAGCGCGGCCAGCGATGTTGCGTCCAGCGCGGTTAAATCGCCGTTAACCGGCTCCGCACCCCGTTCACGCAAAGGCTGCTCCTGTTCCGCTTTGCGAAACAGCGGGCGCGCAACGTGCCCGTTTGCGGCCAGCAGTGATGCCAGACGACGGCCAATGTTGCCTGCGCCGCCAATGATAAATACCTTGGACATGAGTACCTCTTAAATTGCGTGGATAACAGCGAGTCAGTATAGCCAACGTCAATCTGCGGAGAAAAAGCAGCGCAGCTTTTGCCTTTCGCGTCCGTGCTGATCCATATTCTCCACCGCCAGCCATTGGCTTAAAGCCTGCTGAATCGGCGGCCATTCACCATCAATGATCGATAACCAATCGGTATCGCGATTGCGCTGTTTGCGCGTCATGGCCTGACGAAAACGACCTTCAAAGGTAAAGCCGATACGTTCAGCGGCGCGTCGGGAAGCCAGATTTAGGGAATCACAACGCCAAGCCACGCGGCGATAACCGAGCGCGAAGGCCTGCTGCAACAGCAGATATAACGCTTCAGAGCCCAATACGTTGCGCTGCATCAGCGGCGACCAGGTCACATGGCCAATCTCAATCGCGCCGTTCTGCACGTCGATATTGGCGAAACAGACCGCGCCAACCGCTTGCTGATTAGCCTGATCGATCACCGCATAACTGACCAATCCACGGTCACCTATTTTGTTAGCAATCCAATCGTTCATCTCGGCTAACGATTGCGGCTGCGATGCGCCAAGCCAGGTCCAGTCGCGATCGTCGGGTGCCAGCAAAAAGGCGGCAAACAGGGCGGGCGCGTGATTGAGTTGAAGCGGTGTGAGATGGCAAAAGCGGCCAGTGAGAATAGCAGCGGGCGGGAAGATTGCGGGTTGCCAGTCGTGTAGCGCAAAACCGATAGGCTGACCATATTGATTGTGTTGTGTCACTTCATCTCCTTTCGCTGTGCTGAAAAATAACAGCAAAAAAAATGCCCGCCAGTTAAGCCTGGCGGGCATTGATCATGCGAAAAAAATGATTACGCAGCAACAATTTGTTTGATGGCGTCTTTTGCATCGTTAGCCGCTTTGGTCGCCACTTCTGGACCATAAGCGATGCCTTCCGCGAACACGAAGTCCACGTTAGTGATACCGATGAAGCCGAGGAACAGCTTCACGTATGGGGTCAGCAGATCGCTGGCCGTATCTTTATGGATGCCGCCACGGCTGGAGAGGATCACCGCACGTTTGACGGTTACCAGACCTTCCGGACCTGCTTCGGTGTAACGGAAGGTCACGCCAGCGCGGGCAATCAGATCGAAGTAATTTTTCAACTGAGTTGGAATGTTGAAGTTATACATTGGTGCGGCAATAACCACGGTGTCATGGGCTTGCAGTTCAGCAATCAGCTCATCGGAGAGAGACAGCGCTTCCTGCTGACGTGGTGACAGTGGGGCATCGGATGGGCGCAGCGCGCCAACCAGCTCACCATCCAGCACCGGAATCGGCTGCGCGGCTAAATCACGTACGGTAACCGAGTCACCTTTAGCGCGTGCTTCGTCAGCGTAGAAGTCAGCCAGTTGATTTGACTGAGAGTAACCAGCGAGGATGCTTGATTTCAGAACTAAAACTTTGCTCATGGTATTTTCCTGTGCGTTACGCGGTTGGCTTACCGCTCAATGCTTTACACTGTACGGAGTTAGCCCGCGAGGTAAAAGCGCAATATTTCGAGATCAATGTTCGAAATAATTGAATAACCTCGCACGTCCCGTTCAGGCAGGTGTTCCAAATTGTGCTATGATGCCGACCATTAATTGCTTGAATCCGCCGGGAAATCATCTGCCCGCTGCAACAACAGGTACGCATCGCTATGTCATCATCCGACTCTTCACCTTTAGCCTCCCTCTGGCCGCGGCTCGATAATCTGACGCTGCGCGACAGTCAACGTCTGCGACGTCGACTGCTGGGCGCTGCAAAGGTGAAAAATCCTGCGGCGCAGCAGGGCATTGTGGCTGAACTGGAGCCGGAATTTGTCGCGGCGGAGCAGCGCCTGGCGCAGCGCACGGCGGCGACACCGCGCATCACTTTCCCTGACAACCTGCCGGTAAGTCAGAAGCAGCAGGATATTGCTGATGCGATCGGTCAGCATCAGGTGGTGATCGTCGCGGGTGAAACCGGATCGGGTAAAACCACGCAGCTGCCGAAAATCTGCCTGGCGCTGGGGCGCGGAGTTAAAGGGCTGATTGGTCATACTCAGCCGCGTCGTCTGGCGGCGCGCACCGTGGCCAACCGCATTGCCGATGAGCTGGAAACCTCGCTCGGCGGCACCATCGGTTACAAGGTGCGCTTTAACGATCAGGTGAGCGAAACCAACCAGGTTAAGCTGATGACCGACGGTATCCTGCTGGCGGAAATCCAGCAGGATCGCCTGTTGCTGCAGTACGACACCATCATTATCGATGAAGCGCACGAACGCAGTCTCAACATCGATTTCCTGCTCGGCTATCTGCGCGAACTGTTGCCGCGTCGTCCCGACTTAAAAGTCATTATCACGTCAGCGACCATCGATCCGCAGCGTTTCTCACGCCATTTCCACAATGCGCCGGTGATTGAAGTGTCCGGCCGGACGTATCCGGTCGAAGTGCGTTATCGCCCAATGGTGGAAGAGGCTGACGACACCGATCGCGATCAGCTGCAGGCGATTTTCGATGCGGTCGATGAGCTGGGACAAGAGAGCCGCGGCGATATCCTGATCTTTATGAGCGGCGAGCGCGAAATCCGCGATACTGCCGATGCGCTGATGAAGCGCGATATTGCGCACACCGAGATTCTGCCGCTGTATGCGCGCCTGTCGAACACCGAGCAAAACCGTGTGTTCCAGTCGCACAGTGGACGCCGCATCGTGCTGGCGACCAACGTGGCGGAAACCTCGCTGACCGTGCCCGGCATCAAATACGTTATCGATCCCGGCACCGCGCGTATCAGCCGCTACAGTTTCCGCACTAAAGTGCAGCGCTTGCCGATTGAGCCGATTTCGCAGGCTTCCGCTAATCAGCGAA
This sequence comes from Pantoea sp. X85, assembly GCF_029623675.1. NCBI lineage: Bacteria > Pseudomonadati > Pseudomonadota > Gammaproteobacteria > Enterobacterales > Erwiniaceae > Pantoea > Pantoea sp. X85. Next base: position 2,146,020 of record NZ_CP121108.1, on the reverse strand, counting down.
AAGGGCGCTGCGGCCGCGTTTCGGAAGGTATCTGTATTCGCCTCTATTCCGAGGATGATTTCCTCAGCCGTCCGGAATTTACCGATCCTGAAATTCTGCGTACTAACCTCGCCTCGGTGATTCTGCAGATGACCGCGCTGGGACTGGGCGATATTGCTGCCTTCCCATTTGTCGAAGCGCCGGACAAGCGCAATATTCAGGATGGCGTGCGCCTGCTGGAAGAGCTGGGTGCCATCACGCTGAGTGAAGACGAAACCTACAAGCTGACGCCTTCGGGCCGCCAGCTCGCGCAGTTGCCAGTCGATCCGCGTATGGCGCGCATGGTGCTGGAAGCGCAAAAATTTGGCTGCGTACGCGAAGCGATGATCATCACCGCGGCGCTATCGATTCAGGACCCGCGCGAGCGTCCTTCGGATAAAAAGCAGGCATCTGACGAAAAACATCGTCGTTTTGAGGATAAAGAGTCTGATTTCCTCGCCTTCGTCAATCTGTGGAATTACCTGCAGGAGCAGCAAAAAGCGCTCTCCAGCAATCACTTCCGTCGCTTGTGTAAAACCGAGTTCCTTAACTATCTGCGCGTGCGTGAATGGCAGGATATCTACACGCAACTGCGTCAGGTGGTGCGGGAACAGGGGATGCCGGTCAACAGCGAACCTGCGCCGTATCGTGAAGTGCACTGCGCTTTGCTCACCGGCTTGCTGTCGCATATTGGTCAGAAAGATAACGACAAGCAGGAGTTTACCGGCGCTCGCAACGCGCGCTTCGCCATCTTCCCCGGTTCCGGGCTGTTTAAGAAGCCGCCGAAGTGGACCATGGTGGCGGAACTGGTGGAAACCAGCCGTTTATGGGGCCGCGTTGCCGCCCGTATCGATCCGGAATGGATCGAACCGCTGGCGCAGCATCTGATTAAACGCAGTTACAGCGAACCGCACTGGGAAAAAGCACAGGGCGCGGTGATGGCGACGGAAAAAGTGACGCTTTACGGCCTGGCAATTGTGCAGGCGCGTAAGGTTAATTACAGCCGCATCGATCCGCAACTGAGCCGCGAGCTGTTTATCCGTCATGCGCTGGTGGAGGGCGATTGGCAGACGCGTCACGCGTTCTTCCGCAATAACCTGAAACTGCGCAACGAAATTGAAGATCTGGAGCACAAATCGCGTCGTCGCGACATTCTGGTCGATGATGAAACGCTGTTCGCTTTCTACGATCGCCGCATCGGCAGCGACGTGGTGTCTGCACGCCATTTCGATAGCTGGTGGAAGCAGGCCAGCAAAGAGAATCCGGATCTGCTGAGCTTTGATAAGCAAATGCTGATCAAAGACGGCGCGGACAAAGTCAGCCAGCTCGATTACCCCAACTTCTGGCATCAAGGCAACCTGAAACTCAAACTGAGCTATCAGTTTGAACCGGGCGCGGATGCCGATGGCGTGACGGTGCACATTCCGCTGCCGCTGCTGAACCAAATCGAAGAGACCGGTTTTGAGTGGCAAATTCCGGGCGTGCGCCGCGAACTGGTTATCGCGCTGATCAAATCGCTGCCCAAGCCGGTGCGCCGCAATCTGGTACCCGCGCCCAACTACGCCGAAGCGTTTCTCGGTCGCGTTACGGCGATGGAACTGCCGTTGCTGGATGCGCTGGAACGCGAATTCCGCCGCATGACCGGCGTCACCATTGACCGGGAAGCCTGGCAGTGGGATCAGGTGCCCGATCACCTGAAAATGACTTTTCGGGTGGTTGACGAGCACAACCGTAAGCTGCAGGAAGGCAAAAATCTGCATCAGCTGCGGCTGCTGCTGAAAGGCAAAGTGCAGGAAACGCTGTCGAAAGTGGCGGATGATGGCCTGGAACAGAGCGGTTTGCACATCTGGAGCTTTGGCGATTTGCCGCAAAGCTACGAACAGAAGCGCGGCAGCTATCAGGTCAAAGCCTGGCCGGCGCTGGTGGATGAAAAGGACAGCGTGGCGATTCGCCTGTTCGATAGCGAAGTGGAACAGCAGAAAATGATGTGGCGCGGTCAGCGTCGCCTGCTGCTGCTCAACATTCCGTCGCCAACCAAGTATCTGCACGAGAAGTTACCGAACAAAGCCAAACTCGGTTTGTACTTCAATCCCTACGGCAAAGTGCTGGAACTGATCGATGACTGTATCGCCTGCGGCGTGGATAAGCTGATGGCGGAGGCGGGCGGCCCGGCGTGGCAACAGGAAAACTTCGAACAGCTGCGCGACAAAGTGCGTGCTGATTTGAACGAAACCGTGGTCACCATCGCCAAACAGGTCGAACAGATCCTGACCTGCGTGTTCAATATCAACAAGTTCCTTAAAGGACGCGTGGATATGTCGCTGGCGCTGGCGTTAGGCGATATCAAAGCGCAAATGAATGGCCTGGTGTATCGCGGTTTCGTCACCGGCAATGGCTGGTCGCGTCTTGGTGATACGCTGCGCTATCTGCAAGGTATTGAGCGTCGTCTCGAGAAGCTGCCGGTCGATCCTCACAGCGATCGTGCGCGTATGCTAAAAGTGCAGGCGGTGGAGCAAGCCTGGCAGACGTGGCGGAATAAATTGCCGCCCCAGCGTCAGGATGATGCCGACGTGCAGGCGATTCGCTGGATGCTGGAAGAGCTGCGAATTAGCTATTTCGCCCAGCAGCTGGGCACGCCTTATCCAATTTCGGATAAGCGTATTCTGCAGGCGATGGAGCAGTTGAGTTAATTGTTAGATGGCGCGATAAATCGCGCCGCTACGGAACTTAACATCGCACAAATATCGAAGAAGGCGGAAAGGCGGGGCCGCGGAGTAAAGCTTCCGCCGCATGGATGCGGCGGCAGAGGCCCCAGGGATGGGTCCACGACGACGTTACGTAGCGGCCCCGCCTTTTTGCCTGAGAGCGCGGAATTACTGGGCTAACTCTTCCAGCTTATCTTTAAAGGACGGCACCGCAATCGCGCGGTTATCGGCACGGTAACGATCGGCCGGCGCGGGTGCTGAACTCTGTACCGCAATCAACTGCCACTCATCACCGTTCTTCAACAGCAGCGGCGAACCGCTGTCGCCCGGCAAGGTATCGCACTGATGCGACAACACTGCACGCTGCGCCCAACCGGTCACTAAACAATCGCTGTGCGAATAGAGCGTATCCAGATGATCGGCCGGATATCCGGCTTGCGTCACTTTACGTTGCGTGGTTTTCAACGCGGCGGTTAAATCGCCACGCGAACCCTCAAACAATGGAATCGGCACGATGCCGGAGGGAGGGTTATGCAAAATAACCAGTCCGTAATCGTAGGGTGCGGCTCCCGGCGGCACGATCCAGCCTTCGCCGTCTGCCTGCAACCGGCGCGCTAAAGAGGGTTCAACGCGCGCATCAATATCATGAATCTCGTAGCGCCAACCTTTCGCGCTGGCCATAAAACGCAGCGCCACCGGCTTATCAAACTTGCCGGGCGGAGCCAATAAACAGTGTCCGGCGGTCAACGCCAGATGGGCAGAAATCAAGGTGGCAGTGCAGAGGTTACCGCTTTCAGTCTCTAACTGACCGATGGCATCCCAGGGCGCGGCGCTCACGTCGCTAATCGCCTGGCGATGATCTTTGCCAAAGAACAACGTTTTGATGTCTTCCGGGCTTGGCCCATCTTCATCATCGGCATGTGCTGTGTGGGTAAAACTGAAAAGACCAACGAGTAACAGGATAGCCAGGCGCATAGTTCTCTCAATGGCGAGAATAAGTAGAAGTTGTTGTCATCACGCTTGAGCGATAACTATAGTCGGTGAGCGGTGAAAAAGGGAGAAATATTGGAGTAATCAGCACGCTACAACGACTAGATAAAAAAGCTGGCTGCAACTAGGCCACAGAGGATCATCACAATCAGAATAATTTCGAAGCGATAGCGACGCACCATTTTTCGCTACTCCAGTAAATAAACACCCGGCATAACCGGGTGTTTTCAATCATCAATACGGTGTTGGCGCTAAAGGCGATCTTATTTAGCTGCTTTTTTCACTTTGTGGTGCTTTTTAGCAGCCTGAGCTTTCTGCGCAGCTGGCTTGGTTACTTTGTGGTGCTTTTTAGCAGCCTGAGCTTTCTGTGCAGCTGGTTTGGTTGCTTTGTGGTGCTTTTTAGCAGCCTGAGCTTTCTGTGCCGCTGGCTTGGTTGCTTTTTTGTGGTGCTTTTTAGCAGCCTGAGCTTTCTGAGCCGCTGGCTTGGTTGCTTTTTTATGATGCTTTTTAGCGGCCTGAGCTTTCTGTGCAGCTGGCGCTTTCTTCTCTACTTTTTTGTGCTTCTTAGCCGCCTGCGCTTTCTGAGCAGCAGGTTTCTTATGGTGTACTGCTTTATGTTTCGCTGGCGCTGCAGTGGTTGCTGGCGTTGCTGGAGCAGCTGTGGTCTCAGCAGCGAAAGCAACAGAAGACATACCCATAGCAGCGGCGATCACCAGTGCAAATAATTTTTTCATTGCAAAATCCTCGAACTATTTTTTCATGTGTAGCCCACTGCGGGGCCGGTGAAAACACTATATGAAAAACAATTCAGGCTTTCCGTGAGGCATTGGTATCGGCGTGTAACGGATTGTACAAAGCGGCGTAAAGGAAGTGAAAAGGGCGGCCGCATCGGCCGCCGCGCAGTTTACTCAGAGAGATAACGTTGTTCAAGGTGCTGACGGAAATAGTGCGGATTCAGCGCTTCGCCGGTGGCATTGATCAGCAGCTGCTGCGTTGGGAAACGGCTGCCGTGCTGCCAGATGTTCTGCTGTAACCAGTCAAACACTGGCTGCAACTCACCTTGCTGGATCAGCGTCTCAACCTGCGGAATGGCACGCTTCACCGCGTGGAACAGCTGGGCTGCATACATCGCACCCAAGGTGTAGGTGGGGAAATAGCCAAACGCACCGTCGGTCCAGTGAATATCCTGCATGCAGCCATCGCGATAATTACCGCGCGTATCAATGCCCAACGATTGCTGCATCTTCTCGTCCCACAGCGCCGGGATATCTTCAACTTCAATCTCGCCCTCAATCAGCGCGCGCTCGATCTCGTAACGTAAAATGACGTGCGCCGGATAACTCAGTTCATCAGCGTCGACACGAATAAAGCCCGGCTTCACGCGCTGCGCCTGACGGATAAAGTTGTTTAACGTCAGCGCAGGCTGATCGCCCATCAGCGCCACCACCTGCGGATGAATGTGCTGCAGAAAGGCTTTACTGCGCCCCAGCTGCATCTCCATAAACAGGCTTTGTGACTCATGAATCGCGGTAGAACGGGCCTGCGCCACCGGCTGACCGCGCCACTGTTTTGGCAAATTCTGCTCGTAGCGCGCATGGCCGGTTTCATGGATCACGCCCATCATGGCGCTGAGGAAGTCGTTCTCGTTGTAACGCGTGGTAATGCGCACATCTTCCGGCACGCCGCCACAGAACGGGTGCGCACTCACATCTAAACGGCCGTGATTGAAATCGAAGCCCAGCGTTTTCATCACGCTCAGGCCGAGCTGTTTCTGCGATTCGGTAGCGAACGGACCCACCGGCTGCGCGATCGGGGTTTGCTGCTGCTTCGCCACTGCTCTTTGTAGCAGGTCAGGCAACCAGCTTTTCAGACCGCCAAAGGTTTGATCCAGCTGCGCGCTGGTCATGCCTGGCTCAAACACATCCAGCAGCGCGTCGTAGCGCGATACGCCAAGTGCATCGGCACGCAGCTGCGCCTCTTGACGACTCAGCTTGACCACTTCTTTCAGATTGGCGGAGAAACCTTGCCAGTCGTTCGCCGGACGCTGCTGACGCCAGGCGTGTTCACAGCGCGAACCGGCCAGCGACTTGGCTTCCACCAGTGAGGCGGGCAGCAGCGTCGCTTGCTGCCAGGCGCGCTGCATTTCGCTCAGGTTAACCTGCTCGACATCATTCAATGATTCCTGCTGCGCGGCATCAAACAGCCCGCCGAGGCGTTTATCGGTCAGCACTTCGTGCATGAACACGCTCAGTTCGGCCATCGCTTCACCGCGCGCCTGGCTGCCGCCCGGCGGCATAGTGGTTTGCATATCGACACCGGCAATGGCGCCTAAATGGCCAAAGCGGGAGAGACGCTGAAAAGTGCGGCTAAGTTCTTGATAAGCTGAAGTCACGTAAAAAGCTCCTTATGACGGTAAGCGTGGCGCAATGTCCCGCAAGGGTAGATCAACCGGCCAGCAAAAGCGAACGCTGGCGCCGCCAAGCGGACTGCTCTCAATCGAGACATTTCCCTGCATGGCCAGCGCAATGGAGTGCACGATCGCCAGACCCAAACCACAACCGCCGGTGGCGCGATCGCGGCTTGGATCGAGGCGTACAAAAGGTTCGAACACGCGGGCGCGCTCTTCCTGCGGAATGCCCGGACCGTCGTCTTCCACCTGCAAACAGCCCAGCGCGCCATCAAACCATAAGCTGACACGCAGGCGCTGTTGCGCATAGCGCAGGGCGTTATTCACCAGATTATCCAGCACACGCTCCATCAGGCGCGTATCAGCGCTGCCGACGTTCTCCAGCTGCGGGATATCCAGCGCAATCTGCGTCTGCGGATTCATGGTTTGCACGTCTTCAATATGTACACGTAGCCATTGCGCCAGATCGAAGGATTGCAGATGAAGATCAACGCGCGGACGATCGAGGCGCGCATACGTCAGCAACTCCTCAATCAAACTCTCCAGCTGGCCCACATCGCGGTTCAGCGCGGCGGATTCCGTGGCGGTGAGGTTATCGCTCATCTCCAGCCGGTAGCGCAGTCGTACCAGCGGCGTACGCAACTCGTGTGCGATGCCGTCAATCAGTTGTTTCTTACTGGCAACCAGCGTGTTGATGTTCTCCGCCATCTGATTAAACGCCACGCCAAGACTGTGCAGGCTGGAGGTGCTTTCAAAATGGGTGCGCACGTCGAGTTCGCCACGGCCAAAACGCTGCGCGGCTTTCTCTAGCCGCTGCATCTCTTGCCAGTGCGGACGCAGCCAGATAAACACCGGCAGCGCCAGCGACATCCCGATAAATGCCAGCAGCGCGATATCCAGAATGCGCATCTGATGCAGATAGAAAAGATACGGAATCGGGCCAACGGAAAGCACATAGTGGCTGCGCGGAATATGCTGTAAGAAGGTGTACTGATCGTCAATCGCCACGATTTCCCCGGCGCGCAGGCGCTTCATGTCTGCATCACCCAGCTGATATTTGCTCATCGGCTCAATATTCAGATCAAACGACAGGTCGAGATCGAGGCTGCGAATGGTTTTGCTCCAGTCGCGCGGTGGGATCTCGCGCAGTTCGCTGCGCATCAAAAAAAGCGAGCTGGCCATCAAGTCGTTCATCGACTGGCGTCCGGCGCGTTCGGCGGTGAATTTGTACACCAGCCCAACCAGCAGCGTCATCACCAGAAAACAGACGAACAGCAGCAAATAGAACTGAATAAAGAGCTTTCTCATGCGGAACGGGTATCCCAGGCCTGCGGCGCGAACAGATAGCCTTTGTTACGGATGGTTTTGATGCGGAATGGCTCGGTGGCGCTATCGTAGAGTTTTTTGCGTAAGCGAGAAATTGCCACGTCGATGCTGCGATCCATGCCATCGTAGGTCACGCCGCGCAGGGTTTTCAGCAGCGCATCGCGATTGAGGATCTGTCCGGCGTGATTCGCCAGTTCCCACAGCAGATCGAAATCGGCGGTGGACAGCACAATATTTTCCTCAAACAGCGTCACCTGACGATTGAGCGAGTCGATGGTCAGGGAACCAAAACGCAGCACGCGTTGTGAGCTTTGTAGGGCGGGCGTGACTTCCGGCTGACCGACATGCGCCTGACGCAGATGCAAACGCAGGCGCGCCAGCAACACAGCCGGCGGCGTGGTTTTGAGGATGTAATCGTTAGCGCCCATCTCCAGCGACAGAATGTGGTTCATGTCGCTATCGAGCGAGGTGAGCAGCACAATCGGACCTTGCCAGCTGGCACGTAGATCGCGGCACAGTGTCATGCCATCTTTGCCGGGTAACATGATATCCAGCATCACTAAATCGGGATCGTGCAGGGCGATGGTGGCTTCGGCGCGGTCACCGCGCGTTTCAACAATAACTTCAATATCGTGGCGGCCAAGATAAGCGGCGATCAGTTCGCCTACTTCTGGCTCATCTTCCACATAGACGATTTTGTTCATAATTCACTGTGACGGATGAGAATCTCAGCAGCATAGCTTTTCCTGGTCCTGAGCTCTACGCTATCGCACGAAATATCCCTGCGTGACTGGTATGTATACCGTGAAATGTGCCATCATTAGCGGCGCGTTGTCGCGCAAGGTTCGGAACCGCAACGAAAAACAGGAGGAGTGCGAGAGTGTCTGATAAAGAGCTGGCTTCAGCCGGATACAGTGATCGCATCTGCTTCAATTACAGTGATTATCTCTCCGCTTCCTGCAAAAAACGCTGGAGTTTTGTTGATGCCATTTATGGCGTGATGCCTATTTTTGGCATGGTGACGCGTAAATCGGCGCACAATCTTCAGGCCAGCGACGACCATCTGAAAGAATTAGCATTACAAATCATTTCAACACAGGTGAGCGACGAGATTAATATCGCGCGTTTGATCACCCTGGCCGAACAACAACACATCAGCCGCTTTGATATTCAGCTGCCGTATCCGCTGTCAACCGAGCAGCTTGACGCTATTCATCAGGAATACCGTAAGCCGCTCAACTTGTCACAGCAGGATGACCTGCTGTGCGTTTCCATTCCGGTTCAGCCGCACTAATTCGTTAGCTGCCACAACGCGGGCAGTGACGCCGCAATCAACAACACAATCGCGATGCGCTCCAGCTGTGACAACATTTTGTCGCCACGGCCGCCGCGTCGTGCGTACAGAAACAGCAGCAATCCGGGCGCATAGAGCACGACTGAAAGCAGCAAATGCAAAGGACCCGACGCATACAGCAGCCAAATGCCATACGCGCTGGCACCGACGCCGGTAAACATCGCCCAGGGTTTGTTCTGCCCGCGTACTACCTTAATCAGATACAGACCCACCAGCAGATAGGGCACCAAAATCATTTCTGAAGCGATGGTCAGCAGCGTGTTGTAATCCGCGCCGGTTAGGGCGATCAAAATCAGGCAAACCTGTACGCTGCCGTTGGTCAGCCATAACGACGCCGAAGGGGAGTTGTGGCGGTTCTGACGCGCGATGCTGCGCGGGAAGGCACCTTGTTGTGCGGCGAGGAACGGCACTTCAGCGGCCATAATCGTCCAGCTCAGATAAGCGCCGCACACCGAAATAATCAATCCGACCGCAATCACCGCATCGCCCCAATGACCGAGCAAATGCTTCATCAAACCCGCCATAGAAGGGTTGCGCATCTGCGCCAGCTCGGCACGCGGAATCACGCCTAACGACAGCAGCGTAACCAGCAAGTAGACCAGCAGCGCGGCCAGCACCGCCATCAGCGTGGCGCGTCCGACATCCTGTTTATTACGCGCACGCGCAGAAACCACCACCGCGCCTTCCACACCAATAAATACCCACAAGGTGATCAGCATGGTTTGCTTCACCTGCTGCCACAGCGGCTGACCGAGTTCCACGCCGCTGAAATCAAAGCGGAAGCGATCGTAGTTGAATGCCAGCAGCGCCAGCACCACAAACAGCAACAGCGGCACCAGTTTTCCCAGGGTCGCCAGCACATTAATGCTGGCCGCAGTTTGCACGCCGCGCAGCACCAGACAATGCACCAGCCACAGCAGCACCGACGCGCCGAGCATCGCCTGCCACGTATTGCCATCACCAAACACCACGCGATCCGGCGTGTCGGTAAAGAAACTCAGCGCCGAGAAGACAATCACCAGATACGAGACGTTGGCAATGACCGCACACAGCCAATATCCCCACGCCGAGCAGAAGCCCATCAGCTCGCCAAATCCGGCGCGCGCATAGGTAAAGATGCCGCCATCCAACTCCGGCTTCAGCCGCGTCAGCAACAGCATGGCGAGCGACAGGAAGATGATGCCAACGCCGGTGATGAGCCAGCCGATCAGCAGCGCCGCCGGGCCGGCAACCGCTGCCATATTTTGCGGCAGGCTGAACACGCCAGCGCCCAGCATAGAGCTGAGTACCAACGCGGTGAGCGCACTAAGACCTAATTTTTTATCCAAAACGCCCATCCTAAACAGCAGAGTATGCTGGGTGGTGACGATTCCGCTGGAGTGTCGCGTGGCAATGAGCCAACTTTGAAACGGAATCCCCTAAAAACAGGCGGCAGATTTTACGGAGTGCAAACGGGGAAGGCAATGCAAGACTATGCAAATCTGCGCACAGATTATGCAGTTAGTATCAGGGAGATTTTGAAAAGGGCGACGGACGCCGCCCTTAATCGCTATTACTTGAACAGATCGGCGGTGACGGTCAGGTTGCCGCCGCTCTGGTTCTGCCATTGACGCGTGATGTGGTAGTACTTAGCGCCTTTTTCCACTGCGCGTTTGCCAACCGCTTCCGAGATTTCGGTTGGGGTACCAAAGTGATCGGAGAAGGTGATGGTGTCAAACGGCTGCATCTGCGCAGCAGTAATCGCATTCACTTCCTGCACGCTACGGCCATCGGCAGTTTTCACCGTGTAACGTTGGCCGGTTGAGCTTTGCGTTTCGAAGAAACGACCAACGTTGCGGCTTGGGGTATCCGAAGAGGCCACGCCAGGAATGGCCACTTTAGTGGCGGCGGTGCCACCAGCGGCCAGTGCTGCTTTACCGGCTTCAGAATCTGCTGGGATTGAATCAGAGGTGTTCTGTACTTTACGCTCTGGCGCATCAGCCTTGTAAACATACGCGGTCACGTACTGGTTGCCGCCGTTGTTCGCATCAACCTGACGCACGATAAAGAACGATGCCGCACCTTTATTTTTGGCTGCCTTGGCAATCGCTTCATTAACATCTGGCTGGCTGGAGAAGAAGCCATTTACCGATACGGTGTCATACGGCTCAAGGCGATAGGCTTCTGCTTTCGGCAGCTCTTTCACGCCTGAGAAGGTGCGATATTTAGTGGAGTCATCCGCTTTCGGTGCGTTGGCTTTATACAAATCAGCCGTTACGCGCCAGTTACCGCCGTTGCCGTTGCTATCATTAATACCCTGAACATAGAAAGAGTCAGCGCCTTTGGCATCGGCTTGTTTGGAGATGGCATCAGTTGCATCGCCAATCGCATTGAAACGGCCGCTGATATTAATACGTTCGAATGGTTTCAACGCGGCCGCTTGCTCTGGCGTTAACTCTTTAGCAGCAAACGCATTCGCTGCCAGCAGTGATAACAAGGTTGACGCCAGAATGGTGTTCTTCAGCTTCATAAAAATGATCCTTCGCCTTACGCAAAATGAGTACGAAAACGTGCTGGACTCTTGATGTATAACAGATTAGCCGCTGATTATTGCATGTAATAATCGGCCTGTCTCAGCCAATTTAAGCGCATAACATTGACAATCTCTGCCGTTTATTCATCGACCTGTCATTGACTTCTGTTACGGCTCTTTTTTGCACAGATAACCACTTATTCTGGTAACACTTAGTGCCATAATAGTTAACGCATTGTTAATTAAAGGTTTTTAAAAACACTTAATTCGACATGACACGATTTTGCGCAGCACAATATTTTTTAATAAACACCAAATGCAGTGGCAAAACATGGCATTCAATCTTTGTGTCTGAATATTTGTGTGAATGTCATAAGTGGGCATTATCGCTGTGGATCACTCTTCATATTTTCAGTAGGTTATAAAGACTTTGTTACATTGTGCATTTTGCTCATAAAAAGCTGAAACACTGTTTCGGCTTTTGAGCTTTTTGCCACTTACAGAACCTCATCCTTTAATTGTTGAAAGGAAACAGTATGTTAATTGGGATACCCAAAGAACGGTTAGCCAACGAGTCGCGCGTGGCCGCCACGCCAAAGACCGTTGAGCAACTGATCAAGCTGGGATTTAGCGTCACCGTTGAACAGAGCGCAGGACTTCGCGCCAGCTTTGATGATGAAAGCTTTATCGCCGTCGGCGCCACTATTACTAACACTCACGATGTGTGGCAATCGGACATCGTTTTGAAGGTGAATGCGCCGGACGATCAGGAGATTGAACTGACGCGCGCCGGTAGCACGCTGGTGAGCTTTATCTGGCCTGCGCAGAATCCCGCGCTGCTAGAAAAGCTGGCAGCACGCAACGTCACCGTGATGGCGATGGATTCGGTGCCGCGTATTTCTCGTGCGCAGGCGCTGGATGCGTTGAGCTCAATGGCGAACATCGCGGGTTATCGCGCCATCGTTGAAGCCGCTCATGAATTCGGCCGCTTCTTCACCGGCCAAATCACCGCTGCCGGTAAAGTGCCGCCAGCCAAAGTGATGGTGATCGGTGCGGGCGTCGCGGGATTAGCGGCCATCGGCGCGGCAGGCAGTTTAGGTGCCATCGTGCGTGCTTTCGATACGCGTCCTGAAGTGAAAGAGCAGGTGCAGAGTATGGGCGCCGAGTTCCTTGAGCTGGACTTTGAAGAGGAAGCAGGCAGCGGCGATGGTTATGCCAAAGTGATGTCTGAAGCCTTTATTAAGGCAGAGATGGAGCTGTTTGCCGCGCAGGCGAAAGAAGTGGACATTATCGTCACCACCGCGTTGATTCCTGGCCGTCCGGCCCCGAAGCTGATTACTGCCGAGATGGTTGCCAGCATGAAACCAGGCAGCGTGATTGTCGATCTGGCAGCGCAAACCGGCGGTAACTGCGAATTGACGGTGGCCGATCAGGTGACCTTAACCCCTAACGGCGTGAAGATTATCGGTTACACCGATTTGCCAAGTCGCCTGCCAACGCAATCCTCACAGCTTTACGGCACCAACCTGGTCAACCTGCTGAAACTGCTGTGCAAAGAGAAAAACGGCGAAATTACCGTGGATTTTGACGACGTGGTGGTGCGCGGGGTGACGGTGATTCGTGATGGCGAAGTGACATGGCCAGCGCCGCCGATTCAGGTTTCCGCCGCGCCGAAAGCGCAACCCGCCGAACAGCCGCTGCCGAAGGCAGAAGCCAAACCGGTTTCACCATGGCGCAAGTATCTGCTGCTGGCGCTGGCGGTGGTGCTGTTTGCCTGCCTGGCCAACGTCGCGCCGCCGGACTTCCTGTCACACTTTACCGTGTTCGCGCTCTCTTGCGTGGTCGGCTATTACGTGGTGTGGAACGTGAGTCACGCATTGCACACGCCTTTGATGGCCGTCACCAACGCCATTTCCGGCATTATTGTGGTGGGTGCGGTGCTGCAGATGGGCCACGGCGGTTGGGTCACGATTCTGTCGTTTATTGCCGTACTGATTGCCAGCATCAATATCTTCGGTGGTTTCACCGTCACCCAGCGCATGCTGAAAATGTTTCGTAAGAATTAAGGGGTAGCAACATGTCTGGCGGATTAGTTACTGCAGCATATATTGTTGCCGCGATTCTGTTTATTTGCAGCCTTGCCGGTCTCTCGAAACACGAGACCTCAAAGCAGGGTAATATTTTTGGTATGAGCGGCATGGCGATTGCGCTGCTCGCCACCATTTTTGGCCCGAACACCGGGAACGTTGCCTGGATTCTGCTGGCGATGGTGATCGGCGGTGCGATTGGTTTGCGTCTGGCGAAAAAAGTCGAAATGACCGAAATGCCGGAACTGGTTGCCATTCTGCACAGCTTCGTGGGTTTGGCGGCGGTGTTGGTGGGCTTCAACAGCTATATCGATCACGCGCCAGGCCTCGCGCCGGTGATGGAAAATATCCATCTGACCGAAGTGTTCCTCGGCATTTTCATCGGTGCGGTGACCTTTACCGGTTCACTGGTGGCGTTTGGCAAACTGCGCGGCAAGATCTCCTCATCAGCGCTGATGCTGCCACATCGTCATAAAATGAACCTCGCGGCGTTGGTGGTCTCTTTCCTGCTGATGCTGTGGTTCGTACAAACTGATAGCACCGGTGCGCAGGTGTTTGCGCTGCTGCTGCTGACCGTCATTGCGCTGGTGTTTGGCTGGCATCTGGTGGCGTCAATTGGCGGCGCGGATATGCCGGTTGTGGTCTCGATGCTGAACTCTTACTCCGGTTGGGCGGCGGCGGCGGCAGGCTTCATGCTGAGCAATGATTTGCTGATCGTTACCGGTGCGCTGGTCGGTTCTTCCGGTGCCATCCTCTCTTACATCATGTGTAAAGCGATGAACCGCTCCTTTATTAGCGTGATTGCCGGTGGTTTTGGTACCGATGTAAGCGTGGGCGGCGAGAGCGATGAAGTGGGCGAGCACCGTGAAATTACGGCGGAAGAGACGGCAGAAATGCTGAAAGCCTCTTCTTCTGTAGTGATCACGCCGGGTTATGGCATGGCGGTGGCGCAGGCGCAGTATCCGGTTGCGGAGATTACCGAAAAGCTGCGCGCGCGCGGTATCAAAGTTCGCTTTGGTATTCATCCGGTTGCCGGTCGTTTGCCGGGCCACATGAACGTACTGCTGGCGGAAGCGAAAGTGCCTTACGATGTGGTGCTGGAAATGGACGAGATTAACGATGACTTCAGCGATACCGATACCGTTTTGGTGATTGGCGCGAATGACACCGTTAACCCAGCCGCACTGGAAGATCCGCGCAGTCCAATCGCTGGCATGCCGGTGCTGGAAGTGTGGAAAGCGCAGAACGTGATTGTATTCAAACGCTCGATGAGCACCGGATACGCAGGCGTACAAAATCCGCTGTTCTTTAAAGACAATACGCAGATGCTGTTTGGCGATGCGAAAGCGAGCGTGGAAGGCATTCTGCGCGCGCTGTAAATAAGCAGGGCGGTGATGTGATTCACCGCCCTGAGTAGAAATAAGTAGGGCGGCCATTGCGAGCCGCCCTTTTTTTAATCAATCGTCTTCATCTTCTTCGTCATCGTAATCAATTGGCGATTTGAAATCGTCTGGCTTGATCGCCAGCAAATCACAACGCAGATGATCAATCACCTGTTCCGCAGTGTTACCCAGGAACGCGGCTGACAAACCGGTACGGCCAATGGTGCCAAGCACCACAATGCCGGCGTCCAGATGCGAGGCGATATCCGGAATCACTTCCTCGGGCAAACCTTTCGCCACGTGGGTGAACTCTTCACTGATGGAGAATTTTTGACGCAGCGCTTTCATCGCCACTAAATGCTGGCCGCGAATCGCGTCGTTGTAAACGCTGGGATCAAAGTCGGGCAGTTCGATAGCAATATTGATCGGTGTGATGGGATAAGCGCCGACCAAATGCACTTCGGTGTGATTCACCATCTCGGCAAGCAGCGTGGTTTCACGAATCAGCTTCTGATTGAGCTCATCATGATGCGGCTCTTCGCTGGCTAAGTTGACCGCCACCACCGCTTTGCCGCCTTCAGGCCACGCCTGATCTTTCACCATCCACACCGGACATGGACATTTACGCAGCAGATGCCAATCCGTCGGCGTAAATATCACCGCTTCCAGGCGATCGTGTTGGTGCGCCATTTTCAACACTAAATCATGCTGATGCGCCAGAATTTCCTGGATGATGGCTTCATACGGGCGGTTATGCCAAACCACTTTGATTTCAATTTCAACGCCGGCCTCAATATACGCCTGGGCCTGTTGGCGGATCCATTCGGTACGTTGGCTGATTACCCCTTTGCGCATATTGGAGCGCTCATCGGGCGACAGCAGCGTGGTCATTTCATATGAGAAGTCGTAGATAGGCAGGAAAGCTTTGATTTTTCCGCCGATTCGTTGATTGAGATAAACCGCACGACGCAGCGCGGGCTGATCGTCCTGCTGGGCATCAATAGCCACCAGAATATTTTGGTACCGGGACATAAGCCGATCTCCTAAAACCAAAGCAAGTTGGGTTAAAGATAGCCTAAGTTTGGGCAGGGCAGAAGCGGAAAAGTTGTTGCCGGATCAATAAAATAACTTTTATTAACCCGGCACAGAATCACGCGGCTTGTTCGGTCTGGCCAGCTAATTCTGCCAGCAGAGCGTGGTTCTCAATGGTGATATATTTGCCTTTCACGGCCAGCATGCCACTTTTCTGGAAGCGACCCAGCAGACGACTAATGGTTTCTACGGTTAGTCCCAGATAGTTACCAATGTCGCCACGCGTCATGGTCAAACGGAATTCACGCTGTGAGAAGCCGCGCTGACCGAATCGACGCGACAGATTCCAGACAAACGCCGCCAGACGCTCTTCGGCATTTTTCTTCGACAGCAGCAGAATCATATCCTGATCGCCTTTGATTTCACCGCTCATCAAACGCATCATCTGCTGACGCAGTGCCGGCATTTTACCGGAGAGGTCGTCGAGAGTTTCAAACGGGATTTCGCACACCATCGCGGTTTCCAGCGCTTGCGCAAAGCTCGGATGTTTTGCGCCGACAATCGCGTCAAAACCAACCAAATCGCCTGCCAGATGGAAGCCAGTAATTTGCTCGTCGCCTTGTTCAGTGATGGTGTAGCTTTTGATGGTGCCGGAGCGGATAGCGTAGAGAGATTTCAGTTCATCACCGGCTTTGAACAGCGTCTGGCCTTTCTGAATCGGCTTTTTGCGCTCAATGATGTTATCCAGCTGATCCAGTTCGTGCTCGTTCAGCGTGAAGGGAATACACAATTGGCTGATACTGCAATCCTGACAATGGATGGCACAACCGCCAGACTGAATACGTCGAATGCTGCGTTTTTCCTGGATCATATAGTTACGCTCGATGATTATTGACTGCGGTCAATTTTAACATTTTTCTAAGCGAAGGGAACTCATCCGAGCAGTAAATGTCCTTAAAACCCCACAAATGTCAGGTATTACGCGGTTTGCGCTGGTTTGGCTGAAGGGCATTTATTGATCTGGAACGTTTTGTTGCCAGGTTTACAGCTATGTCGCGCTTAATACAGCGCAAAAAGTGACAGATGTTTTGCCCATAATCCTTTGCTACTCTTTTGCTTTAGCGTCGAATTGGACGCGCAGGCAAACACCAGGCGAGAGGAAACACCATGAACCTTGATGATGAAGACCTTTTCCGTGATGCCATGGGTGATGTGACACCATTAAAAAATTGCGCTAACACCCAATGGCTACGCGCCCCCTCGCCTAAAGCGCCACGTGCGCCGCAGGAAAGTGACGAGCAGGAAAATTTTCTCACGCGTGGCTTTCTCGACATCGTTCCACTGACAACTCCGCTGGAGTTTAAGGTCGAGGGCGTACAGCAAGGCGTGCTGGATAAGCTGCGACTGGGCAAATATCCGCCCGAAGCCAGCCTTAATCTGCTGCGTCAGCCGGTGGAAACCTGTCGTCAGGCGCTGTTCAGCTTTATGCAGCAAGCCAATAAACATGGATTGCGCAATCTGCTGATCATTCATGGCAAAGGGCGTGACGATGAGTCGCACGCCAATATTGTGCGCAGCTATGTGGCGCGATGGTTGCCGGAATTTGCAGAAGTGCAGACCTTTTGCACGGCGCAGCCGAAAGACGGTGGGGCGGGCGCGCTCTATGTCGGTTTACGTAAAACCGAACAGGCGCGCCTGGAGAACCGTGAGCGTCATGCGAAACACAGTCGCTAGCTGTGGAATTTGCGGATGGTCGCCATCAACACTTCGGCGCTCAGGCTTAACGGACTGCCGCTGCGCGTAATAATGCCCACCGGTTCGCCTGGCCCCGGCGAGGCAATCGGTAGCGCGCACAACGCATCATGATTCAAATCTTCTTTGATGGCACCTGAAGGCACAAACCACACATAGTCGTAACGTAGCGCCAGCTGGCGCGCCAGCGATGTTGATGAGGTTTCGACGCAGTTTGCTGGCAAGGTACAACCTTGCTCATTCAGCATATGCTGCGCAATACGGCGCGGTGCGGTGCCTTCCGGCGAAACCACTACCGGCCACTGCATCGCGCGCGACAGCATAACGTTCTCGCTTAATAGCGGATGGTCCGGGCGCACCACCAGTTTGAGTGATTCCAGAAACAGCAATTCGTAGGTCAGTCCGGCCATCATATCGCTGTCCGCCATACGACCAATGCCGACATCAAACTCACCGGCACGTAAACCGGCCAACAACACGTTGTTATGCAATGTCGCGACCTGCACCGTGGTGTTGGGTTGCTGTTCATGGAAGCGATCGAGAATTTGCGGCAGCATGCCCATCGCCGCCGTCGTCAGCGCGCCGAGTCGAATCACCACCGGTCGGCCCGGCTGCGGTGCGTTGAAGCTCTGCCCGGCATGATTGAGCGCATCCAGCACTTTCACCGCATGAATCAGAAACTGTTCGCCCAGCGTGGTGAGCTGCGCGCCGAGCCGTCCGCGCTCAAACAGTCGCGCGCCGGCCAACTCTTCAAGCTCATTCAGTGTTTTAGATAAAGCAGGCTGGCTCAGATTGAGCGTTTCAGCGGCGCGACCGAGCGTGCCTTGCTGCGCCACCGCCACAAAGGTATGTAAATGACGCAAGCGAATGCGCTGATTGAAAAGGATATTTTTGTCCATACGCCCAACATAATGAGTTATGCCGAGGAGCAGCAATGAGGAAACGTTAATTATGTTAACTTGCCTGCAAATTTATATTAACAAAAACACCGCTATGCAAGCTTCGCCGCTAACCTGATGTATTTATGAGAAAAGCTGAAAAAGACATTATTTGCAGCATATTCACGCGCTCTCAAATCAATAACATACAGCGTAAAAAGTTGAATAATTCTCAATTACATCCAAAAAGAGTGCCTGTTATTGTTAACGATGAGCTATGATAAGCGCCGTTTTTTTTACTAAAACTGATGCCCTAAACGGTTAAAAGTGCAGGAGTCGTTACGTGACCAGCGTTGAAGCAGTAGACGTTCGCCAGCTTATCAATAAGAGTGCGCTTAGCAGCTGGCAAAAGCGCTTAATCGCGCTGTGCTTCGTGGTAGTGGCGCTGGACGGCATGGACATTGCGCTGATGGGCTTTATTGCGCCCACGCTGAAAGCCAGTTGGGGCGTCACGAATCATCAACTCGGCATGGTGATCAGCGCGGCGCTGATTGGTCTGGCATTGGGGGCGATGGTCGCTGGACCGCTGGCCGATCGCTATGGTCGCCGCGTGATGATCCTCATCAGCGTGCTGTTTTTCGGTCTGTGGACGCTGGCCACGGCGATGGCGCAGAACATCGAACAGATGATGCTGTTCCGCTTTCTCACCGGTTTAGGGCTTGGGGCCGCGATGCCCAACGTGGGCACGCTGGTGGCCGAATACGCGCCCGAACGTCGCCGCTCATTTATTATTACCGTGGTGTTCTGTGGCTTTACCTTTGGTGCCGCGACGGGAGGCTTTGCCGCTTCGTGGCTGCTGCCGCGCTATGACTGGCACTCCGTTATGCTGATGGGCGGCGTGCTGCCGCTGCTGGTGCTGCCTTTTTTAGTGCGCGGCTTACCGGAATCGGTACGTTTTCTGATTAGCCGTCGCGCGCCTGCCGCACGTATTCACGCCATCCTCGAACGTATGCTGCCCGGCAGCGTGCAGCCGGATAGCCATTATCAAAGCACTGAGCTGCCCACCGCGCGTAAAGGCTCGGTGGCGACCGTGGTGTCGCGCCGCTATCTGTTCGGCAGTTTGATGTTGTGGGGCGGCTACTTTATGGGGCTGTTCCTCGTTTACCTGATTGGCAGCTGGATGCCTTCATTGATCAGCACGCTCGGCATGTCGGTGACGGAAGCTGCGATTGTCACGGCGATGTATCAGGCCGGCGGAACCCTTGGCTCGCTGTTTGCGGGTTGGTTGATGGACCGCATCAACGCCAATCTGGCGCTGGCGGTGATCTATTTCTGCGGTGGCATTGCCATTGTGGCGCTGGGTTTTTCACCCGCGCAGGTCGGCTTAATGAGCGCCATCGCTTTCTGCAGCGGCTTCTGTTTTAACGGCGCCAATACCGGCATGAATGCGCTCTCCGCCAGTTATTACCCAACTCATGCGCGTGCCACCGGCTCCAGCTGGATGCACGGCATAGGGCGCATCGGCGCCATCATTAGCGCCTTTGTCGGTGCCGAGTTGTTAACGCTTGGCTGGACGTTCAGTCAGATCTTCCTGCTGCTGGCGATTCCCGCCGTGTTAACCACCATCATGCTGGTGCTGAAATGTCGCTTTGGTGACCAGTCAAACCTCACCGAGTGACAAGGCGATCACAGTTCCACGAAATTGTTACCCGCCGCTAAAGGGTTGATCTACAGTAGCAACAACCCGTTAGCCCAAGGTGATGATGATGCCAAACTTTCTCAGCAGCGATGCCATCCGCACGCTGTTCTCGCAGGCAATGTCGACCCTGTATCAGCAGGAAGTGCCGCAATACGGCACGCTGACGCAGTTGGTCACCGCTGTTAATGAACGTACGCTGGAAGCCAATCCCGAGTTAAAAAACCGCTTGTCGGCCGCCGATGAACTGAGTCGCCTGAGCGTCGAGCGTCACGGTGCGATTCGCGTCGGCAAGGCTGATGAACTCAGCACGTTGCGCCGGATGTTCGCCGTGATGGGCATGGAAGCGGTGGGGTATTACGACCTGTCGCAAGCCGGTGTGCCGGTGCACTCCACGGCGTTTCGTCCGGTCAGCGATCGCGCGTTGCGCCATAATCCATTCCGCGTTTTCACTTCGTTGCTGCGTCTGGAACTGATTGATGATGCGGCGCTGCGCGAGAAGGCCGCTGCAATTCTCGCCGCGCGCGATATCTTTACGCCAGGTTGCCGCGCGTTGATCGCTAAGCATCAGCAGCAGGGCGGTTTGAACGCCGCGGATGCCGCCACTTTCGTGCAGGAAGCGCTGGAAACCTTCCGCTGGCATGCGCATACCACCGTAGACAGCGCCACTTATCGCGCACTGAGCCAGCAGCATCGTCTGATTGCCGATGTGGTGTGTTTCCGTGGTTGCCACATCAACCATTTGACGCCGCGCACGCTGGATATTGATCGGGTGCAAGCGCTGATGCCTTCGCGCGGCATCGATCCAAAAACCCTGATTGAAGGCCCGCCGCAGCGTAAAGTACCGATTCTGCTGCGCCAGACCAGCTTCAAAGCGCTGGAAGAAGCGGTGCACTTTAACGATGGCACGCCGGGCACGCATACCGCGCGCTTTGGTGAGATCGAACAGCGCGGCGCGGCGCTCACCCCGAAAGGACGCGAACTTTACGATCGTCTGCTGGCTGAAGCCGGTACCGGCAGCGATAACCAGCATCACCAGCAACATCTTAGCGCGGTGTTTAGTGATTTCCCCGATGACGAAGAGTCTTTGCGCGAGCAGCAGCTGGCGTGGTTCCGCTATCGCCTGACCGAAAAAGGCGAGCATCTGCCGCCACGCGCGGGCGAAAGCGTGACGCAGTTGCTGGCAGAAGAGCGTTTGAGTGCCGAACCGATCGTTTACGAGGATTTCCTGCCGGTCAGTGCCGCGGGGATTTTCCAGTCGAATCTGGGGGACGTGGCGCAAACACGCAGCGCGGGGAATGCCAGCCGAGCGGATTTTGAAAGCGCGTTAGGTTGCGCGGTGCAGGATGAAATGGCGTTGTACCAGCAGATGCAGCAGCGCAGTCTGGAACGGTGTGGTGTAGCCTGAGGAGAAATGTTACAGCCGGTCTGAAATTAAGCAGACCGGCTGCTTTTCTTGTGGTTATTGCAAGCGCGCGTCACGCACCAGCGTGTACTTCCCGGCACCCAAAAACATAATGGCGAGCGCACCCAGCAGGTAAAGCGCTTCTGTCTCCAGCGCCCACGCACCGACGTCGGTGCGATGCCAGACAGCGCCCATTTTTACCAGCAGTGTCGCAACAATCATGTTCACCGCAATAATGAACGCCGCAGGGCGCGTCAAAAATCCGATGATCACCATTACAGGTGCCGCTATTTCCCCGATGTAAGCACCGTAAGCGATGAAACCTGGCATTCCTTTGACGGCGAGCATGTGCGCAATCCAACCCACGCCATGCACCACTTTGAACGCCCCATGAAACAGCAGCAATCCGCCCAACGTCAGGCGCAAAAGCAGTTTGCCAAGGTCCGGGTGATCGCACATCCGGTTGAACATTTGATTAATGCCACCAAACATGGTGTTTCTCCGTCGCGCCAGGTTAACTTGCAACCTTAAAACAAATGGCCTCAATGGGGTTAGCCAAAATATTTGATGGAGTTGTTCAAATAATCGCGCCGCGTTTCGGCTTAATCTGCAAATGCTTTCAGAACATGGACATTCGTCTAAGGCCTGCAAATAATGGAACGATGCATTATTAGGGAAGCCGAGATGAAAAATGAACGACGTCTGAGGATCATGACCGCAGAAGGGGAACTCAGAGGCCTGATGGACGAAGATCTTTTTGTCTTCGAAGGAATACCGTACGCAGCTGCACCTACTGGCGCTTTACGCTGGCGACCGCCGCAGCCGGTCCAGCCGTGGCAAGAGGTGCGTGATGCGACCGAATGGGGCGCAGCAAGTTGGCAAAATCGTGACTATTGCGTGGCCGCCGGCGGTGGCGATCCCGGTCGCTTTAGTGAGGATTGTCTCTACCTGAATATCTGGACGCCGGATGTTGAGCCTTCGCGGCCGTTGCCGGTAATGGTCTGGTTGCATGGCGGGGGATTTTCCATCGGCGCCGGTAATCTTGATCCTTATCGCGGTAAAGCGCTGGCGGCGCAAGGTGTGGTGGTGGTAACGCTTAACTACCGACTCGGTCACTTCGGTTTTTTCTCTCATCCGGCGCTGGATGCGCAATACCCCGACGGGCGCGTAATCAACAACTTTGCCTTACTCGATCAAATTGCCGCTTTGCAATGGATTCAGCGCAACATTCCTGCCTTTGGCGGCGATCGCCATAACGTGACGCTGTTTGGTGAATCCTCCGGTGCGCGTAGTGTGTTATCGCTGTGCTGCTCGCCGCTCTCCGAGGCGCTGTTTCACAAGGGCATCGTACAAAGCGCCTACAGCTTGCCCGACATCCCGCAAAAGCAGGCACAACAGATCGGTTTACAGGTCGCGGCGCATTTTGCGTTACCCGAAGATGCCAGCGCCGAGCAGCTGCGTGAGCTACCGGCCGAACAATTCTGGCCGTTAGAACGCCCGCTGGCGCTCGGCCCGGTGCCCATCAGCGGCGATGCGGTACTGCCGAAACCGATGTTAACCACGTTTATCTCCGGCAAGCAGCATCGCATTCCGTTAATGATCGGCAGCAACAGCGATGAAGCCAGCGTACTGGACTATTTTGGCGTGGATGCCACGGCAGTATTGCGACAGATGCGCAGCAAAAACCGCATCAGTTATCGCCTGATGAAGTGGCTGTACGACATTCATGATGATGCGCTGCTGGGACGTGCGGTGGCGCGCGATATGGCGTTCACGGTGTTACCGTTAATCATCGCTCAGGCGCAGCACAATATCGGCCTGCCCGCATGGCGTTACTGGTTCGATTACGTCTCCGAAAACGCGCGCGATCTCTACCCGCACGGCACCTGGCACGGCAACGAAATTCCCTATGTCTTTAACACGCTGGATACGCTAGCGCCGCCAGCGGAACGCAGCTACAGCGAGCAGGATAAAGCGTTCGCCTCCACAGTCAGCGCTTATTGGGTCACCTTCGCGCGTGAAGCCAGCGAGTTTAGCTCGCACTTAGCGGGTGAAGTAGATTGGCCAGCCTGGCGACCGGGCGACGATCTGACGCTGGCGCTGGGCGAACAGGGCAAAGCCCAGGCGGTGGTGAAGGCGCGCTTTATGCGTGGACGGCTGCGTTTGTTCCGTTTGATGATGCGCAGCCACGTTAAGCTTTAATGAGCGTGCTAATGGTGTAATCTGGCAAATCAATTTATAAGGCAAATTTTCGCCTATCTTGCTGATAAATCTTAAAAGCGCATATTTCTCACCCGCGTCAGTAAGCAATTAATTAGCTTACAAAACCGTTACATTTTCCCGATCCGATGCCGATAAACGCAATATGCCCGATTTTATCGGGCCTCCTTCGCGTTTCACACCAAGGGATTATGTATGGGTATCTTAAAAAATTTCACCATCCGCGCCGTATTGCTCACCATTCTTGGGCTGTTTTGCCTGCTGTGGTGTGCCGTTGGGCTGTTTAGCGTCCACTCACTGAACGCCCTCGGCGAGGGCAACGAGATTGACCGCCAGCTGGTCAATCAAATGACGATTTTAAGCAAAGGAAATGATCAATATTTTCGTGTCGTTACGCGTCTGTCTCGCGTGATGGAAGGCCGCGCCTCAGGCAGCGCAGTCGGTGCTGATGCTTTTACCCCGGTGCAACAAGCGCTCGACAATATGAAAACGCTGCTGGCGCAGTTTAAAACCATGGCGCCAGGTCCGATGGATGCGGAGACCGCCAATAGCGTCATCGCCAACTGGCAAAAACTGCTCGATGAAGGCATCGCACCGCAGGTATCGCTGGCGCAGCAGGGCACGCTTGAAGCCTATCGTGCGCAAGCCAATAACGTCACGCCGCCACTTAGTCGTGCGTTTGGTGCCAGCGCGGAAGCCTTCAATAAAGCCGCAGGCAGCAAACTGGATGAGACGCGCGTCACCGTCGATAAGCTCACCAGCATCACTAAAGTCATTATTCTGGTGGCGGTGGTGATTGGCTTGTTTATCTTGCTGTTTACCGATCGCTATCTGGTGGCGATGCTGGTGAAACCACTGGAGCGTATCCGTAACCATTTCACGATTATTGCGCAGGGCGACCTCAGCCAGCCGGTGGAAGATTTTGGCCGTAACTGCGTCGGCAAGCTGGTGCCGCTGCTGCGTGCCATGCAGGACAGCCTGCGCGAAGCGGTAAGCGCGATTCGCAGCGGCACTGAAAACATTTATCGCGGCGCAGCGGAGATCTCCTCCGGCAACAACGATCTCTCATCGCGTACCGAAGAGCAGGCGGCCGCGCTGGAGCAAACGGCGGCCAGCATGGAGCAGTTAACTGCCACCGTGAAGTTCAACGCCGACAACGCACGTCAGGCCAGTTCGCTGGCTGAAACCGCTACCGGCACCGCACAGCAGGGCGGACGGTTGGTGGGCGAAGTGGTTACCACCATGCAAGGCATCTCAGGCAGCTCGAAGAAGATCGCTGAGATCACGAGCGTGATTAACAGTATCGCTTTCCAGACCAACATCCTGGCGCTGAACGCCGCGGTAGAAGCCGCACGCGCCGGTGAACAGGGCCGCGGTTTTGCCGTGGTGGCCAGTGAAGT
Source organism: Pantoea sp. X85 (assembly GCF_029623675.1). NCBI lineage: Bacteria > Pseudomonadati > Pseudomonadota > Gammaproteobacteria > Enterobacterales > Erwiniaceae > Pantoea > Pantoea sp. X85. Next base: position 2,120,856 of record NZ_CP121108.1, on the reverse strand, counting down.
GCGCAATCTGGCGCAGCGCAGCGCCGGTGCGGCGAAAGAGATCGCCACACTGATCGAAGATTCCGTGCAGCGCGTGGAAAAAGGGTCGGCGCTGGTGAGCAGCGCGGGTAGCACCATGCACGACATTCTTAAGTCGGTGCAGGATGTGAATGAAATCATGAAGCACATCGCTGCTGCGTCAGAAGAGCAGAGCAAAGGGATTTCGCAGGTCGGTACCGCCGTCACCGAGATGGACAGCGTCACCCAGCAGAACGCCTCGCTGGTTGAGGAAGTTTCTGCCGCTGCCAGCGCGCTGGAGCGCCAGACGCAAGAGCTGCAGGCCTCGGTGGCGAAATTCCGTCTATCGGACAGCGCGCCTGTGAATAAGGTCGTGGTATCGCCAACCGCGCTGCGTCGGCCGGTGTTGACCGGCGCAGGCCTCGCACAGCCGAAATCAGCCTCTGACGAATGGGTCTCGTTCTAAACCTCAGATAACCACGCCACCAGTTCCGGCAGGAACGGTGGCGCATCTTTTTCCGCCCGCTGTAACAGGCTGTAGCTTGCGCCGGTCGCCACACTGGTGGCAAACGGCGCAATCAGTCGCCCATTCACCACATCGTTCTGCACCAAGGTGACATCCGCCACCGTGACGCCAAAACCCTGAATCGCAGCGCTGATCGCGAGATCCATGGTGGCGAAATGCTGATTGCGCGCCATTGGCAACGCGGCATCCAGCCCGGCCAGCCAAAGCTGCCAGTCGCGTGAATCCGGCGTGGGATGCAGAAAAGTAAACTTCGCCAGTTCGCCAATCTGCGTGGGCGGCGTGACGCTGCTGGCCATCACCGGCGTTAAACGCTCCTCAAACAGGCAAATCGAACCGGCTGGCGACGGGCCAAACACAATCGCCGCGTCAAAGTTATCGAGCTGCGAGCCATGATCGAGTGTGGTGGTCAACGCTACGTGAATATCTGGCCGCTGCTGTTCTAGCGCTACCAGACGCGGCACCAGCCAGCGCATGGCGCAGGTAGGCGCTTTCAGGCGAATCGAGGCGTTGCTGCGGCTGGCTTTTTCTGTGGCATTCACCAGCATGGCGAAACCTTGCTGCAATTCCGGCAGCAGCGCGGCACCTTGTTCGGTGAGATGTAGACCACGTGCGTGGCGGGTAAACAGCGCGAAGCCCAGCCAACTCTCCAGCGTGGCGATTTTACGGCTCACCGCGCCTTGGGTGATGCACAGCTCGCTGGCGGCACGCGTCAAATTGAGATGGCGCGCGGTGACCAGAAACGCGTGGATGGCATTGAGCGGCAGAGCAGAGCGGGACATAACAACCTCAAGCTATGATTTTTAATCATGGCTATTATGACAACAATTCGCTTGTCGACTCAAGCCGCACACCGTTGAATAGAAATCTACTTTCGATACGTGGTTATGCAACCTTACGAGGCACCGATGACCTTGAACAGCAGTGTTAACATCTCTTCCAAACAGCCCGATGTCGGCACGACGATTTTTAGCGTCATTGGCCAGCTGTCGGCGCAGCATAAAGCCATTAACCTGTCGCAAGGCGCACCCAACTTCCCGTGTGATCCCCAGCTGGTTGAGCTGGTCAGCCAGGCGATGCGTGACGGTCATAACCAATACGCTTCAATGACCGGCCTGCCGTCGCTGCGTGAAGCGCTGGCGGAGAAAGTTCACACGCTGTATGGCCAGCACTATGATGCCGGCAGCGAAGTGCTGATCACCGGCAGCGCCAGCCAGGGCATTTACATGGCGATTTCCGCGCTGGTCCACGCAGGCGATGAAGTGATCTTCTTCGAGCCGGCGTTTGACAGCTACGCGCCGGTGGTCCGTCTGCAGGGCGCTACGCCAATTGGCCTGAAGTTGCAGGTGCCGGATTTCGCCATCAATTGGGACGAACTGCGCGCCACCATTACGCCGCGCACGCGCATGATCATTATCAATACGCCGCACAATCCCAGCGCGCAGGTGCTGTCAGCTGCGGATCTGGATCAGTTAGCCGCGTTGACGCGCAACACCGATATTGTGGTGCTGTCTGACGAAGTCTACGAACACATCCTGTTTGATGGCCGTAAGCACTGCGGCATGGCAACGCATCCGGAACTGGCGCAGCGCAGCGTGGTGGTTTCCTCCTTCGGTAAAACCTTCCATGTCACCGGCTGGCGCGTGGGTTATGCGCTGGCACCGGCAGCGCTGATGGAAGAGATCGTCAAAGTCCATCAGTTCATGATGTACGCCGCCGATACGCCGATGCAGGTCGGTTTTGCTCACTATCTGCAAAATCCGCAGAACTATCTGCAGCTGTCGCCGTTCTATCAGGAGAAGCGCGATCGCCTGCTGACCTTGATGGAGGATTCGCCGTTTAAACTGCTGCCGAGCGCCGGTTCGTTCTTTATGTTAGCCAGCTACGGACATTTCAGTGACGAAAGTGATAGCGAAATGGTAAAACGTCTCATCGTCGATCACGGTGTGGCCACCATTCCGCTGTCGGCGTTTTATATGGACGGCACTGACAATAAATTAATTCGCCTGTCATTCGCAAAAGACGACGCAACACTTCAGGCCGGTGCAGAAGCGCTCTGCCAGGTCAAAGGGTAACTTAGGGGTAAATATAATGAAAAAATTGAACGCACTGTTTGTCGCTTTGGGCATGCTGACTTCGGCGCACGCGCTGGCGCAGGAAACCTTACGCTATGGTCTTGAATCACAGTATCCGCCCTTTGAGAGCCGCAACGCGCAGGGTGAACTGGAAGGTTTCGACATCGAACTGGGTAAAGCGATTTGTCAGGTAGGCAACTTCGACTGTAAGTGGGTGGAAAGCAGCTTTGATGCGTTGATTCCGGCGCTGCAGGCGAAAAAATTTGATGCCATTAACTCCGCAATGAACATCACCGAAGCGCGGGCGAAAAGCATCGACTTCACTAAGCCGATCTACCGCATTCCGACCATGTTAATCGTGAAAGAGGGCGAGAAGCTGCTGCCAACCGCCGAATCACTGAAAGGCAAAAACATCGGTGTGCTGCAGGGTTCGATTCAGGAAACCTATGCCAAGAAGCACTGGGAAGCGCAGGGCGTTACGGTGACCTCTTATCAGGATCAGAACCAGGTTTATAACGACATGATTGCCGGTCGTCTTGACGGCACGCTGGTGATGTCAGCTGCCGGTCAATCGGGCTTCCTCGAAAAGCCGCAGGGTAAAGGTTTCGCCTTTGCCGGCAAGCCGGTAGAAGATGACACCATTCTCGGCACCGGTATCGGTTTTGGCCTGCGTAAAGGCGATGACAAACTGAAACAAGAGCTGGATGCGGCAATCACCAAGGTGCAAGCCGATGGCACCGTCACTAAGCTGGCGGCGAAATTCTTCCCTGGGATTGATGTTTCAGCGAGCAAATAACTTAAAACAGGTCGCGTAATGCTTGCCGGTTTAACCAACGGTGTTTGCGCAGGCCGGGGCCACTTTTGGTCCGGCGGTCCTCTCGCCGCTTACGCGGTTCCTTCACTTCGTTCGTCTGCCTGACGGACCGGCGGAGACGGGACTTCCATGTCCCGGCTCCGCCTTTCGCCCGCGTCCTGCGGGCTCTCCTGGCTTCCTCGCTTCGTTCAGCGCTGCGGATTGCCTGCCCAAAAGTGGCCCCGGCCTGCTTCTTAGCTTCCGTACATGTTGTTGAAAACGGCTCAATTTTGAGAGGCGCTGGCACGTCTGCTGCGGCAAAAGGGCTATTCGCAGCGCTGAGGCTTTTACGTTGGGCCAGGAGCCTCACGCAGGGATGCGTGAGGCAGTTCGGGGTCGGCCAGGACGGCCGATCCGCGAACGGTCCGTTGGCACGACGTGGAAGCCGAAGGCACCGCGCTAGCGGCGCGAGGACGGCCCGTGACGCAGCAGATGTGTCAGCGCCCGCAGGAGTTCGTGTCGTCATTTATGACGACCTTCTTCTTTTATTTCGCGGCTAAATAACACAACGCTTCGGCCACCTGATACGACTTCACAAATGAGGGAACCGGCAAAAACTCAAAACGCGAATGGAAATTGTGCGCGCCGGTGAAGAAGTTCGGCGTCAATAATCCTTTCGCTGACAGCGCTGCACCGTCGGTGCCGCCGCGCATCGGGATCACCTTCGGTTCCACGCCCACTTGCTCTAACGCGGCAAAAATCAGGTCAATTGCGCGGCGATCTTCACCAATCGCATTACTGATATTGCTGTAAGTATCGTTAATCGTCAGCGCTACATGGCCGGTGGGATAACGCGCGGCGATTTCATCGGCCACTTCCACCAGTTGCTGTTTCTTCGCATCAAAACCCTGCAAATCGAAATCACGAATCGAGGCTTTCAACACCGCGCGGCTGGCGTTGGCATTCATATCGTTAAACCAGATATAACCTTCGCGGCCTTCGGTATGCTCGGGGGTTTTTAAGCGATCGAAGCGGGAGATGAAGTCATGCGCCATCAGCAGCGGATTGACCAATACGCCTTTGCCCGACATCGGATGCGCCGGCACGCCGGTAAACACCAGCTCAGCGGCGGCAGCATTGAAGTTTTCATACACTACTTCACCCAGCTCGCAGCAGTCGATAGTCCAGGCGAAATCGACGTTAAAGCGCTGCTCCAGATCCAGCGCTTTTGCACCGCGCAGGCCAATCTCTTCATCGGGCACAAACGCCACCACGATATCACCGTGATCGCCGCGCAGGTTCTCCAGCAACGTCATCACCACCGTCACCGCTGCTTTGTTATCGGCGCCCAGCACGCTGGTGCCGTCGCTGAAAATAATCTCCTGCCCGAGATAAGGTTTGATCTCCGGATGTTCCGCCACGCGCAGCCAGATGTCCTGCGTGCTGTTAAGGCACAGATCTTCCCCGGTGAACCTGAGGGTTTGCGGGTGGATATCCGGCGACAGGCCAACATCCACGGTATCAATATGGGTGATAAAACCGATACGCGGCGCATCAGGGCGATTGCCGGGTTTCACCGCAGTGACCGTGGCGTGCTGGTCAATCACGATATCCTGCAAACCCAATTCGCCCAGCTCCTTGGCCAGTAACTCCGCCATCGCATGTTGGGACGGCGTACTCGGCAGCGTGGTTGATTTGGCATCGCTCTGGCTGGAAACCGCCAGATAACGGTAGAAACGCTGGGTCAATTGGCTGGCAAGTTGGTCTGTCATCACAATTCCTTATTAGCATTGCGGCGTCTGTAGTACGCGTGCTGGTTAAATCATGTTATTTATTAATCAGATGAACATTACATAACGAAGCAGACTCATGGAAGTCAATAAAAAGCGAGGATCATGATGAAAAAAATGATGGCAAATCTCACTCTCACTGCAATCGGCTTGGCGGTCGCGGGCGGGGTTTCGGCAAAAACGCTGGTGTACTGTTCAGAAGGATCGCCAGAGAACTTTAACCCGCAATTGTACACATCGGGAACCAGCGTCGATGCCAGCGCGGTACCGATTTTCAACCGCCTGGTGGACTTCACGCCCGGCACCACCGAACTGGTGCCGAGCCTCGCCGAGAGCTGGGATATCAGCCCGGATGGTAAGGTCTACACCTTCCATCTGCGCAAAGGGGTGAAATTCCAGAGCAACAAGCTGTTTAAGCCGTCGCGCGATTTTAACGCCGACGACGTAATCTTCTCGTTTATGCGCCAGATGGATGCCAAAAACCCCTACCACAATGTCTCCGGCGGTAACTATGCCAACTTCGAAAGCCTCGAGCTGGCGAAGCTGATCACCAGCATTGAGAAGGTCGATGACAATACCGTGCGCATCACCTTAGCTCACGCTGAAGCGCCATTCCTCGCCGACTTAGCCTGGTATTTTGCCTCGATCCATTCGGCTGAATACGCCGACCAGATGTTGAAAGCCGGCACGCCGGAGAAGGTCGATATGGAGCCGATTGGCACCGGGCCGTTTGAGCTGGTGCAGTATCAAAAAGATTCACGCATTCTCTATAAAGCCTTCCCGGAATACTGGCAGGGCAAGGCGAAACTTGATCGTATTGTCTTCTCGATCACGCCGGACGCCTCGGTGCGTTATGCCAAGCTGGAGAAAAACGAATGCCAGATTATGCCGTTCCCCAATCCGGCCGATCTGGAGAAGATGCGCACCAATCCCGATTTAACGCTGGAACAGAAATCAGGCCTGAATACCGGTTTCCTGTCGTTCAACACCACCAAAGCACCGCTGGATAACGTCAAGGTGCGTCAGGCGCTGGCGATGGCGATCAATAAGCAGGCGATCATTGATGCCATCTTCAAAGGTACTGGCACGGTAGCGAAAAACATCCTGCCGCCGGACGTGTGGAGTGCGGATAAAGATCTGAAGGATTACGACTACGATCCGCAGAAAGCCAAAGCGCTGCTGCAGGAGGCGGGGATTAAGCCAGGCACCGAAATCGCCCTGTGGGCGATGCCGGTACAGCGACCGTATAACCCGAATGCGCGACGAATGGCGGAGATGATTCAGGCGGACTGGGCCTACGTGGGTATCAAAGCCAATATCGTCAGTTATGAGTGGGGTGAATACCTTAAGCGCGTGAAAGGTGGTGAGCATCAGGCGGCGCTGATGGGCTGGACCACGGCGACCGGCGATCCGGATAACTTCTTCGGTCCGCTTTACAGCTGCACCTCGGCGAATGGCGGCTCCAACTCGTCGAAATGGTGTTATCAGCCGTTTGAGAAGATCATTACCGAAGCGCGCGCCGAGCAAAATCACGACAAACGCGTGGCGCTGTATCAGCAAGCGCAGCAGATTATGCATGACCAAATGCCAGCGGTGATGATTGCTCACTCAACCATCTTCGAGCCGGTGCGCAAATCGGTGAGTGGTTATCAGGTCGATCCGTTCGGTAAACACATCTTCTACCCGGTGGATATCAAGAACTGAGTCACGGCTTCCAGCGCTGGCGCAGCGGTTCCTCTAACGCATCCAGCTGTTGCAGCAAAAAGGTGAGAAACACATTTAGGGCGGCACTGCGAGGTCGCCCTGATTGCGTCTGCAGCTGCAAGGTGCGCTGGCTCAGCTGATCGATGCCTACCGAGCGCAAAATCAAACCGTGCGTTTCCGCTTCCTGCAGCACGGTAAAGGCGCTGCAAATTGTCACCGCCTGTGGCGTACGCAGCAGGAATTGAAACAGCATCGAAAAGGTATCGCAGGTCATCACCGGCTCAACCAGGCTGCCGTTCATATGGCTGGCGAGCTCAAACAGTTGCCGCACGGTGGTGTTTTGCTGCGGCAAGGCCAGCGGATAGTGACTGAGATCGGCGAGCGTGACCTGCGGCGCGTTGGCCAGCGGATGCGTTTGATGCATCACGATTAATACCGGTGCCGGCCACGAACCCATCACTTCCACACCGCGCTCAGCGTGAAGACTAAACTGCAGCGCCACGTCACACTCGCCGTTGCGCAGCGCTTCCGCCACGCCTTGCGTGCTGGCGACTTTCACATCAAACAGCACGCCCGGATTGTCATTGCGAAAATCTGCGATCAAACGCGGTAGCAGCGTAAACGCCAGCCCATCGGTGCAGGCCACGCGAATCAACGTGCGGCGCACCGCTTTCAGTCCCTTAATTTCCGCCAGCGCATACTCCATATCCAGCAGGTTCTTACGTACGTGATGTGCAAAGATTTCCCCCGCTTCGTTCAATACCATGCCGCGCGCGTGACGCGCAAACAGCGGCACGCCAACCTGATTTTCCAGCCGCTGAATTTGCCTGCTGATCGCCGACACCGCCACAAACAGCTGTTCGCTGGCGGCGCTGAGCGAGCCAGTGTTAGCGACGGCGAGAAAATAGCGGATTTCACTGCTTAACATGCGGATGCCTCATGGTGGTGCATGCCTCGAAATCGGGCAGGCTAGCTTTGCTATAAAAGCAAATCTTACTCGATAAATTGATAATTGTGGCAAAGCAGTGTTTCCGCAAAGATGCCTTAACGACAAAACAATAAAAGACAGGGCAAACATGACAGCACAACAGGCGATTCAACAGGCCACCGCTTATTTTGACAGCGGGGAGTTTCAACGAATTTTGGCGCGTCGCGTGGCGCAACGTACGGAAAGCCAGCGCGACGATCGTGACAACGAATTACAGCGCTATTTGCAGGATGAGATCGGTCCGCAGCTGATCGCTCTGGGCTTCACGTTGCATTTCATCGACAACGCGGAAGCCGCTAATCGACCGTTCCTCGTGGCGGTACGCATTGAAGATCCCATGCTGCCAACCTTGCTCAGCTATGGTCACGGCGATGTGGTGTTTGGTGATGATGAAAACTGGCGCGACGGCTTATCGCCATGGCAGATGGTTGAAGAGGGCGATCGCTGGTATGCGCGCGGCAGCGCAGATAATAAGGGCCAGCACTGCGTCAATCTGGCGGCGCTGGAGCAGGTGTTTGCGTTGCGCGGCAGCAGCCTGGGCTTTAACTGCAAAATACTGTTCGAGATGGGTGAAGAGATCAGCTCGCCAGGGCTGGCGCAGTTGTGCCAGCAGCATGGCGAGCTGCTGCAAGCCGATCTGTTTATTGCTTCAGACGGTCCGCGCCTCAATGCGGTTCGTCCGACGCTGTTCCTGGGCTCACGCGGCGCGGTTAATTTCCGTTTGACCGTTAACGCGCGTGACAACGCTTATCACTCCGGCAACTGGGGCGGATTGTTGAGCAATCCGGGTACGCAGTTGGCCAACGCCATCGCTTCGCTGGTCAACGCGCAGGGCGTGTTGCAGGTTGAGGCGCTGAAACCCAACTCTTTGACGCCGCAGGTGCGAGATATTCTCGGCGATATCGAGGTGGGCGGCATGCCGGGCGATCCCGATATCGACGTGAACTGGGGCGAGCCGGGACTGACGCCAACCGAACGCCTGTATGGCTGGAACACGCTGGAAGTGTTGTCGTTTCTCACCGGCAATCCGGCGCGTCCGATGAATGCTATTCCAGGCAGCGCCACCGCCGTTTGTCAGCTGCGTTTTGTGGTGGGTACCGACTGGGAAAATCTCGCCCAGCATGTGCGCGCCCATCTGCATCAGCACGGTTTTGACTATGTGGAGGTGGAGTTTATGCGCGGATCGCCCGCGACACGCCTTGATCCCACCGATCCGCTGGTCAACTGGGTGCTGACCAGCATGGTGGAAACCAGCGGCAAGAAACCGGCGCTGCTGCCTAATCTTGGCGGCTCGCTGCCCAATGACGTGTTCTCCGACATTCTCGGTTTGCCAACCTTGTGGGTGCCGCACTCGTATCCAGCTTGCGGCCAGCATGGCGTCAACGAGCATATGTTGAAATCGATTGCCCGCGAAGGTTTGCAGATTATGACGCGTCTGCTGTGGGATCTCGGCGAGCAGGGAACGGAACTGGTGGCGCAGCATCGTGCGCACGTTGGAGGTGGCCAATGAGTACATTAAATACCACGATGCCGTTGAACGCAGCGAAGCCCAATCTGCACAAAACGCTGTTCGCGACCTGCATCGGTAACGCGCTGGAGTGGTTTGATATCGCCGTGTACGGCTTTTTTGCCAGCTACATTGCGCATGCCTTCTTTCCTACCAGCGATCCGTCGGTTTCAATGTTGCTGACCTTTGGCAGTTTTGGTGTGTCATTCCTGATTCGTCCGCTGGGCGCGATTGTGCTGGGCAACTATGCCGATCGTCACGGTCGAAAAAAAGCGCTGCTTTTATCGATCAACCTGATGATGCTCGGCGGCGCGGTCATCACCTTTATGCCGAGCTACAGCAGCATTGGCCTGATGGCACCGCTGCTGATTTTGCTGGCGCGTCTGGTGCAGGGGTTCTCTGCCGGGGGCGAATTTGGCAGCTCGACGGCGTTCCTGGTTGAACACTTCCCGGAGCGCAAAGCCTTTATCGCCAGCTGGCAGTTCGCCACGCAGGGCGCCAGTACGTTGATGGCGTCGGCATTTGGACTCGGACTGACGCAGATTCTCAGCGAAAGCCAGATTCAGGATTGGGGATGGCGTATTCCCTTCGCCTTCGGCCTGCTGATTGGCCCGCTGGGGATCTATATCCGACGTCACGTACATGAACCGGCGAGCTTTGCTGAGCACAAACCGGAAGCCGCGCCGCTGAAAAGTCTGTTTGGTCGCCAGAAGGAGTTGATGCTGTTGGCGATCGGCCTGATGGTGATTTCGACTGCGGTGAACTACATGCTGAACTATGTGCCGACTTACGCCACCAAAAATTTGCACCTGTCGGGCAGCGTGGCGTTTACTGCTACCTTGTTGGCGGGCGTGATTCTGACGGTGGTCACGCCCATTATGGGGTTATGGGCCGAGCGGGTGGGGCGCGTGCCGCTGATGTGGGGATCGTTGGTTTTGCTGATCGTCACCATCTATCCGGCGTTTAAGCTGGTGGTTGATCACACCACGCCGACTACGTTGATTTTGCTGGTGTGCTGGATGGCGCTGCTGAAGTCGATCTACTTCTCAACGGTGCCGTCGGTGATGGCGGATCTGTTCCCGATGGGTACGCGCGCCAGCGGCATGGCGATCAGCTATAACGTGGCGGTTACGGTGTTTGGTGGCTTTGCACCGCTGATTTGTACACTGCTAATTAGCGTGACCGGCACCAGTCTGGCGCCCGGTTATTATCTGATGGCGATGTCGGTGTTAAGCGGCCTGGCGCTGCTGCGCAGCCAGAAGCGGGTTTCATAAAGGTTTCAGGGTTACAGGTCGCCACTTATGGCGTAATGCTTGTCCGTTAAGAAACCATTTTGCTTTAAATCTGGTGCGGGCTCTGACACATCTGCTGCGGCAGAGCCTCTGGCAAATGTGCCCTTTTCAGAAACACGCACTGAAGCTTTAAAGCAGGCCGGGGGCACTTTTGGGCAGGCAATCCGCAGCGCTGAACGAAGCGAGGAAGCCAGGAGAGCCCGCAGGAAGCGGGCGAAAGGTGGAGCCGGGACAAGGACGTCCCGTCTCCACCGGTCCGTCAGGCAGACGAGCGAAGTGAAGGTACCGCGCTAGCGGCGCGAGGACCGCCGGACCAAAAGTGCCACCGGCCTGCGCCCTCGTCGTTGGCTTAATTGACAAGCATTACGCCATGAATGTCGATCCTACGAGAACTGCAAATATGCCACGTGCGTCTGCAAGAACTCTTCCAAACCGTGACGGCCATCAGCGCCGCCAATGCCCGATTTACGCCAGCCCGCATGGAAGCCTTGCATCGCTTCGAAGTTCTCGCGGTTGATATAGGTTTCACCAAACTTCAACTTACGCAGGGCAACCATCGCGGTGTTGAGGTTCTGAGTGTAAATCGATGAGGTCAGACCATATTCACAGTCATTCGCCAGCGCTACGGCTTCATCAAGGGTTTTAAAGGTCATCACTGGCAGCACTGGACCAAAAATCTCCTGCTGCATGATCTCCATATCCTGACGCACGCCCGTGATAATGGTTGGTTCAAAATAGAAGCCTTTGCTGCCTGCACGCTTCCCGCCTAGCACTACTTTGCCGCCATCCGCGACCGCGTTCGCCACTTTCTGCTCAACGCGTTCCAGCGCGGCCGCAGTGATTAGCGGCCCCATATCGATATCGTTTTGCTCGGCCGGATTACCAAACTTCACCTGCTGCATGGCGGCAGTCAGCGCACTGATAAAGCGATCGTAGATGCCTTCCTGCACGTAAACGCGCTCAGCACAGTTACACACCTGTCCGGTGTTGATCACGCGAGAGCTAACAATCGCTTTGACCGCCAGATCGAGATCGGCATCATCCATGACGATGGCCGGCGCTTTTCCGCCCAGCTCCAGTGATACTTTGGTGACATTTTTCGCTGCAGCTTCCATGGTGGCGATACCGGCGTTGACGCTGCCGGTCAGACTGACTAAGCCGACTTTCGGGTTGCCTGCCAGCTCCTGACCAATCTCCGGCCCATAGCCGTAAACAAAGTTGATCACGCCTTTTGGCAGACCAATTTCATGGATGATGTGCGCAAAAATCGCCGCATTGTTAGGCGTCAGCTCACTTGGCTTGATAACAATGGTATTGCCGGTTACCAGCGCGGGCGCGGCTTTACGTGCAATCAGGAAGAAGGGGAAGTTCCACGGCAGAATGCCGGTGGTGACGCCAATCGCTTTCCTGAATACAAAGATATTTTCGTTGGGACGATCGCTATTAACGATCTCGCCATCATAACGGCGTGCCCATTCGGCCATGTACTCAAGATAATCAGCGGTAAACAGTACTTCAGTTTGCGCCAGACCCTGGGTTTTTCCGCCTTCGGCGACGATAGTGGCGGTCAGTTCCGGTTCACGCTGACGAATAGCAGCGGCAATTTTGCGCAGCCAGTTGCCGCGTTCAACGGGGGGGAGCGCTTCCCAATTCGGCTGCGCCACTTCAGCAGCGTCGATGGCCTGCGCGGCGTCGTGTTTACTGCCTTCCGGCACGCGCGAAAGTAATGCCTCAGTTGCTGGGTTAATCACTTCTATCCACTTATCGTTCTGATCGGCAACAAACGCGCCATTAATATAATGTTGATGGTGTGTTGTCATGTGCAGGTTCTCCGCGATCGGTTTCGTTAAAGATTTGTGAATTGCAGAGTGAAACAGATCAGGGTGTAGCACCTTTTTGCTATTGCCAATGCGACTTGAGGGATGGCAAAGAAGGGAAGAACAGCACGACAGACGCAGCATTCCTGGCGAAATGCCGCGCTTTCAGCGGCTTAGTGGTGATTTAAGGTATGTTAAAAAATGTCAGGAACCTGGCATCGCCGCGCCGCTGGCAATAAACCACGCCAAAAAACTGACGCCAGCAATGATGATGGCAATTGGGAAAAGCAGTCCGATTTTCATAGTCATCCCGAGAGTTAAGCGATCTGCACGATCGCGCGATGGGTTTTCATCATACTGAACAGCTGGAATTGCGTGGCGTCGTCGACCTGACGCAGATGCTCACCTTTCTGATAATGAATCGCATGAACGTGACCCAGCTGTCGCCACACCACAATCACCGAAGCCAGCAGGGCGCAATTCTCCTCGCTCTGCACGCAATCCAGTGTGGCGTAATGTGCTTCATCTAATCCATTAATAAAGACGTTCAGCGCCTGCGCCGGCACGATGGCCCGGATGTCATCCAGCATCACGCGGCTCACCGATTGTGACAGCAACAGCCGCAATCTTTTGGTATTCATCTCAATCCTTCGTCCTGATGATTTTCCCAACGTTATACGGATTAAACGCCTGCGGGGAAAGTCTGGTACGCGGCTTTGTGTGACTGCCATGTTAACTGTTGCAGTGGCAGTGAATCAAAAACTGTGCTGATCGGCACAGCACAATAGAAAAATATGTTGAAGAATAAGCCACTTATAAAAATCACCCCGTGACCTGCCTGCGAATGCGATTTTGTGATCCTTATGTTGACGACCCACCGAATTTTGCCAGCAACCTCCGCTTTCCGGCAGCCATCCAAAGGCTGACGAAAAGCTGCCCACCGTAGACTGCCGGTAATCGGGAAACCGCCGGTTTCCTGTTGGCCTCAACCTTACGAAGGAATAACAATGAACAGTGCCATCATTGCAGGTATTTTCTGGCATCTGGTGGGTGCCGCCAGTGCCGCCTGTTTTTATGCTCCATTTAAGCAGGTGAAAAAGTGGTCCTGGGAAACGATGTGGTCGGTAGGCGGCGTTATGTCGTGGCTGATTCTTCCCTGGGCAGTCAGTGCGGTATTACTGCCGAACTTCTGGGCGTATTACGGCAGCTTCAGTTTCTCTCAACTGATGCCGGTATTTCTGTTTGGTGCCATGTGGGGCATCGGTAACATCAACTATGGTTTGACCATGCGCTACCTCGGGATGTCGATGGGCATCGGTATTGCCATTGGTATCACGTTAGTGGTGGGAACCCTGATGACGCCGCTACTACAAGGCCGCTTTGTCGAGCTGTTCAGCTCACCCGGCGGACGTATGACACTGCTCGGCGTGTTAGTTGCGCTGATCGGCGTAGGGATTGTATCGCGTGCCGGTCTGTTAAAAGAGCGGGCGCTGGGCATCAATGCCGAAGAGTTCAACCTGAAAAAAGGGCTGATTTTGGCCGTAATGTGCGGCATCTTTTCGGCCGGCATGTCGTTTGCGATGGATGCCGCCAAGCCGATGCATGAAGCTGCAGCCAATCTGGGTATCAATCCACTCTATGTTGCGTTGCCAAGCTATGTGGTGATCATGGGCGGTGGTGCGTTAATCAATCTGGCTTACTGCTTCATCCGTCTGGCGGTAAAAACCGATATTTCAGTACGCCGTGATTTCTCAGTCGCCAAACCAATGCTGCTGGCCAATATCGCGTTTGCCGTGCTGGGCGGCACCATGTGGTATCTGCAGTTCTTCTTCTATGCCTGGGGACACGCCAAAATCCCGGCACAGTATGACTTCATCAGCTGGATGCTGCATATGAGCCTCTACGTGCTGTGCGGTGGTTTGGTTGGTCTGGTACTAAAAGAGTGGAAATCGGCGGGTCAACGTCCGGTTCGCGTTCTGTCACTGGGTTGTGTGGTAATTATCATTGCTGCCAATATTGTTGGATTAGGCATGGCAGCCTGATGTATAGCCTGACGCCGCTACGGCACGTCAGGCCTTCACTTTCTCTGTTGAGAGTTCACGCTGCGGCAGGAAACGCTGCCGCCACGCGCTCGGCGTTAAACCGGTTTCCCGCGTAAACACCACCGAAAAGTAGTTACTGTCATCGAAGCCGCAACGCGCGGCCACTTCACTGATTAAGCAATCCTGCGTCCGCAGCAGATATTTCGCCTGACACAGCTGTAGTTGCCGCAGATAGTGTCCCACGGTCATACCGGTTTGCTGGCGAAACAGTTGCTTCAATGCGCGCTCGCTCAACTGATTCTGCTGGCAGAACACTGCCAAATCGAATGGACGGCTGATGGCACCTTGCAGCGCCGACATCAGCAGATCTAATTGTTCTCCTTCAGGTAACGCCCAGGGCCGATCGGCGGCATAACCGTGACGGCGCAGAATCAATGCTAATTGCAAAAACAGCGCCTCAGAGAGTTGAATCGATAGCGAATCACTTTTGCGGCTTTCGCGTTCCAGCTGGCTAATCACACCGCGCGCTAACGCCATCCCGCGGGTGGTCAAACGCCAGCAGCCCGGCGAATCTTCTTCTTGCGGCGGCAACAACTGGCTCCAGTCAAGGCCAAGACGAAAGCGATCGCGGCAGTAAAGAATGTTATCCAGCGCCAGATCGTTGACGCTGTCATAGCTGTGGCAGTCGTTATCGTGAATGTAAAAAACGTCGCCGCAGGTTACCAACCATGGACGATCGTTCAACACATGCAGGCCGTTACCGCGCCAGACGATAACGATTTCACTGAATTCATGACGGTGCGGAGGAAAGGAGGGCTGCGGCATGCGCTCGGCCACCGCAATCGGCAGATTGGTGGCCGGAAAATAGTCTTCGCGCGTTAAGATCAGCGACATGAGGAAACGCTCCAGTTATAGCATCTGCTGGCGCTCCGCTCTGGGCGCACAGCCAAATTCCCGCCGGAACAGCGTGGAGAAGTGATTGCTGTCACCAAATCCACACTGGTAGGCGATGTCTGTAATGCGCATATCGCTATGACGCAGTAAATGCCGCGCCTGTAACAGGCGAAGCCGATTAAGGTAACGCTGCGGTGTATTACCGGTTTGCTGCTTCATCTGGCGGTGCAGAGTGCGCAGCGACAATGAAAAACGATCGGCTAATGCATCCCACACAATCTCTTCACTGTAGTGCTCATTGAGCCAGTCGAGCAACCGATGTAAGCGTGCTTCCTGATCCTGTGATTGATCGTTGTGAGCCGCTTCGCGCAACAACACCAGCAGTTGCAGAAAAAGTTGCTCCTGACGTGCGTGACGTTCCAGCGACCACACATCTTGCTGCTTCATCTGCGTAACGATTTGCAGCGCCTGCGCCATCACCTTGTGATTAATGCGCCAATGCGACGCGTAGTGATCCTCTTCTTCGCGCGGCAGGAGCGCCTGCAAACCCGAGAGAAAACGAAATGATGCCGGACTGCGATACAGCACGTTGGTTAGACACAGATTTTCCGTTTGCTCATAAAGATGACGATCGTGATCGCGCACAAAACATACGCATCCTGCGGATAAAG
Source organism: Pantoea sp. X85 (assembly GCF_029623675.1). Classification (NCBI taxonomy): domain Bacteria; kingdom Pseudomonadati; phylum Pseudomonadota; class Gammaproteobacteria; order Enterobacterales; family Erwiniaceae; genus Pantoea; species Pantoea sp. X85. Next base: position 2,104,763 of record NZ_CP121108.1, on the reverse strand, counting down.
CTTGTGGCTGACCGTTAAACACATGAATGCCAGAACCGTGTTCCACCAACACGATTTCATGGAAATCATGATGGTGCTCCGGAAATGCCTGCTGCGGCACACGCGGCTCGATGGCGATGGCGTAATTCCCTTCAGGGAAGAAATCTGCGCTATGTAGAACGGTCATGATTCGCCTCTTAATTAACTCAACCGTTGCCGAGTCTACGCAGGCGCCCCGCACCTTACCTTGAATTTTCATCTTAGTGACGCAGGAAAATGGCTAATTTTTCAAGATCTCACCGGCGATTGACAGAAATGCGGCAAGGCTCACATCTCGCCACTTGTGTGGTTCTGTGAGCTTTCTCACGAACTTCTTTGTCAGCCTGCCAGTGACTATTACGCACTGGCAGTAAGGGGAAGGTGGCAAAAAGCGGAGATTTCTAATCTGTAGTCATCTCATTACAGGAAGAACACGCCATGAGTATGCGTAACATTGTTGCCATTGATTTAGGCGCATCCAGCGGGCGCGTGATGCTCGCACAATGGAGTTCAGCGAATCAGCAGATCAGCCTGCGCGAAGTGCGTCGCTTCACCAATCAGCGTGTGCGCCGTGCAGATTATGATTGTTGGGATTTGGATCGCCTGGAGCAAGAGATTCGTTTAGGGCTGGCCCAGCTTGATGATGAAGGCATTGTGCCGGACAGCATTGGCATAGATACCTGGGGCGTCGATTTGGTGCTGCTGGATGCCAACGGTGAACGCGTCGGCGAGGCGGTAAGTTATCGCGATAAGCGCACAGAAGGGCACATGGCTCAGGCCATTAACGATCTCGGCAAAGGTGCAATCTATCAGCGCACCGGCATTCAATTCTTGCCGTTCAACACCCTTTATCAACTGCACGCACTGCATCAGCAGCAACCAGATTGGCAGGAAAAAGTGCAGTATGCGCTGATGATTCCTGACTATCTGCACTATCGCCTTACCGGCCAGATGAACTGGGAATACACCAACGCCACCACCACACAACTGCTCAATATTCACAGCGGCGAATGGGACAGCGATTTGCTTGCGTGGGCTGGCGTGCCAGCTAAGTGGTTCGGCAAACCCACATCGCCAGGTAACACTGTCGGTTACTGGACCAGCGCCAGCGGTAACCACATTCCGGTGATCGCGGTTGCGACTCACGATACGGCGAGCGCGGTTTTGGCCACACCGTTAATGCAGGATGATGCCGCTTATCTCAGCTCGGGAACCTGGTCATTGATGGGGATTGAGAGCTTGCAGCCTTGTGTCAGCACGGCGGCGCTCAATGCCAACGTAACCAATGAAGGTGGAGCAGAAGGCTACCGCGTTCTGAAAAACATTATGGGTTTGTGGCTGCTGCAACGTGTCTGCACTGAGCTGCAAATTACCGATCTCTGTTCGCTGATCAAAGAAGCCGCAAAAGAGCCCGCCTGTCGTGCGCTGGTTAACCCCAATCACAGCCGTTTTATCAATCCAGACAGCATGGTTCAGGAGATTCAAAACGCCTGCGCCGAACAGAATATGCCCGTACCGCAGACGCCGGCTGCGCTGGCTCGCACCATCTTCGACAGTCTGGCCTTACTCTATCGCCAGGTTATTGGCGAACTCGGCACACTGCGCGCGGCACCGCTGCGTCAACTGCATGTGGTGGGCGGCGGCAGTCAGAACCCGCTGTTAAATCAATTGTGTGCCGATGCCTGTCAGCTGCCGGTATTGGCGGGGCCGATTGAAGCCTCGACGCTCGGCAACGTCGGCTGCCAGCTCATTGCTTTGGGCGAACTGCGTGACGTCAGCGATTTACGCCGCTGCATTAGCCAAAACTTCCCGTTAGAAAAATTTGAACCGTTGAACAACAGCGCCTTCGCTGCCCATCAGGCACGCTTTGCCGCGCTCAGCCAACCTGCTAAGGAACTTGCATATGACTAAGCTGATTGAACAGGCCTTCGAACTGGCCAAACAACGTTACGCCGCCATCGGTGTGGATGTGGAACAGGTAATGGCGCAGCTGGATGGCATTCCGGTCTCGATGCACTGCTGGCAAGGTGATGACGTGCGCGGCTTCGAAAATCCGAACGGTGAACTGACCGGCGGTATTCAGGCTACCGGCAACTATCCGGGACGCGCCCGTAATGCTGATGAGCTGCGCTCTGATGTTGAAAAAGCGATGTCACTCATTCCGGGTGCTAAACGCCTCAACCTGCATGCGATTTATCTGGAGAGCGATAAGCCGGTCGATCGTGATGCGATTGAACCGAAACACTTCAGCAACTGGGTGGAATGGGCCAAAACGCACAAGCTGGGCCTCGATTTTAATCCAAGCTGTTTCTCCCATCCGCTGAGCGCCGATGGCTTTACCTTGTCACACGCCGACAAAGGGATTCGTCAGTTCTGGATCGATCACTGCAAGGCCAGCCGTCGTATCTCTGCACACTTTGGTGAGCAACTGGGTACCGCATCCGTTATGAATATCTGGGTGCCGGACGGAATGAAAGATCTCACCGTCGATCGTTTAGGACCGCGTCAACGCCTGGCGAGTGCGCTTGATGAAGTGATCAGTGAAAAACTCAATCCTGCGCACCACATTGATGCGGTAGAGAGCAAACTGTTTGGCATCGGCGCAGAGAGCTACACCGTGGGTTCCAATGAATTCTGCCTGGGTTATGCCAGCAGCCGCCAGACCGCGCTGACTCTGGACGCCGGCCACTTCCATCCAACCGAAGTGATTTCCGACAAAATTTCCACGGCCATGCTCTATGTGCCGCGCCTGCTGCTGCACGTAAGCCGTCCGGTGCGCTGGGACAGCGATCACGTGGTGATTCTCGACGATGAAACCCAGGCCATCGCTACCGAGATCGCGCGCCACAAATTGTTCGACAAGGTGCACATCGGTCTCGACTTCTTCGATGCGTCGATCAACCGCATCGCGGCGTGGGTAATTGGGACACGCAATGCCAAAAAAGCGCTGCTGCGTGCTCTGCTGGAACCTACCGACCAGTTACGCAAGCTGGAGAACGAAGGGGATTACACCGGCCGCCTGGCGATGCTGGAAGAACAAAAATCGTTGCCGTGGCAAGCGGTGTGGGAAGCCTGGTGTCTGCGCCACGATGTCCCTGCTGATGCCAGCTGGCTGAGCGAAGTCCGTCATTATGAACAACAAACACTGCGTCAACGTTAAGGTACACACCATGCAAAATATCCTCTCTTCCGCTTTTGTTCAGGGAATGGTTAAAGCGACCAGCGACATGTGGTTGAAAGGCTGGGATGAGCGTAATGGCGGCAACGTCAGCTTACGTTTACTGCCGGAAGAAGTTAATGATTTCGCCGGTGATTTCTATGCCGAGCCGCGCTGTATTGAGCTGACCAAACCTGCTCCAGCGCTGGCCAATGATTGGTTCCTGGTCACCGGGTCGGGGAAGTTTTTCCGTAACGTTCAGCTCGACCCGGCCGACTGTCTGGCGCTGCTGCAGGTGGATGACAAAGGCTTGTCATACAAAATCCATTGGGGTTTGAGTAACGGTGGCCTGCCAACATCAGAGTTGGCAGCTCACTTCCAGTCGCACAGCGTGCGCAAGCAGGTCTCAAACGACATTGATCGCGTCATCATGCATTGCCACGCCACCAACTTTATGGCGCTGAGCTATGTGGTCGATCTGGATTCCGCACGATTCACACGCCTGTTGTGGGAAGGCAGCACCGAATGTCTGGTGGTGTTCCCGGATGGCGTAGGTATTCTGCCGTGGATGGTGCCCGGCACCGATGGAATTGGTCAGGCAACGGCAGACGCAATGGCAAATCACAGCATTGTGATGTGGCCGTTCCATGGCATCTTTGGCGCGGGTCCAAACCTCGACGAGACTTTCGGCCTGATCGATACGGCGGAGAAATCCTCCGAAGTGGTGGTAAAAGCGCTGTCAATGGGCGGCATTCGTCAAAGCATCACCACTGAGCAGCTGATCGCGCTGGGTGAACGCTTCAACGTTAAGCCGTGGCAAGCCGCGCTGCAGGCGGAGCGCAGCGATGTTGCGTAAAGCCTTTGTGATGCAGGTGCATGCACACTGCCACGATGAGTATCTGCGCCGTCATACGCCAATTTGGCCGGAGCTGGCTGAGACGCTAAAAGCGCATGGCGCGCACAATTACGCTATCTGGCTGGATGCTGAACGCAATCTGCTGTTTGCCAGCGTGGAAATTGAGTCTGAAGCGCGCTGGGAAGCAGTGGCAAAAACGGAAGTGTGTCAGCGCTGGTGGGCATCGATGAAGGATTTAATGCCATCGAATCCGGATAACAGTCCGGTGAGTGCAGCGTTGAAACCGATGTTTTTCCTGCCTTAACGCGCGCTCACCTCAGTATTTGTACGGAGGCAATAATTTTAGGCCGACACGGAAGTCGGCCTGAATTTTATTTGGTGCTCAATTCACAATATCCCGCCAGAGCGGGCCAGATTGCCATCTGCGTATCCACGATCTGGTCAAGGTCCTCACGATTAGCGCCTTCACGCGCACGCACCGACATGCCCTGCAGTAAACACGCCAGGTAGCGGGCTAACCTTGCACTATTGGCACATTGCGGTAACTCGCCGCGCTGCTGCCGGGTATCAAGAAATGCTTTTAACGCTGATTCCTGCGCGTGATGCTGTTGAGCCAGCATTTGCGCCACTTCTTCTGAGCCGGAAGAGAGCGCGCTCGAGGTACAAATAAAGAAACAGCCAGCAGGCTTATCACATTCGGTGAAGCATGCGGCGGTTGCGCGAAAATAGGCTTCAATGGCCGTTTTCACGTCTAAAGCATCATCATTTAGCACGGCGTTGCGTTGTGCGCTGAACGTTTCAATGTATCGCTGCATCGCCGCACGGAATAACCCTTCTTTATTTTCAAACTCAGCATAAAGGGTTGGGGCCTTAGCGCCGGTAGCGTTAACCAAATCGGACAGCGAAGTGCCTTCATAGCCATGCGCCCAGAACAACATCAATGCCTTGTCCAGGGCATCGTTGCGATCAAACACTTTCGGACGGCCGCGCGTTTTCCTGTTCACCACATCGATAACTTCTGTCATTGGGCACCTCAAAGCGTAGAAACACCCCATTAAATTACCGATCATTAAATAAATATGCAAGCGCAGCCCGGAATGAGTCTATTCGTCTTTGCCCGTTTGTGCTTTTTGCTTGCGAAAGCACCCAAATGGATAAGTCAAAAAGGGCTGGGAAGCCCATAATCACGCCACTTCCGATTAAAATAATGACCGTTAATAAAATGATTGACGCGCGGACCCATTCGGCAGTAGCATTTAATTAACGGTTGTTAACTTAATCGCGACCGACCCCAATTCATCTGTTTAAGAGAGCAAAATTATGAAAAGCATCAAACTGACTTTGGCCGCTGTAGCATTGTCTTCAATCGCGTTTGGTAGCATGGCTGCAGACTTAGTAAACGAAGCGCCGCTGAATCAACAACAAATTGGTGTGGTTAGCGCATCAGGTAGCACTAACCTGACATCGCTGGAGAATCAGCTAGCGGAAAAGGCCAGTGCTGCCGGAGCAAAGTCATTCCGCATCACTTCGACCTCTGGCAACAACAAGCTAAATGGCACAGCAGTAATTTATAACTAAGAGAATTGAGCGGAGGGCAATTTAGCATTCCGCAGGAAGTGAATAAAAGGCTTCAGAAGATAACCTTCTGAAGCCTTTTTTCTTATCCGTTTGAACGCAGCTGAGGATAGCGGCGGAAGATAGCGATACACCAGAACAGTGCGGCAAGGCCAATAATGCCGCCGACGTTACCGACATCAGACATTTGCATATGCAAACTGACCTGATTACCCAGTAGCGCACCCGCGCCGATACCGATGTTGTAGATACCTGAGAACAGGGACATCGCGACGTCGGTGGCATCCGGTGCCAGCGCCAAAACGCGCACCTGCATCGCCAGACCAATCATCATCATTGCCATGCCCCAAACGATGCACAGCACGGTGATTGCAGCGGGACGTACTGCGGCAAACACCAGCAAGCCCATGCTTAGTGTGATCATCGCAATTGCAGCGATCAGCATCGCAGAAGGGAATCTATTGCCCAGCGTACTAAACAGCACGCTGCCGAGAATACCCGCTGATCCAAACAGCAGTAACAGCAGCGTGGTGAAATTATCATCGGCATTAGCCACCACCTGCATAAACGGTTCGATGTAGCTGTAAGCGGTATAATGCGCCGTCACCACCACGGTAACCAGTACGTACATTGCCACCAGCGCCGGACGGCGGAATAGCATCGGAACGCTGCTCAGTGAACCCGTGTGCTCGCTCGGCAGACGCGGCAGTATGCGCATCAGCAAAATCAGCAACACCAAAGCAGACAAGCCGATCATGCCGAAAGTAGTGCGCCAGCCAAGATATTGACCGACGATACGCCCAATCGGCACGCCCAGCACCATCGCCAGCGCGGTACCGGTTGCCAGCATACTCAACGCCTGAGTTTTCTTACCTGCAGGCGCCACGCGAATGGCCAGCGAAGCGGTGATTGACCAGAACACGGCGTGCGCTAAGGCAATACCGATGCGCGAGATAACCAGTGAGGTGAAATCCCATGCCAAAGATGACAGCACATGGCTGGCAACAAACACGATGAACAACACGGCCAATAGCAGGCGGCGCTCAATATTGCGCGTTAACAACATCAGCGGCAGAGACAATAGCGCGACAACCCACGCGTAGATAGTCAGCATAATGCCAACATCGGCAGTCTTCATGTCATAGCTGGCGGCGATATCCGACAGCAGACCGACAGGCACGAATTCTGTGGTGTTAAAGACAAAAGCAGCAATAGCCAGCAGTACAACGCGTAGCCAGGCCGTTTTACGTGAAACAGTAGTAGATTGCATGGAGTTCAAATCAGTCAGACGGCAAATGAGAGGGCAAAAAGCACCCCAGAAAGTGACCGGAGTCACAAATTGCCGCTATTGTGGAGCATTAATGAGCGGAGGGAAACCGTTTGTCGGGCTTTTATTACTGAATATTTTTTATCAAGAGTGGCGTAATTAATAGCCTTACGTTTTTACGCTTTCTGTCATCAATACGAGCGCGAACTAGATCAAAAACGGGGAGATAGAGACGACTGGACCTGACGCCACTTTGAGCGCCTTAAGGTCCAGTTATTATTACACTTAAATTTATAGTTATTATGAAACGCCGCAGTGCTGCTTAACAAAAGAGTTAAGTCTGCTGACCACTCTCACATCATGATTATCAGAGTCGCACCATGTGTTTTAGTGCCACACTATTTTGAGTCGTCATGTTTTTTTTTAACCCCACCGGACAGCAGTGCTCGCAGCCCAGCGCGCTGGCATAAAATTTACGCGCTTGCTGAATGGCGGCATTTGGCGTGTAGAAAGTCCCAAGGAAACGGCGTGCCTCATCGGCGGGTAAGTACGGGCATCCCGTTGCATGTACTACATGGTTGTCGTTATAGCCGGCTTGCTTATCGACGTAATAATAGAGTCCCATCTATCGTCCTCATTGCTGTGAAATAATAAAAGTCTAACTATTGTTGGAATGGAATGAATTATAGCGACGAATGGCCGTTTTGTTTTATCTGGGACTGTGAGATCACCGGATGGCGTGGACTTGATGAGAGAACGGGGCGCATTAGCCCCGTTTAACAGATGAAAGGTATTACAGTTTCCGGCACTGCAATCGCCAGCCGACAAGCAAAGCCATTAATAATAGCAAGCTAATGAATGCCGTAACGCCCATCCAGCCATAGCTGTGCCAGAACACGCCGCCCAATGTACCCGCCACGCTGGATCCAACGTAATAGCTAAACAGATAGAGTGACGATGCCTGGCCTTTAGCCCGACGCGCACGCGGGCCAATCCAGCCGCTGGCAACGGAGTGCGCCGCAAAGAATCCGGCGGTGAACAACATCATGCCGGGTAAAATCAGCCATAGTGAGTTAAACGCCGTCAGCAGCAATCCCGTCAGCATAATCGCAGTTGCGCCAATCATCACCGGACCGCGTCCAAAGCGGCTGGTCATCGCGCCGGCTTTCGGTGAACTCCAGGAGCCGGTCAGATAGACCACCGACAGCAATCCCACCACCGCCTGGCTCAGCGACCAGGGCGCACTCAGCAGGCGATAGCCGATGTAGTTGAACAGCGTGACGAACGCGCCCATCAGCAGGAAGCCCTCAGCGAACAGCAGCGGTAATCCTTTATCGCGCCAGTGCAAACGGAAGTTGATCAGCAAACTACGCGGACGCAGCGAAGCTGGACGGAAATGACGCGACGCAGGCAGAATTTTCCAAAACATCAGCGCGCCCGCCAACGCGAAACAGCCAATAACGCCCACCGCAACGCGCCACGAGAAGAAATCGGTCAATACGCCCGTCAACAGGCGTCCGCTCATGCCGCCAATCGAGTTACCGCTGATGTACAGCCCCATGGAAAAGGCGATAACGCGTGGATGAATCTCTTCACTCAGATAGGTCATGCCAACCGCCGCAACCCCGCTCAGTGACAAACCAATCAGCGCGCGCATCAGCAAAATCCCCTGCCAACTGCTCATGGTGGCGGAAATCAAGGTACAGATAGCCGCGAGCAACAGCGCGGTAACCATCACCGATTTACGCCCAATCGCATCCGACAGCGGCCCGGTAAACAGTAATCCCAATGCCATTAAGCCGGTCGATAGCGAGAGAGAAATACTGCTTTGCGCTGGAGAAACGCCAAATTGCTGCGATAACACCGGCAGAATGGGCTGCACGCAATACAACAGGGCGAAAGTGGCAAGACCGGCGGAGAACAGTGCCAGCGTCACGCGCATAAACTGCGGCGATCCGCGTTCAATCCATTCTGAAGGGGCTGCAGCTGGAGCAGGCTTTACGGACAACTCGTCTTCATCGAGTATCACCGCCTGAGAAGAGCGACTCACGGAACATCCTCGTTTGAACAATCATGCCGTTACTGTAGGAAAGGGCGAATAGGTTGTACAATATATTAATAATCTCAAATGAGACGTTTAAAGTATGAATGTTGAGTTGCGTCATTTACGCTATTTCGTTGCCGTCGCGGAGGAACTGCATTTTGGCCGCGCCGCGCAGCGCCTGAATATTTCGCAACCGCCGCTGAGTCAGCAGATCCAGCAACTGGAGCAGGAAATTGGCGCCCAGCTGTTTACCCGCACCAATCGCAGCGTACAGATCACGCCCGCCGGCGCGCTGTTTTTGCAGGATGCGCGTGCCATTTTGTTACAGGTGGAGCAGGCCACCCGCCGCGCCGCACGCGTGCATAGCGGGCAGGAGGGCGAGTTGCGCATCGGCTTTACCTCCTCAGCGCCGTTTACCGGTCTGGTTTCTGACGCGCTGTACCAATTCCGTCAGCGTTGGCCAGAAGTGCACATTCAGATGCAGGAGAACAATACGCGGCAGCAGCTTGCGCCACTTCATGACGATCGGCTCGACCTCGGTGTGATGCGCAATACGCCGCTGCCCAGCGATCTGCAGCACCGCGTGTTACTGCGTGAGCCGCTATGCGCGGTAGTGCATTGGGCGCATCCGCTGGCCGATGCAGAGTCGATTTCCATTCAGGCATTAGCCAACGAGCCGTTTGTATTTTTCGATCCGCAAGGCGGCACTGCGTTATACGGTGAAATCCTGGCGCTGCTGCATCGCTATCAAATCAAACCTTTTATTACGCAGGAAGTGGGCGAGGCGATGACCATTCTTGGTCTGGTGGCGACCGGACTCGGCGTGTCGATTCTGCCGGCGTCATTCAGCCGTGCACGTCTGGCTGATGTGGTGTGGATCCCGTTGCAGGAGAGCGACGCGATTTCTGAAGTTTGGCTGGTCTGGTCAGCGACGCGAGAACCGACGGCGCAAATGACCAATATGATGTCGCTGATGCTGCAAAATGCAGAGAATTGAGTCCGCAGTTGAATGAGGGCCCAAACTTTATGTGCGATAAATCACATTTCTAATCAAATATTTGACGCTGCTGGTCAATCTGCATCACCATAGCTGCTGTTTATTTAGAAGCGCGAAAATAATGGGAGCTGGGCGTGAATCTGTACAGTCAACCTGGTCATATTGATCAGATAAAACAGACCAACGCAGGTGTGGTTTACCGACTGATTGACCTTTACGGCCCGATTTCGCGTATTGAGCTTTCTAAACGTGCCCAGTTAGCCCCCGCCAGCATTACCAAAATCGTGCGTGAAATGCTCGATGCCCATCTGGTTCAGGAAACTGAATTTCAGGAGCCGGGCAGTCGCGGTCGTCCCGCGATTGGTTTGATCCTCGATACGCTCGCCTGGCACTATCTCGCCGTTCGCATTCAGCCCGGATTTATTACGCTGACGCTGCGCGATCTCAGCAGCCGCGCGCTGCAGGAAGATCGCCTGCCGCTGCACGCCAGCGCCGACAAACCACTGCTGCAAACCTTGCACGAGACAGTGAATGACTTCTTTATTCGCCACCAAAGCAAGCTGGAGCGTTTGACCGCCATCGCCATTACCTTGCCAGGATTGATCAACGCCGCTTCTGGCGTGGTCCATCGTATGCCGGGTTATGACGTGCAGGATATGCCGCTGGGAGAAACGCTGGCGCAGCGCACCGGTCTGCCGGTGTTCGTGCAGCATGATATTTCCGCCTGGACGTTAGCCGAAGCGCTGTTTGGCGCATCCAGTGGCGCGCAACATGTGATTCAGATTGTGATTGATGAAACCGTCGGCGCGGGCGTGATCAGCGGCGGACAACTGCTGCACAAAAATGGTCGTACGCTGGTGGAAATTGGTCATACGCAAATCGATCCTTACGGCCAGCAGTGTTATTGCGGCAATAATGGCTGTCTGGAAACCGTCGCCAGCATCGGAAGCCTGCTTACTCTCACCGCCCAGCGTTTGCCGTCGCAGCCGGACAGTGTATTGCATCAGACGCCGTTGACGATTGAGAGCTTATGCGCAGCCGCGCAGCAGGGCGATCGCCTGGCGCGTGATGTGATTGCGGGCGTCGGACATCATATTGGCCGCATGCTGGCGATGATGGTAAACATCTTTAATCCTCAACAAATCCTTATCGGTTCGCCGCTGAATCAGGCCGCCGATGTGCTGTTCCCTGCGGTGAGCAGTACCATTCGACAACAAGCCTTGCCCGCATACAGCAGTAAAATCCAGCTCACACCAACGGCTTTCAGCGATCCCGGCACCTTTGGCGGCGCCGCACTGATAAAAGACGCGCTCTATAGCGGCCATTTATTGGTAAAACTGTTGCAGGGATAATTACAGCTCACCTTAAGTTTGTCCTAACGCAATCTGCCCGCGAAAACATTTCCTTAAACTGCCTCCTTCGCACGTTACACATCGCTTTAATGAAGGAGGAGAATGGTGAAAACGCTTTTTGTCACCGGTACCGACACCGCGGTGGGTAAAACCGTGGTATCACGCGCATTATTGCAGTGCTTTGCCAAGGCGAATCTGTGCGCCGCAGGCTTCAAACCTGTCGCCAAAAGCGCGCAACTCACATCTGAAGGCTTACGTAATAAAGATGCCCTGTTATTACAGCAGGCTTCAGGTCTCGCTCTCGATTATTCCGCCGTCAATCCTATCGCCTTACAAGAGGATGAAATCAGCACCAGCGCGTCGCAGCGTATAGATTATCCGTTGCTCAGCCGCAGTCTAAACGATTTGCAGCAGCGCGCCGCGCGCGTGGTGGTAGAAGGCACCGGCGGCTGGCGCAGTTTAATGAACGACTTACAGCCTTTGTCCCACTGGGTGCGGCAGGAACATTTACCCGTTGTGTTGGTAGTCGGCATTAAAGAAGGTTGCATCAGCCACGCTTTACTGACCGCCGAGGCGATTGCGCAGGATGGATTGCGACTCGTGGGTTGGGTAGCCAACCGTATTAATCCCGGTCTGGCGCATTACGCTGAAATTATTGATGTTTTGAGCAACAAGTTAGGTGCACCTTTATTAGGCGAGTTGCCTTATCTGCCGCGCGCAGAACAACGGGAACTGAGTGGTTATCTGGATATTTCACTGCTCGATGACAATATTACGCACGACAACAGTGCAAAGCCTGCGGCCTGATGAAACAAAAGGCCGCAAATGATCAATGGCTGAATCTAAGATTTCAGATTCAGCCCTCCTCTTTACTGAATTAATTGCCAAAATATTCAATATCTTACTTCCAAATTTTAATAAACCCCTTGTTCTGGCGTGATTCATGCATCAGCAGCTCTGATGAATATCTTGCCGGAGCACCTGTATGTCGCAATCAGATGAGAAAGGTTTGTTGTATGGGCTGAATGACCGCATCGGTCCATTGCCTGCATTTTGTGCCGCACTACAACATGTGCTGGCCAGCGTAGTGGGCATCATTACGCCGCCGCTGATTATTGGTTCCGTTTTGGGATTACAGGCATGGATCCCTTACCTGATCAGCATGTCGCTGCTCGTTTCCGGTCTCGGTACTTTCTTGCAGGCGCGCCGCTTTATGGGCATTGGCGCAGGCATGATCTGCCTGCAGGGCACCAGCTTTGCCTTTCTCGGGGTGATTCTGTCGGGCGGATTGATGGTCAAAGCGCGCGGCGGATCGCCAGAAGAGATCATGGCGATGATCTTTGGCTGCAACTTAGTAGCGGCGATGATTCCGATGTTGATCAGCCGCTGCATCGCGCCATTACGCAAAGTGTTGACGCCGGTGGTTACCGGCACCGTTATTACCTTAATTGGTATCAGCCTGATCAAAGTCAGCATCACCGATTGGGCTGGCGGCCATAACGCCAGCGATTTTGGCGCGCCCGGCAATCTGGCGCTCGGTGCCTTGACGCTGCTGGTAATTATCGTACTTAACCGTTCGCAAAATCGCTGGACGCGGCTGGTTGCGGTGGTGGCCGGCATTGCTGCGGGCTGTATCGCCGCAGCGTTAACCGGCCATCTCACCCTTAAGCCAATGGGTGATACGCCGTGGCTGGTAATGCCGGCGCTGTTCCGTTTTGGTTTTGCCTTTGACTGGACCATCTTCATTCCCATCGCGCTGGTATCGGTGATAGCCGTGATTGAAGCGGTGGGCGACCTCACGGCGAACTGCATGTTGTCGCAGCAGCCGATTGAAGGCGAAGCGTTTGAGCGCCGCATGCAGGGCGGTATTTTCGCCGATGGCATCAGCTGCTTGCTCGCCGCCGTGTTCTCTGCCTTTCCCAACACCACTTTTGCGCAAAATAATGGCGTCATCCAAATGACCGGCGTTGCCAGCCGTTATGTTGGCATGGTGATCGGCGTAATGCTGGTGCTGCTCGGTATGTTCCCGGCGATTGGCTATATGCTGCAGCAGATTCCACCGCCGGTACTGGGTGGCGCGACCATCGTGATGTTTGGGAGCGTGGTGGCGGCCGGCATCCGCGTGATGACGCAAACGCCACTTGGCCGCTGCGAGATGCTGATTGTTGCCGTGTCGTTTGGTATCGGTTTGGGTGTCGAAGCGGTACCTGATGTGCTGAAACAGTTCCCGACACTGATCAGCAACCTGTTTGGTCACGCGGTGACTACTGGCGGGATACTGGCGATTATTTTGAATGTCGTGCTGCCTTCAGAGCGCAGCGAAGCAGTGGCGGCAAAAACGGCTGAGGAGTCGCGTTAACAAAGCGCACGGAGTCAAATAGCCGAGGGGCATATGGCAGAGGAGTAAAGCATCCCGCGCCAGGGAAGGCGCGGGCTGAGCCTCAGGGATGATTTATGGCGACTTTACGATCTGCCATATGCCCCTCGGCGACTGCTTAGGGTTTTACGGATTCAACCGACGGCGCGTACGTCCAGAACTGAGATAATCGGCAATGTAATCCTGCGATATCTCGCCGCTATAACGACCTTCCTCATCGACGATCGGCATCCACACCGTGTTGTGCTCATACAGCTTCGACAGCACCACGCGCAGGTTTTCTTCCGCTTTGCCCGTCACTTTAAAGGTATGCAGCATCTCTTCGCAGCGGCCAGTGGCGCCGCGCGCTTCACGACGCTTCACAAATCCCAGCGGCTTGCCATCTTCATCAACTACCGTCACCGAACGCATATCGTTATCGTCCATGGTGGCGAAGGCCTCCTGCAGTGGCGTATTACGCTGCACGGTGATGGTGGGCTGCTGATCGGTGACATCGCCGGCCTGCACCAGCAACAAACGTTTCAGCGTACGGTCCTGACCGACAAAGGAGCCAACAAAGTCGTTCGCCGGTTTGGCTAACAGCTCATCCGGGCTGGCGCACTGCACAATTTTCCCCTGACCAAACACCGCAATGCGGTCACCGAGCTTCAGCGCTTCATCAATATCATGGCTAACCAGCATAACGGTCTTCTTTAACTGGCGCTGCATCTCAAGGAATTCGTTCTGAATCACTTCACGGTTGATTGGGTCGACCGCGCCGAAAGGTTCATCCATCAGCAATACTGGTGGATCCGCAGCCAGCGCGCGAATCACGCCAATACGCTGCTGTTGACCGCCAGACATTTCGCGCGGATAGCGATGCAGGAACCTGGTCGGATCGAGCGCCACCATGCTCATCAACTCCGTGGCGCGTTCACGGCAGCGCTTCTTATCCCAACCCAACATGCGCGGCACCACGGTAATGTTCTCCTCGATGGTCATATTCGGGAACAGACCAATCTGCTGGATGACATAGCCAATATTGCGGCGCAGGGTGACGGTATCTTGACCGCTGGTGTCTTCACCGTTGATCAAAATCCTGCCGCTTGAGGAGGGAATCAAACGGTTAATCATCTTAAGGCTGGTGGTTTTGCCACAACCCGATGGGCCGAGCAGCACGCACATTTCCCCGGCAGGCACTTCAAGGCTGACGTTGTCCACGGCATTGAGTGATGTGCCGTTCTTTTGCGTAAAGGTTTTCGTCAGGTTTTCCAGTTTTATCATTATCGAATCCCCTTAGGAGTCAGCGCCGACTGCAAACGGTGCAGCAGCCAATCAAGCACAATCGCGAGCAAACAAATCATCAAGGCACCGGCAATCAGCATGCGCACATCGCTGCCGCTGATCCCGTCGAGCAGTTGCAGGCCCAAACCGCCCGCACCAATCACGGCGGCAATCGCCATCACGCCGACATTCATCACCACCGCCGTACGAATACCGCCAAAAATCACCGGCAGCGCCATCGGAATTTCTACCCAGCGCAGACGCTGCCAGAAGGTCATGCCAATCCCGCGACCGGCTTCACGCAGTCCGGGAGACAAATTCTCCAGCGCGGTGTGGGTGTTACGCACAATCGGCAGCAGCGAGTAGAGGAACACGGCGGTAATAGCGGGAAGGGCGCCAATGCCCTGACCGATCATAGAAAACAATGGAATCATCAAACCAAACAACGCGATGGTGGGAATGGTTAACACAATGGTGGCGATGCCGAGCACGGGCGTGGCCAGCCACTTAAAGCGCACAATCAAAATGCCCAGCGGTACGCCAACGATAATGGCGAAACCGACCGCAACCAGCACCAGCCACGTGTGTTGCCAGGTGAGCGTCATCAAGGTGTGCCAGTTATTCATGATGTAATGCAAGGTATCCACAGCGCCTCCTTACAGCATGTTCTTGGATTGAAGGAAATCACGCGCCACCTGTTGCGGCGACTGATGATCAATATCGACACGCTTATTCATCTCGGTGATCGCTTCGTCATTAATCAACGCGGAGAGCTGATTGAGCGCCGTATCCAGGCCCGGATGGCTCTCCAGCACATCCTGACGCACTACGGGCGTGACGTTGTAACTTGGGAAGAAGTGCTTATCATCTTCTAATACTTTGAGTTCGAACCCTTTCACACGGCCATCGGTGGTGTAGATTAAACCGGCGTCAACAAAGCCATCGCGAATCGCGTTGTAAACTAAGCCGGGATCCATCTGGCGAATCTGCGGACGATCGAGCGGCATGTTGTAGGCTTTCTGCAATGGCTTAAGACCATCGGAGCGGCCCGAGAATTCCAGGTCCAAACCCAGTTTCCAGTTATGATCCGGATCGTTCTTGCGTACCTCTTCCAGCTTCGCCACCAGTTGCGACATGGTGTTGATGCCTTCTTTCTCTGCGCGATCGCGTTGCATGGCAAACGCATAGGTATTGTTCATCGGTGCAGGATTAAGCCACACCAGGCCCAATTTCGCATCCAGCTGTTTTACCGTTTTATACGCGTCTTCGGTCGACATCGGCTTATTGATGTGGTTAAAGATGATCAGCGAAGTACCGGTGTATTCCCATGTCATATCAATCTGTTTATTGATCATCGCGTTACGACCAATGGTGGTGGCGATATTGGTCTTGGGAATCACCTGAAAACCTTTCTTTTGCAGCCAGATTACTGTCATCGCGGAGAGGATGTGCTGCTCCGTAAAGCTCTTGGTTGCCATGGTAATCGGTGTTGCAGCCGCGGCGCTTTGGCTGATTGCCAGCGTCGCGGTGAGTGCCAGCGCAGTACGTTTAACCCAGCGCGCCAGTTTGTTGGCAGTGGCCATCACAAAGCTCCTTGTGTTAAGCCGCAGAGTGCGGGCTGAGATAACGTCCCAATGCTGCGAGCAGCATGTCGAGCACCAGCGCAACCAGCGCGGTGGCCACAGCGCCGAGGATCAGCGTAGGGAAGTCGTTGAGGTAGATGCCGGGGAAAATCAGCTCACCAAAACTGCTGGCACCGATCAGAAACGCCAATGGCGCGGTACCGACGTTAATCGCCGTGGCGATGCGCACGCCTGCCAGAATCACCGGCAGCGCATTGGGAATTTCCACCTGACGCAAACGCTGAAACTTCGTCATACCTATACCGTTGGCGGCTTCAATCAGCGACGGCGGTACCGCGCTTAAACCGGCAAAAGTATTACGCACAATCGGCAGCAGCGAGGCGAGGAACAGGGCAATCAGCGCGGGACGATCGCCGATACCGACAATCACCATCGCGAGCGCCAATACCGCCAGCGGAGGCAGCGTGTTACCCACGTTGAAGATTTGCATCACGTACTCTGCCCAGCGACGAGCAAATGGACGGCTAAGCAGGATGCCGCTGGGAATGCCCACCAGTAACGCAAAGAACATTGACCAAAACACTAAAAACAGATGCTGCTGCCCGAGATAAACCAAATCTTCCCGCCGGTCGCGCAGCGTATTGAGCCCCAGCCCCCAAACCAGCAGGGCAATCACCGCAACAATCGCGAGCAGAGCCAGCCCAGCGCGGCGGGCGAGCGATGCATTTTGCATAGCCAGTGTCTCCC
Source organism: Pantoea sp. X85 (assembly GCF_029623675.1). Lineage (NCBI taxonomy): Bacteria > Pseudomonadati > Pseudomonadota > Gammaproteobacteria > Enterobacterales > Erwiniaceae > Pantoea > Pantoea sp. X85. The sequence goes on along the minus strand of NZ_CP121108.1, from coordinate 2,087,527 downwards.
TGATTCAAGAAATCGTTCGATAGGTAATGTCATTCCCAGGATGACGGCGCAGTGTTAAAACGCACACACACGAAAATCCTTCACCCCGTTAAATTGCAGTTAAAATGACTGTTATCAGATGCTTTTTCAGTGAATATCTGGAAAGCACCGCTTAGACCTATAGCAATGCTTGTCGATAAGCGCTAGTTTTTGCGGCAAAATCAGACAGATAGAAATAATAAAAAACGCCATCTAACCCGCGTGGAATAAGGCATCATCCGACAATAAAAAATTTTCATCGAAATAAGTGACGTCGTAACAGATGGGGCGCACGTAGAGGAAACTGGTTTGGTGAATTTTCAGCTAGCCTTGTTAGAAATTAAGGAGACGTATGACTGAAACTGCAGAATTGAACACGGAACATCGCCACTGGATTCTTATCGGCTGCATGCTCGCTATGTTTATGGCGGCGATTGAAGTCACCATCGTAGCCACCGCCATGCCGACCATTATTGCCGATCTTGGCGGCTTTTCGCAGTTTGGCTGGGTATTTTCCATCTATCTACTGACGCAAGCCGTTAGCGTGCCGCTGTATGGCCGACTGGCAGATATGTGGGGCCGCAAACGGCTGTTGTTTATCGGTGTTTCGCTCTTTTTACTGGGATCGATTCTGTGCGGATTTGCCCACAGCATGGCGTGGCTGATCCTGTTTCGCGCTTTTCAGGGGTTAGGTGCCGGGGCGATAATGCCGCTAACGTCCACCATTGTGGCGGACGTCTATTCGCCGCGCGAACGCGCCAACGTCCAGGGCTGGCTCTCCAGCGTCTGGGGCGTGGCGGCAATCATTGGTCCGCTGAGCGGCGCGTGGCTGGTGCAGCACTTTAGCTGGTCGGTGATTTTCTGGGTCAACGTGCCGATTGGCGCCATCGCCATGCTGCTGCTGGCGCGTTTTCTTCCATCGCGCGAACAAAATCAGGCCACCACGCTCAATCTCACCGGCAGCTGCTGGCTGATGATCTGCGTAACGGCGTTGCTGGTCGCGCTGCTGCAGGCAGAAGTGCTCGGTTTCTGGCTGGTGCCGTTCCTGCTGCTGGCGGTCATTGCTGCCTGGCGTTTAAAACAGCATGAACAGCGTGCTGATGCGCCGCTGTTCCCGCTGGAAATCTGGCGCAGCCGGCTTATCGTCGCTGGCAACATTGGCAACCTGATCATCGGTGCCAGCATGATGGGCATCAGCGCCTTTCTACCAACCTGGATTCAGGGCATCACCGGCGGCACGCCGCTGCAGGCCGGCAGCGCACTGGCGATGATGTCGATTGGCTGGCCGCTGGCCAGTACATTGAGCGGTAGGTTGATGCTTATCACCTCCTATCGCTTCACCGCGCAGTTGGGCGCGCTGCTGCTGATTGCGGGCAGCGCATTACTGCTGCTACTGCGCAGCGACAGCTCAATCGTGCAGGCCGGATTCACCGCCTTTGTGATTGGCACCGGCATGGGCATGACCAGCACCACGTTTCTGGTATCGGTACAGAACCATGCGCATTACGATATTCGCGGCATTTGCACCGCCTCAATCATGTTCAGCCGCATGATCGGGTCGGCGATTGGTACCGCGTTATTGGGCGCGGTGCTGAACCTCAATTTGTCGCTGCGTCTGCCGCAGGCCGACGATCCGATGCAGAAAATCATGTCGCCTGAAAGCCGTCAGGCGCTGTCGGAGGCGACATTGCATGACTGGACCGGACAAATCGCCAGTTCTTTACATTGGGTGTTTGTAGTGTCGTTGCTGATTGCGCTGCTAACGTTGTGGGTGGCGTGGATAATGCCGCGGCAAAGGCCGGAAGTGGAGTAAAAGCAGGGCGGCCAGAGAGCCGCCCGAAAGTTTACTGCGCTGGCGTATCCTGAGAGCTGCCCGCGCTGTCTGGCACGGTGCTGTCACCATCACGGCCATTTTTCTTGTAGACGATTTTCTGTGTGTCGTTCTCACAATGACCCACAACCTGGCCGCCGACCTGATCGGCTTGATCATTGGCCACGATATCCAGCGTGAAATCCGATTCGGCGACGCCGTTGTTAATGATTTTTTTGCTGATGTCCGCTTTGACGCTTTCACAAGACGCTTGCGCCAATAGCGGCAGCGACAAGATCGCCATCAGCAGAACTGCATTACGTTTTTTCATCATTCACTCCTTTGGTCAGAAATCCTGTCAAAACTATAGCAGTGATAAACGATTAAGGTGCAATTGGACGTCCGGTGCGGCGGTCGAGGCAGCGCAGCGTATTCGGTTCCCAATAGGCGTTAACGTTATAGCTCTTCTCGCAGGAGTCGCGGGTATCAAAGGCTTTGTCCGCTTTATCAAACTCTTTCTCAACGCGCGTATTGACCTTATTACGCAGGTTTTTGGTATCGTTCCACTGCTCTTTGCTCTGGCGCGCGGCTTCATTACTGGAGGCGCTGCTGCCATCTTCAATAATCAGGCGATCGGTTTTGGCCGCAGCGATGGGCGCAGCCATTAAAAGGCTCGACGTCACCACGGTAGCCAGCAGGGCGGAAAACAGTTTTTTCATCGTCATTTCCTTCAGTTAACACCAGCACAGCCGGGATCGCGGCTGTAACAACCATGGCCGCTAGTATATCATCGCTGCTTCTTTGCTCACCAGCGGTGAGCGCTTTGTTTAGCTTAGCGAGAGATTTTCTATGCTGGTCAAAACCGCCTTGCTGTTTTTTATCACTGCGATAGCGGAAATTGTTGGCTGTTTCCTGCCGTGGCTGTGGTTGAAGAAGGGCATGACGGCGTGGCTGCTGGTGCCGGCCGCGGCAAGTCTGGCGCTGTTTGTCTGGTTGTTAACGTTGCATCCCGCCGCGAGCGGGCGCGTTTATGCGGCCTATGGCGGCGTATACGTGCTGACGGCGCTAATCTGGCTGCGCGTGGTGGATGGCGTAAAACTGAGTACGTGGGATTGGGTCGGCGCGCTGGTCGCCTTGAGCGGCATGTTGATTATCGTGACCGGTTGGGGCCGCGCGTAATCATCGGCCACACCGGCGTGCGATATCAGGGGGGAAACATCCCGATGAGGTCGTCGCGGCGAAAGCCACCGGAGCGCCTCATAGGATGATCGCCCCGGGTATTTCGATCAAACAGCGTGTAACCGCGATTAACCTTTATGCACCTTCAGTCCCGCGGTGGTTTGCGTCACCGGCATAATCTCCAGCGTATTGATGTTGACGTGCTTCGGCAGCGTCGTCACCCAATACACCGCTTCGGTGACATCTTCCGCCGTCAGCGCGGTGGTGCCTTCATAAACCTGGCCCGCTTTATCGTCATCGCCTTTGAAGCGCACGTTTGAGAATTCAGTGCCGCCCACCAAACCTGGCTCGATATCGGTCACGCGCAGCGCGGTGCCGTGCAGGTCGGTACGCAGATTCAGGCTGAACTGGCGCACGAACGCTTTGGTTGCGCCATACACGTTGCCACCCAAATAAGGCCAGCTACCGGCAATCGAACCGATATTCACGATATGACCAACATTGCGCTCAACCATTGCAGGCAGCACCGCACGCGTCATGTACACCAAACCTTTATTGTTGGTGTCGATCATATTTTCCCAGTCTTCGATATTGGCTTTGTGCGCCGGTTCCACACCCAACGCCAGGCCAGCATTGTTAACCAGCACATCAATATTGCGCCATTCAGCGGGCAGGGAGGCGATCGCTTCATCGATGGCGGCGCGATTACGCACGTCCAGCTGAACGGTATACAGATTGTCGCCCAGCTCATCTTTCAGCTCTTTTAAACGCTCAGCGCGACGTCCGCTGGCGATCACTTTGTGACCTGTAGCAATGAAGCGGCGGGTGATACTTTGACCAAAACCAGCAGTTGCGCCAGTAACAAAAATAATCATCTCACTGTTCCTTAAACGATTTCAGGTTATCAGCCACACCTTAGCATTAACCTCGAACCCATGCTCATGAAAACCCAAAGCAGCGTGTTGCAGGATTTTTCCTGCACATTACGAGTGCATTGGCGCACCACAAAGACGCATCTCAACAGGCGATAATCACGCCATGCGTGACAAAACTCGCCGCTATGTTAAATCGCAACCGTTTGCGATAGCAGGCAACCGGTTGCGCATACGTTTGCTCGTCAAGCTTGACACAAAAACGCATCAAAACAACCTATTATATTGAAAGTAAACAGTATTTTTTGTTCTTTGCATTGGCATGCGCTTTGCAAACTATCTTTAAGGCAATCACCTGCACTCATAAAAAAGCACCAAGGAACCATTATGCCTTACGCACCCGAAACGCTGCTGCGCGCCAGCTTCTTTGATTTCACCGCTCTGGCCGCGCAGCCAGACGACATCGCTGCCAATGCACGCTATCTCGAAGATGGCTTATTAACGCTGCGTGACGGCAAAGTGGTCAGCCTTGAAAGCTGGCAAATCGCGGAAGGGCGCGTTGATCCCACGCGCGTCACCGATCTGCGCGGCAAACTGATCGTGCCCGGCTTTATCGATACCCATATTCATTACCCGCAAACCGAGATGATCGGCGCCTTTGGCGAACAGCTGCTGGAGTGGCTCAACCAATATACCTTCCCGGTGGAGAGCCAATATCACTGTCCCGATCACGCGGCAAAAATGTCGGCGTTCTTCCTGCATCAGCTGCTGTCGAACGGCACCACCACCGCGTTGGTATTCGGCACCGTGCATAAGCAGTCGGTCGACTCGCTGTTCAGCGCCGCGCAGCAGCTGGATATGCGACTGATCGCGGGCAAAGTGATGATGGATCGCAACGCGCCGGAATACCTGACCGAAACGCCGGAAGAGAGTTATCAGCACTCGCGTGAACTGATTGAGCGCTGGCATCAGCGCGGTCGCCTGAGCTATGCGCTCACGCCGCGCTTTGCTCCGACCTCGTCGCCGGAATTGCTGGATAAAGTGCGCCAGCTGCGCGAGGAGTTTCCTGATGTCTGGATGCACACGCACCTAAGTGAAAACCAGCAGGAGATCGCCTGGGTAAAAGCACTATTCCCGGAGCGCGCAGGCTATCTCGATGTCTATCACCACCACCAACTTACCGGCAAACGCAGCGTGTTCGCGCACTGCCTGCATCTGGAAGATCAAGAGTGGCAATGCCTGCATGACACCGATTCATCAATTGCCTTCTGCCCGACCTCAAACCTGTTCCTCGGCAGCGGATTATTCAACATCAAACGCTGCTGGCAGCAGGGCGTGCGCATGGGCATTGGCACCGACGTTGGCGCAGGCACCACCTTTAATCTGCTGCAAACGCTGGGCGAAGCCTACAAAGTCGGCCAGCTACAGCAATACAAACTCAGCGCTTGCGAAGCGTTTTATCACGCCACCTTAGGCGGCGCGCACGCGCTCGATCTGGATGACGTTATCGGCAACTTCAATCCCGGCAAAGAGGCCGATTTCGTGGTACTCGATGCGGCGGTGTCGCCGCTGCAGAAGCTGCGCAATGCCAACAGCAAAGACATCTGGGAGCGGCTGTTTGTAATGATGACGCTTGGCGACGACCGCAACATCGCGCAAACCTGGGTGAGCGGCAAACCGGTTTGGCAGCGCGAAAGTGAGGAGCAAATCGCATGATCCAGTTCTTACTCAACGATCGTTTAATCACCGAATGCGAGCTTGATCCCAATCTCACCGTGCTTAACTACCTGCGCGGCCAGCAGCAGCGTCGCGGTACCAAAGAGGGCTGCGCGTCTGGCGATTGCGGTGCCTGCACCGTCACGCTCGGTAAAGTCGTCGATGGGCAGATGCAGTATCAGGCGGTGAACAGCTGTTTGACGCTGGTCAGCAGCCTGCAAGGCAAGCAATTGATTACCGTGGAAGATCTCAAGCAGGGCCGCGAACTGCACAGCGTGCAGCAAGCGATGGTGGATTGCCACGGCTCGCAATGCGGCTACTGCACGCCGGGTTTCGTGATGTCGCTGTTTACTCTGCAGAAAAACAGCGCTGGCTGGGATCGTCATCAGGCGGAACAGGCGCTGGCGGGTAATTTATGCCGTTGCACCGGCTATCGTCCGATCATGGATGCGGCGCAGCAGGCGTGTGAACAACCTGATGCGGATGCCTTCCGTGCTAATGCACCCGCGCTAGTGCAGCGTTTACAGGCGCTCAGCAACGATGAAGTACAGATCATCGAAGCCGCGGGCAGCCGCTGCTACCTGCCGAAAACAGTAGCGCAACTCGCCGAGCTCTATCAGCAATATCCTGAAGCCCGTCTGGTGGCTGGCGGTACCGATCTGACACTGCAAATCACTCAGCAATATCAGCGCTTGCCGCTGCTGATCGCGCTGGAGCAGATTGATGAGTTGAAGGTCTGCCACGAAGATGAAACGCATCTTTATCTCGGTGCTGCCGCCTCATTGCAGCATTGCTATCAGTTTTTAGCGCAGCACATTCCGGCGTTTAGCAGCATGCTGGAGCGTTTTGCCTCATTGCAAATTCGTAATCAGGGCACGCTCGGCGGCAACATTAGTAACGCATCGCCGATTGGTGATTGCGCGCCGATGCTGCTGGCTTTAAATGCGCATCTGGTTTTGCAGCAGGGTGAAAAGAGGCGAGAAGTCCCGCTCGATCAATTCTTTACCGCCTATCGCCAAACGGTCTTGCTGCCGGGTGAATTCATTCGCAGCATCACCATCGCTAAAGTGACGGTGTCACCCAACTTTGCGGCGTGGAAAGTGGCTAAACGGCTGGATGATGATATTTCCGCAGTTTTCGCCGCTATCAATCTGCACATCGCGGAAGGGGTAATTGTGGAAGCGCGGCTCGCCTTTGGTGGTATGGCCGCCACGCCGAAACGCGCGCTGGCGGCTGAAGCACAACTGCTGGGCCAGCCGCTGCATCTCAGCGCCATCGAAAAAGCCTGCGCCGCGCTAAGTGTGGATTTCCAGCCGCTGAGCGACTTCCGCGCCAGCGCCGATTATCGCCTGCAGGTGGCGCGCAATCTGTTGCGCCGCTACTACGCACAAGCGTCTGGCGAGCTGACCATTACTGAGGTATCGCGCTATGTCTCATAACCGTCCGGAACTGAACGAAACGCTGCTGAAAGCCCAGTTTGCCACCGACATGCAAACGGGCGTCGGGCGCAGCAATAAACATGAAAGTGCCGACAAGCATGTCTCCGGTGAAGCGCTGTATATCGACGACAAGCCGGATCTGCCGGGATTGCTGCATCTCTGTCCGCGTCTGAGCGAGCATGCGCATGCGCGCATCACCAAACTGGATGTGCAGCCATGTTACGCGGTGCCGGGCGTAGTCAGCGTGCTGACGTGGCGCGATGTGCCGGGCCTCAACGATGTCGGTCCGCTCGAACCGGGCGATCCGCTGCTGGCGCAGGACACAATCGAATATTTCGGTCAAATCGTCATTGCCGTCGCCGCTGATTCACCGGAAGCGGCGCGTGCCGGCGCCGCAGCGGCGATTGTTGAGTACGAAGCGCTACCGGCCGTCCTCGACGTGCGTGAAGCGCTGGAACAGCGTTTCTTTGTACAGCAGCCGCACATTCACCAACGCGGTGATGCTGACGCTGCGCTGGCGCGGGCGTCACGCCGTATTCAGGGCGAATTTCACATCGGCGGTCAGGAACATTTCTATCTGGAAACCCAGACGGCGCTGGTGATCCCCGGCGAAGATGACAGCTTGCAGGTGTTCTCCTCGACGCAAAATCCCACCGAAGTGCAGAAGCTGGTGGCGGAAGTGATGGGCATCACCATGAACAAAGTCACCATTGATATGCGGCGCATGGGCGGTGGCTTTGGCGGCAAAGAGACGCAGGCGGCAGGCGTGGCGTGTTTGTGTGCCATCGCCGCGCGTCAGCTGCGCAAACCGGTAAAAATGCGTCTGGCGCGCCGCGACGATATGCAGATCACCGGCAAACGCCATCCGTTTTTTGTCCGCTACGATGTCGGCGTCGATGACAATGGTCGCTTCTGCGGCGTGAAGATCGATCTGGCCGGCAACTGCGGTTATTCACTCGATCTCAGCGGATCGATTGTCGATCGTGCGATGTTCCACGCCGATAACGCGTATTACCTCGGCGATGCACTGATTACCGGCTATCGCTGCCGCACACATACCGCCTCGAACACCGCGTACCGTGGCTTCGGCGGGCCACAAGGCATGGTGGCGATTGAGCAGATCATGGATCACGTCGCGCGCGAAGTGGGAGTAGATCCGCTCGAACTGCGCAAACGTAACTATTACGGCAAAACCGATCGCAACATCACCCATTACCACCAGCAGGTGGAAGACAATCTGCTGGATGAGATGACGGAGCAATTAGAAACCAGCAGCGAATACGCCGCGCGGCGTCGTGACATCAGCGCATTTAACGCCAGCAAACGTTTTATGAAACGCGGACTGGCGCTGACGCCAGTGAAATTCGGCATCTCATTTACCTCCAGCTTCCTCAATCAGGCCGGCGCGCTGATTTTGATTTACACCGATGGCACGGTGCAGCTCAATCACGGCGGCACCGAAATGGGCCAGGGCTTAAACACCAAAGTGGCGCAGATTGTGGCGGAAGTGCTGCAGATTGATATCAGCCAGATTCAGGTGACCGCCACCGATACCGGCAAAGTGCCCAACACCTCGCCAACCGCAGCGTCCAGCGGGGCCGATCTCAACGGCAAAGCGGCGCAAAATGCCGCACAAATCCTGCGCGATCGCCTTACCGAGATGCTGTGTCAGCAACATCAATGCGCGGCAGACGCGGTGCATTTCAGCAACGGCATCGTGCGCGTCGGCGAGAAGCACTTCACCTTCGCCCAGGTTGCACAGCAAGCGTGGCTTAATCAGGTGCCGCTTTCTGCCACCGGTTTCTACAAAGTGCCGGGCATCCATTACGATCGCGCCGCCGGACGCGGCAAACCGTTCTATTACTTCTCCTACGGCGCGGCCTGCTGTGAAGTGCTGGTGGATACGCTGACTGGCGAATACCGCTTGCTGCGCGCCGACATTTTGCATGACGTGGGCGCGTCGCTGAATCCGGCCATTGATATCGGCCAGGTTGAGGGCGGTTTTGTGCAGGGCATGGGCTGGCTCACCTGCGAAGAACTGGTGTGGAACGACAAGGGCAAATTGCTCACCGATGGCCCGGCCAGCTACAAAATCCCGGCGATCAGTGATGTGCCCAGTGATTTGCGCGTCACGCTGGTTGAGAACCGCAAAAACCCGCAGGACACGGTGTTCCACTCCAAAGCCGTCGGCGAACCGCCGTTCATGTTGGGCATCGCCGTGTGGTGCGCATTGCAGGATGCGGTTGCCAGCGTTGATAACTATCGTCGCCATCCGCAGCTGGACGCACCCGCCACGCCGGAGCGAGTATTCTGGGGGATTCAGCGCTTATCAGGAGCGGACCATGATTTATCATGACTGGATCAGCGTGTTGCACAGCCTGCGGGAAAAACGCGAAAGCTGCGTACTGATTACCGTGCTCAGCGAGCGGGGCTCTGTGCCGCGCGATCGCGGTAGCAAAATGGTGGTCAGCGCCACTGACACTTTTCTCACCATTGGCGGCGGCCATCTCGAATATCAATGCATTGCTCAGGCGCGAGAGATGCTGCAGCAGCGCTGCACTCAACCGCGCAGTGAAGAGTTTGCGCTGGCTGCACGTCTCGGCCAATGCTGCGGTGGTCACGCCACTTTGCTGTTTGAACCGCTGATGCAGCAGCAGCCGGAAATCCAGGTGTACGGTGCAGGTCACGTTGGCCAGGCGCTGGTAAATCTGCTTGCCACTTTGCCGTGCCGCATCACGTGGATTGACAGCCGCGCCGCGCAGTTTCGCGCCGTGCCGCCCGGCGTGACGGTGCGTCAGGTTGAGGATCCGATTGACTGCGTGCAGGAAGCCGCGCCCGACAGCTATTTTGTGGTGATGACGCACGATCATCCACTCGATCTGGCGCTCAGCGAAGCGATCTTGCGCCGGGGCGATTTTCGCTATGCCGGTGTGATTGGTTCTGCCACTAAAGCCCAGCGCTTTCGCTATCGCTTAGAGGGCAAAGGCATTGCGGCAGATTCCCTCGCACGTTTGCGCTGCCCGATTGGTTTGGCGGATGTGAAGGGCAAGTTACCGGCGGAAATTGCCGTCGCGGTGGCGGGAGAAATCATCAGCGTTTATCAACAGCAGGCGATAAGTTGTTGAGTGACGAGGAAACTGCCAGGATAGAACCATCCCGCCGCCACCGTGCGGCGTTGCTGATTATCAGGAGCGATAATGAATTCACGAGCTAATCCGTTTTTCACCGCCAGCACCTTGCCGTATCAAACCCCGCCATTTGACCAGATTCAGGAAGAGGATTTTCTGCCGGCGCTGGAGGCGGGGATTGAAGAGAAACGGCGCGAAGTGGCGGCGATCGCCAGCAATCCTGACGCGCCAACCTTCGCCAACACCTTTGAGGCGCTGGAGCGTAGCGGCCAGTTGCTGAAGCGCGTGAATCTGGTGTTTGGTGCCATGACTTCCGCCAACACCAGCGATCGCCTGCAGGAAATCGATGAACTGATTACCCCGCAACTCACCGCGCTCAATGATGAAATCTACCTGAACAGCCAGCTGTTTGCTCGCCTCGATACCGTTTACCAGCATCGCGGTTCGCAGTGCCCGGATGCCGAAGCGATGCGGCTGGCGGAAGTCACCTGGCAGCATTTTCGGCTGGCCGGTGCCAGCCTGAGCGACGCGGATAAAACCCAGCTGCGCGCCTGCAATCAGGAGCTGGCGAGCCTCAGCACCCGCTTCGGTAATAAGTTGCTGGCGGCCACCAAAGCCGGTGCTTATGTGGTGAGCAATGTTGCGGCGCTGGCCGGATTAAGCGAGGAAGAGTTGGCGCATGCCAAAGCGGCGGCCGAAGCACGTGGCTTGCACGGCGAATGGCTGATTGCTCTGCAAAACACCACGCAACAACCGGCGCTGCAGGCGCTGGAAGTGCGCGCCACGCGTGAAGCGCTGTTCCAGCAGGCGCTAACACGCAGCGAGCAGGGCGATGATAACGACACGCGCGACATCGTGTTACGCATGGCGCAACTGCGCGCGCAGCAGGCGAGTTTGCTCGGTTTCAAAACCTATGCCGAATGGAGCATGCAGGATCAGATGGCGAAAACGCCGGAGGCGGCTTTTGCCTTTATGCGCAATATTGTCCCTGCCGCGCGGGCCCGCGCGGAACGCGAAGCCGCCGACATTCAGCAGGCCATCGAAGCCGTGCATCACAGTTTTCCTTTGCGCGCCTGGGACTGGAGTTTTTATGCCGAGCAGGTGCGTAAAGCCCAATACGCGCTGGATGAGAGCCAAATCCGCCCGTACTTTGAGCTGAATAACGTGCTGGAAAAAGGTGTGTTCTGGTCGGCCAGCCAGCTGTTTGGCATTCGCTTTAGCCAGCGCCACGATCTGCCGGTTTATCATCCGGACGTTAACGTCTACGAGATTTTCGATGCCGACGACACGCCGCTGGCGCTGTTCTACACCGATTTCTTTAAGCGTGATAATAAAAGCGGCGGCGCGTGGATGAGTAATTTCGTCGACCAAACCACGCTGCTCGGCACCAAACCGGTAATCTACAACGTGTGCAACTACACCAAGCCGCAGGCAGGCCAGCCGGCGCTGCTGAGCTGGGATGAAGTGATCACGCTGTTCCACGAGTTTGGTCATGCGCTGCACGGCTTGTTCGCCACGCAACGCTATCCGAGCTTGTCGGGCACCGCCACGCCGCGCGACTTTGTCGAGTTCCCGTCGCAGATTAATGAGCATTGGGCCAGCAACGAAGCGGTGTTTGCCAACTATGCGCGCCATTACAAAACCGGAGAGGCGATGCCTGCTGAGCTGCGCGACAAGATGGTTCGCGCCGCAAAGTTCAACAAAGGTTACGACATGACCGAGCTGCTGGCCGCCGCGCTGCTGGATCTGCAGTGGCATTCACTGACCACGCACGACAATCCGCAGGACATCAGCCACTTCGAGCTGCAGGCGCTGGCCGCCGAAAACATTGCGCTGGCGACGGTTCCGCCTCGCTATCGCTCCAGCTATTTCCGCCACATCTGGGGCGGCGGCTATGCAGCCGGTTATTACGCCTATATCTGGACGCAGATGCTCGCCGATGATGGCTATCAAGCCTTTGTTGAACGCGGTGGATTAACACGTGAAAACGGTCAGCAGTTCCGCGAACATATTCTGTCACGCGGTAACAGCACCGATTTGCAGCATCTGTGGCTAGCGTGGCGCGGCAAAGAGCCGGCGATCGGCCCTATGCTGAAAAATCGTGGATTAGAGTCGTAGAACCGCCATTGATGGCGAGCTGGTTCAACCCAGCGGACCGCCTTCAATGGTATCGCACATGCCGGCCAGCACGCGCTCGCCGGTTTCGTTTTTCAAATCTGCATACCATGCCGCCGTCACTTCCGCGTCTTTAGCGTGGGTCACATCGCAGCGCTTACGGGCTTTCAACACCAAATCTTTGGTGCGCTCCACGCGTCGGGCTTCATAGCGCAACAACGCATCCTCAATCCCTAAAGAGTGTGACGCCAGCGTCTGCGCCAGCACCACCGCATCTTCCATCGCCGCACAACCGCCTTGCCCGATATCCGGCGTGGTGCTGTGTGCGGCATCGCCCAGCAACGCCACGCGACCTTTAACAAAACGGCTAAACGGTTCGATGTCGTGGATTTCCACACGGTTGGTGGTTTCCGGATTGAGGCGTTCAATCAGACGCTGCACCGGTTCGGCCCAGCCGCTGAAGTAGCCTTTGAGATCATTTTTCAACGTTGCGCGATCTTCCGGCAAGCCTTTTGGCAGCGGAACATCAAAGAAGAAGTAGAAGCGGTTATCGCTAACCGGCATCAGCGACACGCGTTTGCCTTCACCGACAAAAGTGGTCCATTGATCGGCGGGCGCAATCGCTTCATCAATCGTCACCAGGCCGTTCCAGTTGACGTAACCGGCGTAACGACGTTCCACGCTTTCACCCAGCACATAGTGGCGGATCACCGAGTGCGTACCATCGGCGGCAATCATAAAATCACCTTCGGCCTGGCTACCGTCATCAAACCATGCGGTGACGCCATGCTCGGTTTGCTCAACCTGCGTGACGCGTTTACCAAAGCTAATGCGCGAACGTCCGTAGGTATCGATCAGCATCGCCTGTAACTCCGCGCGCGCCACCGGATAGGGATATTCCCCCACCTGCTGCACCAGCGGTTTCATGCTGAAGCGGGTGAGCGTGCTACCGCTGTGCGCATCGTTGTAGGCCATAAACGCCATGTTGCCGCCCAGTGCGCGCAGCGGCTCTTTCATGCCCAACGCGTTGAGACATTTCACGCCGTTAGGCCAGATAGAGATCGCCGCACCCACCGGCTTCATCTCTTTCACTGCTTCAAACACCGCGGTGTCAAAACCCGCTTTCTCCAGCGCAATCGCAGCACTCATACCGCCAATGCCCGCGCCAATCACAATCGCTTTCATATCCGTCTCCTTTGCTATGCATTGAAGACTGCAACTTTTGTACCAGGTTGGAGGGTTGGCCGAATGGAGGCTAACTCGTTGATTTTACATCAACGAAGCAGCATCTGATCTTAACGCTCTGCACTACAGTGGCGCACGCCCATGCACTGTAGCAGAGCAACTTCTGTGAAAGAGTGAATCGATTGTTTCAGCATGGTAATTGGCCCCGCAGCAGCCATACTCATTACACCCGTTCTGCGAGGACTCAATCATGAAATGGATAATGGCTTTTACCTTGCTGTTCAGCGCCAGCGTGCTGGCACAACCGCAATGGCAGCCGGAGCGAAAAGCACCGGTGGTGCAGCTGACGCCGATTGCCGCGAAGTGCGATGTTTCAGCCTGTCAGCAAAACTGCTATGTGCAGCAATCACAGTGTAAAAATGACAATAACGGCGGCTGCGGCTCGCTGGCACAAATTTGCGTACAAAACTGTGCCAGTCAGTGTCGTTAAATGAAATAAATCTGTCATAACCGAGTGCTAGCGTGTTTCCCCGGCAAGGTAATATTCTGATAACAGGGGAAAATAATGAAAACCCGCTTCACACTGATTGCAACGGTTATTCTGCTGGCACAGCAAGCACATGCGGTTTCACTGCCCGATGCGGCCGCGCTGGCAGGCTTAACCTCTACCGGTTCCACCTCCGCTTATAGCGATCTCGAGCAGCAATCGCTACAGGCTGAACGTCAGGCGCTGCAAGGTGATAGCAGCACGTTGACGCGCGAGCAACTGGAAAAAGCCAAACAGACCGCGAAACAAGCTGACACGCAGTGGCTGAAAAACAGCGGCTACGATTTCAAAATGAAAGAGAACCAGCAGGCCGGAATTGCGCTGCTTTCAGGCTTTAGCACGTTGCCCGCTAGCGTGCTTGATGTCAGTCAAGCCACCGTTACCCACATCAATCTGAACGCCACGCTAAATGTGCGTCATCAGGCTCTGGCCGATGCAGAAGCCATCAGCTATCTCTATTTCCTCTCCGATGCGCTTGGTCCGCGCCTTGGCAAAGCCTTCCTCGCCGCTTACGACAAAGGTGAGATTGGTAAAGCCGCCGCGCTGATTAAAGCCAGTGAAGTCAGCACCAGCGCGGCGAAAAAGCACTTTAACTATCCGCGACCGTTCCTGCGTGAAGGCAACAGCATCCATCTGGTACCGGACGATGTGGTGTTGAAGGATAACGTGCGTTACACCGCCGACGGCGGCTCTTTCCCGAGTGGTCACACCAACACCGGTTATACCGATGCTTTGTTGCTGGCCGAAATGGTGCCGGAACGTTTTGAAGCATTGGTGACGCGCGGCGCACGCTACGGTTATTCGCGTTTAGTGTTGGGCGTGCATTACCCGCTGGATGTGATGGGTTCGCGCATGGTAGCGCAGCGCAACGTGGCGAATTATCTCAACGATGCGCGCTATCAGGCACTGTTTAGGGAAGCGCGTAATCAGTTGCGTGCCGCGCTGGAAAAAGAGTGTGGCACGTCGCTGGCAGAGTGTGCGCGCAGCAATGGCAATGACGATCCGTATCGCTCACCGGCGATGAAGCAGTTCTATCGTTTCACCATGAGTTACAACCTGCCGAGAGCCAATGTGCAGAACGCGCCTGTCAAAGTCCCGCAGGGCGCGGAGATCCTGCTAAAAACCGCGTTGCCGCAGCTGTCTGATGCGCAGATTCGTAGCCTGATGGTGAAAAGCGCGCTGCCAAACGGCTATCCGCTGTCTGGCAATGATGCAGATCAGTCATTCTGGCAACGTGTGGATTTAACGGCGGCGTATGCTTTAGCGAAACCGGCGCGTTGATATTTTGCTTTAAATTCGGTGCGGGCGCAGACACATCTGCTGCGTCACGGGCCGTCCTCGCGCCGCTAGCGCGGTGCCTTCGGCTTCTACGTTGTGCCAACGGACCGTTCGGGGATCGGCCGTCCTGGCCGGCCCCGAACTGCCTCACGCATCCATGCGTGAGGCTCCTGGCCCAACGTAAAATCCTCAGCGCTGTGGATAGCCCTTTTGCCGCAGCAGACGCGCCAGCGCCTTTAGCAAATGTGTCCTTTTCAACAACTCGCACTGAAGCAATACCCTCGTCACGCTTTAATCCGGCGATCAAGCGCGAAGGGCGCTGAAGTAGCTTGTGCAAATAGGGCCGCAGCGGCGGGATGGTCGGGATTGAGAATGGCGTTGTCTTCGCCGGTCAAAATGCTGGGTACCGTTAATAGCAAAGGAAAGCCGCCTTGCACATCGAGGAATGCGGCGCCAATCGCCTGTGTCTCTTCTTGCTGCTGATACTTTTGCCAATCGTCGGGCAGTTTATTGCTGTCCAGCGCCATGATTTCGCTCTCAGGGATCGGCAGAGTAAAAATCACAAAGCGGCTCTTCTCCAGCATCGCTTTACCGGCATGCACCACCAGTTCCAGCGTGGCGAGCGCCTTTGAACTGCTGAGATACACCGTCTTAATACCGGGCGGATTCCAGCGTCCGCCCCATTTTTCAGCGCCAGCGCCGCTAAATGCCTCGCTGGCGTACTCTTCTTTCACGAGTCGATAAAACAGCCGATAGGGAGCATCCGGTTCCTTCCGTTGCGTCATTACACAATTACTCCGTGTTCCAGGCGACCAATCAGCGTTAACACCGCATCACAACCCGCAGGCGTGCTCAGCATCTCCATCGGCAATGCATCATCCAGTGCCAACGCAGGTTGATACATCCAGTGCATGGCAGCGTCAACGTCACCGGCAAATAATTGCAATACGGCATCCAGAATTTCGAACACCTGATACACGCGCGCACCTTGCTCCACCGAAAGTTGCGATCCGGCTTTCTCGCGGCGGCGATAGGTATTGCGATCGATAGAGACCATCTGGGCCACATCCAGCGGCGTTGCTTTCAGCACCGTGGCCGCGCGTTCAACGATGCCGACATCCAGACCTTCGGTGATCAACTGGTGCGCTTTCAGCGGATTACGCGGTAAGCCCATTTGATCCATAAACGATTGCTGAGCGTGCTGGATCAGCGTGGGATCGAAGACGCGTGCGGCATTGCCGTGATTGAATGGGGATGCAGTTGTCATAACAACCTCCTGAACAATGTTCATTTGAACATTTTGATAGCTCAAGTGTACATCACTGCGCAGGGGTTGTCATTTTTTATACGACCTTAAAACTAATGCATTGTTAATAAACAATAATCAACTGGCTTCCTGCCACATCTCGCGCATCGCCAGCTCCAGCTTTTTAAACACCCGATAACGTACGTCGTGAAACGCAACGCGATCCGCTCGCGGCAACAATTCGCCGGGATTGATCTGCACCGCCTGCTGCGCGGCCTCGGCAAGATTGCGCCACGCGCCGACGCCCACACCGGCACACAAGGCGGCGCCCAGCGCGCCGGTCTCTTTGCACTCCGCCACGCGAATCGGTATGCCTAACACGTCAGCAAACATCTGCGGCCAGATGCAACTGCGCGCCGCGCCGCCCGACAAAATGGCCTGCGTAAAAGGGATGCCTGCCGCACGCAAGCGATCAATATGCGCCCGATGGGCAAAGGTCACACCTTCGAACAGCGCAAACAGCATATCGGCGCGCGTATGCCAGCCGCCTAAGCCATAAAACCCGGCCTTGGCCGGTTCCGATTTGCGTCCGGAATAGAGATAAGGATGATAGAGCGGTAGCTGGGCATTGGGTTGCACGTGCGCCACGCTATCGCTGCTGCGCGCCGCGCCCTGACCGCCGCGACCATCGTCGAATTCGCGCAGGAACCAGTCGAGATTCGCCGCCGAGGTGGCGCTGGCCTCAATCGCCATATAACGGTCGAACTCTATAATGGAGTTCATAAATACCGGGCGCAGATAGTCGGGTTTATCCACCACCACCTGATTGATGCTCCACGTACCGGCGACAATCGAGGCTTGACCGGTGTTCACCACGCCTGAACCCACGGCGCTGGCCACCACATCAAATATGCCCGCCACCACCGGAATGCCCGCCGGTAATCCGGTGAGTTGGGATGCACGTTCTGTGACATGGCCAACCACCTCGCAGGATTCACGCAGTTCGGGCAGCAGGGCGAGCGCCTCTTCGATGTCGTACAGCGCCATCAATTCACGGCTGTAGCCGCGCGCACGATAATCAATTAAGCCGGCGCCGGCGGCATCTGAAAAATCAGCGCTAATCGCACCGCTGAGAAAATGGGCGATAACGTCTTTCGCGCAGAGTAAATGGCCGATTTGCGCCCAGCGCTCGGGTTGATGTTGCTTAATCCAGCTGATTAATATCGGCGTTGCCGCAGGCCAGGGTTTTTGCAGCGAAATCTGGTAGATGCGCTTATCCGCGCCGCTCATTTCCAGCGCGTGCACCTTGTCACAAGCTCGATGATCGATAGATTGAATACCAAAAAGTGGCTGCTGATGCTTATCCAGCGCGTACAAACCGTTGCCGTGGCCGGCCGCGCCAACCGCAATTACATCGCTGGCGGGCGTCTCCGCCTGCCCCAGACAACGGCTCACCGCATCGCTGACGCCATGCCAGATATCCGCCACCGGCCGTTCGGCGTAGCCTTCCTGCGGACGATGGGTTTCTCCCGCGCACTCGGCCACCGACAATACGCGACCGCTGAGATCAAACAGCACCGCTTTGATCATGGTGTTTCCGGCATCAATACCGACTATCTTCATATCCGACTCCGTGCAACTGGCGAAGACGGCGCACCGCTTAAGCGCCGGTGCAGGTAAGGCTTAACCCTGCTGATAGATTTCCAGGGCGTCCGCGCCGCTGGCGCCCTGATGAATAATCGCCATCAGCGCTTTCACCACGCGTGACGGATTATCGTGTTGATAAACATTGCGGCCATACACCATCCCGCTGGCACCTTGCGCCATCAGCGCGGCACTTTTGGTCAGTACGCCAGCCAGTTCACCTTTGCCGCCGCCGCGCACCAGCGTGGGACAGCGTGCCGCTTCCACCACGCGATGAAAATCTTCCACGTTCTCAGTGGGATCGGCTTTGATGATATCGGCACCTAACTCACGCGCCAGCCGCACCAGCGGCACAATTTTCTCGACATCGCCGAGTGAGCCGTAAGCCGCGCCTTGTCCAGCGGGGGCCATCACCAGCGGCTCAATCATCAGCGGCATGGCGTAGCGATCGCAAGCCTGGCGCAAGCGGCCAATATTTTCGACGCACATGCGGAAAATGCCCGGTTCATCCGGGATCAGATAGAGATTCACTACCACTGCGGCGGCGTCCATCTGCAACGCGGCAAGAATCGGTTCATCCGGATTGTGCAGCACCGCCCACATTTCCCGGTGACGCGCCGCGTTGTAGGCATTGCCCACATCGGTGCGCATCACCAGCGCCGGTTTGCGTCCCGCCACACGCTGCAGCAGATCGGCCTGACCATAGTTGACCTGAATCGCATCCGGCTGCGCGGCGATCAGGTTATCCATCACGCCCTCAATATTCTCCAGTCCGATGAGAAAATCAGGCTCGTTGGCGATACCGTGATCAATGGCGACATCCAGACATTTACCGTGCTGAAACAGACGCTGCATGCGCACTTTATTGGTTACTAACATGTCGTGTTTCCTCCTGAAAAACCGTGGGGTAAAGGCCGGTAAGCCCGTGCAACCGTGCCAAATTGGCGCAGCCGCGCTGCAGCTGCTGCGTGCGTTCGCTATCACTCCAGCCGAGCGTCGCGGCCATGATCTGCGCGATCTCCTGCACCAGCGGCGCGCTAAGTTCACCGCAAATCGCCAGCGAGGTGCGGCGCACCAGCAAATCCTCCAGCTGACAAACCTGCTCGTGCTCAATCAGATACCGCAATTCGACATCGCTGTAGGCGGCGTGATGCTGCAACATTTGCTCGCCGTGCTGCTGGATCAGCGCCAGCAGCGGCAGGGCGCGGCTGCCGTAACGTTTGGCGAGTTGCATCACGCGCGGCAGCGGCACGCCATAACGCTGCGCTAGTTGCGCCAGCCACGCGGTTTGTCCTGAAGGTTTGGGGAAATCACGTCCGCCGCCAATCGGCACATCACCACTGGAGACCTGACGTTTTTCGCCGAGCAGCCGCAGCACGCGATCCGCCGCCTCTTCACCAAACTGGCGGAAAGTGGTCCATTTGCCGCCGACTAAACAGAGCGTGCTCCAGGCGCGATTGGCGTCAGCCGGCAACACCACTAACGAGTGATTACGCGAAATTTGGCCGTTGAGTTTGGCCTCGCTGGCGGGCAGCGGACGTACGCCGCAGAAGGTGTAAACGATGGCGGAATCCGCCACCTCGATATGCGGGAAGACGAAGCGCAGTGACTCCAGGATATAACTCTTTTCCTCCTCTTCGCACACCACTGCATCGGGATCGTCCACGCGGATATCGGTGGAACCCACCAGCACCTTGCCAAACCACGGAAACATGATGCAGACGCGGCCTTCCTGGTTTTCGAAATAGACCATTTCGCCGTCCAGCATCTGCAGCAATTCAGGATGATCGAGGATCAGATGCGAACCTTTGGTGCCGCCAATCAGCTTTGGCAGATCGCGGTTGGAGGTGATGCGTTGGTTAAGCTGGTCGATCCATGCGCCACCGGCATTCACCAGCACATGCGGTTGCAGGCTAAATCGCTCACCGCTCAACGCATCCTGCAAAATAACCGTTTCGCCCTCGGCGCTGACCAGCTGCAGATAATTGAGCGCCAGCGCCTCTGGACAGGCTTTTTCGGCATCATCAATCAGCTCAAATCCCAGCCGCTCGGGCGCGCTGATCCAGGCATCGTAATAGCTGGCGCTGTATTTCACCCAGGGCGCGAATCCCGGCCAGCGGTCACGCGTGGCGGCTTCATTGCGCACCTGATGCTTCGGCATCGATCCATATTGGCGGGTGTAAATGTCATACAGGCTAAGCCCGGTTTTGATCAGCAACGCCCCGCGCCGCGTCGGTTTATCGCTCAGGCGTAGAAAACGGCGGGTAGCATTCACTAAACCGCCAGCGAGATTATCGATCGGCACCGTGGTGCGTAGGGGGAAAACATAGTGCGAAGCATTTTTCAGCAGGCGATCGCGCTCGGTAACCGACTCTTTGACCAGCGTAAATTCACCGGTTTCCAGATACCGCAAACCGCCATGAATCATGCGCGACAGCGCACCGCTGGCGGCCTGGCACCAGTCGCCTTTTTCCACCAGAATCGCCGGAATGCCCTGTAACGCCAGCTCACGAAACGTACTGATACCGTTGATGCCGCCGCCGACAATCAACACCGGTGTCGATGAACGCAGGCGCAGGGCGCTCAGACGTTGTTCGCGGGTTTTAATGTTATCCATGAGATGCTCCTCGGCTCAGGGCCAATTCCAGTACGCCTGCCGCAGTCGATTCATCAGTGACCATGCCTTTCAGCCACTGACCGTGCAGCACGCAGTCAATCGGGTCCACTTTGTCACGACCAGCCACCACCGCCATTGAGAAGGGAATGCGTTGCAGTTCAGGCAACGTCAGGCCAACCAAACGCCGGTTGGCATCGAACGGAGCCGGTTGGCCGTTAGCATCCAGCAGCCAGGCTAACAGTTCACTGCGCGCACCGCTGGTTTCAATGCTGGAGGAAGCATGGCGCGCCGAGAGGTTAAGATCGTAGTAGCTGGAGTTGTCGCTATGAATTGATCCTAAACCCACTACCGCTAACGTGGCGTTACGCGCTTTATCCAGCACCTGGTCGACGGCGCTAATGCCCATCAGCATGTCGCGTTCATCGGCAGAATCAGTAAAAAGCGGGGCGTGAATCTGCCATGCGTGTCCGCCAAGACGCGCCGCCATTTCCGAGGCCACATGATTGACGTCGGTGTAATGTTTGCCTTGCACGCAGCCCAGCGCGGGTACCACTTGAACATCGTATTTACGTGAGGGTTGTAATGCTTCAACTAGCGCACTTACACCTTTGCCACCAGTAATAGCAATGACATCGCCATCCTTTAAGCGTGATAACAAATATTCTGCCGCCGCTGCGCCGACCATTTGCAGACTATGATCCTCACTGCGTGCAACGTTCGGCGCCACCACCACCTGTTGCAACTGACCGAGGGCAGCCAGATCGCTCTCCAGTTGATGTGCTGAAAGCCAAGGGGATTTGATGGTGATTTCCACCATGCCGCTCTCCTTACCCTGACGTATCAGACGATTAACGCTGGCAACCGATAAGCCGGTTTCAACCGCAATCTCCGACTGTTTCTTGCCATCGAGGTAATACATCACCAGAACCTGGTAAATCTGACGCGCGCTATGAAACGCAGGGTGCTCATTAGCGAATTCCATGGGCGATAATTCCTTATGCAGCACGGTATTTATTCAGTAAGTGATCGATTGAGACGGCGGCCAGTAAAATCAAACCTTTAATCAACTCCTGCCAGTAAACGGAGACGTTGATTAATATTAGCGAGCTGGTGACGATCGACAGCAATGCAACACCAAGCACCGCGCCAAGAATCGAGCCAGTGCCACCTTTCAGACTCGCGCCGCCAATGACCGCCGCTGCAATGACATTCAGTTCCATACCGACACCAAAGGTTGGCGTTGCAGAGCCAAGACGTGCCATATAAATAATGCCGGCGAGTCCTGCCAGCGTAGAGGTCAGTACTGTGACCCACAATTTGATGCGATTAATGTTGATGCCGGAATAGGCGGCGGCACGTTCATTACTGCCGGTGTAGAACACTTTGCGAAATAACGTGGCTTTACGCAGCAAGAAGTCGAACAGCGCGACCAGCACGAAGAACAGCAGGATAACGAACGGAACGCCCCACAGAGCGCCCTGGCCAATAAATTTGAAACTCACGGGCAGCGTAAATAATGATAGCGGCGTTCCCTGAGTGACGATCATACACAGGCCGCGCACGATAACCATCGCCGCCAGCGAAGCGATAAAGTGACTGAGGCCGATTTTTGTTACCGTCAGCCCCATTAAAAAGCCAACCAGCGCCGCCGCCGCAATGCCGCCTACGCCAGCCAGCCAGGGATCCACGCCGCTAAGGAATAGCTGCCCAGCGACCACCATTGAAAGACAAACCACTGCGCCAACCGAAAGGTCGATACCGCCAACTATTAGCAGAATAGTCATGCCAATCACCACAATGCCTTCAATTGAAAACGACAGTAGCATCGCCTTCATGTTGGCCCAGGTGAGAAAGTAGGGGGAAGTGAAACTCATCACCATGAAGATCAGTGCAATGATCGCAATCAGTCCCACTTCGCGCTGTTTATGAATGCCGCCAAACAGAGACCAACGCGATTTTTGCAGTGTAGGCAAGGTGGTATTCATTGTCATACAGCCTCCGCTTCTGGAATGATGCCAGCCGCTAGCCGCATCAGGTTCTCTTCATTCATTGCCTCACCGGTTACTTCTCCGCTCATGCGCCCTTCATGAATCACGATGATGCGATCACACAGGCCAATGAGTTCCGGTAACTCTGATGAAATCACGATTAAACCCACACCGCTGGCCGCCAGTTTGGCGAGGATACTGTAGATCTCAGCCTTGGCGCTGACATCCACGCCACGTGTTGGTTCGTCAAGAAATACAATTTCCGGCTGTACCGATAATACGCGTGCTAGCGCGACTTTCTGCTGATTCCCACCTGATAGCGACGACACCGGATCGCTTAATTTGGCAAGCTTGAGTTTCACTTGCTTTGCCAGCGCCTCTGCCTGCTGACGCTCAAGCTGCGGACTGAGCAACAAACGATGATGACTGACTGCGTTGACATCCAGAGCCGAAATGTTCCATTCGATCGGCATCGTTAAAAAAAGTCCGGCATCTTTGCGATCCTCCGACAAATAGACCATGCGCAGCGCAATACTCGCGGCGTAATCCCTCAATGTCACAGCTTTGCTCTTGATACGGATTGCGCCACGTTTGATGGGCAGTAAACCGCAAATACCCTGCGCAATTTCGCTGCGTCCTGCCCCCATCAAACCGCCAATGCCAAGGATTTCGCCGGGATGCAAATCAAAATTGATGTCGTTGAAGTGCTTACCATCGCCAAGCTCACGCACTTCAAGCAATGGTGAAGCGGCGCTAACTGGGCGTTTATCAGGATAGAGTTGCGACAGTTCGCGTCCGACCAAACGTGTAATCACTTCATCAGGCGTCATGTTTTGCAGCGTTGAACTGTGTACCGTAAGGCCATCGCGCAGAATGGTGATGTGCTGGCATAGCGCAAAAATCTCTGCCATGCGATGGCTGATATAGACCACTGAAATACCTTGCGCCTGCAACTGGCGCACAATCGTAAACAGCGTTTGAGCCTCTGGTTCGGTTAGCGCGGCGGTGGGTTCATCCAGAATGAGCAGTCGACAATCCAACGTCAGCGCTTTGGCGATCTCCACCAGTTGCTGCTGAGAGAGAGAAAGTTCACCCACTTTTTGAGTCACCGCTATCGGCGCGAGTCGATTCATCACCTGCTGCGCTTTTTCACGTAGTACTTTATGCGGCATGAGCACGCCGCGCTGGCCAGCGGCATGCGCCATCCAAATGTTTTCATAAATGCTGATATCAGGACAAAGAGCAATTTCCTGATGTACCAGACCAATGCCAAGACTCTGTGCTTCACGTGGTGAGCGAATGGTCACGGCCTTGCCACACAGCAATATCTCGCCACCATCTGGACGCAAAATGCCATCAATAATGTTCATCAACGTTGATTTTCCAGCGCCATTCTCTCCGGCCAGCGCATGAATTTCTCCCGCGCGGAGGGTGAGATCTACCCCCTGTAAAGCCCGTACCGCGCCAAAACTTTTAGTGATGCCACGTAATTCCAATAGTGCTGTCATAATCGTCGCCTTACTCATTGATGCCTTTAGTGCCGCGGCGTTTCAGATAAGCATCCCAGCGGAAATCATCGGCGTTGTCTTTAGTCACCACCGCATAACCGTTATCAAGGATTGGGAAGGCAAAAGGATTGGTCCCGTTGCGTTTGGCGTCATTCATCGGATCGATCAGTTCAGGATGAGCAGCAAGGAACAAGGTCATAAAACCCATATAGCCCTGGATGCCCTGATTTGGATTGATTGCGCCAAATACCTGACCGCTTTTAATCATATCCAGCACCTTAGCGTTGACATCCACGGTCATCACTTTCACTTTGCCGCCGTTTTCAGCCACTGCCTGCGCAGCACCAATCGCAGAGCTGGCTTCCGGCATAAAGATGCCTTTCAGATTGGGGTTCGCCTGCAACATTGAGAGTACGGCGTTATAGGCTTTCGAAGGGTCCTGATTCGTCGCAGCGCGTGCGACTAATTTGCTGTCAGGAAAGGCGGTTTTCATCTCATTAATAAACGCAGTGACACGCCTATCGTGATTATCCTGACCGGGGTTTTCCAGCACCGCAAATTCGGCACCTTTACCCATTGCTTTCCCTAGTTCGTCGGCTGCGGCTTTACCCTCACGGAAATTGTCTGAGGTGATATAAGCAACGCGTTTACTGTTAGGTGAATCGGCGGCAAACGTCACCACTGGAATGCCCATTTCAGCAGCACGATTAATGGGCTCAATAAAGGGGTCAGGATTCATCGGATGAAGAAAAATACCGGCGGGTTTTTGTGCCAGGATTTGTTCAAAGCTTGAGAGTTGCTGGTTAACGTCATAAGCGGGTGTGCCACCGTATACGGTCTTACAGCCCAGCTGATGCGCAGCCTGCTTGAACATTTCGTAAACCGGGAACCAATACTCTACGCCTGTCACCATCACGTTCATGTAGTAAGTTTCGCCGGGTTTACAGCGAAATTGAGGCGCATCCGCTGCTTGCGTGATGCTGGTGAAACTGCCCGCCATGAACAAACTGGCGAGTAGAACAGTGATTTTTTTCATGTTTATTCCCCGGAACTGACGCTGAATGTGTATGGCTCAGCCGTGACGACAAAACGCGGAAAAACGAGCCGGGGTTGACCTTGAAAATTATTTCTTATGCATGAAATAATTTTCAAAAGGTATAAAAGCTGGCGGGGAAAAGATCAAACGTTGGTTAATGAATTGTTTCTGACTTGTGAGTGCGTTCACTAATTGCGCAAGGGGCTCTTACCGTTTTACACATTTAGTGACGAAAGCTATTTACGCATCCAGCGCTGCAAACGTGCCAACTGGGACGTTCAGCCAGGAAAGAGGAAACCTGGCCTGCAGTGATAATAAAAATCGCATTCACCGTCAGGCTAATCACGATTGAACATCAATGTAAAATAGGAATTAATTAATGCTCATCACGTTTAGTGGATTACCCGGCACCGGCAAAAGCACCATTGCGCGCTTATTAGCGCAGCAGATCGGCGCGGTGTATTTACGCGTCGATACTATCGAACAGGCGTTGCGATCGGGTGAAGAGAGCGAGAAAGCGATCGGGCCGGAAGGGTATTTTGTCATCTACGGATTGGCGCGCGACAATTTGCTGCTCGGTTCCACCGTTATTACCGACTCGGTTAACGACCTGCAGCTGATCCGCAACGCTTATCGCGATATCGCCTTGTTGAGCGGTGCGCCGCTGCTGGAAGTCGAAGTAATCTGTTCCGATCATAACAAACATCGCTTTCGCGTCGAAAATCGCGCTTCCGATATTAAAGGTTTGAAGCTGCCGGATTGGCAGGCAGTTGAACAGCGCGAATATCAAGCCTGGGAGCGCGATCATTTGCAGCTTGATAGCGCCTTAATCTCGGCGCAGCAGTGCGTGGATGCCATTCTACAAGCGCTGCCTAAAACGTCACAATCCTGATCTTTCAGTGGTGGCGTAAAACGCGCCGCCACTTTCACCTGAAACCCATTCTTCGATCTTAATGTGATCAACCTCCGGATTCGGCGGTCACATTATTGTTTATTGCTGCGCATTTGTTATGAATGAAGCTTACTTTAGTTTCGAATGAAAAGAGCAAGTTAACGAATCGGAGCATGTCATGAATCATACTTTCACTTCATTGCAACAACCTGATGATTTCAAACATAACGTTCGCCTGTTGAAAAGGGTGTTAAGAGAGCAGATCGGCGATGTCGAAGGTCTGTTTGAACAAGTCAGAAGCAAAATCGTCAGCGAAATTGCCGCTGCTCGCGCGGAAGAGGCGCAAAACGGCAGCGCGTGGCCGCAGGTGAGTCAGCAGGATATTGCGGCGGGACGTATCACCGATGAGGTGAAGGATCATATTCGTCGACGCGGTTGTGTAGTGGTGAAGCAGACTTTCCCGCGCGAACAGGCGCTGGCCTGGGATGAATCAATGCTCAAATACCTCGATGACAATGATTTCGACAACGTCTACCAAGGGCCGGGCGATAACTTCTTTGGCAATCTTGATGCGTCACGTCCGGAAATCTATCCGATTTACTGGAGCGATGCGCAGATGTCAGCGCGTCAAAGCGAGGCCATGGCCCAGACGCAATCTTTCCTCAATCGCTTGTGGACGTTTGAGTCGCGCGGCTCGCGCTGGTTTGATCCTGACGTTAGCATCATTTATCCCGATCGTATTCGTCGCCGCTTGCCGGGCACCACCTCCAAAGGTCTTGGCGCGCACACTGATTCAGGCGCATTAGAGCGTTGGTTATTGCCGGCGTATCAGCAGGTGTTCAGTAAAATTTTCACCAACCAGTTTGATCAATACGATCCCTGGGATGCGGCGTATCGCACTGAAGTGAATGAGTATCAATCGGGGACTACCACCAAGTGCTCGGTATTCCGTACCTTCCAGGGCTGGACCGCGCTGTCGGATATGCAGATTGGTCAGGGCTTGCTGCATGTGGTGCCGGTGCCGGAAGCGATGGCCTATTTGTTGCTGCGTCCGTTGTTGAAAGATGTACCGGAAGATGAGCTATGCGGCGTCGCGCCGGGCAAAGTGCTGCCGGTTTCAGCGCAGTGGCATCCGGAACTGATTGAGGGCTTGTGTTCGATTCCCGCGCTGCAGGCGGGCGATTCGGTTTGGTGGCATTGTGATGTGATCCACTCGGTCGCGCCGGTAGAGGATCAGCAAGGCTGGGGCAATGTAATGTACATTCCCGCCGCACCGCTGTGTGAGAAAAATGCCGCCTACGCGACAAAAGTGGCGCAGGCGCTGGCCAGCGGTGCGTCGCCTGGCGATTTCCCGCAGGAGGATTATGAAATGCAGTGGCGCGATCGCTTCACCCTCGACGCGCTGAATGCCAATGGTCGCCGCAGTCTGGGATTGGGCTAAATTTCTGGTAAGCTTGGCAAAAATTTCACAGCAGCGGGTGTTATGAACGCACGTCATCAGCAGATTATCCAATTGGTTAGCGAGCGCGGCAGCGTCAGCGTAAATGAGCTGGCGCACACCACCGGCGTCTCAGAAGTGACGGTGCGTCAGGATCTCAATCTTCTGGAGAAAGGCGGCTTTCTGCGCCGCGTACACGGTTCCGCCGTGGCGCCAGAAAGTGATGATGTTGGCGCGCGTATGCAAACCCGCTTCGCGGTGAAAAAGCGTCTGGCCGAGTACGCGGCGTCGCTGGTGAACAGCGGTGAAACGGTGTTTATCGAAGGCGGCAGTACTAACGCCTTGCTGGCGCGTGAACTGAGTGAACGCAACGATATCACCATCATTACCGTGAGCCATTACATCGCCGGATTGCTGCGCGAAAAGGGCGGCGATGTGATCATCCTTGGCGGCCTGTTCCAGAAAAGCAGTGAATCGGTGGTGGGGCCGCTAACGCGTCTGTGTATTCAGCACCTCAATTTCCACAAGGCGTTTATCGGTATTGATGGCTGGGATGCGGTCACCGGCTTTACCGGCCGCGATATGCTGCGCTGTGACGTGGTCAACGCCATCATGGAAAAACCTACACACACCATCGCGCTGACGGATTCCTCAAAGTTTGGCCAGATTCATCCGTTTGCGCTGGCACCGCTTCAGCCGTTTAACCAACTGATCACCGATGCCGAACTGGAGGCGAGCTATCAAAAAGCGCTGCGTGAGAAGGGCGTGGAAGTGAGTTTGGTCTAGCTCACGCAATCAGCTATTCAAGTGAAAAAGGATTGATGAACTGCCTGTGCCACAAGCTTTCCCGATCCACCTTGCTCAAATCGGCTTCATCACAAACATGATGCCAATAGGTTTCAATCGACGTTTTTATCAGCATGAAATGCGCATGCGCGTCAGCGCGACTCAAAGCAAAGTGATGAGCTGCATCCAGGCAGCTGCTTAAGCGGCTCAAATTATTGTTGCCACTAATCAGCATTGCCTGCGAGGCTTCGTTGCCAGCACGACCTTGCGGGCAAATGTCATAAGCAGGCGTAAGACTGAAGCTGTTACCATCCCAAAAGGCGGCATGATTGCGGGCATGGTCATCGGTGTTGCCGCAGAGAATATTGAAGCAAAGCCGTTTATACAGCTCTAGCAAAGTCTCTTTGGGCGAGGCAAAACGTTGACGAATAATTTCAGCGAGTGTTTCGTAGCTGGCATAGCGCGCCAGCATATCGTCGAGTTCAAATAGGGTCAGCGCCGAAAGCATCACTTTTCGCGTCCATCCATCGGCTTTATGTTCGCGGTCAAAGCGCTCAATCATGATCACATCGCGTCCGGCGGCTTTGACTAGCTTCACCGGAGCGACATGCAATCCTGCCAACTGCGCCAACCGCATCGCCAGGAATTCGCCTTTCACCACGTTCCAGATATCCGCACTGGCAGAAAATTTCGCGATGTATTTTTTTCCCTCGGCCTCGATCAGCGCTTTTGGCCGCGCGCCACCGATCGACGTCCCATGAAAAAGCGCCTGATCCAGTTTGGGTGTTAGCGGCACGCCTTTTTCAACCCGATCAGCCGACTCCAGTAATTCAGGAAGGGTGACATTTGCAGTTGAGCGCGGAATGTATTCCGTTGCTGAGTGCTGGAAATCCAGGGCACCAATGCGATCTGAACCGGACTCAATGAGATACGTCAGCTCATCGAGTATTCCGGTATCGACGTTCGCGCCTTTCCGTCCCATTCGACGGTTGATAATGACACGGCGTCCCCAGGCATCAGGTGCGCTGTCACGGATACATCCCGCAATGTTTAACCCATTCAGCGGCGGAATAACGCCAGTCCGCAGAGGAAGTTCATTGGGATTGAGCGGAATGCGGTTTTCTCGCTGCAGATAACTACGACCATAGTTGAAAAGCAGCGTACCGCCTTCAGCCTCAAGCCTGCCCGCCACCACTGGTGATGTTTCACCAGGCAGCCATATCCATACGTAAGCGTCTCTAAAACGCGCTTCAGAAGTCATCCTTCACCTTCCTGCTACTCTTTTTTTTACTGGTGTGTTTGGGTAACAGCTTGAGCTTTTCTTCAACACGATTTCGATGACTGACCAATGATGGCAAACTCACCTCTGCATCAAACAGGGGAATGCCCAATATGGCCGCAATCTCGAAATAACTGCCAATCTGACATTTCACGTCGCCTTGCTCAATGCGATGTAAAGTCCCACGCGAAATACCGGCTCTTTCTGCTAACTCAGATACTGGAATTTGCTTCTCGATACGTTCAGTACGAATCAAGGAAGCTAATAGGGCAATCGCTTCCTGAGCATAGCGTGAGGTGGGTGAAGTGATAGAAGCCATGACTTGTTCCATACAGGGTACCAATAAACGTAATTTGTACTATATATGGAACATCTTAGCCTGATGTGAAGGTTTTTTTCAACGGCGCATCATGTCAGAGATGTTCACTGTGTAGTACCAATTACGCTTATTGGTACTACACAGTGAACATTTCATCATTGCAATTCAGCCCACTAATGCCTGCGCGGTGACCTCATCCGTGATCAAACCGGTCACCAGACCGCTGGCCAGCACTGCGCGAATCGCGGCGACCTTACTGGCGCCGCCCGCCAGGGCGACAATCTCTGCGCGATGCGAGAGATCGAGATCCACCGACAACGTGCGGGCCGTTAAGTTGGTGTGAATCATCTGTCCGTTGGCATCGAAGAAGTGGCCCAGCAGCTCGCCGACCGCGCCGGATGAGGAGATATCATTGATCTCCGCTTCATCAATCATGCAGGCTTCAACCAGCTGAGCGGCGGGTTCCACGGTGCCAATTCCCACCAGTTTGACTTCACTCTGCGCCGCCATGGCAAACACCTCGCTCACGCCGCGCTGCGCCAGTAACACTTCGCGATCTTCCTGGGTATTGGCAAAGAAAGGCACGGGCATCATGTAGGCCTGCGCACCGGTTTTCTCGGCGATGCGGTGCATAACGTCGTGAGGATTGAGCGCGTAGTTGCGGGTTAAACAGCCGAGCAGCGAGACAAAGCGCATATGCGGCGCATCAATACGTGGCAATTGATGGATGGCGGCGGAAAGGGTGCGACCATGCCCCAGACCTAAGGTGGTAGAAGGCGACGCGGTGATCAGGTTACGCAGGTAATCCGCGCCCGCCATGCCCAGCGCGCGCACCGGCAAGCCTTCTTCGCCAAGATCGGGGGCGACATGACAGAAGTTAAGCGCGAATTTCGCGCGCAGACGATCTTCTAGTGCGACGCAGGCGACGATATCACCATCAATCGACACCTTCACCGCGCCTTCCGCCACCATGCGCGCAATCATGCGGTGCGTTTTCACCGACGGCAGCCCGAGTCGTTTCGCCACTTCCGCCTGCGTTAAACCGCCGACGTAGTGCAGCCAGGCGGCGCGCAGCGCCAGAGATTCGTCGCGTTCAGTCGAGGTTGGTGCCGGTTTCATGGGTTGTCCTTTGGTTTATATGGTGCGCTTAAGCCCTCATCCCAACCTTCTCCCACAAGTGGGAGAAGGGGCCGATCGAGCAGCGTGCGCGGACAGTTCCCTCGCCCGCTTGCGGGAGAGAGTTAGGGTGAGGGGAAACCGCGCACCTCACTCCGCCAAATGCAGATCCTGCACGCCGGTATCAATATGCCCGGCCCAGAAGGCGACGCTTTCGGCGATCTCCGCCACCACGTTGCTATCGGTTGGCTCGCGCTCTTTAAAGCTCAGCTCAAGGCAGATCTCATTATCCTGCGCTCCGCCGCGCGCCAGCGCGTCCAGCAGCGGCTGCGGCTGAATGCGGCCGCCGGCATTGTACTGCAATGTAAAAGGTCTGTGTCCGCCTTTATCCAGCATGCTCTGTTTAATATGGATAATCGGCGAGTAGCGCGGCACCGCTTCAGCCCACGCATAAGGATCGTAATCGCGCGGATCGGCGGAAGTGACATCTCCGTGATCGATATCCGCCATCATCCACATCGGCAGCGCCATTGGGGCAGCACTCAAACGCTGCTGCAGCGCCAGACAGGCCGGAATGGTTTCGCCGAACTCGCGGCCCACGCTCATGGGTTCCCAAAACAGGTATTTCAATCCGGCGGCTTTGGCGTGTTCGGCAACGTCGGCCCAGCAATCAATGGCAATGTCGATCAGTGCGTCGCGGCGCGCAACATCGTTGAAATCCTGCTGGGTAAAGATGGCGAACTGCGAACCTACCGCGTCGCCGCCCAGCTCGGCGGTGATATCAGCGAAGGTTTTAAACCAGTCAACATAATAGCGGCGCACTTCGACATCAGGGTGACCAAAATGGTTGAGGCGACCATAGGGTCCGGTCATGCCGGAGGTCACGCGCACGCCGGTGGCGCGTAGCGCCTGCTGCATCTTGCGCGTCATGCGCATGATGGTCGCAGCAGGCCAGCCGGGATTGATAAATTCATGGGTGAGCTGCACATCACGGATGCGGATCTGCTGCGCCACGGTGGTAATCAAATCCTGCGGGTCGGCAAAGCGGTTCACCAACGGATTAGTATTCAGTGACAGCGTTAACGGCATGATTCACCTCTTATCCGGCATGCGCACGCAGCGGCGCGGGAGCAGCAAAGGTGGCGTTGAACCACTGGGTGAAAGCCTGTTGCTGCGCGTCATCGAGGTGCAACTTATGCTTGGTGCGGCGCCACAACACATCCTCGGCCTGCTGCGCCCACTCGTTTTCCACCAGATAACGCACCTCGGCTTCGTACAGCTGCCCACCAAAATGGCGGCCAAGATCGCCCAGCGCATTGGCATGACCGATCAGCTTATCGATACGCGTGCCATACAGCCGCGCATAGTGTTTACGCAGCGCCTGCGGTAGCCACGGCCAGCGCGCTTTGACCTGCTCTAAGAAACTGTCGAAATCGGCGTGTGGCATATCGCCGCCCGGTAAGGTGGCGCCCCGCGTCCAGTCCGCGCCCATGTTGGGGAAGAACGGTGCCAGTTTCTGTATCGCGTGTTCAGCCAGCTTGCGGAAAGTGGTGATCTTGCCGCCAAACACATGCAGCAGCGGGGCGTTTTGTTGATCGTCGAGGTCAAACACGTAATCACGCGTCACCGCCGATGGATTGCCTTTGCCGTCATCAAACAGCGGACGCACGCCGGAGAAGCGCGTGATCACATCACTGGCGCGCAGTTTCACCTTGAAGTAGCGATTCACCACGTCGATCAGGTATTGCTGCTCGCTGTCGTCGGCGGTAACCGCTTCCGCTTTGCCTTGCCACGGAATATCGGTGGTGCCGATCAGCGCTTTATCGCCTTCATACGGGTTGATAAAGATCACCCGCTTGTCGGTGTTCTGCACCAGATACGCCTGCTGACCTTCCCAGAACTTCGGCACAATGATGTGCGAGCCTTTAACCAGTCGCACGTTGCGACTGCTTGTGGTGTGCGTGACCTGATTGACGATATCCAGCACCCACGGTCCGGCGGCGTTGACCAGCACTTTGGCAAACACGGTGCGTGAGGTACCGCTGGCATCCTGCAGGGTGATTTCCCACTTGCCGTTATGACGTGTCGCCGCTACGCAGCGGGTACGCGGCAGAATGGTGGCGCCGCGCTCGGCGGCATCCAGCGCATTCAGCGTCACCAGCCGCGCATCATCTACCCAGCAATCGGAGTACTCGAATCCTTTACTGTAACTGTCCAGCAGCGGCGCACCTTCAGGATCGCGGCGTAAATCCAGCGAACGCGTGCCCGGCAGTTTCTGACGGCCGCCAAGGTGGTCATATAAAAACAGGCCAAGGCGCACCAGCCACGCCGGGCGATCGGTTGGGCTGTGCGGCAAGACAAACCGCATCGGCCAGATGATATGCGGTGCGGCGTTGAGCAGCACTTCGCGCTCGATCAGCGCCTCACGCACCAGTCGAAACTCGTAATACTCCAGATAACGCAGCCCGCCGTGCACCAGTTTGCCGGAGCGCGATGACGTGCCCTGCGCGAGGTCATCTTTCTCACACATCATTACCGACAATCCGCGACCGGCAGCGTCACGCGCGATACCGGCACCGTTGATACCGCCGCCAATCACAAACAGATCCAGCATGTGTTCACTCATGATTTACTCCTTAAAACTGTTTTAGCGCGTGCCAGGCGGCAGGAAGATCGTTACGCAGCTGCTGATAGGTGGGGAACAGCTGGTTGTAGCGCTGCATCAGTTCGCTCGCTGGCGCTTCGGGCGCATCCAGCAGCGGCATTACCCAGGTTTTGACGCAGCTCTCCATCGACGGATACGCGCCAATCGCCACCGCCGCCATCATCGCGGCACCGGCCGCTCCGGCTTCGTCGCGCTGGCTGATGCGCACCGGCGCACCAATGCAGGCAGATAAAATCTGGCGTAACGGCTGCGAACGCACCGCGCCGCCGGTTAAACGGATTTCTCCCGGCAAACTGCCCATCGCCTGATAGCAATCGCGCGCTGCAAAACCGATGCCTTCAATGACCGCCCGCACCAGATCGCCAAAATTGTGGGTGTAACTCAGGCCGGTAAAGCTGGCGCGCGCCTCGGCATTAACAAACGGCCCGCGCTCACCGGCAATCGAGATATACGGGTGATAGAGCAGGCTGCCGGGCTTCGCCGCGTTGAGCCAGCGATCGATATGGCCCACCAAACGGGCATGATCGATTTCACAGCCAAAGCTGTTAAGCAGATCGCTGGCAAGATTCAGTAGCCAGTCAAGATTGAGCGTTGATGCCATATTGGTTTGCACCTGCGTGACATAGCCCGGCCACGGCAGCGGGATCACGTAGCCGGTTTGCGCCGGATTCAGCCACACCTCATCAATGGTGACGCTGCGCAGATGTACGCCGGTCGAGCCAACAATCGAGCAGGCGGTATTGGCTTCGCCGGTGTGCACGCCAGCGCCAAGCGCGGTCATCGCCATATCGACATAGCCGAGGCAGATTGGCGTGCCAGCCCGTAAACCGGTGGCCTGCGCGGCTTCCGCGGTTAACGGATGCGTGGTGTCTGTGCCTTCAATGATCTCCGGCAGCAGATGACGATGCTGTTCCAGCCCCAGCGCGGCAATCACCTGATCGTCATAGCGCTGGTGGCGGAAGTTGCCAAAGGTAAAGCTGGCCTCAGAGGGGTCGGTGGCGCGGATGCCGGTGAGATTGAGGTAGAGCCAATCTTTGCAGTGCAGCGCCACTTCGCTGTTAGCTAACAGCTCGGGATAGAAGTGATCCATGTGCGCCAACTGCGATCCCTGCTGACAGGTGTTGAGTCCGGTGCCGGTAGCGCGAAAGCGCGCGGCGGCTAACGGGTGCTGATTGAGTTTTTCAACCGTCGGCGCCGCGCGCGCATCCAGCCAGATCCACGCATCGCCGACCGGCTGATTGTTTGCTCCCACCAGCCAGCTGCCGTCGCCTTGCGCGGTGACGGCCACCGCAACCACCCGCGCGGCCAGGTTGTCGACGCGTTCACCCAGTTTGCGTATCGCTGTGACCGCATCCTGCAAGGTTTGGCTCATTGACTGCTGCGCTGCGCCGCCTTCGCTGCGGTAATAACGGTTACGCACCGATGCGCATGCCAGTTGCGTGCCTTCCAGATCAAACGCCACCGCTTTCACCACCGAGGTGCCGGAATCCAGACCCAGAATGATATCGCCACTGTCCACATACACCTCCGAAAGAAGAAGAGTTCAATTCATCGCCGCCAAAACCGAAAGGTGTTAACGGGCTGTGATGAATTTGCTAAATAATGTCTTACACCACTTCTCACTGAGATAACATATCAACTGTATTATTTTTCGATAAAACCAATATATTTCACCTGAAATAGCGATTGTGATCACGAATCTGGCGTCAAAACCTTACAAGTAGAAATGAGATAACACGGCGAACAGGCTGATAGCGCGGGGTTTATTGCGCTTTGTGATGGGGGCTACATCAATTAAGCGATCCAGATCGCTCTCCTGAAAAAATTGCGCGTCACCTGTTGACAATTTAGTCACATCAGCACAATTCTCATCACACAAGTTATCACATTTATAACATTATCGGCGCGATTATCGCAGCTGATGTCAGTGAGAGGTCACGTTATGTCCGATGTCTCAATCCAGGCCCAGCAAATTTCCCGCAAGCGCGTGCGGCGCTACGCCACCCTCGGCGTGGTAGTGATTGCGCTGATCGCGGCGATGGCGCTCGACACCAAGGTGGTAAAAATTGGCTCCGCCGAAGATGCGCAGGAGCAAGGCTTCTCCCCCGACAGTTACGGCCAGAAAACCTTCCCGACCATCCAGCAGGATGTGGCATCACGTGCAGTAGACGCCAAAACGTTAGCCGATGCGCTGCAAACTAATCAGCAGGAAGCGGTGCAGAAATATGGCGTTGGCGCACCGCTGCCGGTCTTTGCCGTCAAGTTCTCCGGCGTGGTGCAAGCCGGGCAGATGGGCATCTTCCCGCTGAAAATCGATGGATTAGCAGGTGATATGCAGGTGCGGCTGCAAACCGGTCCGGCGATTACCGGCACCGATCTGCGTGACGCTAACGGCAAGATCCAGTTCGGTGATTTCACGAACCAAATCGAATATCAAAATGCCGGTTCCGCCATCAATCGTGCGATGAAAAGCGCAGTGCTCGACAAGCTGGATCGTGATGCGTTGCCGGGCAAAACCGTGCAGGTGATTGGCGTGTTCCGCTTACTCAACGCGAAAAACTGGATGGTGACGCCGGTCAGCATGGAGGTGAAATGAAACCGTTCAATCTCAATCCCGCCTTGCTGAAAGGCGAAGTGATCCTGCAAGCGCGCAACGTCAGCAAAGTGTACGGCTCCACGCACGCGCTTAAGGGCGTCAATTTCGAAATTCGTCGTGGCGAAGTGACCACGCTGTTTGGTGAAAACGGCGCGGGTAAATCGACGCTGATGAAAATTTTGTCTGGTGTGATTACGCCAACAACCGGGGAAATCTTGTTACACGGCGAGGAGAAGACCTTTCGATCCGCCACCGAAGCGCGTGACTGTGGCATCTCGATTATCCATCAGGAGCTGAATCTCGCGCCGAATATGAACGTGCGCGACAACATCTTTATGGGGCGCGAAATCATGAAACCGGGCGGCGTCGATTATGCCGAAGAGGCGCGCGTGACAGCGCACCTGATGGCGGCGCTGGAGGAGGAGATCGATCCGCTGACGCCGGTGGAAAACCTGCGTCTGGGACAGCAGCAGATTGTGGAGATTGCCCGCGCGCTGTCGGTGAATTCGCAGATTCTGATCATGGATGAACCGACCTCGGCACTGAGTGCGGCAGAAGTGGCGGTGCTGTTTCAGGTCATCCGTGATTTAACCAGCCAGGGCGTGGCGATTGTCTATATCTCACATCATCTGGAGGAGGCGCTGGAGATTACCGATCGGGCGGTGGTGCTGCGCGATGGCGTGATGACCGCCTATGCCAAACGCGATGAGATCGATCTCGAATGGATCGTGCGCAACATGGTGGGCGATCACTTTGATCTGGGATCGCCGCCGCAGGGCTACGAATTCGGGCTGCCGGCGCTGACGGTAAAAGATCTGACGCTGAAAAGTAAAACCGGCATTCGGCTGGTGGACAACTTATCGCTGGCGGTGCAAGCCGGGGAGATTGTCTGCATTTACGGGCTGATGGGCGCGGGGCGCACCGAGCTGCTGGAGTGCATCGCCGGCCGTCTGCAGCAAAGCAGCGGTCACATTCTGCTGCAGGACACCGATATCTCCGCGCTGACCATCTCACAACGCATTCAAATTGGGCTGGCGCTGGTGCCGGAAGATCGGCAGCGCGATGGCCTGGTACAAACCATGTCGGTGGGAGAAAACCTGTCGCTCGCCAGCATCGGCGACTTTGTACGCGGACTGGTGCTCTCCAGAAGCCGGGAAAAACAGCTGGTCAACGACAGCATTCGTAACGTGACGGTGAAAACCGCTGGTGGCGATGCGGCGATTGGATCGCTCTCCGGCGGCAATCAACAAAAAGTGGTGATCGGCAAAATGCTCGCCACCCGTCCCAAAGTGATACTGCTGGATGAGCCGAGCCGCGGCATCGACATCGGTGCTAAAGCGGAAGTGTTTCGCCTGCTGGCGGAGAATGCCAAAAAGGGGCTGGCGGTGGTGTATACCACCTCGGAAGTGGGCGAATGCCTGAGTATTGCCCATCGCATTGTGGTGATGAGCAAAGGGCGCATCTCCGCCATCTTCGACGCCAGCGTCAGTAAAGAACGCATTATGGCCGCTTCAGGCGAGTCTCTGGTGGCATGACATGAAAAGTGGAGCAAAAGGTATGACTGACAGAACCCAAACGCTGGACACGCCGCCGGTGGTCAACAAGAAAAAAAGCGACAAGCAGCTGAATGTGGCGCGCCTGCTGCTGGAAGGGCGCGCATTCATCGCGCTGCTGGTGATTATCGCTACCTTCTCCATGTTGTCGCCCAACTACTTTACCGGCGCTAACTTTCTCACCATGGCGTCGCACGTGGCGATCTTCGGTTTGCCGGCGATCGGCATGCTGCTGGTGATCCTCAACGGTGGCATTGATTTATCAGTGGGCTCTACGCTGGGTCTCGCTGGAGTGATGGCCGGATTTATGATGCAGGGCATCAACCTCGAAGCGCTCGGCGTGGTGCTCTATCTACCGGTGTGGGCGGTGGCGATTTTGACGCTGGTGGTGGGCGCGCTGGTGGGATTAGTCAACGGCGTGCTGATCGCCTGGTTCCGCGTTCCGGCCTTCGTCGCCACGCTCGGCACCATGTATGTGGCGCGCGGCATTGCGCTGCTGATCACTAATGGTCTGACCTACAACAAACTCTCCGGCAGCGAAGCGCTAGGGAATACCGGTTTCGACTGGCTCGGTTTTAATCGCCTCTTCAATATCCCGGTTGGCGTGCTGGTGCTGGGCGTGGTGGCGCTGGCGTGTGGGTTCCTGCTTAGCCGCTCAGCGTTTGGGCGCTGGCTGTACGCGTCGGGTGGTAACGAACGTGCGGCCGATCTGTCGGGTGTTCCGGTGAAGCGCATCAAAATCAGCGTCTATGTGTTGTCTGGCGTCTGCGCGGCACTCGCCGGGCTGGTGCTCTCCTCACAGCTTACCTCGGCCGGCCCAACCGCTGGTACCACTTATGAACTGACTGCGATTGCGGCAGTGGTGATTGGTGGCGCGGCCCTGACCGGTGGACGCGGCAACGTGCGCGGCACGCTGCTTGGCGCGTTCGTGATTGGTTTTCTCTCTGATGGCCTGGTGATTATCGGCGTCTCTGCTTACTGGCAGACGGTGTTCACTGGTGCCGTGATCGTGCTGGCGGTATTGCTCAACACCTTGCAATACGGACGACGCGCTCGCTAACTCACGCGCGCTGTTTCAGCAGCGCGCGGATATCCGTAAAACCTGTACCCCAAATAATAACGGAGCACCAACTATGTTCACTAAACGTCTCTTCATCGCGGCTGCGGCTATGGCTATCACCACTTTTGCTGCACCCACCTGGGCAGATAACGGGTTAATGACCATCATCGTTAACGATCCTTCCAACCCTTACTGGCTAACGGAAGGCCAGGTAGCGCAGAAAGCGGCGGAAAAGCTGGGCTACAGCGCCAAAGTCAGTGCGCACAAAGGCGATACCAATACCGAAAGTCAGCTGATTGATACGGCGATCACCAATAAATCGAAGGCGATTATTCTCGATCCAGCGAACGCCGATGGTTCGGTCGGCTCGGTGAAAAAGGCCATCGCCGCCAATATTCCGGTATTTATCATCAATGCCGAACTGAACCAGAGCGGGCTCGCCAAAGCGCAGTTGGTTTCTAACAACGCGCAGGGCGCGGCGGTTGGCGCAATGGAGTGGGTGAAGCAGGTGGGCGATAGTGCGAACTATGTCGAGCTGGTCGGCCCGCCGTCAGATAATAACGCCGCTACCCGCGCCAACGGTTTTGATACGGTGCTGTCGCAATATCCCACGCTGAAGAAAGTCGGTCAGGAAGTGGCTAACTGGGATCGCACACAAGGCTTCAACAAAATGCAGTCACTGCTGCAAGCCAATCCCAATATTAAAGGCGTGATCAGCGGCAACGACGAAATGGCGCTGGGCGCGATCGCTGCGTTGAAAGAAGCTGGCAAGCTGAATCAGATCAAAGTCGGCGGTTTTGACGGTTCACCGGATGCGGTTGACGCCGTAAAAGCCGGTACGCTGGCCTACACCGTAATGCAGCCGGTGGCGCAGTTCGCGCAGAAAGCGGTAGAGCAGGCGGATAGCTTCCTGAAAACCGGCAAAACCGGTGCGGCCTCCGAGAAGCAGCTGTTTGACTGCATCCTGATCACCAAAGAGAACGCCGGTAACTTTGCTTCACCGTTTGTTCTGAAGCAGTAAAAGTTGCGCAATAAATTGCGCCACTACGCTATGTGCGTTTTTTATAACAACCACCTTTGAAACGCACGTATTCGTAGCGGCGCGATTTATCACGCAGTGTAACGTTACCCGCAATTTGCCAAAATCCGTATTAAACGCTGTAATGAGTGCCGAAAACGCTTCTCGCTTCACTTTCCCGGATGAAATATGGCGCATAACCCGCAGGACTCTTCACTTGGCGTATTTATGGCCGAAACCTTACCCAGCGATAGCCGTCAGGCGCGGCAACTGGCCCGTCGCCAGTTAATCGCCGAAGCGGTGATGGCAGAAGGGGCGATTCGCATCGAAGACATCACCGATCGCTTCGGCATCAGTTTGATGACCGCCCATCGTGATATCGACGAAATGGTTGAGCGTGGCCTGCTGCATAAATCGCGCGGCGTGGTGTCCGCGACGCCAACTAGTCTGGTTGAATCCAGCGATATCTATCGCGCCACGCGTCAGCTGGAAGAGAAACAGGCGATTGCCGATGTCGCCGCGACCTATCTCGAACCGGGACAGGCGATTTTCCTCGATGATTCCACCACCGTGCTGCAGATGGCGCGGCTGCTCTCGGCGCGCGCGCCGCTAACGGTGATCACCAATTCTCTGACCCTAATGAACGAGCTGCGCAATGGCCGCGATATCACTTTGATGGGCCTCGGCGGACAGTTCTATCACTGGTGCAATGCTTTTATGGGCCGCATGACGCGGGATGAAATTGCCAGCCTGCGCGCCGATGTTTTTTTCGTCAGCATGTCAGCGATTATCGATGATGCAGTGTTCCACCAATCCGCCGAAACGGTGGAGACTAAGCGCGCGATGTTTGATGCCGCGCAGAAACGCATTCTGATGATGGATAACACCAAGTTTGAACGCCGGGCTTTGCACCGTTTTGCGCATCTGAGTGAATTCGATGTGGTAATTGTTAATCAGGGCACGCCGGTGCCTATTTTGCGACGGATGCAGGATTTAGGCGTAAATGTGGTGGTCGCCCCGGTGAAAATAAATCATTCGGTTAATGTCTGAAAAGGCGGGTACCTTAAATGGCGACCTTTATATGGCATGCCAATCTTTACATTAATTTAAATATATCCCGCCTCGTTGATTTTTTTTACTTTCTTTAATCTGCTCAGCGTCTTATTCGGGGATTTCCTGGTTATGTACGCTGCGTAGTGCTCTATGGTTATTATTCGGCCCTGGTTCAGAATAATGAGGTATCTGATGCTGATTAAACTTAAACGCACACGAACGCATGATGAGGACAGGAATCTGGCAATGTGGCTCGCCACGGCCGCCGGCGTGCTCAATGCAATCGCCTTGGGGGCGTTTGGCTTTTTCCCCTCGCATATGTCAGGTAATACCTCTCAATTATCCAGCGAAGTATCGAACGTTAATTTCCGTGATATCACCTTTTTAGCCACCATCCTGTTTGCCTTTGTTTGTGGTGCGGTCACGGCGAGAATGGTGGTGATCAGCGGATTAGCCAATGGCAATCGCATTATATTCTGCCAAATATTGTGGGTTGAAGGGCTGGCCTTAATAGCGTTATCGCTGTTTGAAATGTTCTTTTATTCGTCGGCCAACAACCGGGAAGTTATTGTCATTCTGGGCTTCCTGATGGGCGTGCATAATTCAACCTCTACGCAGTTATCCAATGGTCGCGTGCGCTCCACCCATATTACCGGCACGTTGACCGATGCCGGAATTTCGCTGGCATCGGTATTAGCCGCGCTGTTCCGCCGCGATCCGTCGAAACAACTCTCGGGCCAGAAACGTCAGCTGTGGACGCATCTGACCACGATATTTTCCTTCCTGATCGGCGGGATTGTCGGCCTGATGATGTTTAAACATCTAGGTTTCAAAGCCATGTCGATGGTCGGCGGCATACTGCTGATTGTTGCCACATTGGCGATGGTGAGAACGGTGGCACGGGTAAAGCGGGCGGCTTCCTGACATGATGGAGCGTGTGCAAGGCGGCGACTTTTTCGCCGCCTCGCTAGTGCCAGCCGCAAATAAGAATTTTTACCTTCCGTCTCATCATAAAACACCTTAAATTCACGCCGACGAGCAGTACCAGTCACAACAGATTGGGTATTTTAACAACAATCAAATAAACACTTTTGCATGCCATCTATTCATGGCAGTGAGGCTTTGTATGCTTTTAAAACGCAGCTGTAATATTGCTATTGTCGTACTGGTCATGTTTTCTGTTACCGCTTGTGGCATGTCGCATCGTGGCAGAAATACCGCGATTGGTGCCGGTGTTGGTGCGGTAGGCGGTGCGGTACTTACCGGTGGTAGCACCTTCGGTACATTGGGTGGCGCGGCGATCGGTGGTTTAATCGGACACGAAGTTAGCAGGTAAGGAAATATTCTCGCGTAACTATGAACTTTATTTCACTCTCATTTATGCTGCATAGGATATCAATACTGTTCCTACCGCAAAATGAGGTGATGACATGGAGTTCCACCGTAAAAACTGGCATGAGAAAGCCTTCGATTTAGCGAATCGAGGTATTTCACTTGATTCGCTGGGTGAGCATCAGGCTGCAGCCTGTTCATGGGGTGCAGCCGCTGAATTAGCCAAAGCGCATCTGCGAGATGACGATATCTATTTCTGGATTATGAGCGGCTATGGCGCAATATTAATCCAGTGTCAGCGCTATCAGGAAGCAATTGAAGCGGCGAAAGAAGCCCTCGACAGGGAAGCGCAACTCAACCAAATACTTTCCCGAATGACGCTTGCGCGTGCGCTCTATGCTCTGGGTGCAATTGATGGCGCAAAATTTTATTTTCAGCAAATTTATGACATGAAAGGTGATGGCATTTTTGCTGCTTTACCCGAATTCGAACACGCCACCCTGAAGGATTTAGTCCGTTTCAGGAAATAACCGGAGAGGCTTTCTCTCCGGTTATCATTCAGAAAACCAGCTGGACTTTAGCCGCACGCTCTTTATCCGCCGCCAGCTCCAGTGCGGCATTACCGGCAGTCTTTGCGCTCCTGCGTTAAGGACCATCACCGGCAGGCACGGACCGGGAGTGGGTATCATCCCGTTTTCCTGTACCAGTTGGGTAAATTCAAGCGCTCTGCTAAGCCGCTTATTGTCGACGACCGCGCCCTGATCAATCTCTGAAAGCCGATCGTAAGTGGAGCAGGGAAGAGCAATGCCGTTTAGACGGGGTTCTTTTTTCCCGTCAGGGTAATGGTAGGCGTCTTGACGAGCAGAAGCTCCATGATTTGGCTGGTTGCATCATCACTATAGACCAGCAGCATGCAGGCAGGACCGCGTTCCTCAAACCAGCGGTGATCGCAGCCGTCGATCTGTATCAGCTCGCCAACGCAGGCGCGACGATAGCGCGGCTGCTGGATCCTCGGCGCACGCATTTTCCGGGGGATCCAGAGTCCGGCGCGAACCATCAGCTGACGCACGGTCTCTTTAGCCAGCACAACGTCATGGAGTTCGGCCAGCTTCTCGCAGGCGAGCGTCGGAACAAAGTCGGCGTAATTATTTCGAATGATGCCCAGAGCAAGTTCAGCAAGGCCATGAACAAGCTGCCGATTACCGCGCAAAATCCACGGCGGCGGTTCGCCAGTGCCAGCAGTCCGGGATACGCTCAGAGAAAATGAAAAGCCGGTAATACACAGCGACAGAGGCAGTCATTATCGATGGCCGGGCTGGCTTGACGTATCAACGCGTCGGGACTTATAAGGTCCATGTCGCGCAAAGGTTGCTCATCGGATAACGCAGCGTGCGAAGGCTTCTTCGGGCGGGTCAAAAATGAAATGTACTACGGTAGAAACTGGGCGGGCGCAACGCTGGAAAATTTTATGTGCTTCCTGGACAGGTACATACGCTGGTATAACGAGGAGCGTATTAAAATCTCATTAGGTGCAATGAGCCCGGTGAAGTACCGGCAGCATCTGAGGATCTCAACATAACCAGTCCAACAAAACATCCGCATCTCCGAGGCGGACATCTGAATTTAGCCACTACAACCAATGTCTATCCATTATTAAGATGTCGTCTATCTGGCTAAGTTAAAGTGTCATTCTTTACATGGACAGAGTCTGGTTATCTGGGCGTGTTTCTGGGGTGAGCTACCCACGTATTTTCGGCAATCATCAGTTTTCTGACGGTTTCCTTTGAGATGCTCAGACCAAAACCGGCATTGAGTAATCGCCATGCGCCAGTCGGGCTCATACCGCGGCAGCGGGTGCGGATAAGCTTTATCACCTGAGCTTTCAGGTCGTCTTTCAGCTGATAGTTACCGGGTTTACCACGACGCCTGTTAATCAGTCCTTCCGGGCCATCTTCGCGATACCGCTTAACCGGGCGACGGCATTGCCGGCGGCTCAGCTCCATCGATTCGGCGGCGTCGGCCAGCGAGATATCCCGTGCCAGAAACGCTTCGATGAGGTCGGCGCGCATCTGGTCACGCAGCAGGACGAGTGGTTTAAATTCATTCATGCATTCACCTCTTATCGCTGCCTGCGGTTAGGCGGGCAGGGGAAAGACGTCAGCGCTTCAGGCTCGGAACAAAGTCTTCGGGGCTGACCAGCACGGGGTTGATTGCCCGCAACTCCTCAAGCGCACGCTCCTGAGCCGCCTGCGCGGCATTTTTTTACTTCGTGTACGCTGACCTTCGGCCTCCTGTTCGTCCTGCTTTTCCAGTGCCAGCCTCAGAACCGCGCCCAGTCGCTTGTTATCAACGATCGCCCCCTGATCCACACAGGCAAGACGATCAAAGACCTGATAGCGCAGCAGCCTGTGTGCATACCGGAAGGCGATTCTGCCGTCCGGATACTCGTAGACCGTGACTCTTTCGCCGGCGAT
The DNA here is from genome assembly GCF_029623675.1 of Pantoea sp. X85. NCBI lineage: Bacteria > Pseudomonadati > Pseudomonadota > Gammaproteobacteria > Enterobacterales > Erwiniaceae > Pantoea > Pantoea sp. X85. The sequence goes on along the minus strand of NZ_CP121108.1, from coordinate 2,042,620 downwards.
CCGGGTGTTTTCATCTGTTGGATCAATGAGGTATATCATTTTATCATACTGAAATGTCAACGCTTTTGAGAGCTTGCGCAGGTCCTGCCAGGCAAAGATATCATCGAGTTCTTCCGGCGCTAAATCAGCCGGACGGTGCAAATCCTTCGGATACTTTGGCGGCCGCGAAAAACGCCGGTTAAAGTCATCGATAAAACCTGCAACCCAGCGGTTCGCCTCGCTAATGGAGCTGATGTTATGCAGCCGCATCTCCTTGACCAGCCGATCCTGCAACGTCTGGTTAGCGCGCTCAACGCGTCCCTTGGCCTGGCTGCTGTTGGCACAGATAAGCTCAATGCTCAGATCGCGCAGCGCACGTCCAAACTGCGTGGTTCCGCTGCGGCGCGCGTCCGTGCCGTTGACCCGAAATACGGCGTGCTTATCGCTGTAGAATGCGACAGGTTTTCCATGTAAATCAATGTATTCACGCGTAGCCGTCATATAATCAAACGCAGACTCAGAGTCACAAAAGCGAAGGTGCATCAGGCGGCCAGTGGCATCGTCAATGTACACGAGCAGGCAGCACTTCGGCGCGCGTTCCTCAAACCAGGCATGATGTGAGCCGTCCAGTTGAACAAGTTCGCCGAGGCAGTCGCGCCGGTGTCGGGGCTGATAGATGTGAACCTGACGCCGTGAATGTGGCCGCCAGAGTCCGTCAGAGATCATCCAGTTACGGACTGTCTCAACGGAAGCCGGAATGCCGTGTCGTTCAAGAAGCTTCTCTGTGGCCAGCGTCGGACCAAAATCCGCATAGTGTTGCCGGATCAGTTGCAAAGCAGCGCAGCGTAAATCTTCGGGAATGCGGTTATTGCCGGGACGACCGCGCCGGGTAGAAACAACCGACGCCGCGCCGTGTTCACGGTAACGACGTAAAACACGTTGCACCTGACGAACGGTAAGTTCAAGAAGGCGAGCAGCTTCACGCTGCAGCAGAGTGTGGTCGTGAACGCGCTGGATGATGCCGAGCCGGTATAGATCTTTATCTGTCATAGTCACCAACATAAAGTCTGCATCCTGAGCTAAGCCTGAGGAGATCTAAGGTTAGTTCAGGGACGACATCTGTGAATTGTTCCGTACGACATTAGCGCTTTGGAGTAACAACCAAAGGGCGCATAATGTATATTATGTTAAATGAAGTATCTCATTGCGCACTTCAACCATTATCCGCTCATCACCTGCCTTCTTTCACCTCCGTCACCAACAATCCGTAACCCGCGATCATCCCGGCGACGGATTGTTGAACGCACGTTGCCGTTATCTGCGCCCTTTAATCACCGACGCCTTCCAGTTGAAATCACTGACTTCGCTCTCTTTCAACGATTCAGGTTTCTTCCTGCGCGTTGGCGTTTTCTTTGCCTTTTCAGCCAGCGCTTTCTCTTTGGCCAGTTTCGTCGTCATAATCTGCTGCCGGGCTTCCGCCGTGAACTCTTTCTCTTTCTTTGCATCCGGCTCTTTGCCAGTGCGCTGGCGATACTTCTCCATCAATCCCTTAAACGCTTCTTCTACTGCAACGCGTTCACTGAGATTGAATTGATCGATGGAAATCATTTTCTTGTCGTTCATAGCGTACCGTCCAATAGTGATTTTCTGGCAACAAGTGTACAGCATTTACCGGCAATGAAGATCGCACCATTGCCGCTTGCGTGGCTTTCTTGTAACCTTTGCCGTCAACATTTTAAGGATTTCCTATGAACGATCATCGCTCCAAAGATCCCTTGCACGGCGTCACGCTTGAGATGCAAATTAATGCGCTGGTCGCCCATTATGGCTGGGCCGAACTGGGTAAACTCATCAATATCAACTGCTTCAAAAGCGATCCAAGCGTTAAATCGAGCCTGAAGTTTTTACGCCGCACACCCTGGGCACGCGCTGAGGTTGAAGCACTGTATCTGGATTCACTGGATGATTTTGCTGCGGATAAGGCAGATGATTCCGCGCCAAATCCCTGGACTATGGGCAAGGATCAGTAATTTCTGGCGACAAAACCGGCAGCGCTACGTGAATTCTCGGCAACTTCCACCCTGCTCTTTTTGCAGAATTCACGCAGCGACGTCATATCAACTCCTCCGTTCTCTCCATTTCATAACTTCCCAACCTTGCCCGTGTCATCACATTTTCCAATGACCGATCGTATTGTAAGTTTCCATGCTGCATGACAATATCGCTACATGTATATACATGTACCACCAAGAGAAACCACATCATACTAACAATAATTTCCCATCTTTAGCCGTTTTAGCGAGGAAACTATGTCAGCCGAATCACCTGCAGCAGATTACGCCGGCGCAGAGAAACAGCGCCTGTCAGAAACGCGATCCATTGATTACATTCCTCCGAGCGAACGCCACGGACATCCTTTCAGCCAGTTCACCTTGTGGTTTGGCGGCAATTTGCAAATCACCGCCATCGTAACCGGCGCGCTGGCCGTGGTGTTGGGCGGCGATGTGGTGTGGTCGATCATCGGCTTGCTGGTTGGGCAAGTTGTGGGCGCGGCGATCATGTCACTGCATGCCATTCAGGGACCGCGTCTCGGATTGCCGCAAATGATCACCAGCCGCATGCAGTTTGGCGTATATGGTGCGGTGATTCCGTTGGTGTTGGTGTGCATCATGTATGTCGGATTCTCTGCCAGCGGCACGGTGTTGGCCGGACAGGCGCTCGCCAAACTGATTAATACCAGCAATGCGTCAGGCATGATCCTGTTCAGTGCGATTATCGTCGTCATCGCGGTGCTGGGATATCGCGTGATTCACAAGCTCGGTAAAGTAGCCAGCGTGATTGGCGTGCTTGCCTTTGTTTACCTGTTTATCACGTTGCTCTCAACCCATGATCTGTCCGCGGTGTGGCAGAACCAGCATTTCACGGTCGCTAACTTCCTGCTTGCCGTTTCGTTGTCGTCGTCATGGCAGATTGCATTTTGTCCGTATGTCTCTGACTATTCGCGCTATTTACCGGCCAACGTCTCAGCCAAAAAACTTTTCAGCTGCGTTTTCTTCGGCACGGTTTTAGGAACGCAGGCTTCGATGACGTTGGGTGTGATTGTCGCGGCGATTGCCGGTAAGGCCTTCTCTGGCAACGAGGTTGGCTATATTGTCAGTTTAGGCAGCAGCGCCACGATGGCGATGGTGATCTACTTCGCGATCTGCTTTGGCAAAATCACTTTCACCACGCTGAATGCTTACGGCAGCTTTATGTCGCTCACCACCATCGTTTCTGGCTTCCGTCAGAAAACCGCATTAAGTCGTGGCGGCCGCATTTTGTTTGTGGTGTTAATGGTGACCATTTCTTGTGTGATTGCGCTGATTAGCGAACCCGCTTTCCTGAAATCCTTCACTCATTTCCTGCTGTTTTTACTGGCTTTTTTTGTGCCCTGGAGCGCAATCAGTCTGACCGACTTCTACCTGATCACCAAAGGTAAAGTCGATGTACCGGCGCTTTCCCAGCCCAACGGACGTTACGGTCGCTGGAACTGGGCGGGCATAATTGTCTACTTCTGCGGCGTGCTGGTGCAGTTGCCGTTCATTGATAATCCACTGCATCACGGATCGTTAACCTGGATTTTTGCCGGTAATGATGTGTCGTGGATTATTGGCTGGTTTGTCACCGCACTGTTGTGGTTAGCCGCAAGAAAGGTCGATCGTCGAGGGACCTTGTCGCACTCTATCTACCCTAATCAGTGACGTTGTCACGCATGTCGTATTAATGAATCGCGCTCACAAGTGCTTGCAACTTTGAGCGCATTATCATGCAGCCAGCCCATCGCTACACTTTAACCAACGAGAAATATAAGCAACTGTAAGGCGCACCTGGTCGCCATTAATGGCAATTCTACGGGATTATTTGTAACTCACCACCGTCACCCAATTGGCGTCACCGCCGGCCGGTGCTTCGCCAACGCGCTTCAGCGCACCGCTTTCTTGGTCAATGGCATAGCTACCGGTCACCGCACTCTTTTCGCCGCTGGCAATCAACCAACATCCGTCAGCGGTTATCGCGATGCCGCGCGGCTGTTTCTCCACTTGCCAGCTATCAATCAGCGTCAGTTTGCCGTCTGCTTTATTAATTCGGTATCCGCTGATGGTGCTGCTGGTCCGCTCGCTGACATAGAGAAAACGGCCATCCGGTGTCAGACGAATATCGGCCGCCCAGATGCGCGGCGTGGTGTCGCTGTAGCCCGGCGGTCGCTCTTTGCCGTGTTGCAGTTGATATTTTTCCGCTACCGCATTTGGCGTCTCCGCCACTTTCACCAGCTCACCGCTGGCTTCACGACGAAACTGCGTAATGATGCCGCCCATTTCACCGATGTTGTAGAGATAGCGATTATCCGGCGACAACACCGAATGGCGCGGTCCGTTTTCTGTCGCCGTTTTAACATAGCCTTTGCCTAACCCCGTCAGCTCGCCCTCGGCGCTCAACTTCAATTGCAGTACGCGATCGGTGCCGAGATTGCCGACATAAGCCTGCTCGCCGCTCGCATCGACAATCACCGAGTGCGCGGCATGTCCAGTTTTGTAACTCCCGACCGGCGGCGCAATCAGCTTGCCGTCGCTATTGAGTCGATAAACGTGCACCACATCGCCATCATAGGAAGCGCCCAGCAGAAAACGACCCTGCGGATCCGTGCTGATGTAGGGATAACTGGCCGCAGCGGATACGCTATTCAACGGGCTGAGATCGCCCGTTTTGCTGTCGATGTTCCAGCTCACCAGTTGCAGCGGTTTACTGCGAATCGCGGCGTACAGATGTTTATGATCGGCGCTCAACGCCATCGGCATCACTTTGCCGCCGGCCTGAGTGCGTCCCAATAGTTGCAATGCACCGGTTTGCTCATTCAGCGCGTAGCGCGCGATGGTGCCATCATCGGCTTCTGAAACGTAGACAAAAGTCTGCGCCAGCAACGGCGCGCTGGCGGCCAACGATGCTAAAAGCGTCGCCGCGCGTAATAGGTTCTTCATGCTGCTTCCTTAGCGTACCAATGACGGACGTTTGGCGTCATAGCGCCAGTTATCGATCAAAAACTGCATCCCCAGCGCATCGTTGCGATTTTTATCCGGCAGCGCGTTATATAGCGCATGCGCCTGTTCGATGCGATCCATATCCAGCTCGATGCCCAATCCCGGCCCCGGCGGTAACTCCAGATAACCATCGCGGATCTGCGGCGGTTGACGCGTAAGCTGCTGACCGTCCTGCCAAATCCAGTGCGTATCAAAGGCGGTTTGACGATCGCCCGGCGCGGCGGCACCCAGGTGCGCCACCATCGCCAGCGAAATATCAAAATGGTTATTGGAGTGGCAGCCGGTTGTCAGCCCCCATTCGTTGCACAGCTGCGCCACCACGTTGGCGTTACGCATCGTCCAGAAGTGCGGATCGGCGAGCGGAATATCAATGGCATTCAGTTGCAGCGCATGATGCAGCTGGCGCCAGTCGTTGGCGATCATATTAGTCGCGACCGGCACACCGGTGGCGCGGCGAAACTCGGCCAGCGTTTCCCGACCCGAATAGCCTTGTTCAGCGCCACAAGGATCTTCCAGATACGGCACCTTCCCCGCGAGCTGCTTGCCAAAGCGAATCGCCTCATCCAGCGACCAGCTGGCGTTAGGATCGACGGTGACGCGTGCTTCTGGGAAGCGCGCCAGTAGCGCTTCCACCGTTGCCACTTCCACTTCGCCTGGCTGCACGCCGCCTTTGAGCTTGAAGTCGCGGAAGCCGTATTGCTCAACTGCCGCTTCGGCCAGTCGCACCACGGCATCGCTGTCCATCGCCGTCTCATGACGCAGACGGAACCAGCCATCTTGTTCATGCTCTCCCGATTGATAGTGCATGTTGGTGCGCTTGCGATCGGCGATATAAAACAAATAGCCGAGCACCGGAATGCGGTCACGCTGTTTACCGCTGGCAAGCAGATCCGCCACCGGCAGGTTAAACAGCTTGCCCTGCAGATCCAGCAGCGCCGCTTCAATGGCAGCGGCGGCGTTATAAAACTTCTCCGGATTCATCTGCGGGATATGAATGTCGTTGGTGTGCGAGGTTTGTTGCTGACGTGCCTCGCTGCTGAACAGCTGGCTGAGTGTCGCGTTGAGACGCAGCAGCGAACTGCCTTCTATCAGCGGGCGAAACTGTTCCAGCAGCTGCAAGGTGGATGCATGACACGGCGTTTCGCCAGCGCCGGTATGTCCGGCGGAATCGGTCAATATCACGATGATGCGCGTGAAGTAACAGTTATGGGCACCGCCAATGTTCAATAACATGCTGTCGTAACCGGCAACCGGCACGATGCGCATCGATTTAATGACTGGACTGTCTGACATGGTTTCTCTCCGTGTGACCGAAAGCGGGTGGAACAGGTTTGCGACGCAGCAGCAAATAGAGTCCGGTAACCACGGACACGCTGGTTAGCGCGTAAAGTCCGCCGGTGGTGCTGCCGGTGTGCATTTCGAGGTAGCCGAATACCGTGGGCGCAAAGAAGCCGCCGAGGTTGCCAATCGAGTTGATTAGCGCAATGCCGGGCGCGGCAATCGAGGCGGGTAATTCACTTTGCGGCATCGGCCAGAAGAACGCCGCGCTCACTTTGGATCCGATGCAGGCCACAATCATCGCCACAAAGCCAAACCACGGCGTACCCAGCGTAGCCATAAAGGTGCCGCACGCGGCGATCAGCATGGCGATGCCGAGTCCTTTGTCCAGTTTATCGCGATAGCGGTCGGTGGCTTTGCCGAGCAGAAACAGCGCGACGATAGCAAACAGCCACGGCACGGCGGTCAGCAATCCGGTTTCAAAGCTGTTGAAGCCCTGAATACGCTGAATGATTTGCGGCAGCCAGAACACTAACGTGTAGCCGGTCATGGTCATGGTGAAGAAGATCAGGCAGTAAGACAAAAGGCTGCGATCGCTGATCAAGCCCCAGCGGCCGTGTTTCACCGCGTGCTCTTCGCGCGCATCATCTTCCAGCGCTAACTGCTGCGCCAGCGCCTGTTTCTCGGCATCGCTCAACCATTTCGCGCCTTGCGGTTTGGATACCAGTACAAAGGCTGCCAGCAAGCCGATCACCATCGATCCGCCGCCTTCCATAAACATCACCCATTTCCAGCCCGCGATGCCGCCAACATCATGCATCATCAGAATGGCACCGGTGAGCGGACCGGAGAACAGAAAAGCGCTGGCGGTGGCGCTCAACACCATCGCGGTAGCTCGCCCTCGCCACGCATTCGGCACCCATTGACGAAAATAGAACAGCACGCCAGGGAAGAAGCCGGCTTCCGCCACGCCGAGCAGGAAACGCAGCAGATAGAAATGCAGCGGCGTACTCACAAAACCGGTAAGCACCACCACCATGCCCCACGTAATCATGATGCGCGTCAGCCACACGCGTGCGCCGAGTTTCTTCAGCATCATGTTGCTCGGCACTTCAAACAGCGCATAGCCAATAAAGAACAGCCCCGCGCCTAAGCCGAAGGCGGCCGCACTAATGCCTGCATCCGTTTGCAGTTCGGCTTTTACGAAGCCAATGTTAGCCCGGTCAATTTGGTTCACAATTAACATCAGCGCCAGCATCGGAATGATGCGGCGGAAGAACTTGCCGATAGCCGAGGCGATATGCGCGTCATGATCGGGCGATAATACGTATTGTTGTTGTGTCATGCGTCACCTGTAGGGAGAAAAGCATCGCTATAGGTATACGCAGCAGAGTGTGGCCAGGTGTATGTGGCATTGCCCGATACCGCTTAGGCAAATGCCCTATGATTGTTAAAATTCATGGTGTTATATTAATTCGCGTCGACAAGTTTACGCTTGGTTTGTGCGCTGGCTCACTACAGGCCCCGTGCCTGAGCATACCTCACATTAAACTGAGCAACTTTCGTTCGCCATAGGCTCAGATTGTTTCAGTTTTGCCGTGTGGCGACCGAGCAAAGGGCGCCTGGCCGCGCCCTCTGCACTCCCGGGCCTTGCGCCAGCCCAATCCGCCGCTGCGCGGTACCTTCACTCATTCACGATTCCTGACGGACCGGCGCCGATTCGCTCCTGCTCAGCGCCGCCTCTCGCCGCATCCATGCGGCTCGCCCTGGAATCCCTCATTCACTCAGCGGTTTGGGATGTCGCCTCAACACCCGCGCTGCTGCATCGATGCATTATTTTGACTCACCATCGCTATAAATCCTGTAGGGTCACCATTTATGGTGACCTGGTACACAAATGGCCCAGGTTCCATAAAGTGCTTTCTCAGAAGTTGTTGTTTGAAGACATTCGGGTAGTTACAGCTATGAAAACTAAGATAATGTAGATAATTAATTTACCTGAAGGACAAATCCTCCCGATAAAGCACGTAACTTCAAAAGTTACATATTGAAAATTCATGCAAGGATGAGGTCAATCCTCATCAAATAAAGTGTTTAGGTCTTCTAGCTGTGGAAATGAGAAATCAATGGCTGAAAGTTTCAATCCCAGTGACGTCAAATAAAGAGTAAATGCTTTCAACGATCCCGCGTAATGGCCGTTTTCAATCTGTGAAATAACCGTGCGATGAATGCCTGCACGCGTCGCAGCGTCGGCTTGAGTCCAACGGTTAGCCTTGCGCCTTTCCTGACATTTAGCGCCTATTGCTTGCAAACCAGGCAACATAAAACCTCTATTGTTGGTATATGATAACAATGTCTATATTTTTACCAAAATGTTATCATATAGCAACACTTAAGTTCTGCACAGGCGGCCTTAATGCCTTTTCCTCGTCTACACTTGCCTCACGTGGAAACGCTAATAGAGGTAAAAATGTCGCAATCTAATCAACGTAATCAAGCTTGGCTATTAGCCTCACGCCCGCATGGCGAACCGGTAAAAGAGAATTTCCGCCTGGTGGAGCAGCCCATTCCTGACGTGAAGGACGGCCAAATCCTGCTGCGCACGCTCTATTTGTCGCTTGACCCCTATATGCGCGGGCGCATGGATGACAGCAAATCTTATGCTGCACCTGCTGAACTCGACCAACCGATGGTTGGCGGCACGGTGAGCGAAGTGGTGGAATCTAAACACGCGGATTTCCAGCAAGGCGATGTGGTCCTCGCGCAAAGCGGCTGGCAAAGCTATGCGGTTTCGGACGGAAACGGCGTGGCGAAATTGGGCGATCTGCCCCATCCTTCCTGGGCGCTGGGCATTCTCGGTATGCCGGGCTTTACGGCCTATATGGGCTTGATGGATATCGGCCAGCCAAAACAGGGTGAAACCCTGGTGGTCGCGGCGGCTACCGGCCCGGTCGGTGCAACGGTGGGTCAGCTTGGCAAACTCAAAGGCTGCCATGTCGTCGGCGTTGCGGGGGGTGAAGAGAAGTGTCGTTATGCGATTGAGAAGCTCGGTTTCTCCGCCTGTATCGATCACCATCGTGACGACTTTGCGGAACAACTGGCGGCTGCCTGCCCGGACGGCATTGATATCTACTTCGAAAACGTTGGCGGTAAAGTGTTTGATGCCGTATTCCCGTTGCTGAACACCGCAGCGCGCGTGCCGGTGTGTGGCCTGGTTTCTGGTTACAGCAGCCGCGAATTACCGCCGGGCCCGGATCGCACCCCGCAAATCATGGGCGGCATTCTTAAACGTCGTATTCGCATGCAGGGCTTTATCATCTTCCAGGATTACGGCGATCGTTATCCTGAATTCCTCAAAGCGATGACGCCGCTGGTGGAGCAGCAAAAAATCCACTACCGCGAGCACATGATCGACGGGCTGGAAAATGCCCCGCAGGCGTTTTTCGATATGCTAAAAGGCAAAAACTTCGGTAAAACCGTGGTGAAAGTCGCGCAGTAAACCGTTGTGTTAACGCTATTTTTCACTTTGCATAGCCGCAATTGAGATATGGCGCGCGCTGAGCGCATGAGAAGATATTTTCCCTACATCGTCATTATCGGGAGTTCTCATGTCGCTCAGCCAAACCCACATCCTGAAGGTCAATTCCCAACAGCCTGAAGCACCCATTCCCTTACCTGCTGAACCGGCGCATATCATTCGTGATGATGCCGAAGCCATTGAAATTGCTCAACGTCTGGCCACAGACTTTGCGCGTGACGCCGCACTGCGCGACCGCGAAGGCATCTTGCCGCTCAACGAGTTGGATGCGTTCTCACAAAGTGGCTTGTGGGCGATGGCGATCCCTAAAATTTATGGCGGCGCGGGCGTATCCTGGGTGACGGTGGCGAAAGTCATCGCCATCATTTCGGCGGCAGATTCCGCGCTCGGTCAGCTACCGCAGAACCATTTAGCCGGCGTGGCGCATCTGGTGGCGGATGGCAGCGAGGCGCAGAAACAAGAACTACTAGGCGAAGTGCTGGCTGGCTTGCGCTGGGGCAACGCTTTCTCCGAGAAGAATTCGCGCACCGTCGCCGATTTCCAGACGCGTTTTCAGCGTGAAGGTGATGACGTTGTGATCAACGGCGAGAAATTCTACGCCACCGGCGCGCTGCTGGCGCATCGGATTCACGCGGTGGCGCTCGACGACCAGGATCGCGCGCATCTGATCGTGCTAGACCGCAACACGCCGGGCGTGACCATCATTAACAATTGGTCGAGCTTTGGTCAGCGCACCACGGCATCGGGCACCGTGCTGCTGGAGAACGTGCGCGCCCCGCTTTCCCGCGTGATCCCGGCTTATCAGGCGTTTGAGCGCCCGACTGCCGCCGGTCCGATTTCGCAGATTATTCAGGCGGCGGTGGATGTGGGCATTGCTCGCGGCACTGTTGAAGACACGCTGCATTTTGTGCGCGAGCGGTCACGTCCGTGGATTGATAGCGGCCAGGAGCGCGCATCCGATGATCACTTTACGCTGGCGGCAGTCGGGGATTTGAAAATTCGCCTGCACGCCGCTGAAGCCTTACTGTGGCGCGCTGGCGAAGCGATTGATCTGGCGCTGCAGCAACCAGATGAAAGCACGGTTGCAGCAGCAACGGTTGCTACCGCTGAAGCCAAAGTGTTAACCACCGAAATCGCTATTCTGGCAGGTAATAAGCTGTTCGAACTGGCGGGTACGCGCTCAACGCTGCAGGAGTTCAACCTCGATCGCCATTGGCGCAACGCGCGCACCCACACCTTGCACGATCCGGTGCGCTGGAAGTATTACCATGTTGGCAATTATTACCTCAATGGCACCCCGCCGCCGCGCCATGCCTGGAGTTAACGGTGGCGAAAACGTGCCGCTGGATGGTCAGCCGTGAGTCGCGGCTGACCAAACAACCGTTCGCGCAAGGTTACGGCGTGCGCAGGCGTTTCGCGGATAAGCCCTCGGCTCCGCAGCACCGGCATCACATGCTGGATAAAATCCTCAAAGCTGCCGGGACTAATCGCCAACGCCAGATTGAAACCATCAACACCCGACTCCGCGGCAAACTGTTCCAGCTGATCGGCAATGCTCTCTGGGCCGCCGATCAGCAGCGGATGCAATCCGCCAATGCCGATGTAGCGCGCCGCATCACGCAGCGTCCAGCGTTTTTGATCGTCAATGCGCGTCAGGCTGGCTAAGGCTGAGCGACAGGCATCGGTTTCACGAAACGCCAGCGGCGTATCCAAATCCTCCTGTGACCAGTCGATACCGGTCCACGCAGAGAACAGTGCCAGCGCGGCCTCTTCGCTGATGTACTGCTGATAATCGCGATATTTAGTCTGCGCGGCTTCATCACTCTCTGCGGTGATCACCGTGATCGCTGTGACGAAACGCAGCGAAGCCGCATGGCGCCCTTCTGCTGCGGCTAACTGGCGAATGCGTTGGATATCCGCAGCAATGGCCTGCGGCGTAACGCCGCCGAGAAATATCACTTCCGCGTTGCGTGCAGCGAATTGCGCCCCGCGACTGGAGGTTCCCGCCTGAAACAGCACCGGCGTGCGCTGCGGACTGGGCTCGCTTAGGTGCGCATCCGGTACCTGATACCAGCGCCCGGCATGCTTGATAGCATGCACTTTCGCCGGATCGCTATACACGCTGTTTTGCTTATCGCGCCGCACCGCGTCCTCTTCCCACGATCCTTCCCACAGCTTGCCGGTGATATCGAGAAACTCCTGCGCGCGATCGTAGCGTTCATCGTGCGGAATTTGCTGCGTCAGCCCCAGATTACGTGCCGCTGAATCCAGCATTGACGTCACCACATTCCAGGCGATGCGCCCGTTGCTCAGGTGATCAAGCGTGGTGAATTTGCGCGCAAGCAGATACGGCTGTTCGTAGGTGGTAGAAACGGTGATGCCAAAGCCCAGATGTTGCGTCACCGCTGCCATTGCAGAAACCAGCAACAGTGGATCGTTAACCGGCATTTGTGTCGCCAGACGCAACGCCGCGTCCGGCTTGTTTTGCCACACGTCCAGCTGGCCCAACGTATCGGCGATGAACAGCGCATCAAACCCGGCGCGATCCAGCTGTAGGGCAATATCGGTCCAGTAACGCAGTTCGGTATAGCGATGAGCCTGATCCTGCGGATGCCGCCACAATCCTGCAGAGATGTGGCCCGGCACATTCATCATAAAACCAAACAGTAAAAACGGTGCCCGGCTCATCTTTGACCTCTCTCAGCTGTGACGACGCGCGCGCAGAGCCCCGACGGCCAGCACAATGAAAATTAATCCGCCGGTGGCGACCTGTTGCCAGTAAAAATTCCAGCCGACCAGCAGCAAGCCGTTGGCGATAAAGCTCAGCAGCACCACGCCAAGCAGCGTGCCTAACACATTGGGCCGACGTGATGGCGCGAAGGTGGCGCCAATAAAACTGGCACCAATCGCATTCAGCAGATAGGCATTGCCCGACAGCGGCACCCAGGCTTTGACGTTGGCCGCCAGAATCAAACCGACGATACCGGCAATCAACGCTGCGAGAATAAACGCCAGCGCAGTGAGTCGTTTCACTGGCACGCCCGAATGCTGCGCAACGCTGTACTGCTCGCCCATCACCCGCAATGAACGGCCGGTGGCGCTGCGATGCAGCAACTGATAGAGCGCCAGCGCTACCAGCAACAATAGCCACAACGGCAGCGGAATGCCGAGCAGCGCGCCGTGACCTATCGCCGAAAACCCATCGGGCAGTTTCTGGCTCAGCAGATAAACCGGTTGTCCGCCATTTGACGACAGCTGCTGCACGCTTTGTCCGATAAACAGCGTGCCAAGCGTGGCGAGAAACGGCTCCACGCCCAACTGTGTCACCAAAAAGGCGTTAAACACGCCAACCAGCAGCGCGGCAATTAATGCCGCGAACAGCGCCACTGGCAAACTGACCTGATGCAGCACCAGTGTCACCAAAACCAGACAGGCAATATCGATCGCCGTGCCCACCGAGAGATCAATCGCGCCAATGCGTGTCACCAACGTCATCGCCAGGGCGACGATCGCCAGCGGCGCGACGTTATTGAGCAACACACTGCGAATATTGGAGACAGTGGCAAAAGCGGGCGCCGCGACAATAAAGAACACGAGCAGCGCTACAAAGGTCAGCACGATGATGGCGCGCAGCCAGCCGGTCTGGCGCGGGCGTGGCGCGACAGGTGATAACAAAGAATCAGACACCTTGCGTTCTCCTTGACTGGCGACGACGTAACAGCGCGGTTAACGCCACCACTAATAGGATCAACACGCCTTCGACGCCGTTTATCCAGTAACTTGAGACATTGATCAGCTGAAAGCCGTTGGCAATCAGGCTGAGAAATAGCGCGCTAATCAGTGCGCCGCCAAGTGTCGGCACCAGACGACGGGAAAACACCACGCCCAATAGCGCCGCCGCGATCACCATCAACAGATTGTCGTTGGCGCCAGGCGAACTGCCGCTTAGTAGCGACACCGACGCAATTGCCGCGATAGCCGCGCTGACGCCACACAACACGTAGCTCAAACCCTGATAGCGTTTAACGCCGATGCCCGCCGCATTCGCCGCCTGCGGATGGCTGCCCACCGCCTGCAAGCGCAGGCCAAAGGACGTCAGGCGGCTCAAGGCTATCACGCCAAACGCCAGCAGCAGAAACGACCAGCCCAGCCACGACACCGCTAGCGGACCGTTGCTTAACAACAGATTTTGCAGATCGCTGCTGGCTGACACCGAGGCGTTGCTGGTCAGCACCATTTCCAGGCCGATAGCGATATTCATGCTGGTGAGCGTTGCCAGCAGCGGCAAAATCCCCAGCCAGACAATCGCCAGCGCGTTAAACAAACCCACAGCCGCACCGGTTAACAGCGTCAGCAGCAAGGCAATCGCGATGGGCTGACCGGCGTTGAGCTGGCTGGCAAACACCGCCGCACTTAGGCCAAGGTTGGCGGCAATCGACAGATCAATGCCGCCGGTAATGCCCTGCAAGCCGCCGCCGCTCAAAACCAGCGTTAAGCCCAGCGCCAGCGTGCCAACCACCGCGGTTTGCTGCAGCACGTTGCCGAGATTCATCACCGTAAGGAAAATCGGCGACAGCCAGGCAAAGACGGCTAAAACCAGCACAATAATCAGCAGCGAAACGTGTTGCAGCCACTGCTGACCACGCACGCTGCGCGGTGCTACAAGCGGTGCAGATTGGGTAACATCACTCATGAAGCACGCTCCGTTAACGCGCCGGTGCCCGAAGCCCAGGAGAGAATTTCCTGATGGCTGGTGTGCTGTGCCTCCAGCGTGGCGACATGTTCGCCGCGCGCCAGCACCATAATGCGATCGGCCAGCGTTTGCAGTTCGAGTAAATCGGTGGAGAACACCAGAATCAGGGCGCCGTCATCAGCCAACTGCTGCAATGTGTGATAAATTGCCGCCTTAGCCGCAATATCAACGCCCACCGTGGGCTCATCCAGCAAATACAGACGCGCACCGGTGTTTAACCATTTGGCCAGCACCGCTTTCTGTTGGTTGCCGCCCGAAAGCTGACGCAGCGCCGCCAGCTGGCCCGGCGTGCGAATATCCAGTTGCTGAATGTTCTTCGCCACCAGTTCGCTCTCCGCCTGACGCGAAACACCGCCCCAGCGCAGTAAGCGCTGCACCGTGGTTAAGGTGACATTGTCACGCAATGACACATCTAACGCGACGCCGTTGGCGCGGCGATCCTCCGGTACAAAGGCGATACCGCGCTTCACTGCGGCATGTGGAGAAGCCGGCACGCCGATCACTTCGCCCAGCGTAACCTTGCCGCTGACGCCGTTTTCCAGCCCGAACAGCGCGCGAATCAGCGCTTTACCGCCGGAACCTAACAAGCCGGTGATGCCGATGATTTCGCCTTGTCGGCCGGTGAACGACATACTGTGAAAACTGCCGGGCGCGCTGAGCGCAGTAACCTGCAGTACTTGCGCACCGGCGCGGCGCGACTGACGCGGTGCCAGTTCATGGCGCGCGTCGCCTACCATCGCCGCGATCAGTGCCGCCGGTGACAGCTGATCTGCGTTGAACTGCGCCACGTCTTTGCCATCACGTAGCACCGTGACGCGTTGGCACAGCTCCTGAATTTCATCGAGATAGTGCGAAACATAAAGCAGCGCGATGCCCTGCTGGCGCATGCGTTCAATTACCCGGAACAGCGCATGCACTTCATAGCGCGCCAGCGCGGCGGTCGGTTCATCCAGCACCACCACGCGCGGCACGTTTTGCAGCACGCGACAGATTTGCACCAGTTGCTGCTCCGCCACGCTCAGCGTGGCGATCAACGCATCAGGATCGAGTTGCAAACCAAAGTGCTGCTGCAGCTGCTGCTCTGCGTGCTGGCGCATACGACGTCGCAGGATAAATGGCGTACCGGTTAAGCGCGGTTCGTTGCCGAGCCACAGCGCTTCTGCCACCGTCAGCGAGCCGGGCAACAATCGCTCCTGATGTACGATGGCGATGCCCTGGCGTTGCGCCTGCGCGGGCGTAGCGAGCGTAAGCGGCTGGCCATCCAGCTCGATGCTGCCGCGATCGGCGGCGTGAATGCCGCCTAACACTTTGATCAGCGTCGATTTACCCGCACCGTTATGGCCAATCAAGCCGTGAACTTCACCGGCATGCACGCTGAGCGACACCGATTGCAGCGCAGGCACGCCATCAAAGGCTTTACTAATGGCATGCAGTTGCAGTAGTGGCGCGTTATTTGCCATCCGTTTGACCCAGGGTTTTCTGCGCTTCGGCAGCGTTCTCCTTAGTCACCAGAATCGACGGCACATAGGTTGCGGGTGGCAGCGAACGATCGCCAGCGAGGTATTTCGCTACGTTCTGCACCGCCGTTTGGCCAATCACATACGGCTGCTGCGCCACCACCGCTGCCGCGCTGGATTTGGGATCTTTAACCAGCGACACCACATCCGGGCTGCCATCCACCGCGTACGTTTTGATTTCGTTGCGTCCGGCAGCGTCTACCGCCTGCGTGGCGCCGATTTGCGGCACATCCCACGCCGCCCAAATCGCCTGCACCGAACCTTTCGGATATTTATTCAGTAATTGACTGATTTGCGCATACGCATCCTGCACGGTATTCGGGATGACATCGCGCAATTCAGGTTGGATAATTTTAATTTTCGGATACCACTTCAGCACGGCTTTTAACTGGTCGTAGCGCATTGCGACTACCGGCACGCCATAGAAACCGTTAAATACCAAAATATTGCCTTCGCCGCGCAGGTCATTTACCAGTTTTAACGCTAACTGTTCGCCAATATAAAAATTATCCGATGTGGTGACGTTAATACTGGATGGGCTGGCGGTATCAACGGTAAATAAAGGAATGCCCGCTTCGCGGATTTTTTTCAGCCAGGGTTCCAGCACCGACGCTGTGCCGAGGGTTTCAATAATGGCATCCGGTTTTTGCGCAATAAGCGTCTGAATCTGCGCAATTTGCTGCGACTCTTTACGACCGCCATCCAGCGCAATCGGCGTTCCGCCAAGGCGCTTCACCTCATCGATTTGTCCCTGATAAGCTTTCAAATCCCAGTAGTGATCGGTACCCGCGACGGTGATGCCAATGCGTTTACCCGCCAGCGACGGAATCGGTTGATCCTCGGCGTGCGCCATTCCTGATAATAGTGATAGAGAAGCCAATAACAGACCTGCCAGGCGGTGCTTTTTCATTCTTAATATCCCTGGAAACAATAAAATAATGTTGTGTGACGCCTGTTATCTGGCGTGTGAAATAAAAATTATCACAGCCATTTTTTATCCATAATGCTATTTTCTCCTTAGGCTAGCTGGCGATTGGTAATAGCCAATCCGCACTATTTCGGTGCGCTTTTTCCCGCTGCGCTTTGTCGGTTTTTTATGCACAGTTACGTAAAGATACTGGTAATCCATACAGATAAGGTTCAGGATGGTCACTCATCCTGGATTAGCACCCACGGCCATTCACCCTCTATCTGAGGGCTCGTAATGAACTTTTATTCAACTGAAACCGTTTGCGCCATTACCGGTGCCAACCGCGCCAATTTACGTCGCTGGTTGCGCGGTGGATTAATTTCTGAGAATCACGTCAATAAGGACTGGAGCCGACATCAGGTTGATGAAGTGCTCGCCATGATGGCATTGACCTCGGGTGGCGCCACGCTGTGGCAAATCTATCAAGGTCGACACTGCGGGCTCGATTACTCTTCGTCTGGTTGGGTGGCACGCCGCGGCGATCTATTACGTCAGCTGGAGTTAGGCTCTGATCGAGAACTGGCGCGTACTGTGCGCAATCTGGCGGGCGACTACAGCAGCGACGATTTCGTCAATGTGCTGATGAAACCGCTCAACCGCTGGCTGCGTGATGATACGCGTCGCGGGGCATCACGCAGGTTAACGCGCTTTCATGAAGCGATCGTTCATCACAGCGACTGTGTAAAACGCGCTTCAGCCCGTCAGCAGCAGATGCCACTGTTACTGGAAGTGGTCAGCACCGGCGATGAAACGGAAGTGTGGCTGGAAGCCATTCGCCTTACCGGACAAGGGTTCTGCGTCGAGGTGGATCAAACCTCACAACCGATGCTGTACAGTTCAGAAAGCCGCCACGATCATCACCTGTTGTGGTGCGGTGCCGGGATCAGCCATGAACGCATGACCCAGTTCCAGCGCGGATTACGTTCCGGTAAACCGGTGATGCTGAGCGGACCCGATCGCAGCGTTCATCCGGCTGTCGCTGAAGCCAGAGTCGCTTAGCCGGTGCTTTATGCACCGGTCTCATCGCTTATCCCATTCCGCACTTTGCTTATTCAAAAGAAGTAGTTAGCCACGGCAACAACGGTTAAGTCACATCACACTCTCTTCTGCTACGCTCTCGCCTCCCAATCAGGAGGATCCATGAGTTCATTAATCGATATTTTCACCAGTCATAAAAGCGATCGCAGTTTTACCGACCTTCCCGTTGCGGATGCGGTGCTGGATCGCATCATTTCGGCCGCGTATCGCGCGCCAACCTCGGTGAACTCGCAGCAGGTCTCTTTGGTGGTGACGCGCGATGCTGAAAGACGGGCACAAATCTCCCAGATTGCTGGCGGTCAGCCGTGGATTGCCAAAGCGCCGGTGTTTATTACCCTGGTGCTGGATATGCATAAATCGCGTCTGGCGATGTACGCTATCGACCGCGAGCAGATCGCGCAGCAGAGCATCGAAAGCATTGTGTCGGGCTCAACCGATGTGGGTATTGCGTTGGGTTCTATCATGGCGGCAGCGCGTGCAGAAGGTTTGGGCATTGTGCCGATTGGCGGTATTCGTCGCGATGCGCAGGCGTTAATCCGCTTGCTGGATTTGCCGGAATATACTTTCCCGGTGGCGGGCGTGGTGATTGGCCATGTCGATCAGCCTGCGCATCAGAAGCCGCGTCTGCCGCTGGCCACCTTCCGCCATGAAGAGCGCTATCAACGTGATGGACTGGAGCAACACATCGCTGCCTACAATCAGGAGATGGTGCAGCACTGGAAAAATACCGGACGTGAGGATGGCGAGAGCTGGAGTGAAAGCGTTAGCGGTTATTATCACAAGATTTACTTCCCGCACGTGCTGGACGCGCTGAAGAAGCAAGGGTTTGGCAACGACAAGTGACGGCTTTTCCCCGCGCGCTGTGCGCGGGGAAAGAGATTTAACGCCCTTTCTTCTTACGACCTGGCTGGGCGAAACGCTGGCGATTAGCCGGTTTTGCCCCCGCTTTCTCACCCGGTTTAGCGCTAACCGTCGCGGGCTTTTTCGCCGCGCTGGCGGGTTTCTTTTTCGCCTGCGTCTTCTGCGTTTTTTGATCTTCGGATGATGAGTCTTCAATCAGTTTGAAAAGATCGATCAGCTCGTCATCGGTCAAATCGCGCCACTCGCCGAGCGGAATCCCTTTCAGGCTGACGTTCATGATGCGCGTACGTTCAAGCTTGGTCACTTCAAAGCCGAAGTGCTTGGTCATTCGACGAATCTGACGATTCAGCCCCTGAACCAGAATGATGCGGAAGACAAAGGTCGACTCTTTTTTAACTTTGCACTTTTTGGTGACGGTGCCGAGCATCGGTACGCCCGCGCCCATTCCGGCAATAAATTCATCGGTGATCGGCTTATCGACGGTGACCACATACTCTTTTTCGTGGTTATTACCGGCACGCAGGATTTTATTCACCAGATCGCCGTGGTTGGTGAGGAAAATCAGTCCCTGCGAATCTTTATCCAGACGACCAATCGGGAACACGCGTTTGCTGTGATTGACGAAATCGCCGATGTTGTCCCGCTCACCCTCTTCCATGGTGGTGATGATGCCAACCGGTTTGTTCAGCGCAATCAACACTAAATCTTCTTCGTCACGCGGCTCAATCAGCTGCCCGTTCACTTTGACTTCATCCCCTGCAAACACCTGTGCACCGACGGCAGCGCGTTTACCGTTAATGAAAACGTTGCCTTGCTCGATGTAACGATCGGCATCGCGGCGTGAGCAGATTCCGCTCTCGCTGATGTATTTGTTCAGGCGTATGGATGAGTTAGGCAGCATGGTTCCTCCGAAAAAAAACGGACTATACAGCAACCTTAGGCGTTGGTTAAGCATCGCGACAATCATCAGCATTTCTCTTACCACGATATAACAGCACACTAACAATGTGGTTGTTGTCAGCGGATCGATCAGCGACAATTCGCACCCATCGTTTTTTCTTATGACAGAGTGATTCCCTAATGACAAATCAGCCATCGGTGACGTGGATAACATCCGTGCGCACCTTTCTGGCCCGCCTTTGGCCTCATCCGTTACCGGGAGGCAGAAAGCAGATGGTCATCGCCAGCATTGGCGCGGGATTGGGTTTAATGATTACCAGCCTGACCAGCCACTGGCTGCTGGGTGAAGTGAATCTGTGGTTTGTCGCGCCGATGGGCGCTTCGGCGGTGTTGCTGTTTGGTCTGCCGAACAGTCCGCTGGCGCAGCCGTGGTCAATTGTCGGCGGCAATCTGGTGGCGGGCGTTGTTGGCGTCACCACCGCGCTGTGGGTTCCCCATCCCGCGCTGGCGTGTGGTATCGCGGCCTGTGTGACGATCGCGTTGATGTTTCAACTGCGCTGTTTGCATCCACCGAGCGGCGCGGTGGCGCTGACCGCAATTTTGGGCGGTAACGGCGTCCAGCAACTGGGTTACCACTTTATTCTGACGCCGGTGCTGTTGAACTCGGTGTGTCTCGCGCTGCTGGCGTTGCTGTTTAACAATCTCGCCGGACGCCGTTACCCGCATCCGCTGGCGGCAGCGGAAACCAAAGCGCCGCCTGTGGTGATCGACGTAGCGATTACGCGTGAAGATCTGCATCTGGCGCTGGAGAGCGGTGAAGTGCTGGATATCGATGAGGATGATTTGCAGCAGTTGCTGCAACGCGCCGAAGAGATTGCGACTCTTCGTCAGCGCGGGCAGATGCCGGCATCATCATGAGTGGTCGCCATAAATGGCGACTCGACACCATATTCTTTCACGATGACTTCATCGCCCTCAATTTCAACCACCGCAAACGGCACCTCTTCTGCCCCATCCAGCATCCCTTTGAGCGTAAAGAAGCCTGTTTGACCGATGCGCGCAAAGCCGCCGCGATGATCGTGCCCAGAGAAACAGCAATGTATGTTGTAACTAGAAAGCAGCTCTGCCAGCGCGCTGCCGTTGAGTAAGTTGTGGCTGTTATGCGGCGCCAGCGGATAATGCCCAAACACCACCACTTTCTCCCCCTGCTGGCGGGCTTGCTGCAACTGCTGCTCAATCCACGCCATTTGCTGCGTTCCTACCGCACCGTTCCAGGGTTTCGCCTGCGGCTGCTGGCGCGCGGTCAGGTCCACCAGCATCGCCTCCGCCTGCTTGCGATCGTCACCGTTCTGCGTGTTGCAATAGAGGCTGATGTCGTTGCCGTCATAAACAATAAAACGCCAGCCCTGCAGCCCAAAGGCGTAATAGCTTTTGGGTAGCGCAGCGGCTTCGTTGAGATGCTGCGCGATGGTCTGCGCATCGTGATTACCCAGCACCACCGCATGTGGATGTTCGAGGCGATCGTAAATCGGCAATATCGCCGCGTAGCTGTTCCAGTCGCGATCGACTAAATCCCCCAGCGTAACGACAAAATCCAGCGGCTGCTGATTCAACACCGCAATCGCCTGCGGCAGCTTATGCAGCGCGTGACGATAGTAGAGATTTTTCGCCATATCGGCGTCGATGTCGGCATATTGCGGATCGGCAATCAAACCAAAACGCAGCGTGCTGCTCAGCGGCGCGGAACGCACATCGGGCAAGGCATAGAGCTCGGCGACATCGCCCAGCAGTTCACGCTGCAGTTCAGTCAGCGGATGCGGATAAGACACGAAAAGCACTCCTTAGCGAATACCAGCACGCATAAACGATTGAATAAACTGACGCTGGAAGATCAGGAACAGCACCAACAGCGGCAACGTCGTCATTAACGTAGCAGCGCCAATCAACGCCCATTGCACGCCCTGCTCCGGCGCCGAGAACAGTTGCAGGCCCACGGTGAGCGGCCGCACGTTGACCGAATCGGTGATCACCAGCGGCCACAGGAAATCATTCCAGTGGAAACTGATCGACACCAGCGCAAACGCCACATAGATTGGCTTCGCCAGCGGGATGTAAATCTTGCGCAGAATGTAAAAGCGGCTGGCACCTTCCACAATCGCCGCCTCTTCCAATACCAGCGGAATACTTTTAAAGGTCTGGCGCAGCAGAAAGATGGCGAAGGCCGAGGAGAAATACGGCAGCGCGATGCCGGTCAGCGTATCGCGGAAACCCAGCGCGCCGATGGTTTTGTAGTTATTCAGAATCAGCACGTCGGGGCTGATCATCAGCTGCAGCAGGATCAGCGCGAAGATCGCGCCGGAGAATTTCAGGCGGAAGCGCACTAATGCGTAAGCGGCCATGGTCGCCAGAATCAGCTGCACCACCACAATCATCAGCACCAGCAAGCTGGTATTGAGGAAGTAGCGACCAAAGGGCGCGGCGTGCCAGGCATTAACGAAGTTCTGCAAGGTCAGCGGCGAAAAAAGCGAAAAGCTCGCCTGATCGGATGCCGGATGAATCGCCACCCAGATCGCCACCAGAATCGGTAAAAACCACAGCAACGCGGCAAGCCCAATGCCCATATTCAGACACAGGCGACCAAACGTGATTGTTGGCTTCATTGGTAATGGGCTCGCTTGTCCAGCAGGTTGAATTTAAGCAGTGCAATCGCGGCGAGGATCACCAGCAGTACCACCGTCATTGCCGCTGCGGCGGGCATATCCCAGAAGCTGAAGGCAGTGCGATAGATGTAGAACAGCAGCAGGCTACTGCTGTTATTCGGCCCGCCGTTGGTCATCGCGATCACCTGATCGACGATGCGAAACGCATTCATCGAGGCATTGATCAGCACAAACAGCGTGGTGGGCATCAGCAGCGGCCACTGCACGCGGCGGAAGAAATAGCGGCGTGACGCCCCTTCTATCTGCGCGGCTTCGCTCAGGCGCGGATCGATCTGCTGCAAAGCGGCGAGATAAAAGATCATAAAGAAGCCCGCTTCGCGCCATACCGATACCGCCATCAAACAGTACAAGGCGCTACCCGGTTCGCCGAGCCAGTTCATCGCTGGCAGCGAAAACAGCGCCAGCAGCTTATTCAGCAAACCCAGCTGCGGCGTGTAGAAGAACAGCCACAGATTGGCGATGGCGATCATCGGCAGCAGCGAAGGAATAAAGAACGCAGTGCGCACCAGCGCATTGGCACGCATGTGACGATTGACCGCCAGCGCCATCAGCAGCGCCAGCGTTACCGCCAGCGGAATGGTGATCAACGCATACAGCAGGTTATTCCACAGCGACTGAATGAAGATGTCGTCATCCAGCAGCGCAAGATAGTTATCCAGCCCAACAAAATGGGCTGGACGACCGTTACGTGCTGCGCTGAACAGGCTTTCCCATACGGTCGCAACCGCCGGATAGTGCGTAAACAGCAGTAAAAAGCTCAGTGCCGGTAAAATCAGCAGATAGCCATACAGCTGCATCGACCATAACCGGGGCCGCCGAACCGGCGCAACGGTGAGAATCGTGCTCGTCATTATTGATAAGACTTCAGCAGACGGTCGGCTTGCTTCTGCGCGCCTTCCAGCGCTTCGGCTGGCGTTTTCGCCTGCGTCACCGCCGCTTCTACCGCGTGATTGAGCGCATCCTGAATCTGCACGCTGTTGTAAGTCGAGAGTTCTGGCTGCGCATACTTCAGCTGTTCACGCGCCACCAGGGCCTGAGGAACCTCTTTAACATAATCCTTCATTACCGTGGTATCCCATGCCGCCGGAGAGATCGCTGCATAACCGGTGGCGATGCTCCAGCGCGCCGCCTGCTCGGGTGAGGTTACCCAACGGATAAACTCCATCGCCGCTTTCTGCTGTTCTGGTGAGGTATTTTTGAAGACATACAGGTTGCCGCCGCCGGTTGGGCTGCCGCGCTGGGTTTTCTCCGGCAGCATCGCCACACCGAACGGGAATTTCGCGTTATCACGCACGTTGGTCAGGTTGCCGGTGGTGGTCACCATCATGGCAGTTTTGCCGCTGATGAAGTCCTGCGGCGTGGTGCCCCACGCAATGGCACCCTTTGGCGACACCTCCTCTTTCTGGCCGAGATCGGTCAGCCACTGCAGCGTTTCCACGTTGCCCGGTGTGTTGAAGTGCACCGCTGTACCTTTGCCGTTATCAAGACGACCGCCGTTGGTGGCGGACAAACCCTGGAAGTTCCAGTAACCGTTTGGCGTGGACGGAATCTCAATGCCCCATTGGCTGACGCCGTTGGCATCTTTGATCGTGAGTTTCTTACTGAACTCGACCACCTGCTGCCAGTTGGCCGGTGGCGTATCGGCATTCAAACCGGCTTTCTCAAACGCCCGTTTGTTCCAGTACATCACCACGGTTGAACGCTGGAACGGTACGCCCCACACTTTGCCGTCAATGTGACGCAGAAAGGCCGGATAGAAACCGTCGATCCATTTTTTGCCTTCCTCGCCCTGCGCTAAATCGCTGGCCGCCACAATCGCACCGGCATCAATCAGTGAATACGCTTCGATATCACCGATCACTGCCAGCTGCGGCGCGTTGCCACCCCGAAAGGCGGTCAGCGCTTTGGTCACGGTGGTGGCGTAGTCACCGGTATACACCGGCTGAATGCTCACGTCCGGATGCACTTTCTGGAAATCCGCCACCAGCGAATCTACGGTGTGGCTTACTTTGCCGCCCACCGCGATCGGGTAATACATTTGCAGCTTGACCGGTTCAGCCGCAAAAGCTGAGGTGGTGACGGCGAGAACTAATGCAGAAAGACGTGAATAACGAATCGCAGACATGATTTTCCCTTGGGCAAATGACAACGGTTAAACGGCGTATTTTTTCTGTGAAGCAAACATCTGTTGTTCGGCTGGCACGCAGCGCTTACCGCTCTCGCGATGAAACAGATATTGCCGCGCGGCGGACCACTGCAATCCCACCTCACTGCCATCGGTGAAGCGCTGCATGCCCGGCACTTTAATGGTCAGCGGTTCGCTGATGCCAGCAAGCAGGCACACCAGCAAGGTATCAGCGCCCATATATTCAGAACCGATCACCCGCGCGGTCAGCGCCGCCTGTTCTGCAGCGATCGGCTGGATATCTTCGGCACGCAATCCAAGGCTCAGCGGCGCGTCGCGGTATTCCACTACCGGCGCGGTGAGATGCAGCAGATAGTGATGCGCGCCATTGCGCTGCAGCGGCAGGATGTTCATCGGCGGTGCGCCAATGAACTGTGCGGCAAACACGCTGGCGGGATTGTTGTAGAGATCGTCTGGCGTGCCGTGCTGTTCAATGTGGCCATCGTTGAGCAGGATAATGCTGTCGGCCATGCTCATCGCTTCAGTCTGATCGTGCGTGACGTACAGCATGGTCAAACCGAGTTTTTTCTGCAGCGCGCGGATTTCACGGCGCATGCTTTGCCGCAGCCTGGCGTCGAGGTTCGACAGCGGCTCATCCATTAAACACAGCGTGTTATTGGCGATCACCGCACGGCCCAGCGCCACGCGCTGCTGTTGTCCGCCGGAGAGCTGCGATGGCAAACGATCCAGCAGCTTATCCAGCTCCATTAGCTTGCTGACATTATCCAGGCGTGCAGCAAACGACAGTTTCTCCTCGCCGCGCGCTTTCAAACCAAACAGCAGGTTTTCGCGCACGTTGAGGTGGGGAAACAGCGCGTAAGATTGAAACACCATCGATAGCTTGCGCTGCGACGGCGGCAGATGGGTGATATCGGCATGATTAAAGTGGATCGCCCCGCGATCGGCTGTTTCCAGTCCGGCGATGGTACGCAGCAGCGTCGATTTACCGCAGCCCGATGGACCGAGCAGCGCGACAAACGCGCCTTCTGCCGCGTCGAAGCTGATGTCGTCCAGGGCGGTTTTCTCGCCCCAGGCTTTAGTGATGTGGTGAAGCGAAAGGTGGCTCATGCATCCGCAATCCAGAAATCAGAATGGCGGTAAGCTAGCGGAAGGAAATGAAGGTTTTATGTCATTGCGGTGACCGCGCGGTTAAAGGCCACCGAAGGGTCATCATTAATGACGACCTTCAAACATGAATCACTGATTAAAATAATGTTGATGCAAAATCGCAGCCCCATCATCAATCGCTTTCATCAATATCTTTTCACTGGTGACCGCATCGCCGGCCTGTAACGCTTCCAGCAGGTGATCATAGTTATGATGCCCATTCACCACCTCGGCCGGCTGCGGATAGAGATAGTTAAAGCACGGACCGATCTGCACCCAAAGCTGTTCGATCAGTGCCTCTAGCGTTGGCATTTGCGCATAGCCATAGAGCGTAAAACGGAACGCGCGATTGGCTTCTAACGCCGACTCGGCATCACCGCTTTGTTTGGCTTGCATAAAGCGCGCGCAGAGTTTTTTCAGTTCGGAAATCTGTTTTTTTCCCAAAAATGGCGTCGCCGCCCTCACCGCTAAACCTTCAAGCTGCTTACGAATCAGCGTAATCTCATCAAAGCGCGGGCGCGTCATTTCCGGGACCAGAAACGCCGCAGCTGGCGTGGCGTCTAATGCTCCGGCAGAAACCAGTCGCAACAAGGCTTCACGCACCGGCGTGATGCTGGTACCCAATTGAGCCGCCAAATCGCGCGTCACCAGCCGTGCGCCAGGTTTTAACTTGCCAACAATCAGCGCGCTGCGCAGTGACGATTCCACCTGCGCGGTCAAACTCATGCGCTGCGCTTTATCCATTTCGATCATACGTTGAGGGCCTTCTACTGAATTTCGCAAATGGTAAGTTATTTTTAATGTTTTATTGCCAACTTGCCAGATTATAGGATATATCATGTATTACAAATAAGCACAGTCTTGATTCTGGCAGTATCCACTCTTTTCACTACCTTGCCGTTGGCAATTTTGGGAAACGTTATGAGATTACCTGCAGTGAAGTTTGCCACCACCGCGTTGCTATTTGCTCTGATGCCAGCCGTACAGGCAGCGGAACTGACCATTGGCCAACCCACGTCTGCCACGGCGATGGATCCCGGCTTTCTCAAAGAATCTGCCACCTTAGTCGACAACCTCTTCGATACCTTAGTGCGCCGCGCCGATGACATGTCATTACAGCCGGGCTTAGCCACTGAGTGGAAAGCGATTAACGACACCACCTGGCAATTTACCCTGCGCCAGGGCGTGAAATTTACCGATGGCGAGCCGGTGAACGCCGAAGCGGTGAAGTTCTCCATCGATCGTATTTTAGACCCCGCTAATCACGCACCGACGATTTCCTATATCCGCACCATCAAATCAGTGGACGTGATCAACGACTATCAGGTGCAGATCCACACCAACGGCCCGGATCCTCTGCTGCCCACGCGCATGAGCCGCTACCCGGCTTACATTGTGCCGCCAGCGTACGTGAAGAAAGTCGGCGCCAGCGAGTTCGCACGCAAACCGGTAGGCAGCGGCGCTTACAAGCTGGATAGCTTTATCCCGGATGAAAAAGTGGTGATGGTCGCCAATGAAACTTACTGGCGCGGCAAACCGGCGATTGATCGCGTTACCTGGCGTCCGATTCCCGAAGCCACCGCACGCCTCACCGCACTGCTGACCGGCGAAGTGCAACTGATTGAAAGCGTGCCAGCCGATTTAGTCCCCGCGCTGAAAAATCGCCCCAACGTCGAACTGGAACAGGTGAAAGGCGGCGGACTGACGATTTACCTCGGTCTTAAAGATGATGAGAAACCGCTGAGTGATGTGCGCGTCCGTCAGGCGCTTTCGCTGGCGTTAAACCGTCAGGCTTACACCCAACAGCTGCTGCACGGCTTTGGCACGCCAACCGGCACCATGGCCGGAGCCAATGACTTTGGTTATCTGGCGGTTCCAGCCACCGCGCAGGATGTGGCGAAAGCCAAGTCGCTGCTGGCTGCAGCCGGTTACGCCAACGGCTTTACCCTGCGCTTCCAGGCGCCGCGCCGCTATATTGCCAGCGCCGATGTGGCGCAAGCCATCGTGCAGGATTTAGCCGCCATTGGCGTGAAAGCCGAGCTGGAGGTACCGGAATGGTCGGTTTACACCCAGCAGGTCGCGTCCCAGAAACAGGCTCCGATGTATATGCTGGCGTGGGGATCCACGCAGACGCTGGATGCCGATGCCGCGCTGTTCCCCATCCTGCGCAGCGGCGAGCCCTATTCCACCGTGCATGATGCAGAGCTGGATAAGCTGCTCGACCAAAGCCGTCAGATTGTCGATCCCGTTGCGCGCAAAAAAGTGTTAGAGCAGATTCAGCAACGCGTCGCGGAACAACAGCCGCTGCTGCCGCTGTACCGTGAAGATACCTTGTATGCGCACAGCACGTCGCTCAACTTCAAAGGCCGCGTCGATGCCCGCATCCCGCTGTTTGATCTGAGGCTGAAATGATTTCACCGGGCACCGTGCTGCAGCGCCGTCCGCGCCGCCTGATTTACGGCGATGCGGTAATCGGCAGCCTTTTGCTGATCGTGGTGATTGCCGCGGCGCTGCTCTCTCCGTGGCTGCCGTTGCCCGATGCCTTAAGTAACAATCTCAATGAGATGTTCCTGCCGCCGGGTTCGCCCGGTGCGCAAGCTACGCATTGGCTCGGCACCGATCAACTGGGCCGCGATCTGCTGGCGCGCATTCTCTCCGGCACGCGCTTGTCGCTGCTGGTGGTGTTGGTCGCGGCGGCGATTGGCGCGGTGATTGGCGTCGCGCTCGGTATGATCGCCGGTTACGCCGGCGGTTGGGTTGATGCGCTGATCATGCGCCTGATCGACATCCAGCTGGCGGTGCCGTTTATTCTGTTGATTCTGCTAGTGATTGCGCTGATGGGTGCGTCACTGACCAACATCATTGTGATTATGGGCTGCACCAGTTGGGCGATTTATGCCCGCGTGGCGCGCGCCAAAACCTTAGAGATTCGGGAACTTGAATATATTCAGGCGGTGCGCGCCATGGGCTTTTCGCCGCTGCGCATACTGCTACGGCATATCCTGCCCAATCTGCTGACGCCGCTGGTGGTGTTACTAACGCTGGATATCCCACGCCTGATCGTGCTCGAAGCCTCAGTGGGTTTTCTCGGCATGGGCATTCAGCCACCCACGCCAACGCTGGGCAACCTGATTGGCGAAGGTCGCTCTTACATGCTGCTGTCGCAATGGCTGGTGCTCTATCCCGGTTTGGTGATTGCAGCGCTGGTGATTGGCTGCAACCTGCTCGGCGATGCGCTGCTACGTCGCACGCATACGAGGCTGGATTAAGATGCTGAACATTCTGCTCAATCGCCTTGGCCAATCGGTATTAGTGCTGCTCGGCGTGTCGCTGCTGATTTTCTTTAGCCTGCACATGACGGGCGATCCGGCGGCGCTGATGATGCCGCCCGGCTCCAGCCAACAGGAGATCGATACTTTCCGTCACAGCATGGGCTTTGATCGTCCGCTGCTGTGGCAATACAGCCACTATCTTGGCGGCGTGCTGCACGGGGATTTTGGTGAATCGCTGCGCTACAGCCAGCCGGTATTGGCGTTGATTGCCGAACGTCTGCCGGCGACGGCGCTGCTGGCGGTGAGTGCGCTGGCATGGAGTTCGCTGCTCGGTCTGCTGCTCGGCATTATCAGCGCCCTGAGACCGCACAGCCTGTGGGATTTGTTATGTCGCCTGCTGGCCTTCTCCGGCCAGGCGATTCCGGTGTTCTGGCTCGGGCTGCTGCTGATTCTGCTGTTCAGCCTGAAGTTACAGTGGCTGCCCTCCAGCGGTTACGGCACTTTCGCCGCGCTGGTGATGCCGGCGCTCAGTCTGGGTGCGTTTTACATGAGCGCCGTGGCCCGCCTGACGCGCGCCAGCCTGCTGGATGTGCTGCAACAGGATTATATCCGCACCGCGCGCGCCAAAGGGCTCAGCGCCTGGCGCATCGTGGTACGCCACGGTTTGCGTAACGCACTGATTCCGGTGATCACCGTGCAAGGCATGTATTTCGCCTCGCTGCTCGGCGGCGCACTGGTGACCGAGATTATTTTTGCCTGGCCCGGCATTGGTCGTCTGGCGATTCAGGCGATTCAAAACCGCGATTTCCCGCTGGTGCAGGCGATTGTGTTGCTCGCCGCCGTGGTGTTTGTGGCGATCAATTTGCTGATCGACCTGCTCTATCTGGTGCTGAACCCGAGGATTCGTTTATGAGTCGCCTTGACGCCACGCTTGAACTGCTGAGTGAACTGACGCGCTGGCCAAGCGTGGCCGGTCAGTTAACCTCGCAGCGCGGGTTGGCCGCCTGGCTGGAACAGTGGATGGTAGAGCAACTCGACGCCAGCGTGATTTATCCGGTGGCGGCGCAAACCGACAATTCTCCGCCGCTGGTCCATGTACGCATTGATAACGGCAGCAGCAAAACCGTGGTGCTGTACAACATGTATGACGTAATGCCTGCGGATGATGCCGGCTGGGATGTGCCGCCGTTTGTCGGTGGCGTGTGTCACTGGGACGATCTCGGCGCGGTATTTGTCGGACGCGGTGCAGAGAACAACAAAGGCCCAGTCGCCGCCCTGCTGATCCTGCTGCGCGAACTGCAGCAGAGCCAGCAGCTCGATTTTAATATTGAAATCCTGCTCGAAGGCGAAGAGGAAGTGGGCAGCGGCGCGCTGCGGCGATATCTGGCACAACAGCCTTGCCCGATTGCTCCCGCTGAAGCCGTGCTGTTTCCGTCACTGTGCGAATACGGTGGCGGCGCACCGCGCGTCTATCTCGGCTTTACCGGACTGGCCAGCGGACGCCTCAGCGTCACCGGCGGCGCATGGGGCGGACCGTCCTCCGCGATTCATGCCAGCAATGCCGGTTGGATCGCCAATCCGGCGTGGCGTTTAGTACAGGCATTAGATGCCATCGCGCCAGCAGAACACAGCGGCGTATTGGCGTGTCACGCCACGGACGATGAGGCGAATCAATTATTGGCGACCTTAGCCGCCGAATTCAGCATCGATGACGAACTGCAGTTCCGTCGCAGTCAGCGCCTGATGATCGCCGGCGACACGCTGAGCTGCCTGCAAACGCTGCTTGGCAGCGCGGTGTTAACGTTGGCAGAACTGCACAGCGATCCGCCAGGCGGACGCGGCGTCATCCCGTTCCGTGCCAGCGCGGAGCTGGCGTTTCGCATCCCGCCGGGTTTCGATCAGGACGCGATGATTGCCGACGTGCAGCAGCGGCTGGCACAAGCCGATTTAGCTGGCAGCGAGCTGCACCTGTTTGATCGCTATCCCGGCGTGCGCTTTAGTCGCAGCGCCAGCGGCGTCGATGCCCTGATCGCCAGCTATCAAACGCTGGGCGCGGCACCGCAAATCTGGCCGTGGGCGCCGGGCTGTGCGCCCGCCTACGCTTTCGCGGCCGTCGCGCCCGCTTTTTTGATTGGCGGATTAGGCCACGGCGGCAACGCGCACGCCGTCAATGAGTTTGTCACGCTGGCGGGACTCGAACGCTTCCAGCAATCCATGAGCTTATGGCTCAACGCATTCAATGATTCGGCCATTGGCCGGGTCGCGCCACACCAGGGAAACACCGCAGTACACAAAAATAAAGGTAGTAAATAATGAAATCAGTAGAAGAGTTTGAACGCGTTCCGCTCGGCTTCTTCCCCACTCCTCACGAGCCGCTGCCGCGGCTCAGTGAGGCACTTGGGATTACGCTGACGATCAAACGTGATGACTACAGTGGCTTCGGTGGCGGCGGCAACAAAGTCCGCAAGCTGGAGTATCTGATGGCGGAGGCCTGCAAAACAGGCGTGAATGTGGTGATCACCACCGGCGGGCATCAGTCGAACCACGCCCGCATGGTGGCTGCCGCCGCACGCAAGTTTGGTATGCGTCCGGTGCTGGTGCTGCGGGGCAATCCGCCCGCAAGCTGGCAGGGTAATCTGCTGCTGGATAAGCTGTTCGGGGCCGAGGTGCAGTTCCTCGATCCCGACGGCTATTTCAGCCAGATTGAAGGTGCGATGCAGGCGCACGCGGATGCGGCTCTCGCGCAAGGTGAAACCCCCATGATTATTCCGCTGGGTGGCGCAACGCCACTCGGCGCATTGGGTTATGTACGCGCAGTGGAAGAGTTAGCGGCGCAGCTGGCACCAAGCCAGACGCCCGCACCCGATTTCATCGTCGCGCCCACCGGTTCCGGCGGCACGCTGGCGGGATTGCATGTGGGTACGCGTCGCTATTGGCCCAATACCCGGGTGATTGGCGTGAGCGTCAGCGCCAAAGCCGACTGGTTTCAGCCACGCATTGCCGGCATGGCGCAGGATTGTGCCGATCTGCTGCAATGGCCGCAGCAGTGGCAGCCGGAGGATATCTGGATTGAGGATGGTTATGTCGGTCAGGCGTACGGCGTGCCATCGGACGGCGGCATCGCTGCCATCTATCAACTCGCCCAATTGGAGGGCGTGCTGCTGGATCCGGTTTACACCGGTAAAGCGATGCACGGCCTGTTCTCGCTGGTCGAACAGGGGCGCATTCCGCAGGGATCGCGCGTGACCTTCGTGCATTGTGGCGGTTCTCCGGCGCTTTATCCCTTCGCCGATCGCCTGCTGGAGGCGTAATGGAAGCCTTATTGCGTGTACTGGATGAAGCCACCGTCGCGCAATTAGGCGGCGGGGATATCGCTTTGGCGCTGGAAGACGTCAAAGCGGTGATTCAGCTGATGCGTCTCGGCGAGGCGCAGATGCCCGCTGAAAATCACATCGATCTCGGTACGCCGCTCGGTAAAGCTTATGCCTTACCGGCGCGCGTTGGCGGCAGCTACAATGCCGCAGGCGTGAAGTGGACGGCACATCGTCCACAGCGACCAGATGCGTTGCCCGCCGCCCTAGCCTTGACCCTGATTAACGATGCGCAGAGCGGCATTCCGCGCGGCTTGCTGGCCAGCGGGGCACTCACCGCGGCGCGCACTGCGGCGGTGAGCGCACTGGCGTTACAGCTGGCCGCACCGCGTCCGGTAAAGCGCGTGCTGCTGCTCGGCGCCGGTTTACATGCTCAGGCGCATCTGCGCATGCTGCAGCAGCTGTTTCCGCAGCTGGAACAGATTGGCGTGTGGAATCGCTCCCCTTTTAAACTCAGTGCGTTGCGCGAAGTGCAGATCGAAACCGATCTGCCGCTCGCTCTGGCGCAGCCTTATGACGCCGTGCTGACCTGTACCAGCGCCGACCAGCCGATTGTCGACGCCGCAGCGGTACGTCCCGGTAGGATCATTGTGCAGGTCGGTTATCACGAAGTGAGTTTTGCCGCCATCAAAGCCAGCAGCAAGGTGGTGGTGGATGCGTGGGGCGATTTTGCCCAGCGCAGCGCCAAAAGCCTGTTCCAGATGTTCCGCGCCGGGGAGTTTGCTGAGCAGGATGTGGCGGCCGATCTCGCCGCGCTGCTGCTGGATCACTGGCGTCCACAGCCCGATAACAGCGTCTATTTCTCCTCGTTTGGCCTCAATGTGTTTGATATCGCCCTCGCCGCCCGCGTGCTACAGGCCGCCGAGCATGACGAGCTCGGTTCGTTGCAGTCGCTGTTTTCAGGAGTCCTGCATGATCATTGATGTGCTTTCACTGCATCAGCGCCAGGCGCGCGGCGAAGCGTTTCTGC
This sequence comes from Pantoea sp. X85, assembly GCF_029623675.1. Classification (NCBI taxonomy): domain Bacteria; kingdom Pseudomonadati; phylum Pseudomonadota; class Gammaproteobacteria; order Enterobacterales; family Erwiniaceae; genus Pantoea; species Pantoea sp. X85. The sequence goes on along the minus strand of NZ_CP121108.1, from coordinate 2,009,086 downwards.
TGATCGATGTCCGCGAATTTGCCGACTGGCAACGCGCCACCTTGCCAGGCGCGCAGCACTGTAACGTCTACGACTATTTTATTGAGGATTGCAGCGAGACAGGTTTAGCGGTGATGGCAGCCGAAGCCGCCACCGCGCTGCAGCCGATGTTTACCGCATATCCCAACGCCACGCCGGTGTTTTTCGAGCAGCAGGTTGGCATGCGTTCACCGCGCGGCGCCTGGTTCGCCTGGCTGCTCAAGCGTGATGATGCGCTGATTCTGGATGGCGGCGTGGATGCCTGGATTGCGGCAGGCTATGAACTCGCGCCGGGATTGGGATTAAGCCGCACCGTGGCGCATCCACCGGCAGCCAACGCACCCGCGTGGAATCGCGAGCTGGTGTGCAGCCGGGAACAGGTGTTAGCGGCGGATGGCGTGGCGGTGATCAACGTGGATGCCCGTCGCCCCAGCGAGTTTGACGGCAGCTTTGCGCATGCCTGCTGCCAGCGCGCGGGACGGATTCCACATTCTCAGCTACTGTTCTGGGAAGATGTCATCGCCAACGGCCATTTCTTATCAGCGCAGCAGATTGCCGCCCGCGCCGAGGCGGCAGGACTGAGTAAAAACGCGAAGTTGCAGGTTTATTGCCATCGTGGTGCCCGCGCCGCCACGGTGTTGGCGGCGTTAAAACTGGCGGGCTATCCCCATGTTTCGGTGTACGTCGGTTCCTGGCACGAATGGGCCGAACATCACGAACTGCCGCTGTTACACGGCGGCTGATCGCAGCGCCAGCGCCTGCTGCACGTCCGGCGCAGCGGCGAGCAGTTGGCGGGTGTAATTGTCCTGTGGATGGTTAATCACGCTGGCGGTCGCGCCCGATTCCACAATCCTGCCGTGATACATCACCACCACGCGATCGCACAACTGACGCACCGCGCCGAGATCGTGGCTGATAAACAGCACCGATAATCCCAGCTTGTGGCGCAGCGTATTAAACAGCGCCAGAATCTGCCCGCGCACCGATAAATCCAGCGCCGCTACCGCTTCATCCGCCACCAGCAGCTTCGGCTCCATCGCCAGCGCGCGCGCAATGGCAATACGCTGACGCTGGCCGCCCGAGAACGCGCCCGGCAGACGGGTGGCATGTTCGGCTTTCAATCCCACCAACGCCAGCAGCTCTTTGACTCGCGCATCCACCGCCGCGCCTTTGCGCAGTTGCCAGACGCGCAGCGGTTCGGCGATCTGCTCACCAACCGGGATTTTCGGATTCAGGCTGGCATAAGGATCCTGGAAAATAATCTGCGTGTGGCGACGTAAGCTATGCAGCTGACGTCCTTGCAAATGCTGCCCCTGAAAATGCACTTCGCCGCCATCCGCCGTAATCAGGCCAATCGCCGCACTGCCCAATGTGGTTTTACCGGAGCCGGATTCGCCAATCAGTCCGACAATTTCGCCCTGCGCAATCGACAGATTCGCCGGATGCAACACGGTTTGCCGTTTGGCCGGCCACAGCGGCATGCGGCGCGGCAGCGGATAGCTTTTACTGATGTCGCGCAGCACCAGCAGCGGCGGCTGGGCAACCGGCGCAGTCGCCTCGGGGATTTGCGCTGCCGAAGCAGCAATCAATTTGCGCGTGTAAGGATGCGTTGGCGCGCCGAGCGTACTCAGCACCGCACCCTGTTCAACCAGCTGCCCTTGCTGCATCACGCAGACGCGGTCGGCGTAGCGCGCCACTACCGAGAGATCGTGGGTGATCAACAAGATCCCCATGCCCATCTCCTGCTGCAACTCCTGCAACAGTGCCAGAATCTGCGCCTGAATAGTAACGTCCAGCGCGGTGGTCGGCTCATCGGCAATCAATAACTCCGGTTGACCGCTGATGGCGCTGGCGATCATCACCCGTTGCCGCATGCCACCCGACAGCTGATGGATATACTGCCGCGCGCGCTGCGCCGGATTGACGATGCCGACGCGATCCAGCAGCGCTATCGCTTCCTGCTGCGCCTGTTTCCAGCCGAACTGACGATGACGCACCAGCACTTCGGCAATCTGTTCACCAATACGCAGCGTGGGATTCATGCTGGTCATCGGCTCCTGAAACACCGTGGCGATGCGGCAACCACGCAATTGCTGGGTTGTGCGCGCATCCAGCGGCTCGCCATTGAACACCACGCGGCCGCCACTCTGCTGCACGCCCGCCGGCAACAAACTCATCAGCGCCAGCGAGGTCAAGGTTTTGCCAGATCCCGATTCGCCAACTAACGCCAGGATTTCCTTGCGATCGAGATGAAAAGAGATGTTATCCACCAGCAAGCGCTGATCGTGAGTGTGCAGCGAGAGATTTTCAACCGAGAGCAAGCGCGCGTTAGTCATCAGGCAGGGATTCTCAACAAGGAAAAATACAGGATATATCCTGAACATAGTACGAACAAGACCGTTAAGTTATGGCACTGCGCGTGGCGGAATAAGGCTGCACGACAGGTTTAAAATACGCCGTATTAACGGCGATGATCGCCGGTGATGTCCTAATGAATAAACCCAGTGAAGCGTTTAACTAAATCTTCTCCTGCGACAAACTCAGAATGGTGCGAATGTTCTGTGCGGTGGTGGCGATAATATCGATCGCGCCAGTGCGCAGTGCGCCGAGGATCGCCATCGCTTTGGTATTTTCCGCGGCAATGGCGATCACGCAGGGAATCTTGCGGAGTTCATCAATGCTCAGCCCAATGACGCGATCGTTCATCACGGTATCCACGTGCTGGCCCTGCGAATTAAAGAAGTCGTAGCCGGCGACATCGCCCGTCACGCCCTGATTAACGCTGGCGTCAATGATTTCGTGCGGCGTGAACCAGCCGAGTTTCACCATGTAGCTGTTTTCATTCATGTCGCCGATGCCCACCAGCGCCACATCCGCTTTGCGCGCGCGGTCCAGCGTCTCTTTGATGGTGCCGTTTTGCATAAACGCATCGCGCAACGCGCGGTTCTCAACATAAGCGGGCGCGTAAAGCGTTTCGCTGATGCCGCCGAACTTCTTCGCCAGACGACGGCTGATATGGTCGGCGTTAATGGCATCACCGGGACGATGCGTGCCGCCAATACCGCTGATAAACAGACAATTACGCGTCGGCACCTGGCCGGGATAATCGGCGACAGCGGCCACGTTGCGTCCTTGCCCAACGGCAACAATGGCGTCGTCTTTCAGCGACTGCGCTAAATGTGACGACACCAGCGCGGCGACCTGACGTCGCTGCTCTTCCTGATCGGGCTGATCGAGCGCTATCAGCGCACGTTGCAGTTGTGGGAAGCGATTTTGCAGCTGTTGTTCGAGGCGGGTGCTGAAGACGGGATGGTAGCGCACGTTGATTTCGACGATGCCCTCTTCGCGTGCGCGTTTGAGCAGCCGGCCGACTTTAATGCGGGAAATACCAAACTTACGCGCAATCTCCTCCTGGGTGATTTCGTCCTGATAATAGGCGACAGCTATTTCCGTCAGCAGCTCGGAGTCCTGAGAAAGCGTGTTTTTTTCCATCCGTAACCTGTCTTTTTGGGCGTTATATGAAGATGTTGCGACCACGCCATGTAGGGTGCGAATTGATGCGCACCAGGTCAACATAAATGGCGACCCTACAAAATGGGGCGAGATCTGACTTTGGCAGGGAGTTATATCATTGATACGACTCGCTTCGCCAGACCACAGCGCCGCGAGTCGATCGAGCGTCACGCTTAGCGCTTGATGGCGTCGATTTTCAGCATACGGGCAATCACGATATCCAGCTCTTTCTGATCGAAGATCTGTTTCCAGTCAGGTTTCACAATCTTCTCACGACCGTACTCCATGGCGATCATGCAGGCATCCGAGAACGGGTTGGTCGCGCGGAACGCCACGGCGAGCGCGATCTGAATATGGCCGTACAACATCGCTTTAGCCGCTTCTTCCGGCACGCCGCTGTGCTTCACGGTTTCATCCAGCGCCTCTTTCATAAACGCACCCACCATGCAGGCTACGGTTTCCACCAGCGTCGGTTCCAGATACGCCAGCTGCGTCACGGTGACCCAATGCACCTGCTCCACCGGGCCGTACATCACGCTGATCACCTTGCTCAGCTCGGCTTTCTGCTCATCAGAACCAGTTTCATAGGAAGCCGCCACGTGCTGAATCGCCGCGATACCACCGAAGGCATCGGCATGTTCTTCTTTGGTGTAACGCTCAAGGAATACCGACGGATGGCAAGGATGCGCCACCGCGTATTCAATACCATCACGATGGGCGATCAGATTGGCGTAGGCCGCCGCCGGATCCAGCGTCAGCAGAATCGCGCCCGGTTTCATCTGTGGCACCACGCCTTCAGACACTTTGCCCAGCACGATATCCGGCACCGCCAGAATCACCACGTCGCTCAATGGCACCACGAAGGCGGCATCAGAAAGTTCGCGCCCCTGCGCGCTCACCTGCTCTTGCGCCTTGGGTGAGTTCTCACAGTAAAACACCTGGTAATCGCTTTTCTGGAAGTTGGCAGAAATACGCATACCCATTTTGCCGCCCGCGCCAATCACGGTGATAGTTTTCAGTTGCACGCTCATGTTGTTACTCCTGATCTTGTTTACTACGTAAGAATTCAACGGTGCGGCGAGTCCATTCGGCTTCTCGCTCGCAGGTTACAGCGGCATCGTCTTGCCACGGCAACCAATGTTCGACGATTTGGTTAATGCCTTTATCCGCCGGGCGCACGCTGGCGATCATCCGGTCGTAATCCAGCAAGCCTTCGCCCATCGGGCAGCCGGCGAAGGTAAAGCCGATCCAGCCATCACGGCGCGTGAAGGCAAAGTCTTTGATGTGCAGATTGCCGACGCGCGCGGCGGTGTTGGCAATCACCTGCTCTGGCAGTTCGAGGCCGGCGACACAGTTGGCGGGATCGAGACACACGCCGAGCCACGGCGACAGGAACTTGTTGATCACTGACATCATCGCGCCGCTGTTCACCTGCTCGTATGTCTCCAGACAGAGACGCACCTGCTGGCGGGCAAAATCCGGCAACACCGCGCCAATCAGCTCGGCGGCTTCGTCGAGCGTGGGACGGTGATCGGCGGTGTAGAACATCGAGCGTATGACGCGCGCATCAAGGATCTCCGCCATGTGCAGATAACGACGCAGATGCGCAGTGCCGAGGCCGCGCGTGCCGAGTTCCAGCGTGATGCCGAGCGCATCAGCCTGCTGACGCAGCGTCAGCAGTTGTGCGTCAGTCCAGCTTTCAATCGCCGGATAATCGCAGATTTGAAACACCGACACATCCAGTTCGGCGGTCTGTTGCAGCATCTGCTCCAGCGTCAGCGGATGAGGGACTTTCGATGACATGCGCCAGAAAAAGGCGTAGGTACTGAGTCCGATACGGCTCATTAACAGCGCTCCTGAGCCAGCTCACTGGCTTCATCAATAATTTTTGCCAGCGCTTTGGGATCGTGGGCAAAGCGACCCAGAAACAGGCCATTTACGTCCGCGCCAAGGCGCTGAATCAGTCCCGGACCGGCACTGCCGCCGTAAATGATTTTCAGGGTGATGCCGGGCGGCGTGGCGAGCTGCTGCAATCCGGCGCACACGGCGCGGATGTAGCTGTCCGGTGCCGGTTGCGGCGCACCAATCGCCCACTGCGGTTCGTAGGCAAAGAACACCTCGCCCTTTAAGCCCTGCTGCGCTGACTCAGCCAGCGCTTCGGCCAGCTGCTGTTGGCACAGCGCGATTGCCTGCTGCGGTTCTGCCTGCACTTCTTCACCGATGCACAGCACCGGCGTGATGCCGTGACGCAGCGACATCGCCACTTTGGCGGCAATTTGCACTTTGTCTTCATGGAAATGACGACGGCGCTCGGCGTGACCAATTTCGGCCAGCGAGCAGCCTAACTCCTGCAACATACTGGCGCTGACTTCGCCGGTCCAGGCTCCGTTCTCGGCCTGGCAAACATCCTGAGCGCCCAAGCGCACCGGCGTGTCAGCGAAGATGGCTGCAACCGCCGGAATCGCCGGATAAGCCGGCAACACAAACAAGCCCACGTCGCCGTTTTTCACCGCAGCATGGTCGGCTAATGCCGCTACATCACGACACCATTGCAAGGTTTGCTGATAGCCGAAGTACATTTTTAAACTGACGCCGAGCCAGATTTTTGGCTGAGACATGCTTCAAGCTCCTTGTTCAGAGGCACTGTGTTCTTTTAGCAGATCGCCGACGGTATTGACGATTAATGCCAGCGAAATGGCTCCGGCATCCGGCGTGCCAACGCTTTTTTCTGCCAGCGGACGCGCACGCCCCATTTTTGGCACCAGCTGCGCGGTGTCCTGCGCAGCTTTATCAGCCACCTGCGCCGCCTTCAGCCAGGCGTCCGTTAACGACGCACCGGCGGCAACCGCCTCATTCAGGCTGTCGCTGAACGGCACCAGCACATCCACCATGGTTTTATCGCCAACGCGCGCTTTACCAAAGTGCATAATGCCTTCTTTTGCTTCACGTACGCCGGTGGCCACACGCTGTGCATCTGGTGTCTGACGATCGCCAAGCGCGGTACCCAATGCAGTAAGCGCCACGCCCCACAACGCGCCGGACGTGCCACCGGCTTTGTCGGCCCAGGCATCCGCCGCGCGGCACAGCAAGCTGCCCGCCCCGGCACCGCGCGCAGCGACTTCACGCGCTTTCTCAACCGCGCCCAGCACGCCGCGCTCCATGCCGATACCGTGGTCGCCGTCACCGGCCACCGCATCGATATCGCCAAGGCGTTCAGCGTTACGCTGTAACATTTCCGCCACGGATTCGAGCAACTGGAGTACGCGTTTCGCGCTCTCTTGCGATTCCGCGGTGGCTGCTGGCAAGGCTTCTTCCGTGCTTTCAATGCGCTCAGCGGCGCTTAACGGTTCGGCCACCAATACGCTGCCTTTGCGGTACGCTGGCGTATTGGTCGGCGCGCGCCACAAGGTTTCCAGCTGATCGTCCAGCCACATCAGCGTCAGTGACGCACCGGCCATATTGAAGCTGGTGACAAACTCGCCGACGTCCGGCTCAACCACCTGCAGGTTGGCGGCCTCCAGCAGTTGCGCGACGCGACGATAGACAACAAACAGCTCTTCATATTTCACCGAGCCTAGACCGTTGAGGATCACCGCCACGCGCTGACCTTCGGCCTGCGGGATATCGGCTGGCAGTTCATTGAGCAAGCGCTCCACGAAGATCTCGGCCAGCTCATCCGCACTCGGCATGTCGGTCTCTTTGATCCCCGGCTCGCCGTGAATGCCAAGTCCCAGCGCCATGCGCCCTTTTTCCACTTCGAACAGCGGATGCGAAGCGCCCGGCAGGCTGCAACCGGAAAACGCCACGCCAAACGTACGCGTGCGTTGATTCGCGTGCTGTGCCAGCTGCAGGACCTGCGATAAATCGTGACCCGCTTCAGCCGCGGCGCAGGCGGCTTTGAACACACAGAGATCGCCAGCCACACCGCGACGCTTCTCCAGCTCATCTTTACCCGCGCTGGAGATATCGTCGGTCACCGCCAGCACTTCGCAGGCGATACCTTCCGCCCGCAGACGCTCGCACGCCTGGCCGAAGTGCAGCACATCCCCGGCGTAGTTACCGAACATCAGCAACACGCCCGCGCCGTTATGGGCCGCACGCGCTACGTTGTAGATCTGCTGCGCTGATGGCGAAGCGAATAAGTTACCCATCGCCGCGCCGTGTGCCAGACCTTGTCCAACCAACCCGGCGAACGCCGGATAGTGACCGGACCCGCCGCCCACAATCACCGCCACCGTATTCGGCTGGCTGCGGGTGCTGCGCACCACGCCTCCGGTGACCTGACGGACTTTATCGGCGTTGGCGGCGACAAAGCCTTCGATAAGCTCAGCGGCAAAGGCTGAAGGTTGGTTAAACAGGTACGTCATATTAATGCTCCTGAGCTAAAGAGGTCGGCTGAGACGGCGAGCGACGGCGATTAAGTAACAGCATGAGGAACGCGGACAGCAGCATGAATCCACCCACCACAAACATCGGCAAGGCGTAGCTGTTGGTGGCGTCGTGCAGCGCGCCGGTGATGTAGCCCGCGGAGAAGCCCGCTACGTTTCCTAAGGTATTGATCAAAGCAATGGCTGCGGCGGCAGACGCGCCGGTCAGGAACTGCGTGGGTAAGGTCCAGAAATTCGGCAGTGCAGCGAAGATGGAGCTGGCGGTAATCGCAATCACCATAATGGTGGTGAACGGCGAATCCATATACAGCGCCAGCGGCACGCTGATGCCGCCTGCCAGCGCTGGAATGGCGATATGCCAGGTTTTGCAACCGCGACGCGTGGCATCTTTTGACCAGAAGAACATCACCACCGCCGCAATCAGGTACGGCACGCCGGTAATCAGCCCTTTCTGCATCACGTTAAAAGTGGTACCGAACTGCTGCTGGAAGCCCGCGATAATGGTTGGCAGGAAGAACGCCAGCGCATACAGGCCATAAATAAAGCCGAAGTAAATCAGGCACAGCATCCAGACGCGGCCGTTGCCCATCACCGAGCGCAGGCTGTGTTTTTGATGGCCCTGCTTCTGTTGATGCTCGGCTTCCAGTTCGGTGGTCAGCCAGGTTTTCTCTTCGGCGGTCAGCCACTTGGCCTGACGCGGCGAATCCACCAACCAGAACAGCGCGACGATACCAATCAAAATCGCGGGAATCGACACGCCCATAAACATCACGCGCCAGCCTTCCATGCCGAACAGGCCGTGCTGCTGAATCAGGGACGCGGCTAATGGCGCACCGAACACCACCGTTAGCGGCTGGGCAAGGTAGAACAGCGACAGAATTTTGCTGCGATGACGTCCCGGCACCCACATGCTGAGATAGAGAATCGCGCCTGGGAAGAAGCCAGCTTCGGCGATACCCAGCAGCAAACGCAGCGTATACAAGCCTTCCACACTGCTCACCCAGGTAAACAGCAGCGAGACAATGCCCCAGCTGATCATGATGCGCGCCAGCCAGCGACGCGCGCCGAACTTATGCAGCGCCAGGTTGCTTGGCACTTCCAGCAGAATGTAGCCAATAAAGAAGATGCCCGATGCCAGGCCAAACTGCAGTGCGGTGAGGCCGAGGTCTTGCGTCATGCCGTTGGGGCCGGCAAACGAAATCGCGGTGCGATCGAGGAAGTTGATAAAGAACATCAGCGCCACGAACGGCACTAAGCGCCAGGAGATTTTTCTGATGGTGGATTGTTCCACCGCTGTCATTGATGGTTGGTTCATAACGCACCTCCACGACGTGCGTGAGTGATCATTTCTTTATGTGGTGTTGACCAATCGCCAAAGAGGCGCTGGCTGCAGGAGTACTGAGAGGTACGGTGTAAATGACACATGTTCGAGTCCTCGATGGGTCTTCTTGTACATTGGTATAGTCATGCGAACATATGAACACTACACGGATAATTGTGCATCTCTCAACTGCAACACGTGAAAGTGTGAGCAGCCGCATAAGATTTGATTTTGGTCAATTTATCGGATTACTACGCCCATTCGCCGGCGCACAAGCGATTTCAATGGGTTCAATGAGGTATTCAGGCGCGATCCTGATAGCAATTCATATGAACAACCATTGAACATATGATTGAGTTTGTGGCAGGCTAACTATGAACATCTTCTCGCCTGCTGAACAAACGTGCAGGCGTCATTGCACACCCTGCTGGAGAACGACGATGAAAACTATCGCAATTGGCGCCGATGATGCGGCTATCGAATTGAAAAATGTGATTAAAAAGCTGCTGGAAGAGAAAGAGTATGTGGTGACGGATTACACCAATGACGCGCAAAACGACCGTCCGATGTACCCGGATGTGGCATTTGCGCTCGCCACCGCTATCCAGAAGAACGAATTTGAGCGCGGCATTCTGCTTTGCGGCACCGGCATCGGCGTGGCGATTGTCGCCAACAAGGTGGAAGGCGTGCGTGCGGCGCAGTGTCATGACACCTTCTCTGCCGAGCGTGCTCGCAAGAGCAACAACGCGCAGATCATGACCATGGGCGCGCGCGTCATCGGGCCTGAGCTGGCGAAGAATATCGTGAATGCCTGGCTGGCATCGGAGTTTGAAGGTGGCGGCTCAACCGTCAAAGTAGACAAGATCGGTTACTACGAACAAGTATCCCACGCTAAATAAGCGCCGACGTCGCACCTCTGGAGAACCTTATGTCTACACGCCGGGAAAGAGCCAACGCCATCCGCGCTTTGAGTATGGATGGCGTACAACAAGCCAATTCGGGACATCCGGGCGCCCCGCTGGGCATGGCGGATATCGCTGAAGTGTTGTGGCTCGACTTTTTGCAGCACAATCCACGCAATCCTCACTGGGCTAACCGCGACCGCTTCGTTTTATCGAACGGTCACGGCTCAATGCTGATTTACAGCCTGTTGCACCTGAGCGGTTACGATTTGCCGCTCAGTGAATTAAAAAATTTTCGTCAGCTGCACGCCAAAACGCCGGGGCATCCTGAATACGGCTACACGCCCGGCGTTGAAACCACCACCGGCCCGCTGGGTCAGGGCATCGCTAACGCAGTGGGTTTTGCCATTGCCGAGCGCACGCTGGCAGCGCAGTTCAACCGTCCGGGTCATGACATCGTAGACCATAACACCTACGTGTTTATGGGCGACGGCTGCATGATGGAAGGCATCTCACACGAAGTCTGCTCCATCGCCGGTACCCTGAAGCTGGGCAAACTGGTTGCCTTCTACGATGACAACGGCATCTCCATCGACGGTCACGTTGACGGCTGGTTCACCGACGACACTGCCAAACGCTTCGAAGCCTACGGCTGGCACGTGGTGCGCGGCGTGGACGGTCACGATGCGGACGCGATTAAGAAAGCGGTGGAAGAAGCCAAAGCGGTTTCCGACAAGCCTTCGCTGCTGATGTGCAAAACCGTGATTGGCTTCGGTTCGCCGAACAAAGCCGGTACGCACGACTCGCACGGCGCGCCGCTGGGTGCCGATGAAATCGCGCTGACCCGCAAGCAGCTGGGCTGGAACCACGGTCCGTTTGAAATCCCTTCAGACATCTACGCGCAGTGGGATGCCAAAGAAGCCGGTCAGGCGAAAGAGTCCGCGTGGGACCAGAAGTTTGCCGCCTACGCCGCCGCACATCCGGAGCTGGCTGCCGAGTTTAAGCGCCGCGTGAACAATGAGCTGCCGGCGAACTGGGCCAGCGAGTCGCAGAAGTTCATCGAGCAGCTGCAGGCCAGTCCGGCGAAAATCGCCAGCCGTAAAGCCTCGCAGAACGCCATCGAAGCCTTCGGCAAGATCCTGCCGGAATATCTGGGCGGCTCCGCTGACCTCGCGCCAAGCAACCTCACCATGTGGTCCGGCTCGAAGCCGATCAACGAAGATGCGGCGGGCAACTACATCCATTACGGCGTGCGCGAGTTCGGTATGACCGCCATCGCCAACGGTATCGCGCTGCACGGCGGCTTCCTGCCGTACACCGCCACCTTCCTGATGTTCGTCGAGTACGCGCGCAACGCCACACGCATGGCCGCGCTGATGAAGATCCGTCAGATCATGGTTTACACCCACGACTCGATTGGTCTGGGCGAAGATGGCCCGACGCACCAGCCGGTTGAGCAGATGGCCAGCCTGCGCGTGACGCCAAACATGAGCCTGTGGCGCCCGTGCGACCAGGTTGAGTCAGCGGTGGCGTGGAAGTACGCGATTGAACGCGTGGACGGCCCGTCGGCGCTGATCTTCTCGCGTCAGAACCTGGCGCAGCAGGATCGTAGCGCTGAGCAGCTGGCTAACGTGGCGCGCGGCGGTTACGTGCTGAAGGACTGCGAAGGTACGCCAGAGCTGATCCTGATCGCCACCGGTTCAGAAGTGGAACTGGCGGTAGCTGCGTTTGATCAGCTGACGGCGGAAGGCCGCAAGGTGCGTGTGGTGTCTATGCCATCCACCGACGCCTTCGACAAGCAGGACGCGGCGTACCGTGAATCCGTGCTGCCGAAAGCGGTTGCCGCACGCGTGGCGATTGAAGCGGGTATCGCGGATTACTGGTTCAAATACACCGGCCTAAACGGCGCGATCGTCGGCATGACCACCTTCGGTGAGTCAGCGCCTGCGGATCAGCTGTTCAAAGAGTTTGGCTTCACCGTTGAAAATGTGGTGAAAACGGCGAGATCGGTGTTGTGATAGACGATCGCTAAATGGTGCGACGACAAAAGAAAAGGCGGCTCTGTTGAGTCGCCCTTTTTACTACGCGGTGATACGAATAATTTTTTGCGTCATGCTCATGGCGGAATCAAATGGGCCGGTATTGCGCACGATTTTCACCATCACGCTGGCGCCCACCCACAGCTGATACAGGCTTTCCGCCACACGGCTCGGTTTATCATCGATAGACAGCGAACCTTCCTCAACACCCGCTTCTAGCGCATCCGCCAGTCGCGCGATAATGCCGGCCGTGCCGGTCTGTAGCGTGCCGCGCATGCTATCCGAGAGATCGGCAACTTCCGCGCCCAGCTTCACCGCCAGACACTTGCCCTGACAATCGGAGAACGATTGCGATTCACGCCACAGCTGCCAGTAGTTCATCAGCCGCTGCGCCATCGTCAGGCCCGGCTCGCTCAAGGTCGCGTCAAGCTCAGCCAAATAATCATCGAAATAGCGCGCCAGCATATCCACCCCAAAAGCCTCTTTCGAGCTGAAGTAGTGGTAGAACGAGCCTTTTGGCACACCGGCATCGGTGAGGATTTCATTTAATCCGACAGCCGAAAAACCCTTGCCGGCCATAATGCGTTGGCCAGTGGCAAGGATGTGATCGCGGATTTCATTGCTATGCAATTGGGATGTAGTCGTCATAGCGTTAGGTTACCAAATACTAGACCAGTCGTCTAGGCGCTAAGCATGCGTTTACTGCTGCGATAAGGGAGGCGGACAGCGGTTCGCCTCCCGATGCGTTTATCGCGCCAGTTGCTTGATCAACTGTTGCGCCGTCTCTGCTGAAGACGTTGGGTTTTGTCCGGTAATCAGCAAACCATCGCTGACGACATAGGAACTCCAGTCCGCGCCTTTCGAATACAGACCGCCCTTCGCAACCAGCTCGTCTTCCACCAGGAAAGGCACCACCTGAGTCAGGCCGACCGCTTCCTCTTCACTGTTGGTAAAACCGGTGACTTTACGGCCTGCTACCAGCGGTTTTCCTTCCGGGGTTTTGACGTGACGCAGCACGCCCGGCGCATGACACACCAGTGCAACATGCTTGTTGGCGGCCAGGAAGCCTTCAATCAGTGCGATAGAGTGCTGATCTTCTGCTAGATCCCAGAGCGGACCGTGACCGCCTGGGTAAAACACCGCGTCGAAATCGGCTGGCGATACGCTGTCCAGACGCACGGTGGCGGCGAGTTGCGCGGTTGCTGCGGCATCCGCTTCAAAACGATGCGTTTGCTCAGTCTGGAAATCGGGCTCATTGCTTTTAGGATCTAACGGCGGGTTGCCCCCTTTCGGTGACGCCAGCGTGATTTCTGCGCCAGCATCTTTGAATGCGTAGTAAGGCGCGGCCAGCTCTTCCAGCCAGAAACCGGTTTTGCGGCCGGTGTTACCCAATTGGTCGTGTGAGGTTAGAACCATAAGAATCTTCATCATCAATCTCCTGCTTGCTGGGTTTAAACTTCTAAACTAGACCAGTCGTCTAGCGCTTGAATTCAAAGTAACAACTAATAGACCAGTCGTCTAGAGATTAATTCATTTTATTATTGAAATGGAATGCGTTGCTGTTTCTTACCTTTAGATCCGCTTCAGCGTACTCTGTCCCGGTTTGCCCTTTCTCACGGAACTGGAGGAATGATGTCCACCCTACGTTTGCTAATATCTGATTCACACGATCCCTGGTTTAACCTCGCGGTAGAAGAGTGTATTTTCCGCCAGATGCCGACAACGCAGCGCGTGCTGTTTCTCTGGCAGAACGCCGAAACCGTGGTTGTCGGTCGCGCCCAGAATCCGTGGAAAGAGTGCAACACGCGACGCATGGCAGAAGACGGCATCAAGCTGGCACGACGCAGCAGCGGCGGCGGCGCGGTGTTTCACGACTTGGGCAACTGCTGCTTCACCTTTATGGCCGGTAAACCGGAATACGATAAGTCAGTCTCCACGGCGATTATCCTGCGCGCCTTGGAACAGCTCGGCATTCCGGCTGCAGCCTCCGGTCGCAACGATATCGTGGTGAATGTGGATAGCGAAGTGCGCAAGATTTCCGGATCTGCTTACCGTGAAACGCCGGATCGCGGTTTTCATCACGGCACCTTTTTGATGAATGCTGATTTGTCGCGTCTCGCAGATTACCTCAATCCAGACATTAAAAAGTTACAGGCGAAAGGCATTACCTCGGTGCGATCGCGCGTGGCCAACATTGCCGATTTGGTGCCGGGCATTAGCTTTGAGGCGATCTGCCGCGAGGTGATTGCCGCGTATTTCGATTACTACCAGGAAGAGTGCGAACCGGAGCATATCTCCCCCGCCGCACTGCCTGATTTGCCCGGTTTTGAAGAGCAGTTTGCGCGACTAAGCAGTTGGGAATGGAATTTTGGTAACGCACCGGATTTCTCGCATCTGCTGAATGAGCGTTTTGTCTGGGGCGGCGTTGAGATCCACTTTGATGTCGAACGCGGCGTGATTTCTCGCTGCCAGATTTTCACCGACAGCCTGACCCCTTCGCCATTAGAAGCGCTGGCGTTGCGTCTGCAGGGCGCGGTGTATCGACCTGAAACCATACTGGCGCAATTAGCGCTGTTGAAAGCAGAATATCCTCAGCAGATGAATGAGCTGAGCGAGCTGGAAAGCTGGCTGGTGGCGAGTGTGAGCTAAGCGTACATTGGTCGCCATAAATGGCGACCAAACATTACTTATTCTCGGGCTGTGCGACTAAATCCGGTTCTTTGCCTACCAACATCAATGTCAGACTAAACGACATAATAAGCGCAATGGCGACGCCGGAAATGGCCCAGAGAAAGTACGGGCCAATATAGGCCGGCAAACTGAATATACTGGAAAGAATATAGCCGTATAAACGCACGCCGAAGAAACCGATAAAGGCCGAAGCCAGCGCACTGGAAACCGTTGCCGCAATAAAGGCTTTTTTGTAGCGCGTTAACACGCCAAACAACGCCGGTTCTGTAATGCCTAATAACGCTGAAATGGCGGCTGAAAGTGTGACCACTTTGTCCTGACGATTTTTAGTCAATTTCCAGATAGCAAATGTAGCTCCGGCAATCGACATATTTGCCATAAACATCATCGGCATCAACATGTCATAACCGCGATCGCTGAAATTCTGCAGCGCAATCGGTGTCATCGCGTGATGCATGCCGGTTAGCACCGCAACGGGGCGAATGGCTCCGACAATTAAGCCAGCAAAGCTTGCTGAAATACTGAATAAGCCCTCAATAAACAGCGCCAAACCTTTGCCAAGCCAAATACCCATCGGGCCAATTACCACCAGCGCGGTTAATGCCGCCAGGAACAGCGTTAAGGTTGGGGTAAATACGGTTTTCAATACTTCCGGCATAATGCGATCCACCCCGCGATGGATATAGCTGAGAGCCAGAACAGAGAAGATGACCGGGATAACGCTGGAAGCATAATTAAATACCGAAACCGGCAGCACGCCCATCAGCCAAAATGCGCTTACTGCGCCCTCCTGATGCGCCGCCAGCGA
The DNA here is from genome assembly GCF_029623675.1 of Pantoea sp. X85. Classification (NCBI taxonomy): domain Bacteria; kingdom Pseudomonadati; phylum Pseudomonadota; class Gammaproteobacteria; order Enterobacterales; family Erwiniaceae; genus Pantoea; species Pantoea sp. X85. Next base: position 1,993,406 of record NZ_CP121108.1, on the reverse strand, counting down.
TTTTGCCGCATCGATTAAAGAGGGATACATTAAACACGCCGCCACGGCTGCAGCTAAATACTCGTTGGTTTTAAATATTTTGGCGGCAGAGACCGCTAAAAAGAACGGCAGGAAATAGAATACGCCGCTGGCGATTAAATCAATCACCATCACCGTATCGCTTTTGGCCGAAACCAGCTGTAATGCCACTAATCCGGCCAGTAAACCTTTGATCATCCCGGCGCCAGCAATGGCGGGAACAATCGGGCCAAATACGCCCGAAACGGTATCCATAAACAGCGATACCAGGCTTTTGCGCGCTTTCTCGTTTTGCGCGGGCTGAACGCCGTCGTTATTTAATACCGGAACGATTTGCTCATACCAGCTATTGACCTTGGGCCCGATAATAATCTGGAATTGTTCACTCTGCATTTGCGCGCCCAATACGCCGGGCAAGGTTTTAATTTCGCTCTGGTTAACTTTATTGTCATCAATAAGGTCAAAGCGCAGACGCGTCATGCAATGCCAGACTTTATTGATATTATTCTTCCCACCCACTAAGTGGATTATATTCTTTATTACTTCCTGCGTTCCCATACGTGCTCCTGAGGGAAGAAAAACAGCCTGATGAAATCTGCACTGGATGGTAATAAATGACACTCAACAAAACAAACCAATAAATCATGACTGCGATCACAAAACCCGCTGCAACAGAGCCATTAAGTTTTAAAATGGAAAATTGGTCTGTTTTATCGCGATAAATACTCTTTTTTACTGACCAATATTTATTGGCTGAAAAAGGGTTTGCGTCTCAATAAAAACCCGGTAATGATACGCCAAAATAGCTTATCAACAGGCCTTGAAATTGAGCGCAGTGACCGCGCCACAGGAGTATTTCACGTGACCCCAACCCTTATTGAAAGTATTGAGTGTTTTATTACCCGCCCCGATCGCCATAACCTTATTACCGTACGTGTTACCACCAATAAAGGGATTACCGGTCACGGCTGCGCCACCTTTCAACAGCGCCCTTTGGCGGTAAAAACCATGGTGGATGAGTATCTGGTGCCGCTATTAGTTGGACGCGATGCCAACAATATTGAAGACCTGTGGCAGATGATGAACGTTAATGCCTATTGGCGTAACGGGCCGGTGACCAACAATGCCATTTCGGGCGTGGATATGGCGCTGTGGGATATTAAATCGCAGTTAGCCGATATGCCTTTATATCAGCTGTGGGGCGGCAAAGCGCGCGATGCGATTGCAGCTTACACCCATGCCAGCGGTGAAACGCTGGAGGAACTTTATACCTCCGTTGATAATGCCTTAGAGAAAGGCTATCGCCATATCCGCTGTCAGCTGGGCTTTTACGGCGGAACACCGAAAGAACTCCACGCACCGGAAAATAGCACCTCCGGCGCTTATTACTCGCAGCAAGAGTACATGACGAATACGGTCGAGATGTTCCGCGCGTTGCGGGAGAAATACGGTCACTGTTTTGAAATATTGCATGACGTGCATGAGCGCTTATTCCCGCAGCAGGCCATTCAGCTGGTAAAACAGCTTGAGCCATATATGCCCTACTTCCTTGAGGATGTGCTCCCACCCGCGCAAACTGGCTGGCTAGCGCAGTTGCGTCATCAAAGCGCGGTGCCGTTAGCGTTAGGCGAATTATTTAATAATCCCGCAGAATGGCACGAGTTAATTGTCAATCGTCGCATCGACTTTATTCGCTGTCACGTCTCGCAGATTGGTGGTATTACGCCGGCATTGAAACTGGCGGCACTGTGTCAGGCATTTGGTGTGCGACTGGCATGGCACGGACCGGGCGATATGACGCCGATTGGCGTGGCGGTTAATACACATCTGAATATTCATCTGCACAATGCTGCGATTCAGGAATTTATTCCACGCTCAACGCTGACGGATGCCATTTTCCCTGGCGCGCCGGAAATTAAAAATGGCTATCTCTATCCGCCGCAAACATCAGGTATTGGCGTCGGCTTTGATCAGGCGTTAGCGGAAAAATATCCGGTAGTTTATCGTCCGCATGAATGGACGCAGAGTCGCCTGCCAGACGGCACCATGCACACGCCATAAGTTAGCGCTGTTGCTGGCGGAAACGCAGATTATCCGGGTTGTGCGGAATCAGATAGGTGCAGGTGTAATGAATATCAACGATGTCGCTGATTTCATACACCTGCCCGCCCTGCAAAATACCACGATTAATAATGTGCATCGCCGGACTGCCTTTTTTACAACCCAGTAGCGTCGCCTGTTCGCGATTAACGCTAATCGCGCGATAGCTGGTGAGTAAATGTGAGATTTGGTAGCCTTTGGACAACACATATTGCTGTATCGAGCGCTCAATAACCTCACCGTTGAGATCGGTAAATAAGGTTGCGGGCATACGCGATATTTCAATTTGTACCGCCACATTATCGACATAGCGCAGGCGGGAAAACTCCCAGATAAATGCGTTGTCGTTAATGGCAAATATCTGTTGCTCATCACTATCGGGGCGCCTTTTACGCAGGCTAAGTGAGCGGTAATGCATCTGATCAAAGCGCTTTTCGGTGATCGAATTATAAACCAGCGGGTTATTACGTACCGTTTCATTAATCCAGATACCTGATCCCTGCACGATACGTACCGCGCCGATACTCACCAGTTTCTCCAGCGCCTGGCGGATAGTGAAACGCGATACGCCATATTCTTCGGCCAGCTGGCGTTCAGGCGGTAATTTGCGTGGCGCGGAGGTATCTTCCTGATAGATCTTGCTCAGCAAATCCTGGGTAACGAACTCTTTCTTTTTCATTGAATTACCCTCCTCCGGTGTTTTATCCGCAGATGATAACACGATGTTATGAGGAGGATGGGTTAGGTGCCCATGAATGGGGCTCTACAGGCTTTTCTGCACCAGAAACGCAATCAGCGTTGCATCCCGCTCGCCCATCAACGCTGGCAAAGCCTTGTTATCGCTGACGGAATCGCCTTTGTGCATTCGTTCATTATTCATACGCACAATGCCGTCCAGCACGCTGACCCAGCTGGAAAAGCCTGCACGCTGCGGCACATCCACCTGTTTGCCGCGCTCCAGTTTCAGGTCATAAATGTATACCGCCTGATTCAGCGCCAGCGGCGCCTCGCTGCCGTGCGGCCCTGCCAGTAACGTCCATGCGTTTAATGCCGCACCGTCCGCACGGGTAAAGGTATTGACCTGCGGCTCACCGCCGGTTTGCGCTGGATTAATGGTGGCCTGCAACATTTCGGTTTCGATAAAAGGCGCAGACTCGGCAAAGCGCATGCCGCTACCGGCACTCAGCAGCAGCGCGCGTTTGGCGTTAAGGGAGTGCGTTTCACCCTGCTCGGTGCTGTGCAGCAGCGAACCGCGCCAAACGTAGCTGAAAATCTCGCTATCCTGATGAGAATGCAGCGGGATAGTGGCATCCAGTTGCAGCGTCATTTGGTCGACAATCGCCAGCGGTCCAAACGCTTCACCGGGACGCTGACGGCGAATGGTGAAAGGACCATATTCAAACAGCTGATCGCGTTGGGCGCGCAGGATGTTCATGATGTTATTCCTTGATGATTTTTTCTGTCCACCATCATAGAGGTCTGAAAAATCATGAACAGCAGGCAAAACTGCTTGCTTAAATCAAAAAAACTGAACAACGCTAAAGCGCCGAAATAATAAGGCTGGGTTAATGTTTTATTCATCGCCAGTACAGCTTTAATTGCGTAAAATAGCCGCTTTATTCTGTGAGTGTAATAATCATGAACCGAAGCGAACAGATCCTGGCCGCCGCCGAGCAATGCATGCGGCTGAAAGGCTTTCACCAGACATCGATTCAGAATATTGCCAGCCAGGCCGACGTCAGTATTGGTTTAATTTATAAATACTATAAAAACAAAGAGGCGATCATTGAGGCATTAGTCACCAATGTGGTGCAGCGGATGATCACGCTACTCAATGCCGACTTTGAACGTATCGCGCATATGAAAGGACATTATCACGAAGCGGAGGATATTGTGCCGGCGGCAGTGGAAAACAGTATTATTCTGCTGATGGAAGTGTCATCTGAAGCCACGCGTAATAATCGCATCCAACAAATCATGCTCGATGCCTGGCATGATCTTAAAAATAATTTTATTGCTCAGGAGCAGACGCTGCACCCCGAGCAGGACGCCAATGCCATTCACACCCGCTTATATGTGATGTCGCTGATTATTGACGGCATTATTATTCGCCGCTGCATGAAGCAGCGCGATATGGCGTCGGGCTTTATGCCGTTTTTCAATGCGGTGGTGAATGATGTCTATCCGCACGGGGCGGTGTAAATTCAGCCGAACAGATGCTGGCTGAGAACGCCGTTCACCCGCTGCATTTCACGTTGGTCCAGGTCGCTATCGACGAAGGCGCGACAGGCGACGCCATCGACCAGCACCAATAAAAATTGAATGCGATTGGCGCGCTGTGTTGGATCGATATCAGGTTGTTGCGCGCGAAAAATAGCCGCTAACTCAGCAAGTAATAATTGCTCCTGCTGGGCCAGAATGGTACGCACCGATTCATTACGCGACGCCTCAGAATACATTTCCAGTAATAATTTCCGGTCCTGACTCGGCCAATGCTGCCAGAATGGCGAATCAGCGTTGATAATATCCTGAGTCGATTGTTGTGCGGGCAAATGTTGTATTAAAAACAGGCGCCAGTTCTGCGCGATGCTTTTTATTGTTTCCATTACAATAAGTTCTTTACTGCTAAAGTATCGATATATCTGTCCTGCCCCTAACGCAGATTCGCGGCTAATATCCGCCATGCTGGCGCCATGAAATCCGGATCGACTAAAACAGACTTTCGCCGCAGAAATCACCTGCTGCTGACGCTGTAAGAGAAAATCGTCATGTTCAGAGTGACTCACATTGGCTCCGAAAAAGAATTTATCGTTTTAATCCCGTCATCATACGTGATGCGTTTCCGGTGAGAAACCCAGACAATGTTTCCAATTCTTGCTTCCCCGCACGCAGGCATTGTAGCGGCGCAATTTATTGCGCGATAAATCGCGCCGCTACGAAAAGTGCAATTATTGCGCGCTCATTATTTCAGATTCTTTCAACGCCGTGCCGCCACCCATCACTTTATAGAAGGTGATCAAATTCAGGTAATAGGCTTGCTGCGTACTCACCAGATTGGTTCGGGCACTGTACAGCGTGCGCTGCGCGGTTAACGCATTGAGGTAGCTATCAACGCCGTTGCGGTAGCGCAGATCCGCCAGATGATAATAGGTTTGCGATGCCGCTACATTACGCTGCTGACTGCTGAGCTGATCGTTGATGGTGCCACGACGCGCCAGCGCATCCGCCACTTCCTGGAAGGCGGTTTGCACCGCTTTCTCATACGCCGCTACGTAATATTCCTTCTGTGCTTTGGTGTATTTCAGGTAAGAGACGTTGTAGCCGCCCTGGAAAATCGGCAGCGAAATGCTCGGCGCAAACGACCAAATGCCCGCCCCGTTTTTAAACAGCGTCGACAGATCGCTACTGCCGACGCCGCCGCTGCCCGTCAGCGTAATGCTCGGGAAGAAGTTGGCACGCGCCGCGCCGATACTGGCGTTAGCAGACTTGAGATTATGCTCGGCTTGCAACACATCAGGGCGATTCAGCAACGCATCTGATGAGACGCCCGCAGGCACCTCGCGCAGTGCGTTACCGATCGATTCAATGCTGTCAGGCAGCAGGTTATCCGGCACGCTGCGGCCCACCACCAAATCCAGCGCGTTTTTATCCTGCGCCACCAGCGTGCTGTAGCTGGCGACATCGGCCTGCGCGGATTGATAGGTGGTTTCCGCAGACGACACATCCACCATTGAGGCGATACCATTTTCCATCTGCTTGCGCGTCACCTGCCACGATTGTCGCGCGCTCTCGGCGGTCTCTTTAGCAATCGCCAGATTGCTGCGGTCGGCGGCGAGCTGCAGCCAGTAATCCACGGTGTTGTACAACACCGTCAGGCGCGTGCTGCGTGCGCCCTGCAGCGTGCCGAGATAGGTTTCATACTGCTCGCGCGTCAGGCTCTGGTTTTTGCCAAACAGATCGAGTTCAAACGAACTGACGCTACCTTCTGCTGAATAACTGTTGCTGATGGCGGTTTGATTGCCTTCGCCGGTCAACGCGCGCGAACGCGTGCCGCTCACGCCGGCGCTAATAGCCGGGAACAGATTAGCCCGCTCTTCACCGTATTGCGCATGCGCGGATTTAACGCTGGCCACCGCTTCACGCAAGTCGCGGCTGCTATCCAGCGCCATCGCCACCACCTGGCGCAGTTTGGCGTCGAGCACATAATCCTGCCAGCTCAGGTCGCGGTAGTTGCTGGCTGGCGTGTCTTGCAATGAACGATAGGCTTCACCGCTCGGCATCTGACTGCTGACCGCGCCTTGCGGGCGCTCATAGTGCGGATCGAGCGACACACAACCCGACAGCAGCGCGGGAACCAATACCATTAAGAGTTTTGCCGACATGTTATTCCCCCGCCTTGGCCACAGATGCATGATTATCGTCATGCGGTATCGCCGGGAACACGCGACGCACCAGAACAAAGAACAGCGGTACAAAGAAGATTGCCAGCAAGGTAGCGGTCAGCGTGCCGCCAATAATACCGGTACCAATCGCAATACGGCTGTTGGCGCCCGCGCCGGTGGAAATCGCCAGCGGCAATACACCAGCGGTAAATGCCAGCGAAGTCATAATGATGGGCCGCAGGCGCATCGATGCCGCGTGCGTCGCCGCCTTCACCAGGCTTTCCCCTTTGCGGTAATTGTCTTCGGCGAACTCAACGATCAGAATCGCGTTCTTCGCCGACAAGCCAATGATGGTTAACAGCGCCACCTGGAAGTAGACGTCGTTTTCCAGCCCGCGCAGGCTGATCGCCAGCAGCGAGCCGATCACCCCCAGCGGCACCACCATCATCACCGAGAACGGCACCGACCAGCTTTCATACAACGCCGCCAGGCACAGAAACACCACAATCAGCGAGATGCCATACAACGACATCGCCTGGTTGCCGGAGAGTTTTTCCTGATAGGACAAGCCGCTCCAGGCAAAAGTGGTACCCGCCGGCAGCTTCGCCGCCAGTTTTTCCATCGCGCTGATCGCATCCCCGGAACTCTTGCCGGCCGCCGCCGAACCTTCGATTTCGTAGGACGCGAGGCCGTTATAACGAGACAGCACATCCGGGCCGTACGCCCACTCTGAGGAGGCAAACGACGCAAACGGCACCATGGTGGTATTGCTGTTGCTATCGCTGCCGCGCACGTACCAGCGATCGATATCTTCCGGCTTGCTGCGGAACTGCTGATCGCCCTGCATGTAAACCTTCTTCACGCGGCCACGATCGGTGAAGTCGTTGATGTAGCTGCCGCCAATCGCCGCACTGAGCGTGTCGTTGATGTCGCTGATGGTGAGACCCAGCGACTGCGCTTTTTCATCGTCGATATTGACCTGCAGCTGCGGCAAATCCGGCAAGGTGTTGGCACGCACCGCGCTGAGCAGCGGATCCTGATTGGCTTCAGCAATCAGCTGATTGCGCATCTGCAGTAGCTGATCGCGCCCGGTGGCACCACGCGCCTGCAGCTCAAAGGTGAATCCGTCTGACTGCCCTAAACCGGACACCGACGGCGGCGACAGCACGAAGATCTGCGCATCACGAATGCTGGCAAGATTGTCCATTGCACGCGCGGCAATGGCATCGGCACTGTTTTCAGCACCTTTACGCTCGCTCCAGTTCTTCAGCGAGATAAAGCCAATCCCGGCGTTCTGGCCGCTGCCGGCAAAACTGAAGCCATTCACCAGCATGCTGACGTTGACGTTGTCTTTTTCTTTGGTGGCGAAGTATTCCTGCACCTGACGACGAACCGCGCTGGTGCGGTTTTCCGTCGCGCCCGGTGCCAGCTGGTATTGCACCATGATATAGCCCTGATCCTCAGTCGGCAGGAAGCCGGTCGGCAAACGCATATACAGCACCGCGCAACCGATCAGCAGCACCGCGTAGAGCAGCAGATAGCGCACCGAACTGTGCAGCACATGACCCACGCCGTTGTGATAACGCGTCTGCACGCGCTCGTAGCTGCGATTAAACCAGCCGAAAAAGCCCTTTTGACCGCCTTCTTCGTTGTGCGGTTTGAGCAGCGTGGCGCACAACGCCGGCGTCAACGTTAACGCCACAATCACCGACAGCACCATCGATGACACAATGGTGATGGAGAACTGACGATAGATAACACCGGTTGAGCCGCTAAAGAAGGTCATCGGCAGAAACACCGCCGACAGCACCAGCGCGATACCAATCAGCGCGCCGGTGATCTCTTTCATCGATTTTTCAGTGGCCTGACGCGGCGGCAAACCCTCTTCGCGCATCACACGCTCGACGTTCTCCACCACCACGATTGCGTCATCCACTAACAGCCCGATGGCGAGCACCATGCCGAACATGGTTAAGGTGTTGATCGAGTACCCGAACAGTGACAGCACGCCAAAGGTTCCCAGCAACACCACCGGCACGGCAATCGCCGGAATCAGCGTGGTGCGGATGTTCTGCAGAAACACGAACATCACGATCACCACCAGAATCACCGCCTCGATCAGGGTTTTCACCACCTCTTCAATCGAGATTTTCACAAAGTCGGTACTGTCGAGCGGATACGCCACTTCATAGCCCGGCGGCATGCTGCTGCGGAACTCGTCGATGGTGGCTTTCACCTGTTCGGCGGTTGAAAGCGCATTGGCGCCGGACGCCAGCTGTACCGCAATCCCTGAAGCCGGGTGACCGTTCGCCAGCACGTTGGCGCTGTAATCCTCGTCACCCATTTCTACGCGAGCCACATCACTCAGATGCACCACCGATCCGTCGCTTTGGCTTTTCAGCACGATCTTGCGGAACTGTTCCGGCGTTTGCAGACGTGAACGCGAACGCACGGTCGCCACCAGCTGCTGCTCTTTGTTGGCCGGTTGCGCGCCCAGCTGACCGGAGGAAACCTGGGTATTCTGGCTCTCCAGCGCGCTGGTCACATCGGACGGCATCAGCGAAAAGGAGGCGAGTTTGGCGGGATCGAGCCAGATGCGCATGGCGTATTCGGCACCAAACACCTGCACGCTACCGACGCCCGGCACGCGCGCCAGCGTATCTTCCATGTTGCTGACCATGTAGTCCGCCACATCGGCCGAGGTGCTTTGGTTGGTTTTATCGTACAGCGCCAGAATCAGCAGGAAGTCGCTTTGCGCCTTCTCCACCGTCACGCCTTGCGTGGTAACGGAGGTCGGCAAGCGGCTTTCGGCCTGCTGCACTTTGTTCTGCACCTGCACCTGCGCAATATCCGGATCGGTGCCCTGCTGGAAAGTGACGCTGATTTTTACCTGGCCGGTTGAGGCGGTGCTGGTGGAATCGAAATAGAGCAAGCCGTCGAGGCCGGTGAGCTGCTGCTCGATCACCTGCGTGACGCTGCTTTCCAGCGTTTCCGCCGACGCGCCGGTGTAAGTAGCCTGAATACTGATCTGCGGCGGTGCAACGTCGGGATACTGCGCAATCGGCAGGCTTTTAATGCTGAGCACGCCAAACATCATGATGCAGATGGCGATCACCCAGGCGAATACCGGGCGGCGAATAAAGAACTGAGCCAACATAATTACTGGCCTCCGCTGCGGGCGCTGTTCGGCGTGACTTCAACTGCTTTCACCGTCATCCCGGCCTGCACTTTGGCGGTGCCTTCGACAATCAGCTTGTCGCCGCTGTTTAAACCGCTGGTCACCAGCCAGGTATTGCCGATAACCCGATCGGTCACCACTTCCCGGCTTTGCACTTTGTTCTCGTTATCCACCACCAGCGCCGTGGCGTTGCCCTTGGCATCACGCGTGATGCCCTGCTGCGGCGCCAGAATCGCATCATTTTTAACGCCATTGGTGACGCTGGCGCGCACATACATGCCCGGCAACAATTCATGCTGCGGATTGGGGAAGATGGCGCGCAGCGTAACGGTTCCGGTGGCTTCATCAACCGCCACTTCGGTCAGTTCCAGCTTGCCGGGATGATCGTAATTGCTGCCGTCTTCCAGTTTTACCGTTACTGGCACCACATCGCTGCTCTGCTGAAGGGAAGCCTGCTGACGCTTTAGTTTCAGCAGTTGCACGCTGGATTGCGTGAGATCGACATAGATCGGATCGAGCGCACGAATGGTCGCCAGCGCCGTGGTTTGCGCCGAGGTCACCAGCGCGCCCGGCGTCACTGACGAGATGCCGATGCGGCCAGAAATCGGTGCTTTGATTTGCGTGTAGTTGAGGTTGATGCGGGCGCTTTCGACGGCGGCACGATATTGATCAACCGACGCCACGTTCTGTTGATAGGTTGCCAGCGCATCGTCGGCATCCTGACGCGATACGCCGTTCTCTTTAACCAGCGCGCTATAGCGCGCAGATTTTAACTGGCTGCTTTTCACTAGCGCCTGCGCATTTTTCAACTGCGCAACGGCCTGATCGTAGCTGGCCTGATAGCTGGCTGCATCGATTTGATACAGTACCTGACCGGCTTTAACTTCGTCGCCTTCGGTAAACAGGCGCTTCTGGATGATACCGTCCACCTGCGGACGCACTTCCGACACCATGCTGCCCACCACGCGTCCGGTGAGTTGGCTATCGAGCGTCACCGACTCAGTTTGCAGCGTTTTCACGCCAACTTCGGTGGTCATGTCGCCCGCTGGCGGGGCGCTATTTTGGTCACAGGCGGCGAGCAATAACACCAGCCCGGCGATGGCCGTGCGCTGAAAATTCTTCATGAATAATCCTGTAGTGAACGTTCATTCTCAATATTGAGTCTACCAAATCGCGGATGTGGGCGTATGTCAGGAAAATGAAAAGAGCGCTCCTGAAAAGCGACAGCAGAATAGCGACCTCTTTGATTGAGGATTTTTAGGGGTTAAATCGCTATGGGTTACAAAGTGTTGCTAACGATAATGAGTTATAACCACTAATGCAAATGATTATTATTTACATGAAAGTAAACGTTAACCTGATGCGCGGTCTTGCATGCGCACCCTACGAAAAATTATGTACCACCTTTAACGCCAGCTGCGGGCTGGTTAATTGCTGACTACCGGCGCTAAACAGCCTGGACGCCGCCGCCATGGAAACCTGGGCCAGCGCCACATGATCTGCGCCCTGCTGTTTCCCGTCTGCCACCGCTTGCGCAATCATTTGCAGATACGCATCCTGATGACCCGCTTTGAACGCCGCCCATGCGCCAGGAATCAGCTGCACAACAGGATGCTGTTCAACCGGCAGCGTCGCTGGGCAAAACAGCGCGCGCGTCGCCGCCAGCGTGGATTCCGCCGCACACAGCACCAGAGATTTACCCGGCAAACGGTGCACCTCATCGGCCAGCATGCGATCGGTGCGATACACCGGGCAATCATGCCCTTGAACACAAAAACCATCGGCAACCGGACCCAGCGTCGAGCAGGTAATCAGAATCGCGTCGAACCACGGCGTCAGGCTGCGTAATAGCTGTTCCAGTTTGTGCTGCTGAGAAGCGGTCATGCCACCGGTCAGCTCGGCTTCCGCCAGCAAATGTGGCATCACAATATGACTCAGTGCGCCGTTGCTCATGCCCAATGAGTGCGCGGCGTCATCGAAAATAGCGATATTACTGGCGGCGGTATGCAGGCAGGCGATAGTCATAGAATTCCTGATCAGTGGCGTCTCTTAGGGATGCTCAATATAACCTGACAAAAACAAAAAAAGGCGCCACAGCGGGCGCCTTATTCTATTTCACTGCAATTACTTCAAACGGAATGCCACAACGCTGTCACCCGCCTGGGTGCCAAGCGAACCGTGACCGCCTGCGGCAATCACCACGTACTGCTTACCGTCTTTACCCATAAAGGTAGACGGCGTGGCTTGCGCACCGGCACTCAGCTCGGTCTGCCACAGCAGCTCGCCGGTGGTGCTGTCGTAGGCGCGGAAGAAGTTATCCGCAGTTGCACCGTGGAACACCAAATCCCCTGCGGTCAGCAATGGACCACCGTGCGCCACCATGCCCATCGGGAAGCCGATGGGGAAGCGGCCCGGCAGGAAGCTGGTCTTCAGGTTTTTGGTGACGCCCACGCGGCGCAGCCATTCGGTTTTACCGGTCTTCAGATCCACGCCCACCATGCGGCCCCAAGGCGGCGCTACACAGGGAATGCCGAGGCCTGACGCCATCTGCTGGATATGGATCGCGTAGTCACCGTGGAAGTTTTCGTTCCAGTATGGCGTGCCATCTTTGGTGAACAGGCGCTCGGTGGCGGTCTGCTCGGTGCGTTTGATCAGGTTGTACTTGTAGGCCAGGCGCACTGGCGCGGCAATCAGCATTTGACGCTGCGGATCAACCGCAACAGAACCCCAGTTGAACACACCAATGTTGCCAGGGAAGATCAGTGAACCGCCTTCCGTTGCTGGCGTCCACGGATTGCCATCATAGCGCAGGCTACGGAAATCCATGCGGCATGACATCTGGTCAAACGGCGTGATGCCCCACATTGACTTCTCGGTCAACGGCTGCGGGATGAAGTTCAGGCTGGAAACCGGCTGAGTCGCCGCAAATTTCTCACCCGCTACGCCACCTTCAGTCGAAACCTTCACCTGGTTTACCGGATACACCGGCTGGCCGGTAAGACGGTTCAGCACAAACAGGTTGCCGGTTTTGGTCGGCAGGATCACCACAGGCTGCTTCTGCCCCTGATAATCGATGTCCACCAGCGAAGGCTGTGACGGATTATCGCGGTCCCACAGATCGTGGTTGGAGCTCTGATAGCGCCATTTGAACGCACCGGTTTGCAGATCCAGCGCCACAAGCGCATCACGGAACTTCTCGGTGTTGCTGTTCGGATCGCGTTCAATGCCCACTTCATCCGGTGAAGCGTTACCAAACGGCACATAGACTACGCCGTTTTTCAGGTCAGCACTCAACGTGCCCCACGCCACTGGCGTGTCTTGCGGATAGTTTTGACCGGCAGCAATTGGCGCGGTGTTTTCCGGGTTGGCCGGATCAAAGTTCCACACCAGACGACCGCTTTGCACGTCATAGGCACGAATCACGCCTGACGGGTTGCCGCTGTTGAAGCCGTTATCCATCACGGAACCGCCAACGATCACCAGCCTGCCCGCCACCAGCGGTGCTGCGGTTTGCATCAGCGCATGTGGACGCACTTCACCCATGTTGGCGTGCAGATCAACCACACCGTTCTGACCGAAATCTGCGCACGGTTTACCGGTATCGGCATCCAGCGCAATCAGCTGCGCATCGGTGGTGGCGTTAAAGATACGTTTACGGCAGATGGCCGGATTCGCGGCGCTATCCTGCGCGGCAACCGGGGTTTCTTCGTAGTAGCTTACGCCGCGACAGGTCTGATGCTGCTGCAGGTAAGAGCGATCTTTATTTGGCGTGAATTTCCACTTCACCGCGCCGGTTTCCGGATCAAGCGCATGCACTTCGTTATGCGGCGTACAGAAATACAGCATACCGTTGGCTTTCAGCGGCGTAGCTTCGAAGGTGTATTCGGTGGCATCCGCATCCTGGCGCAGATCGCCGGTGTGATAGGTCCATGCAACTTCGAGGTTTTTGACGTTGTCTTTGCTGATCTGATTCAGCGCCGAGAAACGCAGGCCGTCAGACGAACCACCGTACGCGGTCCAGTCGTTAGCGGCGCCCTGCTCGCTGTTCTGCTCGCGGGCATTGCTGATGGTGCCTTGCTGCGGAACCGGATCGTAGAAGCACAGACCAATCACCACCACGATCATGATAATCACGGTGCCGCCGAGGAAGCCGTGGAAACGGCGTTCGCCGCGATACAGCGGTTTCACCACCCACGGCATCGCCAGCCACAGGCCGATCACACCAAACAGGTCACCGCGTGGGATCCACTGCCATTTATTAAAGCCCACTTCCCAGATAATCCAGGCGAGCGTAATCCACATCAGCACCGCATAAAGCGCCAGCGCGCTGCGCTGGTTGCGGAACAGTAAAATTGCGGTGATGAGTAATCCCACCGCCATCAGCGCATAGAAGGCGCTGCCGCCCAGCATTAACAGCTTGCCGCCCATGTACAGCAAGGCAATCGCCAGAATCGCGAGCACGATACTGGTTAATTTGTTAACCATGCTAATCCCTCAACCATTTTCATCGAAAACCTCAAAAATAACCCCACATAAAATCAACAGAATTTTAACGTACGTTACCGTTTAGTAAAAACCCGTTGCGAGGTGTGTCGTTAGCTCCGCTAATGAATGTAGTTTGGCTAATGGCTGCCAGCTAACGCCTGGTTCAATGTGTGACTGAAATCACGTTTCATTTTCGTTGAGATAATTAATCATTAGTGAGGAAAATTCGCATTTTTTGATAACGAAAAACGGCGAGGATGCGCGATTTGGCGGCATTTGCGCCTGAGACATAACTTTGCGCGGATTTGTTACTACGCCCGCTGTAGTAGAAAACTTACGCTGTTTTCTTTTTACCCGGGAAACGTTATGAAAATCACTTTATTAGCCAGCTCATTGTTGCTCCTTGCGGTGACTTCTCACGCTGCAACTGACCCACTGATCGTCGGCGATCAAAAAGGCAATGCTCGCGCGGTGATGTCCGCCGCTGGCGAGCTCAACAATGTGCCGTATGAAATCAAATGGTATGAGTTCCCCAACGCTGCGCCGCTGCTGGAGTCGCTCAACTCCCAGCATCTGGATGCCGGCTTAGTCGGCGATGGTCCGCTGTCGTTTGCCGTGGCCGCAGGCGCGCAGATCCGCGCCATTCAGGCATCGCAATATCTCGGCAATGCCATCCTGGTGAAAAAGGACAGCGCCCTGCACAGCATCGCCGACCTAAAAGGCAAGAAAGTGGCGACGGTAAAAGGATCGGCCGGGCAAAACATGGTGCTGAATGCGCTGCACGAAGCGGGTTTGCCCGACGACAGCGTCAATTTTGTCTTCACCACGCCGTCGGAAGCGACGCTGGCGCTGGATAATGGCGCGGTGGATGCGGTGGCAACCTGGGAACCTTATGTGTCCTTTGCCGTGGCGCAGTCCGGCGATCGCATCGCCATCGACGGCAAAAATTCGCCCGTTTCAAACTATCTGGTGGCGACCGATAGCGCCATCGCCAGCAAGCGTGAACAGCTCACGGACTTTCGCGAGCGCCTGATTCGCGCACGTGCGTGGGGCGTGGCGCATCCACAAGCCTACGCCAGCGAGATCGCCAAACTGCTGCGTCTGCCAGATGCGGTGGCGCTGAGTAAAGTACAGCGTGAAAACAACGCGCCGGTAGAAGATTACGCGTTGGTAGAGAAACGCCAGCAGTTGGCGATTGATACCTTCACCCGTGGCGGCCTGATCAAACCCGGCTTAAAAGCCGACAAACTGGTGGATGCCTCCTTCTTTAACGCCAACGGAGCCGCCAAACCATGATGAATCTGGCGCTCTACCTCGACTCCGGCATTCATCAGGGCGGCTGGCGCCATCCCGATTCGGCCGCGACCGGCGGCAGTAACTGGCCGCTGTACCGCAAAATCGCCCAGCGCGCCGAAGACGCGAAGCTGGACATGATTTTTGTCGCGGACAAGCTGGCGATTGATGATGTTTACGGCGGGCATCTGGCGCACACCGTGCAGCATCGTCAGGTTGGCTGGTCTGAACCCTTAACATTATTAGCCGCGCTGGCGGCGGTGACTGACCACATCGGCCTCGGCGGCACGGTTTCCTCCTCCTATTCGGTGCCTTACACCACCGCGCGTCAGCTGGCAAACATCGACCATATTAGCGGCGGGCGCGCAGCGTGGAACGTGGTTACCTCGCTGAGCCACGCCGAAGCGCGCAACTTTGGTCGCAGCGAGCACTTCAGCCATGAAGACCGCTATCGCCGCGCGGCCGAATTTATCGATGTCATGAAAGCGCTGTGGGACAGCTTTGAAGAGGACGCGCTGATTCTGGATAAAGCGCAGGCGCACTTTGCCGACCCGGCACGCTTCCATAGGCTTGATCATCAGGGTGAATCTTTCAACGTGCAGGGACCGCTTAATCTGCCGCGTCCGCCGCAAGGCCATCCGGTGGTGATTCAGGCTGGCGTATCAGAAGCCTTTATCGATCTGGCGGCGCAACAGGCGGAAGTGCTGTTTGTGGTGCAACCTAATCGGGAACGCGCGCAGCAGTTTTATCAAACCCTGAAACAGCGTGCGCTGCAGTATCAGCGTCAGCCCGATCAACTGCGCATTCTGCCCGGCATGGTGCCGATTGTCGGCAATACGCAGCGCGATGCCGAGGAGCGTGCGGCGTACCTGAAATCATTGATTACCGTGGAATCGGGCCTCAGCTTTGTTTCGGCCAGCATGAATATCGATCTGTCGCAGTACCCCATTGACGGGCCGGTGCCTGACCTGCGTGAAAAGATCACCGGCAGCAAAGGCCGTTTTCAGTATGTGATCGCCAGCGCCATTGAGCAGAACCTGACGCTGGGCGAGATGGCGAAACGCTACGCCGAGAGCTTGTCGTTCCCGGCACCGACCGGCACAGCGGATAGCATTGCGCAGCAGATGATTGACTGGTATCAGCATCAGGCCTGCGACGGTTTTGTCATTCTGCCCACCTACATTGACGAGAACGAAGATCGCTTCCTCGAACAGGTTGTCCCGCGCCTGCAGGCTGCGGGCGTCTTCCGCAGCGACTATCAACCGGGCACGCTGCGCGATCGTTTAGGCTTAGTAAAGCCGGAAAATCGCTTTAACCTTTCGTCATCAATTGAAATAACTTAATTAATCATTAATGCGCTGCTGCGATTATTCCTGGCAACAATTATCATAGCAGCGCGAATAAGTGCGGTTTTATTACAGTTTTATTTATCCCCTCTTCATTTAATCTTTTTTAAATTGATTAGCCATTGCGCCGCAATGACTTTTTGAGAGTTTCCTCAGCCTGTTATCCCGGATTAAGCGTGATATAAATCACGTAACTGCTCTGCGGCAAGGCCGCTAATAAAAAGAAGGTTATGATGATCAGCGCAGATTTCTTTTATCGTAAATTACGTTTTCCTTTTAAACTCACACACGCTGCTTTTAAGTTTCCGGTTGCCAATGCGCGAGCCCGGCAATATCAGGTGATGTCGCCTGAACAGACCATTGACCTGCTGCTCAGCAACCACAATCTCTCCGTAAGCCGCTATGGCGACGGCGAACTGGAAATGACCTTGTTCAAAAATATCGGTTTTCAATCTTTCGATGAACGACTCTCTATTCGCCTAAAAGAGATATTACGGCGCGGAAGTCAGCCGAAGAATCCGTGTTTATTATGTATGCCCGATGCCTTTCGCGGCACCGCGAATATGCGTTTTGGTTCGGCCCTATTCTGGTTTTTTCATAAAGCATTTTATTTTCGCCATTATGAAAGCTTATTAAAGAAAGATTACCGCTACGGCAACACCTCCGTTACGCGTCCCTATCACGATTATAACGACAAGCAGCAGGCGGTTCGCGTGTTTAATAAGTTCAAGCAGCTGTTCAGCGATAAAAAGATATTAATTGTGGAAGGCAGCGGCACGCGTCTCGGCATCGGTAACGATCTGCTCGATGGCGCGCGGGAGATTAAACGCATCACCACGCTCAATCGCAACGCCTTCTCGGTCTACAACGATCTCTACAGCTCGGTACTGGCGCACGCACGCGATTACGATATGGTGCTGATGTCGCTCGGCCCCACCGCCACGGTGCTCGCTTACGATCTCAGCCAGCATGACATTCGCTGCATTGATACCGGCCACATTGATATCGAGTACGAATGGATGCGCAGTGCCGCACGTGACAAGGTGCAGGTGGCCGGCAAGAACGTCAATGAAGTGGGCGTGTTACTCAGCGACGATGCGCGCGACGCCGATGAGCATTATCGCCAGCAGATTTTGCTGCATGTCGGGTTGCCGCAGGAAGCGGTGCTGTCGGCGATGGTAATGCATCCGCCGATCTAATCCATATCGCAAGCAATCGCAAAAACAGGGTATTTTGAGATTGCTTGCGATAACGCTGTTACCTTTCGCGCTTTTTCAGCCACTCCTGCAGCTTGCGCAGTGAAACAGGCGCCTGATACACCGTTCCTTTCCCTTCCTTTAGAGGACGCAACAATCCCTGTTCGGTGAGATTTTTCAGGCGCGCACGCGCGGTGTTATCCGCGATGCCGAGCCGCGATTTAATCCCGGCAGAGCTGAGTAACGAACCCGGCGCATTCAGCGCGATGGCCATGATATCCAGCTCACCTTTGGCTAAGGTCATGTGCTCTTCCACCCACGTCACTAAACGCTCCCGCTCTTTATGCAGCGTGGCGATTTGCTCGGTGAAGGCAGTCACCGCGCGCATCACCACTTCGCACTGAAACTGCACGAAATAGGTCAGATCCATCTCATCAGTTTCGCTGTAAAGATAGGAAATGCCGTACTTTACCGCCGCGGCTTTCAACAGCTTGCTGATGGAGATGTAGCGGAACGCGCTGTAACCGTGACGAATCAGATGATGATAGAACAGCCCGCGCGCGGTGCGCCCGTTGCCGTCATTGAAGGGATGAATGTAGCCGATAGCAAAGTGCAACACGCAGGCCACCAGCAAAGGATGCGTGCCCTGCTGCTCCAGCCACGCAACTTCGGCGCATAACGCGTCCAGCAGGCTATTGAGCCGCTGATAATCCGGCGGCTGATGAATGATTTCGCCGTCGCGCCCGGCAACAAACACATCGTTATTGTCGCGCACGGCGCCGGGCCGATATTTGTCATCATTAATGCCGGCGCAGGCGATGTGATGAATTTCCAGAATATCGGCGCGCGTCAGCGGCGCGTCACCCAGCGTGGCAATGTGCTGCATCAAGCGCCAGTTGCCCATGATCATGCTTTCATCTTCGTTGCGCGGTGCACGCCCCACCGCCAGCAACTCCATCGCCACGCGCGAGGTGGTCGCCGCGCCTTCCAACTGGCTGGATGAAATCGCCTCTTCCATGATCAGCTGTGACATCAGGTAAGAAGCCGCGTCCTCATTCGTTGGTTCGCCGTTGCGCGCAAAGGTCATACGATCAACCATCGACATCGCCGCCGTGATTTTGGCCGTAAGATTACAGGTCACGGTTTGATCGGCGATCACAAAGTGCTGCGCGCTGCTGCGGCGCTTGAATTTCAGTGCGCTCCACACTTTCTCACGCGTCTGACTATCACTGACACGACGATATAACTCATCGAAATGCAGATAGCGCTCATCCCACTCGGCATGACTGGCAAGAAGCGAATTAATCTCACTGATACTCAGTGAATCAACAAGTTGAACGGGCGGGCGGCGCAGTTTCATCTCAAGCAATCTCAAAAACAGGGCATTTTGAGTTTACTTGAGATTCGCTGCGACGACAAATGGCGCTTGCAGCGCGGTTAGCTGCCGTGCCGCTGGCAAAATGCGCGGAGATCGGAGGACTGGAAATCGGCCAGATTCGCCATCAGCTTCTCCAGCGGCCAGTTCCACCAGGCAATCGCCTGCAGCTGCGCCGCAATATCCGCCGCGAAACGTGCACGGATCACTTTGGCTGGCACGCCACCGACAATGGTGTATGGCGGCACATCTTTCGTCACCACCGCACCGGCCGCCAGCACCGCGCCGTCACCCACCGCCACGCCCGGCAGTACGATCACGCCATGCCCAATCCACACATCATTGCCAATGATCACGCGATCGGCGCGACGCTCAGCAAAGAAGCCATTATCGCGTTCCGCCTGCGCATCGTAGTATTCCGGACAGTAGGTGAAACGGTGCTGCGAGGCGCGATCCATCGGATGATTGGGTGCGCCAATCCGTACATGATTGGCAATGGCGGTAAAGCGTCCGATTTGCGCATCGGCAACGCAGCAATGCTCTCCCAGATAGGAGAAGTCCCCCAGCTCGCTGTATTCGATATAGGTTTCGGCCAGCACTTCACATTGCGCGCCAATCTGGGTTTCGCGCATGCGCACGCTGGGATCGATAACAGTGTGTTGCAGTTTTGTCGGTTGCACAGCAGCAATTGCCATAATGAAAGCTCCGTGTGGTCAGATGTCTGGATGACCGGTTGCGACTGGGCAACCGCGAGCGACAACACTACAGCGGCAAAATGACACTAATGCTATTGTGCGTATCTGTTTCAGGCGATTCGAGGAAAAGGAATGAGAACACCGTGGTCAATACTGGCGCTGTTATGGTCAGCCGGACAGGCATCCGCCGCGCTGCCCGCCGACATCAAAGCCGGTGATATTGTGCAAGTGCAGTTAGCGCAACTCCATCCGACGCAGGCTGCGATTGGCTATCGTCAGCTGGATTACAAACAGCATCGTTATCAAGCCGAACCGAAAAAGCTGTTCGATGATTATTGCGAAAGCATGGGGCAGAAAGGCGTTGATAAATTTGACAGTAAATCACGTCTCTCGCAGCCCAGCAGCTTCAGCTGTAAAGCGCCGGTCGGCAGCGAACCGGGGCCGATGAAAACGGCGGTGATTGCGCCGGATAACGTGCTGTACCTTACCGATGGTCATCATACTTTCAGCAATTTCGCCGATATCGCCGGTCTTAACACGCCGGTGCAAGTGCGCATCACCGATGACTTCCGCAGCCTGAAAACCATGTCCGCCTTTTGGCAAAAAATGGAAACGGCACATCTGGTATGGCTGGATACGCCTGCAGGCAAAATTAAACCGGATGCGCTGCCGAAAGAGTTGGGCCGCCAGCATATGCAGAATGATGAATATCGCTCGCTGGTCTATTTCGTGCGCGATATTGGCTTTGAGAAGGAGCAGAATCCGCCGCCGTTCCTCGAGTTCTACTGGGGCAAATGGCTGGAAACACAGCTGCCGCTGAAGAACTTTGACCTCAACAATCGCAGCGGTTACGCCAAAGCGCTGGAAACCATCGCTGAGAAGATGACCAGCGTGCCGAAAGACACGGTAATTGCGCACAGCGATAGCGGCCCGCTGACGGCGGATCGGTTAGGCGCACGTAAGAAAGTGAACGAGAAGAAGCTGGAGAAGCTGGTCTCTGACAATGGCAAACTGACGTGGGCTTTTGCGCAATAATCGTGTGGTCGCCATTCATGGCGTAATGCTCGTCAGTTGAGACATGAAAACCCTTAATTATCGAGAGCACACATTGTAGCGGCGCAATTTATTGCGCGATAAATCGCGCCGCTACGGAAGGTGCGGTGATTTGATACGGCGCTTAACTGATCGGTATTACGCCATTCATGGCGACCCATTCACCCATCAGCGCCCTTTCAGCGTTAAACCAATTCGCAGTTTTTCACACCCGCCGATGGCGCCAGCAGATTTTTATCAAATGCGCGCAGTGCCACGCCATCACGAATACGCATCGGCCAGTCGGGATTGGCTAGCGCGCTTTTGCCTATCGACACATAATCCGCGCCCTGCTCCAGCGCATGCGCCGCCGTGCTGGCATCACTTAACGCGCCATTGGCGATAATCGACAATTTCGGTGCCGCCTGACGCGCAATTTGCACCAGCGACAGCGGCGAATCGGCAAATGCCGGTTGCAGCGCGTCATATTCAGTCAGATGCAGATAATCCACGCCGGCCTCAGCAATCGCGGCGAATACCAGGCGCGCGCCCGCTTCGCCTTCCCGCCATTTGTGATGAAAATCATTCACTTTGCCCTGTGAGAGGCGAATTCCCAGCGTAACATCCTTGCCTACGCGCTGGCGCACCGCGGCGATCACCGCCAGCGTCAGAGACAAACGCGCCACGATATCGCCGCCCCAGCGATCGCTGCGCTGATTGGTGTAATCGGTAAAGAACTGGTCAAGCAGATAGCCGTTAGCGCCATGAATTTCGATGCCATCAAAACCCGCTTCGCCGACTGCCCGCGCCGCAGTGTGCGCAAAGCTGTCGATCACCTGCTGGATCTGCTCTTCATTCATTTCGCGTGGCAGCGGATAGGCGCCATGACCGTGATAGAAACCGAGTTGTTCCCCGCGCGGCTGCACCGCTGAGGGCGCGAGCGTGTCCGGTCGATAGATATTGCCCTGCGATATCGCCCCGGCATGCATCAACTGCGCAATGATTTTGCCGCCATGCTGATGCACCCGATCGGTGATCGCGCGCCAGCCGGCGCTCTGTTTAGCGTTAATCAGCCCCGCCTGAAACGCATAGGTTTGCGACCAGGCTTCATCGATATAGATGCCTTCGGTGATGATGGCGCTAAAGCCGCCGCGCACGAAGCGCTGATAGTAGTGCTGCATACGTTCGCCCGGTATGCCGTCAACGCTGGCGGAGATGCGCGTCATGGGCGCCACCATAATGCGATTCTTCAGCGCCAGCCGGTTCAGTGTGCCGCTCTGAAAAAGATGTTTATCACTCATATTGCTCTCTGGATGCGGATTATCTACAGAGCGCAGTATATTCGGTCGCCACAGGGACAAAAATGGCCGATGATGATACGTCTGTATAACGGAAATCGTTACAATGAACTCAAAAGATGTTGAGGTGTTTCTGATGGTCACCCAGACGCGCAGCTTGACGCAGGCCGCGCGGCGACTGAACACCACGCCGATGACGGTCTCACGCCGACTCGCCTCGCTGGAAGAAGATCTCGGCGTGCGCCTGCTGCATCGCACCACCCGCGCCATTGCGTTAACAGATGAAGGTGAAGAGTTTCTGCCCTACGCCAAAACCCTGACGGAAACCGAACAGAGCGCGCGCAATCTGTTCTCGCCGAATAAACAGGGCGCCACCGGCCAGCTGCGCATCACCGCACCTTCTGGTTTTGGCCGCCGCACCATTATTCCGTTGCTGCCCGCGCTGATGGCGGAGAATCCCGAACTGAAGATCGATTTCCAGCTCAGCGATAACGTCACCGATATTGTTGGGCTGGGCTACGATGTCGCCATTCGCATCGCCCCGCTGCGGGATTCGCGCTTAGTCGCGCAGCGGCTGGCGGATAATCCGCGCGTGCTCTGTGCTTCTCCAGACTATCTGGCGCGCTTCGGCACGCCAAAACTGCTGGCCGATTTGCATCAGCATAACTGCCTGCGCTTATCCGGCGTGCCGCAATGGAGTTTTATAGTCGACGACCATATTTCCAGTGTCAGCGTTGAGGGCCGTTTTAGCGGCAGCAATGTGGAAGGCGTGCGGACCTTGTGCGTGGCGGGCAGCGGCATCGCCCAGCTCTCTGCGTGGGATATGCAGCAAGAGTTGGCGGCAGGTGAACTGACTGAGATTACCTTGCGAGATGCCCAACCGCAGCTGCTCGGCGTCTGGGCGCTGTTTCCCACCGCACGGCATCTGCCAACGCGCGTCACGGTTTTTCTAAACGCCCTAAAACAGGCGATGGCACGTTAATTCAGAAAATGTGAATGGCGAATCAGGGGCAAAATCTGGATGCGGAAGAGGTGGGATTAACCGCGAAGAAAATTAAAATCGACGCATTTCCTGAACTGATTCTGGCAGGAAAGATCAGCGATGCGACAACGGTTACCGCGTTTTTGTTGGCGCGGGCGAAAGGGTTAATCGACTGATCTCTCTGCTTTATTCCAGGTGCGCATGAATGCGCACCCTACGAATACAACATCGATGTTGTGCCGCCATTCAGGGCGACCGATTACTCCGCAGCAATATCCGCTAACACCGCTTCTGCCTGCGCCTTATCCACCGCTACGCCATCAATAAACAGCTGACGCTGTTCACCTGGCGGCAATGTAACGTTCAGCGTTTGCCAGGCTGGCTGGAAGCTGCCTTTGCGCTGGAAGTTGAGGTGAATCGCCTCAGCATCGCTGCGCATTTTCCAGTTGAGCCACAGCGCATTGCCCTGCTGATAACCCCAGCTTTCGCCATCATCCTCAAACAGCACACCGTGGCTAGCCCCTTTACCTTTCAGCGGGAACAGCTGCAAGGTGCGGCGATCGTCAGTTTTAGTGTCAACATGACGCAGGCGCTCGCTGAGCGGTAAGCCCGCTCCGGCACGCACCAGCATCGGCTGGGTTTCCAGCGGAGCCGCCAGCGTGATCCATTGACCGCCGCTGAACCATTGCTGGGTAGCGAAGTCATACCAGCCAGTTTGGTTGTCGGGCAGCCACAGACGACGCTCGCGCTGGCCCGGTTCGACCACGCTGGCCACCAGCAGATCGCGGCCCAGCATAAACTCATCGCACTCGGCGAACGTCTGCGCATCCTGTTCATGATCGAGGAAAGTCGGACGCAGCATCGGTTCATCGTCAGCATGCGCCTGCCACAGTAACGTATAGAGGTAAGGCAGCAGACGATAACGCAGTTCAATCGCGGCGCGGATCGCAGGCGTAGCCGCCGGATACATCCAGGGTTCATTGACGGTGTGATCGTCATTCCACGAGTGAATGGTGAAACGCGGATGCATCACGCCGTTTTGTACCCAGCGCACAAACAGTTCTGCATCTGGTTTATCGCCGGAGAAGCCACCGACGTCGTGTCCCACGTTGTACAAACCGGACAGGCTCATACCCAATCCCATGCGGATGTTGTAACGCAACGTGGTCCAGTTGGTGCGGTTATCGCCGCTCCAGGTTTGCACATAGCGCTGCATCCCGGCGCAACCCGAACGGGAAATCAGGAAAGGACGTTTTTCCGGCGCGAAGCGCTGTTGCGCTTCCATCGAGGCGCGCATCATCAGCAGCGGCATCACCGGGCGAATATGTTTGATGGCAATTGGCGTGCCGAAACCGTGGCAACGCGCTTCGCCGTCCCACACTTCATATTCGTTATTATCGTTCCAGGTGGAATCGATGCCCTTTTCCAGCAGCTGTTTGGTGACGTTTTCCTGCCACCAGGCGACGGCTTGCGGATGGGTAAAATCGAGATGTGAACCTTCGTCATCCCAGAACACCGAACGTTCAGGCGCATCTTCTTCGGAGTCACGAATAAACAGCCCTTGTTCCGCCACTTCGTTATAACGCGGATGATCCTGCAACAGACACGGTTTGATATTGGCGGCGAGGCGCAAGCCGGCGTCGTGAAACGCCTGGCTCATCACCTCCGGCTGCGGCACTTTGTCGTAGTTCCAGTTGAACACGTAGCGCTTGTTGTTAATTGAGGTGTAGCCGGACGAGAGCTGGAATGAATCGCACGGAATATCGTGCTCTTCGCAGAGACGAATGAAGTTCATCAGCTGATGTTGTGCATCCGGCGCATCGGTGTAATGCATGGTTGAACCACTGTAGCCAAGGCTCCATTTCGGGCCGAACAGCGTTTTACCTGTGAGACGCACGAAGGCTTTGGTGACATCCAGCACCTTGTCACCGACAAACAGGTAATAGTCGATATCACCGCTTTCCGCCTGCCAGCGGCGATACGGTTTGTGATAGTTATCGAGTTCATTACCCAGATCAAACCAGCTGCTGCTGAGGTTATCGTAATAGAGACCAAAGCTAACATCGGTACGACGGGTGATGGTAAAAGGCACATGCTTGTACAGCGGATCGGTGGAGGCCGCGTTGTAGCCCATCGCATCAAGGTTGCGCATCTCATAACGCTGGCCATTACGCTGCAAATCGCCGGTTTTCTCGCCGAGACCATAATAGCGATCGTCATTCATGCGGCACTGATAGTGCGCCACGCCATCGCCGTGCGCGTTGATTTGATAAGCGCTGGTTGGGCGGTCGCAGGTCAGCAGCTGCCATGCGCCGTGGCTGTCGCGATATTGCCACTCCAGCGCCAGCGGTTGATGGACGATCACCCGCAGCTTATCGGTGGCCACCACCAGCGTGTCGCCCTCTTCTTCCAGCGTGAACGATGGCAAGGTGAATCCGGCCAGGCTGTCACGCTGACGCCCTTCCCACGGCACATCACTTTGTGGCGCGATGCTCCAGGTGCGATCGAGGCTGTATGCGCCATGACGTTTAATCGCCACGCGGAACATGCCCGTTTCCAGCACATACAGACACAGCGTGTGTTTGCCGTCGACGTTTAACGCCACGTGGTGTGCATCGGAACCGGCTAATGACCAATTTTTTAACGTTTTCATCGTTACCTACTTTTTCATGCGCGCTGGGCGCGACGTTCAGCAATAAAAGCAATCAGGAATACGGCGCCAATCAGGTCGAAGAAGCCCATGGCGACAAACAGCGGATTAAAGCCAATGGTGTCGGCGGTAACACCGATCAGCAGTGAGAACAGGAAGCTGGAGATCCAGGCGAACGAGCCGCGCATGCCGTTGACGGTGGCCATCTGGCCTTTATCAAACTTCTCCACCACCAGCGCGCTCAGCATGCAGGAGATGATCTGATGGCCGAAACCACCAATCGAGATCAGCGCAATCGCTACATAAGGATCTTTAGTGACCGCCACCAGCGCCAGCGACAGCATCAGGAAAGCGCCGGTCACCGAACTCGCCACCACGGAATTAACCTGAGTAAAACCAAAGATTTTGGTGTAGAGCCGCGTCAGATAGCCGCTGGCCGCGCT
This sequence comes from Pantoea sp. X85, assembly GCF_029623675.1. Lineage (NCBI taxonomy): Bacteria > Pseudomonadati > Pseudomonadota > Gammaproteobacteria > Enterobacterales > Erwiniaceae > Pantoea > Pantoea sp. X85. The sequence goes on along the minus strand of NZ_CP121108.1, from coordinate 1,966,933 downwards.
GCCTAAATCGGCGGCGAGGAACGGCAGCCAGGCGAACATAGCAATCTGCTTCAGATCCATACCCAGCTCTTTCGCCAGATAGAGCGGCACCCAGAAGCTCAGCACGCCCCAGGCAGGTTCAGCCATAAAGGCGGGAATGGCGATGCCGTAAAAACGTTTGTTTTTCGACACGGTTTTCAGCGCGGTAAAGAACGGCAGTTTCACTGCTGGCGGTTCATTATCCTGACGAATAAATTCCAGTTCCGAGGCCTGCAGATTGGGATGCTGCTCCGGATCGCGATAGAACAACCACCACAGCACCACCCAACCCAACGCCAGGCAGCCGGTGAACAGGAACGCGCCCTGCCAGCCAAAGGAAGCGTGCGCAAAGTAGATAATCGGCGGTGCCAGCATCGCGCCAAGCGAGAAGCCCACGCCCGCCCATCCGGCGGCGATAGGACGCTCTTTTTTCGGGAACCATTCGCCAATCACTTTGGCGTTAGCGGGCGTGGCTGCTGCTTCAGCGCCGCCCATGACAAAACGCAGGATAGCCAGATGCACCCAACTGGCCGCGCCAGCGTGGAACAAACAGGCGACGGCCCAAATGGTGGCGCAGATCAGGAAGCCGACTTTCAGGCCAATAACGTCGATCAGCCAGCCGCAAATGGGTTGAAAGAAGGTATACGCCAGCTGGAAGGCGCCGACGATCCAGGAATATTGTTCGGTGGTGATGTTGAGGCTGGTTTTGAGCTCCGGTGCCAGCAAGCCCAACGAGTTACGGGTGATGTAGTTGACCGTGACGCCTGCTAAGAACAGCACCAATACCCACCAGCGCAGATTGCGCAAGGTGCGTTTGGTGCCTGCGGCGGTTATCCCTGGGTTTAAACTGCGGTTCATCTGATTCTCCGTTAGTGAGTCATTTCTAACCATCCGCCAGGAGTGAACCACAGTTGCGAAAAGTGGTCGCCAGATTGATGTCGCAAATGTGATCTGGTTAACCAAAATCACTTACCAGGTTGACTTAACCCCGTAAAGAGCAGAGTTTTAATCCGGAATCGCGTAGTTATTGTCTGATGTAGCGCGCTAATAAAGAATATTGGTCAACCAATAGTGAGTGAGGTAACAACATGAAGCAGACCTGGCGCTGGTACGGCCCCAACGATCCTGTCTCTCTGGCCGATGCGCGCCAGGCGGGCGCAACCGGCATCGTCACCGCACTGCACCACATCCCTAACGGCGAAGTGTGGTCGGTCGACGAAATCATGCAGCGCAAGGCGCTGGTGGAAGCCGCTGGTTTGGTGTGGTCGGTGGTGGAGAGCGTGCCGATTCATGAAGAGATCAAAACCGGCAGCGGCCGCTGTCAGCACTGGATCAGCAATTATCAGCAGTCGCTACGCAACCTGGCGCAGTGCGGCATCAAAACCGTGTGCTACAACTTCATGCCGATCCTTGACTGGACGCGCACCGATCTCGAATATCTGCTGCCGGATGGCGCGAAAGCCCTGCGTTTTGATCAAATTGAGTTCGCGGTGTTTGAACTGCACATTCTGCAGCGTCCCGGCGCGGAGCAGGATTACAGTGCGCAAGAGATCGCCGAGGCTGCTGAACGCTTTGCAACGATGAGTGAAGAGCACCGTAACCGCCTGATGCGCAACATCATCGCCGGTTTGCCGGGGGCGGAGGAAGGCTACACGCTGGATCAATTCCGCGCCCAGCTGGCGCGTTATCAAGGTATCGGTAAGGCCGAGCTGCGTGAGAATTTTGCCACCTTCCTGCGCGCCATTGTCGCGGTTGCGGAAGAAGTGGGCGTGCGCATGGCGGTACATCCGGACGATCCGCCACGCCCAATTCTCGGCTTACCGCGCATCGTTTCCAACGCCGACGATCTGCAATGGATGATCGATACCGTCAGCAGCCCCGCCAACGGTTTCACCATGTGTACCGGCTCGTACGGCGTGCTGGCAGAGAATGATTTAGCCGGCATGGTCAAGCGCTTCGGCCCACGAATCTACTTCGCGCATTTGCGCTCCACCAAGCGGGAAGAGAACCCCAACAGCTTCCACGAAGCCGCGCATTTGGGTGGCGATGTCGATATGTTTGCGGTGATCAAGGCGATTGCCGAAGAGGAGCAGCGACGTAAAGCCGCGGGGGAGGAAGATTTGATTCCAATGCGTCCCGACCACGGCCACCAGATGCTGGATGACCTGAAGAAGAAAACCAATCCCGGCTACTCGGCGATTGGTCGCCTGAAAGGATTGGCGGAAATTCGCGGCGTCGAACTGGCGATCCACCGCGCCTATTTTGCTCAGGAAGCCCACTAATGCGCTTTATGGATGAAGATTTTCTGCTGCAGAGCGACATCGCGCGGCGCTTGTACCACGACTCCGCTGCGGATATGCCAATCTACGATTATCACTGTCACCTCAATCCGCAGGAGATTGCTGAAGATCGTCGCTTCGCCAACCTTGGCCAAATCTGGCTGGAAGGCGATCACTACAAATGGCGCGCGCTGCGTGCCGCAGGCGTCGATGAGTCGTTGATTACCGGCAAGAGCACCAGCGACTACGACAAGTATCTCGCCTGGGCGCAAACGGTGCCAAAAACCCTCGGTAACCCGCTCTATCACTGGACGCACCTTGAACTGCGGCGCCCGTTTGGCATCACCGATACGCTGTTTGGCCCTGACACCGCGCCTGCGATCTGGCAGCGCTGCGCCGAACAGCTGGCGACGCCGGAATTTTCCGCGCGCGGCATCATGCGCCAGATGAAGGTGCGCATGGTAGGCACCACCGACGATCCGGTTGATTCACTGCACTATCACCGCCAGATCGCCGATGACCGCAGTTTTGATATTGACGTTGCGCCGAGCTGGCGTCCGGACAAGGTCTTCAAAATCGAGCTGGAGGGTTTTGTCGACTATCTTGCTCGCCTGGAAGCCGCCGCCGATGTCGCAGTCGACAGCTTCGAGGCGCTAAGCCGCGCGCTGTTACGACGCCTTGACCACTTCTCCGCCCACGGTTGTCGCGCCTCAGACCACGGTATTGAAACCCTGCGCTTTGCGCCGGTGCCGGACGACCGCGTGCTCGATACGATTTTGGCCAAACGTCGCCGTGGCGATGCGCTGGATGAATTGGAAATCGCCCAGTTCAGCAGCGCGGTGTTGGTGTGGCTCGGCAGCGAATATGCGCGACGCGGCTGGGTAATGCAGCTGCACATCGGCGCGATTCGTAATAACAGCACACGCATGTTCCGCCAGCTCGGGCCAGACAGCGGGTTTGATTCGATTGGCGATAACAACATTGCCTGGCCGCTGGCGCGCCTGCTGGATGCGATGGACCTCAACGATCAGCTGCCGAAAACCATTCTCTATTGCCTCAATCCGCGCGATAACGAAGTGCTGGCTACTATGGCGGGCAACTTCCAGGGCGCGGGCGTTGCCGGCAAGGTGCAGTTCGGTTCCGGTTGGTGGTTCAACGATCAGCGCGACGGCATGCTGCGTCAACTGGAGCAACTGTCGCAAATCGGCTTGCTCAGCCAGTTTGTCGGTATGCTGACCGATTCACGCAGCTTCCTCTCCTACACGCGCCACGAATACTTCCGCCGTATTCTGTGCAATCTGCTGGCGCAGTGGGTAAAAGACGGCATTGTGCCGCACGATGAGCCGATGCTCGGCAACATGCTGCGCGACATCTGCTTTAACAATGCCGAACGCTATTTCGCGCTGAAAGCCCAGTGATGGTGGCCTGGTCACTGCGCGCCGTGACCAGGCCGATTCTTATTCGCTATGCTATAGTGCGCGTCTCTGAGTGAGGCTGTATCAGAGATTGTGAATCCTTTAACACACAGAAAAGAGCACGATGAAAACTCAAACTTCAGCACAGCGCCCTTATCAGGAAGTCGGGGAAATGCTCCGCCAGATGATCACGCAGAAGCAGTATGCGGTGGGCGAACGGCTGCCGCCGGAGCGCGAACTCGCCGCGCTATTGAATGTGACGCGTACGCTGGTGCGTGAAGCGCTGATTATGCTGGAGCTGGAAGGATTAATTGAGGTACGTCGCGGTGCGGGCATCTATGTGATTCACGATTCGCCGCAGCAACCTGTTTCGCTTCACAAAGCCAGCAACGATGCCGGACCGTTCGAGATGTTGCAGGCGCGTCAGCTGCTGGAGAGCAATATTGCCGAGTTCGCCGCGCTGCAGGCGACGCGTGAAGACATCATGAAGATGCGCCAGGCGCTGGAGCTGGAAGAGAAAGAGCTGGCGTCGGGAGCGGTCAACCAAAGTGAAAACGGCGATCGCAATTTCCATCTGGCGATTGCCGAAGCCACCCATAACAGCATGCTGGTTGAGCTGTTTAAGCAATCCTGGCAGTGGCGCGAAGATAACGTGATGTGGAGCCAACTGCATCGCCATCTGGTCAACAACGATTACCGCAAACAGTGGCTCGACGATCACAAAAAAATCCTCGCGACGCTGATCAAAAAAGACGCGCGCGCCGCCAAGCTGGCGATGTGGCAACACCTTGAAAATGTGAAACAGCGGCTGCTGGAGTTCTCAGACGTTGATGATATTGATTTCGATGGTTATCTGTTTGAATCCTGGCCGCTGTACGCCACCCATAATCCGCCAAACTAATGTGCGTTAACGACTTACCTTGTAAGGCTAATTACCCAGAGCACACATTGAAGCGGCGCAAATCATTGCGCGCTAAATCGCGCCGCTACGAAAGGTGTGGTGATTCGGCACGGCGCTTGACTGATCGGCATTACGCCATTCAGGGCGACCTTACAACATCAACTCACCACGCTTAACGCCTGATCCTTTGCCAAAAAGAACGGCCTTAAATACGCCACGCTATTCGACAGCGGCAAAATTTCATCGCTAAGCTGAATGCCGATGGTTTCCCGCAGATAACGGCGGCGGGTTTCGATGCGCTGCCACAAAGCCGGATAATGGTTGCGGATGTCGCTTTGCAGCGCCGCATCGGCCAGTACCACGCACTCTTCGGCGCTGGCACCGCTGTAGCCCGGCACCGACGGGATGATGTCAATTTGCAGCATCATGCCGCTCTTGAGCAATTCGGTGGACTGATGATAAATCGGCGACGACATCCACTCTTCGTCCGCCACCAGATGTCCCGGATTGAGGTGCCAGCCAAAACGGGCTTTCGGCAAAACCTGCTCGATAAGCTGATACAGCTCGCTACCGCTCATGCCGCAGCGAATGTTTTCCAGCCAGGCCACCACGGCCGAGAAATAGGGTTTGGCGATGCGCTCCAGATAATCTTGCTGGCCTGGCGGCAGCTCGCTTTGATCGGCAACGACAAAGCCGCTGCGGCTGGAGAGTCCACCTTTAAAAGCGGTGGTTAGCGAGAGCGGATCGCCGCGCTGCACTTTTTTGCAGGTGGGATAAAGGTTCGCTTTGTCGAAACGGCTGCCGGTCGCGGCGATGGTGACCACCGAGTTGCATTGCCCTTCGGCGTGCAGTAACGCGCCCAATTCTGTTTCACGCACGCCCACCTCAATGGCATTCAGCGCGTCCAGCATGCACTTTGACGCGAGGTTTGCGCCATATTCGTAATGGGCGATTTCATTGGCATTGCAGGTGGTGCGCGCGCCGTTATCGCCAATAAACAAATGGATGGCATTTTCTAACGTGGCGTCATCGCTGAGCGTGCGCTGAATGGCATCGACAATAAAGTACGGCAGATCAAACATCGCACGCCCATTGCCGGCGGCGGGCGTAAACATCTTCCAGCCCACCAGCCCGACTTTATGGCCGTTCGCTAAGCCCGCATCTTTGAAGAGACTTTCCAGCGGCACTTCATCGTCCATGGGCTGATTGGGAAGCGAGAAGTACGGCGTGTGCAGCAGCGCGGCCGCTGTGCGTGAGAAGCGCGCCATTTTCAGGTTTTCGTTGCCCAGGACCAGCGTGCAAGCTCCGGAGTGATTCAGCAGCAGCACCCCCTCTTCGAAACGCGGGATAAATCCGGTCAGATATTCGAAATTGCTGCCGTGTTCCTTGTCGGCATAGATCACCAGCCAGTCAAAACCCTCGCGCTGCATGCCCGCCAGCAGCGCGTTCTTGCGCTGCACAAGCGTATCATCGGTGAGAAAAACCGGTTCAACGTCGCTGAACGTCATCGGCGCGGTAATCGGCCCGAACGTGATTGCCATGATGCACTTCCTCGCATTACAGAATGAGATGAGGATAGTCGCGTTTTTAGCGCAGCGGATTTTGATCCACGCGAAAAAAGGCGGAGGGGTGAGCTCCGCCTTGTCTCAAGTTCCAGTCAGTGTGCCTGACCGGTCAGTTGCAAAAGGGCAACGATGATTTGAAGAATGATGCGGACGATGTCCAGCAGCAATCGAACAAGTTCCATCACTTTCCTTCTCCTCTGAGAGGAGCGCGCCTTTCAGCTGCCGGGGCTTTGACTCCACCCGCCGACCGCCTAAGCACAATTGTGAGGAGTGCTGAGCGGCTCTCATTGTAAAAGCCACAGGCCAGCACCACCTGAAACCTGCCGGGATTTAACTATCCGCGCCCCTGGAGTCATCAGAAAAACAATGAGGCTTCGCTCGTCACTCAACACCTGTATAACCATACAGTATTATGGCAAAACTTGAAATATCTCGCCGCACATTTTATTATCGCTGTTGTGAGGAGTGCTGAGCACCCCGTTCGCGGCGCGGTTACCAGCCGTTTAGCGAACATAAAAAAAAGGATTTGGCTTAATGCCAAATCCTTTTTTATTACCTGCGATTAATTATCTGGCGGAACTGATACGCCAAATGGTATTTCCCGCATCATCGGCAATTAATACGCCGCCCTGCCGATCGGTGGCTAAACCAACCGGCAAGCCGCGCACCTGCTTCTGATCGTCGGTGAGGAAACCTGTCACCACCGGCTGTGGTTGTCCCACCGGTTTCCCATTCTCGAATTTCACCCACACCACCTGATAGCCGTTGAGCGGCGTACGGTTCCAGCTGCCGTGTTCGCTGATAAACGCCCCGCCGCGATACTGCGGCATATTATCCGCGCCGTAGAACAACAGACCGAGTGGTGCGACGTGCGAACTCAGGGCGTAATCCGGTTTAATCGCCTTCTCTACCAGATCCGGCCTCTGCGGCTGCGCGCGCTCATCCACGTGCTGGCCATAATAGCTGTACGGCCAGCCGTAAAAGCCTTTGTCCTGCACCGACGTCATGTAATCCGGCACTAAATCAGAACCGATCTCGTCGCGTTCATTCACAATCGCCCACAGCTTGCCGCTCTGCGGCTCCCACTGCAATCCGGTGGGATTGCGCAGGCCGCTGGCATAAATCCGGCTGGCACCGCTGGCCGCATCCACTTCCAGCACCGCCGCACGGCGATACTCCTCGCCAATGCCGTTTTCCGTCACGTTACTGTTCGAACCTACGCCAACGTACAGCTTGCTGCCGTCGGGGCTGGCGAGCAGCGATTTGGTCCAGTGATGATTAATTGGCCCGCCCGGCAGCTCGGTCACTTCCACCGGCGGGGTGCGGATCTCGGTTTGCCCGGTTTCATACGGGAATTTCACCAGGCTATCGGCGTTCGCCACATACAGCGTGTTGCCCACCAGCTGCATACCAAACGGCGCCGTCAGGTTGTCGATAAAGCGATGTTGCTCCCATTTGCCGTTAACATTACGCAGCAAGGTAATGCGATTACCGCCCTCGCCGCCCTTGCCAGACGCTTTCTGCACAATGCCCATAATCAGCTGCTTCGGTGCGGTGGTCGGTTTCGGTGTGCCATTGGATTCCGCCACCAGCACATCATTGTTCGGCAGCACCAGCACCTGACGCGGATGCTGCAGATTGTCGGCGATCTTTTCGATCTTTAACCCGTCTGCCACTTTCGGCATTTCACCGGCTTTCCACGGCGTGCCTTCCGGCACCTGCATCGGCGGCATAAAGAAGTTCTGCGCCTGCGGCAGTTCAGGATTCGCACCGATTTGCTTTTGAGGATCGATCAGCGCCCCGTCGTCACAAGCGCTGAGCAGCATCGCGATGGCTACCGCACTGAGTAAGTGTTTCATACGCGACCTCCTTGCGTGCGACGTTCGCGCAACACCAGCTGCACGTTAGCGATCAGCAGCAGCGCCACCACCAGCGTCGACAGCGTGATGCCCAGTGGCACCACCGCGTAAGCATCGCGACTGTGAATAAAGGCATTCACCACCGCCAGCACGATCGCCAGCAGCGACAGCCAGAAATGGGTTTTCTCGGTCGGCCGCGCGCCACGGAATAAATAAACCAAACTGATTAAACGTGGCAGGATGGCCAGCACCAGACCGATAGCGATCAGCCAACTAGCGGATTTGGTCCACATGATGACGAAGGTTTGCAAATAGAGGATATCGAAAAACCAGGCGGCGACAAAAAAGCCCAGCGGCAACGGTTCCAGCAGCGTATACAACGTCACACCGAACACCGATCTTCCTGAGGTATGAAACATTACTCTCTCCCTTACCGTATTATTGTCAGATGGTGCACGCGTTTCGCTTTTATAAAACAACGTGCAGCCACCTGTGAAATATTAGTAAAGATAAACAGTAACGTTTAACACTTATCTAACACACTCTAACTTAAGACTTATCTGCCGGCAGGCTTACCCAATAACCTGGTTGATACGGCAAAGGCAGAAACTTTTCGTGGAACTCACGGAACGTGGCGTCCGGATCGAGATCGGCAAACAGTTCAGGATGTAGCCACTTCGCCAGCGCCTGAATCGCGACAAACTGATACGGGCTGTCGTAGAACTGATGCCAGATGGCATGCGCGTTACCGTTGTGCGCCACCGGCAGTGTTTTGAAGGCATCACGCATCATTAGCAGGCGTAAACGCGCCGTCGCTTCTTTCACATCCGCACCGGGCCCCACGCCAACCCATTTACCCACGGTGTTGTAGTTTTTCCAGTTCGCGCCTGTCACCACCACCACATCGGGACGGCTGGCGATGATCTGCTCGGGATTGAGTGTGCCGAACGTGCCTGGAATCAACGCTTTGGCGATATTGCTGCCGCCCGCCAGTTCTACCATCTGACCAAAGTTCTCGTTACCAAACGACATGCAGCACTCGTCGCTGTAGCCGCCAGCACGATCAATCATCACTTTCGGGCGCGTGCCGTTAAAGTTTTTCAGGCGATCGGTCACCTTTTCGATTTGCGCACGGCGGAACGCCACGATCTCTTCGGCGCGCTGCGGATTGTTCACCAGCTCGCCCATGATGCGGATGCTTTGCTCAGCATGTTCCATCGGCTTCTCGCGGAAGTCGATAAATACCACCGGCACGCCCACCGCTTGTAACTTCTCGATCAGCTTGCCTTCGTCGGTCGCGGCTTTGGATTCGAGGTTCATCAGCACCAAATCGGGCTTCAGCGTCAGCGCCTGTTCGACGTTAAAGGTGCCATCTTTCGCGCCACCAAAGGTCGGCAGCTTTTTGATCTGCGGATATTTCTTTTCATACGCCATATAGCCGTCGTAGTCGGCTTTATGGAAATCGTCACGCCAGCCCACCACGCGCTGGAACGGCGCAGCGGTGTCAAACGCCGCCAGCAAATACATCTGACGCCCTTCGCCGAGAATGATGCGTTTAGACTCCTCCTTGACCTCGACCTGTCGTCCAGCCACATCGGTAATGGTTTTCGCCGCAACGTGACCCGTCACCGCCAGTAATCCCAGTGCTATCAGCCATGATTTCATTTAATACACCTAGAATGATAATGATTATTATTTAAATTTCGCGGCGTCACTATTACCTGGCTGACAGCAAATGAAAAGCCCCGGAGACACATTTTTTTACATTCCCCGCGCTTTTTCCCACTGTGCAATCGCTCACAAAATGCCCTTCATTCGTGAAAAACCTCACAGCTTACCGGGCAAATGCCCAATTAATCGCCGCGCTATCCCGCGCTTTGGCTAATGCGTAAACAAAATGTGAACGCTAAATTACAAAATGAAACGACGTTTTATTTTTTAAGTTAATACTCAGTTGGGCAAGCCACTGAGTTGAAGGAGGAGTTACCGTGAAGATCAGTGCCATTGATGTCACCCTGTTTAGCTACCCCACGCGACGCGTCTCTGACAGCGCCGGACATTCGCATCCCGGTGCAGAGACCGATGCCCAAATGGCGCTGCTAACCATCACCAGCGAAGATGGCGATTGCGGCTACGCGTTTGCCCCCGCAGAAGTGATTCGTCCGCACGTGGTGAATACCTTCTTCCGCAAAGTGCTGATTGGGCAAAATGCCTTTGATCGCGAGCGTCTGTGGCAGGATCTGGTGCACTGGCAGCGCGGTAGCGCCCATCAGCTCACCGAACGTGCGTTATCGGCGGTGGAACAGGCGCTGTGGGATTTGATTGGTCGCAAGCTCAAACAACCGGTCCACAAACTGCTTGGCGGTTATCGCGAGAAAATTCCCGCTTACGGCAGCACCATGTGCGGCGATGAGCTGGAAGGCGGTTTATCCACGCCCGATGAATACGCGCAGTTTGCCGAAAAACTGGTCGCGCGCGGTTATCAGGCCATCAAACTGCACACCTGGATGCCGCCGGTTTCGTTCGCGCCCAGCACCCAAATGGACATCAAAGCCTGCGCCGCGGTGCGCGAAGCGGTCGGCCCGGACATCGCCCTGATGCTCGACGGCTATCACTGGTACAGCCGCAGCGAGGCGCTCACCATCGGCAAAGCGCTGGAAAAACTCAATTTCGCCTGGTTCGAAGAGCCGATGGAAGAGGAAAGCATGGCGTCGTACGCGTGGCTGGCGGAAAACCTCAGCATTGATGTGCTCGGCCCGGAAAGTCTCGGCGGCAAACACCACAGCCGCGCCGATTGGGTGCGCGCTGGTGCGTGTGACATTCTGCGCGCCGGTGCTAACGGCGTCGGCGGCATCTCCGCCACCATGAAGGTCGCCAGCCTGGCCGAAGCCTTTGGTATGGATTGCGAAGTACACGGCAACGGTGCCGCCAGCATCGCGGTGGTCGGCGCTATCCGCAACTGCCGCTGGTACGAACGCGGTCTGCTGCATCCGTTCCTCGATTACGAACAGCCGCCGGCCTATCTCAACGCGCTGGTCGATCCCATGGACGCAGAGGGTTTTGTCCATCTGCCAACGCGTCCCGGACTTGGGGAGGACATCAATTTCGCGTGGATTGAGACACACACGCTAAATCGCTGGTAAGCGCCCAACACAAGCAGTACGGCATAAAAACGATAAACCTCTGACCTGCTGGACTTTGCTTATGAACCTGATGAACCCCTGCAGAGCGTGGTGCGCCGCGCTGCTGCTGCTCACCTGTAGCCCATCGTTGCTGGCGGCCACGCCAGACGACCAGCTGATTGTGGGCATGAACATGAATAACCTGCTAACGCTCGACCCCGCCGCCATGACCGGCAACGAAGTGGTCGGCATTGTCGTCAATCTCTATGACGGTTTAGTCGAGTTAGATCCGCAACAGCTCACCAACGTGCGCCCGGCGCTGGCGGAGCGCTGGGAGATCAGCCCCGACAATCGTCAACTCACCTTCCATCTGCGTGACAATGTCACCTTCCACTCCGGCAATCCGTTGAGCAGCGCCGATGTAATCTGGTCGATGCGTCGCGTGCTGCACCTGAACCTGGCGCAGGCCTCGGTATGGAAATCTTACGGCTTCAGCAAAGAGAACGTGGATGAGATGATTAGCGCGCCGGATGCGCGCACGGTAGTGATTCGCCTGCCCAAGCCTAACGATCCCAAGCTGGTGCTCTATTCGCTGGCGGCGCTCGGCAGCATGGTGGTGCTCGACAGCAAAACCGTGCAGGCGCAGGCGGTGAATAACGATTGGGGCAATCGCTGGCTCACCACCCACGAAGCGGGTTCCGGACCGTTCCGCCTGGATGTGTGGCAGGCCAAAGATGTGCTGCGCATCAGCCGCGATGCCCACTACTGGCGCGGTGCGCCGAAGCTGACGCGTGTGGTGTTCCGTCATCTGCAGGAGTCGCAAACCTTGCGTCTGATGATGGAGAAAGGCGATCTCGATATTGCCAGCAACATGGCGATCCCCGATGTAAAAGCGCTGCGCCACGATCCCGATCTCACCATCGACGCGGTACAAAAAGGCACGATTTATTACCTGGCGATGAGCATGAAGGACGATCACTTCGCCCATCCGCAGGTACGCGAAGCGCTGCGTTATCTGGTGGATTATCAGGGGATTAACAAAACGCTAATGGCCGGTTACGGCACGCTGCATCAGCGGCCAATTCAAGCCGGCATGCCGGCAACGCTGCCCGATCCTGGCTACAAGCTGGATGTGCCGCGCGCCAAAGCCTTGCTGGCCGCCGCCGGTTATCCCAACGGGTTTGATACCACGCTGCGCGTGCTGGCCGATCAGCCGTTCCTCAATGTCGCGATTGCGATTCAGTCCACGCTGATGCAGGGCGGCATTCGCGCCAAAATCATTACCGGCACCGGTAACCAGATCTACGGTGCGATGCGCGATCGTCAGTTCAATCTGCTGGTCGGGCGCGGCGGCAGCGGCGTGGAGCCGCATCCGCACTCCAGCCTGCGCGCGCTGGTGTACAACCCCAACAACGCCGACAGCGCGCGCCTCACCAATTTTCAGGGCTGGCGCACCGGTTTTTATGACGCGCAGCTGAACAGCATGATCGATAAAGCGCTGCTGGAGCGCGATGTAAAACAGCAGCAGCAGGATTACTTCGCTATCCAGCAGCGCTACGACCAGCTGATTCCGGCGCTGATGCCGATCTCGCAAATGACCGATTCGGTGGTGGTGAATAATCGGGTGCAGGATTACGTGCCGCATCCATCGGCCACCACTTTCCTGCGTGACGTATGGAAAACGCCAGACAGCCTGGCGGGAGGTGCGCAATGAAGCTGACAAAAAGCCACTGGCGGCGCCTGCGTAGCCGCACCGTTCAGGTGGCGATCACGCTGTTTGGCCTGCTGTTGCTGACCTTCTTTATTGGTCGTGTGATGCCGCTCGATCCGGTGCTGGCGATTGTCGGGCCGGATGCCGATCACAACACCTATCAGCAGGTTTATCACCAACTCGGCTTCGATAAACCGCTGTGGGTGCAGTTTGGTATCTATCTGCAAGGCCTGCTGCACGGCAATCTGGGGCTGGCGCTACTGACCGGGCAGCCGGTGATCAACGATATCCTGCGCGTCTTCCCGGCCACGGTAGAACTGGCGACGCTGGCGATTGTGATTGGTACCGGCCTCGGCGTCCCGCTGGGCGTGTGGGCCGCCGCACGCCGCAACAGCGTGATTGACTATCTGGTGCGTATCATTAGCCTGGCGGGTTACTCCACGCCGATCTTCTGGGTAGGCATGGTCGGTCTGCTGCTGTTTTATGCCCATCTCGGCTGGGTCGGTGGCGCGGGCCGTGTCGATTTCAGTCTCGATGGCATTGTGCCGCGTCGCACCGGTTTTCTGCTGATCGATGCCTTGCTGGTGGGCAACTTCACGGTGTTCAGCAATGCGCTCAATCACCTGATTCTGCCAGCGTCCCTGCTCGGCTTTCACTCGCTGGCTTACATCAGCCGCATGACGCGCAGCTTTATGCTGGCGCAACTGTCGCAGGAGTTCATTTTGACGGCGCGGGTGAAAGGACTCAGCGAATGGCAGGTGATTTGGCAGCACGCGTTCCGCAATATTCTGGTGCAGCTGCTCACGGTGGTGGCGCTGGCGTACGGCTCGCTGCTGGAAGGCGCGGTGCTGATTGAAACCGTGTTCTCATGGCCCGGTTTTGGGTCCTATCTCACCGGCAGTTTGATGCTCGGCGATATGAATGCGGTGATGGGCTGCGTGCTGGTGGTCGGCCTGATATTCGTGCTGCTCAATCTTCTCTCTGACCTGCTCTATCAGGTGTTCGATCCGAGGACCAAAGTATGACGATTTCTCTCGATACGCCGTTAGCCAGCCAGACGCGCGAACGGCTGGCGCGCTGTCGCCGCACCGGCGCGCGCATCGGCCATTTTCTCGGGCAAATGGCGCGCAACCCGCTAACCGCGATTGGCGGCGGCATCATTTTGCTGCTGCTGGTGGTGGCGCTGTTCGCACCCTGGATCGCGCCCTACCATCCGCTGATTCAGGATCTCAACAACGCGCTGACGCCGCCCAACGCGCAGCACTGGTTTGGCACCGATGAATTTGGCCGCGACATCTTCAGCCGTCTGGTATGGGGCGCGCGCATCACGCTGTATATCGTGCTGCTGGTCTCGATCACCGTGGGTCCGCTGGGCTTGCTGCTCGGCGTCACCGCCGGTTACTTCGGCGGCAAAGTGGATAGCGTGTTGATGCGCGTCACCGACATCTTCATCTCCTTCCCTAGCCTGGTGCTGGCGCTGGCGTTTGTCGCCGCGCTCGGTCCGGGGCTGGAGCATGTGGTGATCGCCATTACGCTCACCGCCTGGCCGCCGATTGCCCGTCTGGCGCGCGCTGAAGCACTGTCGCTGCGTCAGGCCGACTTTGTCTCCGCGGTGCGCTTACAGGGCGCCTCGTCACTGCGCATTTTGTGGAAACACATTGTGCCGCTGTGCCTGCCTTCGGTGATTATCCGCATCACCATGAATATGGCGGGCATCATTCTCACCGCTGCCGGACTCGGTTTTCTCGGTTTGGGCGCGCAGCCGCCGGATCCGGAATGGGGCGCGATGATCGCCAGCGGCCGCACATACATGCTGGAGTGTTGGTGGGTGGTGACGGTGCCAGGTCTGGCGATTCTGATCAACAGCTTAGCGTTCAACTTCTTAGGAGATGGCTTACGTGACATCCTCGATCCCCGCAGCGAATAGCGCTGCACCGTTGCTCGACGTGCAGGATTTACAGGTCAATTTCGTCAATGGCCGGCTGGTGACGCCCGCCGTGCGCGGCATCTCCTTCCAGTTGGGCAAGGAGAAACTGGCGATTGTGGGTGAATCCGGTTCCGGCAAATCCACCGTTGGCCGCGCGCTGTTACAGCTGCATCCACGCAGCGCGCAGGTCACGGCACAGCGCATGCAGTTTGGTGAGATGGACCTGCTGCGTGCCACGCCGGCGCAGATGCGCGCCATTCGCGGCAAGCGCATCTCCATGATTATGCAGGATCCGAAATATTCGCTGAATCCGGTGGTACGCGTGGGTGAGCAGATTGCTGAAGCCTGGCGCAGTCATCATCCCGGCCAGCGCGAGGTTGCGCGGCAGCGGGCGATGGAGATGCTCGACGTGGTGCAGGTGCGCGATCCGGGCCGCATCTATCAATGTTATCCGCACGAAATTTCCGGTGGTCAGGGCCAGCGCGTGATGATCGCCATGATGCTGATTACCGATCCCGAGCTGCTGATTGCCGACGAACCCACTTCGGCGCTGGATGTTTCGGTGCGTTTGCAGGTGCTGGCGCTGCTGGATGATTTGGTGAAACAGCGCGGTCTGGGGCTGATTTTTATCAGTCACGACATCAATCTGGTGCGGCGTTTCTGTGACCGCGTGCTGGTGATGTATGCCGGGCGCGTGGTGGAGTCGCTGGCGGCCAGCGAACTCGATCAGGCGCAGCATCCCTATACGCAAGGCCTCCTCGCTGCACTGCCCGATATGGATCAGCGTCGCGCGCGTCTGCCGGTGCTGCAACGTCAGGCCAGCTGGCTGCAACCCTAAGGAGCAATGATGAACGAGATGATCCGCGTGAGTAATCTCAACCTCAGTTTTGGTGAGGAGGAGCGACGTAATCAGGTGCTGTTCGACGTCAATTTGTCGATTCATCAGGGTGAAATCTTTGGCCTGGTTGGCGAATCCGGATCGGGCAAAACCACGGTGCTGAAGTGCCTCGCCGGGCTGTTCACCCACTGGCACGGCGAGCTAGCGATTGAAGGCGTGCCGCTGGCACATCGTATCGCGCGCGAGCGCTGCCGCAGCGTGCAGATGGTGTTTCAGGATCCGTACGGATCGCTGCATCCACGCCACACCATCGGCGATATTCTCGAGGAGCCGCTGCAGATTCACGGCATCGGCCAGCGTCAGCAGCGCGTTATCGCCATGCTGGAGAAAGTTGGCCTCAATCGCGCGTGGCAAACCCGCTATCCGCACCAACTTTCTGGCGGTCAGCGCCAGCGCGTTGCCATCGCCCGCGCGCTGATTCTCGAACCGCGCGTATTGCTACTGGATGAACCGACCTCGGCGCTGGATGTCTCGGTGCAAGCCGAGATCCTCAATTTGCTTAGCGATCTGCAGCAGCAGGAGAAGCTGACCTACTTGATGGTGACGCACGATCTCGGCGTGGTGGCGCATCTGTGCCATCGCGTGGCGGTGATGCAACACGGCAAAGTACTGGAGACGCTGGATGTCGATGCGCTGGTGCACAATCGCGCGCAAGTAGCCTATACGCAGATGCTGGTGGATGCGAGCCGGCAGGATAACGGGGTTTTGGTGTAGGGTCGCCATTTATGGCGTAATCCTTACTGATAAGGACATTTTGCTTTGAATAGGTAGCGGGCTCTGACACATCTGCTGCGTCACGGGCCGTCCTCGCGCCGCTAGCGCCTCTGGCAAAGATGCCCTTTTCAACTACACGCACTGAAGTTTAAGCAGGCCGGGGCCGCTTTTGGGCCGGCAATCCGCAGCGCTGAACGAAGCGAGGAAGCCAGGAGAGCCCGCAGGACGCGGGCGAAAGGCGGAGTCGGGACAAGGATGTCCCGTCTACGCCGGTCCGTCAGGCAGACGAGCGAAGTGAAGGTACCGCGATAGCGGCGCGAGGACCGCAGGACCAAAAGTGGCACCGGCCTGCGTACTCGTCACTGGCTTAACTAACATGCATTACGTCGTCTGTGGTGACTTGAATGAACAATTGAGACGTCTGCAACGGTTGGTCGGTAGGATAAATACGCGTGACTGTTGAATCGAAGGGATAACAAAATCGAGTGCTTCACTGACTCTGAAGCTGCCTTACTCTTAGCGTTTTCTCCGACATTTTTTCCGACATTTCCTCCGACATTTTGATGCCGGAGTGCAAATGAAGAAGGACATAAACAACAAAGCCAGGTTTCCCTGGCTTCGCTCAAACCGTTTTGATTACTGCGTCAGTTCACGCACAAAATCCACGATCTCCTGATTCTGCCCATGTTCAAACAGGCAATGCTGCAGGCGCGGGCCGCTCACGGCGGTTTTCACCAGCTCAGGATCGATGGCGCGCAGTGAATCAAGGTAATTCTCTTTCAGCAGCGCCGCTTTCACTTCGTTCAGAATGCCCGCATTACGCACCTGCGGCTCTTTGCGCTCTGGCGGGTAGCCGTGCCCTTTTTCACCGGTAAAGGCTTTTTCGAAAATAAAGCGCAGGTTTAGTTCCGCGCCCCAGCCGAAGCCTTTGGCGAACGGCAGCGACAGCGCATTGCCGTTGTTGATTTGCGCAAAAAGGTAAGCATCCGCCGGATCGATGCAGTAGCCGCACACCACGCCGGGATGCAGGTTGAGCGACATCAACGCGCCCTGGCCGGTACCGCAACCGGCCACCACGAAGTCCACCGCTTTGCTGTTAAGCAGTACGTTGGCCATGATGCCGAGGTGAATATAGGTAAGATGGTGATCCTGTTCGTCGCTCATACCGACGTTAAACACCTGATGCCCGAGCGGTTGCGCCACAGACTGAAGCTCTTTCAACACCGTTGCGTTCTTCGCAGCCTGGCTGTTTTCCATCATCAAAGCGATTTTCATGATCCATCCTCAGATTAAATTGAAACACTGTTTCATTTTAATCAAAGAACGTTAAAATGCAGCCTTTAAATGCCTTTTTGACTGTGAGTTAAGTCACATATTGACGATGCAACCTGCAAGGAGAAATCATGTTTATCTTTAAAAGCGCAACCCGACTGGACGATTTAGGCAACGGCGTAACGCGCCGAATACTGGCGCACGGCGGCACCCTGATGGCGGTGGAAGTCACCTTTAAGCAGGGTGCCGTCGGTCCGCTGCATCACCATCCGCATGAGCAGCTCACCTATGTGCTGTCCGGACGTTTTGCCTTCACCATTGATGGCGTTACCAAAGAAGTGAGCGCCGGCGATACGCTGTATAAAGCGCCGAACATTGTGCACGGTTGTGTGTGTCTGGAAGCGGGCGTATTGCTGGATACCTTTACGCCGCAACGCGAGGATTTTCTGGCGGCACCTTAACGTGCCGCCAGAACGATTAGCGGGAAGCCCACCAAAGTCGCAGTTTCAGCCCCCAACCGCTGGTCCAGCCGTTGCTGGTGCTGATGACTTTGCCCTGATGCAGCACGATAAAGGTCGGCGTGGCGTTGATATCCCAGCGCTGGCCGATTGCCCCGCTCTCATCATTGATCGCCACGCCTTGCAGCCCTTTCTTCTCCAGCCAGGTTGCCACGCGCGCGTCACTGCCGGAACGCAGCGCCACGCTCACCACCTTGTCACCTTCCTGACTCATCGCCGCCACGGTTGGCGTGGTGAGTTTGCACACCCCACACCAGGTTGCCCAGACGTACACCAGCACTGGCCGTTCCTGACTGAGTTCCGCCAGATTCACCTCACCTTGCAGCGAGGTCAGCGGTTGTTGCGCCAGGTCGGCAGGCAGCTGCGGTGCCCGCATCCAATCCATGCCCCACAGCGCAGCCGCGACAATCAGCACCAGCAGCAGTGCCTCACGCAGCCAGCGCTTTAATCGACTCATTGCTTCGCCTGCAGCGCGCCTTTCACTGCCGCTTCCAGCTGCTCATATGGCACCGCGCCGCTGATCATCTGGTCGCCCACCAGCGTGGCTGGCGTGCCCTGAACGCCGAGCTGCTGCGCCAGCGTCAGGTTGCTGTTGATGGTATCGAGGCTCACTTTGCTTGGCTCTTTCAGCTTGATGCCGGTTTTCTCCAGCGCCGCGTCGATGCTGGCGTTATCGTGATTGCCCTTTTTCGCCATCAAACGCTCATGCAGCTTTAGGAAGTTTTTCGGCTGTTGCTCCCACACGGTGAGCGCCAGACGCGCCGAGGTGAGAGAGGTTTCAGCACGGTACGGCAGCGGTTTAATCACCACCGCCACCTGCGGATAAGCCTTAATCAGTTTTTCGATATCGGCTTCAAACTTCTTACAGAACACGCAGTTGTAATCGGTGAAGTAGACCAGCGTCAGCGCCGGTTTTTCAGCGCCAATGCGCGGTGAACCGGCGTCGTTGAACAGCGCATCGTGGTTTTTCTTCACCATCTGCGCCACTACGTTTTGCTGCTGTTGCGCTGCTTCTTTATCAAAGGCATCAGCGGCTTCCGCCAGAATCGACGGATTCTGCACCAGGGTTTCACGGATCAGTTCTTTGATGCGCGCTTCCTGCTCAGGCGTAAAAGGCGCGGCCGCCAGTGCAGGCATGGCAAGGAACATCAGTGGCAGTAACAGGGATTTCTTCATTATTTTTTCGCCTCAGAGAGAGTGGAGATCACCGCTTCACGACTCAGCAGCGGTGACAAAATCTGGCCTTGCGGCAGTGCCGGGCCATAAATTTGGTTAAAAGGGATCGCCACGCGGTCGCGGCGGCGCAGGAATTCACCAATGGCGGGATCGGGCTGCGTCCAGTCGCCGCGTAGCAGCACCACGTCATCGGCTTTGAGCGCAGCACGCACATCGGGCTGATTCAGGACGCGAGATTTATTCACTTTACAGGTGATGCACCAGTCGGCGGTGACATCGACAAACACCCGTTTATCCTGCTCAAGTGCCTGATGGATCGCCGCTTCGGTCAACGGCTGCCAGTGCAGCGCCTCCTCTTCCGGCGAGATACGCGTCATCAGGAACAGCGCTCCGGCCAGCGTCAGGGTGATAAACACCACGCCCGCCTGCTGCAGCGCGCGACGTTTCACCAGCCAGCCACACAACACCACGAGTAACACGCCCGCCAGCACCAGCGCGAAGGTGCTGCCCCAATGCGGCACCAGCAACGTCACCAGCCAGAAGGTGGCGAGCAGCATCAACAGGCCGAGCACGCTGCGCAGATGCAGCATCCAGCGCCCCGGACGCGGCAGGCAGCGCGCCATGCCCGGTAACGCCGCCACCAGCAGCCACGGCAAACTCATGCCAACACCGAGCGCGACAAACAGCAGCCATAGCTGCGGCAGCGGTGCCGTCAGCGCATAAGCCACCGCCGTACCGAGAAACGGCGCGCTGCACGGCGTGGCCAGCAAGGTGGCAAACGCGCCCTGGCCGAAGTGGCCGAGCAAGCCGTCGCCGCCCTGCGTCGCCAGTTTGGTATTCAAACCCGACGGCAAGCGGAAATGCAGCAGATCAAACAGGCTGGCGCTAAACAGGAACATCACCAGCACCATCACCAGCAGGAAGCCGCTGCTCTGGAACTGAATGCCCCAGCCCAGCGCCTGACCGCTGAGTCGCAGTCCCGTCATCAGCAGCGCCAATAGCAGGAAGGAGAAAATGATTCCGGCGCTGGAGGCGAGAAACTGCTGGCGCGTCTGACGCTGCGTTTGCCCTTGCTGCTGCACCAGGCTGCTGAGCTTGATCGCCAGCACTGGCAACACACACGGCATCAGGTTGAGGATCAAGCCGCCGAGCAGCGCCAGCAGCAACACAGACCATAAGGTTTGCGCCGCATCGCCGGACACCAGCGTTTCCGCGCCGATATTTATCGCGCTTTGCTGCGCAATGCCACCATCCGCAACCACCAGCGACAGCGTTTTGCCGCGCAGATCCGGTGCCGCTTCGCCCCATTCATCGGTGACCGCTACGCGCGCGCTGAGCGTGTCGCCATTCACACGGATCGTCGGTGCCGCCAGCATGCTGCCTGGCGGATAATCGAAGAACAGTTCAGGTTGTTGCCAGCCGCCCTGACGCTGTGCGCGGATCTGCAATTCGCCACTTACAAAGCTGGCGTCGAGTTGATCGGTTAAGCCGCTAGCCGCCGGGATGCGCCCCATCGCCTCGGCGAAATCGCGGGCAAAATCGGCGTCTGCGGGCTGCGTCAGATCGAGGCTGAACGGGAAGTCGGTGAGGATACAAACGTCGCTACAGGTTGAGAGCGTCAGCGTTCCCGCAAGTTGCTGGCTCGACAGTTTCGCCAGCGCGATCGGCAGCGTGATATCGCCTTTATAGCCTTGCGTGGTCAAGCCGCTGACGTCAAAACGCTCGGGCGCGGGCCAGAACCATTGCGCCTTGACCGCCGGGGTTTGCCAGCGGATTTCCGGCGCAACGCCGCCTTCGCCTGGCGTGCGCCAGTAGGTTTTCCAGCCGGGTTGCAGGCGAATATCCAGCAGCAGTTGCTGATTATCGTTGTGGCTGGCGCTGCGCAAGCGCACTTCGGCGTGGCTGTTTTGCGCATTGCGCAGCCAGCCAGTATCTGCCGCCTGCGCAGTGATCGCGCAGCTCGCCAGCAGGAGCAGCAGGCTCCTGATCAATACAGTCATGTGAATTCTCCAGTGAATAACAGGGTTTACGCGATGTAACGCGCAGGTGTTATTCCCGGAAGACGCAAAAGGTCAGATGCCGCCGTCGCAGAGGTGGAAACAGCGGTGCGCGGCGATAGCCGACGCAAGTGGTGGTTTGTGTGAAGGTGGCGATCAGTGCCAGCAGCAACAGCAGGAAAGGCAATGCGGTATCAAGGATTGGCGCGGCGGCACTCAGCGATTTTGCGCTCAGCGCACAGGGTTTTTCGCTGCCGCTGGCATCATCACTGCTGTTGGTGTGCGCGGACGCGCTGACCTGCGCTAAAGGTGCGGAAGGCAAATTGAAGCTGCGCTGGACGAGACAAAACGCCAGCACCAGACAAACCAGTGCCAGAATCCATTTTGCGCGTGATAGCGATATCGTCATGCCGCAGCCTCAGAGAAAAGTGCGGGTATTTTAAGCATCTGCAGCAGAAACACCAAGCTTTGCTGTGTAAACTTTTGTCTTTGTGGTGCTCAACGCAGATCCGGCATCGTAGCGGCGCGATTTATCGCGCATCTAAACGAAGGCATATTATCCATCTAAACACGACGCAATCTATGGCGCCGCTACGATGATTGCGTCCATCAATATTTTATCGTTATACGGCGTTAAACAATATCATCCACCACGCCACCATCGACGCGCAGCGCGGCACCGGACGTCGCCGACGCCTGTTGCGAGCAAACATACACCACCATATTCGCCACCTCTTCCACCGTGGCGGCGCGTTGGATCACCGAACCTGGCCGCTGCGCCATCACAAACTCTTTCGCCAGCTCTTCCAGCGGCTTACCGGTGCGCTTCACCTCATCTTCCATCATCGCGGCAAAGCCATCAGAGAGCGTTGGGCCGGGCAACACGCTGTTTACCGTCACGCCGCTGCCCGCCACCACTTTTGCCAGACCGCGCGCCAGCGATAGCTGCGCCGTTTTACTCACGCCGTAATGCAGCATATCGGCGGGAATGTTCAAGGCTGATTCCGAGGAGATAAACACCACGCGGCCCCAACCACGCTGCACCATCTCCGGCAATAAAGCCCGTGACAGGCGCACGCCGGACATCACGTTGGTTTGCCAATAGGCGTCCCAGGTGTCGTCATCCACTTCATAAAAATCCTGCGGACCGTAAATCCCGGCGTTATTCACCAGAATATCAATTGGCGGCAAGCCGTTAAGCAGTTGCTTTACGCCCTGGGCACTGCCGAGATCGGCGATAAAGGTGTGAATTTTGGCGCCCGCCACTAATCCGTTGAGCTTCTCGCGCGCACGACTCACCGAGGCTTCACTGCGCCCGTTCAGCACCACTTCCGCCCCGCTGGCTGCCAGACCTTGTGCAATGGCAAAACCGATACCGCCAGTTGATGCGGTAACTAAGGCTGTTTTTCCGTGTAAATCGATATTCATCGTGCTTTCCTCTGTGAGCGTAATCACAAAGCCTGGTTCAGACAGGAGAAGATGCATTGACGAATCATGCGATGGTGCTGTCGGCCACAGGGCTGATGTGCGTTCAGCCTGCTGCCGACATTATTTAGCCCGAGGCCGATAAAGCCGGTTGAGCGCTGATCGGCAGCCGCAGTTGACGCTGTAACCAGGCGCAGGCTGCCGCCTGATCCGGATTGCGTGCGTTAAGCTGCAACACCGGACCCAGCGCCATCGGTTGGGCGGTTTCTGCTAACTTGCGCAGTTCTGGCAGATACTCCGCGCCCGGATGTCCCGGCATGCGATCGGTTAAACGAGCCTGATAACGCGCTACCGCCTCATCCGGCGTGATCGCCAGCCACAGCTCCAGCACCCGCGTCACGCCCGCCTGCTGCAATCCCTGCTGCAGCACCTCTTTCGGCTGGAAGCCAAACCAGGCATCGATGACATAGATACAACGCGTCGGCGCTTGCGCCACCACTTGCCAGATCGCCTGATACGCCGCACAACCTAACTGGCGATTGCGCAGGCGATCCACCGGCGCAAAGCTGGCCATAAAAGGCTCTTTCAGGCTATCCAGCGTCAGCACCGGAAAGCCGAAATGCTCGGCCAGCGCGCGCGTTAGCGTGCTTTTGCCGGAAGCCGGAATGCCATTCACCAGCACGACAATTTTCTCTTCTGTGTCGGTTGTCATAGGATTTCTATCACCTCCGCGGCACTGCTGGCCTTTCGCAGTCGCACCAGCGTCTCCTCATCCTCCAGCAGCGTAACAATCGCGCGGATGCCCTCTTCAATGTGGGCGTTACTGTCACGCGCACCGAACATAATCACGATGTCGGCTTTGTCACTGCCGTCGAATGAGATCGGCTCATCCAGCACAATCATGCTGAAACAATCTTTCAGCACGCCGGCCTCCGGCCGCGCATGGGGAATGGCGATGCCCTCCTCAAACACGTAATAGGCGCCATGCTCCAGCGTGTTAGCGATCACCGCTTCCGGGTAACTGGCTTTGATGTAACCGCCATTCACCAGCGGCAGCGCCGCCAGCGCGATCACTTCGCGCCAATCCCTGGCGCTGATCCCCACCTGAATCGCACTTGCCTCCTGCAGCAGCTGTTTAATACTCATACTGCCTCCTTAAAACGATTTGCGAATGGTGTTACGCAGTTCATCAATTTTGACAAACAACGGATCAATTTCCTGACGATAGTGTCGACTTTTGGCAAAGATATTTAATGCACGATTATATTCCAGCATTAATTGTTTTTGCGTGTCTGCCGCCTGCGGATTACTAGCCAACTGTTGTTCCAGTTCGCTTATTTTCCCGCTGATGGTTTCAGCCTGAAGATCTATTTCCTGTGAATCCTGGCTCTTATTATCAGAGCCCTTTTTCAAGAATCCAAACATAGCATCTCCTGCCCCGAATGGCGCCGGGCACCTCAGGTTGTTACGTCATGAGTAAGTCGGAATTAGCGGAACAGTTGAATCTTTTCTACCAGCACATTGGTAACGGCATCGTTGGCCGGCACAAGGAAATTACGCACGCTGTCGTTGACCTTGCCCTTTTCAAACGTCTGCTTGCAGTTTGCAACCCACTGCACATTCATCTCGGTGCCAACGTTGACTTTCTCAATCCCGCTGCGCACTGCAAGACGCATATCTTCATCGCTGACGCCGGTACCGCCGTGCAGCACCAGCGGCGTTTTAGTGGCATCGGTAATTTCCGCGAGGCGCTGATGCTGAATATGGGCTTTACCGGTGTACAAGCCGTGCACCGTGCCGATGGAGATCGCCAGCATATCGACGCCGGTTTCATCGACAAAGCGTTTGGCTTCATCGACGGTGGTAAACGCCGCATCGTTCATTTCCACCTCTTTGCCATCTTCCGAACCGCCAATCGCGCCCAATTCCGCCTCAACCGAAACCGCCAGCGGGCGCGCCATATCAATAACACGGCGCGTATTGGCGATGTTCTCTTCAATCGGTAAATGTGAACCGTCATACATAATTGAACTGAAGCCCGCATCCAGCGCGGTTTGGATAGCGTCCAAATCCGAACAGTGATCGAGGTGCAAACAGGTCGGCACGTTACGGCTTTCAGACAATGAGCGAATCGCATCCACCAATAATTTATGTCCGAGATATTTGGCGGTTCCGGTTGAGATCTGAATCATTAATGGGCTATTCGTTTTCTCCGCTGCTTTAAAAAAGGCGGGCAACATTTCCAGGCAGTGCAAATTAAAGGAACCGAGCGCTTTAAATTCACGTTCTTTAGCCACCTGTAACAGATCGGTAAAGTTATAAAGTTTCATGGAGCTTTTCCTCATGGGATTTAGACTTGGTGGATTTTCCGTTAACAAACCAGGCGATGAGAGTAATAAAGGCGATAAACAGCGCGACGAACAGCCAGTTATTCTGGAATGCATGGCCGAGCACCAGGCCGGTACTGATGACATCCGAATCACTGAAGGTGACGCCGGTAAAACCGTAGCTTTCCAGCATCGGCACCAGAATCGCCGGCAGGAAGGTAATGAACAGACCGTGCACGAAACCGCCGATCATTGCGCCGCGACGCCCACCGAGCGCATTACCGAACACGCCTGCGGTGCCACCGGCAAAGAAGTTAGTCAGCAATCCTGGCAGAATCATCGCCAGACCAAACATCGGGAACACCAGCATGCCAACCACCGAACCCAGCGTGGTGGCGAGGAAGCCGACGATCACCGCGTTCGGGGCGTACGGGAACATCACCGGGCAGTCGAGCGCCGGTTTTGCATCCGGCACCAGACGCATGGCGATACCACGGAAAGCCGGCACCAGTTCGTTCAGCAACAGACGCACGCCGCTATACAGCACGAACACACCGCACACGAACTGAATCGACTGCATAAAGGCGTACATCAGGTAGTTCATGCCGTTGCTGTACTGGCCGATAAATTCCGGACCGGCGGCGACCGCAGGGATCAGGTACATCGGCACCATCACCACCGCCATCGACAGATAGGTGTCCTGCAGGAATTTAAAGTTGTCGGGCAGTTTGAGATCTTCGGTGGAGCGTGACCCTTTGCCCACCACCTTTGCCACCGCCGCCGTTAGCAGATAGCCAATGGTGCAGAAGTGCCCGAGCGCCACGTCGTCAGAATCGGTGATGCGGCGCACCACCGGTTGGGCCAGCGCAGGCATCACCACCGCCATAATGCCGCCAAAAATGCCGCCGGTAAGGATCAGAGGTAAACCTGTCAGCCCCGCTTTATAGCCAATCACCGCACCGATGGTCGCCATCCACAGCAGCGCCTGTCCGGTAAGGAAGATGTATTTGAACGGTGTCAGACGCGCAATGATGATGTTGACGATAAAGATCACCAACAGCGTCAGCGCCACTTCTGAACCCAGCTCGCGGTTTGCTAACCCGGCAATGGCGGCAACGTCGGTGATATAACCCTGCATGCCAAAGCCGTGGGTGAAAATGGTGTTCAGGAAGGTCAGCGTACCGACAATAATGTTGATACCGGCCATCATAATTAAGAAACCGAGCAGGGTTTTAAAGGTGCCTTCCACCACCTTGCCCGCCGATTTTTTTTGCAGTAGCAGACCAATCAGGGCAATAAAGGCGATCAGTATCGATGCCTGCCCCAATAAGTCTTTTACCAGGAAGTCGATGACACTATTCATGATTAGCAACCTTTAAGTTACGTTCTTTCATAAACGCCACGATTTTCTCTTCAATTTCCGCTTTGTCGGTCAGCTTATTGAGAATAATCACCCGCTTGATCTGTTCCGGGCTGGCATCGGCATTTAACACATCAGCAAAGGCTTTCTGGGTTAAAATCATGTCGGATTTAAAGGCGTTGGCTTCAGAAATGGTGGTGTGATCAATATCAGCATCAATTTCGAGTTTCTTTAATACTGACTTGGCGCTCATTTCAATCGCAAAGCTTGAACCCAAACCACATCCACAGACACATAATATTTTCAGCATGGCTATTTCCTCACAGAATTTGCAGTTGTTTAGCGAGTTTATAATGATGCCCTTCCGTATCGACCAGGCGTTTTTTCATGCTTATTAAATCAATCGGAATCGGTCGATTACTGCCATTAATAATCACCGCTTTATTGCGCATTCCCGACTGAATACAACGCGCGACTTCACTGGCCATAATGGTGCCCTGATAAATCTCTTCACAGGTAGGATCGCCATTACGCAGGCCATAACCGATAATCGTTTTACGAATACGCACACCAATTAACGGTTCAATTTGTTTGATTAAGGTATCGATCGCGCCCTGAAAGCCCGGCGAATATTCACGGGTATAGCCTTCCGAGCACAAAATTATCACGCTGTTCTGCGCCGCCAGCCGCTGCGTGATGCGTTCCGCCAGCTCCTGCGGTGCAATCTGGCATTCCGGGATCAGCGCGAAGTCGGCATTGGATTTGATCGCTGACTGCAAGGTTAATTCACCGCAATAACCGCCCAGCAGCTCCACCATAAATACACGACCGGTTAAGGCGCGGCCGGTATTACGTAACTTCGCCACCTCTTTTAACACCTGCTCACAGGCGGTGGAGAAACCGATGCTGTAATCACTGCCAAAGACATCGTTATCGATGGTCATGCCGACGCCAAAACAGTTGACACCAAATTCGCTCAGCGTATGCAGGAATTGTAATGAGCCGTCTCCGCCCGCCATAATTAATACATCGATGCGCAGCGATTTAAGGTGTTTGGCGATCATCTCATATTCCGGGCGAATTAATTTCCTGCTGGTTCGTCCCGATTGCATCACCGGAATAGCGGCGATGGCGTAATCCACTAAATCACGTTGGGATATTTCCTGATGATTGTTTTCCAGCAAACCTGGAATACCACCATTAAATAACACCATTTCCGCTTGAGTTAAGCGCGATATTTGATACACAAAGTTATTAATCCCGGTGACATCGCCACCGCTGATCACCATGCCAATTCTCATTGTCATCATCCTTTATGCTGTGCGTCTGGAATTCATTCTTCCGATTAACCGCATTGTTATTTGCAACGAATGTCACACTTTTGCGATGAATTTCCCGAGTGAGATAATTGACAGCATCCAACAAAGGCTTATTTTTGTGATGTAAATCACATGGCATTTTTTACCTTAAAACCTTAATAACAAATAAAATCATAGGTTTATATTTATTTTGCGTAGTAAAATCAGCAACCCAAATAAACGCCCTCTTCGCGATTTTTATTTCGATCTATTTTGTGATTTCCCGCGCATTTTTATCGGTTCCTGCCGGTTATTTCGTAAAGTAAAAAGGGATAATGATTCCGTGCGTTATTTACGCGTCAGGGCCAGTGAATGATTGACTCAGTGCAGCTGCGCTTGTCCAATACCGTGGCAGATAAAGAATAAAGAAGAGAAAATGAGCATGCAGAAGGATATGTTGCGGAAGTTGGCCGCGGTGGTAGGTGACAAACAGTTATTAACCCATGCGGATGATAAAGCCTGGTACATAAAGGGGTTCCGCGTCGGGCGCGGTGACGCGCTGGCGGTGGCGTTACCGCAAACCTTGTTGCAGCTGTGGCAAACACTGCAGGTGTGCGTGGCGCACGATGTGATTGTGTTGATGCAGGCGTCAAATACCGGCGTCACCGGCGGCTCAACGCCCGACGGCAATGATTACGACCGCGATATCGTGATCATCAGCACCCGCCAGCTCAAAGGCGTGCAGGTGATCGATCAGGCGCGCCAGGTGATCGCCTTCCCCGGCACCACCTTGACCGAACTGGAGCACACCTTACAGCCGCTCGGTCGAGAGCCGCACTCGGTGATTGGATCATCCTGCATCGGCGCGTCGGTGGTCGGCGGGATCTGTAATAATTCCGGCGGCTCGCTGATTCGGCGCGGCCCCGCGTTTACCGAAAAATCCCTGTTCGCCCGTATTCATGAGGATGGTCGTCTGGAGATGGTTAATCATCTCGGCATCGAGTTGGGCGACACGCCAGAAGTGATGCTTGAAAACCTGGCGCAGCAGCAGTATCACACCGGCGAGCAAGCCGATTGGCAGGGTAAAATCTGGGCCGATGACTACGCCGACCGCTTACGAGATGTGACCGCGGATTCCCCAGCACGCTTCAATGGCGATCTGCGCTACTTGCACGACAGCTCGGGCAGCGCCGGTAAAGTGATGGTTTTCGCTGTACGTTTGCCCACCTTCGAAGCCAGCGCCGGCAGCGACACCTTCTACATCGGCACTAACGATGAGAACGTGCTGGTGGCGCTGCGCCGTTTCCTGCTAACCGAAATGAGCGAACTGCCGCTGCAGGCGGAATATATTCATCGCAACGCCTTCGATTTAACCGTGCGCTACGCCAAGCATATGTATCTGGCGATTCGCAAACTGGGCCCGCAGGCCATTCCGCAGATGATGGCCAATAAAGCCAAATGGGATGTGCACGTCAGCCACCTGAAATTCCTGCCGCGCAATTTTGTTGATCGGGTGCTGCAATTCTTCAACCAATTGACGCCGAGCTTTATCGCGCCGCGCATCATGGATTACCGCAGCGAGTATCAACATCATCTGATGATCAAAGTAGAGTCGCCGCAAACCGCCGAATTACAGCGCTTGTTACAGCAGTTCTTTGCTGAGCAGCAAGGCGGCTTTTTCCGCTGCAATACGCGTGAAGCGGCGGATGCGTTTTTAGTGCGTTTCGGCGTGGGCGGCT
This sequence comes from Pantoea sp. X85, assembly GCF_029623675.1. Lineage (NCBI taxonomy): Bacteria > Pseudomonadati > Pseudomonadota > Gammaproteobacteria > Enterobacterales > Erwiniaceae > Pantoea > Pantoea sp. X85. The sequence goes on along the minus strand of NZ_CP121108.1, from coordinate 1,937,412 downwards.
GCACCATTTCCTACTGCGATGCGCTGGGCTATAACCCCAACGAGCGGCTGGTGGCCTTCGACGTGGCGCTGCGTCGCAATGATGACGCGTGGCGTTTGACGCTGCCCGATCATCTGGCGGCGCAGGTACAGGTTGATTCGTGTTGCGGGCACTTCTTCTGCTTCGTCAATCATCAGGATTACGTGCTGAAATCCGGCTACGACGCGAAAGTGTTTAAGGAAGAGGTGAAACGGTATCTGGAACAGCGCGGCGCGAAGTATCCCGCCGAGCACAATGTCGGGCACCTTTATCAGGCGTCGTGTGAGCATGTCGCGCACTGGAAACAGCTTGATCCCACCAACAGCTGTAATCCAGGGATTGGTAAAACCAGTAAGAAGAAGTTTTGGCGGGAGATGTAGCATCGCACGTAGAGTGCGCATTCATGCGCACTCGGTCACCATAAATAGCGACCCTACGTAATGACGAATGATTTCACGTACGTTTCGGTTGAATCTTTCAGCTTTGATTGACCAAAATCAACCAGCGATGCCGTTCGCGCAGCAGACGCTGATGCAGTTGCTCAAGCTGCTGCAGCGTCAGTGCCTGAATAGCCGCGCGATTGAGAGTGGCCAGGCCGTGCTGCTGGCGCAGGGTTTCGAGTGCGGCCTCGCCATTGTCTTTGCTTGCGCATTGCGTCATTAAGCTTGCCTGCCATGCCGCCAGCTTTTGCGGCGAGATTGCCGCGATCTCGGAGACCATCTCACGCATAAAGCGTTTGCAGTGACCCAGCAGCGCGCGCCAGGAGATATCCGGTGATTGCAGCGCCAGCATCAAGCCATCCACATCCGCCACCCGCTGATAGCGCGCCGACACCACATAGCCAATTTGCTGATCCACGCGCAACCGCTGGAAGAAGCGCGTTTCCAGCATCAGCGCCAGCACGCGTAAAGCGGCCAGGCTGGCATCGTCGGCCTGCGGTAACGGCATAAACAGCAGCAGCGCCTGATCGCGCCCGTCGCAGGCGATGGGCACGATGCCGTGTTGCAGTCGTGCCGGCGGCGTGTCGCGCGCCAGATCCGGCGTAAAATCGCTGAGCAGATGCGCCACGCGCTGGCTTAATGCGGTATTGGTGCCGCACCATGCCGCCAGCCATTGTGGCGCGGGTAATGGCTTGATCAAGCGAGTGGGCAACGCGGCGAGCAATTGACGAATCACAATCGAAGGGGTATTCGCTGCGGGTTGCGCCAGCATCGGCGTGTTCAGCGCCAGTAATGCCTGATGCACGCTAAACAACGCGCGATCGGCGGATGCAGGCAAATTGAGCAGCAGCTGCCAGCTGGCATGCGTCTGTTGCCAGCTGCCGTTGCCACCCGCGTGGCGCAATTCCGCCAGCAACGGGCGTAACTGGCGCTGCCGCGACTGCGCGTCTTCCTCACTCAAGGTCTGATAAAACGCCGGACGCAGCAGCAGCGTTTCAACCTGTTTTACCGGTGCAATCAGCGGCAACGGCTGCGCCACGGGCGAGAGACGAGGGAGCGGAACAGCGGCTGAAGCAGGATAGAAGTGAAACGCTGCGGGTTTGGTCGCAGCCAACGACGGCGGCAGCCACTCGGCCAGTTGCAAGGTAAAGCCCTGCGTGTGATGCGGTGCGCCGTCAATCTGTTGCTGGGTGAGCAGACGCGTGCGCGGACAATCTGGCAACGCTGCGGCAAAATCCGTGAAGTTGTCTGGCAGCGCGCAACCCGGCGCGAAGCCCAACGCCCGGCCGCGCAACTGTTCCAGCGGCGACAAGGTCGCGAAATCTTCCTGCGCGAGCTGTGCGTAGTGCTGCAGCTGAATCGCATTACATTCAGCTAACGCAGCCAGATGCTGCCAAACGCGTTGCTCAATCTGTTGCGCCTGCGCCAGGGAAATGCGCCTGGCGCTAAAGCGCAGCGCCAGTAACGCTTGCTGCTCATCTTGCCATAACCAATGCGCGTCAAAGGTTTCGCATAACGCCTCAACGCGCAACTGCGCCAGCAAGATGCCGGGCGCTTCGTCCTGCCAGAATGCTGTTAATAAGGTGACATTGTCACGCACAGTCTGCTCATCGCCCGCGACCAACATCGTCAGCCAGAAATTTTCTTCACCGCCTGATAGCAGTAAACGATCGCCTTGCAACAGCGTAGCTTCAACAGCCGCAGCGCGTTCACCACCCGCCAACAAACTGCCGCCGAAGCGTGCCGCCAGCTGTTCGAGCTCATCCAGTGATTGCGGGCCTTGCAGCCAAAGTTCCATGTTTTCAGCGCAATACAAGCGGCTATGGAAATCGCGTAGTGCGAACTGCAACGCCGTGACATTGTCACCAAAAGCCTGCCGACTGCCGACGCGGAAGCGCTGGAAACGTCCCGGCAACTTATCCAGCACGGCAGCTTCACTCAGGGTGTCGGCATGGTTTTGCAGCAGTTGATACTCAGCCTCAATCACCGCCGTTTCCTGCTGAATGGCCTGCGCCGTCAGCAACGGTGCCGCTAACATGTCACACAGCCGCTGCACGCCCGCTGACAACGCTGCGGCTGGGAGCTGAAAGAAATAGGCGCTGCGGCTCAACTGCGTGGTGGCGTTCACCTGGCCGCCCTGCTGCTGCAGCCACGGCATCAGGCGATCGTCGCCGTGAAAAGCTTCGCTGCCGCAAAACAGCAGATGTTCCAGCAGATGTGCCAAACCCGGCCAGCGATCCGCTTCATCCAGACTGCCGGCCTGCACGCGCATCAGCGCCGCCGCCTCACGCGCGTCGGGCTGATGATAAAGATGGCAGCGCAGGCCGTTGGCGAGCGTAAGCTGGCGCGCGTGCATCAGGTGACGCGCTGCTTAAAGATCAGTTCGGAGTTACTGCGATTGCGGAACTGCAGCTGCTGGATTTTGATGTCGCTGCAGTTGGCTTCACGTCGTGCTTCGAGGATCTTGCCGTGATGCGGCGATTTGCTGCACACCGGATCGGTGTTATCGGCATCGCCGGTCAGCATAAAGGCCTGACAGCGACAGCCGCCAAAGTCTTTCTCTTTTTCATCGCAGGAGCGACAGGGTTCCGGCATCCAGTCAAAGCCGCGATAGCGGTTAAAACCAAAGGAGTTGTACCAGATATCGTCCAGCGTGCGTTCCAGCACCGACGGGAACGCAACCGGCAGCTGACGCGCGCTGTGGCACGGCAACGCGGTGCCGTCAGGCGTGACGCTGAGGAAGATCGATCCCCATCCGCCCATGCAGGGTTTCGGCCGCTCTTCATAGTAATCCGGCGTGACGAACAGCAGATTGGTGAGATTGCCGCTGGCGCCCATGCGCTGACGATAATCGGCCACCACCGCTTCGGCGTTGGCGATCTGCTCGCGCGTCGGCAGCAATCCTTCACGATTGAGCTGCGCCCAGCCATAGAATTGGCAAGTCGCCAGCTCGACATCGTCGGCTTCCAGTTCGATACAGAGATCGATGATTTTGTCGATCTGGTCGATGTTATGGCGATGCAGCACGAAATTCAGCACCATCGGATAGCCGTGCGCTTTCACCGCTTTCGCCATCTCCAGCTTCTGCTGGAAGGCCTTTTTTGACCCGGCCAGCGCCGCGTTCAGCGTTTCATCGCTGGCCTGGAAGCTGATCTGGATATGATCGAGTCCGGCGTCGGCAAAGGCGTCGAGTTTTTTCGCCGTCAGGCCGATGCCGGAGGTGATCAGGTTAGTGTAGAAACCGAGATCGCGCGCGGCGCGGATCAGCTCCGGCAGGTCTTTACGGGTAAGCGGTTCGCCGCCGGAAAAACCGAGCTGCACGCTGCCCATGGCGCGCGCCTGACGAAACACCTCAATCCACTGTTCGGTGGTCAGCTCTTTCTCCTGCTGGGAAAAATCCAGCGGATTGGAGCAATACGGACACTGCAGCGGGCAGCGATAGGTCAGTTCTGCCAGCAGCCACAGCGGTGGCGTCACGCTTTTACTCGGGTTCACGACACTGTATCCATTTTTGTTCGATGGCGGATTGCAGGAACTCTTTGACGTCGTCGCCGACACCGCCCGCGTCCGGAAAACGCGCATCCAGCGTGGCAACGATCGCCGCCACATCCTGTTTGCCATCCACCAGTTCGAGGATCGCCACGGCGGTCTCGTTCAGTTTGGCCATGCCTTCCGGATAGAGCACCACATGGCTATCCTGCGCCGCTTCCCACTGCATGCGGTAGCCGCGACGGAAAGCCGGAATCACATTATCTTTCATGTTGTTATACCAGTCTTGTGCTGTGCCAGGACACCTGATCGGTGACCGTATGATAAGGCGGACGTTGCAGCGCATACGCCATGGTCATGGCATCGAGCATGGTCCAGAGAATATCGAGTTTAAACTGCAGGATCTCCAGCATGCGGTTCTGCTGTTCGGCGCGGGTAAACACCTCAAGCGCCAGCGCCAGCCCATGCTCCACATCGCGGTTCGCCTGGCTCAAACGGCTGCGGAAGTAGAAATAGCCTTCCTCTTTGATCCACGGATAGTGCTGCGGCCAGCTGTCGAGACGCGACTGATGAATCTGCGGCGCAAACAGCTCGGTGAGCGAGCTACAGGCCGCTTCCTGCCAGTTAGCACGGCGCGCGAAGTTCACGTAGGCGTCCACCGCAAAACGCACGCCCGGCAGCACCAGCTTCTCTGACAGCAACACGTCACGTTCCAGCCCCACCGCCTCACCCAACTGCAGCCAGGCTTCAATCCCGCCTTCGTGACCGTTGCTGCCGTCGTGATCGAGGATGCGCTGTACCCATTTACGCCGCGTCGCCGCATCCGGGCAATTCGCCATGATCGCCGCATCTTTCAGCGGAATATTGGTTTGATAGTAGAAGCGGTTCGCCACCCAGCCCTGAATCTGCTCGCGCGTCGCCTCGCCATTGTGCATGGCAATGTGATACGGGTGATGAATGTGGTAGAACGCGCCTTTATCGCGCAGCGCCTGCTCAAACGCGGCGGGCGATAATGCTTCAGTGATGATCACGATGCAAACTCCTGCAGATGAATCGCCATGCCATCCCAACTCACTTCAATGCCCTGCTGCGTCAAATAGGCGCGCTGCGGCGATTGCTCATTAAGGATCGGATTGGTGTTGTTAATGTGAATCAAAATCTTGCGTTTGGCCGGCAGCGCAGCCAGCAACGCCATTAAACCTTGTTCTTCGGCCAGCGCTAAGTGGCCCATCGCTTTGCCGGTATTGTTGCCAACGCCGGTAGCGAGCAGCTCGTCGTCCTGCCACACCGTGCCATCAATCAACAGGCAATCGGCTTTTTGCAGCCACGGCATGATCACCGCATCCGGCTCGCCGAGTCCCGGCGCGTAGAGCAGCGTTTGGCCGTTGGCGGTGTTTTCAATGAACAGCGCCACGTTGTGGCCCGGCAGCGGGCGATCGCGATACGGCGAATACGGCGGCGCGTTGCTGAGAATCGGAATCGCGGTGAACTGCAAACGGTGGCAGACATCGACGCGGAACGGCTCCAGCGGCGTTAATGCATGATGCTGCAGACCGCCATTCCAGTGCTGCAACATGGTGAAAATCGGGAAGCCGCTGGTGAGATCGCCATGCACTTCCGGCGTGCACCACACCTGATGCGGACAGCCTTCGCGCAGGCTCAGCAAGCCGGTGGTGTGATCGATTTGGCTGTCGGTGAGAATGATGCTACCAATCGCCGTGCCGCGCAGCACACCCTTTTTGATCAGTTCTGGCGTGTGGGCGATTTGCTGGCTGATGTCCGGCGAAGCGTTGCACAGCACCCAATCTTCACCGTTGTCGCTGACAATGATCGAAGATTGCGTGCGCGCCTGCGCCTGAATGCTGCCGTTGCGCAGGCCGCTGCAATTGGCGCAGTTACAGTTCCACTGCGGGAAGCCGCCGCCCGCCGCTGAACCGAGGACTTTAATAAACATGAACGTTGACCAAAGAGAGAAAACAAAATGCCCGCACGAACGGCGGGCAGAAGTCTTAGCGGTTGGAGATGTACAGAGTCACTTCCAGGCCCAGACGCAGGTCAATAAACGCAGGTTTTTTCCACATAATGGTCTTCCTCATAAAACAAAAACGCAGAGAGATCTCTGCTGAAGAGGATTGCGACTGTGACTTAGATCACATCGCAATCCGTACGCGCGCAGATGTTGCGCCAATGTAGCGAGCAGATCAACCCTGATTCGGTAAGGGAATGGTGCTAATCCTGCCAAATTTGTTGCAACACGCGCTGCCAGTTGCCCCATGCAAGCTGCTCAAGTGCTGTTTGATCGTAGTCGAACGAACGCAACAACGCATAAAGATGCGGTAATCCGCTCACATCTTTCAGCGCCTCAGGCACGCTGATGCCATCAAAATCGGAGCCCAGCGCCACATGATCGCGGCCCATTATCGCGATCAGGTGCTCAACATGTTTAACAATTTCGATCAATGCGGTGTCGCTGTCGCGTTTTCCGTCGCTGCGCAGAAAAGCGTTGCCAAAATTCACGCCCACCACGCCGCCGCTGTCGCGGATGGCGCGCAGCTGATCGTCGGTCAGATTGCGTGGCTGCGCGCAGAGCGCGTGCGCATTGGAGTGCGTCGCCACCAGTGGCGCGGTTGACAGGCGCGCGGTGTCCCAGAAGGCTTTCTCGTTCATGTGCGACATATCGATCAACATACGATGGCGATTGGCAGCGGCGATCAGCTGCTCACCTTGTTCGGTCAAACCTGGCCCGCTGTCCGGTGAGTTGGGGAATGATCCGCTGACGCCTGCGCCAAAGCGATTGGGCAGATTCCAGAACGGCCCGATGCTGCGCACGCCCGCCTGGTAAAACGCATCAAGCGCTTCACCCTCGCCATCAAACCCGTCTGCGCCCTCAATATGCGCCACCAGCGCCAGCACGCCGTCCGCGCGACAGGCGGCAATATCAGCGGTGTTAAGGCATAACCGCGCCCGCCCATCAGATTGCGCCGCGAGCGTTTTCAGGATGTCGAGCTGCTGCCAGAGAATCGTCAGCGGATCGAGATTTTCCTCCGCACGCTGCGGCGCGACCTCTTTGACATAGCGCGCTGGCGGCACAAACATCGCGAACAGCCCACCGGCAAAACCGCCCTGCTGCATGCGCGGAAAATCGAGGTGGCCTTTTTCGATGCCGTGAAAAAAGGCCTGCGCCGGATCATCGCGATGATGCAGCCACAGATTAAGAAGCAGGTCGTTATGACCGTCGAAGGTTTTTAGCAACATGAGGGGATCTTTGACGAAACAACATGGCGCCATGCTACGCGCGCGCTGCTGTTTCGCCAAATGCGGGCGCACAAAGGGTTAGTTCTGCGCAACCTTTAAGCCGTGATAAAAAGTCGGTTTCACATCAAGATGCTGCTGGATCAAACCGTATTTCTGGTAGAAATCGGCGGTCTCCTGCTGCTGGGCGATGGTGGCATCATCAATGCTCTGCCAGTGCGATTTGCGGCGTGAGAAGGATTTCGCCGCCGCCTCTTTCGGGAAACCGATGATTTTTGCCAGCGTGGTGGAGTACTCATCGACATGGCTGTTGGCCCAGCGATCGGCGGCGGCTAAGCGATTGACGTAATCCTGCAGCGCCGCGCGTTTGGCTTCATCGTTTAGCGCGGCGTCGGTGGCCGCGAGGAAGCTGTTGCCGCTGGACAGGCCGACGCCGTTAACCAACACGCGTCCGGTGTGGGTCACTTCCGCCAGCGCGGTATAAGGATCCCACGTTGACCAGGCATCCACCGAACCGTTTGCCAGCGCGATGCGCGCATCCGCCGGCGTTAAGAAGCGCCAGTTGACCTCTTTATCGCTGACGCCCGCCTGCTCCAGCGCTTTGAGCGCCTCAAAGTGACCAATCGATCCGCGTCCGGTAGCGATGTTTTTGCCCTTTAGCTCAGCAACGGTTTTGATGGGTGAATCCGGGCTGACCAGCACCGCCAATCCTTCGGGCACCGATTTGCTCACCGCCACCGCTTTCACCTGCGAACCGGCCGCCAGCGAGAACAGCAGCGGCGCATCGCCAATAATACCGGCATCCACCGCACCGGCATTTAGCGCTTCCGCCAGCGGTGCCGCCGCCGGGAACTCGGCCCATTCGATTTTATAATTGAGGTTGTTCAACTGCTGCGCCGCTTCCATTTCGGCGTGCATATTTCCCTTTTGATCGGCAATGCGCAGCGTCACGGTTTCTGCCGTCGCCGCACCGCTGGCTGCCACGATCAATAGTGCCAAAGCTGCTCTTTTCATTGTGTTTTATCCCATCGCGCAAAACTCCAGCCTAACCCGCGCGTGCCAAATGACCGATGCCGATTTCGCATGAGATATGCCGCGTGGCGCATAAAGACTATGCATGCAATCACCGCAATTATCGTAGCGGCGCAATTTATTGCGCAATGTCGGGAGGAGCGCGGTGTCGCCTGAAAAATACGCGATTAATCGCGCCGCTACAGAGTGTGCGCGCAAGAGTCTGAACCCGGTTGTCAGTTATGCGCGAATGATTGTCAGCAATGCGCGAGCCGCGCCACGCGATGCTGGGCGAGACTGAACGCCATATCACAAGGAGATCGTTATGCTCACGCAACCCGCTGCAAAATACCGTCCGTTTCCGGTCATCGACTTACCGGATCGTCAGTGGCCCTCGCGCCAGCTGACGCAGGCACCGCGCTGGCTCTCTACCGACTTACGCGATGGCAATCAGGCGCTGGCGACGCCGATGGACAGCGCGCGCAAGCTGGAGTTCTGGCAACTGCTGCTGCGCTGTGGCTTTAAAGAGATTGAGGTGGCCTTTCCGGCGGCATCGCAGACCGATTTTGATTTTGTCCGTTTGCTGATTGAGCAGAAGCACATTCCAGACGATGTGGCGATTCAGGTGTTGACCCAGGCGCGCAGCGATCTGATTGATCGCACCTTCGACGCGCTGCGTGGCGCGCCGAACGCCATTATTCATCTCTACAACGCCACCGCGCCGCTGTTCCGCGAGCGCGTGTTCCGCCAGAGCAAAGCCGAGATTATCGAACTGGCCTGCGCCGGTGCGCGTCAAATTCGCGCCCGTTGCGAAGCGCAAAAGGATACCGCGTGGACCTTCGAGTATTCGCCAGAAACCTTCTGCTTTACCGAACCGGAGTTTGCGCTGGAGATTTGCGAAGCGGTGGCGGCGATTTGGCAACCGGGCCCGGCGCGTCCAATGATCATCAACCTGCCCGCGACCGTCGAAGTGAACACGCCGAACGTCTATGCCGATCAGATTGAGGTTTTCTGTCGCCACTTCAGCCAGCGATCGCAGGTGTCGATCAGCGTGCATCCGCATAACGATCGCGGTACCGGCATCGCCTGCGCCGAGCTGGCGCTGCTGGCGGGTGCCGATCGCGTGGAAGGCTGTTTGTTTGGCAACGGCGAGCGCACCGGCAACGTCGATATCGTTACGCTGGCGCTCAATCTCTACACTCAGGGCATCGCGCCGCAGCTCGATTTCAGCGATATCCAGCAGGTGCTGGAAGTGGTGACGCGCTGCAACCAGCTGCCAGTGCATCCGCGTCATCCGTATGCCGGTGAACTGGTGTTTACCGCCTTCTCCGGTTCGCATCAGGATGCGATACGCAAAGGCTTTGCCGCCCGTGCTGAGCGTGAAGAAGCAATCTGGCAGATGCCGTATCTGCCGCTCGATCCGCTGGATATCGGCTGCAGCTACGAAGCGGTGATCCGCGTTAACAGTCAATCGGGTAAAGGCGGCGCCGCCTGGCTGCTGGAGCAGAATCACGGTCTGCAGCTGCCGCGCGGCTTGCAGCAGGATTTCAGCCGTCTGGTGCAACAGCAAACCGACCAGCACGGTCAGGAGATGACCCATCACGCGCTGTGGCAGCTGTTTTGTCAGCATTACGGCTTAACACAGCCCGCGCGTTGTTTGCTGGAAGCGGAAAGTCACAGCGACGATAAAGGCGAAACGCGCCTTAGGGCGCGGCTGCAACAGGGCGCGCAGCAGTTGATGCTGGAAGGTAAAGGCAACGGCTTGCTCTCAGCCGCCGTTGCCGCGCTGCGTCAGCGCTATGACGTAATCATCACCATTGAGGATTATCACGAACACACGCTGGGCAAACGCAGCGACAGTCGTTCGGTGACCTACATCAGCTGCATTAATGCACGCGGTGAACGCGCGTGGGGGGTAGGCATTGATAATGATGTGGCGCGCGCTTCACTGCAGGCGCTGCTCAACGCAGCGCACGCTTTTCTGCCGCAGGAAAGTAGTTCGCTGGCGTGACGCCGAGCACGCGGCGAAACATCGCGCTGAAGGCGCTCGGGCTGTCATAACCGAGATCGAGCGCCACCGTCAGCACGCTATCGCCCTGCGCTAAGCGGGTTAACGCCACGCTCAGTCGCGCGCGGCGCACCCAGTCGCTGAATTGTAACCCGGTTTCGCGACTGAAATGGCGCGCCAGCGTGCGTTCGGCCACGCAGAGTTGCGTAGCCGCGCGGGCCAGCGTCCAGTTTTCCCCGGGCGCTTGCTGGATCTGCTGGCACAAACTCAGCAGCCGCTCGCTCTCCGGCAGCGGCAGACCAAACGGCAGCACATCCATCACGCGGATCTCATCGAGGATCAGCTCGTAAATCCGCTCGGCGCGGCTGCCGGGAACGTACTGCTCCGGCAGCGCCAGCGCGCTAACAATCAACTCACGCAGCAGCGGCGAAATCTGCACCACCTGACAACTGGCGGGCAGATCGGCGCGCGCCAGCGGATCCACAAACAGCGTGCGCGCGGCCACCGCGCCAACTATGTGCAGTGCGTGACGCGTCCCCGCCGGCAGCCAGACGCCGCGACTCGGCGGCACAATCCAGCTGCCGTGCTGCGTTTCCACTTTCACCACGCCGCTCAGCGTGTGGATCAGCTGGGCGCAAGCGTGGTGATGCCACGGCTCCGCGTCGCCATGCGCATAATCGTGCGCATAGGGCACCAGCGGACGATAGGCGAAGTCGAAGTTGAGCCGCGCACTCATGTTAGCGTTTCAGATATTGATAAACCGCCGCCAGATCCTGCTCGCCGTAACCGGCATCTACCGCTTGCTGCCAGACATCCACAATGTTTTCCAGCGCCGGCAGTTTGCTATCGCCCGCCGCATCCAGCGCCAGTTTGGCGTCTTTCAGCGCCCACACCAGATGCATCTGCGGCGTGAAATCGCCGCTGGCAATCATGCCAAGTTTCATTTTGGCGTACGGTGCCGCCAGCGGACCGCCATCCAGCACTTTCCACAGATCGTCGGTGCTGAAACCAAACTCTTCCGCCAGACGCGTACTTTCCGCCAGGCTCTGCATCAGACCAATCAGCCAGCTATTCACCACCAGCTTCATGCGCGAACTGGCGCCCGCCTCGCCCAGCCATTGCGTGCCTTTACCGATCGCGGCGAACACCTGCTCTGCGGCCTGCGCGTTGCTCTGATCGCCGCTGGCCATCACCAGGATTTGCGCATTCTCTGCTGGCGCTTTGGTGCCGGAAACCGGTGCATCGATAAACACCACGTCCGGACGCGTGCTTTTGAATTCCGCGATCAGTTGATCGTTGGCGGCCACGCCGATGGTGCCCATCTGGCAAATTGTCGCACCCTGCTTGAGCGCGGAGCTGGCGTCGTTCAGCGCCTGACGCGTGGTATCGCCGTCGGCCAGCATGGCGATCACCACATCCGCGCCACTCACCGCTTGCGCAGCGCTGTCGGCCAGCGTGATGCCTGCATCCAGCAGATCTTCGCCTTTGGCACGCGTGCGGTTCCAGCCGCGCACCGTGAAGCCTTTTTTCAACAGGTTAGCGGCAAACGCATGCCCCATCGCGCCCAATCCCAGTACCGCGACCACAGGTTGTTGACTCATCATTCCCTCTCTTTTGTGCCTTAAGACAAAACCGCCAGACTGACAGAATTTCCCTGTCGCAGCCAGGCCAGAGATGCGATGAAAAAACATTTTCAACGCCGCAATGATGAATAATCCGTCATACTATTTACGCTTTTCAAACAAATGATAAAACGATTAACATACGTGCCATTAATGTTCCATTCGGTACATTCCACGCCCTTTTTACGGTCTTTCATAATGAAAATAGCTTTACTGCGACAGGCTTCGCTGCTGATGCTGCCTGCGATGTTACCGGTCTCGGCGCTGGCGGCAAACGCGGCCAGCAACACCATGGTGGTGAGCGCGGCGCCGTCCGCATCCGGACTGTCTGAACTGGATACGCCAGCGGCAGTTAGTGTGGTGTCCGGCGACGATATGCGCCACGCGGCACCGCGCGTCAATTTGTCAGAAAACCTCAGCAGCGTGCCCGGTTTGCAAATTCAAAACCGCCAGAACTATGCGCAGGACCTGCAGATTTCGGTGCGCGGTTTTGGTTCGCGTTCCACCTTTGGCCTGCGCGGCATTCGTATGTACGTCGACGGGATCCCCGCCACCATGCCCGACGGCCAGGGACAAACTTCCAACATCGATATCGGCTCCATCGATCACATCGATGTGCTGCGCGGCCCCTTCTCGGCGCTGTACGGCAACTCGTCGGGCGGTGTGATTAACGTTGAAACCAAAACCGGACAGCAACCCACCACGCTGGAAGCCAGCAGCTGGTACGGCAGTTACGGCAGCTGGCGCAACAGCGTTAAAGCCAGCGGCGCAACCGGCGACGGTACGCAAGCCGGCGACGTCAACTACACGGTTTCCGCCTCGCGCTTTACCACGCACGGCTTCCGCGATCACAGCTCGGCGCAGAAAAACCTCGGCAACGCCAAACTCGGCGTGCGCATCGATGATGTCAGCACCCTGACGCTGCTGTTCAACAGCGTGCACGTTGAAGCGCAGGACCCGGGCGGTTTGACCGCCGAACAGTGGAAAAATAATCCACGCCAGGTCGCCAGCAACGTGAGCTTGTACGACGCGCGTAAAACCGTCGATCAGACGCAAGCAGGCCTGCACTATCAGCGCCAGATGAGTGAGAACGATGACCTGAGCGTGATGATGTACGCGGGTGAACGTGATACCACGCAGTATCAATCCATTCCTAAAGCCACTCAGCTGCGCGCAGGTTATCCCGGCGGCGTGATTGCTTTGTCGCGTCATTATCAGGGCATTGATACCCGCTGGACGCACCGCGACGCGCTGTTCACCATTCCGGTAACCTTCACTGGCGGGCTCGACTATGAAACCATGACTGAGAAGCGTAAAGGTTATCAAAACTTTAACGGCGACGAGTTGGGCGTACAGGGCGAGATGCGTCGTAATGAACGCAACCTGATGTGGAACCTCGATCCCTATCTGCAAACCGCGTGGCAGCTAACCGATAAACTGTCACTGGATGCAGGCGTGCGTTTCAGCACGGTGAATTTCGACTCCAATGACTATTACGTCACCGACAGCGATCCCGATGACAGCGGCAATCGTCGCTATCACCGCTGGTTGCCTGCCGCTGCGCTGAATTACGCCATTGATAACAGCTGGAACGCCTACGTTTCTGCTGGCCGCGGCTTCGAAACGCCGACACTGAATGAGTTGTCCTATCGCGCCGCCGATCAGGCCGGACTGAATCTCAACCTGCAACCTGCCACCAGCGAAACGGTTGAACTGGGCAGTAAAAAACGCATCGGCAACGGACTGTTAACTGCGGCGATTTTCCAGACTGACACCAAAAACGAGATCGTTTCCGACAGCAGCTTTGAAGGCCGCACCAGCTACAAAAACGCCGGTGAAACCCGCCGTCGTGGATTGGAGCTGGGCCTCGACCAGCAATTCGGCGAGAGCTGGCGCTTCAAAGCCGCATGGACCTTGCTGGATGCCCGCTACCGCTCTAACGCCTGCGGCACCGAAAGCTGCGACGGCAACCGCATTCCCGGCATTGCCCGTAACATGGCTTACGCCGGACTGGCTTACGCGCCCGATCAAGGCTGGTATGCCGGAACCGATATGCGCTACCTGAGCGATATCGCGGCGGATGATGAGAATGACGTGAAAGCGCCGTCTTATACCGTGGTCGGCGTGAACAGCGGTTATAAGTGGCTGGTGCAGAACTGGACGTTGGATCTATTTGGCCGCGTCGATAACCTGTTTGACCGCAACTACATCGGTTCAGTTATCGTGAATGAAAGCAACGGTCGCTATTACGAACCGGCGCCGGGTCGCAATTACAGCGTGGGCCTGACGGTGAGTTATGCGTTTCAGTAAATAAACGCGTTGGATAGATGATATTAAAGCCCTGCAAGCCGCTTGCGGGGCTTTTTATTGGTTAAATATTGTCCAGCACGGCATATTGCTTTATAGTTATGTAGCAACATCACTACATATCATGGAGGTCGTGATGACAGTGACGAGAATCAGCAGTCGAGCTTTTAATCAGGAGGTATCCCGGGCCAAGAAAGCCGCCGAGGAAGGCCCGGTTTATATTACTGACCGTGGCAATCCTGCACATGTTTTACTGACATTCGAAGCGTATAAAAAACTCACGGGTTCAAACCGAAGCATCGTAGATTCACTCGCCATGCCGGACGGCGTAGATATCGATTTTGAGCCAGAACGTGCGACCATAATCAACAGGGATGTGGAGTTCTAATGCGCTATTTGCTGGATACCAATGTTATTTCAGAATTACGTAAGGCAGGGACGCCTAAAGCCAATCCTCAGGTGATTGCCTGGGCTAAAAGCATTGATGCTGAAGAGATGTTTATTTCAGCATTGACGCTGATGGAAATTGAAAAAGGTATCCTTAAGTTCGCCCGTAAAGACCCTCAGCAAGCCCATCATTTACAGCGCTGGTATCAAGAGCAGGTTCTGACAGAATTTGCCTGGCGCACACTTTCAATTGATAGCAGCGTGGCCCGCCTTTGCGCTCAGCTGCATATTCCTGATGAACGCCCACACACCGACGCGCTGATCGCGGCGACAGCGATTCATCACGAGCTGATTCTGGTCACGCGTAACGTACGGGATTTTGATACCACTGGCGTGATGTTGCTGAATCCATGGCAGGAACGGTAGGCTCGCCATTCATGGCGTCCTGCAAGCCAGGTGCGCATGAATGCGCACCCTACGATGTTCCTTACTTCAACAACGCCAGCACATCATCGGTGGTGCCGGTTTCGCCCAGCCGCGGGAAGATACGCTCGACGCTGTTTTTATGCGTTTCGGCATTCAGGCAAGTCATGGCGTCGGTTGCCAACGTGACGTTGTAACCCAGCTCATACGCCTGACGCGCCGTGGATTCCACGCCGATGCTGGTGGCGATGCCGCAAATCACCACTTGTGTGATGCCACGCTGCTGCAGCTGCTCGTGCAGATCCGTATTATGGAAAGCGCCCCAGGTTTTTTTGGTAACGATGATGTCGCCGCGCTGCTGCGCCAGGTCCGGCACCAACGTCGCCCAATCGGCGGGCAAATCGCCAGCGTGTTTCGGCTGCTCATTACGGCCAGGCGCGCCGCCCGCAACGTTGACCAGCACCACCGGGCGCTTTTTCCCACGGAATGCATCGGCCAGACGCGCTGAGCGCTCAATCACTTCATGCGCCTCTAACGGTGCGACCGGCAACGCAACAATACCGTTTTGCAGGTCAATCACAATCAGCGCGATGTTGTCGTCAAGTGTAGTTAAAGCCATGTTGAGTCCTCTCAGGATTATTGGTCGGCAAGTCGTTGCAGTAAGGGAAGCGCGGCCAGCAGCGTGTGCTGTTCCTGCGGGTTCAGTTGCGTTGCGATGCTGTTGAGCAGCCAGTCATCGCGTTGTGCGCGGTTGGCAGCAATCAGTTTCAGGCAGGCATCGGTGGGTTGATAGCGGGTTTTGCGGCCATCCAGCGGATCGGCTGCACCCTGCACCATACCCAGCGTCTGCAGGCTCGCCACGGTGGCGCCCATCGACTGCGTGCGCACCCCTTCCAGCGTAGCCAATTCTGTTACCGTCATCGCGCCATCGCGCACCAGATAGCCAAGTACCGACACCTGCGGCCAGGTGAGATCGCCCGGCGGCGCCGATTCACGCAGGCGACGCGCCAGTTTGCCATTGATGCTGCGCAGTAACGCCGCCGCGCTGTTGAGGTCGCTCATGGCACCTTCTCCTTACTGATGAGCCGCGAGTATATAAATACGAAGGCAAACTGGGTAGTTTACCTTCGTATCAATTTGTAATTGTGCCGGATTGTTAGGTAGGCGCCATGCATGGCGATCCTAGGCGCGCTGCAGATAATGAATCAAACTGTGGAAACGCAGCGGCGTGCTGAGAGGATTGCGGTAGCTGTGCGGCGTATCGGCGGCGAACTGGCTGGCCTGGCCCGAAAGCAAGCGGCGCCATGTGCCTTCCACGCCCAGCAACAATTCGCCTTCCAGCACCACAACCTGCTCAATCACCCCGCTTTCATGCGCTGATGAATCACTCTGCGCGCCACCCGCCAGCGTCACTTCCAGCAAATCAAAACGCAGTCTGGCGTCGTACGGCAGCAGCGGCTTAACCTGCATCTGCGCGTTGGGCTGGCTGAAGGTCGCCACGCTGCCCGGCGGTTGATCGCTGCCCTGCACAAAGAAGGAAAACGGCACGTTAAAGCCAGTGGCAATTTTCCACAGCGTCGCCACCGTGGGGCTCGATTCGCCGCGCTCGATCTGGCCGAGCATCGCTTTGCTCACGCCGGTGCGATCCGCTGCCAGCGTCAGGCTCCAGCCGTTGGCCTGACGCAGCTGTTTCAGCGCCAGACTCAAATGTTGATGCAAATTTTCCATGTGTTCTCCCGAAAAGCTCGCGCGCAGTGTAGCACTTGTGCGCTATAACGCTCCATGCCACAATGTGCGTTATAACGCACAATCGGATGTGACCTGATGACAACCGCCACCACACGCAGTGCCTTCTCTTTTCCGATGCTGATTTCGGGTTTTATCGCCGTACTGGTGGGCTACAGCAGCACGGCAGCGCTGATCTTCCAGGCGGCGCAGGCGGCGGGCGCTTCGCCGACGCAGATTGGCGGCTGGCTGTCGATGCTCGGCGTAGGTATGGGGTTGGCCTCGCTCGGCTTATCGCTATGGACACGCATGCCGATCCTCGCGGCCTGGTCGACGCCTGGCGCGGCGCTGCTCGCCACCAGCGTGCAGGGTTTGACGCTGAATGAAGTGGTGGGCGTGTTTGTCGCCACCAACCTGTTAATTGTGTTGTGCGGCGTCACCGGTCTGTTCGCCCGCCTGATGAATCACATTCCGCAATCGCTGGCGGCCGCGATGTTGGCCGGGATTCTGCTGAAATTTGGCATCGGCACCTTTAGCGGTTTGCAGAGCAATTTCGCGCTGTGCGGCAGCATGTGTCTGGTGTGGTTGTTGAGCCGCCGCTGGCTGCCGCGCTACGCCATCATTCTGGCGTTGATCGCGGGCGTGCTGGTGGCGCTCGGCCAGCAATCGATCCACTTTCCGCCGCATGCGCTGGCGATCAGTCGGCCGGAATTCATCATGCCGCAGTTTACTCTGGCGGCGCTGATTGGCGTGGGTTTGCCCTATTTTCTCGTCACCATGGCGTCGCAAAATGCGCCCGGCATCGCCACCTTGCAGGCGCACGGCTATCAGCCGCCGGTATCAGCGCTCACCGGCTGGACCGGCTTTATCGCTTTAGTGCTGTCGCCATTTGGCGGGTTTTCGGTGTGTATCGCTGCGATTACCGCTGCTATCTGTATGGGCGACGATGTCGATCCGAATCCGGCGCGCCGCTGGATGGCATCGGCATTGGCGGGCGTGTTCTATCTGCTGACCGGATTTACCGGCGGATTGATCGCCATCATGCTGAGCGCCTTGCCGCCGGTGTTAATTGCCACGCTGGCGGGCCTCGCGCTGCTGGCCACGCTGTCCGGCAGTTTGCAGCGCGCCTTAGCCGAACCGGATCAGCGCGACAGCGCCATCGTGGCGTTTCTGATCACCGCCAGCGGTATTTCGCTGCTCGGCATCGGCTCCGCCTTTTGGGGTTTGCTCGGCGGCATGCTGACCTATGTGATCCTTTCCCCGCGCAGCCGCGCTTAAAATTTCAGCAATCTTCTCTGCACGCGGGAAAAACGCCCTGTTTTTCCCCCTTTATCAGCCGTTTGATTTCGCTGCATTTGGCTTAAGATCACTATCATCGCCAAAAACACACACTGTTCTGCCTCAGACAACCACCGATAAGGGCCCAACGAGTGGCAAAAACTTTTCTGCGCAGCGGCAATCTGGACACGGTACTGGCACTGGGTGAAAACGGCCAGCCGGTCTGGACGTCCGCGCTGCAAATCCGTGAAACCCTGCGCCTGCGCCGCCAAACCACGCTGGCCAATTGCCTCGCGATCCCGCAGGTCAACGAGCGCGGTGACCGCCTCGATTGGTACGCCCCGTTTACTGGCAAAGTAAAATCCTGGCTGGGTGCCAGCGATCACGAGCGCCGTCAGGCGCTGGAACTGCTGACGCTAAACCAGCAGGATCTGCAGGCGCTGAGCCTGCGCGCCCGCGACGCAGAGAATCCGGCGATGCGCTTGTTTGGTGCGTTGCTGAGCAAAACGTTGCAGTTCCCGGATCAGCAGTACGTTTATCTGGTGGATGGCAAACCGGTGATCACCTTCTGGGGCTTTGTTGATCCGCAGGCGCGTTCGCGTGATGACGCGCTGGCCTGCCTGCGCGATTCGCTGGAAGATGCGCTGCCGCCGCTGCTGCCAGAACCGCCAGCACCTGCTCCGCTGGTGGTTGCGCCGGTAATTGCGCCGCTGATCGAGGTGCCGCCTGCTGCTGCTCAACCGCTGATCGAGCCGGAACCTGAAGCCGAAGAACCGGCGGTTGAGGACATTGCTGAGGCCGCGCCTGAACCGCTACCCGAACCTGTCTCGCCGCCACGTCGCGCCTTTGCCGTGCGTCCGTTGATGCTGCTGTTGCCGGTTGCGGCGCTGGTGGCTGCGGGCGTCGCCTACTGGCTGCACAGCGCGCCGCAATCAGCTGCGATTCGCGTTGCGGATGTGCCGGTGCCGGTGAGTAAGCCGCCTGCCGTGATGGTTAAAGCGGAAAAACTCGCCGCCACGCTGCCACAAACCGCCGCCACCGTCGTTGCCGCCGCGCCGGTTGCCACACCTGTCGCGCCGCCTGAGGTAGTGGCTGAACACACCGAACCGGCCAAAGCCGATGATTTGGTGATGACAACCGAAGATGCGCGCGTTGGGTCGGTGAAATTTATTAACGGCACCTGGCGCGTCACGTTGCGTCAAACCAATCTGCCGACCGGCAAACCGCCAAGCCTGCGCTATCAAATCCGCAACGGCAAAGGCACCGCCACCATTACCCAGGGCGACAACATCCGCTGTAAAGCCGATGTCACCGCCGCGATGACCAGCGCCGGCAGCATGGAAGTGCGCAGCCGCTATACTGCGACCTGCAGCGATAAATCGCGTTACCGCATGCCGGAACTGGTGTGTAAAGCCGGTGATGGCATCGCCAGCTGTACTGCGCAATACGGCGCAGATCAGGTCTTCCCGTTGACGATTAAGCGTGAGAGTAAGTAAACATGTTGGCTCCCCTCATCGATGACAAACAGAAAATCACGCTGATTGAAGATAGCGGTGTGCAGTTTCTTGATTTTGGTTTGCGTTTACCTGCGTTGCAGGCTCGCCGCCAGTTCGTGCGTCAAACCGCCAACGGCCCGCTGCTGCGTCTCAACGTCGACGGTAACAGCGGCAAGTTCCTGCTCTATCCGGAAGATGGCGGCGCGGCGGAAGTGGTGCGTCCGGAAACGGATATCGCGCTAGCCGATTCCCTGAAGCTGCTGGCTCATCAATGGCTGCCGCTGCCGGTGCTGCGCTGCACCAGCGGACGTCGTTTTATCGGCGGCCCGGACAACTGGGCACGTCTGCATCTGGCGCCGCTGGCGCAACCCGACGCGGCAGGCAACACCCATCGCATCACCCTCGCCTTTGATACGCGCATTGTGTCTGAGCAGGATGGCGGCGAGCAGCACGGTTTAAGCAAAGCCGATGCGCAGAACGGCGTCAGTTTCGCCCTCGCCTGGCACAACTACGAGCTGGGTGAATTCCTCGACCATACGTGGGTTGATGGCTGGCTGCGTGAAACCTTTAGCCAGCAGGTGCATGCGCTGGAATCACGCCGTGAGCAGGAGCTGAACCAGGCGCTGCGTGAATTCGAATATCAGGCACACTATCTCAACCTGCTGGAACTGCTGGGCGAACAGCTTGATCTGGCGGAAATCTACATTCAGGCAACCTCGCTGCAAACCCCGGCGGTCAACGTCGATATCATTCTCGACGTCGGCAACTCGCATACCTGCGGCATTCTGGTGGAAGATCACGCCGAAGAGAGCAGCGGCCTGCGTCAAACCTACGAGCTGCAGCTGCGCGATCTCTCCGAGCCGCATCAGGTTTACAACGAGCTGTTCGACAGCCGTCTGGAGTTTGCTGAAACCCGTTTCGGCAAGGCCAACTTCTCGCTGGAGAGCGGCCGGGAAAACGCTTTTATGTGGCCGTCGCTGACGCGCGTAGGCCGGGAAGCCAGCCGTCTGGCGTTGCTGCGTGCCGGCACCGAAGGCAGCACCGGTTTGTCCAGTCCGCGCCGCTATTTGTGGGATGAAGCGCGCTATCAGCCAGGCTGGCGCTTCAACGCCAACGGCAGCAGCGATGAGCCGCAAGCCACCGCGCTGCCGTTCACCTTATTGATTAACGACGAAGGCCAGCCGCTGCACGCACTGGCGGAAGATGACCGTCTGCCGGTGTTCTCCGCCAGCTACAGCCGCAGTTCGCTGATGACCTTTATGCTGTGCGAACTGCTGGCGCAGGCGATGATGCAGATGAACAGCGTGGCGCAGCGCCAGCGCATGCCGCAAAGCCAGGCGCCGCGCCAGCTGCGTCATGTGATCCTGACGCTGCCGTCTGCGATGCCAAAGCCGGAGCGTGAGATTTTCCGTCGCCGCATGCAGGAAGCCATCGCGCTGGTATGGAAAGCCGAGGGCTGGCATCCGTCCGAAGAGGAATTTACCGCCGCCAGCCAGGCAAACAGCCTGCGACCGGTACCGGATGTGCAGATGGAGTGGGACGAAGCCACCTGCGGTCAAATGGTGTGGCTGTTCAACGAAACTCAGGTCAACTTTGCCGGCCGCGCAGAAGATTTCTTCAGCAGCATGGCACGCCCGGATCGTCCGCGTGAAGTTGACGAGCTGCCGGGTAAAAGCCTGCGCATCGCCTCGATTGATATCGGCGGCGGCACCACCGATTTAGCCATTACCCAATATCGTCTTGATGACGGCCAGGGCAACAACGTCAAAATCACCCCGCGCTTGCTGTTCCGCGAAGGCTTCAAAGTCGCCGGTGACGATATTCTGCTGGACGTGATTCAGCTGTGGATTCTGCCAGCGTTGCAGCAGAGCTTGCAGAAAGCCGGTTTGCAGTTGGCCGAACCGCTGATGAACAAGCTATTTGGTCACGACAGCCGTATGGACGGACAAGCCACGCTGCGTCAGCAAGTGACGCTACAGCTGTTTATTCCGCTGGCCCAGGCGGTGCTGGAGCAGTATGAAAATTGGGATCCGCTCGACAGCCACAGTGAAATCAACGCGCTGTTCGGCGAGCTGGTGCCGCAAAAACCGGCCAGCAGCGTGCTGGCGTTTGTGAATGGCGAAATTCAGCGCACGCTCGGCGGCGACAGCCGATTCGATCTGCTCGAAGTGCCGCTGGTGGTCAGCATGGCGCAGTTGCACGGCGAGTTCCTGCAACACCGTATGGCGATCATTCCGGCGCTGCGCGCGATGTGTGAAGTGGTGTCGCTGTATCAGTGCGATGTGCTGCTGCTCACCGGTCGTCCGTCACGCTTCCCTGGCATTCAGGCGCTGGTGCGACATCTGCAACCGCTGCCGGGCAGCCGTATTTTGTCGCTGGAAGGCTATCACACCAGCGACTGGTATCCGTTCAACAAGCAGGGCCGCATTGATAACCCGAAATCCACCGCCGCAGTCGGCGCGATGCTGTGCCTGCTGGCGCTCGATCTGCGCCTCAGCAGCTTCTGGTTCCGCGCCGGTGATTTCGAACCGTACTCCACCATTCGCTATCTCGGCGTGCTGGATGAGACCTCGGCGCTCAGCGACGATAATCTGTGTTACAGCGAGATCGATCTCGACAGCAGCAGCTTCGCGCTGGATCGCAAAAGCAGCTTCCGCATTCGCGGCAACGTTTGCCTCGGCTTCCGCCAGCTGGAGAACGATCGCTGGCCGGCCTCGCCGCTGTATAGCCTGAGCATTGTGGACCCGACGCTGGCGCGTCAGGTTGCCGGCGAAAGCGTACTGCGCATTAAGCTGGCGGTGCAGCCCGGCCCGGCTAATCTCGGCCCGGAGCGTTTGGTGCTGAGCGATGCGCGCATGGATGACGGCACGCGTGTGCCGCTGGAGCAACTGAGTCTGAAACTGAACACGCTTTCTGCTACCGGCAACGCGAATGCGCAATATTGGATCGACAGCGGGAGCGTCTGCAAACGATGAGAACTGCCAAAAAAGCCTCGCCGGTTACGCCCGCGAAACGTCTTAGCCTGATGCAGGAAACGCTGGATGGCGCGCTGAACTGGGTGGAAACCCATCAGGCGCACACGCCGCGTCTGGCAATGGAAGCTGAAACTCTGACGCTGCAGCTGCGCCGCGCGCGCGTGGAGAGCCATGCATTGGCGCGCCAGCTGGCGCGTCCGGTGACGCTGGCGCTGTTTGGCCAGTCGCAGGCGGGCAAAGCCTGGCTGCTGAGTGAGATGGTCGGTGATGCCCAGGGCCAGTTAATTGCGCGCCTTGGCGATAAAACCCTAAATTATTTCCAGAACATCAATCCCGGCAATCTCGATTTCGCCATCGCCACCCGCTTCAGCCACCAGCGTGAAACGCAATCCAACGCCTGGCCGCTGGAGATGACGCTGCTGAGCGAAGTGGAACTGATTCGTTTGATGCTGGCCTGTGCCAACACCGAACTGCAGCCGGACACGGCGCAGATCGATGCCGCGTTGCAGCGTTTGCAGCGCCACCGTCAGGATGAAGCGCAGCCTGGCCTCGATAGCGATGCGCTGATCACGCTATGGGCGTGGAGCCGTCGTCACCATCGTCATGCCGAGATTCTCGATCGTCACTTCTGGCCGCAGGCGGTAGCGCTGGCGCCGTGGCTCAACGTGGACGACCGCGTGCAGCTGTTTGCCCTGCTGTGGCCGGGACAGAACGCCTTGAACGAAAGCCTGCGCAGCCTGATGCATTTGCGCCACCAGCTGCGCCATGCGCCGCGCGTGTTAGCGCCACTCAGCATGCTGGTGGATGATGCCGCGCTGCCAGCAGAAAAACTGATTGGCAATGATGCCGACTGGCAGGAGATGATCGAAGTGTGTCCGATCGTCGCCAATCGCGTGGGGAAAGCGCAGCATGTACCGCTTGGATTGCTGTCGCTGCTGACGCTGGAGATCACCTTGCCGCTCAGCTCCACGCCGCGTCAGGCGCTGTACGATGATGCGGATATGCTGGAGCTGCCTGCACCGGGCACGCCAGCCGATCGCGCGCAACAGGATGAACTGTCGCAGTTGCGCAAACGCGATCCGCTGCGCGCCACGCTGCTGGAACAGAAACGTGCGCTGCTGCCGGGCCTGTACGCCGCGCGTCAGGGCATTGATCTGATGCTGATCTGTACCGCCGCCAGCCAGCGTCACGACACCGATGTCGCCGCCAGCGCGCTGCGCGAGTGGCACATACACCAAACCATCGCTGCCAGCGGTGAGAAGCCGCGTCTGATTTGGGCGATCACGCCACATGATGCGCGCTATCAGCAGCAGCAGATTAACGTTGATGAAGCGGTGCAACGCCAGATTGGTCAGCCGGGACAGAGTTGGGGGTCGATGCTGGCGCTGGATCGCGCGGGCGTCGATCGCATGGGCAGCTGGTTGCAGGATGAGATGCAGCCGGAAGCGCGCCGTGAGCGTTTAGCGTTGCAGCTCAGCGCGCTACAGCACAAGCTGGTGGAACGTTTGCAGCCGTGGACCGAATCCAGCGCCACGCCAGAACAGGCAGCTCGCAAGCAGGCGATTTCCGATACGCTGCTGAAATGCTTGCAACATCGCACCGGTTTGCACGGCGAACTATTGGAGCGTTTGCAGCCGTCGCGTGAAGCGGTGCGTCAGCTGTGGCTGAGCCAGAGCAGCAGCCATCACATTCAGCACAGCGCCAAAACCGCGGCCGCTGAGCAGAGCTATTTCGGCATCGGCTTCGAGTTCGATCTGTTTAAAGATGAGCCGGTCGCTGCCGCTGAGCCGCGCAGTTCGGGCGGTCAGCGCGATCAGCAGTTCCCGCAGCAGGTGTTTGCACTGTGGCTGGAGCACTTGCGTCAGTTGCCGGAGAGCCGCAGCCTGCTGGCGCTGCTCAACGTCGATAAGCCGACGCTGGAGATGCTGGTGGAAGAGTTAATAACCGCTAGCTTCCGTCTCAAGGTGCTGAGCAAACTGCAAAGCGCGCTTAACGAGCCGGATGCGCAGGCCAGCGCCCATGAAGCGCGTACCGATCGTCAGGTTTCACGCGCCATGACGGTGCTGGGAGATTTTGTGGCGTGGCTGGGCTTTTTACAGCGCCCGGAGAGCGAACGTCCTGAAAGCCGCGTCAATCGCGGTCAGACGATTTTCGCCCGTCCGCCTGCACCGAGCGTCAGCTTCTCGCCGGGACAGCGTTTGACGCGTCTGTCGGCCGCTCCCGCCAATCATACCGCTTACTACATCTATGACTGGCTGGTGGGGTTGAATTCGGTGATCGTTGAGAACAACGGCTACACCGGCGGCGGTGATTTGCCCGCTAATGCCCGCCAGATGCTGGCAATTTTGCTGTTACCGCTGCACGCGTAATTTATTCTCCACGCACCAGGCGCAGCTCGCCTTGCAACTGCTGCTGCGCCTCCTCCAGTAACGCCAGCACCGGCGCAAATTCGGCACTCTCGCTGGCGTCATCGGCATGCGCTAAATAGAAGGTGGCCGGCAGCGCCATGCCGCCGGTCAGCCAATCCCATAGCGCATCAAGATTGTTACCGAAATCCACTGGGCAGGCACTCTGCTGCACCAGCGCGCGGTAAAACGCCTGGCGATCTGACAAGTTTTCAAAGTCAAAATGGAGCGTCAACATGGTTAAGGCACCTGTTTGAAGCTGCGATAGTGATCGGTGGTGAGGAAAATCAATCCATCATTTGAGTAAAGCAGACGATCGGCATCGCGGTGGCCGCAATCGTAATTCACGTCAGCTTCATACCATTGCCTGCCCGCCCGCATCGGCAGTCTTCTTTCGCGGTTGCTAAAGCGATCGCCACCAATCGCGCGGCCCGGCAACACTTCACACAAGTTGCCCTTGCTGGGATTCCAGCCCTGACGACGCGCTTCATTTTTGGTGAGATAGAGATCGGGTAATGTGTGATGCTGCTGCACCCAACGCGCCACGGTGTTGGCATCGGTGAGCTGCGAAATATCGGGGTGGCTAGCTGACCATTTATCGGACAAACGCGGTTTTAGCCCGAGCCACAACGCGGCCAGGATCAGAATTAAGGCAATCCAGAGTTTTTTTGACATGGTGGCATCCTGAAAAACAGGACGACGATAATAACAGATTTAGGGCAGGGAAAAACGCGGGCCAGCAAAGCTGGCCCTGGCGGGGTTTACTGCATCGCGCTGGCGGATGGCGCGGCGTGACGACGCCATGCCCCCGGCGCTACGCCATACTGGCGTTTAAAGCTGCGGTTAAACGACTGCTGCGAGTCGAAACCGAGTGAAATCGCTACGTTAAGAATCGGTTCATTGCTGGTGGTCAAGCGATCCGCTGACTTCTTCAGCTTCTTCTCACGGATGTATTCGCCCAGAGGCAAACCTGTGTGCTCTTTGAACATACGCTGCAGGTGCCATTTCGAATAACCGGCGCGCCCCGCTACGGTATCCAGATCCAGACGCGTTTCAATATTGTTGTCAATCCAGTCAATCAAATCGTGAATAAATGCGGTGGTCATCATCTCGTTTTCTCCGGTCGCCGTTGCGAACAGTATCAGTATCAGTTGCAATTACACTTTAAGGTTGAACGACTATGCCAGTTAATGCAAGTTTTATTATTGCATTAAATGCCGCACTACGCGTAGGGGCTTTGATCCTTCTGCAACGTAATGATCAAAACCGCACATAAAGTGTATCAGATATTCTTGCAGATGCAGTTTGAGCAAGCCTACACTCGTGGCGTTTTAATGCAATCATAAAAGTTGCAGATTTTTCGTACGTCTCCTTTCATTTTCACCAAAGCGGAATAACAACAATGCATCTGCAAACGTACAGGGTTCAATGGGCGGTAAGCCTGTCAGGAGTGATGTTGCTGGGAAGCCTGCTGGCCGGTTGCGATCGCGGTGTGGCGCAAAACGCCCCGCCGCCACCGCCCGAAGTAAGTGTCGCGCAGGTGGTAGAGCAGAAAGTCAGCCAATGGGATAGCTTTAACGGCCGTTTCGAAGCGGTGCAGAGCGTGCAGCTGCGTCCGCGCGTTTCGGGCTATATCGATCAGGTTAATTATCGCGAAGGCGATGAGGTGAAAAAAGGTCAGGTGCTGTTCACCATTGACGATCGCACCTACCGCGCCACGCTCGAGCAGGCGCAGGCCGAACTCGCCAACGCGCGCAGCCAGGCTACGCTGGCCCGCAGTGAATCGGCGCGTACCGATAAACTGATCGGCACCAATGTCGTGTCACGCGAAGAGTGGGAACAGCGTCGCTCGGCGGCTAATCAGGCGCAGGCCAGCGTGCTGTCAGCACAGGCGGCGGTGGATATGGCGCAGCTGAATCTTGATTTCACCCGCGTTACCGCGCCGATTGAAGGTCGCGCCAGCCGTGCGATGATCACCACCGGCAACTTAGTGACCGCCGGTGACAGCGCCAGCGTGCTGACCACGTTGGTATCGCAGGAACGTATGTACGTCTACTTCGACGTCGATGAAGCCACCTATCTGCATTATCAAGCGATGGCGCGTAAAGGCGAAAATCGCGGGTCGCTGCCGGTAGAAGTAGCGCTGACCGGCGAAGAGGGTTTTCCGCATCGCGGCACCGTGGATTTCCTCGATAACCAGCTGACCGCCAGCACCGGCACCATCCGCATGCGCGCCTCGCTGGATAATCAGCAGCGTCAGTTCACACCGGGCCTGTTTGCGCGCGTGCGCTTGCCGGGCCGGGCCGACTTCACCGCCCTGTTGATTGACGATAAAGCTGTGCTCACCGATCAGGATCGTAAGTACGTTTACGTGGTCGATGCGCAAGGTAAAGCCCAGCGCCGCGATATTCAGGCCGGCGAGTTAGCCGATGGTCTGCGTATTGTGCAGCAAGGCCTGAAGCCCGGCGACAAGGTAATCGTTAACGGCTTGCAGAAAGTCTTTATGCCTGGCATGCCGGTGAACGCCCAACCGGTGGCGATGCGCTCCGCTCAATAACCTTCGAGACTGCCTTTTATGGATTTCTCCCGCTTTTTTATCGACCGACCGATTTTCGCCGCGGTGCTGTCGATTTTGATCTTTACCACCGGACTGATCGCCATTCCGCTGCTGCCGATCAGTGAATATCCCAACGTGGTGCCACCGAGCGTGCAGGTGCGCGCGGAATATCCCGGTGCCAACCCCAAAGTGATTGCAGATTCTGTGGCGACGCCGCTGGAAGAAGCCATCAACGGGGTAGAAAACATGATGTACATGAAATCCGTGGCGGGTTCCGATGGCGTGCTGGTCACCACCGTGACCTTCCGTCCGGGCACCGATCCGGATCAGGCGCAGGTTCAGGTGCAGAACCGCGTGGCGCAGGCTGAAGCGCGTCTGCCGGAAGAGGTGCGCCAACTCGGCCTCACCACGCAGAAGATGTCGCCGACGCTGACGCTGGTGGTGCACATGTTCTCGCCGCACGGCAAGTACGATTCTCTCTATCTGCGTAACTACGCCACCCTGAAGGTGAAGGATGAACTGGCGCGCCTGCCAGGCGTCGGTCAGATTCAGATCTTCGGTGCCGGTGAATACGCGATGCGCGTCTGGCTCGATCCCAATAAGGTGGCGGCACGTGGCTTGACCGCCTCCGATGTGGTCAGCGCGATGCAGGAGCAGAACGTGCAGGTGTCTGCCGGCCAGCTTGGCGCGGAGCCGCTGAAGAAACAGAGCGATTTTCTGCTGTCGATCAACACCCAGGGTCGTCTTGAGAGCGAAGAGCAGTTCGGCAACATCATCCTGAAAACCGCTGACGACGGCACGCTGGTGCGCCTGCGTGACGTGGCGCGCATCGAGATGGGTTCTGGCAGCTACGCGCTGCGTTCACAGCTCAACAACAAAGATGCGGTCGGCATCGGTATCTTCCAGGCGCCGGGCGCCAACGCCATCGATCTGTCAAATGCGGTGCGCGACAAAATGGCCGAACTGGCCACCCGTTTCCCGGACGATGTGCAGTGGGCCGCGCCGTACGACCCAACGGTGTTCGTGCGTGACTCGATCCGTGCCGTGGTGCAAACGCTGTTCGAAGCGATTGTGCTGGTGGTGCTGGTGGTGATTCTGTTCCTGCAAACCTGGCGCGCCTCGATTATCCCGCTGCTGGCGGTGCCGGTTTCGGTGGTCGGTACCTTCAGCATCCTTTATCTGCTCGGCTTCTCGCTCAATACCTTAAGTTTGTTTGGGCTGGTGTTGGCGATCGGTATCGTGGTGGATGACGCCATTGTCGTGGTGGAAAACGTCGAACGTAATATCGAGCAAGGCTTGTCGCCGACGGCGGCGGCGCATCAGGCGATGCGGGAAGTGTCCGGGCCGATTATCGCCATCGCGCTGGTGCTGTGTGCGGTGTTCGTGCCGATGGCGTTCCTGTCCGGCGTGACCGGTCAATTCTATAAGCAGTTTGCGGTGACGATTGCCATTTCAACGGTGATCTCCGCCATCAACTCGCTGACACTGTCACCGGCGCTGGCGGCGCTGCTGCTGAAGCCACATGATGCCGCAAAGGATATGCCGACGCGCATTATCGATCGCCTGCTCGGCTGGCTGTTCCGTCCGTTCAACCGCTTCTTCCAGCGCAGTTCGGATGGCTATGAATCGCTGGTGGGTAAAACCTTGCGTCGTCGTGGCGCGGTGTTCGGCGTCTACGTGCTGCTGCTGGCCGGTGCGGGCTTTATGTTCCATACCGTGCCGGGCGGCTTTATTCCGACGCAGGACAAGCTCTACCTGATTGGCGGCGTGAAGATGCCGGAAGGTTCGTCGCTGGCGCGTACCGATGAAGTGATTCG
The DNA here is from genome assembly GCF_029623675.1 of Pantoea sp. X85. Lineage (NCBI taxonomy): Bacteria > Pseudomonadati > Pseudomonadota > Gammaproteobacteria > Enterobacterales > Erwiniaceae > Pantoea > Pantoea sp. X85. The sequence continues at coordinate 1,908,202 of NZ_CP121108.1, read as the reverse complement.
CAAGATGAGCGAGATCGGCATGAACACTGAAGGCGTGGCTTATTCGGTCGCCTTCCCCGGTTTGAACGCGTTGCAGTTCACCAACACGCCGAATACCGGCACGGTGTTCTTCGGTTTGAAGCCGTTCAGTGAACGTACGCGCACCGCCGCGGAAATTAATGCTGAGATCAACGCTAAGATCTCGAAAATCCAGCAAGGCTTTGGCTTCTCGATTATGCCCCCGCCGATTTTAGGTCTGGGACAAGGTTCGGGTTATTCGCTGTATGTGCAGGATCGCGCGGGGCTCGGTTACGGTGCGCTGCAAACCGCCATCAACACCCTTACCGGTGCGGTGTTGCAGACGCCGGGCATGATGTTCCCGATTTCATCCTACCAGGCCAACGTGCCGCAGTTGGATGTGCAGGTGGATCGGGATAAAGCCAAAGCGCAAGGCGTGTCGCTGACCGAACTGTTCAGCACGCTGCAAACCTATCTCGGATCGTCGTACGTCAACGATTTCAATAAGTTTGGTCGCACCTGGCGCGTGATGGCGCAGGCGGACGGCGATTTCCGCGATAGCGTGCAGGATATCGGTAACCTGCGTACCCGCAACGATCGCGGCGAAATGGTGCCGATTGGCAGTATGGTGAATATCACCACTACATACGGCCCGGATCCGGTGATTCGCTATAACGGCTATCCGGCGGCTGACCTGATTGGTGATGCCGATCCGCGCGTGCTCTCTTCGGCGCAGGCGATGCAGAAGCTGGAGGAGATGTCGACGCAGGTGCTGCCGAACGGCATGAACATTGAATGGACCGACCTAAGCTATCAGCAATCAACGCAGGGCAATACCGCGCTGATCGTCTTCCCGGTCGCGGTCCTACTCGCATTCCTGGTGCTGGCGGCGCTGTATGAAAGCTGGACGCTACCGCTGGCGGTGATCCTGATTGTGCCGGTGACTATGCTCTCGGCGCTGGTCGGCGTGTGGCTGACCGGTGGCGATAACAACGTGTTTGTGCAGGTTGGGCTGGTAGTGCTGATGGGACTGGCGTGTAAGAACGCGATTCTTATCGTCGAGTTTGCGCGCGAGCTGGAGATGCAAGGCAAGAGCATTGTCGATGCAGCGCTGGAAGCCTGTCGTCTGCGTCTGCGTCCGATCGTTATGACCTCGATTGCCTTTATCGCCGGTACTATTCCGCTGATTCTTGGTGAAGGTGCAGGTGCAGAAGTGCGCGGCGTAACCGGGATTACCGTGTTCTCCGGCATGTTGGGCGTGACGCTGTTTGGCCTGTTCCTGACGCCGGTGTTCTATGTGACGCTGCGTAAGCTGGTGACGCGCAAGCAACCACAGGCTGAAGTGCAAACTGTGTAAGGGTTTTAGGTGAAATGAACAATCCGGGCCGATGTGCCCGGATTTTTTTTGCGTGCAGATTGAGGCAATAAAAAAGGGCGTCATGAATGACGCCCTTACGGATGAGAGTGGTTTTAGCGGCCTTTTTTACACAGGTCGGCGAGTTCGAGATCGGGCAACTCTTCGCAGTTGCTGGTGTCGTTATGCTTCAGTTCGGCTAGCGCGTCAGCTACGGTGCGGGTTTCCAGCACTTTCAGCGACGCTTCTTCAGCCTCTTCAGCAATCGATTTGAAATACCAACACAGGTTGGCACTGACCAGACAACGCGGTGCCACGTCGGGACGTGACGCCCAGAGTTTTTTATCTTCAATCACAGAAGTATAAATGTCGCGCAGTGTGATTTCGGCGGCCGGGCGACCCAGATGAATGGAACCGGTGCGGCCAAGCGTTGAGACGATGATGCCGTCACGCGTGAGCGGAACCATAAGTTTCCGAATGAAACTGGGGTTCGCTTCAAGACCATACGCCAATATGGCACTGGTCGAGCGTTTGCCCAGTTGCTCCGCCATCGCTACGCTCAAAACCATCTGCAAAGCTGTCGGGAAGCGGTAATCAAGCATTTCAATATCCTGAGTTGCGGTTATCTTGTTGTTTTTATGCCGCGACAGTGAGTAATCAATGAGCAATAAATATAACAAACACTGTTGCTTTTTAGAAGTCAACGCCCGTGATCCAGGCACGTATTCCCCATTTAATCGGGCAGAAGCGCACAGGCTGCTTAGTTTATCACTCCCCTTTCCGACTGTGGGCTGGCCTGCGGCAATTTCTGCTGCAAAAGCGCGACCAACAGCACGTTAATCAACGCCAGAACGCATAGCAACCACAGCGTGGCGCTGGCACCGAGGTGCTGAAACACATAGCCACCAACCAGCGGCGTCAAGGCCTGGCCAATCAAGGCGGGACGCGCCATGCGCCCTAACACAATCGCGTAGGCCTCTGGTTTGACCATCACCAGCGGTAAAGTTCCCCGCACAATGGCACGCAAACCATTTCCGGCACCGTACAGCACCATGCTGAGCACCGCAAACTGCGGATAACACGCCAGCAGCAACAAGCCGAGCGCCACCAATCCCACCGAGAAAAAGGTGGTCCAGATCGGGTGACCGCGCTTGAAGGCGATGTCTACGATGCGCGATGCCACCTGACACGGACCGAGAATCGCACTGATGGCCAACGCCGACGCCAGCGTGTGACCGCTGGCCTGCAGCAAGGTGATCAGCTGCACCGAAATCGCCGTCATGATCACCGATGCGAGCGTGAAAATGCTGCACAGCAGCCAAAACAGTGTCGGTGCCAGTTCGTTGCCTTGCGCGGTCGGTTTTGCTTTGGCGGCGGCGATTTTCGCTTCTGGCGCGGGTAGCGCGTAGAGATAGGCGGGCAACACTGAAACACATAACAATCCGGCGATGGCAAAACAGGCGTTACGCCAATCCAGCCAGTGAATCAGCAGCGCGGTGCCCGGCCACACGATAGTGGTACAGAAGCCAGAAATCAGCGTAATACCGGTTATCGCGCCGCGTGCCTGGCCGCCATAGAGCGTGCCGAGCGTGGCAAACAGCGCATCGTACAGGCCCATCGCCATACCTACGCCGATAATCAGCCAGGCAAACAGAAACAGCGGCAGATTGTGGCTTAATCCCATGATCACCAGACCGATTGCCATCACCGCCCCGCTCGCCGCCAGCAATGCGCGGCCATAGGAGCGGGAAATCAGTCGCCCACTCAGCGGCGCCAGCAAACCGGAAATCAGCATGCCGAGCGATAGCGCGCCATACACCCATTGCTGCGACCAGCCGGTTTCCGCCACGATCGGATTGGCCATCACCGCCATCAAATAGAAGGATCCGCCCCACGACAGGATTTGTACTACGCCAAGCGTAACTATGGAGGCGGCAGGTGGCTTTGGCTGAGGCTTCACAACATTATTCCGTTAGCAGGCAAAGCATTGTTATAACACGTTCATCCAGCTTGAAAAATCCCACGTTTCCCTGCTTAACAAAATCCCTGCGCAATGCTGGCAGACCGGCACCCAAGCCAGTACACTGAAAGCATGTTGTAACTATGGAGGCGTTTTATGGCTCGTTATGATTTGGTTGCCGATCTGCACGAATGCGTTAATGCGCTGGAGGCGGGATTGGGCGCGTTACGTCAACACATTGAGCAGCAACCGCTGTTGATTGCGCGCGTGTTTAGTCTGCCGGAAATCGAGAAAGGCCGCGAACATGATGAAATTGAACGCATCGCGGTGACGCAGCATCTTGGTAAAACGGCACGCGACATGGCGCTAATGCATTACTGCCGCCTGTTTATGCAGCATCAATCGGAAAAGCTCAGCACCAAAGCCGCCGTGCGCTTGCCGGGCGCGATTTGCATTGAAGCCGACGGCGATGTGCATGCGCAGATTACGCAGCAGGTTGCCGAGATTAATACTTTGAAGCAGCGGCTGGAACAGCTGATCACCGTGGAGTCGGGCTTGCCGAGCGAGGCGCGCTTTGAGTTCGTCCACCAGCATCTGCGCGGGTTAATTACGCTTAACGCCTACCGCAGCGTCACGCTGCTCAACGCGCCGGACAGTTTGCGCTTTGGCTGGGCGAATAAAAACATCATCAAAAACGTCACGCGTGATGCGGTGGTAGAACAGCTGGAGCGCAGCCTGAAGGCCAATCGTGCGCAGGCACCGTGGACGCGGGAACAGTGGGCGGAGAAAGTGCAGCAAGAGCTGGAAGCAATCCTCGCGTTGCCAGCCGGTGCGAAGCTGAAAATCAAGCGTCCGGTGAAGGTGCAGCCGATTGCCCGCGTATGGCGCGCCAGCGAGAAGAAACAGGTGCAGCTTGCCTGCCCTTCTCCGCTGCTGGTGCTGTGCCGCGATCGCACGCAGGTGCCGATTCTGGGAGAACTGCTGAACTACGATGCCGATAACGTTGCCTGGCGTCATAAACCGCTGGCCGAGCCGCTGCATCTGATCATTCCGCGCCTGCATTTGTGGAGCGATCGGCTGGCGTAAAATTTATTTTTAAATCGCTGCATCCAATTCGCAGGCTGCCCTCGTATATCAGAGTGTGAGCAACTTCTTCGCTCCCTACTACGAGGATTTATGATGAAAAAGCTAATGAGCATTGCAGTCGTATCCAGCACTTTACTGTTCACCGCAGGTGCATTTGCCGCCATGAATGATGACTCCGTGATGGTCGGCGGCGCAGCGATGTATCCGCAAAAGAACATCGTTGAAAACGCGCTGAACTCCAAAGATCACACCACGCTGGTTGCTGCTGTTAAAGCGGCGGGTTTGGTGGAAACCCTCGAAGGTAAAGGTCCGTTTACTGTCTTCGCGCCAACCAATGCGGCCTTCGCCAAGTTGCCTGCGGGCACCGTTGATAGCCTGGTCAAACCGGAGAACAAAGCGAAGTTGACCAGCATCCTGACTTATCATGTGGTGGCCGGTAAATACGACATGAAAGCGCTGGAGAAAAAAATTAAGCAAGGTGGCGGACATGCCGAGCTGAAAACCGTCAACGGCCAACCGTTGTGGATTATGAATAATGGCCCGCACAATATTCAGCTGAAAGATGGTCAAGGCAATGTGGCGAATATCAGCACTTATGACGTCAATCAGAAAAATGGTGTGATTGATGTGATTGATACCGTCTTGATGCCTAAGTAATTGCCTATACTCGGATTGGGCATTTTAGCCAACCGGGAAGATGATGGATAACAGGCTTGCAGAACGGTTAGACAACTTATTGCCGGCGATCGCAAAAGGCGATCGCCGCGCGTTTGAGCAACTGTATCGACTTACGTCGCCGCACCTGTTCGCCCTCGCCCTGCGCATGCTGCGTCAGCAAGGTTGGGCGGAAGAGGTGCTGCACGATTGCTACCTCACCATCTGGAACCGCGCCGCCTCTTACGATGATGCCCTGAGCGCGCCGATGACGTGGATGACGCACATTGTGCGCAATCGCTGCATTGACGGGTTACGCAGCGGACAGGCGCGCCTGACGCTGGAGGCAGAAGAGTTTAGCGACCTGCTACCAATCACCAGCGAAGACGAACAGAATAACTGGCACGATCCGGCACAAGCCGATCGCCTGCGACACTGCATTGGCCATCTGAGCAGCGAACAGCAGCAAAGCATCACGCTCGCCTATTATCAGGGGATGTCCCACAGTGATATTGCCGCCTGGCTGCAACAGCCGGTTGGCTCGGTAAAAAGCTGGATTCGCCGCGCGCTGGAGCATCTGCGGGAGTGTGTGGGCCTATGAACGATAAATTACAACGCGATGAGGCCTTATCAGCCGAGTATGCGCTGGGCACCTTGAGTGGGCTGGCGCGTTTGCGCTTTGCACGCAGGTTGCGAAACGAGCCCGCGCTCGCGGCTAATGTTGCGCGCTGGCAAGCCCTGCTGGCGGGCCTGGATAATCAGCTTGCGCCCGTCACGCCACCGGAAAAGGTGTGGAAAAAGATTACATTGAGTTTGCCCGAGCAACGCGTCATTCAACCCAAACGCCATTATGCGGGCTGGCTGGCGGCTGCCAGTGTCGCGGCGTTCGCCCTGCTCGCCTCACTTTTCCTGCAGCAGCCGACGTTAACGCCGTTGACGGTACTGAACGACGCCCAGCATCAACAGCAATGGGTGGTCAGCGCGGACAGCAAACTGGCGCAGCTGAGCCTGACGCCGTTACATCCTGTGACCATCGCCGATAACAACAGTTTGCAGCTGTGGCTGATTCCGCCAGGCAAAGCGCCGATTTCATTGGGTTTGTTGGATAATCAGAAGGCAACGGATGTTGCGTTGAATAGCACGATTTCCCGCTCAGGCATCATTGCCATCAGCCTTGAACCGCGCGGCGGCTCGCCAACCGGGCAGCCAACCGGTCCGGTGTTGTATAGCGGGCAGCTATAAATCACCGCACAATCCGTAGCGGCGCGATTTATCGCGCAATCAATTGCGCCGCTACGAGGGTGCTACGTCTGCCAGTTTTTAACAGCGGTTTACTGCTTCATGCTGCCCACCATCTCCTCCGGACGCACCCACTCATCGAACTGCTCTTCGGTCAGATAGCCCAGCTTCAGCGCCGAGCCTTTCAGCGTCAGGCCTTCTTTATGGGCTTTCTTGGCGATTTCCGCCGCTTTGTCGTAGCCGATATGGGTATTCAGCGCCGTCACCAGCATCAGCGATTCGTTCAGCAGCTGATCGATGCGCTCGCGTACCGGTTCAATGCCAATCGCGCAGTGGTGATTGAAGCTGTCCATGCCGTCGGCCAGCAGACGCACCGATTGCAGGAAGTTGTGGATCACCATCGGACGGAACACGTTGAGCTCAAAGTTGCCGGACGCGCCGCCAATATTCACCGCCACGTCGTTGCCCATCACCTGACAACACAGCATGGTCAGCGCTTCGCACTGCGTGGGGTTCACTTTGCCTGGCATGATCGAGCTGCCTGGCTCATTTTCCGGGATCGCCAGTTCGCCAATGCCGCAACGCGGGCCAGAGGCCAGCCAGCGCACGTCGTTGGCAATTTTCATTAGCGAAGCTGCCAGGCCTTTCAGCGCACCGTGCGCGTGCACCAGCGCATCGCAGGTCGCCAGCGCCTCGAACTTGTTCGGCGCGGTGACAAACGGCTGTTTGGTCAAATCGGCCAGCGCTTTAGCGACGCGAACCGCGTATTCCGGATGGGTATTCAGGCCAGTCCCGACCGCGGTGCCGCCCAGCGCCAGCTCCGCTACGTGCGGAATACTGTTCTCAATGTGTTTGAGATTGTGCTCAAGCATCGCTACCCAGCCGGAGATCTCCTGACCGAGAGTCAGCGGTGTCGCATCCTGCAAGTGGGTACGACCAATCTTGACGATATCTTTGAAGGCGTCGGATTTTTCACTCAGCGTCTTTTTCAACACGTGAATCTGCGGAATCAGTTGCTCCCGCACGGCGATGACCGCGGCCACGTGCATGGCGGTGGGGAACACATCGTTGGAGCTTTGGCTTTTATTCACGTCGTCATTTGGGTGCACCAGACGCGACATGCCACGCTCGCCGCCAAGAATTTCACTGGCGCGGTTGGCCAGCACTTCATTCATGTTCATGTTGGTCTGGGTGCCGGAGCCGGTCTGCCAAATTGCCAGCGGAAACTCCTCGCTGTGCTTATCGGCCAGCACCTCGTCGGCGGCCTTAAGAATCGCCTGAGCGCGGTCGGCCGGAAGCAAGCCGAGATCCTGGTTCACCTGCGCCGCCGCGCGCTTGGTCAGCGCCAGCGCATGCACCAATGCCACGGGCATTTTCTCGGTTGAGATTTTGAAATGTTCCAGCGAACGCTGGGTTTGTGCGCCCCACAACTTATCTGCCGGTACTTCGATCGGTCCCATTGAGTCTTTTTCAATGCGATTGGCTGCCATGACTACGTCTCCTTAGCTCAGATTTTGAGGTTTCCGCTCTAAACGCCTTCCCGCGACGCCATTGAGCGAGCAAGATTGTCACATACAAGAATTTAACATTATGCGAGCCTATCGCCTTTATTGCACTTATTCGTGTATTTTCTATGGCACTTTCTGCTTTAATAAGCCTATTTACTTACGGTTATTAAGGGTAAACGATGCAAAAATTGAACAATTCGCTGCAAAATTACGCCTGGGGCAGCAAAACTGCGCTGACCGAACTCTATGGCATCGAAAATCCACAAGGTTTGCCGATGGCGGAACTGTGGATGGGCGCGCACCCGAAAAGCCCGTCTACCGTTGAGGTCAACGGCGAAGTGCGTTCGCTGCGTGAGGTAATTGATGCCGACAAAGTCGCCATGCTCGGCAAAGCGGTGGCTGAACGTTTCGGCGAGCTGCCGTTCCTGTTTAAAGTGCTGTGCGCCGATCAGCCGCTGTCGATTCAGGTGCACCCCAGCAAAGCCGCTGCCGAACAGGGTTTTGCGCGTGAAAATGCCGCGGGCATTCCGCTGAGCGCTGCCGAACGTAACTATAAAGATGCTAATCACAAGCCCGAGCTGGTGTATGCGCTGACACCCTTCCAGGCGATGAACGGTTTCCGTGAGCTGCATGAGATTGTCTCGCTGCTGGAGCCGGTGGCCGGTGCGCATCCGCAAATCGCTCACTTCCTCGAAAACGCTAACGAAGCCAATCTGGCAAAACTGTTCGCCACGCTGCTGTCGCTGCAAGACGAGGCCAAATCGCGCGCCATCGGCGTACTGAAATCGGCGCTAAATGCGGGTGAAGGCGAGCCGTGGCAGACCATCAAATCTATCGCCATCGATTATCCGGATGACAGCGGTCTGTTTTCGCCGCTGCTGCTCAATGTTATTACCCTGCAGCCGGGTGAAGCGATGTTCCTGTTTGCCGAAACGCCGCACGCCTATCTGAAAGGCGTGGCGCTGGAAGTGATGGCGAACTCCGATAACGTGCTGCGCGCCGGTCTGACGCCGAAGTTCATCGATATCCCTGAACTGCTGGCTAACCTGAAGTTTCAGGCAAAACCGGCCGCGACGCTGCTGACGCAGCCGCAGCGCGACGGCGAAACCCTGAACTTCCCGATCCCGGTTGAAGACTTTGCCTTTGCCATTCATGGGCTTTCCGCTGCGCCGCAAACGCTGGCACAAAACAGCGCTGCTCTGCTGTTCTGCATTGAAGGTCAGGCGATAATTGAGAAGTCCGGGCAACAGCTGGTGCTGAAGCCGGGTGAATCCTGCTTTGTCGCTGCCAATGAGTCGCCGGTCAACGCGGCAGGCACCGGACGTCTGGCGCGCGTGTTTAATACGCTCAACTGAGATCCGGCTGACGCTGCCAGCATTAACTGCTATTCTTTTAAACTATTAATTTAAAACGCCTGCGGGCGTTTTTCTTCACCCGTCGCGCACCGATCAGCGGCGTGCGGACGCAAGGATAAGGACGACACAGCGATGAAAAAGACCCAGGTTGCCGTAGGTGTGATTGTGGCGCTCGGCGTGATTTGGACTGGTGCTGCATGGTTTACCGGTAAACAACTGGAAAGCCATATGGATGAGATGTTGCAGAACGCCAACGCGCAGCTGAATGCTTACGCGCCGAACAGCCGTTTGACGCTGAGCTATCAGGATTATCAGCGTGGCGTGTTTAGCAGCAAAACCAAATTGGTGGTGCAGGCCAGCTCGCAAACCAATGACAATCCGCTGTTGAAGCCTGGTCAAAGTATCGTGCTGAACGAAACGATCGATCATGGCCCTTTCCCGTTCGCCCAGTTGAAGCGCGGCAGCCTGATCCCAAGTATGGCGTCCGTGCATACCGAACTGGAAAACACCGATGCGGTGAAGAAACTGTTTGAACTGACCAACGGCAAATCGCTGGTCAACGCTGATACCCGCGTCGGCTACAGCGGTGCGACCAATACCGATCTCAACCTGCTGGCGGTGGATTATAACAATCCGCAGACCGGCGATCGTCTGGCCACCAATGGCGGCACGCTCAACATCAGCGCCGACAGCAAAGGTGACAAAGTCAGCCTCGACGGCGACTTCTCCAGCATCGCGGTCACCAGCAAAAACCAGGTCGAACTGCCGGTGCTGTTTACGCTGAATGGCCTGAAACTGAGCGGCGATACCCATCTCAGCCCGGAAGGCGTGCGCGTCGGCGATCAGTCGATCTCTCTGGATAAACTGGATGCCAGCATCAACGGCCAGGAAGGTTTGTCGCTGGAGAAGCTGAAAACCACCTCGTCCTTCGACAATAAAGAAGGCAAGATTGGTGGCCAGCTGGATGTCGATGTTGACAAAATTACCCTGCAGAAGCAGCCGTTTGGTGAAGCTAAGCTGGCGATGAAGTTTGCGCAGTTTGATGCGCAGGCGGTGAAAGCCTTCTCCGATACTTACAACGCGCAGATGCAGGATCTGCTTAACCAGCCGGGCGTGGCGGAAGATCCGATTCGCTATCAGGCCAGCGTGCAAACCATTCTGCGTAATAACCTGCCAACGCTGTTGAAAGGCTCGCCAACGCTGAGCATCGCGCCGCTGAGCTGGAAAAATGAAAAAGGGGAAAGCACATTTAACCTGAACGTGGGCTTTAACGATCCGGCCACCGTGAGCGGCGAAGCTCAGAGTTTGGGCGCTGCAGTGGATCGCGTGCTGAAAACCCTCGACGGCAAGCTGGCGATCAATATGCCAATGGCAACAGAAACCATGCGTCATGTCGGTTTGGCGGAAGGTTATCAGGGTGACGATGCGCAGAAGCTAGCGGATCAGCAGGTTAAGGGTCTAGCAGCGATGGGCCAGATGTTCCGCCTGACGCAGCAGCAGGATGACAACATCGTCACCAGCCTGCAATACGGTAACGGCCAGGTCACCATGAATGGCGACAAGATGACGCTGGAGCAGTTTCTGTCACGCTATATGCTGGGCGCACCAACCAGCGAAGGTATGCCAGAGTAATTCATGGGGCGGCCAACTGGCCGCCCTTACACTTCGCCGCGCATTAGCTGCGGCGGCACAATCAAACTCTGAATCTCCGCTTCCGGCTGCGCCAGCCGCCGCAACATCCGCTCCGCCGCCCTTCTTCCTACATCACGCGCTTCACTACTGACAAAGGTCATGGTGGGATCGTGCAGCTCCCGCTGCGGATCGTCATTAAAGCCCACCAGCGCCAGCTGCTGCGTGTAGTAGCTATCCACCGCGCCTTCACCAAAGGTTCGCCCACAGCGTAACGCGCCAAAATAGCAGCCGAGCGCGGTGCTGCCGTTATGCGCCAGAATCGCGGTGATGCCGGGATGTTGACGCAACAACTGCAGCGTTAACGCGGACACGCTTTGCTGGCGATCGTCGCACTCGATAATCCAGTCGGACCGGAACGATAGGCCATATTGCAGCAAAGTGGCGCAATAGCCGCCAATCCGCTCGGCGCGCGTCAGTGACGATCCCAAACCGCCCATCCAGGCGATGCGCTGATGTCCCTGCCGAATCAGATACTCCGTTGCCATGCGCGCCGCCTGGCTGTTATCGGGCCGCAGTGAGTCGACATTGTCGAGGCTGCTGGCGCGCGAAGCGCAAACCAACGCGATGTTTTGCTCCTGCGCCTGCGGCACTAGCGTTTCTGCTTGCGCCGCCGCGCCGCCAAGCACAATGCCTTCTGCGCCCTGCGCCACCAGCGTGTCAAAACAGCGTTTAAGGTGTTGTCCGTGCTGACCGCTTTGTGTCAGCACCAGCACTTTGCCCTGCTGCTCCAGCACTTCACTGAGTCCGGCCGTCATCGCGGCATAAAAGGGCTGGCTGAGATCGCGCACGATCAGGCCGATCACGCCGCTTTCGCCGCCGCGCAAAATCGAGGCTGAGCGATTACGCACGTAGCCAAGCTGCTCAATCGCCTGATTAACGCGTATGGCCGTAGCGGGCGAGATGCGCCCTTTGCCGGAGAGCACCAACGACACGGTAGAGACCGACACCCCGGCGACCAACGCCACATCATGAATAGTGGTTTTCTGCTGGGACATAGTGTTCCGTTACCGACGTCCAAATTCAAAGAGATAAAACGTTACACTGATTGCACCAAAAATAAAGCCTGCAATTAGTCACTCTTTGTGATTATAGCCACAAAAATAAGTGGTAAAACGTTTTATCATCCTTGACCACATTGAAGCCTTTTACTTTTATTGCCAGGAGAATCTATGTCCGCCAGCCGCCCCAAAATGTCACTTTGGGAGTTTTTCCAAAGTCTGGGTAAAACCTTTATGTTGCCCGTCGCCCTGCTCTCGTTCTGCGGCATTCTGTTAGGAATTGGCAGTTCCCTCAGCAGTCATGACGTCCTGACGCTAATTCCTCTTCTCGATCAGCCTTTCCTGCAATACCTGTTTATCTGGCTGGCGAAGATCGGCTCTTTTGCCTTTAGCTATCTGCCGGTGATGTTTGCCATTGCCATTCCGCTGGGTATGGCGCGCGAGAATAAAGGCGTCGCCGCCTTTGCCGGTTTTGTTGGCTACGCGGTACTGAACCTGAGTATCAACTTCTGGCTCAACATCAACGGCATTCTGCCAACCACCGATGCGGCGGTGCTGAAAGCCAATAACGTACAAAACATTCTCGGCATTCAGTCCATCGACACCGGTATTCTCGGCGCGGTGATCGTCGGTATCGTGGTGTTCTGGTTACATGAGCGCTTCCACAACATTCGCCTGCCAGATGCGCTGGCGTTTTTCGGTGGGACGCGTTTTGTGCCGATCGTTACGGCGATGGCGATGGGCGTGCTGGGCCTGGTGGTTCCGCTGATTTGGCCATTCTTTGCACGCGCGATTACCGGCCTCGGCTGGGTGATTAACAGCGCCGGTGAATTTGGTCCGATGATCTTCGGTACTGGCGAACGTCTGCTTTTACCTTTTGGCTTGCAACACATTCTGGTGGCAATCATCCGCTTTACCGATGCGGGCGGCACCATGGATGTGTGCGGTAAAAGTGTTAGCGGTGCGTTAACTATCTTCCAGGCGCAATTGGCCTGTGCGGATACCCACGGCTTCGCCGAGAGCGCCACGCGCTTCCTGTCGCAGGGTAAAATGCCAGCCTTCCTCGGGGGTTTGCCGGGTGCGGCATTGGCGATGTATCACTGCGCCCGTCCGGAAAACCGTCATAAAATTAAAGGCCTGCTGATTTCCGGCGTGGTGGCTTGCGTGGTGGGCGGTACCACTGAACCGCTGGAGTTCCTGTTCCTGTTCGTCGCGCCGGTGCTGTATTTGATCCACGCGCTGTTGACCGGCTTGGGCTTCACCGTAATGGCGATGCTGGGCGTGACTATCGGTAATACCGACGGCAACGTGATCGACTTCTTCGTCTTCGGCGTGCTGCACGGCCTCTCCACCAAATGGTATTGGGTGCCGGTGATTGCTGCGGTGTGGTTCGTGGGTTATTACGCCATCTTCCGCTTTGCTATCAGTCACTTCAACATCAAAACGCCAGGCCGCGAAGTGGAAACCAACAGCGTGGCGCAGCAGGTTAATCGCGCGGCTGTGGGTAAATCTGGCTTTAATACGCCAGCGATTCTGTCGGCGCTGGGCGGCGTGGAAAACATCGCCTCACTGGATAACTGCCTGACGCGTCTGCGCATTACCGTGGTCGATATGAGCAAGGTGGATGATGCAACGCTGAAAGCCAACGGTGCGATTGGCGTGGTGCATGTAAATGCGACCAATCTGCAAGTGGTGATGGGCCCGCAGGTGCAGTCGGTCAAAGATGAGATGGCACACTTGATGAGCGCGACGGTGTAATGATGCAGGATTTCACTTTCAATCAGGTGGTGGATCGCCGCGGTAGCTGGTGTACGCAGTGGGATTTCGTGGCCGATCGTTTCGGCGTGGCGGACTTGCTGCCCTTCACTATCTCCGATATGGATTTCGCCACCGCGCCATGCATCCTCGAGGCGCTGCAACAGCGCCTCGCACACGGTGTGTTTGGCTACAGCCGCTGGCAGCATGATGATTTTCTTTCTGCCATTCAACATTGGATGCGCAGCCGTTTCGCTACCGAAGTGGCGGCAGAATCGCTGGTTTATGGCCCGTCGGTGATTTATATGGTGGCACAGCTGTTGCGCCACTGGACGCAGCCGGATGATGAAGTGCTGATTCACACCCCCGCTTACGATGCGTTTTATAACACCATCAATGGCAATCAGCGTCGCGTGCTGGAGCTGCCGCTGCAGCGCCACGCTAACGAATGGCTGTGCGACATGACGCAGCTGGAAAGTTTGCTGGCGCGTCCGCGCTGTAAAGTGATGCTGCTGTGCAGTCCGCACAATCCTAGCGGCAAAGTGTGGCGCGAAGATGAGCTGCGCCAGATGGCGGCGCTGTGCGAAAAGCATGGCGTTAAGGTGATTAGCGATGAAATTCATATGGACATGGTGCTGAGTGATGCGCAGCATACGCCCTGGAGCCAGGTAGCGCAGTCCGCCTGGGCGCTGTTCACCTCGGCCTCCAAGAGCTTCAACATTCCGGCGCTGACCGGCGCGTGGGGCATAATCCCTGATGAGCGCGATCGTCAGGCGTGGTTCCATGCGCTGAAGCAGCAGGATGGCTTATCCTCGCCAGCGGTAATGCCGCTTGCCGCTACCATCGCCGCTTATCGCGCGGGCGCGCCGTGGCTGGATGCGCTGCGCGCCCATTTGCGTGGCAACATGCAGCATATCGCGCAGCGCCTGAACACGGCTTTTCCGCAGCTTAACTGGCAACTGCCTGCCGCGACTTACCTGGCGTGGATCGATCTCAATCCGCTTGGCATTGACGAACAGGCGCTGCAACAGCGTCTGATTCATCAACACAAAGTGGCGATCATGCCGGGTTCGACCTACGGCGCGGCGAGTCGCGGTTATCTGCGTCTCAACGCCGGTTGCCCGCGCAGCAAACTGGATGATGGACTGGATCGCCTGATTGCCGGGCTAAAATCGTTCTAAAATGCCATGGATGCTGATTAATTCAGCATCCGTTTTGCTGTTTGCGCAAATCGCTGGCGCTGTTGCGCAAGATGTTTTTATAATCCTCTGCACTTTATGAAACTTAAGCGAGTGCGCCATGATTGATCCCAAACTCCCCCTTACCGACATCCACCGCCACCTTGATGGCAATATCCGCGCACAAACCATTCTCGACTTAGGTCGTCAGCATAATCTTGCGCTGCCCGCTGAAACGCTTGATGCATTGCGTCCGCATGTGCAGGTCACGGCTAATGAACCGGATCTGGTGAGTTTCCTGCAGAAACTCGACTGGGGCGTAAAAATGCTGGGCGATCTTGATGCCTGTCGTCGTATCGCGCTGGAAAACGTCGAAGATGCGGCGCGCGCTGGCATTCACTATGCGGAACTGCGCTTCTCACCGGGCTACATGGCGATGACGCATCAACTGCCGATTGCCGGCGTGGTTGAGGCGGTGATTGATGGTGTGCGCGCCGGCATTCAGCAATACGGCGTTGATGTGCGTCTAACCGGCATTATGAGCCGCACCTTTGGTGAAGAAGCTTGCCTGCGCGAGCTGGAAGCTTTGCTGGCACATCGCGAGGGCATCACCGCCGTCGATTTGGCCGGTGACGAGCTAGGCTTCCCAGGCAGTGAATTCCTCAGCCACTTTAATCGTGCGCGTGACGCCGGTTTCCGCATTACCGTTCACGCCGGTGAAGCCGCAGGCCCGGAAAGCATCTGGCAAGCGATTCGCGAGCTGGGCGCGGAGCGTATTGGTCACGGCGTGAAGGCGATTGAAGACCGTGCATTGATGGATTTCCTTGCTGAGCAGCGCATTGGGATTGAGTCATGCCTCACTTCGAATATTCAGACCAGCACCGTTTCGTCGCTGAGCAGCCATCCGCTGAAAACCTTCCTGCAGCACGGCATTCTCGCCACCATTAACACCGACGACCCGGCGGTTCAGGGCGTTGAGCTGGCCCATGAGTATGAAGTGGCGGCACCGCAAGCGGGATTGACGGCAGAAGAGATGCGTCAGGCACAGGATAATGGTGTAACCATCTCGTTCCTGAGTGATGCAGAGAAAGCCGCGCTGCGCGCGCGCGTAGCGGGATAAAAAAAGGTGCGCATAACGCGCACCTTAGATCGTAGGGTCGCCATTCCTGGCGATCTTTTAACAGAATTAACGCAACGACAGGGTCTGACGCTTCTCGGCGGACTGCAAGCCCAGCTCGATCAACTCCATCACCTGAATCGCCTCTTCTGCCTGCACCGGATTCGCACCTGTGCCCGCAATCGCATCACGGATACCTGCGTAGTACGCCGGATAGTTACCTGGCAAGGTCAGCAGCTCTTTCTCCACCATCACATCGCCTTCCGCCAGCGTCAGCGTGCCGTTGCGCATGTCGTAGCCCCAATCTTCCTGCGGCGGACGTTCACCCGCTTTCAGACGATCTTCCTGCGGATCCAGCCCGTATTTCACGTAGCTGCCGCGCGTGCCGTGCACCACAAAGCGCGCGGATTCCGCCGCCACCAGCATGCTGGCATGCAGCACCACGCGACGCGTAGGATAGGTCAACACCGCATGGAAGTAATCGGTGGTTTGCGCGCCCGGACGCAGCTCTGCCATATCGACATTGATCGCGACCGGCGTGCCAAACAGCTGCAAAGCTTGATCCAGCACGTGCGGTCCGAGATCGAACCAAATGCCGCTGCCTGCGCCTTTCATTTCACGCCAGCGCTGACGCACTTCCGGACGGAAACGGTCAAAGTGGGATTCGAAGTAACGCACTTCGCCCAGCGTACCGTCGTTCAGCAGGGATTTCAGCGTCAGGAAATCGCTGTCCCAACGGCGGTTATGGAACACCGACAGCAGCAGACCTTTGGCTTTGGCCAGCGCATCCAGCTCACGTGCTTGTGACAACGTCACGGTAAACGGCTTATCGACCACCACGTGTTTACCGGCGTTGAGTGCCGCTTTGGCTAATGGGAAGTGGGTGTCATTCGGGGTCGGAATAACAATCAGTTGCAGTGTCGGGTCGTCCAGCAGCGCTTGTGGATCAGAAACCACCTGCACTGACGGCCAGTCAGCATGCACTTTGCTGGCATCGCTGCTTGAGATCGCCGCCAGCTCAACATCCGGCGTACCGGCGATCAAGGGTGCATGAAAGGTTTTGCTGGCAAAACCGTAGCCGATTAGGCCGACACGTAATTTATCGCTCATTCTCATTCCTCTTGTTCGTTACCAGAATGATTTAAGACGAATCGATCTATAAGAACAAGGCGGAATCACCTGAAAACTCAGGAAATAGCACTCCGTGCGGATTGCCAGCTCTCGTGCGCCACCAAAGCATCCTGCGCATCCTGGCTGCGGCGGCGGAAGTCGCTGGGGCTGACGCCAACGCGTTTGCGGAACACGCGTGAGAAGTAAAGTTGGTCATCGTAGCCCACTTCACGCCCGACGGAAGCGATCGGTTCCTGAGTGGTTTGCAGCAGCAGTTTGGCGCGGATCACCCGCTGATCTTCGCGCCAGCGCAGCAGATTAATGCCCATTTGCTCGCGGAACAGATGCGCCAGCCGTGACGGCGACAGGCAAACATGGCGCGCCACTTCTTCAATCTTCACTTCACCCGCCAGATGATTGGTGACGTACTGGCAAGCTTCAATCACGCGCGGATCGCGGATCTGTTGATGGCTACGCGGATCCTCTTCCACCGCGCGCAGCAGCAAGCGCTCCAGCAGATTCATCGCCAGCTCTTCGGCGAAGCGACGACCGGAGTTGTGGGTTTGCTCGATGCTGGCGAACAGGCGATCAAACTCGGCACGCTGCGCTTCTGACAAATGCAAGCGCCCCACGCCCTGGCTCTCATCCTGCCACTGCAACCAATCGGTCCAGTAAGCGCGCGGGCGGAAATAGACCCAGCGATGGAACCAGCACGGGCTGTCTGGCGCGCGGCCGTAATAGTGCGGGGTTTTCGGTTGAAACAGCAGCAGATCGCCCGGCTCGCAGTCGAAGGCAGATTCGCCATCAAACACGCGCCCCTGACCTTTAATGGTCAGATTAAGGATGTAGCCTTTCATGCCGTGCGGACGATCGATAAAGAAATCGAGTGCGTCATTGGCATTAATCGGCGTTAAGCCTGCCACCAGCCAGGCATTGAACGCATAGCCCGGCAATAAGGGATTCTGCTGCTCACTTGGGGGTTCGCGATGGTACATAATGCCCTCACTTTTCGGTTTCGCGGCGCTGAGCGTGCCCACTTTCCGACACGCTCAGCCTGGGTTATCAGGCGGCTTTACTTTTCTGTTTGTAGCGGTCAAAAATCACCGCCGCTAACAGTATCAAACCGCGCACTACATACTGTGAGAATGGCGAGATATTCAATAAATTCATCGCATTCTCAACCGTGCCCAGAATCAGCACGCCCGCCACCACATAGGAAATTTTGCCAATGCCGCCTTTCAGCGAGACGCCGCCCAGCACACACGCTGAAATCACAATCAGCTCGTATCCGAGCGAGGTCATGGGCTGGCCGCTGGTCATGCGCGACGCCAGGATGATGCCCGCCGCCGCCGACACTAAACCGGACAAGATGAAGATGATGATACGCGTGCGTACCACCGGCACGCCGGCCAGACGCGCTGCTTCTTCATTGCCGCCAATCGCCAGCGTGTTGCGACCAAAGGTGGTTTTGTTCAGCAGGAAACCGAACAGCACCATGGTAGCGATGGTGAGCCAAATCGGTGCCGGCACGCCGAGCCAGTTGGCGTAACCGAGGGTAAAGAAGCGCTCGTCTTCAATCCCCACCGCTTTGCCGTCGGAGAAGATGTAAGCCAGGCCGCGCACAATCTGCATGGTGGCCAGCGTAGTGATCAGGGCGTTGATTTTCAGCCGCGCAATGACGAAGCCGTTGATAAAACCGGTGGCCATGCCGAGCAGCAAACCCGCTGCCACGCCAATCCACAGGCTTTCGGTCATGTTGATCACCACCGCGGTGACCACACCGGCGCAGGCAATCACCGACGCCACGGACAGGTCAAAGTCGCCGGAAGCCAGGCAGAACAGCATGCCGCACGCCACCATGCCGGACATCGACATCGCCAGCCCGAGCCCTTTCATGTTGATGATAGAACCAAAGTTCGGCACGAAAATGGCACACACGATAAACAGCAGTGCGAACACCACCAGCATGCCGAAGTTGTCCCAAATCCGCCCCAGTTGCAGCCCGTTGCGCTGCACCGGTGGCGTGTTGGAAGTGGTAGATGAAGCCATTATTACTCTCCTTTACATCAGGCCACGGCGGCCGCTTGAGTGGTTTTCGGCATCGCCAGGCTCAGCGTCAGCTGCTCTGTGGCCGTGTCATGGGACAGTTCACCGGCAATGGAACCTTCACGCATCACCAGAATGCGGTCGGCTAATCCCATCACTTCCGGCAGATCGCTGGAGGCAAACAGCACCGCAATCCCCTTTTTCGCCAGTTGATAAATCAGGTTGTAGATTTCGTGTTTGGCACCGACGTCAATGCCGCGCGTCGGCTCATCGAGCAGGATCACGTTCATCTCTTCCGACAGCCAGCGGCCCAGAATCGCCTTCTGCTGGTTGCCTCCGGAAAGATTCATGATCAGCTGCTGCGGGCCTGGCGTTTTGATGTTGAGTGAACGAATGTGGATATCGGCGTTTTTCGCTTCCCAGCTCGGTTTGATCAGGCAACCAGCGGTGAGATTGTGGCGACGCGCGCTGATGTTGATGTTATCGCGCACCGAATGCACCGGAATGATGCCTTCAGATTTGCGATCTTCCGGGCACAGCATGATGCCGGCGCGGATGGCGTCGATCGGCTGGCGAATGTTGAGCTTTTTGCCATCCAGCGTCACGCTGCCGCCGCGCAATTTAGTGGCACCGAACAGCCCTTTCATCAGTTCACTGCGTCCCGCGCCCACTAAACCAAACAGGCCAACGATTTCACCGGCACGCACCGTCAACGAAATCGGCGTGCGCACGCCCTTTGCCTCCACCGCGTCCAGCTGCAGACGCACCGGGCCCAGTTCACGCGGCGCGTAACCATAAATATCCCCCAGATTGCGCCCCACCATCGCCTGCACCAAATCATCGTGATGGGTGTTTTTCATGTCGGTGAAGGTGCGCACGTAGCGGCCATCTTTAAACACGGTGAT
Source organism: Pantoea sp. X85 (assembly GCF_029623675.1). NCBI lineage: Bacteria > Pseudomonadati > Pseudomonadota > Gammaproteobacteria > Enterobacterales > Erwiniaceae > Pantoea > Pantoea sp. X85. The sequence goes on along the minus strand of NZ_CP121108.1, from coordinate 1,888,248 downwards.
GGCATCGCTCAGGGCAAAAATCTCCTCCATGCGATGCGACACGTACAACACGGTGCGGCCCTGCTCGCGTAGCTGACGGATGACGCGGAACAAGTGATCAATTTCGCGCGCCGACAGCGAGCTGGTCGGTTCGTCAAAAGCGATGATGCGTGCGTTACGCGCCAGCGCTTTGGCGATCTCCACCATCTGCCATTGGCCGAGCGACAGATATTTCAGCGGCATGTCCGGATCGATATCCATGCCAAGATTTTGCAGCTGCAAACCGGCTTCATAGCGCAGCAGTTTGCGATTCACCAGACCGCGCTTGTGCGGCAGCTGGCCGAGATAGATATTTTCCGCCACGCTCATTTCCGGCACCAGATGCAGTTCCTGGTAAATGATCGCCACGCCGGCATCCAGCGCATCCACGGTGGTGTTGAAACTCTTCGGCTGGCCTTTAATGCGGATCTCGCCGCCGCTGGGCTGGTAGCTACCGCTGAGGATCTTCAACAGCGTTGATTTACCGGCACCGTTCTCCCCCATCAGCGCGTGCACTTCGCCGGCACGGCAGCTGAATGAGATGTCCTGCAGCGCTTTCACGCCGGGAAAGGTTTTGCTGATGCCATGAAACGACAGAAAGGCTTGATCTATGTTCATGGTGACTCCTCTAAGCCTTCATGCTTCGCACTGTAACTGCGTTGGCTGCGTGAACTTACCCCGGTCACTTACAAAAGTAAGCTCCCGGGGATAAGTGCACTTGCCGCCTTGTTACAGCACGAATCATTTTGGCTAAACATTTAGATGGTGCTGCTCAAACAACGAACAACGTGATTACTTCAGCCCTTTCTTATCCAGCTCGGCTTTGAAGTTATCGCGGGTAATCAGCACCACATCGGTGACCTCGGTGAACTTCGGCGGCTCCTGATCTTTGGTCACCCAGTTGTAGAGCATCTCGCTGCTCTTATAACCGTGCACGTCCGGGCTTGGCAGCAGCGAACCGTAGAAACCGGTGGCGGATCCTTTCGACAGCTCACTCACCGCATCAACACCGTTAATGCCGATACCGATCACATCGGGCGCTTTAAAGCCCTGGCCTTCGGTGGCGCGAACGCCGCCCAGCACGGTGTTATCGTTCATGCCGAGAATCAGCCAGTGTTTCACTTCCGGATGCTGCACCAGCAGCGAGTTACCGGCGTCAAAGGCGCCTGGGATATCATTGGATTTGGTTGGCACCTGATAGATCTGCTTCTCCGGGAAACCGGCGGCTTTCAGCGCGTCCATCGAACCGCTGGTGCGACGGCGTGCGGTGTCGAGTTCGTTGGCGGTGATGGCCATCACGCCGGTCTCTTTCACATCCCAGCCGCGTTTCTGCATCTCTTTATACAGTTCCTGCCCCTGACGCTCGCCGATCTTGGTTGCCGCCATCATCACCAATGGCACGGTATCCATCGGCTTGCCTTTGGCGGTCACGAACTGATCATCGACGGCAATCACTTTCAGACCGTAACCGCGCGCTTTGGCGACAATCGCGGAGCCGAGTTTCGGATCTGGCGTACAGATGACGAAGCCTTTCGCGCCGCTGGCGGCCAGGCTGTCGATGGCGTTGAGGGTTTTCTCACCGTCGGGCACGGCAATTTTGATCACTTCAAAGCCGAGATCCTTGCCGGCTTTATCCGCGAATTTCCATTCGGTCTGGAACCAGGGTTCCTCCGGTTGTTTAACGAGGAAACCGAGTTTCATGGTCTCGGCGATAGCGGATTGTGACATAACCGCAGCGAGACCTAGCGCCGCCAGCGTTTTAGTGAATTTATGCATGATGCTCTCCGGCATAATGTTGTTTTAGGCTGTTATTAACCAATCGGTGTAAACGCTACCAATTAAACCATTCTGTGGGGTACAGCTAAAAATCAGCGCGTTAGCGCAAAGGTTGTACAAAGACTGCGCAAACGCTGGGCTAGTTGTAGCGGGAATGGACAGGAAAAATGTAGAGCGGTATCACATCCCAAAACGATGACAAAATCCTCCATATATTCAGCAAATTTAACCGGTCGTTAACTTTTGCAGTGGATCACACATCCCCGCCGATGGCAGAAAAGTGCATATTCTCAGCGACTGATGACTAACCGCTTCTGCTGCCCCATTCCAGGATAGAGCCAGATAACTCACACAGGAGAATCCCAATGGGTGCTGGCGCCATAACAATTGGGCTGGATTTTGGCAGTGACTCGGTGCGTGCGCTGGCCGTGGACTGTCACAGTGGTAAAGAGCTGGAAAAAGCGGTGGTCAACTATGCACGCTGGGCCAACGGCGAATTTTGCGATGCGCACGCCAACCGCTTTCGTCACCATCCGCAGGACTATATCGATGCGTTAGAACAGGCGATTGTCACCGTGGTTAACGCCTTAACGCCTGAACAGCGCGCCGCCGTAGTGGGGATTGGCGTGGATTCCACCGGCTCGACGCCTGCGCCCATCGATCGTGATGGCAACGTGCTGGCGCTGCGCCCGGAATTCGCCACCAACCCCAACGCGATGTTCGTGCTGTGGAAAGATCACACCGCGATTGAAGAAGCCGAAGAGATCAATCAGCTGTGTCGTAGCGGTCGTTTCAACGACTACACCCGCTATATTGGCGGCGTCTATTCGTCGGAGTGGTTCTGGGCCAAGATACTGCACGTGTCACGCGCCGATGCTGCGGTACGTGAAGCGGCAGTGTCTTGGGTGGAACTGTGCGATTGGGTGCCCGCGCTCCTCAGCGGCACTACCGCACCCGCGCAGCTGCGTCGTGGACGCTGTGCCGCCGGGCACAAATCACTGTGGCATCCGGAGTGGCAAGGTTTGCCGCCGGCTGACTTCTTCCGCGCGCTCGATCCTCTGTTGGTCGAGCAGCTTGATTCCCCCTTGTTCGCAGACACCTGGACCGCCGATGTGCCGGTGGGCACGCTCAGCAGCGAATGGGCGCAGCGCCTCGGCTTATCGCAACAGGTGATTCTTTCGGGTGGCGCGTTTGACTGCCACATGGGCGCGGTTGGTGCCGGTGCGCAGCCTTACACGCTGGTAAAAGTGATTGGCACCTCAACCTGCGACATTCTGATTGCCGACAGCGACACCGTTGGCGACCGCGCCATCAAAGGCATCTGCGGCCAGGTGGATGGCAGCGTGGTGCCGGGCGCGATTGGCTGCGAAGCCGGTCAGTCAGCGTTTGGCGATATTTATGCCTGGTTCAGCCGCCTGCTTGGCTGGCCACTGCAGCAGGCGGCGCAGCACCATCCGGAGCTGCAACCGCAGTTAGCCGCGCTGCAAAAAGATCTGATCCGCAACCTCACCGAAGCCTGGGCGGCCAATCCGCAACTCGATCATCTGCCGGTGGTGCTCGACTGGTTCAACGGCCGCCGTACGCCAGACGCCAATCAGCGCTTGAAAGGTGTGATCACCGATCTCAATCTCGGCACCGATGCGCCCGCGCTGTTTGGTGGCTTGATCGCCGCCACCGCGTTTGGCGCACGCGCCATCATGGAGTGTTTCGAACAGCAGCAGATTCCGGTGCAGAGCATCCTGACGCTCGGGGGCATCGCCCGTAAATCCCCTGCCATCATGCAGGCGTGCTGCGACGTCATGAACCGTCCGCTGGATATCGTCGCCTCTGACGAATGCTGTGCGCTCGGTGCGGCCATTTTTGCCGCCGTGGCCGCGGGCGTGTATGCCAATGTGCCTGCCGCCCAGCAGGTAATGGCCAGTCCGATTGATGTGACGCTGCAACCCAACGCCGCGCGCGTGGTGGTTTATCAGCAACTTTATCAACGTTATCAAAACTGGTGCCAGGCTGCTGAACCGCAGTACGCCGCGCGCACCGCATCCGCTCAGTAAAGGAGAGATTTAATGGGACAGCACAACGCACAACAGGTGTGGTTTGTTATTGGTACGCAGCACCTTTACGGCGCGGAAACCTTGCGTCAGGTGGAACAGCACGCCCGCCAGGTGATGGACGGATTGAATCAGGCCGGCACCTTGCCGGTGTCGCTGGTACTGAAGCCGCTGGTTAAATCACCAGACGAAGCGCTGGCATTGTGCCGCGACGCTAACCACGATAATCAGTGTGTCGGCATCATTACCTGGCTGCACACCTTCTCGCCGGCCAAGATGTGGATTGGTGGCCTGAGCATTCTGAATAAGCCGCTGCTGCAATTCCATACCCAGTTCAACGCGGAGATTCCGTGGGACAGCATGGATATGGACTTTATGAACCTTAACCAAACCGCGCACGGCGGCCGCGAGTTCGGCTTTATCGGCGCGCGCATGGGTTTGCAACACAGCGTGGTTACCGGTCACTGGCAGGATAAAGCCAGCCAGCAGCGCATCGGACGCTGGATCAATGCCGCGCTGGCAAAACAGGCCAGCCAGCAGCTGAAAGTGGCGCGCTTCGGCGACAACATGCGCGAAGTGGCGGTGACCGAAGGCGATAAAGTCGCGGCGCAGATTCAGTTTGGTTACTCCGTGAATGGCTGGGGCGTGGGCGATTTGGTCGAGGTGGTGAATAGCGTCAGCGATGGCGACGTCAACGCGCTGATCGATGAATACGAAAGCCAATATCGCTTCACCGATGCCGCCGCCGTCAATGGCGACAAACGTCAAAACGTACTGGATGCGGCACGCATTGAGCTGGGTCTGAAACGTTTCCTCGAAGCCGAGGGCTGCAAAGCCTTTACCACCAACTTCCAGACTTTGCACGGCATGACGCAACTGCCCGGTTTGGCGGTGCAGCGCTTGATGGGCCAGGGCTATGGATTTGCCGGTGAAGGCGACTGGAAAACCGCCGCGCTGCTGCACATTCTCAAGATCCAGGCAGGCACACGCGCGGGCGGTACTTCCTTTATGGAGGATTACACCTATCACTTCTCACCGGGCAATGATTTGGTGCTGGGCTCGCACATGCTGGAAGTGTGCCCGTCCATCGCCAAAGAGGAGAAGCCGCTGATTGATGTGCAGTTCCTCGGCATTGGCGACAAAGCCGATCCGGCGCGCATGATCTTCTCCACGCCGGCCGGACGCGCGGTGAATGCCAGCGTCATCGATCTGGGCGATCGTTTCCGTTTGCTGGTGAATGTGGTGGATGCGATCGAACAGCCCAAACCGCTGCCAAAATTGCCGGTGGCCCGTGCGCTGTGGCGTGCCCAGCCGTCGCTGGCCACCGCATCAGAAGCCTGGATTCTGGCCGGCGGCGCGCACCACACGGTGTTCAGCCAGGCGCTGGATCTGGATGATATGTATCTGTACGGCGAGCTGAATGGCATTGAAGTGCTGGTGATTGATGAGGAGACGCGCTTACCGGCATTTAAAGATGCGCTGCGCTGGAATGAGGCGTATTACCGCCTGGCACGTTGATTTCGTCCTCTGCGATATTCCCCTCATCCTAGCCTTCTCCCGCAAGCGGGAGAAGGAACCGTTTTATAAACGCTGTCACTCCGAACTCAACGTATGCTTTTGCTTCAGGAAAGAGTGCTGCTTATCGCTGCACCGGCGGCTCCCTCTCCCGCGCGCGGGAGAGGGTTGGGGTGAGGGAAAGGCGGGTGAAGAAGTTAAGAGGTCAAACGCTTAACAGGTGCGTTCTGCTGGCGATCCCACATCACGGTGAGCAGGCGTTGCAGCGCGATAAACGCAAACAGCAGAATGCCGATGGCGATCTTGGTCCACCATGAACTCAAGGTGCCGTCGAAGTTAATCCAGGTCTGAATCAATCCCTGAATCAACACGCCGAACAGCGTGCCCAACACCGTGCCCACGCCGCCAGACAACAAGGTGCCGCCAATCACCACCGAGGCAATCGCGTCCAGTTCCACACCCAATCCCGCTAGCGCATAGCCTGCCGAGGTATAAATGGAGAACACAATGCCCGCTAATGTCGCCAGCGTGGTCGACAACATATAAATCCTGATGGTGGTCGCGCGCGTAGACACGCCCATCAACTGCGCCGAAGTCAGGCTACCGCCAATCGCATACACCTGATTACCAAAGCGCGTACGGTGCGCCAGAATAATCCCGCCGAGTACCACCACCAGCATAATCAGCGCCAGCAAACTCAGGCGTCCGCCGCCGGGGATCTTCCACGCCAGACTCGACAGCGTGGTATAGAGCGGATGATCGATAGGAATCGAATTCTCCGACACCAGATAGCTGCAGCCGCGCAGGAAAAACATCCCCGCCAGCGTAATGATAAACGCCGGGATTTTCAGCGCATCGATCAGCCAGCCCATCATCGCGCCAAACAGCGCGCCCATCGCCAGCACCAGCGCAAACGCCAGAAGCGGATCGAGATGATAATCGCCAATCACCCGCGCCAGAAACACGCCGCTAAAGGCAATCACCGCGCCCACCGACAGATCAATCCCGCCGGACAAAATCACGAACGTCATCCCCACGGCGATAATGCCGAGGAAAGCGTTATCGGTGAGGATATTGCAGATCACGCGCGTTGAAGCAAAGCCGGGAAATTGGCTCAGGCAAAACAGATAACCCGCCACAAACACCAGCAGCGTGATCATCAATGGCAGATGACGTTTCATCATTTCGGGCGTCTCCGTTTCAACATGGCAATAAAGCGTGGCGACTGCAGCAGCAATACGCACATCACCACCACCGCTTTCACCACCTGATTGAGTTCAGGCTGGAAGCCGGACAGCAAAATACCGGTATTCATCGATTGAATAATCAACGCGCCAATCAGTGACAGCACCAGATTGAAGCGCCCGCCCATCAGCGAAGCACCGCCAATCACCACCGCCAGAATGGCATCCAGCTCCAGCCACAAACCGGCATTATTGGCATCGGCACCGCGAATATCCGCAGCGACGATCATGCCCGCCACCGCCGCGCACATGCCGCTAATCACATAGGTCGACATCACCACCAGCCAGCCATTCACGCCGGCATTGCGCGCCGCGCGCAGGTTGATACCGACCGCTTCGATAAACAGTCCGAGCGCGGTTTTGCGCGTCAGCAGCCACACCACGAGCGCCACCAGCAGCGTAATCCATACCGGCACCGGCAGCAGCCACAGCGAACCGCTACCAAACCACGCCAGGCTATCGCTGTTGAAGGTAACGATTTGGCCCTGTGTAATCAGCTGCGCCACGCCGCGTCCCGCCACCATTAAAATCAAAGTGGCGACAAACGGCTGAATTTTTAGTAGCGCCACCAAAATGCCATTCCATAAACCGCAGGCCAGGCCGGTACCGAGCGTCGCCAGAATGATGAACGGCAAACTGTGCCCCGCCACCGTCAAGGTCGCCGCCGTTGCGCCGGCAATCGCCATTACCGCGCCCACCGACAGATCGATGCCGCCGGTGGCAATCACCAGCGTCATGCCAATCGCCAGCAGCGCCACCGGCGCGGCGCGATTGAGGATATCAATCGGGCTGCCGAACAAACGGCCATCCTGAATGTGAATGGCAAAAAAGTTATTCGCCACCAGGCTATCCACCAGCAGCACCAGAATCAGCGCCACAATCTGCGGCATGCCAGGCGGCAGCTTCGGCTTACGCCGTTCGGGTTTGTCATGTGTCATAGGGGATTCAAGCATGTTGTACTCCTCCATCGGCGATGGCGTTGACGATCGCGGCCACCGACAGCTGCTCCAGCGGGATTTCGGCCACCTGCTTCAAATCGCGCATGATCAACACGCGATCGGCATAGCCCACCAGTTCTTCGAGTTCAGAGGAGATAACCAGCAGCGCCAATCCGTCGGCGCACAGGGTTTCAATTAAGCGAATGATTTCGGCATGCGCGCCGACATCGATGCCGCGCGTTGGCTCGTCGAGGATCAGAAATTGCGGTTTGGTCACCAGCCAGCGCGAAAGCAGCACCTTCTGCTGATTGCCGCCGGACAACAGCTCAACCGGCTGATCGGCATGCGGCGTGCGAATGCCGAGGCTCTTGATAAAGCGCTCGGCGATCTCCTGCTGCTCACGACGCTTGATCGGTCGCAGCCAGCCGCGCTGCGCCTGCAGCGCCAGAATGATATTTTCGCGCACCGACGCGCCACCAATGATGCCGTCGGTTTTACGATCTTCCGGACAGAAACCCATACCGAGGCGCGAAGCCTTGGCGGGCGTGCGGATGTTCTGCACTTTGCCCTTGATGGTCGCGGTGCCACGATCCGCCCGGCGAATGCCGAACAGCACTTCGGCGGTTTCGGTACGGCCTGAACCGAGCAGTCCGGCCAGTCCCACCACTTCACCCGGACGCACCTGCAGGTTGAACGGTTCAATGGTGCCCTTCTTGCCATAATCTTCAAATGACACCACCGGCTGATTGCTGCGCAGCGTGCTGCCCTGACGCTGCAAAGCGGTTTCCAGCAGCTCGCGTCCCAGCATCAACTTGATCAGTTCAATCTGCGGCAGCGTGGCGGTATCGCGCGTGGCAATAAACTGGCCGTTACGCAGCACGGTGATGCGATCGGTAATGCGGTAAACCTGGTCGAGAAAATGGGTAACAAAAATCAGGCTCATCCCTTTGGCTTTTAGCTGCGCCATCAAGGTAAACAGCATTTCGACTTCATTAGCATCGAGGCTGGCGGTCGGTTCATCAAGGATCAGCACCTGCGCGGAGAGATCGACCGCGCGGCAAATCGCAATGATCTGCTGCATCGCCACCGAGAAATGGCCCAGCGGACGCGTTACGTCGAGTACAAAGCCGTAGTTGCGCATCAGCGCATCGGCATCGCGCACCATGCGCTTACGATCAATCATGCCTAAGCGCCGCGGCTCGCGGCCAATGTACAAATTATCCGCCACCGACATATTCGGCAGCAGGTTCACTTCCTGATAAACCGTGCCAATGCCCATCTCCTGTGCATCAGCGGTGTTGTGCGGCGTAATCGCCTTGCCGTTCAGGGTTACCGTGCCGGCATCACTGGTATACACGCCGGTCAGAACTTTAATCAGCGTGGATTTGCCCGCGCCGTTTTCGCCCAGCAACGCCATGATCTCGCCCTTGCGGATGCTGAACGAGACATTATCCAGCGCCTTCACGCCGGGAAAGCCTTTGCTGACGCCGCTAATGGTCAGCAGTGCGGTTTCATCGGAGGTGCTCATCAGGTTCTCCCTCGCCTTACGTCATCAAAAACCGCCCCGAAGGGCGGTTGCGGGGATCAGTAACCCATGCCTTTTTTGGTATCGAGCTGCGCCTGTGCGGAGTCCGGCAGATACAGTTTCGATTCTGTTTTGATGATTTTCGGCGGCATCGTGCCGTCCTTCTTGAATTTCTCCAGCGCGTCGAATGCTGGACCGGCCATATTAGGCGTCAGCTCCACGTTGGCATTGGCTTCACCGGCCAGCATCGCTTTATAGATATCTGGCACACCATCAATCGAACCGGTCAGGATATCTTTGCCTGGCTTGAGGCCAGCTTCTTTAATCGCCTGAATGGCACCGATCGCCATATCATCGTTATGCGCGTAAACCATGCAGATATTCTTGCCGTTGTTTTCCGCCTTGATAAAGCTCTCCATCACCTCTTTACCTTTACTGCGGGTAAAGTCACCGGACTGCGAGCGAATCACTTTGATATTGTCGTGGCCGGCGATGGCTTCGGCGAAGCCTTTCTTACGGTCAATCGCCACGCTGGCGCCGACGGTGCCTTGCAGCTCGACGACGTTACATTTTTTGTCCGCGACCGTTTTCACCAGCCAGTCGCCAATCAACTTGCCTTCCAGCACGTTGTCCGCAGTGACCACCGCCATGTACAGCGATTTGTCTTTCACCACGATGGCGCGATCGAGTAAGAACACCGGGATTTTGGCGTCTTTGGCTTCTTCCAGCACCGGTTCCCATCCCGTTTGCACCACCGGCGCAATGAAGATGGCATCAACGCCCTGCGCGATGAACGAGCGCACCGCTTTGATTTGGTTCTCTTGTTTCTGCTGGCCATCGGCGATTTTCAGCGTGATACCGCGCTTTTGCGCTTCACTTTTTGCCACATTGGTTTCTGCTGAACGCCAGCCAGATTCCGACCCAACCTGTGAGAAGCCCACCGTCATATCAGCAGCCAACACCGACGTACTCAGTGCCGAGCTCACCATGGCGGTCAAGAGTAAACGTTTCCACATAATTTCATTCCTCTGAAGGGAGTGTGTTGTAGGGGTACAAAACGCGAATTAAGCCTGGCTGAAAAGCGCGTAAACAAGCGCGACATACTTCACAAATCAGAGTGAATTAAAGGAGTTACGTGAACAGGCAATGCTTTATAGATCGTGGCATTATGGACAAAATGCCTGCTAATTATTGCGGAGGGCGTTAAATAAATGTAATAAACAGAATCGGTTATGCTTCTCACTTCTGGAAACGATTACAGCGGGCGCGTAAAGAATGGTTATGGTCTGCAGCGACAATCAATTATTGGTTTTGTGACTGCTCGCACAGAATGTGAGTGCCGGTTTCACGGCGTGTGCATAAATTTGCTGACCAGAGCGGAATAAACAGCGGATTCATTCGCAGCACGATCGCAAATACCTATTATAGAGACGGAGAAATAACGGCTTTCCAATAATGTGTTAATAGCGTGTGATTTTCTCACAAGCCCGCTAAATACCGGCCTCAATTTGCCTTAAATCGTACTTTATATGCGCGTTTAAAACGCGTAAAAGGCAAAAAAGTGTCGTTTCATGAGCGAATTAGCGCATGTTGTCTGAATTTTGTATTTTTTTATGAGTCGCGTATGGACTCTCGCTGCGTGCTCCCTATACTTGGGCACTTCCAAGTACTTTATATTTAAATGGCAATCATGACTGCATTAGATTACCTGCTGAAATTCCGCAAAGTGAATAATCTCGATAGTCTGGAAAAACTCTACGACCATCTGAATTATTCGCTGACTGATGATAAAGAGATCATCAATATGTATCGCGCTGCCGACCATCGACGTGCTGAACTGGTCTCTGGCGGACGTCTGTTCGATATGGGCCGCGTGCCGAAAACCGTCTGGCGTTACGTGATCTAATTGATTTATCCCCTCTCTATCTGCGCTCTTGCGTTGTCCAGGTCGGGCGTGCCCCGTTTGGACATGATACGCTCTGCATCGCCCTCTTCTCTGCAAACAGGATCTTGTCGATGACCCAACTGGTGAACCCGCCACGTATTGCTGGCTGGCTACTGCTGCCGCTGGCGTGGCTGATCATGACCATGCTGACCAGTGCGCTGGTGGTGGCGATGTATCTGAGTCCGCTGTTTAAACCCGAATTACGCACGACGCTGTTCTCACACGGCGGCACTTTGCTGACGCAATGGTCGATCTCGCTGCTGACTGCTGCGGTGGTATGGGCGTATAGCATTTGGGTGTGCTGGATTTTCTGTAAACGTTCGCGTCGCTTACCGCGCCATTACATTCTGTGGCTGCTGATGACCATCTTGCTGGCGTTAAAAACCTTTGCCTTCACGCCGGTGGCCGATGGCAAAGCGATTCAGACTTTACTGCTGTCGCTGCTGGCGGCTGCGGTGTTTGTGCCCTATTTCAAACGCTCTCAGCGCGTAAAACAGACGTTTATCCAGCCATAATGACGTGAGTTTCGTCAGCAATTTAATTCTGAGTGCTCTCAATGCTCACACAAACCCGTTGAAGGTTGAGATGCACCTCTCAATTCCGGATAATAGACGCCTTTCGGCTTCCCAGGTTAAAAAATGACCGATTACTTACTTCTCTTTGTTGGCACAGTGCTGGTGAACAACTTTGTGTTGGTCAAATTCCTCGGCCTTTGCCCATTTATGGGCGTGTCAAAAAAACTGGAAACGGCCATTGGCATGGGACTTGCCACCACTTTCGTGATCACGCTGGCGGCGATCTGCGCCTGGCTGGTGAATCACCTCATTCTGGTGCCGCTTGATCTGGTCTATCTGCGCACCCTCGCCTATATTCTGGTGATTGCTGTTGTGGTGCAGTTCACCGAAATGGTGGTGCGTAAAACCAGTCCGTCGCTCTATCGCCTGCTGGGTATCTTCCTGCCGCTGATCACCACCAACTGTGCGGTGCTGGGCGTGCCATTATTGAGCGTTAACCTCAATCACACCTTCCTGCAGGCGGCGCTGTATGGCTTCAGTGCGTCACTCGGCTTCTCGCTGGTGATGGTGCTGTTCGCTGGCATGCGCGAGCGTCTGGTACTGGCGAATGTTCCCGCGCCGTTTAAAGGTAACTCGATTGCGCTGATCACCGCTGGTCTGATGGCGCTGGCCTTTATGGGCTTTACCGGGCTGGTGAAATTCTAATGACCGCGATTTGGATTGCGATTATCGCGCTGGCTGCATTGGGCCTGGTGTTTGGTGCCCTGCTGGGTTACGCCTCACGTCGCTTCGAGGTGGAAGAAGATCCGATTGTTGAGCAGATCGATGAGATTTTGCCGCAGAGCCAGTGTGGTCAGTGCGGCTATCCCGGCTGCCGCCCGTATGCCGATGCGGTGGGTAACAACGGTGAAGCGATCAATAAGTGCGCGCCCGGCGGCGAGCAGACCATGCTCAAGCTGGCCGCGCTGCTCAACGTTGAACCGCAACCGCTCGACGGCGGCGCAGACGTGCTGGAGCCGATACGTACCGTGGCATGGATCGATGAAGAGAACTGCATCGGCTGCACCAAATGTATTCAGGCTTGCCCGGTGGACGCCATCGTGGGTGCCACGCGCGCCATGCACACCGTGCTGAGCGATGTCTGCACCGGCTGCGATCTCTGCGTTGCGCCTTGCCCGACCGATTGCATTGAGATGCGCCCGGTTGCCACCACCACGGCCAACTGGAAGTGGAATCTCGACACCATTCCTGTACGGGTGATCCCGGTAGAAACCCATGCTTAATTTGTTAAACCTGTTCCGCAAAGAGAAGTTGTGGGATTTTCAGGGCGGCATCCATCCGCCTGAGATGAAAACACAGTCCAACGGTACGCCGCTGAGCCAGTTACCCCTGCCTGAGCGCTTTATCATTCCGTTAAAACAGCATATCGGCCATGAAGGCGAGATTTGCGTGGCGCCCGGCGACAAAGTGCTGCGCGGCCAGCCGCTGACCTTTGGCGGCGGACGCATGCTGCCGGTGCACGCGCCAACGTCCGGCACCATCGAAGAGATTGCGCCACACATGACGGCGCACCCTTCTGGCCTCTCCGAGCTATGCATTTTCCTGCGTGCCGACGGCGAAGATCGCTGGACCACGCTCGATCCGCAGCCCGATTACCGCGCCCTGTCGCGTGAAGAAGCGGTAAAACGCATTCACAATGCGGGCATCGCCGGATTAGGCGGCGCGGGCTTCCCGACCGCCACCAAACTGCGCGGCGGCCTGCGCGGCGTAAAAACCCTGATCATCAACGCCGCCGAGTGCGAGCCGTACATCACTGCCGATGACCGTTTAATGCAGGATTGTGCCGCCGAAGTGTTGGAAGGCTGCCGCATTCTGGCGTGGGTGTTGCAGGCGGAACGCGTGCTGATCGGCATAGAAGATAACAAACCGGAAGCCATTGCCGCGCTGAAACAGGCATTGGGCGGCGATCGTGAATTGCAGATTCGTGTGATTCCGACCAAGTATCCGTCTGGCGGCGCGAAACAGCTGACGCAGATTCTCACCGGCCTCGAAGTGCCACACGGCGGACGTTCCACCGATATCGGTGTGCTGATGCAAAACGTCGGCACCGCGTGGGCGGTAAAACGCGCCATCGTAGACGGCGAACCGATCACCGAACGCGTGGTGACGCTGACCGGCGCAGCGCTGGCGCGCCCGCGCAACGTCTGGGGACGTCTCGGTACGCCGATCAGCCACCTGCTGCAGCATGCCGGTTTTACGCCGGGATCGCGCCAGATGGTGATCATGGGCGGCCCGCTAATGGGCTTTACCCTGCCGTCGCTGAACGTGCCGCTGGTGAAAATCTCCAACTGTATTCTGGCGCCGTCGGCCAGCGAAATGGGCAACGATCAGCAAGAGCAATCCTGTATCCGCTGCAGCGCCTGCGCGGATGCCTGCCCAGCGAAACTGCTGCCGCAGCAGCTGTTCTGGTACAGCCAGGGCGGCGATCACGAAAAAGCACGCGCGCACAATATTGATGACTGCATTGAGTGCGGCGCCTGCGCTTACGTCTGCCCGAGTAACATTCCGCTGGTGCAATATTACCGCCAGGAAAAAGCCGAACTGCGCGCCATCGATCTTGAAGCGAAACGTACCGCCGAAGCGAAAGCGCGTTTTGAAGCGCGTCTGGCACGTCTCGAACGCGAAAAACAGGCGCGTGAAGCGCGTCATGAACAGGCTAAACAGCGCGTGGCGCGTAGCGATCAGGGTGAACTCGACGCCGCCGTGGCACGCGTGAAAGCGCGTCAGGAAAAAACGCCGGAGCAGGATGCTGCGGAACGCGAAGCGCGTCATGCACAAGCCTTAGCGCAGCAGGCCGAGAAGCAAGCTGAAACGCAGGCGCTGAGTCGTCAGTCCGGCGATCCGCGTAAAGCGGCGGTGGAAGCGGCAATTGCCCGTGCGAAAGCGAATAAAGCGGGCGCACCAGCGGCTGACGTCGCGCTTGCCGAGCCGCCAGCTGATGCGCCTGCGGCAGAAGTCGATCCGCGTAAAGCGGCGGTGGAAGCGGCGATTGCGCGTGCGAAGGCGAAAAAAGCTGCCGCTGCGGCAGAACCTGCACCCGCTGAGCCGCCAGCTGTCGCGCCTGCTGCTGAAGTCGATCCGCGCAAGGCCGCCGTTGAAGCGGCGATTGCGCGTGCGAAAGCGAAGAAAGCCGCCGCTGCCGCACAACCTGCTGAACCGGCATCCGCCGAGCCGCCTGCCGACGCGCCTGCTGCTGAAGTTGATCCGCGCAAGGCCGCCGTTGAAGCGGCGATTGCGCGTGCCAAAGCGAAGAAAGCCGCGGCTGCCGCTCAGCAGGCTGAAGCCACATCTCCTGAAGTGGAGGCTGCTGCCTCTCCTGACTCCGCCGACCCACGCAAAGCGGCGATTGCCGCTGCGGTCGCCCGTGCCAAAGCGCGTAAAGCGCAGCAGCAGCCTTCGACGACTGAGGATTAAATGGCTTTTCGTATTGCAAGTTCTCCCTATACCCACAACCGCCGCAGCACCGGCAATATCATGCTGCTGGTGGTGTTTGCCGCGCTGCCGGGCATGGCCGCACAATGGTATTTCTTTGGCGTCGGTTTCTTAATTCAGGTTTTGCTGGCCACCGCCACCGCGTGGGCCACCGAAGGGGCGATTCTGCGCCTGCGTAAAACGCCGGTGGTGCCGACCTTATCCGATAACTCTGCCCTGCTCACCGCGTTGCTGCTGGGCATCAGCCTGCCGCCGCTCGCGCCGTGGTGGTTGGTGGTGTTAGGTACCATTTTCGCCATCGTCATTGCCAAACAGCTGTACGGCGGTTTGGGGCAAAACCCGTTTAACCCGGCAATGGTCGGTTACGTGGTGCTGCTGATCTCCTTCCCGGTGCAGATGACCAGCTGGCTGCCGCCCGATAGCCTGCAGGCGATCAAACCCGGCCTGCTGGATTCGCTCAGTATGATCTTCACCCACCACACGCTGGCCGGTGAAACCATGCAGCAGCTGCAGCTCGGCGTTGATGGCGTCAGCCAGGCGACACCGCTCGATACCTTTAAAACCGGCCTGCGTGCTGGGCACAGCGCCGAACAGCTGCTTGCGGAGCCGATTTATAGTGGCGTGTTAGCCGGTGTTGGCTGGCAGTGGGTTAACCTCGGTTATCTGCTGGGCGGCGCGCTGCTGCTGGCAAAGAATGCTATCCGCTGGCACATTCCGGTCAGTTTCCTCGTCTCGCTGGCGTTCTGCGCCACGCTGGGCTGGGTGTTCTCGCCGGAGTCGCTTAACTCACCGCTGATTCACCTGTTCTCCGGTGCCACCATGCTCGGCGCGTTCTTTATTGCTACCGATCCGGTGACCGCCTCCACCACCAATCGCGGCCGCCTGGTTTACGGCGCGCTGATTGGTTTGCTGGTGTGGCTGATTCGCAGCTTTGGCGGCTATCCGGACGGCGTCGCCTTCGCGGTATTGCTGGCCAATATTTGTGTGCCGCTGATTGATTACTACACTCAGCCGCGCGTTTACGGCCATCGCAAGGATTGAAGATGATCGAAGCTATTCGTAAAAATGCGGTGACGCTGGCGGCCTTTGCGGTGATCACCACCGGCGTGACGGCGGTGGTTAACTATGTCACCAAGCCGACGGTGGAGCATCAGACAGCGCTACAACAGAAAAATTTGTTAGATCAGGTGGTGCCGACCGATCTGTACGACAATCACATCCAGCAAGAGTGTTATCTGGTGACCGATGCGCTGGCGCTGGGCAATGATCGCCCGCACCATCTCTATTTAGCGCGTAAAGGCGATCAGCCGGTGGCGGCCGCGCTTGAGACCACCGCGCCAGACGGCTATTCTGGGGCGATTCAGATGCTGGTCGGCGCCGATTTCCACGGCAAAGTGCTGGGCGTGCGCGTGGTTGAGCACCATGAAACGCCGGGCCTCGGCGATAAAATCGAACTGCGTATTTCAGACTGGATTAACAGCTTCAATGGCAAAGTGATCCACGGCGCGGATGACAAAAATTTTGCGGTGAAAAAAGACGGCGGTGAATTCGACCAATTTACCGGCGCAACCATTACGCCACGCGCGGTGGTCAACGCCACCAAGCGCACCGCGCTGCTGATTGAAACACTGCCAGCGAAGCTTGCTTCGCTGCCTGAATGTGGAGATGCAAATGAGTGAAGCCAAGAATTTACTGGTCGGCGGCCTGTGGAAAAATAACTCCGCGCTGGTGCAGCTGCTCGGTCTCTGTCCGCTACTGGCAGTGACCTCAACCGCGACCAACGCCCTCGGTTTAGGCCTGGCGACCACGCTGGTGCTGACCATCACCAACAGCGCAATTTCCGCCTCGCGTCGTTGGGTGCCGGCCGAAATCCGTATTCCGATTTACGTGATGATCATCGCTTCAGTGGTGAGCTGCGTGCAAATGCTGATCAACGCCTATGCGTACGGTTTGTATCAGTCGCTCGGCATCTTTATCCCGCTGATCGTCACTAACTGCATTGTGGTGGGTCGCGCCGAAGCGGTCGCCTCAAAGAGCAGCATTCCGCTCTCGGCGCTGGACGGTTTTGCCATCGGCATGGGCGCAACCTGCGCGATGGTGACGCTGGGATCGATTCGTGAACTGATTGGCAGCGGCACGCTGTTCAACGGGGCGGATCAGCTGCTGGGGCCGTGGGCCAAAGCGCTGCGTATTGAAGTGGTGCACTTTGATTCGCCGATGCTGCTGGCGATGCTGCCACCGGGAGCCTTTATCGGCCTTGGCATGCTGCTGGCGGCAAAATACCTGATCGATCAGAAGATGAAACAGCGTGCGGCCACCCGTGCGGCAGCGCCTGAAGCGGAGCCGCAAGGCGCAACCGGGAAAGCGGTGTGAATAAAGAGAAACGCGCGCAGATCCTGACGCGCCTGCGTGATGAGAATCCGCATCCGACCACAGAACTGAACTTCAGCTCGCCGTTTGAGTTGTTGATTGCGGTGTTACTCTCCGCGCAAGCCACCGACGTCAGCGTCAACAAAGCTACCGCGAAGCTCTATCCGGTGGCGAATACCCCGGCAACGATGCTGGCGCTGGGCGTGGATGGCGTGAAGGAGTACATCAAAACCATCGGCCTGTTTAACAGCAAGGCGGAGAACGTCATCAAGACCTGCCGCATTCTGCTGGAACAGCACGGTGGCGAAGTGCCGGAAGATCGTGCGGCGCTGGAAGCGCTGCCGGGCGTCGGGCGTAAAACCGCCAATGTGGTACTGAATACTGCTTTCGGCTGGCCGACCATCGCCGTTGACACCCATATTTTCCGCGTCAGCAATCGCACCCGCTTTGCGCCGGGCAAGAATGTGGAAGAAGTGGAAGATAAGCTGCTGAAAGTGGTGCCGGCGGCGTTTAAAGTCGATTGCCATCACTGGCTGATTCTGCACGGTCGCTATACCTGCGTGGCGCGCAAACCGCGTTGCGGATCCTGTCTGATCGAAGATCTGTGTGAATTCGACGCTAAAACCGAACTCTGAATCGCGGGCTCTGACACATCTGCTGCGTCACGGCAAATGTGCCCTTTTCAACTGCGCGCACTAAAGCTTCATAGCGGGCCCCGGCCAGCGCACTCGCTGCTGGCTTAACTGACACGCATTACGCCATAGACCAGCTGCGTTTTTAACCTGCGGCTGCCTGCAACCAGGCGACCACCAGCGGCGACAGCCGGTTTTGTAACGCCGCCCTTTCGGACTGGAACAAGGTGGCGACAAAGAACGGGTGATCGGTCAATTCAATGCCGCGCACGTCGCCTTCCAAATCCCATGACGTGATCTGCAGATTCTGCGTCGCCAGCGCTGCGCTGAACTCGGCGTTGACGCCAAAGTTGCAGTGGTAACCCTCATCGCTCTGTAACGCACCGTAAGCCCGAGCAATACGTGAACCCGGCTGGAAGGTCACGCTGCCACGCTGTTCCACCAGCGAACAGGCCAGTGGCGCAATCACCCAGCGACCGCTAGGATCGGTTTCCGCATGCGCCGCATCTTCCCAGCCCAGCACATTGCGCGCGTACTCAACGATGGCGTACTGAAATCCGCCGCACGAGCCCAAAAATGGCTTACCGCTTTCCCGCGCCCAGCGAAGGGTGGCAAACACGCCCGCATCATTGAGATAAGGACTGCCCGGAACCAGCCAAATCGCCTGGTAATCATTGAGGTTGTGCTGATTGAGTTCCGGCGTGGCGATCCAGTCGGCACTGACGTTGAGTGAAAGGGTTTTTGCAGCGAGTTGTACAGCGGGAGGAATGGCCTGATGCGCAACGGCATTAGCACGGTAATCGCCAATCAGGGCGACACGAATCGACTTCATCATGACTACGTCCTTTCAGGGAAAAAAGGAGGTTACAGCAAAGTTAACCCGCTGTCTAAACGCCTTTAAACGTCGATTTGTGCGGCTTTCTTTTGCACGCATTGCGCTTATGGACGCCTGTTTATCTGCCAAATAAGGTGTCAGACCGCGCTAATCTTCGCCAGATGTCAGCTACGCAAACGTTTTCTTCTTTTACCCTGATAATTAATTCGTGGTTTTGTGCGCAGGATCAACTAATTAGCGTTCTGGAATCTTTTGACTGCTTATTACGCTCACCAATCAAGCTGTTGTGCTTATTATGCGCACAACGGCAATAATAATATCTGTATAAATTATGAACTTTAGCGTTATATTCTGATAAAGCCGCCCTGAGCAGTTTATATCAGGAAAATGATCTTCCCGATCTGCATTTCACCTGTTTATCCTGATATAATTCCACCCAGCGAGATTTAACACTGATTTACAACTTTGTATAACGGCATTAACCCTACCTATTGCAAGTATTTCAGCGTGCAGAAAATGCTTGCCCTGTTGGACTGATTCAGCCAAATTAGTCGCCGTTTTTCCTTTCTAATAACAATGTTGCGCGGGATTACCCAGCCCGACGCAGACTTAATTCCTGTCGCAAAACAGGCTATGTTAAAACTGAGGTATACGTGTCAACTGCAAACAAACACACTGACGGGGCGCCAAGCCTCAACGCTTTTAAGCAACCGAAAGCGTTTTATCTGATCTTCTCCATCGAACTGTGGGAACGTTTTGGTTACTACGGCCTGCAAGCCATCATGGCGGTTTACCTGGTTAAACAGCTGGGCATGTCCGAAGCGGACTCCATTACGCTGTTCACCTCGTTTAGCGCGCTGGTGTATGGTTTAGTCGCCATCGGCGGCTGGCTCGGCGATAAAGTGCTGGGTACCAAACGCGTCATCGTGCTCGGCGTAATGGTGCTGGCGCTGGGTTATGCGCTGATTGCCTTCTCCGGACATGACACCTCAATGGTGTATATCGGCATGGCGACTATCGCGGTAGGTAGCGGTTTGTTTAAAGCTAACCCGTCTTCCCTGCTGTCGACCTGCTACGAGAAAGATGACGCGCGCCTCGACGGTGCCTTCACCATGTTCTACATGTCGATCAACATCGGTTCGCTGTTCTCGATGATGCTGACGCCGTGGCTGGCCGCGAAATATGGCTGGGGCGCCGCGTTCTCGCTGTCGGTTGTCGGTCTGGTGATCACGCTGCTGAACTTCCTGTTCTTCCAGCGTGTCGTGAAAAACTACGGATCCAAGCCGGATTTTGCCCCGCTGCAGATGGGTAAATTGCTGATGACGCTGATTGGCGTGGTAGCACTGATTGCGCTGGCGGCCTGGCTGCTGCATCACCAGAGCATCGCACGTATGACGCTGGGCGTCATCGCCGCAGGTATCGTGGTGATCTTCGCCAAAGAAGCCTTCGCGCTGAAGGGGGCCGCACGTCGTAAGATGATCGTGGCCTTCCTGCTGATGGTTGAAGCGATTGTGTTCTTCGTGCTCTACATGCAGATGCCGACCTCACTTAACTTCTTCGCTATCCGCAACGTTGAGCACGCGATTCTCGGCATCACCTTTGAGCCGGAGCAGTTCCAGGCGCTGAACCCGTTCTGGATTATGCTGGCAAGCCCGATTCTGGCCGCGGTGTACAACAAGCTTGGCGATAAAATGCCGATGCCACACAAATTCGCCTTCGGTATGGTGCTGTGTTCAGCGGCCTTCCTGGTGCTGCCGTTTGGTGCCAAATTTGCCAACGAAGCCGGTATCGTCTCAGTGAATTGGCTGATCCTTAGCTATGCGCTGCAGAGCATTGGTGAGCTGATGATTTCCGGTCTGGGCCTGGCAATGGTGGCACAGCTGGTACCACAGCGTTTAATGGGCTTCATCATGGGTTCGTGGTTCCTGACCACCGCGGGTGCGGCAATGATTGCCGGTAAAGTCGCGAACCTGATGGCGGTGCCGAATGATGTGACCGATCCACACACGTCACTGGCGGTCTACAGCCATGTGTTCCAGCAGATTGGTATCGCCACCGGCGTGATCGCCCTGCTGATGTTAATCACCGCGCCACTGCTGAACCGCATGACGCAGGATGATAGTCAAACTGAACTGAAACGCGCCAGCGCCAATCAGTAAGCAGAAAGCCGGGCGTGTCCCGGCTTTTTTCTACCGACTATTTCGCCGCCATTCACATTTCCTTTAACGATTTCTGCTACCCACACTTCGCTTTTTGCTCGCTTAACTTCATGATGTCGGCTCACTGTTAATCTGAGTGGAATAAGCATGGACAGGTTTGATGAGCTTGAGGTATTTGTCGCGGTTATCCAGCAAGGCAGTTTGGCCGGTGCCGCACGTTTGTTACAGCGATCGCCACCGGTGATCACGCGCACCCTCAACACTCTTGAAGCCCGCCTCGCCACCACTTTGATTGAACGCACCACGCGCCAGCTGGCACCCACCGAAGCTGGCTGGCAGCTGTTTGAGCAGGCACAGCGCGTGCTGAGCGATTATCAGCGCGCCATCGACAGCGCTCACCACAGCGGCCTGCATGGCTTGCTGCGTTTAACCGCGCCGGTGCAGTTTGGTCGTCGCCACGTCATGCCCCTGGTGAATGCCTTCCTGCAACAGCATGCGGAGATGCAGATTGAAGTGGTGCTCAGCGACAGCTATCAGGACCTGATCGAAAACGGCCTCGATATCGCGCTGCGCATTGGTGCACTGCAGGACTCTTCGATGGTGGCGCGTCAGGTTGGCACTGTGCGTTCAACGCTGGTTGCCAGCCCCGACTATCTGCAACAGGCTGGCACGCCTGTTCATCCCACTGAACTGACTCAACATGCGTTAGTGACGAGCTTGCGCCATACGCGCGAGTGGCGCTTCGCTCACGACCTGCGCGTGCGCATCACGCCGCGTCTGCGGGTTAATGACGTGGAGAGCCAGCTGGAAGCGCTGCGCAGCGCACACGGCATCGGACGGCTGCTGTCGTATCAGGTTCTTGACGATATCCACAGCGGGAAACTGCTGCGCTTGCTGCCAGAATGGGAACCCGCGCCGCTTCCGGTGCAGTTAGTGACCCAGCGTGTGAAGAATATGACGCCTAAAGTGCGGCAATTTTGGGCTTTTGCGCTCGAAAAGCTGCCGTTACTACCATGCTTTGCTGAATAAACCTGAACGGTGACCGCAATTCCTGATCGCAGTCACGGGTAAATATCCCTGGCAGACTTATGCTGCTTTGATCACCACAACACTTAAGGAGAAGCCATGATGAAACTCTATTGTAAGCCCGGTGCCTGTTCGCTATCACCGCATATTGTCGCGCTGGAATGCGGACTCGACTTCACCCAGGTGAACGTGGACCTGCAGAAGAAAGTGACCGAGCAGGGAGAAGATTACTGGCAGATTAACCCGAAAGGACAAGTGCCGGCGCTGCAGTTTGACGATGGCAGCATCCTGACCGAAGGCGTGGCGATTGTACAATATCTGGCGGATCTTAAGCCGGATCGCCACCTGCTGGCACCGACCGGCAGCCTGACGCGCTATCACACGCTGGAGTGGTTGAGTTTTGTCAGCAGCGAACTGCACAAAAGTTTTAGCCCGCTGTTCCGTCCGGATACGCCGGAAGAGTACAAAACCATTGCCCGTGCGCAGCTGGAGAAAAAGTATCAGCAGGTGAATGAGGCGTTGCAGGATAAACAGTGGCTGCTGGGATTACGCTTTACCGTTGCCGATGTGTATCTGTTCGTGGTGACGCGCTGGGCTAAAGCCATCAAGCTGGATTTAGCGGGGCTGGATGCGCTGGAAGCCTGGTTTAATCGGGTTGCAGAGCGCCCAGCGGTGCAGGCGGCATTGAAGGCGGAAGGTTTGGTTTAATCCGGCGCTATTCTTCGTCGGGTCGCTATCAGTGCGTACGCCCCAGATCGTTGGATCGTCATTCATGGTGAGCTGAATGGCAGGTGCGCAGGACTGCGCACCTCACGGGGAATTTACAGCTTTTCAGCGGCGAAATGCTGTGTCGGCTTGGCAATCGCATCCTGCGCGGCCACCAACTGCAATTCGTACTCGCCCATTTCGTGGGTTTTCAGCATCACTTCATAAACCGCCGCGGTGATGTGCTCGAGCGCATCCTGCAGCGACTTGCCGTGCAGCAGATCGACCAGCAGCAGACCGCTGGTGAGATCGCCCACGCCAACCGGCTGACGCACGCCAAAGTCCACCAGCGGACGGCTGATGTGCCAGCACTCATCGGCGGTCACCAGCAGCATCTCAAAACGATCGCTACGACGTCCGGCACGCGCCAGATGTTTCACCAGCACCACTTTCGGGCCTTTGCTAATCAGTTCTCGTGCCGCAACCACCGCTTGCTCGACGTTGGCCACTTCATGGCCGCTGAGCATCTCCAGCTCCAGCAGGTTCGGGGCGATGATGTCACTGGCGGGCAACGCCATTTTACAGTGAAACTCCGCCACGCCCGGCGCCACGATGCAGCCTTTCTCCGGATGGCCCATCACCGGATCGCAGAAGAACCACGCATGCGGATTGGCTTCTTTCACCAGACGCACGATCTCCAGAATCTGTTCGCCCTGCTCCGCCGATCCCAAATAGCCGCTCAGCACCGCATCACAGGTTTTCAGGCGGTCAACTGCCGCAATGCCTTTAACGACGTCGGTCAAATGCGTGGCGGGCATCACGGTGCCGGTCCAGTGTCCATATTGAGTGTGATTAGAAAATTGCACGGTATTCAGCGGCCAAACGTTTGCGCCCATGCGGCGCATCGGGAATTCGGCAGCGCTGTTACCGGCGTGTCCGTAAACAACGTGAGATTGAATTGCGAGAATATTTTTCATTTTGCCCTGTACTGCTGTCTTGCCATAAAAAAGGGCCGGAAGCCGGCCCTGAACGCTTACTGCCAGTTAATCAGGCAGTAATGTTTTTTACCGCGACGCAACAACGTGAAACGTCCAAACAGTTTATCGCTGTCGCTGAAACGATACTCCGCATCTGACTGTTTTTCGCCATTCAGCGATACCGCGTTAGAACCGATCATGGTGCGAGCCTGGCCGCGTGATGGCACCAGCTCAGCCGCCACCAGCGCCTGCTGCAAATCGTCTTCTGCCGTCAGCGTGATGGTTGGCATGCCGTCCTGCGCCAGCTGCTCGAAGTCCGCTTCGGTCATCGCGCTCAGGCTGCCGGAGAACAGGCTCTCGGTGATGCGTTTTGCCGCAGTTAAGCCGCTTTCGCCGTGCACCAAACGCGTCACCTGCTCAGCCAGCACGTATTGCGCACGTGGCGCTGTGCCGCTGTTTTTGTCTTCTTCTTCCAGCGCATTGATCTCTTCAATGCTCATGAAGGTGAAGAACTTCAGGAAGCGATATACGTCGGCATCCGCAGTGTTGATCCAGAACTGGTAGAACTTGTATGGACTGGTTTTCTTCGCATCCAGCCACACTGCGCCACCTTCGGTTTTACCGAACTTGGTACCGTCAGACTTGGTGATCAGCGGTACGGTCAAGCCCCACGCCTGCTGCTGATGCAGACGACGCGTCAGATCGATACCGGAGGTGATGTTGCCCCACTGATCGGAACCGCCAATCTGTAGCACCACATCGTGACGCTTGTTCAGCTCCGCAAAGTCATAACCCTGCAGCAGGTTGTAGGAGAACTCGGTGTAAGAGATGCCCTGATCTTCGCGGTTCAGACGCTGTTTCACCGCTTCGCGGTTGATCATCTGATTCACTGAGAAGTGCTTACCGATGTCGCGCAGGAAGGTCAGCACGTTCATGCCGCCAAACCAATCGTAGTTGTTCGCGGCAATCGCGCTGTTGTCGCCGCAATCGAAGCTGAGGAAAGGCGCGACCTGGTTGCGGATCTTATCCACCCACTCGCCAACGGTTTCAGCGGTGTTAAGTTTACGTTCTGCTGCTTTAAAGCTGGGATCGCCAATCAGACCGGTGGCACCACCCACCAGCGCGACCGGCTTGTGTCCGGCATCCTGAAAACGTTTCAGGCAGAGCAGCGGCACCAGATGGCCCAAATGCAAGCTATCAGCGGTAGGATCGAAGCCGCAATAGAGTGCAATTGGCCCTTGCGCCAGTCGCTCTGCTAACGCTTCTTCATCCGTTACCTGGGCGACTAAGCCCCTTTCTTGCAATTGTTGTATCAGGTTACTGCTGGTCATCACTGACTCCAAATTGATCAGACTGCACCTAGGCTGGTACACAGCTTTCCGCTGACGTGCGGAGACGAAAAAAAAGAGGGCTATAGCATAAAGCGCTGACGCCAACTGCGCCAGCGTTGAAAGGGGATAAAACGCAGTTTTACGGGGCTAAACGGTCAATCGACCAGCCATTGTCATTACGCTGGTAGAGGAAGCGATCGTGCAGGCGATGTTCGCCGCCCTGCCAGAACTCCACGGTGTGGAATCTAACACGATAGCCGCCCCAGAAACTCGGCAGCGGCACGTCGCCCTGCTGGAATTTCTGTTTGAGTTCGAGGAACTTGCCTTCCAGCACGCCGCGCGCCGAGATGCGGCTTGATTGCTTCGACACCCATGCGCCAATCTGGCTATCACGCGGGCGGCTGCTGAAGTACTTCAGTACCTCCAGCGGCGACAGTTTTTCCACTTCGCCCAGCACCATCACCTGACGCTCAAGGAAGTGCCATGGAAAGTGCAGCGAAATACGCGGATTCTCTGCCAGCTGCAGCGCCTTGCGGCTGCCGAGATTGGTATAGAACACCATGCCTTGCTCATCGTAATGCTTCAGCAGCACAATGCGCTGATAAGGTTGGCCGCTGCTGTCAACGGTGGCGACCGTCATTGCCGTCGGATCCGGCAACTGCGCGGTGCAGGCCTGCTGCAGCCACTGCTCAAACAGCGCCAAAGGGTTATCGGGCAGATCTTTACGTCGCAGCCCGCCGCGGGTGTATTCACGACGCAGATGGGCAATATGTTGCAAGCTGTCACTGTCGCTCATGCTGTTTCTCTTTCTCACGTTTACTGAACGGAGGTATCCGCGTTCTGCAATTCACAATCATTAATCACGATTTTGTTATTACGTTCAACAAAAGCGCCATTGCCTTTTGACCAGAAGACGTAAGTGCCGTCGCTGTAGCGCGCACCAGAGGCCGACACCGTTTGTGCCAGCGTCAGGGGCTTACCATCCAGAATAAAGCTCACCTGCTGCTTCGCGTTATCCTGAGTAACCGTCAGCGGCAAAGTCCCGCACTGATAGCGCAGCTGTTGCGGCGCCTCTTCCTGCTTATGCATCATGCCGCAGCCACTTAATAGCGCCACGCTGCTCAGTATCATCATTATTTTTTTCATTTTTACCTCTTAACGACCAAGTCGGGGATTGGCGGGGTAAATTGCGCCCAATACGCTCATGTCCCGCGCGCCCGTTACCGCTGGCAGGTTGCCCGGTAACCCATTTAATGTGCGAAACGCCAGCCACGCAAAGGCCAGCGCTTCCATATCATCACCGCTGATGCCCGCTTCGTCGGTGGTACCGACTTCCGTTCCCGACAGATGCGTGGCCAGCCGCGCCATCAGCAGTGGATTTCGGCTGCCACCACCGCAGACCAACAGACGATCGCAACCGTCGTTGAGCTGCACCTGCTGCGCAATGGTTAACGCCGTCAGCTCGGTCAGCGTAGCCTGTACATCCTGTGGCGCCAGCGCCGGGAAACGCTGCAACTGCTGCTCGATCCAGCTGAGATTGAAATATTCACGCCCGGTGCTTTTTGGCGGCGGCAGTGCAAACCACGGATCGCTGAGCATCAACTCCAGCAGCGCTGGAACCACCTGTCCGCTGCGCGCCCAGGCGGCATCTTTGTCGTACGGCAAACCTTTGTTGCGCCAAATCCACGCATCGATCAGCATATTGCCCGGCCCGGTATCAAAACCGCGTACCGGCTGGCCGGGGAGCAGCAGTGACAGATTAGCGATGCCGCCGATGTTCAGCACCATGCGGCGCTCAACGCTGTCCATCAACAGCGCCTGATGGAAAGCCGGCACCAGCGGCGCGCCCTGCCCGCCGAGCGCCATGTCGCGGCGACGAAAATCCCCAATCACCGTGACGCCGGTTGCCGCCGCGATCTGGTTGTTATCGCCAATTTGCAGTGTATTCGGCGCATCACTTTGCGGCTCATGCCACACCGTTTGTCCGTGGCAGCCAATCGCCATGATGTCGCTGGCCTCCAGCGATTGCTGGTGCATCAGTGTTAAAACCGCCTCGGCGAACAGCTTGCCCAGCCGCGTATCCAGCTGCCCGAGCTGCGACAGCGTCAAGGTTTGCCCCTGACAAATGGCCAGCACCTGCTGGCGCAATTCCTGCGGGATGGGATGACAATAGCTGGCCTGCTGCGCCACCATTTGACCATCAATGGCCGCCAGTACCACGTCCACGCCATCAAGGCTGGTGCCGGACATCACGCCAATATAGCGTCCTGATTTCATAGCGGTTCACTCCCTTAACATCGTCTGGCTTAAGCCTGGCAAATTACCGGGTCTAATTCTATGATAAAATTCCGCTTTTCAGCGTCACTGCACAGTGCATTCCAGCTCAGCAATATTTTCGTTGGGTAATTGAATTTTTGTTGAGGGACGATGGTCTATGCTTCGCCCCAGCCGCGTTTTATACGGACTTAGCGTCATTTGCCAGTTTTCTGTCTTATACTCTGTGCAGTACAGGATGAGAAACATGGCGTTTTTTTGCATTAAGGAGCGTTCTGATGATTAAGCGTTTTGTAGCCGTGGCGTTGACCGGCTTAACTCTGGCAGGTTGTGCCAACGACAGCACCCTTTCCGGTGACGTTTACAGCGCCAGCGAAGCTAAACAAGTACAAAGTGTTTCCTATGGCACGCTGGTTTCTGTTCGTCCGGTGAAAATCCAGGGCGGCGATGAAAACAACGTGATTGGCGCAATTGGTGGTGCAGTACTGGGCGGTTTCCTCGGTAACACCATTGGCGGCGGCAGCGGTCGCAGTCTGGCAACCGCTGGCGGTGCGGTACTCGGTGGCGTAGCCGGTCAGGGCGTTCAGGGTGCGGTCAACAAATCTGACGGTGTCGAGCTGGAGATCCGCAAGGATGATGGCAACACCATCATGGTGGTGCAGAAGCAAGCTGCCACTCGCTACTCGGTTGGCCAGCGCGTCGTGATGGCGTCAAACGGCAGCCAGGTTACCGTTTCGCCACGTTAAGCGAACAGATAAAAAAAACCGACGCCTGGCGTCGGTTTTTTTATTTCTCGCGGTTATGAAACTCAAGAATGTTTTTTTCCAGCCGCGCAATTAGCGTCACCATCTGATTGATCTCCTCCAGGCTGATGCCGGAAAGGATGTCATCGCGCGTGGCATCAATCACATTCTCAACCTGCTCGATAATCGGCTCAGCCTGCTTGGTCAACTTGATGCGCTTGGCGCGACGATCGTTGGCGCAGGTCGCGCGGGTGATCAATCCTTTCTCTTCCAGCTGATCCAGCGTGCGCACCAGTGAAGGCTGCTCAATGCCGATCGCTTTGGCCAGCTGAATTTGAGACTGCTCTGGCGGGAGTTGATGAATATTGTGTAGCGTCACCCAGTGTGTTTGTGTCAACTCAAGCGGTTTTAAACGCTGATCGATTAACGCGCGCCAAATGCGCACCAGACGAGACAGATCGGTTCCCAAGGGCGTATCCATTGCATCTCCTTATAATTAGCTTGCTAGCTATTAAGCCAGATTTTACACTATTCTGCGAGTTTACCTGGCAAATTACAAATACCAGGCCTGCATATACGCTTGCCGTCTACGCGCTATTTAGATGATTCCCGGTCAAAAAGGATGATGACACGTGTCCCTAACCGCCTTTTCTCCCAGCGCCCCGCTTACCGACCTGGTGTTCGGTGCGTCGCTGTTTTTCCCGCCGCTGTTTAAAGCGGTGTTACTCGGTTTCTTTTTCTGGTTGTTGATTCACCCGCTGATACGCGGCTGGATCTACTCCGGCGATGTCTGGCACCCCACCTTGATGGACCTTTCCCTGTTTGTACTGTGCGTCGCTGGCGCATTGTGGTTACTGAGCCTCGGATAAATCACTATGAAATTCAACCCTTTTAAGTATTTTTCAACCCTGGTGATTTTTGCGCTGGCCCTGCTTGCCGGATGGTGGATGTGGAATTACTACATGCAATCGCCATGGACGCGTGACGGCAAAGTGCGCGCCGAGCTGGTGGATATCACGCCGGAAGTGTCCGGTCGCATCATCGCTCTGGAAGTGCGCGACAATCAGTTTGTGCATAAAGGCGACGTGCTGCTGAAGCTCGATCCGGTGCCGTGGCAAATTGCGCAGGCCAACGCCGAAGCCCAACTGGCTAAAGCGCAGGCCGATCTGGCCAAAGCGCAGCATGAAGCCAATCGCCGCGCCAGCCTGCCGCGCAACGTTATTTCAGCGGAAGATATGGATGCCGCCCGCTTAACCGCGAATGCCGCCGCAGCGACGGCAAAAGCGGCGCAGGCTAGCCTCGATCAGGCACGCTGGAATCTTGATCAAACCACCATTACCGCGCCCACCGATGGCTGGATCAGCAACCTGACGCTGCGCACCGGCAACTATGCCAGCGCCGGTACGCCGCTGTTTGCGCTGGTCGACAGCCACTCTTACTACGTGATGGGCTATTTCGAAGAGACCAAGCTGCGCCATATTCAGCCCGGCGCTGCCGCGCAAATTGTGTTGTTCAGCAACGGCGCACGCTTGCAGGGTACAGTGGAAAGCATCGGACGCGCCATTTATGACCAAAGCGTCGCCAGCGATGGCGGGCTGGTGCCGGATATCAAGCCTAACGTGCCTTGGGTGCGCCTGGCGCAGCGCGTGCCGGTGCGTATTCGCTTAGACGCGTTGCCGGAAGGCGTGCCGCTGGTGGCGGGCACCACCTGCACCATCTCCATCGCCCACTGAGGTTGTGATGAATTTTCAGTGGCTGGCCTGGCAAAATCTGCCATGGATAAAAGCAAGTTGGGGCGAGTGGCGCTACGCGCTGCGTAATGGCATCGCGATGTGTCTCGCCTTGACCATCGCCTATGCGCTGCAACTCGATCAACCTTACTGGGCCATGACCTCGGCGGCGGTGGTGAGTTTTCCCACCGTCGGCGGCGCCATCAGTAAAAGTCTCGGGCGCATCGTTGGCAGTTTGCTCGGTGCCAGCGCCGCGCTGCTGATCGCCGGACACACGCTGAACGAACCCTGGCTGTTTGCCTTTTTCATGGCCGGGTGGCTGGCGTTCTGTACCTGGATCGCCAATCACTATCAAAATAACGTGGCCTACGCGTTTTCGCTGGCGGGTTATACCGCCGCCATCATTGCTTTTAGCAGTGTCAACATCACCGATGTCACTCAGCTGTGGGATATCGCCCAGGCGCGCGTGTGCGAAGTGATCTCCGGCATCCTGTGTGCCGGATTGATGATGATGATTCTGCCTAGCACCTCAGATGGCAACGCGCTGATGAGTTCACTGCGTCAGATGCACGCGCGTTTGCTGGATCATGCGGTGTTATTACTGCAGCAAAGCAGCACCGATAACGTGCGCACCGCCCATGAGAATGTCATTAGCCAGATTCTCACCATGAACCTGCTGCGCATTCAGGCGTTCTGGAGCCACTATCGCTTCCGCCGCCAGAACAACGTGCTGAACTATGTGCTGCACCAGCAGTTGCGTCTCACCAGCGTACTCTCCAGCCTGCGCCGCATGTTGCTGAATTGGCCCGATGCGCCACCCGAACTTTACGACGCCATGGCCAAACTGTTGCAGGAACTGGCGCAGCCGCAGTGCGACAAATACCGTTTGGCGCTGATTCTGCGTGGCATCACGCCATCAGCAACCGGTGATTACCGTCAACGCGCTTTCGTCCAGCGACTGCGTTATTTCTGCTGGGTGTATCTCAATGTGAATCGCTGGATTCGCCTGATTGAACGCGCCGATGCCGATACCCGTTTTCAGCCGCCATATGCGCCCTCGCTGGCGCGCGAAAGCGACAGTGCTGAAGCCGGCTGGAGCGCGCTGCGCACCTTCAGCGTCATCATGCTGGGAAGCGCCTTTTGGATCACCACGCAATGGGATTCCGGTGCCGCCGCCCTGACGCTTACCGCCATCGCCTGCGTGCTATACTCCTCCGCGCCCTCGCCCAGTGGCAGCGTCTCGCTGTTGCTGAAAACCTTGCTGTGGCTGTCGCTGTTTAGCTTTGTGCTGCAGTTTGGTTTGATGGTGCAAATCAGCGCGCTGTGGCAGTTTTTACTGGTGCTATTCCCGCTGCTGCTCACCTTGCAGTTGTTCAAACTGCAGCAGAAGAAACGCGCCGGGATGTGGGGGCAATTCATTGTTTTTATGGGATCCTTTATCGCCGTCACCAATCCGC
Source organism: Pantoea sp. X85 (assembly GCF_029623675.1). NCBI lineage: Bacteria > Pseudomonadati > Pseudomonadota > Gammaproteobacteria > Enterobacterales > Erwiniaceae > Pantoea > Pantoea sp. X85. The sequence goes on along the minus strand of NZ_CP121108.1, from coordinate 1,856,993 downwards.
CGGACTGGGATTATCAAAGCTTCCTCAATGATAATATCGCCAAGGTATGCGGCGTAATGCTAGCGTGGCTGGCGTTTCAGGTGCTGCGTCCCAGTTCCGATGCGCGTCGCAGTCGTCGGCATATTCGTGCCCTGCGCCATGCGTTTCTCGATCAGCTTCGCCGCCATCCGCGCCTGAGTGAAAGCCACTTTGAATCGCAGATTTATCATCACATCAGTCAGCTCAGTAACAGTCGTGACGAGCAAGCGCGCGTCTGGCTGCTGCGCTGGGGCGTGGTGTTACTGAACTGTTCCCACATTGTCTGGCAGCTGCGCGAATGGCAGCCGACGTCGGCTACGCTCAGGCAAATGCGTGATAGCAGCCTGCAGGATCTGCAACGAATTATAAGTCTGCGCGGCGTGCATCACACCGCGCTGCAGGCCACGCTGGATGAGCTGGAAACCCTGATTGAGCAACTGCAGCAACAGGAGAGCGAAGCCAATACGCTGGCGGGCATTTTGTGGCGCCTGCGCTGCTCACTGGCCCAGTTAGCGCAGGCGGTACCGGATTGATTACTGACAATATTGCGTGGTCTGACGATTAAAATCATCCTGCAACTGCTGCAGCGATTTCTGTCCTTCAAAGCGGGTTTTATCCTGATCGGACATCGGTTCAATCACCAGCGCCTTCTCCTCTGAAGAGTAGATAAAGCGGCGAGACAAAGTGGTGCCGGTGAAACTTTTGCCCTGAATACCGCCGCACACCACTGTCATCGCATGACGATAAGTTTCGCTGTGGGTGAAGTTGGTTTCGGTGGCGCTGCGCAAGACATTTTCGCAGCCATTGGCTTCGAGCCGATGAAGGGTGTGCTGGGTCAGCCATTCACGGCCACGCGCAATCTTCTCACAGCCGACGCGCAGCGGATTGGTATCAATGGTGCGTTGCAGTTGTCGACTGGCATCTAAACGCAGCTGTGTGTCGTTGGGTTGATCGCATCCCACCAGCAATAAACATAACAACATCATCCCACGCGCTTTCATTCCTGCCCCTGAAGGTTTTATTCCTGAATCAATATCATAGGACGGAAAAACCGCGGAGAGTAGCAAGAAAATGGGTCAACTTTTTTCAGCGTGAGGAAAGGGGGGCGACAAGCTGCTGCCGCCCAAAGCATTAAATTACGCCGCAGGCAAAACGCGCCCCGCCGCCGCCAAGCGGTTGCGGATGGTCGGCATGATTATCGCCGCCCACATGCACCATCAAGGCTTTACCTTTGATTTCACTCAGGGATTTGATGCGTGGTGCAACGACCGGATACGTCGCCTTGCCATCTTCTGTGACAAACAGCGCGGGTAAGTCGCCAAGGTGACCATCGGCATACGGGCCAAGATGCTTGCCGGTTTTTTGCGGATCGAGATGTCCGCCCGCCGCACCGGCCGCCACCGTTTTACCGTCCGACTCGCCCGGTTCACAGCTGCCTTTAGCATGGACGTGGAAACCATGAATGCCGGGTTTCAGGCCGCTTAACGCTGGGGTAAATTGCACACCGTATGGCGTTTCGCTAAGCGTGACGGTGCCAATCGCTGCCCCGATGCCTTGCGGCGTGGTTTCATGCAACGTGACTTCTTCTGACGCCGCCTGCGCACCCGCGGCGCAGGCCAGAGCCAGCATAACAATGAGGGTTTTCTTCATAACGTCTCCTTACGGTTAGATTCCCTCTAAGCCTGGACTGCTTTCATCCAGGCTGCCGTAATTTGACGCAGCTTTACGCTTTAGGGCACATCGTAGCCGATGGCGGCTTTACGGATGCGGAACCATTGCTGGCGATCCAGCGTCAATTGGCACGCGCCAACCGCCTCTTTTACACGTTCGATTTTACCTGATCCAATAATCGGCAGCGGACGGCTTGGCAGCTTCATCACCCATGCATACACCACCTGCTCGATATTGCTGGCGCCGATCTCCTGCTTCACCTGCTCCAGCTCATCGCGCAGCGGCTGATAATGCGGATCGTTAAACAGGCGACCGCCGCCGAGACATGACCACGCCATCGGTCGGATGCGATTTTGCTGGCACTGATCGAGTGAGCCATCCAGCAGCGACGTTTGCTCCAGCGGAGAGATCTCCAGTTGATTGGTGACCAGACTGAACGGCAAACGCGATTGCAGCAGCGTGAACTGCGAGGCGGTGAAGTTGGAGACGCCAAAATGGCGTACTTTGCCGCTCTGATGCAGCGCCATAAAGGCTTCTGCGATTTCATCCGCGTCCATCAACGGATCCGGGCGATGAATCAACAGCAAATCGAGGTAATCGGTATGGAAATGGCGCAGCGAATTTTCGGCGCTGTGCAGAATATGGCTGGCTTCGGTGATGTAGTGACCAATGCGGTGTTCAGGCTTCGCGCGCGTTGCAATGCCACATTTGGTGACGATTTGCAGCTTCTCACGTAACCCTGGCGCGAGGCGCAGCGCGTTACCAAAGGCGGCTTCACATTGGTAATCGCCGTAGATGTCGGCGTGATCGACGGTGGTGATGCCCAGCGCTAAATGGTGCTCAATAAATTGCACCACTTGCTGCGGCGTCATGCCCCACTCCATTAAACGCCAGTAACCGGCGATCAGCGGTGAAAATGAGGGTCCCTGCGGTGCAATAGCCTGCGCTTGTAACATGGTTAAACTCCCTAAACACGGTTCCAGATGACGAAAGCGGGAGTATAACGGAAAGGCAAATCATCGTTTTCTTAAAACAGTTCCGGTTGTTGTGGATCATGATCTTCATCCACTTTTTGCTGCCGTTGCAGGCGCAAAAAGCGTTGCCGGCACAAGCGCAGCACATCGCGCTTTTGCGCATCGCTGAATTTCATCCAGTTAAAGCGCTCTTCCCGGCTGCGTAAACAGCCACGACAATAGCCACGCGCGTCACTCTGGCAAATACCACGACACGGGCTGGGAACAGGGAAGAACTCGAGTTGCTCGGCCACATCCACTCCGCAGTTAACATCTCATATCACATTGATAACAGCTTAATGACATTGTGCAAAGCGTAGACGCCCATTGCGCATAATCAAGCCATCGCGGCGCCTGGTTACGCCTGTTTACCAAATAGCCAGCATTTATCGGATTTGGATGGTTTATGTTTACTCTTGGTTAAGGTTTTCCTCAGCTTGTCTTCATACGATTGTCACACGACTTCTTACCGTTGAGTTTTCATGAGATTCCCGACCACCCTGCAGTGCGGCACCAGCGGATTTAACCTTATTGCTGCGCTGTTCTTCGCACTAGTTTTAAATGCCCTGTTCTTGCTGCGTGCCTGGGAAATGATTCCTTACGATCATCCCCACGATTATCTGTTCGCCGCCAGTATTCCGCTGGTGCTGGCCTCGGCTTTCTATTTTATTTTCTCACTTGCTGCCTGGCCTTATCTGCGCAAGCCGTTGCTGATTGTGCTGGTGTTCGTCAGCGCCGCCGCCAATTACTTCATGCACAGTTTTGGCACGGTGATCGACACCAATATGATGCAAAACGTCTTTGAATCCGACCCGCAGGAAGCCTCAGCGTTGTTCAGCAGCCGCTATCTACTCTGGATGTTATTGATGGGGATGGTGCCGGTGGCGCTGATTTGTGGCGTGCGTATTCGTCGTGGACCGCGCTGGTGGTGGAATCTGCTGCAACGCCTGACGGGCGCACTGGGCGCAATATTGGTGATACTGCTGATGGCGGCGCTGTTTTACAAAGATTACGCCTCACTGATTCGCAATAATAAAAACCTGATCAAGATGATTACCCCGGCCAATATCGTCAGCGGCACCGGCCACTATGTCGATCAACGCTATCTGCAAGGTAGCCAGGCGCTGGTGAAAATCGGTAAAGATGCACATAAAGGTGCGCTAATCTCCGTCGCAACCCGTAAAACGCTGGTGGTGTTAGTGGTAGGCGAAACGGCGCGCGCCGAGAACTTTTCGTTGGGTGGTTACGCGCGAGAGACCAATCCAGAATTGAAAAAACAGCAGGTAATTTACTATCCCAACGCCAGTTCCTGTGGCACAGAAACCGCCATTTCGGTGCCCTGTATGTTCTCGAATATGCCTCGCATGCATTACAACGCCAATCTGGCGCACCACCAGGAAGGCGTACTCGACATCCTCGCCCATGCGGGCGTAAGCGTACTGTGGCGCGAAAATGATGGTGGCTGTAAAGGCGCCTGTGACCGCGTGCCGCACACCGATATGACGCAGTGGAAACTGCCGCAATATTGTCACGATGGTTTTTGCCAGGATGAGGTGTTGCTGCATCGTCTTGATAACTATGTTGCCAGCCTGCACAACGACGGCATTATCGTGCTGCATCAGATGGGCAGCCACGGCCCAGCCTATTATCAGCGTTATCCGGCTGAGTTCCGCCGTTTTGCACCCACCTGCGATAGCAAGCAGATTCAGGATTGCGATCATCAGGCGCTGGTGAATACCTACGATAACTCGCTGCTGTATAGCGACGACATGCTGAGCCGCACCATCGATAAGCTTAAAGGCCTAAGCGATCGCTTCAATGTGGCGCTGGTTTATCTCTCCGATCATGGCGAATCGCTTGGTGAGCGCGGGATGTATCTGCACGGCGCGCCTTACCTGTTTGCGCCTGCGCAGCAAACACACATTCCTCTGCTAATGTGGATGTCACCGGGATATGCGGCGGCAAACCACATCAATGATGCCTGTTTACGCCAGCAAGCGGCTGACGCCAAGGTTTCGCAAGATAATCTTTTCCATACGGTTTTAGGCATGTTCAATATCCAGACGCAGCAGTATCAGCCGCAGCTGGACATGATCAGATCGTGCCAAACTGCCGCCTGAGGGTTGCGTTAGACTGACTGGTCTAATAACCTGCGCCCCATGAATAAGACTCTGCAACGCAACGATACCCGTGAACACCTGCTCGCTATTGGCGAGCAGGTTTGTTTACAGCGCGGCTTTACCGGCATGGGTTTGATCGAGATGCTGGCGCTGGCAGAAGTCACGAAAGGCTCGTTCTACCACTATTTCGGTTCGAAAGAGGCCTTTGGCGTGGCGCTGATTGAGCGCTACTTCAGCCATTTCCAGCAGCAGATTGATCAGCAGTTGAGTCTGCCCGATTTAACGCCGACCGAGCGCCTGTTAGCGCATTTCCGCTATGGCGAACGGCTGTTTATCGAGCAAGGTCATATTGTTGGCTGTCTTGGCGTAAAGTTGTCAGCCGAAGTGTGCGATCTCTCTGAGCCGATGCGCGATGCACTGCAACAGGGTGCCAACGCCATTATCGCTGCCTACACGCGCTGTTTGAATGAGGTGGCGGCTGAGCAGCCGCTGCCGTTTGGGCAAACGCCGCAGCAGCTGGCGCAGCGCTGCTACTTGCTGTGGCTCGGAGCCAGTTTGCAGAGCAAGATTTCCCGAGAGCCGGGCCCGATTAGCCTGGCACTCGACACCATCGAACAGTGGCTGATAAGTCACTGATTTTTAAAACCCCATTTACTAGACGACCGGTCTTCCTGGAGCATTCAATATGGCGAGTAAGCAGCTGTTCTCCCCACTTAAAGTGGGCGCGATTACCGTACCGAACCGCATTTTCATGGCCCCGTTGACGCGTCTGCGCAGCATTGAGCCGGGCGATATCCCTACGCCGCTGATGGCTGAATATTATCAACAGCGCGCCAGTGCCGGTTTGATCATCACCGAAGCCACCCAGATCTCTTTCCAGGCAAAAGGCTATGCCGGTGCGCCAGGTCTGCACACACAGCAGCAAATTGCCGCGTGGAAAATGATTAACGAAGGCATTCATGCCGCCAACGGTCACAGCGCTGTACAACTGTGGCATACCGGCCGCATTTCTCATCACAGCGTGCAGCCAGAAGGCAAAGCGCCGGTCGCCCCATCCCCACTAGCGGCAGGTACGCGCACGTCCCTGCGCGCCGCGGATGGTTCTGTTTATCGTGAAGACACCTCCGTGCCACGCGAGTTGTCAGTGGCTGAAATTCAGCAAATCGTTAAAGATTTTGGTCAGGCAGCTGCTAATGCGCGCGAAGCCGATTTCGACCTGCTGGAGCTGCACTCCGCGCACGGCTATCTGATGCATCAGTTCCTCGCACCCGGCTCAAACCAGCGTAGCGATGGGTACGGCGGTTCGATTGAAAAGCGTGGCCGTTTCGCACTGGAAGTGGTGGATGCGGCGATTGCTAACTGGTCTGCCGATCGTATCGGTATCCGCGTTTCGCCAATCGGTGTTTTCCAGAATCTGGAAAATGGCCCGGAAGAGGAAAAAGCGGCGCTGTGGTACATCGCTGAATTGGGCAAACGCGGCATCGCCTATCTGCACCTTTCTGAGCCAGACTGGGCGGGCGGACAGCCTTACAGCGATGCATTCCGTGAAAAAGTGCGCGCCCTGTTCACAGGCGTGATCATCGGTGCAGGTGCTTACACCGTTGAGAAAGCCGACGATCTGATTGCGCGTGGCCTGATTGATGCGGTGGCGTTTGGTCGCGACTTTATCGCCAACCCGGATCTGGTTGCCCGTCTGCAGCAGGATGCGCCACTCAATCCGCAGCGTCCTGAGAGCTTCTACGGTGGCGGCGCGGAAGGTTATACCGATTATCCAACCCTGTAAGAAAATAGCTGCCGCGGCGGATAGGCGGCAGCGTTATTTCATCAGTGTCTATACTAAGTTGCTTGTCATGCACTGATGACGTTTTAAAAAAGAGGATGTTATGCGTTTACTTCACACCATGTTACGCGTTGGCGATTTGCAACGTTCAATCGATTTCTACACCCGCGTGCTCGGCATGCGCGTGCTGCGTCAAAGCGAAAACACCGAGTATAAATACACTCTGGCATTCGTTGGCTACACCGAAGAGAGCGAAGGCGCGGTGATTGAGCTGACTTACAACTGGGGCGTGGATAAATACGATCTCGGCAACGCTTACGGCCATATCGCGCTGGGCGTGGACAATGTGGCTGACACCTGCGAACGCATTCGCAGCGCGGGCGGCAACGTGACGCGTGAAGCGGGCCCGGTAAAAGGCGGTTCGACTATTATTGCGTTTGTTGAAGATCCAGACGGCTACAAAATCGAGCTGATTGAAAACAAACATGCCGGTCACGGCTTAGGCAACTAAGGTTGCCCGTCAGCCTGCTATTTGCAGGCTGACTTCCCTCTCCTGCTGCACCCTCCTGCGATTTTTGCCATAATGCGCGCTGCCCTATTTATTGCCATGAGATCCTGATGTCTGAATCGAACGCTTTAAACGCTCTCCACCAACGCTTCCGCGGTTTTTATCCTGTTGTGATCGACGTTGAAACTGCGGGTTTCAATGCACAAACCGATGCACTGCTGGAAATTGCAGCCACCACGCTGAAAATGGATGAAGACGGCTGGTTGCACCGTGATGAAACGCTGCACTTCCATGTGGAACCGTTTGAAGGCGCCATTCTGAATCCTGCGGCGCTGGCGTTTACCGGCATCGATCCCACCAATCCGCTGCGCGGTGCGGTAAGTGAATATGAAGCCCTGCACGCGATTTTTAAAATGGTGCGCAAAGGCACCAAAGATAGCGGCTGCAATCGCGCCATTATCGTGGCGCACAATGCCACTTTCGATCTCAACTTCGTGATGGCGGCCGCCGAGCGCGCCAGCCTGAAGCGCAATCCGTTCCACCCGTTTGCCACTTTTGATACCGCGGCACTGAGCGGTTTAGTGCTGGGGCAAACCGTGTTGGCGAAAGCCTGTAAAGCGGCGGGAATGGAGTTTGATAGCACGCAAGCGCATTCGGCGCTGTATGACACCGAGCAAACCGCGACGCTGTTCTGTGAGTTGGTGAACCGCTGGAAACGCCTGGGCGGCTGGCCGCTGGCTTTTAGTGAAGAATCCGCAGATGAGGCGTCTGCCGGGTAACTAAAGAAAAGGCCGACATGTGTCGGCCTTCTGCATTATTCCGCTTCTTTATACTTCTCAGCGGTCTCTTTCAGCAGTGGCTGAAGTTCACCGCGCTGGAACATCTCAACGATGATGTCGCAGCCGCCGACCAGTTCACCGTCGACCCACAGCTGCGGGAAGGTTGGCCAGTTAGCGTATTTCGGCATTTCAGCGCGAATATCCGGGTTCTGCAGAATATCCACGTAAGCGAAACGCTCGCCACACGCAGAAAGCGCCTGCACGGCTTGCGCCGAAAAACCACAGCTTGGCAGCTTTGGCGAACCTTTCATGTACAGCAGAATCGGGTTTTCTGCGATCTGACGCTGAATTTTTTCAACAGTACTCATTATTGCCTTCCTTAATCTTCTACTTCGTGTTTGTTTATTGTAGCGATTTCGCTCCCGGACTGAAAACGGGATTTTGCGTTTGCACTGGCTAATCGCCATGTTTGTTAAGTTAACGCATGACAAATAACATTTTCATATCATTAATTGGCATTAATAAATTAATAATTAGCAATAATTTCGCTGTGTTAACCAGCTGAAATCGCTCATTTTTGCTACAGAATCAATCTGGTAACATATTAATAGAAAAAGGCCTTACCTTTTGTAAAAAAAGTGGATTAGAATTGCCTCGGCGCTGGTCACTTGATCAGATTTCTCTCACTTTAATGCAGTCTGCTATGATTCAGCCTGCTTAACCTGTAATCGGATTATGCGTCTACTAATTACGCTTTTCATACTGGCTTTTGCCCAACTGTTCTTTAATGTGGCCGCTGCATCTCCGCATGCGCCCGTTAACGCCAGTTCGCTTAAAGCAGAGAAAAAGAGCGCACGTGAAGACGAGCGCCGCAAACGACGTCCGGTAAAAACCACCACCAAAAAATCGCGTCTGACCGCTGTTCAAAAATTCAAGCTCAAAAAACAGAGCAAAACAGACATCGCGCTGCACAAAACCACCAGCAAAAAATCCCCGCTGAAACTCTCTGCTAAGAAATACGGTCATCAACGTTTAGCGAAGAAAACGCCCGAGATCGCCGTCGATGATGAAGCGTTAGCGCTGACCGGCATCAAAATGAGTAAAGCGCACCGTCAGCGTTATCAAAAAGCGCGTGAAACGGCGATGACCAAATTAATGGGTCAACTCGGCAAACCTTATCAGTGGGGCGGCGCTTCGCCACACACTGGTTTCGATTGCAGCGGCCTGGTATGGTACGCCTATAAAGATCTGGTGAAATTCAAACTGCCACGCACCGCCAATGAGATGTATCACCTGCGTGATGCGGCACCGATTAAGCGTGAAATGCTGGAGAAAGGCGATCTGGTGTTCTTCCGCATCAACAATCGCGGTACCGCCGACCATGTCGGCGTTTATCTTGGCAATGGCAAATTCATTCAGTCGCCGCGTACCGGCAAAGATATTCAGATTAGCGCATTGGGTGAGGATTACTGGCAGAAACACTATGTGGGCGCGCGTCGTATGATGACGCCAAAAACCATTCGCTAGTTGTTGCGCAACAGAAATAAAAAAGCCGGATGCTGTTCTCAGCTCCGGCTTTTTTGTTAGTGCATGATCGCGGTAAAGCTGAAAGCGATAATCATCAACAGTGCGCCAACAGTGGTCATTAGCGCCAGCTTCAGGTCGGTATTCATCACAACTCCTTAGTCGCACAATTATTAGGGTTAAGACGATTTTCGCATAGCAATAGGCAAAAATCTCGTGTTATCCGCGCCAGCTTGCTAGAATCGCCGCCTTTCGTTGCGCAACAGATTTTGCGCAGGCTGTAATTACAGCGTGATGAAGTGATTTTGCCTGCTTGAACATGCCGTTTTGCCCGCTTTTTTGGGCTGTAAAAGCATTAGCAGACGCAAACGTTTAACAATATACTTATCAGTAAGTTGCGATAAGCCCAGGAGCACCATTTTCATGGCAACAATTAAAGATGTCGCAAAACGCGCGGGTGTCTCAACCACCACGGTTTCGCATGTCATCAACAAAACGCGTTTCGTTGCGGAAGAGACGCGTAACGCCGTATGGGAAGCGATCAAAGAATTACACTACTCGCCGAGTGCCGTGGCGCGTAGTCTCAAAGTCAATCACACTAAAACCTTGGGTCTGCTGGCGACCTCCAGCGAAGCGCCCTACTTCGCTGAAATTATCGAAGCGGTGGAGAATCGCTGCTTCGAACGCGGCTATACGCTGATTCTCGGCAATGCGCACAACGATCTGCAAAAGCAGCGCGCTTACCTGTCGATGATGGCGCAAAAGCGCGTCGATGGTCTGCTGGTGATGTGTTCGGAATATCCAGACGATTTGCTGCAGATGCTGGAAGAGAACCGCAATATCCCCATGGTGGTGATGGATTGGGGTGCATCACGCGGTGATTTCACCGATACCGTGCAGGACAATGCATTTCAGGGCGGCTATCTCGCCGGGCGTTATCTGATTGAACGTGGCCATCGCGATATCGGTGCCATTCCTGGCCAAATGGAGCGCAACACCGGCGGTGGACGTCATGCTGGCTTCCTGCAGGCAATGAACGAAGCGGGCATTACGGTGCGTCCCGAGTGGGTGGTTCAGGGCGACTTTGAGCCTGAATCGGGCTATCTGGCGATGCAACAGATCTTAAATCAGAAACAGCGTCCAACCGCGGTGTTCTGCGGTGGCGATATCATGGCGATGGGCGCGATTTGCGCTGCTGATGAGATGGGTTTGCGCGTACCGCAGGATATCTCGGTGATTGGCTACGATAACGTGCGCAACGCGCGCTATTTCACACCAGCGCTCACCACCGTGCACCAGCCGAAAGCTGAACTAGGCGAAAAAGCGCTGGAGATGCTGCTGGATCGCATCACCAGCAAGCGCGAAGATCCGCAAACTATCGAAGTCCAGCCAACGCTGATTGAACGCCGTTCGGTGGCGTACGGTCCGTTCCGCGACTACCGCCGCTAAGCCGACACTTCGCTGAGCCATTCGTGGTTCAGCGTTTCCGCATCCCCGAGATAAGCCAGTAACCACGCCAGCGCCGGTGACGCGCGCTGTTCTGACCAGCTGACGCAGCACGGACTGTCCGGAAACGCCTGCGGTAGCGCCAGCTCGACCAGTTTTTGGCTGTCCAGCAGTGGACGCGCCAAATGGCCAGGCACCATGCCGACGCACAATCCTGCCAGCAAACAATCCATCCCGGTTTCCCACTCTGGCACCACCAACCGCCGCTGATTATCCAGCGTCCATGTCATACGGCGCGGTAACGCACGCGAGGTATCTTCCAGCACCAGCGATGGCCACGCCCGCAAGGTTTCATCATCCAGCTCCTTGCTGTTAACCAGCGGATGATCAGGGCTCACCACACAACGCCAGTTCAGCGCGCCCATATCCTGAAAGGCAAAACGTCCGCCCACCGGAATGGCCTGGGTTGCGCCAATCGCCACATCCACCCGACCATCAGCCAACGCATCCCACACGCCGTTGAACACTTCGTAGCTGATAATCAGCTCCATATCGGGAAAATGGCGATAGAAGTCCTTCACTAACTGTCGCGTGCGCTGCGGTTTTACAATGCAGTCAACCGCGATGCTCAACTCGCCGCGCCAGCCATTTGCCAGTTGCTGACACTGTCGGCGAGTGGCCAGCATTTTTTTGATAACAGATCGGCCTTCCCGCACAAAATGCTCGCCCGCCGCTGTCATCACCACTTCCCGATGCTGGCGCTCAAACAGCGGCACCGCCAGCCAGGTTTCCAGCTGGCGCACAGTATAACTGACGGCAGAGGGCACGCGATGCAGTTCCTGCGCTGCCGCGCTAAAACTGCCGGTGCGCGCTACTGCATCCACCACTTCAAGCGCATATTCTGACCACATAAATTTGCCTTCAAAAATTTTAACAGCACCATGCAAATATTAGCGTTTCACAAAGCGCGCCGCATCCTTTTACACTCCCCGGCGTTCACCCTGCCCAAAAGAGAATCAACATGTTGTCGTCTAAAGCATTTATGCCTTATCTCGCCGTGCTCAGCATGCTCGGCTTTCTTGCCACGGATATGTATTTGCCCGCCTTTGGCGATATGCAGCGTGATTTTGCTAGCGCACCCGGCACCATCAGCGCCAGCCTGAGTCTGTTTCTCGGCGGTTTTGCCTGTGCCCAGGTATTTTGGGGACCGCTATCAGATCGTTATGGACGTAAGCCGATTTTGCTGGCGGGCCTTGCCATCTTCGCCCTCGGTTGTCTGGGAATGCTGTGGGTGACCGATGTCCGCCTGATGCTGGCGCTGCGTTTTATGCAGGCGATTGGCGTGTGTGCGGCTGCCGTAAGCTGGCAGGCGCTGGTGGTGGATCACTACCCAAAAGCGAAAGCCAATAAAGTGTTTGCAACGATTATGCCGCTGGTTGCGCTGTCTCCGGCGCTGGCACCGCTGCTCGGCGCCTGGCTGATCGGCCACTTCCACTGGCGCAGCATCTTTATCACGCTGACGCTGGTTGCCGTAGTGTTGCTGATCGGTACGCTGCAGTTAACCTCACCTAAGCGCGAGAAAGTCGCCTCAGGCAAACAACCCGGCTGGTTGACTTTGCTAGGTACCCGCGTCTACAGCGGTAACGTCTTAATCTATTCGGCATGTTCGGCGAGCTTTTTCGCGTGGCTGACGGGCTCACCTTTCATTCTCGCCGCAGCTGGCCTGACGCCGGGCGATATTGGCCTGAGCTATATTCCGCAGACCATTGCGTTTCTGATTGGCGGCTTTGGCTGCCGCGCGCTGTTAAATCGTTATCAGGGCGCGCAACTGCTGCCGTGGTTGCTGGTGCTGTACAGTCTGAGCATCCTAAGTCTGTTTGTCATCGCCCTGATGCCTTCAGCGCCGCTGTTTGTGCTGCTGATGCCCTTCTGCGGCATGGCGCTGGCCAATGGCGCGATCTATCCGATTGTGGTGGCCAGCGCATTAGCGCCCTTCCCGCACGCCACCGGTAAAGCGGCAGGATTACAGAATTTATTCCAGTTAGGATTGTGCTTTGTCGCCAGCCTGCTGGTCTCCGCCGGCCTTGAGCAGGCGCTGTTCAACACCACATTAGTGATGGTGGCCACCGTGGTACTGGCGTGGGTGGGCTTTGTCTGCCAGCGATCGGCAAACGCACAAAGTGATATTGCCCACACTTCCCGTCCCTGCGAAGATAATCTCTAAGCCAACGCTTTTCGTTAGCAAACTAACGATAACCCGTTGAATATTGACCCGCGTGAGCATATACTCAGTGGGTCAGTAATTCTGTATTAAATCAATAATATAAATGTAATACCTTTAGCGACACTGTCGCGGGATGGCGTCTGCACGATACTCCAGTGCGGCGTCCAACTTTTCTATTCAAATTCATGCCTCTGTAAAACGTCGGATTTCTGGCGCACGGATTTTCCGTGAGTTCTCTCACAGGTCTTGGGAAATTGGCTATTCTTTTTCTCAGGTTCAGATCGGAAGGTGATGGAGAAGCTATGAGTTCATCTGTTATAGAAGAAGTGAGCCTTGAAGAAAACCACTGGTTTCGGATCGTCAATGAACTGCTAGAGCGTGCTGATATTGCAGTTAATGGCACTCGTCCCTGGGATATTCAGGTAAAGCATCCAGATTTTTTTAAACGCGTGCTCGAGGAAGGATCGCTCGGATTAGGTGAAAGTTACATGGATGGTTGGTGGGAGTGCGAACAGCTTGATATGTTCTTCCATCGCGTTTTAAAACACCATCTGGATAAACAATTACCGCGGCATTTTAAAGATACGTTGCGCATCGCGGCCGCGCGTCTTACTAATTTGCAATCGAAAAAACGCGCCTGGATTGTGGGTAAAGAGCATTACGACCTGGGTAATGATCTATTCTCACTGATGCTTGACCCCTATATGCAATATTCCTGCGGCTACTGGAAAGATGCTGATACGTTGGAAAACGCGCAGCAGGCCAAACTGGATATGATTTGCCGCAAGTTACAACTTGAACCGGGCATGACGCTGTTGGATATCGGTTGTGGCTGGGGCGGACTGGCGGAATATGCCGCACGCCATTATGGCGTCACGGTGCATGGCGTCACTATTTCTGCAGAGCAACAAAAACTGGCACAACAACGCTGTGAAGGACTGGATGTCACTATTTTACTGCAGGACTATCGCGACCTGAATAATCAATATGATCGCATTGTTTCTGTCGGAATGTTTGAACATGTCGGGCCGAAAAACTATGCCACTTATTTTGATGTTGCTGACCGCAATCTCAAACCAGACGGCATATTTTTACTGCACACCATTGGTGCCCTCACAACGGATATGAATGTCGATCCGTGGATTGATAAATATATCTTCCCGAACGGTTGTCTGCCGTCGGTCCGTCAAATCGCTGATGCCAGTGAGCCACATTTCGTCATGGAAGATTGGCACAACTTTGGCGCAGATTACGATACGACGTTAATGGCCTGGTATGAACGTTTTCAGGCGGCGTGGCCGCAGCTGGCTGAGAAATATGGCGAACGTTTTAAACGAATGTTCGACTATTATCTCAACGCCTGCGCCGGTGCGTTTCGTGCCCGTGATATTCAGCTGTGGCAGGTAGTATTCAGTCGTGGCAAGGACGGCGGATTACGCGTAGCGCGTTAATGAGCTTACAGAAATAAATCAAGGCGCCGCAGGGCGCCTTTTTTAGCGCCATTATTCTGCGCTGGCAATCTGCGCCAGTGCAGCGGCTTCACGCTGCGCTAATACGCGTTCAACGGTTTCCACAATGGCCTGCGTATGAGGATCAATCTCAATATTGACCTTCTGACCAAACTTCTTCGCGCCTAACGTGGTGCGCTCCAGCGTTTCCGGAATCAGATGCACACAGAACTTGCTTTTGGTAACGTCGCCAACGGTCAAACTAATTCCGTCGATACCCACAAAACCTTTATGCAGAATATATTTGATCTGCGTGGCGTCCTGTAATTTAAACCAGATTTCGCGGTTGTTTTCTGACTGGATGATTTTGCAGATTTCCGCCGTGGTCATAATATGGCCAGACATTAAATGGCCGCCAATTTCATCACTGAACTTCGCTGCACGCTCAATATTCACTACATCCCCGACCTGTAATTCACCCAGGTTGGTAATGCGCAATGTTTCTTTAATCAGATCGAAGCTAACCCGATCGCCATTAATCTCGGTCACAGTCAGGCAGCAACCGTTGTGGGCTACCGATGCGCCCAGCGCCAGTCCCGGTAACAGGTCATCCGGTAAGCGCACAATATGGGTACGAAACAGATCTTTCTCTTCAATGCCGACAATTTCTGCCGTGCCTTGCACAATTCCAGTAAACATAATCTTAGCCTCTGCAAAGTTTGCGTCAGTTTATCACAGCTTGTCGGCGGCAGCTTAATTTGGCGGAGTTCAAACTTTACACAAATTGCTAAACAAAATGCGATCAACGTTTGGCGGAAGCCAGCGCTGCCGCTACACTGTGCGCGCATTCTTTGGGGATTTCGCCCCGCTCTCTTCATTAATTAAGCAGGTGTAACGTGCAGAAGTATTTTACCGAAGCGCGTCAATTGCTGGCCCTCGCGATCCCCGTCATCCTTGCTCAGGTGGCCCAGACTGCGATGGGATTTGTAGATACTGTTATGGCCGGTGCGGTAAGCGCCACGGATATGGCCGCCGTCGCTGTCGGCACCTCTATCTGGCTTCCCGCCATTCTGTTTGGTCATGGTCTTCTACTGGCTTTGACGCCTACCGTTGCGCAACTCAACGGTTCAGGACGACGCGAACGTATCGCGGAACAAGTACGCCAGGGATACTGGATGGCAATCGGTGTTGCACTCCTGATTATGGTGGTGCTGTGGAACGCCGGTTATCTGATTAACACCATGCATGATATCGATCCTGAATTGGCCGCCAAAGCCGAAGGATACCTGCATGCGTTGCTGTGGGGCGCACCGGGTTACCTGCTGTTCCAGGTGATGCGCAACCAATGCGAAGGTTTGTCGAAAACCAAACCGGCGATGCTGCTCGGCTTCCTCGGCCTAATGGTGAACATTCCGCTCAACTATGTGTTCATTTACGGCCATTTTGGTATGCCGGCCTTAGGCGGCGTCGGCTGCGGCGTGGCGACGGCATCGGTCTATTGGGTGATGTTCCTGGTGATGCGCTTCTGGGTGAAACGCATGGCAAGCATGCGCGACATCCGTATGAAAACGCGCTGGTCTGCACCGTCACGTGCGATTTTGTCACGCCTGTTCACGCTGGGTTTGCCGGTGGCATTGGCGCTGTTCTTTGAGGTGACGCTGTTTGCCGTGGTGGCGCTGTTGGTATCACCGCTCGGTATCGTGAAAGTGGCCGGACACCAGATTGCACTCAACTTCAGTTCGCTGATGTTCGTGTTGCCGCTGTCGCTCGGCGTCGCCACTACCATTCGCGTTGGCTATCGGCTGGGACAAGGTTCGGCCGAACAGGCGCGCGTTGCTGCGTGGACCGGGCAAGGCGTCGGCATCAGCATGGCGGCCATCACCGCACTGTTTACCGTGATTTTCCGTCACGATATCGCTGGCCTGTACACGGCAAATCCAGAAGTCATTACCCTTGCGGCACAGCTAATGTTGCTGGCGGCGATTTATCAGTTCTCAGATTCAATTCAGGTGATTGGCAGCGGTATCTTGCGCGGTTATAAAGACACGCGCTCGATCTTCTTCATCACCTTTATCGCCTACTGGGTGCTGGGTTTGCCGGTGGGTTATGTACTGGCGATGACGGATTGGGTATTGCCGAAGTTGGGTCCCGCCGGTTTCTGGTGTGGCTTTATTATCGGCCTGACCTCCGCAGCGGTGATGATGATTTGGCGCATCCGTCGTTTGCAGCGCCTGCCTGCGCAGGTCATCCTGGCGCGCGCTGCGCGCTAAGTGGCTGGTAACGGCGAAAAAAACGACGCATAGCACAGTTGCTGGTCAGTCGTAGGGGAAAAACACTTTTTCCCCTTGCCAGCATCACGGCCTGCCGTTAATATTCGTCCCCGCTGTCGCCCTGACAGCGTGTTGCGCTCTTAGCTCAGTTGGTTAGAGCACCACCTTGACATGGTGGGGGTCGATGGTTCGAGTCCATTAGAGCGCACCAAGTGCGTCCGTAGCTCAGTTGGTTAGAGCACCACCTTGACATGGTGGGGGTCGGTGGTTCGAGTCCACTCGGACGCACCAATTTTGTGAATTTCCTCAATGCGCTCTTAGCTCAGTTGGTTAGAGCACCACCTTGACATGGTGGGGGTCGATGGTTCGAGTCCATTAGAGCGCACCACTCTGGTTTTATCTCCTTGCGCAACACCTTTTTCTTGATCTGCATCGTCTATATCGCGCCGCTTTTATATTGGTTTTCGCATACTTAGCGACTATACTATGCCGCGTTGTTCCACCTGAAAGGTTTCAGCGCTAACGTGCCTATGCAAACAACTCCAATGATTTGCGCAACACTGATCACTCAGTTCCCTCGCGTACTGCATAACTTCTCTGCACGCTTTGCTTTCGTCTCCTATTCTTATTTCTGTGAAATCCGATCCAACACCATAAATATTCTCACTTCGGTGCCGTGCGCATCGAATCCCGACCTTTATCATCCATCACAACTTATAGAAAACCTGACATGAAAAAGACCAAAATCGTTTGTACTATCGGTCCAAAAACCGAATCTGAAGAGATGCTGACCCAACTGCTGGAAGCGGGCATGAACGTGATGCGCCTTAACTTCTCGCACGGGGATTACGCTGAACATGGCCAACGCATTACCAACATGCGTGCCGTTATGGAAAAAACCGGTCGTCAGGCCGCTATTCTGCTGGACACCAAAGGTCCGGAAATTCGTACCATGAAATTGGAAGGCGGCAACGATGTGTCGTTGAAAGCCGGCCAGACCTTCACCTTCACCACCGATCAGTCAGTCATTGGTAACAGCGAACGTGTTGCCGTGACCTACGCCGGCTTCACTGAAGACCTGAAAATTGGTAACACCGTTCTGGTTGACGATGGCTTGATCGGTATGCAGGTCACAGAAGTGACTGAGAATTCAGTAATCTGTAAGGTCCTGAACAATGGCGATCTGGGTGAGAACAAGGGCGTTAACCTGCCAGGTGTCTCCATTCAGCTGCCTGCACTGGCGGAAAAAGATAAGCGCGACCTGATCTTTGGTTGCGAGCAGAACGTTGATTTCGTCGCCGCTTCGTTTATTCGTAAGCGTTCTGACGTGCTGGAAATCCGTGAGCACCTGAAAGCGCATGGCGGCGAGCATATCCAGATCATCTCGAAAATCGAGAACCAGGAAGGCCTGAACAACTTCGACGAGATCCTCGAAGCCTCAGACGGCATCATGGTTGCTCGTGGCGACCTCGGCGTTGAGATCCCGGTTGAGGAAGTGATCTTCGCGCAGAAGATGATGATTAAGAAATGTAATAAAGCACGCAAAGTGGTCATCACCGCGACGCAGATGCTGGATTCCATGATCAAGAACCCACGCCCTACCCGTGCGGAAGCCGGCGACGTGGCGAACGCCATCCTCGATGGTACCGATGCGGTCATGCTGTCTGGTGAGAGTGCTAAAGGTCGTTATCCACTGGAGTCGGTCACCATCATGGCGACCATCTGTGAGCGTACCGATCGCGTGATGAAATCGCGCATTGACTCGCTGCAGGACTCACGCAAGCTGCGCATCACCGAAGCGGTATGCCGCGGTGCCGTTGAGACTGCAGAGAAGCTGGAAGCACCACTGATTGTTGTAGCCACCGAAGGTGGTAAATCTGCTAAAGCTATCCGTAAGTATTTCCCGGATGCCACCATTCTGGCGCTCACCACCAACGAAACCACCGCTCGTCAGCTGATTCTGAGCAAAGGTATCGAAACTCATCTGGTGAGAGAAATTGCCTCAACTGATGATTTCTACCGCATTGGTAAGGAAATGGCGCTGGAAAGCGGATATGCGCAGAAAGGCGATGTGGTGGTAATGGTTTCAGGTGCATTAGTACCAAGCGGAACGACAAATACCGCGTCTGTACATGTAATCTGATTAGTAACTGAATTTTTATTTAAAAGCGCCTTTAAAGGCGCTTTTTTTATTGCAGAGGTAATACAAAAGCCAGAAATTTCCAATCGAAATTAACTATTCAAAATCTCGTATGATTAAGGTTAGTCCGATTAAATCTCTCTGTTTTAGCTAATTATTTTCATCATGTTCTGTTAAATGCTGTTTCTTTGAGCGAACGATCAAATTTAAGCATGTTCTCATCAAAAATTTATTCTCAACTCAAAAAGCTTTGTGTAATACTTGTAACGCTACATGGAGATTAACTCAATCTAGAGGGTATAAAGAATGAATCGCACTAAACTGGTACTGGGCGCTGTAATCCTGGCTTCAACTATGCTGGCTGGTTGCTCAAGCAACGCTAAAATCGACCAACTGTCTTCAGACGTTCAGACTCTGAACGCTAAAGTTGATCAGCTGAGCAACGACGTGAACGCAATCCGTTCTGACGTTCAGGCTGCTAAAGATGACGCAGCTCGTGCTAACCAGCGTCTGGACAACCAGGCTCACTCTTACCGTAAGTAAGAGTTCTGGTTTGAAAAATGGTGCCCATGTGGCACCATTTTTTTTGTCCTGATTCTGCGATGCTCTGGTCCGAATTCAGGGCTGCGCTACGGCCTCACCACGCTGCTCCATTGGTACTGCGCTTTCATCTGTCACCGGCTCACCGCTGCTCACTAATACCGGCATCCCGGAACGTCGGGCTATCGCTTCCTTGATCAACGCCGTATCACTCTTCTCGCTCTTCGAGAAGGCTTTCAGCTGCGCTGACTGCGCAATCGGCATGGTTTGCGGATCGTCCTTATCATTACGTGATAACGGCTGATGCACTTCAACGTAGCGCTTACCGTCGGGTTCTATCGCATATTTGATGGGCTGATTGATCACCTGCACCCGCGTCCCTTTCGGCACGCTGTTGAACAGCGCTTCAATATCATCCGGTCGCAGGCGAATGCAGCCAGAACTTACGCGCATGCCAATACCAAAGTCAGCATTGGTGCCGTGAATCAGATACTGACCGGTTCCACGCGCCAGACGCATCGCAAACAGCCCCATTGGGTTATCAGGCCCGGCTGGCACCACGCCCGGCAAGGTAATGCCCTCTTTGGCGTAGCGCTTGCGGATATTGGTGGTTGGCGTCCAGGTAGGATTCGGGATTTTCTGGCTGATGCTGGTGACCATGGTTGGCGTCATGGCGCCTAATTGACCGATCCCGATCGGATAGACGACCACACGATCTTCACCTTTCGGATAATAGTAAAGTCGCAGTTCCGCGAGGTTAATCACGATACCTTCCCGTGGTGCATCGGGTAGCAGCATCTGCAGTGGCACGGTTAATTGTGTGCCAGCCTTGGGCAGCCAGGGATCAACGCCTGGATTAGCTTCAAGCATGCCGAGCATGCCTATCTTATAACGTGCGGCAATGCTCTCCAGCGGCCGCTTGTCATCCGGCACGGTGGTCAGGGTGTTTTCGCCAATCAAACGGCTGTTATCGGCCGGTAGGGGATATTCCGTAGCAAATGCAGGTGCAGAGAGTCCGCAACAGGACAACAGCAATGCACCGGCTAAACGTAAGGCTGGTTTCATGCAATTTTCTCTTTGTCGGATAGAACAGACCCCGGTCAAGCCGGGGTCAGGAGAGTGTAACTTAGCTGAGGGTCTGAGCGTTATGCCGGATCGCGCGGATCATCGCTTCCAGCCCCTGCGAACGCGAGGGAGTGAGATGTGAGGTCAGCGCCAATTCGCCGAACCAGTGGCGCACATCGAGATCGAGAATCTCTGACGCCTTAAGCCCTTGATACAGGCTAAATACCACTGCAATCAACCCTTTAACGATGGCGGCATCGCTGTCGCCTTCGAGGGCGATGGTGCCATCGGCCTGCGGGGTCATGCGTATCCACACCTGGCTCTGACAACCTGAAATCACGTGTTCCGGCTGCTGTAAGCTTTCGGAGGATTCTGGTAATTTCCCACCGAGTTCAATAATGTAGAGGTACTTCTCTTCCCAGTTTGCGCAACGATTGAAGTTACGCACTAATCTCTCTTTATCTGGCAAATTCGCCATGAATCACTCCTGAAGTCTGCTCAACCGCCCAGCAGACGATGAATACGGGTCAAACCTGCGGCCAGACGATCGGCTTCTTCTTCGGTGTTGTACAGCGCGAAGGAGGCACGACACATGGCCGGCACCGCATAATGACGCATCAGCGGCATCGCACAGTGATGGCCGGTGCGGATCGCAATACCGTATTGATCAAGGAAACTGCCGACATCAAAGGCGTGATGGTTGCCGAGGTTGAAGGCCACCACGCCGCTGCGACTTTCCGGACCGTAAATCACCAGATCCGGCACTGAAGCCAGTTTATCCAGCGCATAACGCATCAGCATCGATTCGCGCTGATGAATCACGTCCAGGCCCAGTTCGCTGATCCACGTTAACGCCGCACCCAAACCAATGATGCCGCCGGTATTGGGCGTGCCCGCTTCGAAACGCCATGGCGTAGTGTTAAAGGTGGTGCCGGTTGGCAGCACAACCTCCGAAATCATCGAACCGCCGCCTTCCCAGGGTGGCATGATCTCCTGCAACGCTTTACGCGCATACAGCACACCAATGCCAGTTGGACCATAAATTTTATGGCCAGAGAAAGCGTAGAAATCGCAGTCAATATCCTGCACATCCACCGTGTGATGCATCACCGCCTGCGCGCCATCCACCAACGTAATCACACCAGCGGCTTTCGCTTGTGCCACGATAGTTTTTACGGGATTGACGGTGCCGAGCACGTTAGAAACGTGGGTGACCGCCAGCAAACGGGTGCGGCTATCAATCAAGCCGCTCAGCTGTTCCAGCGCCAGCTCGCCCTGCGCATTCAGCGGCAAAACGCGAATTTCTGCGCCGGTACGCTGCGCCACTATTTGCCACGGCACGATGTTAGCGTGATGCTCCATCTCGGTGACGATGATGTTGTCGCCCGGCTGCAACTGACTGCCGCCCCAACTGTTCGCCACCAGATTGATGGCTTCCGTGGTGCCTTTGACGAAAATAATCTCTTCTGGCGAAGCGGCGTTAAGAAAACGCGCTGCCTGATGACGTACGTTCTCCATGTCGGTGGTCGCCTGCGCGCTCAACGAATGGATACCACGGTGCACGGCCGCATAGCCGTGCTGGTAGAAATAACTTTCCGCATTGATGACCGCGAGCGGGCGCTGTGCGCTGGCCGCGCTATCAAGGTAGGCCAGCGGATGTCCGTTGACCTCACGTTTCAGAATCGGAAATTCCGCTCTGATGCGTTCGAGATCGAAACTCATGACTCAACTCCCGGGATGCGCGCGGCAATGCGCTGCAGCACCACCTGACGCAATACCGGATTTTCCAGCGTTTCGGTGAGTTCAGCGGCAAAGGCATGGATGATCATACGCTGTGCGGCAGTCTCATCGATGCCGCGCGAGCGCAGGTAGAACATCTGCTCTTCATCAATACGACCAATGGTCGCACCGTGGCTGCACTTCACGTCATCCGCATAGATTTCCAGCTGCGGCTTGGTGTCCACTTCAGCCAGACGGCCCAGCAACAGGTTGTTGTTAGTCATCTGTCCATCGGTTTTCAGCGCGTGCTGCGCCACTTTGATCATGCCGTTGAACACCGCACGACCTTTATCGCGCGCGATGACTTTATGCATTTGACGGCTGGTGCAGTAGCCTTTGTTGTGTTCCAGATAGCTGCGGGTATCGCACACTTCCTGATTCACCGGCAACGACAAGCTGTTGATCGCCAGATTGGTATTTTCGCCATTCAGCTGCGCGCTGGTGTTGTGACGCGATAAGCCCGCACCCAGCAGGAAGCTGGTAGTGGCCACATTCGCATCGCGGCCCATCACCACATCATTGTGCGCGAAGTGGTAAGCCTCCTCGCTCTCAAATGACAGTTTGATGTGCTGCAGTTTGGCATTGTCGGCCACGTCGAAAGTGAAACGCGCGCCGGTAAAGTGCGCCACGTCATTCAGCGTGACATAGTGCTCAATCACTTCCGCTTCTGCGCTGGCTTCCAGCTGCAGATGGTGGCGATGGTGCACGGTGTTAGTGCCCGCATCCTGACCGCTGGTGATGTGCAACAGATAAAGCGGTTTAGCCGCTGATTTACCACGCGCCAGACGAATTGTCGTGGCTTCTTCTGCCAGACTTTCAGTCAGATGCAGGAACACTTCCGGCTGAATCGGTGCCGGTAGCGGACGACGCTCAGAAGCCTGCGCATGCTGAATTTCAAACAGGCCGGTATCACGGCTGCTCAATTCAGCCTGAAAACGACCGTCAACAAACACCAAACGCACCGCATCAACCGGCAGCGCCAGCGCTTCAACTTGTTCCGCGCTCACTTCCTGCGGCTGCGGCAGCACAAACTGCTGCGCCAACAGGCCATCAAGCGGCGTGTATTTCCAGTTTTCATGCTTACGCGTCGGCAGGCCGACACGCATCAGTTGCTGCCAGTGCTGCTGCGCCTGCAAAGAACGTACGTCACCGCGCGATTCAAACAGATGATGCCACTGCTGCAGGGCGTTATCACTCTTGGTCGGTAAGCCAGCCATAGCCTTGCTCCTCCAACTGTTTCACCAGCGAGAAGTCGCCAGATTTAACGATCTTGCCCTGATACAGCACATGTACGTGGTCTGGCTTGATGTAATCCAGAATACGCTGGTAGTGCGTCACGATGATGAATGAACGCTTACCGTCGCGCAGGCTGTTTACGCCTTCTGCCACGATTTTCAGCGCATCGATATCCAGACCGGAGTCGGTTTCATCAAGGATGCACAGCTCAGGTTCCAGTGCCGCCATCTGCAGGATGTCGTTACGCTTCTTCTCACCACCAGAGAAGCCCACGTTCACTGAACGGGTCAGCAAATCTTCTGGCATCTTCAGCAGCTGGATTTTATCTTCGATGAAATCCTGGAAGTCGAAACGGTCCAGCGGCTCCTGCTCACGGTATTTACGTACCGCGTTGACCGAGGTCTGCAGGAAAAACTGGTTGCTGACGCCCGGAATTTCTACCGGATACTGGAACGCCATGAAGATGCCTTCACCGGCACGCTCTTCTGGCTCAAGCTCCAGCAGGTCTTTGCCCTTGAAGGTGACAGAACCGCCAGTGACTTCGTAATCTTCACGGCCAGCCAGCGTTGCAGACAGGGTACTTTTACCTGAACCGTTCGGTCCCATGATGGCGTGGACTTCGCCCGGTTTCACTTCGAGGTTCAGACCGCGCAAAATCTCTTTGTCTTCAACGCTAACCTGCAAATCTTTAATGCTTAACATACTCTTTCCTTCACATTGCTTCCGGCAACGGGCATCAGCCCACACTGTGCTCAAGGCTGATAGCTAACAATTTTTGCGCTTCCACGGCGAATTCCAGTGGCAGCTCGGAGAAAACGTCTTTGCAGAAGCCGTTGACGATCATTGAGATCGCATCTTCTTCGCTGATGCCACGCTGCAGGCAGTAGAACATCTGATCTTCACCGATGCGCGAGGTGGTGGCTTCGTGCTCCAGATGGGCGGTGTTGTTGCGCGTTTCCACATATGGGAAGGTGTGCGCACCGCACTCGGCACCAATCAGCATCGAGTCACACTGGGTGAAGTTACGCGCGTTGGTCGCGGTTGGCATAATTTTCACCAGGCCACGATAGGTGTTCTGACTCTTACCGGCAGAGATACCTTTGGAGATGATGGTCGACTTGGTGTTTTTACCGATGTGAATCATCTTGGTACCGGTATCCGCCTGCTGGCGGCCTGCGGTCAGTGCGACCGAGTAGAACTCACCGATCGAGTAATCACCGCGCAGAATGCAGCTTGGATATTTCCAGGTGATCGCCGAACCGGTCTCAGACTGTGTCCAGGACATCTTGCTGTGATCGCCTTCGCACAGAGCACGTTTGGTCACGAAGTTGAGGATACCGCCCTCGCCTTCGCCGCCTGGGAACCAGTTCTGTACGGTGGAGTATTTCACTTCAGCGTTTTTATGGATGATCACTTCTACCACTGCGGCGTGCAGCTGATAGGTGTCACGCACAGGCGCAGAGCAACCTTCGATGTAGCTGACGTAGCTGTCTTCATCGGCGATCAAAATGGTGCGCTCGAACTGACCAGTTTTTGCCGCGTTGATGCGGAAATAGGTCGACAGCTCCATCGGGCAACGTACGCCTTTCGGGATATAAACGAAGGTACCGTCAGAGGCCACAGCGGAGTTCAGCGCAGCGAAGAAGTTATCGTTTGGCGGCACGACGGTGCCGAGATACTTCTGCACCAGCTCAGGGTGATCGTGAATCGCTTCGCCGAACGAGCAGAAGATGATGCCCTGCTCCGCCAGCTTGCCGCGATAGGTGGTTGAAACGGAGACGGAGTCGAAAATCGCATCCACCGCCACTTCACGACCTTCACGCACCGGAACGCCTAACTGGTTGAACGCGTCTTCCACTTCCTTCGTCAGGTAGTCGCTGGACGCGACGCTGCCGGAGGTTTGCGTGGCACCGGGTTCAGAAGCACAGCTGTCATCGCAGTTGCCGCAGGACGGCGCGGAATAATAGCTGTAATCCTGATAATCCAGTTTCTCGTAGTGCGCTTTCAGCCAGTGCGGCTCTTCCATTTGCTCCCAGGCGCGGAACGCCTTGAGACGGAATTCAAGCATCCATTCAGGTTCGTTACGTTTAGCCGAAATGGCGCGCACCACATCTTCATTGATGCCGTGGGCAAATTCTTCAGTTTGTAACTGGGTAAAGAAGCCCTCTTTATAGTTGAGCTTACCTTCCCACATTTGTACATCGTCAGATGCTTCGCTGTGTCGTGACATATTTCACTTACTCGACGCCAAAGCTTTCACCGCACCCGCAGGCGTGTTGAGCTTTAGGGTTGTTGAATTTAAAAACCTGGTTAAGACCTTCGCGGACATAATCCAGCTCGGTACCGTCAACAAACGGCATCGCCTGAAGTGGCACAAACAGTTTTGCGCCGAATTGCTCAAACTGCAGGTCGTCATCGGCAGGATCTTTCACCAGGTCCATAACGTACCCAAAACCGGCACAGCCGGACGTTTTCACACCCAGTTTCAAGCCCTTGACTTCAGGGTCTTGTTCTACCAGGTTAAGAATCTGTTTCGCTGCCGATTCGGTCAGCGTGAGCCCTTTCCAGACGAAATCTTCGGGTGAAAAAGAGTCGGCATTTACTGATGACATTGTGCTACCTCATATGTCTGGGCCTTTTCAGGCTATCCCCCTATGGTAGTGATATCAGATATCACTTCAACCTCTTGTTTTGCAGGGATAATCATCTCGTGCTGTTTTTTACTGCTGCTTTATTAAGCATAGTCGCTTCAAAGCAGATTGACGGCAGCATTCCCGTGCGCGCCTGACCAACGTAACCCGTTAAATTTTCGTAAAATTTTCCAAAACCAATTTTACGTTTCCATCCTGATTGATAGGTTACGCCTTTCTACTATGTAAAGAAATTGTTATTGCCGATTTTAGTAACAGGCAGAGGAAATCAATAAAATTTCACAGCGGGAATTGCATTCCTGACGCGGTTTAATATGATAATGATTATCATTAACCTAAAAAGGTGGCGATATGACGCTTACCGTCTCAGCCTGGTTACAACATAAAATCGACGAGTATAAGTTTTCGGTGCGTGATATCACCGTTGACTTCTACATGGCTCAGGCAAAGCTCAACCGCACTGATTGCACGCTCGACCAACTGCGTCGCTTTAACGACACCTGTCTTGATATGGCAGAAATCTGCGAAATCAATGGCGACGATCACAGCTTTCTGCATGCCATGGGCAAGCTCCATCATCGCTTAGTGCAGGAGATGGGCAATGCCGATCGTGACCGTTTGTTCCGGATTCAGGCCTATCAACTGGCGCGCCTGTCATTAACACGCTTGTGTCATCAACTGGCGCTCAGCGGCGAGTGGGATCAAGCCACCCGCCTGCAGAGTGATTTTGTTCGCCACGCAGGCTGGATATTCTAATCCAGCTTTGTGACGTCTCCTACAATTTGTTTACATCATTTCCAGTAATGCTTGCAGTGGATGACGCATGCCATTGCCTTCTGCGCGTTTTACCTGGCTACGACACGAAAAACCGGTTGCCAGACAGCGCTGACGCGGCAGCTTTTGCAATTGCGGATGCCAGGACAGCTCATAAATCCCCAGCGAATTCTCCAGGTTTACGCTTTCATGGCCATAGGTTCCCGCCATTCCGCAGCAGCCCACATTGACGTTTTCAAGCTTCGCACCAAAGCGCGCAAAAATGCTCTGCCACTGATTCGGCGTGGACGGTAGCGCGGTCACTTCGGTGCAGTGCGCAAACAGATACCAGGCTTCGCCGCTGGCGGTTTGCTCCGCACGTGCCGACAAGGCGGTTTGCAGCCACTCATGCACCAGCTGCACGTTAAACTCGCCGCGCTGCTCGCCCAGCACCTGATGGTACTCATCGCGGTAACAGAGCACGGTCGCCGGATCGACACCGACCATCGGCATGCCCAGTTTTGCCACGCGATTGAGAAAATCAGCGGTTTTGCTGGCGGTGCGCGCAAAGCGCTGCAGGAAGCCTTTCACATGCTGCGCCTTGCCATTCGGTGAGAACGGCAGCAGCACCGGACGATAACCGAGTTTCTCAATCAGCTTGACGAAATCGGTGACCAGCTGTGCTTCGTAATAGCTGGTAAAGGGATCTTGTACCACCAGCACGCAGTTTTCGCGTTGCGCTGCATCCAGCGCTTCTAACTGCTCCAGCGTCAGGTTCATCGCCGGATGGCCGCCTAACTGCTGCTTGAGGCTCGGCGATGACAGCAGCGGCAAATCCACCATGCCGATATGCTTTTTGCTCAGCTCGCGCATCCACGGCTGCTTGAGGAAAAAGTTGAACACCTTAGGCGCTTTGGCCATCAGCGGCGCGTAACTCTCCACGGTGGCTACCAGATGATCGCTCATCGGGCGCAGATAGCGGGTGTGATACAGCTGCAGGAAGCGTGAACGGAAGTTCGGCACATCGATCTTGATTGGGCACTGCGTCGAGCAGGCTTTACACGCCAGGCAGCCCGACATCGCCTCTTTCACTTCGTGTGAGAAGTCATATTCGCCCTGATTTGCGTGCCAGGTATTACGCGTGCGCTGAATCAGCGTACGCAAGCTGGCGCCCTGTTTCGGCAGCGCCTGCTCAAGTTGGGTAGGATCCACGCCCTGCTCGGAGAGCAAACGCAGCCATTCACGCGTGAGTGTGGCGCGCCCTTTCGGCGAGTGAATGCGGTTGCGGGTAATTTTCATCGACGGGCACATTGGGCTACGTGCATCGAAGTTGAAGCACAAACCGTTGCCATTACACTCCATCGCACCGCGCCACTCGTTGCGCACCGTAACCGGAATCTGCCGATCGTAGGTGCCGCGTTTCACCGCATCAACCTGCATCATCGGTTCATCACTGCCGAGCGGCGTACAGATTTTGCCGGGATTCATGCGGTTGTCAGGATCGAACGCGGCTTTGATGCGGCGCAGCTCATTGAATAACGTTTCGCCAAAGAATTCCGGGCTGTACTGCGCGCGAAAACCTTTGCCGTGCTCGCCCCACAATAAACCGCCGTAGCGCGCGGTCAGCGCCACCACTTCATCAGAGATCTGCTTCATCAGCAGCTCCTGCTGCGGATCGCACATATCCAGCGCCGGACGCACATGTAGCACACCCGCATCCACGTGCCCAAACATGCCGTAGCTCAGGCCGTGGCTGTCGAGCAGCGCGCGAAAATCGACGATGTAATCCGCCAGCTGTTCTGGCGGCACCGCGGTGTCTTCCACAAACGGAATCGGCTTGGCGCGCCCTTTGGCGTTCCCCAGCAGGCCAACCGCTTTTTTGCGCATATTATAGATGCGCTCAATGCCGCCTAAATCGTCACACAGTTGATAGCCAATCACGCCGCCCAACTGCTGCTGCATCAGCTCATCTAAGCGCTGACATAGCGTGCTGATCTGCTGCTCAATCAGTTCGCCATCATCACCTGCAAACTCCACGATGTTGAGCCCCAGCAACTGTTTATCTGGCACATCGGTAATCAATTCATTTACCGAATGCCAGACGATATCTTCTCGCGCCAGATTCAGGACTTTCGAGTCAACGGTTTCCACCGACAGCGCTTTGGCTTCTACCATAAAAGGGGCGTTTCGCAGGGCCGAGTCGAACGAATCGTATTTGATGTTGACCAGACGGCGCACTTTAGGGATGGGCGTGATGTCGAGGCGCGCTTCGGTAATAAAGGCCAATGTGCCTTCCGCGCCGCACAGCAAACGCGTCAAATCAAACGTCTGCAAATCGTCGCTGAACACATGACGCAGATCGTAGCCGGTCAGGAAGCGATTGAGCTTGGGGAATTTCTCCAGAATCAGATCGCGCTGTTCGCGGCAGCGACTCAACACCAGCTGGTAAATGCGCCCTTCCGTGGTCGGCGTGCTGGCCAGCTGTTCCGCCAGTTCAGTCGGGATGGCGCGCGTATCAAGGATATCGCCACCCAGCAGCACTGCACGCAGGCCTTCAACATGATCGGAGGTTTTGCCATACACCAGCGAACCCTGGCCTGAAGCATCGGTGTTGATCATGCCGCCGAGCGTGGCGCGGTTGCTGGTGGAGAGCTCCGGCGAGAAGAAGAAGCCATACGGCTTGAGCCACGCATTGAGCTGATCTTTCACCACACCCGCTTCAACCCGCACCCAACCTTGCTCGGTGTTGATTTCCAGGATGCGGTTCATGTAGCGCGACATATCCACCACGATGCCCTGATTCAGCGACTGTCCGTTGGTGCCGGTGCCGCCACCGCGTGGCGTAAACACCAGGCTGGTAAAACGGGTTTCACCGGCAAGGCGCGCAATCAACGCCACATCCGCCGTCGAGCGCGGAAACAGCGCCGCATCAGGCAGCAGCTGATAAATACTGTTGTCGGTGGCAAGCGAGAGGCGATCGGCATAGCTGGTGGCGGTATCGCCGGTAAAGCCTTGCTCTTTCAAGGACTGCAGGAATGTCAGCACCAGTTGAACGAGGCCCGGTGCCTGAGAAATCTGTGGGATCATTATTGAGTGACCGAGATGTTGTAAACGTTTGCGTCGTGATTTTTTTCAGCCCTTGGTTTTATCATACTTTTCTGCTGGCTGCTGTTTTTTCAGGAAAGCGCGCCGCCGTCGCTGCTTTTCCTGTTTAATTTTCAGGAAATAGATCATCATTAATCAGGGCTGTTCAGCCCCACTCTGAAGGATTCAATCGAGGTTAACCGTTGTGATGAAAGACCTGCAACGCGGTATGGATTTACCGCAAATGCTGTTTTCACTGATGTTCATTCTAATCATGATCATCGCCAGTCTGTGGGTGGTGCAGCCCTTTATTCTTGGCTTCGCCTGGGCCAGCATGGTGGTGATCGCCACCTGGCCGTTGATGATTCGTCTACAGCACATGTTGTGGGGACGCCGCTCGCTGGCGGTGATCGCCATGACCATATTGCTATTACTGCTGTTTATTATTCCTATCGCCCTGCTGGTCAGCAGCCTGATTGATAACAGTGCGCCGGTGATCGCCTGGGCAACGCAGCGCCATCTGGTAATGCCTGACTTCGATTGGTTGCGACAGATTCCCTACGTCGGCAGGAAACTCTACTCGAGCTACCACAAATTAGTGGATGGCGGCGGCGCGGCGATGCTGAATCAGGTGCAGCCTTATATTGGTCGCACCACCGGCTTCTTTGTGGCGCAGGCCGGCCACTTCGGCCGCTTTATGATGCACCTCATCGTGATGCTGTTGTTCAGCGTGCTGCTCTACTGGCGCGGCGAGCAGGTGGGCCACGGCATTCGTCATTTTGCCTATCGCATGAGTGGACGCCGTGGCGATGCCGCAGTGCTGCTGGCCGGTCAGGCGATTCGTGCTGTGGCGCTAGGCGTGGTGGTCACCGCGCTGGTTCAGGGCGTGCTCGGCGGTATTGGTTTAGCCATTTCCGGCATTCCTTACGCCACGCTGTTAACCGTGTTGATGATTCTGACCTGCCTGGTGCAGCTCGGGCCGCTGGTAGTGTTAGTGCCAGCGATTATCTGGCTGTACTGGAGCGGCGATACCACGTGGGGCACGGTGCTGCTGGTGTGGAGTTGCGTGGTGGGTACGCTGGACAGCGTGTTGCGTCCGGTGTTGATTCGCATGGGTGCCGATTTACCAATGATCCTGATTCTTTCCGGCGTTATTGGCGGATTGATTGCTTTCGGTATGATTGGGCTGTTTATCGGTCCGGTGGTCCTGGCGGTTTCTTATCGTCTGGTTTCAGTGTGGATGCATGAAGCGCCCGAACCGGATGACGATGTGCAGACCGCCATCGAAGCGTTGGCCGATCACGAAGAAGAACTACATTAAGCGTTCCCCGCCGGGTCGCCATTCATGGCGACCTCATTCACATTAACGCCCACTCAGCGAAGATACACTATCTCTCAGTTTTACACTGGCCTTACTTTAACCCGCCTAATGCCCCAACATCGCCACCGCGCATTTCTTACTGATAATAATTTTTTTTCATAAGCGGTTTTTAAGAAAAAACGCAGTTTTAGGCGCTTTAGGCGGAATTCTCTTACGGAATGATTATTTTTACAGCTGAATTGCCGCTTAGCGGGGAAGAAAAAGGCCACGAAAGGTTATCAGCTTTAAACTAATAAGAGGATTCTTAAAGACGCCAGCGAGCCTGATCAATAACATGTTTCCTATGTTTTGAATCAAGCTACTGATTTTTAAACAACCTTATTCCCCTGAGTAAAGTGAAGAATTGCTGTGTGTAGTCTTTGCCCATCCCCTGTGATGGGCTTTTTTTTGGCTTTTTTTCAGACAAAAAAACAAGGCCAGCAGCGCTGACCTTGATAATTACACTAATGACACGTCAAATTCTCATCTGATGCATCAAATTATCGCCCGGTTAATGTTTGGATGCGTTCAGCTCTGCCAAACTCAACCAGGTTTCAACCACGGTATCCGGATTAAGCGACAGGCTATCAATGCCCTGCTCCATTAACCATGCCGCAAAGTCCTGATGATCCGACGGTCCCTGACCACAAATACCGACGTATTTACCCTGTTTTTTCGCCGCTTTGATCGACATCGATAACAGCGCTTTCACGGCATCATTACGTTCATCAAACAGCGCGGACACCACGCCAGAGTCACGATCGAGGCCCAGCGCCAACTGCGTCATGTCGTTAGAGCCGATGGAGAAGCCATCGAAGTGCTCGAGGAACTGCTCAGCCAGCAAGGCGTTGGACGGGATCTCACACATCATGATCACTTTCAGGCCATTCTCGCCGCGCTTCAGACCGTTTTTCGCCAGCTCGGCGATCACCGCTTCGGCTTGATCGACGGTACGCACGAACGGAATCATGATTTCAACGTTGGTCAGCCCCATTTCGTTACGCACGCGCTTCACCGCTTCGCACTCCAGCTTGAAGCAGTCGCGGAAGTTGTCAGCAACGTAGCGACCGGCGCCACGGAAACCGAGCATCGGGTTCTCTTCTTCCGGCTCATAACGCTCGCCACCCACCAGGTTGGCGTATTCGTTGGTTTTGAAATCGGAAAGACGAACAATCACCCGTTTCGGCGCAAATGCGGCACCCAGCGTCGCAATCCCTTCGGTTAGACGGCCGATGTAGAACTCAATCGGGTCATCAAAGCCTTTCATCATCTGACGAATCTGCTGCTGCAATTCCGGCGTTTGCTGATCAAACTCCAGCAACGCTTTGGGATGCACGCCAATCATACGGTTGATAATGAACTCCAGACGCGCCAGGCCAACACCTTCGTTCGGCAAGCAGGCGAAATCGAAAGCACGATCCGGATTACCGATGTTCATCATGATCTTCAGCGGCAGTTCCGGCATGGTATCGACCTGCGAGCTGGTAACTTCGAAGTCCAGCAGTTCGTCATAGACATAACCGGTATCACCTTCGGCGCAGGAAACCGTGACTTTGTGGCCATCTTTCAGGTGATCGGTGGCATCGCCACAGCCCACCACCGCCGGAATGCCCAGCTCACGCGCGATGATCGCTGCATGGCAAGTACGACCGCCGCGATTGGTGACGATGGCTGAGGCTTTCTTCATGATCGGTTCCCAATCGGGATCGGTCATGTCGGTTACCAGTACATCGCCTTTTTCAATGCGATGCATCTCGCTGATGTCGTGGATGACTTTGACTTCACCGGCACCGATGCGATGACCAATGGCGCGGCCTTCGACCACCACGTTGCCTTTGCCCTGCAGCGTATAACGTTCCATCACCTGACCGTTGGAGCGCACCGTTTCCGGACGCGCCTGCACGATGAACAGTTTGCCGGTGTGGCCATCTTTCGCCCATTCAATGTCCATTGGGCGTTTGTAGTGCTGCTCAATCAGCACCGCCTGACGCGCCAGCGCCTGCACTTCGTCATCGGTTAAGCTGAAGCGATCGCGCTGTTCCTGCTCGACATCTTCAATCCGCACCTGCTCGCCATGCTCCTGCGAATCCGCATACACCATGCGCAGCTTTTTTGAGCCCATGGTGCGGCGCACAATCGCCGGACGATTGGCGGCCAGCGTTGGTTTATGCACGTAGAACTCGTCGGGGTTCACCGCGCCCTGCACCACCATTTCGCCCAAACCAAAGGCGGAGGTGATAAACACCACTTGATCAAAGCCCGATTCGGTATCAATGGTGAACATCACGCCCGACGAGGCGAGGTCCGATCGCACCATGCGCTGAATACCGGCCGAGAGCGCCACGCCGCGATGGTCGTAGCCCTGATGCACACGGTAGGAGATGGCACGATCGTTAAATAAGGAGGCATAAACGTGCTTCACCGCGATGATGACCGCGTCATAACCCTGCACGTTAAGGAAAGTCTCCTGCTGGCCGGCAAACGAGGCGTCGGGCATATCCTCGGCGGTGGCTGACGAGCGCACCGCAAAGGAGGCGTCGGCATCATCAGCAGAGAGTTGTTCGTAGGCGCTACGAATTGCCGCTTCCAGTTCAGGCTGGAATGGCGTATCGATCACCCATTGACGAATCTGTTTACCCGCTTGCGCGAGCTCAGCAACATCATCAACATCCGTTTTATCCAGCAAATCATAGATCCGCTGGTTCAGTCCGCTTTGATCGAGGAACAGATTAAACGCGTAAGATGTGGTCGCATAACCGTTGGGTACGGAAACACCCAGCGACGACAAATTCGTAATCATTTCTCCAAGGGAAGCATTCTTGCCTCCCACCCGATCAACATCATGCATGCCAAGCTGGTTGTACCAGAGCACTAGCGACTGTTGGTCTTGATTGGACATTGAGATTATCCTTTTAAATGATGTGAATACACATGGAACATTTTGCTATTCGCCAAACCAGCCTGGCACAACCGATTAATAAAGACTAAGTGTTGAATCGTTAAAGCAGGAAAAGAAAGACAAAATCGGATTAGTACTTAGAATTAATTGTGTTGCGCAACCGCCCTATTTCACGCTAATGGATTGCTGTAGCGATATTTTTCCCCTTTTCAGAGGGTTAGCGATTGATTTTTGTTGCGCAACGCCCTCACACTTTATTTCATGCGCGAAAAGGAAAATGCGCGAAAATAATGCTTTTCAAAACAGCATTTCATCTAATATTGATTATTCACTGATTCATCTTTGTGAGCGCAATAGCGGACAATATGGATATTTCATTTTATTATTATTTAAAATGAAATGTTGTCATCGATAATTTGGGCATTGCTACGCAAGAGGATATTTGCACTATGAACACTGAACGCAGCGTATTCTACATCTCTGATGGCACCGCCATTACCGCCGAAGTGCTGGGCCATGCGGTGTTATCCCAGTTCCCGGTGATAACCCACAGCGTGACGCTGCCATTTGTCGAGAATGTGCAACGCGCTCAGGCGGTTAAAGCACAGATCAACGCGCTTTACCAGCAGAGCGGCGTGCGCCCGCTGGTGTTCTTCTCCATCGTCACACCCGATGTCCGTGAAATTATTCTCGAAAGCGAAGGCTTTTGTCAGGACATCGTGCAGGCGCTGGTCGCGCCGTTGCAGAGCGAACTCGGCGTGGCGTCAATGCCGGTGGCGCACCGCACGCACGGTTTGACCGCCAGCAACCTCGGCAAATATGACGCGCGCATTGCCGCCATCGATTACACCCTTGCGCATGATGACGGCATTTCCCTGCGCGGCCTCGAAGATGCGCAGGTGATTCTGCTCGGCGTGTCGCGCTGCGGGAAGACGCCCACCAGCTTGTATCTGGCAATGCAGTTTGGCGTGCGTGCCGCTAACTATCCGTTTATCGCCGATGATATGGATAACCTGAAACTGCCGCCGGCGCTGCGTGCACATCAGCATAAGTTGTTTGGTTTAACCATCGACCCGGAACGCCTGGCGGCGATTCGCCAGGAGCGCGCGGAAAATACCCGCTACGCTTCGTTGCGCCAGTGCCGTCTCGAAGTAGGCGAAGTGGAAGCGCTATTCCGCACCAACCAGATTCGTTATCTCAACAGCACCAACTATTCGGTGGAAGAGATCGCCACCAAAATCCTCGATATCATGGGTCTGAGCCGCAGCATGTATTAGGTTTCTCTGCCGGTCGCCATAAGTGGCGACCTCCCGCCACATACCGGACCTGTATTGCAATCGTAAAGTCTGGCTTCCGTCTGGTTTTAAGACCTTTGTTTTTAGCAGGTTGAATTCGCAGGCTATTAGTTTATTGTGATCACCATCACTTCCCGGTATTTCACCGCTGCGAAGAACAAATTTTTGAGAATCTCAATGAATAAGACTGATGAACTGCGTACCGCGCGCATCGGTAGCCTGCTGACTCCGGCTGCGCTCGCGCATGAACACCCTATTTCGGCAGAGATTGCCGCCAACGTCACTGCCTCCCGCCAGCGCATCGCGCGCATTCTGACCGGTGAAGATCCGCGTCTGCTGGTGATTATTGGCCCTTGCTCGCTGCACGATCCTAAAGCGGCGATTGAGTATGCTGAACGTCTGAACGTGCTGCGTGAGCGCCATAAAGATCGTCTGGAAATCGTGATGCGCGCCTACTTTGAAAAACCGCGCACCGTGATTGGCTGGAAAGGCCTGATCTCCGATCCCGATCTGGATGGCAGCTACGATGTAAACCGCGGCATCGCCATTGCGCGCAAACTGCTGCTGGATATCAACGCGCTGGGCATGCCAACCGCCACTGAATTCCTCGATATGGTAATCGGCCAGTTTATTGCCGACCTGATCAGCTGGGGCGCGATTGGCGCGCGTACCACCGAAAGCCAGATTCATCGTGAAATGGCGTCAGCGCTCTCCTGTCCGGTCGGTTTCAAAAACGGCACCGACGGTAACGTGCAGATCGCGGTCGATGCGATTCGCGCCGCGCGTGCCAGCCACATGTTCCTGTCACCGGATAAAAACGGTCAGATGACCATCTATCAAACCAGCGGTAATCCGCATGGTCACGTAATCCTGCGCGGCGGTCGTCAGCCGAACTATCACACCGAAGATGTGGCGGCGGCAGCGGCCAATCTGCGCGACTTCAATCTGCCGGAGCAATTGGTGGTCGATTTCAGTCACGGCAACTGCCTGAAGCAGCACGGTCGTCAGCGTGACGTTGCCGATGATGTGGCGGCGCAAATCCGTGCCGGATCCCGCGCGGTTGCGGGCGTGATGATCGAGAGTTTCCTGCAGGAAGGGAATCAGAAAGTGGTGAGCGGTGCGGCGCTGACCTATGGTCAGTCAATCACCGATCCGTGCCTCGGCTGGGAAGACAGCGCCGAGGTGCTGGCAAAACTGGCTGCCGCGGTCGACAGCCGTTTTTAATGCTGAGCTAGCTGGAACAACTCACTTCCAGCGTTTTGCCCCACTCTGGTGGCCGTTGGCGCAACTCTGCACTGACGGCCGCATCGCTAAACGGTTGCTGTAACGCGCTATGCAGCTTCGCTAACGCCGTGGTCTCGCCGCTCTCGACCTCTTCAATCACCTGCTGTGCCAGATAGTTGCGTAACACCAGCGCCGGATTAGCCGCTTTCATCACCGCCTGACGCTGCGCATCGCTGGCGTGGTCTTGCAACAAACGCTGGCGATAATCGCTGTACCAGCGATCAAAGGCCTCACGATCAATAAACTCATCACGCAACGGCGAACGGCTTTCATCTTGCTGCGTGTTGCTCAGCATGCGGAAGGTCAGCGTGTAATCACTGTGTTCCGCCGTCATCATCGACAGCAAGCCGGTCAGAAGCGTGTTGTCATTGGCATCCGCCGTCAGCAATCCGAGTTTGGCACGCATTTTCTCCCCCCAAACGCGCATCAGCTCACCTTCATAATGACCCAGCGCCTGCTTAAGCTGCTCGGTAGTCATCAAGCCCGACAAGGCATGCGCCAGGCGATTAAGGTTCCACAAGCCAATCATCGGCTGATTTTCGAAAGCGTAACGGCCCTGATAGTCACTGTGATTGCAAATGTAATCCGGCTGATAGTCGTCGAGGAAACCGTAAGGGCCGTAATCCAGCGTTAAGCCCAGAATCGACATGTTATCGGTGTTCATCACGCCGTGCGCAAAGCCAACGCTCTGCCAATGGGCGATCAGGCTGGCCGTGCGTTTAACGATATCGGTGAACCACAGCAGGTAACGATCCGCTTCATCCTTGAGCTGCGGCCAGTGATGGCGAATGGCATAATCCGCCAGCTGGCGCACTTTGTCTTGTTCACCGCCGTAATAGAAATGCTCAAAATGACCGAAACGCAGATGGCTGTCGGCAATGCGCATCAGCATCGCACCGCGTTCCTGGGTTTCGCGTAGCACCGGCTCATCGCCAATGGCTAACGCCAGCGCGCGCGTGGTGGGAATGCCAAGATGGTGCAGCGCTTCAGACGCGAGGAATTCGCGTACGCTGGAGCGGATCACCGCGCGACCGTCACCCATGCGCGAATAGGGCGTTAATCCGGCCCCTTTTAAGTGCCAGTCGAGCTTACGACCGTTTACCAGCTGCTGTTCACCCAACAGAATGCCGCGCCCATCGCCCAGCTGTCCGGCCCAGACGCCAAACTGATGGCCACTATAAACCTGCGCCAGCGGCGACATGCCGGGCAGCATTTCGCGTCCTGACCACACGCCATGCCCGCTGCCGGCGAACAGCGCATCGTCTAAACCCATCTCTTGTGCCAGCGGGGCATT
Organism: Pantoea sp. X85; assembly: GCF_029623675.1. Lineage (NCBI taxonomy): Bacteria > Pseudomonadati > Pseudomonadota > Gammaproteobacteria > Enterobacterales > Erwiniaceae > Pantoea > Pantoea sp. X85. The sequence continues at coordinate 1,818,812 of NZ_CP121108.1, read as the reverse complement.
GTGATAAAACAGCCGTCCGCCCGCTAATGGCGTTGGGTCCAGCGCGGTGTAGAATCCGGGTAATTCTTGCTGCCAGCTATTGATAAATTGCATCGACACTCCGGAAGGTGCGCTTAAATCAGGCACCCGCAATAAGTTATAAGATAACAGAGAGTGTAACGCCGACGCGGCGCGGAAGACAGGCGAAAGGGTTACTGCTGCGAAGGCGTGTGTAAATTCAGGTCGGAATAGATGAGATCGTCAAGACGTTCAGCTTTCACTACCGGGAACAGGCTGCCCTGTAGCTGCGCACCACTCAACGTGGTCATCTTTTCCATCATGTGGTTATCGTCAATACCACAAATAATGATCTGGTCCGCAAAATCGGAAAAATTATTGATAACTGTCTGAATAAAAGGCGTAAACGAGGCGCGCTTGGCCAGGTTGTGAATAAAGGCTTTATCCAGTTTTAACACGCTAAACAGATTATCGTACACCGCGGTTGCCGGTGCTTTTCCTGCGCCAAATTGTGAAAGCGATAAACGAAACTCACTTTGTAATGCTGCAAGCAATGGATGGGATTTACCCAAAGATAATTGCGGAAACGTTTCGCTGATATCTAAAACAATAAAAGGGATTTGTCGGAATTTCCTTAACAGAAATTCGCTGGCTAAAAGTGTATTGGCCATAGAATCATCAATACGTACCAACGCGGTAATTTGATTAATCTCAAAAAAGTCGCGGTACTTTTCCAGCAATGAAAGCTGGCTCTGCAGCAAACGTAATTGCTGCGCATCGTCCAATTGCGGCAACAGCAAATCCTGCGGCAGCGTAATAGGTGCGCTGTCGTGGACAAATTGCGTCACCAGCTCGACCGCAGTCAGCTGGCCCGCCAGAGAGTAAACTGGATAAAACCAGGTTTCCGACTGATAGTCGGCAGACAAATGGACTTTCATTTTTCAAGCCAGAAGCAATGGCAATTGGCGCATCGTATATCAACGAATTCCACCAGGCAATAGGACCAAACGTTTGAAGAGGTGCCGTTTTAGGTCTTATTACGCTGATTTAAGCCGCAAATAATACTTAAGCCAAATAAGCCGGGGTTAATGTCCATACCAATTAAATAAATTTAGCTTTATTATTAGTATTAAATCGATGGCGGGTAAAGTGCCATTTTAAATGATAGTTAAATATCGGCAGAATTCAGATTTAATTCAGGGTGAGATACCCTTTCTTTTTTCGCGTCTTTATTAAGCGATAACAACGCTATTTAGATGCGACGCGCCTGCCAAAATACTTTACGCCAGTAAACATTATCCAGCGACGAGCGGATCACACCCTGGCTGGTCGAGGCGTGAATAAAGGTGTTGTCGGTATCGTAAATACCGACGTGCAAACCGTTTTCTCCACTGCCGGTTTTGAAGAACACCAGATCGCCAGGCAGCAGATCGCCCTTGTCGATGCGCGTACCAATGTCGGTTTGATCAATGGTCGAGCGTGGCAGCTGCATATCGAATTTATCGCGGAAGGTGAGATAGACGAAGCCGGAACAATCCACGCCACCGCGGCTTAATCCGCCATAGCGATACGGCGTTCCCCGCCAGCGGCTCAGCTGATCGTTGAGTTGGGCAATCACGGTGATAGAGTCAGACAAACGGCCATTCGGCGGCGGTGCATGATGGCTACAGCCCGCCAGCAACAGTGCCAAAATCAAAATTGTCAGCCGCATCCGCCTCTCCCTTTCTCCCTTGTCCGGCAGACACTGTAGCGGCAAAGCGCTACGGCACGCAATCCTCTGTCAGGGAATAAACAGCAGCGGACCTTGTGCGGTATCAATTTGTTCAAACGGGGTTTGGTAAAGCGGCGCTAAATGCGCAGCGGTCAGCACCTCGCTGGCCCTGCCCTGACGGACAACCGCGCCTTGATGCATTAACCACACGCGCTCGGCATGGCGCAGGCTGTGGTTGAGGTCGTGCCCGCTGGCAACAATCGCCAGGCCGCTGCAACACAGTTCAGCCAGCAGCTTATCGACCGCGCGTTGCTGCGCCACGTCGAGTGCACTCATCGGCTCATCCAGTAGCAGGAGTTTGCCGCGTGGATTGATCGCCGGATGAACCTGCAACACCACGGCAGCCAACCGCACGCGTTGCCATTCGCCACCAGAAAGCTGCGTAAGACTGCGCGTCAGTTTGTCCTGCAGCGCTAACTGCGCGAGCACGTCTTGTAACACGCAGTCTGTTTTCGCCGTTTGTGCGGTGATATGCATGCGTAAGTAATGCCACACCGGCATTTGTCCCGGCGCCATCTGCTGTTGCGGCAGCCAGCCGCGCAGCGGGGCCAATGCTGCACCGTTTAACGTGGACAGCGGCGCGCCATCCAGCAGAATGCTGCCCTGACTCGGCAACAAACCGGACAGCGCGTTGAGCAAGGTACTTTTGCCGGCGCCGTTCGGCCCCACCAGATGCACTAATTCACCGGCGTTAACGCTAAGTTCAACGGGAGCCAGCCGCCCTGTGACGCTGACTCCCTGACACTGCAATAGCATTTATTCGGCCAGCGCCTGCTCTACACTTTTCAGGATGATGGGATCGTCTGGCGTCATATCCGGTGAGAAGCGCGCAATGACTTTGCCCTGCTTATTAATAAGGAATTTTTCGAAGTTCCACAGGATATCGCCTGGCGCTTTCGGCGCGCGCCCTTTGCTCTCCATGCGCTCGAGGAAACCGCTGCCTTCCGGGCGTTGCGCCACCGGCTGCGCCGCCGTCAGCTGCGCATAGAGAGGGTGACGATGCTCGCCGTTGACATCGGTTTTATCGAACATCGGGAAAGTGACGCCGTAAGTGGTGCTGCAAAAGGTTTTGATCTCTTCGTTACTGCCCGGCTCTTGCTCGAGGAACTGATTGCATGGGAAGCCAAGCACGCTGAACGGCTTATCCTGCCAGGCTTTCTGCAGCGATTCTAACTGCTCATACTGCGCCGTCAGGCCACATTTAGATGCCACATTGACTACCAGTAGCACCTTGCCCTCATAGGCCGCCAGCGTGGTTTTTTCACCGTCCAGCGTAACCAGTTCTGTCTGATAAATGCTCATAGTCGATTCCTGTTGTTGATAACACGTTGCCAGCCAAAGCTAGCGCGAAGACTTCACTAATAACATGATAAACAGCGGCGCGCCGAGCGTGGCCGTTACCACGCCAATCGGCAGTTCGGCAGAGGTTAACACCAGCCGCGCAATAATATCCGCGCCAAGCAGCACTGCGGCACCGGCTAACGCCGCCGCAGGCAACAAATAACGATGATCGCTAAAACCGCTGAGACGCAATAGATGCGGGATAACCAGACCAATAAAACCGATCGCACCCGCCATCGCTACGCTCACGCCCACCAGCCAGCCCATCGCCAGCACCAGCAGGTTGCGCCACAGCAGCAGCGGTAATCCGAGCTGACGTGCCGAGGTTTCGCCCAGCGCCAGCAAATTCAACGTGCGTGCGGTGGCGATCAGCAGCAGCGTTACCGGCAGCAGCGCCAACATCATCCAGCCATAGCGCCAGTCAATGCCGCTAAAGCCGCCCATCATCCAGTACATCAGCTGACGCAGATCGAGGCTGGTGCTAAAATACACTGCCCAAGTCATGATGGCGCTACAGATAATGCCAAGCGCCACGCCGGTCAGCAGTAAGCGGCTCACTGAGAGTTGTTTGTGAGCGAAGTGCAGCAGAATCAGCGTGATCAGCAGCGCACCGGCCATGGCCGCCAACGCTAAGCTCCATAGCGAACCGTTACCGAGCATCACGCCTAATACCAGACCAATCCCCGCCCCGTTAGACACGCCAAGTAAGCCGGGCTCCGCCAGCGGATTGTTAAACAGCGCCTGCATCACTACGCCGCACACCGCCAGCGCTGCACCCACCAGCAGCACCGCCAGCGTGCGCGGCATGCGCAGTTGCCAGACGAACAGATCGCCTTCCGCCGAAAACCATTGTGTGGGGGAGATCCAGCTGTCGCCGGCACACAGGCTAAGCCCGATGAGCAGCAATAGCAGCGCAATGAGTGCGATGAGCCAGCGCTGGCTGCGGCGATTTGCCTGGGAAGCAAGCTGATCCAGCAGAGTCATAGATAAGATTGGCTGAGAAAACAGAGATTTGATTGTAGTGGGATTACAGCAAAAAGAAAGCGGCGCTGTGGAGGCGCCGCTGGAGAAGCCTTACTGATGCGGAGGGAGCGGCTGACCGTGATTATCACGCTTCTGCTGATTGTCACGCTGGTCGTGATGCTGCGGTTGCGGGTGACGTTTGTCGTCGCGGTGCGGTCCATTACCCGGATGCTGCGCCTGCCAGCCGTTACCGTTCCAGTAACCGTGCGGACCTTTGGTGCCGATGCGCTGGTTATGGTGCTGTTTCCACCACGTTGGCGCACGCCAGTCGTAGCCATCCCAATAGTAGCCGCGCTTATCCTGATCGCCGATATGCACCGAAACGCCCGGTGTGTTGATGTTGACGGAAACATTGGCGCTAGCCAGCAGCGGCATGCCTAACAAGACACTTAATAAAATTGCTGTCTTTTTCATTATTCAAACCCTTTGCTCTGTGATGGCGCTGTTATAACAAAAGTGTTGATGTCGTCACTATCGGTGAGGCCCGATTTTCGCCTTATTTTCCGGATACTTACTAAATCCTTACATCGTGAATAAATCGTGTAGAGCGGCCAGATTTAAGGCAAAAAAAAGGCCGCTAAGCGGCCTTTTTGTCGTACTGAAATTAGTCAGCATCCTTGGGTGTCGCGTTCTCGACGCGACTTTTCAACTTCTGTCCCGGACGGAATGTCACCACTCGGCGCGCGGTGATAGGAATATCTTCCCCCGTCTTCGGGTTACGGCCCGGACGCTGGTTTTTGTCACGCAGATCAAAATTACCAAATCCGGACAGTTTTACCTGTTCTCCGTTTTCCAACGCGCGGCGAACCTCTTCAAAAAAAAGTTCTACCAACTCTTTGGCATCGCGTTTGCTCAACCCGAGTTTTTCAAACAGGTACTCTGACATTTCAGCTTTTGTAAGCGCCATAGGTTCAATCCCTCAAGGTTGCCTGGAATCGCTCTTTTAATGCCGCAACGCATTTGGCAACGGTCGCGGCAATCTCCTCTTCTTCGAGTGTCCGGCTGGTATCCTGCAAAATCAGGCTAATCGCTAGGCTCTTTTCACCTTCGTTTACGCCCTTACCACGGTACACGTCAAACAAGTTTACGCCAACTACCTGATTTACGCCAACTTTCTTACACTCCGCAATGATATCTGCTGCAGGCACATTTTCAGCCACCACAACGGCGATATCACGACGGTTTGCCGGGAAGCGAGAAATCTCGCGCGCATCAGGCAGGACGCGGTCTGCGACCTTATTCCAAAGCAGTTCAAACACTAAGGTGCGACCATTCAGATCCAGCTTACGTTCCAGCTCTGGATGAACCACCCCGATAAATCCGATTCGTTCGCCGCGTAAATAAATTGCGGCGCTTTGTCCTGGATGCAGCGCCGGATTGGCTTCCGCACGGAAGGAAATCTCATCAAGTTTACCGGTCAAATCCAGCAGCGATTCTAAATCGCCTTTCAAATCATAGAAGTCAACCGTCTGACGCGCCAGATCCCAATGCTCTTCATAGCGATTGCCGCTTAAAACGCCGGCCAGCATAAGATCCTGGCGGATACCCAGATCGGCCTGTGTATCAGGAACAAAGCGTAAACCGCTTTCAAACAGGCGTACGCGGCCCTGCTGACGGTTTTGGTTATACACCACCGCGCCCAGCAAACCGGTCCACAGCGACAGGCGCATTGCCGACATATCGCTGGAGATTGGGCTGGGCAGGATCAGCGCCTCTTCGCCCGGATGCAGCAACTGCTGCAGTTTGGGATCAACGAAGCTGTAAGTAATCGCTTCCTGATAACCTTTATCTACCAACAGATTTTTCGCACGCTTCAGCGACAGGTCGGCTTCACGATGCTGCGTCATGATCAGGCTGGCTTTCACCGGCACATCAGGGATGTTGTTATAGCCGTAAACGCGCGCCACTTCTTCGACCAGATCTTCTTCGATAGCCATATCGAAACGCCAGCTTGGCGCAACGGCTTGCCACTCTCCTGCACTCACTTTCACTTCGCAACCCAAACGCGTCAGGATGTCAGTAACCTGTTCGTCAGCAATGACATGGCCAATCAAACGATCGAGCTTTTCACGGCGCAGCGTGATGGTGGCGCGTGGCGGCAGCGCGCTCGCGTCAGTTTGGTCAATGACCGGGCCCGCTTCGCCGCCACAGATGTCGAGCAACAGTTGCGTCGCGCGTTCAATCGCTTTGTGCTGCAACGCTGGATCGACGCCACGCTCGTAACGATGTGACGCGTCGGTATGCAGGCCCTGACGGCGAGCGCGGCCGGTGATCGCCAGCGGATCAAAGTAGGCGCATTCGAACAGCACATTTTGCGTCTCTTCATTGACACCGGAATGCTCGCCACCAAAGATGCCGCCCATCGCCAGCGCTTTGTGGTGATCGGCAATCACCAGCGTGTCGCTGCTGAGTTTAGCTTCGGTACCATCCAGCAGCGTCAGCACTTCGCCCTCTTTTGCCATACGCACCACGATGCCGCCGTCGATGCGGTCGAGATCGAAGGCATGCATCGGCTGACCAAGCTCCAGCAGTACAAAGTTGGTGATATCGACCACCGGATCGATTGAGCGAATACCGCAACGACGTAGCTTCTCACGCATCCACAATGGCGTAGCGGCTTTAACGTTGACACCTTTCACCACGCGGCCAAGGTAGCGCGGGCACGCGGCGGTGGCATCAACACGAATCGGGAAGGTATCGTTGATGGTGGCTTTTACCGGCTCAATTGCGGGTGCCGTCAGCGGCAAACCGTTCAATACTGCTACATCACGCGCAATCCCGATGATGCCCAGACAATCGGCGCGGTTTGGCGTGACGCTGATTTCAATGGTGTTGTCATCCAGCTGCAGATAACTGCGGATATCGGTGCCAATTGGCGCATCGGCTGGTAGCTCGATGATGCCGTTGTGATCGTCGGAAATACCCAGCTCAGAGAAGGAGCACAGCATGCCTTCAGACGGCTCGCCACGCAGTTTTGCTGCTTTGATTTTGAAATCGCCCGGCAGCACAGCGCCAACGGTCGCCACCGCCACTTTCAGGCCCTGACGGCAGTTTGGCGCGCCGCAGACGATATCCAACAGGCGCTCGCCACCGACGTTGATTTTGGTGACGCGCAGTTTGTCGGCGTTCGGATGCTGGCCGCACTCAACCACTTCACCCACCACAACACCGTGGAACGCACCGGCAACCGGATCCATGCCGTCCACTTCAAGGCCGGCCATGGTGATTTGCTCAGACAGCGCAGCGCTGTCCAGGGCTGGATTTACCCATTCGCGTAACCAGAGTTCACTGAATTTCATTGGATAACCTGCCCTTATTTAAATTGTTTGAGGAAACGTAAATCATTTTCGAAGAAGGCGCGCAGATCGGTCACACCGTAGCGCAGCATGGTGAGACGCTCCATGCCCATGCCAAACGCAAAGCCCGAATAAATTTCCGGATCGATGCCAACATTGCGCAATACGTTCGGGTGCACCATGCCGCAACCCAGCACTTCCAACCACTTGCCGTTTTTACCCATCACGTCTACTTCTGCGGACGGTTCGGTGAACGGGAAGTAAGAAGGACGGAAGCGAATTTGCAGATTCTCTTCGAAGAAGTTGTTGAGGAAATCGTGCAGTGTGCCTTTTAGGTTGGTAAAGCTGATGTCTTTATCGACAATCAAACCTTCCATCTGGTGGAACATTGGCGTGTGCGTCTGATCGTAATCGTTACGATAAACACGGCCTGGCGCGATGATGCGGATTGGCGGCTGCTGGTTTTTCATGGTACGGATCTGCACGCCTGAAGTTTGGGTGCGCAGCAGACGCGTGGCATCAAACCAGAACGTGTCGTGATCGGCACGCGCCGGGTGATGGCCGGGAATGTTCAGCGCATCAAAGTTGTGGTAATCGTCTTCAATTTCCGGACCTGTTACCACCGCGAAACCCAGTTCGCCGAAGAAGGTTTCGATACGATCGATAGTGCGGGTCACCGGATGCAAGCCACCATTCTCAACGCGGCGGCCAGGCAGCGACACGTCGATGGTTTCCGCAGCCAGACGCGCATTCAGCTCCGCACTCTCCAGCGTCTCTTTGCGCGCGGTAAGGCGGTCCTGCACTTGCTGTTTGGCCTCGTTGATGACCGCACCCGCAGCCGGGCGCTCTTCTGCCGGCAGTTCACGCAGGGTGGTCATTTGCAGCGTCAGATGCCCTTTCTTACCCAGAAATTCGACGCGCACGGCGTCCAGAGCAGCGATATCCGCCGCCTCGTCGATGGCGGCCGTGGCACGAGCCACCAGGTCTGCGAGTTGGGACATGATTTCCTCTTCTTCCAGCCGGGCTGGTCAGTTCTCGTTGGGATCAGATGATCCGATTAAGTGTCGCCAGAAACAAAAAAGCCTCCACGAGGGAGGCTTTCAGCGCGATTTTTCGTTTCTTTTCTTATGCGCAAAAGCCCCTGATGTTCAGGCGCTAAAGTAAAAAAAGAAACGGAAAATAGCAGCATTCATGCTTGCGTTACCTTGTCATATTTAGAAACCGCACTATTGAAATGCGCAGCGGCCAAAATGTCAATCTTTTGCGTGAGTTGCGGGTAATAAAAAAGGGAGCAAGCTCCCTTTTTCAACTGACTTACGCCAGAGCTGATTTTGCTTTTTCAACAAGTGCAGTAAATGTCACTTTGTCGAATACAGCGATGTCAGCCAGAATCTTACGGTCGATTTCAATAGAGGCTTTTTTCAGGCCATTGATGAAACGGCTGTAAGAGATACCGTTCTGACGAGCCGCAGCGTTGATACGCGCGATCCACAGTTGACGGAACTGACGCTTACGTTGACGACGGTCACGGTAAGCATACTGACCAGCTTTGATAACAGCCTGGAAGGCAACGCGGTATACACGTGAACGTGCACCATAGTAGCCTTTAGCTTGTTTTAAGATTTTCTTGTGACGTGCGCGAGCAATTACACCACGTTTAACGCGAGCCATGTGAGCTCTCCTATATCATATTCTGTGATTTCCCTTCATCTTTCGTGCCGCAGCGGCGTTGGCTGTCTTCATTCATCCCAGTAACTTACTGATGTAAGTTAAGGGATTCATTCAGTTGCCGCCTTGCTGCAATCCGAAATCTTTCGGGAATTAAACTAAAAAAAATTTACTTATGCGTACGGCAGGCAGGCAATAACCAGACCCAGATCGCCTTTAGACACCATGCCTTTCGGACGCAGGTGACGTTTACGCTTAGTAGACTTTTTAGTCAGAATATGACGCAGGTTCGCGTGCTTACGCTTGAAGCCGCCAGAAGCGGTCTTCTTGAAGCGCTTAGCGGCGCCACGTACAGTTTTAATCTTTGGCATTTTTACAAATATCCACTTCGCATTGTTAATAAAATGAATCAGACAGGCGAATAAAAATCCGCACAACGCAAGCGCTGCGCGGCATTATTACTTGAAGGCCTACTGTTTCTTCTTAGGAGCGAGCACCATGATCATCTGACGACCTTCGATCTTCGAAGGGAAGGATTCGACAATCGCCAGATCCATGTCTTCACACAGATCTTTACGGACGCGGTTAAGCACTTCCATACCGATCTGCTGGTGCGCCATCTCACGACCGCGGAAACGCAGCGTGATTTTGGCTTTATCACCCTCTTCCAGAAAGCGAATCAGGTTGCGTAGTTTGACCTGATAGTCGCCATCATCGGTACCAGGACGGAATTTGATTTCCTTAACCTGGATAACTTTCTGCTTCTTCTTCTGTTCCTTAGAAGACTTGCTTTTTTCATAAAGGAACTTGCCGTAATCCATGATACGGCAAACCGGCGGTTCGGCGTTCGGGCTGATTTCAACTAAATCTACGCCGGCTTCTTCAGCTTTCTCAATGGCTTCACGCAGGGTGACAATGCCAAGTTGCTCGCCGTCTACGCCAGTTAAGCGCACTTCGGTGGCACGGATTTCGCCGTTGATACGGTTCGGACGTGTTGGTTGTACTCGTTTTCCGCCTTTAATAACCTGTTTCCTCTAATTGGTGAAGATGTCGGCTGCGAATCTCTTGTTGCAGCTTCTCAACAAACACATCTACGTCCATGCTCCCAAGGTCTTTACCACGGCGGGTGCGCACGGCAACTTTGCCTGCTTCCACCTCTTTGTCACCGCAAACCAGCATATAAGGGACGCGACGTAATGTGTGCTCGCGGATTTTAAAGCCTATCTTCTCGTTTCTCAAGTCTGCTTTGACACGAATGCCAGCATTCTGCAATTTCTTCGTCAATTCACTGACGTATTCTGACTGACTGTCGGTGATATTCATCACCACAGCCTGCACCGGCGCCAGCCAACTCGGGAAGAATCCAGCGAATTCTTCGGTCAGGATGCCGATAAAGCGCTCCATTGAACCGAGAATTGCGCGATGGATCATTACCGGTGTCTGGCGGTCGTTGTTTTCGCCGACAAAAGTCGCGTCCAGACGCTTCGGCAGGGAGAAGTCTAGCTGAACGGTACCACACTGCCAGGCGCGGTCGAGACAATCGTACAGGGTAAACTCAATTTTAGGGCCGTAGAAGGCACCTTCTCCCGGCTGATATTCGAATGGAATATCATTCTCTTTCAGCGCTTCTGCCAAATCCACTTCCGCACGATCCCACATTTCGTCGGTACCGATACGTTTTTCCGGACGGGTCGACAGCTTCACCACGATTTTTTCAAAACCGAGGTGCTGTACATGTCGTATACCATGCGGATACAGCTGTTCACCTCATCACGTACCTGATCTTCGGTACAGAAGACGTGAGCATCATCCTGGGTAAAGCCGCGCACGCGCATCAGACCATGCAAGGCACCTGATGGCTCGTTACGATGGCAGCTACCAAACTCCGCCATACGCAGCGGCAGGTCGCGGTAGGATTTCAGACCCTGATTAAAGATCTGAACGTGGCCTGGGCAGTTCATCGGCTTGATGCAATATTCACGGTTCTCTGAAGAGGTGGTGAACATGGCTTCTTTATAGTTCTCCCAGTGCCCGGTTTTCTCCCACAGCACGCGGTCCATCATGAACGGACCTTTCACTTCCTGATAGTCGTACTCTTTCAGCTTGGTACGCACAAACACTTCCAGCTCGCGGAAGATGGTCCAGCCGTCATTGTGCCAGAACACCATGCCCGGTGCTTCTTCCTGCATGTGGTAGAGATCGAGCTGCTTACCGATTTTACGGTGATCGCGCTTCGCCGCTTCTTCCAGACGCTGCAGATAGGCAGCCAACTGCTTTTTATCCGCCCAGGCCGTACCGTAAATACGCTGCAGCATTTTGTTGTCGCTGTTGCCGCGCCAGTAAGCCCCGGAGATTTTCTGCAGTTTGAAGTGATGGCAGAAACGCATATTCGGCACGTGCGGACCGCGGCACATGTCGATGTATTCTTCATGTTGATACAGGCCAGGACGATCGTCGTGGCTGATGTTCTCGTCAAGAATGGTGGTTTTGTAGCTTTCGCCACGCTCAGCAAACACGTCACGTGCTTCCTGCCAGCTCACCTTTTTCTTCACCACATCGTAGTTGGTTTCAGCCAGCTGGTGCATACGCTTTTCCAGCCGCTCAAGATCTTCCTGGGTTAAGGTATGTTCCAGGTCAACGTCATAATAGAAACCGTTATCAATCACCGGGCCGATCGCCATTTTGGTGTTTGGCCACAGCTGCTTAATCGCATGCCCTAACAGGTGCGCGCAAGAGTGACGAATGATTTCTAAACCGGCGTCGTCTTTAGCGGTAATAATCGCGACCTGAGCGTCCTCGGTGATCGGAATCAACCGCATCAACCAATTCGCCATTCACGCGACCCGCGATGCAGGCTTTCGCCAAACCCGGTCCAATATCCAACGCAATATCCATCACGCTGACCGGACGGTCAAAGCTGCGCTGGCTGCCATCAGGAAGAGTAATTACTGGCATTTCATATCCTTAATTGCAGTGGTAAGCCACACGAAAGCCTACATGCAAAAATGAGTTTCATAGTGTGTAACCCGGCGTGATGTCAGACCCACGTTGTCGGAATGACGCCAGGAATGTAAAGCGGCGATGATAATAGCAGCTTTCGCCGCCGATCAAAACCCGTGCAGAGATTCGCTAAGCTAAAGAGAAATAAAAAAAACCGCTGCGAGGCACAGGCCTGGCAGCGGTGATTCACATCCGTCTCGCTTACATTGAGTATGAGAGCTGGATCGTGGTTTTGGTATCGGTACGATCCGGCGCAGATTCTGGCGGATTATTGTTCCAGGTCACGTTGTAGCCTAGCTTCAGCGCGAAATGGGCATTGATGGCCACCTGCAGCGCGGTTTCTGAGTTCAGCGTGGTGTCTTCACCGAAGCTGCTCAGCACAGAAACACCCTGGATAAATTTGGTGGTATCTGTCAGCTGCCATTGATAGCTCACTGCACCATAACCCAATGCTTTGGTTTCATGGCCGCCATCATGGAAATCGTCGTAACGCACACCCGGACCGAATTCAGCACGCAGTGAGTGAACCGGGCCGCTGAGGATCTGGCGACCGTAACCGGCGGTCAGCACATCGCGTGAGTCATAACCGTTGAAACGGTCGCTTAGCCAGCTTGCCTGGCCAAACAGGTAGTCAGCGCTGTTGAGGTTATAACGGCTACGGCCACCAATGTTGTAAGTCTCAGATGAACGCTCATCGTTTGAGGAGTTGTTTGCGGCGTTGCCCCACAGACTCAATGCGGTATTGGTTTGATACCACGTCATATTGGTAGACGCACTCAGCGAAGAACTGGTGGTGTTTCCAGTTTGAGCCAGGTAACCCGCTGACGCGCTGCCTTCAAACGGCTTTTTCGCCGTTGCAGGGTCATCCATGGAGGTGAAAACGGCGTTATCTGCAAAGGCCTGGTGACAAAATGCTCCAGCAGAGAGCAATAAAACAGCGGACAGCTTGTTAAAGGCTTTCATTAAAAGTAACCCGTACGACAGTTTAAAAAACGAAGAGTCTGAAGCGTTTCTCCGGCCAATCAATGCAATTTACCGTAAGTTTTGTAAAAAAGTATGTATCCGCATAAAAAACCAGGAAAGCCGCTGGACCGCTCTTTTAATGGGACTTTTCCCATTTTCGCTGCGCATTATAGGGGGCAATTACTCAAATAGCAGCCTGAAGGCTACACGATTTTTCTGAACTCTTTTGACAAAGCTTTACCTGCTATTTTCACTAATGAATTGGCTAAAATTCGCTCTATACTGCGCGCTGGTCTACGCTGAAATCTGTTCGATAACAATGAGGTGAATAATGAGTGACCATGATGTCAAACGTTACATTGTCACGTTAAAATATCAGGAAAGTGGACTCGGCGACGTGCAGTCAGTGAACAGTGCCATGATCAATGGCGGATACAGCACCACCTTCAGCGATGATGAAGGTCATCCACATGAGTTGGGCACCAATAGCTTCGGCATTGTCAGCGCGTTAGAGGAGCATGAAATAGCAGAGCAAGCCGCGGGATATGCCCAAATCGCGCTCGATCATAAACTTGAGGTCACCGTCATCACGTTAGAGGCGTTTCTGAAACAACAATCCTGACGCAGTGCAAAAAACGGCATCGACGCCAGGTTTGCTCAGGTTTTGCGCGTTACAATCGAACTCACGCAGCGAACAAAGAGGATTACCCGATGTGGTCAGCCATTAGTCGTCTGTTAAGCGAGTACGCCGGTGATGCCGAAATCACCGACCGTCAGGAACTTCCCGGTGGCGATGTCCATCCCGCCTGGCGCATCCGCTATGGCGAGTTGGATGTGTTCGTCAAATGTAACACCCGCGATATGCTCACCTTGTTCAGTTGGGAAGCCGATCAACTCGACCTGCTGGCGCGCACGCAAACCGTTCGCGTCCCGAAAGTGTATGGCGTTGGCAATGATCGTGATACCAGCTTCCTGCTGCTGGAATATATTCCGCCTCATCCCTTTACCGCACAGAGCGCTTTCCAGCTCGGCCAGCAGTTGGCGCATCTACACCAATGGAGCGAGCAACCGCAATTTGGTCTCGATTTCGACAACAACATCACCACCTCACCTCAGCCGAATAGCTGGTTACGCCGCTGGTCAGTGTTCTTCGCTGAGCAGCGCATCGGCTGGCAGCTGCAACTGGCCGCGGAAAAAGGTGTGCACTATGGCGATACCGAACTGATTGTTGATTGTGTGCAGCGCACGTTAGCCAACCACCATCCGCAACCTTCTTTATTACACGGCGATTTGTGGCCCGCCAACTGCGCCGGCGGCGCAGAGGGTCCGTGGTTGTTTGATCCCGCCTGCTATTGGGGTGATCGCGAATGCGATTTAGCGATGCTGAGTTACTACGCCGATTTGCCGCGCCAGATTTATGATGGCTACCAGGCGATTTGGCCACTGGAAGACGGATTCTCGCAGCGTCAGCCGGTGTATCAGCTCTATTACCTGCTGAATCGCGCCAATGTTTTCGGTGGCAACTGGACGGGCGAAGCGCAGTTCGCCATCGGCCAGTTGTTAGATGAAGATGTGTTGGGCGAACGTCAGGCCAGACCGGCCTGACGTGTTACAGCATGCCGAGCAGTTTCAGCACAAAGTAGCCCGCGATAGCGATAATGATCGGCAGGATATAGAGCGGGAAAATCTGCAAGAAAATGGTGTGACGCGGGATGTGGATTTTCTCTTCCAGCTGCGCTCGCGTGCGCCCTTCACTGCCTTTGGCCTGTTCCATGATCAGCTGATCTTCAATCCCCTCTTTAATATGGCGCGACTGACGCCACATGCGCGCACCTGAAGCCTGCAGCGCAATGCCGATAAAGATCAGGATGTAGATCAGCCAAAACCCGATATTCGCGCCACCGTTAAATTCCGGCACCGGAGAGTTCTGCCAAAACACATTAAGAAACGGCGTATTGAACTTCACCATGTCAACCATGACATGCACAAAATCGAGCATCACGGCATCAATGCCCGGCTGCTTTTCACTGTGCTTAAACATAAAGCCCAGCAGCGAAATCATCGTGGATAACAATGCGGGTATAAAAATCACCCAGCCAGCCACTCGCTTAAGGATGGCGATGCGGCCAGCCTGTTGGTAAGTCATGGTGTCTCCCTGAACCAAAAATAGTTTTGCCTAAGTCTACCTGCACTACTGCAATTTTTCCTGAAAAATGCGTGGCCTGCCGCAAGTCGGCTTTATCCGGCTCTCGTGCTATGGTAAGCCAAATTTCTAAGGGAGCAGTTATATGTCATATCGTCGTCCTGTATTGGCCGCCATCTTTGATATGGATGGATTGTTGATCGACTCAGAACCGCTGTGGGATCGCGCGGAACTGGATATTTTCGCCAGCCTTGGCGTGGATATCACCCGCCGCCACGAGTTGCCCGATACGCTGGGTCTGCGCATCGATCAAACCGTGCGCATGTGGTTTGAAGCGCTGCCGTGGAGCGGCCCGGATCAACAGGAAGTGACGCAACGCATCATCGCCCGCGCGCTGGCGCTGGTGGAAGAGACGCGTCCGCTGCTGCCTGGCGTGGAGCAGGCGCTGCAACTGTGCCAGCAGCAAGGTTTGAAAATCGGCCTCGCCTCCGCCTCGCCGCTGCACATGCTGGAGCGCGTGCTGGAGATGTTTGACCTGCGCAAATACTTTGATGTGCTGGCGTCCGCGGAAGCGCTGCCGTACAGCAAGCCGCATCCGCAGGTCTATCTCGACGCCGCAGCCAAACTGGGTATCGATCCGCTTAACTGCGTCACGCTGGAAGATTCTTTCAACGGCATGATCGCTACCAAAGCCGCACGCATGCGTTCAATTGTGGTGCCGGCGGCCGAGCATCGTGAAGATGCGCGTTGGGCGCTGGCCAATGTGATTCTTGATGATTTAACCCAGCTCAAACCCGAACATCTGCACGGTTAATAGCAGCCCGCTTAACGCGGGCTTTTTTATGCAACTTGATCGCGCACGCAAATAAATAAAACATCGTTTCATTTTTATTGAATTCACATCTCATCCTGCCTAAGATGCCCAAAGACCCGCATCGGGACCACTTCCTTTGACTCTTGAGAGGCCTGAGATGGACATTCGTCAAAGCATTCATAGCGAGCATGCCAAAACCCTGGACACGGACGGCTTACGCCGTGAGTTTCTGATCGACAAGATTTTCGACGCCGACAATTACACCCTCACTTACAGCCATATCGATCGCATCATTATCGGCGGCGTGATGCCGGTGCAGAAACCGGTGACTATCGGCCATGAAGTGGGTAAGCAGCTGGGCGTAAGTTACTTCCTCGAACGCCGAGAACTCGGCGTAATCAACATCGGTGGACCCGGGGTGATTGAAGTGGATGGTAAATCCTGGGAGATTGGTCAGCAGGAAGCGTTGTATGTCGGACAAGGCGCGCAGAGCGTGATTTTCCGCAGCAGCGATGCCAGCCGCCCGGCGAAGTTTTACTACAATAGTGCGCCGGCACACACCCATTATCCAGACAAAAAAATCACCCTCGACGAGGCAGTGAAAGCCACGCTCGGCGACGCGGCCACCTCGAACCGCCGCACCATTAACAAATTCATCGTGCCCGACGTGTTGCCAACCTGCCAGTTAACCATGGGATTAACCCGCCTTGATGACGGCAACTTGTGGAACACCATGCCGTGTCACACCCACGAACGTCGCATGGAAGTCTATTTCTATTTCGATATGGCCGACGACAGCGCCGTGTTCCACATGATGGGCCAGCCGCAGGAGACGCGTCATCTATTGGTCCATAACGAGCAAGCGGTGATTTCACCGAGCTGGTCGATTCATGCGGGCGTGGGAACGCAGCGCTATACCTTTATCTGGGGCATGGTGGGCGAAAACCAGGTATTTGATGACATGGACCACGTCAACATCAGCGCACTGCGCTAACAAGGAGCGAATCATGATACTCAACGCATTTAATCTTGCAGGCAAAATCGCGCTGGTCACCGGCTGCAATACCGGTTTAGGACAAGGTATGGCGCTGGGTCTGGCGCAGGCGGGATGTGACATTATTGGCGTTAACCGCGCCGGACCGGATGATACGCAGGCCAAAGTTGAGGCATTAGGCCGCCGTTTTTGGTCAATTCAGGCCGATCTGACCAAGCCGTCCATCGTGCCGCAAATTGTTGAACAGGCGGTGGCGCTTGCCGGTCGCATTGATATCCTGGTGAATAACGCCGGCATCATTCGCCGCGAAGATGCACTCAACTTCAGCGAGCAGGATTGGGATGATGTGATGAACATCAACAGCAAAAGCCTGTTCTTCCTGTCACAGCAGGTTGCGCGGCAGTTTATCGCGCAAGGCAGTGGCGGCAAGATCATCAATATCGCCTCGATGCTGTCGTTCCAGGGCGGCATTCGCGTGCCTTCTTATACCGCATCAAAAAGCGCAGTGATGGGGTTAACCCGTTTGATGGCCAACGAATGGGCGAAGCACGGCATCAATGTTAACGCCATTGCACCGGGCTACATGGCCACCAATAACACGGAACAGCTGCGCAGCGATGAGTCACGCAACGAGGAGATTTTAGGCCGCATTCCATCAGGTCGCTGGGGCATCCCGGACGACATGATGGGCCCGATTGTGTTCCTCGCCTCCAGCGCCTCCGACTATGTGCAAGGTTATACGTTGGCCGTCGACGGCGGATGGTTAGCGCGCTAGGCTAACCTGTTCTTTTCCCGCGTCATTGTGACGCGGGAAACTGAAAAATATTAACGCTTCGTTACAGCGTCACCATTCTCATTCACTGGATAAATCCCTATACTGGATGCATCGACAGTTTTATGCAGCCAGGTTTCATCATGACGGCCGAAGGCCATATCATTTTTGCCATTGCCAGCGCCATTTTTGCCAAGCGCGCGGAGCTTACGCCAGTATTGGCCAGCGCCGACTGGTGGCATTTAGTGCCTGCTGCGCTGTTAACCTGCCTGCTGCCCGATATCGATCACCCTAAATCCGTGTTAGGCCAGCGCTTAAAGTGGCTATCGCATCCCATCGCCCGCATCTTTGGTCATCGCGGTTTTACCCACAGTTTGCTGGCGGTGGCGGTGAGTTTGTGGCTATTCCAGATCAATGTACCCGCCGACTGGTTTCTTCCCGCCGACGTGCTGCAAGGCATGACGCTCGGCTATCTCAGCCATATTGTCGCCGATATGCTCACGCCCGCCGGCGTGCCGCTGCTGTGGCCCTGCCGCTGGCGCTTCCGTTTGCCCATCCTGAATAGTCAAAAAGGTAACCAGCTGGAGCGAGCACTTTGCCTGGCGCTGGTCGGTTATGCGTTGTGGTTCCCGCCCGGCATGCCCTCTTTTGGTGCCAACGGCTGGCCGGAGCAACTGTTCAATACGCTACAAAACGGCGTCGGTCGGTTGGTTAATGGTCAAAACGGTCAATAAGCAGTCGAATCAAGCGTTAAAGTTATAAAGCATTCTTTTTGGGTATAAGCCCGCCCCACGCTGAACTGATAACATTCCAAATATTCCCTAACCGGGACTTACTGTTTTTCGTACCATCCCAGGATGGCGCGTCACACTCTGGAGTTGAGCATGGATTTTCCCCTCATTATTAATATCGTGGCGTTTATCGCACTACTGATTCTGCTGAATCGGATTGGCAACCAAAGCTGGAGCCTGTCCAAACGCGTGCTGACCGGTTTGGTTTTCGGTGTGGCCTTTGGTCTGGCTCTGCAAACCATCTATGGCGAAAACAGCCCAACCGTGAAAGCGTCGATTGGCTGGTTCAATATCGTCGGTAACGGCTACGTGCAATTGTTGCAGATGATCGTGATGCCGCTGGTGTTCGCCTCGATTCTGAGCGCGGTCGCACGTCTGCACAATGCCTCATCGCTGGGTAAAATTAGCGTGCTGACCATTGGCGTGCTGCTGTTTACCACCGCAATCTCCGCGCTGGTCGGCGTGCTGGTGACCGGCCTGTTTGGCCTTAGCGCTGAAGGTCTGGTGCAAGGTGCGCAGGAAACCGCGCGTCTGAGCGCGATTCAGAGCAACTACGTGGGCAAAGTGGCTGATCTCAGCACGCCACAGCTGCTGCTCTCCTTCATTCCGAAAAACCCGTTTGCCGATCTGGCGGGCGCCAATCCCACCTCGATCATCAGCGTAGTGATTTTCGCCGCCTTCCTCGGTGTGGCGGCGCTGCAACTGCTGAAAGATGACAAGGTAAAAGGCGAGCGCGTGCTGGTAGCGATCGATACCCTGCAATCCTGGGTCATGAAGCTGGTGCGTTTGATCATGAAGCTGACGCCGTACGGTGTGCTGGCGCTGATGACCAAAGTAGTAGCCGGTTCCAACCTGCAGGACATCATCAAGCTGGGTGGCTTCGTGGTGGCCTCTTATCTCGGTCTGGCGATCATGTTTGCCGTACACGCGCTGCTGCTGTCGGTTAACGGCATCAACCCAATGCGCTTCTTCCGTAAAGTATGGCCGGTGATCACCTTCGCCTTCACCAGCCGTTCCAGCGCCGCCAGTATTCCACTGAACGTGGAGACTCAAACGCGTCGCCTGGGCGTGCCAGAATCGATCGCCAGCTTCTCGGCGTCATTCGGTGCCACCATCGGCCAGAACGGCTGTGCCGGTCTCTATCCCACCATGCTGGCGGTGATGGTTGCGCCAACCGTGGGCATCAACCCGTTTGATCCAATGTGGATTGCAACGCTGGTAGGTATCGTGACGCTGAGTTCTGCCGGTGTGGCTGGCGTCGGCGGCGGCGCCACCTTCGCCGCGCTGATCGTGCTGCCGGCGATGGGCCTGCCGGTCACGCTGGTCGCGCTGCTGATCTCCATCGAACCGCTGATCGATATGGGGCGTACCGCGCTCAACGTTAATGGTTCAATGACCGCCGGTTCACTCACCAGCCGCTGGCTCGGATTGACCGACAAGAAAGTGCTGGAGAGCGACGAACACGCCGAACTGGCACACCGCTAAATTGATGAGTTGCAACAACGGCAGATCGCAAGGCCTGCCGTTTTTTTATGCCTGCGATATGCTCCATAAGGTCGCCGTTTATGACGACCTTCCCCGCTTTCCTCCCCAATTCAACCCAATCATGGCGCTAGCGTCAGGAAAGCGTTAAGCATGGTAAACAGAGGAAAAATCAGCTGCTTTTCGCTTGAGTTTTCGCTCAGTAAAGCCAATTCTGCTGTTAATCACAGCAGGAGAATCACCGATGAAAACAGTTATCGCCTCGGTGCTGGCGTTAACCTTATTAACACCAGCCATCAGTTTTGCCCATCCCGGCGGTTGGGGCCCCGGCCCAGGCCCGCATTGGGGTGGAGGTCCACGTTGGGGCGGTCCCGGCCCGCTGCGTTTCCTACCCGAAGCAGCAACCGCCGTGTTGCTGGGCGGTCTGACCTATTACATGCTGAACGGTAACTACTATCAGCGTCAGGGCGACACCTATGTGGTGGTGCAGCCGCCTGAAGCCCCGCCGGGCGGCGGTATGCGCGTGCTGGATTTCAACGGCAAGCGTTATTACGTGCAGGAAGGTCACTACTACCAGCGCGAGATTGGCGGCGAGTATATCGAAGTGCCGCGTCCTTACGGTTTATAAGCGCCCCAACGAAAAACGGCCCGTCAATGACGGGCCGTTTCTTATTCTGCTGCGATTACTGAGCCGCTTGCGGATCGGTATCGTAGTCTTTACAGCTCTGGAAACCGTAGTTCATGACGCGACCGGTGTCGTTATAGCTCACGAAGTAGGTCTGCGGTTTGCCGTCGCGCTCGCCAATCACGTAAGTCTGGCAAGTGCCGCGAGCGTGAACCATGGTGATTTCAGTAGACGCTGGGCCGGCAATCTGGCGAACCTGATCGCGCGTCATGCCTTTCTTAACATCCTTCACTACCGGCTTGGTTACGTAGCTTTCGGCTTTGTCATAAGTCGTACAACCAGACAGGGCTGCCAGCGTCATAGCGGCAGCGATACATCCCATCACTTTATTCATGTTGTTGTTCCTCGTTTTTTTGTCCGTGTGAAATTAGCCTGGAACATAAATCCAGATTTATCAACTTTATGGGATAAATTTAGCTAAATTCCGAAGCGTTAGGATTTGGTAAAAATGCTGTGTTGATGCGCTACGGTTCGTATAATCACCCGCGAAAAAATACCTATAGCAATGAATAAAGACAGAGGATTAATGACACCTGCACCTTCTCATCGGCTGGTTTATGCCATCACGCTGGGCCTGCTCGCTGCGCTCGGGCCACTTTGTATTGATCTATATCTGCCGGCGCTGCCGGAGCTGGCGCGCGATCTGCACACCGAAACCGCCACGGCGCAGCTGAGCCTCACCGCTGGCTTGCTGGGTTTAGGTGCGGGTCAATTGCTGTTTGGGCCAATGAGCGACAAGTTTGGTCGCCTCCGTCCGCTGCTGTTATCGCTGGTGCTGCTGTTTATTGCCTCGATTGGCTGTGCGCTGGCAAAAGACATCCACTCGCTGCTGGTAGCGCGTCTGTTTGAAGGTTTGGCAGGCGCCGGCGGCGCGGTGCTGTCGCGTGCCATTGCCCGAGATATGTACAGCGGCCATGAGCTGACGCGTTTCTTTGCACTGCTGATGCTGGTCAACGGTTTAGCGCCGATTGGTGCGCCGGTGCTGGGCGGCGCCTTGATGACGGTGCTTAACTGGCGCGGCATTTTCGTGGTGCTCGGCTGCATCGCCGTCATGCTGATCTTCCTTGCCCGCTGGAAATTGCACGAAACTTTACCGCCAGCGCGCCGCAGTCAGGGCTCGATCTTTTCCGCCTGGGCGGCGCTCGGCCAGGTCGTCACACATCGGCAGTTTATGGGCTTCTGCCTGACGCAAGGTTTTATGATGTCCGGCATGTTTGCCTATATCGGCGCCTCGCCGTTTGTATTGCAACAGCTGTACGGCCTGACGCCGCAAGCCTTTAGCTTCTGCTTCGCTGCCAACGGCTTCGGCCTGATTATTGCATCACAAACCAGTGCGCGCCTCTGTCCGCTGTGGGGAGAATATCGCGTACTGAAAGGTGGCCTGACGCTGGCGTTTGTTGCGTCGAGCTGCTTGCTGCTGGCGGGACTTACCGGCGCAGCGCTGCCAGTTCTGCTGGTCGCGCTGTTCTTCACCATCGCCAGTAATGGCGTGATCGCCACCACCGCTTCTTCGCTGGCGATGCAGAGCCAGGGCCAGCGCGCGGGCAGCGCCTCGGCGGTGATTGGCGTCGGCATGTTCACCTTTGGTGCCATCAGCGTACCCATTACCGGCCTGGGCGGCACCTCGGTCGCGAGCATGACCGGCACCATCTTTGGCTGCTTTATGCTGGCGATTGTGTCGTTCAATCTGCTGGTGCAGAAGGCAAAAAACGTCTGATTTGCCAGCAAATAACCTGAACAACCAGCCGTGCGGCTTGTTGTTTGTGGGGAGAGGCGTTAGCTTTAGCAGATGATTCGCATTGTGCCGTCAGGCTACTGACTTGAGGAGAGGTTCATGTCACTGCAACAGGAAATCATTGAAGCCCTTGGTGTAAAACCGGTTATCGACCCGCAGCAGGAGATCCGCGTCAGCGTTGATTTTCTGAAGTCTTACCTGAAAGCCCATCCCTTTTTGAAAACGCTGGTACTCGGCATCAGCGGCGGCCAGGATTCGACACTGACCGGCATTTTGTCGCAAACCGCGATTCGCGAACTGCGTGAAGAGAGCGGCGATAACGATTACACCTTTATTGCCGTGCGTTTGCCGTATGGCGTGCAGGCCGATGAGCAGGATTGTCAGGATGCGCTGGCATTTATCCAACCCGATCGCACGCTGGTGGTGAACATCAAAGAAGCGATCCTGGCCAGCGAACGTGCCTTGAAAGATGCGGGTATTACGGTATCGGATTTCGTGCGCGGCAATGAAAAAGCACGTGAGCGCATGAAAGCGCAGTACAGCATCGCCGGCATGACCAAAGGCGTGGTGGTCGGTACTGACCATGCGGCAGAGGCGATCACCGGATTCTTCACCAAGTACGGTGACGGCGGCAGCGACATCAACCCGATCTTCCGCCTGCATAAAGGCCAGGGCAAACAGCTGCTGAAAACGCTGGGCTGCCCGGAACACCTCTATCTCAAGCATCCCACCGCCGATTTGGAAGATGATCGTCCCGGCTTGCAGGATGAAGTGGCGCTCGGCGTGACTTATCAGCAAATCGATGCCTACCTGGAAGGCAAAACCATCGATGCCGCCGCGGCAAAAACCATTGAAGGCTGGTATCTGAAAACTGAGCACAAACGTCGCCCGCCGATCACCGTGTTCGACGACTTCTGGAAGAAGTAAGTGCATGGCGTTTCCCGCCGTCCGGGCGGGAAACTTTCTCATCGCCGCTGACTGGCGAGAAAAAGCACAGTTTGATACACTGGATGAACAACCAGTAATTGGAGTGTGCTTTGGTCAGACGTGCAGCCAGCCACCGCCTCGATTTCGATGCGGCAGCCATCTATCAATATCCCGAACATCTACGTCAGTGGCTGGAAGGTTTACCCAACCAGCCGGGCGTCTATACCTTTCACGGTGAAAGCGAAAATCTGCCGCTGTATATCGGCAAAAGCGTCAACCTGCGCAGTCGGGTGATGGCGCATTTCCGGGCGCCGGATGAAGCCAAAATGCTGCGTCAGGCGCGGCGCGTCACCTGGATCCCGACCGCTGGCGATGTCGGCGCTCAGCTGCTGGAAGCGCAGATGATCAAAACGCAACAGCCGCTGTTTAATAAGCGCCTGCGTAAGAACCGCCAGCTCTGTTCGCTGCAGCTGGGCGACGGTGCGCCGCAGGTGGTGTATGCAAAGGATCTCGACTTCTCCCGCTCGCCCAATCTTTATGGCCTGTTTCGCAGTCGCTTTGCCGCGCTGGAGAAGCTAAAAGCCATCGCCGATGAGCAGCGCTTGTGCCACGGCTTGCTTGGGCTGGAGTCGTTGCGTCCGGGACGCGGCTGTTTTCGCGCTGCACTAAAACGCTGCGCCGGTGCCTGCTGTGGTAACGAGTCGGTTGCTGAGCATCAGCAGCGCCTGCATGCGGCATTAGAGCAGATGCGCATTCAATGCTGGCCGTGGCAAGGCCCGGTTGGCATGGTGGAAACGGGGACAAACATTACGCAAATCCATGTGATCGATCACTGGTTCTGGCTGGGATCGGTCAGCAGCGAGGCCGAAGCGCGCCAGCTGCAGCGCGCCTCGCACGGCTTTGATCATGACGGCTACAAAATTCTCTGCCGTCCGCTGCTTTCTGGTGTGTTCCCGCTGATCGAGCTTTAAAACAAAACCGCCGAGGTTGCCCAAAGCATCAGATGCGATGGACAACCCCGGCGGTCTCTATTCCGTTAGTGAAGGAACTTATTCAGCATCAGCCGGCGGTGGTGGCGTTTTGCCATCGTGCGGGCCTTTCTCGGTTAAGCGCTTCTCAAAGTTCGCGTTGTACTGTTTCTTCTGCTCTGGCGTCAGCACGTTGTAGATCTTGTTCTGGGTTTCCATCATCTGCAGCGCACGATCTTTGGCATTCGCCGTCATCTTCTCAGCCTGCGCTTCGGCTTTCGCACGGTCAAAGGTATCGGAAGCGATGATGGCATGGTCAGCACGACGCTCTTCCAGCGACGGGCGTTTCATCTCTTTATGTCCATCACGCAAAATCGTTTTGATCTGCGCTTTCTGCGCATCGGTCAGGTTCAGACCTTTAAACATCATCTCCATACCGTGATGGCGCATCGGCGGCTTGTGCATCGGTTTTTCGCTGCCTGCTGGCGGCGGAGTCAGGTTGTCTGCCGCTGCATGGACGATATTTGCAGCACCAAAAGCCATTGCGGTAGCCAGGAACACAGAAGTTAATTTACGCATAATATTGTCCTTACTTATCAGTTTAATGACGACAGCCTGTGTCGCGTCTTCGGAAACAAGCATACGACGCTGAACGTCAACTACTCAGAGGCTGAGTAAAGCCCTGAAAGCATAAAAGACTGAGATCAGGCAATCATGGAGAGAAAGAGAAGAAATGCATGAGGAATTGAAAAAGTTTATGACAATCAAGGGAAAAACGCAGGAATTAAGGAGGAGTGTAACGGTATTGTCGGTTTTCAGGAAGGGAAATGTCGGCGCGTTGATGCCCTCACCCTGGCCCTCTCCCGCCTGCGGGAGAGGGTTAGGGTGAGGGAAAATCACAACGCCAGCGCCTGCGTCTGTTCATTCTCCTCCACCAGCATCAGCCCCGCGCGCAATCCTGGCGCGACATTCGGATTGGGAAACAGCACATACTCGCGCGCCTGCTGCACGTAGTAACGCCGGTCACCCTCCTCCGCCAGCAGCGTGCCCTGCGGGAAAGCGGTGAAGTTCAGCGTCTCCGGCCCCATGTGCAACACAAACTTATCGCCGTGCCGGGTCAGCTGTTGCGCCACGCGATAATGGCGAGGCTGCTCACGCACCTCCGGCAAGGCATCGCCATACAGCAACGCCGCCAGCGCCCGCTGTACGCCAGCAAACTGGCTTAAATCGTTCTCACCAAACGGCAAAGCCTTGCCCAGCTCCAGCGTGCAGCTCGCCGCATTATGGTGCTCGCAGCTGTAATGGGTGAAGGTGCCGCCCGGTGAACGATGGAACACCAGCGCCTCCATTTCTGCCGCGGCCAGCCAGTGCATAAACGCCTCGGGCCACGGATTGGGATTCAGCGGCATCACGCCAAAACGCGCATGATACGAGCCGCGAATCGCGGTATGCAGATCGAGGTGCCAGCGCACTTCATGATCGAGACAGGCGCGCCAGAAACTCTCCAGCTCCTGCTCCAGCTGCAGCACGCGCTGCGCTTCGGGTACATCGGCCACCTGCTGCCAGCGTCCACCAAACAGGCGATTGATATCATGTTGCTGATAGCGCTTGCCGCTGCGCAACGCGGCGGGATTACCCAAAATCACCAGTAAGCGCACTGCCAGCGGCTTCTCGCCTTTTAAGAGTGGCGTCAGCAACAGATTGAGAATCTCAACCGGCGCGGTTTCATTGCCGTGAATGCCCGCAGAGAGCACCAGCGCCTGCTGTGTGGGCGTATGCGGCGTGAGGGACATCAGTCCCTCGTTGTGCCATTGCCAACTGAGATGATCGTTGCTGCCCTCTCTTTGCTGTGGCGGCTCACCAGACAAGGTCTGCTGTAAAAAATCCTGCATGTTCACTCCTTTTTAACGACGTGGGGCGAACCTCTCACCCCGGCGTTAACGCTGAAACGCGTAGACACTGCCTAAGTCTAGCAGCTTCGTCAGCTCATCCAGCGCGGTGCGCCCTTCACGCAGCAGTTGCGGGTCGGCTAAATCGGCCTGAGTTAAGCGATCGCGGTAGTGGCG
The DNA here is from genome assembly GCF_029623675.1 of Pantoea sp. X85. Classification (NCBI taxonomy): domain Bacteria; kingdom Pseudomonadati; phylum Pseudomonadota; class Gammaproteobacteria; order Enterobacterales; family Erwiniaceae; genus Pantoea; species Pantoea sp. X85. The sequence continues at coordinate 1,792,376 of NZ_CP121108.1, read as the reverse complement.
ATCCACCCAATCGTTGAGCGTGGCAAACAGGCGATCGTTCATCAGTACCGCCGGATTCAGCGCCTGACGCTCGGTTTCGGTTAACACCACGCGCAGACGCAAACAGGCCGGACCGCCACCGTTAAACATGCTTTCACGCAGATCGAAAACTTTCAATTCACGGATCGGCCCGCCGCTCTCCACCAGCTCGGTAAGATAACGCCACACGCCTATATGCTGGCGTGACTCTTCTGGCAGCACCAGCAGCATACCGCCGTCGGCGCGCTGCAACAGCTGGCTATTAAACAGATAGGTGTTGACCGCATCGGTTACCGATACTTTATCGCGCGGCACTTCAATCGGCTGGAAACCGCTAACGCGGGCGGCGATGTCACTCAGCAACTGCGGCTGGTTCACAAAGGCATCCTGATGGCAGAACAGCACCTGCTGATTGCTCACCGCAATCACATCGTTATGAAACACGCCCTGATCAATCACCGCTGGATTTTGCTGGGCAAACAGCGTGCGTTGCGCATCGAGCTGATGCAACCGCGCCACCGCTTCGCTGGCTTCCCGCGTTTGACGCGCCGGATAACGTGCTGGCGTTGCGCCCTGCTGCTGACCATCACGGCCATAAATAAACAGCTGCACGCCCGCATCACCGTAATCACTGCCGAAACGATTGTGATTGGCCGCGCCCTCATCACCAAACTGCGCCACCTGCGGCAGCGCATCGTGCACGCAGAAGTGCTGCGGATGACGGAAAATCGCGCGCAGCAGATCGGCAGTTTCCGGCGCCTCAATGGCGCGATGGAATTTGTTATTCAGATTGGCGACGGTGAAATGCACGCGACCATCGGCGCTATCCGCCGACGGTGACACCGTGGCGGCATTCGCCACCCACATCGCTGAGGCTGAGCTGGCCGCCGACAGCAGCTGCGGCGCGTGCTTCGCCGCCTGCGCCAGCACCTGCTCATCGCTGCCGCCAAAGCCGAGCTGGCGCAGCAGCGGCAGATTAGGACGTTCGTGCGGCGGGATCACGCCCTGTACGTAGCCCATATCCGCCAGCGCTTTCATCTTCAGCAAACCCTGCTTCGCCGCCAGACGCGGGTTTGAGGGCTGCAGCTGATTGCGCGTCGAGGCTTCGTTACCAAACGACAATCCCGCGTAATGATGTGTCAGGCCGACCAGCCCATCAAAGTTCGCTTCAAATGCTTGCATTATTTCGCCCCCTGCACGGAGAAATCGAGGCCCGGCGCTAAGCTGCCCGGCAGCGCCAGGCTTGGGCTCTCCAGCGACGCCATTGGCCATGCACAGTAATCGGCGGCGTACCACGCGCTGGCACGATGATTCCCGGATGCGCCAATGCCACCAAAGGGGGCGGTGCTGGCCGCGCCGGTCAGCGGTTTGTTCCAGTTAACGATACCGGCGCGCGCCTCCAGCAATAGCTGATCAAACTGCGCGCGCTGCGGCGAAATCAGACCGCACGACAAGCCATAGCGGGTATTATTGGCGATAGCAATCGCCTGCTCGAAGCTGTCGTAACGAATCACCTGCAGCAACGGACCAAAGACTTCTTCATCCGCTAAATCTTTCACTTCGGTCACATCAATGATGCCCGGCGTGATGATGGCACTGTCGCGGTCCGGCCAGTGCATGCCGAGCAACACTTTCCCGCCCTTTTCCACCTGCTGCTGCCAGGCGGCAAAAATATGTCCAGCGGCGGCAGGGGAAATCACGCTGCCCATAAACGGCTGCGGTTCGGCATCCCACGCGCCAGGCTGCAAGCGCGCACTGACCTCAACCAAACGCTGCAGGAAGGCATCGCCCGCCGCACCGCGCTTCACCAGCAGACGACGCGCACAGGTGCAGCGCTGTCCAGCGGTAATAAAGGCCGACTGAATGGCGATGTGTACCGCACCATCAAGATCAGAAGGATCTTCAACAATCAACGCATTGTTGCCGCCCATCTCCAGCGCCAGCATTTTTTCTGGCTGCCCGGCAAACTGACGATGCAGGTGATAGCCGGTGGCGGCGCTGCCGGTAAACAGCAGGCCATCAATTTGCGACGCATTGGCCAGCGCCTGGCCGGTTTCACGACCGCCTTGCAGCAGCGCCATTACGCCCGCTGGTAAACCGGCTTGCTGCCACAGCTGCACGGTTTTCTCCGCCGTCAGCGGCGTCAGCTCGCTCGGCTTAAACACCACGCAGTTACCCGCCAGCAGAGCTGGCACGATATGGCCGTTCGGCAGATGGCCGGGAAAATTATACGGACCAAACACCGCCAACACGCCGTGCGGACGATGGCGCAGCGAGCTCTCTCCATCGGCCTGTTCGCCGGTGCGGCTGTGATAGGCCTTAATCGAAATGGCGATTTTGTTGATCATCGCCTGCACTTCGGTCAGCGTTTCCCAGCGCGGCTTGCCCGTTTCCTGGGCGATGGTTTCCGCCAGCGCGTTTTTGTGGCTTTCAAGCAGACGGGCAAACCCTTCCACCAGCGCCTGACGCTCCGCAAACGGTTTTCTCGCCCACTGCGGGAACGCCGCGCGCGCCGCTTCGCAGGCCGCAGCCACTTGTGCTGCCGATGCCGCTTTGCCCTGCCACAGCGTTTCGCCGCTAACCGGATTGAGTTTGTTCAGGGCGTCAGCGCCGCCGGTCACCCATTGACCTTGAATAAAATGCGTCATGCTTTTTTCTCCTCGCGACACAGCGTGACCACACGCAGTTGATCGCCAATGTTGCAATGCAGCGCCGCGCGCTGGCTTTCAGTCAGTTTTACCGTGCCGGATGCCATATCCACCGGCAGCAGCGCCACGCGGAAATGCTGAAAATCCGCGTTGGCCACCAGACACAGCGGCCAGCTTTCATCGGCTGCACCGCTCTCAGCGGTTAACTGGCGACTCTTGCGAATGGCACGAATGCGATCGATTTCGCACTCCAGCGTCGGGCCGCCGTCGAAGATGTCGACATAGTTGAGATAGCGGAAACCTTCCGCCTCCAGCACCGCACGCGCGGGCGCGGTTTTCGGATGGACTTCGCCAATCACTTTTTGCGCCGCTTCAGACAGGTAATGAATGTAGAGCGGATGTTTGGGCATCAGCTCGGCGATAAAGGCTTTTTGCCCGGTGCCGCTCAGAAAGTCGGCTTTGCTGAACTCCATCGAGAAGAAGCGGCTGCCGACGCTGTCCCAGAATGGCGAGTGGCCATTGTCATCACTGACGCCACGCATCTCCGCCACCACATGTTGCATAAAGCGGTCGCGGAAGTTGGCCATAAACAGAAAGCGCGATTTCGACAGCAGATGGCCATTTTTTCCATCGCGGTAATCGGGATCGAGGAACAGCGTGCAGAGTTCGCTGCTGCCGGTGTGATCGTTGCTCAGCGATAGCGTCGGCAGGCTGGCGTAAACGTTCAGCTCTTTCGAGGCGTGTACCTGCGTGCCAACGCGGAAGTTGTACCAGGGATCCTGCAAACCCACCGCCGCTTCGATGGCGCAAATGCCGACGGCACGATTATCCTCGCTGTCGGCCAGCACAAACACATAGCCTTGTTCGGCTGGCGGCAGCGCACCTTGCCAGGTGAGCAGCGAACGCTCAATACGGGCTTTGAGCGTTTCGCTATCCGCGGGCAGCGAGGTTAAGCCGCCCCCGGTTTTGCCCGCCAGCGACAACAACTGCGAGAGATCGTCACGTTCGACGGGGCGAATCACCATCATGATGTGGCTCCTTTGAGCACGCGTTCACAGGCACGTTCGAAGCGCGCCAAACCTTCTTTAACTTCGCGCTCGCTGATGTTCAGCGCTGGCGCAAAACGTACCACGTTGGCACCTGCTATCAGCACCATTACGCCCTCTTCGGCCGCGGTGAGGTTGAACTGTTTGGCTTTACCGGCGAAATCGTCGTTTAGCACGGCGCCAATCAATAGACCCAACCCGCGCACTTCTTTAAATACCGGCAGACGCTTGTTCAGTTCCTGCAACGCCGTAACAAACCATTGATGACGCTCGGCCACGCCGGCCATAAATTCCGGCTGATTAATCAGCTCCATCACTTTACCCGCGACTGCGCCCGCCAGCGGGTTGCCGCCGTAGGTGGTGCCGTGCGTGCCCACGCCCATCACCTGCGCCAGATCTTCACGCGTCAGCATTGCGCCAATCGGGAAGCCGCCACCCAGCGCTTTGGCGGTGGTCAATACATCCGGCGTCACGCCGTAATGCATATAGGCATACAGCGAACCGGTGCGACCCACGCCGCTTTGCACTTCATCAAAAATCAGCAGCGCATGATGTTTGTCGCAGAGTTCACGCAGTCCGCGCAGGAAAGCGGGATCGGCTGGCAGGACGCCGCCTTCACCCTGAATCGGCTCGACGATCACCGCGCAGGTTCGGTCATTGATCAGCCCGGCCGCCGAGGCCAGATCGTTGAAATTAGCGTGTTCGACCGCCGGTGGCAGCGGCGCAAAATCCCGGGAATAGGCCGGTTGTCCGCCTGCTGTCACGGTAAACAGCGTGCGACCGTGGAAAGCATTATTAAAAGCAACGATGCCATTTTTCTCAGCACCGAAACGGTCGTGTGCGGTTTTACGTGCCAGTTTCAGCGCCGCTTCATTCGCTTCAGCGCCGGAGTTACAGAAGAACACGCGATCGGCAAAAGTGGCATCAATCAACTGCTTGGCGAGACGCAGGATCGGTTCATTGGTGTAGCCGTTACCGGTATGCCACAGTTTGCCGGCCTGTTCGATTAGCGCCTGCTGCAACGCCGGATGCGCATGTCCCAATGCGTTAACCGCAATGCCACCGGCAAAATCGATATACTCTTTGCCTTGCTGATCCCACAGCGTTGAACCTTCCGCGCGGACCGGAATAAAAGCCGCGGGTGCATAAACTGGCATCATCCATTGATCGAAATTCTGACGTGAAACCTGCAGTGACATAGCCCTTTCTCCTGCTCCACACCCGGTGAAGCCTTTTGTTTTGAAATTGTTAAAAATGTTAAGTGGCAGCTCTACTGTATATTGCAGATAGCGTGCCAGCCAGCCGCAAAAATGCATAACCGTCTTATCACTACGTAATATCAATAACTTAACAGGTACTGATATTCACTTTAATTGCATAAAAAGTGAATATCAGTCTGATGCAGGCTGAATAGCAGTAATTTATTTAGCGGATTTATGCATCGGCAAAATGAAATATTGCTTTTGTGATCGGGCAGGAAATATTTCGCCAAATTAATGCGATAAACGCACTTTTTTGGGGCGCAATGTGCCTGATTGGTGCAGGAAAGTGATAGCGCGGTGCAAATTTAGCGGCCGGGGAATTAATCGGGTTTTAACATTTGCCTCGCGGGATTGAATATTATTTCACCAGTTCATTGTTTAGCTAAGAGGTAAATAACATTTTGTGACCAAGGTTATTATCAGAACAGAAATAAAAGGACACAAAGCCATGAAGCCGATAATTACTCTGCTAATGATTAGCTGGATTCAGATATTTGCTATTGAACAATAATGCATAGGCTTGTGCTATTTCACGAACAAGCTACTGATTTTATTTACGCATCTTTAAATTTAAAGTTATTCAATAAAATCATATGCATAAATATTAAAATCATCATTACACATGTTGTCTTATGGATAAGTTTAACCAATACAAAATTCCACATAATGGAAATTAAGATTAAAAATCACACAAAAAGTTAACGAGAAATATTTAGTTACATATATTGCACTGTCGATCTTGAACCTTTTGTGTCATTTTCTTTTCACCCCGCAGATGGGGACAAAATTAAAAAATATCACAGGGTAAAAATTAAATGATGAAGCGCTCCTTACTGGCAGCAGTGATGCCTTTACTGCTGGGACTCTCTTCGGCTCAGGCCGCCGAAATCTATAACAAAGATGGCAACAAGCTGGACCTGACTGGCAAAATTAACGTCTCGCATCTGTTCTCCGATAACGAAGGGTCAAATGGTGATACCTCGTCTTATACCCGTATTGGTTTTAAAGGCGAAACCAAGATCAACGATCAACTGACCGGCTACGGTCAATGGCAGTACCAGTACAGCCTGAGCAACTCTGAAGGCAGCGATGCCAACAGCGGTAACAGAACCCGCCTGGGCTTTGCTGGCCTGAAGTTTGGTCAGTTCGGCTCGATCGATTACGGTCGTAACTACGGTTTGATTTATGACGTGCTGGGTTACACCGATATGCTGCCCTTCTTTGGTGGCGATCAAGGTTACTCTGATGGGTTCCTGTCTAGCCGCTCAGGTGGCGTGTTGACCTGGCGCAACAAAGATTTCTTCGGTCTGGTGAAAGGCTGGAACGTTGCTGCACAGTACGAAGGTAAAAACGATCGTAACGATGCAAACGTTGCCGTACGCCGTTCGAATGGTGATGGCTTCGCGCTCTCCACTTCATACGACTTCGATTTCGGTCTGAGCGTGGTTGGCGCTTACGCGAGCCTGGATCGTACCAATACGCAGAACCAGGCCTTACGTGGCGAAGGTGAGAAAGCACAGCACTGGACTGCGGGCCTGAAATACGATGCTAACCAGATTTACCTGGCAACCATGTACGGCGAAACGCTCAACGCAACCCCAATCACTGGTGGCTTCGCTAACAAAGCCGTTAACTTTGAAGCCGTTGCGCAGTATCAGTTCATTAACGGACTGCGTCCTTCAATCGGCTATGTTTCATCGAAAGGCAAAGAGATTGAAAATATTGGTGATGTCGATCTCACCAAATACGTCGCTGTCGGTGGAACCTACTACTTCAACAAAAACATGTCTGTGTACGCTGAATACAAGATCAACCTGTTGAAAGATGATAATGCGTTGGGCATCGCTTCTGATGATGTCACCGCTGTGGGTCTGATTTACCAGTTCTAAGTGGCAATACCCTCATGGCTGTTCGGCTAGTGTCGGCTGAATATGCGCAAAGGGCAGCGAAAGCTGCCCTTTTTTATTGGTGCGAGGCGATTACGGCGCCATCAAATCAAAGCGATCATCATCGCCCTGATCCAGTGAGAACGGCGGCTGCAATTGCAGGACGATCTCGTTCGAGGTGACGCGATTCTGTTTACTGTCTTCTAACACCACCAACAAGCGATAGCTGTTGTGCGCGCCCGGCGAGCTATCCCACGCGGGCAGGATCACGCTCCAACCCTGCGGATCGTTGGGATTGGCACCCGGCGTCAGGCTCAGCGCCTGGGTATCGCCCTGCCACATCACTTTAGCGATCGGATTGGTGCTGCGGATTTGCAATTTCAGCGGCAAACTTTCTCCGCCATTCAGCTGCCACGGCGGCGTAGCGAGAAACACCGACAGCGTTTTACGCTGGCGATATTCCAGCACCGGCGTATAGCTGCGCGTCACGTTATCGTAGCGACTGCCGCGCAGTGAGTGCGCAGCCGCTACGTTATCCGGACTCAGCTGCTGGCTGAGCGCCACGCCAAAGCGATAGTTGAGGCGCAAGCCGAGCTGATCCTGGCTCTCACCGCTGTCGCTGGTTTTATGGCTGGCGGATAAGGTTACCAGTGGCACCGGCGTGTAGGTGACGCCAAAGGTCAACGCCGATGGGTTATGGTAGCGATTGCCGGAGCTAAACAAATCGACGTTATCGCCCAGATATTGCTGCCAGCTTACTGACGCACCGAGTTGGCGATAGTGCGGCAAATAGCCTTGCGTGGTGAAATCATAGCCGCGCGCCATGCGCTGCTGCTGGAAGGGATTGCGATCCTGCCAACCTGAGAGCGGCGTATAGTAGTTGGCGGAGAAGCGCAGATAATCGCCCCACGCTTCGGTACCCAGCGAAGCGCGCTGTAGGCCACTGCTGAACATGCGATCGACAAAACCGTTATAGCCCAGCAGCCATTTTCCTGCCACCCAACGTTGCCCGAGGCCAGCATTGCCGACCAGCCCATCATCAGTTTGATGAAAGCCAACCTGACTGAAGGTCAGATAGCGATAGTTATCCGCCCAGGGTGTCAGCAGCGACGCACCGCTGCCGGCAAAATTGCCCTCCATATCCACATTGAAATCGATTTGAGCATTGCCATACGGTGACAACAGCGACTGGCCTTCATCAACCAGTCGATTGCCCACTTCATCGCGGAAATGGTTAAAGGCCCACAGCCCAGCCTGCTGGCCAAGGGCATTGTCGTCCGTACTGTTCTGGCTGGCTTCACCAATGCTTTTGGCAATAGTCGCCAGTTTTTTGTTGAATGCTTCCGTTTCATCCTGATAACCCAATGCAGGCAACTGATCGGCCATTTTCTGGAAACGTGTGGGATCGCTAAACGGCGCATCGGCGAGTTTAGTGTCAGAGATCAACGCCAGCGCAGGCGCGGATGCGGCAAGTAGTGAAAAACCAGAGAGATAACGCACGCTTTTGGGTGATAACAAAGTAAATAACATAGCTAAAAATAGGGTTCGACCCGGTTCAGAATTAGAGGTGGCTCACAAAACTGCATAAGTCTACCCTAGCATATTCTGATGCAAGTGCCGGACATGTCTGGTTTCGATTAAGGCAGAAAACGAAAAAATCAGAATGTAGGTAAGCAGGCGACGCAATGTGTTGTGCCCTGCTTGCCCATCAAGAGGTGACCTCTCAAATCATTGAGCGCGCACATTGTAGCGGCGCAATGCATTGCGCGATAAATCGCGCCGCTACGGAAGGTGCGGAGATTTGATACAGCGCTTAACTGATCGGCATTACGCAATTCACTGCGCGATGAATCACGCCGCTCCGGAAGGTGCGATCATGAGGCTTCATGTTTAGCATGACGCCATCAATGGCGACCCAACAGCGAACTATCAGGAGAAAATCAAACCGCCATCCACATTAATGGTCTGCCCGGTGATATAGCGCGCATCGTCAGAGGCGAGGAAAGCCACCAAGCCAGCGACATCTTCCGGCTGCCCTGCGCGTTTAAGCGGGATGTTTTCCACCCATTCGGCCATCAGTTCGCCTTTGCCATACTGCTTTTTATCGCTGCTGAGGATCTCGCCCCACACGCGATCGTTGTAGTCCCACATTTCACTCTCGATGATGCCCGGACAGAAGGCATTCACCGTGATATGCCACGGCGCCAACTCCAGCGCCAGGCTTTGAGTAATACCGATCACGCCCATCTTGCTGGCGGCATAGTGCGGCGTATAAATGAAACCCTGCCGTCCCTGACCGGACGAGGTGTTGATCAGGCTGCCGCTGCCCTGTTTCACCATATATTTCGCCGCTTCCCGGCAGCACAGCCACACGCCCGTGGTGTTCACCGCAAGGATCTTCTCGAAGTCACTTTTGGGCATCGCATCGAAACGATCGATGGTAATCACCCCCGCATTCTGAATCGACACATCAATGCTGCCAAAGCGCTCAGCCGCCTGCTGATAAAGCTGCTGTACCTCCGTTTCATCGGTAACATCGACCTGCAGCGCCAGAACCTCACTGCCAAACTGCTGTTCGATGGCCTGCGCGGTACTGAAAACGCGTTCCGAATTCGACACCATCACCAAACGCGCCCCGTCGCGGGCAAAGCGCGCTGCAATGCCCGCGCCAATGCCGCGGCAGGCGCCGGTAATCACCACCGTCTTTCCACTAAAATCGCGTGTCATATTGCCTCCTGTTATCCATGTGTCGCTTCAGGCAGGGCGGCCGATTGCTGCTTTTTTTCATGTCTGCGCAGCAGCACCACCTTACTTTGTAATTTTTGCTGGAACTGATCGATCACCACCGCAGTGACAATCACCAGGCCTTTGATCACCATTTGCCAGAAATCGCTGACGCCCATCATCACCATGCCATCGGCGAGAAACACGATGACAAAAGCACCGATAATCGAGCCTGAAACGCGACCGCGTCCACCCGCCAGCGCCGTGCCGCCCAGCACCGTGGCACCGATGGCGTCCATCTCGAACATGTTGCCGGTCATCGGGTGCGCGGTTTGCAGCTGCGACGCCACAATCAAACCGACCAGCGCGGCGCACAAGCCGGAAAAGGCGTAGACAAACACTTTGACCTTGATAATCGGCACACCCGCCAGGCGCGCCGCCGATTCGTTGCCACCGGTGGCATAGATGTAACGACCCAGCGGTGTTTTACGCGTCAGATACAACCCCAGCAGCAGGAAGCCGAGCATCATCCATATCGGGATATACACGCCCAATATCGAACCCGAACCGAGCAGGGCAAAGCCGGTATTACCCAGTGCTGGCGTGCCGACAAGGTTGGCGTAGGTGCTGCCATCGTTGAACAGCAGCGCGGCGCCGCGTGCCACGTACATCATGCCGAGCGTACAGATAAACGGCGCTACGCCGAGTCGCGTCACCACCGCGCCATTAATCAATCCCAGCGCCACGCCGAACAGCGCCACCACCAGAATCACTTCGGGCACATTGAAAAACAGTACGTTGCCGCCCCACAGCGGTAAGCCGTTTGTGAGCAGCGCACCCGCCACCATGCCGCATATGCCCGCCACCGCACCGACCGAAAGATCGATGCCGCCAGTCAAAATCACCAGCGTCATGCCAATCGCCAGCAAGCCGGTAATCGCCACATGCTGCGTCATGATCAGCAGGTTGGAGGTGGTGAGAAAGTTAGGCACCATAAAGCTGAAGAAACTCACCACGATCAGCAAGGCAATAAAGGTACGCGCCTTAAGCAGGTACATATAGATCAGGTATTTTTGATTCATCGTTTTACTCTCCAGCGGGCTCAATCATGTGGCGTTGAGGCGCTAATCAGGGCTTCGCGCGTGGCCGCCGCGCGCGGTAAATCGGCGGTGATGCGACCATCCGCCATCACCAGAATGCGGTCAGCCAGCGCCATCACTTCATCCAGTTCGGAGGAGGAGAACATCACCGCCAATCCCTGCTGCGCCAGGTTGCCAATCAGGTGATAAACATCGGTTTTTGCCCCCACATCAATGCCGCGCGTGGGCTCATCCAGCAGCACCACCTGCGGCCCGGTCATCAGGGCTTTGCCCAGCACCACTTTTTGCTGATTGCCGCCGCTTAAGGAGGTGATCGGCAGCTCGGGATCGCTGACCTTGATGGCGAGATGGCCAATCATTTCATCCACACGGCGCTGCTCGTTGTGCGGATTGAGCTTGCGCCAGCAACGGCGGAAACCCCGCAGGCTGAGATCGCTGAGCGTCATGTTGGCGGTGATCGACATCAGCTGTACCACGCCTTCGGTTTGACGATCTTCCGGCACCAGCGCGATGCCTTTTTTCAGTCGCTGCTGGAAACTGCGCTTCTCCAGCGCTTCGCCGTTCAGACTGACGCTGCCCGACTGACAGTGCATCATGCCAATCAACCCTTTGAACAACTCGGTGCGCCCGGCGCCAAGCAAACCGTAGATGCCAATCACTTCGCCTTTTCGCAGCGAGAAAGAGACATCATTGAGCTTGTAACCGCCGTTTTGATGCAGCGCGGTCAGCCCGTTGACGCTGAGTACCGTTTCACCCTGCGTCGCCGGTTGGTAATCGAAGTGTTTCTTCTTGTCGCCCACCATCTGCTCGATGATCCACGGAATCGAGGCGTCGCGGACTTCGCGTTCGCTGATGAAGCGTCCGTCGCGGAAGATGGTGATGTGATCGCCAATCTCCATCAGCTCTTCCAGCCGATGTGAGATATAGATAATGGTGACGCCGCGCCGTTTAAGCTGGTCGATGACGTTGAACAGCACTTTCACTTCTGACTGGCTGAGTGCGCTGGTCGGTTCATCCATGATCAGCACGCGCGTGTCCTTGGACAGCGCGCGGGCGATCTCCACCAGCTGCTGATGGCCGATACCGAGTTCAGCCAGCGGCGCGTAGGGATCGACATCCAGCTCCAGCCGTTCCAGCAATGCTTTGGCGAGCGAATACTGATACTTCTCGTTGATCACGCCGCGCTGGAAAAACTCATTGGCCATGAAGATGTTGTCCATCACGTTCATATTGGGAAACAGGTTCAGCTCCTGAAAAATAATGCTGATGCCCTGTTTTTCCGCCTGATGCGTGGAGCTCAGCGACACTGCTGCGCCGTCCAGCAGAATCTCGCCGGATGACGGGATCTCCACGCCCGCCAGCATTTTCATCATGGTGGATTTGCCGGCACCGTTTTCGCCAATCAGCACGTTAACTTTATTGCGATAGACGCGGTAATTGACCTGATCCAGCGCGGTGACGCCGGGATAGATGCGCGACACGTTGCGGGTTTCAATGATCACGTCATGTTGAGGCTGTTGCATATCCGCTCCTTACTGACGTGTAATCGCCGCAGGCGTCACATTCGGCACCTGTTCCGGCGTATCAAAGCTGCTAAACACGCCAGCCAGCTGCACTTTGTCACCCACTTTGGGCTTGAAAGCACTCATCATGTTCGCCGCTTGCTGATTGATCGCGCGACTGTAATCGCCGAACAGCACCTGATCGTTAAAGTCCTGATAGCTGGCACCTTTGTAGGCATCGCGCAACACCGTGCCGGGAAAAATCGGGCCAACCTGCACCGTGACAGTGTCACCGGACACATCTTTCACTGTCATCCGACCGTTACGCGACGTGGTGTTAACCGCCGTGATTTCACCGCTCACGTTGACACTGAACACGCACGGGTTCTCATCCTGACTGCGATAGCCGTAGGTTTTACAAGCGCTATCAAAATCTTTGGCGGATTTCAGCGCATTCAATAACTCGGCCACCGGCTTCGCATCATGTTGAATTTGCGGTACCAGCTTCTGTTGCCACGTTTGGGCAATATTGCCCATTTTGGGATTGGGAGGATTTTTCAGGTCGGCCAGCTCCTGCTGCGACACAATGCGGCAACCGCTAAGGATCACGACAGGAAGCAGTAACCAGAGTCGTCTGTGCATCACATTCTCCTGGGCGCCCGATCTACGGGCGCACCGCATTGATTACGACTTGAAGTTAAAGTCCTGCACGCCTTTGGCGTTGTCTGGCGTAATGAGAATGCCGCGGAACATCACGCGCTGCTTCTCAGGCTTGGTGCCTTTCTGAATAAAGTTGTCGAGGTCGGTCACGCCCTGCGCGGCGATGGCTTGCGCCTGCAGCATCACCGTGGCTTTCAGATCCCCTTTTTCCACCGCGTCACGTTCATCATTGCTGCCGTCAATGCCGACCACGATGACGTCGTTACGGCCTGCGGCTTTCAATGCCGCAATCGCGCCCAGCGCCACGGGGCCGTTACCGCAGATCACGCCTTTTACATCCGGATGCGCCTGCAGAATGCTGTCCATGATACGTTTGCCGTCAATCAGCGTGCCTTTGGCATCCTGACGCGCCACGCTTTTCATATCGGAATATTGGTCAAGCACCTGATGGAAGGATTTGGAGCGTGTGACGCAGTTGTTGTCGGCGAGGTTACAGGTGAGTTCCGCGTAGCTGCCCTTTTCCCCCATCTTCTCCACAAACACGTTTGCCACGTCGGAGCCGGCCTGGAAGTTGTTGTGGGTGATCTGCGCCAGCGCCACGTCATCCACCGGGATTTCGCGGTTGATCAGCACCACCGGAATGCCGGCATCTTTGGCTTTTTTAATCGCGGCGACGCTGGCGGTGGAGTCGGCGTTATCCAGCACGATGCCCTGCACCTTTTTGCCGATGGCGGCATCAATCAGTTCACTTTGCTTTTTCACATCTTCGCCATGCGACAGCACGCTGGTTTTATAGCCCAGCTCCTGCGCTTTGAGGTTGGCACCTTTGGCTTCGGAGGCGTAATACGGGTTATCCAGCGAGTTCACCAGAATCATGATGGTGCCTTTATCGGCAGCGAAACTGGCTTGTGAGATCAGGCAACTGGCAATAGCAGTTAACAGCAGGGTACGTTTTTTCATGGTGAGGTTCTCTCATTGTTATAGTGGGTCACGCAGGGTCAGCCGTTCTGGTGTTGGCGCGGCTTACCAGATGGTAAAGCCACCGTCGATCATCAAATCTGCGCCGGTGATCATGTCGCTGCCGTTGCTAGCGAAGAACAGCACCGCGGCGGCGATTTCGTCGGTATAGGCAAAGCGTCCCAGCGGGATCAGCTTTTTCATCTGCTCGCCCTTCTCACCGCGCCAGGCTTTTTCACCCATCGGCGTCAGCACCACGGTGGGCGATAAGGTATTGACGTTAATGCGATAGGGAGCGAACTCTTTGGCCATCACTTTGGTCATGCCGAGCAGACCGGCTTTGGCGGAGGTGTAAGCAACGTGGTTGTCGATAGCGATGGAGGCGGCCTGCGACGCAATGTTGATGATTTTGCCGCCGTTACCGGCGCGCACCATGCGTTTACCGGCCTCCTGCGAGCAGAGGAAAGGACCGGTGAGATTGACGTCGATCTGCTTCTGCCACTCGGCAAAATCGGTTTCTAACACCGGTTGCAACATCACGTAGCCCGCGCAGTTCACCAGGATATCAATCTGACCGTAATGCTGTTCGACGCGATCAAATGCCGCTTCAACCGAGGCCGGATCGGTCACGTCGCAGCACACCAGCAGCACGCGATCGGCAGCAAATTGATCCTGCACGCCCGCCACTTTGTCGCTTTCGAAGGGCGGATAGAGCAGCGCCAGCCGTGCGCCCTTCTCCAGCAGCATGGCGTTACTGGCCATCGCAATCCCGCCCAGCCCGCCGGTGACTACCGCCACTTTGCCGGTTAAATCCTGCTCAATGTTCACGCCGTAGCGCAGGTTAACGTCATATTCCCCACTCATCGTCTCTCTCCATAATGGTGTACGGCGGCGCTGGTTATTGCTGGCCGGGTTATCGTTTTTTACAAATATCATTTTCGAACAAAAATATAAGCTATCGATTAATAATGGTTTGTGGAGGAGATCAAATTTCATACAAATTGCAGCAATAAAAATTATCTTCATGATTTTGTTGAATTTGCAAAATTCCCCGCGTTCAGGACATGGAGCGAGCTGCTGACGGCTTTCTGCGAAATCAATCGCATAGCAAATGATGATTTTCATTCGAAAATGAATGTTTCTGGAAGCTACCTCGCAAATGGCCAAATCGCAGAGTAAAATCAGCTCGGGTTTCCTTATTGGCGAAACCCGACCGTGATTGGAAAGAGGGAGCATTTCGATTGAAAAGCAAAACTGAGCAGCTGGCAGATATGCAGCAGCGCCGTGAGAAGATTCTGGAGATGATCCGCGAAGACGGTACCGTCACGGTTAAAGCGCTAACCGATACCTTCGGCCTGACCGAAGCCACCATTCGCACCGACTTGCGCATGTTGCAGCAAGAGGGGCACGTACAGCGTTATCACGGCGGCGCCACGCTGATGACCGGCAAGCAGAATACCGGCGCGATGTTGCTGGAGCGTCAAACACATCTGGAAGAAAAACAGGCGATTGGCCGCCTTGCCGCTCAGCATGTGGAAAATGGCGACACGGTGATTTTCGATTCCGGTACCACCACCACGGCGATTGCCGAGGCGATCAGCCATATTCGTCGTTTATCGGTAATTACCACGGCGGTGAATATCGCGCTGAAGCTGGGCGGCGAGCCGGGTATCAATATTTTGCTGACCGGCGGCACTTTTAAGTTCCCGACGCTTTCGACTTCAGGTGAGAAAGCCGCCTCGTTTTTCGAAAACGTGCTGGCGGAGAAGCTGTTTCTTGCCACGGCCTGTATCTCACCGCGTCTCGGTTTGAGCTTTCCCAGCGAGACCGATATCAAGGTGAAAATGGCGATGATCAAGTCAGCCAACAGCGTGTATGTGGTGGCGGATTCCAGCAAGATCGATAAGGTGTCGATGTTCGCGCTGCCGTGCGACTGGAGCCATATTCACTATCTGATTACCGATAGCGGCATTTCGCCGGCGCAGGTCGCGGCGTTTGAGGCGTTAGGCGTGCAGGTGTTGGTGGCGCAGTCGGCGTTGGCGCAGAAGCGCGCGGTGTAAGGTGCGGTGCGCGCTGTCCCTCACCCGGCCCTCTCCCGCAAGCGGGCGAGGGAGACGCTGCCATATGCAGGCCCGAACGGTTCCCTCTCCCACCTGTGGGAGAGGGTTAGGGTGAGGGCAAACGTGTTTAAAACCCTAAGCTATCCAGCAGGTCATCAACCTGATCCTGGTTCGCCACCACGCCGGGTGCATTGGCGTGGATCTGCGGACCGTTCAGCAGGCTGTTGCCCTCTTTACGCGCCGCGGCGTTGGCTTCTGGCATATTCTCCAGTAGCACCATCAACAGCTGACGCTCGATCTCCTGGATCACATCCATCATGCGCTTGATCACCTGACCGGTCAGGTCCTGGAAATCCTGTGCCATCATGATTTCGAGCAACTGCTTATTGGTGTACGACGTGTGTCCCGGAACGTCAGTCAGGAACTGGCGCGTATCCGAAACCAACTCGCGCGCATCTGTCAGTTCAATCGGATTTTCAAACCACGCATCCCAACGGCCTTTCAGCTGGTTGGCGCCGGCTTCCATTTGGTCCTGGTGTGGCTGCGCTGCTTCAACGCAGTTCAACGCACGTTCTGCCGCTTGCGCCGTCATTTGCACAACATAATCCAGACGATCGCGCGCATCAGGAATCGCTTCCGCCGCTTCAGCAATTGCCTGGTCTAACCCCAGCTCACGCAAACTGTCACGCAACATGCGCGTTAGTGAGCCGATGCGGGTAATAATGTCGTGTGCCGAGGCTTCTTCGGTTGATTTCGGAAGGTCGCTCATCACATCTCCTTACATACCCAGTTTTTCGAATATTTTGCCTAACTTCTCTTCCAGCGTGGCCGCCGTGAACGGCTTCACCACGTAGCCGCTGGCGCCCGCCTGCGCGGCCGCGATGATATTCTCTTTCTTCGCTTCCGCGGTCACCATCAGCACCGGCAGTTTGTTCAGCGTGGCGTCAGCACGGATGGTTTGCAGCAGCTCCAGACCGTCCATGTTCGGCATGTTCCAGTCGGAAACCACGAAATCAAAGCCACCGGCACGCAGTTTGGTCAGCGCATCGACGCCATCTTCTGCTTCTTCAACGTTATTGAATCCAAGCTCTTTCAGCAGGTTACGGACAATACGACGCATCGTATTGAAGTCATCCACCACCAAAAAGCGCATATTTTTATCAGCCATATCTACTCCCGTGTTGTCTCGTCCAGCAGGACGGGCTCGTTAAATTCGCAATGCCTGTCCGGCGCTAATTTTCGCCAGCATGTGCTGACTGATGTGGCCTAAATCGACCACTTCACTGGTGCCGCCCATCGCAATCGCTTCGCGCGGCATACCAAATACCACGCAGCTGGCTTCATCCTGCGCGATGGTCCAGGCGCCCGCGCGATGCATTTCCAGCATCCCGGCCGCGCCGTCGTTACCCATCCCGGTCAGAATCACACCCACCGCATTTCGTCCTGCGTGCACCGCCACCGAACGGAACAGCACATCCACCGATGGCTTGTGTCGGTTCACTGGCGGACCATCATTCAGTTTCACCACATAGTTGGCCCCGCTTCGGCCCAGCTCCATGTGCATGGCGCCCGGCGCGATATAGGCGTGGCCGGGCAGAATACGCTCGCCGTCTTCCGCTTCTTTCACGGTGATTTGGCACAATTTATTCAAACGCTCGGCAAAGGAACGCGTAAAGCCTGGCGGCATATGCTGGGTAATCAGCAGCGCCGGGCTGGTCGCCGGCAGCGGCTGCAGCACATGGCGAATCGCCTCGGTGCCGCCGGTGGAAGAGCCGATGGCGATCAGCTTTTCACTGCTCAGCAACGGGCCGGCTTTCAACGTGACCGGCATTGGCGTGGAGGCACGCACATGCAGCTTGGCGCGCGCGGCGGCGCGGATCTTGTCAGCAATCATCTGGCTATACGCCAGCATGCCTTCGCGGATGCCGAGCTGTGGCTTGGTGACAAAATCCACCGCACCCAACTCCAGCGCGCGCAGCGTCACTTCTGAACCTTTACCGGTCAGCGAGGAGACCATCACCACCGGCATCGGACGCAGGCGCATCAGCTTCTCGAGGAAATCGAGGCCATCCATGCGCGGCATCTCCACATCCAGCGTCAATACCTGCGGGTTGTACTGTTTGATTAAATCCCGCGCCACCAGCGGATCGGGCGCACTCGCGACCATCTCCATATCGGGATGGCTGTTGATGATTTCGGTCATCAACTGTCGCATCAGCGCAGAGTCATCCACGCACATCACGGTGATTTTGCTCATCGTCTTTCCTTGCTCAGTCCATAGACTGTCTGTCCACGCAGCCAGAACTCTTTGCTGATCTGACTAAAGTTCTCTGAATGCCCGGCAAACAGCAGACCGCCGGGTTTCAGCAGAGGCACGAAACGGCGCAGAATCTGTTCCTGCGTCTCTTTATCGAAATAGATCATCACGTTGCGACAGAAAATTGCGTCGAACGGACCCGGCAACGCCCAGTCGTGTGCCAGTAAATTCAGTTGCGTATAGTTCACCATGTTGGCGAGGTCGGAACGCACGCGCACCATGCCTTCATGCGGACCGGTGCCGCGCAGGAAAAAGCGCTGCAGCTGCGACTGCGAAAGCGTACGTAGCTCTTCCTGGCGATACACGCCGGCCACGGCTTTCTCGAGCACCTGGGTATCGATATCGCTGGCGTGGACCTGGAATTTACCCGGACCGGTGCCCAGCGTTTCCGCCAGCGTCATGGCGATGGAGTACGGCTCTTCGCCGGTTGAGGCGGCGGTGCTCCACACGCTGTAGTTACCCGTGCGCTTACGCGCATGATCCGCGAGGATCGGGAAGTGATGCGCCTCGCGGAAGAAAGAGGTCAGGTTGGTCGTGAGTGCGTTGATAAACGCCTGCCACTCCGCACTGTTTTGGTCTTGCTCCAGCAGCGCCAGATAGCGGCCAAAGTCATCAATATTCAGCATGCGCAGACGACGCACTAAACGGTTGTAAACCATCTCGCGTTTGTGGTCGGCCAGCACAATGCCCGCACGCTGATAGATCAGCTGGCTAATGCGACGAAAATGCGTATCTGAGAGCGGTAACCGCTGCACCATTTGCGAGAGCAGCGTGGTCGCTTCACTTTGATCCAATAACGTCGATTTCTTCATTTCAGGTCACCCGGCAACAAACTGTTTAAATTGTGATACTGCGGTTGCTACTGTGCTGCCAGTCGCGCCATTCTCATGGGCCGCCTTGCGGCGGCCACAAGGATTAAAAGGTTTCCCAGTTATCGTCAGTGCTACGTGCGCCTGCCGGTGCCAGTGCTTTTGGCGTGCCGGAACGCAAATTTTTTGCCGCTGTAGATACGTTAACGGCCTGAACGACAAATTCTTTACCGATATTGAACACCGCAACCGACTGTTTCAGTCGGCTGGCCTGATCTTCCAGCGCGGCCGCCGCCGTTGCCGACTCTTCGACCAGCGCGGCGTTCTGCTGCGTCACGCGATCCATCTCGTTCACCGCCAGACCGACCTGATCGATACCACGGCTCTGCTCGTCCGACGCCGAGGCGATTTCGCCCATGATGTCGGTGACGCGCGTGACCGCATTCACGATGTTGGTCATGGTTTCCCCGGCGCTCTCCACCAGCACGGAACCGGTGTTGACGCGGCTGACCGAATCCTCGATCAATCCTTTAATTTCTTTCGCCGCCTGCGCGCTGCGCTGTGCCAGACTGCGCACCTCGCCCGCTACCACGGCAAATCCACGTCCCTGCTCACCGGCGCGTGCTGCTTCTACCGCAGCGTTCAGTGCGAGGATATTGGTCTGGAAGGCAATGCCATCGATCACGCTAATGATGTCAGCGATTTTCTTCGAACTGCCGGTGATCTCTTTCATGGTAGTCACCACGCCATCCACCACTTTGCCGCCCTGCTGCGCGGTCTCCGAGGCGGTGAGCGCCAGCTGTGACGCCTGACGGGCATTTTCGGCGTTCTGCTTCACGGTGGCGGTTAACTGCTCCATGCTGGCAGCGGTCTCTTCCAGCGAAGCCGCTTGCTGCTCGGTACGCGAGGAGAGATCGTTGTTGCCCATGGCGATTTCACTCGCACCGGTGTAGATCGCATCGGAACCGTCACGCACGGTACGCACCGTCCGCGCCAGCTCTTGCTGCATCTCTTGCACCGAGGTGAGCAGCTCGCCCATCTCGTTGCGCACCGTGATCTCCACCTGCTGCGTCAAATCGCCACGCGCGATGTGACGAATGTGCTCGATGCTGTGCTTTAGCGGACGGATCAGCACCGTACGCATGCCGCTCCACACCAGCGCAATCACCAGCAAGGTCACCAGCAGCGTGCCGACCACCAGCATGATGGATTGGTTGTACGCCGCCTCATTGGCTGCAATGCCCTGATTGGCGAGCACAATGTTGTAGCTCAACCATTCGTTGTAATCCTTAGCAAACTTGTCCTGGAATCCCTGCGTCGGCTGATCGACAAATCCTTTGAAATTTCCACTACTGAGGAAATCGATCAACTCACCCAATGCTCCGCGATAGGCGTTGTAGTTGGCCTGTAACGTCAGCACGTTCTCGGCCTTTTTGCCCTTTTCAGACAGGTTGGCGTTAAATTCGGCAAAACCCTCATCAGCGTGCTTCAACTCCTCACTCGCCAGCGCCACCAGATCTTTCACGGTTGCGCCTGAGCCAGCCTGCTGACTGTCCAGCAGGTAACGGATCCCCGCACGGTTCAGCGTGTTACGCGCCTGAACCAGCGATACCCATGAGGTGCCCATTGCCCGCTGCAGCGTGCTAAGACGCTGGTTATAGGCAAAATTTTCTTTATCGGCTTTGACCGTGGAGTAGAACACTCCACCGGAGAACAGCTGCAGTAAGGCAAACAGCGCCAGCACGCACAGCAGACCGGATACAACACGAATACGACTAAACATAAACACCTCATTGGTTGGCGGATCGCCTCTGTTATCGGCTTTTCTGAGGGGATCTTTATGTGTGTTCGCAGGGGTTGGACCAGCGGGGGGTTGATGGGTGCTCGCTGTCCCTCACCCCGGCCCTCTCCCGCAGGCGGGAGAGGGAGACGCTGCCACATGCAGGCTCGATCGGTTCCCTCTCCCACTTGTGGGAGAGGGTTAGGGTGAGGGGCAAACAACTCAAAACTTAAAACGTCTCCCAGTTACCCTCACTCACCGGCGCGGCAGCCGCTTTGCGCGGTGCGCTGGCGATCTGGCGCACCGTGCTCGCCTTTGGTTGCGCCTGTGCGGCGCGCGGAATGCGGAACACCGATACCGACTGGCTCAGGCGGCTCGCCTGCTCTTCCAGTGATGCGGCGGCGGCGGCGGACTCTTCCACCAGCGAGGCGTTCTGCTGGGTGACGCGGTCCATCTCGGTAACCGCTTGTCCCACCTGATCGATACCACGGCTCTGCTCATCCGATGCCGAGGCGATTTCGCCCATAATATCGGTGACGCGCGTGACGGCGCCGACGATATCGTTCATGGTTTCTCCGGCGGTGCCGACCAGTTGCGAGCCGTTGTTGACGCGGTTCACCGAATCTTCGATCAAGCCTTTGATCTCTTTCGCCGCCTGCGCACTGCGCTGCGCCAGGTTGCGCACTTCACCAGCCACTACAGCAAAACCACGGCCCTGTTCACCGGCGCGTGCTGCTTCTACCGCCGCGTTCAGCGCCAGGATATTGGTCTGGAAGGCGATGCCATCGATCACGCTGATAATGTCGGCGATCTTCTTCGAGCTGCCGGCGATATCCTGCATGGTACGCACCACGCCATCGACCACCTCGCCACCTTTGCGTGCGGTATCGGACGCGCTGAGTGCCAGCTGCGACGCCTGACGCGCATTCTCGGCGTTCTGTTTCACCGTCGCGGTGAGCTGCTCCATGCTGGCCGCTGTCTGCTCCAGCGAGGCGGCCTGCTCTTCGGTACGCGCCGACAGATCGTTATTCCCGGCGGCGATTTCGCTGGCGCCGGTGAAAATCGCATCGGAACCGTCACGTACATTGCCCACGGTGCTGACCAGCGACTGCTGCATTTCATGCAGGCTTCCCGCCAGCTGGCTCATTTCGTTGCGCCCTTCTACCACGATATTTTGCGTGAGATCGCCCGCAGCAATATGGCGAATATGCGCCAGCAGCTGGTGCAGCGGCTGAATCAGCACGCTACGCAGGCCGAACCAGCAGCCAACGATCACCGCAATCACCACCAGCGCCACCGACGCCAGCAGCCACATCATGGTGTGGAAGGCGCGCTGATTCTGCGCCACGCCTTCTGCCGCCAATGTGCTTTGCTCAGTGCGCCACTCTTCGTAAGTGGCTTTCATCGCGACCTGTTTAGCTTCGATATTCTGCGCAAACATGCCTTGCAGATCGTTGGCTTTCAGGCGATCCAGCATCGCTTTCAACCCGTCGTTGAAAGCGGCGTAGTTCGCTTCCAGCTTATCGCGCAGCGCGTCTGGCAAGCCCGGCGTGGCTGGCAAGTCGTAGTAGCGTTGATAGTGGCCGGCAGCCACGTTGAGCTGTTTTTCGGTCTGGGCGATTAAGGCACTCAGCTGGCCGCCATTCGACTGCGCGGCCATGGTGCCCTGCATACGCAACATGGCGCGGTTGAGCACGGTGCGGGTTTGGTTCAGTTCAATCCAGGCGTCTGACATCGCGCCAACGTTGTTGGAAGAGATCTGCGCTACCGCAAACGCCTCTTTATCTTTTTGTAAGGCGGACCAGAACAAGCCACCCGACAGTAATTGTAAAGCGCCAAACACCAGTAATACGGCGATTAAACTGGTCACTACATTGATTCGTTTTAACATGGGATCTCCAGGGATGCGTTTCGGCTCCCCCAGTTATCGACCGGCAATCTGAATTTTTCAGGGTGCTTAAGCTACTTTACGAATTAAAACTCTGCGTTTAAGCATGATTGCAGTGTTTTATAACTAAAGAAATTAACAGTAAAAAAAATGCGCCTTTATCGGGTGAGCGATAAAGGCGCATTGGGTGGTGCGGGTTGTCCCTCACCCTAACCCTCTCCCACAAGTGGGAGAGGGAACCGATCGAGCCTGCATGGGGCAGCGTCTCCCTCTCCCGCGTGCGGGAGAGGGCCGGGGTGAGGGACCGACCACTCCGAAACTTAAAACGTTTCCCAGTTGCTGTCCCCAGCCGCGGCGGTCAGCGCTTTACGCGGTGTGCCGAGCGTGGGGGGTGCGATCTGCGGATGACGCACGCCGCTTCTGGCCTGCGGCTGCGTTTGCGCCGCGCGCGGTACGCGGAACACCGCCACCGACTGGCTCAGGCGACTCGCCTGCTCTTCCAGCGAGGCCGCCGCCGCGGCAGACTCTTCCACCAGCGAGGCGTTCTGCTGCGTCACGCGATCCATCTCCGTCACCGCCTGGCCGACCTGATCGATACCACGGCTCTGCTCATCCGATGCCGAGGCAATTTCGCCCATGATGTCGGTGACGCGCGTTACCGCATTAACGATATCGCTCATGGTCTCACCGGCGGTGCCCACCAGTTCAGATCCGCTGTTCACGCGGCTGACGGAGTCTTCAATCAACCCTTTAATCTCTTTCGCCGCCTGCGCGCTGCGCTGGGCCAGATTACGGACTTCACCCGCGACCACCGCAAAGCCACGGCCTTGCTCACCGGCGCGCGCCGCTTCTACCGCCGCGTTCAACGCCAGAATATTGGTCTGGAAGGCAATGCCATCGATAACGCTGGTGATGTCGGCGATCTTCTTCGAACTGCCGGCGATGTCGCTCATGGTGCGCACCACGCCTTGCACCACGTCACCGCCCTTTTGCGCGGTTTCGGAAGCACTCAACGCCAGCTGCGACGCCTGACGCGCGTTTTCGGCGTTCTGCTTCACGGTGGCGGTCAGCTGTTCCATGCTGGCGGCGGTCTGCTCCAGGGAAGCCGCCTGCTCTTCGGTACGTGCCGAGAGATCGTTGTTGCCCGCGGAGATTTCGCTCGCTCCGGTAAAGATGGCATCCGAACCGTCACGCACATCACTCACCGTGCGCACCAGCGACTGCTGCATCTCATGCAGGCTTTCCGCCAGCTGGCTCATTTCGTTGCGTCCTTCGACCGCGATGCGCTGCGTCAAATCGCCCTGCGCAATGTGCTGAATATGCTGGATATTCTCATTAAGCGGCTTGATGAGGATTTTGCGCATGCCAAACCAGCACAGCACAATCACCGCCACCACAATCGCCAGCACCGCGCCTAACAGCCAGATCATGTGATCGTAGGCTGAGCTGTTGGCTTCGACGCCCGCCGCAGTCAGGCGATCCTGATCGGCACGCCATTGGCGGTACTCTTTCAGGAAGGCGTTTTGGCTTGGCGCAACCGGCGCTTTGGCTGCCTGATCAAGATCTTTTGCGACCAACGCGTCCTGCAACTGGCCTAGCGCGCTGGCATAGGCGGTATAGGTTTGATCGAGACGTTTGTTGAGCGCGGCATCCTGTCCCGGCGTGTCCGGCGTCGCTTTAAACAGCTGGTAGTTATCGGCGGCCTCTTTCTGGAAGGCTTTGCTGTCGCCGTACAAACCGGCGATGTCCGCTTCGGTACCGTTCAGTTTGCTGGTTGCCATGCGCAGCTGAATGCGGGTTAACACTACACGGCTCTGATTGAGGCTCATGTAGGCGTCGTTGATGGCGGCGGTGTTTTTGCTCGCCAGTTGTGAAACGTTAAAACTGTTTTTGTCATCGCTTAGCGCTTTAAAAAACAGTGAGCCGGATGCCAGCTGTAAAAAGCCAAACACTAACAACACCAGCAATAAGCTGGTGACAACGCGAATTCTCGTAAACATAGTTTGCCCTGGAAAATGAAGGAAAAATTCGTACCGATCGGTTATCGACCAGGGGCGGAGAAGATTGAGGGATATTACAGCGATTTTTTGCGGATTTATTGTTGATTTGTAAGGAATTAATTAATGTGTGTAATGATAACGGGCCGCAGCAGCGCGGCCCGTTGCGGGGATTAGGCAGTACGCAGGTTATCCACCAGCGCCATCTCTTCGCTGCTCAGCAGCTTTTCGATGTCGACCAGAATCAGCATACGTTCACCCAGCGCACCCAGACCAGTCAGGTACTCGGTGGACATGGTGACCGCGAACTCCGGTGAAGGACGAATCTGCTCTTGCGTCAGCGACAGCACATCAGAAACGCCATCCACCACAATGCCCACCACGCGATGCTCAAGATTCAGCACGATCACCACGGTGTTCTCGTTGTACACCACATCCGGCTGCGAGAACTTCACGCGCAGGTCGATGATCGGCACGATCACGCCGCGCAGGTTGGTGACGCCTTTGATGAATTCCGGCGTGTTGGCGATGCGGGTTACCTGATCGTAACCGCGAATCTCCTGCACTTTCAGAATGTCGATGCCGTACTCTTCGTCACCCAGTGTGAAAACTAAGAATTCCTGGCCCACGGTTTCGCCAGCGATTTTGGTCACGGTTGCCATGTCAGTCATTTTTTTACCCTTTCGTTATCTATTACGCTGCGGCACCGGCCACACGCTTTTCACGGTTCAACGATTGCAGTGCTGAGACATCCACAATCAGCGCCACGCTACCATCGCCTAAAATGGTGGCGGCAGAGATGCCCGGCACTTTGCGATAGTTGCTTTCAAGGTTTTTCACTACCACCTGATGCTGACCAATCAGCTGATCGACCAGCAGCGCATAGCGACGGCCTGCGCTTTGCAGAATCACCACAATGCCTTGCGTGGCGTCGGTTTTGGCGTTCTGCACCTCAAACACATTCCACAGTTCTACCAGCGGCAGATATTCGCCACGCACTTCCAGCACGCGCTCGCCACCGGCCAGCGGTTTCAGCTCTTCAGCGGTTGGCTGCAGCGATTCCATTACCGCGTTGAGCGGCAGAATGAACACTTCGTTAGCGACGCGTACTGACATGCCGTCGAGGATCGCCAGCGTCAGCGGCAGCAGGATGCGAATGGTGGTGCCCTTGCCCTGCTTCGAGGAGATTTCGACGTGACCGCCCATCTCCTGAATATTCCGTTTCACCACGTCCATGCCCACGCCACGGCCCGACACATCGGTGACCTGCTCAGCGGTGGAGAAGCCCGGCGCGAAGATCAGCATGCCGACTTCTTCATCGCTCATGCTGTCGCTGACCGGCAGGCCGGACGACAGCGCTTTAGCCAGAATACGTTCGCGGTTCAGACCGGCACCGTCATCGATCACTTCGATGCAGATGTTGCCGCCCTGATGTTCCGCCGACAGCGTCAGGTTGCCAACGGCGGTTTTATTCGCAGCCAGACGTTTTTCCGGAGTTTCGATACCGTGATCGAGGCTGTTACGCACCAGGTGCGTTAACGGATCGATGATGCGTTCAATCAGGCTCTTATCCAGCTCGGTTGAGCTGCCGAGCAGCGTCAGCTCCACTTCTTTGCCCAGCTTGCTGGCCAAATCGCGGACCAGACGCGGGAAGCGGCTGAAGACGTACTCCATCGGCATCATACGAATCGACATCACCGATTCCTGCAAATCGCGGGCGTTACGCTCCAGCTGACCCATGCTGTTCAGCAGGTCGCCGTGCGCCACCGGATCCAGCGCACCGGAGCGCTGTGCCAGCATCGATTGGGTGATCACCAGTTCGCCAACCAGGTTAATCAGCTGGTCCACTTTCTCGACGGCAACACGGATGCTGCTGGATTCGCTGCCTTTTGCCGGTGCGGCGGCACGTTTAGGTTCGCGCTTCACCGCTGGCGTGATATCGGTGACGGTGGCGGTTTGCGCCGGTTCAGCAGCCACTTCAGCAACCGGGGCGTCGGCAACGGCCGCCGCGCCTGTCGGGAAGTGAATCTGTGCTTCATCCAGCACAAAACAGAGCACCGCAACGATGTCATCTTTGCCGACGCCATCAATGGTAACGTCCAGCGAATTAGCGCCTTTCACCACGTTGCTGACGGTACCGAGATTGCCGAGCTCCTCCAGCATCAGCTCCGGCTCTTTCTCTTTCAGGTCAACCAGTTGCAGGCGCAGACCTGCGGCCGCAACTGGTGCTGCGATCTCAACCACTTCGGCGACTTTGGGCGCTTCAGGCGCAATGCCTTTCGCTTCCAGTGCCAGCTGACGCAGCGCTTCGCAGATATATTTAAAGCTTTCTGCATTCGGCTCCTGCGCCGTTTTATAGGCATCGAGCTGTTCTTGCATAATATCTTTGGTTTCCAAAAACAGGTTGATGATATCGGTGCTGAGCTGCATCTCGCCGCGGCGCGCACCATCCAGAATGTTTTCCAGGATGTGGGTGGTTTCCTGTAAAACCGTAAAGCCAAACGTACCGGCTCCGCCCTTGATGGAGTGGGCGGCGCGGAAGATGGCATTCAACTGCTCGGAATCGGGCTCCTGGGGATCAAGTCCCAACAGGTGTTGCTCCATATCCGCTAACAGCTCATCGGCTTCATCGAAAAACGTCTGGTAAAAATCGCTGATGTCCATGCTCACGGGATCACCTCGGCTGTGAGGGTTGGTCTGGTGTCACCGCGCTCGCCGTGGGCGTCGCCGCTGCCGCAGGGGCCGTTGCAGCAGTCGGCGCAGCCGGTGTTGCAGTGGAACCTGTTGGAGCAGTCGACGCAGCCGGTACAGCGGGTGCGGTAATGTTGGGAATCATTTGCGCCGGGTCGCTCACCTGAACGGCATCGCTCTCGGCATTCTCTTTTTCAATCGCCGCTTCGGTGTCGTGATTCAACACCAGCAGGCTAATGCGGCGGTTGACTGCATCATTAGCACCACGGTTTTTCAGCTTCATGGTGTCGGCCATACCGACCACACGCAGCATTTTGGCGCCGTCGAGGCCACCAATCACCAGCTCGCGCCGTGAGGCATTGGCACGATCCGCCGACAGTTCCCAGTTGCTGTAGCCACGATCGCCGTTGGCATACTGGAAATCATCGGTGTGACCCGCGAGGCTGATTTTGTTCGGAATATCATTCAGCACCGGCGCGATAGTGCGCAGGATGTCGCGCATGTAAGGCTCCACGTCCGCGCTGCCGGTTTTAAACATCGGGCGGTTCTGGCTATCGATAATCTGAATGCGCAGTCCCTCTTCGACCATGTTGATGATCAAGTGCGGACGCAGCGCTTTCAGACGCGGATCGGCTTCAATCAGCTGGTCGAGCTTTTCACGCAGGCGATTCAGGCGGATCTCCTCCAGCTTCTTCTTCTGCGCATCCATATCGACAATCTTCTTCACTTCACCCTTCTGCTGCGTCGGATCATCGCCGCCGCCGGGGATCGGACTTTCGCTGTCGCTGCTGCGCTGACCGCCGGTCAACGCCACTTTCAGCGGCGTTTTAAAGTATTCCGCAATCTGGACCAACTCTTTGGGGCTGGAGATGGAGAGCAACCACATCACCATAAAGAACGCCATCATCGCCGTCATAAAGTCGGCATAGGCAATCTTCCACGAACCGTGGCTCCCATGGTGACCTTTATGTTTGCGCTTTTTAACCAGCACAATGGGGCGATTGCCTGCTTTCATGAATTCTCATCCGAAGTTTGTTTCGCCGGGTTCTTGGCGTTACGCACGTGCTCTTCCAGCTCCGAGAACGACGGACGTTCAGCGGAGTAAAGCGTTTTACGACCAAATTCCACCGCTATTTGCGGTGCGTAACCGTTGAGGCTGGAGAGCAACGTCACCTTCACGCACTGCATCATCTTGGTGGTTTCGGCACATTTCTGACGCAGCACCGATGCCAGCGGAGAGATAAAACCGTAGGCCAGCAAAATCCCGAGGAAAGTACCGACCATCGCGTGCGCCACTAACGCACCCAGTTCGGCCGCCGGACGGTCGGCTGACGCCAGTGCGTGCACCACGCCCATTACCGCCGCGACAATACCGAAAGCCGGTAAGCCATCACCCACCGCCGAGATACTTTGCGCGGGGACTTCACACTCGTGCTCGTAGGTCTCAATCTCTTCATCCATCAACGCTTCAATTTCGAAGGCGTTCATATTTCCGCTGACCATCAAACGCAAATAATCGGTAATAAAATCGACTAACTGTTTATCGGACAAAATACGCGGATAGTTAGCGAAAATTTCACTC
Source organism: Pantoea sp. X85 (assembly GCF_029623675.1). NCBI lineage: Bacteria > Pseudomonadati > Pseudomonadota > Gammaproteobacteria > Enterobacterales > Erwiniaceae > Pantoea > Pantoea sp. X85. The sequence continues at coordinate 1,763,449 of NZ_CP121108.1, read as the reverse complement.
TGGCTGGGATCTTCAATGTCACGTTCTAATGACAACATGCCTTGCTGACGGGATTTCGCCATCAGACGATAAAGCAGCGCCATTAAATCCATGTATACGGCTTTGTTATATTTCGAGCCGCGCATTAACAATGGCAGCGCTTTTAATGTTTTCTTAATCGATTTGCCATTATTGCCGACTAAAAAGGCACCAATACCGGCACCGCCGATAATGATCAGCTCCGCCGGTTGATAAAGCGCGCCTAAATGTCCGCCGACCATCGCGTAGCCGCCCAACACGGAGCCGACGACCACGATATAACCCAGAATTATCAGCACAAAAAATCCTTACGTCCGTAACGTGTTGATGGAAGTTAAGCCAGAGAGCCGCAGGTGTTATTCGTTGATCGCAGGCAAAAAAAAAGCAGCGGTATTAACCGCTGCTGGATGTTTTCCACGATGCGAACAAACTTAAACGGCGCGTTTAACCTGTTCATCCAGCAGTTGTGGAAAGGTATCGGCAGAATCTGCAGAAAGTTTACGTCTTTTTACGGCACGTGATGGCGGCTGGCACAGGCTGCAGACAAAGCTGCCGATGGGCTGATGAGCGTGGTTAATAAAGCTGCCACCACAGCACTTACAGTCAGACAGTTCCAGCATGCCACTTTCAACGAATCGCACCAGGGTCCATGCACGCGTTAGCGCCAACAGCGGGCCCTCGTCCGATTGCGGACACTGCTCAAGATACAAGCGATAAGCTTTGATTACCGCTTCAACGCCACTGTTCAAGCCGGTTTTCAGCAAGAACTGCCAGGCGTTACAGAACATAGAAGAGTGGATATTTTGTTCCCAGGTCATGAACCAATCGGTAGAGAATGGCAGCATACCTTTCGGTGGTGGCGCACCACGCAACTCTTTATAGAGTTTAATCAGGCGACCACGGCTCAGCTGAGTTTCACTCTCCAGCATTTGCAGTCGTGCGCCCAATGTAATCAGCTCCATGGCCAGCTGAATATCACGCGCTTCCTGAACAATACTTTTTTCGCTCATTAAACGGCCCTCTTCTTCGCAGAGACGTCATCTTTAGACGCATTTCGCAGGAGACGGCTGGATAATAAAATACCGGTGTGGATTTGCTGTAAGTCATCCACACGTGACTCTTGAGTCAGGCGATTAATATGGTTGTGATCGGTAAATCGGAACTGGCAAACCAGTTGGTTGGTTTCCGCTAATTTTACCATCTCAGGTAAAGTTAATTGCGACAATGCATCAGCCATCGATTCATCGATGCCTAAACGAAACATTGCTGAAGCTTTTTCCTGGTTAATTAAACGCTGAGCAAGAAGCAAATATGACAGATTAATGTCATATATATGTTTTAGTAATTCTGATGTACCCATTTTTTTCCATCCTGATAGACGCGACACATATACGGCCACAGAATTAAATTGTTCTATGGTTCGGGCTGCTGGTTGGTAAATCTAAAGATGGCAAAAAATAATCAGGCTTGAGCCAACGTGCTCCTGACTGTTGCACTTTTCGTCAGGACACTGATCTGTAGTAATCAAAACTCCAGGCCATTCTTTGCTTGAGTTGTAACCATCTTCCGTGACGTCTGCTTACAGTTTTTTAAGACTAATCTGAAAACAAGGCAAATCTATATTGTCTGATTTCGACATACAACGTGAGTGGCGCGAAATTTTAGATAAAGTGTGATCTACGTCACACTTTTAAGGCAAATTTTTTCTCTAAACCTTCAGCAGCGCTTTTATGTTGTCCATTTTTTGCGCGATTTCTGATTATTTCCTTAATATTTTGCTGAAGTAAGGCGGATTTTAGGCTGTGCGGAAGATTGTCATTACAACGCGATCAGTTATCTGTTCTATGGCAATTAGGGTGCTATAACACGCCATATAAAGGATTATATGCAGCATAATACTCTGAATTAGCATGAAACTATTCGCTTCTAAATTAATCACTTACAGGGAATATTGCCCATGTGCCGTAAAGCGAGACGCTAGCGAAGCGTGAAGTCTGGGCGCAGAGCGCCAGGGAACTGTTAGTGGATTGTAGGGAGTGTTTAGCGCACGGCAGGGGATGTAACAGGGCGTTACATTAGAGAAATGAATGAATAGGCATTTTTCGGTTTGCTCCACGATGACTATCGGCGCACCACCTGAGATCTTTAGGGTTGCGAGGAAAAAAAGCTCTTTTTGCCTTTCTTTTGTGTGCTTTTTAACCAAATCGTGCGCTTTTTGCTGATGAGTCAGCGCATTAGCGCTTTAAGAAATGAAATCGATTTCGTGAAGTTACAGTGGCGCGTGAAAACGCTGTGCAGCGGAGCGTAAATTCAAAGAGGCGCGATAAATCGCGCCGCTACGGAAGTGTGCAATAAGTGAGCAAAGCACCCAATGTTAGCATTTACCGTAGCGGCGCAATGTATTGTGCAATTAAGCGTTACGCTAATTTCGGAAAGGTAGCGACTTTATTTACCGTACCGTGATCATCACTGCGTACCGGCAAAGTATTTAAATCTTTCAGGAAGCTTTCACGCCAGTGTGAAATATCCTGTTTGCGCAACACCGCCATCATGTCGTTATAACGCGAGATACGTTCGGTACGCGGCATGGTCAACGCGCGATCGAGCGCTGCCGCCACGTCATCACGATCGTACGGATTGACGATCAGCGCGGAAGTCAGCTCATTGGCCGCACCAGCAAAGCGGGACAACACCAACACGCCAGGGTTATCCGGGTCCTGCGCTGCTACATACTCTTTCGCCACCAGATTCATGCCGTCACGCAGCGGCGTAATCAAGCCGACGTTGGTGAGACGGAAGATCTTCATTAACAGACGACGATCAAAGTGCTGATTGAGGTAATAGAGCGGCGTCCAGCCCAGCGTGCCGTATTTACCGTTGATGCGCCCCGCTTCCGTTTCCAGCTGGTGACGGATGTCCTGATAAGCCTGCACATCGCCGCGCGAGGTGGGCGCAATTTGCGAGTAGCGAATTTTGCCGCGGTGCTGCGGGAAATTCTCCAGCAGGGCTTCGAAGGCCAGGAAACGCTCCGGCAACCCTTTAGAGTAATCCAGGCGCTCACAGGCAATGATATTCTGCAGATCGCCCAAATCGCGTTTCATCGCCGCCATTTTCGGTGGCAGCGGTCCTTCCGCCATCTCTTTAATGGTGTCTGGCTCAATACCAATCGGATAGACCTCAGTCATAAAGGTGTTACCGAAGGCACGATGCTTCTTCTCTCCTTTATTCTGCAGCTGCGTCAGCTGGCTCAGGCTATCAAGGAAAGCTACGCGGTCAGATTCTGTCTGGAAGCCCAGCAGATCGTAGTCGCACAGCATCTCCAGCAGCTCCTGATGCGGCGGCAGAGCATTGAAGATCTCTGGCGTCGGGAACGGGATATGCAGGAAGAATCCGATGCGGTTATTAATGCCCTGTTTGCGCAGCTCGGCGGCAAACGGCAGCAGATGATAATCGTGGATCCACAGAATATCGTCGGGCTTCAGCAGCGGTTTAAGGCGCTGCGCCAGCAAAGTATTGACGCGGCAGTAGCCATCCCAGGCTTCGCGCTGATACTGCACCAGATCGAGGCGATAGTGGAACGCCGGCCAAATCACGGTATTGGAGAACTGGAGATAATATTGATCATAATCGTTTTGATTAAGCGGCAGTGACGCATAGGTGATGCCGTCTTTTTCGATCTGCGTAAGTTCTTCATCTTCTTCTTCACCCGAGAACTCGCTGATCTCTCCGTTCCAGCCAAACCATAATCCACCGGTATCTCGCAGTGCATCTAAAATACCGACAGCAAGCCCGCCTGCGCTGGCCTTGCTACCATCGGGGATCGCGATACGGTTAGATACGACGACTAAACGACTCATAACCTAAACTCCTTACCAACATTGTCATGTTCTAGTTGTAATAATAGTTGTTCAAGCCAGTGCCATACGGCCTCAACGCTGTTGAGGCGATAGCGTGCATGGCTGGCCCCTTCACCGACTTTGACAGAGATCCCCTGCATGGCATTTACCACGAGGAATCCTTTTTCATCTGTCAGGTCGTCTCCCACAAATACCGGAATGCGTCCGGCAAAGGGTGCTTCCTGCATAAACTCACGTACGGCAGCGCCCTTATCGATGCCTTGCGGCTTCAGTTCCACCACGCATTTACCTGGCTGAAGCGCCAGCTCGGGAAAGCGTGCAACGGCGTCTTCGGCCAGCTGCATAATGGCGTTTTCGTACTGCGGCGCATTGCGATAGTGCAGCGCAAATGCCATGCCTTTCACTTCTAATAGCGTATCGGGCCACTGATCCAGCGTCTGCTGCAGTTCAGTTTGCAGTGTTTGCGCAATATCCCCCGGCAAGCTGTGGCGATGCACGCGGCCCGCCGCATCGCGGCGTTCTGCACCGTGCACGCCCGCGGCGGGGGCTTCGAGTGGCGCGACTAAGGCGTCGAGTTGCGCAATCGGACGGCCGGAAACCAGCGCTAAGGCGCCGTGGCTAAGATTGGAAATGTGTTGCAGCAGCTGGCGTACCGGAGCGGGAATGGAGACCGACTCGGGCTGCGACTGAATCGCTGCCAGCGTGCCGTCGACATCAAAAAAGAAGGCGTAGAGTCCGCCACTTAATGACGGCAAGGTGCTGTTGTGATTAACCGCGGAGGTCACGACTCTTCTCCTGTCTTGTGGAATTTGTCATTACAGGATGTTCGGAGGCTGGCTGGGTGATCGAGGCGGTTGCTACCGCAGAAGTGTGTGCGAGGAGGTTTTGCAGATAACACGGAATTTCGATAGATAACTCTCCACAAACAAACATCATGTAAACTCACTCGCCAGGCTGACTGCGAACATCGTCAGAATTAAGTGTAGACGCAGATCACGATATTGCCAGATACGCGCGGCCTGGCTATAGGATAAGTGGCCGTTTTAAGGCTTATGCCGCAAAAGAATCGCCTCAGCGCTTTTTCAGCCGTTTCGCTTATTTTTTAGCGTTGATAACGCCCTTCTCCCGCCTCAATTCCCGGATTATGCCGACTTGCATCCGCCGCGAGGATTATCATATGGTGCGTTTACCGTGCGGTTACAGCGCGGAAATAGCGCCCTGATCGGCATTGATCACGGCTCTTAGACCCATTCAGGCAGGAATCCGGATAATGGAAAACCGATCGACATCACATTTTTCACTTGTCGCGGCAGGTGAGCGAAGATGATCCCGCAAAGCTACAGCCAACGCGTTCACTTCTATTACTGCATTCTGGTCGCCCTGAAAATCAACGCCAAAACGAAGAAGTCTGGCGGCGTGCGCGGCAAGAATAACTTCCTGCTGAAATGGCTGCGTAATGCGCAGAACAACACCATTTTCCCGCCGGATATCACCAGCGAGATTGAGTGGCTGCGCGCCAAGATCATCAGCTCCGGGCCCGACACCGACCTGGAACCGATGCTGCAATATGTTTACGACACGGCGAAGCGTGCCGAGACGATGCGTTTAGGATCATGATTCCTTCCATTTATTCGACTCAATGGAAACCGCGATTTTATTGAGGCAACGCAATATCTGTATCGTCATTACCACGTAAATCTGGATACGGTTAAATCTTCTTATCTTGATGAATTTAATCGAAAAATCTTAAATCTGGCATCTACGTGAAGGTAATTAATATGATTAACAGAATGATCCTCAATGAGACCGCCTATTTCGGTGCGGGCGCGATTAATTCTATTGTCGATGAGATTCACAAACGCGGTTTTAACAAAGCGTTGGTGGTGACCGACAAGGATTTGATCAAGTTTTCTGTCGCCACCCGCATCACCGATCTGCTGGCGCAGCACGACCTCAGTTTCGCCATCTATGATGAGGTGATCCCCAATCCTACCGTTGAGGTGGTGCATGCGGGCGTCGAGGCTTTTCGTCGTTCGGGTGCCGATTATCTGATCGCGGTGGGCGGCGGCTCGCCGCAGGATACCTGTAAAGCCATCGGCATGATGATTGCCAATCCCGAGTTCAGTGACGTGCGCATGCTGGAAGGCGGCGCCGCCACGCGCAATCCCTCCGTACCGATCATTGCGGTGCCGACCACTTCCGGCACCGCAGCGGAAGTGACCATCAATTACGTCATCACCGATGAAGAGAAGAAGCGCAAGTTCGTCTGCTACGACCCGCACGATATCCCGGCGATTGCCATTATCGATCCCGACATGATGGCCAGCATGCCTGCCAACCTGAAAGCGGCGACCGGCGTCGATGCGCTGACGCACGCCATTGAAGGCTACATCACGCGCGGCGCGTGGGAACTTACCGACATGTTCCATCTCAAAGCGATTGAAATTATTGGCCGCTCGCTGCGTGATTCGGTTAAAGGCGTGCCTGCGGGCGTGGCGGATATGGCGCTCGGTCAGTACATCGCCGGAATGGGCTTCTCGAATGTTGGCTTGGGTCTGGTGCACGGTATGGCGCATCCGCTGGGCGCGTTTTATGGCACGCCGCACGGCATCGCTAATGCGGTTCTGCTGCCGCATATCATGGCGTTCAATGCCGAGCATACCGGCGAGAAGTACCGCGATATCGCCCATGCGCTGGGCATGGAAGGTGCCTATAGCTGTTCATTAGCCGATGCCCGTGCGCTGGCCATTGATGCGGTGATCACCCTAAACCACGATATCGGTATTCCGCTCAGACTACGTGATATCGGCATGCAGGAGCAGGATGTGGATGCGCTTGCCACCGCAGCTTTCGCCGATGTGTGTACGCCGGGCAATCCGCGGGAGTGCAGCGTGACGATGATCGCTGCGCTGTATCGTGAGTTGTTCTGATTAGGCGTTAACCAGGTCGCCATTAATGGCGACCGACGTGTTTTGTAGGTGCGCATTTATGCGCACCAGAACGACGCGCTTATTTAATTCATGCCAACATTCACCCTTTAAAATAATATTTATCTCGCGGCTTAAAATAAAATTAATTCAACCCGGTGCGCTTGCAGCAATGGGATGCCCGCTTAGTATTAATGAGGCGGCATGCAGTTGATGAGTACAAGGCTAAATTCACTCCTTCCCTCCTCCATTTCTTATCGTTATTTATTTTTAAACATCAGAATTAATTCTCTTTCTCCGTTTATTTTATTTTTTGAGGTGAGCTATGTTTCGACATGTAAAGCAGTTGCAATATACCGTGCGCGTTAATGCGCCCAATCCCGGCTTGGCCAATTTATTACTCGAGCAGTTTGGTGGTCCGCAGGGCGAATTAGCCGCTGCGATGCGCTATTTCATGCAGGGCTTAAGTGATGAAGATGCGGGTCGTCGCGAGATGCTGATGGATATCGCGACTGAAGAGTTGAGCCATCTGGAAATTATCGGTTCGCTGGTTGGCATGCTGAATAAAGGTGCCAAAGGCGAACTGGCGGAAGGCAGCGAAGAGCAAGGCGATCTTTATCGCTCCATCACCGGCGCGGGCAATGACAGCCATCTGACATCGATTCTGTACGGCGGCGGCCCGGCATTAACCAACTCTGCGGGCGTGCCCTGGACAGCGGCTTACATTGATACCATTGGCGAAGTGACAGCGGATCTGCGCTCCAACATCGCGGCCGAAGCGCGCGCCAAAATCCTCTACGAACGCCTGATCAACCTCACCGATGACGTGGGCGTGAAAGATGCGCTAGGCTTCCTGATGACGCGCGAAGTGGCGCATCAGCTGTCGTTTGAAAAAGCGCTCTACTCCATCCACAACAACTTCCCACCGGGCAAACTGCCGCCGATCGAGAAGTATGCGCACACCTACTACAACATGTCTCAGGGTGACGATATTCGCGGTAGCTGGAATTCGGATGAGAACTTCGACTATGTCGCCGACCCGCAGCCCGCAGTGGATGGTGGTGATGGCTCCGCCAGCGTGACGCTGCCGTCAAAACAGCTGAGCGATCTGGATACGCTGGCAACACGCACCGCTTCACAGCCCGATACCAATCCGATTACCGGCGCGGAACCCGGCAGTAAAACGCCGCTTACCAATCAGTAATTATCACAGGTCGCCCTAAACGGCGACCTGGCAGATTAATCCGGAAAACGCCCTTTCATTTCAGTTACCCGGCTGGGTTGTTGAGGGATGTGCCATAGTTGACGCTGGCATAAATAATAAGGATGGCTTGATGATGTTTGGTTTTTTAACTTCCCTGTTCGGTAGCCCGGAGTCATTAGTGCAAGTCATGACGCGCCAGGACATTCAGGAATCGATCGAGGAAGGCGACAGAATTATTATTGATGAAGATGGTAACGCTTCGGTTAATGCGTTGAGTCCTGAAGTGCAGCGCGATTTTGCCCATCATGTCAGCACATTAAAGGATATTTAAATGGGCACGGCGATATTTATGGTGATGATGGTTTGCGGCTATTGGTATACCAGCCGCGACATGTCGAGCCGTTTAAAAATTAAGCGTTCCTTTGGCTGGGATGTCTATTTTCTCATTGCGCTGTATGGCTGCATATTTGTGCTGCAAGGCGTGCTGGCAACCGCGATTATCTGGCTGATTCTGCTGGCCGCATCGGGCGTGAACAATGCGTTTGCGCTGACCTCGGCGGAGAATGTGCACTGGAACGTCGATTTCATGACGTGGAGCTTTTTAGGCATTCAGGCGCCGGTGGTGCTGATGCTGGCCTTTGCCATCCTGTTCTGTATGTATCGCTCCAACTGGGCGGTCAGCGCCCGGCTCAACGCCGGTGGACGCAAGGAGTTGTATCAACGCCTTTCCCGCTCCAACGGCATTGAACAGTTGCTATTGCAATGTATGGAAGAAGGCGAGCTGGCGTGGGTCACACTGAAATCGCGCCGTATCTATATCGGCATGATTCACGCGGCGACCTTTGAATATCCAAACACTGCCAACATTGTGTTGATCCCGATGCTGAGCGGCTATCGTGATTCACGCACGCTCAATCTGGCGATCGAGCATAATTACAGTCTGTGGTACCACAATCACAACATTGATTTCTCGTCCGCACCTAAAAGTGCCCTTGAGTTTCGTAAAGTGATTATGGTGCATCAAATAGAGAGTTTGTCGCTGTTTGATCCGGCCAGCGCCAGCGCATTAGCGATGGATAAGCAAAGCGGTAATAAACGCAAGTGGATGCGAAAATCCGCGCCCAAACGCGACTATCCCTGAATTTACTATTCAAAGATGCTGGCTTAATCGTGCAATTGCTTTATGTTGCACGGAGCCAGCAACATTCCATAATAAGTCAAAATAATAAGGGCATCATGATGGACTTTAAAAAGTTCGAGGACACTTTACAGCTGTGGGGGAATTTACACTTCACGGGAATTGAACTGCAACAGCGTGATAATAAAAGCGAAATTTACGCGACCGGCACTAATAATCATACCCAAAGCCAGCTGTATATTTGCACGCTTTCAACTGATGTCGCTTCACACGTCCAGTTAAAACAGTTTCGCACCTGGTTGCACAGAATTAATATTGGCAAAGCGAAGCGCCGATTAGCTCTCGCCAGAAAGGATTAATTCATTGTCCCCGCGCGGGGGACAGAGAGGAATATCAGGCGTCGTCAGGCGTGTAACCCACCACAATTTCCAGTGTTTTGCGCAGCACATCAGCTTCAGCATCACCTTCTGCGGTTTCCAGCGCCATAATCAAACAGAGAATAATCGATTTATTACTGACGCGCCCTTCCGTGGCCAGCACGTGGCGGATAACCCTATCCAATACGGCAGCTTCGTTTCTTAACGTACTGTCTGCATTGCGAAAATGCTCTGCCAGTTCGGTGTCAGGCAGTGCAGCGTAGAGGTTGTGATTTTCCGACATGATTCCAGTCCCGTGATTGTATCTACGCTCGAATTTACAGTGCCTAAATGCGAGCCAATCGGTCAATGTTTACGATTGTTACCAGACTGTTGGTTGTTACCAAACAGCTGAAGAACGTTGTCGCTTTGCGGCTGCTCTTCGCGCAGCTTTTTTCCCGCCGAAATACTGTTGCGTACATCGGTGATGGCGGCAGTAATCGCTGCACGCTGCTCTTCATCATTGCTCTGCTGCTTCATCAGCATCAGCTGATTCAACAGCGCTTGCGTATTGACCGGGCCCGTACGTTGCAACAGCGCCAGCGCCGCTTCGCCAATAATTTCATCGATTATTTTCTGGTGTTCACTTCTATTCATAACGAATTTTCATAACGAATCTCTGACCGCCGCTTCGCCCCGGTGCGGGGCGAAACCAGTGTGGGAGCGTATTCAGAGTAAAATTTTAATACTTGTACAAGTTTGACGTCTGACTGGCTCTCAGCTTTCACGTTCAAATAACAAGCCAATCAGCTGATGATAGTGATGCTCTTCTTCAGCATTGGCGGCCAGTTCCAGTCTGCGCAGCAGCTTGGTGCATAGCGATTTGCGGTTGAGGTTACGGCCTTCGCGTAAGATTTCAACCACGATCTGACCCAAGGTTTCCTGCTGCGATGGCAGCGACGCTTTGCTGAAATAGTTGGCAATGGCCTCGACTGAACTCGGCGTGTATCCGTTCTGACGCATAATTGACCCCAATAAATGAAAAAGTTAGATCATTTGACCTAAGTAAAGTTGTACAGATAGCAAAAAGCTGTACAAGGAGCTTACTCAAGATGCCAGGCAGGTTTTGTTGCAAAAAGTGCTAAGAAGTGTGAATTAGGACAATTAGAAAGCTTTTATTTCCAAATCTGTGCGCTCCGCGCCGAAAGTCATCGACGCGTGAGCCGGTTGGGATGGTCAGTTGTCGTCGGCATCGGCCGAAGGCATTCTGACACTGCCTTCCTGGCGACTCAATCCGCGCAATGCTGAATGGACGCGATTATCGCTGCCCGCCGGTTGACGGTGCGTGAGCAACCATTGCTGCGCCTGGGTAATACGCTGCTGCTGTTGACTGTTTTGCTCTTTTCTCGCCATGCGCGCGAGCTCTGCCAGCAGTGAGGAAACGCTGACTTCCTCACGGCGTACCAGTAATGCATAGGCCGCTTCGCCGATAATTTTAGGTTGCGAATCTGACATCTTCTACCTCCTGAGAATATGGGCTTACGCTTGCTTCTCACTCTTCATTATAGATCATCGGCCTGGCGCCTTGTTAACAGACAGCTCTGGTTATCTTGGGTTTTTGTTACTAACACGTTATGGTAACTGCCCTTCGGTGGCCTCTGCTCGCACCGACGACGTGATTAATAACAAGCATTAAGCAAGGAAATCTGGCATGGAGTTCACCATACGCAAAGCCACGGCAGAGGATGCAGAGCTGCTGCACCTGCTGGGCCGCATGACCTACAGTGCGCATTTCAAACATATGTGGGTTTCCGCAGACGAACTGGATGCCTTTATCGACAAGGAATACGGTCTGGCAGAGCTGAATAGCAGCCTCGCGGCGCCCAATGAGAGCTGGCTGATCGCCGAGACCGACAAGCCGATTGGCTTCGCCAAAGTCACCTGGAACACGCCAGTGCCGGATTCCGGCATGAGCGGCGCGTTGCTCAACAAGCTCTACCTCAATCCAGAAGAAACCGGCAAAAACTACGGCCGCTGGATGTTCGAGAGCATCATCAATGAGGCGCGCGACAAGCGTGAAGGCTACCTGTGGCTGGAAGTGTTAGGCGATAACGTGCGTGCACGTAAGTTCTACGAAGCCTTTGGTATGCAGCACATCAAAGACATTCCGTTTATCACCGCTTCACAGCAGAGCACCCTGCAGATCATGGGGATGATGATTTAAGCGCAGCGGTAAGCCCTTTGGCACAAAATAAATTTCCTTTGTTGCCAACTGTTTTGCAAATCATTACGGGTTCTGGCTTGATCAAACTGCCTATTCGACATTACTGTATACATATACAGTGACGATTTGAGATCGCAGCCATGCAGTTTTATCAGCCCGCGGAAATCCGCGCTATTCTCGCCTTACCTTTGTTCATCAGCCGCGTGCCCTGCGGCTTTCCGTCCCCGGCGCAGGACTACGTTGAACAACGTATCGACCTCAACGACTTTTTAGTCGATCACCCCAGTTCAACCTATTTCATTAGAGTCAGCGGTGACTCGATGATCGACATCGGTATTAATGAGGGTGACATGCTGGTGGTGGACAGTTCGCTCAAACCCAAACACGGTGACATTGTGGTGGCTTCGCTTTCCGGCGAGTTCACCGTGAAACAGCTGATGTTACAGCCTTACCTGCATCTCAAACCGATGAATACCGCGCATGCGGTGATCGCCATTCCTGACGCCGATGAGTTCGAAGTCTTCGGCATCGTTAAACACGTGATTAAAACCATAGGCCGCTGATGTTTGCCCTGGTGGATGTGAATTCGTTTTACGCCAGCTGTGAAACGGTGTTTCGCCCGGATCTGCGCGGCAAGCCGATTGTGGTGCTGTCGAATAACGACGGTTGCATTATTTCGCTAAGCAGAGAAGCCAAGGCGCTGGGCATTAAGATGGGCGCGCCCTACTTCAAACATCGGGAAGAGTTGATGCGCCACAAAGTGGTGGTGTTCTCGTCTAACTATGCGTTGTATGGCGATATGTCGCGCCGCGTGATGGAGACGCTGGCGCTGATCTCCACGCGCGTGGATGAGTATTCCATCGACGAAGCCTTCGTTGACGTCACCGGCATCAACGCCTGCATGACATTCGAACAGTTAGGCCGCGACATTCGCGACCGTATTTATCAGGACACCCATTTGCGCGTGGGTGTCGGCATTGCGCCGACCAAAACCCTCGCCAAGCTCGCCAACTGGGCCGCCAAACGCTGGACCAAAGCCGAGAACGTGATGGATCTCTCTTTGCCCCACCGTCAGCGCGAGTTGATGAAACTGGTCAAGGTTGAAGAGGTGTGGGGCGTGGGCCGGCGCTTATCGAAAAAGCTCAATCTGATGGGCATTACCACCGCACTGCAATTGGCTGAAACCCCGACCGCGCTGATCCGTAAACACTTTGGCGTGGTGCTGGAGCGTACGGTGCGTGAATTATGTGGCGAGTCTTGTCTGGCGTTTGAAGAGGTGATTCCCAACCGGCAAAATATCCTCTGCTCGCGCTCGTTTGGCGATCGCATTACCGAATATCAGGATATGCGCGAAGCCATTGCCAATTACGCGGCGCGTGCCGCAGAGAAATTGCGCAGCGAGCGGCAATATTGCCGTCATATCGGGACGTTTATTCGTACCAGTCCGCACGATCCGCATCATCCTTATTATGCTAATGCGGCCAGCCAAACCTTGATTACGCCCACCGCTGACAGCCGCGATATTATTCAGGCCACGCTCAACTGTTTAGATCGCATCTGGGTGCCCGGTAAGCGTTATATGAAAGGCGGCGTCATGCTGGGCGATTTCTTTAGCGATGGCGTGGCGCAGTTTGATCTGTTTGCGGAATATCAGCCGCGTCACAATAGTGACCAATTAATGGCCCTGATCGACAAGATGAATGCCCACCAGCGCGGTGCGTTATGGTTTGCCGGACAAGGCATTCAGAAACCCTGGTCGATGAAGCGCGAGATGCTGTCCCCGGCCTACACCACCCGGCTGGCGGATCTACCGGTGGCGAAGTAAGCGCTTCGCGCTTGAATTACACACATATCAATACACTCTTCAGTCCCTGACACAGCGTCATCACGACCGCAGAACCGGGTTCGTCTAAAGGTGTCTGAACCGACCAAAGAAAAACCGCGCCAGCCAGCGCGGTTTTGTACAGGTAACTGGCGTGGGTGCGTTACTTCGCTGCCCTGTGCGCCTCAGAAGCGGCATTCATACCTGGATGCAGATTGACACCGGAAACGTCCGTGGTTTCTCGTGCCTTGTGCAGGTCACATGCCGCCTGCATTGATAACCACAGGCGCGCCGCAATACCCAGCCCCGCCTCAAGCCGCACCGCCATTTCAGGGCTGACCGATGCTTTACCGCTGGCGACTTTACTCAGCGCTGAAGCTGATACGCCAAGCTCTTTCGCCAGTACGCGCAAGCCAATATTGTTATCTTCGATGTATTCGGTGATCAGACCGCCCGGATGCGGGGGATTGAACATTGCCATCAGTGGTAGTCCTCCAGGTTAAGAATATAGGCATCGCCGTCGGTGAATTCGAAGGTGATACGCCAGTTAGCCCTGACCGTTAATGAAAACAGGTTTTTCCTGTCCCCTTTCAGGGGATGAAAACGAAACCCCGGATAGTTTCTGAATTCATCCGTGGAGAGCGCTTCATCAATGACCAGAAGGCGAAGCCGAATGCGTTCTGCGTCCTGCGCCTGGACGCCGCTGATATCACCTTTCTCAAACAACTTTTGTAATCCCTTATGCTTCCAGCTTTTAATCACGTCACGCCTCCGCGTTTCCTGCTGAGAACAGCATATCATATGTTTCTCAACAGGAAACAGGTCTGGCTTTTTATTTTCGCAGCGCGTCACAGACTCAAGCCCTGAGCGGATCTGCCGGTAGCGAAGTAAGCGCTTCACGCTTGAATTACACGCATGCGAATGCGATATTCAGCCCCTGATACAGCCACAGCTTAATAACATCCGGAGAACCTATGGCGAATGAAGAACGCGTAAACGAGCTGGAAGCAACGGTAAACCAGCTGCAGATTGAAGTCGCTGCCTTGCGCGAGTTAATGATTAAGCAGGTGGCGGTAAATAACATCACCTTCAAAGGGAAATATGATGAGGTGATTATTCAACTGGCGAAAGAATATGAAGAGCGCGGCTTAGAGGACGAAAGGAATAGCCAGATGCACGAGGCGCTGCGTCAATATATCAAATACCAGCTGCCCGCCGTGGAATAAGCAATTATGCTTGCGATTCATCTATATTAATCCCTTTCACATCATCACGCCCTTCACGCTTTGCCCGGTACAAGGCGTGATCGGCGTACTCCAGCAGTTTTACCGCACTGAGGGTGGCAGACGTCGCAGTGGTGGCGCAGCCGGCACTGATCGTCACCTGGCCTTTGGGCGAAGAAATATGCGCAAGCTGCCTGATCCGCACCGCCTCAACCACCCGATGCGCAATCGTCATGCCCTCATCGAATGGGGTATCAGGCAGGATCAGCGCAAACTCCTCGCCGCCATAGCGCGCGGCGATATCGGAGCGCCGCGCCACCACGGAAGCGAGCACCTCAGCGATCGCTTTCAGGCACTTATCCCCGGCAATATGGCCGTAAGTGTCGTTGTAATGCTTAAAGAAATCGATATCCATCATGATCAGCGTGAGCGGTTTACCGCTGGCGGCGGCGTGGGCCAGCGCTTGATGCAGGAAACGATCAAACTCCCTTCGATTCGCCAGACCGGTTAAACCATCAACGTGCGCGAGTTGATTCAGGGCGAGGTTGGCGCTGTGCAGTTCGTCGCGCAGCTGAGTCAATTCCTGCTGATAGCGCAACACGCTACGCGCCTGACGCAGCTGGAAGACGCCGAGCAGCAAGATGGTCAGCAGCAGGATAATGCTGAGCAGAATATCCTGCGCCCGACGGTTAACCCACACATGGAACAGATCGTCACTGTTGTAACCGGCGGCGACGATAATCGGATAGCGATCGGAACGCGCAAAACCAAAGATCCGCGCCTGGCCATCCAGCACCGATTTCCACTGCCCGCTGCCGCGATCCATTTTCGCCAGCATCTCCTGAAACAACGGGCTGGCTGAAAGATTTTTGCCGATGTAACTGTCAGGCATCGGACGCGCGTACAGCACCGTGCTGTCAGCCAGCATCAACACCAGCACATCGCGCGCACCGAGCTCGTAATAGCTGTAGAAGCGACGGAAAAAATCGACCTTGATGGTGGCCAGCAGCACGCCCTTAAAGCCACCGCTGGCATCACTGACGCGCAGGGAAACGGGGATCACCAAATCACCGGTGCTGCGGCTGTTGATCACCGGGCCGATATGCACGCTGTTGCGCCGGTTATGGCGCTGAAAAGTGAAGTATTCACGATCGGAATTATTGATATTGTTGGGTGCGCGTTCGGCGGAGGTGGCGATCCACTTGCCATCTTGATCGTAGTAGAACAAGCCGTGTAACTGCGGTAAGCGGCGCTGTAATTCGCGCATGGTATTACTCAGGTCCGCGCCCTGAATGCGCGTTGCCAGCTGTAGCTGCAGATCACGCTGTACCTGGCGTAGCGACAGCTCGGTCTGCAGGAAGGTGTCTTCCGCCTGACGCGATTGTGATAACGCCAGATTCATCGCGGATTCCTGGGTTTGACGCACGGTCGCCAGCCAGTCTTCACGCAAGGTCCAGATA
The DNA here is from genome assembly GCF_029623675.1 of Pantoea sp. X85. Classification (NCBI taxonomy): domain Bacteria; kingdom Pseudomonadati; phylum Pseudomonadota; class Gammaproteobacteria; order Enterobacterales; family Erwiniaceae; genus Pantoea; species Pantoea sp. X85. The sequence continues at coordinate 1,747,220 of NZ_CP121108.1, read as the reverse complement.
CTCATACTGGCTACGGTGATCAACAGCAGCAGTCCAGAGAGCACAATGCTTTTCAGTAAACCGCCGTCAGAAGAAACCGGCTTATCCATTTTTCTTTTAAACTGCATGTTGTCCTCTGTCTTCCCCCACCAACAGAGTTAAGCAGGTAAACCACGCATCAGTGGACGAATGCGCTTATTTTTCGGGCCATCGATAACTCCTATGACCAGTTGCGAAATATTACTGTAGTCTGGTTCCACCACATTGAGTGGCAGCAACACACAGTACGCGTTTACACGATCACTTCGGTATGCATCTCGACCAGCCCGCTACGAGCGGGCTTTTTTTTGCCTAAGATGCAGGGAAAACGGGGCGGAGCAATCAACTCCGCCCCGCGCATTAGGCTGCGACGGTCAGCGCTTTTTTGCTGCGCGACCAGACGCGATGGGATGCCATGACAGAAAGGAAGTCCGCCATAAAGGTGCCCTCGGCTTTCACATCTTCCACCAGCCCTTCCTCGACCTCATTGTCCTGCACGTTGAACTGCGCCTTAAACCGGCGTGCATCACCGCTCAGACCGATGGCTTTGAGATGCTTGTAGGCTTCCAGCAGGAAGTAGCGCGCATCACCGCTCAGCAGCAACGCATCGATATTGCCATCCGGCACAATCACCGCATCAAAGGTCAGCGAAGGAAGACCGGTAAAGGTGGCATCAACCGGCAGCACCGAGCCATCATCCGCCAGCACTTGTCCCATGTGCGCTGCCAGAATTTTGGCATGCACGCCCTGCGCTTTCAGCGCCTGCAGTATCGCCAGCACGTCGGCGGCTTTCACACCGTCGCTCAGCAGTAACGCCACCTGACGGCCTTTGATATCGCCGCTCGGTTGCGCATACAGACTCAGGCTGTCATCTTTTTTCAGGCCGTTGACCTCTTTCGGCGGAACGGTGTTGAGCTGCTCATCACTCAGCTTCAGCCCCAGATTGGTGGCCACAGCCTGCGCCAGCGTGACGTCAATCTGCAGCAGATGATCGACCACGCGTTCGCGGATGTAAGGACGCGCTACCTTGCTGAGCTCAAACGAATAAGCGCCGATGATATGCTGCTGCTCTTCCGCGGTCTGGCTCAGCCAAAACAGCCGTGGCTGCGAGTAATATTCGCCAAACGATGGGCTACGCTCGCGCACCTTGCTGCCTTCCACCCGCTCCTGATAGCTCTCGAATCCGCCCTCTTTTGCCGCTGGCGGCACTTCACGTGGCCAGTTGTTGTTGATGGAGTTCGGTTCGTAGTTGGCCGGATTGGTATCGATTTCCGTGCGATGCATGCCCTGACGCTGGAAATTGTGGTACGGGCAAACCGGACGGTTGATCGGGATCTCATGGAAGTTCGGCCCACCCAAACGGCTGATTTGCGTATCGGTGTAGGAGAACAAACGGCCCTGCAACAGCGGATCGTTGGTGAAGTCCAGCCCCGGCACGATGTGGCCCGGATGGAACGCCACCTGTTCGGTCTCGGCAAAGAAGTTGTCCGGATTACGGTTGAGCACCATTTTGCCGACCAGTTCGACCGGCACCAACTCTTCGGGGATCAGTTTGGTGGCATCGAGAATGTCGAAATCGAATTTGAACTCGTCCTCTTCCGGGATCAGCTGCAGGCCGAGCTCATATTCCGGGAAGTCCCCGGCTTCAATCGCTTCCCACAGATCGCGACGGTGAAAATCGGGATCGCGGCCGGTCAGCTTCTGTGCTTCATCCCACAGCAACGAGGCTTTGCCCGCCACCGGTTTCCAGTGGAAACGCACGAAGGTGGCTTTACCCTCGGCGTTAATCAGGCGGAAAGTATGGATGCCAAAGCCTTCCATGGTGCGATAGCTGCGCGGAATGCCGCGATCCGACATCGCCCAGATGACGTTATGCAGCGTTTCAGGTTGCAGCGACACATAATCCCAGAAGGTGTCGTGCGCGCTCTGCCCCTGCGGGATTTCGTTGTGCGGCTCGGGTTTCACCGCATGCACGAAGTCCGGGAATTTATGCGCATCCTGAATGAAAAACACTGGCGTGTTGTTGCCGACTAAATCAAAAACGCCCTCATCGGTATAGAACTTGGTGGCGAATCCACGGATATCGCGCACGGTGTCAGCCGATCCTGCGCCACCCTGCACGGTGGAGAAACGCACGAAGACGGGTGTGATTTTTTCGGCATCGCTGAGGAAACCTGCTTTGGTGAGTTTTTCCAGCGAGCGGTAAGGCTGGAAATAGCCATGCGCCGCCGAACCGCGCGCATGCACGATACGCTCAGGAATACGTTCGTGGTCAAAATGCGTGATTTTTTCACGCATGATGAAGTCTTCAAGCAACGTGGGCCCGCGCGAACCGGCACGCAGCGAGTTCTGATCGTTGGCGATGCGCGTGCCCTGATTGGTGGTCAGGTCGGCGTTTTCACCATTTTTACGGTACTCATCGAGCTGCTCAAGTTTGCTGTTTTGCGTGGCGGGCGCTTTCAGGCTGCCGGGCGCGGTAGGCTGCTTGCCCGGCGGCGTCGGTTCAGCGGCAGGTTTATGTCCACCGCCTTGCGGTGCTAAATCACCTAATCCTGGCTCAGAGGTTTCTGGCCCTTTATGCGGCGCGGTATGGGTTAAATTCTGTTCTTTTTTATCTTTCGACATGTCACATGCTCCTCCAGTTAAGACCCTATTAACTGTAGAGCATAAAAACGTTTATATTTCGCTGCGCTTAGAAATGATGTTTAAAGAGATTAATGAGGTGGATGTAAAGTGGGATTATTTTAACCGAACCGTTTATTTTATTTTTTATTAATAAGATTAATCCTGATAAATACCGCTGCGCTTTATTTCAATTATTTTTCGCACCCTCCACAGGGTCGCCATTAATGGCGACCAAAAATACAACGCGGCGAAACATGCGCTATGAATGCGTTAAGGCTTCAAAATCACCTTGGTCCAGCCCGCATCGCGATCGTCGAAATGGCGATACGCTTCAGGTCCTTCGGCCAGCGACAATCGATGAGAAATAATACTCGCTGGATGCGCTTTGTCGGTGGCAATCAATCGCGCGAGCTGGCGGTTATAAGCTTTAACATTGGCCTGACCGGTACGAATCGACTGCCCTTTAAACCAGAAGCTGCCGAAATCGAACGGCATTTTACCCACTTTGGCTAACTCGCTGGCCGCGCCGGGATCCTGCGGGATAAACACGCCGACCACGCCAATGCCGCCGGTGGCTTTGGTGGAGGCGACCAGGCTATTCATGGTGGCGCTGTTGTCTTCGTGCCCATGCTGATTACAGCACTGATATCCCACGCATTCACAGCCGCAATCTGTGCCGCGTCCATCCGTCAGATCAAGGATTTGCTGCACCGCTGCATCGCCCACGGCATTGATGCCCGTTGCGCCCATCTGCTCCGCCAACGCCAGACGATCGGGATGCGTATCCACCACAAACACCTGCGACGCGCCTTTGATGATCGCCGAATGCGCGGCCATCAAACCTACCGGACCCGCGCCGTAGATGGCGACGCTATCGCCCGGTCGCAGGCCTGCCAGTTCGGTCGCGTGCCAGCCGGTGGGGAAAATGTCCGACAGCATCACGTAATCCTCCTCTTTCTCCACCGCATCCGGCGGCAGCAGCAAACAGTTAAAATCGGCAAACGGCACGCGCAACAGCTCGGCCTGGCCACCTTCCCACGCGCCCATTTCAGCAAAGCCGTAGGCGGCTCCTGCGGTGCCGGGATTGGCGGTCAGGCAGAAACCGGTCAAACCTTTCTCGCAATTTTCACAGAAACCACAGCCGACGTTGAACGGCATACAAACGTAATCGCCAACCTTAAGTCGCTCGACGCCACTCCCCACTTCCACCACTTCGCCAAGGTTTTCATGACCAAAGATGCGCCCCTGTTCAAAGCTGGTGCGCCCCTCGTACATATGTAAATCGGAACCGCAAATATTGGTGGTGGTAATACGAATAAGCGCATCGGTAGGACGCACAATTTTTGCATCAGGAACATTTTTAACCGAGACATCAAAAGGCCCGTTATAGACGATAGCTTTCATAATTTATTTTCCTGAGTGGCTAGCACTCTTAATTCGAATGAGCAGATAAGCACGGCGCTAATTTAACGTCGCGCTTAGCCAAAGAAATAAAAACCGCGTCTACATACCCTGGCATAAATAAGTCAGTTGTGCTTTTTTCAATTACCGCTGCGTTTGTCGTGCAGTCGCGCATATTTGTGCCAGACTTAACACCGTGTCAGCAGGAAAATCTATGGAGAGCGTATGAAACAGGTTGTTTTAGCTTCAGTAATCATGATGTTCAGCGTTGGCGTGAGCGCAGCGGAAGGCGGATACCAATCTGGTGAAACAGCACCGCCGCAGAAGAATCAGGATGCCGGTTATAAAGGATCGGAAGACACCGCACAAACCCCGATTTCACGTATTCGTGATTTCCGTCAGGGCGGCTATGTCACGCTCGAAGGCCATATTATTGAAAAGCTGAAAGGTGATAGCTACAAATTCCGCGATGATACCGGCACGATTATCATTAATGCTGAGAAGCCGGCCTTCAAAGAGAAAACCTATTCAGCCAGTGATAAAGTCCGCGTGAGTGGAAAAGTGTATGGGCGTGGCGAACAAACCACCTTGAGGGTATCGCGGATTGATGAACCTTAAGGTTACGCATTTATTACCTTAAGAATAGCGGGTGAGTGCATGGCTTTTCATCCTCACCCTTTTTAGGCCTAACAGCGCAGCAGATAATCACATTCACATATACGTTTTTCGCCATTCCTACAGCACTATTTTGCGGGTATATTAGCGCGCATGTAGTGAATAGAACTCGTAAGAGTCTGAATGAGTTTTTATGGATAGAACGATTTATATTGTTGACGATGACCCCGCTGTCATCAACGCGCTGCAAAATCTGCTGAGCTCAGAAGGCTACCTGATTTCGACCTTTACCTCCCCCGCTGAATTTTTACATCAGCCGCATTACCGCACCCCGAGCTGTTTAATTGTCGATATGAATATGCCGGGCCTCGACGGCTTTGATGTCTCGCACGACCTCACCGCACGCGGATACACCATTCCCACCATTTTCCTCACCGGCTTTGGCACCATTCCTCTGACGGTCCGCGCGATGAAGGCCGGCGCCTTTGAGTTTCTCACCAAGCCGGTGATGCCGGATGACCTGATACAAGTGGTATCCGCTGCCATGGCGCTGGCCGAAAAAAGCGCAGCACTCGCACAGGAAAGAGTTGTACTCACCGGGCGTTATCACTCTTTAACGCCACGGGAAATGGAATTGATGCTGCTTGTCATTCGCGGTTTATTAAATAAGCAGATTGCCGCCGAAATGGGCATCAGTGAAATTACGGCAAAAGTGCATAAACGCCGCGTAATGGAAAAAATGGCGGTGCGTTCAGTATCAGAATTAGTCAGAGCCGCTGAGAAACTTCATTTACTGCAAGATGAATAACGCGCGCGTTAAAGTGATAACGGTCCGATTTTCCTCCCGCGAAATAGCGCGGGAGGATCAGATAAACTATTTCCCCAGATTTAATGGCAGGGTAAAGCTAAATACGCTGCCACCCTGTGGGCGGTTTTCCGCACTCAGCACACCACCATGACGTTTGATGATTTCATTACTGATGGTCAGGCCCATTCCCATTCCTTCCGCTTTAGTGGTGTAGAAAGAGTCAAATATCTTGCCGATAACCTCTGCCGATAATCCGCTGCCGTTGTCGGCAACCTCTATACGAATATGATTCGCGTCAGGATTGGAGGATGAGAGCCGCAGAATACGCGCTCCGGCATTATCTGCCATCGCCTCAATGGCATTAATCACCAGATTCAGCAGCACCTGCTGAATCTGTACGCGCTCGCAAAACACCTCATCCCATGGCGCTTTAATATCCAGTTCAAGTGCCACCGAGCGGCGCTCAAGTTCCAGACGCGACAAGGTTAAAATATCGCGCGCCAGCAGATGCAGCCTGGCCGATGCATACTCCGCGACATTATTGCGCGTCAGTGACTGCAGGCCGCGAATAATTTCGCCAGCGCGCCGCCCTTCGTTAATGATCTCCTCAATGCTTTCACTGGCTTTCTCCAGCTGAGCCGGATCGCGTTTCAACCAGCGCAGGCTGGCGCCAGCATTGGCCACAATCGACATCAGCGGCTGATTGATTTCATGGGCGATCGATGAGGTCAGCTGTCCTACCGTGGTGGCGCGCGCCACGCGAGCCAGCTCGGCCTGGGCAATTCTGGCGGCATCTTCGGACTGACGCTGCGCGGTGATATCCGTCAGCGTGCCGAAATATTCGGCGACATCCGGCCAGTTCTCCACCGGCTCACCGATGCCTTTGATATAACGGCATTCGCCGTCATCACGGATGATACGAAATTCAGCCTGCATGCTCACGCCATGCGCCACGCTGGATTCAATCAGCGCTTTCAGGCACTGAAGATCGTCTGGATGCACCCGCCGCTGAAACTCGGCCATCGAGGTGCTCACCTGCCCGGCGGGCAGCCCCATGATGCGTTTATATTCGTCCGATATCAGCTGGATATCCGGCTCAAGATGCCAGTGCCAGGTACCGGTATTACTGATTTTTTCACCCAGCATCAGGGATGTCTGGCTGGCGCGCAGCTGTTTTTCAATTTTCCGCCGCTGGATGTTCTCCTCCACCAGCTCGGCATACAGCCGCGCCGTTTCCAGAGAAACCGCAGCCTGCGCGCCTAACATCGAGACAATGCGCGAGTGCTCCGCGGTGAAAACATCAGGCATCAGCCGGTTTTCCAGATAGAGCACGCCCACCATTTGCGCCTGGCGGAACATCGGCACACACATCACTGCCGCGCCAGAGGCAACCAGATAGTTATCCTGACTAAACGGGCTAAACACTTCCGGCCGACCGGTACGGATTTCCTGTCCGGTGCGGATCACCGCCGAGAGAATCGACAGCGGCAAATCAGTCGCTACCGGCAGTTCATTAACGATTTTGACTCTGACGCCCTCCACCGTGGAGGAGGCGCGCGCCTGAATTTCCGGCACATTGCCGTCGATGAGGCGGATCAAAATACAGTGCTGCGCGCCGGCGCGCTCCACCAACATCATCATCAAAATATGGATCAGCCGATCAAGATTGATCTCTTCGGTCAATGCGCGCATCGCCGTGACCAGGCTTTGCAGGTCGCTGATCACCGCGCTCTGCTCAAAGGTCACGGTGTTTAACGCGCTCTGCGGCGGGTGCGCCGCCAGATGCGGATAGTGCATTTCAAGCTGGCGCACCTTGGCGCCCGCGCCCCAGCGATCCCAGGCGGCAAGCGCGCCTTTGATGTAGCCCTCGGCGGCGAACGCCATGCCGCGCGCACTGGCGCAGCGCGCGGCCAGTTCGCATGCCAGACCGTTGATCGGATGAAACTGCCCTTTGCGCGACAGCTCAATGGCTTTTTCAAACTGCTCCAGCGCCGCGCCGCTGTTATCCTCCAGCCTGAGCAGTTCGGCGCGCAGTAGCGCCTCTTTGTCGGCGAAGGTGCCGGGGTTCTCCGTTGCCCAGGTGATGATTCTTTCAAGATGGCGCTGCAGTTGCTGCCGCTGCGTGGCATCAAGCTCATTCGGTTGCAGCGGTATGCTGAGTGAAAGCGCACTGTAGAGATGGAAATCCAGCATATGCACATGGCCGGGAATCACGTCTGTGAGCGGCGCAGCGTCGCTGAACTGGCGCTGAGCGGCGGCATACTCACCGGCAAAGAAGTGCGCCATGCCTTTATACAGCCGCGTCCAGAACTGCATCAAAAACAGCGGTTCAATGGCGTATTCGGGTTGCACCACATTTAGCGCGGGCGCATGGAAATCATCGCCGGACAAGGTCTCACCGGCTGGCTTACGCAGGAACATCACGTAATCCAGCTGCATGCCGAGTATCACTTCCACATCGCGATACTGCGCTTTGCGCACATAGACCATGCCGCGCATGATCGAAGTATGCACGCCATCAAGATGGTCACCGCGCGCCAGGCAATTCATGGTGAGATGACGCAGCGCCAGACACGCCGACGTGCGATCGCCAATATCAACCGCCACATCAAAAGTCGCTTTAGCGCACTCAATGGCGTAACTGAGCGGCATGGTCCAGACGCTCACCTGGTCCAGCGGCATCAGCGTGCGCGCTTTGTAGCTAACGAAGTCGTGCTTATACACCAGCTCGCGGGCCAGCAGCGCGCTGGCAAATCCTCGGCTGTATTCGTTGAACTGATCGCCACACACCACGCCGTACCAGGCAAGCGCCAGCGTGGAGGCACCGCTGATGCCCTTCTCCATCGTCAGATGCAGAAGTTTGCACAGGATGATGAACTGCAGCCGTGGGCTGATAAATGCGGCGAAGGTGCTGGCGCTGGCCATCAAATTCATCACCGCTTCGGTTTTATGGCAGGTCACTCGCGGCAGGGAACGGAAGCGCGTATAGGGATTTTTGCCAACCTCTTTTTTCAACCGTTGCCTGGCGACATCGCACTCGGCTTTATCCGGATAGCGCTGCAGATGAATGTCAAACACCGCCAGCCAGGCCAGCGCGGTTTCCAGCGCCAGCTGGCTGTCGGACTGACGCATATGAATTTCAGCAATTAGCGTCGCCGCTTCGGCTTTATCGGTGACCACACCGGGCGTGGCGAGAATCTCAGAGCTCAACGCCAGCGCGCCCGATAAGTTGCCGTTTAAAAACTCACACTCCGCTTGCTCAAACAAAAACGGGCCGCTCTCCTCCGCGCCTGACGCTGCGTTGAGCGCTCGGGCAGCGTGTAAGAAACGCAGCGCGGAAGCGTAATCGCCCATAATTTTCGCGCGTCGGGTGGCGTTTAATAAAAGCAGACTAAACGCAGCGGCATCAGGCGCTAAAAGTGCGCGGTTTTGCAGCGTGATGGTGTGATGCGCGGCACTGAACAGCAGCGCATGCGCATTATCCTGGCGCGCGGCCTGCATGTAATAGCGAGCAGCGGCAAAGTGAAAATCATCTTTTGCCGCCGACGAAAGCAACTTCAGCGCGGCCTCATGCATGCTGTCATGCATAAAGGTGTAGCTGTCATCGGTCAGCGAGATCAGCCGGGCCTCAGCCGCAGGGCGCAGCGTGGCGCGAAGGGCGCTAAGCGCCGTATCGAGGATGCCGGCCAACACCGGCAGATCGCCGCTACTGCCGATACAGGCCAATCGGCCCAGCAGCTGGCGCAGCGGCAGCGCGAGCAACTGCAGCTGTTGCAGCACGCTGGCGGCAACGTTCGCGGTGTAATGGCAGTTTCTCAACGCGTGCGGATTGTAGGTCCATTTATGGGATGCAGCGTGTGTGATGTGGTGATCGCGCACCGCCTGGCGGTAAAACTCACGCGTGGCGAGCGGATTCCCAGCGGTTTTTTCATGGATGATCTGCGCCAGCTCGGTGGTCTCCGCGCTGCGCGTGTGAAAAATGCCGCCCAGCCAGCTGGCGATATTTTTCACCGACAGCGGCTCGGGCGTGATATCCACAATGCGCGTGGCCGCCGCACGAATGCGCTCCAGGCTGGCATCCACCGTCGGACAGGGCAACGAGGCGCGATCGCGATGAGAAATCACCAGCAATAAGGGAATATCGTCGCTGGAGCGCAGCAAATTCTGTAGCAGCTGCAAGGTCGCCTGATCGGCCCAGTGCACGTCATCAATCAGCAGGATCAGCGGCCGCCCCGGCACCGTAAAGGCTTTCACCAGGCTGCAGGCCACCAGATTCAGGCGATTGCGTGCATCTAACGAGCGTGCATCCGCCTGCACGCTGGCTTTGTGGTTGAGCAAGATGCCCAGTTCGGGCACCAGATTAACGGCCAGCCCAACATAATTCCCCAGTTGGCGCGTGATGTGTGTTTTCCAGCGCGCCAGCTCTTCGGCGGGCAACCCGAGCAGATGCAGCGTCAGCGATCGAAACGCCGAGGTAAAGACCGCGTAGGGCAAAATGGGCGAGTGCTGGTCGGCTTTGGTCACCGTCAGCAGCGCGTTTTTTTCCCGCAGAATTTTAAGCGCCGAGGCCATCAGCGCCGATTTTCCGGCACCGGGCGCGCCGCCAATCGCCACCATGCAGTGTTTCCCGCTGCTGCACACCTCATCAAACGCCGCCAGCATCTCGCTGGCCTGAGCATGGTCGCTGTACAGCACATCGGATAACAGCGTTGTGGTTGGCACATCCTGTAAGCCCAGCGCGAAGGATTCAACTACGCCGTCAGGCATCAGGTTGGATTCACAGCGGCGCAGATCGGCCAGCACGCCTTCGACGGTTTGATAACGCTGCTCCGGCGATTTGGTTAGCAGGCGTAAAATGAGGGATGAGAGTACCAGCGGCACATCTTTGCGCAGCCGGTGCGGCGGCAGCGCTTCGGAGGCAATGTGATGGTGCACCCATTCAGCCGCGCCCCCTTCAGCGCTGCCATAGGGAAGCTTGCCGGTGAGTAATTCGTAAAGCACGATGCCCAGACTGTAGAGATCGCTGACCCGGCTGACCGCGTGCGCGGTGCGCGAGGTATGCTCGGGCGACATGTAGGCCAGCGTGCCGCCGGTCACCGAGGCGCGCAGCGGCTGCTGTGAGTCCGCTTCGATAAACGCCAGGCCAAAGCCGCCCAGCACCACGTCGCCTTGATCGGTAAAGAAGAAATTGGCCGGTTTGATGTCGCCGTGCACCAAACATTGCTGATGCAGCTTGCTGAGCGCATTACACAGCAGCACGGCGCAGCTGATGAACTTCTGAATTTTACCCGCTGGCAGGCGCAGATAATCCGCCAGGGTTTGGTAGCGAAACGCGGGATAAATCAGGGCGTAGCGCCCCTGATATAACGTGTGGCGCAGCGGTTTTAGCGCCCAGCTTTCTGCTAATAAGGCGCGCAGCGCATACTCATTTTTCAGCAGTTGCGTTACCGGAAACTCCGCCTCTTCGGCCGCAGCCGTGGCCAGCACGAAGCGTTCATCGGAGATCGGGTGACGGCATTCGATCCACTCAACCTGCCCTTCCTGCGCCAGCGGGGTGAAAACGATGTCATCCGCCAGCACCAGCGCCGCGTCATCCGCGATATTTAATGACAGGAAAAGCGTGCTCATTGGCGCGCTGCCTGGGAGGAAAACGCCAGACGGATATGTTCAAACAGCAGGTCGATATCAATGGGCTTTCGCATAAAGGTGATCGCGCCTAGATGGATGGCATACCAGAGCATATTCTCATCGCCATTGCCGGAGATGATAATTCCGGGTGGGTTCTCGCGACGCTGTACCAGCGCACGGAACAACTCAAAGCCCGACATGCCTTTGAGCTCAACATCAATAATAAACAGCGCAGCGTCATTTAGCGCCGTCTCGTCCGCTAATAGCGCTTCAGCCGACTCAAATGCCTGCGTTGCGTATCCTTCCGACTGAAGCAGATTGCTCAAACCACTGCGAACCGATCGTTCATCATCAACAACGACAATGCGCTGCGACAGCTGCATGCTGTGTTCCTTCATTATTATTCACTGCCTGCGGCGCGTCCTCAGGAGGTTTTGTCACTCGATGGCGGCGTGCCGCTGATTTTAGGCACACACTCTTGACGAAACCAGGCCAGCGTGACCGGTTGACGGTTTATCAGGCGCTTACACAGCGGGATAATCTGTTCGCCGACCAGCATACCAAACAGACCAAGCAGCGCAATCACGGGCGGCGCTGGGGAATTGACGTCGATAACGGCATAAATGATGCCAACTAAAATACCGACCGAGAGCGATATCGCATAGGTTTTCAGCATGTTCAACCCGCCTGTTTTGCGGTGAGCATGGCGGGAGGTAGCGGCCTGTCAGCGGCCATCGCGCGTGAGGTTTTATCGACGGGCGCTACGGGATGCGTCAATTTTCCACCCAGCGAACTGCCCACAATCATGCCCAGCAAGCCCACCAGCGCCACGGCGGGCGGCGCCGGCGATCGCACGTTGAGCAAGGCGTAAATCAGGCCGATAAACACACCCGCCGCCAGAGAAATCAGTAAAGGACTCACCGGTCCTCCTTGAAAAAAGAAAGGCGAGCCCGTAAGCGCTCGCCTGGGTGACGATTTAGCGAACGGGCGCAGCAACCGGTGCCAGCGTGCGATGCTCGCTCTTCTGACGCGATGGCGCTTTGTGCACCATGGTGTAAGCGTAATCAACGCCGATGCCGTAAGCACCGGAGTGCTCTTTCGCGATATCCATCACCGCGTTGTAGGTCTCTTTGTGTGCCCAGTCGCGCTGCCACTCCAGCATCACCTGCTGCCAGGTCACTGGGATCACACCCGCCTGAATCATGCGCTGCATGGCATAGTCGTGCGCTTCTTTGGTGGTGCCGCCGGAGGCGTCAGCCACCATGTAGATCTCATAATCACCTTCCAGCATGGCGCACAGCGCGAAGGTGTTGTTACACACTTCGGTCCACAAACCGGAAACAACAATTTTCTTCTTACCGTTGGCCGCCAGCGCATCACGCACTTTCTGGTCATCCCACGAGTTCATCGAGGTACGCTCAAGAATGTCCTGGCCGGGGAACACATCCAGCAGCTCCGGGAAGGTGTTACCTGAGAAGCTCTCGGTCTCCACCGTGGTCAGTACGGTAGGAATGTTGAACACCTTCGCCGCTTTTGCCAACGCGACCACGTTATTTTTCAATACCTGACGGTCGATGGACTGCACGCCAAACGCCATTTGCGGCTGCTGGTCAATGAAGATGATCTGGCAGTTGTGCGGCGTCAGTACTTCTAATTTACTGGTTGTCATTTTTGTATGCCCATTGAGGTGAATGTCTGGGCGCAGTGTAAGAACCTTTGGGCACACGAACCATTATCTATAGGTATAACTATACGAAGGTATACCTATCCTTTTGTATAACTAGACGCTTTCCGCACCGCCTGAACATAATCCCACCCAGTATTTCACCTGCGAAATTGGCAGGACCTCTTATTCAGGAGATTTTATGGTTACGTTAGGCAAAGCAGACATCATTTTGACCAATGGGCGATTTCATACCGTCGATCGCGGCAACCCGATTGCCGAGGCCGTGGCGATGCGCGATGGCAAATTTCTCGAAGTGGGTAGCCTGGCCGACGTGATGCAGCATCACTGCGAAGGCACCAAAGTGATTGACCTCAAAGGCCATACCGCCATTCCCGGCCTGAATGATTCCCACCTGCACCTGATCCGCGGCGGCCTGAATTACAACCTCGAACTGCGCTGGGAAGGCGTGCCCTCGATCGCCGATGCGCTGCGGATGCTGAGAGAACAGGCGCTGCGCACGCCGTCACCCCAGTGGGTGCGCGTGGTAGGCGGCTGGACCGAGTTTCAGTTTGCCGAGCGTCGCATGCCGACGCTGGATGAGATCAACGAAGCCGCGCCCGATACGCCGGTGTTTATCCTGCATCTGTACGATCGCGCCTTGCTCAACCGCGCCGCGTTGAAGGTCGTCGGCTACACCAAAGACACGCCCAATCCGCCGGGCGGCGAGATCCAGCGTGACAGCAATGGCAACCCGACCGGCATGCTGATTGCGCGCCCGAACGCCATGATCCTTTACGCCACGCTGGCGAAAGGGCCAAAACTGCCGCTGGAGCAGCAGGTCAATTCCACCCGCCAGTTTATGCGCGAGTTGAACCGCCTCGGCCTGACCAGCGCCATTGATGCGGGCGGCGGTTTCCAGAACTATCCCGAAGATTACGAAGTCATTGCCGAGCTGCATGAGAAAAAGCAGATGACGCTGCGAATCGCCTACAACCTGTTTACCCAACGTCCGGGCCACGAGCTGGAAGATTTCGAGAAGTGGACCGACATGCTGACACCGGGCCAGGGCAGCGACTATTTCCGTCACAACGGTGCTGGTGAAATGCTGGTGTTTTCCGCCGCCGATTTTGAAGATTTCCTCGAACCGCGTCCGGATCTGGCGCCCGGCATGGAAGATGAGCTGGAGCGTGTGGTGCGTCATCTGGTGGAGCATCGCTGGCCGTTCCGCCTGCACGCCACTTACGATGAATCGATCAGCCGCATGCTGGATGTGTTTGAAAAAGTGAACCGCGACATTCCGTTCAACGGCCTGCACTGGTTCTTCGATCACGCCGAAACCGTGACGCAGCGTAACCTTGACCGCATCAAAGAGCTGGGCGGCGGCATTGCCGTACAGCATCGCATGGCGTTCCAGGGCGAGTACTTTGCCGAGCGTTACGGCATTGAGGCCACTCGCCATACACCGCCGGTGGCGCGCATGCTGGAGACCGGCGTGCCGGTGGGTTTAGGAACCGATGCGACGCGCGTGGCCAGTTATAACCCGTGGACCGCGCTTTACTGGCTGGTATCGGGACGCACTGTGGGCGGCATGCAGATGTACGACGTCAACGCGCGCCTCGATCGTGATACGGCGCTGATGTTATGGACGCAGGGCAGCGCCTGGTTCTCCAGCGAGCAAGGTAAAAAAGGCCAGATTAAAATCGGTCAGCTGGCCGATATGGTGGTGCTGAGCAAAGACTACTTCAGCGTGCCTGAAGAGGAGATCAAAGGCATTGAGTCGGTGCTGACCGTGGTGGACGGAAATATCGTTTATGCCGCCGGCGCTTTCAGCTCGGAAGCGCCGCCCCTCATTCCGGTGCTGCCGGAATGGTCGCCGGTGGTCAAGGTTCCCGGCCAATATCGCAGTGCGCCACCGACCGCCACCACACGCGTGGGCATGATGCAGCAAGCGCATCACTGCAGCGGCCCGTGCGGCGTGCATACGCATTCTCACGAGATTGCGCGCGGCGCCAACCTGCCGGTTTCGGAAGAGAACGCCTTCTGGGGCGCGCTCGGCTGCAGCTGCTTCGCCTTCTAAACCATGAAACATTCACTCTCACAGCCGCCTCGCATTGATGCGGGGCTGTTCTTCCTGCGCCTTACCGGCTGCCTGCTGTTGTTGCACGTGCACGGCTTGCCAAAGGTGTTCCATTTCAGTGAAGAACTGACGCGTATCGAGGATCCCTTTGGCCTGGGTGCCTACTTCAGCCTGCTGGCGGCGATCGTTGCTGAAGTGGTCTGCCCGCTGTTTATCCTGCTTGGCATGTTTACCCGCCTCGCCTGCCTGCCGATTATCGGCGTGCTGCTGGTGGCGATGCTGTTCGTCCATCCCAACTGGAGCATAGCGGAAGGACAGTTTGGCTGGCTGCTGCTGATCATCTTCACCACGCTGGCGCTGACCGGCCCCGGTCGCTGGCGCGTGTTTGGCGGCGTTTCGGAGGTTGTTCATGGCGCAGGTTAATGACATTCATGACATCCCCGAGGCGGATCTGCCGCCCGTTTCGCAGACGGTTTCACCATGGCAGCCGCTGCGCCAGCGCGTGTTCCGCATGCTGTGGATCGCTACCGTGGTATCCAATGTCGGTTCATGGATGAACGACGTAGGCGTTAACTGGACCATGCTGACACTGAGCGCCGATCCGCTCTCGGTGGCGCTGGTGCAGGCCGCCAGCAGCTTACCGATGTTTCTGTTTGCACTGCCGTCTGGCGTGATGGCGGATATCGTTGACCGGCGTAAATACCTGCTGTTCTCGCAAATCTGGGTGTTTATTGCCGCCGCGAGCCTGACATTCCTTTCCTGGGCAGACCTGGTCACACCGATGGTGCTGCTGATTGCGGCGTTCCTGCTGAGTACCGGCGCGGCCATGAGTTCTCCGCCCTTCCAGGCCATCGTGCCGGATTTGGTCAGTAAGGAGGAGCTCGGCCCGGCGATTGCGCTTAACTCGCTCGGCATTAACATCAGTCGCGCTATCGGCCCGGCGCTCGGCGGCCTGATTCTGTCGTTTGCCGGTCCGTGGATGGTGTTTCTGCTGAATGCGCTTTCGGTACTCGGCGTGTTTCTGGTGCTGTATGTGTGGCAAGCACAGCCCAGCGTGCAGCGTTTGCCGCCGGAGCACTTCTTCCCGGCGGTGCGTGCCGGCGTGCGCTATGTGCATGCTGCGCCGGTACTGCGCAATGTGCTAGTGCGCACCATCGCTTTCTTTGTGTTTGGCAGTGCCGGTTGGGCGCTGTTACCGCTGGTGGCTCGACGCGAACTGGGCCTCGGGCCCGGCGGCTACGGCATTATGCTGGGTTGCATCGGCATCGGCGCGATTTGCGGCGCGCTGCTGTTGCCGCGTATGCGCAAACGCTTTAATCCCGATCAGCTGATGGTGCTGGCGAGCCTGATGTTTGCCATCACTCTGCTGGCGCTGGCGTTTATTCGTCACCTCTGGTTGCTGAATGCGTTCGAGTTCTTTACCGGCTTTGCGTGGATTGCAGTGCTTTCCACCCTCAATCTTGGCGCGCAGCGCAGTGCCGCCAAATGGGTGAAAGCCCGGGCGCTGGCGGTCTATCTGACGGTGTTTTTTGGCTCGATGACGTTAGGCAGCGCCATTTGGGGACAGCTGGCATCGACATTCAGCATTCCATTGTCACTGACTGTCGCCACTGTCGGCATGCTGCTGGCGAGCCTGACGGTGCTGCGCTGGCGGCTGGATCAGGATCCGGATCTGAACCTCGACCTCAGCACGGTCAGCGATCCCTTGCCCGAGCTGGAGATTCGTCACGATCGCGGGCCGGTGATGGTCAGCTATCATTATCAGATCAACCGCAGTGATGCGCATGCCTTTGCGGTGTGCATGCAGGATATGCGTCGCGTCAGACGACGTGGTGGCGCGCTGAACTGGTCTCTGTATGAGGACATGCTGCAACCCGACATGTTTGTTGAGACCTTTGTGGTTGGCTCATGGATGGAGCATCTGCGTCAGCGCGAGCGCTATACCATGAACGATCAAAAGATTCAGAACCGCGTGCTGGGATTCCATCAAGGCACTGCAGCTCCGGAAGTTCGTTATCTCGTGGCACCTGAATAAGGCGCTTTCATTCATCGACATTAATAAGGCCGAAACATGAGCACATTTAAGACGCAGGATGGTACGCAGATCTATTTCAAAGATTGGGGTACCGGCAAGCCGGTGCTATTCAGTCACGGCTGGCCGCTCGACGGAGATATGTGGGACAGCCAGCTGAATTTCCTGGCGGAGAAAGGCTACCGCGTTATCGCTTTTGATCGCCGCGGCTTTGGCCGTTCCGATCAACCGTGGGAAGGCTACAACTACGATACTTTTGCATCGGATATTAACGACCTGATTAGCCATCTGGATCTGCAAAACGTGACGCTAGTGGGCTTCTCAATGGGTGGCGGCGATGTGGCGCGCTACATCAACAATTACGGCACAGCGCGCGTGGATAGCTTAGTGCTGCTGGGCGCGGTGACACCGATCTTCGGCAAGGCCGATGATTATCCAGCAGGCGTCGATTTGTCGGTGTTTGAAGGCATTCGTCAGGGCTTACGTAAAGATCGCGCGCAGTTCATCAGTGATTTTGCCACACCGTTTTACGGCACCAACGCCGGTCAAACGGTTTCAGAAGGCGCGCTGACGCAGACGTTGAATATTGCGCTGCTGGCGTCACTAAAAGGGACGATTGATTGTGTTACCGCGTTCTCGGAAACCGACTTCCGTCCTGATATGGCAAAAATCGACGTGCCGACACTGGTGATTCACGGCAGCAACGACCAGGTCGTGCCGTTCGAAACCACCGGGAAAGTCGCCGCCGAAATGATCGCCGGCGCGCAGCTGAAAGTGTATGACAACGCACCGCACGGCTTTGCGGTGACGCATACCGATCAGCTCAACGCCGATCTGCTGACGTTCCTGCAATCGCTTTAACGGGAATAACATTAATCGGCCGGTTTGGCCTAATACTTGTCAGTTATGAAAGAATTTGGCTTTAAGGCTGCATTAATCGTGCGGGCTCTGACACATCGGCTGCGTCACGCACTGAAGCGTCGAAGCGGGCCGGGGGCAATTTTGGGCCGGCAATTCGCAGCGCTGAACGAAGCGAGGAAGCCAGGAGAGCCCGCAGGACGCGGGCGAAAGGCGAAGCCGGGACAGGGAAGTCCCGTCTTCGCCGGTCCGTTAGGCTGACGAGCGAAGTGAAGGAACCGCGTTAGCGGCGCGAGGACAGCCGGACCAAAAGTGCCACCGGCCTGCACACTCATCGTTGGCTTGGCTGACATGAGCATCAGGCCATTTTGGCGGGCCTTTTGTGGCAGAGAACTATTGCGGCGTGGCGGCAGCAAATTTCTCTAATGCCGCCCCGTCGAGCCGATAACGCACCCACTCATTTAACGGCAGCGCATCAATACTGAGATAGAACTCTCTGGCCGACTGATCCCAATCTAACGCACTCCACTCAATGCGGTTGCACTGATGATTGACCGCGTGCTGCGCGACATACTGCAGCAGCGCTTTGCCTGCACCGAGGCCGCGAAAATTGGGCGAGAAGTACAAGTCTTCCATATAGAGTCCGCGACGCCCCAGCCACGCCGAGTAGCTGCGGGTAATCACTGCATACCCGGCGGTTATGCCATCAATCTCGCACATCAACGCCTCGCTATGGCTTTCGGGATTGAATAGCGTCGTTCTGATCTCTTCAACGGTAGTTGATGACGGCTGTAATCCATGTTCATAAACCGACAACTCAGCAATCATGTCGTAAATGGCGTCCGCGTCTTCAGGATTGGCTGGCCGAATAGTCATCTTCATGCATTATTTTCTTATTTAATCAGATTGATGCTGCCCAGCATAATAGGTATTGTTCGATGAAATAAGTGCAATAAAATCAATGATAGGTGAATTTCATGCATCATGTGCTGCGTCGACTGGACTTGAATCTCCTCCCCGTTTTCGACGCAGTTTTCAGACATCGTTCAGTCAGGCTGGCGGCGATTGAGCTCAGTTTGAGTACTTCCGCGTTAAGCCACGCGCTGTCCCGATTACGTGAGTTTTTTAAAGATCCGCTGTTCTACCGCGAAGGCCACAAAATGTGTCCCAGCGTCTATGCCTGCCAGCTGGCGCCCTATATTGCCGAAACGCTAACCGGATTAAATCGGCATCTCAGCCCGCTGCAGCCTTTTGATCCGCTGACCAGTGATGACTGTTTTAGAATTGCGGTAACGGATTACACCGCTTTTTGTGTCTTTCCGCGGCTGATGCATGCGCTGACTGATACGGCACCCAATCTGAGTTTTGAACTCTGCCATTTGCCGCATAATCCGGCGCTGATTGAATTACTGGCGGGTGAAATCGATATGGCGCTGAGTTTTAGCGAGCCGGATAGCATGCATCATCCCGATCTCGACGAGACCGATTTATTCAGTGATGAATTTATGGTGATTGCCAATGCGCGACGCAGCAGTCTGAATCTTGACGACTATCTTGCCGCCGGGCATCTGGTGGTTACGCCGTGGAATGAAAAACAGGGATTACTGGATTCCCATCTTGCGCGCATTGGCCTTAAACGCCGCATCGCCATCAGAACGCCATCGATGCTGAGTGCGCCCTTTATTATCGCGGAAAGTGAATTGCTGATGGCGATCCCGTCTTTCGTTGCCAGTAAAATCAAACAGGCCGCCGATGTGACCTCATTCAGGCTGCCGTTTCCCGCGCCAAGGTTCACCGTGAAAATCTATTCACACAAACGCAGCGGTAAACGGGAACCTACGGAATGGATTAAATCGATGATGGCTAAAACCATTTCGCAGCAAGCGTTCCGTTTCGAGGATTAACGGACGATTTTACTGGTCTAAAAATCGTCCGTGATAATCGGATTTAATGGGGTAATGCTCGTTGTAGCGACCAAAAAGCCGATAGCGATTTAGCGCAATGCGGTCGTAACAATAATTGCTGATAACGTCAGGCATAAACCTCACGACAGACAAAACGCGCCACGGCCACGGCATATAATGCATGATGCGGAAAATTGCCTGCGCACGGAGCCAATGATTTTGCCCATCAATCAAAACGATGGTGCGAATATCTTCATCTGGCAGACCGACAAAACGTAATAGCGCTTTCCCCTGCTCACTCTGAACCGCCGCAAAACGTACATGGCGTGGAATGCGATGACGCAGGAGAAACATCACCCACGCGTTGCACAGTTTGCATACGCCGTCGTATAAAACGACCTGTTCTCCGGGATTTATCCCAGCTGGGTTTGTCATCATCGTCTCCTCAACCATAGAGATTGTCGCAGCAGATAAGCTGCGTTACGCCGCCTGCCACTCCGCCACCAGCGTGTTAATTAATTCTGCCGCCGGCATTTCCCGCGCCAGCGCGGCGCCCTGCCCGGCCCACTGCGCGCCAAAGCCGTGCGCGCCTTTAGCGGCGGCGGCAGCAGCGAGCGCTTTGCCCAGCGCGTAGGTGAGTGGATAAGGGGGAATGGCATCCTGCGCGAACTCGCGCGCCAACTGGCAAAAATCGTTGGTGAGACATCTTGCCGATCGGCCAGAAATGGCGGCAATCATCTCGGTGCTGTTGGCCTGCGCGCTTTTCAGCGCCTGACGATATGCCGCGTTGGCGGCGGATTCCGGGCACAGGATAAACGCCGTACCCAGCTGTACACCCGCCGCGCCCAGCTTGAGCATCGCAGCCATGCCCGCGCCATCCATCACGCCGCCGGCGGCAATCACCGGCAGCCGCGACGCCCGGCGAATCGCCTGCACCAGCGTAAAGGTGCTGAGCTGCTGATCGTCATTTTCTGGATGGAATATCCCGCGATGCCCGCCCGCCTCAATACCCTGCGCCACAATAAAATCGATGTCGGCAGCTTCGATGGCGTCTGCTTCAGCAACGCTGGTGGCGCTCGCCAGCGTGATAATGCCGCGACGTTTCAAGCGCTGCACAACCGCGGCGGACGGCAAGCCAAAGTGGAAACTCACTGCGGCGGGCGCGGTGTCCAGCAGGACCTCCAGCATCGCGTGGTTATCCACGAACGTTTGATAAATCTCTGACAGCGCATCGGGCGGTGTCGCTTCATAGCGAGCAAACACCGGCTTGAAACGAGCGATCCACGCCTGTTCTTGCTGAGGATTGCGCTGCACCGGCGCGTGGCAGAAGACGTTGACGTTGATGGGCGCGGCTGTCAGGGCGAGCGTTTTGCGGATCATGCTATCCGCCTGTTGCGGCGTTGAAGCGCCCACGCTGATCGAACCCAGCGCCCCGCTGGTGCTCACCGCCGCCGCCAGTTCCGGCGTCGAGACGCCCGCCATCGGCGCCTGAATGATCGGATAGCGAAGGTTAAGGGTCTGACACAGGATGTTGTTCATATTATTGGCCTGTTGGTAAGAGGTAGCCGATAACATGCCGCGATTTTTCGGCTCGGTAAAGGCTGGCATCTACACTTAATGTGTCTGTACCTACAACAGGAGAATCCCGATGCATAAAATCGACTTTCCGGTAAGCAAAGCGCGGAAGTATCTGGAGCCGGGTCCGGTGGTGCTGCTGAGTTCCCAGTTTGAGGATCATCGCGACATCATGACGCTCGGCTGGCACACCATTCTGGAGTTCTCGCCGTCGCTGGTTGGCTGCATGATTGCCGGCGGCAATTACAGCCATGAACTGATTCGCCAGAGCGGCCAGTGCGTGATTAACGTGCCGTCGGCCAATCTGGTGGACAGCGTGGTGGCGATCGGTAACAGCCACGGCGATCGTCTCGATAAGTTTGATGCCTTCAATCTGACACCCGAACCGGCAAGCGTGGTCAATGCGCCGTTAATCGGCGATTGCTTTGCCAGCTTTGAGTGCCAGCTGTATGACGATTCCATGGTAGATAACTACAACTTCTTTATCTTTGAGATCGTTAAAGCGCATGTAGCGGAAACGCCGGAGTTTCCGCCGACGCTGCACTACACCGGCGAAGGACGCTTCAGCGTGATGAGCAATTTGCGGCTCGACAAGCGCGGCGACTTTAAGCCTGAAATGTTAATTTAACTGCTTGAATTGATATGGGCTTGCCCCCACTTTGATTCTTTCGCCCTGACAGGAGTAGATATAATGGCAACCGAATATGCGGTGATCGCAGGTGGCTGTTTCTGGTGTACTGAAGCAGTGTTTAAAGATGTGATTGGCGTGGAGTCAGTCGAGAGTGGATATACCGGCGGCGCACGCCCGAATCCAACCTACGAGCAGGTGTGCAGCGGTGCGACCGGCCACGCAGAAGCGATTCGCATCGGTTTCGATCCAGAGCAGGTGAAGTACGGCGATCTGCTGGATATCAGCTTTGCCACCCACGATCCCACTACGCTGAACCGCCAGGGCAACGATGTGGGCACCCAATATCGCTCTGCGATTTTCCCGGCGAATGCTGAGCAGGAAGCCGAAGCGATTGCCGCGATTGCGCGCGCGCAGGAGAACCTGAGCGATCCGGTAGTGACCACCATCGAGCCGCTGAAAGAGTGGTATGCGGCAGAAGGTTATCATCAGGATTATTGGGAAGGCGCGGGTCAGCGCAACGGCTACTGCATGGCGGTAATCCCACCGAAACTGCAAAAGCTGCGTAAGAGCTTTGCGAATCGCGTTAAATCGAGTTAATTCAGTACCGCCAATGTCGAGGCCGCCACGAATGGCGGCCTTACATGGTGCGCGACCTTCTTCTGTTTATCCGTCATAATATGTGCCCTCTTCTCCTCCGAGAGCGATCATGTCTTCTTCACAGCAAGGAACCGCGGCGCGCAAGCAGCCGATGAAGCTTAATACGCTGGTCACCCTGATGCTCAGCGCAGTGATTGTGCTGGTGCTGCTCAGCGTGCATATGTTCTATTTCTTCCAGATTGGCGCAGCGACCCGCGCGCAGCTGGAAGATAAAGCCATGGCGGTGGCGCGCACGCTGGCCGACTCACCGGAAATCCAGCGTGCATTGGCGTTCCCGCCGGATGGCACGCGCATCCAGCCGATCGCCAAAGCGGTGGAAGAGACCAATAATTTGCTGTTCATTACTGTCACCAACATGGACGGCATCCGCTATTCGCATCGCAATCCTGAACTGATTGGCAAACACTTTATCGGTGACGATCTGGAGCCCGCGCTGCGTGGCCATGAAAACGTCTCGGTGAATAAAGGTTCGCTGGCGAAAGCGCTGCGCGTGTTTACGCCGGTGTACAACAATCAGCATCAGCAGATTGGCGTGGTGGCGATTGGCATCTCGCTGGATGCCGTTTCGGTGCAGATCAACGAGAGCCGCTGGAGCATCCTGTGGACCATCTTTATTGGCACGCTGGCCGGCGCCATCGGTACTTTTGTACTGGTGCGCGTGCTGAAGCGCATTTTGTTTGGCCTTGAACCCTACGAAATTTCTACTCTGTTTGAACAGCGTCAGGCGATTCTCAACTCGCTAAAAGAAGGCGTGGTGGCGATGGACGATCAGGCGCAGGTGACGCTGGTGAACCAGGCGGCGCGATCGCTGCTAAACGATTCGATGGGCACCATCAGCGGCGACCGCATCTACGATGCCTCAGTGATTAACGATCATCTGCGGGATGTGCTGCACAGCGGGCGGGCGCGGCGTGATGAAGAGTTGAATGTGAATGGCCGCGTGTTGCTAAGCAATACCGTGCCGGTGCGCACGCAGGGACGGATTATCGGCGCGGTCTGCACCTTCAGGGACAAGACGGAAATCAGTCAACTGATGCAGCGTCTGACGGGCATGGTAAACTACGTCGATGCGCTGCGTGAGCGCTCGCACGAATTTATGAACAAGCTGCATGTGATCCTCGGCCTGCTGCACATGAAAAACTACACGCAGGTGGAAAGCTACATTCTCAAAACCGCCAATAATTACCAGACGGAGATCGGTTTCCTGCTCGATAAGATTAAGTCGCCGGTGATTGCTGGTTTCTTGCTGAGCAAAATCAACCGCGCGTCTGATTGCGGCCATCGCCTGACCATCAGCGATGCCAGCTTCCTGCCCGACAGCGGCAATGAGCAGCAGATGGCGGCGCTGATTACGGTGATCGGCAATCTGATTGAGAACGCGCTGGATGCAATGAGCGAGCAGGTAGAAGGCGAGATTCACGTGATGCTGCACTACCAAAACGGTTGGCTGACCTGTGAAGTGAGTGATGATGGTCCGGGCATTGAAGCCGATCATCTCAGCACCATTTTCGAAAAAGGCTTCTCCACCAAAGGTGAAAACCGCGGTGTCGGGCTGTTTCTGCTGCAGCAGCAAACCGAAAATATCGGTGGCAGCGTGAGTGTGGAGTCAGAACCCGGCGTGTTTACCCAATTTTTAGTCCAACTTCCCTGGGATGGAGGAAACCAATCCGCATGATCAATGTGTTAGTGGTCGATGATGACGCCATGGTCGCCGAGCTTAATCGCGCGTATATCGGCCAAATTCAGGGCTTTCACTGTTGTGGCACCGCCTCAACCTTGAAGCAGACGAAAGAGATCCTGTTCAATAGCGATACTGCGGTCGATCTGGTGCTGCTGGATATCTATATGCAGCAGGAGAATGGCCTCGATCTGTTGCCGGAGCTGCGCACGGCGCAGAGCGCGGTGGAAGTGATCATCATTTCGTCGGCGGCCGATGCGGAGAATATCAAAACCTCGCTGCACTACGGCGTGGTGGATTACCTGATCAAACCGTTCCAGTTCCCACGTTTTGAAGAGGCGCTGACCGGCTGGCGGCAGAAGAAATCGCTGATGGACAATCAGCATTATTATCAGCAAGCGGATGTGGATCTGCTGATTCACGGCAGCCCGGCGACGCAGCACGACAATAAGCGCCTGCCAAAAGGCTTAACGCCGCAAACGCTGCGCACGCTGTGTCAGTGGATTGATGCGCATCCGGGGCATGAATTTTCGACTGACGAACTGGCAGCTGAAGTGAACATCTCGCGCGTGTCGTGTCGTAAATACCTGATTTGGCTGGCGCAGATTAATATTCTGTTCACCAGCATTCACTATGGCGCGACCGGCCGTCCGGTGTACCGCTATCGCCTGCAACCGGAATACCATTCGCTGCTGCAGCAATACTGTCAGTAACGTAGCTGCCAGTCGACATCGAGCTGCTGGAAGTAAAAGTGCTGCGGTGAGGAGCAGATGATCTGCCGATCGCGCGTGACAAACACCGCGTCGATGTCGGGCTGGTCAGCGAGATAAGCCAGCCCTTGCTCCACGCCCATGCCAAAGAGCAGCGTGGTGTAGATATCGCCATCAATCGAGCGATCGGAAATCACCGTCACGCTCAGCAGTTCGTTATCAAGCGGATAGCCGGTTTGCGGATCAAAAATATGATGCCAGCAGCGGCCGTCCAGTTCGAAGTAACGCTCATAAATGCCCGACGTCACCACCGATTTGCCCTGCACCTGCAGCACCCCTAGCAGCTCATCATCACGACCAAACGGCTTTTTCAGGCCAATGCCCCAACCCTGCGGCTCGTGCGGCGGCGAACCCAGCGTTTGCACATTGCCGCCCAGATTGATCAGCGCCTGCTGCACGCCCTGCTGGCGTAAAAACGCCTGCACGCGATCGGCGATGTAGCCTTTGGCGATGGCGCCGAGATCGATCTCCATGCCTGGCTGTTGCAAAAACACTGAGCGATCGGCGGGATTGAGCACGACCTGATGCGGATCGGTCAGCTTTAGCAGGGATGCGATTTCTGGCGCAGGCGGCACCGCACGTCCCTGAAAACCAATTTTCCAGCGCTTCACAATCGGCCCAATGGTGAAATTGAAGGCGCTGTCCGGCAGTAAACTCACGGCGTGTGCCACGCTAATTAACGCAAACACCGCTTCGCTGACGATCACCGGATGGTGGCCTGCGGCGTGGTTGACCGACATCACTTCGGATTCAGCGCGGTTAACGGTGAACAGGTTTTCCTGCTGTTTAATCAGTTGAAATACGTGGCGGGCAAGCGTGGGATTGTCATAAAACAATTTGAGCAGAATGGGCGAACCCATCAGAACGGCAGAGTAAGAAAAGACGCCAGCGGTCATTGCATGCCTCTAAAGAAAACGATGCCCGCACAAGGCGGGCATCTTTACAGCTTAGTGTCCTAACGCCAGTTTAGCCGCGTTGTGACCGGCTTTGATACCGAAGATGATAATATCGGCCACCGCATTGCCGCCGATGCGGTTGGCGCCGTGGATGCCGCCGACCACTTCACCGGCCGCCCATGCGCCTGGAATCACCTCTTTCTGCGTATCCAGCACCGCGGTATCGGTGTTGATGGTCACGCCGCCCATGGTGTGATGCACGCCCGGTGCGATACGAATCGCAAAGTACGGACCTTTATTCAGCGGGTGACGCAGCGCGGTTTTACGACCAAAGTCTTCGTCATCCTGCTTCGCCACGAACTCGTTGTAACGACCGAGCGTGGTTTGCAGCGCTTCCTGATCCATGTTGAGTTTCACCGCCAGCTCGTGTGGCGTTGGCGCGCTGATGACAAAGCCTTTAGCGATGTATTCGTCAGCCGCTTTGTTATTGGCGCGTACCTGCTCGTCAAACACAATCCACGCACTCTTCTCAGGCAGCGCGATGATCTCAGCGGACACTTTGTCACGGGTTTCCATTTCATTGTAGAAACGCTTGCCTGCCTGGCTCACCAGAATCGCCCCGCCGCCGCGCATTGCTTCGGAAATCAGGTACGACGTAGTTTGCTCAACCGTTGGGTGAATCTGGATTTCACCCATATCCACGGTATCCGCACCGATGTGTTGCAGCATGGCGATGCCGCTGCCGGTGGCGCCTTTATGGTTGGTGGTGACGAAACCGTCCAGCTCAGGGCGATATTTCACCACCATTTCGCGGTTGGCACTGAAGCCGCCGGTCGCCACAATCACGCTTTTGGCGTTAATAATGCGGCTGTCGTTGTACTCATCCACCACTTTCACGCCGGTGACCGCACCGTTTTCCACTAAAATTTCGGCCACTGAGGTTTCCAGCAACACCTCGATATTGCGCAGATTAACGTTTTTCACCAGCCCGCTGATCAGGAAGCCGCCGACTGCCGAACGATCTTCCGGACGGTGCGTACGATCGATGCTCATGCCCCCGGTGATGGTGATGTCGCACAGCTCGATGTCTTTGGCGGCCAGCCACTCAATCGCTTCGGGCGCCTGCTCAACAAATTCGCGCAGCAGCACCGGATTGTTTTTGAATTTGCCGCCTTTCAGCGTCTCTTCATAGAACAGCTCTTTGCTGTCTTCAATGCCTTTCAACTTCTGATAACGGGTTTCCGCCGCGTTCATACCGACCGAGGCTTTGATGGTGTTACCGCCGATGGTGGGCATCTTCTCGATGATCACCACGCGTGCGCCATCGTCATGCGCCTGAATCGCCGCCGCCAGACCGGCACCGCCGGTGCCCACTACCACCACATCGTAATTCACCGGTGCGTTCGGGTTACCGCCCTCTTCAATCACATACTCTTTGCTTGAGGTGGTCATGGCACGCGATACCGCTTTTTTCAGCGCTTCACTCTGCGTGGTGGCGCCAGTGATGGCGTCAACGTGCGGGCTGTTCGCCACCAGAATGCGTTCACGCAGACTTTCGAAGGTGCTGGTGAAGTCGACGTCGAGGCTCGGATCCGGCACCAGCGAGATGTCGGTGATACGGTCGGTGTCGAGGGTAACGTTGATTTTCAGCTTCAGCGCTTCGGCTTCGACTTTCGCCTGATAAACGCCCGCTTTGTATTTACGGCCGGTATCGCTGACGTCGCGGATCATCGCATCCACCAGCGAGAAGCGCCACAGCGGTTCCGGGATAGTCAACTCTTCGCGCTTGGTGCTGTCGATATACAGCTCCATGTGCTGATTCTTGATGACGCGATCGGTCCAGTCCGGATAGGCGATACAGGCTTTGCCCACCGCCACCAAGTCGAAACCGTGCTCCAGCGCATTCTCGGCATCTTCTTTATTGACGACGCCGCCGACGCCGATTACCGGCACTTTCGCCAGGTTAGGCGAGCGCTGTGCCAGATATTTGGTGATCAGTGGCGTTGGGTCCTGAGTATCAACAATCGACGGACGCAGCAACTGACCAACCGAGAAGTGCACGTAATCGAGACCGCGTTCTGCCAGTTTCTCCAGCAGATAGAGCGTATCGTCCCAGCGGATGCCCGGCACTTCCAGCTCTTCCGGTGAGAAGCGATAGCCGATGATGAAGTCTGCCGCAGCGAAGCGGTCAGCCATTTTGTGGGTGATTTCCAGCACTTCCAGTGGGAAACGCGCGCGATTATCGCGACTGCCGCCCCATTTGTCGTCGCGCTGGTTGGAGTTTGGCGAGTAGAACTGCTGGATAAGATAGGTGTTGGCGCCGTGAATCTCCACGCCGTCGAAGCCGGCTTTGATCGCGCGGTTCACCGCATCACCAAACTTGGTGATCATCACCTCCACTTCTTCTGCAGTCAGCGCCTGAGGTTGAGTGGCACCGTCGCGCGGTGCGGCGATGGCGCTCGGTGCGACCGGGGTTTTACCGCCGATCAGCGCCGGTTCAACCATACGGCCGCCGTGATAAATCTGCAGAATCGCTTTGGAGCCTTGCGACTTGATGGCGTGGGCGATTTTCGCAAGGCCTGGGATTTTGTTGTCGCTGTCGATACCGAGCGCGCCTGGAAACGCAGGGCCGCGGTTATCAATAAAGCAGCACTCGACAATCACGGTACCGATGCTGCCGGCGCGCACGCGATAATATTCGACAAGGTCACTGGTAACACCGCCATCGTAATAACCGGTACAGGTGGTCATCGGTGCCATAACCAGTCGGTTTTTAAGCACCGCACCTTTCGGTAACGTAAGCGGATTAAGAATCGGGGTGAGCGTATTCATGATGAGCAACTCCAGAATTAAGAAACTTGGTATTCAATTCTTTGGCGGTTCGGAGAATTTTATAATTATTTGAGTGGTCCGATTTCATGGCGTAAATATAGCATTTTATTTACTTACATAACCTTATTCGTTAGTTATATAAGTTTTACGCATGAAAATAATATTTGAGGCTTATTGCTAAAAGGTGCGCTCCGCTAAGTTTTAACCAAGACTTGACAAAAATCAACTTTTTCCTTACATTTAAAACAAATCCAGTCTTATCATAAAGATAAATCGTCTCCTTTCTCTGCTTTTTGCTTGATTTGTGCCGTTTTATTCATCTCACACAGTTAATTTTCACCTAATGGTTCGTTAATTAAGGCGCACAGGTTTAAAGCAAAAAAATCACCAATAAATTTTATTGATCTAGATCAAAATAGATATTTTAATTAATCGCATCATAAGCGCATCCATTAGATAATTCGCGCATCGAATTTTGTAAATGGCGATTTATTAAGACTCAGTTTTAAATGTCACGACTAATCTGTTAAAAGGGTTTTGTAACTAAAAAAACCAGCTTGGTTCGGGGCGTATATCCGCATTCTCCATAACTTGCAGACAAAACTATGAACACACAAACAACCCAGAGTGAATCCCTCACCGCGCCTCCCGCGGCACCAGGGAAAAAAAAGAACCGCCTGATAATGTTGTGCCTGCCAATTATTGTGGCTGTGCTGTTGCTGCTGGTGCCGACTCCTGCGGGATTGGAACCTTACGCCTGGCACTTCTTCGCCATTTTTGTCGGGGTTATTGTGGGACTGATTTTCGAGCCGCTGCCGGGTGCCGTTATCGGGTTAACCGGCGTGGTGGTGATTGCGCTGTTCAGCCAGTGGGTGCTGTTTAGCCCGGCAGAACTGGCGGATCCCAAGTTCAAAACCGCGGCGCAGTCGTTCAAATGGGCGGTGAGTGGCTTCGGCAACTCCACGGTCTGGCTGATCTTCGGTGCCTTCATGTTCGCCGCAGGCTACGATAAAACCCAGTTCGGTCGCCGCCTGGCGCTGATTCTGGTGAAATATCTGGGCCGTCGTAGCCTGACGCTGGGTTACGCCATTACCTTCGCTGACCTGTTGCTGGCGCCGTTTACGCCATCCAACACCGCGCGCAGCGGCGGTACCATCTATCCCATTATTGCAAACCTGCCGCCGCTCTATGGTTCAAAACCGAACGATCCTAGCGCACGTAAGATTGGTTCATACCTGATGTGGGTTGCCATCACCGCCGCCTGTATCACCAGTTCAATGTTCCTTTCTGCGCTGGCACCAAACCTGCTGGCGCTGGCGCTGGTAAAAAGCGTGGTGGGCTTTGATATCTCATGGGGCATGTGGTTCCTCGCCTTCCTGCCGCTGGGCGTGCTGCTGATTCTCACCATGCCGCTGCTGGCTTACTGGCTTTATCCGCCAGAAGTGAAAGTGAACGATGAAGTACCGCGCTGGGCCACCGCTGAGCTGGCTAAACTCGGTAAACTGAAACGTAACGAAATCCTGCTGCTGGGCTTCGTGGTTGCGGCGCTGATGATGTGGATCTTCGCCACCGCCTGGATTGAGCCCGCAATGGCCGCACTGTTAGTCATCGTGCTGATGCTGTGGACCGGCGTACTCAACTGGAATGACATCACCAGCAATAAAGCCGCCTGGAACACCTTCGCCTGGTTCGCCACGCTGGTCGCGCTGGCGGATGGTTTAGCGCGCGTTGGCTTCATCGCGTGGCTGGGTAAAGAAGGCGCAATGCTGTTGCAAGGCTATGACCCGCAGGTTTCTGCCGTCGTCCTTCTGGTCGCCTTCTACCTGCTGCATTATCTGTTCGCCAGTACCACCGCGCACACCACCGCGCTGCTGCCCGCGATGCTGACCATCGCCGCATCCATTCCGGGCATCAACATGCCGGTGTTCTGCCTGATGATGTGTGTTTCTCTGGGTGTGATGGGCATTATCACCCCGTACGGCACCGGCCCAAGCCCGATTTATTACGGTAGCGGCTATCTGCCAACTAAAGATTACTGGCGCCTGGGCACCATCTTCGGCGCGCTGTTCCTGGTTCTTCTGATGGTTGTCGCCTATCCATGGATGGTGATGATGTTCTGATGATGTTGCTTCGATGTTAAAAACGGAGCCGCGCATACCGTGAAAATGTTATGATACTCGCCAGTCAGCCCCTGCGGAGTGCTGGCGAGAGAAAATCGAATAACAAACTGCCTAATTTGTCGCCCGTCATGCTGGCGGGCCACACGAAGCTAAGTGAGCCAACATGTCGAACAAACCCTTCTATTATCAGGATCCCTTTCCTCTCGCCAAAGATGATACCGAATACTATCTGCTGAGCCGCGATTACGTCTCGGTGGCCAACTTCGATGGCGAAGAAGTCCTGAAAGTCGATCCCAAAGCGCTGACGCTGCTGGCGAAGCAGGCATTCCACGATGCTTCCTTCATGCTGCGCGCCTCGCATCAGGCGCAGGTCGCGTCCATTCTTGCCGACGATGAAGCCAGCAAGAACGACAAATACGTCGCCCTGCAGTTCCTGCGCAACTCCGAAATTGCCGCCAAAGGCGTGCTGCCAACCTGTCAGGATACTGGCACCGCCATCATCATGGGCAAAAAAGGCCAGCGTGTCTGGACCGGTGGCGGCGATGAAGCCGCGCTGTCGCAAGGCGTTTACAACACCTTTATTGAAGATAACCTGCGCTATTCACAGAATGCCGCGCTGGATATGTATAAAGAGGTGAATACCGGCACCAACCTGCCGGCGCAGATCGACCTCTACAGCGTTGATGGCGACGAATACAAATTCCTGTGCATTGCCAAAGGTGGCGGTTCCGCCAACAAAACCTATCTGTATCAGGAAACCAAAGCGCTGATTACGCCCGCTAAATTGAAGAACTACCTGATCGATAAAATGATGTCGCTGGGTACCGCGGCCTGTCCGCCGTACCATATCGCGTTTGTGATTGGCGGGACTTCAGCCGAAGCCACGCTGAAAACCGTCAAACTGGCTTCAACCCACTATTACGATTCGCTGCCGACTGAAGGCAACGAGCATGGTCAGGCGTTCCGCGACATTCAGCTGGAAGAAGAACTGCTGAAAGCCTCGCAGGAGCTTGGCCTCGGCGCGCAGTTTGGCGGTAAATATTTTGCGCATGATATCCGCGTGGTGCGTCTGCCGCGTCACGGCGCATCCTGCCCGGTGGGTATGGGCGTGTCATGTTCCGCAGACCGAAATATCAAGGCCAAGATCAACCGTGAAGGCATCTGGATTGAGAAGTTGGAAGACAATCCAGGCCGCTATATTCCGGAAGCGCTGCGTCAGCAGGGTGAAGGCGAAGTGGTGCATGTCGATCTCAACCAGCCGATGAGCGAAATTCTGGCGCTGCTGTCGGCTTATCCGGTCTCAACCCGCTTGTCGCTTAACGGCACCATTATCGTGGCGCGCGACATTGCACACGCCAAGCTGAAAGAGCGCATCGATAACGGCGAAGGCCTGCCGCAGTACATCAAGGACCATCCGGTCTATTACGCGGGTCCAGCGAAGACGCCAGAAGGTTATGCCTCCGGTTCACTCGGCCCAACCACTGCAGGTCGTATGGATTCCTACGTTGATCTGCTGCAGGCCAATGGCGGCAGCATGGTGATGCTGGCGAAGGGCAACCGTAGCAAACAGGTTACCGATGCGTGTCAAAAACACGGCGGCTTCTATCTGGGCAGCATCGGCGGCCCGGCTGCGGTGCTGGCACAGCAGAGTATTAAGAGTCTGGAATGCGTGGAGTATGCCGAACTCGGCATGGAAGCGATCTGGAAGATTGAAGTGGAAAACTTCCCGGCATTCATTTTGGTGGATGACAAAGGAAATGACTTCTTCCAGCAGATTCACAATAACTGTGCCGCCTGCGTGAAGTAATCTGCGCATCGCACCACAAAAAAGCCGTTATCTTGTGATAGCGGCTTTTTTATTGCGATATTTCTGACGAATTGATCATCGAATGAGGCAAAGCAGAAAAGTTAAAAACGGAATTGGCTCTCCAGTTGACGCAATGTTTCCATGCGTTGTGCCGTGGCGATTTCGCGCGCTTTTACTTCCAGCAGCAGGTCAGCATCGTTTTGGCCAATCACATACACCGCCTGACGCCCCGGCAGGTTAACGGTAATAATATTTTGCTCCACACCGTCCAGCATCTCATCATGCTGTTCCAGGTAGTTATACAACGTGTTCATGAAATCTCCTTGAAAATAGGTGGGCTATTCTGCCCAATCGCCTCCTTTAAACACACAAGACCTGGCTTAAAGATGCCACCTTGATCAGAAAATTCTGGCGAAGTGAATATCCTGCAGCGGCAAGATGACGAAGAGATGAAAAGGCAGCGAGATTGCCCCGCCGCCGTATTCAATCAGAAGAAACCCAGCGGTTGCGTGCTGTAACTCACCAGCAGGTTTTTCGTTTGCTGATAATGATCGAGCATCATTTTGTGGGTTTCGCGACCAATACCCGATTTCTTATAGCCGCCAAACGCCGCGTGCGCCGGATAGAGGTGATAACAGTTAGTCCACACGCGACCGGCTTTAATGGCGCGGCCCATGCGATAGGCGCGATTGATGTCGCGCGTCCAGACGCCCGCGCCCAGTCCGTAAATCGAATCATTGGCGATTGCCAGCGCTTCCGCTTCATCTTTAAAGGTCAGCACACCAACCACCGGGCCAAATATCTCCTCCTGGAACACGCGCATGCTGTTATCCCCTTTGAGCAGTGTCGGCTGGATGTAGTAGCCGCTGGCAAACTCTTCGCCCACTTTCTCTACGCCGCCGCCGTGCAGCACCTGCGCGCCCTCTTGCTGCGCTATTTCCAGATAAGAGAGAATTTTGTCGAACTGCTGCTGCGACGCCTGCGCGCCAATCATGGTTTCGGTATCCAGCGGATCGCCACGTTTAATGGTTTTGATGCGCTTCATTACCGCCGCCATAAACGGCTCAAAGATCGATTCCTGCACTAGCGCGCGCGACGGACAGGTACAAACTTCACCCTGATTAAGGAAGCCCAGCACCACGCCTTCTGCCGCTTTCTCAATGAAACTCTCTTCAGCATCCATGATGTCTTCGAAGAAGATGTTCGGTGACTTGCCGCCCAGTTCAACGGTGGACGGGATCAGGCTTTTCGCCGCCAGCTCCAGAATATGGCCGCCGGTGGCAGTGGATCCGGTGAAGGCGATTTTGGCGATGCCCGGATGGGATGCCAGCGCTTCGCCTGCCTCTTTACCGTAGCCGTGTACCACGTTGATAACACCCGGCGGCAGCAGATCTTTGATCACGTCCATAAACAGCGTAATCGACAGCGGTGTTTGCTCGGCCGGTTTCAACACCACGCAGTTACCTGCGCCGAGCGCAGGCGCCAGTTTCCATGCCGCCATCAGCAGCGGGAAGTTCCACGGAATGATTTGCCCGACCACGCCCAGCGGTTCGTGGAAGTGATAGGCGGCGGTGAACTCATCGATTTCAGCGGCGGTGCCTTCCTGCGCACGCACGCAGCCAGCGAAATAGCGGAAGTGATCGACCGCCAGCGGCAGATCCGCCGCCAGCGTTTCGCGTACCGGCTTACCGTTATCCCAGGTTTCGTTGACCGCGATATATTCCAGATTCTCTTCCAGCCGATCGGCAATTTTCAGCAGCACCAGCGAGCGTGCCTGCGGCGAGGTTTTGCCCCACGCATCGGCAGCGGCCTGGGCGGCAGCCACGGCGTTATCGATATCGGCGCGGTCTGAACGGGGAAATTCGCCAATGGTAGAAGCATTGATCGGTGAAGTGTTGACGAAGTAGTTACCGTTCACCGGCGCAACAAATTCGCCGTTGATAAAGTTGCCATAACGCGATTGCAGAGTAATGAGAGAACCTTGTTCTCCCGGAGCAGCGTAACGCATGGTGTTTCTCCTTGCGGGACAGAGTGGCGATTAACAACTATGAAACCTGTTATTAACATTGGGCGATCCACGCCAGCCTGTCAGATCGTAAAAGGGGAAACTGTGACCGCACCGAAGGAAATGTGGCGAGCGTAGGCCGCTACAGATAATTCCGAGTTTTCCCGCTTATGCCGCAAAAAGCGGAACATGGGCGAAATATGTGGTCAATATGAAGCAGGATACTAACCAGGAGAAACAGATGTTGGCTTCAGCCCTGACGTTAATGCGTGCCAAAGCGAACTTTGTTCAGCAATTTATCCGCAACCCGCGCAAAATGGGCAGCATCACGCCCTCTTCAGCCGCGCTATGCCGCACCATGTGCGATGCGGTGAACTGGGATAACAGCCTGCGTATCGCCGAACTGGGTGCCGGAGATGGCGTGCTCACGCGTCACGTGCTGGCGCGCATGTCACCGCAAGCACAGCTTGATGTGTTTGAAATCAGCCCGGAACTGGTGAAAAGCCTGCGTGGATTGCCTGATGCGCGCATGCAGGTACGCGCCTGTTCGGCGGAATATCTCGCCGGAGAATATGATGTGATTTTTTCTGGCCTGCCGCTGCTGTCATTACCGCCCGCCACGCGCGACAACATTCTCAGTGCGGTGCATGATGCGCTGGGTCCACGCGGCGTATTCGTACAGTTTCAGTACACCTCGTTCACCCAGCCGAATTTGTCACGCTACTTCACCTGGGAACGCCAGCGGGTGCTGAAAAACATGCCACCCGCGTGGGTTTATCGCTGCACGCGCAACTACGCGCCCTGAGCCTGCGCGCGCGGCTGCGGCCGCGTTTGTAGCCAGAAGCTGCGCAACAGTTCGCGCGACCAATCTTCGCCTGAAAGAACAGTGCCATCGTCACTGACGCCCGCCGGTAAACAGGCGGTCATAATCTCGCGGGTAAATTCCGGATGGAACTGCACCGACAGCGCCTGCGGCGAATAACGCAAAATCTGACAACCATCCTGCGCCGAGCTCGCCAGCACCTGCGCATGCTGCGGCGGCGTTAACACCGATTGCCGATGTGACAACCACGCCTGAAACTCGCCCGGTAGATCGGCCAGCCAGGGATCGTTGTGCGCCTGCGCATTGCGCGTCAGCGGTTTCAGTCCACGCTCCCAGCCCTGCGGGTTATCGCCCACTTTGCCACCCAGCGCATACGCCATCAGTTGATGCCCGTAACAGACGCCCAGCAGCGGCAGCTCCGCCTCCAGCGCGCCACGAATCCAGGCGGCGGTGCGTTCGCTCCAGTCAGCGTGATCGGTGACCATCGCCCAGGAACCGCTGAGGATCGCGCCACTGACGCGATCAAAGGCCGGTAAATCATCGCCCAGATGCGGACGCACAATCACATAGTCATCGGGCTGCAGTTGCAGCGCGTCGATAAACCAGCGGGGTTGTTCACCAATTTGCGCCACAACCTGCGGCGGCGGGATTTCGAGTTGAATCAGAGCAAGAGGTAAAGCGCGGGTGTGTGTCATGCCGAATACGGTCCTCGTTATGGTCGCCTTTCGGACATCCACTTTGACAGTAAATCAGCGACATGTCTTATTTTTTTCCTGCATAAGCTAATGCTTATGCGAAAAAAATGTTGCCCGACATGCCCGAAGTGCGCGCCTTCATGCCATCATTAGCCGGTGATCATCTTTGTACAGCGTGAAGGAAGACCTCGTGGCAGTGCGGCATTTTTTTATGGTTCTGATGGTGGTTTCCATCTGGGCTTTCAACAACGTGGCGGTAAAGTGGGGATTACTGGAACTTCCGCCGCTGTTTCTCACCTGGATGCGCTTTGTGGTGGTAGCGATTGTGCTGGTGCCATTCTGCCGCATCACGCGCGCACAATTGCCGTGGCTGTTGACGCTGGCATTCACCTTCGGTTTTATGCACTTCTCGCTGCTGTTTGTCGGCATGCGCTACACCGATGCCGGCACCGGCGCCATCGTGGTTCAGCTCGGTACGCCGATTGCCATGCTGCTGGCGATGGTGATTCTCAAGGAGAAATTGCGGCTGGTGCAGCTGTTTGGTATCGCCATTTCGCTGAGCGGCGTGGCGGTGCTGTCGGGCAGCCCGACCATTCCGGCCTGGTGGGTGCTGTGTATTCTGTTGTGCAGCGCGTTTGGCTGGGCGATCAGCAATATGATTGTGAAAAAATCGCCGCCGATACAACCGCTGACGCTCACCGGCTGGATCTCCTTCCTTGCGGTGCCGATTGTCGGTGCCGCTTCGTGGCTGACCGAATCCCATCAGTTTTACGCGCTGAGCCACGCCGGCTGGCGCGGCTGGTTTGGCATTCTTTATAGCGCGCTCGCCTCGTCGATTGTCGCCTATACGCTGTGGTACGCGCTGCTGAAGAAATACAACGTCAACCTGATCATGCCCTATTCGCTGCTGACGCCGGTGCTGGCGGTATTGATGGGCGTTTTCGTCTTGGGTGACAGCATGAACAGCTTCAAGATCCTCGGTGCGTCACTGGTGGTGCTGGGCACCGCGATTGCGGTGATCAACCTGCGTAACCTGCGGATGCACGCGCGTTTCCCGCGCTTACGCCGCCGTTAATCCGCTCTGCTATGCTTGAGTCTCGCGCGTTTTCCGGAGACTCAACATGGATTCTCAACGTGCTGCCGCACTGTGGCAGCAAATGTGGCAGGGATTGCGAGGCGCAGACCCGCTTCCCTCGCCGACTTTTCTCCAGCCCGACACTTTTTCCTCTGCCTTTGCCGTCAGCGAATTGGCGGCCACCAGCATCGGCCTCGCCAGCCAGGCGCTAAGCGATCTGCTCGGCCAATCCGCGCCGGTCAGCGTTAATGTCCGTCTCGCCTCGCGCTGGTTTCAGCACAGCCTGATCCCGCTCAATCGACCGCCTGCTGCGCTGTGGGATGAATTCGCCGGTGATTACGCCAGCGCCGACGGCTGGATCCGCCTGCACACCAACGCGGCTCATCATCGTGCGGCGATGGAGCGCGTGCTCGGCCAGCATGCCGATCGTGCCGCGCTGGCCGATGCGGTGGCCCGCTGGCCCGCCGCCACGCTGGAACAGGCGGTGATTGATGCCGGCGGCTGCGCCGCGCAGATGCGCAGCGAAGCGCAATGGCTGCAGCATCCGCAAGGCAGCGCCGTGCAGCAGGAAGCGCTGATTGCCCAACAGGCCACCGACGCCGCCCCGCCGCCCGCCTGGTTACTGTCGCCCGCGCGGCCGCTGCTCGGCGTGCGCGTACTGGATCTCACGCGCATCATTGCCGGACCGGTGGCGACACGTTTTCTCGCCAGCCTCGGCGCGCAGGTGCTGCGCATCGATCCGCCCGACTGGCACGAACCCACGCTGGAAGAGGAGATCACCTGCGGCAAACGCTGTGCGCGCCTTGATATCAAATCCCGCGCCGGGCGCGAGCAGCTGCGCCAGCTGTTGCAGCACAGCGATGTGCTGGTACACGGTTATCGTGCTGATGCGCTGGAAAAACTCGGGCTGGATGCCGATACGCGCCGCCAACTCGCGCCGGGCCTGGTGGATGTCAGCCTCAATGCGTGGGGCTGGAGCGGGCCGTGGCGCAACCGGCGCGGCTTCGACAGTCTGGTACAGATGGGCTGCGGCATCGCCGAACAAGGCATGCGCTGGAGCGGCAATAATCAACCAACGCCGCTGCCGGTGCAGGCGCTCGACCACGCAACCGGTTATCTGATGGCCGCCGCGGTGCTGGAAGGTTTGCGTCAGCGCTTGACCAACGGCATTGGCTGGCAGGCGCGCTTATCGCTGGCACGCACCGCGCGGCTGTTGCAGCAGTTCGGTGCCGCGCCGCAGAATGCGCAAAACGGTATACACGCGCAGCACGATGACGCGCTAAGCATAGTAGAAATCAATCAGTGGGGAATTGCTGCGAGATTGCGTGCCGCAGCGTATTTGCCCGGCACGCCAATGATCTGCGCAACGCCAGGCGTGAAGCTCGGCAGCAGCGCAGCAAGCTGGTAACGATTACGCCTCGTCGCCCTGCTCTTCGTTCAGTTCGTCGTACATCGCCTGCATCGCCTCACGGCTCAGCACCGCCAGCGTGCGGTAAAATGCCGTGGTGGCATGCGCTTCCACTTTGCCGAGGAACGCGCCGCACCACGGCAGCAGATACTCATCAAACAGCGCCAGCTGCGCGGCAGATTCATCCTCTGCCGACTGATCTTCCAGCCAGGATGCCGCCAGCAGCAGCACGCCAAAGTGATCGGCAGGCGCTTCGCTCAGCGGCATGCCGCGCGCGCTGAGAAACTCACGCACGTCTGCTTCAGCAACACCGTTTGGCCACTGTGATGCGTACGGCGGCACGCTGCACTCGCTGCCGACAAACAGCGCATTGTAGTCAGCGGCCAGCGCCTGCGGATCGCTATTCTGCTGCAGGCGCGTCAACAGTTCGTCCTGCTCCAACGGCCACTGCTGTTGCAGTTTGCCTTCACGCAGCAGAGTGAACAGCGGCACCAGCAGCGGATCCTGCGGCTGGCGATTAAACAGCGAGCCGATGACGCGGCAGAGTATGGAAAACTCATTCATGCAACAGAATTCCTTGAGGTAAAAAAGTTAAAAATCAGCAAATTCGGGAATCGTTTTGCCGGTGCGCAACGCGAGGAAGTCGAGCAGGCGACGCGGCGTGACATTTAACACGCGATCTTCGGGAAAATCCACTTCGCTGGTGATGCGCAGGCAGTGTTCGAAATTGCCCAGCGTAAACGCGGTATGCGAATCGGAGCCAAACGCCAGACGTCCACCGGCATCGCGCACCGCTTCGGCAATGGCGCGACAGTTCGGTTCGCTACCCGGACGCGAATGGGTAAAGGAGGAGTTGTTGATCTCCAGCGCCACATCGTAATGCGCGGCGGCTTCGGCAATTGCGCGAATATCCACCGGGAACTTCGGGTTGCCCGGATGCGAAATGATATGCACCAAACCGCCCGCCATCGCCGCAATCATCGCTTCAGTGTGATGTGCTTTGTCACGCGGCGCATAAACCGGTTCGTGGAAGCCCGCGACAATCAGATCCAGCGCATCCAGCATCGGGCCGCTGCAATCGATCTCACCCTGCTGATTTTTGATGTTGGCTTCGATACCGCGCAGCACGCCAACGCCATCAATCACGCGCGGCCAAATGCGCATGTTGACGAAATGCCAATAGTGCGGCGCATCGGCCATATCCGGGCCGTGATCGGTAATCGCGAACAGCTTCAGGCCGTTCTGTTTCGCCTGCGCCACATAATCATGCAGCGTGCTGTAAGCGTGCGTGCTGGCAACGGTGTGCATATGTAAATCAACGGGATACATCTTCATCTCCTGACCCAATGGGAATTAATAACCGCGCTGGCGATCGACTAAACCACCCGGCTGTTGACCTTGCTCCAGAGCAAGTATGGCATCCGCAATGTAATCCATCGCCTCGCCTGGCAAGGTAATCGCCGCAGTATGTGGCGTGATTATGGCATGCGGATGAGACCACAACGGATGATCCTGCGGCAGCGGCTCGCGCTGGAACACATCCAGCGCGGCGGCGGCCAGCTGACCGCTGTTGAGCGCCGCCAGCAGATCGGCTTCTACCACATGCGCACCGCGCGCAAGGTTGAGGAAGCAGGCGCCGTGCGGCAATGCGTTAAGCAGCTGGCTATCAATCAGGTTGGTGGTTTCCGGCGTGGTCGGCAGCAGATCGATCAGCACCTGCGTGCCCGCCAGGAAAGCATTGAGCTGTTCGCGGCCATGGAAGCTTTGCACACCGTCGATCTGCTTCGGCGAACGGCTCCAGCTGCGTAACGGAAAGCCCCACTGACGCAAACTCTCCAGCACGCTACGGCCTAATACGCCCGCGCCGAGCACGCCAATGGTAAAGTTTTCGCGATCGAAACCGTCCAGCTCCTGCCAGCAAGCCTGCTGCTGCAGTTGACGATAGTCGGCAAAACGGCGGAACCAGCCCAGCACGCACCAGTTGGCGTACTCCTGCATCTGGCGCGCCATGCCGGTATCTTCCAGGCGGAATAACGGCACGGTGTCGGCCAGCATCTGTGGATTGTCACGCAGCTGTTTGAGGATTTCGTCGACGCCCGCGCCCATGGCAAATACGCCTTTCAGCTGACGCCCCGCCAGCATCTCGACCGGCGGAGAACGCACCACCGCATAATCGGCCGGCGCGTTGTCGCCCGGCTGCCAGTCACGCACGCGCGCCTCCGGCAAACGCTGACGCAAACCCTCCAGCCAGCCTTGCGGCACCAGCGACGGGTGATACCAGATTATCTCCATACGACTCTCCTTTTTTTGCTTCAGCCTCAGGCAAATAGCCGTACAGGGCAAGCAAAAACCTTAGCCTTGAGGCAATTTCTCACGTGATTAATTCCGGGCGCTTCACATTTCCACCGCTGTGCGAGGCTAAGCGGCGCGATTACGACTAAAGTTGTTCGGGTGGTCAATGCGTTAGCACACCACCTTTTCGGACAAGGAGAAAAACCGATGATAAAAAATGCCGTATTCACGCCCGCGCGTCTGACCTTTTTACTTAGCGCCGCGTTGCTGGCCGGTGCCACCGCCGCACACGCCGACGATCAAAGCCGCATGCTCAGCAACCAACCGCAGCCACCGGATGTGCGCCTGGGACCGTTGTTCAATGCGGTACAGCAGGCTAAATTTTATCCGGATCAGAAAACCTTCGCCGATGCGGTGCCGAAATCCAATCCCTCGTCGATTCTGGCCGACTGGCAGATGCAAAAAAACCAGCGCAACTTCGATCTCAAGCATTTTGTCGACAGCAACTTCACGCTGCCAAAAGAGGGTGACAAATATGTGCCGCCCGCCGGGCAAAGCCTGCGTGAGCACATCAACGGTTTATGGCCGGTGCTGACGCGTACCGCGCAAAGTGCCAGTCAGTACGATTCGCTGCTGCCGCTGCCCAAACCTTACGTGGTGCCTGGCGGACGCTTCCGCGAAGTGTATTACTGGGACAGCTACTTCACCATGCTTGGCCTGGCGGAGAGCGGGCACTGGGATCGCGTGCAGGATATGGTGGATAACTTCGCCACCGAGCTGGACAAATATGGCCATAT
This sequence comes from Pantoea sp. X85, assembly GCF_029623675.1. Taxonomy (NCBI): domain Bacteria; kingdom Pseudomonadati; phylum Pseudomonadota; class Gammaproteobacteria; order Enterobacterales; family Erwiniaceae; genus Pantoea; species Pantoea sp. X85. The sequence goes on along the minus strand of NZ_CP121108.1, from coordinate 1,705,527 downwards.
TCCCAACGGTAACCGCAGCTACTATCTCAGCCGCTCGCAGCCGCCGTTCTTCAGCTTGATGGTTGACCTGCTGGCAACGCACAAAGGCGACGACGTCTATCGCCAATACCTGCCGCAGCTGCAGAAAGAGTACGATTACTGGATGGCGGACAGCGACAAAGTGGCGGCCGGCCAGGCCAGCAAACGCGTGATCAAACTCAGCGACGGCACGCTGCTTAACCGTTACTGGGACGATCGCGATGCGCCGCGTACCGAATCCTGGCTGGATGACGTCAACACCGCGAATAAAGCGCCGGAGCGCAATAAGCAGCAGGTCTATCGCGATCTGCGTGCGGGCGCGGCTTCGGGCTGGGATTTCAGTTCGCGCTGGTTCACCGATGCGCACAATCTGGCGTCCATCCGTACCACGCAGCTGGCACCGGTTGATCTTAACAGCCTGATTTTCCACCTCGAACAAACATTGTCTAAAGCCGCCAAACTGGATAAGCAGGATGACAAAGCTAAACAGTTCGCGGCGGATGCTGAGAAACGTCAGGCGGCGATCAATCGCTACCTGTGGGATGAGAAAAAAGGCTGGTACGCCGATTACGATTTCCAGAAGAAGCAGGTGCATTCACAGCTGACCGCTGCGACGCTATTCCCGCTCTATATGCAGCTCGCGAGCGATAAGCAAGCTGAACGCACCGCTTCCGCAGTTGAAAAACAGCTGCTGAAACCCGGCGGACTGGTGACCACCACGGTGAATAACGGCCAGCAATGGGATGCACCAAACGGTTGGGCGCCGCTGCAATGGGTGGCGGTAGAAGGTCTGGAGCATTACAAGCAGCCGAAACTGGCGCAACAGATTGGTCAGCGCTTCCTGCAGAACGTGCAGGCGACCTACGACAAGGAACATAAGCTGGTCGAGAAATACGTGGTTGAAGGCGCGCAGCTGGGCGGCGGTGGCGGCGGTGAATATCCGCTGCAGGACGGCTTCGGCTGGACCAATGGCGTGACGCTGAAGCTGCTGGATAAGTACTGCCCGAAAGACAAAACCTGTAATAACGCTGGCGATATCCCGAATATGCCGGTTTTAAGTCGCGCGAAGTAATTACCGCTATTCTGCCGGGCGAAGTAGCCCGGCAACTGCACATTCCCGTAGCGGCGCGATTTATTGCGCGACCCGAACCTGGGTAAGGTTTCGCTAGTGCAATGCGCGATAAATCGCGCCGCTACGGCTCGTGCCTGTCATCTGTGCATTTTCCTCACATTCCTCTAGCAACAAACTCACATCTTGAAACATCCGCGACAAAAGATAATAATTCTCAATCTGATATCGATAGCTATTCCCATTAAAATAACAGGAACCTCTCATGACCTCGTTGTTTACCCTTAAACGTGGCCGCGTACTGTGCGCGCTTGCGCTGGCTTTACCCGCGGCAAGCTTCGCTGAAGAGTCGATTGTCGTGACAGCGCAACCGCAAGAGAGCGCCACCTCACCGACGCAGGGCTATCTCGCCACGCGCAGCAGCGGTGCCAGCAAAAGCGATCAGCCGCTGATCACTACCCCGCAGTCGATCTCGGTAGTGACGCGTCAGCAGATGGAAGATCAGGGCGCGCAGGATCTCAATCAGGCGCTGGGTTACACGCCGGGCGTCTTCACCAACTTTGGCGGCGCGGCCACGCGTTATGACACTATCGCGCTGCGTGGTTTCCACGGCGGCGATGTCGATAACACCTTCCTCGATGGCCTGCGCGTGATGAGTGACGGCGGCAGCTTCAACATCCTGCAGGTGGATAACTGGTTCCTCGACCGCATCGATGTGATTAAAGGTCCCTCCTCCGCGCTCTACGGCCAAACGGTGCCGGGCGGATTGGTGAATATGGTGAGCAAGCGCCCGCAGTTTGCTGAAGAGGGCCACTTCCGCCTGGCGACCGGCACCAACGCCACCAATAACGCCGCCTTTGATTACACCAACGCCATCAACGATCAGTGGGCATTTCGCGTAACCGGCATTACGCGCAACAGCGATACCCAATACGATCACACCCGCGAAGAGAAATATGCGATTTCGCCACAGCTGATGTGGCAGCCAAGTGAAGATACCAACTTAGTGCTGCGCGCCTACCTGCAGAAAGATCCGTCCGGCGGCTATCACGGCTCGGTACCGGCGGAAGGCACGCTCTATAGCCATAATGGCCGCAAATTGAGCGACAGTTTCTATGAAGGTGACACTGCGCTCGATCAGTTCAAACGTCGCGAGCAGATTTACAGCTATGACTTCTCGCATCGCTTCAACGATGTGTGGTCGGTGTACTCCACCGGCAGCTACAGCCACTCCAATACCGAGCTCGATCAGGTTTATCAGATTGGCTGGAACGCAACGAATCCAGACCTGCTGAACCGCTACTACTCCGGTGAGCGTTCATCGCTGAGCGCGTGGGCCAACGACAACCGCTTGCAGGCCGATTTCGCTACCGGCGCGGTTCAGCATCGCGTGACGCTGGGCGCGGAATACCATCGCTATAAAAACGACATCACCAAAGCCAGCGGTGCCGCCAGCGCGCTGAATGCGTGGAACGGCGAAGAAGTGGGCATCATGCCGGACTTCGACTGGACATCGCAGACGCGCCGCTACTATCAAACCGGTTTGTATCTGCAGGATGAATTGCAGCTCGATCGCTGGCATCTGGATTTGTCGGGACGCTACGATCGCATCGTGTCGGAAAACGGCACCAGCCGTCGTCAGGACGATCACATCAGCGGCCGCGCTGCGCTGCTATATGCCTTCGAGAACGGCATCTCGCCTTATGTCAGCTGGAGCCAGGCAATAACGCCGGCTTCGTTAACCGATCCTTTCGGCAATCAGCTAAAACCGACTACGTCAGAGCAGTATGAAGCGGGCGTGAAATATCAGCCGCTGGGCACGCGCGATATGTACTCAATCGCGGTGTACGATTTGACCCAGGACGATGTCGCCAACCGTAACGTGCTGGACGGCACTTACACGCCGTCGGGCAAAGTGCATTCGCAGGGCATTGAACTTGAGGCGCGTAATCAGCTGACGTCGCGTTTTAGCACTATCGCCGGCTACACGCTAAATCATCTGCGCTTTAAAGATTCGGTGGACGGTAACGATGGCCATACGCCGTATGTGACGCCGAACAGCATGGCATCGTTGTGGGGACATTATCAGTTTGACTACGGCTTGAGCGCCGGTGCGGGTGTGCGCTATATCGGTAAACAGTGGGCGGATAACGAGAACACCACGCGTCTGCCATCGGTAACGCTGTTTGATGCGTCGGTTCGCGCCGATCTTGGCGCATGGAACTCACAGCTGAAAGGCGCCTGGCTGCAGGTGAATGCCAACAACCTGACCGATAAGACGTATCTGGCCGCCTGTTACGGCACCGGTTACTGCTATCGCGGTGCCGAGCGCACGGTCATGGCCACGGTGGGCTACGACTTTTAATCAGGCATAAAAAAATCCGCCACCCTTTGCGGGATGGCGGATTTCATCAAATACTGGCGCGATTAACTTCGCACTTTACGGTAGATCCACAGCACCACAATGGCACCAATCACTGCCACCACGAAGCTGCCAAAGTTGAAACCGTCAACTTTACCGAAACCAAACAGGGTACTGATCCAGCCACCGACAACCGCACCCACCACACCCAGAACCACGGTGATGATAAAGCCGCCGCCATCTTTACCCGGCATAATCCACTTAGCGATAATCCCGGCAATCAGACCAAAAATAATCCATGAAAGAATACCCATGTACTGCTCCTTACGTTATTAATCAATGTGTTCACCGCCTCTAGTATAGACGGGATTTTATGATCTGCATCCCAACTTGCCGCCGTAAATAGCCGTTAGCTGACTAAAGGTTAGCGCAGCGACGCCGATAACTGACGAACAGCATTGTCAGTCGTGAAAATAACAATCGGATAAGTGGAGCAGGACGTGGGAGAAGCCGATAAAGAACAATACCTCAAGCGAGGCACGTTAGCGGTTTTGGGCGTGATGAAGGACCTGTTGCGTTTTCAAACCCTGTTGATGGTGAATTTTTCGCGCGGTCAGTTTATCAGTCGCTTGCTGTCAGCCGATGAAGATCAGGTGATCTTTGACCTCGGCAGCAACGCGCTGGATAACGATTTAGCGCTGCAAGGTGGCGAAGTGAATATTGCCGCCGAAACGCACGGTGCCAAAGTCGAATTCGGCTTAACCGGTTTACAGCGGGTTGAATTCGAAGGCTTACCCGCTTTTGCTGCGTCGCTGCCGGAACTGGTGTGGCAGATTCAACGTCGTGAATTCTTTCGCGTCAATGCGCCGCTGGAACCGGTTTTTTATTGCCACAGCCAGTGGCCTGATGGGCGTACCGCGCGTTTCCGCCTGCAGGATCTGTCACTGGGCGGCGTCGGCGTGCTGCTGGACGAAGCGTTACCGGAAGGCCTCAATCGCGGCGATACCTTTAAAAACCTGCGCGTGGATTTAGCTGAGTATGGTCACTTTGAGGTGACAGCACAGCTGCTGCACATTGGTGAACGCACCGTAGTGACCAGCAAGAATGAAACCCGCGCCACACCGCGCCTCAGCTTCCGCTTTACCGCCATCGAACCGATTCAGGAACGCCAGCTACAGCAGGTGATTTTTGCGCTGGAACGTCTGGCGCGTGATAAAGCCAACCGTTTTCAGTAGCGCTGCACGTTTATCACCGTACAACATCGTAGCGGCGCAATTTATTGCGCTATGTGGCATGAGATAAATGTCTAAAAAGCGCGATAAATCGCGCCGCTACGAAGCGTGCGCGATTTAAATAACGATAATCAATGCGGCTGATAACGGCAACGCGCCACCGCATCCAGCCAGCCGTGATAATTCTCTTGCATGCTTTTCGCCTGATCCTCACGCGGCGTGATCACGCTACCGCCCTGTAACGCCTGCATCTCACTGCCCTGCTGCCACCAGCCTAAGGTGCGGCCCGCTAATAGCGCGGCGCCCAGCGCAGACACTTCTGCCGTCGGTACGCGTTTCAGTGGCCGCTGCAATACATCGGCCTGCATCTGCATCAACCAGCTATTTTCCGTGGCGCTGCCATCCACGCATAGCGCAGGAAGTTGCACGCCACTGGCCTGCTCCATGGCAAAAAACACATCGGCGATCTGGAAGGTGATCGACTCCAGCGCCACGCGCGCCAGCACCTCCGGCGTCGCCGCATCGGTCAAGCCACATACCATGCCGCGCGCTTTCAAATCCCACCAGGGCGCGCCAAGACCGGAAAGCGCCGGCACAAAATAGATGCCCTGATTGTGTTCGCTTTGCTGCGCCAGCGCAGTGAGTTCTCGCGGATCATGAATGCCCAGCATGCGGCCCAGCCACGCCGCGCCGGAACCGGTGTGGGTAATGTTGCCTTCAAAGGCATAGCGCAGCGTGCCGTCGTGCCACGCCACCGTGGTGCTGAGGCCATTTTCCGTCAGCAACGGCGTCGCCATCGACATCATCAGTGATGAACCGGTGCCGTAAGTGGCTTTCACCACCTCTTCGCTGCCGTTGCGCTGCGCTTGCAGCGCAGCGTGCGAATCGCCGATGCGTGACAAAATCGGCGTGCCGGGCGCTAAACCGGGAATATCGTTGCGTGTCACCACGCCTTGCGCGCTGGCCGAGGGCACAATCTGCGGCAGCGCCGCGCGGGGAATATGGAACAGCGCCAGCAATTCATCATCCCAGTCGCCGCTGTGCAGGTTGTAGAGTTGGGTGCGTGCCGCATTGGCATGATCGGTGACGAAGCTTTCGCCGCCGCTCAGCTGCCAGCTCAGCCAGCTATCCACGGTGCCGATACAGAGTTCACCGGCCTGCGCGCGCGCAAATCCATTCGGCAACGCAGCCAGCATGCCGGTAAGTTTACCGGCCGGGAACATCGGATCCACCGCCAACCCGGTGAGTCCGGTGATGCGCGGTGCTTTACCCGCCACGCGCAGATCGCGGCAAAACGCCTCCGAGCGGCGATCCTGCCAGCTGACCAACGGCGTCAACGGCTGACCGTTATGTCGCTGCCAGATCAGCACCGATTCGCGCTGGTTGCTGATCGCCACCGCCGCAACCTGCGCCCCCGCACACTGCGCCAGACAAGCGCTCACCGCCTGTTTCACCGCCTGCCATATCGCCAGCGGATCCTGCTCCGCCAGACCCGGCTGCGGATGTTCCAGCGTCAGCGGCTGACTGCCGCGTGCCACCACATTGCCGGCACGATCGACTGCAATCGCTTTCGCGTTGGTGGTGCCTTCATCAATTGCCAGTATCAACGAACCTGCCATCTTTACGCTCCTGCACAGATGCGCGCTGCACTCTTCACTACGCTGGCGGCATCAATACCATGTCGGGCACGGGTGGAGGCGCGATCGCCGGCAATCGCGTATTCGCCGTCGGGGATGCCCAAACGCAGTAGCGGGATGCCACAGCCGCCTTCCGCCAGCACTTCCGCCACCAGGCTGCCGACGCCGCCGTTGACGTTGTGTTCTTCCACGGTAATGACCGCTGGATAGTGATTTAACAGCTCGCGCAGCTGTTGGGTATCACAAGGTCGAATCGATGGAATGCTGATCACACCTGCTGTAATGCCTTGCTCATGCAGTTGCTCGGCGGCGTGAACCACCTCGTGAACCGTCGAGCCCATCGCCACCAGCACAATGTCATGACCTTCACGTAACACGTCGATTTGGCCAGGACGGAATTGATAGTTTTCATCGTGCAGCTGCGGCAGATCTTTACCGTCCAGACGGATGTAAACCGGCCCGACATGCGCCAGCGCATACTCAATAATCTGGCGGCACTCCAGCGGGCAGGATGGCGCATAAATTTCGATGTTGCCGAAGCCGCGCATCACCGCGATGTCGTCGATGCTGTGATGGGTGCTGGCCAGCGGGCCGTAGCTGGCACCGGCATTCAGACCAAACAGTTTCACGTTGGTGTTGTTGTAGCAGACGTCAACTTTAACCTGCTCATTGGCGCGGGAAACCAGGAACGGCGCGGCGTTGCAGGTCACGGCCACTTTGCCGCCAATCGCCAGACCGGCGGCGGTGCCCACCAGCGTTTGCTCCGCGATACCCACGTTGATCAGGCGATCGGGGAATGCTTTGATAAAGGGCGCAATTTTGGCGGTTGAGGTGGAATCGGCCACCACCGGCACTAAATCGACACCACGATTAACCGCATCAATAAATGCCTCAACCATTACCGTCGCCAGGTGTTTTGCATTACTCATCTTTTAATTCCTCCAGTGCCAACGCAATCTCTTCCCCTTTCGGCACACGGTGATGCCACTCCGGTTTGCCCTGAATAAAGGAGATGCCGAAGCCTTTTTCGGTATGCGCCACAATCACCTGTGGCTTGCCGCTGTTGCGCGGCAGGTTTTCGATGGCGTCCACCACCGCCGCCATGTCATTGCCGTTGCACTCGCTCACATCCAGACCAAAGGCGCGCCATTTTTCCGGCAGCGGATCGGTATTCATGATGTCGCGCGTATGCCCCGCCAGCTGCAGCTTGTTCTTGTCATTGATGATCACCAGGTTATCGAGGCCGTAATGCGCCGCCACCAGCGCCGCTTCCCAGTTGCTGCCTTCCGCCAGCTCACCGTCACCGGTGACGACAAAAATGCGTCGGTCGCTGTTATCTTTCTTCGCCGCCAGCGCAATGCCGACCGCCACCGGTAAACCGTGACCCAGCGCGCCGGTGTTCAGCTCAACGCCCGGCGTTTTTTGCCGCACCGGATGGCCCGGCAGATGCGAATCGGAATGCTGATAAGTCGGCAGCCATTCGGTGGGGAAATAACCGGCTTCTGCCAGCACGCAGTAATAACCGCCCACCGCATGGCCTTTCGACTGGATATAGATGTCGCGCTGCGGATCGTTGGTGCGATCTGGCGCGCAGTTCAGGATGCGGAAATAGAGCGCGGTAAGGATCTCAACCTGTGAGAGATCGGCACCGGTGTGACCGCCCGCCGGGCTGCCCGCATTAAGCTGGATGATGCGGCGGCGCACGGCGCGCGCTTTCGCTGCCAGATCCGCTACCGAGTATTTGAAAGGATTCATAGACACCTCTGAATTTTAAAGCATGGATGAATATTTATTCGTGATGAAGAAAAAAAGGTGCAGACAATCAGCGCCTGCACCCAACCGATTAACTTTTTGCCGGGCTACCGCCCTCCTCAATCAGCGCTTTCTGCGCCACCACCGCCGCTTTCTGCTGCATGCGGCTCTGCATTTGGTCGATGATCACCGCCACGATAATCACGATGCCTTTGATCACCATTTGCCAGAACTCGCTCACACCCATCATGATTAAACCGTCGGCGAGGAAGCCGATCACAAAGGCACCAATCAGCGTGCCAAGAATGGTGCCGCGTCCACCGGCCAGCGAGGTACCGCCCAGCACCACTGCGGCAATCGCGTTCATTTCAAAGGAGGTTCCGTTCGCCGGATGGCTGGCCACCAGCTGCGACGAGACCACGATGCCAGCAATTGCCGCGCAGAAACCGGAGATGGCATAGACCCAGATTTTCACCGACTTCACTTTCACGCCCGAGAGTTCAGCGGCGCGTTCGTTATCGCCAATCGCGTAAACCTGACGGCCAAACGGCAGGCGGCGCGCCACGTAGGCAATCACCAGCGCCAGCAGCACCATCATCCAGATGGCCCACGGCAAACCAAGGAAATAGCCGGCGCCAATCTTGTCAAATCCGGTATTCCCCAGCATTTCATTGCCCTGCAAACCGGGGAAGGTTTCGCCGCCCGAGGTGAGCATCGCCGTGCCGCGCAGGATGTACATGGTGCCGAGCGTGCAGATGAACGGAGCCACGTTATAGCGGGTAATGATCCAGCCATTGACTGCGCCAATCAGGCCGCCAATCAGCAATACAATCGGCACGATTAGCCACACGCTGGGAAAGATAGCGATGCCAAACATCGGCAACACAATGCCTTTGGTAATCAGCCAGCCGGCGATCATGCCGCACAGGCCGAGCGTGGCGCCGATGGAGAGATCGATGCCCGCCGTGATAATGACAAACGTGATGCCGAGCGCGAGGAAGGCGTTAATGGCGATGTGTTTCACCATGATCACCATGCTGCCCACCGCGAGGAAATCGGGCACCGTGATAGCGAAGAAGCCGACAATCAGAAACAGCGCAATAAAGGTGCGCAGTTTGAGCAGCAGCAAAATCAGGCTTTCGCGTGAGTTGAATGCTTTGACAGGCGATGCGAGCGCGAGCGCGCCGTTGTTTTTCATATCAGAACCCTTGTGCGCTTGCTTTAACCAGCGCCGCCTCTTCCGCTTCAGCGCGCGGCAGGTCAGCAGTCAATTTGCCGCCGGACATCACAATAATGCGATCGGCAACGGCCATGATCTCTTTCAAATCTGAGGTGGAGAACACCACCGCAATGCCCTGCTCCGACAGCTTCACCATCATGCGGAACACTTCGCCTTTGGCACCGACGTCGATGCCGCGACTCGGTTCATCCAGCAGCAGCAAGCGCGGATTGGTCAGCAGAGATCGGCCAATCACCACCTTTTGCTGATTGCCGCCGCTCAGTGCGCTAATGGCGACATCCGGCGAGGAGATTTTGATTGCCAGATTGCCGACGGTGCTGGTCACCACTTCCCGTTCCGCCTGCTCTGAAATCACGGTGCGATGCGACAGACGCCGCCACAGGCTGGCGATGGTGAGATTACTCGCCACCGATGAGATGGGAAAAATGCCCGAGCGTTTGCGATCCTCCGGCACCAGACTCATGCCCATACGAATGCGTTCAGCGGTCGGCAGACGCGTCGGCAGCGGTTTGCTGTCGAGCCACAGCTTGCCGAGATAGTTACGCTGCGTGCCAAGCAAACACTCAAACAGTTCGGTGCGCCCCGCGCCCATCAACCCGTAAATGCCGACGATCTCTCCGGAACGCACCTGAAAACTGACATCATCCACCAGCGTGTTGCCGTTCGGGCTGACGCAGGTGATGTGTTCGGCTTCCAGCACCGGCGCACCGAACTGGCGATCCGGCGGCAGGAAAGTGCCGACCGGTTCACTGCCCAGCATTTCGCGCACGATCCACGGCACGTCGATATCGCTGACCTGCGCTTCGGCCTGAAAACGCCCGTCGCGCAGAATGGTGATCACATCACCAATCGCCATCAGCTCCTCGAGCCGATGCGAGATATAGATGATGGAGACGCCCTGACGCGTCAGTTCGCGGATCACCCGAAACAGGATCTCCACTTCAGTTTTGCTCAGCGCCGAGGTCGGTTCGTCGAGGATCAGAATGTCGGCGTCCTCCGCCAGCGCTTTGGCGATCTCCACCAGTTGCTGCTGGCCAACCTTCAGGCTGCCAACCTTCTCATCCGGTGAAATTGGCTGATCGAGGCGCTGCATCAGCGCGGCGGTGCGGCGTTTCTGCTCGGCTTCATTGATGGGCCGAATGCCGCTTTGGATTTCCCGGCCAAGGAAAATGTTCTCCGCTACGCTGAGGTTCTCAAACAGGTTGAGCTCCTGATGCACCATGCCGATGCCGTGACGCGCGGCGTCTCGCGTGCTGTGAAACGCCACTTTGTTACCGTTCAGGAACATCTCACCGCTGGTCGGTTGCTGCACGCCGGCGAGAATCTTCATTAGCGTCGATTTGCCCGCGCCGTTTTCGCCGATGATGACGTTAACTTTGCCGCGCCACACGCGGTAATCCACGCGATCCAGCGCTAAGGTGCCGGGGAACAGCATCGACATCTGATTGGCTTGCAGAATGATCTCGTCGCTCATTATGGATTCCCCTGCTGCAGCCGCACCGCCACCACATCTTCCACTGTGCCCGCGCCTATGCTGACGGCCAGCAGCGCCTGCGCCGGTTTGCCCACCCAGCTGGCATCCACCGCGGGCAGCTGTTTCACCGCGTGGCGATTGAGTGCTTTGGTGAGCTGCGCGTACTGCACCTGATTGGTGAACTCTTCGAAGCGGAAACCGGCCGCATCGCGAATGGCGTTGCCGCGCAGCACCGGACCAATCAACACTTTCACCGGCTTGCCGTTGATGGTCATGGTGAGGCTGCGTTCCCGCTCGTTGCTGTTATCAAACGCCGTCACCGTGCCCGCAGCGCGCACAAACACGCTTTCGCTGCCGCCCGCTTTGACGGTGTGGCTTTTGGTTTCCATATCCGCCCAGCTCAGCGCCTGCTTCTCAGCTGGCTGCTGCACGCGGCTGGCCCAGCTTGACTCCGCAATCTGCTGCGGCGTTTGATCGCTGTAGCCCGGTTTAGCGTTAGGATCTTTCGGCATGATGGGTTTGCCGTTGGCATCGAGATCCACCACGGTGCAGGCGGCTAACATCAGCGTCAGCAGCGCCACCAGCGTGCCGCTCAGCGCTTTCCCCTTCATGCCGGCCTCCATGTTATGGCGCCAGCTTGAAGGTTTTCAGCTTCGCGGCGTTGCTGTCGTCAATCAGCACGCAATCCATCAGCTGCTTCTCCTCTTTCTGCGCTTTGCCATTCTTCAGGTAGTAATCCACTTGCTCGACGGCCATCTGCGCCTGATCCCAGCCCGGCTGCAGCACCGTCGCTTTGATGTTGCCTTTATTGAGGATGGAGTCGCGGGTGTAATCGCTGCCGTCGAAGCCGACCACGATCACATTGGTTTTGCCCGCCGCTTTCAGCGCCGCTTCCGCGCCGAGCGCCATGGTGTCGTTACCGGAGATCACGCCGACAATGTTGGGGTTCTTCTGCAGGATGGTTTCCATGCGGCTGAAGGCTTCGGTCTGGCTCCAGTTGGCACTCTGCTGCGCCACCATCTTCAGATCGGGATAATCATCCAGCACATCGTGATATCCCTGCGAACGTACACCCGCATTGGTATCTGACTCTTTGCCCAGCAGCTCGACATAATCCCCTTTGCCGTTCAGCAGTTTGGCGAACTTCTCGGCGCCGAGCTGTGCGCCCTGATAGTTGTTGGAGACGATTTGCGCCACGGCGATGCCGGTTTTATTGATTTCGCGGTCAATCAGGAAGGTAGGAATGCCGGCATCTTTGGCTTTTTGCACCGGGCCAACGGTGGCATCCGCACCGGCGTTATCAAGGATGATGGCTTTGGCTTTGCGCGCGATGGCGGTTTCAATCAGCTGATTTTGTTTATTCACGTCATCATCGTGTGAGGCCACCAGCGTGGTGTAACCGAGGGCTTTGGCTTTCTCCTGCGCGCCGTCGGCTTCGGCCTTAAAGAACGGGTTGTCATGTGATGGCGTAATAATAGCCAGCAACCCCTTATCCGCCGCCAGCGACGCCGCCGAGATCATCATGATTGAAGCAAGTAGAGAGACTTTGAGGACAGAGGCTTTCATTTGTTATCTCCGATTGAATATATATTCAATTGCGATTTTATATGCATAATGACTATGCGCTGGCTTTCTGAGCACGTCCATTGCCCGATCCTCAAAAAGCGAAAACGATCACAAAATGTTCTGCGTTGTTATTTATGACAGGCTGATTAACAATACCAGGCAGGTTAAGAGAGAGAAAAAACCATGGCAAAACAGGATGAACAGCGGCTGATGGTGAAAATCGCCACGCTTTATTATGTGGAAGGCAGGAAGCAGTCCGACATTGCGCAGCTCTTGAAGCTGTCGCAATCTTTTGTGTCGCGCATCCTTAATCGCAGCGTGAAAGAAGGTGTGGTGAAGATCAGCGTGGTGCCGCCGGCCAATGTGTTCCCTGAGCTGGAAAAAGCCATTGAGCAGCTGTATCAACTGCCGCAGGTGATTGTGGTGGATGTGCCGGATCAGGCTTCCGCATTGCAGATCAAACAGGCGATCGGTTCCGCCGCCGCGCACTATCTGGAAACGCGGGTGCGTGCCGATGAGCTGATTGGCATTTCCTCCTGGAGCGGCACCATTCGCGCCATGGTCGATGCGCTGCATCCGCTCAGCGCGCCGTGCCAAGGCGTCATTCAGCTACTGGGCGGCGTGGGCGCCAACGGCAATGTGCAGGCCACGATTCTAACGCAGAATCTCGCGGCGCTGCTGGGTTGTCCGGCGTGGCTGCTGCCGTCGCAATCAATCGAACACTCGGTAAAGGATCGCCAGCGTTTATCGGTTAATCCCGATGTCGCGGTGGTACTGGAAAAGTTTGATCAGGTGGACCTGGCGATTGTCGGCATCGGCGATCTCGAGCCGTCCGCCCTGCTGCGCAATTCCGGCAACTATTACGACGGTGAGATGCTGCAAACGCTGGCCGAACGCGGCGCGGTGGGCGATATCTGCCTGCACTATTTTGACGCCGACGGTCAACCGGTGCTGAGCGCAGAGGAAGATCCGGTAATTGGTATGGAGTTGGCGCAGGTAAAACGCTGTCCGCAGGTGGTGGCGTTAGCGGGCGGCAAAGAGAAAGCGCAGGCGATTCGCGGGGCGTTGCGCGGCGGTTATGTGCAGGTGTTGATTGTGGATTATCCGACGGCGCGATTGTTGGTGTAGCGGCGCAATTCATTGCGCCATAAATCGCGCCGCAACAGATAGGTGTACAGCATCAACCGATGGTGCGGTAGGCGGTGGTGACTTTCCATAAATAACGCGGGGCCTGCGCCGCCGGATGCTTATTCTGTACGTGCTGGTAAAACTCGTCCGGCGTCATGGAATTGATCATCGCAATAGCACGCTCGCGGTCACGCGAGAAAGTACGCAGCAAGGCACCGGCACCGTTGGCGTAGGAGACAATGGTGGCGTAACGCAGGGTCAGCGGATCGCGAATTCCGGCTAAGGCGGAATCCTGCAGAATTTTCAGGTAAGCCGCGCCAATATCGATGTTCTTGGCCGGATCGCGCAGCTCGGACGAGGATGGCTGACCATGACGGCCCTGGGTGCGATAGACTTCGCGGCCCGCGGTCGAGGCCTTAATTTGCATCAGACCAACCGCATTGGAACGGCTCACCACGGTGGGATTGCCTCCGGATTCGACACTAATAATGGCGCTGATTAACTTCTCATCAACGCCATAATGACTGGCGGCATCTTCGGTAAACATTGACCATGCATCATTCACTTTCGACGGCGGTGCCTGAGTTAACGGCGTATTCTTCTCGGGCAGTGCCGGTTTTTCCGGCTCGCTGGAACAGCCAGCAAGCAGCAGTGCAGAAAGCATAAGTAGTCGAATTTTCACTGATTTTTGGTTCCGCAATAGGGTTGGCGCAAGCTATCATACCTGGCGCAGCGCGATGCAAAATTACCGTTTATCCTAAATCGGTAAAAAACCTTATGCTACCGTGACTTCGACAACGCATTTCGTCATCATCAGCCGGCCACTCTACAGCAGGATGGAAGTTATGGTTACTCCCCGCACGCTACGTCTCATCGCCCCTTCCGGTTATTGCCACAATCAGGACGCCGCCCAGCGCGCGGTGAGTCGTTTACAGGCTGCTGGCCATCATCTTGACAATCTATCGGCGATCACCCGCCGCTTTCAACGCTTTGCCGGCGATGATGTGCAGCGGCTGAATGATATCAATGCGCTGGCCACGCTAGAGGCGCTGCCCGATATCGTGCTGGCGGTGCGTGGCGGCTACGGCGCTTCACGTTTGCTGGATAAGATCGATTACGTTGGCCTGCAACGTCGATTGCTCAATCAACCGGTGGCGCTGTGCGGCCACAGCGATTTCACCGCGCTGCAGCTGGCGTTACTGGCACAAATCGGGCTGATCACCTTTAGCGGGCCGATGTTGGCCGGTAACTTCGGCGCCGAGGCATTATCTGATTTTACCGAATCGCACTTTTGGCAAACGCTGACATCACCTACAGTCAATCTAAGCTGGCGCAGCACCAGCCCGGATCACGGCCGCTGGCAAGGCATTTTATGGGGCGGCAATTTAGCGATGATTTGCTCGCTGATTGGTACGCCGTGGATGCCGCAAATTGAAGGCGGCATTCTGGTGATCGAAGATGTGAACGAACATCCGTTCCGTATCGAGCGCATGCTGATTCAGCTGCAGCAGAGTGGCATTTTGTCGCGCCAGCAAGCGATTATTACCGGCAGCTTTACCAGCACATCGCTGTCGGCGTATGACAACGGTTTTGATTTTGCCACCGTATGGCAGCGCATTCGTGACGAGTTTCAGATTCCCGTGATTAGCGATCTGGCTTTTGGACACGATGCCGATACCGTGACGCTGCCGCTGGGCGCTAGCGCCACGTTGCAGATTGAGAATGGAGAAGCACAGTTCGCCTTCACCGGCCACCCGACATTGCGCTAACGTGTTGCCGCAGGAGACCGACAATGAAGCCACTGTACGACGATTTGTGGATCTCCACGCCAGAATTCCCCGCCGAAGAGACGGCGAGTGACTTAATGATGCATGGCTTTATGCTGTGCCACCCACGCGGCAATTTATTGATTGGTCGCGTGGAGCATCCGCTCGACCATGAGTTCCTCAACGATGCCGGCGGCGTCATTCGCCACTATTTAACTCACTGGCACGAAGCCGCGCCGGGAGCGATCGCCATTCAGCAGCGCTTTAATAGCGCGCTCTATTGCCACAGTCGTTCGCTCGGGCCGGTCAGTTTGGTGATTGAGCCCGACGAAACCTTTACGCAGCAAGAGACGCACTTCGGCGATTTTCACCTGCTGCCGACGCCCGGACACACGCCCGGCAGCAGCAGCTATCTCTACCACTCGCCGCTCGGCCACACTTATCTGTTTGTCGGCGATACGCTGACCCGCGATTACAACCGCTGGATCAGCGTGCTGATGCCTGAAAGCAATCCCACCGAACTGCAGCAGTCGCTGGAGTTGTATCGCTCGTTACGCCCGGATGTCGTGCTGATGAGCACCACGCGCGGACATCTTTCGTGGGCTAAGGTGAATTTGCAGAGCTGGCTGGCAGCCATTGATGAGGCGGAACAGTCGCCGCTGGATTTGCGCCAGCGGCAACTCATCAAACCGGGCTATTAACTCACGAGTTTGGACGCGCGCTGTCGTCGTAGCGTTCCAGCGACAGAATCTGCGCATCGCGCTTATCGGTGCGGCTGCAGGGCAACAACTTGTTGCTGTTGGCGTAGACGAAGAAAGTTTCATCGTTCTTTTTATTCACGATTAACTGATCGCCATTACGAAAACGGGTGATGGCGACTTTATCGCCCCCTTTCAGGCTGGTGCGCTGCTGCCCGGCAGCAATCTGGAAGTGGCGCGTTGGCCACATTAACGTACTCAAACCATACTCGGCACGCGATACCGTCATAGTCGGACGGCCGGGACAGGTGATTTGGTATTCGGTTTCGCTCCAGGCGGGCGCTATCTGACAAGCCAGCACGCCAACGGCCATGACTAATGCCTTCATTGGGTTCTCCGCTGAGGTTAAATGATGATTTCGTGGAGGGATTGGCCTTGCTGCTGCATTCCATAAACTTCATCCAACAACAGCAAAGCCTGGTACATCAAGCGCAATGAGATTCTGCGGGAGCAGGCACTACTCAGCAGCCACTTGCGCCGCGACCAACATCAATGCCAGTCCGGCTTCTTCGGCTTCAAAACGCTGCATCACTTCCTGAATGGCCGCTACGCAGTTCATTACCTGCTTCTTTTTGTCGGCTTCTAATTTGTCGATCGCGTGCTGAAGAATCATTAAACTCGCTTCTTCTTCTTTCATTAATTTACCCTTGTTTTGCTTACCTGGTGCGCAACGCTGGCAAGAATACCGTTTCTCCGCCAGGAAAGTCACCCCTTTACATTCCTTCCGCTTAACGATTATACAAATGACAAATAGGAAGCAGCGTCAGACCTGCTATGATCCACTTATCAGTACGCATAGGCGTGCCATGGCAAACCAGGGAATGAAGCAGGTGCTCATGTGGCGAATCACGGTTGTACTCACCCTTTTAATGTTAGCTGGCTGCAGTTCCGCACCGAAAGGTGTCGACTGTCCGGGCGAAGTGTCGACGATTTATGGACAATCGATGGGCAACACGCAGGCGCGCATCTTTGATTTGGTGAGCGCCTTCGCCGTATCGCGCGATGGCGTGAAGGTGCAAAGCGGTACGCTGCACTCCACCGATCGCTTTCAGTACGTGCCATCGGCCATCACCGCGGAGGGCTTTTACGCGCAACGCCTGTCTGATAAACAGTTCCGCCTGATCAATCCTTATCAGAACACCATGATTACCTGGACGTGCCCATAAGCCGTGCGTCGCAGCGTGAGATGGTTTATTGTCTGCCCATCGCACGCGGCGGACCTGCATGATGGAAAAGAGTCTGGATAATAACGGCTATATCGATTTCCCCTTTCCGGCCAGCACCAATGCGGATGGCTCGATGAATCCCTGTGGATTTGACCTCACGCTGGAAACCGATCGTATTGATGAGATCACCGCCGGTAAACACTCCGAAAATATGCGGCGCCTGCTGGAAGAAGTGAATCTGCAGGATGGCTTATTTATGACGCTGGCCTGCGACTGGCAGCAGCGTGACGATGGCGTGTGCGGATTTATCGATGTGGCATTTCGTCCGACGGTGGCGGGCTTCAATACGGAAGAGACGCAAAGCCTCGATCAGGCGTTTGAAATCTACCTCAGCCGTCAGGAGAAGCAGCACAACATGCAGAGTGGCGCATTAATCAACTACGCGCGTGCGGTGCTTGATTGGAGCTGGTCTCCCCTGCAGCAGCGCCACATGCGCTACGAAAAAGTGACCTTGCGCTATTACTGCCAGCAGGCCGACGATGCCGAATGGTGTTTTGACCACCTGCGTCACTTTCTGGTGAGCTGGTATCCGGCTTATCGCGGTCAGCCCTAACTTCAGGCTTTCGCTTTCCCACCCCGCTGGCATGCGCAGAATTTTTGCGTACTGCAAACTACTGTTACAACCTTTACCGCTGCGTCATTTGCTGCCTGTAGTTTCTCTGACTACGCTTTACAGGACATTCACCACGATCAGGGAGTCATTATGAGCGACAAAGCGGAAGCAAAATTGAATGAAGCGGCGGGTGCCGTCCAGGAAAAATTTGGTCAGTTCACCGGTTCACGCCGTCATGAAGCCAAAGGCGCGGCGCGTCGTTATCCGGCTCAGGCCAGCTATGCGGTTCAGGATGCAGCGGATTGTGTGGTGAAATCGGTACGCGATAACCCCGCGACCGGCCTGGCAGTTGCAGCCAGCATTGGTGTGATTGTCGGTTTTCTGCTCGGACGTAAGTAATCCGTTAAAACGGGGCCTCAAGGCCCCGATTTTAATGGCGCTGACCCACTTCATATATTCCTTCTTTGATATGTTCATCCGGCGTTTCAGCCACATCTGCGGTGCTATTTTCCATCTTCAAATGACGATCGTGCTGCAGGGTTAACGTTATTGAGCTTGAAGGCTGTGCGCAAGCAACCACAGACAGCAGCAGAAAAAACCACGCAGCGACAACTTTCTTTCCCATCGTTCTTTTTCCAGCAAGCTGAGATATGTCGGCCCAGATTGCCCGAGTAAATGAAAATGAGCGTCAATGTGCCGCAAAGCTCTGTCGTCAGTTGTGTATAACTACACCTGCGCGCGCCGTGCTTTGTATCGCGCAACCATGGTCATCAGCGCCTGGTAAATTAATCCCGCATACAAGCTCATCACCATCACCATGCCGATCTCTTTGCCCTGCGCCTGCCACGAAACAAACCACATAAAGATGCCCCACAACAGCGAAAACAGCAGCCAGCCCTTAACGAACTTGATTACACCTTGCATACCACCTCCTGAATCGTAAGCGCTGAAGATAACGGTTTAGTCTTTAATGCACACTGCCATCAGCACGTAAATGTTAACTGTTTCAAAGTTCTGCGAAAGGGAATGTAAACCCACGATGGTGTAGACTAATGCGCACGCGTCGCATATCGCCATCGGCGCGATTATGTTTGAATTCCCGCCAACACTGTCCGGCATGTGGTTGAAATGAATTATTTAAGCAAGATACAAAGTTTTATTGAGGGTAACACGGTGCTGTCGGCCGCTTTCAGCCTGGTATTATTGATGTTTGCCGGCATGATCGCCCATCTGATCTGTAAATTCTTTATCGTTAAAGTGGTCAGAAAGGTGTTCTTCAGCACGCACAAAAATCAGGTGCCGCTGGATAAGGACGTCAGGCTGTCGGAGAAGCTCTCTAACTTTATCCCGGTGATCACGGTCTATTATCTGCTGCAGTTTATGCCAGATTTACCCGAGCATTTGTTGATCGCAATTAAGACCATCTGCGGCATTCTGTTCTTCGTCTATTTATCGCTGTTCTTTACAGAAGTGCTGGAGATCGTTAATAACTCCTATTCGAAAAAAGCCAAGCGCAAAAATCACTCGATCAAGGGTTATATCCAGGTCGGCAAGATTCTGGTGCACATTATTTCGGCGATCATGATTCTGGCGATTATGTCGAATAAATCGCCGGTGATTATTATCTCCAGTTTGGGTGCCGTAGCGGCGGTATTGATGTTGGTGTTCCAGCATACGCTGATGTCGCTGGTGGCCAATATTCAGGTGTCATCGAACGATGTGCTGCAACTCGGCGACTGGATTGAGATGCCGGATAACGGCATCAGCGGCGAAGTGATCGATATCGCGCTGCATACCATCACCATTCGCAACTGGGACAATACGCTGTCGCGTATCCCCACCAAAAACTTCCTCACCGAAACCTACACCAACTGGCAGGCGATGTTCTCCTCCGGCGCGCGCCGCATTATGCGCAGTTTCCATCTTGATCAGATGTCGATACGCTTTCTCGATCACGAGATGGTGCAGCAGATGAGCCAAATCCGCGGCGTCAGTGAGCAACTTTCAGCACTGATGGATGGCCGCGATAGCAATGCGGTGGGCGAACGCTGGTTTGCAGAAAACGGCATTACCAATCTGACGGTGTTTCGTAAATACCTGACGGCGTGGCTGTCGCAGCGCGACGATATCAAAAAGGATATGTATATCGTGGTACGCGCCATGAAGCCTTCGCCCGAGGGTTTGCCGGTGGAGGTTTATTGCTTCACCTCGTCAGTGCTGTGGGTGGATTACGAGGATTCGCAGTCGGCCATTTTTGAGTATATCTATGCGATCGTCGGTCACTTTTCACTGCGGATGTACCAGCAACCGGGTGGCAGCGATTTCTGGCGACTGTCGCAGGAGCGCGCTCAAATCGCCAAACCCAATGAGCAGCAAGTCGATTAATGCATTAAAAAAACGGAAGCGATTAGCTTCCGTTTTTTCTGACGATGAGTGAATAGCCTGCGCTTATGACATACCGGTGAGGACGCTGATTTTTCAACTTTATTTATCGAACCCCTCCATGTAAAATTCGCATCTATTTTGCAAATAATGATGTCGTCATGGCTAATATTTCACTATGTTGAAATTATTCTCACGTTTTTTATCAGTTGGCATCATTAACACACTGATTCATTGGATGGTGTTTGCAGCCCTGTATTCTCTTAATACCCGCCAATGGCTGGCTAATCTGTTGGCTTTCATTGTCGCGGTAACATTTTCATTTTTTGCCAATGCACGCTGGACGTTTAAAGCCGAAGCGACAACTTTTCGCTATGTCATCTTTGTGGCCTTTATGGGCATGATGGCCACAGGCATCGGCAGTTTCGCCGATTATACGCATATTAATCCGATTATTACGCTTATTTCATTTTCTATAATAAGCCTGGTATTCGGCTTCATCTATTCAAACTTTATTGTTTTTAAGGTGAAAAAGTGAAAATTTCTCTGGTCGTTCCCGTCTTCAATGAAGAAGACGCAATACCGATATTCTATCGTACCGTCAAAGAAAAACTCTCTTCTTACACTCTCGAAATTGTCTTCATTAATGATGGCAGTACTGATAAAACCGAGCAGATTATTAAGTCGCTGCGGGATGATGACGAATCTGTAATAGTCATTAACTTTATTCGTAACTTTGGTAAAGAAACCGCGCTGCTTGCCGGACTTGAACATGCTACCGGTGATGCAGTCATACCGGTTGACGTTGATCTTCAGGATCCCATCGAAGTGATTCCCTTGCTCATAAGTAAATGGCAAGAGGGATGGCCGATTGTGCTGGCAAAACGCAATGACCGCAGTAGCGATAGTCATTTTAAGCGTAAAACTGCTGCATGGTTTTATAAACTGCATAATAAGATCAGCTCACCAAAGCTAGAAGAAAATGTTGGAGACTTTCGTTTACTTTCGCGCGCGACTGTTGAAAACATTAAGCAATTGCAGGAACGCAATCTATTTATGAAAGGCATCCTGAGTTGGGTGGAGGGTGATGCTGCCATCGTGGAATATAGCCGTTCAGCGCGCGTTGCGGGAGAGGCAAAATTTAACGGATGGCGACTTTGGAATTTAGCGCTTGAAGGGCTGACCAGTTTCTCAACCTTTCCGCTCAGAGTGTGGACCTATATTGGTTTTTTTGTCGCATTCCTGTCGTTCGTTTATGGCGCGTGGATGATCATTGATAAAATAATATGGGGTAACCCGGTTGCAGGTTATCCATCACTACTGGTATCAATACTGTTTTTGGGTGGAATTCAATTAATTGGAATAGGTGTGCTAGGTGAATATATTGGCAGGATATATATTGAAACCAAGCATAGACCTCGATATATTAAAAAGGAAGCAGATGACAAACATAGCTTGTAATAACTTTAAAGTTTATCTTTTTTTAGCTGCGGCATTATTGGTTTGCTATAGCCCTGTCTTTCTTTCAAGCTATGCCTTTTCGGATGATTGGTACTATCTGTTCAGCGCCCAAACTGATCCTGCCAGCATTTTCAAGTGGGACGTCCTTTCTGGAAGGCCGGCCTATGGCGCTTTGCGCTATGGTTTCTCTTTCCTGATATCCAGCGTGGACTCTTTGATACTGATAAGAGTGCTATCCGTTGTCTCTCTTATTTACTAAGCTTTTACTTTTACAAATTTATCTCTGAGAGAGGTATCCTTAAAAATCCACTGCAGAGAGTTATATTCTCTTTAGTGATCTGTTTACTGCCCTCTTTTCAGGTATTCAACGCCTGGTCAGTATGTTTTCCTTTTGTAACGTCTATTCTTCTTGCTGGATGGAGTTACTCAGCATTAACCCGATTGCGTGGTATTAAGGGAGTAACGGTGTCAGCCTTGCTGATTACGCTCTCTTTCGCTATTTACCAGCCCACGGCCATGTGTTTTCTTTTTTTTGCGTTTATGGACACTTGCCTGACTCCACGTAAAGTCGCTAAAAAAGAACTCATTCGTACATTGTTAATGATTTTCTTTGGCATGCTGATGGCATTAATATTAGCCAAAGTCATTCCGCTCCTGTTATTCGGCGAGACACTTTCAAGAAGTAACATTACCATTGATCTCTTGGGAAAAATAAAATGGTTCTTTGTAGAGCCATTAAAAAATGCCATCTGTAATTTTGACACAGGTAGAAAAGCACTATCAGTTATCATCTCTCTGTTATTCATCTTTATTGGGCTGAAAAAAATTAGCGGGAACGGCAAGGAGAAAGTGATTTTATCTTTACTGTTCGCTGTTGCAGCAGTGACACCAAACTTATTGGTGACAGAGAGTTGGGCGGCTTACCGAACAATCAGTGCGCTCTCGCTGATTACCACGTCTTGCTTCCTTATCGGGCTATTCGTGGTGATCGATAAGACAAAATACTCACGATTCCTTTATCTATTGCTACCTGTCGCTGCCGGATGGCTTGCAGCCAGTAATATTAAAGAGGGTTTTTCTTCACCTCAGCAAAAAGAGTATGCACTTTTAAAAGCCGAAATAACTAAAATGGTCGCAAAAGATTTCGATGGCGCCCTTTACTACCGCTTAAATAGTGAGAATTTGCCAAAAATTGCAAAATCATCGAAATATGATGAGTTTGGTTCTTTATCTTTAGGCATGTCGTGGACGTTTGCCGGTATGGCATTCACCGTAAAAAAAGAAGCGGGTATGAATTACACTCTAACCAAATCGCCAGTGATCACCGGCAATGAGAGCTGCACAGGAAAATGCATGATTATCGATGCTCAGTCGGTGCTGTCAAGGCAATAAACCGAGATTATCCGCGAACTTTAGACAAAAAAAGGGAGCCATTGGCTCCCGTTATGCTTTCTGCCTGAGTGGCAAATTACATGTTGCTGATGATCGCGTCACCAAACTCTGAACATTTCAGCAGTTTAGCGCCTTCCATCAGACGTTCGAAATCGTAGGTCACGGTTTTGTTAGCGATTGCGCCTTCAACACCTTTAACGATTAAGTCAGCCGCTTCGAACCACTCCAGATGACGCAGCATCATTTCAGCTGACAGGATCACTGAACCTGGGTTCACTTTATCCTGACCTGCATACTTCGGTGCTGTACCGTGCGTCGCTTCGAACAGGGCACATTCGTCACCGATGTTGGCGCCTGGTGCGATACCGATACCGCCAACCTGTGCCGCCAGGGCATCAGAGATGTAGTCACCGTTCAGGTTCATACAGGCAATCACGTCATATTCGCCGGACGCAGCAGGATCTGCTGCAGGAAGGCGTCGGCGATCACGTCTTTAACGATGATCTCTTTACCGGTGTTCGGGTTCTTGAACTTCATCCACGGGCCGCCATCGATCAGCTCGCCGCCGAACTCTTCTTTCACTAACTGGTAACCCCAGTCTTTGAAAGAACCTTCGGTGAACTTCATGATGTTGCCTTTGTGAACCAGGGTCAGAGAATCACGGTCGTTGGTGATGGTGTATTCAACCGCTGCGCGCACCAGACGTTTAGTGCCCTCTTCCGAGCATGGCTTAACGCCGATACCACACTGCTCAGGGAAGCGAATTTTCTTCACGCCCATCTCTTCGCGCAGGAACTTGATCACTTTATCCGCTTCTGGCGTGCCCGCTTTCCACTCGATACCGGCATAGATATCTTCTGAGTTTTCACGGAAGATCACCATGTCGGTCTCTTCTGGACGCTTAACCGGGCTTGGCGTGCCTTTGTAGTAGCGAACCGGACGCAGACAAACGTACAGATCCAGCTCCTGACGCAGCGCAACGTTCAGAGAACGAATACCACCACCAACTGGGGTAGTCAGCGGGCCTTTGATGGCAACGCGATATTCTTTGATTAAATCGAGGGTTTCCTGCGGCAGCCAGACGTCCTGGCCGTAGAGTTCTACTGATTTTTCGCCGGTATAAATTTCCATCCAGGAAATTTTTCGCTCGCCGTTGTAGGCTTTCTTCACAGCGGCATCAACCACTTTCAATTTCACCGGGGAAACATCAACGCCGATACCGTCACCTTCAATGTAAGGAATAATCGGGTTATTCGGAACATTCAGTTTTCCCTGATCCAGGGTGATTTTTTGACCTTCCGCCGGAACAACTACTTTGCTTTCCATCAACCTCTCCTTCGAGCGATTTTTTGTTAATGATTTGTAAGATGCGGGTCAATAATGACCTATCGATAGTACCTGAATGTCCGCTACGCCATGAAACCGTATTTTATTAGGCTATAATGCGCCGCAATGATAACGACTGAAAATACCATGCAGAAAACTTCTTTTAAAAATTCACCAGGATGAACGCGCAGCGCACCCGGCACAAGCCGTGCGCCGCGATAGCAACGCGAAAGCCCAAGACGCGTCATATCTTTTCAATAAACCTTCGATGTGCTGCCGCAATTCAGTGACGAAGCCGGGCGCAGCACGTTGAAAGATTTTATCCCCGTTCAGGGTGTCTATGCGCGCGCGGCCGACTCGATCGCGACAGCGAAGGGCTGATGGTGCTTGACCAACAATGGCGACCTCCAGGCGAAGCTCACGCTGACGCAGCCCGGGAAACGCACCGGAAAAATCTACTATGTTCAGGTTGAAGGCATCCCGGACGAATCAGAGGCGCTGTTACGCATTGCGTAATGGCGTCACGCTGACGCGAACGACGGCCCCACCCTTTGCCCGCCAGGGATTGAGTTAGTGGTCAGTGAACCTGAGTGGCTATGGCCGCGCAATCCCCCCATCGTGAACGCAAATCGATTCCCACCAGTTTCGTGAAAAGTCACCCTTTATGAAGGGGACGAAACCGCCAGGTGCGCGTATGACGGCCCATGTCGGGCATCCGACCTTGCGCCTGATACGCTTTGCGATGGGCAGTTACACAGTTAGGCGATTTCCCCAACGGTGAGTGGCGGACGTTACCGAATAACTTTTAGTTAGCATTTCAGGAAGGATGTTTAAACCTCATGTAACGGTCGCCACCATTGTCCACGCACAGGGTAATTTTGGTGTGGTGGAAGAGACCGTCAACGTAAACGCTGTGGAATCAGCCCGCGGGTCATCTGGAAGCAACGAGACGCTGGTCTCGAAGCCGCCCAACGCGAGCTTTTGGGAAGAGACCGGCATTCATGCCGAACCGCAACACACTTCCTCGGCGTTACATCAGTGGATTGCGCCGGATAATACACCCTTTTTTGCGCTTCCTGTTTGCCATTGAGCTTAGCGAAAAAGTGCGCCACTGAGCCGCACGACGCGATATCGATCGCTGCTGGGGTGGATGCCGACACCATTCTGAGCGCGACCAATCGCCTGCGTTCACCACTGGTGGCAGAGAGCATTCGCAGCTACCTGGCAACAAGGCGAGCGTTATGCCGCTGGAGATCGGTCGCGGTTTAAGTGGCCGTTTACAGAGGGTGTCAATGCCCCGCTTCTGCGCGTGATAGAATACGCCGCCTTGAAGTTCATCGTAATTTGAGAGTGCCAATGTCTGAAAGCCAAAAAAAAGTGATCGTCGGAATGTCCGGCGGCGTCGATTCTTCCGTTTCCGCCTGGTTACTGCAGCAGCAGGGCTACCAGGTTGAAGGCCTGTTCATGAAGAACTGGGAGGAAGACGATGGCGAGGAGTATTGCACCGCCGCCGATGATCTGGCTGACGCACAAGCCGTGTGTGACAAACTCGGCATCAAACTGCACAAAATCAACTTCGCCGCTGAGTACTGGGATAACGTGTTCGAGCACTTCCTGGAAGAGTACAAAGCCGGCCGCACGCCGAATCCTGACATCCTGTGCAACAAAGAGATCAAGTTCAAAGCCTTCCTTGAATTCGCGGCGGACGATCTCGGCGCAGACTTCATCGCCACCGGCCACTACGTGCGCCGTCAGGATGTGGATGGTCAAAGCCGCCTGCTGCGCGGCCTCGACGGCAACAAAGATCAGAGTTACTTCCTTTATACCCTCGGCCACGAACAGATTGCCCAAAGCCTGTTCCCGGTTGGCGAACTGATAAAACGGAAGTGCGTAAAATCGCTGAGAGCTGGATCTGATCACCGCGAAGAAAAAAGACTCCACCGGTATTTGCTTTATCGGTGAGCGCAAATTCCGTGAGTTCCTTGGCCGCTATCTGCCTGCCCAGCCGGGCAATATCGTTACCGTGGATGGCGAAATCATTGGCGAGCACAGGGCTTGATGTACCACACCTCGGCCAGCGTAAAGGGCTGGGGATCGGCGGCACCAAAGAGGGTAGCGAAGACGATCCGTGGTACGTTGTTGATAAAGACGTGGAAAATAACATTCTGATTGTGGCGCAGGGCGGCGACCATCCGCGTCTGATGTCCATCGGGTTGATTGCGCAACAGCTGCACTGGGTTGATCGCCAGCCGCTGAAAGCGCACGCTGCGCTGCACGGTGAAAACCCGTTACCGCCAGACCGACATTCCCTGCACCATTACCGCGCGGACGATGACCGCATTGACGTGCGTTTTGACGAGCCGGTTTCTGCCGTAACGCCGGGCCAATCCGCTGTCTTCTATCTCGGTGAGATCTGCCTTGGCGGCGGTATTATTGAACAACGCCTGCCTCTGACTGCAGGCCTAAGGTACGATTACACACATGACAGGAGCCAGTGTGGCGAAGAACTTTTATGACATCACCCTGGCACTGGCGGGCGTATTTGCCAGTCCGCCCATGTGGTGCAACAGCTCGCACATCAGGGTCACTGTGATAACGCGATGCACTGCACGTTTCGCTCAACAGCGTCGTGATTTGAACTCCCCGGTTCAACCTGGCAGTGTTTGGTGGACGAAGCGAATTTAAAGCCTTGGTCTGGAAACCTTACTCGGTGTGCTCAAAGCAGCAGCCGTCAGGGTGCCAGCGCTGAACTGACCCGCTATACCTCAAGCATGATGGTGCTGGAGCGCAAACTGAACGCAACAAAAGGGCGATGAACACCCTGGCACAACGCATTTCGGCCAGCTTGACCGCCAGCTGGCGCATTTCGATTGGCAGTCAGAGACGTTCATCAGCGCAATGGCCGGTATTTATGTGGATGTCATCAGTCCACTGGGGCCGCGCATTCCAGGTGACCGGATCCCCTGCAGTCCTGCAAAGCCCGCAGGTACAGTGCAGAAAAGTGCGCGCCTCCCTGCTGGCCGGCATTCGTGCTGCGGTACTGTGGCAACAGGTTGGCGGTGGCCGCCTGCAGTTAATGTTTTATCGCGCCAGCGCTTGCTGAGCGAAGCTAAAACAATCCCGCCTGGGCCCGGCGTATTGCGCTCATTTGTTAAACGATCCCGGAGTTGCGAATTATGGAATTATCCTCACTGACCGCCGTTTCCCTGTCGATGGACGCTACGGCGATAAAGTCAGCCCGCTGCGCGCCATTTTCAGCGAATATGGTTGCTGAAATTCCGTGTACAGGTTGAAGTTCGCTGGCTGCAAAAATGGCTGCACACTGTCAGAGATCAAGGAAGTTCCTGCTTTTGACAGCCGACGCAAACGATTTCCTTGATAAAATTGTCGCAGAATTCAATGAAGAAGACGCGGCGCGCATCAAAACCATCGAGCGCACCACCAACCACGACGTGAAAGCGGTGGAGTATTTCCTGAAAGAGAAAGTGGCCAACGTCCCGCGCTGCACGCGGTATCTGAATTCATTCACTTCGCCTGTACTCCAAAGATATCAACAACCTCTCCATGCGCTGATGCTGGAAACCGCACGTCAGTGAAGTGATCCTGCCGTTCTGGCGCAAAATGATCGACGCGTTAAAAGCCTGGCGGTGAAGTACCGCGATATTCCGCTGCTCTCCCGTACTCACATGGCCAGCCGCCAACCCGTCACCATCGGTAAAGAGATGGCGAACGTGGCCTACCGTATGGAGCGCCAGTTGCGCAGCTGAGCAAAATTGACGATGCTGGGTAAAATCAACGGTGCGGTCGGTAACTATAACGCCCACATCTCCGCCTACCCGGAAGTGGATTGGCACCAGCTGAGCGAGCAGTTTGTTACCTCCTTAGGTCTCACCTGGAACCCGTATACCACGCAGATTGAGCCGCACGATTACATCGCTGAACTGTTTGATTGCATCGCGCGCTTCAACACCATTCTGATCGACTTTGATCGTGATATCTGGGGCTACGTGGCGCTCAATCACTTCAAGCAGAAAACCATCGCCGGTGAAATCGGTTCGTCCACCATGCCGCACAAAGTGAACCCGATTGACTTCGAAAACTCCGAAGGCAACCTCGGCCTGGCTAACGCCATGATGCAGCATCTCGCCAGCAAACTGCCGGTGTCACGCTGGCAGCGCGACCTGACCGACTCCACCGTGCTGCGTAACCTTGGCGTGGGCATCGGTTATGCACTGATCGCTTATCAAGCCACACTGAAAGGCATCTCTAAACTGGAAGTGAACCGCGATCGTCTGCTGGACGAGCTGGATCACAACTGGGAAGTACTGGCTGAGCCGATCCAAACCGTGATGCGTCGTTACGGTATTGAAAAACCGTACGAGAAGCTGAAAGAGCTGACGCGCGGTAAACGCGTTGATGCCGCCGGTATGCAGACCTTTATCGATAGCCTCGAACTGCCGGAAGAGGAAAAAGTGCGTCTGAAGCAGATGACGCCAGCCAACTACCTCGGCCGTGCGATTCAGATGGTTGATGATTTGAAGTAATGCGGTGGCCAGGCGCGTTTCGCGCGCCTGGTTGTTCTCTGGTTTAGCTGGCTTTGCGTATACTCTTCTCATCATCACTACGTTCGAAGCTAAGGAAATACTATGCGTGTTCTGGTTGTGGAAGATAATGCGCTGCTACGCCATCACCTCGCCGTGCAATTGCGTGAAATGGGCCATCAGGTCGACGCCGCAGAAGATGCCAAAGAAGCGGATTATTTCCTGCAAGAACATGTCCCCGACATCGCGCTGGTCGATCTCGGTTTGCCCGATGAAGATGGAATGTCGCTGATTCGCCGCTGGCGCACCGATGCGGTACGTCAACCGATTCTGGTCTTAACCGCGCGCGAAGGCTGGCAGGCCAAAGTGGAAGCGCTGGAAGCGGGTGCCGACGACTATGTCACCAAGCCGTTCCACATTGAAGAAGTGGCTGCACGCTTGCAGGCGTTGATGCGTCGCAACAGCGGACACGCGTCGCAAATTATCTCTATGCCGCCGTTTCAGGTCGATCTCTCTCGCCGCGAACTGACGGTGCAAGATGAACCGGTAAAATTGACCGCTTTCGAATACACCATCGTCGAAACCCTGATTCGCAACGCGGGTAAAGTGGTGAGCAAAGATTCGCTGATGCTGCAGCTCTATCCGGATGCCGAACTGCGTGAAAGCCACACCATCGACGTGTTGATGGGCCGTCTGCGTAAAAAAATTCTCTCACTCTATCCAACCGAAGTGATCAACACCGTACGCGGCCAGGGCTATCGCTTTGATCTCTGATTTATGACGTGGTTCCGGCGTTTACGCCCCTTCTCTCTCCGCGCTCGTTTTCTGCTGGCGACCGCGGCGATCGTGTTGTTTTTGTCACTCTCCTACGGCATGGTCGCGGTGGTTGGCTATGTCGTCAGTTTCGATAAAAATACCTATCGCGTGATGCGCGGCGAGAGCAATCTGTTCTTTACGCTGGCGCAGTGGCACGATAATCAGCTCACCATTGGCCAGCCGGAGCGCATGACGCTCAATTTCCCCACGCTGGTCTTTATCTACGATGAACGCGGCAAACTGCTGTGGCAGCAGCGCGATGTGCCCGAAATCCGCAAAAAGATTCATCGTGAATGGCTGCTCAAGCCCGATTTCTACGAAATCGATACCAGCAATCGCACCAGCATGGCGGCGATGGGCAACAACCCGCAGGCGAAAGAGCGGCTGCACGCGCTGGATAGCGACAGCAGTGACACCTTCACCCACTCGGTCGCGGTCAATCGCTACGATGCCACCACCAACTTACCGGCGCTGACCATTGTGGTGGTCGACTCAATTCCGCAAGAGTTGCAGCATTCCGATGTGGTGTGGTCGTGGTTTAGCTATGTGCTGGCGGCCAATCTGCTGCTGGTGATCCCGCTGCTGTGGCTGGCGGCGCACTGGAGTTTGCGGCCGATTGGCGATCTCACTTCGCAGGTGCGCGAGCTGGAAACCGGTCAGCGCGAGAATCTTGATGACAATCCGCCGCAAGAGTTACGCAGTCTGGTGCGCAATCTTAACCTGCTGCTGACCAACGAACGTCAACGCTACACGCGCTATCGCACCACCTTGTCCGATGTCACCCATAGCCTGAAAACCCCGCTGGCAGTGCTGCAAAGTACGCTGCGATCGTTACGCAATGGTAAAGAGTTAACCATTGAACAGGCCGAACCGGTGATGCTGGAGCAGATCAGCCGCATCTCGCAGCAGATTGGTTATTACCTGCATCGCGCCAGCATGCAGGCCGATCACAATCCTCTGCAGCGCGATTTGCATTCGGTTTCGGCGCTGCTCGATAGCCTGTGCTCGGCACTGAATAAAGTCTATCAACGCAAGGGCGTGGCGATCACGTTGGATATCTCGCCGGAGCTGACCTTTATCGGCGATAAAAATGACTTTATGGAAGTGCTTGGCAACGTGCTGGATAACGCCTGCAAATATTGCCTCGAATTTATTGAAGTCACCGCACGACAAACCGACAACACTTTGCATCTGTTTATTGATGATGACGGCCCCGGCATCCCGGAGAGCAAACGCGATCTGATCTTCGTGCGCGGTCAGCGTGCCGACACCTTGCGTCCCGGCCAGGGATTAGGTTTAGCCGTGGTGCGCGACATCCTCGAACAGTACGCCGGCCAGGTGATCGCCACCACCAGCCCGCTCGGCGGCGCGCGCATGGAAGTGATTTTCCAGCGCCAGGAAGTCGAGCATCACCGCGAGTAGAAAGGGACGCGGGCTGTTATACTTGCCATCATTCTTTGCAGCAAACGGACTCCTCATATGGACTATCAGCTCGATATCAACTGGCCCGACTTTATTCAACGCTACTGGCAGAAACGCCCGGTGGTGCTTAAACGTGGATTTAAAAACTTCGTCGATCCTATTTCTCCTGACGAGCTGGCCGGTCTGGCGATGGAAAATGAGGTCGATAGCCGCCTTGTCAGCCATAACGAGGGCAAATGGCAAGTCAGCCACGGCCCGTTTGAAAGCTACGATCATCTCGGTGAGAGCAACTGGTCGCTGCTGGTTCAGGCGGTCAACCATTGGCATGAACCTTCTGCCGCACTGATGCGTCCGTTCCGTTTTCTGCCCGACTGGCGTGTTGATGACCTGATGATCTCGTTTGCCGTGCCGGGCGGCGGCGTCGGTCCGCATTTCGATCAGTACGATGTGTTTATCATTCAGGGCACTGGCCGCCGTCGCTGGCGCGTGGGTGAAAAAGTGCCGTTGAAACAGCACTGCCCGCATCCGGACCTGCTGCAGGTTGAGCCTTTCGACGCCATCATCGATGAAGAGATGGAGCCCGGCGATATTCTCTATATTCCGCCAGGATTTCCGCACGAAGGCTATTCGCTGGAAAACGCCATCAACTATTCGGTCGGCTTCCGCGCACCGAACGGTCGCGAGCTGATCAGCGGTTTTGCCGATCACATGCTGGCCAACGAATTGGGCAGCTACCGCTACAGCGATCCCGATGTGCCATCGCGTGAATGCCCATCGCAAATTCTGCCGTCAGAACTGGAAGGCATCCGCAAAGTCATGATGGATGTGATTAACCAGCCGGAGCAGTTTAATCAGTGGTTTGGCGAGTTTATTTCTCAGTCGCGTCATGAGCTGGACGTCGCACCGCCAGAGCCGCCGTATCAACCGGACGAAATCTACGATGCATTGCAGCAAGGCGATGCGCTGACGCGGCTCGGCGGCCTGCGCGTATTGACCATTGGCGATGTGGTGTTTGTGAACGGTGAATCGGTCACCAGCAGCCATCCGCATGTGCTGGCGGCATTGGCGCACAATCACGTGCTGACGCTGGAAAATTTCGGCGATGCGCTGGATGACCCTTCACTGCTGGCGCAGCTGGCGGCGTTGGTGAATAGCGGGTATTGGTTCTTCGGCGAGTAAGTTTCAATCTGTCTCGGGGTTTCTAAAACTCGGTGGGTGCTCGGACGGTGCTCGCTGTCCCCCTCCTCGGTGGGTGCTCGGACTGTGCTCGCTGTCCCCCTCCTCGGTCCTCCCCCATAAATGGGGGAGGAAGATGCTGCAATATGTGAGTAGGGAGTTGGGAGCTGCATGGGGCAGCGTCTCCTTCCCCCATTTATGGGGGAAGGCCGGGATGGGGGACAACCCGCGCTAAGCAATCACCATCAGCCCTTCTTCTGCCCCGCCAGCTCAGCCAAACGCACAATCACATCCACCGACTGCGCCATCACATTGAGTGAGGCGAACTCGTGCTTGCCGTGATAGTTGTAGCCGCCGGTGAACAGGTTCGGACATGGCAATCCTTTCCACGACAGCGCAGAGCCGTCGGTGCCGCCGCGAATCGGTTTGACGTTCGGTTCGATGCCGCAATCGCGCATCGCCTGCAGCGCCAGCTCAATAATGTGCGGATGCGGTTCGACTTTCTCGCGCATGTTGCGATAACTGTCGCTGATCTCCACTTTCACCGAACATTCGCTTTGCAGCCCTTTGCTGACGCGCTGACCAATCTCTTCCAGCAGCTGTTTACGCTGTTCATAGCTGTCGGCATCAAAATCGCGGATCAGATACATCAGCTCGGCGTGCTCAACCGTGCCTTTGATGGTGTGCAGATGGAAGAAGCCTTCATAGCCGTCGGTATACTGCGGCTTCTCTTTGGCTGGCAGTTCCGCGTGGAAGCGCATCGCCAGATCCAGCGCATTGACCATCACATTTTTAGCGCTGCCTGGATGCACGTTGTTGCCGGTGATTTTAACCATCGCGGTAGCGGCATTGAAGTTCTCGAACTCGAACTCGCCGAGATCGCTGCCATCAACGGTATACGCCCAATCGGCGGCAAAGCCTTCGACGTCGAAGTGCGACGCGCCGCGACCAATCTCTTCATCGGGTGTAAAGGCCACGCGAATCGCACCGTGTGGCGTATCCCCTTTTGCCAGACGCGCCATCGCGGTCATGATCTCGGCGATACCGGCTTTATCATCCGCGCCGAGTAGCGTTTTGCCATCGGTGGTGATCAGCGTATGACCGATCAGCTTATGCAGAACCGGGAACATCACCGGTGACAGAATTTCATCACCGTTACCGAGCGCGATATCGCCACCGCGATAGTTTTCAATAATCTGCGGATTGACGTTTTTGGCGGTAAAATCCGGTGAGGTGTCCATGTGCGAAATAAAGCCGATCACCGGCGTGGCCCAATCAACGTTAGCCGGTAAGGTGCCCATCACACAGCAGTGATCGCTCAGAGAGACATCAACAAAGCCCAGCGCGATAAGTTCTTCCTGTAATTGACGCGCCAGCGTCCACTGCCCTTCGCTGCTTGGCACCTGTCGTGCCTGAGGTTTTGACTGAGTTTCTACTGCAACATAACTGAGAAAACGCTCAAGTAATTGATCCATCTGTCATCCCTCTAAAGAACCTGCGTCATTATCATGGTGACCAAATGGCACCATGTTGCGTCAAATCATTATCCTTCAGGTTAGCTCTCTCAACGTGACTTGCGTTGAAAATTCGCTCACTCGCGCCTGTCCGACTTATCCGTTACGCATACTCCGGCATTTTTCAGAGTTTTCAAGGTAAATCCGTGGCAAAACATGGCATTGACACATTTTTGCGGTATCATCGCGCCCTTCATCACAGCAAGCGGCCACCAGCGGCTATGCTGTAACCTGATTCACCATCAGACTGAGTGACTAAAATGACGCAAACACGCGCGCCTGCGCTGGTTACGCTTTCTGGCATCAGTAAAGCTTTTGATGGCAAAACCATCATCTCTGACTTTGACCTGACCATCCGTCACGGCGAGTTCATCACGCTGCTTGGCCCTTCCGGCTGCGGAAAAACCACCATTTTACGCCTGATTGCCGGGCTGGAAGCGGCCGATCGCGGTCATATCACTCTTGATGACAACGACATCACCGATCTGCCCGCCGAGCATCGCCACATTAATACCGTGTTTCAGAGCTACGCGCTGTTCCCGCACATGTCGGTGTTTGAGAACGTCGCCTTTGGCCTGCGCATGCAGAAAACTCCGGCGGCGGAGATCACCACGCGCGTTAATGATGCGCTGGCGATGGTGCAGCTGGAGAGTTTTACCGATCGCCGTCCGCATCAGCTTTCGGGCGGTCAGCAGCAGCGCGTGGCGATTGCGCGCGCGGTGGTCAATCGCCCGAAAGTGCTGCTACTGGACGAGTCGCTGTCGGCGCTGGATTACAAGCTGCGGCGCCAGATGCAAAACGAGCTCAAAGCGCTACAGCGTAAGCTTGGCATCACCTTTGTGTTTGTGACGCACGATCAGGAAGAGGCGCTGACCATGTCCGATCGTATCGTGGTAATGCGCGATGGCCGCATCGAACAGGACGGCACGCCACGCGAGATTTACGAAGAGCCCGCCAACCTGTTTGTGGCGCGCTTTATTGGCGAGATTAACGTGTTCGATGCCGAGGTGCTGAACAGCGATCATGCGCCTACAATCCGCGCGCGCGTGGAAGGCCTTGAATGCACGCTGCAATGTGATTTCCCGGTCAGCGTCGGCGATAAACTGCACGTGCTGCTGCGCCCGGAAGATCTGCGCGTTGAAGAGATCGACCACGACAGCCGCAGCGATAATCTGATCGGCTTCGTGCGCGAGCGCAACTATAAAGGCATGACGCTGGAGTCTACTGTTGAGCTGGAGAACGGCAAGCTGCTGACGGTGAGCGAGTTCTTTAATGAAGACGATCCCGATTTTGATCACTCGCTGAACCAGAAAATGGCCGTCAGCTGGGTCGCCAACTGGGAGGTGGTGTTGCCGTATGAAGTTGATGCGTAACCGCCTGCAGAAAGTCATTGTTGCCCTGATCGTCAGCTGGCTCACGCTGTTTGTGCTGCTGCCTAACCTGATGATTTTCGCCACCAGCTTCCTGACGCGCGATGATGCGCATTTTGTCAGTATGGCCTTCACCCTCAATAACTACACGCGGCTGCTCGATCCGCTCTACGCTGATGTGCTGCTGCACTCGCTAAATATGGCGTTGATCGCCACGCTGTGCTGCCTGCTGCTCGGTTATCCGTTTGCCTGGTGTCTGACGAAACTGCCGGCGCGCCTGCGTCCGCTGATGCTGTTCCTGCTGATTGTGCCGTTCTGGACCAACTCGCTGATCCGTATCTACGGTCTGAAAATCT
Source organism: Pantoea sp. X85 (assembly GCF_029623675.1). Classification (NCBI taxonomy): domain Bacteria; kingdom Pseudomonadati; phylum Pseudomonadota; class Gammaproteobacteria; order Enterobacterales; family Erwiniaceae; genus Pantoea; species Pantoea sp. X85. Next base: position 1,669,990 of record NZ_CP121108.1, on the reverse strand, counting down.
TCCTCAGCACGCGCGGCTGGCTGAATGAATTTTTGCTGTGGCTTGGGGTGATCGATAAACCGTTTCGCATCATGTACACCTCGGAAGCGGTGATTCTGGGGCTGATCTACATTCTGCTGCCGTTTATGGTGCTGCCGCTCTACTCCAGCCTGGAAAAGCTGGATAAATCCTGCCTCGAAGCGGCGCGCGATCTTGGCGCGAACAAAGTAAAAACCTTTTTACGCATCATTCTGCCGCTCACCATGCCAGGCATTGTCGCCGGTTGCCTGCTGGTGTTTATCCCGGCGATGGGCTTGTTCTTTGTAGCGGATTTGCTGGGCGGCGCGAAAAACCTGTTAATTGGCAACGTGATCAAGAGCCAGTTCCTGAATATCCGTGACTGGCCGTTCGGTGCTGCCACCAGCATTGTGATGACGCTGCTGATGGGGCTGATGCTGCTGGCTTACTGGCGCGCAGCGCGTATGCTGAACAACAAGGTGGAACTGCAATGATGGCGCGCTGGTTACGTGGCGGCTTCATGGCCGTGATTTATGCCTGGTTTTATATCCCGATCATCATTCTGATCGTCAACTCCTTCAACCGTTCGCGTTTCGGCATTAACTGGCAGGGCTTCAGCACGCAGTGGTATCGCCTGCTGATGAATAACGACAGCCTGATTCAGGCGGCACAACATTCATTGCTGATGGGCGTGCTCTCTGCCAGCTGCGCCACGATTATCGGCTCGCTGACCGCCGTCGCGCTCTATCGCTATCGCTTCCGTGGTAAACCGTTCGTCAGCGGCATGCTGTTTGTGGTGATGATGTCGCCGGATATCGTGATGGCGATTTCGCTGCTGGTGCTGTTTATGCTGCTGGGCATTTCGCTGGGCTTCTGGTCGCTGCTGTTCTCGCATATCACCTTCTGTCTGCCGTTTGTGGTGATCACCGTCTATTCGCGCCTGAAAGGGTTTGATGTGCGCATGCTGGAAGCCGCCAAAGATCTTGGTGCAAGCGAAGTCACCATTTTGCGCAAAATTCTGCTGCCGCTGGCGCTGCCGGCGGTCGCAGCGGGTTGGCTGCTGAGCTTTACGCTGTCGATGGACGATGTCGTGGTATCGTCGTTCGTCACCGGCCCGAGCTTCGAAATTTTGCCATTAAAAATCTATTCGATGGTGAAAGTTGGCGTGTCACCGGAAGTGAACGCGCTGGCGACAATTTTGCTGCTGCTGTCGCTGCTGTTGGTGGCGCTCAGTCAGCTGTTGCTCCGTGATAAAACCAAATAGAGGATAATCGATGAAAAAGTGGTCTCACTGGCTGGCGGCTGGGGCGCTGGCATTGGGCATGCAGAGCGCGCAGGCGGACGCCGGCAAAACGCTCTACTTCTATAACTGGACCGAATACGTGCCGCCGGGACTGCTGGAGCAGTTCACCAAAGAGACCGGCATCAAGGTGATTTACTCCACCTACGAATCCAATGAAAGCATGTATGCCAAGCTGAAGACCTGGAAAGATGGCGCCTACGACTTGGTGGTGCCTTCAACCTACTTCGTCGCCAAAATGCGTAATGAAGGCATGCTGCAAAAGATCGATAAAACCCAGCTCAGCAACTTCAAAAACCTCGATCCTAACCTGCTCAACAAGCCGTTTGATCCTAACAATGATTACTCGATCCCCTATATCTGGGGCGCGACCGCCATTGGCATCAACACTGACGAAGTGGATGCCAAAAGCATTACCCGCTGGGCCGATTTGTGGAAGCCTGAGTATAAGCAAAGCCTGCTGCTGACCGACGATGCGCGTGAAGTGTTCCAGATGGCGCTGCGTAAGCTGGGCTATTCGGGCAACACCCGCGATCCCAAGCAGATCGAAGCCGCTTATGAAGAGTTAAAAAAGCTGATGCCGAACGTGCTGGCGTTTAACTCCGATAATCCAGGAAATCCGTTTATGGAAGGCGAAGTGAACGTTGGGATGATCTGGAACGGTTCCGCCTACGTGGCGCGCCAGGCAGGTACGCCGCTGCAGATTATCTGGCCACAGGAAGGCGGGATTTTCTGGATGGATAACCTGGCGATTCCGGCCAATGCGAAAAACCGTGAAGGCGCGCTGAAGCTGATTAACTTCCTGCTGCGTCCGGATGTGGCGGCACAGGTGGCGGAAACCATCGGCTATCCCACGCCAAACCTGGCAGCGAAGAAGTTACTGCCACAGGAAGTGGCCAGCGATCCTTCGCTTTATCCTGCTGAGGATGTGATCAAAAACGGCGAGTGGCAGAACGATGTCGGTGACGCCAGCGTGCAGTATGAGACGTTGTTCCAGAAGCTGAAGGCGGGACGTTAACTCTCTGCGGCTTCCCCTCGCTCTGCCCTCTCTCGCAAGCGGGAGAGGGTTCCGTCTAGCCCCTTCTCCCTCTGGGAGAAGGTTGGGATGAGGTAAAGCGCGCACAAATCTACTTATACAACCCACGCAAAAACGTATGCACAAACTCCGGCACCACTTCGCTTGCTAAGCCGTAATGACGCTCGGCAAACTCATTGCCGACCTGGCTCGGTTCCAGATTCAGCTCCACAGTATGCGCGCCCTGCAGTTTCGCTTCGTGGACAAAACCGGCGGCGGGATAGACATGGCCCGACGTGCCAATGGCGATAAACAGATTCGCCTGCTCAATCGCCTGATAAATCTCTTCCATCCCCAGCGGCATTTCGCCGAACCACACGATGTGCGGGCGCAGCATGGCCGGGAACTGGCAGCAGGTGCAGCGATCGTCCGCGGTTAAATCTTCGGTCCAGTCCAGCACTTGTCCACTGCTGACGCAGCGCACTTTCAGCAGTTCACCGTGCATATGCAGCACGCGCTGGCTGCCGGCGCGTTCGTGCAGGTTATCGATATTCTGCGTCACCAGCAGGAAGTTATCGCCCAGCACCTGCTCCAGTTCCGCTAGCGCTTTGTGCGCGGCGTTGGGCTGAATTTCTGGCTGCTGCAGCTGTTGACGCCGCGCGTTGTAAAACGCCTGCACCAGCGCCGGATTGCGTTGAAAACCTTCCGGCGTGGCGACATCTTCTACGCGATGCTCTTCCCACAAGCCATCGGCGGCGCGGAACGTGCGAATACCGGATTCGGCGGAGATCCCCGCGCCAGTCAGCACCACCACGCGCGGTTGCGGATGCGCGGCCAGTTCAGCTTTGCGATCGCGCTCGAAGATGCGCTGGCGAAAGCGCTGATGCACCTTGCGGCGGTTTTTTTTGTCGCGGGCGAGTCGTAGGCGGCGGCGCGGTATGCGCATAAAAGCTCCTTATCTGCGGCGTTTATTGCCGCGCATCGGGGATTTTTCGGGCTACTCTGCCCGATAATAGCAGCCGCACAGCGGCTGCGTTTTATCTTTACTGACCGCTGAGTACGCGGGCCGGATCGATACGGCTGGCGCGTCGTGCCGGATACCAGCTGGCAATCAGGCTCAGGACAATCGCGGTGGCCAGCACCGAAATCACATCAATCCAGTGCAGTTCGGACGGCAGGAAATCGATAAAGTAGATATCGCCTGCCAGCAGCTGATGCCCGGTCAGGTGCTCAAACACGCGCATCACCGGCGTGAGATTGAGCGCCACCAGCACGCCGACCACCACGCCGCTGACGCTGCCGAGCAGGCCCGCCAGCAAGCCGTACCAGATAAAGATGGCGCGAATCAAACCATCTTTGGCGCCCAGCGTACGCAGCACCGCGATGTCGCTGCTCTTGTCTTTCACCGCCATCACCAGCGTCGAGACGATGTTAAAGCAGGCCACGCCAATCACCAGCACCATGGCTAAATACATAATGGCGCGAATCATCTGGATGTCACGGTACATGTAGCCGTAAGTGCCAATCCAGCTCTTGATGTAGACGTAAGAGTGCGTCACTTTACCGGCGTCATGTATCAGCTTCTGCGCCTGGAACGGGTCATTCATCTTCAGCGCAATACCGCTGACGCTGTCGCCCATATCCAGATATTTCTGCGCATCGGCCAGCGGCACCAGCGCCAGGCTGTGATCGAGCATGCCGCTCAGTTGCAGCACGCCGCTGACCTGCAGACGAATACGTTTCGGCTGCAGCAGCTTATTCTCGCCATCATTATTGGGGATCATGATGGTGATCCAGTCGCCCTGTTTCACGTTGAGCGATTTAGCGATGCCGCCACCCAGAATGATTTGCTGTTTACCAGCCGCGAACTGTGACCACGCATCTCCGGCCACAAAGCTCGGCAAGGCGCTGAGACGCGCTTCCTGCTGCGGATCGACGCCTTTCACCTGCAGCGCCTGCAGCTTTGCGCCGCTCTCAATCAGCCCGGTGAAGTTGATATAGGGCGCTGCGGCGGCAATGCCGGCCACCTGCTCAATCGGCGCGATCATCGGTTGCCAGTGACGGAACGGCTGATTCACCGGCTCGATTTCACCGTGCGGCACTACCGCCAGAATGCGGTTGTTGAGCTCACGCTCAAAGCCGTTCATGGCGCTCAGGCCGATGATCAGCACCGCCACGCCCAGCGCAATGCCGATGGTGGAGATGATGGAGATCAGCGAGACCATGCCACCACGCCGCCGACCGCGGCTAAAACGCAGCCCGAGCAGCAGGGATAATGACGAAGCCATCAGATCACTCCCAGCGTCAGTTGGTCGCTCAGCTCACCGTCGCGCATTTCCATCTGGCGGCTCAGGCGTTTCGCCAGCTGCAGATCGTGCGTCACTACCAGAAAAGCGGTGCCCTGTTTAACGTTCAGCTCGCCGAGCAGTTCAAAAATCGCGTCGGCGTTACGCGCATCTAGGTTACCGGTAGGTTCATCGGCCATCACCAGCCGCGGACGATTCACCAGCGCGCGGGCAATCGCCACACGCTGACGTTCACCGCCCGACAGCTCAGAAGGCCGATGCGCAGCACGTTTTTCCAGCCCGACCGCCGCCAGCATTTCACGCGCGCGTGATTCCGCTTCCGCTTTGCCAATTTTGCCAATCAGCAGCGGCATCGCCACGTTCTCCAGCGCACTAAAATCCGGCAGTAGATGGTGGAACTGATAGATAAAGCCCAGCTCGCGGTTGCGTAGCTCGGCTTTCGCGGCCGACGACATCGCATTCAGCGATTTACCATCAAAAATCACATCGCCTGACGTCGGCGCATCCAGACCGCCAAGCAGATGCAGTAAGGTACTTTTACCCGAACCGGAGCTGCCGACAATCGCCGTCAGTTCACCCGGCTGCAGGCTGAAAGCCACATTGCGCAGCACATCGGTCTGCACGCTGCCTTCCTGATAGCGTTTGCACAGGTCACGACACTGCAACAAAGGAGTATTACTCATAACGTAAAGCCTCAGCGGGTTGGACGGCGGCAGCGCGCCACGACGGATAAAGGGTAGAAAGCAGCGCGACGGCCATTGAGACCAGCGCAATGGTGATCACCTGCAACACGTTGATGTCGACCGGCAGCGCCGCGCCATCAAGGAACAGACCAATCACCGGCATCAAATTATTCAGCTGGCTGGCGAGCAGCACGCCAAGCACGGTGCCCAGCAGCGCGCCAATAATGCCCGCGCTGGCGCCCTGCACCATAAACACCGCAACAATCTGGCGGCGGGTTAACCCCAGCGTTTGCAAAATGGCCACTTCGCCCTGCTTCTCCATGATCAGCAGGCCCAGCGAGGTAATGATATTAAAAGCCGCCACCGCGATGATCAGGCTCAGCAGCAGCCCCATCATGTTTTTTTCCATACGTACCGCCTGGAACAAATCGCCTTTGCGTTCGCGCCAGTCTTTCCACGTCAGGCCCTCCGGCAGTTTCTGCTGGCTGAGCGCATCAACGCTTAACGGCTTATCCAGCCACAAACGCCAGCCGGTGATGTTGCCGAGCGGATAGCGCATCACGCGTGACGCATCCTGCTGATTGACCAGAATTTGATAGCCATCCACTTCGCTGTTGGCGGCATAGGTGCCAGCCACGGTGAAAATACGCTGGCTCGGCAAACGTCCTACCGGCGTGAACTGGCTGACCGATGGCACCATCAGACGCAGCTGATCGCCGCGCTTCACGCCCAGCTGTGCAGCCAGCTGTTCACCGAGGATGACGTTGTACTGGCCCGGCTGCAGCACGCTTTGTTGGGTGTTGACGAGGAATGGCGTTAGCGGATCCTGTTCGTCGGGATTGATGCCGAGCATCACGCCGACCGAGACGTTACGCGCGCTTTGTAGCACCACATCGGCGGTGGTCAGCGGTGCGATGCGCTTAACCCCTTGCAGTTGGAGATTATCGGCGGGCAACGCCTCCGGACTGATGCTGCCTTTTTCGCTGGTGATCAGCGCCTGCGGCATCAGGCCGAGTATATTGCCTTCCAGCTCGCGCTCAAAGCCATTCATCACCGACAACACGGTGACCAGCGCCAGCACGCCGAGCGTGATGCCGATAGTTGAGAGCCAGGAGACGAAGCGACCAAAGCGGTCTGAGGCACGTCCACGCATGTAGCGTAAACCGATGAATAACGCGACTGGTTGATACATGAGATCCGTCTTGGCAGTTGCCTGAAAATAAGTAGTGGGATGATAAAGGAGGCGTCCCCTTTATGAAACCTCTAACCCTCTGAGTCTGCGGCAAAGTTGTGTCAAAAACCGTCCCAGCCAACGCTTATGCATAAAATTGCGACAAATTAATGATGTTATTTGTACGTTTATTCGTCATTGGCTGGCGTAGACTTAAAGGTGAATTACCGCAGGCGACGAGGAGTACACCATGTTCAAATTCCCTAAGAACAGTATCGTGAAGCATAAATCGGGAGAAATCAGAGGCGAGATCGTCAACGTTTTTGAACAGGGAGATGCGCCAACCGGCTATTACGTGAAGTGGGACGATGGCAACCACAGCTACCATCTGGAGAAAGAGCTGTCCTGGGCCAATGTTGACCGCCCACGTATGCACTACACACAGCAATCGAGTAAGTAGCTCAACCGGCAAAAGTGTGAGAAATCGCACCACGACAGATGATCCTCAGGGCGGATTATGGAATGATGACGCCCTGTAATCCAAGGAGAGAATGTCGAGATCCCATGTCGGAACAGAGTCGTTATACCCTGCCAGTCAAAGCCGGCGACCATCGCCAGCTCGGCCAGCTCGTCGGCGCCGCGCAAGCGCTTGAGTGCGCCAGCATCACCGAACGCCACAGCGGTCCGGTGTTGATGATTACCCCGGATATGCAATCTGCCCTGCGTCTGCAGGAGGAGATTCGCCAGTTCACCGATCTGCCGGTCACCCATCTCGCTGACTGGGAAACGCTGCCCTACGACAGCTTCTCGCCGCATCAGGACATCATCTCAGCTCGCCTCTCCACGCTGTATCAACTGCCCAACTTAACGCGCGGGATGCTGATTATGCCGGTCAACACGCTGATGCAGCGCGTGTGTCCGCACAGCTTCCTGCACGGCCATGCGCTGGTGATGCAGCAAGGGCAAAAGCTGTCGCGCGATGCGCTGCGCGATCAGCTGGAGCAGGCCGGTTATCGTCACGTCGATCAGGTGATGGAGCACGGTGAATACGCCACGCGCGGTGCGCTGCTCGATCTGTTCCCGATGGGCAGCGACCAACCTTATCGCATCGACTTCTTTGACGATGAGATCGACAGCCTGCGTCTGTTTGACGTCGATACGCAGCGCACGCTGGAGGCGGTCAACGCCATCAACCTGTTGCCGGCGCATGAATTCCCCACGGATAAAGCCGCCATCGAGCTGTTCCGCAGCCGCTGGCGCGAAACCTTTGACGTACGGCGCGAGCCGGAGCATGTCTATCAGCAGGTGAGCAAAGGCACGCTGCCCGCCGGTATCGAATACTGGCAGCCGCTGTTCTTTGAGCAGGCGTTGCCGACGCTGTTCAGCTATCTGCCCGCCAATACGCTGCTGCTCAACAGCGGCGATTTGCTGGCCAGCGCCGAGCGCTTCTGGCTTGACGCCAACGCGCGCTTTGAGAATCGCCGTATCGATCCGATGCGCCCGCTGCTGGAGCCGGTCACGCTGTGGCTGCGTCCCGACACGCTGATGAGCGAACTGAAAGCCTGGCCGCGCATGCAGTTAAGCAGCGAGACGCTGCCGGAAAAAGCAGCGAATACCAATCTCGGTTATCAGCCGCTGCCGGAATTGACGGTGCAGGCGCAGGCCAAAGCGCCACTCGATCTGCTGCGTCAGTTCCTTGAACAATTCAGCGGTCAGGTGATTTTCTCGGTTGAGAGTGAAGGCCGCCGTGAAAGCCTGCAAGAGCTGTTGGCGCGCATTAAACTGCGTCCACAGGCTATCGATCACTTTGATCAGGCCGCCAATCAGCCGCTTAGCCTGATGATTGGCGCCAGCGAGCGCGGCTTTATCGATACGCAACGCCAGCTGGCGTTGATTTGCGAAAGCGATCTGCTTGGCGAGCGCGTCAGTCGTCGTCGCCAGGATAATCGCCGCACCATCAATCCTGATGTGCTGATCCGCAACCTCGCCGAGCTGCATCCTGGCCAGCCGGTGGTGCATCTGGAGCACGGCGTTGGGCGTTATATCGGCCTGACCACGCTGGAAGCCGGCGGCATCGTCGCTGAATATCTGATGCTCTCCTATGCGGGCGACGCTAAGCTATACGTGCCGGTTTCATCACTGCATCTGATTAGCCGCTATGCCGGTGGCGCGGATGAAAACGCGCCGCTGCATAAACTTGGCAGCGATGCCTGGTCACGCGCGCGGCAGAAAGCCGCTGAGAAAGTGCGCGACGTGGCGGCGGAGCTGCTGGATATTTACGCTCAGCGCGCAGCCAAAACCGGCTTTGCCTTTAAGCACGACCGCGATCAGTATCAGCTGTTCTGCGAAGGCTTCCCGTTTGAAACCACGCCGGATCAAGGCCAGGCGATCAACGCGGTGCTGAGCGACATGTGTCAGCCGCTGGCGATGGATCGTCTGGTGTGCGGCGACGTCGGCTTTGGTAAAACCGAAGTGGCGATGCGCGCTGCGTTTCTGGCGGTTGAGAACGCCAAACAGGTCGCGGTGCTGGTGCCCACCACGCTGCTGGCGCAGCAGCATTACGACAACTTCCGCGATCGTTTCGCTAACTGGCCGGTGCGCATTGAAATGCTGTCGCGCTTCCGCACCGCCAAAGAGCAGAGTCAGGTGCTGGAACAGGCGCGCGAGGGCAAAGTCGATATTCTGATTGGCACCCATAAGCTGCTGTCGAACGACCTGAAGTGGCACGATCTCGGCCTGCTGATTGTCGATGAAGAGCACCGCTTTGGCGTGCGTCATAAAGAGCGGATCAAGGCGATGCGCGCCGATGTCGATATCCTGACGCTCACCGCCACGCCGATTCCGCGCACCCTGAATATGGCGATGAGCGGCATGCGCGATCTGTCGATTATTGCCACGCCACCGGCACGACGCATGGCGGTGAAAACCTTTGTGCGTGAGTACGACAGCCTGGTGGTGCGCGAGGCAATCCTGCGTGAAGTGCTGCGCGGCGGCCAGGTTTACTATCTCTACAATGACGTAGAGAACATCGAGAAAGCGGCGCAGCGATTGGCCGATCTGGTGCCGGAAGCGCGCATTGCCATTGGTCACGGTCAGATGCGCGAACGCGATCTCGAGCGGGTGATGAATGATTTCCACCATCAGCGCTTTAACGTGCTGGTGTGTACCACCATCATCGAAACCGGTATCGACGTACCCAGCGCCAACACCATTATCATCGAACGCGCTGACCACTTTGGTCTGGCGCAGCTGCATCAGCTGCGTGGCCGCGTGGGACGTTCGCACCATCAGGCCTATGCGTGGCTGCTGACGCCGCATCCAAAAGCGATGACCACTGATGCGCAAAAACGTCTGGAAGCTATCGCGTCGCTGGAAGATCTTGGCGCCGGTTTTGCGCTGGCAACCCACGATCTGGAGATCCGCGGCGCGGGTGAGCTGCTCGGCGAGGATCAGAGCGGCCAAATGGAAACCATCGGCTTCACGCTGTATATGGAGCTGCTGGAGAACGCGGTCGATGCGCTGAAGGCGGGACGCGAGCCGTCGCTGGAAGATCTCACCAGCAATCAAACCGAAATTGAACTGCGTATGCCTGCCCTGCTGCCGGATGATTTTATCCCGGATGTGAATACCCGCTTGTCGCTCTACAAGCGCGTGGCCAGCGCCGCCGATGAGCAGGATTTGGCGGAACTGAAGGTTGAGATGATTGACCGCTTCGGCAAGCTGCCGGATGCCGCGCGTAATCTGCTGGATGTTGCCGGGCTGCGTTTAGTGGCGCGCGAGTTGGGGATTCGTAAGATTGAAGCCAGCGACAAAGGCGGATTCTTCGAGTTTGCGCCGCAGAATCAGGTTGATCCGGGCTGGCTGATTGGCCTGCTGCAGAAAGATCCTCAGCAATGGAAGCTGGATGGCCCAACGCGATTGAAGTTCACCCGCGATATGGCGGACCGGAAAATCCGTATGGAGTGGGTGCAGGGATTTGTTAGCGAGCTGGCGAAAAACCGGGTTTAGTGGATATCCGCATGGAATCGTAGCGGCGCGATTCATCGCGCGCCTTTGACTCCGTGCGCCATTGATGATGCGCAACAAATTGCGCCGCTACGAATCCGTGCGCGTTGAGGATCTCACACATAAAAAAAAGCGCCTTGCGGCGCTTTTTTCGTTACTGCTGCTGTGATGCATCTTTGCCCAATTAGGCCTGATTTGAATTGAGGATCAGCTGACCATTACGGTCGAGCGGAATGCGGGTACCAGGGTCGTTTTCCATGCGGATTTTGCCCTGCTGGTCGCCTATTTTATAGGTCACATCATAACCCAGCATTTTTTCCTGTTTGTCATATACCGTTTTGCAACGCTGCTCGTTGGTGGTGTACGTGTCGCGATCCTGCAACGCACCCTGCACCTGATTACCACCGTAACCGCCAGCTAACGCACCCGCTACCGTAGCCACATCGCGTCCGCGTCCACCACCAAACTGATGGCCCAACACGCCGCCGGCTACCGCGCCCAGCACCGAACCGGCAATGCGATTCTCATCCTGGACCGCACGACGATGGGTCAGCGTCACATTGCGACACTCCTGTCGCGGCTGCTTGATGCTCTCTTTAATCGGCGTCGCCGACAGGACTTGTGCAAACTGCGGGCCGCGATCGAAAACATCCATGCTGGCGACTGCGGCAACACCTAACGCTGCTGCCACGCCGATACCGATACCCGCTAACATTGATTTATTCACAGGAATATCCTCCTGAAGGTTGTTACCGCGCATTCCTGCCGCTACCAGATCCTGTGTAGCCGAGGCATAACCGGCGTGCGCGCCGCGCCGTGTTTGTTGGTGATAAGTTTTACAGATGGACCGTAATTGCAACATCAGATTAATGGAGGAAACGCAGCGGAAACCCATCAGGGCCAGCTTTTAGGAGAGTTCCGAGAGCGGATGAAATAGTGCCGTAACCTAAAGCTGAACGTGCAGTTTTCAGCGGGTTACGGCAGCTGGTGTGGCGTAGGGCGGCATTCACCGCCCGAAAATCATCAGTGCAGCTTGAGACGCGGACGCAGGACGCGGTTAAGACTGCCGACCAGCATCATAAGACCGGTCTTGAAGTATCCGTGGAGCGCAATCTGGTGCATACGATATAGAGAGATGTAGACGAAACGTGCAATGCGCCCTTCCACCATCATCGATCCGCGCATCAGGTTACCCATCAAACTGCCGACGGTGCTGAAGCGCGACAGCGACACCAGCGAACCGTGATCTTTATAAACATAGGCTTTCAACGGTTTGTCTTTACGCTGTGCAAGGATGTTCTCCAGCGCGCGCGACGCCATTTGATGTGCTGACTGCGCGCGCGGCGGTACAAATCCGCCCCCCGGCAGCGCACAGGAGGCGCAATCACCAATGGCGTAGATGTCGTCATCCAGCGTGGTTTGTAGCGTCTCTTTTACCACCAGTTGATTGATGCGGTTGGTTTCCAGACCGCCAATCTCTTTCAGGAAGTCTGGCGCCTTGATACCGGCCGCCCACACCATCAGATCGGCATCAATGAATTCGCCGCCTTTGGTATTCAAGCCATTTTCGGTGGCGCTGGTGACCATGGTTTGCGTCAACACGCGTACGCCAAGTTTGGTCAGCTCCTGATGCGCCGCCGCCGAGATACGCGCTGGCAGCGCCGGCAGAATGCGTTCACCGGCTTCCACCAGCGTGACGTTCAGCGAGCTGCTATCAAGACCTTTGTAGCCGTAGCTGTGCAGCTGTTTCACCGCGTTATACAGCTCTGCAGAGAGTTCCACGCCGGTGGCGCCGCCGCCGACAATGGCGATGTTGACTTTTTCCAGGCTGCCTTCGCTGGCCGAGAAACGCAGGAACAGGTTGAGCATTTCGTTGTGGAAACGACGCGCCTGATGCGGGTTGTCGAGAAAGATGCAGTGATCTTTTACGCCCGGCGTGCCGAAGTCATTTGAGGTGCTGCCAAGCGCGATGACCAGACGATCGTAGGCCAGCTCACGCTGCGGCACTAACAGTGCGCCTTCCGCATCGCGGATTTCGGCCAGCTCAAGGGTTTTGTTTTCACGATTGATTTGCGTCAGCGATCCCAGCTGGAACTGGAAGCCGTGATTACGCGCGTGCGCCAGATAGCTTAGCGCATCAATCCCTTCGTCCATCGAACCGGTTGCCACTTCATGCAGCAGCGGTTTCCACAGATGACTGTGGTTACGATCGACCAGGATGATCTCGGCTTTCTTCTTGCGTCCCAGCTTGTGACCGAGCTGCGTTGCCAGCTCTAAGCCGCCAGCACCACCGCCGATGATAACGATTTTTTCCATAGATGTAGTCAACAAGGACCCCCTCAAAGTTGTAAACCAATAGTTAATTAATGGTTAATAAAAACCTTAATAAACATAGGGTTGGCGACGTTAAATCGCGAGCTGAGGGCAGAATATCACGGCGTCAAAGACATAACATAAGAAAATTGATGTACATCAATCTTTCAGCTGCATTATCAGATTGTTACACATTTTATGCGCCGCATCACACGGCGCGCGGACGGTCAGGCGAGGAGTTTGAAGGCTTTGATGCGCTGCAAATGCGGCGCGATGTTCTTGAATTTGTGGCTGGCTGCGTCATCCCAGATGATTTCATAGAACGGCTGCAGGTACTTCGCGCTGCGCTGATTATCCAGCGCTTCATCTTGTCGAGACAAAATCGCCAGACACTTTTCGCGGTTCTTTTCGCGGAAATCGTTGACGCACTTAGTGGCGATATCGAGATACTCTTCCGGGCGATCGATTTTGCCTTCCATGTTCTCAAACGGGAACAGATTTGGATTGAAGATCACCTGACGCATGCCGCACAGGAAGCCAATGCGTTCGGCCCAATAACCCCCCAGCCCAACCCCGCAAATCAGCGGATGCGCATCGTCGCCCTGTTGCAGCAGCTTGTCGCACTCTTTCAGCAGAAACTGCATGTCGTGTTTGGGATGGCGGGTGCTGTAGCTGACTAATCTGACGTCCGGGTCAATAAACTGCAGCTGCAGCACCTTTTCATGGTTGCCCGGACTGTTGGAATCAAAACCGTGCAGATAGATGATCATGATTATCCTCAGCGTGGAGTGAAATCCGGGCAGCGATGCTTATCTGCCCGAGGCTTTGTGCGCCAGCCAGCGCTCTTGCAACGCGCTTAACTGACGCTGATTTTGCCGCCAGCGCTCGCTTGCCAGCAGGCTTTGACGGGTAAAACGCCCTTGATGGTATAACTGCGTCACGCGCTCTGCCCCGATCGGCGTCAAGTTATCCAGCACGCTCACCGCGCCCGCGCGTTGATTGCACACCAGGATCATATCGCAACCGGCATTCAGCGACTGCTGCGCGCGTTCGGCGTAGCTGCCCATCACCGCGGCACCTTCCATCGACAGATCGTCGGAGAAAATCACGCCGTTAAAGCTGAGCTCCTGGCGCAATACGGTTTGCAGCCAATACGGTGAACCGCTGGCAGGCAACGGATCCACCTCAGTATAGATAACGTGCGCCGGCATCACCGCATCAAGAAGCTGCTCGTCGATCAACTGCTTAAAGATCGCCATGTCATGCTGACGCAGCGTGGCGGCATCGCGGTTGTCGCGCGGCGTCTCTTTATGCGAATCGGCACTGACCGCACCGTGACCGGGGAAGTGTTTGCCGGTAGTTTTCATGCCGGCTTCATGCATGCCGTTGATAAAACGTCGCGCGACCTGTAGGGCGATGGCCGGATCTTCATGGAATGAACGATCGCCGATCGCCGCGCTGATGTGACCAATATCGAGCACCGGCGCGAAACTGATGTCGATGTCCATGGCGATCATTTCCGACGCCATCTGCCAGCCCGCCTGCTGCGCCAGTTCACCCGCGCTATTGAGATCGTGCAGCGCGGCGAAGGATTGCATCGCCGGCAGCTGCGTGAAGCCGTCGCGGAAACGCTGCACGCGACCGCCTTCCTGATCCACCGCCACCACCAGACGATGACGCGATGCCGCGCGAATCTGGCGCACCAGCTCTGCCAACTGCTCGACATCGTGGAAGTTGCGGGCAAACAGAATCAGTCCGCCCACCAGCGGATGCTGCAGAATTTCGCGTTCTTCGGCGTCCAGCTCATAGCTTTCGACGTCGAGCATCAGCGGTCCGGGTGTGTTCATGGTCATGATTAAAATCCTGAGTTAAAGGTCGTGCCAGCTAGCCTGCGCCAGCTGCAGTAAGGTGTCATCCTGGCTCTGCTCGGCACGCAGCTGATACCAGCTGGCCATCAACAGCTGCAGCCATGGTTGCCAGCGCTGCATCTGGCATGCCAGTGCTGGCTTATCCAGTTGCGCGCGCGCGGCGTAATCGGCAATCCACGCAGAACGCGTATCGCCATCAACCGCACACACCGCCGCCAGCTCCAGCGCCACATCGCCGTCGGCGGCATATTCCCAGTCGATCAAGCGTAAACCTTCCGGCGTGGCAATCAGGTTGCCGGCATGGACATCCATATGCAGCGGTGCCAGGCGCAGCGGCTGCGGTTCGCCCTGCTGTAATAAGCGTTGCAGACGACGCTGCCAGCGCCAGTGACGCTGCCGGCAAAGCTGCCAATAGCGCTGTAGCAGCGGGGCTAATTGTAAACGGTAGCCGGTGAGCGGCTGTTGATGCAGACGCTGCAGCAGCGCCACAATCGCCTGCCGCTGCGCGTTAAACTGCGCGGAGGTGAGCACCTCGCCCGGCAGCCAGCTTTGCAGCAGCCAGGGATGGCGCCACGCCAGCGGCTGCGGCCCCAGCTGTGCATGCCGGAACTGCTGCAGAATGCGGTATTCGCGCTGGCGATCGACAAACGGGATCGGCTGCGGCGGCGCTCGTCGCGCCAGCAATTCGCCCTGCGGCATCTGCACGCGCACGCTTTGCCCGCTCAGTCCCGGCAGCGCGAAAAAATGACCGGCAGCTTGCGCCGTCGGCCATTGTTGCTGAAGCAGGTTTTGCAGCTGTGGATCAGGGTTGAGCAACACCGTTTCCTGACCAGATGATTTCACCGGTTTGTACCAGCATCAGCTGCATTTGCAGCGTCGGTGATTTCACATCGCCCTGCGCATTGCTGTAGAGCACATACTGCGCGTTAACGTTGCGCGCCAGGCCAATCGCTTTACTGCGCGAGTTGAGGCTGTCATCCGGCGACAAGCCCAGCGTTTGCTTGGCCTGCGCCAGCTGTTCTGGGGTGATCAGCGTGAACTTGCCGTTGTTGGCCAGCGCATTCTGAATCGCATCGGTGGCTTTGTCGGTTTGCAGCGCGCCATTAGTACTGTTCTTGATGCGATCCACCAGCAGCACGCTGCCCGGATTCACGCCTGAAGATTGCACCATCTTGCCGACCAACGGCTGGACGCTGGCATCCCAGTTAATGGTTTTCAGCTTTGGTGGCTGCGGCACGGTTTGCGGCGGCGGCACTGGCTGCGGCGTAGGTTCAACCGGCTGAGTGGGCGTAGTCGGCTGCGTGGGTTCTACCGGTGCCGGCGTCTGTTGTTGCACCACACAACCGGTGAGCATTAGCGCAAATAACAACGCGCCCGAACGTTTTACACTGCGAATCACAGCTTACTCCTCAAAGATAAAGATAGAGACGCACCTTACTGGCGGTCGGATTGCCCATTTGTGAGGCCACTTCTACGCTGCCGTGCGCCGGAACGATTTGGCTTTGCGCCGGCTCTTCCGGCGTGATTTCCAATCCTTTGTCGTCGTACCAATAGAAACGATAGTGCACTTTCACCGGCGTTTCACGCTGGTTGTACAACATGCTCATGGCACGCTGCTGACCATCTTGTTCGGTCAACTTCGGATCATCGGTAATAATGCCCGCGGATAACACCGCCGATTCCATCACCAGCGACTGCGAGGTATTAATCATCGGCTTATCGCTGCTGCAACCTGCAAGGGTCAGCAACAGCAAGCCACTCAGCCATTGACGCATCACGTTGTCCGCCTGAGTTAGCTGGCCAGCATCGGGCCCAGCGGCTGACCGCCAACCAAATGCATATGGATGTGATAAACCTCCTGACCGCCATGGCTGTTGCAGTTGATGATCAGACGATAGCCATCTTCGGCAATGCCTTCTTCACGGGCAATTTTGGCGGCCACGATGATCATCCGGCCCAGCGCCTGCTCGTGTGCGGGCTGCGCATCATTGGCGGTGGGAATCAATACGTTGGGGATGATCAAGATATGGGTAGGCGCTTTGGGCGCGATATCACGGAAGGCGGTGACCAGTTCGTCCTGATAAACCACGTCGGCGGGAATCTCGCGACGGATGATTTTACTGAAAATGGTTTCTTCAGCCATGGTGCATTTCCTTAAGCCTGAGTTCAGTCAGGCAGTATGCGTGAGGAATTCCATTTCTTTCAACCTCAGGACCACAATTCCTGCATTAAATGGCTGCCTTTAAGCCGTTTTCTCACTTCGCCACGCATTGTGCTGCAGCTCGCATTTCTAACCTCTCATTAACCACAAAAATGAAACGCTGTTTTATAAATTAGAGATATCACGCCTTTTTCTTTGTGATTTTGCCACTCACCTGCAGGTCATTGCGAAATCACGAAGGTTTGCCAGCTTAAGCCGCTCTACTTTCAATCCAATCCGCGCAAGTTGTACGGAGTGATGAGGGATGTGTTTACCGACTAATTCAAGGAGAACCTGCCATGCGCTCTCGTAAGATTGGCCTGGGCCATTATCTGGCCTATGGGTCCGGGGATTTCCTCGGTGCAGGCACCACGGCGCTAACCGCCGCCTGGCTGCTCTACTTTTACACCACCTTTTGTGGGCTCTCGCCGATTCAGGCGACCTTCATTTTCGCCGCCGCCCGCGTACTGGATGCGGTGGTGAGCCCGCTGATGGGTTTCCTGACCGATAACTTCGGTTCGACCTGGCTCGGCAAGCGCTTTGGCCGCCGCAAATTTTTTATCCTGCTCGGTATTCCGTGCGTGTTCAGCTACAGCCTGATGTGGGTTGGCGACATGAGTTTTTGGTGGTATCTGCTGACTTATCTGCTGTTCGATATGGTCTACACCATGATTCTGGTGCCTTACGAAACGCTGGTACCGGAGATGACCGATGATTTCAAACAGAAAACCCGCTTCTCTGGCGCGCGTATTGGCCTGGCGCAGCTGTCGGCCATTCTGGCAGCGTTCCTGCCGGGCATACTGATTGGCTGGTTTGGCAAAGAGAATCCGATCTCCTTCTTCTACGCCAGCCTGGTGTTCTCGGTGATTTGTGCGCTGGTATTAACGTTGGTGTGGCTGTTTACCTGGGAACGCGATCCTGACGATTTCTCTGCCGAATCGCGCCGCGCCGAGCAGGAAAAATCACAGCTGACCTTGCTACAGAGCCTGAAGCGCCTCTACACCGAGCTGGCCTCAACGCTGCGCATTCGTATTTTCCGCCAGCATCTGGGCATGTATCTCGGCGGCTATATCGCGCAGGACGTTTTTAACGCGGTGTTCACCTGGTATGTGGTATTTGTGCTGATGCAAAGCGCGCAGATCGCCTCCAACCTGATGGGCACCATGGCGGTGATGCAGTTTATTGCGGTGATGGCGATGATTCCGCTGTGTATCCGCCTTGGGCCTGCGCCCGCATACCGTATGGTGGTGGTGCTGTTTGGGCTTAGCGCCCTCTCCTACGCCGGATTGTGGTACAGCGGCATGAACGACAACTTCGCTCTGCTGGTACTGATTTCCGGTCTTGCCGGTCTTGGTCGCGGCGGCATCAACTATGTGCCGTGGAATACTTACACCTATATCGCTGACGTCGATGAAGTGATTACCGGCCAACGTCGCGAAGGCATTTTTGCCGGCATCATGACGCTGACGCGCAAAGCCTCGCAAGCGGGTGCGGTGATGTTCGTCGGTATCGTGTTGCAGCTGGCGGGCTTCTCTTCCGGCCAGGCCACGCAGGTGCCGGCTGTCGGCCATACCATCCTGGCGATCCTCAGCGTGGGCACGCTCTGTGTGCTGGCCTGCGGCTTCATTATTTCACTGCGCTTTAAACTCAATCTGCAAACCCACACCGTGCTGCGCGAAGAGACGTTGAAAATGCGCGAAGCCGGACGCGTGGTGCCAGAGCGTATTTCGCCACAGGCGCGTGAAGTGGTCGAAATGCTGGCGGGCATGCCGTATGAAAATCTGTGGGGCAATAACAACGTCGGGTATCTCAACCGTCATAAGCCTGCCGCACCGCCGCTGCCGACGCAGCCACGATCTTTACCTTCTCTCTCTACCCTGATTAACGATAGGAATGAACCATGACTGTATTTCCTGTAAAGCACAGCGCGTTACTGCGCCAGCCTGAATATCTGTTGCCACGTACTGAGCTGGTGCAGTTGATTCAGCGGCTAACCCATAATCTGGTGAATATTACCGATCACAGCGGCGAGTTTTTGCTGCGCCTCGATGATGGCCGCGTGATCGATACCAAAGGCTGGGCCGGTTGGGAGTGGACGCATGGCATCGGCTTGTACGGCATGCTGCACTACTATCAGCAAACCGGCGATCAAGCGACGCTGAAGATTATCGATGACTGGTTCAGCACGCGCCTGGCGGAAGGTACGCCAACCAAGAACGTCAATACCGTTTGCCCGTTCCTGACGCTGGCGTATCGCTATGAAGAGACGCGAAATGCTGCGTGGCGGCCGGTGCTGGAGCGTTGGGCTGAATGGGTGATGTATGAGATGCCGCGCACCGAGCAAGGCGGCTTGCAGCACATCGTCTACAACAACGAAAATACCCAGCAGCTGTGGGATGACACCTTGATGATGAGCGTGATGGCGCTGGCAAAGATTGGTCAGCTGCTGGATCGTCCGGAGTTTGTCGAAGAAGCCAGTTATCAGTTCCTGATTCATACCCAATACTTAATGGATCGCCAAACCGGTTTGTGGTTCCACGGCTGGACGTTTGAGGGACGGCACAATTTTGCCAATGCACGTTGGGCACGCGGCAACAGCTGGTTGACTATAGTCATTCCTGATTTCATCGAGATGATGAACTGGCCGGAACAGCATGCCACGCGCCGTTTCCTGCAACAGGTGCTGGAAAGCCAGGTGAAGGCGCTGAGCGCCTGTCAGCACAGCAGCGGTTTGTGGCACACCTTGCTCGACGATCCCAACAGTTATCCGGAAGCCTCCGCCACCGCCGGTTTCGCCTATGGCATTCTTAAAGCGGTGCGCAAACATTATCTTTCGCCCGAATATTTGCCGCTGGCGGAGAAAGCGTTGCGCGGCGTGATCGGCAATATCGATGAGAATGGGGAATTGAAGCAGGTGTCGTTCGGAACAGCGATGGGCAGCGATCTGGCGTACTACCGCCAGATACCGCTCACCTCGATGCCGTATGGTCAGGCCATGGCGCTGCTGTGTTTGACGGAGTATTTGCGGGTTTATCTGTAAATAAAAAAATGCCCTCATTTGAGGGCATTTTTACGCACAGTAAGTAATGTGCGTTGAAGCGGCGGCAGAGGAGTAAAGCGTCCCAAGCCATGGATGGCTTGGGCCGAGCCCCAGGGATGGTTTATGGCGTCTTTACGATCTGACGCCGCTTCATCGCACCGGCTCTGCCCGCCTTTTTCCGTTACATGCTGCGGATATACTCATCCATTTCGGTTTTCAGGTTATCGGACTTGGTGCCGAAAATCGCCTGAACGCCTGAACCTGCTACCACCACACCACGCGCGCCGAGGCTTTTCAGTTCAGCCTGATCAACCTTGCCGACATCCGCCACGCTGACACGCAGACGCGTGATACAGGCATCAAGGTTAGTGATGTTCTCTTTACCACCAAACGCGGTAACCAGTTTACCTGCCATTTCGCTGCTGGTTGCGCTGCTCTGCTCCATCGCGGTCTCCTCACGGCCAGGGGTTTTCAGATTCAGTTTCACAATCAGGAAACGGAATACGGTGTAGTAAATCAGGCCGTAGATAATACCCACAATCGGGAACAACCAGATTTTGCTGCTGTTACCGCTCAGCACGATAAAGTCGATCAAACCGTGTGAGAAGCTGGTGCCATCACGCATCCCCAGCAGAATACAGATTGGGAAGGCCAGACCCGCCAGAATCGCGTGGATCACATACAGAATCGGCGCCACGAACATGAAGGCAAACTCGATTGGCTCGGTGATACCGGTCAGGAACGAGGTCAGCGCGGCGGAGATCATAATACCGCCCACTTTGGCGCGGTTTTCTGGTTTAGCCGTATGCCAAATCGCAATCGCTGCCGCTGGCAGACCATACATTTTGAACAGGAAGCCGCCAGACAATTTACCTGCGGTTGGGTCGCCTGCCATGTAACGTGGGATATCACCGTGGAATACCTGACCTGCGGCATTGGTGAACTCACCAATTTGCATCTGGAAAGGGACGTTCCAGATATGGTGCAGACCAAACGGCACCAGCGAACGCTCAATCAGACCGTACAGTCCAAAGGCGACGACTGGGTTTTGATAGGCTGCCCATTGTGAGAATTCCTGAATCGCCGTACCGATTGGCGGCCAAATGAATGACAGCACCACACCGGTGAAAATCGCCGCCAGACCGGAGATGATCGGCACAAAGCGCTTGCCGGCAAAAAAGCCGAGATACTCAGGCAGTTTGATGCGATAGAAGCGGTTAAACATATACGCCGCGATGGAACCGGCGATGATTCCGCCGAGCACACCGGTATCTGCAAGATGCTTAGCCTCAATTTCTCCGGCAGGCATATGCAGCACCAGCGGTGCAACCACCGCCATGGTTTTCACCATGATGCCATAGGCAACCACGGCCGCCAGCGCGGAAACACCGTCGTTATTGGTAAAGCCAAGCGCCACACCGATCGCAAAGATCAGCGGCATATTGGCAAACACCGAACCACCCGCTTCGGCCATGACGTGGGAAACCACTTCCGGCAGCCAGCTGAAGTTTGCAGAACCAACACCTAACAAAATACCGGCAATCGGCAGAACAGATACCGGCAACATCAGCGATTTACCTACTTTCTGCAGGTTCGCAAATGCGTTCTTGAACATAGAAACTCCTGAGTATGAGTGCAATTTTTTGCGCAGTGCGCATGGCTTAGGGGGAGGATCCTTCGCCGGGGTGACGCTGAGCGTCTTTTGATTTATTACGAAGAGTAAAATAAATCGCTAATTGTTAAATTGACGGCCATCACATTTCGCTAAGGACGTCCCTTTCCTTTCAGTCATTTCTTACTGACTTGCACTAATAAACAGCAATAAAACACTGCCTGCGTCCCGTAAGACGCAGTGCAGTAGAGTGATTTTTGATTAATTACAGCGTTTGAAATAAAGCGTTTAGCCGCCGAGGCGACTCATCGGGATGTGCAACAGGCGGGAGAAATTTTCGGTGGTGGCAGCGGCCAGCGTTTCGATATCAACGCCTTTTAACACCGCCATGTAATCCGCCACATCACGCGTATACGCCGGCTGATTCTCTTTACCACGGTGCGGTACCGGCGCCAGATACGGCGAATCGGTTTCCACCAGCATACGATCAAGCGGCACGTAGCGCGCCGCATCGCGGATCTGTTCGGCGTTGCGGAAGGTCAGAATGCCGGAGAAAGAGATGTAAAAACCGAGATCGAGCAATTTGGCGGCGGTCTCTTTATCTTCGGTAAAACAGTGCAGCACGCCGCCGCACTTCTCTACCTGCTCTTCGCGCAGAATCGCCAGCGTGTCTTCACGCGCATCACGCGTGTGCACGATGATCGGTTTATTTAACGCAATGCCGGTACGAATGTGCTCACGAAACGAAGCTTGTTGCTGCGCTTTGGTTTCCTGCTGATAGAAATAGTCCAGCCCGGTTTCACCCAGCGCGACCACGCGATCCTCTGCGGCCAGACGGCGGAACTCTTCGACGTCGTACGGCGCTTCCTGATTAAGCGGATGGACGCCACAAGCCAGCGCGACGTTTTCACGATCGCCCACCAGCTGTTTGATTTTGTAGTAATCCGGCAAGGTGGTGGCAATCGCCAGCATAAACTTCACATCGCGCGCCGCCGCTTTGGCGATGACATCATCCAGATCGCGATGGTGCTTTTCATAATCGAGGCCATCGAGATGGCAGTGGGAATCGACAATAAACATAGAGCTCTCTTTTCGCTTAGCCGACCGTTGCCGGAGCCAGTAAACGTCCCCAGGCGAGTAAACGATCGGTCAACATTAATTCTCGATTGAGTGCGGCGACATGTAACAGCTGTTCGCGACACTGCATCCATTGCTGCGCGCTGCTGTTGAGCGCACTGCTGTTCATTCTTTGCGCCAACTGTGTGACCACATCCGGATGATCACCGTTGCTTAGCCACTGACTTGCGTCCTGCTGCACTTTCATCGCATCCACCAGCAGTGAAATCAGCCAACTGAGACGTACGGCCACATCTTCGCTGTTTAGCGCGGGTAACAGCTGCAGCACATCGCCGTTGAGCGCTTTAATCAGCGTTTCACACAACGTTTCACGCGCCTGCCAGCGCTCGGGCTGCAACAGCGTCAAGGCGGCGGCGGGTGCGCCATTACTCAAACGCAAGGCAGCGCGCAGCTTCTCTTCCGGCTGCGGTTGCTGTTTCTGCAGCCATTGCAAACTATGCGCCTCTTCCGGCGGCGACAGATGCCACGTCATGCAGCGACTGCGCAACGTAGGCAGCAAGCGTGAAGGTTCGCGCACGCTGAGGAAAAACCAGCAATTGGCCGGTGGTTCTTCCAGCGTTTTCAATAATGCGTTGGCGGCGGCTTCCGTCAGCTGCGCCGCATCGGGCAACCAAACGATTTTTGCGCCGCCCTGCTGGGCAAAGTGATACAGCTTTTCAGTGACGTCACGCACAGCATCAATACCGAGCGAAGATTTCCCCTTTTCGGCTTCCAGGCGATACCAATCGGGATGCGTGTGCGCCTGCATTAACTGGCAACCGTGGCAATGGCCGCAACTTTTCAATCCTTCCGGCTGTAAACACATCAACCAACGGCTCACGCCCCAGATCAGCGCATCGTCACCCATGCCTGCAATGGCTTGTACCAGCAGCGCGTGATGCGCCTGGCCGCTTTGATGGCGGGCGATGATTTGTCGATAAGGCTGATTCAACCACGGATACCAATTCATGCGGATTGGCCTGCCAGCCAGCTACGCAAGGTGCGTTGAAGTGACGATGTCACGTTTGCAATGTTTTGCGTCGCATCAATGGTGAGTATCGAGGGATCCTGAGCAGCTAAGGTCAGATAGCGTTCACGCGTACGCTCGAAGAAGCGCAATGATTCCTGCTCAATGCGATCCAGCTCACCGCGTGCGCGGGCGCGTTGCAGTCCAATTTCTGGCGTGACGTCGAGATAGAGTGTGAGATCGGGACGGAAATCGCCCAGCACCGCATCACGTAGCGTGGTCATCAGTTGCGCATCCAGTCCGCGTCCGCCGCCCTGATAGGCTTG
This sequence comes from Pantoea sp. X85, assembly GCF_029623675.1. Taxonomy (NCBI): domain Bacteria; kingdom Pseudomonadati; phylum Pseudomonadota; class Gammaproteobacteria; order Enterobacterales; family Erwiniaceae; genus Pantoea; species Pantoea sp. X85. The sequence goes on along the minus strand of NZ_CP121108.1, from coordinate 1,646,071 downwards.
GGAAGAGAGATCGTGGCGATCGCCCACCACCCAGGCACCGCGTGCCAGCGCCGGTTTGATGACGTTCTCTACCAGCTGCACGCGCGCCGCGTACAGCATCAGCAGCTCGGCTTTATCGGTCACCTGCTCGCCGTCTATGCCCTGCTTGACCAATATACGCAATTGTTCCGCCAGCGGCGTACCGCCGGGCTCGCGCGTGAAGACGACATCATTAATCCCGTGCTCATGCAGCACGGCAACCAGCGCATCGCGTGCGGTGGTTTTGCCTGCACCTTCCAGGCCTTCAATGACGATAAACTTACTTTTCATTTTTTTCCTTCATTGCCAGCCGGTAAACCTGCACCGCTTTGTTGTGGCTGGCCAGATTGGTGGTAAAGGTGTGTCCACCTTTGCCATCCGCGACAAAATAGAGGTAATTGGTTTTTTCCGGATGCGCAGCCGCTTCCAGTGAAGCACGGCCCGGCATCGCGATCGGCCCCGGCGGTAAACCGCTAATGGTATAAGTGTTGTAGTCGGTCGGCGTTTCCAGATTTTTACGCGTTAGCGTGCCGGTGTAGCTGTCGCCCATGCCGTAAATCACTGTGGGATCGGTCTGCAGCTTCATTCCGGTCCGCAGTCGATTGATGAACACCGACGCCACGCGCGCGCGCTCTTCGCTCACGCCGGTCTCTTTCTCAATGATCGACGCCATGGTGACCATGTCCTGCGCTTTCTTATAAGGCAGATTTTCCATACGTCCCTGCCAAATCTCATCGACCAGCTTGTTCATGCGCGCGTGGGCACGCTCCAGCAGCGCCACATCGCTGGTATTGGCGGTATAGAGATAGGTATCCGGATAGAAACCGCCTTCCAGCTGGCCAACATCAAGCTTAAGCGCGGCGGCAACGGTGGCAAATTGATCGTCGCTCAGCGTATGTTTCAGGTATGGCGCTTTGCGCAGCTCGGCTAACCACTCGGTAAGACGCGACCCTTCAATAAAACGCACCGGGAACTGCGCTTCTTTACCGCTGGCCAACAGTTGCAGCAGCTGGCGCACCGTCATGCCGGTTTCCAGGCGATAGGTACCGGCTTTAAAACGTGCCAGTTCCGGTTCCAGTTTCAGCAGCGGCCCAAACCAGATACTTTGCGGAATGATCTTCTGACTTTCCAGTTGCGCTTCCAGTACCACGCGACCGCTGCCAGCGGGCAAGGTGTAAATGGTTTCTTGTTGCAGTGTTAAGGGCGTATCAGCTAAACGTTCAATCTGCCAATAGCCAAAGGCGGCGGTGAGTCCTGCGACAACGACAACGCCTGCGAGAATTTTTTTCATTCGAGTCATGATACTTCCATCGTCGGGCAACTGGCGCGCAGTTGCTGGTACAGCGAGCGTGCGGTAAATGAAACGTCGTCAATTTGTCGCACGGGTAAAACGGGCATCAGGGCGTTACATATCACCACTTCATCGGCGTTCAATACGTTGTCCCTGCTGCCATCAATCAGCTGACAAGTCTGGCCATTTGCGGCCATCTGCGCCATCAGATAACGACGCATAATGCCATCCACGCCAGCCTGCTCAAGCTGCGGCGTAAAAACATTGTTGCCCTTACGCCAGAACAAATTGGCCGCACAGCATTCCACCACCGTCCCGCCAGTGTCAAGCACCAGCGCCTCGTCACCGCCCGTCTGGTCAAGATGCTGGCGAATCAGCACTTGCTCAAGGCGATTTAGGTGTTTTACGCCGGCCAGCAACGGATTGCGCGCCAGACGTATTGGGCTGGTGTGGAGCACAGCGCCCTGCTGTTGCAACGTGGCGTAATGCTGCGGCCACGGCGAGAGCGAAAGAATGCGCGTAGGTGAGTGGCAGCCTGCGCGGCTGTAACCGCGTCCGCCTGCGCCCGGCGTCACGATCACCTTCAGCACCGCCTGTGTGTGTCCCGCAGCGGCATTATGCATTTCTGTAGCGAGCTGAACTAAATCCGGCGCATCCATCATTAGCCTTGCACAGCCCTCTTTGAGCCGCTGCAGATGCGCATCCAGCATCACAACATGGCCGTTAATCACCGCGGCGGTGGTGAAGCAGCCATCACCAAATTGCACTGCGCGATCGCGTGCTGAAAGCTCGGTTTGCGGTATGCCGTTTATCCACATGCTGTCCGCCTTGATTAGCCCGTTAAAAATATAAAAAAGGCCCGCATTGCGGGCCTCTGTATGGCTGAGGAGCGATTAAACCTTGCGGAAGATCAGCGAGCCGTTAGTGCCGCCAAATCCGAAGGAGTTACACAAGGTGTACTCCAGTCCGCTGACCTGGCGCGCCGTATGCGGCACGAAGTCCAGATCGCAACCTTCGTCAGGATTGTCGAGGTTGATGGTCGGTGGAATCGCCTGGTCGCGCAGCGCCAGAATCGAATAAATCGCTTCTACTGCACCCGCCGCACCCAACAGGTGGCCAGTCATCGACTTGGTAGAGCTGACCATCACACTGTGAGCTGCCGCACCAAACACCGATTTTACCGCCTGCGCTTCCGCTTTGTCACCGGCTGGCGTCGAGGTGCCATGCGCGTTGACATAACCGATCTGCTCAGCGTTCAGCTGCGCGTCACGTAGCGCGTTAACCATCGCCGCAGCTGCACCTGAACCGTCTTCCGGAGGTGACGTCATGTGGTAAGCATCGCTGCTCATGCCGAAACCAATGATCTCAGCATAAATCTTCGCACCACGTTTCTTAGCGTGTTCGTACTCTTCCAGTACGACAATGCCAGCACCGTCACCCAACACGAAACCGTCACGATCTTTATCCCACGGACGGCTTGCCGCCTGAGGATTGTCATTACGCGTGGAGAGCGCACGAGCAGCACCAAAACCACCGACACCAAGTGGCGTACTGGCTTTCTCCGCACCACCGGCCAACATCACATCAGCATCGTTATACGCAATGATACGCGCTGCATGACCAATGTTGTGCACACCAGACGTACAGGCAGTTGCGATAGAGATGCTTGGACCTTTCAGGCCGTACATGATGGTGAGATGACCAGCAACCATGTTGACGATGGTTGAAGGCACGAAGAATGGGCTGATTTTGCGCGGTCCACCGTTGACCAGCGAGCTGTGGTTATCTTCGATTAAACCCAGTCCGCCAATACCAGAACCGATTGCCGCACCAATGCGACCAGCATTCTCATCGGTTACGACCAGACCGGAGTCTGCCATAGCCTGAATACCAGCAACGATGCCGTATTGGATGAAGTCATCCATCTTGCGCTGATCTTTGCGCGAGATGAAATCATCGCAATTAAAATCTCTTACTAAGCCCGCAAAACGCGTTGCGTAGGCACTAGTATCAAAATGGTCGATCAGGCTAATGCCGCTCTGACCGGCAAGGAGAGCACTCCAGGTAGACTCTACGGTATTGCCGACAGGAGACAACATGCCAAGACCAGTCACAACTACACGACGCTTAGACACGCACGTCCTCCAGGGAGGGAAAAAATAACGCTATGTGGGGCAAACATAAAACTCAGGCGGTCGAGGTGACCGCCTGAAGATATTCATTAACCTTGATGGCTAGTGATGTAGTCGATCGCTGCCTGAACGGTAGTGATTTTCTCAGCTTCTTCGTCTGGAATTTCAGTATCAAACTCTTCTTCCAGAGCCATTACCAGCTCAACGGTGTCAAGAGAATCTGCACCAAGGTCTTCAACGAAAGAAGCAGTGTTAATCACTTCGTCTTCTTTAACACCCAGCTGCTCAGCTACGATTTTCTTAACGCGTTGTTCGATATCGCTCATACTATTTAATTTCCTATCAAAACTCGCTTTCGCGATGGTTTTCGTAGTGTATAAAATGTTGAAAAAGATGCAACAAAATCCCGGCTGGTCGAACCACGATTTTGCGTTATTCTGCGGTGTTTACCGTAGATAAAGCAAATGTTTTCGTGATTATCAGACCATGTACATGCCGCCATTGACATGAAGCGTTTCACCCGTGATATAGGCTGCTTCGTCAGAGGCTAAGAATGCAACAGCATTGGCAATCTCCTGCGGGTCACCTAAACGACCTGCGGGAACTTCTGCCAAAATACCCGAACGTTGATCTTCGTTCAGTGCACGCGTCATGTCCGTCTCGATAAAGCCCGGAGCCACGACGTTTACAGTAATGCCACGTGACGCAATTTCTCGCGCCAGTGATTTGCTAAAGCCAATCAAACCTGCTTTTGCAGCCGCATAGTTTGCCTGACCCGCGTTACCCATGGTCCCAACTACAGAACCGATGGTAATGATACGGCCCACGCGTTTTTTCATCATGGCACGCATAACCGCCTTAGAAAGACGGAAGACAGATGTCAGGTTGGTATCAAGGATATCCGCCCACTCATCGTCTTTCATGCGCATCAACAGATTGTCACGCGTAATGCCTGCATTATTGACTAAAATGTCCACTTCGCCAAATTCGGCGCGAACTTGTTCGAGGACGCTCTCAATTGAGGCGGCATCAGTAACGTTCAGCAGCAGGCCTTTGCCCTTGTCGCCGAGGTAAGCACTGATTGCTTCCGCACCGCTTGCACTGGTGGCGGTTCCCACCACTTTGGCACCGCGCGCAGCCAGCGTTTCCGCAATGGCGCGACCAATTCCACGGCTTGCACCGGTAACCAGCGCTACTTTACCTTCAAAGCTCATGTTTTTCCTCTTATTCCTGGGTAAGTGCAGCGCTCAGTGAAGCAGAATCGTTCACCGCAGCGGCACTCAGGCTATCCACAATACGTTTGGTCAGACCGGTCAGAACTTTACCTGGACCGACTTCCAGCAGCTGCTCAACGCCCTGCGCAGCAATAAATTCGACCGATTCGGTCCAGCGCACGGGGCTATACAGCTGACGGACCAGCGCACTTCGAATCGCAGCACCTTCAGTTTCACACTTCACGTCGACGTTATTCACCACCGGCACCGAAGGCGCACTAAAGGTGATCGCTTCGAGCGCTACTGCCAGCTTATCGGCAGCAGGTTTCATCAACGCACAGTGCGATGGCACGCTGACTGGCAGCGGCAATGCACGTTTGGCACCGGCAGCTTTACAGGCTGCACCCGCACGTTCAACCGCTTCTTTGTTGCCCGCGATAACCACCTGGCCCGGCGAGTTGAAGTTAACCGGTGAAACCACCTGGCCTTGAGCGCTCTCTTCACAGGCTTTACGGATGGATGCATCATCCAGGCCGATAATCGCCTGCATAGCGCCAGTACCTTCCGGTACCGCTTCCTGCATCAGTTTGCCGCGCAGCTCAACCAATTTAATGGCGTCAGCGAAATTCAGCACACCGGCACAAACCAGCGCTGAGTATTCACCAAGGCTGTGACCGGCCATCATGCTTGGCTGCACCGCATTTTTGCTCTGCAATACGCGATAGATGGCAACAGAAGCCGCCAGCAGCGCAGGCTGTGTCTGCCAGGTTTTATTCAATTCTTCAGCTGGTCCCTGCTGGACCAGCTGCCATAAGTCATAACCCAGTGCGTCAGAAGCTTCACGGAAAGTGGCTTCAACCTGCGGGTTTTCAGCGGCCAGCTCGGCTAACATGCCGACGGTCTGCGATCCCTGTCCTGGGAAAACATAAGCAAATTGCGTCATCTTTCGTTCCTGTCAATCAAAAGCGAACCAGCGCAGAACCCCAGGTGAAACCGCCACCAAAGGCTTCCAGCAGAATCAGTTGTCCCGGCTTGATACGGCCATCGCGCACCGCTTCGTCAAGTGCACTTGGCACTGACGCGGCCGAGGTATTACCGTGACGATCCAGCGTGACCACAACTTTCTCCATGCCCATACCGAGCTTTTTGGCGGTTGCGCTAATAATGCGCAGATTCGCCTGATGCGGCACCAGCCAGTCGAGCATTTCACGATCAAGATTGTTGGCTTGCAGAGTTTCATCCACAATGTGCGCCAGTTCAGTCACGGCCACTTTGAAGACTTCATTCCCCGCCATCGTCAGATAAGCAGGCTCATCCTGATGGGCACGATCCTGATACGGCAGCGTCAGCAGTTTGCTGTAACGGCCGTCGGCGTGCAGATGGGTAGAAAGGATGCCTGGCTCTTCGCTTTGACTCAGCACCACCGCGCCCGCGCCATCACCAAACAGAATGATGGTGCCGCGATCGTTAGGATCGAGCGTACGTGCCAGCACGTCTGCACCGATCACCAGCGCATGTTTTACCGCACCATTTTTAATGTATTGATCGGCAACGCTCAGTGCATAGGTGAAGCCCGCACAAGCAGCGGCCAAATCGAAGGCAGCGCAATCGTTAATCTCCAGCATTTGCTGGATCATGCATGCTGAACTTGGGAAGGCATGGCTGGAAGAGGTGGTCGCCACAATGATCAGGCCAATTTCGCTCGCATTCACACCCGCCATTTCCAACGCGCGCTGTGCTGCGGTGAAGCCCATAGTAGCAACGGTTTCTTCCGGAGCGGCAATACGACGCTCACGGATGCCGGTACGGGTGACAATCCACTCGTCCGTCGTCTCGACCATTTTTTCCAGATCCGCATTGGAGCGAATCTGCTCAGGCAAATAGCTGCCCGTACCGATAATTTTGGTAAACATCTACGCTTTGTCACTCCTGGCTAATACAGTGTCAAGGCGCGCCGCAATCCTTTCAGGGACTTGCTTTCGCACCGTCTGCTCTGCCTGCTCTATCGCCACGGCAAATGCACGTTGATTCGCCGCACCGTGGCTTTTGATCACTGTCCCGCGCAATCCTAACAGACAAGCGCCATTGTACTGGTCGGGGTTGAGATGGCCGAAACGCTTCGCCAGACGCTTTTGAATCCAGCGTCCCAGCAATGTTAGCCACCAGGCCCGTTTTTTTCCTTCCTCTGACGATTTAATCAGAGAGAGGAACATTCTTACCACGCCTTCCATGGTCTTCAACGTGACGTTACCAACGAAGCCATCACAAACCAGCACATCCGTCTTGCCGGTGAGGAGATCGTTCCCCTCAAGATATCCAATATAGTTGATTTGCGGTGACGCTCGCAGCACCGCAGATGCGGCGCGGATTGTTTCCAATCCTTTGGTCTCTTCCTGACCAATATTCAGCAGCGCAACACGCGGCTGGGCGATCTCCAATACTTCTTCGGCCATCACTGCGCCCATGATGGCAAACTGCACCAGCATGGCGCTGTCGGATTCAACGTTAGCGCCGAGATCCAGCACCACCGTTTTGCCATGCTGCTGATGCGGCAACACCGTCATCAACGCCGGACGCTCAATGCCATCCAGCGGTTTTAATAGCATTTTCGCCAGGCCCATCAGTGCGCCGGTATTTCCCGCACTGACACAGGCTTGTGCTTTCCCCTCTTTGACCAACTCTAACGCCACACGCATGGAACTGCCGCGGCTGTTACGAATCGCCTGAGAAGGTTTGGCATCACTTGCAATAACCGATTCGGCAGGAATAACCTGCACACGCCTCTGTAACGAGGAATCCGCTTTGGCAAGAAATGACGAGATGATGTCGGGATCGCCGACCAGAAGAAGAACCAGCTCCGAATGAGAGGCCAGTGCCTGCAAGGCTGCAGGCACTGTCACGCAAGGACCGAAGTCCCCGCCCATGGCATCAACTGCCAGGGTCAAACGTGTCAAGGTATCGCCTTGTGTAATCGCGAGGATTACTTGGTGATAACCTTGCGACCGCGGTAGTAACCATCCGCAGTGATATGGTGACGCAGATGAGTTTCGCCAGAAACTTTATCTACTGACAGAGCAGCAGTGGTCAGCGCATCGTGTGAACGACGCATACCACGCTTAGAACGGGTTGGTTTATTCTGTTGTACGGCCATGGACCTTACTCCTATTACTTACGCTTTAAACTGGCTAATACGGCAAAGGGATTTGGTTTTTCTGCCTCTGGAGGCAATTGACCAAATACCATGTCCGCGTCGGACACTTCACAGTGTTCAGAATCATGCACCGGAACCACGGGCAGCGCGAGGATGAGCTCATCTTCGATCACTGCCAGCAAGTCGATCTCACCAAAATCATTGACATCAACTGGCTCGTAGGCTTCCGGTAGTGCCTCGGCCTGTTCATCAGAAGAGACAGGACTGAAGCAATAGCTTACGTGAACATGACGTGGAAACGACTGGTTGCAGCGTTGACATGACAGAGTCACCTGCACTTCGGCTGTTCCTTGCAGAACGGCGAGGCGCTGGTTATCAACCGCAAACGACATATCGCATTCAACTTCACTGTCCACACTCACGACCGTTTCGGCCAAGCGCGCCACCAATTCAGGTGCATAAACACCATGATAATCAAGGCGTTTTTGCGCGGCGCGGACCGGATCGAGCGTCAGGGGTAATTTTACCTTTTGCATAGGGCGCGCATATTAACTTTGTAACGTCATAGAGTCAAAGAAAAAGGCCGGTTTACGGCATCTTTCACCCGTTAGTCGCATCCAGTGCGGCGCATAGTTTAAAATGACTGTCATCTTTACGCTATCTATTCTGAAAAAAAATGACGACACCTTTGGTTTTAGCTTCTACCTCCCCTTTTCGTCAGGCGCTGCTAAGCAAACTGGGCCTGCCTTTTATTACCGCCGCTCCCGATTGCGACGAATCCCCGCTGCCGCATGAATCAGCCTCCGAGCTGGTGCAGCGGCTGTCATTAGCCAAAGCGCAGGCGCTGGCCGCACGTTACCCGGACCGCTGGATTATCGGTTCCGATCAGGTTTGTGTATTGAATGGCGAAATAACCGGTAAACCGCATACCGTGGAGAAGGCCTGCCAGCAACTCGCGGCCGCCAGCGGTAACGCCATCACCTTTTATACCGGCCTGGCACTTCTGCAACCGCAGAGCGGCACCCAATCGGTCATTTGCGAACCCTTTACCGTGCATTTCCGCGAGTTGAGTGCCGAAGAGATTCGCGGCTATATCGAAAAGGAACAGCCGCTACAATGCGCCGGCAGTTTCAAAAGCGAAGGATTGGGGATTTGTTTATTTGACAAGCTAGAGGGTCGCGATCCTAATACCTTGATTGGCTTACCGCTGGTCGCGCTAAATGAGATGTTAAGAGCGGTGGGCATCAACGCATTGTGTTGATGCCCCTTCAATCAGTCTTTCTTCTGACGCAGCTGTGCGAGGCAGTGTTTCAGTGCGCCATCCAGTGGCGCTTCCATGCGCAGCACTTCTCCGGTGTTGGGATGGGTAAAGGTCAACGCAGCCGCATGCAGGAAAAGACGCGACAAGCCCGTCGAACCCAGCTGTGCATCAAAGTCGCGGTCGCCGTAACGATCGTCAAAAGCGATCGGATGGCCACCGTGCAGCGTATGCACACGAATCTGATGGGTACGGCCCGTTACCGGGCTGGCTTTCACCAAAGTCGCGAAACCAAAACGCTCTTCTACTTTAAAGCGCGTCTCGGAAGGTTTGCCCTCCGCACTCACGCGTACCACGCGTTCGCCGCTCTGCAAAATGTTCTTTAGCAGCGGAGCCTGCACCACTTTCAGATGCGACGGCCAGTCACCGCGCACCAGCGCCAGGTAATCCTTCTGCATGCCCTTTTCACGCAGTTGCTCGTGCAGCGAGCGCAAAGCAGAACGCTTCTTCGCCACCAGCAGAATGCCAGAAGTATCACGATCCAGACGATGTACTAACTCAAGGAAACGCGCTTCCGGACGCAACGCACGCAGCCCTTCAATCACGCCAAAACTCAATCCGCTGCCACCGTGCACCGCAGTGCCCGACGGTTTATTCAGCACCATCAGGTAATCATCTTCATACAGAATGGCATTGGTGAGCGCCGCCACTTTATCCAGTTTCGGTGAAACCGTGTTCTCTTCGCGTTCGGCAACCCGCACCGGCGGAATACGCAGCTCGTCGCCCTCCTCCAGCTTATATTCCGGTTTAACGCGCTTTTTATTTACCCGTACTTCGCCTTTACGCAAAATGCGATAAATCATGCTTTTCGGCACGCCCTTGAGCTGGGTGCGCAAAAAGTTATCAATTCGTTGTCCGGCATTTTCAGCCGTGATGGCGACATACTGTACGCCGGGATTCTCTGTTTTCATGGCGGCGATTCTAATTAGTGTCCCTGGATAGCGCCACCCCTTTTTCTGTGCTTAACTCTCTCTTTGTCGCGTATTGAAACGGTGAAAATGGCGACATTTTCAGCGATGCGATGATTAGCCCTGCAAATGAACAGGTTATGGATGAATAAACTTCTCAGCTTGGCAAAAGTCGCCTTGCTTAATGTGAGTTAGCAATGGAATAATGCAGGGGTTTCTGCCCTGGAAAGATTCAGGCAGGAAAAAGAGCGAAATAAGTCATTTTGCCGGATTTAACGGACACGCAGCAATGGCGTAAGACGTAATGTTAAATCAGGCACTTAGCGGGCTGCGGGTTGCGGCCTGGACGACAGACCAGGATGTGTGGATTTTTGAATACTCTGTAACATTTCCACCTTCAGGCGCTGGATTTCCTTATGAAAAACAGGCCACCGACAAGATTTGCGCCCCTTTAGCCGCCGACAACCGTGAGGTTGACGTCAGTGCATTAAGACACGGGGCCATCGGTTGATTCTCGTCCAGGGTAACGATGCCCGCAGCTAGATCACTCATGTGAGAATAACGAGTAAGTCACGATGAAAAGAATGTTAATTAACGCAACTCAGCAGGAGGAGTTGCGCGTTGCCCTGGTTGATGGACAACGTCTGTACGATCTGGATATTGAAAGTCCTGGACACGAACAGAAAAAAGCCAACATATACAAAGGTAAAATCACCCGCGTTGAACCCAGCCTTGAAGCTGCATTTGTCGATTATGGTGCAGAACGTCACGGTTTCCTCCCTCTGAAAGAAATTTCCCGCGAATACTTCCCCGCCAATTACAACGCACATGGTCGTCCGAATATCAAAGATGTGCTGCGTGAAGGCCAGGAAGTTATCGTTCAAATTGATAAAGAGGAACGCGGTAATAAAGGTGCAGCACTCACCACCTTTATTTCCCTGGCCGGTAGCTATCTGGTATTGATGCCGAACAACCCACGTGCCGGTGGTATTTCACGCCGCATTGAGGGCGACGACCGTACCGAATTAAAAGAAGCACTTTCCGCACTGGAACTTCCAGACGGCATGGGATTGATCGTCCGCACTGCGGGCGTGGGTAAATCTGCCGAATCACTGCAGTGGGATCTCAGCTTCCGTATGAAGCACTGGGAAGCCATTAAGAAAGCCGCAGACAGCCGCCCAGCGCCTTTCCTGATCCATCAGGAAAGCAACGTTATCGTGCGCGCCTTCCGCGACTATCTGCGTCAGGATATCGGTGAAATCCTTATCGATAATCCAAAAGTACTGGAACTGGCCCGTCAGCACATTGCTGCACTGGGTCGTCCGGACTTCAGCAGCAAAATCAAACTCTACACCGGTGAAATCCCGCTGTTCAGCCACTACCAAATCGAATCGCAGATTGAATCCGCCTTTCAGCGTGAAGTGCGTCTGCCATCAGGCGGATCGATTGTTATCGATAGCACCGAAGCCCTGACGGCGATTGATATCAACTCCGCACGCGCTACTCGCGGCGGTGATATCGAAGAAACCGCGTACAACACCAACCTGGAAGCGGCCGATGAGATTGCTCGCCAATTGCGTCTGCGCGATCTCGGCGGCCTGATTGTTATCGACTTCATCGACATGACGCCAGTGCGCCACCAGCGCGCGGTGGAAAATCGTCTGCGTGAGGCGGTACGTCAGGATCGTGCGCGTATTCAGATCAGCCACATTTCACGCTTCGGCTTGCTGGAGATGTCGCGTCAGCGTCTGAGCCCGTCACTGGGTGAATCCAGCCATCACGTCTGCCCACGCTGCAGCGGAACCGGCACCATCCGTGATAACGAATCGCTGTCGCTGTCTATTCTGCGTCTGATTGAAGAAGAAGCGCTGAAAGACAACACCAAAGAAGTGCATGCCATTGTTCCGGTTCAGGTCGCCTCTTACCTGCTGAACGAAAAGCGTGATGCCGTTAGCGCCATCGAAAAACGCCAGGGCGGTGTGCGTGCCATCATCGTGCCAAACGATCAGATGGAAACGCCACACTACTCGGTACTGCGTGTTCGTACTGGCGAAGAGACGCAAACGCTGAGCTATCACTTACCGAAACTGCACGAAGCGGAAATGGCGCTGCCTTCTGAAGAAGAGCACGCTGAGCGTCGTCGTCCGGAGCAGCCAGCTCTGGCCGCCTTCGCGATGCCTGATGCGCCGCCTGCGCCGGTTGAAGTGGTGAAAGAGTCTCAGCCAGCGGCAGAAGTGAAAACCAAACCAGCAGTTGCTGCGCCTGCGGTAACTCAAACTGGTTTCGTGGCTCGCCTGCTGAGTGGCTTGAAGAAACTGTTTGCCGGTGATGCACCTGCTGCGGCGCCTGCTGAAACTAAGCAGGAAACCCCAGCCGTTGTTGCCGCTGAATCTGAAAACACCCAGCAGCGTGGCGAACGTCGTAACAATAACAACCGTCGCAACAACCGTCGTGAACGTACGCCGCGTAATGGCGAGAACGGTCAGGTGCGCGAAGGTCGTGAACCGCGCGAGCCGCGTGAAGCACGTGAGCCACGTGAAGCCCGCGAACCGCGTGATAATCAGGACAACCGTCGTAACAAGCGTCAGAACGAGCCGCGTGAAGCGCGTCCAGTGCTGAGCGATGAAGCGCTTGAGCAACGTGACGAGCAGCAGCAACAGCGCCGCGAACAGCGTGCCGATCGCCAGCGTCGTCGTCAGGAAGAAAAACGTGCTCAGCAGCAGGATCAGAAAGCCGCTGAACCGGTTGTTCAGGCGCCTGCGGTTGACGAAAACGTTGAGCACGAAGAAGAACGCGTTCAGGTCATGCCGCGTCGTAAGCAGCGTCAGCTGTCACAGCGCGTGCGTGTTGGCGAAACGCCTGACATCACTGTCGAAGCGCCGGTGGTTCATGATGCTGCCGTTGAAACTGCGCCGCGTGCTCAGTACAAAGAGCATCCTGAAGCCAGCAATGACGAGCAAGATGATAGCGATAACCGTGATAGCGCCAATATGCCGCGCCGTTCACGTCGTTCACCGCGTCATCTGCGCGTAAGCGGTCAGCGTCGTCGTCGCTATCGTGACGAGCGTTACCCAACGCAGTCTGCAATGCCGCTGGAATCTGCTGCTGCTTCACCAGAAATGGCGTCAGGCAAAGTGTGGATCTCTTACCCGGTTGCGCAAGCGCAGGAAGAGTACAGCACGCAAGATGCGATGCATGAAGTGTCGGATTACGGTTACCAGCAAACACCGGATGCCGAGACTCAACCCGCTGCCGCTGTTGAACCGGCCGTTGAGCAGGTTGCCGCTGAAGAAGCCGTACATCAGGTTGAACCGCAGGCGCACACCGATGTGCCCGTGGTGAATACGGATGACGTCACGCCGATTGCCGCGCCCGTTAACGAAGAGCCATCAGTGATCTCTGCTGCTGACGAACAGGTTGCACAGGAAACCGCGGCTGAAGCGGAACCGGCTGCCGTGGCTGAAGAAGCGAAGCCTGAAGTAAGCGAAGTGGCTGCAGTTGCTGAACAGGCGCCGATCGATGTATCGCCAGCAGTTGAAGCTCAGGTTGAAGACGTGCTGGCTGCGCCAGTCGCCGCTGAAGCCGAAGTCACGCCAGTCACTGAACCTCATGCGCCGGTTGCGGCACGTGATACCGCAGTAACCACGGTTGAGACGCGCTTCAAGCATCACGCTACCGCACCGATGACCAAAGCACCGGCACCGGCGTGGGAACCTGAACCGGTTCGCAACAGCGACTGGGTCCGTCCAGCCTTTGGCTTCGAGGGCCGCGGCTCAGCCGGTGGTCACAGCGCGACGCATCAGGCAACCGCACCGGCAACCCGTCCGGAAAGCGCGTAACCTCTGGCAAGTCAGTCAACATCAAACCCCGGCCAGTCCGGGGTTTTTTATTGCCTGCAGGCGGCATTTATGGCGACCTGAATAACAGGCAAAAAAAATCCCACAGCCCCGAAAGGCGGTGGGAGAAACTAAGCGCACCCGGTTAAAGTACGCTCAAAGGTTCAGGTCAATTACGAATTAAGCTGGAACAGTGACAGCTTCGACATATCGGTGAAGGTCTTATACGAAGCTTGCAAGGCGGTTTGTTGCATGGTGTAGCTTGAAATGGCTTGGGTGTAATCAACCTGCACCAGATCCGTCATTTGCGATGCCATAATGGTGTCACGGTCATCACCCTGAGCGTCCAGCGTATCGAGTTCAGCCAGCTGTGAGCCCACGGCTGAACGCACTGCCAGCACGTTGTTCAAGGAGTTGCTCAAGCCACGGTTGGTTTTATCCATGGCATCCTGGAAAACCTGCTTGGTTGCATCATCAGCATCATCCTGCGGCGTTTTTAACGCTGCAATTGCACTATCGAGCATGTTAAACAGATTGGTCTCGCTGGCACTGCCGTCCGGCTCGGCTTTCGCGTTGCTGGTTATCGACATAAACACTGACGATCCTGTGCTACTCACCGCCATCGTGCGACCATCATCGACTTTCTGCGTAATGGCATCCGCGCCACCCACATAAGTGACACCGGCCGGCGCACCGGCATCGCTGAAAGGTGCGACATCAGTCTGATAGCCCGCAAAAATGTATCGTCCATTACCATCACGGCTATTGGCCTGGTTAAGTAATTGTGAGCGAATGCCTTCTAATTTGGTGGCAATGGAAGCACGGTCATCGTCGCTCAGCGTACCGGTAGAACCATACACAATCATGGTTTGCGCATCCTGGATGCTGCTGGTCACGCTGGAGAGTGCGTTCTCTTCCATCGACAAGCTCTGATCGGCAAAGCTGCGTGCCGTGGCATATTGGGTACTTTTCGCCTGCGATTGCGAAAGCACGACGGCACGTGAGGCGGCGATAGGATCATCTGAAGGATTGCTGACGCGCAGTCCGCTAGAGAGTTGCTCACCTACTTTTAACCAGGAAGCTTGCGAATCGGTGATCCCGCGCACCTGCTGGTTGAAAATCATATTGGTACTAAGACGCATGGTATTTATCCTCTATGCTTAGCCGCGGATGCCCATCAGCGCATTAAAAATGGTACTCGCTGTTTGCAGCACTTGCGCGTTCGCCATATAGAACTGCTGATACTTAGTCAGATTTGAATACTCTTCATCAAGGTTGACCCCCGATACTGACTGCTGGCGATCGCTGAGCTGTGTCACCACGTTCTCCTGGGTGGTGCTGGCGGTTTTTAATGTACTGGTTTTATTACCGACGGTGCTGACAATGCTGGCGTAAGCCTGGGCGATGGTCGCATTACCATTCACCAGCTTGCTATCCTGCAGATCCAACAATTTCTGCGCGTTACGGTTATCACTTTCACCGCTGGTTGCGCTGGATGCTGCAGCAATTTGCGACTCATCGGTGATCGCGACCGACATGCCCGCAATGACGTTCTGGACCGGTTTGACCAGGAAACTGTCTTTCGCGTTAGGCGCGGGTGAGGTGCTCACCGTCAGTTTCAGGCCATCAAAGTTGAGGGTGCCGTCGGTTGCATCTGGCGTAACGCTAAACTTCACGTTGTCAGACATGCGGGTCACCGACCAGTTGCTGCCATCATAACTTACGGTGTAGTTAGAGGCTTTCATCGCGCTGGTGTCCGACCATGCCGCCGTAACGGTAGCCGCTGAGGTATTTTTGCTGTTACCCACCACGGTTGGCGAACCGATATTAAAGAAGTTGCCCCCATGGTCGCCGTTGCTGTCATAACCTTCGCTGTGCACGGTATTAAAGCTGGTGGTGAACGCTGCCGCTAACTGGCCGAGCTGATTCTGCGCGGTATCCAGATCCTGGGTGCGGAACGCCAGCAAACCGCCGAGTGAACCGGTGGTTAGCGTCTTCTCAGGGATCTCAACGTTACCCGCCTGCTTATCGACATAACCGACAGTGGTACGTGTTGAATCGCTGCTGGACGGCATCGCCACTAAGCTGGTGGAGTTTTTACCATTCACCAACGTCACACTGCCCATCGAGACAATATAGCTGCCGTCCTGCTGGGATACGTTCACGCCCACCACATTGTTCAGGCTATTCACCAACTGATCGCGCTGATCCAGCAAATTGTTCGGCGCCGCGCCACCGCCGGTGGTCAGCTTGGCGATCTGGCTGTTCAGGTCGGCAATCTGGCTGGTGAAGGTGTTGATCTGATCGACGTTCGAGGCAATATCCGTGTTAACGCTATTTTGCATATTGTTGAGATATTGCGCGGTGGTCTGGAATTGGTTCACCAGGCCTTGGGCGTAGCTCAGCATTGACTGACGCGCCGACGGGTCGTTGGCGTTACTCACCACGTTCTGCACGTTGGTGAAGAAGCTTTGGATTGAGGTCGACAAGCTGGTGGTCGACGTCGACAGCAGATCGTCAATGTTGGAAATTTGGTTGTATTGCGTGTTCACCGCGCTGTAGTTGGCGCTGGAGCCACGCAGCTGGGCGGTGATGAACTCGTCATACTCACGCTGTACGCCGGAGAGCGTGACACCGTTGCCGTAATAGCTGTTGCCCTGCAAGGTGCTGTTCGACTGCGACAAAATCGCCGTCTGACGCGAATAGCCCGCTACCGTGTAATTACTGATGTTGTTACTGGTGGTGCTTAATGCAGCCTGTGCGGCGCTCAGCCCACTCATCGCTGAGTTAATTATGCTGGACATCTCGGTTCCTTAATTTCCCGTTAACCGGGCTGGCAGTCATCAGTGCGATTGCGCGGACGAGGACGCCCGCGGCATGTGATTGTTATCGGCGTGCTTAAGTGAAACTTGAGAGCAAAAATCAGAACAAATCGGTGATGTCGTTGCTGTACGCCTTCACCACTTTTTCGCCCATGTTTTTGAATTGCTGGATCATTCCCACCAGTTTCTGCGCATACTTTGGATCGGTAGCGTAACCGGCGGCCTGCAAGGCACGCGCGCCCTGCTCGGCACTCGGTGCGTTGGCAACGGCGGCATAACGAGGATTATTGGACAGCAGTTTGACGTAATCGCTGAGCGCTTCCATATAGGAACCATACACACGGAAACTGGCGCGCACTTTCTTCGCTGCCCCGCCTTCGTATTCGGTGGTCATGATATCGGTGGTTTCGCCCTTCCAGTCGCCGCTCGCCTTAATGCCAAACACGTTGTAACTCGGCTTGCCGTCGCGCGTCAGAATCTGTCGCTGGCCCCAGCCGGATTCCAGTGCGGCCTGCGCCAGAATCAGGTGATGCGGAATACCGCTCTGCTGGCTGGCGACCTGCGCCGGCTGCGCCAGCTGCGCGATAAAGTCGTTGCTGTCGCTCGGCAAACTGCTGGGCGAGACCGGCAAACGCGGCACCGCCTTACGCACCATCTGCTCCAGCTGATTCGACGGCAGGTTGCTATAGATGAAGCTGTTATCCAGCTTCATCGGCACCGTACCGGCGGTTTCGTCCGGCTCCTGAGCGGGCTGCATCTGCTTAACGATGATATCGGCCATGCCGAGACCACGTTTGCCTATGTCCTGTGCAATCTGCTGATCGTACATCGAGGTGAAAAGCCGCGTCTGATCGTTGCTCAGCAGGCCATCCTGCGGCAGCGCTGCACGCATGCTTTTCATCATCATCTGCACGAACATCCCTTCCACCTGTTTGGCCACCTGCATCGCCTTCCCTTTCGGGTCGGCGGCGGCTTCGCGTTTCAGGTCGTTCAGCGAGCGGCTGTCGTACGCCGCATTCACCAGCGATTGCGTATCGTTCATCAGATAATTTCCAGTTTGGCGCGCAAGCAGCCTGCGCTTTCCATCGATTGCAAAATCGACATCAGCTCAATCGGTGACGCACCCAGCGCATTCAGCGCACGCACCACGTTATTGAGGTTGGCGCTGGCGTTAACCCGTTGCAGCGCGCCGCCACTCTGACGCAGATCGATCTGGGTATTGTTGGTGGTCACAGTCTGCCCACCCGCCAACGGCGTATCCGGCTGACTGACGTTCTGCTGCTGATTGACGGTAACCGACAGATTGCCCTGCGCCACCGCACAGGTGTTCAGCGTCACTTCGCGGTTCATCACCACCGAACCGGTACGTGAGTTGATAATCACCTTGGCATCTTCGAGCGGCACCGCAACATCAAGGTTCTGAATTTCGGCCAGCAGACGCACCTGAGAACTGTTATTAGGCGAGACGCGAATCTGCACGGTACGGGCATCCAGCGGCTGCGCCGAACCAATCCCACGGCTGTTGATGGCGTCGGCAATGCGCTGCGCCATGCTGAAGTCTTCGTTATTCAGCTGCAGGTTAATGGTGTTCTGGCTACCAAAGTTGCTCTGCAGTTCACGCTCTACCGTGGCACCGCCGGTAATGCGGCCACCGTTCAGCTGGTTAACCTGCACGCTGCTGCCACCGGCAGAAGCGCCGGCACCGCCGACCAGAATGTTACCCTGCGCCAGCGCATAAACCTGGTTATCGACGCCTTTCATCGGCGTCATCAGCAGCGTACCGCCGCGCAAACTCTTGGCGTTACCCAGCGAAGAAACCACCACATCAACGGTTTGCCCCTGACGCGCAAAGGTTGGCAGCTTAGCGGTCACCATCACGGCCGCCACGTTTTTCAGCTGCATATTGGTGCCAGCCGGCACAGTAATGCCGAGCTGGGAGAGCATATTGCTCACGGTTTGGGTGGTGAACGGCGTTTGCGTGGTCTGGTCACCGGTACCATCAAGGCCCACCACCAAACCGTAACCGATCAGCTGGTTGTCGCGCACGCCCTGCACGGAGGTTAGATCGCGGATGCGGTCAGCATGCGCCAGTAAGCTGAAACCGAGCAGCATGCCAAGGCTCAGGCGGAGCAGAGTCGTCATATTCATTGTTACTACCTCTTACATCGGCGAGACGTTCAGGAAGAAACGCTGGAACCAGCCCATCGTCTGCGCTTCATTGATATAACCATTTCCGACGTACTCAATACGTGCATCGGCCACCTGCGTTGACAGCACCGCGTTGCTGGCGCTGATGGTGCGTGGGTTAACCACGCCCGAGAACCGGATAAATTCGGTGCCCTGGTTAATTTCGATCTGTTTCTCACCCACCACGCGCAGGTTGCCGTTCGACAACACCTGATTGACGGTGACGGTGATGGTGCCCGTAAAGGTGTTGTTGGCTGTCGCGCCACCTTTACCAGCGAAGTCATTTTTGCCATTGGCATCCAGCGTGGCTTTTTCGCCACCGGCACCCACCAGACCGCTCAGGCCGGTTGGTACACCCGTCACACCAAAACTGTTGCTGCCATCGCGGCTGGCATTGGCCGAAGAACTTTTGCTGGCGCTGACGTTTTCCTGCAAGGTGATCGTCAATGTATCGCCAATGTTGCGTGGACGACGATCCTCAAACAGCGGCTGATAGCCGTAGTTCAGCGGTGCGACGCCCTGAAAAATGGAACCGTTCACCACCGGCGGTGCGGATGGCGTCGGCTCTGCCGTAGTCGATCCCTGTACCAGTGGTGTGCGCGGAACCAGCGCACAACCGTTAAGCGTGAGTAGCAGCGTGGCTACCAACCAATGACCAGGCTTGAGAATCACTTGCTTCGCCACTTTTTGACCTTCTTCATGTTGCTTAATCAGGCCAGCAGAGCTGGCCCAACGACACCAGCATTACAGCTGGGTTAACTTCGCCAGCATCTGATCGGAGGTGCTGATCGCTTTACTGTTGATCTCGTAGGCACGCTGCGTCTGAATCATGGTGACCAGCTCTTCCGCCACGTTGACGTTCGAGGTTTCGACATAACCCTGATACAGCAGACCCGCGCCGTTCTGGCCTGGCGTACTCTGCGTCGCCGCACCGGATGCCTGTGTCTCCTGATAGAGGTTTTCACCCTGGCTGTTCAGACCCGCATCGTTCATAAAGGTGCTCAGCGTCAGCTGACCGACCTGCGCCGGGTTGGTCTGGCCCTGCTGCGTTACGCTCACCACGCCATCGCGCGAGATCGTGATGCTGGTGGCGTTGGCCGGAATAGTGATGCCTGGCTGTACCGGATAGCCGGCGTTAGTCACCAGCTGACCGTTCTGGTCAACCTGGAATGAACCATCACGGGTATACGCCGAGGTGCCGTCCGGCATCTGCACTTCGAAATAACCCTGGCCGTTAATCGCCACGTCTTTCGAGTTGCTGGTCTGCGACAGGTTACCCTGCTGATGCAGACGTTCAGTGGTGACAGGACGCACACCGGTACCGATCTGCAAACCAGACGGCAGCGTGGTTTGCTCTGACGACTGGGTGCCCGGCTGACGCAGGGTTTGGTACATCAAATCTTCGAATACCGCGCGCGAACGTTTAAAGCCGTTGGTACTTACGTTCGCGAGGTTGTTGGAGATGACGTCCATGTTGGTTTGCTGAGCGTCAAGACCGGTTTTGGCGATCCATAAAGAACGAATCATGGTGTTTTCCTTACGCCTTAGCTGCTCATGTTGAGCAAGCTGTTAGCTTTTTGTTCGTTTTCATCGACGTTGGAGATCACTTTCATCTGCATCTCAAAACGTCGGGCGTTGGCGATCATATCGACCATGGTTTCCACCGGCTTGACGTTACTGCCCTCCAGCACGCCGGGCATCACCGTCATGGTGGCATCATTTGCCAGCGCAGCGCCGCGCGTCGCCTGGGTTTGCTGATTAGGACGGAACATGCCGTCATCACCGCGCTGCATCTCTTTACCGGTGGCGCGCACCAGCTTCAGACGACCAATCTGCACCGTGGCATTGGGTGCATCACCGGCGTTACGCGAGGTGATGGTCCCGTCTGCCGCGATGGTCAATTCAGCGCCTTGCGGGATGGCGATCGGACCCCCATCGCCCATTACGGGATTGCCCTGAATAGTCAAAATACCGGTCGCGCTGATCTGCATGTTGCCGTTGCGGGTATAAGCTTCGGTACCGTCAGCGGCACGCACCGCCAACCAGCCGTCCTGCGCAACGCCCACATCCAGCGTGCGGCCGGTGTTGTCCATCGAGCCCGGTGACATATCGGCGCCCGGCGTGGAAGCGGCAACCAGCGTACGCGTCGGCAGCGACCAGCCGCTGACCGGCACCGCGCGCAACGCGTTGAGCTGAGCACGAAAGCCCGGCGTTGAGGCGTTGGCGAGGTTGCTGGCCGTTACCGACTGCTGATCCAACGTCTGACTGGCCGCGCCCATGGCGGTATATATTGCGTGATCCATAAAGCAATCCCGTTAGCGAATTAACGTAAGTTAACCAGGGTGTTAAGAATCTGGTCCTGAGTTTTAATGGTCTGGCTGTTGGCCTGATAGTTACGCTGCGCAACGATCATGTTTACCAGCTCTTTGCTCATATCGACGTTGGACGCTTCCAGCGCACCTGAAGTCAGGTTGCCGTAAGTACCGGTGCCTGCCAGACCAGTGGCGGCCTGACCTGATGAGCTGGTGGCAGACCAGACGTTGTCACCTTCAGACTTCAGACCTTCCGGATTAGAGAAACTCGACAAGACAATTTGTCCCAGAAGTTGGGTTTTCTGGTTGGAGTAAGTGCCGGTAATGGTGCCGTCATCATTGATGGTGTAGCTGGTCAGATCGCCAGGCTGATAACCGTCTTGCGTTGGGTTACCAAAAGTGGTCGCACCGGTATTTTGCTGCAGGCTACCCAACATGCTCAGGCTGATGTTCATGCCATTCGCCCCGTTGGTGCCGTCCACAACCAGGTTTGCCAGGGAAGCGCTGGTGGTCGTGGTATCCGGAATCGCAGTGCCTGGATTGGCCGGATCGTCAATCATTTTTGATACGCCGGTCAGTTTACCGTTGGCATCAAACTTCATCTGGTAGCCCAGGTTGTCACCGCCCGCAGTATTACCAACTTCATTACCGGTGGTGGAGTCAACCATATGCACGGTCCAGGTGTTATCCGCCGTTTTGATGTAGTACATGTCTAACTGGTGATCGTTACCCTGCGTGTCGTACACCGTCATGGTGGTTTTCGCGTTGTAGCTATCAACGTTGGACTTATCAAACGGGGTGACGGTCGGGGTGGTGCTGGTGGAGTTCAGGTTGGCAACCTGGGTAGCAGTTGTTGTTGCACGTGCCCCCATCTGCGTGGTTGGAATACTCAGCGCCACTGGGTTGGCACCGGTCTGAATGGTTGGCGGTGTGCCGCTGGCCGGATAGCCGGTGACGTTCAGACCCTGGGTGTTCACCAGGTTACGGTTGGCATCCAGCGTGAACTGGCCGTTACGGGAATAGAACACGCCGCCGCTGGCGTCGGTCATGCGGAAGAAACCGTTGCCGCTCAGTGCCACATCCAGTCCACGACTGGTTGACGTTGTGCTTCCATCACCAAAGTCCTGAATGACGGCGGCAACTTTGGTACCCAAACCCACGTTAGAGCCGGCAAACATATCGGCAAAAGCAATGGTGCTGGATTTAAAACCGGCTGTGGCGGAGTTGGCGATGTTGTTACCAATCACATCCAGATTGCTGGAGGCAGCATTGAGGCCGCTCACCGCTTGTGAAAAAGACATGTAATCTCTCCTGCTAAAAGGTTAATCAGAGAATCTGACGAATTTCATCGAGGGTTGCGGAGCCCATGGTGCCGAGATCCAGTTTTGTGGTGCCATCAGTGGTGCTGACGCCATTGACGTAGGCATAGTTCAGCGGCTGCGCCACCAGTTGCGTGCTGCCATTGCTGGCGGCCAGCGAGACAGAATATTTGCCATCCGCGGCGGTAGAACCGTCATCCAGCTTGCCGTCCCACGAGAAGGTGTGGACGCCAGAGCTCAGTTTGCCGAGGTCAATGGTGCGGACCGTGGCGCCGTTACTGTCTTTAATCGTGACACTGGTGGCCGTGGACGCTGTCGCCAGCTCAATGCCAAACGGCGTAGTCGTACCGCTGCCCACCAATACCTGTGAACCATTGACCATCACACCGTGACCAATCAGCGTTGAACTCTGCAGCGACTGGCTGGTAGTGATCTGGCCGGAGATGGATCCCAGCGTGGTATTCAGCTTTTCAATACCGCTCAGGGTGTTGATCTGTGCCAACTGCGTGGTGAGCTGGCTGTTATCCATAGGATTAGTGGGATCCTGGTTTTTCAGCTGCGCCACCAGCATGTTCAGGAACTGATTCTGCAGGTCGGCGGAAGAGTTACCGCTCGAAGCGCTACTGGAGGTCAGTACCGTTGGGTCCAGACTGTCTTTAATTCCTACTGCTACGCTCATATTCGTTCTCCGTTACTGACCGATAGTGAGAGTTTTCATCATCATTGACTTCACCGTGTTCAGCACTTCAACGTTGGCCTGGTAGCTGCGCGACGCGGACATGGTGTTAACGGTTTCGGACACCACATCAACGTTTGGCATCTTGACGTAGCCCTTCTGATCCGCCAGCGGATTGCCTGGGTCATACACCAGTTTTGCCGGGGTAGGATCGTTCACCACGCCAGCGACCTTCACGCCGCCGGTGGCAGCACCTTGTGCGGCGTCGGTCTGGAAAATCACCTGCTTCGCCACGTAAGGCTGGCCATCTGGACCGGTCACGCTGTCGGCGTTGGCCAGGTTACTGGCGCTGACGTTGAGGCGCTGTGATTGCGCTGTCATCGCAGAACCGGCGATATCAAAGATATTCAGCAATGCCATGCTTATTGCCCCTGCAGAACGCTCATCATGCCTTTGATCTGGCTACTGATGAGGGTGAGATCGGTTTGGTATTTCAGGCTGTTATCAGCAAACTGCGTACGTTCGCGATCCATATCCACGGTGTTGCCATCCGCGGCGGGTTGATCGGGAATGCGGTACAGCAGATCCAGTGACGGCTGAGAGTTGGTTTGCGCTTCAATGTGGCGTGAGGACGTCACATTCAGCGCCAGACTGCTGCCTTCGGCGCGACCGTTTTGCATCACCTTGCTCAGCTGGCTGGCAAAGTCGATATCCCGCGCCTGGTAGCCCGGGGTATCGGCGTTGGCAATGTTTGACGCCAGGATTTCCTGACGCTGAGCACGTAGGTTTAACGCTTCAGTACCAAATCGCAGCGCGGCATCGAGTTTGTCGAGCATGCTTCCTCCGCGAATGAGAATTTCGAGCTGACAGCTTAAGTGGACAAATGCAAGGGTGATCGTCTGAATAGCAGCAAAAATGACGGCTATTTTTGACATTGATTTTTTTGCGCGAGGCGTAGACTCAGTGCCATCTTCTCGTCAGGAGGCGTTATGCGGAGATATTCCACGTTGCTAGCCACACTTTTGCTGGCACTGGCGCTACCCAGTTCTGCTGCGGACCTTACCGCGCAGTTGACCCAATTTTTTAAAGCGCGCGACCCACAACATGCCGCCGGCATGACGGTGGTGGTGCGTACGCCACAGGCGCAGTGGCCAAACTGCGAAACCCCTGAACTGCAGCTGCCGGGCAATAGCCGTCAGTGGGGCAACATCAGCATCGCTGCTAACTGCGATCAAAATCGTCGTTTCCTGCAGGTTCAGGTGCAGGTCACCGGGCAATATCTGGTGGCGAGCCGTCAGGTGGCGCGCGGCAGTAATCTCAGCCCGACGGACGTGCGTCTGGCAACCGGACGCCTCGATGAACTGCCAGCACGCGCATTGATGGATAGCAGCGGCGTCATCGATGCGATCGCGCTACGCGATATCCCGCCAGGACAGCCGGTCACCGCCACCATGGTACGTCAGCCGTGGCGCGTAAAAGCCGGTCAAAATGTGATGGTAGTCGCCAGTGGAAACGGGTTTAATGCCAGCAGCGAAGGACGTGCGCTGAACAACGCCAGCGCGGCACAAATGGTGCGCGTAAGGATGGGAAATGGTCAGGTTGTCAGTGGTCGCGTCGACGCGGATGGGAATATTCTGATATCGCTATAAAGCGTTAAAGAACCCTGTTGTTCTGCCGATAGAGATATCAACAAAGACATTACCCTATGCTGACTCAGTTGGCTGACCCCCAACTGACCTTACAGGAGCCTTACCATGAGCATCGACAGAACGCAGCCTACGAATCCGGTTAGCACTGTTCAAACACGCGACAATAACGATAACAGCAGCAAAGTGCGTCAGAGCGCGACGCCAGCAGCCAGCACCACCAGCGAAAGCGGTGCGGAAGTGAAGTTGAGTACCGCGCAGGCGCAACTGATGCAGCCTGGCAGCAAAGATATTAATACAGCGCGCGTTGAGCAGCTGAAGACGGCCATTCGTAATGGCGAATTGAAAATGGATACCGGTAAGATCGCCGACGCGCTGATCGCCGATACCAAGGCGTATTTAGAGGGTAACTAATCCCAATGGACCATCTGCTGATCACCTTAGACAAAATGCAGGACGTGCTGACATCCCTTGCGGTGGTAATGGATGAAGAACAACAGCAACTTTCTGCAGGCCAGATCAATGGCAACCTGCTGCAGCGTATTTCTGAAGATAAAAGCGCGCTGCTGACGACGTTGAATTATCTGGACGAGATGCGCCGCACCACCGAGAAAACGCTCGGCACGCAGGCGCCCTATGGTGATCACAGCGATCGCGAAAGCCGCTGGATGCGTATTCAGCAGCACACGCGCCGCTTGCGCGATGCCAATACGCACAACGGGATTTTGTTGCAGCATCAAATTGGCTACACCAATGAAGCATTGGCGGTGTTGCGACCCCACCAAACCCAGGCGTTTTATGGCCCGGATGGTTTGGGTAAAGGTCAGGCGACGCTGAGTCGTAAAGGGTAGAAAAAAGTGGGTTTGAAGAGGCTGCTATCTTTTGGGATGGCGGCCTTTTTGTTGTGTGCGGGACCTACAGCATCTGCCGCTGCCGGGCGGTCCTCGCGCCGCTTACGCGGTACCTTCAGCTTCAACGTTGTGCCGACGGACCGTTCGGGATCGGGCTTCCTGCCCGGCCCGAACTGAGCCCCGCATCCATGCGGGTCTCTCCTGGCCCACCGTTTACGCTTCAGCGCTGCGGATTGCCCTTACGCAGCGGCAGACGCTGCATGTCCATTAAGAGAGTGCGGCCTTTAAACCAGCGTGCGGCGCGCGAAGTCGCGCGGGCGGAAGCCGAGCAGACCAAGCATCACAAAGTATGCGCCGCCGCCAATGGCGCAGACCGCCGCCAGACGAATCAGGCGCCACCACATCTGCCCCTCTTCCCAAGCCGGCATCACCTGCAGAATGCCAAACAGTGCTGCGGCCATTACCACTACGGCAATCAGCAAACGGGTCAGGAAACTGAACCAGCCAGGCTGCGGCTGGAAGATATCCTGCTTACGCAGTTGCCAGTACAGCAGCGCCGCATTCAGGCAAGCGGCCAGACCGATCGACAGCGACAAACCGGCATGTTTGAGCGGGCCGATAAACGCCAGGTTCATCAGCTGCGTCACAATCAGTGTCACGATGGCAATTTTCACCGGAGTTTTAATGTCCTGACGAGAATAGAAGCCGGGTGCCAGCACTTTCACCACGATCAGCCCCATCAAACCCACTGAATAGGCAATCAGTGCGCGCTGCGTCATCAGGGCATCAAACGCGGTGAACTTGCCGTACTGGAACAGCGCGACCGTCAGCGGCCCGGACAAAATGCCCAACGCCACCGCGCTCGGCAGCGCCAGCAGGAAGCAGAGGCGCAGGCCCCAATCCATCAACCGTGAATACTCTTCCTGATTACCGCTGGCAAAACTCTTCGCCAGCGAGGGCAGCAAAATGGTGCCCAGCGCCACGCCCAGCACGCCGGAAGGAAACTCCATCAGGCGATCGGCGTAGTACATCCACGAAACCGAACCTGAGACCAGAAAGGAGGCGAATATGGTGTTGATGATCAGTGAAATCTGGCTCACCGAAACGCCGAGGATCGCCGGCCCCATTTGACGCATTACGCGCCATACGCCCGCATCGCGCAGATTCAGGCGCGGCAAAACCAGCATGCCAATCTTTTTCAGGTGCGGCAGCTGATAAAACAGCTGCAACACGCCGCCGACCACCACGGCCCACGCCAGCGCCATCACCGGCGGATTAAAATGCGGCGCAGCGAAGACAGCAAAACCAATCATGCTGATGTTCAGCAGCGTCGGCGCAAACGCCGGCACGGAAAAACGGTTCCAGGTATTGAGGATCGCGCCCGCCAGCGAGGCCAGCGAGATCAGCAGAATATAGGGAAAGGTGACGCGCAGCAGTGCGCTGGTTAAGGCAAATTTATCGGCGGTATCGGCAAAGCCTGGCGCCGTCACCACAATCACCCAGGGCGCAGCGATCATCCCTAACACGGTTACCACCGCCAGCACTAGCGTCAGTAATCCGGAGACGTAAGCGACAAACACGCGCGTGGCATCTTCGCCCTGCTTGCTTTTATATTCCGCCAGAATCGGCACAAACGCCTGAGAAAACGCGCCTTCAGCGAAGATACGGCGCAGCAGGTTCGGCAGTTTGAAGGCAACAAAGAAGGCATCGGTTGCCATTCCGGCGCCGAAAACGCGCGCCACAATGGCATCGCGGGCAAAGCCCAGTACGCGGGAAAACAAGGTCATCGAACTGACCGCAGCCAGCGATTTCAACAAATTCATATTGAGTGGCGCATCCTGAAAAGTGTCGGAGAAATGAGCGACTTAGCGCGGACATCCCGTGATGTCCGGCGATAGTCTACTGCCACGGCGGGAAATGACCAGCATTGAGTGTTACAAGTAATTATTCACGTTCGGCATCGCGCCACAATTTTTCCACCAGACGCTGCGCCGCCAGCGCCTGTTCGCCACTGGTTTCAGGCATCGTCTGATTTTCAACGCACTGTATGAAATGGTGCGCTGCGCCGCTGAAACCGCGCTGAGTAAGGTGGCTTTGCCACGCGGGCGGCACATCACGCACCATGCCGCCGCGGTTTTCCTGCTGCCAGTCGCGCATCTCGTTAATTTCGATGTAATCACCGTCGCAGGTGGCGCTGACGACTTCGCGTTGCGTCCCGGCGCGACGATGCATGCTGGTGGTGATTTGCAGCGATCCGGCGGAGAAATGGTGTTCGGCGTACAGCATCGCGCCATCATCATTGGTCTCGATATGCCCTAACTCGCGCGTCAGGCTGCCGCCCGCCAGCCACAGCGCGGTGTCCACCACGTGCAGATAATCGTCCAGCAGGGTAAAACGCAAATCCTGTGGACCCACGCTATCCGCGCGGTGCTTTTCAATGCGCAGCGAGGCGGCGCGTGGCATGTCACTTTTCAACTGCTGATAACGCGGCGCAAAGCGGCGGTTAAATGCCACCATCAGCTTGCGCTTCTGCTTGTCCGCCAGCGCCACCAGCGCTTCGGCCTGTTGCAGCGTTTCGGCTAACGGTTTATCGACGCACACATCTTTGCCCGCCAGCAACAGCGCTTTAACCACTTCGTAATGGCTGGCGGTGCTGCTGTGAACAAACACCGCATCACTGGCGGCAGCCAGCGCATCCAGTTGACCAAAATAAGGTATGCGATAGCTATCGCAGATCGGTTGCGCCTTTGCCTGATTGGGCGAAAACGCACCCGCTAATTGCCAGCCGCTGGCTTGCGATAACACCGGCAGCCACGCTTTCTGCGCGATACCGCCCAATCCTACAATGCCAATACGCAGCGTCATATTAGTGCTCCTTTTGCAGCAGCTGTTGCAGTTGCGACTGCAACTCAGCAACCGTTTCTTCAAGTTGCGCGACACGCGCGGTTAAATCGCCGTTGTCATTGACGGTTTCTGCGCTGGCCGCGTCTTCCACTACTTCGCCACCGAAAAGATGCATATAGCGGCTTTCACGTTTGCCCGGTTCGCGCGCCAGTCGCACCACCATTGGGCCATCCTCGCGCGTGCTTAAACCGTTAAGCGTCTGCTCAACTTCATTCATATCGCTGAATTCATGCAGACGGCCGCTGCGGGTGCGCAGTTCGCCCGGCGTCTGTGCACCGCGCAGGAACAGCAACGTCAATACCGCGACTTCAGCGCTGCTCAGTTGCAGATTGCCGAAAGCGGAATTGCAGAAGCGCTGTTCATACTTGCTGACGCGCTGACCGAAGCCGTTATTGGCGGTCACCAGATGCTTTTTCACCAGCTCATCAAGCTGCGCTTGCACCTCCATCTCGCTGAGATTGAGCACCGGTTCGCGGTTGGATTTCTGATTACAGGCGGTGACAACGCCATTAAGGGAGAGCGGATATTGATCCGGCGTGGTGACCTGCTTCTCCAGCAGGCATCCAATCACGCGCAATGCCTGCGCGGATAAGGCCATTTTCATTGAGGTGATCCTTTATTATTGTCCACGACGATCCGGGGTCCACTCCCGGCAGGTCAACGCGGTGAGTACATGATCCTGCCAGCACCCATCGATCAACAAGTAATCTTTGGCGTAACCCTCTTTTTCAAATCCAAGACGCGCCAGCAGATCGCCACTGCGCTGATTGTGCGGCATATAATTAGCCATAATGCGGTGAATACGTTGCTGACGTTGCATATAGCGAAGGGTGGTAGTGAGCGCTTCAAACATCAGTCCCTGACCTTGCCACTTCTCGCCCAGTGAATAGCCGAGGTAGCAGGCGTGAAACGAGCCGCGCAGCACGTTGCTGTAATTCGCCACACCACGCACTTCGGTCTCTTCCGGGTCCATCAGCACAAAATAGTAGGCTGAGCCCTGTTTATGCATGTCGGCGATCAGTCCGAGGCGCGCTTGCCAGCCCGAAGGATAACAATGGCTCTCGTCGCGCACCGGTTCCCACGGCTTGAGAAACGCACGATTTTCAGCGTAATAATCCGCTAATCGCCAGGCATCGCGTTCGTGTACTAAACGCACCACTAAGCGATCGGTAGTGAGGCGCACGCGTGGGCCAGCAGAACGATAGCCAAACATCATGACTCCTGAAATCCATAACTTAAGAAAGATGTACGCCAGCGGCGATACTCCTCACTATAACCGTCACCCCGCTTGCGGTAAAACCCTTGAACGCGTTCCTCAGGATTCATCCTGATTTAGGATTAATATTTCTGCGGATTCGATGAAAAAATATCATCCTGAGAAAGCTGTTTTTCGCCGCTGAGCAGGCGGAAAATAGACCAATTGGTCTCTTATCTCCTCTCATTTGCTCAGGAATTAGCATGTCTCGGGTTGCGCGGGCACGACGCCTCGGTAAAACATTTCTTTTAGTGGATAACATGCTGGTTGTGATGGGCTTTTTCGTGGTGTTTCCCCTCATTTCCATCCATTTTGTCGAACAGCTGGGCTGGGCCGCGTTGATGGTCGGTATTGCGCTTGGCTTGCGCCAGTTCGTCCAGCAGGGATTCGGCATCTTCGGCGGTGCGATTGCCGACCGTTTTGGCGCGCGTCCGCTGATCGTCACCGGCATGCTGATGCGCGCGGCGGGTTTTGCCTGCATGGCGCTGGCGCATGAACCCTGGCTGCTGTGGTTTGCCTGTTTGCTTTCCGGTCTTGGCGGCACGCTGTTTGACCCGCCACGCAGCGCGCTGGTGATGAAACTGGTGCGCGCACGCGATCGCGGCCGCTTCTTCTCCCTGCTGATGATGCAGGACAGCGCCGGTGCGGTGCTGGGCGCGCTGATTGGTAGCTGGCTGCTGGCGTGGGATTTCCGTCTGGTGTGCTGGGTTGGCGCGGCGGTGTTTGTCACTGCTGCGCTGTTTAACGCCGTTTGGTTACCGGCGTGGCGCATCTCGACCGAACGCATTGCGATGCGTGAAGGGATGCAACGCGTCTGGCAGGACAAGCGTTTTCGCCTGTACGTGCTGACATTGACCGGCTACTACATTCTCGCCGTGCAGGTGATGTTGATGCTGCCGGTGATGGTGAATCAGGTAGCCGGGGCGCCTGCTGCGGTGAAGTGGATGTACGCGATTGAAGCGCTGCTGTCATTAAGCCTGCTCTATCCGCTGGCGCGCTGGAGCGAAAAACGCTTCCGCCTCGAAACGCGTTTGATGGCCGGCTTGTTCCTGATGACGTTCAGTCTGCTGCCGGTTGGCATGACCGATTCGCTGCCGTCGCTGTTTATGCTGATCGCCCTCTTTTATCTGGGCTCAATCATTGCTGAACCGGCGCGAGAAACGCTCAGCGCTTCGCTGGCCAGTTCGCGTGCGCGCGGCAGCTATATGGGCTTCAGCCGACTCGGCCTCGCGATTGGCGGCTTGATCGGCTACTCCGGCGGCGGCTGGATGTTCGATATGGGCCAGCTATGGGCGCTGCCGGAACTGCCGTGGATGCTGCTGAGCAGCGTTGGCATGATTACCCTTTTGGCGCTTTGGTGGCAGTTCCAGCCGCGTTCGGTGGCGCCAGCGATTTTCAGCAGCTAATTTGCCCCCGCCAAAGATCTCTTCCATACTTCCCGCACGTCCGAAAAAAGGGTGACCTCCGTCACCCTTAGAACCACAGGAGAAACGGGATGAAACTCTACATCTACGATCACTGCCCTTTCTGCGTCAAAGCACGCATGATTTTCGGCTTAAAAAATCTGCCATTAGAACTCATCGTTATGCTGAATGACGACGAGCAAACGCCGAAAAAATTGATCGGCCAGAAAATGGCGCCGATTCTGCAACAGGCCGACGGCAGCGCTGTACCGGAAAGTATGGATATTGTGCGCCTGGTAGATAAATATGATCACCAACCGCTGCTCAATGGCAAAAGCAATCCTGCGATCAGCGACTGGCTGCGCCACGTGAATGGCTACGTCAATAAGCTGCTGCTGCCGCGCATCGCCGATGCCTCCTTCGCCGAATTCGCTACGCCGGAAGCGCGTAGCTACTTCAGCGAGAAGAAGCAGGCCAGCGTGGGCGATTTCAGCGAGTTGCGTAAACACGCGCCGGGCTTAATCAAAAACATCAGCGACGATCTGCGTCAGCTCGACAAGCTGATCGTCAAACCCAATGCGGTAAATGGCGAACTGTCGGAAGATGATATTCATCTTTTCCCGCTGCTGCGCTCCTTAACGCTGGTCAACGGCATTGAATGGCCAAGCCGCGTTGCCGATTATCGCGACAACATGGCGAAACAAACCCAGGTTAATCTGCTCTCCTCCATCGCCGCATAATCTTCATCCCTGAGAGGCGCTGCGGCGCTTCTCATCTCTCTCCTGGTGACACATGCCGCTGATTCAGGCAGGCTATCGCTGTTTTGCCGTTTCGATCAGGATGAGGACAATATGAAAAAGGCGTTTACCGGGCTTTTCGCTCTGCTTTTTGCCGTGCTACTCAGCGGCTGTAACCAATTGACGCAATACACCATCAGCGAACAGGAAGTGAATCAGGCGCTGCAAAAGCGCAATAACTTCGAAAAAGATATCGGCGTTTCCGGGCTGGTGAATGCGCACATTGTGCTGAGCGATCTCAACAGCCAGATTGGCCGTGAAGAACCCGGAAAAATAACGCTCTCGGGTAAAGCCAATATCAATGTCAGCTCGCTGTTTGGTCCGCAGCAGGCCGAAATGCTGCTGAAGATGAAGGCGCAGCCGGTTTACAGCGCACAGGAAGGCGCGATTTATCTGCATGACATGGAGATTGTCAATGCGCAGGTGCAGCCGGAGAAAATGGCGTCGATCATGAAAACCCTCACGCCGTATCTCAATGAGTCGCTGAAGCGCTACTTTAATGAGAGACCTGCTTATGTGCTGAGTGCAGACCGCAGCAAAGGCGAAGCGCTGGCGAAGAAACTTGCTAAAGGAATTGAAGTGAAACCGGGCCAATTGGTGATTCCGTTTACAGATTAATCCGCGCAACCGCACCTTCCGGTGCGGTTTTTGTTTGTCACAATAAAATCCCGTGCAAACGGTTGCCCACATCCTTATGATTACTCCCCGGCCTAAACGTGCCTCTCGTTTTCTTCTCAGCCGGAGTCTTTTTGAATGACAGCCCAACCTCAGCACATTACCATCCGCCGCCCTGACGACTGGCACATCCATCTGCGCGATGGCGCGATGCTCAACGCCGTACTGCCTTATACCAGCGCAGTAAATGGTCGTGCGATTGTCATGCCAAACCTGGTTCCACCGGTTATCAGCGTGGCCGCTGCCGTGGCGTATCGCGAGCGCATCATGGCTGCGTTACCTGCTGAGCACGCTTTTACTCCGCTGATGACCTGCTATCTCACCGATTCACTTGATCCCGATGAGATCGAGCGCGGCTTCCGTGACGGCACTTTTACCGCCGCCAAACTCTATCCTGCGCACGCCACCACCAACTCCAGCCACGGCGTGACCAACATCGCCGCTATCGCTAAGGTGCTGGATCGCATGCAGCAGATCGGCATGCCAATGCTGGTGCACGGCGAAGTGACCGATTCTCACATCGATATATTTGATCGCGAAGCGCGCTTTATTGAAACCGTGTTGGAACCGCTGCGTAAACAGTTCCCGGCGCTGAAAGTGGTGATGGAGCACATCACCACGAAAGAAGCGGCGGAGTATCTGGCAGCCGGTAATGATCTGCTGGGCGCCACCATTACGCCACAGCACCTGATGTTCAACCGTAACCACATGCTGGTGGGCGGCGTGCGTCCGCATCTTTACTGCCTGCCGATTCTGAAGCGCAATATCCATCAGGAAGCGCTGCGTAAGCTGGTTGCTAGCGGGAATCGTCGCGTATTCCTCGGTACCGATACCGCGCCACATCTGCGTCACCTCAAGGAAGCCAGCTGTGGCTGCGCCGGCGTGTTTAATGCGCCGACCTCATTGCCGGCGTACGCCACCGTGTTTGAGGAGCTGAATGCGCTGGAACATTTCGAAGCCTTCTGCTCGGAGAACGGCGCGAACTTCTACGGTCTGCCGCTGAATGAAGGCACGCTGACGCTGGTGCGAGAATCCTGGCAGGTTGAAGAGAGCATTGCGCTGGCAGATGACACGCTGGTGCCTTTCCTTGCCGGTGAAACGCTGAACTGGCGCATCAAAGAATAATGATCTGCTGCTTGCCTTCGGGAAATTTATACTGTACAAATAAACAGTATATTATCCCGGAGGCTTCTATGCGTGTTGAAATTACCGTAGCAAAAACTTCGCCCCTTCCTGCGGGTGCACTGGATGCACTCAGCGTCGAACTGGTTCGTCGCATTACGCAGGATTTCCCCGACGACGATCATCACGTCAAAGTGCGTTATGCCGGCGGCAACCAACTCAGCGTGTTTGGTGGCTGTAAAGAGTCACGCGAACGCATCAGCGAACTGTTACAAGAAACCTGGGAAAGCGCTGACGACTGGTTCAATAACGATTAACTGCCACTGTGCCGTTTTTGCCGGGTATCGCTATCCGGCTTTTTTGTTTTTATTTCCCTCTCGCCAGAAAAACTTCCTGCATCTAGACTCATGTTAAACGATCCCCTATTCTTGCCTCGTCATGCTTACAGGAGGTGTTTTACATGACTACTGAAAAACCAGAAGAGGCGATGACCTTCGGAGAATTGCTGGCATTTATTGCTGAGCAACAGCGCCGCTTAACCGTATTAGAAAATGCGTTTGCCACCTTGACCTTCTGTCTCGACGATCGCGCCAATCAGTTGCTGGTCCACAACCTGACGCTGGAAGCGCAAAACCAGAACCATGACGAGCAGTTACAGCAGCATTTTACCCGGCTGGCGGAAGAGATTCAGAAACGTCACGGCCTGCTGCCGGTCGAGCCACACTCATAAAAGTGCCCCCTTTTTCGGCCTAAAGTTTTCCCTTATAAAAGCCGATAACTTCGTCAGTGTTGCCAGTAATAATTCCAATAAAATGCCTGATGCTGCGGGCATTTTATTATTCGATTAAACGGCAATGTTAACCGCGTTTATTTTTACTCTGTTTAGGTTCGTCATACCTTTTAACTATTGTACCCGCCATTTCATGTTATAATTGTTTCGCTAGTGCACGATACAGCCGCATTGAACCTCAAGAAGCACTTCGTTTAACGAGTAATACGGAGGTTATAATGGACAGAAATAAAGACGTCATCCAGACTCATCCGTTGGTAGGATGGGACATCAGCACCGTAGACAGTTATGACGCCATGATGATTCGCCTGCACTCGCTCTCCTCGCAGGGGCAGAAAGAAGAAGAAGCTGACGTAGGCCCGACCTACTGGCTGACTACTGACGTAGCCAGACAGTTCATCTCTCTACTCGAAGCTGGCATTGCAAAAATAGAGTCTACCGAGCAGTACCTACGCGACAATCAAAAGCATTAATTTCTACTATCGCGTGAAAGGGCACCCAACAGGGTGCCTTTTTCATGGGCGCTCTCTTTTGATATGCTGTTGAAAAATTTCGCTGTTTTGCTGGAGTGATGTCGTTATGGTTTATGATCTGATTGTGGTGGGAAGCGGTTCGGTCGGCGCAGCAGCCGGTTTTTACGCCACGCAGGCTGGCTTATCGGTGCTGATGATTGATAGCGCCCATCCGCCGCACAGCCAGGGCACACATCATGGGGAAACCCGCCTGATTCGCCATGCGTATGGTGAAGGTGAACGCTACGTGCCGCTGGTGCTACGCGCACAGACACTCTGGGATGAGCTGGAACGCCAGAGCGGCGAGCGCATCATGCATCGCAGCGGCATCCTCAACTTAGCGCCCATCACCTCCTCCTTTATTCAAAATGTTATCGATAGCGCGAAAGCGTGGCAGCTGGATGTGAAAATCCTGCAAGCCGATGAAGTGCGCGCGCGCTGGCCGCAGTTCACAGTGCCGGATGGCTACATCGGCGTGTACGAACCCAACTCCGGCTTCCTCAAATGTGAGCAAGCGGTGCGCAGCTGGGTGCAGCTGGCGGAACAGGCCGGTTGCGCGCAGCTGTTTAACTGTCCGGTGACAGAGATAGGTCGTGACGGCGATCTGCAGCAAGTCACTACCAGCGATGGCATTTTCCGCGCGCGTAAACTGTTGGTCAGCGCCGGTACCTGGGTGAGCCAGTTGGTCGCCGATCTGCCGGTTGCGCCCGTGCGCAAAGTTTTCGCCTGGTATCAGGCAGATGGTCGCTACAGCGAGAACAATAAATTCCCCGGCTTTACCGTGGAGATGAGCGATGGCAGCCACTTTTACGGCTTCCCGGCGGATAACAACGCGCTGAAAGTGGGACGTCACGATGGCGGACAGCTGATGCAAACGCCGGCCGATCGCAAACCTTTTGGCAGCATCGCGGTAGACGGCAACGAATCTTTTAGCTTCCTGCGTAAATTCCTGCCGGGTGTGGGCGTCTGTTTGCATGGCGAAGCCTGCAGCTACGACAATACGCCGGACGAAGATTTCATTATCGATACGCTACCGGGCGAACCTAATCGTCTGATCATCACCGGCTTAAGCGGACACGGTTTCAAATTCGCCAGCGTGCTGGGTGAACTTGCCAGTGAATTTGCGCAGAACAAACCGTTCTCTTTCGATATTGCGCCTTTCTCCCTCGCGCGATTTAACTAAACCATACTTGCCGGTACTAATCCTGTGCCGGCGAAATTGACACAAACTGACAGTTAATTACCTATATCAACATTCAGCGCAGCGCTATGCCGCATTTGGTGTAGTGAATATGCAATACTTCGCAATAAGCCCCACCTTTTAAGCTACCCCTTCAATTATTCTGACTGAGTTTTAATTAAATCCTCATTTATTCCGAAGATGATTTTCAACTTTATAGAAAAGTAAGGTTAATTGATCTTTCATTGCAAAATGTAGATGCTCATTACCACTTATTTCATTCCAGGTGATTTTAATGTGGCGTAATTCCACACAGCATTTCGGCGCTGTCTCGATTTTATTGCATTGGCTTATGGCGCTGGTTATTTACGGCATGTTCGCGCTGGGTTTGTGGATGGTCGGATTGGGCTATTACGATGGCTGGTATCACGATGCGCCCGAAATTCATAAAGGCATCGGCATTCTGCTGTTCGCTGCGCTGCTGCTGCGCCTCGGCTGGCGTTTTATTTCACCGCCGCCCAAACCGTTGGCGAGTTATTCGCCCGCCGTACGACGCAGCGCTACCGCCGCGCACTGGCTGTTATACGGCTTACTGTTGGTGCTGCTGTTCACCGGTTATCTCATCTCCACCGCCGATGGCAAACCGATCTCCGTATTTGGCTGGTTCGCGGTTCCCGCCCTGTTCAGCGGCGCCGCGCAACAAGCGGATCTGGCGGGTGACCTTCATCTTTGGCTGGCGTGGGGTTTGGTGCTGATCTCAGCACTGCACGCGCTGGCAGCCCTGAAACACCATTTTATCGACCGTGATGTGACACTGAAAAGGATGTTGGGTTACCGCATCCCGTTAATCTCTGAAAAGGAAAAGTAACATGCTAAAGAAGACATTATTGGCAGTAGCAGCGGCCGGATTATTGAGCGCCAGCCTGACGGCCAGCGCGGCTGATTACAAATTTGATAAGGAAGGCCAGCACGCGTTTGTGCAGTTCCGCATTCAGCACCTGGGCTACAGCTGGTTGTACGGCACCTTTAAAGACTTTGATGGCAGCTTCACTTTTGATGAAGCCAATCCTGCGGCAGATAAAGTCAACGTGACCATCAACACCAACAGCCTCGATACCAACCATGCTGAGCGTGATAAACACCTGCGCAGCGCGGATTTCCTCAACACCGGTAAGTTCCCGCAGGCAACCTTTGCTTCTACCGCCGTGAAGAAAGAGGGTAAAGATTACAAGATCACCGGTGACCTGACGCTGAATGGCGTGACCAAGCCCGTCACGCTGGATGCTAAATTGATCGGTGAAGGCAAAGATCCATGGGGCGGCTACCGTGCAGGATTTGAAGCCAGCGGTGAGATCGTGCTGAAAGAGTTCAACATCAGCAAAGATCTTGGCCCGGCATCGCAGAAAGCTGAACTGATTATTTCGGTGGAAGGCGTGCGTAAGTAAACGAAATACAGCCTGAAGTCCGCAGACCTCAGGCTGTTTTACGCTTATTTTTTATCTGGCGCCGGAATCGCCATCGTCATGTTCAGCAAACCACGTGATTTGTTGAACACTTTGTTGCCATTTTCACGGCCCGCACGGCGTGCGCGCTGCTCCTCTGGCGACAACGTTGACTCTTCCATGCAGATTGGGCTGCAGCAGTTGTTGTACTTTTCAGCGCAGCTTGGGCACTGAATAAACAGCAAATGACAGCCATCATTGATGCAGTTGGTGTGGCTATCGCAAGGCGTGCCGCACTGATGACAGCTGGAAAGAATATCGTCGGAAATACGCTCGCCCATGCGCTCGTCAAAGACAAAGTTTTTGCCCTTGAAACGCACCGGTAAACCCTGTTCGCGCGCCCGGCGGGTGTATTCAATAATCCCGCCTTCGATGTGATAAACATCTTTGAAGCCGTTGTGTTTCATCCAGGCGCTGGCCTTTTCACAACGAATGCCACCGGTACAGTACATAACAATCTTTTTGTCTTTCTGATCCTGCAGCATATCAACGGCCATCGGCAGTTGATCGCGGAAGGTATCGGCCGGCACTTCCATGGCGTTATCGAAGCGCCCCACTTCATATTCGTAGTGGTTACGCATATCCACAAACAGCGCATCCGGATCGTCGAGCATTGCATTAACGTCCGCGGCTTTCAGGTAAGCACCCACATCGCTGGCATCAAAGCTATTGTCTTCAATCCCATCCGCTACAATGCGTTCACGCACTTTCAGGCGCAGCACCCAAAAAGATTTACCGTCATCATCCAGCGCAATGTTCATGCGCAAGTTATTTAGCGCCGCATCAAAGGCATACAAAGCGGCCTTCATCTTTTCGTAGCGGCTGGCGGGCACACTGATTTGTGCGTTGATGCCTTCGTGCGCAACATAGACGCGACCAAACACCTTGAGTTTGGTTAACTCAACGTAGAGGGCATCACGGAAGGCTTTAGGATCGGCAATCTGGAAGTATTTATAAAAAGAGACTGTGGTACGTGGTTCGGTTTCCGCCAACATACGTTCCTTCAGCTCTTTATTGGAAACAAGGTTATGTAACACTGGCATGGTGTTCGTCCTGTTAGCAATCAGAGAAATTTAGCGCGCGTATGATACCCGAATTCTGCCTGATACAAAAATTTTGGTTTGATAAGCCTGCCGGCTGAAATTACACACGCATTTGTGCGCCACAATTGCGTTTTCGTGCGCATCCCTGCTGTAGGAAAGCCGTCCTCGGTCTATGCTTGATTTCAGCCAGAATGAAAAAATGGCATAATGACAAAAAATTACAGAAACCGGACTCTCTGGCATAAGACGCAGGATACTGACATTTCCATGACTCA
This sequence comes from Pantoea sp. X85, assembly GCF_029623675.1. NCBI lineage: Bacteria > Pseudomonadati > Pseudomonadota > Gammaproteobacteria > Enterobacterales > Erwiniaceae > Pantoea > Pantoea sp. X85. Next base: position 1,606,932 of record NZ_CP121108.1, on the reverse strand, counting down.
ACTTCCCCAACTCACCCGTGAACTCTTCTATCCACGCTATTGGCTGACCTGGCTCGGCATTGGCTTTCTTTATCTGCTGGTGCTGTTGCCCTATCCGGTACTGCATGCAATTGGCTGCGGATTGGGTCGCGTTGCCATGCGCTTTATGAAGCGGCGCGTTGAAGTGGCGCAGCGTAATCTTGAAGTGTGCTTCCCCACTATGCCGACCAATGAACGTGACGCGATGGTAAAGCACAACTTCGAATCGGTTGGCATGGGGCTGATTGAAACCGGGATGGCGTGGTTCTGGCCGGACTGGCGTATTCGTAAATGGGTCACCACCAGCGGGCTGGAGCACGTGACTAACGCGCTGGCAGAGAAGCGCGGCATATTATTAATTGGTATGCACTTTCTGACTCTGGAGTTGGGAGCGCGGGTATTTGGTATGCACAACCCAGGCATTGGCGTGTATCGTCCCAACGACAACAAGTTGATCGACTGGCTGCAAACCTGGGGCCGGATGCGCTCCAATAAAAGCATGCTGGACCGCAAAGATCTGAAAGGCATGATTCGCGCCATGAAGAACAACGACATTATCTGGTATGCACCGGATCATGATTATGGCCCGCGCAGCAGCGTGTTTGCGCCATTCTTCGCGGTTCAGGATGCGGCGACAACCACCGGCACCCATATGCTGATTCGTCTGGCAAACCCAAGCGTGGTGCCGTTCCTGGCGCGACGTCTGCCGAACGCGCGCGGCTATGAGCTGAAAATGATGCCAGATATCCGCGACAAATTTACGCTGGAATCTGAACTTGATACCGCTGTGGTGATGAACAAAGTGGTGGAAGAGACGGTGCTGCTGGCTCCAGAGCAATACATGTGGCTGCATCGCCGCTTTAAAACGCGTCCGCAAGGCGAACCATCGGTTTATTAATATCGGACGGGGCACCCTGTGTGCTCCACGGTTTATATGCACTAATTTGCCTTTTGGCGCGATCACATGCGGTAATTTATTAGTGAGCCGTGCCAGCCTGAACTTAGGCTGATAGTTGGCTTAGCGCCGCATTTAATCAGACATCACTTTTCTTCAGCACGCAATGTTGACGTAAAATTAACCTTTCCTTGCGCCATAGCAGCCAAATTCTGCGTTGATGCAGGATTACCGGAATTGTCACTCATTAATATTTATTCACCAAAGTTTAGCGTTTCGGACCTGATTTCTACAACTTCCAGGGCTATTCCTATTTAATATTGCTAAATCCTTCGGCATCACTTATCAATGAAGTAAAATTAACTTACTAAACAAGGTATTGTCTGATTAAAAAACCCCATATTCCTTTTCGTTAAAATAATCGCTTCGCTTATAACTTTATGGAATTGGTTCGTAAAATCGAATCCAGTTAATTTCGATTGCAGCACTTAGCTTCACCCGTTCACTTTTAAAAAATATAAAAAGATTACACACAGCAAATATATCTCAGGACAATATAATATGAATAAAGGTATCTACTACTACGTGACGATCAGTACCGATCAGGAAGGTTATCATCTTCTGCATCGGAAAGAGTGCAAACGCTTACCTGTAAAGGAGGATATGGTATTTATTGGCACTCTATATAATTTAAATCAGGCATTATCAACCGCGCGTATTAATTTTAAAAAGGTTAAGCCCTGTATTAAATGTTGTATTCGTTACTCTGCTCCAATTATTCACGAATCAGTACGCCCGGTATTGCATTTCCCGCAGAAAATAGCCTGACCGGTTGGGCGGTTGAATTTCACGCAACCGCCCAACTGATATTTCCTCTCCGCCCTGCACGTCACGATTTTTCGTCTATCCTTCTGTGAAATCCCTTTTTTACAGACATGGAGTTGATGATGAGCCTGTTTACCACCCTTGAAGAAGCCATTGAAGCCGCTCGTGAAGAGTTTCTCGCCAGCCAACCAGAGATCGCTGAAGAAGATGCCAGTGTAAGCCAGTTCGCCCTGCAGAAGTACGTGATGCAGGATGGCGACATTATGTGGCAGGCCGAATTTTTCGCGGAAGAGGACGGTCAGGGTGAATGCCTGCCAATCTCAAGCGGAGACGCCGCACAAGCCATCTTTGATGGCGATTTTGATGAAGTCGAACTGCGTCAGGAGTGGCAGGCGGAAAATACGCTGCACGAATGGGACGACGGCGAGTTCCAGCTGGAACCACCGCGTGACCTTGAAGAGGGCGAAGCGGCGGCACAAGAGTGGGAAGACGACAACAGCCCTTCTGACAACCTGTAATAGCGTTTATTCGTACGGACCGTGACTGGCATCGACGGGCAGTAACAGCGTGTCCATCACCAGCGACAGCGGCAAATCGATAATGGTTAGCACGCGCCACGGTCCGTCACGAACGTCCCACTGCACGCCGGGATAATATTGGTTGCCGTGACCTTGTCCAGGAAAGGTGCGGCTGATGATACTGCCACAACCGGTGAGCAGAAGAATGGCGGCGCTAAGCGCGGTTATTTTCAGGAAATAATTCACAACATTTACTCACAATGAACTGGCGTTAGTTTAACCATCTCGCAGGGACGATGACCACTCCTTAACACGTAAAGATTGCGACATATTTCTGGCGAAAAAAAAGCGGCATCTCTGCCGCTTTTTACTTTCTCATCCTCAGCGCTGTGGCAGCGCCTCTGGATTGAGCTTCAGCTTCTGATAGCTTTCCACCCACTGATGATATTTGTCCGCGCTTTCCCACAGGCGTGAGTGCACACGAGCCAGCACCACCGGATCGCTAATCAGCTGCAAACGCTGCTCGCGATTCAGTTTCTCTGGCGCATCGCTCAGTGCCTGATCGACACGACGGTCACGCGCATGATCCAGTAAATCGCTCTGCTTGTGACGTGATGTTGCCATCGCCGTCGCCAGCGCGTTAAATGCCGGGTTAAACAGTGCATGCATAAAGCCATTTTTCAGCGCGCGTTGACGGTTGATCTGCAGATAGTGATCGGTATCAACCAGCTCTTTAGGTGGCTCATACTCTTCCGGGATCAGGAACAGTTTGGCGTTCTTGCTCTTCTGCCCTACCGTTGCACGGCTCGACATCACCGATACAAACGGCGACAGGATCAGCGAGACGACGATCGGCGACAGCCACCACAGGAAGTTCAGATCGAGGAAGCCCATACCGCCCGCCCACACCAGACCCAACAGCATCTGTGAACCATGACGACGGAAAGCTTCGCTCCATGGCGTCGCATCATCATCACGCTGCGGCGAGTTCCACACCACTTCCCAGCCAAGGAACGCGCTGACCACAAACACGGTGTGGAACAGCATGCGCACCGGCGCCAGCAGCACTGAGAACAGCATCTCCAGAATCAGCGAGAAGAACAAGCGGATGGCGCCACCATAAGGTTTCGCTCCCTTGAACCAAATCAGCACCACGCTCAACAGTTTCGGCAGGAACAGCAGCACCAGCGTAGTTGAGAACAAGGCTATCGCCAAGTCGGGACGCCACTGCGGCCACACCGGGAACAGCTGGCGTGGTTGCAGGAAGTAGGTCGGTTCCATCAGCGTGTGCACCACCTGCAAGGCAGTAGAAAGCGCGAGGAACATGAACCACAACGGCGCGGAGAGATAGGACATTACGCCCGTCAGGAACACCGCACGGTGAACCGGATGCATCCCTTTTACCAGGAACAAACGGAAGTTCATCAGGTTACCGTGGCACCAGCGACGGTCACGCTTCAGCTCATCCAGCAGGTTCGGCGGCAGTTCTTCATAGGAGCCTGGCAGATCGTAGGCGATCCACACCCCCCAACCGGCACGACGCATCAGCGCGGCTTCAACGAAGTCATGCGACAGGATCGAACCCGCGAAGGAACCTTCACCCGGCAGCGGTGCCAGCGCACAGTGTTCGATAAACGGTTGCACACGAATGATGGCGTTATGGCCCCAATAGTGTGATTCACCCAACTGCCAGAAGTGCAAACCAGCGGTGAACAGCGGACCGTACACACGGGTAGCAAACTGCTGGCAACGCGCATACAGCGTATCCATGCCTGACGCTTTCGGCGAAGACTGGATAATACCGGCGTTCGGGTTAGCATCCATCATGCGCACTAAACCGGTAAGACACTCACCGCTCATTACGCTGTCGGCGTCCAGCACCACCATGTAGCTGTAGTTGCTGCCCCAGCGACGGCAGAAGTCATCGATGTTGCCGCTTTTACGCTTCACACGACGACGACGACGACGATAGAAAATCTTGCCGGCGCCACCGACATCACGCACCAGCTCCATCCAGGCTTTCTGCTCGGCGATGGCGATATCGGCATCATAGCTGTCGCTCAGAATGTAGACGTCGAAGTGTTCTGCATTGCCAGTACGTTTGACCGATTCCCAGGTCGCACGCAGGCCAGCAAACACGCGTTCTACATCTTCATTACAGATCGGCATGATCAGCGCAGTACGGTGTTCCGGATTCAGCGGCTCATCGCCGGTGGTCGAATACGAAATGCTGTATTTATCGCGACCGATCAGCAGCTGCAGGAAGCCCATTAGCGCGGTCCAGAAACCGGCTGAAACCCAGCAGAACAGGATGGCGAACAGGAACAGAATCCCGGTCTGCAGGATGTACGGCAGGATCAGCTCAACCGACTGCAGCCAGTTCTGGTTGAACATCTCGATAGGATCGATCAGCGTCCAGCCCTGATACGGCAGAATGGTTTTCATGTACCAGGTTGCCACCACGGTCTGCAGAATCGTCAGAATCAGCAGTACGTAACGACGCATGGAGCCAACGTGGCGCCACTTGTCCTCGTTTTTCTGCTCTTCAACGGTGGCATAGCGTGGAGTGGATTTCTGGCCGCGCAGGGAATCCCAGGCGCGCGCAATCGGGTTGGTGCGCCAGATCTCCGGGAACATCAGCGAACGCTTCACTTTCGGCATCGCCTTCAGTGTGGTGCGATCAAGATAATCCTTGCTGAGCTGCTGACCATCCGCCAGTGAGTCCGGCCAGGCCATTTGCACACGGGATGACACCGATTTCAGCGGTGCATCATCCGGGCGCTCGCTGGCGGCGTTATCTTGCCCCAGCGACGTATGAATAGCGTGGAACGCCTGCGCATTCTGCAGCGAATCGCTGAGACGGGCGCGCCCTGCCGCATCAAGCGGCAGAGCCTCCACGTAAGATTGAGGTAGAAATATCGATTTATTCATTGGCAGGTAGCTGATAGCTCCAGGTTTCCGTCAATGTCTTGTCGCCGCTCACCAGCGCCGCACGCATCTCAGTCGGCTGCTTGTTATCTTTCACACGCAGACGCAACACCAGACGCCAGCCTTTGGTCACCGGGTTGTAGCGCACACTCTGCTCAACCACGTCAGCGTTGTTACCCACGCTCACCTGCGGCGCCACTTGCGTATCTTCCGGCAGCTTGCTCATCGCTTTGCCAACGAAATCCACGGTGAAGGCGATAGAACCATCCGGCTGACGCACCAGATTCGACTGCTTCACATCACCGGCAGAGCGCAGCGTGTCTTTTACCCAGGCGATGTCGTCTGAGTGCAGCTGATTCTCGTCACGGGTGAAGTGCAGACGATACTGGAAGTTCATCTCTTTGCCCGGCTCTGGCAGTTTTTCCGGCGTCCAGAACGCAACGATGTTGTCGTTGGTTTCATCGGCAGTTGGAATCTCTACCAGTTCAACACGGCCTTTACCCCAATCACCCTGCGGCTCAACCCAGCCACTTGGGCGCAGGTCATAGCGATCGTCGAGATCCTGGAAACGGCTGAAATCACGCGTGCGCTGCAGCAGACCAAAACCTTTCGGGTTCTCAACGGTAAAAGTGCTAACCGCAAGATGTTTCGGGTTATTTAGCGGACGCCAAATCCACTCACCGTTGCCGGCATGAATCGAAAGACCATTCGAATCGTGCAGCTCAGAACGGAAGTTGGTCACTGGCGAAGGCTGGTTTGCACCAAACAGGAACATACTGGTCAGTGGCGCAACGCCCAGTTTGCCGACGTTATCACGCAGGTAAACTTTGGATTGCACATCAACCGTCGATTCTTTGCCCGGTTTGATGATGAAACGATAGGCACCGGACGCGCGTGGCGAATCCAGCAGCGCATAGATCACCAGCTGTTTGTCCTGCGGTTTTGGACGCTCAATCCAGAACTCTTTAAAGCGCGGGAACTCTTCGCCCGACGGCAAGGCGGTATCAATCGCCAGTCCACGTGCCGAAAGACCGTACACCTGGCCTTCGCCAATCACACGGAAATAGCTGGCGCCGAGGAAGCTGGTGATCTCGTCGTCTTTGCCCTTTTTATTTAATGGATACAACACCTTAAACCCAGCAAAGCCAAGGTTTTTGACTGCATCAGCATCGTGTTTTACGTTGCCGAAATTGAAGTAGTCAGGGTTATATTTAATTTCACGTACTGAAGACGCCGTCACTTCGTTGATTTTCACCGGCGTATCGAAATACATGCCCTGATGATAGAACTCAAGCTTAAACGGCGTGCGCAGTTTGCCCCAATAAGCTTTGTCGTGGTTAAACTGGATCTGCTGATAGTCAGCAAACTTCATTTCACGAAACTGAGAGGGTAAATTGCTTTTTGGCGCTTCGAAACTTTTCCCTGCCAACGCCTTGGCTTGTTTTGCAACATCATCAATGTTAAACGCCCAACTATTGTTGGCATACATAGCCAGCAGAACTGCCGCGCCTACCCAGCGCATCTTTACCAGTCCCACTTTATTATTCACATTATTCAGCACATCCCCCCCTTTCGTGTGCTTAGATCAAACCCGATTATCTTAAAGGATTATTCGGTTTTCCGACAGCGTATGTAATAGATTGTTCCGCTGATTTGTAAGCTGAAAATGTGCTTTTAGGATAATTAAACCCCGCAAAATCACATACAGATTCACCTGATAGTATACCCTGTTTACAGCCGGTAGAATTTTCCTTCGGCATAATCCGGTTTCAGGGCGAAACCGGCAAGTAAACTGACTATTGGAAGATTATGAGTTCAGCTAAACCCGAACGTGAATATTTCCTCGATTCGATTCGCGCGTATTTAATGTTATTAGGCGTGCCTTTTCACGTCTCTCTGATTTACTCCACGCAGAAATGGGCCGTGAACAGCCATGACGCCTCAATGTGGTTGACGGTGCTAAACGACTTTATTCACGCCTTCCGCATGCAGGTGTTCTTTGTTATTTCAGGCTATTTTTCCTACATGCTCTACTTACGCTACCAGCCGCAGCGCTGGTTGAAAGTGCGTCTGGAGCGTGTCGGCATCCCGATGTTGACTGCCGTGCCGCTGATTACCTTGCCGCAGTTTTTCATCACCAAAAATCTCACCGATAAAATCGGCGACTGGAACAGTTTCTCGCTGTACGACAAGTACAACACGCTGGCGTGGGAGCTGATATCTCATCTGTGGTTTTTATTGGTACTGGTGATTCTGACCACGTTCGGTATGGTGGCGTTTCGCTGGCTGAATAAGCAGCAGCGCAGCATCGATTATCAGCAAATTGGCTGGGGTAAATTGACGCTGGCACTACTGACTTATGCCTTAATTTGGTGTGCGTTCCGCCGCGTGCTGTTTTATTTCGTTCCGGCCGTGTTTGCCGATGGCCTGTTCAGCATTGCCGTGATGCAAACGCTGATGTTCCTGCCGTTCTTTATGCTGGGTGCGTTGAGCTGGAAGCATCAGGCGCTGAAAGCGTTGTTTGTGCGCTTTAATCCGGTGATGTGCTTTGGCGCTATCGCGGTATTCATCGCCTATAGCCTGAATCAGCGTTACAGCAGCGGTGAAGGTTGGCTGTATGAAATCGATATGATCATTTCGACGCTGATGGGGTTGTGCATGCTAAACGTCTGTTTTAGCTTCGGCCATAAGCTGCTGAACAGCCATTCGCCGCGCATCATGTATCTGGTGAATGCCTCGCTGTTTATCTATCTGGTACACCATCCGCTGACCATTTTGTACGGCATCTACATCACGCCGCACATCGGCAACAACACGCTCGGCTTCTTCGTCGGCTTACTGATGGTATTTGGCGTGGCGTTTACGCTGTATGAAATCCATCTGCGCATTCCGCTGCTGCGCTTCCTGTTCTCCGGTAAGCCGCAACGCAAATGAAAAAAGGGCCCGCTACGCTGGCCCTTTTTATCTAAAGCAGCCACTCAACCGGCAAGCGCCACACCAGTCGCACCAGCAAGCGCTGCAGCAGCGTGCATTGCGGTTCATGTTTGTGCACCACTTCGCCCTGCTCGTTAGCAAACTCGACCCAATTGACGCGTCCCCACTTATCCAGACGTAGCGTCCAGGCGCGATCGCGCATCCCGGCAATAAAGCGCTGATGCGTTTGCTGCGCCAGGGCTTCACTCTCAATCACCAACCCCATTTCGGTGTTCAGCATGGCGGAACGCGGATCGAAATTGAACGAGCCGATAAATACTTTGCGATTGTCCACGGTGAAGGTTTTGGCATGCAAACTGGAACCTGAATTACCGGTGATACCGCGATCGTGTGGCGCGGTTTGCGGATTGTCCTGCGGCTTCAGTTCATACAGCGCGATGCCGTGGCGCAGCAGTTTTTTGCGCCAGCGCGCATAACCGGCGTGCACCACCGTGACGTCATTGGCCGCCAGCGAATTGGTAAGGATGGCTATCTTCACCCCGCGCCGCTTCAATGCCAGCAGCTGCGCCACGCCAGATCGTGTCGGGACAAAATAGGCCGAGATAATATCGAACTGCTGCTGCGGCGTGCCGATGACCTCTAGCATGCGCTGCGGCAGTAAACTGCGGCGTTTTGCTTTGCCGAGCCCTTTACGCGGATCATCACTCAGCAGCCGCGATTCCGCCCACGTCATCTCCAGCTCGCCCTGCTCCATCTGGCTAATAAACGACGAGTGCTCCAACCGTGCCAGATAGCGCTCCACCGCTTCACTCTGCTGCCACTCTTGTGGCAAGCGCACTGCCTGATGCGCATCGCCGCTCACATCAACCACTTTGCGCAGCGGCGATACCGCTTTACTGCGCCAGTAGCGTTCGAAATCCTGCGTCACTTCGTCGACCACCGGACCAATCGCCAGGACATCGAGATCGGTAAACAGTGGTTCATCGCCGGTGCCAAAATATTCGTCGCCGATATTGCGCCCGCCCACCAGCGTCGCCGCGCCATCCACTGTCAGGCTCTTATTGTGCATACGTCGATTGAGGCGGGAAAAATCGGTGAGATAACCGAGCGCGCGCAGCGTGCGGAACGAGAACGGATTAAACAGGCGCACCGCGATATTAGCGTGGCGATCGAGTTCCGCCAGCGTCTCATCCAAACCCGGCGTGTTATTGTCATCCAGCAGCAATCGCACTTTCACCCCGCGCTCGGCGGCGTCCAGCAGCGCGCTGAACAGCAAGCGGCCGGACATGTCGTTGTGCCAAATGTAGTACTGCACATCAATGGTGTGCTGCGCCATGCTCATCAACTGATAGCGCGCAGCAAAAGCGTCCAATCCATCGTTAAGCGGATGAATGCCGCTCATGCCCGGATGTCGTGCGCAACGCGCCTCAACACTCGGTTTCAGCCGGTTGCCCGAATGTTCCTCAGGCGGCAAAGAGGTTGCTGCTTCACTCATAGTGAATCCCTGAAAGCTGTGGACCTATTATTGTTGGTATCAATGCGCTAAGAAGCAATCGGAGGCTTCCTTTTCTGCCCAATGGTGCACCGTCAATTTAGTCTAGACTTAGCCAGGCGTTCTGCATTCTGCATCCGGCGCTCAATGTGAGGAGAGGATTATGACTCAGCAATCCCTGCGCCATCACCCTCAGCTGTTCCGCAGTTTCTTTCAGGGCAGTTTTCCCTGTTCAACCGCCCGACGCGCAGGCGGACGTCGGCTCGATATGGTGATCAGCAGCGGCCACGACATGCTGCTGGAGAAAGATTATGCCGCACTGGCGCAGGAAGGTTTGCACACCGCGCGCGATGGCGCTCGCTGGCATCTGATTGAAGCCGTGCCCAACGAATATGACTGGCGCACCTTTCTGCCGATGGTGCACGCCGCGGCGCGTCACGATATGCAGATTATCTGGGAGCTGGCGCACTTTGGCTATCCCGATCACCTGGATATCTGGAAAGCCAGCTTTATCGATCACTTTGAACGCTTCGCCCGCGCCATGGCTCAACTGATGCGCGATGAAGGCATCGAAAAGCCCTTTTTCACGCCGATCAATCAGATCTCATTCTGGTCGTGGGCCGGCGCGGATGTTTCCTGGCTCGATCCCTACGCCAGCGATCGCGGTCGTGAGCTGAAGCGCCAATTAGTGCGCGCCTCGCTGGCGGCGATGCACGCCATTCGCGAGGTTTATCCCGATGCCCGCTTTGTGCTGACCGATCCGCTGGTGCAGGTGGCGACCGATCCCGATAACCCTGACAGCAAACCTTATGCCGACGCGCAGCATCAGGCGCAGTTTGAAGCCTGGGATTGGATTGGCGGACGCGATGCGCCGGAACTGGGTGGCCGCGCGGATTTCCTCGATATTCTGGGTCTTAATTACTATCCCGACAATCACTGGTTTTTCTCAGGCGAAACCATGCCAATCGACCATCCGACGCGCCAACCGCTGCACCGTTTGTTAATGCAGTGCTGGCAACGTTATCAGCGCCCGATGATTCTGGCCGAAACCGGAGCCGAAGGTGATGCGCGAGCGCCCTGGCTGCGGCAGATCAGTGAAGAAGCGCGTCTGGCGCTGGATCACGGCGTGGCGCTGGAAGGGATTTCACTCTATCCGGTGGTGGAGTATCCGGCGTGGGCCGACGATCGGCGTTCACCGGGTGCGCTGTTTGGCCTCGGCGATCCCAATGGCAATCGCACCCTGCATGAGGCGCTGGCGCTGGAGTTGCGCAGTCAACAGATTAAGTGGCAGAACTGGCAGACAAAAAGCTAGGACTGTTGCGTAGTGGCGGGTTTTTGCGGGCAGGTTTGCACATCGAGTGAAGGATCCGCGGGGTGACGCACGTCGGTGAGCCAGGTCATGGTGAAGAGAAACACCACGCCAATTAAACAGGCGGAGAGCAGGCCAATTATGGCGATCAGTTTGTCATCGCTGGATTCCATAGACATCTCCTTACAGGCTTCCTTTTCCCGGTGCTGACCTTAACTCATCCACAGCGTAATCATCAGGACGAAGATTATAAGCGTAACCGAAGTGACTGCAAGCACCACAATGGCGAAGAGCGCGTCGTCGAGCGGCTGCCGATAAGGTTCGTCGTGGTCGTCTGGTGGTGCAGGTGAACTCATGATGACTCAAAAATAAAGGCGAGTTTTCGCGCAGGATTGCCGCACAGAGTGTAATGCAATGCGCCCTAAGTTACAGGAAAATTTCTGGCGGAGAAATAATGGGGCGCAGGCGCGCCCCATTCGAGAGCAGATTAGAAATCGTAGCTGAGTGAAACCTTCACCGTGCGTGGTTCACCCTGCGACAAATAGGTGCCGCTGTCATCAACATTGGCCCAATATTTCTCATTCGTGACGTTATCCACGCCCACGCGCCACACCATATCGTTCTGGTTAACCTTCATGCGGTAACGCAGACCCAAATCCAGCGTGGTGTAATCATCCAGCTTCATGTTGTTTGCCAGGTCGGCATATTGTGAACCGGTGTAGTTCAGCAATGCTGTGGCGGTCAAACCGTCCACCGGCTTGATGTCATACTCCGCACCCAGCGCCGCAGTGAAGCGCGGTACGCCGATGGCGTTTTTGCCATCCTGATCGCTGTCACCGGTTTTGGTCATATCCGGATCGATCCAGGTGGCGCTGCTGTTAAGACGCAGGCCCAGCACCGGCTCACCGAATATGTTCAGCTCCACGCCACGGTTGCGCTGCTCGCCATTCAGCTGGTAGACCGAATTGTTCAGCACGCCAACCGGCTGTTTGATTTCAAACAGCGCCAGCGATCCGCCGACGCGACCAAAGTCCGCTTTGACACCCACTTCGTTCTGCTTCGCATGCACGATGCCGGTCACGCTACCGTAGTTGGTGGCGGTAAACGGCGCGGCGGTGCCCGGCGTCAGCGATTCAGTATGGTTGGCATACAGCGAGATATTTTGCGTGGCTTTATACAGCAAACCGTACGCCGGCAACCAACGGCTGCTGTCGAAACGTGTCGCGGTATCTTCAACGCCGTCATAACCGTAGTTACGCACCACCACTTTTTGATGACGCGCGCCGACGGTTGCCAGCAAGGTGTCATCAAAGAAGCCCAGCGTATCGCTCAGCAGGTAGCCTTGCGAACGTGAACGGTAAGTGGTCAGCGGATCGCTGAACTTAGCGCCACCGGCGAACACGCTATCCGGTTCAGCCACATCCTGCGGGTGATAAATATTTACGTTGGCATCGTTGCCCGACGACATGCGATAGCTGTTTTTCGCATTCGTGGTCATCGCCGAATAACCGAAATTCACTTTATGCGTCACCGGACCGGTAGTGAAATCACCACGCAGGCCAACCATGCCGCTCATGTTGTCCTGCACGCGATTGGTGCGGAAGCGACCAATGGTGGCGTTGCCGGCGCTGTCGAGGATCTTCGGAATGCCGTAATTGCCCACTTCATGTGTGTGCTGCGCGCCGAGGCCCGCATAGGCGGTCCAATGATCGGTCAGATCGTATTCGGCTTTCGCCAGACCAAACTCCGACTCGATATCGCTGAACACCCACTTCTGGCTGTAGTTTTTCGCGTTGGACGGCACATCAGGAATGAAATCGATGCCGCTGATGTTGACGCCGTTACGCGCATCGTGGAAGGTCTTTTTCTGGTAGCCAACGTCGAGCGACGTACGCAGACGATCGCCACGATAATCCAGGCCGAGTGACGCAGCGGTGGTGCGTTTTTTCTCGCCATCTACCTCGGTGCCGCCTTCGCGGTTAACCGCATTCAGCCGCACGCCAAACTGGTTGTTGTCGCCAAAACGACGACCAATATCGGCGGTGCCGCCCACCTGGGAACCGGACGTGTAATCCACCCCGATGCGCGTCAGCGGCGTATCATCAGCGTGCTTCGGCTCGAGGTTAATCATGCCGCCGACGCCGCTCTCCGCCGAACCGTTCAGCAAGGCGTTAGCCCCTTTAAAGATCTCCACGCGATCAATCAGCGAGGCATCCATCACCTGACGCGGCACGATACCCGCCAGGCCGCCGTAGGTCATGGCATCGCCGTCCAGCTTGAAGCCACGAATGCGATAGCTCTCGGCAAAGTTGCCGTAGCCTTTCAGATTCTGCACGCCAGCATCGTTGCGCACCACGTCACCGATGGTTTGCGCCTGCTGATCCTGAATCATTTTCGAGGTAAAACCGATGACATTAAACGGCACGTCCATGGCGTTCTGCTCACCCAGCATGCCGAGACGGCCGCCGTGTGCAACCTGGCCATCGAGGAAAGCCGGTACCAGATCGTTGCCGCCTGGTTTGAAATCGGTTTGCGGTGTCGCGGTCACGGTCAGCGTCTGCTGTTCGTTTTTCGCGTCAGTGGAGGTTGTGGTGTTGGTGGTAGCAGCCATCACTGGCAAACAACCGGCGCTGACCATTACGGCCAACAGCGTCGGTTTCAGTCCGGGATTGAAAGGCATAGCGCGCATGGGATCCCCTAATGCAAACGAAGTGATAATCATTATTATTGCGGTTTGCGATTATGCGCAGTCGTTGCCCGAAAGCAAGAAAAATCCCACTTTTTACCTTCATATCATGGAGGAGTGGTGCAATAGGTACCCTGCCCGGGCTTGTAGGGTCGCCATTCATTCATGGCGACCAATGCTTATCACTGAAGAAAGGGTTTTGCTTTGACTAGGTAGCGGGCTCTGACACATCTGCTGCGTCACGGGCCGTCCTCGCGCCGCTAGCGCGGTGCCTTCGGCTTCCATGTCGTGCCAACGGACCGTTCGCGGATCGGCCTTCCCTGGCCGACCCCGAACTGCCTCACGCATCCATACGTGAGGCTCCTGGCCCAACGTAAAAGCCTCAGCGCTGCGAATAGCCCTTTTGCCGCAGCAGACGCGCCAGCGCCTCTGGCAACTGTGCCCTTTTCAACAACATGTACCGAAGCATCCGGCATGCGTTCGTCGCGGACTTAACTAACAAGCGCCATTCATGGCGACCTGCTATCAGCCTTCGCGCCAGCGTTTAAACACCAGCGAAGTGTTAATCCCGCCAAAGGCGAAGTTATTGGATTGGATGTAATCTGTCTCAATCTGGCGCGCTTCACCGATGATGTAATCAAGTTCACCGCATTCAGCGGCCGGTTGTGACAAATTCAACGTCGGCGCAAACCAGCCTTCACGCATCATCTCAATGCTCATCCAGGCTTCCAGCGCCCCGCACGCGCCCAGCGTATGGCCAAAGTAGCTTTTTAGCGAAGAGATTGGCGTGCTGTTGCCATAAATCGCTGCGGTGGCCTGACTCTCGGCGATATCGCCGCGATCGGTGGCGGTGCCGTGGGCATTGATATAGCCAATCTGCTCCGCCGTGACACCGGCGGTTTTCAGCGCGCGCTCGATACAAATCTGCATGGTTTCACGCTGCGGCTGGGTGATATGCGCGGCATCGCAGTTAGTGTGGAAACCCACCAGCTCGGCATAAATGGTGGCTCCGCGCGCCTGCGCATGTTCCAGCGATTCGAGGATCAAGGTGCCTGCACCTTCGCCAATCACTAATCCGTCGCGCTGCTGGTCGAACGGCGCGGGCGACGTGTGCGGCGCGTCGTTACGCTGGCTGGTGGCGAACAGCGTGTCAAATACCGCCGCTTCGGATGGACACAGCTCTTCCGCCCCACCCGCCACCATCACGGTTTGATAACCGTGACGAATCGCTTCCCAGGCATAGCCGATCGCCTGGCTGCCCGACGTACAGGCGCTGGACGTCGGGATCACCCGGCCGCGCAGGCCAAAGAACAGGCCCGCGTTAACGGCGGTGGTGTGCGGCATCATCTGCACGTAAGTGGTGCCGGTAATGTTGTTGGTGTGCTTTTCCGTCAGCATAGTGGCAAATTCACTCACCGGTCCGGTGCTGCCGGTTGAGGAGCCGTAAGCAATGCCGGTTTCACCGCTGGTCAGCACCGGATGATCGATCAAACCGGCCTGCTCCAGCGCGAGTTCGGTGGCGCGCGTTGCCATCAGTGAGACGCGCCCCATCGAACGAATGCGTTTGCGCGTGTAATGCGCTGGCGGCGTAAAGTCGTCCACCGGCGCGCCGAGCAGCGTGTGCAAGCCGTCGTACACTTGCCATTCCGGCATATGGCGCACCGCATTTTTGCCCTGTTTGATCCGCTCAGCCACCGCGCTCCAGCGCTCACCAAAAGCGGTCACGCCGCCCATGCCGGTTACCACTACGCGCTGAATCACAGCATACCTCCATTGATTGAAATCACCTGACGCGTGACGTAGCCCGCGATGTCCGACATTAAGTAGCTGGCCAGTCCGGCGACTTCATCCGCCGCGCCCATGCGCTTCATTGGGATCAGCTTCATCGCCTCGTCAATCACCAGCGGCTCAAGATCGGTCATACCGGTATCAATCAAGCCGGGTGCGATGCAGTTAACGGTAATTTTGCGTTTCGCCAGCTCAATCGCCAGCGCTTTGGTGGCACCGATAATGCCGGCTTTGGCCGCGCTGTAGTTGACCTGGCCGCGATTGCCCATGATCCCCGAGACCGAGGAGAGCGTAATAATGCGTCCGCCCTTGCGCAGGCCAATCATCGGCATCACGCACGGATGAATCACGTTGTAGAAGCTGTCGAGATTGGTGTGGATCACGCTGTCCCACTCGTCATCGGTCAGCGCCGGGAACGCCGCATCGCGCGTGATGCCCGCATTGCTCACCACGCCGTAGTAGGCACCATGCGTGGCGATATCCTGTTCCAGTGCGCTGCGTGTGGCATCGCGCTGCGCCACGTCAAACTGCAAGGTGCGCCCACATCCGCCTGCCGCCTCAATCTCAGCCAGCGTCTGCGCGGCACCGGCGCTGTCGCGATGATAATGCACCACCATTTCAAAGCCATCCTGCGCCAGACGCAATGCGATGGCGCGGCCAATACCTTTACTTGCGCCGGTCACTAAAACGCTGCGTGTCATGGCTGAACTCCTTGTTGCAATTGAATTAACTCGTGTTCATTGGGCTGATAGGTATTCAGCCGCCCGCTGGCGATGATCGCCTCGCCGCAGCGGATCTCCCCTTCGAAGCTGCCCAATCGGTCGTCACGCATCAGCAGGCGCATCTCAACGCGCAGCGTGCTATTGGCGGCGAAAGCGGCGCGGCTGGCACGATAACCGCGTCCGCCAAGCAGCATGCCGAGACGAATCTCATCGCCGCCGCGCTGACGCACATGAAAGCCCGACCAGACGCCAACGGTCTGCGCCATGATCTCCACGCCGTACCACGCCGGTAAATCGCCCTGTGCGGTGAGAAAAGGGGCCAGCACGCCTGTCGCGTTGATACTGACTTCGCAGATCACGCTGTCGTCGCTAACCTGGATGACGCGATCCAGCAGCAGCATCGGTGCACGATGCGGCAGATAAGCATCTACCGGCAGAAAATCACTCATAAGGCTTTCCTACAATCAGGCAGGTATTGTTCCCGCCAAAAGCAAACGAATTTGAGGCAATCACCGGGCGCGCCAAAGGCTGCGGCGTGGTGATCAAACCGCACGCCGGCAGCGAAGTATCGTGTGCCGCCAGCGAGAAATCCTGCGGCGGCGGCGGCAGCTGCCGCTGCAGAATCAGTGCGGCTAAAGCCGCTTCGGTGGCGCCCGCCGCGCCCAGCGTGTGGCCGGTCAGGTGTTTGGTTGAACTGCACGGCACGCGTTCACCAAACAGGCGATGAATCACCGCAGATTCCACCTGATCGTTCAGCGGCGTGGCGGTACCGTGCAGGTTGATGTAACCAACATCCTGCGGCTGTAAACCCGCCTGTTGCAGCGCCATCAGCATAGCGCGCTCAGCGCCGACGCCTTCAGGATGCGGTGCCGACATGTGCCACGCGTCCGACGATTCACCGCAGCCGAGCAGCGCCAGCGGCTGCTTTTCGCGCGTCAGCAGCAGCAGCGCGGCAGCTTCACCAATCGAAATGCCGTCGCGATCGGCGCTAAACGGCGCGCAGTGACGTTCAGAGAGTGAATCCAGGCTGGCGAAGCCGTTAATCGGCATACGACTTAGCGAATCCGCGCCGCCCACCAGCGCCACGTCCGCTAAACCAGCATCAATCAAACGTTGGCCGCTAATTATGGCGCGCGCACTGGATGAGCAGGCAGTCGAAATGGTGTAAGCCGGACCGTCCAGCGCTAAAAAATGCGCCAGGAAGCGTGATGGATCGCCAAGCTCCTGCATGCGGTAATCGTAGCCCGACAAGGCGTCATCCACCTGACGATCGCCTTCATCCACGCCGGAGGTGCTGGTGCCAAGCACAATCGCCACGCGATCGCGCCCATATTGCGCGATCGCCGCATCCACTGCCGGGCGTATCTGCGCCAGCGCGGCCAGCAGCAGCTGATTGTTGCGGGTGTTATGCGCCGCCAGCGCGGCAGGAATCAGCGGCAACGCGCCCTGCACTTCGCCCAGCCAGCAGCGTTTGCCGTCTTGCAGCCAGCCGTCACGCGGTTGCATACCGGGCGCGTGGCCCGCTTGCAACTGTGTGGCGATGTGCGCCAGGTTGTTGCCCAGCGCATTCACCATGCCAAAGGCGGAGATGTAAATCATGATGAGGCATCCAGATGTTGGATTTGAATCTGATAACCAAACGCACGTTGATCGATGCTGATCGGCTCACGCAACTCGCCGCGTTGCAGATAGCGAATCAGCGTCACCACCTTGCCGGCGGGATCGCGCAGCTCGCGCCGATCGTCGATGTCGGTCAGCGTCCAGCCACGCGGCAACTGCGGCTGCCACGCGCTGATCGGCCAGTGGCTCAGCATCACATCCGCCAACACCTGACTGGCGGGCGGCATTTCCGGCAGCGCCATCATCTGCTGCGTGTGAATGCCGTTTTTATCATAGGTGACGCGGAACAGGCGAATGCCAAGCGATGACAAACCGGCGAGGCTCAGCTGCTGTGAATCCGCGCTCAGCAGCACCAGCAGCGACTGGGTTTTGCCTTTGGCGTGGCCGGTCAGCAACTGCTGCTGCTGAAACGCGGGCGAGATGCCCGGCGCCGGCAGCGTGACGCGCACGCCCGGTTTCAGCCACGCGGTTGGCCGATTGAGGTCGCTCTGATGCTGCGCGCAGCCGCTTACCAGCAGGCTTAACAGCAGCAAAATGCCCATTTTCATCGTTGCTTCCTTTTCCCCGGAGCCAGCGCCAACGGCGCCAGCAAGAATGCACAAAAAATCCCGCTGCACAGCACGGTACCAAAACCGCTGATGGCGGCGGTGCTGCTGAACACCAGCATGCCGAGCGTTAACAGTGTGGTCATCATCGCCAGCGTCACCGCCAGCATGGAGGTTAACGGCGTGCCGCGCGGATTGCTGAAGAACAGCGTGTAGTTGATGCCGATGCCCAGCACCAGAATCAGCGCCAGCAAGGCAAACAGATTGAGGCTCGCGCCGATCCAGCCCAGCGTCGCCAGCGCCGCCGCCAGCGACAGCCACGACGGCAGCGCGCTGCGCATCCCGGCTTTCACGCCCAACCGTAGCATGTAGCTGCCGGTAATCAGCAATAATGCCAACGCCAGCAATCCGCTCAGCAGCGTGCGCCAGAAGCGGAACAGTTCATCATAGCTGGCCTTGCGATCAACCCAACTGACGCCCACCTGCTGGGATGCCAGCTGCTGCAACGCGGCGCTGTTTTTAACGCCGCCGATCGGCACCAGCACGCTGCTGCGTCCGTCCGGCAGCGACAGCCACAGCAGCCGCCAGCCTTCACTCAGCGGGCTCGCCAGCCAGTCGGCGGCGGTCACCGGCATGGCGCTGAGATTAGCATTCGCTACAGTAATGCCCGCCTGCTTCAATCGATCCAGAATGGTTGGTGCAGCCTGCTGTAGCAGCGCTACATCCTGCTGCTGCTGCGCCAGCGAACTGAGCGGCAGCACGCGATAACTTTTGAACCAGCCTTGCTGCTGCGCCTGTTGCAGCTTGGGTGCCAGCGCGCTCAGCCGTTGCAGTGCTTGCTGTTCATCATCGCCCCACACCACAAACCAGGTTTGATCGGCCTGCTGACCGGTGAGTTGCGCCAGCTGACGATCCTGCGCTAACAGCTGCGCCGGGGCGCTTTGCAGATGGGCAATATCATCATCGACCTTGAGTTGTAGCATGCCGCTCAGCGCATAGATCGCCACCAGCGCCGGTAAGCCGCGCTTCAGCCCGTTATTGCGCCGCCACGCGGCCAGCCAGCGCGCCAGCCATACCATCGCCGGAATCGGCCGCACCGGTAAACCGCGTACCAGCCACGGATAAAAACAGATCACCGTCAGGCAGGAAGCACTTAATCCGCTGGCGGCAAATACCGCCAGCTGGCGCAAGCCGGGGAACGGTGCCAGCAGCATCAACAGCCAGGCAATCGCCGTGGTGCCGAGCGCCAGCAACAGCGTGCCGCGCACCTTATGCAAACTTTGCCACGGCGTGGCTTGCTCGCCGTGCACCATGCGTTCCGTCAGATAGTAGAGCGTATAATCGGCCGAAATACCGACAATGCTGAGGCTCATCACTAAGGTGGTGAGATGCAGCTCACCAAAACAGAGCAACGTCAGCACCGTGCCCGCCATCGCGCCCATCGCCACCGACAATGCGCACAGCGCCAGCGGCCGCAACGAACGGAAAACTAGCCACACCAGCAGCAACAATCCCGCTAACGTTGCGCTGCCGAGGGTTTCGACATCATGCTGCGCGCGCTGGCTGGCATCGTCGCTAAACAGCACCGTGCCACGCGTCAGCAGTTGCGCATCCGGCCAGCGGGTTTTCAGCTGTTGCTCCAGCTGATTGAGCGCGGTCACAAGTTGATGGCTCTCTTTGATACTGAAAGCATTGCTCGCCAGCTCGCCGTGCAGGAAATACCAGCGGCGCTGCTGCGCATCCTTGACCGTCAGCCAGCCGTTATGCAGCAGCATTTTATTGGCGTTCTGCTGCATCGTCAGCTGTGCGCCGCGCACCAGCAGCAGCGGATCGTGGCCGATCTCTTTGCTACCGACGCCCGCGAAAGCCGAGAACAGCTGCGCCAGAATCCAGTCGGCCTGCGCGTTACCACCGTTCTGCAGGCGCGCGCGCGTGGCCGCATCGATCAAGCCGTTGCGATGTTGAAACGCATAGGCGCCCCAGCGCTGCATCTGATCGTCATCCAGCGCTCCGCTCACCTGTTTCAGCATCGGCAAGGCTTGCAGCTGCGCTTGCCACCAGGCCGCAACCGCATCGCCGTCGTGATCGTTGGCACTTACCAGCCACACCAGCTGACGATCGAGGCGCTGCATAAAGCCGTGCTGGATCTCCGCTGGCGCCTGGCCGAGGTTTTGCTGCGGCAATAACGCCAGCACGCTGCTATTCAGCTGGCTGCGCGGCAGCAAAACCGCCAGCGCCACCGCTAACGTCAGGCACACCGCCAGCCACAGCAGCGCAACGGTTTTTTCACTGCGCTGGGGCAAAACGGGCTCGCTCTTCATCGGTTAACTGTTTCGGTTCGGTGCGGGTAGCGCTAAGGGTGATCTCGGTTTTATCGCCCTGCTTATCATCCAGCGTGATGCGATTAAGAAACGCCTCGCCTTGCAGATCGATACGGTTAAAGATCTTATTCAGCAGCGCGGCTTTCGGCGTCAAACCAAGTTGCCAGCGGTTGTTGCCCAGATCGTGGAAATCGAGCGCAAAATTCTCACGCAGCACCTTTTCATCTGCCTGGAACAGCGCGCGCAACAAATGGTTGAACTGGAACATCTGCGGATTGCTGTCGGCGGTGATCACCTGCGGCGGCTGGCCGCTCATGCTCTGCACCATGCGCTTATCATCAAGGATCAGCATCAGTGGGAACGGCGTGGCTTGCTGCCACCACAAACCCTGCTGCTGGGCGATCAGCAGCTGACCGCGTGACACCAGCGGCTGCGCCATCCCGGCAATGGTGCGCACCTGAACAAAATTGGCGCGGATCACCGGTTGGCTGGCGAAGCGCTGTTGCAACTGCTCGAGCGTGACCGCGCTGGCGTTGGCGCAGATCACCAGCAGCAGCAGACAAAGGGTTCTGATCACGGTTTCACTCCCAGGCGTTCAAACAGAATATCGGGCGAGACAAAACACATCTCTTGCGTCGCTGCATTGACTGCCACCTGCAGCGTGTGGGCTTTGGTGGTCACCTGCCCCGCCGCGTTGCGGATCACATAATCAATGCGTAAACGGTTTTCGTATTCGCTGATACTGGCGACGACGCGGACCACCTCTTCGCAGCGCAGCGGCTGGCGGTATTTCACATGGGTATCGACCACCGGCCAGACGTAGCCGCTGGCGGCCATTTCGCCGTAGCTGTAATTGACGCTGCGCAGCAAGGCTTCGCGCGCCACTTCAAAAAAGCGGAAATAGTTGCCGTGCCACACCACGCCCATCGGATCGCAGTCGTGAAACGACACGGTAATGTCCACCTCAGCGCGGTAGTTGCTTTCACTCATCGCGGCTTTTCTCCTCGGGCAACGTCCAGAAATCGTAAAAGTTAAACCAATCCAGCGGCGCCATCAGCGCGTGCTGTTGTAACCGTTCGGCGTAGCGATCGACGGTGGCCTGTAACGCCTGCTGGCGCTGGGCGCGCGGCAGCGAGAGCGGATCGGCAAAGGCTTCGCAGTGCACCCGCAATCGCCCCTGTTCGCGCAGGGCGAACATCAGCAGCACTGGACAGCGCAACGCCGCCGCCAGCACAAACGGTCCCTGGGGAAACGGTGCAGGATGGCCCATAAATTCACTCCACACCACGCGACGCTCGCCGCCGCGCTGGCGATGCACGGCGGTACGATCGCCAACAATCGCCACCCATTCACCGGCATCAAGTTTTTGCTGCAGCAGAATGGCGGTGTCCGGACCGATATCGGTGACCGGCAGCAGATTGACGCCCGCCTGCGGTGCAATGCTCTCCAGCACCTCGCGGAAGCGTTGCGCATTGTCTGTAAACACCAGCGCATTAATCACCAATCCGCTGACCTGTTTGGCCATCGCGCGGCAGGCTTCGATATCACCGAGATGCGAGGCCAGAATCAGATGGCCTTTGCCCTCGGCGGCGCGAATGGTGGCTTCCGCACCTGGCGCGAAATCAATGTCGCGCCCCCATTGCAGATCACCGCGCCAGCTCGCGACTTTATCCA
This sequence comes from Pantoea sp. X85, assembly GCF_029623675.1. Taxonomy (NCBI): domain Bacteria; kingdom Pseudomonadati; phylum Pseudomonadota; class Gammaproteobacteria; order Enterobacterales; family Erwiniaceae; genus Pantoea; species Pantoea sp. X85. The sequence continues at coordinate 1,584,657 of NZ_CP121108.1, read as the reverse complement.
GCATGCTGTAGCCGAAACGCAAAAAGTGACGATAGCTGCTGAGCGGCGCAGGCAGCGCGATGTTCTGCTGCTGCGCCATCGCCCGCACTCGCTTCAGCCACTGCTGCGAGGCGGCGCGCGCGGTGCGTCCGGTTAGCCAGTAAACCGCCACCACCGGCCACAGCAGCAAGATAAAAGGCAAGCGTCCGGCGCGGCGATAGAGCCACAGCATAAAGCGCAAACCGCTCTGCCCGCGTCGTTCCGGCGTTGCAGACCAGTGTTGCGCATCACTACGCTGACGCAGCAACTGCGGGATGCGTGGCAACATGCCGAAGAACAGCCGCGTGTGCATCCATGAGATGCGCAGGTTGTCACGCAGCGCATCAAAGTGCGATACGCCGCTGGCTGGATAGGTCACGCGCGTGGTGATAAAACGGCTCGGCGTGCCCTGCCAATAGAGGCGCACCATGATTTCGGTGTCGAAATCCATGCGCTGACCAATCGGACGGCGATCGCACAACGCCAGCGATGGCGCGAGCGGATAGACGCGGAAGCCGCACATGCTGTCTTTCAGCGAGAACGACAGCGTTTCCACCCACACCCAGAAATGGGTGATGTAGCGGCCATAGAGGCGCGATTTGGGAATCGAGGCGTCGTAAAGCGGCTGACCGGAGATCAGACAGTGCGGATAACGCTGCGCTTCGGCCAGCATACGCGGCGTGTCTTCCACCTGATGCTGGCCATCGGCATCGAGTTGCAGCGCGTGGCTGTAACCTGCCGCCGCCGCCGCACGCATCCCGGCAATCACCGCCGCGCCTTTGCCCTGATTGTGGGGTAGCGTCAGCACCCGCAACTGCGGTACCTCCAGCGCCGCAATCTGCTGTTTGGTGGTGGCATCGCTGCCGTCATCCACCAGAATCACCGGCAAGTTGAACGGTGCCAGCCGCGCCAGCACCGACGCCAGCATCGCGCCGTGGTTATAGCAGGGAATCAGCACACAAGGCGTGAAGTGAGAACTCAACACAGGCGGATCTTCCCGCTGCTGGCCACCGTCGCCACATCGCCGTTGATCAGGCTGTAGCTGAAACTGAGCAGCGATTTTTCTGCCTGCCACTGCAGCTGTAACGCCAGTTCGGCATCCGGCGGCACCGGCTGCTGGAACTTGATATTGTCAATCGCAGCGAAAGATTTACCGATGGCTAAACGCGTCAGGCCGTAATGCAGCGCCCAGTCGAGCTGCGCCACGCCGGGCAGAATTGGCAGCGTCGGGAAATGGCCGCGAAACCAAAAGAGATCGGCAACAACGTGCAGGCGCAATGTCAGTGCATCGCCCTGCTGTTCGGCATGCAGTTCAACCGGCAGCATCAAATAACTCCTCAATTTGTGGCCAGGCGCGTTTACTTTGTGCGGTGACAGGAATCGACGTCACCACGCGCCAATAGCGCGGAATCGCCACCGGCTCCAGCCAGGGTTGCAGGGCGCGTTTCCACTCAATTTTTAGCTGATGCAGCGTCGCCGCATCCAGCATCTCAGGCAGCGCCAGCACCACGCCAATCGCGTGACGACCGTGACGCTGAATCGCCAGCGCGGCGGCATCTTCCACGCCGGGCAACGCCAGCAGGCGGCGTTCAATTTCACTCAGCGATACGCGTTTATCTTCGATCTTCACCACGCGATCCTGACGTCCCGCCAGCTGAAACTGGCCGGACGGCTGCTGCACGATACGATCGTCGAGCGCGCAACCGTCATCGGTTTCCAGCAAGGCGGAAAACACCCGCCAGCGTCCGGCGTCCTGCTCACGCAGGGTAATCTGCGGGAAACAGTGCCACAGCGCGTTCTCCTCACGTGCAGAGCGCCAGCCAATCACGCCGGTTTCGGTGCTGCCATAGATTTCATCAACCGTACAGCTCAGCGCCTGTTGCGCATGCTGCGCCGCCGTCCACGGCAACGCGCCACCGGCGGACACGATCAGTTCGCAGCGCGGCCCGGCCAATGCAGGATCGAGACGCCGCAGAAACGCTGGGCTGCTGATAAACGCGTAGCGACGATCGGGTGAATGATCGGCCAGCTGTTCACTGTAGAAAATTTGCTGCGCGGCAAAGGGTAAACCCAACGCCATCGGCAGCACGATGCGAAAACTCAGGCCATACAGATGTTGATGGCTGACGGAGGCAATCACATGGCAATCACGTAAGCGTGCGCCCCACAAGCTGGAGAGCCAGCGGGCTTCAAGATCCAGCGCGCGCAGCGATTTCACTACGCGACGCGGCGTGCCGGTCGAACCAGAGGTGAACAATACCAGCGTGGCGTCGGCGGCGATTGGCGGTAACGCACCGCTCGCCAGTGCGCCGTCCCAGCGCAGCTGCGGCAGCGCGACTGCCAGCGGCATATCGCTGATCACGCCATCCAGGCTGTCGGCCATCTCTTCCAGCTGGGCCGCGCGACAGTGTCCGGGGATCACCGGCGTTTTACCGGCGTGCCACAGCGCCAGCAGCGCGGCGGTAAACGCATAGCTGTTATCAAAGCACAGCGCCCAATATTGGCCGGGCTGGTTTTGCAGCCGATCGGCCAGCGCCCGTACCTGCTGACGCAAGGTATGCAGCGTATGTTGCTGTTGGCCGTGCCAGGCCACCATGCGATCCGGCGCGCTGAACCAGTCGCGGAGGCTATGTAAGTTCATGCCTGTTTCCTTATGCGCTGACGCAGCAGCCATTCGCCGCCCATCAGCGTGCCCATCAACAGATAGCTGATGCACCCATTCCAGAGTGTCCAGAGCGTGACATCATTGAGCAGGCAGGTGAGCAGCGCCACGCTGCCGTTGAAGATGAAAAAGCCGCACCACACTTGCGTCACGCGGCGGGTATAACGCACCGCGCGCGGTGGCAGATCCGGTTCGCGCAGCCGTGCCAGCCGTTCCACCAGCGGCAGGGGGCTCCACAGCGACGCGCCAAACAGCAGCAGCATCGATGCATTGACCACCAGCGGATACCACAGCAGCAGATGTTGCGATCGCAGCAGCAGGCTGGCGAGGCATAACGCGCTGCCCACCAGCGCCAGCATCAGCATCACGCGCGCCATCGGCCCGGCGGCGCGGCGCAGCGTCCAGACGCGCAGCACAAACAGCAGCGCCAGCAGGCCCGTCACGCCGCGCCACTGTGGCTGGGTGAGGGTTAACCACACCAGAAACGGCCACGCCAGCAGCGCCGCTCCGTTTAGCAGCCGCAGCAGCATGCGATCAGGCTTCGTCGCGCATCAGTTGATCGACGGCATCCACCACATCCTGCACGGTACGCACCGCGCGGAAGGTTTCCGGTTTGATCTTACGGCCAGTACGCTTTTGCAGATGCACCACCATATCGACCGCATCGATGCTATCCAGCTCGAGGTCTTCATACAGGCGGGCGTCCGGACGAATATCATCCGGCTCAATTTCAAACAGCGAGGTGAGCAGCGAAGCCACTTCCTGGTAAATTTCGTTTTTGTTCATCATGTTGACTGCTCTCAGGCTTGCTGTTGTTCAACAAACGCGGCCAGTGTAGCCACGGAAAAAAAGTGCGCGCGCAGCGTTTCACTCTCGGCGGAGAGCTGTACGCCGAAGCGATTTTTCACCGCCAGTCCCAGCTCCAGCGCATCGATTGAATCGAGGCCCAGCCCCTCGCCAAACAGCGGTGCGTCGGTTTCGATGTCGTCAGGGCTAATATCTTCCAGATTCAGCGTGTCGATAATCATCTGTTTGATGTCGTTAATCAGTACTTGCATAACTTAGTTGGTCTCTTCAGGCACCAGCGCCTGTTGCAGATGACGCGTCAGACGACGTGCGGCCAGCGGCTGCGAATCCTCTTCGGCCTCACTAAAGGCGTGGCTGGCAATACGCGATTGTACGCGTACAGTAAAAATCGGTTTAACCAGCGGAATCTGATACCAGCGGCTTTGCTTATCGAGCATGCGCTCGGTGCAGCTGATGTGCACCACACGCAAATCGCAGCCCGCGCGCACCGCAATGTTGGCAGCACCGCGCTGCAGCTTCAGCGGCTCGCCATAACGTGTGCGCGTGCCTTCCGGGAAAATCAGAATGGTATCGCCGCGCGCCAGTCGCTGCTGGCTGTCTGGCAGCAGCGTATCGGCTTCGCTGTTAATCAGGTAATCGGCGGCGCGAATCACGCCACGGAAGAAAATGTTGTGCTGCAGCTCGGCTTTCACCAGGCAATCCATCTCCGGCAGCACCGACGCGATCATCACGTAATCGATCAGTGACGGATGGTTGGCGACGATCAGGCAGCCGCGATCCTGACGCAGCTGTTCTGCGCCGATGATCTGGTAATCGTAAACCCCGACAAAGCGGCAGAAACGCAGGAAGCAGCGGAAGCTCCAGGCGATGCTGCTGCGGGCGATATGGCGACGGCGCAGGCCATCGCGCTGCACCAGTAACAGCAGATTGAACCAAATCAGCGACAGTAGCAGGCCGCCCACGCTGAACAGCGTAAAGCTGACGGCGGTCATCACCAGCCGCCAGTAATAGTTGAAACCGGGACGCGCCTCGGTCAGCGAATTATCCACCATGCAGACGCTCCCAGTGCCACTGATGGCGCTCGCCGGCCACGCTAAAACGTGGCGTGTTGTGCAGCATCGCCGCCAGAAATTGCAGACTTTGCGGCAGAGGGTTGTGCAGCTCAGCGGGTTTGCCGGCCTGCGCTTCGCAACGCCATGCCTCGCCCGCCCGTAGCAGCAGCGCTACCGCGTACGGCGCATTAAAGCGATCGATTTCCGGTAGCCACGGACGGTAGTAATCCGGCACCACGCCGTCAAAATCCACCAGCAGCACCTGCGCATAACCCGCCTGATGCAGCGCCGCCACTTCTATCAATCCTTGCTGGAAGCTATCAATACCGGCCGAAACCGAGGATGAAACCAACGGCTGACGCGCGGCGATGGTCAAACTGCCCACCGCTGAGTTGTGAACCGACATGGCGAAATCGGTGGGCGACAGCGCTTGCTGTTCCGCCAGCGCGGTGAGAATGCGCAGATTACGCTCCAGTTCGCCGTGGCGACTGGTGAAGACGATGGCGTCCACGCTGTGCCGCGCCAATAACGCCAGCCCGCACTCAACCGCAGCACGGCTGCCGGCGCTGAGACGACGCGCGGTCATCATCGGCAAAAATTGGGGTTTCGCGATAGGTTGCGTGGCATCTAACGCCGGTGCCTGTTGCGCCCAACGTTGCCACTCTTCTGCGGTGCTGTTGCCCGGCGCGATGGCGTGCCAGTCAACAAGGGAGTAAGCGAGTTTCATACCTGTATTCTTTCTTCAGCCTCAGGGATGGTCCGGTTTTCGCTGCGCGGCATCCCTTCCTTGCTCTCTATACCCGTCATCCCATGCGGATGTCGCCGATTAACAAGGCGGGCACGTGGCCCGCCTGTTTCTATTTCGGCAGCGTTACGGCTAACTTTACAACATTATGTCAGCAATCACGCTTCGCGCTTATTTAGCGGCTTCGACCGCCAGTCGCGTCTGGATGCCCTGGCTCAGGTTCTGAATCCAGCGGTTATAGTTGCGGTGAATCTGACCGCTGCCTGCTTTCAGATTCTGGCTGCTGACATACTGAATTTGATAACTGTTCGCGGTGTAGTTCACGCGAATATCCGCGGTATGTCCGCGCTCGGCCAGGTGACCATTCATCACGCCCGGACCCGCTGGCGTCATCACCCAATGGTTAGCGGCGCCCGCCTGGACGATAGCTTGCTTCATTTGCTCATCCGAGTAGCTCTGACCCACGGTCTGGCTAACATTCTGGATCGGCGCGGTACGCGGCGCACAGCCGGTTAACAGGACCGCAGTAACTAACAACGCAAAACCGATTTTTTTATTCATCATTTCCTTTTCTTCCCCTGTCTTTGCATGCCGCTCAAGTGAGCGACCGCGCTGGTAAACTTACCAACACTGTTCCGTTCAGACTGTGTAAAGCGGGCGGATAATAACATTATTTGTAAAGACAAGTAAAAAGAAGCATGAATGACTTTAGAATCGTTTACTGCCGATTTAAAACCAGACGCAGGCCGTTTTACGGCGGAATTTCTACCGAAAAATGGCCTTGCGACATGATGTTTAACCCTGCCAGCCGCCGCCGAGCGAACGATATAGATCGATTTGCGCTAACAGCAGCGTATTTTTTACTGACACGATATTCAGCTGAGTGCTGAACAGCGTGCGCTGGGCGTCCAGCTCATCCAGATAAGAGGCGTAACCATTTTGGTAACGGTTGTGGGCAATGCGATACGCTTCCGCCACATAACTCTCCTGTTTCTGCAACTCCGCCAGCTGCTCCTCGCTACGGCGAATGGCATCCAGCGCGTTATCCACGTCGGAGAAGGCGTTACGCACCACTTTTTCATAACCGTACAGCGCCTGATTACGCGTCGCCATCGCCACATCCACCTGAGCAGTTAGCGCTTCGCGATTCAGCAGCGGAGCCAGAATGCTGCCGCCAATGCTCCACAGACGGAACGGATTATCCAGCAGCTGATGCAGTTCGCTGCTTTGCAAGGTGCCGCTGGCGGTGAGATTGAGCGACGGCAACAGTTTGGCCTGGGTTGACGCCAGTGACGCGTCGGCGGCCAGCAGCTGGCGCTGCGCCTGCACAATATCGGGACGGCGATTCAGCAACTGCGACGGCAGCAGCGATGGCAGGGTTTGCGGCTTGATGTGGTCGAACTGGCTGCTGCGCGCGATTTGGCGCGGGTTCATGCCCACCAGCACGCTAAGCGCGTTCTCCTGCTGCTCGATCTGATGCTGCAACTGCGGGATCTGCGCTTTGGCGGTTTGATATTCCGAGGCGGCCTGCATCCATTCAAGGCGCGAGGTGTAGCCGGTTTCAAACTGGCGCTGCGCCAGGTTGAGCGAGTTTTTGCGTGTCGCCAGCGTTGCCTGGGTTACGCGCAGCTGTTCATCCAGCGCGCACAAGCTGAGGTAGCCCGATGCCACCGAACTGGCGACGGTGAGCTCAGCAGCAGAAGCGGCAGCACGCTGCGCATCCAGCGAAGCTTCCGCAGCGCGAATGCTGTTGCTGCGGCTGCCCCATAAATCCACCTCGTAGTTGGCCTGCAGCAATCCCTGAAATACCGCGTTTTCATACGGCTGACCGGTGGCCGCCGACAGCGCACGCTGATGCGTAGCCGCCACGCCCGCCGACAGCGTCGGGAAATTATCGCCCTGCGCGGCACGTAATTCGGCACGGTATTGATCCACGCGCGAACGCGCGGTGAGGACATCGCTGTTGTGCTGCAGCGCTTGCGTGACAAGGCGATTGAGATTGGCATCGCCGAAGTTCTGCCACCATTGCGACTCGGGCAGCGCATGCGGGCCCACCTGCTGACGCCAGCTCTTAGGAATCGGCAACGATGAAGGCACTTTTTCCACTTCCGTTGCACAGCCGCTCACCATCCATGCCACACAGGTGGCTAACAATAAGCGCCTCATGGCGCATCCTTGTGCGGCTCTGCGGCGGTATCAATGCTTACTTCCACTGACATGCCCGGACGCAGTGCTTGCAGATCGTCATTCAAAATTTTGATGCGCACCGGAATGCGCTGGGCAATTTTCACAAAGTTGCCGGTGGCGTTATCCGGCGAGATAGCACTGAATTCGGAACCGGCGGCAGGCGAAATAAACTCGACGCGGCCATCGTAGTGCTTACCGTCCAGCGCATCGACGCGGATATTCACCGGTAAACCGGGACGCACGCGCGCCAATTGAGTTTCCTTGAAATTCGCGATGATCCATTTGTTTTCTGGCACCACCGATGTCAAACGCGTGCCGGCGGTCACATAGCTGCCTTTGCGCACCGACAGCTGACCGAGCTGGCCGCTGTCTGGCGCGATGATGCGCGTATTCGCCAGGTCGATATTTGCCAACTCCAGCGCCGCCTGCGCACTGGCAACATCGCCCTGCAGTGACGCGCGATTCACCACCACGGTTTGCAGATTCTGTTGTGAAACGGCCACCTGCGCATCCGCCTGACGCAACTGCGCCTGCGCCTGGGCATTTGCCGCGCGGGCGGCGTCGCGCTCACGTACCGACAGCGAGCCATCAGCCGCCAGATTCTCAACGCGCTTGAGATCGAGGCTGCTTTTCAGCGCCTGCGCTTTGGCATTTTCCAGCGCCGCTTTATTGCTGAGAATATTGGCTTCGGCACTTTTACGTTGCTGCTGGTTGTTGTTCTGCGCGGCGATTTTCATATCCAGCTGCGCCTGCGCCTGATGCACGCGCTGACGATAGATACGATCGTCGATGGTCATCAGCAGTTGGCCTTTGGTCACTGGCTGCAAATCCACCACGTTCACTTCGGTCAGATAGCCGTTCACCTGCGGGCTGATAAAGGTTACCTGGCCACGCACGTAGGCGTTTTCCGTGGACTGAACGGTGCTGGTGAACGGCCACAGCTGCCAGGCATAGAGGATCACCAGCACGCCGACGATGACAATGCCGCTGCCAGCGGCGATAGAAAGAATGCGTCGGCGGTTGGTGCGCTCGCGCTCCGCCGCCTGAATGTCGTCCTGTTGGCTCATGAATTCTCCGTCGGGGTTACTGGTTGTGCCGCATTCATTTTAGTCTGACGCCAGTTGATATAGCGTAAGCGCGTCAGGCGATACAGCACCCAGATTAAGGTGATGAAAGCCAGCGCGGCGGTAAGAAGATAAGTATCGTTATAGGCCAGCACGTTGGCTTGCAGCGTCGCCACCGTTTGCAGCTGGCTGCTGCTTTGCGCGCTGAGCAGCACGCTATCCGGCAACTGGCTGCTAAACAGCGAGCTGTACTGGCTGAGGCGTTCGGTCACGTTGGGATCCAGCTGCGACAGCTGATCGCCCAGCAGGCTGGAGTGGTATTTTTCGCGCCACGTCTGGAACGTGCCGAGAATGGCCGCGCCGATCAGGCCGCCTAAGTTTTGGCTCATGCCGAACAGCACCGAGAAGCTGACCAGGTTTTTCGGCTGCGTCACCACGCCGCCAATCCCCAGCAGCATGGCAGGCCCGAGAAAGAAGGCGCTGCCGAAACCGAGCAAAAACTGGCTAAAGTAGAGATTGTGGGCACGCGTCAGCGGGTTGGATTGCGCATCCATCAGCGAGGCGACGATCATCACCACTAACGACACGACAATTGGCCAGCTCAGATGCGTGGGTTTAATGGTTAGTGCGCTGGCGATCATGCCGCAAATCACCCCGGCAATGATCGCTAACGCCAGACCGCGCATCTGATCGTTGAGTAAGCCAAGCTGCTGCAGGAAACCCACCGCGCCGGTGTTTTGCTCGGCCAGCAGAATACGCATCATGATCATCACAATGCCCAGCCGCACAATCGTGCCGTTGCTGAGCCAGCGGGTATTCAGCAACGGATTCTTACGGTTGTGCTCGACGACAATCGCCGCCACGATCAACACCAGCGCCAGCGCTAATGCCACACCGAGCCACGGCGTGCTGAACCACCATTCGATGCGGCCCAGCGACAGCACCGCGCACAGCAGCGCCATGCCCGGCGCCATCAGCATAAAGGTGAGGAAATCCATCTTTTCAAAGGCTTTGATGCGGTCGCCGGGCGGCAGTTTCACCACCAGCACGCAGCCCAGCGAGATCATCGCCAGACCGAGTTCAAACAGGTATAAACCGCGCCACTCTTGCAGCTGCAGCAGTTCGGTGGAGAACAATCGTGCCAGCGGAATCGCCAGCTGCGATGCGGTGATGCCAATCACCAGGGCTTTAAGCCGATGCTTCGCCGGCCAGGCCTGAATCTGGTAATAGATGCCGAGCGAACTGAGCGCCGCGCCGACCATGCCATGCGCGGTGCGGACAATGATCGCCGAGCTGAGATCGTTAGCCAGCAGGTGGAAAAACGCCACGATCACATACAGCACCAGAAACGCTTCGGTGAACAGCCGCAGACCAAACTGCTGGCGGAACTTCACCAGCAGCAGGTTGATGGAGATGTTGCCCATCACATATACCGCGGGCAACCAGGCGATCTCATTGCTGTAAGCGCCGAAGGTGCCTTGCAGATTGGTGAGGTTGGCAGAGACCAGCGCGTTACTCAGCGCGCCGGTAATCGAGATCAATAAGCCAATGATGCCAAATGCGATGCGCTTCGAAGGCGAATGCAGCGGCGTTGAGGGCGAACCCGGCAGCATCGGCTTTTCATGCGGCAGCCATTCGCGCGGGGCATAAGGATTACGTTTTGCCACCGTTAAACGCTTCCCAGACGCGCGAGCAGCTGTTGCAGCACCTGTTCCGTTATCGCCAGCGATGCAGGATCGATATCTGCCAGCAACTGTGCACGTAGCGCATCGGCCTGCGTTTTCACTTCGGCAAAGGCCACGCTGCCCTGCTCAGTCAGAATCAGCAGGCGTTTGCGACGATCTTCCGGCGGCTGCATGCGCGCTAATAGCTGCTGCTTCACCAGACGATCCACCAGCGGCACGACGCTGGCCTCTTCCAGACCAAGCAACTGCGCCAGCGCTTTTTGTGTTGGCGGCTCGACGGCGGTGGCAACGCTGGCAATCGCCATCCAGCTGCTCATGCTCAATCCGCTCTCTTTGAGGCGACGATCAACAGCCAAACGCCACGCGTGCGCGGTGAGATGCAGCAAACGAGAAAAGGGTTGGGGATAGTCGCTCAAAACGTAGTGGCCTAATGGTTAGGTATCTAACTAAACGGGAGCGTTATTATAAGGTAAGCCGCTCGCCAATGAAAATTTTGCTTACACCTGCAAACGTAGTTGGCAGCACAAAAAATCTCCAGCTTTCTTTATCAGTTGTACAACTCACCGAAAATTTGGCGGTTTGGGCTTATTCTTGTATAGCTTTTAGAAAACATTACAAATCATAAGTAACTGCTAAATAAGGACTAGCACAAATTGCTTAAAATCCAGGTTGTACAAGTTGTGCTGGATTGTATAAGTTTACGTCCCGTGAGCCAGGAGATGGCTCCGTAACGAATGATGCACTTTGCGTCGCCTCTGAAGGTGTTGTGGATTTCCACCTTCAGAGGTGTCTTTTTGCGTTGGTTGATGAGTTGGGTGTTGCGCGCCTGTCCGCGTGCAAATTTTTTCATCATGGAGCTGAAGGCACATTGCCATCAGGCCGATCTTAAGGGCTTCACATATGCAAAACGCCGCAAACAGTAGCGCTGCCATCGCTGACTATTTCAAACTGGCCGGTAACAGCGACAGCAGTGAAATGGAAGTTTTCGGGCAGATCATCGCCGAAATCCTGCAAGCCGGTATGCCGGTTTCTAATAAAGCGATTATTGCTTCGCTGATTAACCGTCTTGAGATGGAAAGCGATGTGATTCAGCTGGATATTTATCGCCATCTGCTTGAATTGGTTGTGAATAAAACACCTGACGATCTCGCGGTCTAAAGCCGGATTCCAGGGATGGAATCACCCTCACCTGCCCCAACGCGCTAGCGTCTCACCTTATTGCCCGGTAACATCCCCTTTCGGAAAATCCTAACTGGTTACTGCCGTACCGCGACGGTATGCGCACAATAATAAAAGAGCCTGCACAATTTATGAGTCAACCAACTGAGCGCACCACTGCGGTGGAGAGCGATATCACCGTGGGGCGCGTTTTACGTTCGCCTGCCCTGCTAACCCGCGAGTGTCTGGCCGGCATTATTACCGCGCTGGCGCTGATCCCGGAAGTTATCTCCTTCTCCGTGATTGCCGGTGTCGATCCTAAAGTCAGCCTTGTGGCCTCGGTGGTGCTGTGCCTGACGCTGTCGATTCTGGGCGGTCGTCCGGCGATGGTCACCGCAGCGGCCGGTTCGGTGGCGCTGGTGATCGGCCCAATGGTGCATGCGCACGGCGTTGAATACATCCTGCCGGCGGTGATTATGGGCGGCATTATCCAGATTATCTTTGGGCTCGCTGGGTTGTCGCGCATGATGCGCTATATCCCGCGTTCGGTGATGATCGGCTTCGTTAACGCCCTCGGCGTCCTGATCTTCTTTGCGCAGGTCCCGCACGTTTGGGGACAATCCGCGTTGGTGTGGGTGCTATTCGCCGTTACGCTGGCCATCGTGCTGCTGCTACCGAAAGTGCTGAAAAGCGTCCCTTCACCGCTGGTGGCGATTGTGGTGGTGACGGCGGTCGCGTTGCTGCTTGGCTATCGCGTACCGAACGTGAGCGATGAAGGGCCAATGACCGCCGGTCTGCCAGGCTTCACGACGCTACTGGTGCCAATCAATCTGCACACGCTGCAAATCATCTGGCCCACCGCCTTGAGCATCGCCTTTGTGGGTTTGATGGAATCGTTACTGACCGCCAAACTGGTGGATGACATTACCGATACGCCTTCCGCTAAACGTCGCGAATCCTGGGCGCTGGGCGTCGGCAATATTCTTGCGGGCTTCTATGGCGGCATCGCCGGTTGCGCGATGATTGGCCAAACCATCGTTAACGTCGAGCTGGGCAAAGCACGTACGCGTGTTTCTACGGTCGCGGCGGGTATCGTGCTGCTGTTATTAGTGACCGGACTGAGCCAGATTATGGCACAGATCCCGATGGTAGTACTGGCGGGCATTATGATGGTGGTAGCGGTGAAAACCGTGAACTGGCACAGCCTGCAGCCGGCTACGCTTAAACGCATGCCGTGGTCGGAAACCTTTGTGATGGTGCTGACGGTTGCTGTCACCGTGTGGACCGGCAACCTGGCGATTGGCGTGCTGGTTGGTGTGATTCTGGCGATGATGCTGTTCGCACGCCGCATCGCTCACGTCATTCACGCTGAACGCCAGCTGAGCGAGGATGGCCAACAGGTCAATTACACCGTGCGCGGCCCGCTGTTCTTTGGTAGCAGCAATGATTTGTTTGAACACTTCAATTACGGCCACGATCCAAAAACTGTCACCATCGATTTGACGCATGCGCAGATTTGGGACGCTTCCAGCGTGGCGGCCCTTGATGCTATCGAATATCGCTATCAGCGCCATGGAGCGAACGTCACCTTTATCGGGCTGGATAACCGCAGCAGCGATTTCCGCGAGCGGCTGAGTGGCAATCTGGGATAGAAATATTAGGATTGAGACGAAAAACGCCGGAAATCCGGCGTTTTTTATGGTTACTGCCGCGCTTCGCTTACGTAATTTGCTGTCACTTACTTTGCTTAACTCATGGTCAATCCTTTGATCTCTTTGGGATTGATTACTCAATCGCTTAATTATAAGGAGCAGCAGATGAACGTTTTAGCAAAAGCAGCATTGGTGACGTTAACCTTGGTATCGCTGGCGGGTTGTATGCACAAAAGTGATGCGGTCGGCAACGATGGGCGCCCACATGCGCCAAGTAACCAACCGGTGCCGGGTGCCAGCGAAGGTGCAGGTCCGGTGGGACAACCGCAATCGTAATGACTTGCCCGGCTTTGCCGCCAGAATATACCTATTAAAACTGCGGAGAATGTTGTAACACATTCTCCGCATACTTAAGCCATTGGCTGGATTGTTGCCCTTTTAATAAATTGCACGTGAATATAATTCTATCTTATACAATATATCACGCAGGTTATTCCTGACTGGCTTCGCTTTCTAATTTGGCCCGTTTAAAATTATCGCCATCTTTAACAAATTCATAGCAATCCATAATTACTCCAGATATGCGTAATATATCGCTAGGTTCATTAATAGTTAGTCGCTTTCCATCAAACTCTAATCGAGCCCTTTTGATCTCATTTTTTTGCAGGTCATTAAGCTCAATAGGAAAGTTAACATATGAGCTTTTTTTATCGTAGAACCGAATTATCCATCTTGTTGTCTTACCCTCAAAAAGAATGCCGAAATAAGACTCTGTATCTTTATATCTGATGTCAGCTTCACTTCCCACGATGCTTTTTACTTTCTCAAACATATCGAGTTCGATAGCTGTGGTTATGATATTTGGATTGTCTGGGTCGATTATGTTTTCAGGCTGCTTAGCTAGCTCGGTTTGAACCTCGTCCTCAACCTCCTCGGAAGCCAGCTCCTTCTTCGATGTAGATAGACCAGACACAACCATGTCACTTACAGACTTCTCAACAGCCAGCTTAACTAAAGGCGTTATCGAATCCAGAAATCTTTGATTTAACTGCCGCTCAATATTTGATCTTGAGGCAACATACCTGACAAATTCACTATCGACATCTCTTAGACTCGCTCTGATAGTTTTAGTGAAAGCACTAAGATACACACTCTCTTCGGCAAGCGTTCTCAATGCTTCTGGTTTAAATTTGTCATAACGGAATCTAAAAAGTTGCTGAATATCTGAGTCAGATAATGAATCAATTTTAATAGTAAGAAAGGGTTTATGATCCATGATGTTTTTCTGCTTTAGATCAGTAAAAAACCGCCACTCTTTGCCATTAGTTATAGCCGAGACTGTCACTTCAGGTGTTGAATTGAAATACCTTGAAAGTTGAGGGCAATGATTTTCAATCTGTTCGTTGAATCCCTTCGCTTCAATAAACATCACCGGAACACCCTGGCAGAAGAGAGCATAATCTACTCTCTCATTAGCCTTAACACCGACGAAGTCTGCGTAATATTCCGCTTTAACTTTTGTAGGATCATAAGGTGTGAACCCAAGAATATCTAAAAGAGGCATTATCAAAGCTTGCTTTGTTGTCTCTTCAGTGGTGCAGAACTGGCCCATCGTTGCTACATGGTTTGCGTGCGAAGCTAATTTTGCAGTGAAATTTTCCACCCTAACTCCTTGGTAGTTATGTCGAATAAGATTAAACAAAACGTTACAAATAGAAACATTACACCCAAGAAAGAAGGTTTTCAATCTTGCCGATATTAATTCGCAAAAGTTAAGAAAAATTATGATTCGCCAGGCATTTGTAGCCCATTTAGGGCGTTACAGCAAAGGAGGTGTTTTGAGGACAGCAACGTTTAATTTTGAGAGGTAATGGATTGAGCAGCGTTACCGTATGCAATAGAACTTGCGCATAGAAAGGTTAACAAAAAACAAAAAAACCGCCCTTAGGCGGTTACGACATTACTGCATATTGCTTTGATTTTATTTGGTTTTTAACAGCTTGAAATATGGTGCCCGGGGCGGGACTTGAACCCGCACAGCCATAAGCCGAGGGATTTTAAATCCCTTGTGTCTACCGATTTCACCACCCGGGCAGGGTGTAAATTGGAGGCGCGTCCCGGAGTCGAACCGAGGTAGACGGATTTGCAATCCGTTGCATGGCCACTCTGCCAACGCGCCTTTAATCTGGTATGTAATTCGTTGAATACGAACCACTAAATTTGGAGCGGGAAACGAGACTCGAACTCGCGACCCCGACCTTGGCAAGGTCGTGCTCTACCAACTGAGCTATTCCCGCATAACCATCGTATTTGAGTTTGCCACTGCGTTGGCTGCCTTCACTCACCCAGGTCACTTACCAATGTAAGCTCCCAGGGATTCGTTCAGTTGCCGCCTTGTCGCCAACTCAACTACTCGGTTCTGGTATTTCTTCATCGAACTCGCTGATTTTATTCAGCTTCTTGCAGGCTTGCTGCCGTTCGATGCGATGCATTCTACTTATCTGACGCAGTGAGTCAACAGAATTATCCACACACTGCGTCCGTTTGCTGCTTTTTAAATCGCATCGATCAGCTATCGAGCAAATCGCCGCGCGCTGCGCTTAAATACTGGAACATTGACCAGAACGTCAGCACGGCTGCGATGTACAGCGCGACCACACCCACGCCAACCACCGTGGCTTCTGGACGCCACAGCAGGGCAAACAGCGAGAACATCTGCGCGGTGGTTTTCACCTTGCCGATCCACGACACTGCCACGCTGCTGCGTTTGCCGATCTCCGCCATCCACTCACGCAGCGCAGAGATAATGATTTCACGCGCGATCATCGTTGCCGCAGGCAGCGTAATCCACCACGCGTGGAAATGCTCCGCCACCAGCACCAGCGCAATCGCCACCAGCACTTTATCCGCAACCGGATCGAGGAACGCGCCAAAACGCGTGGTCTGCTTCCAGCGACGCGCTAAAAAACCATCAAACCAGTCAGTAACCGCAGCAATCACAAAGATCAGTGCAGTAGCAAAGGGAGCCCATTGAAATGGCAGATAAAACGCCAGGACAAAAAAGGGAATAAGTACGACTCGAAACAGGGTAAGACACGTCGGAATGTTAAATTGCATATGCCAGTAACTGTCTGGTGTGAGTAGGGTTTCATGTATGTTGCTACATTGCCCCCCCTCTTTCAACGTTAGTGTTTCAGTGAGTAGTAGATTTTTTCCGCCAGCGCGGTGGAAATTCCCGGCACTTTAGCAATCTCGTCGACGCTGGCATTCATCAGCGGTTGCAGGCCACCCATATACTTGAGCAGCTGCTGGCGCCGTTTGGGCCCCACGCCTTCAATACTTTCCAACGCGCTGGTGTTCTTCACTTTGGCGCGTTTTTTCCGATGACCTGAAATCGCATGATTGTGAGAGTCATCACGAATATGCTGAATCACATGCAGCGCAGGCGAGTCCGGCGGTAAGGAAACGCCCTCACCTTCCGCTTCAAAGAACAGCGTTTCCAGCCCGGCTTTACGATCGCTACCCTTCGCCACGCCGAGTAAAATCGGACGATCTTTATCCCAGGGTACATTCAGCTCGGCAAAAACCTGTTTCGCCTGCGCTAACTGACCTTTACCGCCGTCGATGATGATCACGTCGGGGATTTTGTCCTCTT
The DNA here is from genome assembly GCF_029623675.1 of Pantoea sp. X85. Taxonomy (NCBI): domain Bacteria; kingdom Pseudomonadati; phylum Pseudomonadota; class Gammaproteobacteria; order Enterobacterales; family Erwiniaceae; genus Pantoea; species Pantoea sp. X85. Next base: position 1,567,972 of record NZ_CP121108.1, on the reverse strand, counting down.
CCAGCGCTTTGCCGTAACGACGGCGCAGCACCTGATTCATCGCCGCGTAATCATCGCCCGGCGTGATGCCCTCAATGTTGTAGCGACGGTAATCCGAACGCAGCGGACCATCACGGTTGAACACCACGCACGACGCAATGGTCTGCTCGCCCATGGTGTGGCTGATGTCGAAGCACTCCATGCGATGAATGGTGTCGAGCTCAAGGAACGTCGCCAGCGCCGCCAGACGCTGCTGAATGGTCGAATGCTGCGACAGCTTGGTAGTCAGTGCCGTTGCCGCATTGGTGCGCGCCAGTTTCAGGTAGCGTGCACGGTCACCACGCGGCTTACTTTGAATGTTCACTTTACGTCCCGCCAGCGCGCTCAGCGATTCCGCCAGTAGCTCACGTTCCGGTAGTGTAAAGTCCAGCAGAATTTCCGCCGGCAAAGTGCGCGCTTCACTGCCTTGCAGATAGAACTGCCCGACAAAGGTTTGTACCACTTCGGTCAGTTCGGTATCGGCAGGTACTTTCGGGAAGTAGCTGCGGCTGCCGAGCACTTTGCCCTGACGGATAAACAGCACGTGCAAGCAAGCCATGCCAGCATCAAAGGCCACGCCCATCACATCCAGGTCTTCACCCTGATTGGAGACAAACTGCCGCTCGGTTACGCGCCTTACCGCTTGAATCTGGTCGCGTAAAATCCCGGCCTCTTCAAAACGCAGTTCCTCACTGGCATTTTCCATGCGCTTGACCAGCTGATTAATCACCTGATCATCTTTCCCCGCGAGGAACAAACGCACGTAATCGGTTTGCTGCGCATACTCCTCTTCGCTAACCAAGCCGGAAACGCAGGGTCCAAGGCAGCGGCCAATTTGATACTGCAAACACGGGCGCGAGCGGTTGCGATACACGCTGTTTTCACACTGACGAATCGGGAATACCTTCTGCAGCAGCGCGAGGGTTTCACGCACCGCATAGCCGTTCGGAAACGGGCCAAAGTATTCGCCTTTGGCGTGCTTCGCGCCGCGGTGCATCGCCAGACGCGGATGGCTATCGCCACTGAGGAAAATGTAAGGATAGGATTTGTCATCGCGCAGCAGCACGTTATAGCGCGGCTGGTAGAGCTTGATGTAGTTATGCTCCAGCAGCAGCGCTTCCGTTTCGGTGTGCGTCACGGTAACGTCGATGTTCTGGATGTTGCTGACCAGCACTTCAGTTTTGCGACTGCCCACCTGCGTACGGAAGTAGCTGGTCAGGCGCTTTTTGAGGTCTTTGGCTTTACCAACATAGATCACCGTGCCGGTCGCATCGTACATACGGTAGACGCCGGGTTGGCTGGTCACGGTGCTGAGAAAGGCTTTGGAATCGAAAACGTCACTCACTACTGATTAATGGCTCCGCATTGAATAAGCCATGTCGAATGGCCAAATGCGTTAACTCGACGTCGCCACTGATATTCAACTTGCTGAACATGCGATAGCGGTAACTGTTAACGGTTTTCGGGCTGAGACTGAGTTGTTCGGAAATTTCCGTCACTTTCTGCCCGCGTGTGATCATCAGCATAATCTGCAATTCCCTTTCCGACAAACAGCTGAAGGGGGATTCGGCTTTTTGCGGTTCGATCTGGCTGAGTGCCATTTGCTGGGCAATATCCGAGGCGATATAGCGTTGCCCTGAATGCACCGAGCGAATCGCACTCACCACTTCCTGCGGCGCGGCGCCTTTACTGAGATAACCCGCTGCGCCCGCCTGCATTACCTTCGCCGGCAGTGGATTTTCAGTATGAATGGTGAGCATGATGATGCGGATATCCGGGTTAAAGCGCACAATTTTGCGTGTCGCTTCCAGGCCGCCAATACCGGGCATGTTCATGTCCATCAGCACTACGTCAACCGGATTGCTGCGGCACCATTTCACAGCGTCTTCACCGCACGCCGCTTCACCCGCAATAACGAGGCCTTTCATATCTTCCAGAATGCGGCGAATACCGGCGCGTACCAGTTCATGGTCATCAACAAGAAGCAGGCTGATCAACGGGACGTACTCCGCAGGTTAAGAAAGGGAAATATATTTCAGAACGGTCATCTTACCGGTTTTCAGGTGGAAAAAACATCTACAGTCACAGATAAATCTCAAATGAACTGATGCAAATCAATAACATTTCTTTGATCCAGCTTTTACTGCACAGGGCAATAACATGCAAAATGAGATAAGTTAAATTGTTAATAATATCATTAAGTTATAATTTATAGCTCGATTTTATTGTCGCATTCCGATCGCCTGGTAAATAACAGCTAAACGCCAATTCTGGTTGCTGACAAATAGCGCAATGCGCAATTAAAAAGCGGTCTGACTTTTACCGCTTCGCTTCATTAAAATTCATCTGAAAACCCTATGATATACTCTCTTTCTTACGCACAGGAAGAATGTGTCAACATTGAGTAATACCCCAAGGAGTCAATTATGAGTGATGAAGATTTCGCAACTTCACGAGACACGCAGGCGCTGGCCGACGAAGTCGCCTGTCTGAAAATGATGGTGACGCTGATTCTGAAAGGAATGGGTCAAGCCGATGCCGGTAAGGTGATCATCAACATGGAGCGTTATGTGCAAGCTTCGTTAGGCGATAAGCCGCAGGCGGAAGTGTTTAATAATACAATTCGTCAGATCAAAACCGCTTACCGTCAATAAGCGATGTGCCCCGCGCGAAATGCGCGGGGTATTTAGGTGTGTGATTGCCAGTTTACTGAAACACCCAGCGACGGCAGCACCTCTTCCGGGCTAAAGCGTCGTGTACCCCGATATTTCTCCGCCAGCGCCGGTTGATCAACCGGAATGCGAATGGCAAACAGATTGTCTTCAGATTGGATCAAGCCCGGTGAGAGCGGCTCGTAGACTACCTGATGCTGTTCGAACATCTTCTCAAGCATTGGCGTCGCCGAACTGATCAAATACTCCATGCCGCTCAGTTCTGCTAATTGCACCGAGTGCCACAAAATACTCAGCGGCAGCTCCGCGTCCACCTCAAGGCGCGCCGAGAAGCGCGACATTTCCCATACCTTTTCCTGATCGAAAGGCAGAATAAAACCTTCCGGCACCTCAGGTTCATGCCACGGCAACAGACGTGCGCAGCCGCAAATACCCTGACGAGCGTTCCAGGCAATCAACCAGGTGACATCCGAACGATCAAAACGATCGTACTCTTGCCCTGGCGTACTCAATCGCGGTGGAATCGACCACCCTTCGCCGCGCGCAAACACGCTATAGCGATACGTTCCCAGTTCTGCCAACAGTGAGGACGGCATATCCTTAAGCTGTGTTTGAATTACTTTCATCATGCGCCTCTGACATCCCCATGTATGCAATGATTTCTTTGAGCCAGCCTGGCAACGTTGCGCGCAGGGTAGACAACTGACACGGGAGAAGGAACTACTAAAATTAGTAGTTGCTTTTTCGCTATATCAGGCCAACCGCAGCGGCATAACAGGCAATCTGCGTTTTATTGGAAACATTAAAACGCTTTTGCATATTCTTTTGGTGAAAATTCACCGTATGTTCAGATATGGCTAAAATAAGTGAAATTTCCGCCGACGTTTTTCCTTCCGCCGTCCATTTCAGGATTTCTAATTCACGCTGACTAAAATCGTTAGATAAAACGACCATAGAATCGTCATTCAAACGCTCCAACACGCGCAAACTCAGTTCCGCCAGAAGATGCAGTTTCACCTCAAGCTCTATGCGCAAGTGTTGGGTCTTACTGTGAAGTGTCGATGCAATAGATAATATACCAATGGTACGATTTGGTGCCATTGCTGAGCAGGAAAAGCCGCTCATTAATCCCGCGGCGTTGGCTTCTGCCCACAAATTACCCGCACCGGTAAATAAATCGCGCGTCCATTCAACACCCCGTCCCGGCCGCTGACAGAGTAATAGCACCGGATCGACCTTATAATAGTTCTCGCTTTCGTAGCGTTTTACCCAGCCTTCCGGGTATGTACTGAACAAAAACAAGCGCGGCCGGGTAAAGGGCACCGGATGCTGAACCAAAAAAGCGAAGTAATCGAAACCCAGCTTTTCAATCTGCTGTTGCAACAGGGATTTCAATTGCGTCACTTGCGTTAGCGCCAGAAATTCATTTTCCATTTCGCCTCGCCAGACGAAATAATTATCGGTCGTCATTATTGCCTTAGCGCTGTTTCACGCTTTTACATTCTGAAATTAGTTCGTGTTAACGCAAAAAATAAATTAGCCAGACAAAAAATATTGATTGAAAAAGGAGCAAATTTGCCAGCAGCTAGCATAACTCTTCTACTGTCAATGCGTTAACGTAATGAAAATGTGTAAGTTCACGTTAATTGTTAACAGGTTCACAAGTTTAATTCCTCAGCAGATTAGAATAGGATTTTTCTGAAGTAGTTTCAATCACCCAGTTGATTGAAAATGATCGTTAGATTGATAAATTTTTAGCATCGTCATTAACTAAAATTATTGATGCAAAAAGCAGATTGTTTTGCTGTGAAAGGGGTTTGTACGGTAAATGAGTTTTGACTTAATGTTAATCCCACCTATTTCTGCGGTTAAGATAATACATTAAGTAATGATGTGATTTCTCTCACGCTGATTAACGGCTACGCTTAATGCTAGCGGAGTGAAAAGATGCATTGGAAGACAGTGCTGCAGTAAGGCTCAGGCGCATTGTCGCATGTAGGTGGGAAACTTAGCGGAACTGACTATGTTGAACCAGTTTGCATTACCTTTCCTTGTTCTGGGCGTCTGCACTGCCCTGATGATTTTAAAAGATCTTTTTCGCCATCCACATCCGGTGGCGGTGATGAATATCATTTGGCCATTAACCGGTTTGTATATGCCTTTTATTGGCTGGATCGTCTGGTGGTACTTAGGCCGTAAACCATCACAACAGCAAAAACTTGCGCTGTTGGTTTCACAAAAAATACGCAGTAACGCCAGCTGGCAAACTATATTTATTTCCACGTCATTATCCGCAGCGGCTTGTATATTTGGCGATATAATGACAATCCCGATAGTCACTTTACTAAAACAATTTGCCATTAATCCGACGATAGGCATGCAGGCGCTTATTTGCGTTATCGCTTCATTGTTTATGGGATTACTTTTTCAATTTCTGGCGATTCGCCAACGTGAAAAACATTCATTTGGCAGCGCATTATTATTGGCGTTAAAAACCGAAATTTTCCCCCTGCTGATTTTTCAATTAGGTATTTTTATCTTTATGGCGTTGGCCCTAAAGTTTGTGCTGAACGAGCAGGTCAACCCGCTGGTGGCGGCATTCTGGTTTATGCTGCAACTGGCCATAATGACTGGCTTTATTTTCTCCTGGCCGGCTAATCATTTCCTGATAAAACGTGGGCTTAATCCTGCGGTATAGCTAACGGCAGTAACCCGAACCGCGCATGCCAAGATGAAAATGGCTGGCATGCGCGGCGTTATAATCGGGCCCCAGCGCATTACCGAACGTCGCACAGCCGTTACGCCACAGCGCATGCAGTCCAGCCGCCGCATCCTCTGGCTGTTGCCAGTTTTTTCCTACCTGCAACCAACGCCCATTTGCCAGCTGAAATCCGGTAATATCCCAGGCATCGGCGCTGGCGTGCTCACTCAAACGCCCTTCCTGACGATGATAAATATTGCGACAGGCGTAGCTGCCAACATGGGCAATGCGTTTCAGCGGACTGTTGAAACCGGCCTGACGTAATGCGCTGTCGCTGTTAATCACAAACATGGTGCTGGCCACCGCCATCGGACAGCTGGCGAGAAAACTGCTGCTCAGCGTGACGTCACCGTAGCCGCTGATGCGTAGCGGCTGCTCAATCGGGCAATTCCCTTGCATTGGCGGCACGGCACGAAACTGCACCAGCCGCTGTTCACTGGCTTGCCGCATCACCGCCAGGCAGGCAGCCGGATCGCCACTCAGCTTTTTTAGCTTGTAACGCGTCATCCAACCGGGCGGATCGGTAACGTTGAGCGGTGTAAAGGGGTTCCACTGAGGCGGCAGATGCGTTTTCAACCACGGCAAACTAAACCAGCCGCATACAGCCAGCAACGCGACGGCGAACAGAGCGCGCACAATGCCTCACTTTTCCTGATGAAATGAACTAATAAGTGTAGAAGTCAAGCGCGCGGAAAGTGACGTAAATCGCTTAATTGTTGAAGATTTACGCAAAATGACTGCGCTTTAAACTCTGTAAATAATTACTGACAGAGTAAAGCACGTAAAAGGTCACAAAGGGGGAAAAACCATTACCGAAACGGGTTGCCTTTCCACTATCTTATGCCACTTGCCTGGACAAAGGCTCATAACGAATGCCCTAAATAATTTGCGCCGCAGGAAGCAGGCAAGTGTGTGAATCATGGGGAGCTTAATTTAGTCAGTTCCTGGGTGAACACGCGTAGCCAACGCATCTGCGGCTTGAAGTATGACGGGCAAAACAGCCAATAGAGCTGACACAACATCTCGACAGGAAAGAAAAATTTATGGTTGATCAATCAAAAGAGGCGCTCGCTACGGCCGAACAGCCGGATAAACTCCAGCGTAACCTGCATAATCGTCACATTCAGTTGATTGCTATCGGTGGCGCGATCGGCACCGGGCTGTTTATGGGCTCGGGTAAAACCATCAGCCTCGCGGGCCCGTCGATCATTTTCGTCTACATGATCATTGGCTTTATGCTGTTCTTCGTCATGCGCGCCATGGGCGAACTGCTGTTATCCAACCTCGAATACAAATCCTTTAGCGATTTCGCTGCCGATTTACTCGGTCCGTGGGCGGGCTATTTTACCGGCTGGACGTACTGGTTCTGTTGGGTGGTGACCGGCATTGCCGACGTGGTGGCCATCAGCGCCTATTTCCAGCTGTGGTTCCCGGACTTCTCCATCTGGATGAGCGCCCTGCTGTGCGTCTTTGTCTTCCTGGCTTTGAACATCGCTACGGTGAAGCTGTTTGGTGAGATGGAGTTTTGGTTCGCGATTATCAAAATCGTCGCCATTGTGGCGCTGATCATCACCGGCATTGTGCTGGTGAGCATGCATTATCCGTCGCCGAACGGTGGCACCGCGTCCCTGAGCAACATCTGGGATCACGGCGGCATGTTCCCGAAAGGCTTGAGCGGCTTCTTTGCCGGCTTCCAGATTGCGGTTTTCGCCTTTGTCGGCATTGAGCTGGTCGGCACCGCGGCGGCAGAAACCAAAGATCCGCACAAAGTTCTGCCGCGTGCGATTAACGCTATTCCGCTGCGCATTATTATGTTTTACGTGCTGGCGCTGATGGTGATCATGGCGGTGACGCCGTGGAATCAGGTGCTGGCGAATCGCAGCCCGTTCGTTGAGATGTTTGTGCTGATCGGCTTGCCTGCCGCCGCCAGCATCGTCAACTTCGTGGTGCTGACCTCCGCCGCCTCGTCCGCCAATAGCGGTATCTTCTCCACCAGCCGCATATTGTTCGGCCTGGCGGAACAAGGCGTGGCGCATAAAGCCTTTGGTCGCCTCTCGGCGCGTGCGGTGCCAACCACCGGCCTGTTCTTCTCTTGTCTGTGTCTGCTGGCGGGTGTGGCGCTGATCTACCTGATTCCGGATGTGATGACGGTGTTCACCATGGTCACTACGGTGTCGGCGATTCTATTTATGTTCGTCTGGACCATCATCCTGTGCAGCTATCTGGCGTATCGTAAGCAGCATCCACAGCGTCATGCTGAATCGAAGTTCAAAATGCCGCTGGGCAAGTTTATGTGCTGGGTATGCATGGCGTTCTTCGCCTTTGTGCTGGTGCTGCTGACGCTGCAGGAAGATACCCGTCAGGCGCTGATGGTCACGCCGCTGTGGTTTGTGATGCTGACCATGGGCTGGTTGTTACGTCGTCGTAAAGCCTGATTTATCACGGCTACGTTAAGGCTGCCTTTTGAAAGAAAGTGCAGCCTTTTTCTTTTTTGACAGAAAGCGCACCTCATCAGCAAACGCGCTTCACCACGAAGTCACAATCTCTCCCGCAGCTTACGCCACGCCTCACCCAATGCAGGACGCACCAAAGGTTCACGCTGCGGTGCTAGCTCCGGCGACTGCGGTGATCCCAGATCAAAGGTAAAAGTGTAACTCGGCTCCTCCCCCATCCTTAAATCGCTGATCAACGTGCGATCGCCCTGCTGCTTCATTGCGTAAAAACCATGACTAAACCACGCTACACGCTCGGCGTGCCATTGCCCTTTGAACGGCGCAAACAGCGCAGGTTGACGATCGTGCCAGCTTATCTGCAGCGAACGCCCCGGTGACAACAGCGACCAATAGGCTTCGCCATAACGCTCTGGCGTCATGATCACCGTGCGCCACACCAGCGTATTAAACGCGGTTGGCGTCACCAGTAGTTGCTCCGGTTGCACTGATTGCTGCGCCAGCGCTTGCTCAATGTGTTGCGTCGCCATGCTCTGTGCCACCATGCTCCAGCCGAGATAAAGCGTACTCACCAATAATCCCGCCTGATTCCAGCGCAAGCCCACAGCATCGCGTCGCCACAGGGCGACGAGCAGCGCAATCAGCAACGGCAAGGTATACAACGGATCGATGATGTACATGCTGCCAATGGCATAAGGGAAATCGGTGAGCGGCAGGCCCAGCTGCGTACCGTAAACGGTGGTGAGATCCAGCAGCGGATGCGTCACCAGCGCCAGCCACATCGCCAGCGTCCAGCCGCGCCAGTGCGCGCGACTGCGTGTCGCACCGGCCACCAGCCAGCCGAGCAGCGGTGCAATTAAGGTGAGGATTATCAGCGCATGACTTTCGGTGCGATGCAGCGTCATATTGCGGATGGCATCGCCGTGATCGATAAACACGTCGAGATCCGGCAAGGTGCCCGCCACCGCGCCCACCAGCGCCGCTTGCCACAGCGGGACGCGCTTGCCCATCACCGCAACGGTGACCGCCGCGCCTAACGTCAGTTGTGATAACGAATCCATGCACTCTCCTTGAAAACGCGGGATCAGCGCACGCGGATCCCTTCAATTATCATGCGCTGCACATTTTCCAGCGTCTGTTCAAAAAACGCCGCATCGTTCAACGTCTGGCCGGTAATCGCTTCCACCTGTGAGGCGAAATCCGCATAGTGCTGCGTAGTCGCCCATAGCAGGAAAAACAGGTGCTGCGGCTGCACGCCCGCCAACCGACCTTCGGCGATCCACTGTTCGATAATCGCCGCTTTCTTATCCACCAGCGCTTTTAAATCACCGGCCAGTTCACCTTTCAGCAGCGGCGCGCCCTGCAACATCTCAAGGCAGAACAACCGTGACGCTTGCGGATGATCACGCGAGACTTCCAGCTTAAGGCGAATGTATTGACGTATCGCGGTCAGCGGATCGTGATCGTGCTGCAGCGCGCGCAGCGGCGCCAGCCACACATCAAGAATCTCTTTTAAAACCGCCACATACAGCACTTCTTTCGACGGATAGTAATACAGCAAATTGGTTTTGGAGACGTCGGCGCGCTCCGCCACTTTATCCAGGCTGGTACCGTGAATACCGTATTGCGAGAAGAAGGTTAACGCCGCTTCCAGAATGGCTGCCCGCTTTGCGGCGACCGCTCGCGAACGGCGTCCCGGTTTTTTTTCATCGCTTTTCACACTGTTACCTCTTCCGTCCTGCGTCAACGCATCATAACAAAGGCCTTCTTTCCTGCCTAATCGCCCGCCTGCACCTTTTTTGACCACGCGGCGCATGAAAAACGTGCAGAACGTTTTGACCAAACGGTCTGAAATGGACCAATTACTCCAGTTTAGAACAGGCGTTACTTTTAACACATTGTTATTTATCTCTTTTAAAAATGTGGCACAGCATTTGCAATTTTGTGATGGAGCGCCGCCCGCAGGATGCGTGCAGGAAGCAGCGCAGCGCGTGAAGCAGTCCCCGTCTAATGCAGAGAGGTTTCACATGAAAATTGGCGTCTTTATCCCGATTGGTAATAACGGCTGGCTGATCTCCACCCATGCGCCGCAGTACAAACCGACTTTTGAACTGAACAAAGAGATCGTGCTGAAAGCAGAGCATTATCATTTCGACTTTGCCCTTTCGATGATCAAACTGCGCGGCTTTGGCGGCAAAACCGAGTTTTGGGATCACAACCTCGAATCCTTCACGCTGATGGCGGGACTCGCGGCGGTGACCTCACGCATCGAAATCTACGCCACCGCCGCCACGCTGACCTTGCCGCCCGCGATTGTGGCGCGTATGGCCTCCACCATTGATTCCATCTCGAATGGCCGCTTCGGCGTCAACCTCGTTACCGGCTGGCAGAAACCCGAGTACGAGCAGATGGGCTTGTGGCCGGGCGATGCTTACTTCTCCAGCCGCTACCAATATCTGACCGAATACGTCACCGTGCTGCGCGATTTGTGGGGCACCGGCCAGAGCGACTTCAAGGGCGAGTTCTTTACCATGAACGATTGCCGCGTCAGCCCGCAGCCGCAGAAACCGATGAAAGTGATTTGCGCCGGTCAGAGCGATGCGGGCATGGCGTTCTCGGCGCAGCACGCCGATTACAACTTCTGCTTTGGCAAAGGCGTCAACACGCCAACTGCCTTCGCGCCAACTGCCGCGCGTATGAAGCAAGCTGCCGATAAAGCGGGGCGCGACGTCGGTAGCTATGTGCTGTTTATGATCATTGCCGCCGAAAGCGACGAAGCCGCACGCGCCAAATGGGAACACTACAAAGCCGGCGCCGATGAAGAGGCGCTCGCCTGGCTCACCACGCAAAGTCAGCAGGACACCAAATCTGGCAGCGACACCAACGTGCGCCAGATGGCCGATCCGACCTCCGCCGTCAACATCAACATGGGCACATTAGTGGGTTCTTACGCCAATGTGGCACGAATGTTGGATGAGGTTGCTTTAGTCGATGGCACGCAAGGCGTGTTGCTCACCTTCGATGACTTCCTGCAAGGCATCGAAGATTTCGGTGAACGTATCCAGCCCTTAATGCAGTGTCGCCACGATTTAATCGCATCCCAGCAGGAGGTTGCCTGATGAGTACCGTTGTTTGCGCCCATACCTCAAGTTTACCGAACGTCACCTTGCCGGCGCGCCCGGAAGCCATCGCGCTGCCGCCCGCGCAAAGTGCGCTGATTGTGGTGGATATGCAGAACGCCTACGCCACGCAAGGCGGCTATCTCGATCTGGCGGGCTTTGATGTCTCCGCTACCAAGCCGGTGATTGCCAAAATCCATCAGGCGGTCACCGCAGCGCGGGCCGCCGGGATGCAGATCATCTGGTTTCAGAACGGTTGGGACGACCAATACGTTGAAGCCGGTGATGCCGGATCCCCCAACTTCCACAAATCTAATGCGCTGAAAACCATGCGCAAGCGCCCGGAACTGCAAGGCACGCTGCTGTCAAAAGGCGGCTGGGATTATGCACTGGTCGATGAACTGGTGCCGCAGGCCGGCGATATCGTATTGCCGAAACCGCGCTACAGCGGCTTCTTCAATACCTCGCTCGACAGCATGCTGCGCAGCCGTGGCATCCGCCATCTGGTGTTTACCGGCATCGCCACCAACGTCTGCGTGGAATCGACGCTGCGTGACGGCTTCTTCCTGGAATATTTCGGCGTGGTGCTGGAAGACGCGACCTATCAGGCGGGCCCGGCGTTTGCCCAGCAGGCGGCCATTTTCAATATCGAAACGTTTTTTGGCTGGGTCAGCGATACCGACACGTTCTGCGAAACGCTGAAAAGCTAACGCCTCGATTCACCTGCAAACCGATAAGAAGAGGATTTCGCCATGCCTAAAAGTGTGATTATTCCGCCCGGCACCGGTACGCCCATTGCGCCATTCGTGCCCGGCACCTTAGCTGACGGCGTTGTCTACGTCTCCGGCACCTTGCCGTTCGATGCCAACAACAACGTGGTGCACGTCGGTGATGCCGCCGCGCAAACGCGTCACGTGCTGGAGACCATTAAAAAGGTGATCGAAACTGCCGGCGGCACCATGGACGACGTGACCTTCAACTCGATTTTTCTCACCGACTGGAGCAACTACGCAGCGATTAATCAGATCTACGCCGAATACTTCCCCGGTGATAAACCGGCGCGCTTCTGCATTCAGTGCGGCTTAGTGAAACCGGATGCGCTGATCGAAATCGCCACCGTTGCGCATATCGGCAAACAGGAGGCCTGATGCATCTGGAGATCCAGGGTTTAACCGCTGAAGATGCGCCGACGCTGGTGCTCGCTTCCGGTTTAGGCGGCGTCGCCGGTTTCTGGGAACCGCAGCTGGCGGCGCTGACGCCGCATTATCGCGTGGTGACGTACGATCAGCGCGGTACCGGCCGCAGCGCAGATACGCTGCCGGACGGCTACAGCATGACGATGATGGCGGCGGAACTGGCAGAAACGCTGGAACAGCACGGCATTCAACATTACGACATTATCGGCCATGCGCTGGGCGGCTTAATCGGCCTGCAGCTGGCGCTGGACTTCCCGCAGCGCGTGGGCCGCGTGGTGGTGATCAACGGCTGGCTTTCGCTGGATGCGCACACGCAGCGCTGCTTCCAGGTGCGTCAGGATCTGCTGATGAACGTCGGCGTCGAAGCCTTTGTGCGTGCGCAGCCGCTGTTCCTCTATCCCGCGGAATGGCTGGCGCGCAATCAGGAGCGCATTAACGCTGAAGATGCGCACCATGTCGCCCATTTTCAGGGCATGGAAAACCTGCTGCGTCGCTTGCATGCATTGAAAAGCGCGGATTTCCGCGCACATGTGGCGCGCATCTCCCAGCCGGTGTTGGCGATCTGCAGCCAGGACGATCTGCTGGTGCCGTGGAGCTGCTCACCGCAGCTGGCGCAGGCGCTGCCCAACGGCAGCCTGATTGAGATGGCCTGGGGCGGACACGCGATGAGCGTCACCGATGCCGACAACTTTAATGCGCTGCTGCTGCGCTGGCTGGCCGATACGGCTGCGCCTGCCCAGCGAGCGGCCAGCTAATCACAGGAGCCGCCAATGAGCGTGCATGAACTGCCAATTTTGCCCGGTGTAGAACGCGATGCGTTTCGTAACGCGATGGCGTGCTTAGGCGCGGCGGTGAATATCATCACCACCGACGGTCCCGCTGGACGCGCCGGATTTACCGCCTCGGCGGTGTGCAGCGTTACTGATACGCCGCCTACGCTGCTGGTTTGTCTTAATCGCTCAGCGTCGGTGTGGCCGATTTTTCGCGACAACGGTTATCTGTGCGTTAACACCCTGGCCGCCGGGCATGAAGATCTCTCGACGCTATTTGGCGGCAAAACGCCGATGGCAGAACGCTTTGCCGCCGCTGACTGGCACACGCTGGCCAGCGGTTCACCGCTATTAGACGGCGCGCTGGTGTCGTTTGACTGCAAAGTGGCACAAGTAGTCAGCGTGGGCACGCACGACATTCTGTTTTGCGAAGTGCAGGCGCTGGTACGCAATGATGAAACGCACGGTCTGGCATGGTTTGACCGTGGCTATCATCACCTTTTACGGCAGGACGCCCGCTAACGCCGCCTTGTGCGGCCCGCTTTCACTGACACCCTGGAGATGACGATGGCGAGTTCCTGGTTCCCCCGCTGGCAGAAAAAGTCAGCCATGACCGATGATGGGCTGATTGCGCCGGACGAAACGCTGCCGTTTGCGCAGACGGTCGTGCTAGGCCTGCAGCATGCTGTGGCAATGTTTGGCGCAACGGTGCTGATGCCGTTGCTGATGGGACTGGACCCCAATCTGGCGATTCTGGTTTCGGGCATCGGTACGCTGCTGTTCTTCCTGGTCACCGGCGGGCGCGTACCCAGTTATCTCGGATCCAGCGCGGCGTTTGTCGGCGTAATCATCGCGGTAACCGGCTTTAACGGTCAGGGACTCAACCCCAACCTGGCGCTGGCGCTGGGCGGCGTGATTGCCTGCGGCGCGCTCTATACGCTGATTGGCCTGATCGTGATGAAGGTCGGCACCGGCTGGATCGAGCGTCTGATGCCGCCGGTGGTCACGGGCGCGGTGGTGATGGCGATTGGTCTGAACCTGGCGCCAATTGCGGTGCATGGTGTGTCCGGCTCGATGTTTGACAGCTGGATGGCAGTGATGACGGTGCTGTGCATTGGTCTGGTGGCGGTATTCACGCGCGGGATGATCCAGCGCCTGCTGATTCTGGTCGGCCTGATTGTCGCGTGGGCCATCTATGCACTGCTAACCAACGTGATGGGCTTCGGCAAACCGGTGGATTTCAGCGGCCTTGCCAACGCACCGTGGTTTGGCCTGCCGCACACCACCGCACCGATCTTTGATATGCAGGCCATCGTGATGATCGCGCCTGTGGCGATCATTCTGGTGGCGGAAAACCTCGGGCACATTAAAGCCGTGGCGGGCATGACCGGGCGCAATCTCGATCCCTGGATGGGCCGCGCCTTTGTCGGTGACGGTCTGGCAACCATGCTGTCGGGCTCAATCGGCGGCAGCGGTGTCACCACCTACGCGGAAAATATCGGTGTGATGGCGGTGACCAAAGTCTATTCAACTCTGGCCTTTGTGGCCGCCGCGGCGATCGCTTTGGTGCTTGGCTTCTCACCGAAATTTGGCGCGCTAATCCACACCATTCCCGGTCCGGTGATTGGTGGCGCATCGATTGTAGTATTTGGTTTGATTGCGGTGGCAGGCGCACGCATTTGGGTGCAGAACCATGTGGATTTTAATCAGAATGGCAATTTGATCATGGTGGCGACCACGCTGGTGCTGGGCGCCGGTGATTTTGCGCTGAAGATTGGCAGCTTCACCCTTGGCGGCATCGGCACCGCCACCTTTGGTGCCATCATCCTGAACGCGATTTTACAACGTCGCGGCGCCGCGCTGGCGAACGAGGCGGCACGGCAACATCCTTAAGGCTCGAGCGGTGCCTGATCGGGCACCGCTTTCTTGCGGCGTATACGCAGTTCGCTGACGATCACCCCACAAACAATCAGTGCCGCGCCCAGCAGCGCAGCAGCAGGTAGACGCTCGCCCGCCAAACGCCCTACCACGCCCGCCCACACCGGTTCACCGGCGTAAATCACCGTGGCACGCGTCGGTGAAACGCTGCGTTGCGCCCAGTTCATCGTCACCTGAATTAAGGCGCTGGCCGCGCCCAGACCCAACGCGCTCAGCAGCAACGGCGTTGACATGGCAGGAACCAATTCGCCATTCGGGATCATCAGAACAAAGGCGCAGGCCGATGCCACCATCAGCTGAATCAGCGTGACGCGGCGCACATCGACCTGTCCGGCATAACGGCTGATCAGGATGATCTCCGCCGCGATTGCCAGCGTGCTCAGTAAGGTGGCGATTTCACCGGCATTCAGCGTCAAACTGCCATCCTGCGGACCCGCCACCAGCACTAAACCGGTAAACGCCAGCAAAATGCCCAGCCACGCCATCAATCCCGGCGGACGGCGCAGGAATAACCATTGCAGCAGCGGCACCACCGGCACGTAGAGCGCGGTGATAAACGCCGACTGACTGCTGGAAATGGTTTGCATGCCCCAGGTTTGCAGACCGTAGCCGCCGGCAATCGACAGGCCAATCAGCGCGCCGGCTTTGATTTCCAGCCAGGTAACTTGCTTGAGATAACGACGGAAGAAAAAGGCCAGCAGCAGCGATGCCGTAGCAAAACGTAATCCCACAAAAAAGAACGGACCGGAATGGGCCATCGCCCGGTGTACCACCAAAAAAGTGCCACCCCAAACCATGGTAATAAATATGAGCACCAACTCCTGACGCGAAATACGCAGGCTGAGACGAGAAGAAGAAGCGGACATAACGCACCAGAATAATCAGTTGGCGGTCAGTTTGCTCAGAGAGCGGGGAAATTGCAATGCCTGTCACCGCCGGGCGAACCCGGCGGCCGGGGATTAACGGTCAGTCGCGCTATTTCTTGCCGCGGCTGCGTCCCCCTTTTTCACCGGCTACAGACGCGCGCTGTGGGTCGTTTCTAAAATTACCCCCGCTGTTTTTGCCGCCTTTGCGACCCGCTTCTGCGGCCCTTTCACGGTCCTCTGCGAAATTGCCTGATCCTCCACGATGTTCGGCCATCATTTCCTCCACGGATTGAGCATCCAGATTAGGGGCTTATCACGATGCTGCCGTGAAAAGCCTGGCGGCGGATATTCCGCACACCTGATTAAATAATAGACAGCGCAGCGGTGAGATCGGCCTGATATTCACAATTTGAAACAGATAATTCACTCATTTCACTGCGAAAAAGCAAATTTACCGCCGCGTTACAAGCGGTTAGCCGACACTTATTGGCACCTGCTTAACCTCTGTACAGCAGCCTGCGCAGGCTCTTCTATACTTTTGATTACTCACCACCCCAGCAGGATGAAAACCATGGCAAAGATTTTGGTGCTCTATTATTCGATGTACGGACATATTGAAACCATGGCGCAAGCCGTGGCCGACGGTGCAAAGAGCGTGAGCGGCGCGGAAGTTACGATATTGCGCGTGCCGGAAAGCATGGATGCCGAGCGTTTCGCCCAGGTTGGCGGCAAAGTGAACCAAGCCGCGCCTGAAGCGAAACCGGAAGATTTGCCGCAGTACGATGCCATCATCGTTGGCACGCCCACGCGCTTCGGCAACATGGCGGGGCAGATGCGTAACTTCTGGGATCGCACTGGCGGCCTGTGGGCTTCGGGCGCGCTGTACGGCAAAATCGCCAGCGTCTTTGCTTCCACCGGTACCGGCGGCGGCCAGGAGCAGACCATCACTTCCGTCTGGACCACCCTCGCCCATCACGGCATGGTGATTGTTCCCATCGGTTATGGCACTAAAGAACTCTTCGACATCTCCCACGTACGCGGCGGAACGCCCTACGGCGCCACCACGCTGGCGGGCGGAGATGGATCACGTCAACCTTCGGCGGAAGAACTGGATATTGCCCGTTTTCAGGGCCAACACGTCGCCGGACTGGCGGTAAAGCTACAGGGATAAAATCCACAACAGGAGACCTTCATGACAACAGAACAGTCGAAAGAGCATCACGTAGGCGAATGGGCATCACTGCGCCACACTTCACGCGAAATCGCTGAAGCCATTTTTGAGGTAGCCAACTACGACGAACGTTTAGCCGAGCAGATCTGGAGCCAGCAAGGCAGCGATGAAGTGCTGATTCGCGCCTTCAAAAAGACCGACCAGGATGTTCTGACCTGGGACGATAAAACGGTCGAGCGCAAAAACGTTTAAATTGCAGGCGGGCATTGTCCCGCCTTTGTTACCTTTACATCACCAAGGAGCCTTGTATGTCAGCCTATCAAAGTATCAATCCAGCCAATAACCAACTGCTAAAAGCGTGGAACGAGCACGATGATGCCTATGCACAACAGGCGCTGGAAACCGCAGATGCGCTTTATCATTCCGCGTGGAGTAAAGGCGATATCCAACCGCGTCTGCAGGTGCTACACCGTTTAGCCGATTTGATTGACCAACGGGCCGAAGAGCTGGCGACCATCGCCAGTAAAGAGATGGGCAAACTGATTGGCCAGAGCCGTGGTGAAGTAAAAATCTGTTCGCAGATCGCCCGCTACTACGCTGAACATGCCGCGACATTTTTACAGCCGCAACCCTACGCCAGCGATGTGGGCGATGCCTGGCTTGAGTACCATCCGATTGGCGTGATCGTCGCGGTTGAGCCGTGGAACTTCCCTTACTATCAGCTGATGCGCGTGCTGGCGCCAAACCTGGCGCTCGGCAATCCGGTGCTGGCGAAACACGCCAATATCGTGCCGCACTGCGCCGATGTGTTTGAAAAGCTGGTAGAAGAAGCCGGTGCGCCAAAAGGCGCATGGACCAACCTGTTTATCTCCACCGATCAAGTCGCGGATTTGATTGCCGATCCGCGCGTGCAAGGCGTGGCGCTGACGGGTTCCGAACGCGCCGGTAGTGCCGTGGCGGAACAGGCCGGTAAACACTTGAAGAAATCGACGCTGGAGCTGGGCGGTAACGATGTGTTTGTGGTGCTGGACGATGCCGATATCGATGAAGCGGTACGTCAGGGTGCGCAAGCTCGCCTCAGTAACTGCGGCCAGGTCTGTACCGCCGCCAAGCGCTTTATTTTGCATGAGAAAATTGCCGATACGTTTATGGCCAAATTTAGCGCGGCTCTGCAATCGGCCACGCCGGGCGATCCGCTTGATGAGAAAACCACGCTTGGTCCGCTCTCTTCAAAAGATGCGCGCGATCGTTTAGTGAAGCAGGTTGAGGAAGCGGTGCAAAATGGCGCGCGCGTGGAGTTTGGTGGACGCGCCATTGATGGTGTCGGCTGCTATTACCAGCCAACGGTGCTCACCGGTCTGACGCCAGACAATCCTGCTTACTATCAGGAGTTCTTTGGCCCGGTAGCACAGGTGTATGTGGTGGCGGACGATCGTGCCGCTGTGGCACTGGCGAATGATTCAAATTACGGCCTGGGCGGTTCAGTCTGGACCAAAGACATTGCGCGCGGCCGTAAGATGGCATCGCAGATTGAAACCGGCATGGTGTTTATCAATTCGCAGAGCGATACCTCAGCAGAACTGCCGTTTGGTGGCGTGAAACGTTCCGGATACGGACGTGAGTTATCGGATCTGGGGATTAAAGAGTTCGCCAACCAAAAACTGGTGGTCGTCGCCGGTTAACAGGCACAAAAAACCCCGCCGCGGCGGGGTTTTCTTTGAGCAGCAAACTCAGTTACTGGTCGCTGCTTTGGCCGGTTCTTCTGATTTGGCCGGCGTTGCATCGGCTTGCGCTTTCTGCGCCGCTGCCGCATCAGCCTTGGCTTTGTCATCCGCTGCTTTCTGGGCAGTGGCTTTCTCCGCTTTGGCTTTTTCGTCTGCCGCTTTCTGCGCGGCCGCTTTATCCGCCTTCACTTTCTCTTCAGCCGCTTTCGCGTCTGCAGCCTTCTGTGCTGCGGCTTTATCCGCTGCTGCTTTGTCTGCGGCTGCTTTATCCGCAGCAGTCTGATCGGCTTTCTGCTTAGCGTCATCTGCGGCTGGTGCTGCGGCCGCAGGTGCTGGCTGTTCTGCCGCAGCAGGCTGCAGTGGCGTACCTTGCAGAGCGCCATTCAATGCGCCGATGAATTGATCCCAACTGCAGTAGCCGTTGGCATCCGTTTCACAGCCCGCCAGTTGCAGCGTGACGCGCTTCGGTGGATTTTTCAGGCTCAGCACATCGGCATCGCGCAGTTGATCGGCCGTTTGATAGACGTACTCAATTTTCAGCAGATCTTTGTTGTTCTTCACATCGTGCCAGCGTTCGAATACTACCTGGCCGCCAATCGGTGTTTTCTCGTCGTTGCCCGGCAGTTCATAAGGCTTAACCTGCAGTGCGCTGAGTAAGGAGGCGATGTTGGAATCATGACCAACCATCAGCGTCACTTTTGGCGCGTTGGCTTTATCCTGATCGACTAACTGGCTGCGGATGTAATCCACCAGCGGTGCGGCCACTTCGCGCGCCACTTCAGGAGAGGCGAACAGCGCATCCTGATAACCGTTTTTGATCGACGCCAGCTCTTTCCACTGTTCAGGCGTTTTGATCTGGCCCCAGGCAACCTGATCGGCCGGGAAACCTTCGTAATATTGCAGCGTAAACGCATCCACCAGCGAGTTGCCGATTTTCAGCGGACCGCTTACGTTCGGCTCTTTACCGTTATCCGCGCTGAAAGTGTTATCGCCGCTGCTCAAATCACACTGCTTTTTGCCGTTACAGGCCGGGGCAGATTTGTAATCGACGATTTTTTCCAGATGCTGGAAGGCAGGCTTCAGTGCCAGCTTTTCATTGGCGGCGGTCATAGCAGCCAAGGCTTTCTTGTTGAATTCATCGCTGCCGTCGGTGACGACCGGATTGAAGATCGGATCCATGGTGCCCATCGCATCCTGATGCGTGACCGCGATATCACAGCCAGGGAAGGCGCCAGTGATAAAGTACTGCGCGGTCGCCACGGTGCGCTGCAGGCTGTTGGCGTAGACAAAGATGTTGCTGCTGTCCGGGCAAGTCCCGTTCTGGACTAAGCCCTGCTGTGCCAGCCACTGACGGGTATAATTCCCCATGTAGACTTCCAGCACGCCACCTTTGGTGGTGAGCTCACCGCCCGCGACATCCCACTGCGGCCAGCTCTTCCTGGTGGATTGTTCCAGTACGCTGCCATTGTTGGCGAGCGGCGCACGCAGGTTATGACGGCTTAACATCAGCACCTGCTGGAGTTGCATATCTCCATCCGCAGCATAGGCGGACATGCCCATCGGGAGCGCAGCGATGACTGACAACGCGCAAAGACTCAGTTTCTTGATCATTGTGCCTATTCCATAATTCATCAGTGAAACACTCTGGCTTTCAAACGATTAGCCCGCCAAAGAGCGAATTACCGCACAGTGTAACTCAGCTTGCATCGGAAAATCGCCAGATGTTTGCAAAAAACCGTGCATGGAATATAGCAGTTAACGCGCGTGGCGTCGGGGAACGGCAGCAGATGGAAAAGCAACGCGATGTTTTTCGGAATTTATGAACGCAGAAAAGCAAAAAGCCCGCATTTCTGCGGGCTTCTTTAATATGGCGGAGGAACAGAGATTCGAACTCTGGGATGGTTTCCCATCGACGGTTTTCAAGACCGTTGCCTTAAGCCACTCGGCCATCCCTCCGGGGATTTTTTTGTTGCGTCACTCTGCAAGAGTGAATGGCGGAGGAGGAGAGATTCGAACTCTCGGATGGTTTCCCATCGACGGTTTTCAAGACCGTTGCCTTAAGCCACTCGGCCACCCCTCCGCAATGAGGCGCACTATAAACATCCCCCATAACGATGTAAAGCCTGCAATGAATCGTTCGGCTGAAAAACAGCCAAATTCTATTTTTTCGGCGTCAATTTCGCCATTCTGCTCAGCGAAACAGCAATTTATCGCGTAAAGATGGGTAAAACGCCTTTTCTGTCTTTCAGGCGCTGCGTATCCTCGAGCCATATTTGGTGTTTCTCTCTTTAAGGAGCGCATGATGGAAAGAATTTTTAGCTCGTCGCAGCAATCGTTAGTCAGCACCCACAAGGTGCTGCGCAATACTTATCTGTTACTCGGCTTTACGCTGGCCTTCTCGGCCGTCACAGCCACACTCAGCACCGTGTTTGCCTTGCCTTCACCGGGCCTGATTCTGATGCTGGTCGGCTTTTATGGCTTGATGTTCCTGACGCATAAACTGGCTAACAGCCCGGCAGGTATTCTGGCGGCCTTCGCTTTCACCGGCTTCCTCGGTTACTGCCTTGGTCCAATCCTGAGCTCGTTCCTCACTGCAGGCATGGGTGATGTGATCGCTATGGCGCTGGGCGGCACCGCGCTGGTGTTCTTCGGTTGCTCGGCCTACGTATTGACCACGCGCCGCGATATGTCATTCCTGAGTGGCATGATGATGGCCGGCTTTGTCGTGCTGCTGGTGGCGGTGGTTGCTAATATCTTCCTGCAACTGCCTGCGCTGCATCTGGCGATTAGCGCCCTGTTCATCCTTTTCTCTGCCGGTGCCATCCTGTGGGAAACCAGCAACATTATTCACGGTGGTGAAACCAACTACATTCGCGCTACCGTAAGCCTGTACGTTTCGCTGTATAACATTTTTGTTAGCCTGTTAAGCCTGCTGGGCTTCGCTAACCGCGATTAAGCTGCTGCAATAGTTATTACACCCCGCTTCGGCGGGGTTTTTGCTTTTTATGGCCGGGCGAATTTACAATGTGTCGATTAACGCCATGAGGAATGACTGTGAATTTTGCTGGTAAAGAGATTGCCACCGATGCGGAAGGCTATCTGAAAAATAGCGCGGACTGGAGCGAGCCGCTGGCTGCTGCCATCGCGGAGCAAGAAGCGATCGTGATGAGTGACGCGCACTGGGAAGTGGTGCACTTTGTGCGCAACTTTTACCAGGAATTTAATACCTCGCCGGCGGTGCGGTGCGCATGCTGGTGAAAGCCATGGCGCAAAAGTATGGCGAGGAGAAAGGCAACAGCCGCTATCTGTTCCGTCTGTTCCCGGAAGGCCCGGCAAAGCAGGCGACCAAAATTGCCGGATTGCCAAAACCGGCGAAATGCTTGTAATCAGCCGGTGGTGAATCGGGTCGGCATTTCCCTGGGCTGATGCGGCTCCACCAGCACTTTATCCACCCGCGCGCTGCGCGGCCCACCCGCTTTGAGCCAACTGATCAATGCATCGACCTGCTGCGCCTCACCGGACGCCAGCACTTCAACGCTGCCGTCCGCCAGATTGTGCGCATAACCGTTAAGATTCAATTCTCTGGCCTGCGCTTGGGTGTGGTAGCGAAACCCCACGCCCTGCACGATGCCGTGCACCCAAATTTTACAGCATGCGGTAGCCATTGCGTTCTCCCATCACCTTGCGTTGCAATTTGCCGCCATCCGCCGGAAAATGGCGCCTCATTTTTTCAGGTAAGCATAGCAAACTATGACCGTTCGATTGATTCTCACAAAGGGACGTGAAAAATCCCTGCTCCGCCGCCATCCGTGGGTGTTCTCTGGTGCCGTTGCACGTATGGAAGGTAAAGCCCAGTCTGGTGAAACCATTGATATCTGTGACAGCAATGGCAAATGGCTGGCTCGCGCCGCGTATTCTCCGCAATCACAAATTCGCGCACGCGTCTGGAGTTGGCAACAGGATGAGTCAATCGACATCACCTTCTTCGTGCGCCGCTTTAAGCAAGCCCAGCTGTGGCGTGACTGGCTGGCGAAACGTGATGGGCTGGACAGCTATCGTCTGATTGCCGGTGAGTCTGATGGCATGCCGGGCGTAACCATCGATCGCTTCGGCAACTTCCTGGTGATGCAGCTGTTATCTGCGGGTGCTGAGTATCAGCGTCCGGCCATCGTCTCCGCCTTACAGCAGTGTTTCCCGGATTGCGCTATTTACGATCGCTCAGACGTGGCGGTGCGTAAAAAAGAGGGACTGGAGCTGGCGCAAGGGCCGGTTTCGGGTGAACTGCCGCCACCGCTGCTGCCGATTACTGAACACGGCATGAAGCTGCTGGTGGATATTCAGGGCGGTCATAAAACCGGCTATTACCTTGATCAGCGTGACAGCCGTTTTGCCACGCGTGGCTACTCAGATAATGCACGCGTGCTGAACTGCTTCTCTTACACCGGTGGTTTTGCGGTTTCTGCCTTGATGGGCGGCTGTTGTGAAGTGATTAGCGTTGATACTTCGCAAGACGCACTCGACGTGGCGAAACAGAACGTTGAACTCAATGGTCTGGATGTGTCGCGTGCCCAGTTTGTGCGTGACGATGTGTTCAAACTGCTGCGTCGTTATCGCGACAGCGGCGAAAAGTTCGACCTGATCGTCATGGATCCACCGAAATTCGTTGAAAATAAAAATCAGTTGATGGGCGCGTGTCGCGGCTATAAAGATATCAATATGCTGGCCATTCAGCTGTTGAATCCCGGTGGCGTATTGCTGACCTTCTCCTGTTCTGGCCTGATGCCAACCGATTTGTTCCAGAAAATCATCGCTGATGCCGCCGTTGATGCCGGTCGTGATGTACAATTTATAGAGCAGTTCCGTCAGGCAGCCGACCATCCAGTGATCGCCAGCTATCCTGAAGGGCTTTATCTGAAAGGTTTTGCCTGCCGCGTGCTGTGACTTGAAAACGCTGTCCCTGCCTCCATATTGGTTACAGGGCAGTCTTTTGGGAGGTCACAATGATTACGACTAAATTTGGAATTGGACAGCAGGTCCGACATCGTCTCTCCGGGGTGCTCGGCGTTATCGTGGATGTCGATCCGGAGTTTTCGCTTGATGAGCCAGAAGTTGATGATGTCGCTGCCAGCGAAACGCTGCGCGCCGCGCCCTGGTATCATGTGGTGATGGAAGATGAAGAAGGCGATCAGGTGCATACCTATGTCGCTGAAGTTCAGCTGGCGGGGGAAACCTCCTTCGAACATCCCGAACAACCTTCAATGGATGAGCTGGCCGCGTCAATTCGGCAACAGCTGCAGGCACCCAGCCTGAGACATTAATCAAACGGCGACTCAGGTCGCCGTTTCTGTTTTAGTGCCTAATCCCCAGCCGAGGAATTTCAATTTTTGGACAGCGATCCATTATTACGGTCATACCCGCGTCTTGCGCCAGCACCGCCGCCTGCTCATTAATCACGCCCAGCTGTAACCACAGCGTATCCGCTCCAATGGCGATCGCTTCCTGCGCTACGCCCCATGCCGCTTCGGCATTGCGAAACACATCTACCATATCCACTTTTCCGGGTACATCCGCCAGCGTGGCATAGGCGGTTTGACCAAGAAGTTGCTGTCCCGCCAATTTAGGACTCACCGGAATCACCTCGTATCCCTGATCAAGTAAATATTTCATCACGCCATAGCTCGGGCGATCGGGGCGGTCGCTGGCGCCCACTAACGCGATACGTTTGGTTTTAGTCAGCACATCGCGAATCGTTTGATCATTCATCTTTTTTCTCCTGGTTCATTCGCTTAAGTGTAGATGGCATTGCGCATCAGGCTGCAACTGTCGGTCACCAGAACTTTGCGCAGCAGCACGAATAAATATGTAAAAATGTAAATTTACTGCCATAATGTAATACTTTGCTACACATAATCGATTTACCCCCTTCTGCCGGGAGTTGAAATGAAGCTGTCTTTAACTGCTACGGGTTTACTGCTGTTGCTCGTATCAGCCTCATGCCAGGCCATCACTCTCAAGCTCGATCCCGAGATCGAACTGCTGGTGCTGGACGGGCGTAAAATTTCTGGTTCGCTGTTGAAAGGCGCAGGCAGCCTTGAGCTGGATCGTGGGCAGCATCAGTTTCTGTTTCGTGTGGAAAAACCGGGCACTGACGCCGCGCACTTTCAATCCGTGCCGATGATTGTCACTTTCAGCGCTAATGCCCATTCGGTGGCAATTCGCTTGCCTGCGCTCACTAATCGTCGTGAACGTACCACCTTCGACAAAACCCTCAACTTTCAACTGATTGATGAACGCGGCATAGAAATCACCAGCCTGCGCGACCATTTGCCGAAGCCAGGTGATAACGATTTCGAAAAGGCGATGGTGAATTATAATCGTGATGCCCACGCCGCTTCGGTTCCGCGTTTTGCCTTACATTCGCTGAGCGCCAGCGAGGCGCAGTTGAATCTGGATTACGCCTGGCAAGACGTTAGCGATCTTCCCTCTTTACATGGCTGGTTCAAGCGTTTTGATGCCGCCACACGTCTGCGTTTTATTAGCTGGATGAAAACCTTACGCGCAAGTTGATAGTGATGAAACGCCAGGGGTAAACTCCTGCATTAACACATAATGCATGAGAAGAAACAGGAAGCCCTATGGAGCAGACCGTTCGTACCCTTCAGGTTCAGAAACATATCGCCCTCGTTGCACACGATCACTGTAAAGCCTCGCTGCTGGAGTGGGTGCAAACCAACCAAAGCACGCTGCAACAGCATGTGTTGTACGCTACCGGCACCACCGGCAATCTGATTAATCGTCATACCGGATTGGATGTTAACGCCATGCTAAGCGGCCCGATGGGCGGCGATCAGCAAGTGGGTGCGTTGATTTCGGAAGGTAAAATTGATGTGCTGATTTTCTTCTGGGATCCGCTGAATGCGGTGCCGCACGATCCAGATGTCAAAGCGCTGCTGCGCCTCGCCACGGTGTGGAATATCCCGGTGGCCAATAACCGCACCACCGCAGATTTTATTATCCAGTCACCGAAGTTTGCCCAACAGATTGAGATTCAGATTCCAGACTATCAGCGTTATCTCGCCGATCGCCTGAAACCTTAATCATCAGGCCTTACGGCTTTGTGGCACACCTAATTCGCGCAGGTGCTCGACAAATACCGAAGGCCGATCTTTATCGAACATCAGCCACACCTGCTGGCGCGCACGCGTCATCGCCACATACGCCAGCCGTCGCTCCTCCGCATCCGGGAAATCTTCCGGCTGCGGCAGCAAACCCTCTTCCATGATGGATTCCCGCGCTTGTGCCGGGAAACCGTCGCGTCCCTGATGCAGCCCCAATACAACAACAAAATCCGCCTGTTGTCCTTTGCTGGCATGAATCGTCATGAAATCCAGCTTTAACTTTGGCCAGCGCGTTTTAGCTTTATCGAGGATTGCCGGCCGCAAATGGTGGTAACGCGCTAGCAGCAGTACGCGCTCTTCGGGTTTGGCATAACCGCTCAGTTTATCGAACAGCGCTTCCAGTTGATCCTGCGGCAGCAAAGTCACCGATTTTTTATTACCTTTGCACAAGCTGTTCAACGGCTTGCGCAGCTGATGCGGGTTCTGTTGTACAAAGCGATTGGCTATCTCACCAATACGATCGTTAAAGCGATAGGTGGTATCCAGCACGCAGCGATCGCCATCGCCGAAATAGTGATGGAACGCGGTGGTCAAACTCATTTCGGCACCGCTAAAGCGATAGATTGCCTGCCAGTCATCGCCCACCGCGTACAGGCTGGTTCGCTTGTTTTGCTGACGCAGCGCCGTCAGCAGTGCGGCTCGCTGCGGTGAGATGTCCTGAAACTCATCGACCAGAATATGCTTCCACGGGCTGATAAAACGCCCTTTCTCCAGAATGGCAATCGCCTGGTGAATCAGCCCGGAGAAATCGACCGCGCCCTCCTCTTTCAGCGCGCTTTTCCATGCCTTTAACAGTGGCGCCATCAGTTTGACACGCTTGCTGAAATTATCGCGCTGCGCTTCTGCCACATCCGCGATCATTGCCGCCTGCGCGCCGCCGTGCATGCGCATCAAGCCCAGCCAGCGCTCCATGCGCGATGCGATGCGCTGCGCCAGTTTGTCATCTTGCCAAAAGGGACCTTCGGGAATCTCCCACTCCAGCTCATCCTGCAACCACTGACGCCAGCCGCTGGCCTGCGCTTTCTTGCTGTTGCACTGCTCACGCCAGGTCTCTATCAGCAACTGACGCCGCGCCTTGCTGTCGCTTTCCAGCTTGCTGATCACCGGTTGTTTGTTACTGCCTTCGCGGATGATATGCAGCGCCAATGCATGGAAGGTACGCGCCTGAATCGCGCTTTCACCAAGGCGCGTTTGAATACGGTCATTCATCTCTTCTGCCGCCTGACGACCAAACGCCAGCAACAGAATTTGATCCGCTTGCGCCAGCTTGCGTTTTAGTAGCCAACCGGCGCGCGCCACCAGCACCGAGGTTTTGCCACTGCCCGCGCCCGCCAGCACCAGCAGCGCGTCTTCGCCATTCACTACAGCTTCGCATTGCGATGGATTGAGCGGCGTGGTTTCAACGGTGGAGAAGAATTCGTGATAGTCGCTGAGGATCTTACTGGTCCATTGGCGATTGCGTTGGCGGATCGCCGCTTCACCCTGCTCCAGCCATTGCTGGCAGAATTCCCAGCGCTCACGACAGTTATCAAACTCGGCAATACGCGCGAGAGGCAACGGCAAGGCAGAAAACTGGCGTGTAATGCTCTCTTTTACCGCGCTCAGCTCACTGCGTTTCAACCAGCGATCCTGTTGGGTGAAGGCGAGGATTTCCTGCTCCAGCGCGACCAGCACCTCCGCGCTCACCTCGCTCATCTCCTGGCTCCACTGCTGCCAGGCGTGCTGCAAATAGTGGAAAAAGCGCTGCGTTTCCTGCCATTCGGTGCCATGAAGGCGCACCACTTTCTCGTCTGGCAGCAGAAACTCCAGTTCGCCCCATACCATGCCGCGTTTACAGGCAATGTTGAGCAACTGGTTAAACGGGATCAGATATTCATGGCGATCGCCACTGACTTCCACGCCGGCGGCCAGCAAGCGCACCCGATTATAGGGATGCTGTGCCAGACGTTTACCCATTGATGTTGCTTTCAGCTCCATGTCCGCACCGTCATGTGGAATTCGATATCGCGCAGTTTACCTGTCAGACTCTTGACGCTCCAGCCTTAAAACAAGCTAAACTTGGCGCCACATATTGCGGATTGCAAAAGGAAAAACACGTTTATGCGTACCGTACTTAACATTCTTAATTTCATTCTCGGCGGCTTTTTCACTACCCTCAGCTGGCTGTTTGCCACGCTGGTGAGCATCGTGCTGATTTTTACGCTGCCGTTGACGCGTTCCTGCTGGGAAATCACCAAACTGTCTCTGCTGCCCTTTGGCAACGAAGCGGTGCATGTCGATGTGCTGCGTCCCGACAGTAAAAGCCATGTGATGAATACCGGCGGCACCTTCCTTAACATTTTCTGGCTGATACTGTTTGGCTGGTGGTTGTGTCTGGCGCATATCTCGGCCGGTATCGTGCAGTGTCTGACCATCATCGGCATTCCTGTTGGCATCGCCAACTTCAAAATTGCCGCGATTGCGCTGTGGCCGGTTGGCCGTCGCGTGGTCTCCGTAGAAGAAGCGCAGGCCGCGCGTGAAGCCAATGCGCGTCGCCGCTACTGAGGCCGTTCAATGATTCATGACGCCTTGCCAGGCTGGCGACGTTATCTGTTCAACAGCAGCCTGCGCTATTTGCTGCGCATCTTCTTTGCTTTGACCGGATGCGCGGCGGTGCCGTGGTGGCTGCACCAAATCGAGTGGACCATTCCGCTGACGCTGGGCGTGGTCGCCGCGGCGCTGGCGGATCTCGACGATCGCTGGATTGGGCGCGTACGCAATCTGTTGATCACCCTGGTGTGTTTCTGTATTGCTTCGGTGTCGGTGGAACTGCTGTTCCCCCATCCGTGGGCGTTTGCTCTAGGTCTGGCGCTTTCCAGCTGGGGCTTTATTTTGCTCGGTGCGCTGGGACAGCGTTATGCCACCATCGCCTTTGGTGCGCTGCTGATTGCGGTTTATACCATGCTGGGCATCGGCTTGTTCCCGCAGTGGTGGATGCAGCCAGCGCTGCTGTTGATCGGTGCCCTTTGGTACAACTTGCTGACCTTTGTTGGTCATTTGATGTTTCCGGTGCGCCCGGTGCAGGAACAGCTGGCAGGCAGTTTTTCCCAGCTGGCGCGCTATCTTGAAGCCAAAGCAAACCTGTTTGATCCCGATGGCGGCGATCAGGATGACGCTACGCTGGTTGCCACGGCGATGGTCAACAGCCAGTTGGTGGCCCAGCTCAATCTCACTAAAAGCACCATTCAAAGTCGTTTGCGTGGCGACCGCGGTTCACGCAGCACGCGTCGCAGCCTGCACTACTATTTTGTCGCGCAGGATATCCATGAACGCGCCAGCTCCTCGCATCTGCAATATCATTTGCTGCGTGATAACTGGCGTTACAACGAAGTGCTGTTCCGTTTCCAGCGCCTGATGAACATGCAAGCGCGCGCGTGTCGGCAACTGGCGGAGACCATTTTGCTGCGTCAGCCGTGGCATCACGACAGCCATTTTGAACGCACCTTTGAACGGCTGGAAACCGCGCTGCAACGCCTTCAGCAGAACGAGCCGCAGGATCCACACATTCACGCACTGTTCTGGCTGCTGCGTAATCTGCGTGCCATTGATGCGCAACTGGCATCGATTGAGTCAGAGCAGATGCTGGCCGCACCGTCCCCGCAGAGCGATCACCATCTGTCACGGGAAGGGCTCAGCGGCTGGGCGGATATCCGCTTACGCCTGAGTCGCCATCTCAGCCCACAATCGGCCCTGTTCCGCCATGCAGTGCGTATGTCGCTAGTGCTGTGTGTTGGCTACGCCTTTATTCAAATCACCGGCGTCGATCGCGGTTACTGGATCTTGCTGACCAGCCTGTTCGTCTGCCAGCCCAATTACAACGCCACCCGACGACGCCTCGCCTTGCGTATTGGCGGTACCTTAGCCGGCATCGCCATCGGCCTGCCGGTCTTGTGGCTGGTGCCCTCGATTGAAGGTCAGCTGGTGCTGATCGTGCTGAGCGGCGTGCTGTTCTTCGCATTCCGCCAGGTTCAATATGCGCAAGCCACGTTGTTTATCACCTTGCTGGTTCTGCTGTGCTTCAATTTGCTCGGCGAAGGCTTTGAAGTGGCGCTACCGCGCGTGGTGGATACCTTGCTTGGCTGTGGCCTGGCATGGCTAGCCGTGGCATTTGTCTGGCCCGACTGGCGTTTTCGCAAAATCACCGCCGTTGCCGATCGAACGTTGGATGCCAACTGCCGCTATCTGGATGCGATTATGGAGCAATACCATCAAGGCAAGGACAATAGCCTGGCTTATCGCGTGGCACGTCGCGATGCGCATAACGCCGATGCTGAGCTAGCGTCAGTGGTGTCAAACATTAGTGGTGAACTTAAGCTACAACAACCGCTACGTGAGAATGCGTTTCGACTGCTGTGTCTGAACCACTCCTTCCTCAGCTATATCTCGGCGCTGGGAGCGCATCGCGAACAGCTGGCAGATAGTACCTTGCTGACCTTACTAGATGACGCGGTCTGCTTCATAGAAGATGTGCTGCAGATCGATCAGGTTACGGATGCGCAAGCCACAGAGATGCAGCAGGCGCTAATGCAGCGCATGAGCGAGATGAAAAACAGCCCGGATACACGCGCACCATTAGTGATTCAGCAATTAGGATTGTTGGTCGCGCTGCTGCCCGAAATTGCCCGTCTACGCCGCACCCTCGTCAACGATTAAGGCTGCTGATGCTCCGCCGCCGCATGCTGGCGGAGCATTTTTAGATACCAGGCGTAGAGCTCTTGCCTGATGGCGCTGGGTAACGCCGCCTCATGATGTCCTGATATTGCACCTTCCAGCGCCAACAGCGTTTTTAACCCAATGTGCTTATTGACCGCGCGTAGTTTCAGCCAGCTTTGTCGCGATCCTGTTTCACACAGTAACCGCACCGAACTGATCCCCACCTTATGCAGCATCAGCTCCAGTCGCAGGCTTAAATTCGGCAGATCTTTCAATCGCAGCGAGACAAGTCTGGTAGCCGCTTCCTCCTGTGCGGCGCGCAATGAGCTAGCCGATAACTGCAATAATTGTTCGGGGTTTTGCCATAACTGTGTATCTACTTTGAAGTAGCTTAAGGTCACCGGCACGCCACGCTTGCGGTAAATCAGCGGTTCGAGTGAACGCTGTGCGTTATAGACGTGAAGCGCCTCGCTGGCTCGGAGATAAAGCGCATCTTCATTGATATAAGCAAAAATCACCTTCTCAATAGTCAGCGCATACCCCCCAAATTGCGTACGCGATTCAATTTTACCTAATGCCGCCAACTGCGCTTTCGATTGCTCAACTACCGGGTTAAATCTCTTCATAACGCCCCCTTCAATGGATTCCATGCGCGGGAAATTTCCTATAAAAGCTCGCAGATTCATCTGGTTAGAAGATAAAAAAAACGATTTAGCTGTTCAATGAATAAAAGCAGGAGTGCGGGATCTTGTGCAGAAATTGCGAGGCGTTTTCAGAAATTGAGGTTGATCTTTATCCAGGAAGTCATTACTGTACATCCATACAGTTCATTACTGAGTGATTAAATTATGCGTACTCATTTCTCTGGCCCTGCTGATCGTTCACATCGTTTCGCTTCACCTGGCTTAGCGCAACCTTCGCTGGGTGGAATCACTGAACTGCGCTCCAGCGAACAACCTGAAATGATGCAACTTATGCTGCTTCCGGTACTAAAACAGTTGAGCGAGCAATCGCGCTGGCAGCTGTGGCTCACTCCGGCTCATAAGCTAAATCGTAGCTGGATGCAGCAGTCGGGATTGCCGTTAGAAAAGAGTATGCATATCACCGAATCTGAGCGTTTTAACACCGTTGAAAGTATGGTGAAGGCATTACGTACAGGTAACTACAGCGTCGTGCTTGCCTGGATTCCGTACGAATTGAGTGATGAAGAGCGTTTAGAATTGGAACAAGCAGCGGCGGAAGGTGAAGCACTCGGTCTGATTTTGCGTCCACAGGGACGTCAATATGCTCATTCCAGACAACCTAATGCGTCAAAAATTCCCTCAGATTTGTTTCATTAAGTAAATCCAGGAATTTTCTCAGCATTTTTTTTGCAAAAGTTGCATCTAAGCTACTGATTCTTTTCCCGCCAGCTATGACAATGGCTTAGACGCTTTTTTGTTTTCTAAGACCGAAGATTTAGCCATATGTTTTGTTAAAATGTGTGTATAAATCGCTGTTTTTTTGCTGCCCGGCGTCACATCATACTTGTAAGTTTCCAATCTCGTTGTAGACTTTAGCTCGCCAGGGTGCTCAATAACCTCCGTTTTTTCGGTAGAGTCAAAAGCGAGCGTTTAGACCCGGCGAAGGATTAACACAAAGAGCAACCTTTTTGCTCATTGCCTATTTGGATGATAACGAGGCGCAAAAATGAAAAAGACAGCTATCGCAATTGCAGTGGCACTGGCTGGCTTCGCTACCGTAGCGCAGGCCGCACCTAAAGATAACACCTGGTACACCGGTGCTAAACTGGGCTGGTCTCAGTATCACGATACTGGTTACTACGGTAACGGTTATGAGAACAACAACGGTCCAACTCATGAATCTCAGCTGGGTGCTGGTGCATTCCTGGGTTATCAGGCGAACCCGTACCTGGGCTTCGAGCTGGGCTACGACTGGTTGGGCCGTATGCCTAACAAAGGCACCGTGACCAATGGCGCATTCAAAGCACAAGGCGTTCAGCTGGCTGCTAAACTGAGCTACCCAATCACCGAAGACTTCGATGTCTACACCCGTCTGGGTGGAATGGTATGGCGTGCTGACTCTACTCAGACCAACCCAACTACTGGCCGCATCAGCGACCACGACACCGGCGTCTCTCCGCTGGCTGCTGTTGGTGTTGAATACGCACTGACCAAAAACTGGGCAACTCGCCTGGACTACCAGTGGGTTAACAACATCGGTGACGCAGGTACCGTTGGTGCACGTCCAGACAACAGCATGCTGAGCGTAGGCGTTTCTTACCGTTTCGGTCAGGATGAAGATGCAGCGCCAGTTGTAGCTCCGGCTCCAGCTCCAGCGCCAGTTGTTGAAACCAAGCGTTTCACCCTGAAGTCTGACGTTCTGTTCACCTTCAACAAATCTACTCTGAAGCCAGAAGGTCAGCAGGCTCTTGATCAGCTGTACAGCCAGCTGAGCTCAATGGATCCGAAAGACGGCTCTGTTGTAGTACTGGGCTTCACCGATCGCATCGGTTCAGAGCAGTACAACCAGAAACTGTCTGAGAAGCGCGCGCAATCTGTAGTTGATTACCTGGTATCTAAAGGTATCCCTTCTAACAAGATCTCTGCACGCGGTATGGGCGAATCCAACCCAGTTACTGGCAACACCTGTGACAGCGTGAAAGGCCGCAATGCCCTGATCGACTGCCTGGCGCCAGACCGTCGCGTTGAAATCGACGTGAAAGGTATCAAAGACGTTGTAACTCAGCCACAGGCTTAAGTTATCACGCAGTAAAAAACCCCGCTAAGGCGGGGTTTTTTTATGGCTGAATGTAATGAGAACGAAAAGGATTCTACTCTTTTTCCGAGCCACCATTTCCGAGGATCGCCTGCAGATCTTGCTTCAGCGTAGACATCTGGCTGGCGTACTTCTCTTTGCGTTCAGCATCTTCAATTAACTGAACTATGGTTTCTGACAGCGTATTACTGCGACGCTGCGCCAATCCTGCCAGACGCTGCCACACAAGATATTCCAGATCGATCGATTTCTTACGCGTGTGCTGATGCTCAGCATTAAAGTGACGTTTACGACGTGCACGTATCGTCTGCTTGAGACGATTCTCCAAATCTGGATGAATGTGCTGGGCGATCCACTCGTTAACCTCAACCGGGCTGTTTTCCATCGACAACAATGTATCGACCGCAGCTTGCGCCGCACTAAGCTCAAGATGACGGGTGATCAGTTCACCCTCCCGATGCTTTTTCACCAGGTATTTCCACTTCCATCCACTTTCAAGATTTTCGAGTTGCTGGTATTTCATCGGAATCTCATCGTGATCACGTAACAAACTAAGAATAACAGCTTTTTTCCTGGATGCAGCAAGGAAAAACATGTTGCAGCCGTCACAATCCGGGCCGGAACTCCGCCGTGATTAACCAGGTTGATTCCTGTATAATCGCGCTTTTCCTAAATCAGACTAATGCGAATATTTTGACCAGCACTCAAATTACGTGGCAAGCCCTGCAGCCGGATAGCGACCGCTACCAATCCATTTTCTCGAACGTCTCACTGGAAGATTGCGATAGTCTTGCCGCGGTTCAGCCGCGTCTGCTGAATGCGCTGGCGCATTTGCATCATCAAACCCTGGGTTTTCCGCTGCTGCTGTTACGCAGTCAGGAAAACAGCGATTACCTGGCCTGCATCGCCGATGCGGCGCAACGTTTCCAGCCGGATGAGATTTCTCTTTACGGTGGCGACTATCATGTGATGGGCGATACCGTCAGTCTTCTACCGCCAACCGATATCAATCGCCCCTTCACCAGCCAGGGCGGCGTGCATTTCGCCGACTGGATTGAAGCTGAACAGTTGTTCGGTTGCGTACGTCAATATAAAGACCGTGTGCAGCCTGAACCGGGCTTACTGCATCGCGCCAATGGCGGTACGTTGATTCTTGCGGTCAACACTTTACTGGCTCAGCCGCTGCTGTGGCTGCGTTTGCGTAAGTGTATTGAGCAAGGTCGCTTCGATTGGTATTCACAGGATGAGCGTCAACCATTGCCCGTCGCCATTCCCCCGCTACCGTTGCAACTGCGTCTGGTACTGTGTGGCGACCGTGATGCACTGGCCGCCTTCCAGGAAATGGACGTCGAAGTTCATGAGATGGCGCTGTATAGCGAATTCGAAGAGAGCTTACAAATTCTCGACGAAGATGACATGACGTCATGGTGCCAGTGGACGCTAACGCAAGCCGAACAAGCCGGATTAGCGCAGCCTGAAGCCGATTTCTGGCCATTATTGATCACCGAAGCAGCACGCATGACCGGTGATCAAGACACGTTGCCGCTTTGCCCGCGCTGGCTGCGTCGCCAGCTGCAAGAAGCGGCGCTGCATGGCGACTGCATCAATGGCGAAGCATTGAAAGAAGCGCTGGAAGCGCGCCAATGGCGTGAAGGCTTCCTCGCCGATCGCATGCGTGATGAAATCCTGCTTAATCAGATCATGATTGAAACCGAAGGCGAAGTGGTTGGGCAAATCAACGGCCTTTCGGTGGTTGAGTTCCCAGGCCATCCGCGTCCGTGGGGAGAACCTTCACGCATTACCTGTGTGGTACATCCGGGCGATGGCGAGTTCACCGATGTGGAGCGCAAAGCCGAATTAGGTGGCAACATCCATGCGAAAGGCATGATGATTATGCAAGCCTACCTGATTGCCGAGCTGGAGCTGGAGCAACAGCTGCCCTTCTCCGCTTCACTGGTGTTTGAACAATCCTATTCCGAAGTGGATGGCGACAGCGCCTCGCTGGCCGAGCTCTGTGCGTTAATCAGTGCGCTGGCTAATCAGCCGGTTAACCAGCAGATTGCGGTGACCGGCTCAGTTGATCAGTTTGGTAACGTGCAGCCCGTCGGCGGCCTGAACGAAAAAATTGAAGGCTTCTTCCAAATCTGTCATTCACGTGAATTGACCGGCAAGCAAGGTGTCATTTTCCCTGCCAGTAACGCGCGCCATCTCAGTCTGAATCAGGAT
The DNA here is from genome assembly GCF_029623675.1 of Pantoea sp. X85. Taxonomy (NCBI): domain Bacteria; kingdom Pseudomonadati; phylum Pseudomonadota; class Gammaproteobacteria; order Enterobacterales; family Erwiniaceae; genus Pantoea; species Pantoea sp. X85. The sequence continues at coordinate 1,532,413 of NZ_CP121108.1, read as the reverse complement.
GTTGTGGAAGCGGTTAAGGCCGGACAATTCCATCTTTGGGCCATTGAGAGCGTAGATGAAGCGTTGCCGCTGCTGACCGGCATTGCCTGGCAGAGTGAAAGCGGCGAATCTCTGCTTAGCACCATTCAGGAACGTATTACCCAGCTGAACCAGCAGGAAGCTCGCCTGCGTCCGTGGCCACTACGTTGGCTCAACTGGTTCAACCACAGCTGATAACATTGCTCAGCGTACAACTGTTCGCTAATATTCGGGCTTCACTAAAAGAAGGCATATTGAGAACATGGTAGATAAACGCGAATCCTATAGTAAAGAAGACCTGATTGCCTCGGGTCGCGGCGAACTGTTTGGCGAAAATGGACCGCCGCTTCCATCCAACAACATGTTGATGATGGACCGCGTGGTCAAAATGACCGAAGACGGCGGTAAATTCGATAAAGGTTTCGTCGAAGCCGAACTGGATATCCGCCCTGACCTGTGGTTCTTTGACTGCCACTTCATTGGCGATCCGGTAATGCCGGGTTGCCTCGGCCTCGATGCGATGTGGCAGCTGGTAGGTTTCTACCTCGGCTGGCTGGGCGCAGAAGGTAAAGGCCGCGCGTTGGGCGTGGGTGAAGTGAAGTTCACTGGACAAGTCCTGCCTACCGCCAAAAAAGTGACCTATAAAATTCACTTCAAACGTGTGATTAACCGTAAACTGGTGATGGGCGTGGCAGATGGCGAAGTCTTCGTTGACGGGAACCTGATTTACTCTGCGACCGATTTGAAAGTGGGTCTGTTCAAAGACACCTCAGCTTTCTAATCCTTCCAAATGAAAACCTCCGCACGCAGCGGAGGTTTCTTCCATAATGTTAGACATCCAGCAGTGCTAGGCCACCGCTGACCTGTCCTCCATGGCTTGACGCCAACCTCCCAACCAGTGAGACCGTGCATCGATCAATTGATAAGGGCATATCTCTTTCGAGCGGCCCGTAATACCGGCTTGGTAGCCTCGTGAATGTGCTCGTTCCAGGCGGTCTCTCTTCTGTCTCTTCATGCCTCGTTTCCCTCATTTCAGGTCTGGTGGAATCTGGGTGGAAAGAAAGAGTGGCGATATAATGTTCAACCACAGTAATGTTCTAACCCGATGCCGAAGAAAGGTCAATGCGCAAAATTCACGCCAATGTCATGTTTTTGACGTTAAAGTGCCATGTAGAATTGTCAGTTGATTGTCTATCTGGCTGATTAGGCAATAAAAAAAGCCCCTGATTTGACTGCGATCACACTACAGTAAATCAAGGACTTAGCATAAGCATCGAACAAATCTTAATTTAGCGAAACGACACTATTTGCGATTTGTTGTGCGGTTTGCTGCCAGCCGAGAGCCAGAGTACGTACCAGCGCATCATAGCCATCTTCGGTTTGCGGCAGCGTCAGATTAAAGCCATGTTTGATTAGGCGTCCTTGATGCTGCAGTAACCATTCGCCACTCACCACCACTTGTCCATCGTAGCGTCCCTGGAAACCGGTAACGTTTACCGACAGCGTATCGTGCGTATCGCCCAGCGGCGCACCGGCAACCAGGCGGCCAGGCAGCGCTTTACTGAGATTACTGATCAACGTTTGCTGCAACTGTTGATCGAGCGGACTGGCCCACAGGTTATTGGCTGCAATCACGTACTTCACATCGCTGGTCTGATAGACCAGGCCGTTGCCCGCCATGTAATCCGGTACCGTCACTTGCTCAACCCAAATCATCGGTTGGCCAGTGCCCGCGGCACTTTCAACGCGCGCCACATTGCTGCCCGCAGGCAGCTGATAATAGGTATTTTCAATGGTGCTGCTGCAGCCTGCCAGCAGCAACAGCGCCCCGATAATTAGCCCTTTTTTCACTGTTTCGCCCTCTTTGGCTGTGGATCCTGGCCCGGCTTGGCCTCAAACACCAGCGCGTTACTTTTGCTATTCAGCGTTTTCAGCACCGGCTGCAGTTCTCGCAGTACCTGATCAAGCCGCTGCATATCGCCCACCAGCTTGCTGTAAGCCGGTGAACCTGGCTGCAGCCCTTTCATGCTGCGGTTCAGTTCGCGCAGGGTTTGCTGCATGTCTGAAGGCAGGGTTTTCATCGCCGGATTCGCCGTGATCTGATTAAGGTTATCCAGCGTTTTCTGCAGCCGCTGCAGGGTGCGCTGGCTCTCTTTCAAGGTACCTGTGGCTTCATTCAGCACTGGATTAAGTGGCAAGCCGTTGATCTTATCCAGCGCCGCCATCAGTTTCTGCTGAATCTGCGCCAGGCCGCCGCTGACGGTTGGAATCACTTCCAGGCCAGCCACCTGATTCGGGCCTTGATACGCCGGTGCGTTATCGTAGAAATCGAGGTCGATAAAAAGCGCGCCAGACAGCAGGTTGCCGGTTTTCAGCGTCGCACGCAGACCGCGTTTTTTGCCATCCTGCAGATGCTGCTCAAGATTGAAATCTCCGCCCAGGCGATTAACAAACCGATCCGGCTCAATGCGAATCAGCACCGGCACACGATAATCCGTATTCAGCGCCTGATTCACGCCCGGAATCATATAAGGCACTTGTGACACCGTACCCAAACGAATGCCGCGGAACTCAACCGGTGCGCCAACCTGCAAGCCGCGAATTGAATCGGTGAAGAACAGCAGGAAATCGGTATGAGCACTGTAGAGCGAATCCTGGATGCTGCGCTGATCGTCGTACAGATGGTATTCCGCCTTGTTCTCCGCCGCCCGGCCCAGCTCAGCGCCGTCCGGCACATCAAAGCTGACGCCGCCGCTGAAGAGCGTAGTGAGCGATCCCATCTCTACGCGCATGCCTGATGCAGACATATCGACAGCAATACCGCTGTCTTTCCAGAAACGCACGTTGGTGGTGATCAGGCGATCGTAAGGCGCCGAGATAAACAGCTGATAAGTCATCATGCGTTTATCGGTATCAAAGTTGCTGGTTTCCACTGAACCTACGCGATAACCGCGGAACAGCACCGGATCGCCCGCATTAAGCTGACCGGCTTTTTTGCTGTCGAGTGTTATGCGAATGCCTTTGGCATCCGGCGGCGCCAGCGGCGGTGCATCCAGCAGTTGATAACGTTCCGGCTTATCGCCCTTCGCGCCCGGCTGCAGCTCGATATAGGCACCGGAAAGCAGTGTGCCCAATCCGGTAATGCCTTCGCGACCAATTTGCGGTTTCACCACCCAAAATGCGCTGTCGCCCTGTAGCAACTTTTCCATGCCCGAATTAAGACGCGCTTTAATTTCTACATGGTGCAAATCGTCGGTCAGAACCGCGCTTTCCACCACACCGACGTTGACGCTGCGGCTCTTAATGGTGGTTTTACCGGCTTCGATGCCTTCCGCATTTTCGGTAATCAGCGTCACTTCCGGGCCCTGATGGCTGAAGTGATAAAAAAGAATCCATCCGCCGATTAACAGCGTGACAATAGGTACAATCCAGACCGGCGACCAGCGTTTAATCTGGTCGACCTTAGCAGTCCCGTGATGGTTGTCCGTCAAGACGCGGCTCCTTACGTTCAGTTTCTCGTTGTCGATCCCACAGCAGGCGCGGATCAAAGGTCATTGCGGCAAACATGGTGAGGATGACCACCATGGCAAACAGCAGCGCGCCCGGCGCAGGATACACGCTCATCAGCCGACCCATCCGCACCAGCGCAGAGAGGACGGCGATTACAAACACATCAATCATTGACCAACGGCCAACGAATTCAACCACCTCATAAACCACGTGCATCTTTTCATCATCGCGCCCACCGCGTCCGCTGCCGTGCCAGCACAGCCAGGCAATCGCCAGCATTTTCAGCGAAGGCACCATGATACTGGCGATGAAGATCACCAGCGCCACCGGCCACGAACCGTCGCTCCATAGCAAAATTACCCCGGCCATAATGTTCGAAGGATATTGCGAACCGAGCGTTTCGGTCACCATGATCGGCATGATATTCGAGGGAATGTAGAGCATCACCGAGGTGATCAGCAGCGCCAGCGTCCATTGCAGACTGTGCTTGCGGCGCGCATGCGCCTTCACACCACAACGCGGGCACGCCAGTTGGTCAGCGGGCAGAATCGCGGTACAACACGGACAGCTACGCAAACCTTGCTTCAGGCCGCTAACACCGGCCAGCGGCGTTTTCGGCAGCGGCGGTAACGGATTGATGCGGTGCCACACCCAACGGCGATCAACACATTGAAAAGCGCGCAATTGCAACACGCAGAACAGACACCACGGCCAAAAACTGCTGCCGAGGCCAATCTCACCATACGCCATCAGCTTAACGAAACTGACCAGCACGCCGGCCATAAAAATTTCCGCCATGCCCCAGCTACGCAGCTGAAACAGCACGCGCGCCAACCCAAGCCGCAGGTTGTGCGGCATGCGGACGTTATTGACCAGCAGAATAATGGTGATCATGCAGAAGGCAGGAATGCCCTGCACAAACAGCAGAAACAGCGTTGCCAGGCTGCGGTAATCTTCGCGATCCATCACCTGGGGGATTTCGAGCAGCGATATCTGGCTGCTCAATCCCGCGACGTGCATATTGATGAAAGGAAACAGATTGGCCAGCACCAGCATGAACAGGGCCGAAAAGGCGTAGCCGGTCGGACGTCGACGCGGCTCCTGCCAGTTGGCTTGCAGCGTGGTGTGACAACGCGGGCAACGCGCACGGCTGCCAACCGGTACAGCGGGCAGCTTTACTGTTAAATCACACTGTGGACAAAGACTCCACTGATGCGCTTGATCCGCTGCACACATGCTGACTCCTTCCGATTACGCGCCGTTTTTCAGTGCTTCCAGCTCTTCCCAGCGTTCGAACGCCACTTCCAGCTCCTGCTCGGTTTGCGCTAACGCATCCAGAACCGGCTGGGTTTTATCGTGTGGCTGGCTGAAGAAATCTGGATGACTCATTTTAGCCTGCAACTCACCGATGCGGGTTTCCAGCTGCTCGAGTTTTTGTGGCAGCTGTTCCAGCTCACGTGCCAGGTTATAGCTTAGCTTGTTGGCCGGACGTTTGGCGGCGTCGCTTTTCTCAGCGGTTTTCACCGGTGTAGCCGGTTTAGCCTGCGAGGCTTTGCCCTGCTTATAGGCTGCGCGCTGCTGCTGAGCATCGTGATAGCCACCGACAAAGGTGCCGATTTCGCCGTTGCCTTCAAAGATCCAGCACTCGGTCACGGTGTTGTCGACGAATTGACGGTCGTGGCTCACCAGCATCACGGTGCCCTGATAACCATCCACCAGCTCTTCCAGCAATTCCAGCGTTTCGACGTCAAGGTCGTTGGTCGGTTCATCAAGAATCAGCAGGTTGCTTGGCTTGAGGAACAGACGCGCCAGCAGCAGGCGGTTACGCTCACCGCCGGACAAGGCGCGCACCGGCGTCATGGCGCGTTTCGGATGGAACAGGAAGTCCTGCAGGTAACCGAGCACGTGGCGCGGTTTGCCGTTAACCATCACTTCCTGTTTACCTTCAGCGAGGTTATCCATTACGGTACGATCCGGATCCAGCTCAGCGCGGTGCTGATCGAAGTAAGCGATTTCCAGCTTGGTACCGCAATGCACGCGGCCGCTGTCGGCTTTCAGCTGATCCAGCATCAAACGCAGCAAGGTGGTTTTACCGCAACCGTTCGGGCCAATCAGGGCGATTTTGTCGCCACGCTGCACCTGAGTAGAGAAGTCTTTCACCAGGGTTTTGCCACCCACGCTGTAATTGACATCTTCCATCTCAAACACGATTTTACCTGAACGTGCCGCTTCGCCGACTTGCATATTGGCTTTGCCCATCACTTCACGACGTGCAGAGCGCTCGTTACGCAGCGCTTTCAAGGCACGTACACGGCCTTCGTTACGCGTGCGGCGCGCTTTGATGCCCTGACGGATCCACACTTCTTCCTGCGCCAGCTTGCGGTCAAACTCGGCGTTCTGCATCTCTTCGACACGCAGCGCTTCTTCTTTGCCGGTCAGGAACAGATCGTAGTTGCCCGGCCAGGAAACCAGCTTGCCGCGATCAAGATCGACAATGCGCGTCGCCATGTTGCGAATAAACGAACGGTCATGCGAAATGAAGATGATGCTGCCAGTGAATGTCTTGAGGAACGTTTCCAGCCAATCAATGGTTTCGATATCAAGGTGGTTGGTCGGTTCGTCGAGCATCAATACGCGCGGGTTGCTCACCAGCGCGCGGCCCAACGCCGCTTTACGCAGCCAGCCGCCAGACAGCGAAGACAACTCGGTATCCGCATCCAGACCAATCTGCTGCAGCACGTCGTTGATGCGGCTATCCAGCTGCCACAGATTCTGATGGTCAAGGATGGTTTGCAAACGACCCATCTCGTTCAGGTTCTTCTCGCTCGGATCTTCCATCACCAGATGGGAAATCGCGTGATAAGCCTTGAGATGCTCCGCCTGCTCGGCCACGCCTTCGGCAACGAAGTCATAAACAGAACCGGTAATGTTGCGTGGCGGATCCTGTTGCAGACGCGCCACCACCAAATCCTGCTCATAAATGATGCGGCCGTCATCCAGCGGCTGTTCGCCGTTGATGATTTTCATCAGCGTCGATTTACCGGCGCCGTTACGGCCAACCAGACAGACGCGTTCGCCCTCTTCGATATGCAGTTCGGTGTTATCCAACAGCGGCGCATCGCTGAACGAGAGGTAAGCGCCATGGATACTGATCAGTGACATAAAACTTATTCCTTACCGGCGTGGCTAACCAGCCAGCAGTTGTGAATTTGACGGTTGCGCGCGAAATCCTGCGACAGCGTTTTTTGGGTAATTTCCTGCGCCTGCAGACCCAGACGTTCTAGGCCGTCGAGATCCATTTTGAAGCCGCGCTTGTTGTTGGAGAACATAATGGTGCCACCGCGACGCAGCAAACGTTTCAGGTTCTGCATCAGCATCATGTGATCGCGCTGCACGTCGAAATCGTCTTCCATGCGCTTAGAGTTAGAGAACGTCGGCGGATCGATAAAGATCAAATCAAACTGTTCGTCACTCTCACGCAACCAGCTCAGGCAATCGGCGTGCATCAGGCGATGATTACGGCCGGTTAAACCGTTAAGGCGCAGGTTGCGCTCGGCCCACTCCAGATAAGTACGCGACATATCCACGGTGGTGGTGGTTTTCGCGCCACCTAAACCGGCGTGTACGCTGGCGGTACCGGTATACGCAAACAGATTGAGGAAATCTTTGCCTGCGCTCATTTTGCCCAGCATCTGGCGCGCGATACGGTGATCGAGGAACAAACCAGTATCCAGATAATCGGTGAGATTCACCAGCAGACGCGCATCAAATTCCTGCACTTCGAAGAAATCGCCCTTCTCGCCCAGCTTTTGATACTGGCTTTTGCCTTTTTGGCGCTCGCGGGTCTTCATTACCAGACGATTGGCCGGGATCTCCAGCACGCTCAGCGTAGCGCTGATCACATCGAACAGACGCTGACGCGCTTTGTTGGCGTCCACGGTTTTCGGCGGCGCATACTCCTGAATCACCACCCAATCAGCGTAACGATCAACCGCTACGTTGTATTCAGGCAGATCGGCGTCATACAGACGATAGCAATCGATATTCGACTGACGCGCCCATTTCTCCAGCTTCTTCAGGTTCTTGCGCAGGCGGTTAGCAAAATCTTCGGCGATCTGCGCGCCGCCTTCTGCGCTGGTCGCAGCCAGCTGATAGTTTTTCTGCACGCACTCCAGCGGGCCATTTTTGGCTTTGAACTGGCGATCGGCACGCAGTTGCAAGCAGCTCAGCAGCTCTGGCGAAGCGCTGAACAGCGACAGATTCCAGCCGCCGAAGTGCTGCTTCATGATGCGGCCCAGCTGGCTGTGCAGCGCAATCAGCGCCGGTTCGCTTTCCAGACGCTCGCCGTACGGCGGATTGCTCAATACCGTGCCGGTAATCTCTTTGCCCGCCAGCGGATTTTTCAGCTTAATCACATCCTGCTGCGCAAAGGTGAACAGCTCGAACACGCCTGCACGACGGGCGTTGGCGCGCGCTGATTCCAGCACGCGGCTGTCATTATCGTAGCCAAAGAAACGGGCGGTCGCAGCGGCGGTGCCCACGCGCGCGCGCTCTTTCGCGGCAGCATGAACTTCCTGCCACGCAGCCTGATTGTGTTTCTTCCAGCGATTGAAGCCCCAATGGGTACGCAGCAGGCCAGGCGCGCGATCGCAGGCGATCAACGCCGCTTCCAGCAGCAGCGTACCGGAACCACACATCGGATCGACCAGCGGCGTGCTGCTCTGCCAGCCGGAACGCATCACGATGGCTGCCGCTAAGGTTTCTTTTAGCGGCGCTGCGCCGGTTTGCTGGCGATAGCCACGCTGATGCAGTGAATCACCGCTTAGATCCAGCGCGATGCTGACGCGATCTTTGTTGAGCCACGCATTGATGCGGATGCCCGGTTGTTCACGATCAACGTTCGGGCGCTCCAGATTCTGGCGGGTAAAACTATCGACGATGGCATCTTTAATGCGCAGCGCACCGAACTGGCTGTTGCGGATCACCTCGTTGGTGCCGCTAAAATGGATGGCAAAACTGGTGTTGCTGTCGAACATCTCGGTCCACGGGATACTTTGCGCACCCACGTAAAGATCGAGATCGCTCCAGACGCCAAATTCTCCCAGCGGCAGCAAAATGCGCGAAGCCAGACGGCTCCACAGCAGGCTTTGGTACATTACATGGTCGTCGGCCTGGAAGTGGACGCCGCCCTGCACCACCTGCAAATCCTGCGCACCCAGCGCGTCTAGCTCACTTTTCAACAGCTCTTCGAGCCCACGCGCCGTACTGGCAAACAGAGAATTCATATCGTCACTTTTTACTCTTGCTTAAATTGCTGCGCATTATAGCGAATCAGCGTGCTATGTCATAAAGTTAGCTTCTTTAAAACTTATGACCCCTTTTTTGGAGTGGTGATGATTACGCTTTCACGCCTTTACATCCATCCCGTTAAATCTATGCGCGGTCTGCAACTGTCACATGCGCAGGTGCTGGAAAGCGGTCTGGGCTTTGATCGCATCTTTATGGTGACCGAACGGGACGGCACGTTCGTGACCGCCCGCCAGTTTCCGGAAATGGTGCGCTTTACTCCGGCGCTGCTGCCGGACGGGCTGTTTCTGCAGGCAGCGGATGGTTCGCAGGCGCTGATCCGCTTCGCTGATTTCACTGCTGAGCAGTCACCCACCGAAGTCTGGGGCAACCATTTCACCGCGCATATTGCACCTGACGCGATCAACAGCTGGTTAAGCACCTTCTTCCCGCGTCCGGTGCAGCTGCGCTGGACCGGCGTGCAACCGACGCGCCGCGTGAAGCGTTTTGATCATGTGCCACTGAGTTTCGCCGACGGTTTTCCTTACCTGCTGGTGAATATGGCCTCGTTGCAGGATCTGCAACAGCGCTGTCCGGCCAGCGTGCGCGTTGAGCAGTTCCGTCCCAATCTGGTGGTGAGCGGCGCGGCCGCCTGGGAAGAAGATAGCTGGAAACGCCTGCAAATTGGCGAGATCACCTTTGAGATGCCGAAGCCGTGCAGCCGCTGCGTGTTTACTACCGTCGGTACCGAAAGCGGCCGTAAACATCCTGATGGCGAACCGCTCTCGACCTTGCAGGGTTTTCGCAGCGGGCAGGATGGCAGCGGCGATATCGATTTCGGCCTGAATTTGATCGCCCTTAATAGCGGCATTATTCGCGTCGGCGATGCGGTGACCATTATCGAGAAGCAAACCCCACGCGCTTACGGTGCGGGCGCCGTGGTCGAAACGCTGGCGCCAGCCGCCAGCAGCCACAGCGCGGTGAGCATCGATTATCAGGGTACGAGCTTTAGCGGCGATAATCAGCAAGTGCTGCTGGAACAGTTGGAAATGCAGGGTTTCCGCATTCCCTACTCGTGCCGCGCCGGGATTTGTGGCAGCTGCAAAGTGACGTTGGTGGCGGGTGAAGTGAAGGCACTGAAGAAAAGCGCGGTGCGCGCGGATGGTACCATCTTAAGCTGCAGCTGTATTCCGGCAGGCGATATCGAACTGGCGTAAGCCGATTACACCGCCCGCGCAAAGTGGGCGGTTTGTTCCTGCTGCTGCGGACGTAGACGATCGTTCATGATCTTAATCGCATCACCCAACTGCATACCTTTACCCGCCACGGTTAACGCGTTTTGCGCTAATAAGCACAGCGCGGCATTCTCACCGCTTTCAACCACAAACAGTTGTGCCTGTTCGCCGCTATCAGCCAGCGTCACCGCCACCATATCGCCCGCAGCGGGCTGCCAGCTGTGCGCGTGATTGGTGAAGTGCCAGCTTTTTGGCATCAGGGGTTTGAGAAAACGACTAGCCACCAGCGCGTTTAACACTAACTCCGCACGCTGATCGCCTTTTAATCCACTCTGACGGCAACGTTCTTCAAAGCTAAAATAGAGCGCGGCGTCATCAACACAAAAACCGCTGACATTAAAGGCATCAGGCGTCAGCATTTTGCGCGAGAAGCGCGAGCGAAATAACATGCCGTCGGCTAAATCCAGCATCATGCGGTCATGATCAGCGTCGAAATACCAACGCCAGTTGTCATCAGGTTTGATTTTCATGATCTGCCCTGTGGTTTATCGCTGCGCTAAACGGCGCTTAATTAAAAAATAAATCTGAGAAAAAGCTGAAAAAGGCATCAGCAGGACAAAATATAAACGAGCCGAAGGGATAAATAAACCCCTCGGCGCAGTAAAGTGGGAAATGTCTTAGAGGTGGGTCACGATATCTTTAATTAAGCCTGGGCCTTTATAAATAAATCCAGAGTATATCTGCACTAATGTTGCACCCGCGGTAATTTTCTCACGCGCAGAAACCAGCGAATCAATACCACCGACGCCGATAATAGGTAAGCGGCCCTGCAGCTCTTGCGCCAGGCGGCGAATCACTTCGGTGCTGCGTGACTGCACCGGACGACCACTTAATCCGCCCATTTCTTCGGCGTATTTAAGGCCGGTCACCAGCGAACGATCAAGCGTGGTATTGGTGGCAATCACACCATCAATATTGTGGCGCACCAAACTGTCGGCAACCTGGATCAATTCTTCTTCAGTCAGATCCGGCGCGATCTTTACCGCCACCGGCACATATTTAAGGTGCCTTTGTTGTAGTTCTTGCTGTTTTAATTTGATGGCAGAAAGAAGATCGTCCAGCGCTTCGCCATATTGCAGCGTGCGTAATCCTGGCGTGTTGGGTGACGAAATATTGATGGCGATATAACCGGCGTGGGCATATACCTTTTCCATGCAGATCAGATAATCGTCTTTGCCTTTCTCGACCGGCGTATCTTTATTTTTGCCAATATTGATGCCGAGAATGCCTTTAAAGCGCGACTTTTTAACGTTGGCAATCAGATGATCAACGCCGAGATTATTAAACCCCATGCGGTTAATAATCCCTTCGGCAGGCACTAAGCGGAACATACGCGGTTTATCATTTCCCGGTTGCGCCAGCGGCGTTACCGTTCCCACTTCGACAAAACCAAAGCCCATCGCGCCGAAGGCATCAATGCACTCGGCATTCTTATCGAGACCGGCCGCTAAGCCGAGCGCGTTCGGGAAGGTTAATCCCATGCAGGTTACCGGACGTGATGGCAGCGACTGGCGAATCAGCCCTTCCAGCGGGGTGCCGCTAATAAAACGCAGTTGTTGAAAGGTGAGTTCGTGCGCACGCTCAGGATCAAGCTTAAACAGCGCTGGCCGGACGATAGGATATAACATGCACTCTCCTCAATGACGGAAACCAGGGAAGTCGGGGTGCACGGGAAAATGTGCGCCAGAATGGTAAGGTGCGCTGGCGCAAAAGTAAATTGTTCTACTGCATCACAATTTGATCGTTATCAGCGTCGTGCAGAATAGCGGCCAAGCTGTTCGCGACACGCCTGCAAGCCACTGTAAATCGTCGGGCAATACCACATTAGCTTCAGACGCGCGCTATGCTGCAACACATTGCGCACCAGCTGATTCACCTGCGGTTGCCAATCCGTTGGGATCACCATGTGATTTTTGCGCATCTGCGCCAGGCAGCTGTGCATCACCGTTTGGTAATAGCTATCCAGCAACGCCGCATCCACCGGCAGTTGCCGATCGCGCAGGAACTGTTCGCTGCTTTCACGCGCAATAAAGTAATTTTTCACATAGGAAAAATCGCGCGTACTTTGCGACAGCGACGTCAGCATAAAGCGTTTGTAGTAGTAGCTTTGGCTGGTGCAATAAATGTTACGCGCCTGCAGATAGAGCGCAAACATGTAAGGCGCATCTTCATGGTTTTGAATCGGCAGAAACTGCAGCGCCAGTTGATCAATCAAGCGACGCGAAATGATGCTGCTCCACACGACGCGATGCGCCGACTGATGCTGCATCAGCGTACGTAAACTGGTGCTGCCGCCGGGCAGCAATCCACTGACATGACGCTGGTGAATGGTTTGATAGTGGCGCTGCGCGGCAGGCACATCAAAAAACATTTTCGCGCCAAAGCAGAACAGATCGATATCTTCATGGCGCGCCTGCACGCGACGGAAGTCGGCGAACAAGTCGGTGGAGACAAAATCATCGGCATCCATGAAGTAAACAAAATCACCGGTTGCGACAGAGAGCCCTTTCATACGCGCGGCGCTGACGCCGCCGCGCTCACCGCTTAGCAGGATTACCTGCGGATGCTGAGCCGCAAACGCCGTGAGCCAGGCTACGCTGCTGTCACTGGAACCATCGTCGATAACAATGATCTGTTCCGGCGGCGATGACTGACGCAGCAATGAACCCATCGCTTCTGGCAGCCAGGGCGCGCAATTCCAGTTCGGTATGATGACCGAAACCGTAGGGATACGGTGAGATGACATCATGCTCATCCTCTTTCCTCAACGTTAAACAACGGAATTCTGAGACGCTTCAACACCACACTGTGCAGCAGACAGCAGACGCCGAGATTGAACGCGCCAATCAAGCCAAGCCACAGCAGGTTGAGCCAGCGATTTTGGTTCCACTCGATCGGCAGCATGGTGCTCAGCCAGGCGACGACGGCAGAAACCGCCCAAATCAGCATCACGTCGCGGGTTAACCAGGTGAAATGAATGCCCGGCGCAAAGCGGCGATGCACCAGCCACGCCCAGCCCACCAGATAGAAGATGTTCTGGCCCAGCCACAGCCAACCGGTGCCCAGTGCGCCGTAGTGAATGGCGCACCAGATGTTGAGCGGCACCAGCAGCACGGCAAAGCAGGTGAAGCCTTTCATGTGCAGCTTGAGGTTGCCGTTGATGTATTGCAGGTGATAGAGCAAACCGCAGATAGCCTGAATGCCGCTGCCTAATGCGTACAGGCTAAGGACAAACGACATCTCATCAACAATCTGACTTTTCTGCGTCCACGCCCACAGCAGCGGGCCGGCGTAACAGGCGATGGTGATACTGAGCGGCGCCATAAAGATCGCCACCGCCTGCGTGGTGTAGCGGTAAAGTTTTAAGGACTCCGCATCGCCCTCTTTGCGGGTTTTCATGCCGGTCATGCGTGGCACGATGGCCTGCATGATCGGGCTACTCAGCAGCAGAATACCGGTCGCGGCGGTCGCCACCACGGTAAATGAACCGTATTCACTTAGCGGCAGCGTCTTGGAGAGCACCAATCGGTCGATTTGCGAAATAAAGGTCCACACCGCGCTGGAAAATGCCGCGCTGAGCGCAAAACGAATAAAGGGTTTCAGCACCTCTTTCAGATCGCCGCGCTTCTCTTTGCGCGCCGCTTTGGGGATCAGCTGGCAGGATTTGTAGATACAGCAGGCCGCTTCGGCAATCGACACCAGCAACTGCCAGACAAAAAACGCCAATACCGCATTAGAGAAGAATTGAATCACCAGCACCGCGCCAAAGGTGCGCAAGGTGGTGATAATCAGGTTGACGCCGTTCAGCCACACCTGATGTTCGAAGCCCACAATCACGCTGCGATACGGACTGGTGCGCCAGCGTATCGCCGCAGTGATCACCATAATCGCCACGGCAATCACCACATCGCCCGCCGGAAGATGACGCGCATCCAGCCAGTGCGTGGCAATCCACGGTGTCGCCAGCCAACCCAACACCACCAGCACAATCGTGGAGAACAGGAAGAATTTGGTCAGCGTGGCAAACAGCGCCGGGAACCAGACAAATTCCGCCTGATTAGCACGATAGCGCGCCGCTTCCCGCATCAAGGTGGTCGAAACACCGGCATCGAGTAATTGCAGCCAGGTTAATAAGATCGAAAAGAAGCCCACTAAACCGTAGGCTTCCATACCTAAGTGTTGAATATAAAGTGGTACAACCAAAATACCTGACAGCGTCAGATAGATTTGACCAACATAGTTGGCAATCGCGTTACGTTTTATAGACATAGGTGTTTTGGCATCTGGGGATTATCTCAGTGGCCTTAAGCGTGACATAAAAGTATTCACGCGCACACCGGAGTTATTCTTAAAATTAACGTTGGTGCTAAGCGCCCAGCTTTTTTCTCATTTTCATCATGGAGAAATAGATGTCAGGTTGTTTCAACATGAGTTTTTCCATTGCACCTTTGGCCGGGAAGTTTTCCGCAAAGTAGGTTAATGCATGGCGGGTATTATCTGAGAATTTATCGGCACCACTTAACTCGTGCTGGACTAATTGTAATAAGCCGCTGCGTAAATAACTTTCCCGATAGCGGTTTCGCTCCGGAATATAGTGTGACAATCGCGTGAGTTTTTCATAATCGGTAATAAATTGCTGATAGGTTAAGCGCGGCGAGGCTTCTACCTGAGTGGTCAGCGACGCTTCACTGGCGTAATCGAGCACCCACGCCGTTTGCGTATGCAGTAATCCGGCCAGCATCACATCCTGAATACGCGTCAGCGGCCCACCCGCGCGGGCCAGTCCAGCACGCAAGATCACCACAAAGCCGCCCTGCTGCCACCAGCGCTGCGCATGCAGTTGCTGAAACAGCTGCAGAGAAGAGTGTAAACCGTTCGCCAGCTCGCGCTTCGCCAGTGAGACCACAAAACAGTTTAGCTCGGGACGCTGGTCACTGAGCTTTGCCACGTCCTGCAGCAGGTTGGCCGGCAAGGCGCTGCGTTCCGCGCTGAACAGCAGGAAATCATCTTCAGCCGGCGTGCTGTGCGGAAAGGTCGGCAGCAATGAAGAGGTGAGATGCGATCCCGCAGCATCGGGTTGCAGCCAGTAACATACCAGCTCCTCTGCAGCGTTAGGCGAGGGTGAGATGCGATTGAAGGTGGCAGGCGCGACCCGCTGCTCAGTTAAATCCTGAGCAAATGAAGAACTACCCATATATATCTCCCTAAAAATAAATTGGTTTGCCGCAACGGCAGTTCACGCCACAAAACGCGGGCGTAAATAAATAAGTGAAATATCGTTATCGTGTTCTAGCGGAAATTAGCTCAACCGATTATAAACAGGCCTGGAATTGTAATTCCAACCGCGATTAGCATTAACATGTAACTTACGAAATTAATTGTTCAGCGCAGCTGCATGAAGTGTGATGTTGATCGGCGAAAATTTGCATGACTTGTAACAAGGGGATTGAATAGTGCGTATTTTATTAACCTTTATTCGCGTTTAGACATAAATTTCGTGAAATAAAAACCACGGTAAATTAGGAAATAAACAACTGTTGCTCAGTTTTATCCGATTCATGAGGGAGTGAATAGTGGAGAATTGTTTATCTTTTTCCATAACTTTCAATATCAAGCACTGCATGCAATCGGTAACTGCGCGGTCTGTATAAATATATTTCTCTGGTTACTACTCTGTTTTACCCATGCATCACGCCCTTTAATCATTAACGTCATTCACTGAGGCCGCAGGATTTATATAACTGCACCCTTGCAGCCTCGCTTTTCAGATTATACCTAAGCGCCTGAAACCTGCGTTTTCATCCCCCTCTTTATATGTCACTGGCTATCCCATTTTGCGACTTAGGATTACCAGATAAATCATTTAAGCCTCGCTGCCTGCTCTGACAGTATTGAACACATCAGTTCTGAATATCAGATAATCAATAACTTTCAGTTATAAGGAGTGACCATGCGGGTTATTACGCTGGCGGGCAGCCCTCGCTTCCCTTCACGCTCTACTGCGCTGCTGAGCCTGTGCCAGCACGCGCTGGAAGCACGCGGTGTCGAAGTTATTCCATGGAATATTCACAACTTCCAGCCTGAAGATTTGCTCTATGCACGCTTCGATTCTCCCGCATTGGCCGCGTTGAAAGCCGATTTGGCGCTGGCGGATGGCGTAATTGTCGCCACGCCTATTTATAAGGCTTCGTTCTCCGGCGCACTGAAAACCCTGCTGGATCTACTGCCCGAGCGCGCGCTGGAACACAAAGTAGTGCTGCCACTGGCCAGCGGCGGCAGCGCTTCACATCTGCTGGCGGTGGACTACGCGCTGAAGCCGGTACTCAACGCGCTAAAGGCGCAGGAAGTGTTGCACGGCGTGTTCGCCACTGACGGCCAGGTTACCGATTACGACCGCCAGCCGCTGCTCGATCCGCTGCTTTCGCAACGCATTGATGAAGCGCTGGATACCTTCTGGCACGCGCTGCATCGTCGCCACCCACCTTACGCACAAGCGGTATAAAGGAAGAGAGATGAAAAGGATATTGACGGGTTTACTCATGCCAGCCGTCGCGGCGCTGCTCACCTTGAGCGTGAGCGCACAGGCCGCCGACGCACCAGAACAGTTGCGCATCGGTTACCAGAAAGGTTCGGTGAGCATGGTATTGGCGAAAACCCACAAGCTGCTGGAGCAGCGCTTCCCGCACACCAATATAAAGTGGGTGGAATTCCCGGCGGGCCCGCAGATGCTCGAGGCGCTTAACGTCGATAGCATCGATTTGGGCAGCACCGGCGACATCCCGCCGCTGTTTGCGCAGGCCGCAGGTGCCGATCTGCTGTATGTCGGCTCGGAGCCACCCAAGCCGCAAGCCGAAGTGATTTTAGTGCCGAAAGACAGCCCGATTCACAGCGTGGCCGAACTGAAAGGCCATAAAGTGGCGTTCCAGAAAGGCTCCAGCTCGCACAACCTGCTGCTGCGTGCGCTGGAACAGGCCGGGCTGAGTTTTAAAGATATCCAGCCAACCTATCTGACGCCTGCCGATGCGCGCGCCGCGTTTCAGCAAGGTGATGTTGATGCCTGGGCAATTTGGGATCCTTATTACTCTGCCGCGCTGCTGCAAGGCAACGTGCGCGTGCTGGCCGACGGCAGCAAACTCAATCAAACCGGCTCCTTCTATTTAGCCACGCGCAAATACACCGAGGCGAACGGCGCCTTTGTGCAGCAGGTCCTGAATACCTTCAGCGAAGCCGATGCGTTAACGCGCAGCCAGCGCGACCAGAGTATCGATCTGCTGGCGAATGCGATGGGCTTACCGAAACCGGTGATTGCCAGCTATCTCGACCATCGTCCACCGACCACCATTACGCCGGTCAGCGCCCATACCGCGCAGGCCCAACAGCAAACGGCCGATCTGTTTTATGCCAATCATCTGATGCCGGTAAAAGTGAATATTGCTGACCGCATCTGGCATCCACAATCCGCCCAGCCTAAAGGAAATTAATCATGAGCGTATCCGTATTTTGGTTTCTCCCGACGCACGGCGATGGTCACTATCTCGGCACCGCGGAAGGTTCGCGCCCGGTTGATCATGGTTATCTGCAACAGATTGCGCAGGCAGCGGATCGCCTTGGCTTCGGCGGCGTGCTGATCCCCACCGGTCGCTCCTGTGAAGATGCCTGGCTGGTGGCGGCGTCATTGATTCCGGTTACGCAGCGTCTGCGTTTCCTCGTCGCACTGCGTCCGGGCGTGATTTCACCGACGCAGGCGGCGCGTCAGGCCGCCACGCTGGATCGTCTGTCGAATGGTCGCGCGCTGTTTAATCTGGTCACCGGCGGCGATCCGGAAGAGTTAGCCGGCGATGGCGTGTTCCTCGATCACCGTGAGCGCTATGAAGAGTCCGCTGAGTTTACCCGCGTCTGGCGGCGGGTGAGCGAAGGCGAAACCGTCGATTACGAAGGCAAGCATGTGAAGGTGCGCGGTGCGCGTCTGATGTTTAAAGCGGTGCAGGAACCGCGTCCGCCGCTGTGGTTTGGCGGATCATCAGATGCCGCGCAGGATCTGGCCGCTGAACAGGTCGATGTCTATCTCACCTGGGGCGAACCGCCGGCGTTAGTTAAAGAGAAGATTGAGCAAGTGCGCGCCAAAGCGGTGGCACAAGGCCGCACCGTGCGCTTCGGGATTCGTCTGCACGTGATTGTGCGCGAAACCAATGAAGAAGCGTGGCAAGCGGCGGATCGCCTGATTGCCCATCTCGACGATGCCACCATTGCCAAAGCGCAGGCCGCGTTTGCGCGCACCGATTCGGTGGGCCAGCAGCGTATGGCCGCACTGCACGGTGGACGTCGCGACAAGCTGGAGATCAGCCCGAATCTGTGGGCCGGTGTCGGCCTGGTGCGCGGCGGCGCAGGCACCGCGTTAGTGGGCGATGGCCCAACCGTGGCGGCGCGCATGCAGGAGTATCAGGATCTCGGCATCGAGACCTTTATTCTCTCCGGCTATCCGCATCTGGAAGAGGCTTATCGCGTAGGTGAGTTGCTGTTCCCGCACCTCGATTTGGCGATTCCGGAAGTGCCGAAGCCGCGCGTGGTGCAAGCGCACGGTGAAGCGGTGGCCAACGATTTCACGCCGCAAAAAGTGTCGCAGAGCTAAAGGAGCAGATGATGGCGAACGTTAAAACCAGGCTGACCAATGCTGTATTGCCGTGGGTGTTGCCGGTGGTGCTGATTGCGCTGTGGCAACTGGCATCGCAAGTGGGTTGGCTGTCGACGCGCATTTTGCCGTCGCCGGAAAACATCCTCATCACCTTCTGGAAGCTGACGGTGAGCGGAGAACTGTGGCAAAACCTGGCGATCAGCAGCTGGCGTGCCGCCATCGGTTTCTCTATTGGTGGCTCGATTGGTTTGATTCTGGGTTTGATTACCGGCACCTCGCGCGTCGGCGAACGCTTGCTGGATACCTCGGTGCAGATGCTGCGTAACGTGCCGCATCTGGCGCTGATTCCGCTGGTGATTTTATGGTTCGGCATCGACGAATCCGCCAAGATTTTCCTCGTGGCGCTGGGCACGCTGTTCCCGATTTACCTGAATACTTATCACGGCATTCGTAATATTGATCGGGGTTTGGTCGAGATGGCGCGCAGCTACGGCTTGTCTGGCTGGAGCCTGTTCATTCAGGTGATTCTGCCTGGTGCGCTGCCTTCGATTATGGTTGGCGTACGTTTTGCCCTTGGCCTGATGTGGCTGACGCTGATTGTCGCCGAAACCATTTCCGCTAACTCTGGCATTGGTTATCTGGCGATGAACGCCCGTGAATTCCTGCAAACCGACGTGGTGGTGGTGGCCATCATTCTCTATGCCCTGCTCGGCAAACTCGCCGACGTCGCGGCACAACTGCTGGAGCGCGTCTGGCTGCGCTGGCATCCGGCCTACCAAGTGAAGGAGAACGCATGAGCAACGCAACCCTAAATCCGGCGCGCTTAAATCGCGGTACGCCGGTTGGTGTGAATGGCGTCAGCAAGCAATATGGCGATCGCACCATCCTGAATAATATCGATCTGCATATTCCCTCTGGGCAGTTCGTCGCCGTGGTCGGCCGTAGCGGCTGCGGGAAAAGTACCTTGCTGCGCCTGCTGGCGGGTCTGGAATCCACCACGCGCGGGGCGTTGCTGGCGGGCAATGCGCCGTTATCCGAGGCACGCGAAGATACGCGTTTGATGTTCCAGGATTCACGCTTACTGCCGTGGAAAAAGGTGATTGATAACGTAGGGCTGGGACTGAAAGGCCGCGAATGGCGCGCCGCCGCGCTGGAAGCGCTCGAAGCGGTGGGATTGGCGGATCGCGCCAATGAATGGCCTGCCGCGTTATCCGGCGGACAGAAACAGCGTGTGGCGTTGGCGCGTGCGCTGATTCACCGCCCAGGTTTGCTGCTGCTCGACGAGCCGCTCGGGGCGCTGGATGCGTTGACGCGTATCGAAATGCAGGGATTGATTGAGTCGCTGTGGCAGCAGCATAACTTCACCGTGCTGCTGGTGACGCACGATGTCAGCGAAGCGGTAGCTATTGCCGATCGCGTATTGTTGATTGAGGAAGGCCAGATTGGCCTGGATTTGATCGTCGATTTACCGCGCCCACGCCGTCGCGGATCGGCACGTCTGGCAGAGCTGGAAGCGGAAGTGCTGGATCGGGTGATGAAGCGCGGCTCGTCAGAGCAGCCGTTGAAGTTTGCGCAGCAGAGTTAATTGAAGACGCGCGATAAATCGCGCCGCTACGGATGTGTGCATTTATTCGTAGCGGCGCAATTTATTGCGCATGGTTTTCTTACGCGTTTAACGCCTTGGTGATTTTCTCATACAGATCGCCCGACAGCTTATCCAGCCCTTGCAACGTTTCCAGCGCTTTACGCATCAGCGCCTGACGATCGGCATCGTAGCGTTTCAGGCGAATCAGCGGCTCAATCATGCGTGCAGCCACTTGCGGGTTGCGCGTGTTGAGATCGGTCAACATCTCCACCAGGAACTGATAACCGCTGCCATCTTTAGCGTGGAACGCCGCGGGATTACCAGACGCGAACGCACCAATCAGTGAACGGATGCGGTTCGGGTTGCCCATGGTGAACGAACGGTGATTCAGCAGCTCACGCACGTTGCTCAGCACGTCCGCCGCTGGGCTGGTGGCTTGCAGCACAAACCATTTATCCATCACCAGACCATCCTGATGCCAGCGCTCATCATAGGCCGCCAGCAGCGTATCGCGACATGGCAGGTTCGCCGCCACCGCGGCAGACAGCGCCGCTAACGCATCGGTCATGTTGTTTGCCTGCTGATATTGCGCCTGCACCAGCTTGTCCGCCTGTGCCGCATCGGCGAAGGCCAGATAACCGAGGCAGACATTTTTCAGCGTGCGCTTGCCAATCTCCGCGTGCTCAATTTTGTATTCGCTGCTTTGGTTGGCCAGATAGAGCGCAAAGAATTCGTCACTCAGCTCTTTAGCCAGCGTACGCACCAGCGCATCGCGCACCGCTGAGATCGCCAGCGGATCGATGACATCAAACAGCTCGGCGATTTCATTCTCAGACGGCAGCGAGAGAATCAACGCTTTCAGCGCCGGATCGCCCTGCTCATCCAGCAGCACCGCGCGGAACGCATCTGCCACATGCAGCGGCAGCGATAGCGGCTGGCCCTGCTGATGACGTGCGACGTTGAGGCGAATGTAGGTTGCCAGCAGGCTTTGCGCCGCATCCCAGCGCGCAAAGTCATTACGCGCGTGGCGCATCAGGAAGGTGAGTTGCGCATCGCTCCATTTGTAGTCGAGCTTCACGGGCGCAGAGAATTCACGCAGCAGCGATGGCACCGGCTGGAAGTAAACGTTATCGAAAATAAAGGTCTGGAACTCTTCGGTGACGTTCAGCACGTGATGCAACGGATGACCGTTATGCTGCAGCGGGATCACCTTGCCTTCGTTATCGTACAGTTCGATATCCAGCGGAATGTGCAGCGGCAGCTTCTCTTTCTGCTCGGCGGTGGCCGGCGTGCGCTGGGTGACGTGCAGCGTGTACTGTTCCAGCTCTGGATTGTAGTCATCGCGCACCGTCAGGATTGGCGTGCCCGCCTGGCTGTACCAGCGGCGGAACTGCGACAGATCGACGTTCGAGGCATCTTCCATCGCCTGCACGAAATCATCGCAGGTGGCGGCGCTGCCATCGTGACGCTCGAAATAGAGTTGCATGCCTTTCTGGAAATTCTCTTCGCCCAGCAAGGTGTGCATCATGCGGATCACTTCTGACCCTTTCTCATACACCGTTAAGGTGTAGAAGTTGTTCATTTCGATCACCTGATCCGGACGGATCGGATGCGCCATTGGGCTGGCGTCTTCCGCGAACTGCGCACCGCGCATCACACGTACGTTATCGATACGGTTCACCGCGCGCGAACCGAGATCGGAGCTGAACTCCTGATCACGGAATACTGTCAGCCCCTCTTTCAGGCTGAGCTGGAACCAGTCGCGGCAGGTCACGCGGTTGCCGGTCCAGTTGTGGAAATATTCGTGACCGATCACCGCTTCAATGCCGAGGTAATCTTTGTCGGTGGCGGTTTCGGCTTTCGCCAGCACATATTTGGAGTTGAAGACGTTAAGGCCTTTGTTCTCCATCGCCCCCATATTGAAGAAATCCACCGCGACGATCATAAAGATGTCGAGGTCGTACTCAAGGTTAAAGCGCTCTTCATCCCACTTCATGCTGGCTTTCAGCGAGGTCATCGCCCAATCAGCACGATCAAGGTTGCCGCGATCGACAAAGATCTCCAGCGCCACATCGCGGCCTGAACGCGTAGTAAAACTATCACGTAATACGTCGAAATCACCCGCCACCAGCGCAAACAGGTAGCACGGTTTCGGGAACGGATCTTGCCACTTCACCCAATGGCGGCCATCTTCATGGCGACCGCTCTCCAGCTTGTTACCGTTGGAGAGTAAATAAGGATAACGCGCGGCATCGGCAATAATGGTGGTGGTGAAGCGCGCCAGCACGTCTGGGCGATCGAGATACCACGTAATATGACGGAAACCTTCGGCTTCACATTGGGTACAGAGCGCATCGCCGGATTGGTATAACCCTTCCAGCGCGGTGTTTTTATCCGGATGAATGTCATTAATGATGGTCAGAGTGAAGTTGTCCGGCAACTGGTTGATGAACAACGCGCCCTCTTCTTCACGGTAATGCGGCCACGGATTGCCATCCACCGCCAGCGATACCAGCGTGAGGTCTTCGCCATCCAGACGCAGTTCCGCATCGGTAGCGCCCAAACGCTTCACCTGACTGACCGCCGTGACACGCGTCGAAGCCGCATCCAGATCAAAAGTCAGGTCGATATCGGTAATGGTGTAGTCCGGCGCACGGTAATCGTGGCGATATTTAATTTGCGGCTGTTGCGTCATGAGTCCTTCTCGCATCGTTAAATCGTTAATATGTTGACCCGTCAAAGTCTAAGCGGGTTGTGCCTCTGTTGCCACGGTCAATGCGTGCGTTCGTTGAAAAGGCTACAATTCATTAACAATGGCACAAATGACCCTCGACCTGCCACCCGCAATTATGGTGTGATCGCGGTCATTACTGTTTTATACTCCTGCGTCTTTATGACTTTGTTGAACACCGGGCTCTGCTCCGCGGAAGAGGATGCTGAAACGCACCATGACTGGACATGCTTCCCCGATTTTGACCACGCTGCTTGATACCGATGCGTATAAGCTTCACATGCAGCAGGCCGTCTATCATCGCTATTATGATGTCCCGGTTACGGCGGAATTTCGCTGCCGTGGCGACGAACTGCTCGGTATTTATGCGGACGAGATCCGCGCACAAATTGAAACCCTGCAAACGCTCGCCCTGAGCGACGATGAGTATCACTACCTCAGCGGGCTGCCTTTCTTCCAACGCGATTACCTTGACTGGCTACGCCAGTTCCGCCTCGATCCCTCACAAGTCAACGTACGTAACAACAACGGCCATCTGACCATTCAGATCAGCGGGCCGTGGCGTGAAGTTATTTTGTGGGAAGTGCCGTTGCTGGCGCTGATCAGTGAAGTGGTGCATCGCCACCGCACGCCGCAGATGGGTGTGGATCAGGCGGTTGCGCACTTGCAGCATAAGCTTACGAATTTCCGTCAGCAGGTCGGCGATTGGGATATGTCGCGCTTCCAGCTAATGGATTTCGGCACCCGCCGCCGTTACTCCAAAGCGGTACAGGAAGCGATCGTCGCTACGCTTAAAGCGGAGTTTCCGTGGCTGGTGGGCACCAGCAACTACGATTTGGCGCGTCGCCTACAGCTTAATCCGGTGGGTACACAAGCGCATGAATGGTTCCAGGCGCACCAGCAAATCAGCCCGGTATTGGCGAACAGCCAACGTGCGGCGCTGCAATCCTGGCTGGATGAGTATGACGATCAGTTAGGTATTGCTTTAACCGACTGCATCACTATGGATGCTTTCCTGCGTGATTTTGGCCCGGGCTTTGCGCATCGTTATCAAGGCCTGCGCCATGACTCCGGCGATCCGCTGGAATGGGGTGAAAAAGCCATTGCGCACTATCAGCGGCTGGATATCGATCCCAAAAGCAAAACGCTGGTGTTCTCGGATAACCTCAATCTGGACAAAGCGCTGGCGCTCTATCGTCACTTCGGCCAACGTGCCAACGTGGTGTTCGGTATCGGAACACGCCTGTCCTGCGATATTCCGGGCGTGACGCCGCTGAATATCGTGATCAAACTGGTGAGCTGCAATGGCAAACCGGTGGCAAAACTCTCCGACAGCCCCGGCAAAACCATTTGCCAGGATAAAGCCTTCGTGCGCGCCTTGCGCAAAGCCTTCGATCTGCCGCTGGTCAAAAGAGCCAGCTGATTCTTATATCAGGGCGCTTGCGCCCTGCTCTCACGCAACAAATCTCCTGTTTACCCGGCAATTTTGCTTGTTTCCTGTGGGCTCGCAAGTAACATAGCAAAACCCTGGAAAAGGGCTTTTATCCACCTTCTTTTATATATAGAGAGAACTTTATGAGCGTTGTGCCTGTAGCGGATGTACTGCACGGCCGTGTCGCGGTTGACAGTGAAGTCACCGTACGTGGTTGGGTGCGTACCCGAAGAGATTCCAAAGCTGGTCTTTCCTTTATCGCCGTTTACGACGGTTCCTGCTTTAATCCCGTTCAGGCCGTCGTCAATAATTCTCTGAATAATTATCAGGATGAAGTGCTGCGTCTGACCACCGGCTGCTCGGTAATCATTACCGGTAAAGTGGTCGAATCGCCAGGCGAAGGCCAGGCTTTCGAGCTGCAGGCGACTAACGTTGAAGTTACTGGCTGGGTTGACGATCCGGATACCTATCCGATGGCGGCGAAACGTCACAGCATCGAATACCTGCGTGAAGTGGCGCATCTACGTCCGCGTACCAACCTTGTAGGCGCTGTGGCGCGCGTGCGTCATACGCTGGCGCAGGCGCTGCATCGCTTCTTCCACGAAAACGGCTATTTCTGGGTTTCTACTCCGCTGATCACCGCTTCGGATACCGAAGGTGCCGGCGAGATGTTCCGCGTTTCGACGCTGGACCTGGAAAACCTGCCGCGCGATCCGCAGGGCAAAATTGATTTCGATAAAGACTTCTTCGGTAAAGAAGCCTTCCTGACCGTATCCGGCCAGCTCAACGCCGAAACTTACGCCTGTGCGCTGTCTAAGGTGTATACCTTTGGTCCCACTTTCCGCGCCGAAAACTCCAACACCAGCCGTCACCTGGCGGAATTCTGGATGCTGGAGCCGGAAGTGGCGTTCGCGACGCTGGATGATGCGGCCGCTTTGGCAGAATCTATGCTGAAGTATGTGTTCCAGGCTGTGCTGAACGAGCGCGCCGACGACATGGCGTTCTTTGCTGAGCGTGTAGACAAGGATGCGGTTGCGCGTCTGGAGCGCTTCGTACAGACCGACTTTGCTCAGGTGGATTACACCGATGCGGTTGAAATCCTGCTGAAAAGCGGCCAGAGCTTCGAGAACCCGGTTTCCTGGGGCGTTGATCTCTCATCCGAACACGAGCGTTATCTCGCAGAGCAGCACTTCAAAGCGCCGGTGGTGGTGAAAAATTACCCGAAAGACATTAAAGCCTTCTATATGCGCATGAACGAAGATGGCAAAACCGTGGCGGCGATGGATGTTCTCGCGCCAGGCATCGGCGAAATCATCGGGGGTTCACAGCGTGAAGAGCGTCTGGATGTGCTGGATGCACGTCTGGCAGAAATGGGCCTCAATAAAGAAGATTATTGGTGGTATCGTGACCTTCGCCGTTACGGCACCGTGCCACATGCCGGCTTTGGATTAGGTTTCGAACGATTAATCGCCTATGTCACCGGCGTACAAAATGTAAGGGATGTTATCCCCTTCCCACGTACTCCTCGCAACGCGAATTTCTAAATTTAGCGATTAATTATAAGTAATTCATATATATAAAGAGGTCGGCCTAGCCGGCCTTTTTTTATTTTTGTAAATTTAGAGTTCTCTCACAAAGTTCCCGAATTCTTACAAATTGTCATACAATTTTTCCTTTTGATACTTAATTGCGAGATTTGAATCATCTTCGGGCTAGAATTAGCAACCCTGTGATGGAAAGATGCGTGCAGACACAGGAGACATCAAACTTCTTTCAAGGTTCTGTAAAGATTTCTTGGCAGCAGTGGCAGATGTCCAAATAACTCCAATGAGGGTAATAAAAAATGATGAAGCGCAACATTCTTGCAGTGGTTATCCCTGCTCTGTTAGCTGCCGGCGCAGCAAACGCAGCAGAAATCTATAATAAAGACGGCAACAAGCTGGACCTGTACGGTAAAGCTGTTGGTCTGCACTATTTCTCGGATGACTCTGGCAGCGACGGCGACCAGACTTATGTTCGCTTCGGCTTCAAGGGTGAAACCCAGATTAATGACCAACTGACCGGTTACGGCCAGTGGGAATACAACGTTCAGGCTAACAACTCTGAAGGTTCTGATGCACAAGACGGCAACAAAACCCGTCTGGGCTTCGCAGGTCTGAAATTTGGCGATGCGGGTTCAATCGATTACGGTCGTAACTACGGCGTTGTATATGACGCAATCGGCTGGACTGACGTTCTGCCAGAATTCGGTGGTGACTCAGGTTACTCAGACAACTTCATGAACGGTCGTAGCACCGGTCTGCTGACCTACCGTAACACCAACTTCTTCGGTCTGGTTGACGGCTGGAACTTCGCAGTACAGTACCAGGGCAAAAACGATCGTTCTGATATCCGCCGTGCAAACGGTGACGGTTATGGCCTGTCAACATCTTACACTTCACCAATCGGTGTTGGTGTAGCTGCAGCGTATAGCAGCAGCGACCGTACTAACCTGCAGTCTGCTGGTTCAGTAGTCGATAGCGATGGTGATGTAGTAGCGACTAACATCGGTGCAGGTAAGCGTGCTGAAAACTGGGCAACCGCTCTGAAATATGACGCAAACAACGTATACCTGGCTGCAATGTACGGTGAAACCCGTAACTCAACGCCAATCTCTGGTGCACAAGCTACCCTGGCTGACGGTACTCAGGCTACCGTTTCTGGCTTCGCTAACAAAGCTCAGAACTTCGAAGTTGTTGCACAATACCAGTTCGACTTCGGTCTGCGTCCGTCCATCGCCTACGTTCAGTCTAAAGGCAAAGACATCGAAGGCGTTGGCGATGCTGACCTGGTTAAATACATCGATGTGGGCGCAACCTACTACTTCAACAAAAACATGGCTACCTATGTTGATTACAAAATCAACCAGTTGAACGATGACAACCCACTGGGTCTGGCTACCGACGACGTAGTAGCTGTTGGTCTGGTTTACCAGTTCTAATCGCCCGATTAGCATTGCGTAATACCTAAAAACGGAGCCCTCGGGCTCCGTTTTGCATTTCAGTGATCGGCTTCGCAATTAGCTTTTCTACTTTTTCTCACCGATATATTTCTTTTTTATATCAGCGGTTGGCAAGCGTGCCGACTGACGTTAACCTGATAGCTCATTTCGCTAAAGTTCACCTAAACGGAACTGACTCATGTTTGAATCGATCTCTGCCGCACCCGCCGATCCTATTCTGGGACTGGCTGACCTTTTTCGTGCCGATGACCGGCCGAATAAAATCAATCTTGGCATTGGTGTTTATAAAGATGAAACCGGTAAAACGCCGGTCCTCACCAGTGTTAAAAAAGCTGAGCAGTATTTGCTGGAAAATGAAACCACCAAGAACTACCTGAGCATTGATGGTCTGGCGGATTTCGCACGATGCACGCAGGAGTTGCTGTTCGGCAAAGAGAGCGCGCTGATTTCTGCGGGTCGCGCATGTACCGCACAAACGCCAGGCGGCACCGGCGCCCTGCGCGTAGCGGCAGATTTTCTGGCAAACCAGACCAGCGTCAAGCGCGTTTGGGTGAGCAACCCAAGCTGGCCGAACCATAACAATGTCTTCAACGCTGCTGGCCTTGAAGTGTGTGATTACGATTATTACGATGCCGCAAGCCACAGCCTGGATTTCGACGCCATGGTGGCATCGCTGCAGGAAGCCAAAGCAGGCGATGTAGTGCTGTTCCACGGCTGCTGCCACAACCCAACTGGCGTTGATCCGTCTGCAGAGCAATGGCAACAGCTGGCGCAACTGTCGCTAGAGAAAGGATGGTTGCCGCTGTTTGATTTCGCCTATCAGGGCTTTGCTCGCGGTCTGGATGAAGATGCGCAAGGGCTGCGTATTTTTGCCGCTTCACATCAGGAACTGATTGTTGCCAGCTCTTACTCGAAGAACTTCGGTTTGTATAATGAGCGTGTAGGTGCATTAACGCTGGTTGCAGCGAGCAGCGACGTGGCCAAAACTGCGTTTAGCCAGGTGAAATACACCATTCGCGCCAACTACTCTAACCCGCCGTCACACGGCGCGGCGGTCGTCGCCACCATCCTCAGCAATGACGCGCTGCGCACCATCTGGATTCAGGAGCTGGCCGATATGCGTCAGCGCATCCAGCGCATGCGTCAGCTGTTTGTGAACACACTGGCGGAGAAAGGCGCTAATCAAGACTTTAGCTTCATCATCAAGCAGAACGGCATGTTCTCATTCAGCGGCCTGACCAAAGATCAGGTAGTGCGTCTGCGTGAGGAGTTTGGCGTGTATGCGGTGAACTCGGGTCGCGTTAACGTGGCAGGCATGACGCCAGACAATATGTCGGCGCTGTGTGAGGCGATTGTCGCAGTTTTATAAATCAGGCGGCAAATAACGACAAATGGGCCAAAAGGGCCCATTTTTTTATTCTTGCAGGAACGGATTGCTGATGCGTTCGCGGCCTAGCGTTGAGATAGGCCCGTGACCCGGTACGAAAGTCACATCATCGCCTAGCGGCAACAGCTTGGTTCTAATCGCATCGATCAGGTCGCTGTGGCTGCCCTGCGGGAAATCGGTGCGTCCAACGCCACCGTTGAAAATCACATCTCCTGAAATCAGAAGACGCCCTAAACGATCGAAGAACACAATATGTCCCGGCGTATGGCCCGGACAAAGCAGCACTTCCAGCGTGACATTGCCAACCTGTACAGTTTCACCCTCTTCCAGCCAGCGATCGGGCGTGAGCGGCGCGCACTCAGGCAAACCGAACATGCGGCTTTGTGTGGGCAGATTATCTAACCAGAAAGCATCGAGCGGATGCGGACCGACAATGGGCACCTGATAATGTGCCGCTAGCTCGGCAGCGGCACCAGCATGATCAAGATGTCCATGCGTGAGCAGGATGTGCGACGGCGTTAAACCACGTTCTGCCAGCACGGCTTTGATGGTTTCCGCATCGCCGCCGGGATCGACCAGTGCGGATTGTTGGGTTTCGTCATCCCATATAACTGAACAGTTTTGGGAAAAAGCCGTAACCGGAATAATTTGGTAGTTCATAGCGCTCCATGACCGACACACGCAGCGCTGCCGGTATCAGGACCAGTGCCTTGCGGGCCCGGTATCTATGTGTACGAAGTTGCTGCGCGGGTAATATCCTACACCACCGGCGCGCATAGATAACGCCGCTTTGCGAACATTGCTCAACGAAATTCCCTCAATGTGGAAATCCATCGCTTGTCCTTTAGTGTGATAGCTTTTTTTCGCCACGCCCGGGCCCGATTCACGCAGCATGGTGTTGGTGGCTAAGGTGCGGTAACCCGAGATCAACTGCACCGGCTTGCGCGTATCCAGCAATGTTTGCAGGCGGTAAAGCTGGTCAAAAAGATGGGGATCGATGGTCTTCACCTGATTGGCGCGGTAATCACGAAAGAAGTGATTTAAGCGGGCTAACTCATCCTTGTCATAACGCTTACCGTTAAAAAACTCTGTTTTAAGGGTTTCACCGGTGTGAAGGTTACTAAGCGTCAATACTCGTGGGCGGGCGGTGGAAAGCGAAGCCAGAGCGGAGCCAGGAAGCAGTGATAATCCTGCTGCTGCGCCTCCAATCAAGAGTAATCGACGACGTTGAGAATCAATATTAGCCATGAAGCGAGGTTACCTAATCTAAAGCGGATAAAATATGTGCGAAAAGTACACAAGGCCGAACATTAACGTCCGCCTAAGACTCAGTCAACCCAGAATATGTTGCAGAAGACCAAAACCAGCTCAAAATCAAATTTTCGAGACTGGTCTTGGTTAAATTCATGTGAAGAGAAAACAGCCAAATCAATTACTAGAGTAACAACTGACCGGCTTTATGCAGTACCTGACTACCGGAACGGGCGGGATTATCATAATTGTAAATATCTGTACGATATTGCGGCTGGCCGTCATCTGCGACCCATGCGGTTAAATAGTAAAGGTTCACAGGAATACGATGGCGAATCGGCACGTAACGGGTATTTCCCTCTTTCAAGGTGTCTGAGATACGGCCGTCGTTCCAGCCCACATCCTGCAACAGCAGATCGGCCAGTTCTGAGGCTTTATTCACGCGCACACAGCCCGAACTGAGCGCACGAATATCGCGCTGGAACAGGTTATGGTTCGGCGTATCGTGCAGATAAATCGCATCCGAACTCGGCATGTTGAATTTGTAGCGACCCAGTGAGTTGGTTGCGCCCGGCGCCTGTCGAATGCGATACGGGAAGCTCGCGGCCGACACCATACGCCAGTCAATCATCGAAGGATCGATCACTTCCGCATCCGCACTCCAGCCCGACAACAGCGTATAACCGTGCTTATACAGATAAGTCGGATCCTGTTTCACCTTCGGCACAATATCCTGGCGCACCAGCGTGGTTGGCACGTTCCACGGTGGATTGAGCACCACATTATTCAGCGCGCTTCGCATCAGCGGCGTTTTGCGGTCAGGACGACCCACAATCACGCGTGATGACAAAATGGTGGCGCCGTTGTTGTAGTAGGTCAGCGAATAGTTGGGAATGTTCACCATGATGCCGTTATGCATATCATCCGGTAGCAGACGCAGGCGCTGGATGTTGAGCGCCAGCAGCGAAGCACGCATCTGCGGCGGCACATTCAGCCATTCACGGGTACGCGGACCAATTGCGCCGTCATCGGCCAATCCCTGCCAGTGCTGGAAGCGTTTAACGCCCTCCACCAGCGCAGCGTCATAGACGTTGGGTCCGGTTGCCGTCGGATTGGCAGCCACATTATTGGCCACTTCAGGCGTCGCCGCGAGAGCCGGAGCCGCATCAATATCATCAAAGTTTGCTGCAGACGGGCTCACCGCCACCGGCTGATTGCTTTGGCTCAACGGAACCGGCGCAGTTGGCACCGCGTCTTCCGCCGGCGTTGGCGTAGTACTATGGCTGGCGGTCAACATGCCGGTGCGTTGCAGAATCTCACGCAGCGCAGGCACATCATTACTGATCTGCCCTGGGCGTAGCGTAACGGTATCACGCAGCTGTGGCCATGGGCGATCGTCGGTGAGTAGCGTTTTCAGCGCATTATGCATCGGCGCATATTGCGGATGCTGCGGTTGCAACGAGACCACAAAAGTCCGGCTGCCGCCGCCGTTCACCGCATTTTGCCATTGATTGATGGCCGCCAGAGATGGCATGGTCAGCTTGTAAGGAACATTGCTGTAGAGCCAGGTTTCGCCCTGTGTCGGCACATTGGCAACAAACTGCAGATAACCAAGCATCGCATCACTGAGCACGATGTCGCGCGCCAGGCCTTTGATGTTCGGATTGGTCAGACGCTCAACCCAGCGGGTGAATTGCGGCTGCACGCCAGAGAGCGCCACTTCCGCCAATTGCTGCTGGAAAGCCTGCACCGCTTGCGGGTCTTGCCACAGCGGAGCCATATCGCGCGACGCATAAATACCGGCTAAACCGGGCAAATAGAAAGGTTGTTCAGTGGCGCTGAACGCCTGCTGAATCTGCTGCTGGCTGGCAGCAACCGACATCGAACTGTGGTGCGTTGAATTGGGTAGCGTGGAGGTGATGGCCGCATGGCTCACAGCCAGCGGCGATAGTACCAGTGACAAACCGAGTGCTACTGCAGCACGACTCATTTTGCTCTTATTGTTTAGCAACATCCCTGCCCCCTTCTCACCAATGACATAGCGCCCTGTGATCGCCATGTACAGCCATACTCATAATGTTGAGTATACGAATAAAAAACGGCATCTGCCTCTCAGTGCAGATGCCGCATACAGATTAAACGTAGTGCTGTTTTTTAACCAGATTAAGCGCTATGAATTCTCATATTCAAGACCGACCTTAGGACTTTGATCCTTGCTCGGTGCAGGATCTGCCGAGAAGCCGCGCAGCCCAACCACATGCACATGTTCGGTGTTATTGAACATTTTACGCACCAGTTTGTAGGTGGTGCCTTTTTCCGGGCTGATGTTCTCTGGCGCCGCGATGATCAGCTGCATCTCCAGACGTTCGCACAGCTCAAACAGTGTGGCGATCGAACGCGCATCAAGACGTGCCGCTTCATCGAGGAACAGCAGACGACACGGCGAAATATCTTTGCCACGCAGACGACGTGATTCCTCTTCCCAGCTCTGTACCACCATCACCAGAATCGACATCCCGGTACCGATCGCTTCACCGGTAGAGAGCGCCCCACTTTCTGCACGCAGCCAGCCGTCAGTGCCACGGTTCACTTCCACTTCCATCTCAAGATAGTTGCGGTAGTCGAGCAGTTCTTCACCGATGGTTTGCGGCGTGCGCTGGCCCATATCGATCTGCGGATTCAGGCGCTGATAAAGTTTCGCCAGCGCTTCCGAGAAGGTTAATCGGTTGCTGGTAAACAGATCCTGATGCTGTTCATGCTCTTCCGACAGCGTATCCAGCAGCGTTGAGTGCGCTTCACGCACGTTCACGTTGAGGCGCACGCTGCGCACCTGACCAAAGCTTACCGCCTGCAACCCCTGGTTCAGCTGGCGAATACGGTTTTGCTCGCGCTGGATGGTTTTACGAATGATGTTCGCCGCACTGCGTGAGCTGATTGCCAGCGTCTGTTCACGCGCCGTCAGCTCTTCGGTCAGACGATTCAGCTCAATCTCCATCTGCTCGATGGCTTCAACCGGATCGTCGGTACGAATGATGTCCTGGCGAATACGTTCGCGCAGATGCTGATACACCGCGATAAAGAACTGAATCTTACGTTCCGGACGTTTCGGATCTTCAGACATACGCAGCACATCGCGCAGATGTTCGTTATCCGCCACCGCCAGACGCAGCGCACCCAGCGCCTTATCCGACATCGAACGCAGCTCATCGCCGCTGAGATAGGCCAGCTCGCGACGATGCAGACGACGCTCAACGCCATTCTCTTTCACCAGACGCAATACCGTGCACCAGCCCGCTTTCGCGCTGACCACCTGCTCCCGAATCTGATGATAATCGCGTTCCAGCTTGCGCAGTTTTTTCTGCAGGCTGTCCATTTCGGCTTCACAGAAGGTGATCTGTTTTTCCAGCTGGTTGCGACGCGCACGGTTGTGGCTTAGCGCGCTATACAGCTCATCACGACGAATGCGCGCCCGCTCTTCTGCACTGGCATCGGCATGCACGCCGATATCCTGCATCTCTTGCTGCAACTCTTTCAGCATGTCGCGTTTGGCATCGTATGAACTTTTTAGCGATGCCAGCACCTGCGAATACTGCGTCAGCTGCGCCTGATGCCCACGCAGACGTTCGCGTGCGCGGCTGCGCTCGCCTTCCGCCTGCTCCAGACGCTGACGCAACTGCTCGTTGAGATCGCTGTTGCCACCCAACATGCCAGCCGAACTTTCATAGCTGAAGTGCGCGCGGCGCTGCACCACTTCGGTCAGCGCAAAGGCTTGCTGACGCGCATCACGCTGCTGCTGCTGTGCCTGCTGATAGTCGCGCTGCAGCTGATCGTGCTGCTGCGGATCGCTTTGCAGAACCGCAATCAGCGGCTCCAGCTTGCTGAGTTTGCTGCCGTGCTGATGCAGGAAGCGCGCGGCTTCCTGTGCTTCTTCAACGCGCTCACGAATCTCCTCACAGCGATCGCCAAGCGTGTCGTCGAGCAGCAGATTTACGCGCGGCAACAGGCGGTTCAGCTGGCTGACGCCCTCTTTTGCCTGTTCAAACTGCGCGCGCTGCTGCTGATTGTCATTTTCATGCTGCGCCAGCGCCCGCTCCAGCTCGCCACGACGGCTGTTAAGCTGACGAATCTGCGCTTCCGGATCTTCATCAAACGCCACCGCTAAATGGCTACCGATGAAGCGGCTGAAGGATTGATGCAGACGCTGGGTTTTCTGTACATCAAACGACAACGTGGCATAACGCTCAGCCAGCTGTTCACGTTCGTTGTTCAGCAACTCAAGCTGGTTTTCACGCGCCGCGCGACCAAACAGCGGCACTTTCGGAAAGCGGGAGTAGCGCCACTGACGCTCAGCCACTTTCACCACCACCGCTTTTTCCAGCTCTTCGACGCTAAATACGCTGTCGTCAAAGGCTTGCGGATCGCCTTCAATCAGATAGAGATCTTCCGGGCACTCGTCTAAACCGTCGAGCAGGTCGCGCACCAGCGACAGATCTGGCACTACGATGGCGTGGCGCGATGGACCGTATAGCGCCGAGAAGTACGGTGCGTCATCCAGCGTAACGTCATCATAAATTTCCGACAGCAGCACGCCGCCAAAACGTTCCGCCAGCTGCGTCAGGCGCGCATCTTCCGCACCGCCAGGTTGGCTCAGACGTTCAATCTGCTGTTCAACTTCGCGCTTACGCGCGGCCAGCTCGTCGCGCTCAACCGTGGTTTCACGCTCGCGCTCCAGCAGTTGCTGCATAAATTCGGTGATTTGCTGGCTGCTGCTCAGCTCCTGACCGGTTTGCTCGCTCAGCTGCGTCAGGATTTCCTGCGCCGCCAGCCAGTGTGGCGCACGCGCGGTCAGCGCAGTGATGCGTTCACGCAGCTGCTCCAGCTCCTGACGCATCAACATGCGGCGTTCACCGGCATCGGCAACGCTGCTATTCAGTTGCTCAATCTGCGCTTCGAGTTCACGCTGCAAGCCGTCCAGCGCATCCGCATCGTATTGCTGGCCCTGACGTTTGCAGAAATCCGCCAGCAAACGCTCAGCATCATGCTGCTCACGCAGACGGGTTTCTAATTCATTGAGGCGCAGACGCAGCGAGGAAAGCTGTTCGGCCTGGTGGCGCTGATTGCCAGCGTCGCGCAGTAATTCGCGCCCCACTTGCCACGCATCCTGACGACTGACGTCACCGGCGATGCTGGTAACTAACGCTAACGCTTGCTCAAACTGGCTGTGTGCCGCTTCGGCGACGCTCAGTTTCTGTTCCAGACGCAGCAGGCGCTCGGTGGCTTCTTCTTCACGCGCCTGGAAGGTTTCCTGCCATTCGGCCGCGTTATCGATAGTTAAATCAGGCAGCTGACACTGCGTACGCGCCTTTTCCAACGCCTGCAAGGCTTGCTGATACTGGATTGCCCGCGTCTGTTGCACGTCGAGAGCCTGCTGGAAATCGGCGAGTTGGCTTTTTAGCTCATCGACTTCCACTTCAGCCGCTTCGGCGCGTGCTTCATTCTCTTCCTGCACTTCGCGCGCTTCGGCAACCACTTCGTTCTGCTCTTCGAGGCGATAGGTCAGCTCTTCCAGATCGGCATCGTAACGCTCGATTTTTTCCTGCTGGCGCATGGCGGTTTGCACCAGATTCAGATGGTCGCTAGCGCCCTGATAATCGCTTTCCAGATCGCTCTCAGCACCGCTGTGCTCGGACAACTCGCGCGCCATTTCAATGTGGCGATACTGCTCAGAAATCAGCTGGTTGCGGCTGGTAAACAGCTCATTACGCAGCTGCAGCGCACCGTCGAGGTGAATGCGGCGCTCGTTGGCGTGGCGCATGTAGTCGGCGGAAACGTAGTTGGTGGCTTCCGAGATCAGATGCTTAAACAGGTCGCGATCGGATTGGGTGACGCGAATCGCTTCCAGCGTCATGCGGTTTTCCCGCAGCGCGGCTTCCATATCCTGGAAGGCTTTACGCACACCGCCGTTTTCTGGCAGCAGGTAATCGCGCAGTGAACGGGTGATAGCGCTGGAGATACCGCCGTACAGCGAAGCTTCAATCAGGCGATAAAACTTACTGCGATCGCTGGCGTTACGCAGACGACGCGGCACCACGCCGAGCTCGAACAGCACCGCATGGTAATCGGTGACCGAGTTGTACTGTTTGAATTGCACGCCTTCCTGCGCTTCCACACGCTCCTTCACTTCCGTCAGCGGCAACACGCGCGCCTGACGGTTATTAAGGATTTCGGTCAGCATATCGGTCGCCTGTGAATCGCTCGGCAAGCCGTGAATACTGAATGGTTTGATATCGACCTTTTTATCGCGTCCCGCCACCTGCTGCAGACGTACACCAACGATCACGCGCT
This sequence comes from Pantoea sp. X85, assembly GCF_029623675.1. NCBI lineage: Bacteria > Pseudomonadati > Pseudomonadota > Gammaproteobacteria > Enterobacterales > Erwiniaceae > Pantoea > Pantoea sp. X85. The sequence continues at coordinate 1,495,940 of NZ_CP121108.1, read as the reverse complement.
GATGGCGTGAGTTGACCACATCCAGCACCGAATAACAGACGCCGGCGCGTAGCTTGCCGTGCAGGCCTTTATCGCGCGAACCCGATGTCGCACCGGCTTCGGTGGTGTTACGGAAGTGCAGCAAGGTTAAGTCAGGGATCATCGCCGTCACGAAGGCGGCCATGGTGGTGGATTTACCCGCACCGTTACCGCCCGAAAGCGTGGTGACCAGTTCATCAAGATCAAAAGTACGGGCAAAGAAGCCGTTCCAGTTGATCAGCGTTAGCGAACGAAATTTACCGCGTTCAATCATGCTTGTTCATCCTCCGCGTTATCACTCGCGTCGCTTTCAGCGTCAATATCGTTATCTGCTTCATCGTTCTCAGTCGCAGCCGGCGCACTTTCCAGCGTCATCGCTTCACCGTCACGTATCAGGCGCAGCTGCGCTTCACGCGCATCGTCACCGCTGCGCACGTCGGCGCCAAAGCGGAACACTGATTCGGTGATGCGGAATTTGCTGCTGTCGTTGCCCATAAACCACACCATGCCGAGACGGCGCAGGCGACTCAGCGACGCGCGCATTTTTTCCTGCAGCTTGGCGCGGTCAAGATCGGAACCGGTGGAACGCTGATTGACCAGCTTGAGCAGTTTGCTCTCATCGGCCAGCGACAGCAGTTCGTCGTACAGCTCTTGCTGGGTAAAAATCCCCTCATTCGCCAGACGTTCCGGGCTGAGATAGAGATAGCAAAGAATTTTGCCCACCATCATATCCAGCTCGGACAACACCGAGCGCGGAATCAAAGTGGTTGAACGCGGACGCAGATAGAAGAAGCCTTCCGGCGCGCGGATCAGCTCAACGTTGTAGCGCGCGTAAAACTCTTCGAGATATTCCTGGTAATCCATCAGGAAGGCGTGATTATCCAGCTCTTCAATGCCAATGTGGCGACCCGCGCGTAACTGGCTATCGAGCGCCGGGAAAATCGGGTTTGCCAGAGCCAATGCCAGTTTGACTGGCATCACTTGTTCAATATTTGTCGATGACATGTGCCTGCACCTTGGCTCCGTAATCATTAATGGCCTGCCATTGCGCAGGCAGACCGGCTAAATCAGCTTCGGCCACGCCGAGTCGCACCGCTTGATCGATGACGATACGCGCCAGATCAAAGTGGCGCGCGCGCGGATACTGCGACAGATAGTCGCGCATCACCGTGGCCAGATGGAGCGGCTTCTGCTCCTGCTTATAAATCTGCAGCGCCTCTTCGATCATCGCGGCCAGCTGCTCGCGAATCTCATTAAACTCTTCGTATTCCATTTCCGGCGGCAGCTCGCCCATCACCTCGTCATTACGCAGCGTCATCTCTTCATCGCGCATATCGTAAAGACGATCGGCATTGGCGTAGGTCAGCGCCCACGGCTGATCGAAATAGTTTTGCACCGACAGGCGTAAACGCTGCGCAAACACGCGGTTCTTATCCATGTCGATGGCGGTACGAATAAACTTGTGTACGTGGCGGTCGTAGCCGATCCACAGATCGATAGCCTGCTGGCCCCAGCTGATGATGCGATCGAGCTTGTTTTGCAGGTCAAACACCAGCTTATCGACAAAGCCCAGATCCGGGCTGCTCAGCGTCGCATCCTGGATGCGCAGCAGGTTGGCCTGCAGCTTATCGCCCGCCGCCTCCAGCGTATCCTGCAGTTCACGCAGCGTACCGGACGTTTCCGACAGCAACATTTCACAGCTGGAGATCGCCGCGCGCCAGTCTTTGTTAAGCAGATCGGCAATATCGGTTTTCACCGCTTGCTGCTGCTCATCCATCAGACGCTGCGTCATGTCGATGCTATCGAAGATTTCCGCCACCGAATATTTCAGCGGCGCAAACACGTTACGATGCCAGTGGAATTCATCACCGTCCTCTTCGGCGGCATCCGCGGCGCGTTTCAACTCCTGCGCCACAATCGACAGCTGCATCGACAGGCGCAGCGTGGAGAACTCGCGCTGGCGGATGTAATAGTCGGTAATGCCGATGGCGAGTGGCGTCAGGCGATAGATGGCGTGCCCTTCCGTCAGCTCGCTGGTAAAGCGGTTCAGCAAGCGCTGACGCACCATGTCATTGATGGCGTTATTGGCACGGACATGCACAGTTTCGTGGGTTTGTTCGAATGCTTTGCTAACGTGACGAAACGCGTCAATCAGCTCGCCTTCACTCATCTCGCCGTCCATGCGCTCACCGTTTAAGGTGGCGATGGCCAGCAAAAAGGCCAGACGTTCTACCGGCAGCGCAAGCGAAAAATCGTTCTTGCGCGCCCATGCCACCAATTCGGGGACCGTCTGGGAAAATTCGCTCATAGTTGATCCTTCTGGCTGGGTTTGCGCGCGGTCACGTGGATATAGCGCCCTAAGCTTAAAAAGGGCTCCTGGCGACAGAAACGCCGTTCCATCTCAATGATTTCCTCAACGCTCTTCCCTGCGCCGGGTTGCGGCTTCATGTAATCACAGAAGACGCGAATGCCCGCACGCCGTTCAATTTCAAATCCGCAGTTTGTCAGCCAACGCGTCACATCATCCGGATCGCGCGGGAAATCGGGCGACAGCGTGCGCTTTTTACGTTTGCTCATATTGGCGCGCATATAGCCGAAGTTGCCAAGCGTCAGGGTGCGGAAGGTTAAGCCGTGCGCGTTGTAAAACATCAACGACAGCACGCCGCCGGGCTTGAGCGTGTGCCACAGCGCCTGCAGCACCTCTTCCGGATGCGCGACCCATTCCAACACCGCGTGAAACAATACCAGATCAACCTGCGTATCCAAATGTTCGCCCACCTGCTGGGCGCTAATTTGTTTGAATTGCATGTTGTGGCTCACACCCGCGGCAAGCGCATGGGCTTCCGCCAGCTTCAGCATCTCAGCAGAGAGATCGCACAGCACAACCTGATGACCGCGCGCCGCCAGCCCGCTTGAGACTTGTCCCACGCCGCCGCCGGCATCCAGCACCTTCAAGGATCCGGCAGGCAATGTCGGTAACAGAGCTTCCAGTTCGTCCCAGACAATCGCCTGGCGCACTAGCCCTTTGCGCGTGCCATAAATGTTCTGTGAGAATTTGTCCGCCAGATCGTCAAAGTTACGATCCTGCATGATGATGGCTCCGCTTTGCTGCATTCAACTTGTGCTATTTTGTCACAGGCTCAACAAGAATGAACCTTTCATGCCGCAGTAACCGTCTGGCAGCTGTTTTTTTGGACAAAAGAGGCCATATTCGATGTTTTTCGCATTTAAAAAAGTCATTGGCGGGATGTTGCTTCCCTTGCCGCTGCTGTTATTACTGATGGCGGCAGGACTTTTGCTGCTCTGGTTCAGCCGCTGGCAAAAAAGCGGCAAAATCCTCATCTCTTGCAGCTGGCTGCTGCTGCTGATTTTGAGCCTGCAGCCGGTTGCCGATCGCCTGCTGTCACCGCTGGAAAATCATTATCCCACCTGGAACGGTAACGAGCCGGTCGATTATATCGTGGTGCTCGGCGGCGGCTATACCTTCAATCCGAATTGGGCACCGAGTTCCAACTTGATTAATAACAGTCTGCCGCGCGTGGCCGAAGGCGTGCGTCAGTGGCGGCGCTATCCGCAGGCCAAAATGATCTTTACGGGCGCAGCAGCCGGCGAAAACCCACGCAGCAGCGCCAGCGTGGCGGCCGAAGTGGCGGAAAGTCTGGGCGTGCCGCAAGAAGCGATTATTCAGTTGGATCAACCAAGGGATACGATTGGTGAAGCACGCGCGGTGAAACAGACGATTGGCGAACATCCGTTTTTACTGGTGACTTCCGCCAACCATCTGCCGCGTGCCATGCATTTCTTTCAAAGTGCCAGCATGAATCCACTGGCCGCACCGGCAAATCAGTTGGCGGTGACCTCGCCGCTAAACTGGTGGGAACGCGTTATTCCGTCACCGCTGTGGCTGGCACACAGTGAGCGTGCGATCTATGAAACGCTGGGACAAACCTGGCAGAAGCTGCGCGGTGACGATCTCACCTCAACCCAGCCAGGGGAGTAATTGCGCGCGGGCGTGATCGAAGCGCGGACGGTCAAACTGTCCGCTGCTGACCAACGTGTCGACGCAATCCCACAGCTGATACAACCAGCGCCGCCAGAGGAAACCTTCCGCCACGGGCGCGCGCTGCAGATAGTGCTGCAGCAGTGACGCTTCTGCGCCGCTATCCGCCAGGCGCATCAGATCGTATTCGCGCGGTGCCCAGAGAATGTTGCCCGGCTGCATCATGGCAATAAGCTGATCGCTGTGCGCATCTTTTAACATACTGGCTAAGCGCAGGTTGCCGTGCATCAATACGCAGGGATCGTCAAAACCGTTGAACAGACGCGGTAATAGCTGACGGCTGCGAAACAGAATCTGACGATCTTCCAGTGTAAAAAACGGCGGTGACAAATAACCCAGCGTTGACCACAACACATCCACTCGCTGGCGATACCATGCGGGCCAGTTATTCTCCTGCACGCTGTCCACGCTGCCGACTAAGCCATGGCTGTCAATACGATGCCACGCCAGCACGCCTTCGACGATCTGTTCGCACAGCTGTTCCCAGCGCGCTGCGCTGCGGGCCGGAGCTTCCGCAGAAACACCGTTAAAGCGTGCCATCAGCAACATTTCATGTACCGGCTTTTGCTGGCTGAGCACCAGACCAAACACGGCAGGCACGGCGATCAAGCCATCATGGCCGAGCATGGTCAGTTTTTTAGCTTCCAGCGCAGCGCGTCCCTGATGACGAAAATACTTTGCCACCAGCGGCATCGGTTTACCGGCGTTATCGTAAAGCGCATACAGCCGCGTGTGCGCCTGCTCGCTAATGGTTTCGAGACGACTGATGCTTTCACCAAGCACCAACGCGAGTTCTGAACGGAGCTGTTCCATGCAATATCCTCCGACGTCAAAGGGCTGGAATATGCTGGAGGTGATGGCGGCGCAAAGCTTAGCGCCAGATCAAACTTTCAGGCCAGCGAGAGCCGCTGGCCGGTCGGAGATTAACCCTGCATAGCGAGACGAACCCGCTCAAGGTCTTCCGGCGTATCCACCCCAACACTTGGGATAGTTTTTGCCACCGCGACGTGAATCTTTTCACCGTACCACAGCACGCGCAGCTGTTCGAGCAACTCAATGAGCTCCAGCGGGCAAGGTTCCCACGCGATGTAGCGACGGATGAAACCGGCGCGATAGGCGTAGATGCCAATGTGGCGGAGCAGCGTGTCGCCAATCTGCTCGCGCGAACGCGCATAACGCTCGCGATCCCAGGGAATGGTGGCGCGTGAGAAGTAGAGCGCATAACCTTTGGCGTCCATCACCACTTTCACCGCGTTCGGGTTAAAGGCTTCTTCTGCATCGGTGATCGGCACCGCCAGCGTTGCCATCCCGGCTTCAGATTGCGCCAGATTACCTGCTACCTGACGTACAATCTCCGCCGGGATCATCGGCTCGTCGCCCTGCACGTTAACGATGATCGTGTCGTCGGCAAACTGATACTTTTCGATCACTTCGGCCAAACGCTCAGTGCCGGACTGATGATCGACCCGCGTCATGCACACTTCGCCGCCGGCCGCCGTTACCGCCGCTGCCACATCCGGATGATCGGTGGCGACAATCACGCGATCGGCACCCGATTCACGGGCGCGTTCCATAACGTGCAGCACCATCGGTTTACCCTGAATATCCACCAGCGGTTTGCCGGGCAGACGCGTTGAAGCGTAACGCGCAGGAATAATGGCAACAAAACTCATGGATGAATCTCTTCAACAGACAGCGTACGCGCTTCCACTTCCAGCAGCACTGGAATACCGTCACGTACCGGGTAAGCCAGGCCATCCGGTTTACAGATCAGCTCTTGCTGCTCTTTGTTGAAATAGAGTTTTCCGTTGCATACCGGGCAAGCAACGATTTCGAGTAAACGGTGATCCATAATCTTCTCCATTCAGGACCGATTCAGACGGGTAGCATAGCATAATAGCGTGCGCGTGAATGATGCACTCAAGCCGGACAAATGGCAGCTTTATTCACCAATCGACCAGCGAGTTGACCAGGCAGCCAGCAGTTCTGCCGGCGCATTTTCGATAATCACTTGGTTGGCGCCTTGCCACGCGGCGAAGCGATTAATGGCTTTTTGGACGTCATTAAGGAAAGCGTTACTGATGCGTGTGCCCTCTTCCAGCCAGAATGCACGAACCACTAATTGCTGCGCCTGACGCTCCATTTTGGCATCAATGCGCGCTTTCAATAATCCGCGATGCAGGACCGGCAGGACAAAATAACCATATTTGCGCTTTTCCGCAGGCGTATAGCACTCAATGCGGTAATCAAAATTAAACAGCTCCAGCGCGCGACGACGATCCCAAACCACTGGATCAAAGGGTGACAACAGCGCGGTATGTGTGGCAGAGAGTGGCTTTTCCAGCAGCGGCAATAATGCGTGGTGTAACCACATTTCGCCCAGTTGCTCGACCTCAACACGCACAATTTCTCCGCGCGCAGCCGCATCCTCAAGCCATGACTTGAGCGGTGCGCGTTTGAGCCGGTAATAATCGGCTAACCAACTGCCACGGAAAATGCCGAGACTGCATGCGCTGTGACTCAGCATCTGTAACACCGCTTCGTCTTCACTTAACGCATGCTGTTCATCAATCCAGTCCGGCATCACGCGGCTGTGCAGATCGTAAACCCGCTGGAAGTTGCGCCGCTCCACCACCATCAACTGACCCGCACTGAACAAATTCTCCAGATGACGCTTATGCGGCTTCCACGCCCACCAGCCCGGTTTGGTCTGTTTATCATTACTGAAATCGGCTGCTCGCACTGGGCCGTTGACGGAGATGTGTTGCAGTAGGTCAGTGATTTCCTGTTGATGTTCCTCAACCCATCGTTGGTTGTACTTCCAGCCCAGTCGCTGCGGTTCCAGCATGCGGTGGCGCAGCAACGGGTAATCTTCGAAAGGAATAAAACAGGCTTCATGAGCCCAATATTCAAATAATGCGCCCGAGGCCAGCGCCTCTTCCAGCCAGTTGGTCTGATACGCGCCAAGGCGGCTAAACAGCACCAGATAAGGACTGCGTGCCACCACATTGATGGTATCAATTTGCAGCAAAGACATCTGACGCACAGTCGCGTGTATATCAGCAAAGCGCGCACGTCGGCCTAAAGGACGTAACAGTCCCTGAGCAGCCAGATGCAGATGACGAGCAGTTTGCAACGAGAGGGAAGCGACGAGGTTCATAACTCCATTCCCTTTTTGGTGGTTAGCGCGAACGGGCGTCTCGCGCGGTAGTGCAGAGATGGGTGATATCGTCTAACAAGGTTGTCACCGCCGCGCCTTGCAGATGCGCATCAACCGGCAAATACCACCAGTTTGGGCGAGCAAAACTACGGCATTTTACCGCATCTTTTTCCGTCATCAGCAAGCACTGATCTGCCTGAGTCAGACGCCGCAATTCGTCTTCGCTGTAAGCATGGTGATCGGCGAAGGCAATTTCAGCCACTGGCTTGATGCCTTGCTGCTTAAGCGTGTTGAAGAAGCGCGGCGGATGACCTATGCCGGCCATCGCGACAATTTCCGGCAATTGCGCTAACGCCACGCTTGCACCGTTGATCAGGTTGACCGCCAGACCGGGCTGCAATGACATCGCAATTTCGCCCGCCTGCGCATCGCCGCCGTTAACGATCACCGCATTTACGGTGCTAAGTCGTGAGGCGCGTTCACGCATCGGCCCAGCCGGTAACCACCAGCCATTGCCAAAACGACGCATCCCATCCACCACCACGATTTCGCGATCGCGCTGCAGCGCGTAATGCTGCAGGCCATCATCGGTGATAATCACATCCAGATCGTGCGCAGCGAGCAAGCCTTCTACCGCCAGACGCCGCCGTGGCGCAACGGCGACCGGCACTTGCGTGCGTTGAGCGATCAGCACAGGTTCATCGCCGGCCTGCGCCGTGGGCGTTTCAGCGGTAACCAGCAGCGGATAACGTTCAGCTTTTCCGCCGTAACCCCGCGACACCACGCCAGCACGTACTCCACGTTGTTGCAGCGCCTGCACCAACCAAATCACTACAGGCGTTTTACCATTCCCACCTGCGGTGAGGTTCCCCACCACAATCACAGGGCAAGGCGCGCGCCAACTTTTTCGCCAACCGCGCTGGAAGCTGAGGCGAATCAATAGGGTGATCGCCCCATAAAGCAGACTCAGCGGCCATAGCAGCAGCCATAACGGCGAACGCCCGCTCCAGATGCGTTCAATCATTGACCGAACTGCAGTTTGTGAAGCTGCGCATAGGCGCCCTTCTGTTCAAGCAGCACGCTGTGAGTACCGCGTTCGACAATGCGACCATCTTCAACTACGACGATCTCATCGGCTTTCTCAATGGTCGACAGACGGTGCGCAATCACCAGTGAGGTGCGATTTTTCTGCAGCTCATCAAGTGCGGCCTGAATCGCCCGCTCAGATTCGGTATCGAGCGCTGATGTGGCTTCATCGAGAATCAAAATCGGGCAGTCGCGCAGTAACGCACGCGCAATCGCAATACGCTGACGCTGACCACCGGAAAGCAGCACGCCATTCTCACCAATAACGGTATCAAGGCCATTATCCATCTTCTGGATGAAGTCCATTGCATGCGCCATGGTCGCAGCCTGCTCGATTTGCTCGCGCGTGTATTGACCATTACGGGCATAAGAAATGTTGTTGGCGACGGTGTCGTTGAAGAGATGAACGTTCTGGGAAACCAATGCCACTTGATTACGCAGTGAACGCAGGGTGTATTCGCGCAGATCGTGGCCATCCAGCAGAATTTCACCGCTATCAATGTCGTAGAAGCGCGTCAGCAAGCTGGCCATAGTGGATTTACCAGAGCCAGAACGGCCGACCAGTGCAACGGTTTTACCGGCAGGCAGCGACAGGTTGATATCACGCAGCGCAGGAATTTCACGGCCTGGATAGGTAAAGGTCACGTTGCGGAATTCCACATCACCCTTAGCACGATCCATTTCACGCTTGCCGTTATCCACTTCCTGCTCACTGTCAAGAATCGAGAACAGCGTCTGACAAGCCGCCATACCGCGCTGGAACTGTGCATTCACGTTGGTCAGTGACTTGAGCGGACGCATCAGGGCGATCATTGATGAGAAGACCACGGTGATGGTACCGGCTGTCAGCGTTTCCATCACGCTTGGGAAACTGGCGGCATAAAGTACAAATGCCAGTGCCAGCGAGGCAATCAACTGGATTACCGGATCAGAGATTGAAGATGCTGACACCAGTTTCATGCCTTGTTGGCGCATCCTGTTACTGACCTGAGAAAAACGCTTGGCTTCCACTTCCTGGCCACCAAAGATCAGCACTTCTTTATGCCCTTTTAGCATCTGTTCGGCGCTGGTGGTGACCTGTCCCATGGTGTTCTGCATGTTCTTACTGATGCTGCGGAAACGTTTGGAAACAGTACGAATAGCAAAGGAGACGATCGGTGCCAGCACAATGAGAATCAAAGACAGCTGCCAGCTGTAATAGAACATCATGATGAACAGGCCAATGATTGAGGCCCCTTCACGCACCACCGTAACCAGTGCACTGGAAGAGGAAGAGGCCACCTGTTCAGAATCGTAGGTGATGCGTGACAGCAGCGTCCCCGTTGATTGCTGATCAAAGAAGGTTACCGGCATGCCCATCATATGGCCGAACAGGCGGCGACGCATATTCATGACCACGTTGCCGGACACCCATGAGATGCAGTAACTGGAGATATAGCTGGTCACGCCACGTACCAGCATCAGGCCAATTACCACTAGCGGCATCCACAGCATTACGGATCTGTCTGCTTTACCGAAGCCATCATCCAGTAAAGGTTTCAACAGAGAGAGCATCAGGGTATCGCCTGCCGCATTGAGTATCAGCGCCACCGCTGACACATACAGGCCAGCCTTGTGGGGCGCAATCATCGGCCAGAGTCGACGGAATGTCTGCCACGTTGAGAGATCTTTATCTTGATGCATTATTTATTCACGCTGTTTGAAATAGCCGCTCATTCTACCTGGAATCGCGTTTGACGCCAAACCACTGATGGTACCATCGAGGCATTATTTGCTCTCTTAAGCCCTTAATTTGCCAATGACCTTGTCTGATACCCACATGAATCTGACCCGATTGTGCCGTGTCGTACCACATATAGCCTTGCTGACGATAGCGTTGCACCACGGCTGGCGCAGGCATACGCCAGGCGTTATACCGCGCCACCGAAGCAAATGCTGCTTTCCCAGCAACATTACGTAACAGTAATGCGCCTGATGAAGTCCGACTACCATGGTGCGGAACCTGCAAAATTGTCGCGTTCAGAGCCTCTTTTTCCAGCGCGACAATTTTTCTCTCGGCTTCTAACTCAATATCCCCGGTGAGTAACACGCTAAAGAGCCCGTCATCGACTCGCACCACACAGGAATCGTTATTTTGTCCCTGGGTCTGATTCTCCGGCGGCCACAAAGCGGTAAATTGCAATTTGCCCCACTGCCACCGCTGACCACGGAAGCATGGCAGGTGTCCGTCTTCCGCCAGGGCACTACGAATTGCTACCGCTGGATTAACTTTGAGCAATGAGTGTAGCCCACCACGGTGATCAAGATGCTTGTGGCTTAGTATCAAAGAATGGAGGCTTCTACCGTGATACTGCAACCATGGCAGAATGACGCGCGATCCGGCATCATCCTGTTTCCAACCCGGTCCAACGTCATATAACACCACTTCATTGCCCTGTGTAATGGCAATCGCCAGGCCATGCCCCACATCAATCATGTCGATTTGCCAGTCATCACGCTGTGCAGTGCTGCGCCAGAGGATGATTACGAGTATCAGGCTAAAACACGGCATCACACTGCGATAAATCAGCTTGCTGCGCCAGAGAACTAATCCTACCCACAGCAGCACGACAGCAGGTAACGTATCGCTCCATGCCCACCAGCCAGCGGGTAACCACTGCAGCAGGAGCATGACCTGGCTTATGGAAAGATCCGCCAGAGACCATAATCCCGTTGAAATCAGCGGCACTGGCAATAGCATTGCCAGCAATATTAGTGGCACCGTGACAAAAGACACAACCGGCACCGCGATCAGATTTGCTAATAACGCACTCAGGCTTATTCCCTGAAACAGGAAGATTTGTAGTGGAGCCATGAGGATCATCATTCCTAACTGCAGATGTAGCAATTGCAATAACAGCCATCGACGCTTTGCGCGAAAGCGATGTGTTAATGGAAACCATTGATACCAGGTAATCAGCATCGCGACCGCCAGTGCCGACAACCAAAAGCTTTCTGACAGCACAGTTAATGGATCCAGTACCAGCAAAGCGCCGATACATAACGTCCAGACTTGCCAGCCACTGAGCTGCCAACCGGCGCTGCGCATCCCTATCCATAATATGAGCGCGATCATCGCGCGCTGGGCCGGTGCATGACTGCCAGAAACCCACGTGTAAGTCGCTGCGGTCATAACACTAACCAGCAGCGGAAATAAATGACCAATCAAATGACCCGGCAAAATTACCTGGATAGCACGCGCCAACAGCCATCCAACGCTGGCAGCTAATGCAATATGCATTCCCGAGATTGCCATCAAGTGGGCAGTACCTGTTTCCCGCAGCAACTGTCGCTGCTCTTCAGTCATGTTGGTACGTATACCAAACGCTAAAGCCTGCATAATTGCCGGTTGTTTGAGCGTATCGAATGCGGGTAGATGATGATTAATTAAACGCGTCCGCCAGTTGCAAGTTAGCGATTCCACCTGCTGACTGATGATGCGCCCTTGCAGCGGCGTGTGATTAGACAAGGCAAAGCGCCGCAGATCGAACTCGCCTTCATTTAATCTGCCGTGGACGGCACGCAGTCGCAGTTTCATCTGCCAGCGCTGACCGGCACAGTACGGCTGCTCCATCGAATCATTATTGAGCGTGACAAAGAGAGGTGGAAACTGATAACGCTGACCGACACGCAAGATTTGCACGGTTAATTGCTGCTTCTGTTCACGAACTTCAGTCACCCGTACAGTGGCTTCAATTGAGGCGGCAGTCAGATCCCCAATGGCATTGACCATCTGGCGGGCTTCAGTCAATGTCCAGGCCACCATTAAGAGAGCAATCCCTGCAAGCCGTAGCAACGTGATTGGCATCAACCCAAGCGCCACAGCGAATACAACCATGATGACTATTCCGTTGGCTGCGGGTATGTGCGGCAATATGCCCAACGACAATGCCGAGGCAATCATCAATCTGGCCAGAACAATCCAGTTCATATGCATCATTACTCTCCCTCATTGGCGGAAGAGTGTGCCGAGAAAAGCAGGGATTTACTTCATTGAAAAGAGAGTGTGTCGCGATGGATTCCGAGACTTTTGCAGAAATTACATTGATGAGACTTCATTTTGGAAAGCAGGTCTCAATTCCGCATACTTTAAACAAAAAAAAACGACACCCTAAAGTGTCGTTTTTATCGTTCGGTAACGGCTTAGCCGTAGATGTTCGCACGGTCACGCAATTCTTTGCCCGGCTTAAAGTGGGGAACGTATTTACCTTCCAGATCCACTTTGTCGCCCGTTTTCGGGTTACGACCCGTACGCGGTGCACGGTAATGCAAAGAAAAGCTGCCGAATCCCCGGATTTCAATGCGCTCGCCCTGGGCCAACGTAGTGGCCATGTGCTCAAGCATCTCTTTGACCGCATCCTCAACGACTTTCGCCGGAATATGAGTATGCTGGCCAGCAAGTCTCTCAATTAGTTCTGACTTGGTCATGTAACCTCCGGTTAATCCTTATTTGGAAAGGTATGACAGCTTTTACCGAAACCGGACGATTTTCATCGTCCGGTGCCTTAGGTCGATTACTCGCCTTTAGCCGCTTTGAACGCTTCAGCCATCGCGCTAGAGAAGTTGCTGCCTTCATCCTGTTTGGTGTTAACAGTGTTGATAGCTTCTTTCTCATCAGCCTGGTCTTTAGCACGAACAGACAGGCTCACAACGCGGTTCTTACGGTCAACGCCGGTGAATTTAGCTTCAACGTCGTCGCCAACACTCAGAACCAGAGTTGCGTCTTCGATGCGGTCCAGAGAAGCTTCAGAAGCGCGCAGGTAACCCTCTACGCCGTCAGCTAATTCTACTGTAGCACCTTTCGCGTCAACTGCAGTGACTTTACCAGTCACGATAGCGCCTTTCTTGTTGAGGGTGATGTAGTTGTTGAATGGATCTTCAGCCAACTGCTTCACGCCCAGAGAGATGCGCTCGCGCTCTGCATCAACCTGCAGTACAACGGCAGCGATTTCGTCGCCTTTTTTGTACTCACGAACGGCTTCTTCGCCAGTCGCGTTCCAGGAGATGTCAGACAGGTGAACCAGACCGTCGATGCCACCGTCCAGGCCGATGAAGATACCGAAGTCAGTGATTGACTTGATTTTACCTTCAACGCGATCGCCTTTGTTGTGGGTCTCAGCGAACAGCTGCCATGGGTTAGATTTGCACTGCTTCAGACCCAGGGAGATACGACGACGCTCTTCATCGATGTCCAGAACCATTACTTCAACCACATCGCCTACGTTTACAACTTTAGACGGATGGATGTTTTTGTTGGTCCAGTCCATTTCTGAAACGTGTACCAGACCTTCAACGCCTTCTTCGATTTCTACGAAGCAGCCGTAATCAGTCAGGTTGGTTACACGACCAGTCAGGCGGGTGCCTTCTGGATAGCGCTTAGCGATAGCAACCCAAGGATCTTCGCCCAGCTGTTTCAGGCCCAGAGATACACGGGTACGCTCGCGGTCGAACTTCAGCACTTTAACAGTGATTTCGTCGCCCACGTTGACGATTTCGCTCGGATGCTTAACGCGTTTCCAAGCCATATCGGTAATGTGCAGCAGGCCGTCAACGCCGCCCAGATCCACGAATGCACCGTAGTCAGTGAGGTTCTTAACGATACCTTTAACTTCCATGCCTTCCTGCAGGTTTTCCAGCAGCTGATCGCGCTCAGCGCTGTTCTCAGATTCGATAACTGCACGGCGTGAAACCACGACGTTGTTACGTTTCTGATCAAGCTTGATTACTTTGAATTCAAGCTCTTTGCCTTCCAGGTGCAGAGTATCGCGAACCGGACGAACGTCTACCAGTGAACCTGGCAGGAACGCACGAATACCGTTCAGCTCAACTGTGAAGCCACCTTTAACTTTGCCGTTGATAACACCGGTAACAGTTTCAGCGTCTTCGTAAGCTTTTTCCAGCGTGATCCAAGCTTCGTGACGTTTAGCTTTCTCACGGGACAGCAGGGTTTCACCGAAGCCGTCTTCTACTGCGTCCAGCGCAACGTCAACTTCGTCGCCTACCTGGATTTCCAGTTCGCCGGCTGCGTTCTTGAACTGCTCTGCAGGAATTGCAGATTCAGATTTCAGACCCGCATCAACCAGAACTACGTCTTTGTCGATAGAGACAACAACGCCACGAACGATAGAACCCGGACGGGTTTCGATTTCTTTCAGGGACTCTTCAAAGAGTTGAGCAAAAGATTCAGTCATATTGATAATCTTAGGATTCTTCAATTTAACGTCCACCTGACTTCATTGTCGGATGGGGTTGTTTCACATGCCCTGCACCGGGTCCTTGGTACAGGGTTACAGCAATTCGGTTGCCGAAAGATTAAATGCCCAACTTACGCTTAGCATAATCAAGCGCCTTTTCAATCACTTGCTCAATCGACATACTGGTTGAATCCAGTACCAGAGCATCTGTGGCAGGCACTAAAGGGGCGATGGCACGATTACGATCGCGGTCGTCGCGTTCCCTTATCTCGGATAAAAGGCGATCAAAGTTAACATTAAAGCCTTTATCCTGCAACTGTAGCATACGGCGATGCGCACGCTCTTCTGAGCTGGCGTCGAGGAATATTTTCACTGGCGCATCAGGGAAAACCACGGTTCCCATATCGCGTCCATCGGCGATTAAACCGGGCTCTTCGCGGAATGCACGTTGGCGTCGAAGCAATGCCTCACGCACCCGCGGAAAAGCGGCAACGCGCGATGCGGTGTTGCTGACTTCTTGCGTGCGGATTTCACCGGTGACATCTTCACCTTCAAGAACCACCTGCATTTCACCGTCAACCGATAGAAAACGCACATCAAGATGCGCAGCCATCGGTACTAATGCTTCCTCGGACTCAATATCCACCTGATGGTGAAGTGCGGCCAATGCTAAAACGCGATAAATAGCGCCAGAATCCAGTAAGTGCCACTGCAACGACTCCGCCATCGCTTTACATAAAGTCCCTTTACCCGCGCCACTTGGCCCATCGATGGTAATAACCGGGGCGATTGCCGTCATTGTTCTCTCCTGTTGCTGCGTGCTTATTGTCAGCCCTTCCAGGCCGCCTGGATTGCGCGGCATTATACGCTGCCTGCGTCGGGTTAGTTACCCTTTAGCGTAGACAGCGCTAGAAATATAGACAGATTCAGAAGAATTTCCGCCTGATAAGGCCAGAAGAGAGCAAAGAAACCCGGCGCTGTGCACCGGGTTAGACGATCAGGAAGTATGACTGATTTTCGCCAACTGCTGGAAATAGCTCGGGAAGGTTTTCGCAGTGCAGCCTGGATCAAGGATGGTTACCGGCGTATCGGAAAGAGCCACCAGAGCGAAGCACATTGCCATACGGTGATCGTTATAAGTACCGATGTCCGCATGTTGCAACTGAGCCGGGGGTGTAACACGAATAAAGTCGTGTCCTTCTTCTACTTCCGCCCCCACTTTGCGTAACTCAGTCGCCATCGCAGCAAGACGGTCGGTCTCTTTTACGCGCCAGTTATAGATGTTGCGCATCAACGTGGTGCCTTGAGCGAAAAGGGCAGTAGTTGCAATTGTCATTGCCGCATCGGGAATATGGTTCATATCCATATCGATTGCCGTCAGCGATCCGCGTGTGCAAGAGATATAGTCATCTCCCCACTCAATCACTGCGCCCATCTTTTCCAGCACATCAGCAAAACGGATATCGCCCTGCACGCTATTGCGGCCAATACCGGTTACACGTACGGTACCCCCTTTAATGGCAGCGGCAGCGAGGAAATATGATGCAGAAGACGCGTCACCTTCCACCAGATAATCGCCCGGAGACTGGTACTGTTGCTGCCCTTTAACCACAAAACGCTGATAGTCCTGATTATCAACATCCACACCAAAGCAGCGCATCAGGTGCAAGGTGATATCAATGTAAGGCTTAGAAACCAGATCGCCTTTTATGGTGATGATGGTGTCTTGCTGCGCCAGTGGCGCGGTCATTAGCAATGCCGTGAGAAACTGGCTGGATACACTGCCATCGACGCTGACTTCCCCACCAACAAAACCACCATTAAGACGCACTGGCGGGTAATCGGTCTGTTCGAGATAGTCAATCTTTGCTCCGCCCTGACGCAGTGCATCAACCAGATGACCAATCGGACGCTCTTTCATGCGTGGCTCGCCAGTCAGAACGATTGACTGCTCGCCCAAACAGAGCGCGGCAGCCAAAGGTCGCATCGCTGTACCTGCGTTACCGAGAAACAGCTCAAGCGGTTTTTCAGCATGTAAAGGGCCCGCGTTACCTACTACTTCGCATACGGTGCGATCGTCTGAGAGCGTATAGCTGACACCCAGCGCTTTGAGGGCATTCAGCATGTGCTTAACGTCATCGCTATCAAGCAAGTTAGTCAGGCGGGTTGTGCCCTTTGCCAGCGCGGCCAGCAAGAGTGCGCGGTTCGAGACGCTTTTTGAACCCGGTAAGTTTACCGTGCCGTCAACGCGAGCAATCGGTTGTAGAGTCAGGGAGTCCTGCATGTGAAACCAAATCTCCAGAAAATACGAGACCCCATCGAGTGACGGGGTCTGATACCAGACAAGCTGGCATGAAAAAGCAATTAGCCGTGGCGACGTTCGAAGTCGACCATGAACTCAGTGAGCGTTTTAACCCCTTCCAGCGGCATCGCATTGTAGATCGATGCACGCATACCGCCAACCACGCGATGGCCTTTCAACGCGTGCAGCCCAGCCTTGAGAGACTCTTCCAGGAACACTTTGTCCAATGAGGAATCGGCTAACTGGAATGGCACGTTCATACGTGAACGGTTTTCGCTTGCGACATCGTTACGATAAAATGCGCTGTTATCAATCACACCGTAGAGTAAGTCGGCTTTTGCCTGATTCAGCTTGTCCATCTCGGCCACGCCGCCCTTCTCTTTCAGCCATTTGAATACCAGGCCAGAGAGATACCATGCGAAAGTCGGCGGGGTGTTAAACATCGATTCGTTTTCGGCCAGCACCTTGTAATCAAGGATAGAAGGCACATAACGTTGTGCTTTGCCTAGCAGATCTTCGCGCACAACCACTAAGGTTAAGCCCGCCGGGCCAATATTTTTTTGCGCGCCAGCGTAGATCACGCCATAGCGACTCACATCGATTGGACGAGACAGAATAGTAGAAGAGAGATCGGCAACTACGACTTTATCGCCAAAATCCGGCTCTTCATCGATAGCAATACCATCAATCGTTTCGTTCGGGCAGAAATGGACATAAGCCGCATCATCATTCAACTGCCATTCACGCATTGGTAATAAAGCACGCTTACCATCACGCGTAGTTTTGATATCAATGGTATTTGGCGAGCAGA
The DNA here is from genome assembly GCF_029623675.1 of Pantoea sp. X85. Lineage (NCBI taxonomy): Bacteria > Pseudomonadati > Pseudomonadota > Gammaproteobacteria > Enterobacterales > Erwiniaceae > Pantoea > Pantoea sp. X85. The sequence continues at coordinate 1,478,270 of NZ_CP121108.1, read as the reverse complement.
ATTTCTCAGCTTCTTTAATTGCGCTGTGAGCCCAGTAACCGCCGTCAATATAATCCGCGGTTTTTGCATCACCCAGCAAGTTGCCGGGAATGGCCGCGAACTGCGCACGCGCACCGCCATGGCAGAATAAAACTTTGTAGTTGGCTGGGATCTTCAGCAGATCGCGAAAATCTTGTTCTGCCGCTTCTGCAACAGCAATAAACTCTTTACTGCGGTGACTGATCTCCATCACCGAGGTGCCTAATCCGTGCCAGTTTGTCAGTTCTTGTTCTGCGCGACGGAGCACTTCTACCGGCAGCATAGCCGGGCCAGAGCTAAAATTATAAACCTGAGTCATTTCCCCTCACCACTGTCATATCGAACGGTTATGAATACCCAACCGGTTTTATCATTGCCTCCAGATGGCTGCAATCATTAATCCGGCAGCGATCACATTTCCAGAGCCAGCTTCACCGCAGCTTATGTCATAAATGCATTAAGCCATGGAATTTTGTGAGGTTGTTCCAGAAAGAAAAATCGGCAAGCGTAATGGCGTAACAACCTTAACCAGTCTGAGATAAATTTGGCTGACTGAATAGCGAAGCACGCATAAAACCCGTATTATTGCGCGCTTTACGCCCACCCCATTGACTTAAGAGAGCGCCACCATGACGCAAACGTTTATCCCCGGAAAAGACGCCGCACTGGAAGATTCCATTGCTCGCTTTCAGCAGAAACTGCAAGACCTTGGTTTCAACATTGAAGAAGCTTCCTGGCTGAATCCGGTGCCACACGTCTGGTCAGTACACATTCGCGATCGCGACTGCCCGCTGTGCTTTACAAATGGCAAAGGTGCTAGCAAAAAAGCCGCTCTGGCTTCAGCGCTGGGCGAATATTTTGAGCGCCTCTCTACTAACTATTTCTTCGCCGATTTCTGGTTGGGTGAATCCATCGCTAATGGTGATTTTGTTCACTATCCGAATGAAAAATGGTTCCCGCTCACTGAGGACGACAGCCTGCCAGAAGGCATTTTGGATGCGCGCCTGCGCAAGTTCTATGATCCTGATGAGAGCCTGGGTGCTTCTGAGCTGATTGATCTGCAATCCGGCAATGACGAGCGTGGAATTTGTGGCCTGCCATTTACCCGTCAATCTGACCAGCAAACAGTGTATATCCCGATGAACATCATCGGTAATCTGTACGTTTCGAATGGTATGTCTGCCGGTAACACCGCGAACGAAGCGCGTGTACAGGGTCTTTCTGAAGTGTTTGAGCGTCATATTAAGAATCGCATCATCGCCGAATCCATCAGCCTGCCAGAAATTCCAGCAGAGGTGATGCAGCGTTATCCTGGCGTAATTGAAGCAATTGAACGTCTGGAAGCAGAAGGTTTCCCAATCTTCTCATACGATGCGTCACTCGGCGGCAAATACCCGGTTATCTGCGTTGTGCTGTTCAATCCAGCAAATGGTACCTGCTTCGCTTCGTTTGGCGCACATCCGGACTTTGGCGTCGCACTTGAGCGAACCGTTACTGAACTGCTGCAGGGCCGTGGTCTGAAAGATCTCGACGTGTTCACACCGCCGACGTTCGATGATGAAGAGGTAGCGGAACACGCTAACCTGGAAACGCATTTCATCGATTCAAGCGGCCTGATTTCATGGGATATGTTTAAAGACGATGCCGATTATCCTTTCGTCGACTGGAGCTTTGCGGGTACCACTCATGAAGAGTTTGATACGCTAATGGCGATCTTCCGTGCGGAAGATAAAGAAGTCTATATCGCTGACTATGAACATCTGAGTGTTTACGCTTGCCGCATTATCGTGCCGGGCATGTCTGATATTTATCCAGCAGAAGATCTGCTGCTGGCAAATAACAGCATGGGCGCACCACTGCGCAAAACCCTGCTGGCGCTGCCAGACAGCCAATGGGAACCCGAAGCCTATCTCGAGCTGATTGTGCAACTGGATGAGGAAGGTCATGATGACTTTACTCGCGTGCGCGAGCTGCTGGGTCTGGCATCAGGCAAAGATAATGGCTGGTACACGCTACGTATTGGCGAGCTGAAAGCCCTGCTGGCGCTGGCCGGCGGCGACCTGGATCAGGCTCTGATCTGGACTGAATGGACGATGGAGTTTAATCAGTCCATCTTTAGTGAAGAGCGCGCAAACTACTACCGCTGTCTGCAAACCTTGCTGCTGCTGGCAATGGAAGAGGAACGCGATCCGCTACAATATCATCGCGCCTTTATTCGTATGTACGGCCAGGCTGCTGTTGAGGCTGCTTCAGCGGCAATCAGTGGCGAAGCGCCCTTCTATGGATTGCAAGCGGTCGATCTGGATCTGAAAGCTTTCCCTGCGCATCAATCATTACTCGCTGCCTATGAAAAGCTGCAGACAGCTAAACGTCGTTATTGGTCACAAAAATAGTCTTAACGCTTAAATTTCCATTTATTGAAATTAGGGTATTGGTCAATGGCACTGAAAAAAATCAGTGCCATTTTTTTATATTGATCATACAAAGAGATTTAAGTGCATTATTAAATAACAATTCAGCTTTAATCGTTAATGATATTTAACAAAATCTAGTCTTGCCGCAGCCACCTTCAACTTATTTTGCATAAATTAAAAATTATTTATTACAATAAATTCAATAATTTAAGCAGCACTCAGCCGCATTTACGCTTCGCTTATCAGCGACCTTCCGGTCAAATATGATCCACATCAATTTCTGACCTATACTCCTTTGTTAATATCTTTACAGGCAATTTTTGGAGAGCGTTAGTGTGAAAGCTGACAACCCTTTTAATTCATTATTACCGGCGGCAATGGCGAAAGTTGCAGAAGAAGCCGGCATATATAAAGCTACTAAACGTCCTTTAACCACCTTCTTCCTTGCCATCACTGCTGGCGTATTTATCTCAATCGCATTTGTCTTCTATATCACTGCGACCACCGGAAGTGGAGCAATGCCCTACGGCATAGCAAAACTGATCGGCGGTATCTGTTTCTCGCTCGGTTTAATGTTAGTCGTGGTGTGCGGTGCTGACCTGTTCACCTCAACTGTTTTGATCGTGGTGGCAAAAGCCAGCGGCCGTATCACTTGGCTGCAACTCGGTCGACACTGGTTGACGGTCTATATCGGTAACCTGTTTGGTGCGCTGTTCTTTGTCGCGCTGATCTGGTTAGCCGGTGAACACATGGTGGCGAATGGTGCCTGGGGTTTGAATGTCCTGCAAACCGCTGACCATAAAATGCATCACACCTTTATTGAAGCAGTGAGTCTCGGCACGCTCGCCAACCTGATGGTTTGCCTGGCGGTATGGATGAGTTATTCCGGCCGCAGTCTGATGGACAAAATGTTTGCGATGATCCTACCGGTGGCGATGTTTGTTGCCTGCGGTTTTGAACATAGTATTGCCAACATGTTCCTTATCCCGATGGCCATCGTTATCCGTGATTTTTCCAGCCCGGAATTCTGGCAAATGGCTGGTGCAAGCGCAGCACAGTTCCCATCACTAAGCGTTAGTGACTTTATTGTTAACAACCTGATTCCCGTGACCATCGGCAACATTATTGGCGGCGGATTATTAGTCGGTTTGACCTACTGGGTAATCTATCTGCGTGGCGATGAGCCGGTGCATTAATGAATTGGTACGGGCGTGCTGAGTCAGCGCGCCATACGTCAAAGTCTCCCTAAATAAGGCAGGTATATCATGTCCGAACTGAATGAAAAAATGGCGTCAGCCTGGGAAGGATTTAGCGCCGGCGAATGGCAGAACAGCGTCAACGTCCGTGACTTTATCCAGAAAAACTACACACCGTATGAAGGCGACGAATCCTTCCTCGCTGGCGCGACGCCGGCCACAACTAAGCTGTGGGACAGCGTACTTGAAGGCATCAAAATCGAGAACCGCACCCACGCGCCGGTAGATTTTGACACCGATCTGGCTTCAACCATCACCTCTCACGATGCCGGCTACATCAGCAAATCGCTGGAAAAAATCGTTGGTCTGCAAACTGAAGCACCTTTGAAACGTGCCATCATCCCGTTTGGCGGCATCAAAATGGTTGAGGGTTCTTGCAAGGTTTATGGCCGCGAACTTGATCCCGCGCTGAAAAAAGTCTTCACTGATTACCGCAAAACCCATAACCAGGGCGTGTTCGATGTTTACACCCCTGACATCATGCGCTGCCGTAAATCAGGCGTGTTGACGGGTTTACCGGATGCCTATGGCCGCGGTCGTATCATCGGTGACTATCGCCGCGTTGCGCTGTACGGCATCGATTTTCTGATGAAAGACAAAGTTGCGCAGTTCAATTCTCTGCAGAGCGATATGGAGAATGGCGTTGACCTCGAAGCCACCATTCGCCTGCGTGAAGAGATCTCTGAACAGCACCGCGCACTGGGTCAGATCAAAGAGATGGCTGCGAAGTATGGTTCAGATATCTCGCTGCCCGCTACCAATGCTCAAGAAGCCGTTCAGTGGACTTACTATGGCTATCTCGCGGCGGTGAAATCTCAGAACGGTGCGGCAATGTCCTTTGGTCGCGTATCCACCTTCCTTGATGTGTATATCGAGCGCGATATTCAGGCCGGAAAACTGACTGAAGAAGAAGCACAGGAACTGATTGACCATCTGGTGATGAAACTGCGTATGGTGCGCTTCCTGCGTACGCCTGAATACGATGAGCTGTTCTCCGGTGACCCAATCTGGGCAACAGAATCACTGGCGGGTATGGGCGTCGATGGTCGTACTCTGGTGACTAAAAGCACCTTCCGTTTCCTGAATACGCTTTACACCATGGGGCCATCTCCGGAGCCAAATATGACCATCCTGTGGTCAGAAAAACTGCCGGTTAACTTTAAGAAATACGCCGCAAAAGTGTCTATCGATACATCCTCATTGCAGTATGAGAATGATGACCTGATGCGTCCTGACTTCGACAACGATGACTATGCTATCGCCTGCTGCGTTAGCCCAATGATTGTCGGTAAGCAGATGCAGTTCTTCGGTGCGCGTGCCAACCTGGCAAAAACCCTGCTGTACGCAATCAACGGTGGCGTTGATGAAAAACTGAAAATGCAGGTGGGTCCGAAAGAAGCACCAATCACTGACGAGATTCTTGATTACGACATCGTGATGGAGCGCCTGGATCACTTCATGGATTGGCTGGCTAAGCAGTACGTCACCTCGCTGAATATCATTCACTACATGCACGATAAGTACAGCTACGAAGCTTCACTGATGGCGCTGCACGATCGTGACGTTTATCGCACCATGGCCTGTGGTATCGCGGGTCTGTCTGTTGCGGCTGACTCACTTTCTGCCATCAAATACGCCAAAGTGAAAACCATCCGTGATGAAGATGGTCTCGCAGTAGACTTTGAAATTGAAGGCGAATATCCGCAGTTTGGTAACAACGACTCTCGCGTTGATGACATGGCGTGCGATTTGGTTGAACGTTTCATGAAGAAAATTCAGAAACTGCAAACCTACCGTAACGCGGTGCCAACGCAGTCAGTGCTGACCATCACTTCTAACGTGGTTTACGGTAAGAAAACCGGTAATACGCCAGACGGACGTCGTGCGGGTGCGCCATTCGGTCCGGGTGCTAACCCAATGCACGGCCGTGATCAGAAAGGTGCGGTGGCTTCACTGACCTCCGTCGCGAAACTGCCCTTTGCTTACGCGAAAGACGGCATCTCTTATACTTTCTCCATCGTGCCAAATGCGCTGGGTAAAGATGATAACGTGCGTAAAACCAATCTTGCTGGCCTGATGGATGGATATTTCCACCATGAAGCCAATATTGAGGGCGGTCAGCATCTGAACGTTAACGTGATGAACCGTGAGATGTTGCTGGATGCGATGGAACATCCTGAGAAGTATCCGCAGCTGACCATTCGCGTATCCGGTTATGCTGTGCGCTTCAACTCGCTCACCAAAGAGCAGCAGAAAGATGTAATTACCCGTACGTTCACTCAGTCGCTGTAATCGTAGTTCACTGAGATTGAAAGGCTCCTGCGGGAGCCTTTTCTTCACAAGTCCGTTTTGCCAGTTTGCTGGTGCTGGCGACCTGGCAAAATCGACTTTCACTTTTAGAGCACAACATAGATTGTGCTGCCTGATATTCAGGCCCACCTGGAGAACTCATCGCAATGTCAACCATCGGTCGTATCCACTCCTTTGAATCCTGCGGCACCGTTGACGGCCCAGGCATCCGCTTCATTACCTTTTTTCAGGGCTGCCTCATGCGCTGCTTGTATTGCCATAACCGCGATACATGGGACACGCATGGCGGTAAAGAAGTTACCGTTGAAGAGTTGATGAAGGATGCGCTCTCATATCGTCACTTTATGAATGCATCTGGCGGTGGCGTGACGGCGTCGGGTGGCGAAGCGATCTTACAAGCGGAGTTCGTGCGTGACTGGTTCCGCGCTTGCCAGGCAGAAGGCATTCATACCTGTCTCGACACTAACGGCTTTGTTCGTCGCTACGATCCGGTGATCGATGAATTGCTTGATGCCACTGATTTGGTAATGCTCGATTTAAAACAGATTAACGATGATGTGCATCAGATTCTGGTGGGCGTTTCCAATCATCGTACGCTGGACTTTGCGCGCTATCTGCAGAAGAGAGGCAAACGCACCTGGATCCGCTTTGTAGTGGTGCCTGGCTACTCCGATGATGATGACTCCGTTCATCGCTTGGGTGAGTTTACCAAAGATATGGATAACATAGAGAAGATCGAATTGCTGCCTTACCACGAGTTAGGCAAACACAAATGGATCGCCATGGGCGAAGAGTACAAGCTGGATGGTGTTAAGCCGCCGAGCAAGGAAACCATGGAGCGAGTGAAGAATATCCTCGCCAGCTACGGCCATGAAGTGATGTATTAACCGCAAACAAAAGGGGAACCACCGGCTCCCCTTTTTACTATTTCATGGGAATGCGTTAAGCATGTGCGACAGGAGTAGCCTGATGATCGGCTTTGCGCAGTAACATCACCAGATAAACCAGTGCAACTGCAGCAATCATCACAAACAGCAGGCGGTCAGAGTAATTCTGCATCAGCATTGACGTCATTCCCGGCCCCACCAAACTGCCCACGGTATAGCTAAACAGTAACGCCTGATTCATTGCCACTAACTCATGATGCGCGACGGTTTCGCACGCCCAGGACATCGCCACCGGATAAAGTGTAAAACCCGCAAGACCCAGCACAAACAGCGCTGGCGCCATCGCAGTATCACCTAACATAGCAATCGCACCCAGGATAACCACAAACACTTGCACACGCAGCACCATCAGGCGACCAAAGCGATCGGCTAAACGTCCTACCGGCCACTGACCGACAATGCCGGAGCTGACCAGTAACGCCATCCAGTAACCGACGTTTGCATCACTCATGCCCTGATGTGACAGATACAACGGCATCAAGCCATAAAGTGAGCCGAGAACGATACCGGAAATAATGCAGCCATTGATGCCGAGACGAGAACTACGACGACGCAACATAACCCAAAGGCGCCCCGTTGAAGCTTCTTCTGTCGCAGCGCTGGTATTGACATGCACAAACACTACCGGCAATACCGCACAGATAATCAGTGCAGTCACCCATGGAATCACGTGGAGCAGCTCGGTCGACACGCGGCTCACCAGCAACTGGCCTGCAACAGTGCCGAGGTAATAGATGATCATATAAGCCGCCAGCAACTGACCGCGATTACGCACGGTACCGCTGCATAACAAGGCACTCTCAACTACCACCCAAATCAGTGCACAACCGACACCTGCGGTAAAGCGCAGTAATGTCCAGCTATAGAAACCATCCAGTATCACCATGCCCATAGTCGCTACGGCAAAAAGCACGCTGGCGAGGTAAAAACAGCGATTAAAACCATAACGAGTAATCAACCAGCCCGCGAGCAAGGTGCCCAGCAAGTTACCGGTGTAATACGATGAGCTAGCCATTCCAACTTGCCAGGTTGGCAATTGATCATGGGTAAGCCAGAGCGGTACCAGCGTATTAAGTACAGCGATAGACACCGTCATGAGCATTAAGCCGCAAAGCAGCAAAACGACGGGGCGCGACCAGGTTGACATAGGGAATAAAACCAAAAGAAATGACGATAATTGCGCGCAGTTTGCCATCCGCTATCTTAAAGTCAATGTGCAAAAATTCGTCGCCGCACGATTTGCTGCGGAACAATTTATTTTTTTTATCTTCAGAGGGTTAGAAGCATGATGAGGGGTACAAGTCTGGCATCTATCTATTTGAATTTACGATTTTTAATGGTTAATAGTCATTTCTTGTCGATAACGTTTATTTCTTATTAATTCCGACTAAAAAATAATTATTTTGCCGCTTAAGAAACAAAAAACCCGGCATTGCCGGGCTTATATAATTGCGCGTTGATTAGCCAACGAATTCCAGTCCGCCCATATAAGGACGCAGTACTTCTGGCACTTCAATGCGGCCATCTGCTTGCTGATAGTTTTCAAGCACAGCCACCAGAGTACGACCCACTGCCAGACCAGAACCGTTCAGCGTGTGCACCAAACGCGGTTTCTTGTCGGTTTTGCTACGGCAGCGCGCCTGCATACGACGAGCCTGGAAATCACCCATGTTGGAGCAAGAGGAGATTTCACGATAGGTGTCCTGTGCTGGCAGCCAAACTTCCAGGTCGTAAGTCTTGGAAGAGCCAAAGCCCATATCGCCGGTGCAAAGCAGCACTTTACGGTATGGCAGATTGAGCAACTGAAGCACTTTCTCTGCATGGCCCACCAACTCTTCCAGTGCATCCATGGAGGTTTCAGGCGCCACAATCTGCACCATTTCCACTTTATCGAACTGGTGCATACGGATTAAACCACGCGTATCGCGCCCGTACGAACCGGCTTCAGAACGGAAGCATGGCGTGTGCGCAGCAAGTTTGAGCGGCAAAGATTCTTCTTCAACGATCTCATCACGCACCAGATTGGTCAGCGGCACTTCAGCGGTAGGGATCAGCGCATAGTTGCTGCTACCCGCTTCTTCGCCCAGCGGCTTAGTATGGAACAAATCTTCACCAAACTTCGGCAGCTGTCCGGTGCCATACAACGTTTCCTGATTCACCAGATACGGAACATAGGTTTCAAGATAACCGTGCTGCTGCGTATGCAGATCAAGCATAAACTGGCTAAGCGCACGGTGCAGACGCGCAATCTGGCCCTGCATCACAATGAAACGTGAACCCGTCAGTTTCACTGCGGCGGCAAAGTCCAGACCTTTGGCGGCTTCACCCAGCTCAACATGATCTTTCACCGGGAAATCGAACTGGCGCGGCTGGCCCCAGCGGCTGACTTCCTGGTTCTCGCTGTCATCTTTACCCAACGGGACTTCGTCAACCGGGAGGTTTGGCAATGCGAGGGCAAAGTCACGAATTTCGTTCTGCAGGGCATCCAGTTCTGCTTTAGCCGCATCCAGGCGTTCGCCCAGCGCGTTCACTTCCTGACGCAGCGGCTCGATGTCTTCCCCACGTGCTTTGGCCTGACCGATGGATTTGGATCGGGAATTACGCTCAGCCTGCAGATTTTCAGTTTCTACCTGCAAGACTTTACGACGCTCTTCAAGCGAACGTAAGGTTTCCACATCCAGTTTAAATCCTCGGCGTGCCAGTTTTTCTGCGACTGCGTCTGGCTCGTTACGCAGCAGGTTGGGATCGAGCATGCTAATCCTGTGTAATAAAAGGTTGATTGAACGAATGGCGGGACTTGCATCCCTATGGAATGCAATGAAATCCTTGCTCACCTTACCGTAAGGTGTTTATCAGCGGTAGCGTTTTATCGGGCTATTTTGATCCTGCTCAGCCAGCCAGGCGAGTTTTTCGCCAATTTTCCCTTCGAGCCCGCGATTAGTCGGTTGATAGTAGCGCGTCTGCGCCATTTCAGGCGGGAAATAGACTTCGCCAGCGGCATAGGCGTTAGTCTCGTCGTGCGCATAACGATACTCTTTGCCCAGCCCCATCTCTTTCATCAATTTGGTTGGGGCGTTGCGTAAATGTTCCGGCACATCGTAGTCAGGAAATTCGCGCGCATCGCGCATCGCGGCTTTGAAAGCGGTGTAAACGGCATTACTTTTGGGTGCACTAGCAAGGTAAACAATCGCCTGCGCAATCGCCCTTTCGCCTTCGGCTGGACCGACGCGCGTAAAGCAATCCCAGGCCGCTAGCGCAACCTGCATGCCGCGCGGATCGGCGTTACCCACATCTTCCGAGGCGATAGCCAGCAAACGGCGTGCGACATACAGCGGATCGCCGCCGGCGGTGATGATTCTTGCATACCAGTAAAGTGCCGCATCAGGTGCTGAACCGCGAACAGACTTGTGCAGAGCGGAGATCAGATCGTAGAAACGATCGCCTTTGTTATCAAAACGCGCCGCTCTTTCACCGGAAACTTCGTTGAGTAATTGTGGCGTTAATTCACGCTGGCCTTCGGCATTGCTTTCAGCCATATCCGCCATCATTTCCAGCGTATTCAATGCCCGACGCGCATCACCGTTAACCAGTTCCGCTATCATACGGCGCGTATTATCCGGCAGCACAATATCGCTTTTGCCATAACCGCGTTCGTCATCCTGCATCGCCTGCAGCAGAACCTGTTCAATATCAGCAGTGGTAAGAGACTTGAGTAAATATACGCGGGCACGGGATAGCAGCGCGGAATTGAGTTCAAACGAGGGATTTTCAGTGGTGGCACCAATAAACGTAATGGTGCCATCTTCAATATGCGGCAGGAAAGCATCCTGCTGACTTTTGTTAAAGCGATGGACTTCGTCGACAAACAGGATGGTGCGTCGACCCACCTGACGATTTTGTCGGGCACGCTCGATCGCTTCACGAATCTCTTTCACGCCAGAAGTGACAGCAGAAATGCGCTCAACATCAGCTTTACCGTAATGGGCGATAATCTCGGCTAATGTCGTTTTACCTGTCCCAGGCGGTCCCCACAAAATCATCGAATGCAGATGCCCGGCCTCAATGGCGCGCGGCAGCGGTTTACCGGGCGCCAGCAAATGCTGTTGCCCAATGTAGTGTTGCAGCGTCGCCGGCCGCATACGCGCGGCCAGCGGCTGAAACTCATTCGATGGAGCGAAATCCAGAGACAGGTTACTCACCGTGACCTCACTGACGTTGATCGTCCACCGTTACCCCTTTTGGCGGCGTAAAGGTGAATTTGTCTGGGCTAATAGCGCCGTTGTTTTGGCTCTTCAGCTGATAATCGCTGTGCTGACCATCTTGCTCAATCGCGCTGAACTTATTGATGGTGCCAGACGATGTCACATTGATGGTGAACTGCTTGAGGTTGCCATCACTGCTCTTTGGCGTTAGCTCGAAGTTATCGCCCTGCTGCTTGATGTTGTACTGTTTCCAGTCGCTTGGCTGATTACGCGCAATCAGCATAAACGGCGTATTACTGGCTGCATTTTGCAACAGGCTAACGCTGGCTTGTTCAACGAAGGGATTGTAGAACCACAGATTTTTGCCATCAGAAATAATTACGCTTTCATCCGGCGCGGTCATGTGCCAGTTAAACAAGCTTGGGCGCTTCACCCACAGCTCGCCTTCACCATCCTGCACGTTGGCACCGCTGCCATCGGTCACTTTCTGACTGAAGCTGGCATGGAAGCTGTTCACTTTATTAAGACGCTGTTGCAGATCGCTGGACGCATCCGCCAATACTGATGCGGAAACAAAACTGGCCAACAGGCCACAGGCAATAACGCGTAATTTCATCTGATTCGATTCCTTATTCATTGTTTCCCGACACTTACAGCATTAAACGTAGTTGCCATCCTATCTCTTCGACAGGAGAAAAAGCCGAAAGCTCCCGAAGATATGGGGATCGACCAACAGATAAACAATGGGCCAGTGTTAACTGGCCCATAAGCAGACAACTGCACGCGATAAATTACATCTCGTGTGGCGGCGGCGAAAGCACTTCGCGGTTGCCGTTATGTCCCGGTTCAGAAACGATGCCCTGCGCTTCCATCTGCTCGATGATACGTGCGGCACGGTTATATCCGATACGGAACTGGCGTTGAACCCCAGAAATGGAGGCACGACGTTTTTCCACTACGAAAGAGACCGCCTGATCAAACAGCGGATCCAGCTCTTCATCGCCCATCATTCCGCCAGCTGCGCTCTCACTCTCTTCACCAGCAGTAATGCTTTCGATGTATTGCGGACGACCGCGTGCTTTCCAGTCCTGAACCACCGCATGCACTTCCTGATCGCGCACGAATGCACCATGCACACGTACAGGCATTGAGGAGTTTGGCGGCATGTACAGCATGTCACCCATCCCCAGCAGCGATTCTGCACCGCCCTGATCGAGGATGGTACGAGAGTCGATCTTGCTGGAAACGGTGAAGGCGATACGCGTCGGGATGTTGGCTTTGATCAGGCCGGTAATCACATCAACCGACGGACGCTGTGTCGCCAGCACCAAGTGAATACCCGCCGCTCGCGCTTTCTGTGCCAGACGAGCAATCAACTCTTCGACTTTCTTACCGACCGCCATCATCAGATCGGCAAATTCATCGACCAGCACCACGATATAAGGCAGTTTTTCCAGCACCGGCGGTGTGGTGTCCATGCTATCGCCCGGTTTCCAGAACGGATCCGGAATCGGTCGACCCATCGCGGCAGCCTGCTCAATCTTCTCGTTATAGCCGGCCAGATTACGCACGCCCAGCGCAGACATCAGTTTATAGCGACGCTCCATTTCACCAACACTCCAGCGCAGCGCATTGGCCGCATCTTTCATGTCTGTAACCACTTCGGTCAGCAAGTGAGGGATGCCTTCGTAGACTGACAGCTCGAGCATTTTCGGGTCGATCATGATAAAGCGCACTTCTTCCGGCGTGGCTTTATACAGCATGCTAATGATCATGGTGTTAACGCCCACTGATTTACCGGAACCGGTGGTACCGGCAACCAGCAAGTGCGGCATTTTCGCCAAATCAGCCACCACCGGCTGGCCAGCAATGTCTTTACCCAACACCACTGCAAGCGGTGACGGGTTTTCACGAAATTTAGGGCAATCCAGTACTTCGCGCAGATAAACGGTTTGACGATGTTTATTTGGCAGTTCAAGCCCGACGTAAGGCTTGCCTGGAATCACTTCCACCACGCGCACGGCAACCGCAGACAGAGAACGCGCCAGGTCACGCGACAAGTTAGAAATACGGGAAGCTTTAACGCCTGGCGCTAAATCGAGCTCGAAGCGGGTAATGACCGGACCAGGTGAAATACCTACAACCTCCGCCTTCACTCGATAATCAGCCAGGCGTGCTTCAACCAGCCGCGCGGTTTGCTCCAGCGCAAACATATCCACCGGCTCTTCTTCTGCCGGTGGTGACGTGAGCAGATCCAGCGTGGGCAGCGGCGTAGAAGGTTTTTCCAGCGGCTGTTCATGGCGAACCAGGAACGGATGGAACAAGCTGTCCTGCACCGGCGCAGCAGGTTTCACTGGTGCAGGCGGCGCAGAATAAGCTTCCTGTTCCGGCGACGACCATGGGCTGGATTCAGCACTCAACGACGGCATTGCCGCTGGCTCCGGCGCAGCAGGTTGTTGCCACGGCGCGGGCTCTTCCGGCTCTGGCGATGCAGAAATAGTGAACAGTGGCTCGCTCGGGCTATCGTCGACCAAATCTTTCATTGGTGAAAAATCAAAAGCAGACGACGTATCCAGATTAAATACCGGTGCTTCCTTCACTTCAGGTTCGGTATAGCGTTGCTGCTGCTGATCGGCGAACTGGCGTGCAAGTTGAGCCTGCTGCAATGCATCCTCATCATCAGGCTCAGACGCTTCCTGCCAGCTTTCACCGTAACGATTCTGCTGCTGCGACGCGAAGGCTTCACGCAACTGCGCCTCTTGCAGCTCAACATCCTGTTCCTGTGGAGGAACGCTGTAAGACGCAGTGACTTCTGGCTGTTGCTGCTCAGCATCTTTAGCCTGCTCTTCCGCCATACGCTGCGAAGGCAACTTAATGCCGTACGAAGCTAACTCACGTCGTGTTGGCAACTTAACTTTGTTTGGACGCGGCAACTCTGGACCAATGCCCTGCTTCACCTGCGGGTTATAATCACGCTCGGGTACGATATCGAAGGCAGGTGAATAAGCAGCAGGTGATGTCGCTGCTTTGACTGCTCCAGCGGCAAGTGAAGCGGCGGCGAGACTGTTTAAAGGTGCAGAAGATGAAGCGGCATCCTGCCAGTTGCCCATGCTCGGGCCCTCATCATCATCAGCCGGCGAAAACGGTGAAGGTGCTGCTTCACCTGGCATCTCGAAACGATAGAGCGGAGCAGAAGGCTGCGCGATTGGTTGTTGCGCTGCAGCAACAGGCTGAGGAGCCGGAGTCGACTGAGCCGTGGCTTCGGCAACGCGTGGCATTGCGTCGGGTTCGGCAGATGCGGCTGGAGCAGGCTGCATAGCAGCTGGAGTTTGCTGTGCAGCTGGAGTTTGCTGTGCAGCTGGAGTTTGCTGTGCAGCTTGCGTAGTAACCGCAATTGCAGCGGCAGTTGCCGCACTCGCCTTCGCCAGCAGCGGATCGTCGCCCAACTCCGCAGCAACCGGTTCGCTCACCTTGCGCGGTTTAGCTAACAAGACATCATCGTCGTCATTAACGGACTGTGCAGCATGCATCGGAGGCGACACCTCATCAGCAAGCTCTTCGTCGTCGTATTCTTCTTCCTGCCAGGGTTCGTCATGTCGTGAACGGTTGCTGGCAAAGGTCAGAACACCCATCACCACGCCGCCGATCTTCTCGGCAATCGTCAGCCATGACCATCCGGTGTAAAGCGTGATGCCGGCAGCCCAGACGCACAGCAGCGTCAAGGTGCCGCCAGCCGAACTGAACCACGGCGCCATCGCATTGCTGACCAGGCTGCCGATTACGCCGCCGGAAGCAAAATACCAGATGTCATCTACGTTGAGCGCCGCCAGACCACAGGTCGTTACCACCAAGGCCAGCACGCCAATCAGGCGTAAACCAACGGCAAAGTAGTCGATGTAATCCTGACGATCGCGTTGGCGGAAGGTGATCCAACACAGACCAATAATGACGGGAGGAATGGCGTAGGCCATCACGCCAAAGATGAACAATAGCGTATCGGCCAGCCATGCGCCGACGCTACCACCCAGATTATGGATAGGTTCGTGCCATGCGGTTTGTGACCAGCTTGGATCTGACGGGTTAAAACTAACCAGCGACACCATCAAATAGATGGCGAACAAGGCCACAAGAATGAGCAACGCTTCCAGCAGACGACGTCCACTGCTCAGCGGTTGTAACGAAACATCTTTATCTTCTGTATATTCCTGGCTCAAGAGAACTCTCCAGGTGCCTGTAAATTAAGAAGGCAACAACGTCGGGCATGCCCGACGCTGGTCCTGTATGAATTCACAGGAGTGTACCGAAATCCTGCAAGCTTTGCACCTGCCCTGCACTACCGGGTTTTGATCACCAGACGATTGCTCTGTTTGACCTCTTCCATCACCACGTAAGTTCGGGTGTCGTTTACGCCCGGCAGACGCAGCAAGGTCTCACCCAGCAATTTACGATAAGCGGACATATCCGGTACGCGGGTTTTCAGCAGGTAGTCAAAATCACCGGAAACGAGGTGACATTCTTGAGTTTCCTCAAGTTTTTGAACGGCGGCGTTAAATTGTTCAAACACATCTGGCGCACCACGATTCAGAGTAATCTCAACGAAAACCAGCAGTGAAGCATCCAGATAATGCGGGTTGAGCTGCGCGGTGTAGCCCAGAATGAAGCCTTGACGCTCGAGGCGGCGCACGCGCTCAAGACATGGAGTTGGCGATAATCCAACACGTTTGGAAAGCTCGACATTAGAAATTCGACCGTCTTTCTGCAGTTCATTCAGAATATTTCTGTCGATACGATCTAAATCTTTTCCGGGGCGTTTCTTATTGTCTACCATTATTATTGTCTCTCTTAATTCCTTCCCTTTACCTGCCACACCCTGAAAACGCTCATTGTTCAGGGCCTTACTGAAGTGAAGACCATAAGCCTGTGCAGTAACGCGTCCATCCGTATGACGCATGTTGTCTGTCCACATCATGCGTCACTACCAATGTCAGGCTGAGTTTATTCGGCTAAAAAGCCCAAAACAGAAATGAAATTCTGTTTTGAATCGCTAAATATTCTCTGCTTCTCCCAATGTTTTCGCAAAAGCGCAGGCGATTGTCAAAGTAAAACATCCAAATTCAGTACAAGATGCCAGATAGAGTTCTGGGTTGCTGTTTTTAAATGAGAATTTTTATGCTGCTGCACCACTAATTGCCGAGCATTGCCCCCTTTTGGCGCAACGCGCGTGCAAAACTTGCACTCATCGTCTACGCCGCTCGCAGTGATTGTTAACAAAATTGCTGGAGCCTTTTTTTGCGGCGTTAATTTCCCTACAATCAAAAACTATGTTGTCAGAAAAAAATTGAGGAACGCATGAGTACGGCCAAACACAGTAAGCTGCTCATTCTGGGCTCCGGCCCTGCCGGTTATACTGCTGCGGTATATGCAGCGCGCGCTAACCTGAATCCGGTGTTAATTACCGGACTGGAGAAAGGAGGTCAGCTCACCACCACCACCGAAGTGGAGAACTGGCCAGGCGATGCAAACGATCTGACCGGTCCAGCGTTGATGGAGCGCATGCAGGAGCATGCCGAGAAATTCAACACCGAGATCATTTTTGACCACATTCATACCGTCGATTTGCAGAACCGTCCGTTCCGTCTGGTCGGCGACAGCGGTGAATACACTGCTGATGCGTTGATCATCGCCACTGGCGCATCGGCACGTTATCTCGGATTGCCATCAGAAGAAGCGTTCAAAGGCAAAGGCGTCTCTGCTTGTGCGACCTGCGACGGCTTCTTCTACCGCAATCAGAAAGTTGCCGTCATTGGTGGCGGTAACACTGCCGTTGAAGAAGCGCTTTATCTGGCTAACATTGCTGCAGAAGTGCATCTGATTCACCGTCGCGACAGTTTCCGCGCTGAGAAAATCCTTATTGACCGTCTGATGGAAAAAGTGCGCAATGGCAACATCGTGCTGCACACCGACCGCACGCTGGATGAAGTGGTTGGCGATCAAATGGGCGTGACGGGCTTGAAACTGCTGTCTACCAAAGGTGAAGCGGCTGAATCACTGGACGTCGCTGGTTTGTTTGTCGCCATCGGCCACAGTCCAAATACCGCAATTTTTGATGGTCAGCTGGATTTGGAAAATGGCTACATCAAAGTGCAGTCTGGTCTGCACGGCAACGCCACGCAAACCAGCATCCCAGGCGTGTTCGCTGCCGGCGATGTGATGGATCATATTTATCGCCAGGCAATTACCTCTGCCGGTACCGGCTGTATGGCGGCGTTGGATGCGGAACGCTTCCTCGATGGACTGGTTAAAAACGATAAGTAAGTTGTTAATAACCTGATCATAATCGCTAAAAGGCGGCCAGTTTTGGTCGCCTTTTTTGTTACCTGCGTGCTACAGTTCACGCGCCCGATATTGCTGGGTTTTCATCCGGGATTTACATCTCTTTTGAGTTACCAAACGGCATCGCATGAACAAATCACGGCAACAAGAACTTCTCCGCTGGCTCCGTCAGCAACGTCATCACGGTGCGCGCAACTTACGTGCGGCTTCGCTGCTGGGTTTTGCTGGCGCATTGGTCATTATCGCCCAAGCCTGGTTACTGGCTTCGCTGCTGCAAAATCTGCTTGTCGCACAGCAACCGCGCGCATCACTGCTCACCGATTTTCTGTTGCTGCTGCTGTGCTTTGTTTTGCGCGCCGGATTGCATTACGCCCGCGAAATGGCAGGACATCGCGCCGGCGTTGCCATTCGCCGTGCGCTGCGTCAGCAGGTTCTGGATCGACTCAATGTGCTCGGTCCCGCCTGGATTCAAGGTAAGCCAGCAGGCAGTTGGGCTACGCTGCTGCTCGAACAAATCGAAGAGATGCAGGAATACTACGCGCGGTATCTGCCTCAGATGTCGCTGGCACTCTTTATTCCGTTAGCCATATTGATCGCCATTTTTCCAATTAACTGGGCGGCGGGATTGATTCTGCTGGTCACCGCGCCACTGATTCCCCTATTTATGGCGATGGTTGGCATGGGCGCTGCAGATGCCAATCGCCGCAACTTTGTTGCTCTCGCCCGGCTAAGTGGTGATTTTTACGATCGTCTGCGTGGACGTGAAACGCTGCGCCTGTTCTATCGCGCTGCGGCAGAGCAAGAAGCAATTGCCGCCAGCACCACCGATTTTCGGCAACGCACTATGGAAGTGTTGCGCCTGGCGTTTCTCTCATCTGCCGTGCTGGAATTTTTTGCCTCACTGGCGATTGCTGTCGTCGCGGTCTATTTCGGTTTCTCTTATCTCGGCGAACTGAATTTTGGTCATTACAGCACCGGTGTAACGCTGTTTGCTGGTTTCCTGGCACTTATTCTGGCGCCTGAATTTTTCCAGCCGTTGCGCGACTTAGGCACCTTTTATCACGCCAAAGCGCAAGCGATTGGCGGAGCTGATGCGCTGGACCAGTTTCTACGCGAAAGTCCCGATCCACACGAAGAGCACGCTTCTCGCGAGCTTTCTCTCACTACACCGCTGCATATTCAGGCTCAGAATTTGGTGGTCATGACTGCTGGCGGTGAAGCGCTCTCTCAATCGCTCAATTTCACTCTCGATACTGGTAGTCGTGTGGCGCTGGTAGGACAAAGCGGTGCAGGCAAAACCGCGCTGATGAACGTCTTGCTGGGTTTCCTGCCTTATCAAGGTTCACTGCAGGTTAATGGGCAGGAGCTGCGTGATATCAACCGCGATAGCTGGCAACAATATATTGCCTGGGTTGGCCAAAATCCGCATTTACCCGCGCAAACGCTACGCGAAAACCTGCTGCTTAATAGCCCCATTAATGACGCGACGCTCATGTCGGTTCTGCAGCGCGCGGGCGTTGACGAGTTTTTAGATCGTCTGCCAAACGGATTAGATACTCTTTTAGGCGATGGCGGCGTGGGGCTTTCCGTCGGTCAGGCGCAGCGTATTGCCGTGGCGCGTGCGCTGCTTAAACCGGCACAACTGCTATTGCTTGATGAGCCCGGTTCTGGGCTGGATAGCCAAAGTGAGCAACATGTTATCCGCGCACTGCAGCAGGCGGCCACCCAGCAAACCACGCTAATGATCACGCATCAACTCAACGAGCTCGCTAGCTGGGATGAAGTGTGGGTGATGCAGGCCGGGCAACTGGTGCAACAAGGTCCCTGGCAGCAGCTGATTGAACAAGATGGACCTTTGCGTGAAATGGCGCAGCATCGTCGGAAGGAGATCGCATAATGAATAATTTATTGCCTTTCCTGCGTCTGTTTAGCCGTCATCCATGGCGTTTGGGACTTGGCATCATTCTCGCCATTATCACTTTGCTTGCCAGTATCGGATTGCTGACTTTATCCGGCTGGTTCCTTGCCGCCTCTTCGCTGGCGGGCGTAGCGGGACTTTATACGTTCAACTATATGTTGCCCGCTGCCGGCGTGCGAGGCGCGGCGATCACGCGCACGGCTGCACGTTATTTTGAGCGCCTCGTGAGCCACGATGCCACCTTCCGCGTGCTGCAACATTTGCGCGTATTCACCTTCAGCAAAGTCATCGCCCTATCGCCGGAACAGCTGGCTCGTTTTCGTCATGGCGAATTGCTCAACCGTTTTGTCAGCGACGTGGATACACTCGATCATCTTTACCTGCGTGTGATCTCGCCGTTAATCGGTGCAGCGGTGGTAATTGTGGTGGTCACCTGCGGTTTGGCGCTGCTGGATGTACCGTTAGCTTTGCTGCTCGGCGGTATGATGCTTTTGACGCTGCTGCTCATGCCGCCGCTGTTCTGGCGGCTTGGCACCTCAGCCGGACACCAAATCGCCCAGCATCAGGCCAGTTGGCGCGTGCAGTTGACGCACTGGATTACTGGCCTGTCTGAGCTGAAAATTTATGGTGCAGCACAACAGTGGCGCGACCAACTTGATAGCGATGAACAGAAGTGGCAACAGGCGCAACGCAGACAACATTGCCTGCAGGCACTGGCGCAAAGTCTGTTGCTGGTCATCAGCGGCGCGACGGTTACGCTGTTGCTATGGATTTCCGCGAATGGCGTGGGTGGAAACAGTTCGCCGGGCGCATTGATCGCGCTGTTTGTGTTCTGCGGACTGGCGGCGTTTGAAGCGCTGGCCCCGGTTGCCGGAGCGTTTCTGCCGCTGTCGCAGGTGACCAGCGCCGCTAAGCGGGTACAGGAAATCATTGAACAGCCCGCCGCGATCCGTTTTCCCAGCGCAAAAATCAGTAGCCCATCAGGTATCAGCCTGAAAATGGAAAACATCCGCTTCAGCTATCCGCAGCGCCCCGAACCGGTGTTGCAGCATTTTTCCCTATCGTTAAATGCAGGTGAGCATTTGGCGCTGCTCGGTCCAACCGGCTGCGGCAAATCCAGTCTGCTGGCGCTGATTACCCGCGGTTGGGAAGCGCAGCAAGGTTCAATTAGCCTCAACGATAGCGATCTCGCCGCCTGGGATGAAGCTTCGTTGCGTCGCCGCATTAGCGTGGTAACACAGCGCGTGCATCTGTTCAGCCAAACGCTGCGCGACAATCTCCTGCTGGCAAAACCCGATGCCAGCGATGAGCAACTGGTTGATACGTTGAACAAGGTGGGTCTGGCCCATCTCGCCGAACACAGCGAAGGATTGAATGCGTGGATGGGCGACGGCGGTCGACCGTTGTCCGGCGGCGAACTGCGTCGTCTGGCGATAGCACGCGCCCTGCTGCATGATGGCGATTTGTGGCTGCTGGATGAACCCACCGAAGGTTTGGATGCCAACACCGAGCAGCAAATTCTGGCGTTATTGCAACACGTCACCCGCGGCAAGACGCTGATTATGGTGACGCATCGCTTAAGTGGTTTAGACGCCATGGACCGCATTTGCGTTATGGATCAGGGACAAATTATCGAATCCGGTTCGCACGCCGAATTAATCTCAAAAGCAGGCCGCTACTGGCGTTTCCATCAGCGCTTTACGCTATAGTCTTAGCCAACAGCCCTGAGTGTGATTGATGCAATGAGACTGATACAGCTTTCACGAGATTCATTAAATTTCCCACCACCGGAAATGGCGCTGCGCGAGCCCAATGGATTATTGGCGATGGGCGGCGATCTCTCCCCTGCCCGCCTGATGAATGCTTATCAGCGAGGCATTTTTCCGTGGTTTTCTCCTGGCGATCCGATTCTCTGGTGGTCGCCGGATCCCCGCGCGGTCATGCTGCCAGAATCTTTCCATCTCAGCCGCAGTATGGCGCGCTTCCATAAGCGCTCACCGTATCGCGTCACCATGAATCATGCGTTTCCGCAGGTGCTGGAAGGCTGCGCCAGCGGCCGTCAGGAAGGGACATGGATCACTTTCGAAGTGAAACGTGCGTGGTTGCGGTTGTACGAACTGGGCCATGCACATTCGATTGAAGTCTGGTGCGAGCAGCAACTGGTCGGCGGGATGTATGGCCTGGCGCTGGGGCAAATTTTTTGCGGTGAATCGATGTTCAGCCGTCAGGAAAATGCCTCGAAAACCGCGCTCTGGGTGTTCGCACAACATTTTCTGGCGCATCAGGGCCGGCTGATTGATTGTCAGGTGCTGAATCCGCATACCGCGTCCCTCGGTGCGGTGGAAATTCCTCGCGTTGATTATCTGCAGTACGTGCAAACGCTGGCGTGGCAACCGGTTTCCGAGAGTTGCTGGCACACACAAACCCTTTTTTGACATCGGTCACCGATGTTTTGCACACAATTCCCGACAAAAGTGATACAATAAGCGAGTTTGGTATGTCGTCCGCGCTTCGCTGTGGCGAGCCGGAATTGCCAGGTTGGGAATCTCACACATTTCCCGAAGCTGTTTTGATTGTGCAACTGATGCCGATTGCTACAGATTCTTAGCCCGCTAATCCCCCGCAGACGTCAAAAAACACCCTAATTTATCCGTACTGCACGCGCAACGGCGCGACGCACGGCGAAGCGTTGGCAAAATCATCAACGGTTCTTTACATAAATCATGGAATTCGGCATTATCTTGCCGGTTCAACAGTTTGGTAGTACACCCAGAGGATTCGATGGCCAAAGAAGACAATATTGAAATGCAAGGTACCGTACTGGATACGTTACCGAACACCATGTTCCGCGTAGAGCTTGAAAACGGGCACGTGGTTACCGCTCATATCTCCGGTAAAATGCGCAAAAACTATATCCGCATCCTGACGGGCGACAAAGTGACTGTCGAGTTGACCCCGTACGACCTGAGCAAAGGCCGCATTGTCTTCCGTAGTCGCTAAGTAGATATTTCTATCTCGCGCTGATGGCACAAACTTAGCGCAAAAAAAAGGCCGGATTCGCATCCGGCCTTTTTCATATCTGCAAAACGCTTAGTGTACTGTACCTTCGGTTTTACGTTTTTCCGCACTCAGGAAGTGGTATGTAAGCTGGTTTTTATCTTTATCCAGCGCTACTGATACCGATCCACCATCAACCAGCGAACCAAACAGCAGTTCATTCGCCAACGGTTTCTTCAGATTTTCCTGTACGGCACGTGCCATCGGACGCGCACCCATCGCTTTATCGTAGCCTTTATCAGCCAGCCAATCGCGCGCATCATCGCTCACTTCCAGCGATACGCCCTTCGCATCCAGCTGAGCCTGCAACTCGACGATAAACTTATCCACTACCTGATGAATCACTTCCTGAGACAGGTGACGGAACCAGATAATGTTGTCGAGACGGTTACGGAACTCTGGGGTGAAGATCTTTTTGATCTCTTCCATTGCGTCTGTGCTGTTGTCCTGATGAATCAGGCCAATCGACTTACGTTCAGTCTCACGCACACCGGCGTTGGTGGTCATCACCAGCACCACATTGCGGAAATCTGCTTTACGGCCGTTGTTATCGGTCAGCATACCGTTGTCCATTACCTGCAGCAGCAAGTTGAAGACATCCGGGTGCGCTTTCTCGATCTCATCCAGCAGCACCACAGCGTGCGGATGTTTAATTACCGCATCCGTCAGCAAACCGCCCTGATCGAAGCCAACGTAGCCCGGAGGCGCACCAATCAAACGGCTGACGGTGTGACGTTCCATATACTCGGACATATCAAAACGCAGCAGCTCGATACCCAGCGCTTTTGCCAATTGGACGGTAACCTCTGTTTTACCGACACCGGTTGGGCCCGCAAACAGGAAGGAACCGACCGGTTTACGATCCTGGCCCAAACCTGCACGGCTCATTTTGATCGCTTCAGTCAGTGCTTCAATCGCATTATCCTGACCAAACACCAGCATCTTCAGACGATCGCCGAGATTTTTCAGCGTATCACGATCGGTTTGTGACACGCTCTGCTCAGGAATACGCGCAATACGTGCCACCACCGTTTCAATATCCGAAACGTTAACGGTTTTCTTACGCTTGCTGACGGGCACCAGACGCGCACGCGCACCGGCTTCGTCAATCACGTCAATCGCTTTATCCGGCAGATGACGATCGTTGATGTACTTCACCGCCAGCTCCACCGCCGCACGCACCGCTTTGGCGGTATAACGCACGTCATGGTGCGCTTCGTACTTCGGTTTCAAGCCGTTAAGAATTTGCACGGTCTCTTCCACAGAAGGCTCGGTGATATCGATCTTCTGGAAACGACGCGCCAGCGCACGATCCTTCTCAAAAATGTTGCTGAATTCCTGATAGGTCGTTGAACCCATCACGCGAATTTTGCCGCTGGAGAGCAACGGTTTGATCAGGTTCGCCGCATCCACCTGGCCACCCGATGCCGCACCGGCACCGATAATGGTATGAATTTCATCAATAAACAGGATGCTGTTACTGTCCTGCTCCAGCTGTTTCAGCAGCGCTTTGAAGCGTTTTTCAAAATCACCACGGTATTTGGTACCCGCCAGCAGCGAACCGATGTCGAGTGAATAGATGGTGCACTCTTTCATCACTTCCGGTACGTCGCCCTGCACAATGCGCCAGGCAAGCCCTTCGGCAATCGCGGTTTTACCCACGCCCGATTCCCCCACCAGCAGCGGGTTATTCTTACGACGACGGCATAACACCTAACAGTACGTTCCAGCTCTTTATCGCGGCCGATCAGCGGATCGATTCCGCCGACACGAGCAAGCTGATTAAGATTGGTGGTGAAGTTTTCCATACGATCCTCCCCGCCTGCTTGCTCTTCGTTAACCGGATTCTCCGCATTGTTCTGCGGCTGGCCGGGTTCGTCTTTACGCGTACCATGGGAGATGAAGTTCACCACATCGAGACGGCTCACTTCGTGTTTGCGCAGCAGATAAGCCGCTTGCGACTCCTGCTCGCTGAAAATCGCGACCAGCACGTTCGCGCCTGCGACTTCACTGCGACCGGAGGACTGGACGTGGAATACCGCGCGCTGCAGCACACGCTGGAAGCTGAGCGTAGGTTGGGTATCGCGCTCCTCTTCACTGGCAGGCAGCACCGGCGTGGTTTGTTCGATGAAGGCTTCGAGTTCCTGACGCAGAGCCACGATATCCACCGAACAGGCTTCCAGTGCCTCTCTGGCCGACGGGTTACTGAGCAATGCCAGCAACAGATGCTCGACGGTCATAAACTCATGACGGTGCTCGCGCGCTCTGGCGAAAGCCATATTTAAACTGAGTTCCAGTTCTTGATTGAGCATTTGGCACCTCCCCCAATTATCGCTCTGACAACCTATCTCCTATATGGAGATGGCTTCAGGCTTTTTCTAGCGTACACAGCAACGGATGTTCATTATCTCGCGCGTAGTTGTTCACCTGGGCTACTTTGGTCTCCGCCACTTCTGCAGTGAATACACCACAGATTGCTTTTCCATGGTAGTGAACTTTCAACATCAGCTGCGTTGCACGTTCAATATCATAAGAAAAGAACTTTTGCAGAACGTCAATAACAAATTCCATAGGTGTATAATCGTCATTATTCAGAATGACTTTATACATTGAAGGCGGCTTTAACCCTTCGCGTACTTTATCTTCGGCTAGATGTTCAAAATTAAGCCAGTCGTTTGTGTTTGCCATAATGTTCCGTCGAAATTCTGCGTTACGGTTGTGCACATCTCTGCGCCCATTCCTAAAGTTTAACATGCCTGTCAAGCCGGTTTTCAGTTGATAAAAACTGGCCCTAAAAGCACATGCGCGACCTGTATCACAAAATTTGCAATAGCGTTAACTGCCTCAAATTTTGATGAATTTATCCCCGTCCGCCAGGGCCGTTTGCTTGACGGTAAGGTCCGTTTCTCTACATTCTACTAACACAAGCTGATTGAGTTTTAAACAAACTCGACTCACAGCTTCGATGACCTCACCTACTTATCAAAATGTCTTGCGAGGGAAGTAAAAGCATGGAGACGGGTACAGTAAAATGGTTCAATAACGCCAAAGGCTTCGGGTTTATCTGTCCGATTAGCGGCGGCGACGATATCTTCGCACACTACTCCACGATTCAGATGGAGGGATACAGAACGCTGAAAGCTGGCCAGCAGGTTCAGTTTGATGTCCATGAAGGACCAAAAGGCAATCATGCCAGCCTGATCGTGCCCTGTGAAGCCACGCAAGCCGCGGTCGCTTAACGCGCATGCTGTTTCACGTATTCTGACCACTCCCGAAAAAAAATGCCAGCCGCAGACGCTGGCATTTTTATTTGGCGCATCTCACCCTTTCCTCAATCCGCCCGGCCGCGAGCCAACCACATCACGCGCGCAAACAGCTGATCCAGCAACGGCGGAATCGCCTGTGGCCCGCGTTCAGCCGCAGCCATCGCGACGGCAATCGCCAGCTCAGGTTTCGAGCTGTGCTGAATGGCTTTACTAATAATACGCCGCGTGTTCATCGGCGCGTTTAACGGCAGATGCGCCGTCTGGTAATAAATATCGCTGAAACCCTGCTTATAGAGAAAATGTTCAATATCCGGTGCCGGAAACTGCGTGAGATGATCGCTTTCCCGTGCCGCCGACGGCAGCTGGCTGCGGGCAGTCGCCGCATATTTGCTGCCCGCCTGGTCGCCGTCGGTCAGCACATGCCAGGCGATGCCCATGCGTTGGGCGAACTTCAGCAGCGGTTTCAAGCCCGATTGCGCAAACTCAATGACTTTCACTCCTTCCGCCGCGAAGTGATAGCCACGCTGCCGCGCCAGTTCATTGATAATCCACACTTCGGTCTCGCCTTCCACCAGCAGCCAGCAGCGGGCAAACAGCGCCGAAGGACGATTCACGCGGATGTGGAAACCGATACGGCGACTCTCTTCAGCGCTTAAACCTTCTGGCCCAATGCGCCATGCCGCCACCCGCGCGGGTTCACGCACCAGCCGACACATATTTTCCAGCGGCACCTGCGATAGCAGTTCACCCGAGTTGGTGGTGGCGATTTTTTGTAGCGGCATCAGTTCCAGTAAATTCCACGCCACCGACAGCATAATGGGATGCAGCCGCGTCTCCGGATCTTCCACCAGCAGCAGCGGATGCGCACCCGCCGGCAGCGGCTCGTTGCCGTGCGCCTGAATCAACAGCGAGAACATGCGCAGCAGAATCACCTGACGACTGCGTGATTCAGTGCCGGCAATCAGGTGATTAAGTTTATCCAGCGATCGCCAGCCTTCGCTGCCATCGCGAACTTCCGGTGCCACGCGCGGCGCGCTGCTGCCTGACTGCTGCACCAGAAAATAGTGTTCCAGCAGCTGCTGCATAGTATGCAATCCCTGACGCAGCAGATCGTCGCTGAGCGTTTGCGGACGCACCACCAAATCGCGCGTCAGCTTTTCCACTTCCTGCGCCAATGCCGTCAGCGTCGTCGCGCGCCGCTCCGCATCGCTGTCAGCATGGCGGTTACGACGGCCAAAACGCGCATCGCGTAAACGCAATACCGGATAATAAGCGCGCAGATGTGCCAACGCTGCGTCAGTGCCTGCCGCTGGCAACACATCGTTATGCTGATCGATGAAACGCCAGCTGGTTTTTACACCCTGATCCTGACGTTTAGCACGCGTGCTGAAACGGATATAGCGGCCATGCTCATCGTGCTGCCAGAAAGGCTGAAACAACGCACTCTCATCATCGCTCTGGGCACGAAAACGAAATACCAGCTGCAACTGGCGCATGCGGGCATCAATATCGCCGGGCGGGAAGTGAAAGTCGTGTTCGGTAAACTGATAAGGCTCGGCGGCGGGCGCCAGCAACAGCGTCAATGCATCGAGCAGGCTCGATTTACCCCAGGCATTTTCCCCAATCAATACATTGGTGTTGGTCAACGGCAATGACAGCCGATTAATACCGCGAAAACCGTGAATATCGATATGTTCCAGAATCATCATACATTCCATCTGCTACTTTGCCTGAGCATGGTCCGCCACGCTGCGTTGGTCAAGTCAGCGCCAGGGGAAAAGGTTTACACTTCAACCGTTTTTCGCTAGCGTGGCAGCCCGCAAATCATGGATAGAAACCTCACATGTACGGATTGATTATCATCCTTTTGCCGCTGATTTTCGGCTATCTGCTGCCGCTGCGCCACACCACGCTTTTACAGGCGGTTGCCCGCACGCTGAGCGCGCTGGTCTACATCATTCTGTTCTTTATGGGCACCAGCCTGGCATTTCTCGATAACCTGAGCAGCAATTTGCTGGCCATTTTCCACATCGCGCTGGTGAGCATGCTGAGCATTCTTGCCTGCTCGCTACTGGCGCTGTGGCTGCTGGAGCGACGCTGGCCTTGGCGTCATCAGCACAAGCCACAAGCGCTGCCGTCGCGTCTGCATATGGCGCTGGAGTCGCTCAAGCTGTGCGGTTCGGTGCTGGCGGGCTTTCTGCTCGGTTTGAGTCAATGGGCGCCGCTGCGTCACGCCTCGACCATCAGTGAATACGCCTTGATGCTGATGCTATTGCTGGTCGGTATTCAGCTGCGCAGCAGCGGCATGACGCTACGTCAAATCACCATCAACCGGCGCGGCATGCTGGTGGCGCTGGTATCGCTGTGCAGCGCGCTGGTGGGCGGCGTAATGGCCGCGCTGCTGCTGGATCTGCCGATCAAAACCGGCCTGGCGTTAGCCAGCGGTTTCGGCTGGTATTCGCTCTCCGGCATTCTGATGAGCGAATCGTTCGGCCCGGTGATAGGCAGCGCCGCCTTCTTCAACGACCTGCTGCGTGAGCTGATCACCATTATGCTGATTCCGCTGCTGATCACGCGTCAACGCAGCATGACGCTGGGCTTGAGCGGCGCGACCTCGATGGATTTCACGCTGCCAATCCTGCAACGCACCGGCGGCATGGAGATCGTGCCCGCTGCGATTGTGCACGGTTTTATTATGAGTTTGCTGGCGCCAATCCTTATCGCCCTGTTCTCGGCATAACGCATTTTTTCACGCCTGCACGCCAGCTTCATCGTCTACGCTTTCTGACTGACACGTTTTCGCCATCGGCATGGATGGCTCAACACCAGAAAGGAGCATAACGATGAAGCAAACTGTGGCGGCAATGCTGGCAAAAACTTTGGAAAACGCCGGCGTGAAACGCATTTGGGGCGTCACCGGTGACTCTCTCAACGGGCTGAGCGACAGCCTGAATCGCATGGGCACCATCGAATGGATGCCGACGCGCCATGAAGAAGTGGCAGCCTTCGCGGCCGGCGCTGAAGCACAAATCAGCGGTGAATTGGCGGTATGCGCCGGTTCCTGTGGACCGGGCAACCTGCATCTCATCAACGGCTTGTTTGATTGCCACCGCAATCACGTTCCGGTTTTGGCCATCGCCGCCCACATTCCTTCCAGCGAAATTGGCAGCGGCTATTTTCAGGAAACCCACCCGCAAGAATTATTCCGCGAATGCAGCCACTATTGCGAGCTGGTTTCCAATCCGGAGCAGCTGCCGCAGGTGCTGGGCATTGCGATGCGTAAAGCGATTCTCAATCGTGGCGTATCAGTGATTGTGATCCCCGGCGACGTGGCATTGCAGCCGGCCCCGGAAAGCGCACGCAGCGAATGGTATCCGCCGCAGTTGCCGCACGTGGTGCCAACCGCCAGCGAAGTGGCCGCCTTAGCTGAAACGTTGAATGCAGCGAAAAATATCACCCTGCTGTGCGGCAGCGGTTGCGCTGGCGCGCATGACGAAGTGGTGAAGCTGGCAGAAACGCTAAAAGCGCCGATTGTGCACGCGATGCGCGGTAAAGAGCACATCGAATACGATAACCCTTACGATGTCGGCATGACCGGATTGATTGGCTTCTCCTCTGGTTTCCACGCCATGATGAATGCCGATACCTTAGTGCTGCTGGGGACGCAATTCCCCTACCGCGCCTTCTATCCGGCCGATGCCAAAATCATTCAGATCGACATCAATCCGGGCAGCCTTGGCTCACACAGCCATGTGGATATGGCGCTGGTGGGTGACATCAAAACCACCTTGCATGCGCTGCAGCCGCAGCTCACCAGCAAAACCGATCGTCAGCATTTGGACAAAGCGCTGGAGCATTATGTCGATGCGCGCAAAGGGCTGGACGAACTGGCCACCGCTAACGATAAGCTGGCGATTCACCCGCAATATCTGGCCCAGCAAATCAGCGAATACGCCGATGACGACGCCATCTTTACCTGCGACGTCGGCACGCCAACCGTGTGGGCAGCGCGCTATCTGAAGATGAACGGCAAACGTCGTTTGATCGGCTCGTTCAATCACGGTTCGATGGCCAACGCCATGCCGCAGGCGTTGGGCGCGCAGTCGCTGGACAAGCAGCGTCAGGTGGTGGCGCTGTGTGGCGACGGCGGTTTTAGCATGTTGATGGGCGATTTCATTTCGGTGGCGCAGCTCAAGCTGCCGGTGAAACTGGTGATCTTCAATAACAGCGTGCTGGGCTTTGTGGCGATGGAGATGAAAGCCGGTGGCTATCTGACCGACGGCACCGACCTCGAAAACCCGGATTTCGCCGCCATCGCCGCCGCCTGCGGCATCAAAGGCATTCGCGTCGAGAAAGCCTCCGATCTTAACGGCGCGCTGCAGGAAGCCTTTGCGCACGATGGCCCGGTGTTGCTTGACGTGCTTACCGCCAAAGAAGAGTTGTCGATGCCGCCGCAGATTAAAGCCGAGCAGGCCAAAGGTTTCAGCCTCTACATGATGCGTGCCATTCTGAATGGACGCGGTGATGAGATCGTGGAGCTGGCGAAAACCAACTGGCTAAGGTAAAACAATTCAGGCCAAACATGATGATAACGCGGGCGCTTCGCCCGCTTTTTTATTTCAGGAGAGCGACGTGATCGATCTACGCAGTGATACCGTAACCCGCCCGAGTGCTGCCATGCTCGATGCCATGATGGCAGCCGAAACCGGCGATGATGTCTACCGCGATGACCCCACCGTACACGCACTGGAAGTCGAAGCCGCACGCTTGAGCGGCAAAGCCGCCGCCCTGTTCTTCCCCACCGGCACGCAAGCTAATCTGGTAGCGCTGCTGTGTCACTGCCAGCGCGGCGATGAATATATCGTCGGTCAGCAGGCGCACAACTACAAATATGAAGCCGGCGGCGCAGCGGTGCTCGGCAGCATTCAGCCACAGCCAATTCTGCATGCGGAAGATGGTTCCCTGCCGCTGGCGGAAGTGGCCGCCGCCATCAAACCCGACGATTTCCACTTCGCCCGCACCCGTCTGTTGAGCCTGGAAAACACCCATCACGGTAAAGTGCTGCCGCTGAGCTATCTGGAGCAAGCGTGGACTCTCACCCGCGAGCATAAGCTGGCGCTGCACATTGATGGCGCACGTATTTTTAACGCCGTGGTGGCACAGAATGTGGAGCTGGAAGCGATTGCGCGTTACTGCGACACCTTAACCATCTGCCTGTCAAAAGGCCTCGGCACGCCGATTGGTTCGCTGCTGTGTGGCGATGAAGCCTACATTGAGCAAGCGCGTCGCTGGCGCAAAATGACCGGCGGCGGCATGCGCCAGTCGGGCATTCTGGCCGCGGCGGGGCTGTATGCGTTGAAGCACAATGTCGCGCGTCTCAAAGACGACCACGATAATGCGGCATGGTTAGGCGAGCAGCTCAGCGCCATCGGTGTTGAAGTGCTCAATCAGCACACCAACATGCTGTTTGTGAAGGTGCCATCAGAGAAAGTTGACGCGCTGAAAAGCTGGATGCAGTCGGGCGATGTGCTAATCAGCGTTGGGCCCGTAACGCGTATTGTCACGCATCTGGATGTCAGCCGTCAGGATCTGCAACGGTTGGTGGCGCACTGGCAGGCATTCCTGCAGCAGTAAACAAACGGTCGCCATTTATGGCAACCAATGCCGCGTATCACTGCGCCGCGCCGTACTTCGCTAATAACGCGCGGGCGATCGCCAGGGTTTCTGCATCGGCGATGCCGCGATAATCACGCGGGCGGAAATGCATTTGAAACGCCGCAATCAGCTTGCGCTGCATCTGCGGCGTGGTCGCCGCCGCCACGTCGTAGCCATAGCGCTGCAGCGCATCCAGCAGTTCTGCCTGATCCACGCCTTCATCCGCCGCGCGTCCGTTAAGATAGCGCTGCACCGTTGCCTGCTCGGGCCAAGCGCCTAAACCGTGCTCTGCCAGCTGCTGCCAGGGAAACAGCGGACCGGGATCCTGCTTACGCTGCGGCGCGATATCGCTGTGCCCGACCACATTTTCCGGCGCGATGCCGTAGCGCTGAGTGATATCTTTGACCAGCGCCATCAGCGCGCTGATCTGCTGCGGCGTAAAGGGCTGCCACTGCAAACCCGTTAAGGTTCGACGATAACCACTGTTGACGATTTCAATACCAACCGAAGTGTCATTAATGCGCGTTGCGCCGCGCCAGAAACTCGGGCCTGCGTGCCACGCGAGTTGGCTTTCCGGCACCAATTGCCACACCACGCCCTTGCCGTTTTTATGCGGCGGATGCTGCGGAATCAGGTAGTGCGCGCTAACTTCCCGATCGGTTAGCGTCGCCAGCGAAGTGGAGAAATCCTCAGCGGTGTAGTGAATCACCACCACTTTAATTCGCGGCCGCGCGCCCTGCGCCGGATGCGCGATATCAACCCAGTAACCATGGCGCGCTTCAATCGATGACTGACAAGCGCTGAGTAACAGCGCCATCGCCAGCAGGACAACCACGCGCATTAGCGAATAATCACGGCGGTGCCGGTGACGCTCACCATCAACATGCTGCCCTCTTTGCCGACAGTTTCGTAGTCGATATCGATGCCCACCACCGCGTTGGCGCCGAGCGCTTTCGCCTGCTCTTCCAGCTCTTTAAAGGCGATCTGGCGCGCTTTGCGTAACTCTTTTTCGTAGGCGCCAGAGCGGCCACCGACGATATCGCGGATACCGGCGAAGAAATCGCGGAAAATATTGGCGCCGAGAATCGCTTCACCGGCGACCACGCCGCAATATTCACTGATGCTGTGTCCTTCCAACGTGGGCGTTGTAGAAAATTTCATGGTGTTCTCCTTTTCTGAATCAGCTCGTAGCGCTTAAAAGCAAGGCTATACTCTATGCTAAAAATGGCGCTTTGCCAGTGAACAATAAGGAAATCGAGATGAGAAACAATGCCTTTGCGCTGCTTATTCCCGCAGCGTTGCTGCTAAGTGCTTGTACCACCGTTGAGCCAGTGATTAAGGATAATGGCCCGCGCACCGCTGCCTGCGTTGACGGGGGTCCGGACGGCGTGGCGCAACAGTTCTACGATTTACGCGTCAGCCAGCCGACGCAAGGTTTGCCAGACAGCAACACGCTGGCGAAATATCGCCCTTACCTGAGCGATCGCCTGTATCAAAAGCTGCTGAGTGCCAGCAGCCAGAATCCGAAACCAGCGGCGTGGACCCGCGGCGATCTCTTTTCCAGCCTGGCGCAAGGCCCAACTTCAGCGGACGTGGCCAGCGCATCCACCATTCCTAACCGCGACGCGCGCAATATTCCGCTGCGGGTTGAGCTGAGCCGCGACAGCAAAACCTGGCAAGATGAAGTGCTGATGATCCACGAAGGCACCTGCTGGGTGGTTGATGATGTGCGTTATGTCGGCCAGGTGCCCCACGCTGGCGGCGGTTCGCTGACGCAGCTGCTGGAAGCGAAAAAGTAACCGTTCACTTTTCCCGCCGTTAATACCATTGATTAGCGCGCCGTATCCTTGCGGCGCTTTTTGTTGATATTTTGTGAACAAAATAGGGCTTGCCAGCCCTCATCCACCTTGA
Organism: Pantoea sp. X85; assembly: GCF_029623675.1. NCBI lineage: Bacteria > Pseudomonadati > Pseudomonadota > Gammaproteobacteria > Enterobacterales > Erwiniaceae > Pantoea > Pantoea sp. X85. The sequence continues at coordinate 1,444,983 of NZ_CP121108.1, read as the reverse complement.
GTTGCGCGATTTTGTGCTACGCTTTGGAGGTTTCACTGCTCTTTAATAAATATTAACCCACCACAATTGCATAACTATTCTGGTGACGTTAAAATCCGCGACACTAATTACTATTCATTTTTTGCGCATGAGTATTCAACTAAACGCCATAAACTGTTTTTACGGTACCCATCAGGCCCTGTTCGATATCAACCTGGCTTGTCCGCAGGGTGAAACGCTGGTGTTGCTCGGCCCGAGTGGCGCGGGTAAAAGTTCGCTCCTGCGCGTCCTCAACTTGCTGGAGCAACCACGCTCCGGCAGCCTGCAGATTGCCGGCAACCAGTTTGATTTCACCAAAGCCCCTTCCGACAGCGCGATTCGCGAGCTGCGGCAGAACGTGGGCATGGTATTCCAGCAATATAATCTGTGGCCGCACCTGAGCGTGCTGCAAAACCTGATTGAAGCGCCGTGCCGCGTGCTCGGCCTCAGCAAGGACGCCGCGCGTGCGCGTGCTGAAAAGCTGCTGGACCGTCTGCGCCTGACGCCTTACGCCGATCGCTTCCCGCTGCATCTTTCCGGCGGCCAGCAGCAGCGCGTAGCGATTGCCCGTGCGCTGATGATGGAGCCGCAGGTGCTGCTGTTTGATGAACCGACCGCTGCGCTCGATCCCGAAATAACCGCCCAGATCGTCAGCATTATTCGTGAGCTGGCACAGACCAACATCACACAAGTGATCGTGACGCACGAAGTGGAAGTGGCGCGTAAAACCGCCAGCCGCGTGGTGTATATGGAAAACGGTCACATTGTTGAGCAAGGCGATGCCAGCCACTTTACACAGCCGCAAACCGACGCGTTTGCTAATTATCTTTCGCATTAAGTCAGGATGCTTCTAATGAAAAAAGTTGTAATTGCTGCCCTCCTTGCTGGCCTGAGCCTGAGCGCTTCAGCGGCACAGACATTGCGTTTTGCTACCGAGGCTTCTTATCCTCCGTTTGAATTCGTCGACTCTGATAACAAAATTCAGGGCTTTGATGTCGATCTGGCTAACGCGCTGTGTAAAGAGATGGATGCGACCTGCACCTTCACTAATCAGGCGTTCGATAGCCTGATCCCCAGCCTGAAGTTCCGTCGTTTTGACGCGGTAATGGCAGGCATGGACATCACGCCAGATCGTGAGAAGCAAGTGCTGTTCTCCAAGCCGTACTACGACAACTCGGCCATCTTCATCGCGCAGAAAGGCAAAATGGCTGACGTGGCCGCGCTGAAAGGCAAACGTGTAGGCGTGCAGAACGGCACCACGCACCAGAAATACCTCTCTGACAAACACAGCGACATCACCGTTGTGCCTTACGACAGCTACCAGAACGCGGTGCTGGATCTGAAAAATGGTCGTATCGATGCGGTATTCGGTGACACGGCGGTAGTGAACGAGTGGCTGAAGCAGAATGCCAACCTCGCGCCGCTGGGTGAGAAAGTGACGGACAAAGATTACTTCGGTACCGGTTTGGGTATTGCTGTGCGTCAGGGCAACAGCGAGCTGCAGGGCAAGTTCAATGCGGCGCTGGAGAAGATCAAAGCTGACGGCACCTACAAAACCATCTACAGCAAATGGTTCCAGCAGTAATTTCTGATGAATGAAATGATTCCACTCGCAAGCGCCGCCGGTATGACCGTCGGCCTTGCCGTTTGTGCACTGATCGCCGGCCTTGTGCTGGCGATGATTTTTGCTGGCTGGGAATCGCTGCGCTGGAAACCACTGGCGTGGCTCGGTACCGCGCTGGTCACACTGATTCGCGGCCTGCCGGAAATTCTGGTGGTGCTGTTTATCTATTTCGGCGCCTCACAGCTGCTGCTAACGCTCTCCGATGGCTTCCACATCAATCTCGGCCTGTTCGCTATTCCGGTGCAGGTGCAAATTGAAAACTTCGACGTCAGTCCCTTCCTGTGTGGTGTGATTGCGCTGGCGATGCTCTATTCCGCCTATGCATCACAAACCCTGCGCGGCGCGCTGAAAGCGGTGCCGGTGGGTCAATGGGAATCGGGCCAGGCGCTGGGGATGAAGAAGTCGGCGATTTTCCTGCGCCTGATCATGCCGCAGATGTGGCGTCACGCGCTGCCCGGTTTGGGTAACCAATGGCTGGTGCTGCTGAAGGATACTGCGCTGGTATCGCTGATCAGCGTGAATGATCTGATGCTGCAAACCAAAAGTATCGCTACGCGCACGCAAGAGCCGTTTACCTGGTATCTGGTGGCGGCGGCGATCTATCTGATTATCACGCTGTTCAGTCAGTTCGTGCTGCGCCGCATTGAATTGCGCACCACGCGTTTCGAGCGAGGGGCTTAAGCATGCTGGATTACTTACCCGAGCTGCTGAAAGGGCTACACACCAGCCTGACGCTGACCGTGGCATCGCTGATTGCGGCATTGGTGCTCTCTGTACTTTGCACCATCGTGCTGGCGCTCAAAGTGCCGGTGCTCAATTGGCTAGTGAAAGGCTATATCACGCTGTTCACCGGCACGCCGCTGCTGGTGCAGATCTTCCTGATCTATTACGGTCCCGGCCAGTTCCCCAGCATCCAAAACATTCCTTGGTTGTGGCATCTGCTGTCGCAGCCGTGGCTGTGTGCGCTGCTGGCGCTGTCGCTCAATAGTGCGGCTTATACCACGCAGCTGTTTTACGGTGCGGTGCGCGCCATTCCGTCCGGTCAATGGCAATCCTGCGCGGCGCTCGGCATGAACCGCAAAGATACGCTGCGCATTCTGCTGCCGTACGCCTTCAAGCGCGCCTTGTCGTCCTACTCCAACGAAGTGGTGCTGGTATTTAAAAGTACCTCGCTGGCCTACACCATTACGTTGATGGAAGTAATGGGCCACGGACAACTGCTGTATGGCCGCACTTACGATATCTCGGTATACGCTGCCGCTGGCCTGATCTATCTGGTGGTTAACGGCTTGCTGACGCTGATGATGCGTCTGGTCGAGAAGCGTGCGCTGGCATTTGAGCGTCGTAACTGATTTATTCCCTGCGGGCGCACTAAAAAAGCGCCCGCTGTTCGTTTAAATTAATAAGCAAAAATATTGCATATAAATTCATTAACTGGCATCGTGTAACCCGTTCCGTCTCTGGCATGGTTTACAGGAGTTACATAATGAAAAAATGGATCGTTGCTGCTGCGCTGGCAACTCTGGCAATGAATGCTTATGCGGCGGAAAAAATCCGCTTCGCCTCTTCCGCCACTTATCCCCCGTTCGAATCCCTTGATCACGACAACCAAATCGTGGGCTTCGATATCGATCTGGCAAAAGCACTGTGTCAGCAGATGAAAGCGGATTGCACCTTCACCAACAACGCCTTCGATAGCCTGATTCCGTCGCTGAAATTCCGTCGCTATGACGCAGTGATTTCCGGCATGGATATCACCGCCGATCGCAGCAAGCAGGTCGATTTCACCCAACCTTACTACGCTAACTCGGCGATTGTGATTGCGCATAAAGGCCAGTTCACCGACTTCAGCCAGCTGAAAGGCAAACGTGTTGGCGTTGAGAACGGCACCACACATCAGAAATACCTGCTGGAGAAACATCCGGAGGTGATTGCGGTGGCGTATGACAGCTATCAGAACGCGATTCTCGACCTGAAAAACGGTCGCCTGAACGGCGTGTTTGGTGATACGGCGGTGGTGAATCAGTGGCTCAAGGCCAATGACGATCTTAGCGCGGTAGGCGAGCACATCACCGATACCGACTTCTTTGGCACCGGTTTAGGTATAGCGGTACGCAAAGGCAATGAGCCGCTGCTGAACGAGCTGAACAGCGCGTTAGTGGCATTGAAGGCCAACGGCACTTGGCAGCAAATCAATCAGAAGTGGTTCCCGGAATAAGCATTATGGGATGGCGGAGCGTGCTGCCTGCCAGGTTCTGCACGTCCTCCGTGCAGGTGAACGTTACGCCGTCCCACCCTTCTTGCTCAGCAAGCACAGCACTTCAAAATGCGCGGTATGCGGGAACATGTCGAACAGCTGTACGCGGCTCACGTCATAATTGGCCAGACGCGCGATATCCTGCGCCATGCTGCTGGGATTGCAGCTGGAATAGAGAAGGTAATCCGGCGCCATCTCACTGAGATAAGCACACAACTCTGCGCCAATACCGCGACGTGGCGGATTCACTAATACCAGCTGCGGCACCGCTTCCCGTGAAGTGGCGAACTGCGTGGAATCCAGCGCGGCAAAACTCACTTTTTCTAATCCCAGCTGCTGCGCCGACTGCTGCGCACAGGTGATGGCTTCAGCATTGATTTCGATGCCGGTCAGCTGCATTTCGGGCGTTGCGCAGTGCAGGCCAAATCCCCCGACGCCACAAAACAGATCCCACATGCTGCTCACCGGTAACTGCGCGACCCAATCGCGCGCGGTGGCATAGAGATCGGCTGCAACCTGTGGGTTGGTCTGGAAGAAGCTTTGCGGGCGAATATAGAGCGGCACCTGATTAAAGCGCTCCGCCAGCGCCTGATCCGGCGTCAGCGCAATCTCTTCGTCGCCTTCAAGAATCGCCATATGCACCGGCTGAATATTGGCGGAAATCACCTTCAGCTGCGGCAGCTGCTGTTGCAGCCACGGCAAGGCGTCGCGCAGCTGCTGCAGCTTGCTGGTGGAACGCAGCACAAAACGCAGCATCATGCCGCCCTGCGTACTCTCCGTCAGCAGCAGAAATTTCAGCTCACCGCGTTTACGCGCCACGTTGTAGGGCGTTAAACCGGCGCGGGCGATAAAAGGTTTGAGCTGCGCGAACACCGCACTGAAGCTGTCGGGATAGAGCGGGCAAGCGCAGAGATCGACCGGTTCACCGTCGCGCGCCACCATGCCTAAAATCGGCCGCTCTACGCTCCCGCTGACTACCATTTTGGCCTTATTGCGAAACCCTTGCTGCGCGGATTGCACCGGCGGCAGCCATTCGCCCACCGGCTTTTCAGCCAGCAGTTGTTCAAGTAGCGACTGCTTATCGTTGAGCTGTTGCGGATAGGGTTTTTCCAGCCACTGACACGAACGACAGCGACCGGCATCATAAAGCGCGCAATGCATGCAAATGCCTGTATTCAAAATCGGGAGAAAAAATGGGGGGCGATTGTATCACCGGCGCCGGAAAAAAGCGCGACTGCTGGCGGGCACAAACAGCAGCCCTAATACCAACACATCCGGGAGCTTTTGCAGCAGCGTGTGATGAATGATCTGCGCATTACTTTCACCAGGAATGCTAAAAATTTCCGGGTAGATCCAGCCCACTGATGCCATCAACATGTAGATCAGCACAATGATTTGCGTCGCGACATAGCCCCAGCGCCCACGATTGTTACCGCGCATCAAAATAAAGGCGCAGCGCAGTTCAAACAGGAAGATCAGCTGGCTAGCGATAAAGATCAGGGTGGAATCCCAGGCTTGCGCGCTGCGATGCACGAAGTTGGCGAGTTCGTCGTAACCCAGTTCGTTGGCCAGCATCAACACGCTGAGGCAACGCGTAATGATGATAGCGCTGCCCGCCACCATCACGGGCACCGGTGTAGCGTTAATCATTGAACCGTGTTTCAGGGTTTCCGACATGGTGTCGCTCCGTAACCATAATAAAACGGGCCGATAAAATCAGCCCGTTCTTATAGTGACAAATGTTACGGCTTTCAGCCACGTTTTGCTTTCTGAATATCGCGTAAACGCTGCTTTTCTTCGTGCGCCATAAAGCGCCAGGCGATAAAACCAACTAAACCGACGACAAACAGAATCAGCGAGGCTAAAGCGTTGATCTCCGGATTGACGCCACGACGCACGGTGGCGAAAATCGCCATCGGCAAGGTGGTCGCGCCTGGGCCGGTCACGAAGCTGGCAATCACTAAATCGTCCAGCGACAAGGTAAACGCCAGCAGCCAGCCGGTAACGATCGCCGGCGCGATCATCGGTACGGTGATCACAAAGAACACTTTCACCGGCGTTGCGCCGAGATCCATCGCCGCCTCTTCAATTGAGCGATCCAGTTCACGCAGACGCGAATTGATCACCACCGCCACGTAAGCAGTACAGAAGGTCACGTGCGCCAGCCAGATGGTCAGCATGCCGCGATCGCTCGGCCAGCCAAGAGTATTGCCCATCGCCACAAACAGCAGCAGCAAGGACAAACCGGTGATCACATCAGGCATCACCAGCGGCGCCGTCAGCATAAAGGCGAAGCCGTTGTGTCCACGGAAGCGGCCAAAGCGCACAATCACCACCGCCGCCATGGTGCCGAGCACCACCGCCATGGTGGCTGAGAGCGCGGCGATGGTCAGGCTGAGTCCCACCGCATCCAGCATCGCCTGATCCTGGAACAATACGTTGTACCAGTGGAACGAGAAGCTCTCCCATACCGTGACCAGCGGCGAACTGTTGAAGGAATAAACCACCAGCAGCAGCATCGGCGCGTAGAGGAACATAAAGCACAGCAGCAGAATCACAGTGCGCCACGGAGAGCGAATAGTTGGTAACTGGCTCATTCTTTCTCTCCCACTTCACGGTTCTGATGTTTGTGGAACCAGATAATCGGCAATATCAGAATCAAGAGGATGATCACCGCCAGCGCGGACGCTACCGGCCAGTCACGGTTGTTAAAGAACTCCTGCCACAAAATACGCCCAATCATGATGCTGTCCGGACCGCCGAGCAGTTCCGGAATCACGTACTCGCCGACCGCCGGAATAAACACCAGCATCGAACCGGCAATAATCCCGCCTTTGGTCAGCGGCACAATCACGCTGAAAAAGGTCTTCAGCGGACGTGCACCGAGATCCAGCGAGGCTTCCACCAGCGAATAATCAATACGCGTCAGCGCGGTATAAATTGGCAGCACCATAAACGGCAGATAGCAGTAAACGATCCCGATATACACCGCCGTGTTGGTGTAGAGGATCACCAGCGGATGATCGATAAAGCCGAGCCACATCAGGAAGCGGTTGAGAATGCCGTTGTTGTTGAGCAGGCCCATCCACGCGTAAACGCGCACCAGGAACGAGGTCCACGATGGCAGGATCACCAGCAGCAGCAAAATAGTGCGCATTGACGGTTTGCTGTGCGCCACCGCCCACGCCAGCGGATATCCGATCATCAGGCAGATAATGGTGGAGATGCCCGCCACTTTCAGCGATGTCAGGTACGCATCGGCATACAGCGGATCGTCAGTCAGCGTGAAGTAATTACCGAGATTGAGTACCAGATTGAGCTGACCATCGGCCCAGGTGACCAAATCGGTGTACGGCGGAATAGCGCGCGCAATATCGGCAAAGCTGATCTTCAGCACGATCAGGAACGGCAGCAGGAACAGCAGGATCAGCCACAGATACGGCATGGCAATCACCAGCTTGCGGCCGTGCTGCATCTTGATGCGCGTCGCCCAGCGCTGCAGCGGCGTGCCCACCACTTCGGGCTCGCTGCGTTGAGAAATCTGGCTCATATCGCCCCCTTAAACCGTCAGAACCACACAGCTGTCGGCGTCCCAGCAGAGACGCACTTCATCGCCCCACGTTGGCGCGCCTTTGCGGTAGCGATGGGCGTTTTGCAACTGTGCGCTGATCATCTGGCCGCTGCGCAGGCGCACGTGATAAATCGACAGGTCGCCGAGATAGGCGATATGCACCACTTCACCTACGGCAAAGTTACAGCCATCGGCAGGCACCTCTTCGCACAGCATCACTTTTTCCGGACGCAGCGCCACATGGACCGGCACGTTATCGACGACAGAAACATCGGTCTGCACTTTCAGCGGATGCACTAAGCCCGGCGCATCAATGATCAGCGCGTCTTCACCGCGTTCGCGCAGCAAGCCTTCGAACACGTTCACCGAACCGATGAACTCGGCGCTGTAGCGGCTGGTGGGATGCTCGTAGATCTCTTCCGGCTCACCAATCTGCACGAATTTACCGCGGTTCATGATGGCGATGCGGCCCGCCATGGTCATCGCTTCTTCCTGATCGTGCGTCACCATCACGCAGGTGGCACCGACACGCTCGAGAATATCGACCACTTCGTGCTGCATGCGGTCACGCAGCTTTTTATCCAGTGCGCCCATTGGCTCGTCGAGCAGCAGCAGTTTTGGCCGCTTCGCCAGGCTACGCGCCAGCGCCACACGCTGACGCTGACCGCCAGAGAGCTGATGCGGCTTACGCTTCGCGAACTCCTGCATATGCACCAGCGACAGCATCTCTTCAACGCGGCTGCTGATTTCGCCTTTCGGCAGTTTGTCCTGCTTCAGACCAAAGGCGATGTTCTGCTCCACCGTCATGTGCGGGAACAGTGCGTAGGACTGGAACATCATGTTGATCGGGCGCTGATACGGCGGAACATGGGAGAGATCCTGCCCATCCAGCACAATCTGGCCGCTGGTGGGCGGTTCGAATCCCGCCAGCATGCGCAGCAAGGTTGATTTACCACAGCCGGATGCGCCCAGCAGCGCAAAAATCTCACCTTTGTAAATGGTCAGACTGACATCATCCACGGCGTGCTGGCCGTCAAACGATTTAGTCAGGTTGCGAATTTCCAGCAGCGGCGTCATCGCCTTAGCCGTTTTATTTGGGGGGCGGGGAATCGCGTCGTTCACTAACATTTCTCCGGCGCTAAAATCGCGCGGCACAGCCAGCCGCTAAAAATGGCACAACAGAGGCCATTACTGCGCCTCTGCTGTCGTCTTCAGGCAATAATCGTTCAGAACGAATTACTTACCACTTTTTACTTTAGTCCATGCACGGGTGCGCACACGATCCAGTTTCGGATCCTGGACCTTGAGCACAAACAGTTTGGCCATGGCATCCGGCGTTGGGAAAATGCCCGGATTGTTGCGCACGTCCGCATTGATCAACGGCAGCGAGGCTTTGTTACCGTTGGCGTAGTTCATGTTGTTGGAAACGTCAGCGATGACTTTGGGATCCATCATGTAATTAAGGAATTGGTAGGCGCCTTCCACATTTTTCGCGTCTTTTGGAATCGCGAACATGTCAAAGAATGCCAGTGCGCCCTGCTTTGGTACGATATAGCCGACATGCACGCCGTTGTTGGCTTTGTCCGCACGATCTTTCGCCTGCAGAATATCGCCCGACCAGCCAATCGCTACGCAGATGTTGCCGTTCGCCAGGTCGTTGATGTACTGCGACGAGTGGAAGTAACGGATGTTCGGACGCAGTTTCAGCAGCAAATCAGTCGCTGCGCCAGAGTAATCTTTCGCGTCAGAGCTGTTAGGATCTTTGCCAAGGTAGTTCAGCACAGTAGCGAAAATCTCTTCCGGCGCATCAAGGAAGGAAACCCCGCAGCCTTTCAGTTTTTCCAGGTTTTCCGGTTTCAGCACCAAATCCCAGCTATCCAGCGGCACATCTTTGCCCAGTGCGGCTTTTACTTTATCGACGTTATAGCCGATGCCGGTGGTGCCCCACAGATAAGGAATCGCAAATTTGTTACCCGGATCGTGCTGCTCCAGTTTCTTCATCAGTTCGGGATCAAGGTTTTTGTAGTTTGGCAGCTTGCTCTTATCCAGCTCCTGGAATACGCCGGATTGCAGCTGACGCGCGAGGAAGCTGGACGACGGCACCACCACGTCGTAGCCGGTACTGCCCGCCATTAATTTGCCTTCCAACACTTCGTTAGAATCAAAGACGTCATACACCACTTTATCGCCGGTCTGCTTTTCGAAGTTCGGCACGGTATCCGCCGCGATATAATCGGACCAGTTATACACATGTACCGTACTGCCTTCGGCCTGCACACCGCCGGCCGCAGCCATCAATGCACCAGCAACCACACCTGACAACCATTTTTGACGTTGGTTGAACATGTTTTACTTCCTCCTGAGCGGGTCATCACAACGCTGCATACACGGCGATCCGGACGTTGCGTTTTCTGTTAAATCACAGGCACACAATGAATCAATATTCAGCGGGAGTTTAATAGCAAAAACCTATACCTGCGCTGAGGTTGCACGTCTCAAGCAGCCCCGCAAGAATAGCCCCCCCGCACCACCTTCACCAGATCCCAGCTTAAAAAACGCCTTTTTGCGATGAGTTATGCATGTTTCTGCTATGGGGTTTGGCACTAGTGGCATAAAGCACGACTAATATCTGGCAATAAAGGGCAAAGTGCAGAATAAAAAGTGGTGGGGCAAAAATGAAAACTGCCGCAAAAAGCGGCAGTTAGCGAGGCGGGGAACTCAGTGCAGCATCGCGTGGCTGCTGGAGCTCGGCTGTCGCTCCTCTTCTTCTTCAACCACCAGCAGGTGGTTAGCAAAGGCTTCCATGATTACCATAGAAACGCCCTCTTCACTCTGCTTCATAAAGTGTGAGAACTGCCCGAAGGTTAATCCGGCGCTGGTACTGATCGACTGGCAGACAATCAGCTTCGGCAGATTGTCGTCCTGAATATCAACAAAGGCTTTAATCGTTAGCGAACTGGCATTGATCTGCGAGAGATCGCCCACCAGCGGAATCAGCGCCGTCGGTTTTACTTCTGCCAGCGCGGAGAAGAGGATAACGTTATCCACCAGGTCAATTTTTGCATCAAACACCCCGTCAAAATTCTGCATGTGCGGCAGGTGCAGTGCCTGACAGGCATCGCATTCGAACCAGGTGATATTTTGTTGATCCAGCCAGCGACGCAGTACGTCAATGTCCGGAACGACCAGTGAATCCATCGTAATATCCTGTGGGGTGAAGAAATAAGCGCCTTAGCTTACGGAAAAACCGATCTGGATGCCACGAAAACCGCTGAAAAGCGCCGGTTAGCCGCCGGTTTTAGGACGATAGCCGGGGCAAGCGTGCTGCTCAATCCACGTGATCATCATGGTGGCGATATCTAAACCGGTAACGCCCTCAATCCCTTCCAGTCCCGGTGAGGCGTTTACCTCCATAACCAGCGGACCACGTTGGGCGCGCAGGATATCCACACCGGCCACTTCCAGCCCCAGCGTGCAGGCGGCTTTCACCGCGATTTTGCGCTCCTGTTCAGTGATCTCCACCGCACGCGCTTTGCCGCCGCGATGCAGATTGGAGCGAAAATCGCCCTCTTTCGCCTCGCGCTCAATCGCTGCCACCACTTCATTGCCAATCACCAGGCAGCGAATATCGCGTCCTTGCGCTTCCTTGATGAACTCCTGCACCAGAATATGGGCATTGAGGCCACGAAAAGCGTCAATCACGCTCTCCGCTGCCTGCCGCGTTTCCGCCAGCACCACACCGATGCCCTGTGTGCCCTCCACCAGTTTCACCACCAGCGGCGCACCGCCCACCATCGCGATCAAATCATCAGTATCATCCGGCGAAGAAGCAAAACCGGTGATCGGCATATCAATGCCCTCACGCGCCAGCAGCTGCAGCGAACGCAGTTTGTCGCGCGCGCGGGTAATCGCCACCGATTCATTGAGGGGGTAGCTGCCGCGCACCTCAAACTGGCGCAGCACCGCAGTGCCATAAAAAGTGGTAGCGGTGCCAATGCGCGGGATCACCGCATCAAAATGCCCCAGCGCCTCGCCGCGGTAGTGCACTGCGGGCGAATCGGAATTGATGTTCATGTAGCAGGAGAGCGGATCGATCATCTGCACTTGATGGCCACGCTCCTCCGCGGCGTCGCGCAGACGCTTACACGAATAGATCGATCCATCGCGAGTGAGAATGGCCATTTTCATTAAAGAGTTCCTTGTGCTTAGCGCGTCGCCCAGCCCTGCTGATGCAGGTAATCCAGTATGAAGGGACGCGTTTCTTTGATAATCAGACGCTGAATCAGCTGACTCCAGGTTTCGGAACGCTGGTTGCTATCACGCTGCTGATAATAGGCGGTAATTTGCTCATCGTATTGCGCCAACAGATTTTTATCGACTGCATGATAGCGGTTTTCATGTACCAGCATCGCGTGCGGCATGCGGGGTTTAACATCGGGTGTATCAGCCGGATGACCGATGCAGAAGCCGAACAGCGGCAGCACAAACTTCGGCAGTTCAAGCAGCTCGGTCACTTCAGCGATGCTGTTGCGAATCCCGCCAATAAATACGCCGCCAAGGCCCAGCGATTCCGCCGCCACCATGGCATTTTGCGCCATTAGCGCGGTATCAACGCAACCGAGCAGCAGCTGTTCAGCACGCCCCAGTTGCGCATCCGGGCAGATCTGTTGATGACGATTGAAATCCGCGCAGAACACCCAAAACTCCGCCGCTGCGCTGACCCAAGGCTGGCCGCCGGTCAGCTGGACCAGCTGCTCGCGCTTAGCGGGATCGGTGATACGAATAATTGAGGAGCACTGTAAAAAGCTGGAGGTCGAAGCCGCTTGTGCCGCTGCAATGATGGCGCTGCGTTGCGCCTCGTCAATGCCCTGTTCGGTAAAAGCGCGAATGGAACGGTGGCTGCACAGTAAATCGATAGTCGGCGTCATAAATTCTCTCCGGTGGTTACTTCTTTTTGTTGGAATGATTGAACAATTGCGGGGCCATCGCCTTCGCCGTGCGCCACATCATCATCCATGCGGCAGGCAGCATCAGCGCGATACCAAGAAAAAACAGCAGCGTCGCCAGCGGCTTTTTGGCGATGAAATCAGGTGCGCTCACCCAATCGTTGGTAAGCAACAAGGCGCCAATCACGGCAAGCACGCCGAGCACTTCGAGTAGCAACACGGGTTTGGGTAATGTGGCGAGATTACGCATGCGATGGTTCCTTGATTGTTCTTTCAGCGTTAGCCGCATTTTACCCAATGTATAGGCGGTAAGTATTAGAGTAACAGGTATATTCTTCTTCCTTTAAGCAGGATGGGCGGGCATGATGTGACGCATTATTCACGCTGTGATGTGATTCTAGTCACAAAACAGCAGCGGAAGGAGAGAAGCAATGATTGCAGTGATTTTTGGCCGTTCTAGCTGCCCTTACTGCGTACGTGCGAAAGAGTTGGCGGCTAAGCTGACCAGCGAGCGCGACGACTTTAACTATCAATACGTGGATATTCAGGCCACCGGCATTACTAAAGCCGATCTGGAAGCCCGTGCCGGCAAGCCGGTTACGACCGTGCCGCAGATTTTCCTCGACGATCAGCACATTGGTGGCTACACCGAATTCGCTGCCTGGACCAAAGAAAACCTGGGTATCGAAGCCTAAGAGAACGGGCCTGCGGGCCCGTTTTTGCAGGTGCTATTCGGCTCGCATCGCCAGCATAATCCGCAGCAAGCGCACCAGCAGCGCACCACAGCCCGCCCAAAACAGCGCACTCAAACTCCAGGCCACAATCAACAAGCCGCTGTGCGTCATTGGCACCGCCAGCATCAACCACATCATACCCAGCAGCGTACCGCCTAGCGCGACCCACAAGGTGCTGATAAGCGGACTTTCCGGCTGCAGTAGCGCCATCAAACATCCCGGCAGTAAAAACAGCAGTAATTCTGGCTGTCCGCGTACGGCTTGTTCACTGGCGGCGGCCCAGAAATGATGTGCATAAATAAACACCAGCGTATAAAGCATCACGCCCAGAATGGATGCTGGCCAGCGATTATTGCGCTGCAACATAATTATCCTCAACTTTGACGTTAACAATTATGAAACTTTTACTGCCCTGATGCGCACGACTGGAAATAAAAAGAAACAGCTGGAGGCGAAAGGAATGAAAACTGCCGATAGCTGAGGGTGTTAATTATGATTAGAATGACGCCGCTTTAGATTTCGGCTTGAACGCTTTTGTTGCAAGAACCTTAACGTTCGGCACAAGATAGCGAAAAAAGTCCCTCTCATCAACTGGTTACAGGTTAAGAAGAAGTTAAACCGTGAACATTAACGTCGCAGAATTGTTAAGCGGAAATGACGTTCTGTTATTATTTGTCGTTTTAGCTCTCGGACTCTGCTTAGGTAAATTACGCCTCGGTTCGATCCAACTCGGTAATTCCATTGGAGTCCTGGTTGTTTCGTTGATTTTAGGTCAACAGCATTTCGCCATTAATACTGACGCATTAAGTCTTGGCTTTATGTTGTTTATTTTTTGTGTTGGCGTGGAAGCCGGGCCTAACTTTTTCTCGATATTTTTCCGCGACGGTAAAAACTACTTCTTTCTGGCGATTGTCATGGTTGTCAGCGCGCTGTTAATCGCCCTGACGCTCGGCAAAGTATTCGGCTGGGATATTGGTTTAACCGCGGGCATGTTGGCCGGTTCAATGACCTCAACGCCGGTGCTGGTGGGTGCTGGCGATACGTTGCGGCAAAGCATCAGCGACAGCCATCAGCTCACCTTGATGCAGGACAACCTCAGCCTCGGATATGCCCTCACCTATCTGGTAGGTTTAGTCAGCCTGATTTTTGGCGCCCGCTATCTGCCGCGCCTGCAGCATCAGGATCTGCCGACTTGCGCGCAGCAAATCGCGCGCGAGCGCGGCCTCGACGCTGATAGCCAGCGCAAAGTGTTTCTACCGGTGATCCGCGCGTATCGCGTGGGTCCGGAACTGGTGGAGTGGAGCGGCGGTAAAAACCTGCGCGAGCTGGGCATTCATCGCCAGACCGGCTGCTACATCGAGCGTTTGCGCCGTAACGGTATTCTCGCCAGCCCGGACGGTGACGCGATGCTGCAGCTGGGCGACGATATCTCGCTGGTGGGCTATCCCGATGCGCACGCGCGTCTTGATCCCAGTTTCCGTAACGGCAAAGAGGTGTTCGACCGTGACCTGCTGGATATGCGCATCGTCACCGAAGAGATTGTGGTGAAAAATCACAACGCGGTGAACAAGCGCCTGAGTCATCTCAAACTGACCGATCACGGCTGCTTCCTCAACCGGGTGATTCGCAGCCAAATCGAAATGCCGATCGATGACAGCATTATGCTAAACAAAGGCGATGTGCTGCAGGTAAGCGGCGAAGCGCGTCGCGTGAAAAGCCTGGCCGATCGCATTGGCTTTATCGCCATTCACAGCCAAATCACCGATCTGCTGGCCTTCTGCGCCTTCTTTATCGTCGGCTTGATGGTCGGGATGATCACCTTCCAGTTCAGCAATTTCAGCTTCGGCATCGGTAACGCCGCTGGATTGTTGTTCGCAGGCATCATGCTGGGCTTTATGCGCGCTAACCATCCTACATTTGGCTACATCCCGCAGGGTGCGCTGACGATGGTGAAAGAGTTTGGCCTGATGGTGTTTATGGCGGGCGTAGGTCTGAGCGCGGGCAGCGGCTTGCAGCACGGATTCGGCAGCGCCGGCGCGTTGATGCTGCTAAGTGGCTTGCTGGTGAGTTTGCTGCCGGTGGTGATTTGCTATCTGTTCGGCGCTTACGTGCTGCGTATGAACCGCGCGCTGCTGTTTGGTGCCATCATGGGCGCGCGCACCTGTGCGCCAGCGATGGAGATCATCAGCGATACCGCGCGCAGCAGCATCCCAGCCTTGGGCTATGCAGGAACATATGCGATCGCGAATGTTTTGCTGACGCTGGCCGGTACCCTGATCGTGATAATCTGGCCGCTTTTGCCTTTATAAAAATATTTTTGCGCTGTCCAGAACTTTCTTCTGGGGTCGCAGTCTGAATAAGTGCCACTGCTTTTCTTTGAAATCCCCAAATTGTGGAGCCCGCCGGTCACTGACTTGCGGGTTTTTTTATGGCTGCCATTCTGCCGCTTAAGGTTCTCCTCAAATAAAGATTCCATCCTGCCACTCTGATGTCGATTTTTTAAATCTTCATGCAACTTTCATCAAAGTTAAACACTCCAACAACCCGCGATAAGATTAAGAGCGCGACTATTTATTACTGGTTCGGACGCTTCTAGGCTATCAGCTTTATTTTGCAGACAATTTTGCTCTGCTGTTTTTCGGGTAAACAAGACGAGGACAAGGAATCGTGATGGAAGCATTGAACCACACGCTCTTTTTATGGATTAACGCTACAGAGGATTCACCGCAGTGGCTGATCACTCTGGCGACTTTTATCGCCAAAGATGTGATCGCCATCGTACCACTGCTGATTGTGGCGCTGTGGCTGTGGGGACCGCGCGATCAGGTGCAGTCTCAACGCGAGCTGGTGCTAAAAACCGGCATGGCGCTGCTGTATGCGCTGAGCATTTCGTGGTGCGTCGGCCAGTTGCTGCCGCATCCGCGTCCGTTCGCTATTGGTTTTGGCCATCAGTTACTGTCACACCGACCTGATGATTCCTATCCGAGCGATCACGGCACCACCATTTTCACCTTTGCGCTGGCATTTATCTTCTGGCATCGCCTTTGGTCAGGTGTGGTGTTGCTGGTGATAGGCAGCGCCATCGCCTGGTCACGCGTCTATCTTGGCGTGCACTGGCCGCTGGATATGCTGGGCGGATTCCTGGTTGGCTTGCTGGGTTGTCTGGCGTCGCACATGGCGTGGCAGCTGTATGGCGAACGCATGCTGGCGTTTACGCATCAGGTGTATCGCGCGCTGTTCGCCATGCCGATTAAGAAAGGGTGGATTCGTGAGTAAGCGATGGGGTCGCCATTAATGACGAGCCTGTAAAAAACGGTGCGCATCAAGCGCACCGTTTTTGTCTCAACTAAACCACTTCCCGAACCAGCCGTGGAATTTCATCATGATGAAATCCCAAATGCGGCCAACAAAGCCACCTTCCGGCACCGCTTCCATCGTCACCAGCGGACGTTGCTCAATGGTTTTGCCATCCAGCTGGAAATCGATAGTGCCCACCACCTGATTCTTCTCCAGCGGCGCTTCCAGCTGCGGTGAATTCAGGGTAAAGCTGGCCTTGAGGTTTTTCATCTGCCCTTTTGGTACGGTGATCGCGGCGTCTTTTGCGACGCCAAGATTGACCTGGCTGCGATCGCCAAACCAAACGCGCTGCTGCGCAAACGGTTTATCGGCCTTAATCGGCGTCACGGTTTCATAGAAGCGGAAGCCCCACGTCAGCAACTTCTCACTTTCGCGGAAACGCGTGGCATCGGTCGCCGCACCGAGCACCACGGAAATCAGCCGCATATCGCCTTCGGTTGCCGACGCCACCAGATTGTTACCCGCGCCGGAGGTGTGACCGGTTTTAATGCCATCCACCTTGAGATTGGTGCTCCACAGCAGACGGTTGCGGTTCATCTGCTTAATCTTATTGAAGGTGAACTCTTTTTCGCTGTTGATCGCATACTCTTCCGGTACATCGCTAATCAGGCGCTGGCCGATAATCGCCATATCACGCGCGGTGCTGTACTGCCCTTCGGCGTCCAGGCCGTGTACCGTCATAAAGTGGGTGTTTTGCAGGCCAAAGGCCTTGACGTAGTTGTTCATCAACCCGATAAACGAATCCTGGCTGCCCGCGACATAATCAGCCAGCGCGATACAGGCATCGTTGCCGGATTGAATCACCACACCTTTATTCAGCTCAGAGACCGGAATGCGATCGCCGGGCTTAAGGAACATTAGCGATGAGCCGCGCAGCTTGGGATTGCCGGTTGCCCACGCATCCTGGCCGATGGTAACCATGTCATCGTTGTGAATCTTGCCCGATTTCAGCGCCTGGCCGACCACATAGCTGGTCATCATTTTGGTCAAACTGGCGGGATCGAGGCGTTGATCGGCATTAGATTCCGCCAACACTTTGCCGCTGTTGTAATCCATTAAAATCCAGGCTTTGGCGTCAATTTGCGGTGCCGCAGGTGCCTGTTCAGCCAGGGTGGCTGCGGGGATAAAGAGTAACAGAAGTGAAGACGCAGCCAACGGCCGCCAGACAGAAGCGAAGGTGTTTTTTCTCATGAGCGTGACCAGATTGTCCTTGTTAAATCTCGGTTTTCTTGCAGGCAAGACATGTCTTGCCCCACGCTAACGGTTCAGGCCAGCGAAAAAAACCGCTCAATCGTAAAGTTTTATAGAGTTTATTAGAGTAACCCTGGCACCAACCGCGCAGCGCCGCCACTTTTGCCCATCTGACTTCCGAAAAAATTTGCGTGTAATTCCGATTTTTCGCAGAACGGTTAAGCCAGTCACAAATTTCCGCTAACCTGAACTCAGTCAGCCTGAGGAGAGCCGCGATGGACTTAGCCATTTTCGATTTGGACGAAACCCTGATTTGTGAAGACAGCACCAGCCTCTGGCTGCGCTGGTTGGTTTCACAGGGCTTTGCCCCCGAAGAGATCATCCAGCAGGAGAAAATCCTGATGGAGCAATATCACACCGGTACGTTATCCATTGAAGAGTATATGAACACCACGCTGGCGCCACTCGCCGGCATGGCAACGATGACCGTTGAAGGCTGGGTACGCCGCTTTATCCATCGCGACATCATGCCGCGCGTGTTCCCTGCCGCCCGCGAGCGTATTGCGTGGCACCAGCAGCGCGGCGACACGGTAATGATCATCACCGCCAGCGGCGATCATCTTGCGGTGCCCATCGCCGAACGCCTTGGTGTACACGGCGCGCTGGCGATTGGCGTGGAAGTGGTGGATGAACGCTACAGCGGACAAACCTACGGCACCATGACCTATCGTGAAGGTAAAGTGACACGCCTCAGTGACTGGAAAGCGTTACAGCAAGATCAACGCTTTGAACGCACCTGGGCTTACAGCGATTCGATGAATGATTTACCGCTGCTGGCACATGCCGATCATGCGTGGGTGGTCAATCCCAATCCGCTGCTGCTGCAGGAAGCACAACAGCGCGGATGGGAAGTGTGTAACTGGGCTCGCTAATTTAACCGCGTGGGGCGCTGGCTGTGTCTGGCAGCCCCACTTTCAGCAGCTTGCCGTTGGATTCATCGGTTAGCACGTACAGATAACCATCCGGGCCTTGACGCACATCTCGAATACGTTCGCCACGATTTTCCAGCAATCTCTGCTCCTCCACCACTTTCTCGCCGTTGACCTGCAAGCGAATCAAACTCTTCTCTTTCAGCGCACCAATAAACAGGGAATTTTTCCACTGCGGGAAACGCGCGCTGTTGTAGAACGCCATGCCGCTGATGGCCGGCGAGACTTTCCAGAGATGCAGCGGTTGCTCAGTGCCTTCCACTTCACTGCCCTTTGCTTCCGGCACTTTCTGCCCGCTGTAATCAATGCCGTGCGTCGCCAGCGGCCAGCCGTAATTCTTGCCTTTCTCGGGGATGTTGACCTCATCACCACCGCGCGGGCCGTGTTCGCTTTCCCACATTTGCTGCGTCCACGGATTGAGCGCCAGCCCTTGCGGATTGCGCATGCCGTAGGACCAGATTTCCGCGCGCGCGCCTTGACGATCAACAAACGGATTGTCCGGCGGGATTTCACCGTCTTTGGTCAGACGCACGATTTTACCGGAGAGCTTATCCAGCTGTTGCGCGCTGCTGCTGGCGAAGTTGTCACCAAAGGCGATATAGAGAAAGCCCTGGCGATCAAACGCCAGTCGCGTGCCGATATTGGCGCCGCCCGACAGCTTCGGCGTTTGCTCCAGCACCACTTTAAAGTCACTCAGCTGACGGTTGTCATCGCTCAGGCGACCATAACCCACCACGCCACCAGCCCGACCGCTGGCATCGGCGGTGGTGTAGCTGAGCCACACGCGGCGGCTTTCGGCGAAGTCCGGTGCCAGCACCACATCCAGCAAGCCACCCTGACGATTCGCCCACACCTTCGGCACCCCGTCGATCGGTGGCGACAAGCCTTTACCCGGCTGCCAGCTGCGCAGCTGGCCGGATCGTTCAGTGATTAACAGCGTTTGATTATCGGGTAGAAAAGCCACGGACCACGGATGGTCGAGCTTGTCCTGAAGCACCTGAACCTGCACATCGGCAGCGAATAACGGTAAGGACGTGCTTAAAGCGCCAAACAGCAGCGCGGCGGGCAGTAAACGCATGGCATTCTCCTTTATCGCAGTCTGCCGTAAAGCGTAGTCAGCGCGTGACAAAGGATGTGCAGGATTTACAAAACATTAAGCCCGGCACGCCGCCGGGCGAGAATTTACTGTGCGGGGAAGGTCAGCGCATCGCGTACCATCTCGTCGATGCCCGGACGCAGATCGTTGAGTGTGATTGGCGCACTGTTGCGAGGATAACCACCTGCAATGCAGGTGGTTAGGCGGAATTACTCGAAGCAGGTTTCCGGGTTTTCCGACAGCGAAATAAAGGATTCACCGCCTTTGGTCAGGGCAATGATTCCGCCACTCTCAATATCATAAACCCATCCATGCAGGCGAATTTTGCCTTTACGCAGCGCTACCGCTACGGAAGGGTGTGTTTTGATATTGTTCAGCTGCGCAATCACGTTCTCTTTCACCATTTCGTTGAGACGCTTCTCAACGGAATCGTAGTTACGCTCTTCCACCACCGCTTTCGCCGCGTTGGCGTAGTGCAACCAGTGATCGACCGCGGGCATGGTTTCGAGATCGGCATTGGAAGCAATGGCGTTCATGGCACCGCAGTTAGAGTGACCACAAATAATAATTTCGGTCACGCCCAAAGCGACAACCGCGTACTCAATGGTTGCGGACACGCCGCCCGGCTCTGGACCAAACGGTGGCACGATATTACCGGCGTTTCGGATCACGAACAGCTGACCCGGCTCCGACTGCGTCACCAGCTCTGGCACCAGACGGCTGTCTGAGCAGGAGATAAACAGGGCTTTGGGATTTTGGTTGGATGCCAAACTTTTGAAAAGATCCTTCCTTTCAGGGAACACATTCTGTTGAAAATTCAGAAAACCTTTGACGATCTCTTGCATATGTCTGCTCTCACATTATCCACTTCTGCCCTGGCAGTGAGGATTCACTATCAGTGCGATTTGAAATTTTCAGTGAAGATAACAACTTACCTTCACCGACCCAACATTTAAGCAAAAGGCGCCAGCTTACACAACTCGGATCGCCACAGAGGGCCATTGCGCCAGCGAGTGAGCCGCACCGCCAACAGAGTTAAGCACAATCATCATGCATTAGTTACCCCATAAGGAGATTCTTACACAGCCTATACATTTTCCCCGGCAACCTCTGTACAATCGCCCCCCTATCCACACTAATTATGATGAATTTTTATCCTTATGAGCCATGTCAAAAATCCACCGCGCGTGGGGTTCGTCTCCCTCGGCTGTCCGAAAAACCTCGTCGACTCTGAACGCATCCTGACGGAGCTGCGTACTGAAGGCTATGACGTGGTGCCACGCTACGATGATGCGGAGATCGTCATCGTTAACACCTGTGGATTTATTGACAGCGCCGTACAGGAATCTCTGGAAGCGATTGGTGAAGCGCTGAACGAGAACGGCAAAGTGATCGTCACCGGTTGCCTCGGTGCCAAAGTGGATCAGATCCGCGAAGTGCATCCGAAAGTGCTGGAGATCACTGGCCCGCACAGCTACGAGCAGGTGCTGTCGCATGTGCACACTTATGTGCCGAAACCAGAACACAATCCGTTCCTGAGTTTAGTGCCAGAGCAAGGTGTCAAACTGACGCCGCGTCATTACGCTTACCTGAAAATTTCCGAAGGCTGCAACCATCGCTGCACCTTCTGCATCATTCCATCAATGCGTGGCGATCTTGATAGCCGCCCAATCGGTTCGGTGCTCGACGAAGCTAAACGTCTGGTCGAAGCGGGCGTGAAAGAGCTGCTGGTAATCTCACAAGACACCTCCGCTTACGGCGTGGATGTTAAACATCGCACCGGTTTCTGGAACGGATCGCCGGTGAAAACCAGCATGGTGAGCCTGTGCGAGCAGTTAGCCAAACTCGGCGTGTGGGTGCGTCTGCACTACGTTTATCCTTATCCGCATGTGGATGATGTGATCCCGCTGATGGCCGAAGGCAAGATTCTGCCGTACCTCGATATTCCGCTGCAGCACGCCAGCCCGCGCATCCTCAAGCTGATGAAGCGTCCCGGCGCGGTAGAGCGCACGCTGGAGCGCATTAAGCGCTGGCGTGAAATCTGTCCGGAGCTGACGCTGCGTTCAACCTTTATCGTCGGTTTCCCCGGTGAAACCGAAGAAGATTTCCAGATGCTGCTCGACTTCCTGCAGGAAGCGCGCCTCGATCGCGTTGGCTGCTTCCAGTACAGCCCGGTAGATGGCGCAACTGCTAACCAGCTGCCGGATCAGGTACCGGACGACGTGAAGCAGGATCGTTTTGATCGCTTCATGCAGCTGCAGCAGAAGATCTCCAGCGAACGTCTGCAGGAGAAAATCGGCCGCGAAGTGCTGGTGCTGATTGATGAAGTGGACGAAGAAGGCGCGGTGGGACGCAGCATGGCTGACGCCCCGGAAATCGATGGCGCGGTTTATCTGAACGGCGATCGTCAGGTGAAAGTCGGCGACGTGGTCCGCGTTAAAGTGGAACACGCCGATGAATACGATCTGTGGGGCACGCGCGTTTAACCATACTTCTGCTGGTGCGCACGCTTGCGCGCCAGATAGTCAGTATCCGCGCGCAGTCTATCCCAGCACGCTTTGAAAACGGCCGCCGCAGCGGCCTTCTCTTTTTCTGTGGTACGCGGCAGTTCGTTGCCCGCCTCGTCATATTTACGCCCGCCCTGATGATTACTGTAGCGGCGTGCACGCGTATAACCCATCTGAATATATTTGCGCGCCATGTCCATGCCGACAAAATCGTCCTGCGCGCGATATGCCTCAAATAGCTGCATAATCTGCTGTGAAGATTCTTTTGCCAGCTCGACGGTGCGAAAACGCCAGTGCGGCAGAATCTCACTTTTATAGGGCTCGACCATCAGCACGCCCTGCTCGCCGCGCCCCACCTGATACAGCTCTGGCTGCTGGCGAAAATTGATGTGCTTGAAATCCTGCTCGTAGTTAAACGCTTTCATCTGTTTTTCCCGCCTCTCATCATCCCGTGACGTAATTATTTCCTGCTGGCACTTAAGCGATTTGCTTTTATACCGATAACCTGGATATCAGCCTACTTCCTCAGAGACGCACCTATGTTTAAACGAATGAAAATTGTGACAGCCATCATGATGATATTGGTGGTTTTCACCGCGATGCAGGCGATTTCCGGCTCGCTGTTTTTATCATCACTGATTACCGGACAGCATAATTTCACCACCAGTAATCAGCTGTCACATCAGCAGCGTGAGCTGGCCGACGGTTGGCAAACGCTGGTGAAAACGCGCGTGATCATTAACCGCGTCGCCATTCGTATCCTGAAAAAACAGACGGATGAAGCGTCCGTCGCCGCCATCAACAAATTGCTGATCAGCGCAGGTGCGTCACTGGATGAAGCAAAGCAACATTATGACCTCTACCAGAGCATGCCGCGCATTGCCGGACAAAGCGCTGATTCAGCCAGTGTAGTCGACGCTAAATTTGCTGCCTTCGCAGAATTGCTGAAACAGTCCGCAGCGTTCCTGAAAGCCAATGATTACGCCGCCTATGGCAACCTTGACGCCCAGCAGGCGCAGGACGATCTGGAAGTCGCGTACAAGCAATGGCGCGAGCACAACGTGCAGCTGCTGGCCGAGCGCAATGCGGAATATGATAATAACTATCAGCACATGCTGGTGTTGGTCGCCGTGATGGCGATAGTTGTGGTGCTGTTGCTGGCTGCGGTGTGGATTCTGGTGCGTCGCATCCTGCTGGCACCGATGAAGCAGGTACAGCAGCAGATGGAGCGCTTCGCCGACGGCGATCTCTCCGCCCGTTTGCAGGTGGAAGGCCGCAGTGAAATGGCATCGATTGCCGCCAGCCTCAACCATATGCAGCAGTCGCTGCTCAGCACCATTAACAATGTGCGTGATAGCGCGGATGCGATTTTTGGCAGCGCCAGCGAGATTGCCACCGGCAATAACGATCTCTCTTCACGCACCGAGCAACAAGCGGCATCGCTGGAAGAGACCGCCGCCAGCATGGAACAGCTGACCGCCACGGTGAAACAGAACGCCGATAACGCACGTCAGGCCACGCAGCTGGCGAAAACCGCCTCGGAAACCGCCGACAAAGGCGGCAATGTGGTGAATGGCGTGGTGAAAACCATGCGCGATATCGCCGACAGCTCGAAGAAAATCGCCGATATCACCAGCGTGATTGATGGCATCGCCTTCCAGACCAATATCCTCGCGCTCAATGCGGCGGTGGAAGCGGCGCGCGCCGGTGAACAGGGCCGTGGTTTTGCCGTGGTTGCGGGTGAAGTGCGCAATCTGGCACAGCGCAGCGCTCAGGCGGCGAAAGAGATCAAACTGCTGATTGAGAATTCCGTGCAGCGTGTCAACACCGGTTCGCAGCAGGTGAGCAGCGCCGGTGAAACCATGCAGGAAATCGTCAGCGCTGTTACCCGCGTCACCGATATCATGGGCGAGATTGCTTCAGCGTCCGATGAGCAGAGCCGCGGCATCGACCAGATTGGTCAGGCGGTGAACGAGATGGATCGCGTCACGCAGCAGAACGCCACGCTGGTGCAGGAATCGGCTAACGCCTCAGCGTCGCTGGAGCAGCAGGCCAGCAGCCTCTCTTCTGCGGTGGCCCGCTTCAAAACCGGCACGCGCCAGGCGACTGCAACGGTGGCGAAAGTGGTGAAACCGGTGATAACACCAACCCGCGCGCAGCCTGCCGCCGCGCACAGTAATGACAATTGGGAAACGTTCTAAGACCGGAGTAGTGCGGTTATTAAAGAGGTCGCCATAAATGGCGACCGGACCCACCATCAGGTCTTCAATTTGGGATCCAGCGCATCACGCAAACCATCACCCAGCAGGTTAAACGCCAACACGGTGAGGAAAATCGCCAGGCTCGGGAAGATGGCGACATGCGGCGCAATTACCATATCGGCGCGCGCTTCATTGAGCATCGCGCCCCACTCCGGCGTGGGCGGCTGCGCGCCGAGGCCGAGAAAGGACAAACTCGCCGCCGTGATAATCGAGGTACCGATACGCATGGTGAAATAGACCACAATCGACGACACCGTGCCGGGCAGGATGTGACGCATAATTATGGTCCAGTCCGACGCGCCAATACTGCGTGCCGACTCAATATAGGTTTGATGTTTCAGCACCAGCGTATTGCCGCGCACCAAACGGGCAAACGCCGGAATGCTGAAGATCGCCACCGCGACAATCACGTTGCTCATGCCGCTGCCCATAATCGCCACCACCGCAATCGCCAGCAGAATGCCGGGGAAAGCGAACAGCACATCGCAGATACGCATGGTGATGCGATCCCACCAGCCTTCGTAATAGCCCGCCAGCAGACCTAAAACGGTGCCGATCAGCGCGCCGATCGCCACCGAGAAGAAACCGGCGATCAGCGAGATACGCGTGCCCACCAGCACACGGCTGAAGATATCGCGCCCCAACGAGTCAACGCCAAACCAGTGCATCAGCGACGGCCCTTCGTTTAGCCGGTCGTAATCGAAATAGTTTTCCGCATCAAACGGCGCAATCAGCGGCGCGATAAACGCCACCACGATTAGCAGCAGCACAAACAGTCCGGCCAGCAGCGCCACATGCTGACTGCGAAAGCGTCGCCAGAATTCGCGCCACGGCGTGCGTACCCGGTTTTCCGTGATAGTCGGCAGGGTTTTCAATGCCGCGGCTCGTCGCCAGTTCTTCAATTGCAACTCCTTACTTGTAGCGAATTGCCGGGTTGATTGCCGCGTACAGCACATCGACAATCAGGTTAATCAGGATGAACTCCAGCGAGAACAGCAGCACTTCGGCCTGAATCACCGGGTAATCGCGCATCTCGACCGAATCCACCAGCAAGCGGCCCAGGCCGGGCCAGTTGAACACCACCTCCACCACAATCGAGCCGCCGAGCAGGAAGCCAAACTGCAGGCCCATCATGGTGACCACCGGGATCATCGCGTTGCGCAGGCCGTGTTTCACCACCACCAGCGATTCGCGCACCCCTTTGGCGCGCGCGGTGCGCATGTAATCTTCCTGCATCACCTCCACGAACGACGCGCGGGTGAAGCGCGCCATCACCGCCGCCACCGCTGCACCCAAGGTGATCGATGGCAAAATGTAGTGTTTCCAGCTATCCGCGCCAACGGTCGGCAACCAGCCGAGCTCGACGGAAAACACCTGCATCAGCAGCATGCCGAGCGCAAACGCCGGGAACGAGATGCCCGACACCGCCAGCGTCATGCCGATGCGATCCGGCCAGCGATTGCGCCACACCGCCGAGGTGATGCCAATCGCC
This sequence comes from Pantoea sp. X85, assembly GCF_029623675.1. Lineage (NCBI taxonomy): Bacteria > Pseudomonadati > Pseudomonadota > Gammaproteobacteria > Enterobacterales > Erwiniaceae > Pantoea > Pantoea sp. X85. The sequence continues at coordinate 1,418,940 of NZ_CP121108.1, read as the reverse complement.
ATACCGAATATCACCGCCCACACCATGCTGCTGAGTGTCAGCCACAGCGTCGGGAAAAAGCGCGCGGCAATTTCGTCAATCACCGGACGTTTCGAGACCAGCGAATGGCCGAAATCGCCCTGCACCGCATTGATCATAAAGTGCCAGAACTGCTTGATCAGCGGCTGATCGAGGCCGAGATCCTGACGCACCAGCGCCACCACCGAGGCATCCGCTTCCGGGCCGGCAATCAGGCGCGCCGGATCGCCCGGCAGCAAATGGACGAACAGGAACACCAGCACTGCCACAATCAGCAGCGTGGGAATCAGTCCCAGTAATCGTTTGAGAAAATAGTTGAGCATGCGAAGTCCTGCGCAGCATCGGCCAGCCCGCTAAGGCTGGCCGCGTCTGTTACTTCAGATCGGCCTCATCAAAATTGAATGAGGTATCGGGCATGACATAAAAACCGCTGAGGTTTTTATTGTTGGCTGACAGCAGTTGTTCCACCACCAGCGGGATCCACGGATGATCGTTCCAGATGCGATCCTGCGCGTCTTTGTACAGCTTAGCTTTCTGGTCGCGATCGGTGGTTTTCAGCGCATCGGCGAGATCTTTATCCACCTGCGGATTGCTGTAGAAGGCGGTGTTGAAGATTGCTGGCGGCCATGAAGTGGTGGCGAACAGCGGCGTCAGCGCCCAATCAGCTTCACCGGTCGAGGCGGACCAGCCGGTGTAGAACATGCGTACACCGCTCTCTTTCTGCCCTTTGCTCTCCACTTCCGCGGCACGCTGACCGGCATCCATCGCCGTCACTTTCACCTTCACGCCCACCTGCGCCAGCTGCTGCTGGGTGAATTGCAGCACTTTCTGCGCGGTGCTGTGGTTATGCGATGACCACAACGTGGTTTCGAAACCGTTCGGGAAGCCCGCTTCTTTCAGCAGTTCGCGCGCTTTGGCCGGATCATATTTGATTGCCGGATAGCTCTGCGCAAAGTCGATGCTCGGCGGCACGATGCCGGTGGCTGGCGTGGCGTAACCGGCAAAGGCGACTTTTGCCAGTGCCTGACGGTTGATGGCGTACTCCAGCGCTTCACGCACTTTCGGGTTATCAAACGGCTTTTGCGTCACGTTGAGGCTGATGTAGCGCTGCATGATTGACGGCGTGGTGACCACATCGAGCTTGCTGTTGCCTTCCAGCAGTTTGGCCTGCTCGAACGGCACTGGGAAAGCAAAGCTCGCTTCGCCAGTTTGCAGCATCGCCGCGCGGGTGTTGTTATCCACCACCGGACGCCAGGTAATGCTATCCAGCTTCGGATAGCCTTTTTTCCAGTAGCCGTCCCACTTCTTCACTTTCACGAAGTCGGTCTGGTTCCAGGTATCAAAGGCAAACGGGCCGGTTCCTACCGGATGGAAGCCGATCTCTTTGCCATATTTCTTCAGCGCGGTCGGGGAAATCATCACCGCCGCCGGATGCGCGAGATTATTAATGAAGGCCGAGAACGGCTGCTTCAGGGTGATTTTCACTGTGCTCGGATCGACCACTTCGGTGGTGGCGATATATTTGAACAGGTTATAGCGTTTGAGATGGTTATCCGGATTGCTGGCGCGATCGAGGTTCACCTTCACCGCTTCGGCATTAAAGTCAGTGCCATCCTGGAATTTCACGCCGGCGCGCAGCTTAATGGTGTAGGTCAGGCCGTCGCTGCTCGCCTGATAACTTTCCGCCAGCACGTTGGTCAGCTTCATGTCTTTATCGAAGCCGAACAAGCCCTGATAGAAGGACTTCGCCACCGCCTGCGACAGCGTATCGTTAGCGTCATACGGATCGAGCGTGGTAAAAGTCGAGGCCACCGCAATCACCGCATCTTTCGCCGCCCACGCGGGCAGCGCCAGCGCCGAACTCAACAAACCGGCAGTGATAACCCCTTTTCGCATAATATGGTGCATCGTTATCGTTCTCCTGTAATCCCTGTCATGCGCGACATCCAAAGATGTGCGGTTGTTTGCTGCTCAGGCGCCGCTAATTGCGTGCCGGGCGACAAAATGGCCCGGTGCCACTTCCAGTAAAGGCGCCACTTCTGGCTCATCGCCCAGCGGGCGAATCGGGCTGGGGATCTCATCCACCATCAGCGCCCGCTCACGATGCCGATGGGCCGGATCGGCCACCGGCACCGCGGCCATCAGTTTTTTTGTGTAGGGATGGCGCGGCTGCTCAAATACCGCCTGACGCGGCCCCATTTCCACAATTTGTCCGAGATACATCACCGCCACGCGATGGCTGATGCGTTCCACCACCGCCATATCGTGCGAGATAAATAAGAAAGCGATACCAAATTCACGCTGTAAATCGAGCATCAGGTTGATGATTTGCGCCTGAATCGACACATCCAGCGCCGACACCGATTCATCGGCGATCACCACTTTGGGATTGAGCGCCAGCGCGCGCGCAATGCAGATGCGCTGGCGCTGGCCGCCGGAAAATTCGTGCGGATAACGCTGCGCATGTTCCGGCAGCAGGCCGACACGCTCCAGCAGCCAGGCAACGCGCTTCTCTGCCTGACGACGATCCAGCGTTTTGTGCACCAGCAGCGGTTCCATGATCGAAAAACCCACGGTCAAACGCGGATCGAGCGAGGCGTAAGGATCCTGGAAGATAAACTGGATATCGCGACGCAGCGACGCCAGCGCATTGCCCTGCAGCGCATCGATGCGTTGGCCGTCAAAAGTAATGGTACCGCCCTGGCTGGCTACCAGCCGCAGCAGCGAACGCCCGGTAGTGGATTTTCCGCAGCCGGATTCCCCCACCAGCGCCAGCGTTTCACCGGCATGGAGATCGAAACTGACTTTCTCGACCGCGTGCACGCGGCGTTTAACGCGATTGAGTAAACCGCCGCGAATATCAAAGCGCGTGACTAAATCGCGCACCTGCAAAATCGGCGGTCGATCGTGACGCACCGTGTCCTGCGGTGCGGCCAGTTCTTCACGTCCGTTGCTATGCAATAAGGGAAATTTAGCCGGTAGCGGCTGGCCGTGCATCGCCCCCAGTTTGGGCACCGCCGCCAGCAACGCGCGGGTATAGGGCTGCTGCGGGTCGGCAAACAGCTGCTGCACCGACGCGCGCTCTACCACATCGCCGCGATACATCACCTGCACGCGATCGGCCATCTCCGCCACTACGCCCATATCATGGGTGATGAAAATCACCCCCATCTGCATCTCTTTTTGCAGCACGCGGATCAACTGCAGAATTTGCGCCTGAATAGTGACGTCGAGTGCGGTGGTAGGTTCGTCGGCAATCAGCAGCGCCGGTTTGCACGACAGCGCCATGGCAATCATTACGCGCTGTCGCATGCCGCCCGAGAGTTGATGCGGATAGCGTGATAACACATTTTGCGCTTCGGGAATGCGCACCAGATCGAGCATGCGCCGCGCTTCCGCCAGCGCCTGCTGGTGACTTTTTCCCTGATGCAGACGGATGGATTCCGCAATCTGCTCGCCAACGGTAAACACCGGGTTGAGCGAGGTCATCGGCTCCTGAAAGATCATCGCCATATCGGCGCCGCGCACTTTGCGCATCTGACCGTTCGACGCGCGCATCACATCCAGCACCTCGCCATTGCGACGCCGCAGCTGGATATCTCCGCTCACTTCGCCGCCGGCCTGCTGAATCAAGCGCATCAGCGCCAGCGAGGTGACGGATTTGCCCGAGCCCGATTCGCCCACCAGCGCCAGAGTTTCACCGCGATGCAGGTCGAGCGACAGGTTGCGTACCGCTTCGGTAATGCGCCCTTCATGCTCAAAGCGCACGTTAAGATCGCGCACCGCCAGAACCTGCTCCGGCGCAAACTGCAGCTGTTGGTCCGTCATGCCTGCTCCTTAGCTGTCGCGGTAAATCGCTACCTCAACATCACCATTCACATAGGCGAATCCGCGATACATGCCTTCGCTGTTAAACGGCAGCGCCACATTGCCTGCGGCGTCAATGGCAATCAGCCCGCCGCTGCCTTCCAGCTCCTGCACTTTGTCATGAATGACGTTGGCGGTGGCCTGTTGCAGCGAGCGTCCGGCGTAATGCATCTGCGCCGCCACGTCGTAAGCGGCGAGCGTGCGGATAAACACTTCGCCGGTACCGGTACAGGAGACCGCTACGGTGTCGTTGCTGGCGTAGCAGCCTGCGCCGACTAAAGGCGAATCGCCCACGCGACCGGCCTGTTTGTTGGTCATGCCGCCGGTTGAGGTGGCGGCCGCCAGATTACCCTGAAGATCGAGCGCGACCGCACCGACGGTGCCGAATTTGCGATCCGGGTCCAGCGGATCGTCGCTGTGACTGTTTGCTTCGCCATCGTGATCCAGCACCATCTGCTGGCTGTGCAGCGCGCGCTGCAGCTGCTCCCAGCGCTCCGGCGTGGAGAAGAAATCGGCGTCGACCGGCGCTAAACCTTGCTCAGCGGCGAAAGCTTCTGCGCCCGCACCGATAAACAGTACGTGCGGGCTATTCTCCAGCACCTTACGCGCCGCCAGAATCGGATTGCGGATGTGGCTGACGCCCGCGACCGCGCCGACGTCCAGCGTGCGGCCATCCATAATGCTGGCATCGAGTTCATGCGTGCCCTGATGAGTGAACACCGCGCCCTTGCCCGCGTTAAACAGCGGACACTCTTCCAGCAGGCGTACGGCTTCGGTAACGGCATCTAACGCGCTGCCGCCCGCCGCAAGAATTTGCTGGCCTGCGGTAACGATTGCGGTGAGTTGCTGACGATAGTGCTGCTCTTTTTCGGCGCTCATTGCCGCACGCGTAATCGCGCCTGCACCGCCGTGAATTGCGATAACTGCTTTAGCCATAACCGGTACCCTGTTAAGGAATCAGAACCAAAAACACTGATTTAGAATGGTTTTCATCTTTTTTTGGCAATTTTCGACTATAGAAAGGCACCCTCATCTTGTAAAGCAGAAACTGCCTGCGCGGTCATAACCTTTTATTGTGGATTATGCTTTTTTGGTTGTGATGTGCTTAGCGGATGCGCACCTGTAAAACAGGAAAACCATTTTTACCATTCGCACATTCCGTAGCGGCGCGATTTATCGCGCGATAAATTGCGCCGCCACGAAATGTGCAGTGATTGAGTAAAGTGCACTCTCGCTTAACGGCCACGCATTACCCATAATAGACCGCATCTGAAATTAACCAGACAGAGATGGACATGGAACCTTTTACCGCAGGATTAATCTCCCTCGAAGACGCGCAGCAAAAGATGCTGCAACAGTTGACGCCGATTAGCGATTCGATCAACGTCTCGCTGTTTGAGGCCGCCGGACGTATCACCGCCAGGCCGATCAACTCGCCGCTCGATGTGCCCTCGTTTGATAACTCGGCGATGGATGGTTACGCGCTGCGTCTGGCCGACATCGCACCCGATCGCGTGTTCCCGGTGGCCGGTAAAGCCTTCGCCGGTGCGCCGTTTAACGGTGCGTGGCCCGCGGGCAGCGTGATCCGCATCATGACCGGCGCGCCAATTCCCGCCGGTTGTGATGCCGTGGTGATGCAGGAGCAAACGGAGCAACGCGACGGCGGCATTGTCATTACCGCGCCGGTGCAGGCTGCGCAAAATATTCGTCGCATCGGTGAAGACATTCAGGCGGGCAAACAGGTGCTGGACGCCGGAGTGCGCCTTGGTGCGGCCGAACTGCCGCTGCTGGCGTCGCTGGGGATTGCTGAAGTCAGCGTGCTGCGCAAACTGCGCGTGGCAATCTTCTCCACCGGCGATGAACTGCAGGCGGTCGGCCAGCCGCTGGCGGAAGGTCAGATTTACGATACCAACCGCTTTACCGTGGCGTTAATGCTTAACAAGCTGGGCTGCGAAGTGATCGATCTCGGTGTGATTGCTGACGATCAGGCGGCGCTGCGTACCGCCTTTACCGAAGCCGATCGCCAGGCCGATGTGGTGATCAGCACCGGCGGCGTGTCGGTTGGCGAAGCCGATTTCACCCGTGCGATACTGGAAGAGCTCGGCGCTATTACCTTCTGGAAACTGGCGATCAAACCGGGCAAACCCTTTGCTTTTGGTCGCCTGGCCAACAGCTGGTTCTGCGGTTTACCGGGCAATCCGGTTTCTGCGGCGGTAACCTTCTATCAATTGGTCCAGCCGCTGCTGGCCACCTTAACCGGTCAAACCACGCGCATCATGCCGCTACGCCAACGTGCGCGCGCCACCCAGCGTTTGAAGAAATCGCCGGGTCGTCTCGACTTCCAGCGTGCGATTCTCAGCCGCGGTGACGATGGCGTGCTGGAAGTGCGCAGCACCGGTGCGCAAGGTTCGCACGTGTTCAGCTCGTTCGCATTGGCCAACTGCTTTGTGGTGCTGGAGCGCGATCGCGGCGATGTGGAACCGGGCGAATGGGTGGAGATCGAAGCCTTTAATAGCCTGCTGGAGGGCTAATGAGCGTTGAGTTGAGCGATGAAGAGATGCTGCGCTATAACCGTCAGATTGTCCTGCGCGGTTTTGATTTTGATGGACAGGAAAAGCTAAAGGCGGCACAGGTGTTGGTGATCGGCCTCGGCGGACTCGGCTGTGCGGCGGCGCCCTATCTGGCATCGGCGGGTGTGGGACATCTCACGTTGCTCGATTTCGATAGCGTTAGCCTCAGTAATCTCCAGCGCCAGATCCTGCACAGTGATGCGAAAATTGGCGTAGCGAAAGTCGCCTCGGCGCAGCAGCAATTGGCGGCAATTAATCCGCATTGCCAGCTGGAGCCGATTGATGCGCAGCTGGATGACGCGCAGCTCAGCACATTAATTGCGCGCCATGATGCGGTGGTGGATTGCACCGATAACGTCGATACCCGCGAGCAGATCAACCGCCTCTGTTTTCAGCACAAGGTGCCGCTGATTTCCGGCGCAGCGATTCGCATGGAAGGCCAGCTCAGCGTGTTTACCTGGCAGCCCGGCGAGCCGTGTTATCGCTGCATCAGCCGTTTGTTTGGCGATCAGGTGTTAAGTTGCGTGGAAGCTGGCGTGATGGCGCCGCTGGTTGGCGTAGTTGGTGCAATGCAGGCGATGGAAACCTTAAAAGTGCTAACGGCGTTCGGTCAACCCGCTAGCGCACGCTTATTGATGTACGACGCGATGAGCGCGGAGTTCCGCAGCATGAAGGTGGCGCAGGACGCGCATTGTGAAGTGTGTGGTGAACAAGGTCGCCATGAATGACGACCTTGCGCGAGGTATAACGCTGGCAGCTGACGTGCATAAAGGCGTGTGTGCCGGGCCCGGAGTAAAGCGTCCGCCGCCGGGATGCGGCGGCCGAGGTTACAGGGAAATATTTACACCGTCGTTACGCAGCGACCCGGCATTTTCGCCTGATCGGCGCCGAAACCTCACAAGTCTTAAACAATGCCCTGACTGCGCAGGTAATCTTCGTAATTACCCGTGAAGTCGATAATACGATCGGCTTTCATCTCCATCACGCGGGTAGCCAGCGAGCTAACAAACTCACGGTCGTGCGAGACGAAAATCAGGGTGCCTTCGTACATCTCCAGCGCCATGTTGAGCGACTCGATCGATTCCATATCAAGGTGGTTAGTCGGTTCATCCATGATCAGAATGTTCGGCTTCTGCATCATCAGCTTGCCAAACAGCATGCGGCCCTTCTCACCACCGGACAGCACCTTAGCGGGCTTGTTGATCTCGTCGTGACCAAACAGCAGACGACCAAGAATACTGCGCACCGCCTGCTCGTCATCGCCTTCCTGCTTCCACTGGCTCATCCAGTCGAATACCGTCAGATCGTCAGCGAAGTCTTCCGCGTGATCCTGGCCGTAATAACCAATGCGCGCATTCTCAGACCATTTCACTGTGCCGCTATCCGGCGTATGTTCCCCGACCAGCGTTTTCAGCAGCGTAGTTTTACCGATACCGTTGGCACCGAGAATCGCCAATTTCTCGCCGACTTCTAACATCAGGTTGAGTTTATTAAACAGCGGACCGTTATCAAAACCTTTGGTCAGCGCTTCAACTTCCAGCGCATTACGGAACAGCTTCTTATCCTGATCAAAACGGATAAACGGGTTTTGACGGCTGGAGGCTTTAACTTCTTCCAGCTTAATTTTATCAATCTGTTTGGCACGCGAAGTCGCCTGACGCGATTTAGAGGCGTTGGCGCTAAAACGGCTAACAAACGATTGCAGATCGGCAATTTGCGCTTTCTTCTTGGCGTTATCCGATAATAAACGTTCGCGTGACTGGGTAGCCGCGGTCATATATTCGTCATAATTACCCGGATAAACGCGCAGTTCACCGTAATCCAGATCCGCCATATGCGTGCACACCATATTCAGGAAGTGACGGTCATGCGAAATGATGATCATGGTGCTGTTACGTTCGTTGAGCACTTGCTCCAACCAACGAATGGTATCGATATCCAGGTTGTTGGTCGGTTCATCGAGCAACAAAATATCAGGATTGGCAAATAATGCCTGCGCTAAAAGGACACGCAATTTCCAGCCCGGCGCAATTTCGCTCATCGGACCGTAATGCTGCTCCACAGGAATGCCAACGCCCAGTAATAATTCACCGGCACGTGATTCTGAACTGTAACCGTCCATCTCGCCGTATTCGACTTCAAGGTCGGCCACTTTATAGCCTTCCTCTTCGCTCATTTCTGGCAATGCATATATACGGTCACGCTCTTGCTTCACTGCCCACAATTCATTGTGGCCCATGATCACGGTGTCCAGCACACTATATTGCTCGAAGGCAAATTGGTCCTGACGTAACTTACCGATACGCTCATTTGGGTCGAGGGAAACATTTCCACCCGTTGGCGCCAAATCGCCGCCCAGTATTTTCATAAAGGTAGATTTACCGCTGCCGTTCGCACCGATTAAACCGTAACGATTACCGCCGCCAAATTTAACGGAGATATTTTCGAACAGCGGCTTACTGCCGAACTGCATGGTGATATTGCTGGAAACTAACACGGCATTGACCTTTGTTACGCAGTGGAGGAAAAAACAGCGGGCATTATGCCAGAAGCGGGCACCCGGACGCCACCTCTGCGCCAGAGGCAGACGTTACGTTGGGCTAAAGGTGTTGTTGCTCATAAAGAAATAAAAACAACAAAAAAGCCGGGGGTATTTGCCCCCGGCTCCCACTTACAAGGATTGTGCGGATTATTTGATCAGGAAAGTGTCGAGGCTTTTACCTGAATCCAGCGCTTTTTTAATCGCTGCTGGTGTACGGCCCTGACCGGTCCACGATTTTACTTCACCGTTTTCGTCGGTGTAGGAATATTTTGCCGGGCGTGGTGCACGCTTAGCGCGTTTTTTACCAACTTCCAGAGCGCCCAGTAATTCGTTCGGGTCAATACCATCAGCCAGCAGCATTTCGCGATATTTAGACAGCTTCTCTTCTTTTTCGCGGTTCTGCGCTTCTTCAGCGTTTACTTCGTCACGACGTTCAGTCACGACAACCGTTAATTTTTCCAGAATTTCTTCCAGATCGCTCAATGGCAGTTCACGAGCCTGTGCACGTAATGTGCGAATGTTGTTCAGAACTTTAAATGCGTCACTCATCACAATGTCCTTGCTTAAGGGGGTTAAATAAACTGTAGTGGCAAGATTACCTAATTCAAATAAAAAAATAAATTAATTTTATTGCCCGGATTAATCTGAAGTTGCTTACATATTTCTTACGCTAGGGTTTAAAACGCGGATAACCGCTTTAATTAACCCTGAATTAACAAGCGTAATGTGTTCCATATGTAGCAACTGGAATCGATTTCAAAGCAATATTCCCAGGTAATAAACAATCATTTAGCGGCTATTACGCGCTGCAGCATTAGTGAGCATAATGGTAAGCAAGGATTAATGGTGTAACGTAAAACCTGTTTTCATCACGGATTATTATATTGCCCGGGATGAGAGAAGAATCTCATTTTTTCATATCGTGCCGATAAAAAAAGCCGGTGTTTAACCGGCTGCTAAGGGAAATTAATGCACTTCCGTTGCGGGACCAAACACAGAATAGTCCGGCAAATTGACGTTTTGATAAGGTTCCCAGCCACCGCCCAGCGCTTTATATAACGCCACTAAATCAAGTGCACTTTGCATCCGCGCCTGTGTCGATTGCGCTTTAGCTTGCGCCAGTTGTCGCTGCGCATCTAATACATCGAGGAAGGTGGAAATACCCTGACGATAACTGTCGCTGGCCAAATCAAATGCACGCTGCAGTGCGCCGGTGGTTTCATCCAGCGCTATAACCTGCTGCTGATCGGCGCGATAACTGACCAACGCGTTCTCCACATCCTGCAGCGCAGTTAATACCGTTTGCCGATAATCGAGCGCCGCGCTGGCTTGCTGCGCGCGCGCCAGTTTTACGCTGGAGACTAAACGGCCGCCCTGAAAAATTGGAATCGACAGCGACGGACCAACGCTAAAGAAGTGGCTGCTCCAGTCATCCAGATAGCTGGCATCGGTATTTCGCACGCCCAGTTGCCCAGTGAGCGACAAGCTGGGGAACAGCTCGGCAACGGATACGCCAATATTCGCGGTCTGCGCATGCAGCGTGGCTTCAGCCTGACGAATATCCGGACGTCGCCGCGCCAGCGTGGACGGAATGCCCACTGGCACCAATTTCGGCAAATCAGGCAGCGGTTTTTTGTTCATCAGTTCGTTATCCAGTGCGCCCGGTGTTTTACCCAGCAGCACCGCCAAACCGTTCATCGCCTGTAACTGCTGCGCCTGATATTGCGGCAGCTGCGCATTCAGCGAGGCTAATTGCGCGCGCGCATTTTCCACATCCGTGGTCGGCGCTAAGCCGTTTTGCTGCTGGCTTTTTGTCAGTTCCCAGGTTTGCTGCGCGACCTCAATTTGCTGCTGCAAGGTCGCCAACACCGCCTGCGAACCGCGCAATTGCAGATAGGCGCGCGCCACTTCGGCTTCCAGCGAGACCAGCGCATCGTTGCGTTGTTCTATGGCCGCCTGCTGCTGCGCATCCGCAGCTTCCATCTGGCGGCGTACTTTGCCCCACAGATCCAGCTCCCAGCTGGCGTCAAAGCTGCCCTGATAAAGGGTGACAGAATGGTCTAAACCGTTCAGCTGGCTGGCGACATCGCTATCAACCTGGTCATAAACGCCGTTGGATTTCAGCAAGCCTTTTAAACCGAGCTGCTGACGGGTCACTTTTGCCGAGCCGTTAAGCGAAGGGAATAACCCACCGCGCGCCTGCGCCAGCTGCTCACGCGCCCCGGCAATACGCAGCACCGATTGTTGCAGCGTTAAGTTGCCGGCAATAGCGCGCTCAATCAGGCTATCAAGCTGCGGATCGTTAAAGCTTTTCCACCACAGCGGATTGGTTGCTGCCGCCAGCGGCTTAGACGCTTGCTGTGAAGGTAAATCATGGTAACCGCCAGGTGTGTGCGCCTGCGGCGGCTGATAATCAGGTCCTACGGCGCATCCGGCCAGCAACAGTGACAGCGCCAGCAACGTCAGTGACGGCGTAGAGCGCGAAAACTTACTCATTTTAATGTGCTCCTGCACTGCCTTCGCTCTTGATCGGCGAAAGCAACCAACAAAATGGAATCAATAGCAAAGCCACGATACTCAGGCCCGTAAATACGTCGATGTACGCCAGAATGCGGGCCTGCGCGATCATCTCCTGGTAGAGCTGCCCGCTCGCCAGCACCAGCGGATCGCCCACTGCGGTAGTGAAATTACGGATCGAATCAGCCCAATGCTGCAGCGTGAGATTGTAAGGCTCATTGAGCGGCGACATGTTGTGCACCATGTTGGCCGATCGTGTCTGCATGCGTTCGGTAATGCCCGCCGTCGACAGCGAAATTCCGATCGAACCCGCGACGTTACGGAACATGGTGAACAGCGCCGACGCATCGGCGTTTAATCGCTGCGGCACGGTGATGAACGCAATGGTGGTCAGCGGCACAAACAGGAAGCCAAGGCCAATCGACTGCGCGCTGCGCATTAACACCAGCGTGGTGAAGTCAACGTTGGGCGTAAGCCGGGTGGAATAGAAGAAGGCGCTGGCAAGGCAGGTGAAGCCGAACGCGATGATGTAGCGCGTTTGCACAATCGGCATCAGCTTCAGCACGATGGGTATCGTTAGCACAATCAATATTGCGCCGGGCGACAGCACCAGCCCCGACCAAGTTGCGGTGTAACCGAGATCCTGCTGCGCCAGTTGGGGAAGTACCACCGAACTGCCGTACAAAATCATCGCCATGCCCGCCATCAGCAAGCCCGCCACCCAGAAGTTACGATCCTTCATTACGCTAAGATCGACCACCGGTTTGCGTGCATACAGCAGCCAATAAATGGCGCCGATAATGCCGATTACCGCCAGCATGGCAAACAGGCGAATGAAGTGCGAGGCAAACCAATCTTCATCTTCGCCACGATCGAGGAATACCTGCAAACAGCCAAGTCCCAGCGTGATCAGGCTGATGCCAATGTAGTCGATCTTCAGGCGGCCTTTATCCCACTTGCGCTCCCACGGCGGATCTTCCAACAGCTGATAAATTGCCATCACCGTCAAAATACCGACTGGAATATTAATGAAGAACACCCAGCGCCAGCTGTAGTTGTCGGTGATCCAGCCGCCGAGCGTCGGACCAATCACCGGCGCGACGATAATCGCTATCGACGATAGACCAAAGGCTTTGCCGCGATCTTCCGCTTTGAAGTAATCGAGCAGCACCGATTGCTGTACCGGCTGCAATCCGCCGCCAAAAAAGCCCTGCAGGATGCGGAACAGAATGATCTGCCACAGCTCCGTCGCGATGCCGCACAGGAAGGAGCAGATGGTGAACATCACGATGCAAATCAGGAAGAACTGCTTGCGGCCAAACAGGCGGCTGAAGAACGCCGAAATGGGCAACACGATGCCGTTCGCCACCAGATAAGAGGTTAAAACCCAGGTCGATTCGTCGTAGCTGGAGGAGAGCGAACCGGCAATGTGTGGCAGCGCGACGTTGACGATGGTGGTGTCGAGGATCTCCATAAACACCGCCAGCGTCACCGTAATGGCGACCAGCCACGGATTGCTGGCCGGACGCCAGCTTTCGCTCGCACTCATTCCACTGTGACCTTCGGCTCAACCGACAAGCCCAGCGGCAGCGGATGATTGGGATCCAATCCTTTATCGATAACGATTTTCACCGGCACGCGCTGCACGATTTTCACGTAGTTGCCGGTGGCGTTTTCCGCCGGGAAGGTGGAGAAGCGGGAACCGGATCCCATCTGCACGCTATCAACATGCCCTTCCAGCTTCATATCCGGCCAGGCATCAACACTGATTTCCACTTTATTACCCGGCTTCATGCGCGCCAGCTGTGACTCTTTGAAATTGGCATTAATCCAGATTTCAGGCGAAACCAGCGAGAACAGCGCGCTGCCAGCCTGCACCAGTGTGCCGAGTTGCACGTTACGCTTGGTGACAAAGCCATCGTAAGGTGCGCGAACCTGGGTATAAGAGAGATTCAATTCGGCGGTGTTGAGCTGCGCCTGCGCCTGCTCAACCTGCTGCTCACGCGCTTCCACATTGGTTTCCTGCTGGCGGATTTGCAGCTTCACCTGAGAAGCCACTTCAACCTGCGCCTTAGCGCTTTGCAGTTGCGCTTCAGCCGAACGCAATTGCGCGGCGGCGGTATCAATATTGCGCTGTGAAGTGGCACGGGGATCAACACCGCGCTGGCGACGATAATCGGCCTGGGCGTTGAGCAAATTGGCCTGCGCTTTGGCCTGATCGGCGAGAGCTTGATCGCGCTGTGCCGGATACTGCACGCGGGACAAGGCTAACTGCGCCTGCGCCTGATGCAGCTGCGCCTGGGCCAGACCAAGCTGGGCTTTAGCCTGATCGCGCTGCGCTTCACTGTCGCGCGCATCGATCTCCACCAGCAAATCGCCCTGCTTCACGCGCTGGTTATCGCGCACCAGCAGCTTGACCACATATCCGGCCGCTTTCGGCGCGATGGTCACCGCATTGCCTTCGGTAAAGGCATCATCCGTGCTTTCGATATTGCGCGTGGTGAGCCAAAACCATAATCCCACCACGATCATAATCACCACCACAATGGCGAGAAAAATCAGTGGCTTCTTTCCAGGACGTTTACGTTCTGGTTCGTTGTTATCTTGATGGGTATTGGCGGTTTTTTGCGGATCCTGCTGATCGCGTTCAGACGGTTGATTCTGGTTTTCCATAATTTTTCATCGTAGGCAGTTGTCCCGATTCCCGGGCAAAAACGGTCAACATAACCTTAGATGGGAAATTGACAAATGCCAATGCAACTTTACATAAGCCGACATTGGCACGGTGCTAACGCATGAGGTGTAACAGCAGCCATCCGCCTAACATCGACCAGGCCAGCATCGGGATAGAAAACAAGTGGAAACGCCACCAAACGCGCGCGTCCTGCGCCATCCGCAAGGCAATCAGGTTGGCGAGCGAACCCGGCAATAAGCCAAATCCGCCGATATTCACCGCCCACGCCAGCACCTCCGACGGTGGCACTTTCTGCAAAAGCAGAATGGTGGCGGGAACGTTACTAATGAATTGCGACAAGCCAATCGCCAGCAAATAGATTCCGCCCTCGCCTAGCTGACCAATAGCGGCAAAGTGCGGCTGCAGCCAGGACAAATGCATCAACAGGAAGACATCGATAAACATCGCCACGAACACCAGCAGCAAACTCCAGTCGATGCTGATCAACACGCTGCGCGCCATGATCAGGAAACAGGCCGCCACCAGCAGCAGCGCCCAGCCGGTCATTTTCAGCTCGAGCGCGACGATAAATACGATATACAGCAGCACGCTAATCGTGAACAACGGTTTGCGCCACGCCTGAGTTTCACTCTGCTCATGCTTTTGGATCGCGCGCGCCGGGAAACTCCACCAGGTTAACGCCATCAGCGAAAGCAGTAAAAATGCCGCCAGCGGCGCCATCTGCGCAATGAAACCGGGCACGCTAAGCGTGCCGTGACTCCACAGCAGAATGTTTTGCGGGTTACCAACCGGCGTCAGTAAGGAACCCGCGTTCACTGCCAACGCTTCGAAAATGATCAGGCGCGAAATGGGCAGCCGCGAGAATTTACGCAGCGTCAGCGTCAGCGGCACCAGAATAAACAGCGCAACATCGTTGGTGAGAAAAGTTGAGAGCAACGCGGCGGCGCACACCATGAATAACGCCAATGCGCGTTCATGCTGGAAACGCTGAATCAGACGTGCGCCGAGCACATCAAAATAGCCGCTGTTTTCCAGCCCTTTGGTCAGCATCAGTAAGCCGGTGAGCGTCATGATGGTATGCCAGTCCACAGCGGAAGGCAGTTGCGACCAGCGGAAATTCGCCAGCGGCAACATGATCACACCCAACAGCAACAACAAATGCAAAATACGATCGCGCATAAAAGAACGAAGCAGATTGGGCATGATGGCGGAAGGCCTTGTAGTTAGCGATTCTCGTAGAATTTCTGGAACACGGCCAAAGTTTCATCACTAACGTGATGCTCCAGGCCTTCTGAATCACGGCGCGCGGTTTCCGGGCTAACGCCCAGCGCCAACAGGAAAGTTTCAACAATATGATGGCGGACGCGGCTCGCTTCAGCCAGCTTCTCGCCTTCGGCGGTGAGGAATACACCGCGATACGGCACTTGCTCAACCAAACCGGTGGTGCCAAGACGCTTTAACATTTTCGCCACGGTCGGCTGGGAAACGCCCAAACGGGCAGCCATATCCACCTGACGCGCTTCGCCAAATTCACGAATCAAATCAGAGATTAATTCAACGTAGTCATCGATCAGCTCACGACGATGCGCCTCGCGCACCTGACGAAATCCTTCGACATGCTCCTCTATCTCTTTTAGCGGGCCCTGGGGCATGTTGGTGGCGATTTTTGCACGACGACTCATCTAACTTCCTCTTTATTATCTGCCGCACTTTACCTGCGGTGCGGGCTGGCTGCGCCCATTGTAAACCAGGCACAAATAAGCACAAATTTTTCCTAAATAGTGTTGGCTAAAGAGTATAGCCAGTGCTATCTTTGTTGATAATGTAAGCGAATAGCTTATAAAGGCTACAAAGAAATGTCGTCATTCACTCGGGAGGTGAACATGACTACCATGAAAAACTGCCTCGACTGTGGCAAATGTTTCCAGGCTGAACAAAGCAAACCGGCTTTTGAGCTGAAATCGCTGCTGTGCCTGTTGACCCGCTCGCCGTTTGCGCTGCGCTTGATGCTGATTGAAAAGCTCACCGGCAAACAGCTGGTTGAACGTCCGTGCCCAAAACTGATCTGGCGCGGCTAATGTTCCCGACGCATACAAATTCCAATAAAGCCCGCTCATGTAGCGGGCTTTGTGTTTCTGGCGGCAGGTAAATCGTTAATCGCGCCCATAAAAAAACGGTCCCGAAGGACCGTTTATTGTGCAACTGGTCTAAGCAAGAACTTAGAAGCTGTAACCTACGCCAGCAATCCAGGTGCCAACGTCAACGTTGCGGATACGGCTCTGCTCGTAACCCACGTCAACAGCGATGTTTTCGATTGGGTTGAACTGCATGCCCGCACCGTAAGAGAAACCGTAGTCGCTTGAATCAGACTTAGAACGTACTGAATTGTCGTTCTGCTGGTATTTACCGTAACCCACACCAACAACACCGTAGATGCTCGCCCAGTCGTTCAGACGGTAAGCAGGACCACCGGTGATGCCGTAGTACTGAGCTTTGTTATAAGCGCCAGCATCAGTACGATCTTTTTCGGTATAGGTGAAAGAACCGATCCAACCCAGTGGGTTAGTACCGTCTTCGTAACGATATTTCAGGTTGAAGCCGTTTGCTTTGTTAGCAACGCCTTGATAATCGCTCTGAGCGTAACCACCGGTAACGGTGCTTTGTGCCATGGCAGAACCTGCAGAAACTGCAAGTACACAAGCCAATGCTGAAAGACATGCAATTTTTTTCATAACCACCTCAAATGTGAATATACTTCTCTCCTGACAACGCTCTAAATATAACAAAAAACAGCAAGAAACTCTGCCCGCATTTTGTTGTCTAACAGATTGTTTGGTGTAACAGAAAGTTAATGAAGTTTCCTATGTCATTCATTTTACTTATAAAAAGCATCATATTCCTGCAACATAAATAACGATCACAAAAAATGCCTTTAAGTAAATTCCTAAACTAACCTGACGTTTCTTTACGGAAATGGCACTAAAAATGGCCAAATTCTGACCTGCCAGCGCGTTTTATTTCCCCGATTCGCGTCTCCTTATTTGCCTGAGATTCCATTACACTGAGCGCTTGTTGCTCTGCTGTTAATAAATAAAAGGAATGGATTACAGGATGTCTGCGCCTCTGACGACCAAAAATATGGCCCCAGTGTTGTTCCCTGTTGCTGTGCTGCTGATTGCCATGCTCTCACTACAGGGCGGCGCTTCACTGGCAAAATCGATGTTTTCCACCGTTGGCGCCACTGGCATTACCGCGCTGCGTCTTGGTCTTGGCACCCTGATTCTCTGCATTATCTTTAAACCCTGGCGTTTGCGCTTCACGCGCGAGCAGCGCAAACCGCTGCTGATGTACGGTTTAGCGCTGGGCTGCATGAACTATCTCTTCTATTTAGCGATTCGCACCGTGCCGCTGGGCGTTGCCGTCGGATTGGAGTTTTTGGGTCCGCTGACTTTGGCGTTGATCGGCGCGCGTCGTCCGCTTGATTTTCTTTGGGTGTTGCTGGCGGTGGCGGGTTTGTGGTTCCTGTTGCCCATCGGTGAAGGGATGAGTCATATCGATCCGCTCGGTGCGTTGCTGGCGGTAGGTGCGGGTGCCTGCTGGGCGGTGTATATCCTTGCAGGACAGCGTGCCGGCGCGGAGCATGGTCCGGCGACGGTGGCGATGGGTTCGCTAATTGCCTCGGTGATTTTTGTGCCGCTCGGCCTGACCTTTGCCGCGCCGGGCATCTGGCATTGGGAAGTATTGCCGCTGGCACTGCTTATCGCCCTGCTCTCCAGCGCCATTCCCTATTCTTTAGAGATGATGGCGCTGACACGACTGCCAGCACGCATTTTTGGTACCTTAATGAGTCTGGAACCGGCGATGGCGGCGTTATCAGGCATATTATTCCTGGGCGAGCTATTGACGCTGAAGCAGTGGATTGCGCTGCTGGCGATCATCATCGCCTCGGCTGGTTCAACGCTCACCATGAAACAAAAAAGCGCAAAAATAAGCGAAGTCGACATTACGCATCCGCAATAAATATTCAATAATTCAGCCTGCTGCGCGGCAGGCTAAATATAGAAGCATTCTCATTATCATTTTTAACGCGGTATTAAGATTTTTCCGTTATTATTTTGCAACACGTTTAATAAATAATTAACATGCCTCACAAGCATCTGTTTTAACTGAAATAATCATCAAGATGCACAATCCCTGAGCAATGTTAAGGTTTATCTATTCCTGTCATTGATTTAATCAACCCTGCAAGTTAAAAAACTGCTGCTATACTTATTTCCGTGCTTGATTAGGACAACCATCAATAAGAGGACATTAATGATGAGTACCGCAAAACTGGTTAAAACTAAATCGTCTGATCTGATTTACACCCGTAATGACGTCGCTGACAGCGATAAAAAAGCGACCATCGAGGTGCTCAACCGTCTGGTAGTGGAGTTTATTGACCTGTCGCTGATCACCAAGCAGGCGCACTGGAACATGCGTGGCGCCAACTTTATTGGCGTACATGAGATGCTGGATGGTTTCCGTACCGCCATTACCGATCATCAGGACACTATCGCTGAACGTGTAGTTCAGTTAGGCGGCGTGGCGCTGGGTACCACTCAGATCGTTAACGATAAAACACCACTGAAAAGCTATCCGTTGAACATTCATAGCGTGCAGGATCACCTGAAAGCGCTGGCCGATCGCTATGCGATTGTGGCGAATGACACGCGTAAAGCTATCACTGAAGTCAGCGATGAAGATACCGCTGACATCTTCACTGCGGCATCGCGCGATCTGGATAAATTCCTGTGGTTTATCGAATCGAATATTGAATAAATTTCAGTGTTATAACGAAGGCGGGTTATCCCGCCTTTTTTTACGTCTGTAACATTGTGGTGCTTTTTTTGACGTTGTTAACATTTCCTTAATCCCTTCTTTCGCTCTCCCCGCCCTTGGTGCACACTGTGCCTGCACCACAACAGCACCACGCACCAAAATGAAGCACCAATAAGGTGCAAAACTTTTCTTCTGCGCAAAATCGTGTCAGCAAGTGCTTAAAACTACTGATTTCGAGCAAAATGAAAAGTTGGCATAATTTTTTCATATGATAGGCCGTACATCGGGCCACCAGGCCTGAGGGGTAATAAGGAAAAAAATGATGAAGTCATTGATTAAAGTCTCCGTGGCCGCGCTGGCGCTGGCCTTCTCGCTTTCCTCCACCGCAGCAGACAAAAAACTGATCGTCGCAACTGACACCGCATTTGTTCCCTTTGAGTTCAAACAAGGCGATAAATACGTCGGTTTTGACATCGATCTGTGGGATGCCATCGCGAAAGAACTGAAACTCGATTACGCCTTCAAGCCAATGGATTTCAGCGGCATCATTCCTGCGCTGCAAACCAAAAATATTGACCTGGCGCTGGCGGGTATCACCATCACCGAAGAACGTAAAAAAGCCATCGAGTTCTCTGACGGCTACTACAAAAGCGGCCTGCTGGTGATGGTGCGCGAGAATGAAAAAGACGTTAAAAGCATTGACGATCTGAACGGCAAAGTGGTGGCGGTGAAGAGCGGCACCGGTTCGGTGGATTACGCTAAAGCGCACATCAAGTCTAAAGACCTGCGCCAGTTCCCTAACATCGACAACGCGTACATGGAGTTAGGCACTAACCGTGCTGACGCCGTACTGCACGATACGCCGAACATCCTGTACTTTATCAACACCGCCGGTAAAGGCCGCTTCAAAGCGTTAGGCGAGTCAATTGAAGCGCAGCAGTATGGCATCGCGTTCCCGAAAGGCAGCGACGACCTGCGTGAAAAAGTGAACGGCGCCCTGAAAACTCTGCGCGACAACGGCACTTACAACACCATCTATAAAAAATGGTTCGGTACTGAACCAAAATAATTGCGGCCTGAGCCGATTTTTCCAGCAGGGAGCCTGACACTCCCTGCTTTTTACATTTCCACGCAACAGATTTTGGAGTCACACCATGGAGTTTGACTGGAGCGTCATTTGGCCTGCCCTGCCGATTTTAATCGAAGGCGCCAAAATGACCCTGCTGATCTCGGTCCTCGGCCTGGTCGGCGGTTTAATTATCGGTTTAGTTGCCGGTTTTGCCCGCGCCTACGGCGGCTGGATCACCAACAACATCGCCTTAGTCTTCATCGAACTGATTCGCGGTACGCCAATCGTGGTTCAGGTGATGTTTATCTACTTCGCCCTGCCGATGGCTTTCCCGGATCTGCGTATCGATCCGTTCAGCGCGGCGGTGGTCACCATCATGATCAACTCCGGCGCTTATATCGCGGAAATCACGCGCGGTGCGGTACTGTCGATTAATAAAGGCTTCCGTGAAGCGGGTCTGGCGCTGGGTCTGTCGCGCCGCGAGACCCTGCGTTATGTGATCATGCCGCTGGCCCTGCGCCGTATGCTGCCACCGCTGGGTAATCAGTGGATTGTCAGCATCAAAGATACGTCGCTGTTTATCGTGATTGGCGTGGCCGAACTGACGCGTCAGGGTCAGGAGATCATTGCCGGTAACTTCCGCGCGCTGGAGATCTGGAGCGCCGTTGCCATTATCTATTTGGTTATTACGTTGGTGTTGAGCTTTGTGCTGCGCCGTATTGAGAAAAGGATGAAAATTCTGTGATTGAATTTAAAAACGTCTCGAAGAATTTCGGCCAGACTCAGGTTCTGCACAACATCAACCTGAAGATTAATCAAGGCGAAGTAGTGGTGATTATCGGGCCGTCCGGTTCCGGTAAATCCACACTGCTGCGCTGCATCAACAAGCTGGAAGAGATCACCACCGGCGAGCTGGTTGTCGATGGCATGAAGGTCAATGATCCGAAAGTGGATGAGCGACTGATTCGTCAGGAAGCGGGCATGGTGTTCCAGCAGTTCCATCTGTTCCCACAGATGAGCGCGCTGGATAACGTCGCCTTTGGTCCGATTCGCGTGCGTGGTACGAAGAAAGAGGAAGCGCATAAGCTGGCGCGTGAGCTGCTGGGTAAAGTGGGCCTCGCCGAGCGTGCACACCACTTCCCGTCTGAGCTTTCCGGTGGTCAGCAGCAGCGCGTGGCGATTGCGCGTGCGTTGGCGGTGAAACCGAAGATGATGCTGTTTGATGAGCCAACCTCAGCGCTGGATCCCGAGCTGCGTCACGAAGTACTGAAAGTGATGCAGGATCTGGCGGAAGAAGGCATGACGATGGTCATCGTGACGCACGAAGTCGGTTTCGCCCAAAAAGTGGCTTCGCGTCTGATCTTTATCGACAAAGGCACCATCGCAGAAGATGGCAACCCGGACGATCTGATCACCAACCCGCCGAGCGACCGTCTGCGCGAGTTCCTGCAGCACGTATCCTAAGCTCTGCCATTAAACCGTCGCCCATTTTCGGCGGCGGTTTTTTACATGCACAATTTGTAGCGGCGCGATAAATCGCGCCACTACGGCAGGTACCACGATTCAATTTTCCTTTTCAAAATCTTCACCTTCCATCACTGACTATACTTCTCTCTTGTGCCGCTGCGCGAAGCTAAAGGAGAAAAGCGATGTCGTCTGCCAGCCCACCATGGCGTTCAGCCGTGTGGTTACTCTTCAGTTTGTTCACTCTGTTTCTCATTCCCCCGGCGCAGGCCGTTAATCTGCCGCAGGCGGCCGTCGCAGCACAGCAGCCGCAAACCCCGGCAGCGGATGATAAAGCCCAAGGCGAACCCAGCTTAGACGAGAAAAAAGCCGCCTATGCCGCGCTGGCGAATATTCTGGATAACAACGCCTCGCGTCAGGAGCTGATCGATCAGTTACGTCAGGCTGCCAACAGCCAATCCACCAGCGACCAACCGGTGCTGGCGCCGCCGCAGGCCAATCAGGACGATCTCACGGTACTGGAGAGCGTCACCAGCGTAACGCGTGAATACGGCGGCGCGGTGGCCGCGCAGTTTGTGCAACTGCATGACAACATCACCAATGCGCCACACAAATCCTTTAACCAGCAAACCTTCTTCAACGCGCTGAAATACTTCGCTGCGCTCTCCGCCGCGGTGTTTGCATTTTACTGGCTGACACGCCGCCTAATGTGGCCGGTGTGGCGCCGCATGGGCCGCTGGGGACGCGATCAAAACCTTGAGCGCACCAAGTGGCTGCACTTGCCCGCCACTATCTTGATGGCCTTTGTGCTCGATATTGTGCTGCTAGCGCTGACGCTGTTTGTCGGTCAGATCATCAGCGACAACTATCACAACAACAACCGCACCATCGCCTATCAGCAAGGCCTTTTCCTTAACGCTTTCGCGCTGATTGAGTTCTTTAAAGCGGTGCTGCGGCTGATATTCTGCCCGCGTTTCCCTACGCTGCGCTTCTTCCACTTAACCGATGCGCGCGCCAGCTACTGGAACACACGTCTGAGCTGGCTAAGCGGCATCATCGGTTACGGTTTACTGGTGGTGGTGCCGATTGTCTCCAATCAGGTGAATATTCAGGTGGCGGCGCTGGTCAACATGCTGATTATGGGGATCATGACCGGCTGGGCGCTGTGGCTGATTTTCCGCAACAAAAGCAACATGCATCATGAACTGTCGCGTCTTGCCGATCGCAGCTTGAGCTTCTTTGCGCTGTTCATCCGCGCCTTTGGCATGGTGTGGCACTGGCTGGCCAGCGCCTACTTTATCGCGCTGTTCCTGTTCTCGATCTTCAATCCCGGCGACAGCCTGAAGTTTATGATGTCCGCCACGGTGCGCAGCCTGGCGATCGTGGTTATCGCCGCGCTGATTTCCGGCATGCTGACGCGCTGGATTGGCAAAACCGTCACGCTGTCGCCCGACATGCGCCGCAACTATCCCGAGCTGCAAAAGCGCGTTAACGATTGGGTGAAAGCGCTGCTGAAACTGGCGCGCGTGGTCACGGTGTTTGCCACGCTGTTGCTGCTGCTCAACGCATGGAATCTGTTTGATCTCTGGCACTGGCTCACGCTTGGCGCCGGCCAAAAAATGGTGGATGTGCTGATTCGTATCGTGATCATTGTGCTGCTGTCGGCAGTCGGCTGGACGCTGCTGGCAAGCCTGATCGAAAGTCGCCTCGCCTCAGATTCGCACGGCCGCCCCATGCCGAGCGCACGCACCCGCACGCTGCTGACGCTGTTTCGTAACGCGCTGGCGGTCGTAATAAGCACCATCACCATTATGATTTTACTGTCGGAAGTGGGCGTCAATATTGCGCCGCTGCTGGCCGGTGCCGGTGCGCTCGGTCTGGCGGTGTCGTTCGGTTCGCAAACGCTGGTGAAGGACATCATCACCGGCATCTTTATCCAGTTTGAGAACGGCATGAACACCGGTGATCTAGTCACCATTGGCCCGATCACCGGTACGGTGGAGCGCATGTCGATTCGCTCGGTGGGCGTGCGTCAGGATACCGGTGCGTATCACATTATTCCGTGGTCATCGATCACCACCTTCGCCAACTTTGTGCGCGGCATCGGCTCGTTCGTGGCGAACTACGATGTGGATCGCAGTGAAGATACCGAACGCGTTAACCAAACGCTGCAGGGCGCGGTGAAAGAGCTGCTGGAGAACCCGGAGATTCGCGGCATGGTGATTGGCGAGCCGAGTTTTGCCGGATTAGTGGGATTAACCAACCAATCCTTTACCGTGCGCGTGTCATTCACCACCCAGCCGCTGAAGCAGTGGACGGTACGTTTTGCGCTGGATGATAAGGTGAAGAAGCATTTTGATGCGGCCGGCATTAAAGCGCCGCATCAAACGGTAGCAGTGATGCAAACCGGCAGCGATATTACCACCGCTGCCAGCTTACCGGCGTTGCCGCCGGCGCAATGAGGTTAGCGTTTCAGCCGTTTGGCGCGCGTCGCCGGCGGCTGGAACGTCCAGGCGATAAAGCGGCTCTGCTTCTGCCCTTGCGCCATCTCGATGATGCGCACTTCGTAAGCATCGAGATCGCGCAGTTGGTCGCGCAGCGCCGGTAAATTCTCTTTGCGCGAGACCAGCGAGGTGAACCAAATAATGGCGTCTGAGTGCGTCACGCTTTCAGCGATCATTTGACCAACGAACTTGCGCTCGCCGCCGTCACACCACAATTCGTTGTGATGGCCACCAAAATTAAGCGGCGCATTTTTGCCTAAGCCAAGGTTGCGCGTTTTGCGCTGACCCACGCTGGCCGCCTCTTCCGCAGATGAATGGAAAGGCGGATTGCACAGCACCGCATGATAGCGTTCATTCTTATGCACCACGCCGGCGAAAATCGCCGAGGCCTCTTTTTGCCGACGCAGACGCACGCCGCGCTGCAAGCCCGGATTACTCGCCACAACCTGCCCGGCCACGGTAATCGCTTCGGCGGTGATATCGGTGCCGGTGAAGCGCCAGCCATATTCGGCGTTGCCAATCAGCGGATAGATGCAGTTCGCGCCGCAGCCGATATCCATTACATCCAGATCGCGTGGAACCACGCAGCCGTTGTCGCTCGCCAGCAGATCGGCCAGCGCATGAACGTAATCGGCACGGCCCGGCACCGGCGGCGTCAGATAACCTGCAGGTAGCTGCCAGTTGAGGTTATAGAACAGCTTCAGCAGCGCCTGATTCAGCAGCATCACCGCTTCAGGATCGGCGAAATCCACCGACAACTCGCCGTAGCCGTTGGGACGCACTTTCACCGCCAGCGGCGGATGGGCTGCGGTCAGAGCAGCAAAATCATAACGGCCCTGGTGGCGGTTACGCGGATGGAAAGGTGACGTGGCGGCTGGCTTGTTCATAGTTTCTCCGGAAAATAGCGCGGGCGTAAGATACTCTGGCTAGCGGCATCGCACAATGCGCTTAATCGAATTCACCGTATTAGATGAGATTAGTGCACCACACTCAGGTTCTCTTATAAGGATGGTTATGACTCGTCAGCGTTACTCTTATCAGCCCCGCGCGGGACACGGTTTGCCGCACGATCCGTTGAACGCCATCGTCGGCCCTCGCCCAATCGGTTGGGTCAGCTCGCAAAGCGCCCGCGGCGTACGCAATTTAGCGCCCTACAGCTTCTTTAACTGCTTTAACTATCATCCGCCGATTATTGGTTTTGCCAGCAGCGGCTGGAAAGACAGCGTACAAAATATCTCAGAGACCAAAGAGTTTGTCTGGAATCTGGCCACGCGTCCGCTGGCCGAGGCGATGAATGAGAGCTCCGCATCGGTGCCGTCAGAACAGGATGAGTTTGCGCTGGCGGGATTAACGCCGCTTGCAGCGTCACACGTCAATGTCAGCATGGTGGCGGAAAGCCCGGTGAATTTTGAGTGCAAGTTGACGCAGTTGATTCAGTTGCAGGATGCCCAGGGCCAGCCGATTGATAGCTGGCTGGTGCTGGGCGAAGCGGTCGCCATTCATATTGATGAAGCCCTGCTGGAAGAGGGTATTTATCAAACGGCCAAAGCGCAGCCGATCCTGCGTGCCGGAGGCCCGTCGGCCTATTACGGCATCAGCGAAGAACTGCGTTTCGATTTGGTACGGCCGGACGCTCGCCGCTGATCCTTGGTCAGGTCGCCGTAAATGGCGACCATGTTACAAACCGCTCTTCAACACCTCTACCGCCCGCGCGATCTCCGGTGCCAGCCACCGGTCTTCCTGCCAGTTGGCAACCACCGCGCGCAAGCGTCGCAATGCCTGCGCCGTTCCCTGCGCCAGCTGCTCTTCGCCGTGGAAATCCAG
The DNA here is from genome assembly GCF_029623675.1 of Pantoea sp. X85. Lineage (NCBI taxonomy): Bacteria > Pseudomonadati > Pseudomonadota > Gammaproteobacteria > Enterobacterales > Erwiniaceae > Pantoea > Pantoea sp. X85. The sequence continues at coordinate 1,393,049 of NZ_CP121108.1, read as the reverse complement.
CGCCTGCGCCGCCAGCAGATACTCGATCGCCAGAATCTGCCACACGTTGCCCACCAGCTTCAGCAGCTTCAGCGCCGCGCCGGTGCCGAGGCTGAGATGATCCTCCTGCAAACCCGAGGTCACATAGTTATCCAGCACCGCCGGCTGCGCCAGCTGGCGATTCTCCGCACAGAGTGACGCCGCCACATACTGCGCAATCATCATGCCGGAGTTAACGCCCGGCTGCGCAACCAGAAACGCCGGTAAGCCGCTCACCAGCGGATTGACTAAACGATCAAGCCGCCGCTCAGCGATGCTGCCGATTTCCGCCATGGCAATTGCCAGCAGATCCGCCGCCATCGCCACCGATTCGCCGTGCGGGTTAGCCTGCGACACTACGCGCCAGTTATCCGCCGTGCCGAGCACCAGCGGATTATCGGTGCAGGCATTGAGTTCGGTTTCAATCTGGCGCGCCGCGTGATCGAACTGATCGCGGCTGGCACCATGTACATGCGGCATGGATCGCAGGCTGAGCGCATCCTGAGTGCGAATGCCAACGCTGGTCGTCAGCAGCGGGCTATCACTCAGCAATGCGCGTAAGCGCTGACCGCTCAGCTGCATGCCCGGACTGGCTTTCAGCGCGATCACTTCGGCATCAAAGGCCACCCGCTGTCCACGCAGCGCCTCAAAACTCATCGCACCGGTGACATCGGCCCAATCCAGCAAACGCGCCGCATCATCCAGCGCCAGGCAGGACAAGCCGGTCATGCACGGCGTGCCGTTGACCAGGCTCAAACCCTCTTTGGCCCCCGGACGATAAGGCTGTAATCCCGCCAGCGTTAACGCCTGCGCCGCGGGCATGATCTGGTTTTGATACTCCACGTCGCCGACACCAATCAGCGCCAGGCCGATATGCGCCATATGACTGAGGTAGCCGACCGAACCCTGCGACGGCACCTGCGGCGTAATCTGCTGATTGAGCAGCGCCAGCAGATGCTGCACCAGCGCTACCGACACGCCCGATTTGCCGTGGCTGTAATTGGCAATCGCCGCGCACAGAATGGCGCGCGCCTGCTCACGCGTCAGTAGCGGCCCCACGCCACAGGCGTGGCTTAGCAGCGTATTGCGCGACAGCTGGCTGAGCTGATCTTCCGGCAGCGTGATGTTGCACAGCGCGCCGAGGCCGGTATTGATGCCGTAAGCGATCTGGCCGCTGGCGACAATCTCATCGACAATCGCGCGCCCCTGCGCAATGCGCTGCCAGGCGCTGACGCTCAAACTGAGTTCCGCGTTGTGCCGCGCCACCTGCACCAGCTCTTGCCAGGTTAATGGGCTGTCGCCCCATACAATGGTCATGCTGGCTGCTCCGCGCCGTGATGGCTGGAGATAAACTGCTTAAAGCGCTGCGATCCCTGGGCGCCAAACATCTCTTCCGGCGCGCCCTGACAATCAATGGTGCCCTGATGCATAAACACCACGCGGTTGGAGACGTTGCGCGCAAAGCCCATTTCGTGCGTCACCACCAGCATGGTGCGCCCCTCTTCCGCCAGGCTGCGCATCACTTTCAGCACTTCGCCCACCAGTTCTGGATCGAGCGCCGAAGTCGGTTCATCAAACAGCATCACTTCCGGATCCATCGCCAGCGCGCGGGCAATCGCCACGCGCTGCTGCTGGCCGCCCGAGAGTTGCGCCGGGTAGAAATCTTTGCGATTGAGTAAGCCAACGCGATCCAGCAGTTGCTCCGCCTGGGCGATGCAGCTTTTCTTGTCGCGCTTCAGCACATAGTGCGGCCCTTCAATGACGTTTTGCAGCACCGTCATGTGCGACCAAAGATTAAAGCTCTGGAACACCATGCCAAGGCGTGAACGCAAACGCTCAATCTGTTTCGGATTGGCCGCCAGCTGATGGCCGCGCGCATGGCGTTTCATCTCAATGGTTTCGCCGCCGACACTCACCACGCCAGCATCCGGCGTTTCCAGCAGGTTGATGCAGCGCAGCAAGGTACTTTTGCCCGAGCCGCTGGCGCCAAGAATCGAGATGACATCGCCTTGATGCGCCTGTAGCGAAATGCCTTTCAGAACTTCCATCGCGCCAAAGGATTTATGGATATCAGTGGCGGATAAGGTAACGGGTGATGTGGAATGCATATTACTCTCCGGCAAGCGGTTTAACGGCGGGCATCGGCTTTTTTGCGACACGATGCGCCGGGGTCAGACGGCGCTCTAACAGCGCGTATAGCTGGACGATAATAAAGTTGAGGATCAGGTAGATCGCCGCCGCACAGACAAACACCTCCATGGTGCGATAGGTACGCTGAATGATCTGCTGCGCCACGCCAGTCACGTCCCACACGGTGACGAGGCTGGCGAGTGCGGTGGACTTCACCAGCAAAATCGCTTCGGTGGAGTACGCCGGCAGCGCATAGCGCAGCATGATCGGCGCGATAATGCGGCGCAGCAGCAGCCAGCGTGACATGCCGCAGGCGAGACCGGCTTCCACTTGTCCGGCCGGCACGGCGAGCAGCGCTCCACGCAAAATCTCAGCGGTGTAGGCTGCCGTACAGAGTGACAGCGCCAGTACCGCGCAGATAAATGGCTCGCGCAGGAACGGCCAGACGAAGCTGTGGCGGATAACGCCAAACTGGCCAAGACCGTAATAGATGAGAAACAGCTGAATCATCAGCGGCGAGCCGCGAAACACCAGAATGTAGCCGCGTGCGAAGCCGCTCAGCACCCGCCAGCGGCTCATGCGCAGTGACAAAATGCCAATCGCCAATATGCCGCCGCAGAGAAAGGCGCTGATAAACAGGCCAAGCGTCACCGGCAGCGCGGCGCTCAGCTTGAGGAAGGTATCCGAGAGAAAAGCGAAGTCGATCATGCTGCTGCTCCTTAATGCTGCGCCGCAGTGCGACTTTGCCACGCGCGTCCGAGGCGCGACTCTGCCCGACGAAACGCATGATTAGACACCAGCGTCAGCACCAGATAACAGGCAGCGCCAACCAGATAAAACGTGAAGTAATCGCGCGTGGATCCCGCCGCAACCTGGCTGGCGCGCATCAGCTCGACGATGCCGGTGACCGACACCAGCGCCGAGTCTTTCAGGCTCATCTGCCACACGTTCGACATGCCCGGCAGCGCGTAACGCACCACCTGCGGCAGCAGAATGCGTTGCGCAATGCGCCAGCGTGGCATGCCAATCGCCACCGCCGCTTCCACTTCGCCTTTGGCTAGCGCCAGACGCGCCGCGCGATACACTTCACCCTGATACGAACCCGAGATGAGCCCGATGGCCAGCGCCCCAATCAGGAACGGCGGCGCTTCGATAAAGCCATCTGCGCCGAACATCTGCCCAACCAGCGTAATCAGGCCGGATCCACCAAAATAGAACAGGTAGATCACCAGCAGTTCCGGGATGCCGCGAAACACCACCGAATAGCCTTCACCCAACCAGCGCAGCCAGCGCTGAGGCGATAATTTGGCGGCCGCCACACCGGAACCGACCACCGCACCAATCATCAGCGCCACCAGCGACAGCAGCAGCGTGGTGCAGGCGGCGCTCAGGATCAGGCGGCCCCAACCATCAGCACCAAAACTCAGCAGGCTCATCATCTTTCACCTCACTTACGGAGTTACGTCAGTTTTAAACCACTTCTCACTGAGCTTTTTCACCGTGCCGTCAGCCAGCGCGGCATGGATCGCTTCATCGAGCCTGGCTTTCAGATCGTTATCCGCCATGCGTACGCCCATCGCTTCGCCCTCGCCCCAAATTGGACCGCCGAGCTGTGGGCCGCTGAAGACCAGATTGTTGTTCTCTTTGCGCGCCAGCATCGATTGCGCAAAGGTCACGTCATCGAACACCGCATCGATACGACCGGATTGCAGATCGAGCATCGCATCCGCCGAAGAGGTGTATTCGCGTACCTCGGTATCGCCTTTGAAGTACTTGTCGATAAAGGGCGTGTAAACCGTGCCGGAGGCGATACCAATGGTTTTGCCCTTCAGCGCCGCTTTCAGTGGGGCAATTGCCGCGTTGATCGCTTTCTCATCGTCATGCAGCTTGATGATGTTGTGATCGGCCGGCAGCAGCGGGCTATCTTTGGTGGTGATAAAGGTGGCGGGCGTTGAAGCGTATGGCGTGGTGAAGTTAACCACTTTTTTACGATCTGGCGTGATGACAATCGCATCCATGATCACGTCATATTTACCGGCGTTGAGGCCGGCGATCATGCCGTCCCAGTTCTGCACCACCAGCTTGCACTGAATGCCCATGCGCTTGCACAGGTCTTCCATCAGTTCCGGTTCAAAGCCGCCCAACTTGCCGCCCGGCAGCGTCAGGTTCCAGGGTTCATAGCTGCCTTCGGTAGCGATGGTGATCGATTTCCACTCTTTCGCCTGGACGGCAATGCCGCTGATCATCAGGCTGGCAAACAGGGTCGTGAGGCAAAAACGGCGAATCGGGGCGCGGTGCGTCATGCGGCTTCTCCTGGCTATTAATCGAATTTGGCAGTCTCTGCTTATGCAATATTTGCAGATGACCTTTCATGTATATACAAGTTAGCGTGCGGCAGATCATTGTCGGCATAAGCTTTTTGTGAGCCAGCCAGTATAAAAATTCATAATCGCTGCGCGGTCTTTACTTGTACATACAACCTAGCAAGCACTATGCCAAATCGGCAAAGCCGCAAATTCAGGGAGATGGTCACGCGATGGACGTAATATTGCACCGCGAGGAGGCAAGGTGTGCATTGTGGTGGTGCAGGAACATGAATCGTAGCGGCGCGATTAATCGCGCGTATGAATGGCGACCACATTGCCAATCTGAATAACGTGCAATAAATTGCGCCGCTACGAATAGGTGCGGGGATTTAGTTCGATTTACCGGCGTCTAGAAACGCCTGCATCAGCGGTTTCAGTACCTTCTGCAGCTGCGCTGCGCGATCCTGCTGCCAGGCAAACGGCGGGGTTTCATCCATATAATTGAGCTGCGCCAGCTCCAGCTGCACCGCCTGCACGCCTTGCTCCGGCTGGCCGTAGGCGCGGGTAATATAGCCGCCTTTAAAGCGTCCGTTCGCGATCCAGCTGTAATCATTTTGCGCATGACACACCTGTTTGATCGCGTTGATCACCGCCGTTGAACAGCTGGCGCCATCATTGGTACCGATGTTGAGATCCGGTAAACGCCCCTCAAACAGACGTGGGATCACCGAGGCGATCGAGTGCGCATCAAACAGCAGCGCGTAACCATGTTCAGCTTTCAGGCGTGCCAGCTCCTGCTGCAGCTGTTGATGATAAGGCTGCCAAATCGTGTCCAGATAACCCTGGCGTACCTCGGCGCTCGGCGTTTTACCCGGTGCAAAGGTGGGGCTGCCGTCGAACAAGGTTTCCGGATACAAGCCGGTGGTCGCCGTGGTGTAGAGCGGCTGATTATCCGCCGGCCGATTAAGGTCAATAACAAAACGTGAATAGTGACCAATTAACACGCTGGCGCCGAGATCGCGCACAAAATCGTACAGCAGCGGCAAGTGCCAATCGGTATCCGGCAGGCCGCGCGCTGCGTCGCTCAGGCCGGCGTCCACTTCCGGCGTTAATTGCGTGCCAGCGTGCGGAATGCTGACCAGCAGCGGAATCTTACCGGCGGTGAAATGAAAAGGTGTCATTGCGCTTCTCCACGATAAATAACCTGGCACGGCAATTCGCCGCCCAGCCAGTAAACCAGCTCAGCCGGACGCGCCAGCGGCCAGTGAACAAAATTCGCCACCTTGCCCGCTTCCAGCGAACCGTGCGAGTGCTGTAATCCCAGCGCTTTGGCGCCCCACAAGGTCACACCCGCTAACGCCTCTTCCGGCGTCAAACCAAACAGCGTGCAGCCCATGTTCAACATCAGTCGCAGCGAAAGCGCCGGTGAGGTGCCCGGATTGGCATCGCTGGCCAGCGCCATTGGTACGCCGTGTTCACGGAACAGTGCAACCGGCGGACGCTGGGTTTCACGCAACAGATAAAACGCGCCCGGCAGCAACACCGCCACGGTGCCGTGCTGCGCCATCGCTTGCGCATCCGCTGCGGTGGCGTACTCCAGATGATCGGCGGAGAGCGCACCGTAACTGGCCGCCAGCGCCGCGCCGCCCAGCGCCGAAAGCTGCTCGGCGTGCAGTTTCACCGGCATGCCCAATGCTTTGGCGGCATCAAAGACCGTGCGAACTTGCTCAGGAGAAAAGGCCAAATGCTCGCAAAACGCATCCACCGCATCCGCCAACCCTTCTGCTTTCACCTGCGGTAACAGCCGCTGGCAGATGATATCGATCCAGCCTTGCGGATTGTCTTTAAACTCCGGCGGGAAACCGTGCGCGGCTAAGCAAGTGGCCTGCACATCGGCAGGCACCGTTTCCGCCAACTCACGAATGGCGCGCAGCATGGTCAGTTCGCTGGTCTCATCGAGGCCGTAACCGGATTTGATCTCTACCGTGGTGACGCCTTCCGCCAGCAGACGATCCAGCCGCCAGCGCGCACTTGCCACCAGCTCTTGCTGCGAGGCCGCGCGGGTGGCGCGCACCGTGGAGAGAATGCCGCCGCCCTGTGCAGCGATTTCTGCATAGCTCACACCATTAAGACGCTGCTCAAACTCCTGGCTGCGATCGCCGCCAAACACCAGATGCGTATGGCAATCCACCAGACCGGGCGTGATGATGCCGCCGGAAAATTGGTGCTGTTCGCGCGCGGCAAAAGCCGGGCATTCACTGCGTGGCCCCACCCAAATCAGTTTTCCCTGATCGACCGCCAGCGCGCCGTCGGCAATCAGATTGTAGTGCCCGTCACGCATCGTAACGATGTCGGCCCCCAGCCACAGGCTGTCGATCTGCTCTGTTTCTGCCATCCCACTCCCCTTCGCGTTCGGCGATTTACACTGCGCTTCAAAGTATGTATATGTATATACAACTTTCCGCCATGCAGGATCAACCATGACAACCTATTTTGCCCCACGCGCACTGCTGGCCGACGGCTGGCATGAGCGCGTGCTGATGACCACCAACGCAGCCGGACAGATCACCCAACTCGCGCCCAACAGCGAGCCCGGCGATGCCACGCGTCTTGCCGGACCGGTGATTCCGGCGATAGCGAATCTGCATTCACACGCCTTCCAGCGCGCGATGGCGGGATTGGCTGAAGTGGCGGGCGATCCGCAGGACAGCTTCTGGACATGGCGCGATCTGATGTATCGCATGGTGCAGCGCCTGTCGCCCGAGCAGGTTGGCGCTATCGCCACGCATCTCTACATCGACATGCTAAAAGGCGGCTACAGCCAGGTGGCGGAATTCCACTATTTGCACCACGATGCGCACGGCAAACCCTACGCCGATGATGCCATGCAGCTGGCACTGATGGCGGCAGCGGAGACCGCCGGCATCGGCCAAACCTTGCTGCCGGTGCTCTACAGCTACAGCGGTTTTGGTTCGCAGCCGGCCAGCGATGGCCAGCGCCGTTTCATTCAGCAAACCGACGCCTATCTGCAACAGCAGCAGCGCGTGGCGAGCTGGAGCGCGGATAAGCCGCTGCTTAATCATGGCATCTGCTTCCATTCGCTGCGCGCGGTAAATGAAGCGCAGATGCACGAAGTATTAGCCGCCTGCCCGCAGGATGTGCCGGTGCACATTCACGTCGCCGAGCAGGAGAAAGAGGTTAACGACAGCCTGGCGTGGAGCGGTGAGCGTCCGGTGGCGTGGCTGCTCAATCGCTTCGCGGTCGATCAGCGCTGGTGCTTGATTCACGCCACTCATCTTGATGACGACGAAATTCAGCGCATGGCGGCAAGCGGCGCGGTGGCGGGATTGTGTCCGACCACGGAAGCCAACCTCGGCGACGGCATTTTCCCAGCGGTGGAGTACATCGCGCGCGGCGGCCGCTGGGGCATTGGCTCCGACAGCCACGTGTCGCTTAGCGCATTGGAAGAGCTGCGCTGGCTGGAGTACGGCCAGCGACTGCGCGATCGTCGTCGCAACCGCATCATCTTGCCCAATCAACCTTCCGTAGGCGATCTGCTGTGGCAGCAAGCCGCACAGGGCGGCGCGCAGGCGTGTGGTTTGCCGGCGGGTGAACTGGCGATAGGCAAACGTGGCGACTGGCTGGTGCTGGCAGAAGACGCGTTCCTCAGCAGCGTTAGCAGCACAGCGCTGTTGAACCGCTGGCTGTTTGGCGGCCAGCGCGAACAGATCCGCGACGTGTTTGTGGCGGGCAAGCAGGTAATCAGCGAAGGCCATCATGCGGCAGAAGAGCGTGCAGCAGCGAACTTTGCCGGGGCGATGAGGGCATTACAATGAGCACCCGTTTTGCCTACGACCAGCTTCCGGTAAGCCGCTGGCGCAACGGCGGCGGTGAAACACGAGAAATCGTCAGCTATCCGCCGGGCGACGCGCAGTTTGCCTGGCGCGCCAGCATCGCTACCATCTCCGCCGACGGGCCGTTTTCGCCCTTCCCAGGCATCGACCGCGTGATTACCTTACTTCACGGCGACAGCGTTTTACTTGAGAGTGAACAGGCTCAGCAGCGCTTAACCCCGCTGCAGCCGTGGGCGTTTCCCGGTGAATGGGCGATTGAAGCTAAAATTTCTGGCAGCTGTCAGGATTTCAATATCATGACGCGGCGCGACAGCTGGCGTTCTGCGATAAGCATCGCCCAGGAAACGGTCAGCAGTGAAAACGGCGTGGCGTGGGTATTGGCGGGCACATGGCAAACTGATGCTGAAGAAACGCTGGCGGTGGATCAGGGGATATGGTGGATGGATGAAAAGCTACAGCTGGCACCACAAACGTCGGATGCCAGACTGTTATTTGTCACACTTAGCCGTGACCTCTAAAGCGCCCCAGCAACTTATAGCGCGATCCCGGATACAACAGTCGCGCGTAGGTCACAATCTTGTTGTCGCTCCACGTCTGACGACGAATCAGCAGGCACGGCTCATGTTCATCCAGCGCCAGATGCTTACGCTGGCGCAGATCCGGCAGCACCGCTTCCACAATATGCTCACCGGCGGTCAGCGGCGCAACGCGCATCAAATAGGTGTACGGCGTCAGCTGATGATAATCCTGGCTGAGATAATCCGGTGCCACCAGCGGATTGACCAAGCGATCCTCCAGCTGTACCGGCAGATCGTTTTCGTAATGCACAATCAGCGAATGGAACAGCGTTTGCCCGGTGGATAACCCCAGCACCGCCGCCTGTTCCGGATCGGCCTTCATCTGCCCAATCGACAAAATCTTGCAGCTGTGACGATGGCCGCGCTGCGCGATCTCATCGGCGATGTTGTGCACTTCCAGCATCGCAGTGTAGCCCTTCATCTCCGCGACAAAGGTGCCCACGCCCTGCATGCGCACCAGAAAACCCTCGCCGGTGAGTTCACGCAGCGCGCGGTTAATGGTCATACGACTGACGCCCAGCTCGTTCACCAGTTCACTTTCAGACGGCACGCGCTGGTTGGCTTTCCAGTGACCTTCGCGGATTTGGCTTACGATCGCCTGCTTCACCCGCTGGTAAATCGGCGCAGGCTCATCGCCCATCGCCGCGGCCAGCTGTGCTACTGCTGTTTGCTCCGCCATTTCCTGTTCCTTTAAAGAATAATGCCCAAAGTTTACTGTCTCAGCCCGTAAATGTATATACATCTAATTGTGCAAGGCGCCCAGCATTGGTGCAGCTTTCGCCCTGCTCCGGTGCAATCACGCTGCGTTTACACCGCATAACGCGCATTGCGTCGTATTTCACAGAACAAGAACAATCTGGCATAGCGCTTGCTACTTGTATAGACAAGATTAGACACTTATGCTTCACTCATCGCAATCCACGGCAAATCGGACAGCCACATCGCAAAATATCGGCGTCCCATTAATGCCAGATCACTTGTATAGACAGGAGTAGACTATGTCAGGTTCGGTTCAGGAAATTCGCCTCGTTCCCGGTGAAGTGGACCTCGCTACCTTGCGCACCATCTATCAAAGCAAGGTAACGCTCACGTTGGCCGATGATGCGCGCGCAGCGATTGCGCGTGCCCATGAAACCGTCGATGCCATCGTCGCATCCGGCAACGTGGTGTACGGCATCAACACCGGTTTCGGCAAGCTGGCGCAGACGCAGATCCCTTCGGCGCGGCTGGCCGAGCTGCAGCGCAATCTGGTGCTGTCGCACAGCGTTGGCCTCGGCGATTTGCTGCCGGACAATGTGGCGCGTCTGGTGGTCGCGACCAAAATTATCAGCCTGGCGCGCGGTCACTCTGGCGTGCGTATCGAACTGATTGAAGCGCTGCTGGCGCTGTTCAACGCCGGTGTAATGCCGTGCATTCCGGAGAAAGGTTCGGTGGGCGCGTCGGGCGATCTGGCCCCGCTGGCGCATCTTTCCCTGATGCTGCTGGGCGAAGGTCAGGTACGCGTCGATGGCGAGTTAATCCCCGCGACCGCAGGCTTAGCGCGCGTTGGCCTGCAGCCGATTGTGCTGGGCCCCAAAGAAGGTCTGGCGCTGCTCAATGGCACGCAGGTTTCGAATGCGCTGGCGCTGCGCGGGCTGTTCGAAGCGGAAAACCTGTTCGCGGCGGGCCTGATGGCCGGTGCGCTGTCGCTGGAAGCGATTAAAGGCTCAGTGAAACCTTACGATGCGCGGATCCACGAAGCGCGCGGCCAGGTGGGACAGATCAACGTTGCCGCTGCCGTCTCCTCTTTATTAGCTGGCAGTGAAATCCTCGGCTCACACACCCACTGCGGCCGCGTGCAGGATCCCTACTCGATTCGCTGCGTGCCACAGGTGATGGGCGCCTGCCTCGATAACCTGTCGCACGCCGCGCGCGTGTTGCAGATTGAAGCCAACGCCGCCTCCGATAATCCGCTGGTGTTCAGCGACAGTGGCGATGTGATTTCCGGCGGTAACTTCCACGCCGAGCCGGTGGCCTTCGCCGCTGATATTCTGGCGCTGGCGATTGCCGAAATCGGCGCGATCTCCGAGCGCCGTCTGGCGCTGCTGCTGGATACCGGCCTTTCCGGTTTACCGCCGTTCCTCGTCAATGATGGCGGCGTTAACTCCGGCTTTATGATTGCGCAGGTCACTGCTGCAGCGCTGGCGTCTGAGAACAAATCGCTGGCGCATCCGGGCAGCGTTGACAGCCTGCCAACCTCCGCTAACCAGGAAGATCACGTCTCGATGGCGACCTACGCGGCCCGCCGCCTCGGCAGCATGTGCTTCAACACCGCCGCTGTGGTCGGCATTGAGGCGATGGCTGCGGCACAAGGCATTGATTTCCACCGTCCGCTGCAGAGTTCGCCGACGCTGGAGCAAGAGATGAGCCGCATTCGCGAGAAGGTGGCCTTCCTCGATCACGACCGTTTACTGGCGCCGGATATCGAATCCATGCGTCTGTGGGCCAGCGCACCTGCATGGCCTGAATCTCTTACCGCGCTGCTGCCAAGCCAGCGTAAGACTGTTAATTAAGGAATCGATGATGAGCGAAACTTTGACTCAGGCTGTAGCCCGTGAAATCCGTGCGCCGCGCGGTGATGAATTGCACTGCGCCAACTGGTTGATTGAAGCGGCTTACCGCATGATCCAGAACAACCTCGATCCTGACGTGGCAGAACGCCCGGAAGATCTGGTGGTGTACGGCGGCATCGGTAAAGCCGCGCGTAACTGGGAGTGCTTTGAGCAGATCCTGCGTTCGCTGCGCGCCCTGCAGCCGGAAGAGACGCTGCTCATCCAGTCCGGTAAACCGGTGGGCGTGTTCCGTACGCATGCCGATGCGCCGCGCGTGCTGCTGGCTAACTCGAATCTGGTGCCGCATTGGGCCAACTGGGATCACTTCCACGAACTGGATCAAAAAGGCCTGATGATGTACGGCCAGATGACCGCCGGTTCGTGGATCTACATCGGTGCGCAGGGCATCGTGCAAGGTACCTTCGAAACCTTCGCTGAAGCGGGTCGTCAGCATTACGACAGCAATCTCAGCGGCCGCTGGATCCTCACCGCCGGTTTAGGCGGCATGGGCGGCGCACAACCGCTGGCGGGTGTGTTGGCCGGTGCCAGCGTGTTGGCGATTGAGTGCCAGGAATCTCGTATCGATTTCCGTATCCGCACCCGCTACGTCGACCACAAAGCCTATACGCTGGACGAAGCACTGGCGCTGATTGATCAGGCCAACAAAGAGAAGCGTGCCATTTCTGTTGGTCTGCTGGGCAACGCCGCTGAAATCGTGCCGGAGCTGGTGAAACGTGCCAAAGCGGGCGGCATGAAGCCGGACATCGTCACCGATCAGACCTCAGCACACGATCCGATTAACGGTTATCTGCCGGTCGGCTGGGATCTGGCGCGCTGGGAAGCCGAGCGTGTCAGCAACCCGAAAGCGGTGGAGAAAGCCGCGCGCGCCTCAATGGCGGTACATGTGCAGGCGATGCTGGATTTCCATCACATGGGCGTGCCGACCGTGGATTACGGCAATAACATCCGTCAGGTGGCGCTGGATGAGGGCGTGAAAAATGCCTTCGATTTCCCGGGTTTTGTGCCGGCCTATATTCGTCCGCTGTTCTGCGAAGGCAAAGGCCCGTTCCGCTGGGTGGCGCTGTCAGGTGATGCGGAAGATATCTACAAAACCGATGCCAAGCTGAAAGAGCTGTTCCCGGATCACCAGAATCTGCACCGCTGGCTCGACATGGCGCAGGAGCGTATCGCCTTCCAGGGCTTACCGGCGCGTATCTGCTGGCTGGGTCTCGGCGAGCGCCACAAAGCGGCGCTGGCGTTCAACGAAATGGTGCGTAACGGCGAGCTGAAAGCGCCGATCGTCATCGGTCGCGACCATCTGGATTGCGGTTCCGTGGCGTCACCGAACCGTGAAACCGAAGCGATGAAAGACGGCTCGGATGCGGTATCCGATTGGCCGCTGCTCAATGCCCTGCTGAACACCGCCGGCGGCGCGACCTGGGTGAGTCTGCACCATGGCGGCGGCGTCGGCATGGGCTTCTCGCAGCACTCCGGCGTGGTGATTGTGTGTGACGGCAGTAAAGAAGCCGATGCGCGTCTGGGCCGCGTGCTGTGGAACGATCCGGCCACCGGCGTAATGCGTCACGCGGATGCCGGTTACGAATTAGCGCAAAGCTGCGCGCAGGAGCACGGTCTCAACCTGCCGATGCAGAAATAACGTTCAACCCGCGCACGCCGATCAATCCCCTCTCCCGCCTGCGGGAGAGGGTTAGGGTGAGGGACAGCGCGCACCTTTCAATATTGTGCAGCATTCCCCTGATCCCAGCCTTCTCCCGCAAGCGGGAGAAGGCGCTTACCAGCCCGTTCGCTATATTCCATTCCGCTATACCCTATAGCCAAATTATTCCGTTCCGCGATAGACGCCGCCATACGCTTGCCACTACAGTAAATACATTATTTTGCAGCTCACGCTGCTAATGGAGAGCCTTACCTTATGAGCCTGCCTGCTGCACTGCTGGAAAACGCCCTCAACTGGCGTCGTCAGTTACACCAACATCCTGAGCTGGGTTACCAGGAGCAGCAGACCAGCGAGCTCGTCGCACAGGTCCTCACCGAGTCCGGATTACAGGTGTTTCGTGGCTTAGCGGGCACCGGCGTAATCGGCACCTTAGAGAACGGTCCCGGACCGGTTATTGGTCTGCGCGCCGATATGGATGCGCTGCCGATCACCGAAAAAGGCGCGCCGCAGTGGAAGTCGCAAACAGCCGGCGTTATGCATGCCTGCGGTCACGATGGTCACACTTCGATTCTGCTGGCGGCGGCTTGTCAACTGGCGGCTACGCGTAACTTCAGCGGTACTATTCATTTCATCTTCCAGCCCGCCGAAGAGAATCTCGGTGGCGCGCGCAAGATGGTGGAAGAAGGCCTGTTCCAGCGCTTCCCGATGGATGCGGTTTACGCCATGCACAACTGGCCGGGCATGCCGGTGGGCACGCTGGCGGTGAATCCGGATGCGATGATGGCGTCACTCGACTCGTTCGAAATTACGCTGCACGGTAAAAGCTGCCATGCGGCGATGCCGGAAAGCGGGGCCGATCCCATGGTGGTTGCTGCCGAGCTGATTCTGGCGCTGCAAACCATTCCGTCGCGTCGTCTGTCGCCACTGGCTTCGGCGGTGGTGAGCGTGACGCAGATTCACGGCGGCGAAGCGATTAACGTCATTCCTGAGCAGATTGTGTTGCGCGGCACGGTGCGATGTTTGCAGACCGACGTGCGCAATCGCGTGCGCGGTCTGATTGAGGATTTTGTCACGACGTTGCCGCGCCCGTTTGGCGTCAGCGGGGAGATTCACTGGTATCCCGGTTATCCGGTCACCGCCAACCATGCAGATCAAGCCGAACAGGTACGTGCGGTGGCGGTTGATGTGCTTGGCGAGGCGCAGGTTCACTGGCAGGTGAACCCTTCAATGGCTTCGGAAGATTTTGCCTGCATGCTGCAAGCCTGCCCCGGCGCCTATTTCTGGCTGGGTGCCGATGGCGCAACGCCGTCCGCACCGCTGCATAACGCCAATTACGACTTTAATGATGAACTGCTGCCGATTGGTATTACCTTCTGGCAGCAGTTGGTAGAGCGCGTGCTGGCGAAAGCGTGAGGGCGGTCGCCAGGAATGGCGGATGCTTGCTCGTGCCGTCGCGGCGCAATTTATTGCGCAATCGCTGGATGGCGACATTGCCGCCATTGAACAGCGCGATTAATCGCGCCGCTACAGCTTGTGTGCGCTGTAAATGAGGCGCTTAATTCAATGGCTTTATTCTTCACATCCCCGCCAACTTTAACTTCACTTCTGCATCCGCCAGGCTAGCCGATTCACCGGTCGCCATCAAACAACACGCCAGCTGCAAACGCAGCGCCTGCGGCACCGCGCGTTCCCCGGCTAATACCTGATTGATCCACGCGGCGGTGTCCTGTGCGCTTTTGCTTTCCGGCAGTTCCACACTGACTTCCGGCTGGCGCTCAACCCACACTTCCGCTTCTGCACCCGCGCCACGAATGTAGTTAATCGCCGGGCAGCGCTGCGGATTGGCATACACCTCGCCTTCGGTACCGTTGAGCAGAATCGCCGGTGCATCGATATCCTGGAAGAATTTCCCCACGCGCGGCACATATTCCGGATGCGAGACGCTGGCCAGGCGCAGCGCAGCACGTTCGGCAAACGGCGTCGCCAGTTTCGCCAGCGTATGCGCGCTGTTACGCACGCCCATGCGCCAGCGCAGCGACAGCTGCTGCGCCATTGGCGCACACAGATGGTCGATGGTGATAAACGCCAGTTCGCCGTTATCCAGTTTCGCCTGCGCCTGTGCGGCGGAGGTGACAGGCGCGATGTCCAGCGCTGCCAGCACCGCTTCGGTGGTGATGCGCGTAGGATCGTCGCTGACGCCGTGCAGCAGCACCGGGAAGCCCAGCTTCACCAGCAGCAGCGCCAGCAGCGGCGTCAGATTGCCCTGACGGCGCGCGCCGTTGTAGCTGGGAATGACAATCGGCATCGGACGGTTAGCGGGTGCCTGCAACGGCATCATCTGCTGCTGCATCGCGTGATAAAAACCGCGCATCTCCTCTTCGCCTTCGCCCTTAATGCGCAGCGCAATCAGCACGCCACCCAGCTCCAGCTCCGGCACGTCACCGGCCAGCATCGCGCTGTAGAGAGCCTGCGCGGTGGCGAAATCGATATCGCGCGCGTGATTTTTACCGCGCCCAATCTCTTTAATAATTTTATTCAGTTCCATCAGGCATTCCCGCTTCCAGGGCGCGCCGCCGTGCGGCTGCCAAAAATTGATCGTTAGATTTTCTTACTGCGACGTTTTTTCGTCTTGTCACTGCTGGCTTCCGGCATCGGCGGTTGCTCAATCGGGAACACCGGTAGCGCGGCCAGCAGTCGGCTGCCATAGGCTTTGTTGAGCAGGCGGCGATCGTAAATCACGATTTCGCCAAAGCAGCTGTGGCTGCGAATCAAACGTCCTACCTGCTGAATCAAGGTAAAGGAGGCGCTCGGCAAGCTCTGCACTTCGAACGGATAGCGTTTCAGGCTCTTCAGCCATTCGCCCTCGGTCAAAATTACCGGACTGTCCACCGGTGGAAAAGCGATTTTATGGATATGCACCTGCGACAGCAGATCGCCTTTCAAATCCAACCCTTCGGCGAACGATTGCAGCCCGACCAGAATACTGACTTTACCGGCTTCGACGCGTTCCCGATGCAGCGCCACCAGGCGCGAACGCGGCTGATCGCCCTGCACCAGCATCGACAGGCGCAGATCAGGAATATGTGCGACAAACTGCTGCATCGCGCGGCCGCTGGCGAACAGCACCAGCACCCCTTTGTGCTTCTCTTCGGCGATCTGCTGGCGGAAAAAGCGCGCCATCTCGGCAATGTGCTCCGCTTCCTGCGCCATCTGCGGCTCAAACTGCATCTGCGGAATCACCAGCTTGCCCTGGTCGATATGGTTAAACGGTGAATCCAGTGCCACAAAGCGGTCGCCGGCTTTCTCACTTAGGCCGGACATTTCCTGCAAACGGTTGAAGCTGTTGAGCGAGCGCAAAGTGGCTGACGTCACCACCACATGCGGGATTTTGCGCCACAGGATTTTTTCCAGCTGATCGCTCACGCGTATGCCCGCGCAGTGGAACAGCAGATGCGCCTGGCCTTCTCGGATCTCACGCGTAATCCACTTCGACACCGGCGCATTGGAAGCTTTCTCCATCGCCGCCAGCCGCCACAGTTTGCTGATCGACTCGAACCAGCCGAAGTGGCGATTGAGCTGAATGATAGCTTTATGCAGCCGCATGATATCGGCTTTCCCGGTTTGCTCGCCCAACTCGTTGAGCAGGCCTTCGCTTAAGCCGCGCAGCGCGTCACTCAGCTTGAACAGCCGCGCGCACAGGCTCAGCAGCTCTTCCGGCAATTCACCCAGTACAAAGCGGAACTCGCCCGGCTGATTATGGCCCGGCAGCAGCGGATTGAGCGCATCGCATAGGGTCTGCAGCAGCTCGCGCATTTCATCGCAGTGACCTTTCAGGCGCTCCGGGTTGGTGAGCGGCGGCGGCGATTTTGGGCGGAACTGCGCCATGATGGTTTCCACCAGCCGCACAAACAGATCGAGCTGCAAACTGCTCCAGCCGGGCGTGATCTCCGCGCTCATCTCCAGCGCATCGCGCGCCACTTCTGGCAGATGATGGCCTTCGTCCAGCACCAGCATCAGGTTTTTCGCCGGTGGCAGCACCGATTCATTCTCCATCGCCGCCATCACCAGCGCATGGTTGGCGACCACCACATCCGCCTGCTCAATTTCGCGGCGCGCGACAAAGAACGGGCATTCGCGATACCAGCGACAGTGATGCCCGAGGCAGTTGGCTTTGTCGGTGGACAGGCGTTGCCACAAGCTGTCCTCAATGTTGACATCGGTGTGATCGCGCAAGCCATCCCAGCGGTAGCTGCTGAGCTGCTTCTCTAGCTTGGCGCAGAATTTCTGCTCCTCTTTCGAGCCGGTGACCGCCTCTTCATCCAGATAGAGCAGCAAATCGCCCTGCTGATCTTCGGTCGCCGCCAGCGCCGCAAGGTTGCGCGGACAAACATAGCGTCCACGGCCAAAGGCGGCGGTAAAAGTGAGATCGGGGATGATTTTCTTCAGCAGCGGCAGATCCTTGCTGAAGATCTGGTCCTGCAACGCCACGTTGGCGGTGCTGATCACCAGCCGCTTCTCCTCGGCGCGGCTCACCGCAATGCCGGGAATCAAATAAGAGAGAGTTTTGCCGACGCCGGTGGGCGCTTCAATCGCCAGATGACGACCTTCGTCACCGGCCAGACTTTTCGCCACTTCGGCAATCATCTGGCGCTGCGGCGCGCGCGGGATAAAGTCAGGAACCTGCTGCTGCAGCGCCTTATACCATTGCGCAATCTGGCTTTTTATCGCTGCTGTCAGGGCCATTTTCGTTACTGTTTGCTGAATTGGCCTGTATTTTTACACAGTATTGGCGCAGCGTCAGCTTTCGCTGCTATTTTTTCGCGCTGGATTCAGAATTTCACGCATCGCGCGGATTAAGGTTTCACGCGCGCGCCCACGACGGAACGCAAAAGAGAAAGGCGCGCGGAAGTGGAAATGGTGCGGCAGCAGGCGACGCAGCGTGCCCTGCAGTTCCCCGCTGCGCGCGTAGTGTTCGGGCAAATAGCCAATGAAGCGGCCAGAGAGAATCAACGTCAGCTGCGCTTCGATGCTCTCCACCGACGCATTGCTCTGGCGGAAGCCGCACTTGTTCAGCTCCTGCTGATTCCAGTAACGCCGCGTCACCATGCCGGTTTGCTGCACGGTGCGCACATCCGGATGACCCTCAGCCAGCGGATGTTGCGGGCTGCAATAGAGCCAATGCTGTTCTTCGTAAAGCGGAATGGTCACCAGATTGCTGGCGCGCAGCGGAAAGTGCCCAATCGCCAAATCGAGCCGATCCTCCAGCAACTGCTGCTGCAACTCATTGGGATCGCGCACGCTCAGATTAAAGAATACCGCCGGAAAGCGCTGGTTAAAGCGGGCGATAGCGGCAGGCAGATCCAGCGTGCTATCGGTGACGGTGGCGTCCACCACGCCAAGCGAGAAAGTGCCGCCCTGCGCGCTTTTCAGCGTCTCTACCTGCTCCTGCCAACCCGCCAGCGTCGCCAGCATCTCCTGACTGTAGCGATAGAACTGCTCGCCTTTGCTGGTCAGGGTAAAGCCGCCGCGCCCGCGCTGACAGAGGATAAAACCGAGCTGGCTCTCGAGCTCGCTCATGTAGGCGCTGATGGCCGGCGTGGTCATGTTCAGCGCCTGCTGCGCGCGCGAATAGCCCTGATTTTCCACCACGCTGGCGAACACCTGCAGCAGTTTAAGATTGGGAAGCGTCTGCACCGATTTTCCTTCAGAGATTGCTGACTAAAGTTAAGTAATCTCTGAAGTGATTATCGGCTGTCAAGGATTTTTCCGGCGCGCGGGCTGGGTAATGATGGGTTTCACCTGACTGAAGGAGTGCGTGATGACCGATTTCCCCCAGCCGCAAGGCGGCAACGAAATGCCCCGTTTCGCCGGACGCGGCACCATGATGCGTTTACCCGCCGCTGAATCACCAGCCGATTTGGATGTGGCGTTCGTCGGCATTCCGCTGGATATCGGCACCTCGCAGCGCAGCGGTACGCGCTATGGCCCACGCGCCATCCGCGCCGATTCAGTCATGATCCGACCCTACAACATGGCCACCGGCGCCGCGCCCTTTGATTCGCTGCGCGTCGGCGATCTCGGTGATGTGCCGATCAACACTTACAGCCTGCTGAAATCAGTCGATATCATTGAAAACTATTATACCGAGCTGAATAACTGGCCGATTATCCCGTTAACGCTGGGCGGCGATCACACGCTGACGCTGCCGATTTTGCGCGCGCTGGCGAAGAAGCATGGGCCGATGGGGCTGATTCACATTGATGCCCACACCGACACTAACGACGAGATGTTTGGCGAGAAGATCGCGCATGGCACCACGTTCCGCCGCGCGGTGGAAGAGGGCCTGCTCGACTGCCAGCGCGTGGTGCAAATCGGGCAACGTGCGCAAGGTTACGCCGCCGATGATTTTCAGTGGGGCGTCGATCAGGGCTTCCATCTGGTGCGCGCCGAGCAGTGCTGGTATCGCTCCATGACGCCGCTGATGGCCGAGGTGCGCGCGCGTATCGGCGACGGCCCGGTGTATCTCTCTTACGACATCGACAGTTTCGATCCCGCGTGGGCACCCGGCACCGGCACGCCGGAAGTGGGCGGTTTAACCTCGATGCAAGGGCTGGAGATCGTGCGCGGCTGTCGTGGACTCAATCTGGTGGGCGGCGATCTGGTGGAAGTCTCGCCGCCGTACGACATCAGCGGTATGACCTCGCAGCTGGCGGCCAATATCCTTTATGAGATGCTGTGCGTGTTGCCCGGCGTCCGTTACACAGAGAACAAGTGATGACACAACAGAATCTGATTTTCCCGGCGCGCGTACTGCGCGGTGCGGGCGTGATCAACCAATTAGGCGCGATCTGCGCCGGACTGGGCCAGCGTGCGCTGCTGATTGGCGGCCATCAGGCGTTGCAGGCGGTAGAAGCGCAGGTTCACGCGCAGATGCTGGCGGCCAACGTCACGCTGCTGGCGCAGGAGTGGTTTGGCGGTGAAACCTCGATCAATCAGATCAACCGTCTGGCGGCGATGGCCAGCGAGCTGCACGCTGAGGTGCTGATTGGCGTGGGCGGCGGTAAATCGCTGGATACGGTGAAAGCGGTAGGCGCACAGATTGGCGTGCCGGTGATCACGCTGCCCACCATCGCCGCCACCTGTTCCGCGGTGACGCCGCTGAGTATTCGCTATGACGATAACGGCAATTTCTTCGACATCTTCCCGCTGCCGCAGGCACCGGCGGCGGTGATCATTGACAGCGAGCTGCTGGCTAAAGCGCCCGCCCGCTGGCTGGCCGCCGGGCTGGGCGATACGCTGGCGAAGTGGTACGAGTTCCGCGCGGTCAGCGCACGTCATCCGGCACGCGAGGGCAATGCGCTCTCGTCACTGGCGCACAGCCAGATCTGTTATGACGTGATTGGTGAACATGGACCGGCAGCCTATGCCGCAGTGCTGCGTGGTGAGAGCAGCGCGTCGCTCGATCAGGTGCTGGATGCGATCTTCACCTGGGCAGGATTAACCTCGCTAATGAGCAATGGCGCACACGCGGCGGCTTCGCATGCGATTTATGAAGGCTTTACCTTCTGCGATAAAACCCGCGAGTTTGGGCACGGCTTGCTGGTCGGCTTTGGCAATCTCTGTTTGCTGGCGCTGGAGAACCGCACCGATGAGGAAGTGCTGGATGAGATGCGCCTGGCGCGCGATTGCGGCGTGCCGCTGACGCTGAGCGAGATTGCCGCGCTGGATGAAAGTGAGCTGGCACTGATTGTGCGCGAATCGGTGCATGCGCCGGATATGGAGAACATGGCCGAAGCAGTGACCGAAGCGCGCTTGCTGGCAGCGATAGCGCGGATTGAGGGGTTAGCGGGCAGGGTTTAGTTTGTGCTCGCTGTGGCTTGAATGTGCTCGCTGTGGTTTGAATGTGCTCGCTGTCCCCCTCCTCGGTCCTCCCCCATAAATGGGGGAGGAAGATGCTGCCACATATTCGTTCTGAAGCTGCATGTGGCAGCGTCTCCTTCCCCCATTTATGGGGGAAGGCCGGGATGGGGGACAGCGAGCACACGCCAAAAGGGGAAAATCACCCAATCCCCAACAACCCCACCACTTCCCGCACATCCGCCACTTCATCCAGCTCCAGACACACCGCCTCGAGCCGTTCGACCTGCTCCAGCGGCAATACGCGCGCGGCCAAACTGCGGTATTTCGCCAGCAAGGCATCCAGCGTGAGCGGATTGGTTGGCGCGCCTGACGGCACCGGCACATGCTGCTGCCACTGCGCGCCCTGCCCGGTTTCCAGCCGCACCCACGGCTCGTCGTCGCGGCTCTGCTGCTCATCGATCACCAGCTCAATACGTGCCAGCAACGCTTCCACATCGGGATGCAGGCGTTTGGCGTCGTCATAACTGGCCAGCTCCGCCGAGCCGTACAGCGCGCGCGCCGCCAGCGCATACGGCAGGCTCATCTGCGCCGCCGCCAGGCTGTGTAACTCGCGTCCGCCGCACATCTCCAGCAGGAACGGATTAACGCCCACCACGATGCGCGCAATCTGCTCTACCCGCACATCATGCTGTTGCAGCAGGATTCCCAGCGCATCAATAGCCGCGTGGGTGCCACGGCACGAAGCGTAGGGTTTGATTGAGCAGCGCGCCAGTTTCCATACCTCACCGAGATCGGCCGTCAAGGCCTGCGGCTGCTGGGTTTCCGCCGCTAAGGTTTGCAGGAAGCCGCCCCAGCGCGGTTCAAACACCGCTGAAGGGCCGTTGATACCGCTTTGTGCCAGCAGCGCGGCCTGCACGCCGCCTTCTGCTGCGCGCGCGGCATGCAGTTTTTTGGTGTGCGATCCGTCGTGAATAAAGCCCCACAAACCGCCGCTGAAGCTGGCGGCAATGCCCAGCGCAGACGCACACTGCGCGCGGTCGAGCTGCAGCAGCGAACACACCGCCGCCACCGCACCAAACACCCCGCAGCTGGCGGTAGAGTGCCAGCCTGCGCCGTTGTGCGCCGAGTAACCGCCGCAGGCTTCTAACACGCGGCGGCCGACGTCATAGCCGATCACCATCGCCACCAGCAGCGCTTGCCCGTCCACCGGCTGCGTCGCCAGCGGCAAAGCCGCCAGCAGCGCCGGGATCACCACCGCACCGGAGTGATCGCAGCCGCCGGTATCGTCGAGTTCATACATGTGCGCCGCCACACCGTTCAGCCACGCCGCCTGACGCGGACTGGCCTGCTGCGCGCTACCCCAAATCTGCGCCTGTTCGCGGCCACCTTCGGCCTGCACCAGCGCCAGACACTCGCGCCAGATCGGGCTGTCGCAGCCCGCCAGCGAAGCACCGAGCGTATCGAGCAGATGGCGTTTCGCCTGCTCCACCAGCGGTTCAGGCAGTTGTGCAAAACGCGTCCCGGCGATAAAGGCCGCCAGTTGATCAAGCGAGTTCGCCATGCGCACCTCCAGTGATGCGGGTAAACACCTCCGCCGGATGGCAGACATCGTTATCCGGCTGCGTCTGCCAGTGCGCCGCCGCCTGCTCAGCGGTGGCAATCCACACATTGTGCTGTTGCAGCATGTCGAGCAGCGCCCGCAGCAGGCCAATACGTCCGGCGGTGCCGATGATTTCCGGATGCAGGCGCAGCAAGTAGCACAGGCCAAAGCGGTGGAAGCCGTGGAAATCCTGCGTCATATTCGCCAGGGTTTCGCCATACGGCGCGATGCGCGATTGTCCCGGCGGAATAGCCGGGCTGAGGTTAAAGGCGAAGTACGGCTCATCTTCCAGCGTGTAGTGCATCGGCAATTCCACCAAACGCGTACCGGGATGGAAATACGGCATATCGTCGCCGCGCCAGCTCGATGACCATTGAATGCCGCGTGCGATCAACGCCTGCGCCAGTCCCGGTTTCCACTGCCCGGCGGGCGTGCGGAACCCCGTGATTTTGCGTCCGGTTATCTGCGCCAGCTTGTCGCAGCCGCGCGTCACGCTGGCGATCTGCTGCTCCAGCGTCAACAGCGAGAAATCTTCGTGGCTATCGCCGCTGCAGGCGATTTCATGGCCGCCGGTCACGATGCGCTGCACCAGTTCCGGCTGCTGTTCGGCGACAATCGCGGGCATACACCAGCTGGCTTTGAGCT
Organism: Pantoea sp. X85; assembly: GCF_029623675.1. Taxonomy (NCBI): domain Bacteria; kingdom Pseudomonadati; phylum Pseudomonadota; class Gammaproteobacteria; order Enterobacterales; family Erwiniaceae; genus Pantoea; species Pantoea sp. X85. The sequence continues at coordinate 1,369,789 of NZ_CP121108.1, read as the reverse complement.
GCTTTTCTGCCAGCAGCGCCAGCAGGCGATCGACGCCGCGCAGTGTGCCGTAGCGCCACACCGACAGCGTTTTATCGCGCCCCGCCACTGCCGGAGCCTGAGTGAGAATGCCGTGAATATCGTTGAAATCGATGGTGAGGATCGCCGCCGACTGGAAACCCAGCGGCCAGCGTGAAGGTTCAGTCATGCTGTTGCTCCTGCAAATACCACTGCGCCACCGCGTCGCAGCGCGCAAACCAAACGTCATCGCGCGCCGTCATATGTGCAAACAGCTGTTCCAGCAGCAGCAAGCGTCCCGGCTGGCCGGAGATTTTCGGGTGGAACAGCGTGGTGAGGCACAAGCCTTCATCCATCGCGCCATCGAACTCGCGCTGCCAGTTATCACGCGTGTGCGCATAGCTGGCGATGCGGTCGCCGCCTTTGGGGAAGTCGGGCTGGCGCGTGTAGGCCAGCGAGGCGTAATCATCCATCTCCCACTTACCGGGGATCTCCACCAGCGGCGTATGGCCCGCCACCGGAATGCTGTAGGGGCGATCGTCGCCGCGCATGCTGCTGGAGTAGATCACGCCCGCGTCACGCAGGATTTGTGGCGTTTCCGCATGCCAGTCGCCCGACGGCGTACGAAAACCGCAGGCGGTGATGCCCAGATGCTGGTGAAAGACTTCAGCGGATTTCGCCATGACTGCGCGCTGTTCATCCGGTGAAATCGCCCAAAAGGATTCGTGGCGATAGCCGTGATAGGCCACTTCGTGGCCCTGTTCGATAATCGCCTGACACTGCTGCGGCCACTGCTCCACCACCCACGCCGGCACAAAGAAGGTGGCGGGAAGGTGGAAGGCGCGCAGCAGGTCAAGCAGACGCCCGAGCGCGCGGTACGGCCCGTAAGCCCCAAAGGTAAAATATTCTGGCGTTGACCACAGGCTGCCATTCAGCATGGCATCGCCGGTGGGACCGTCGAGGTCAAACGCCAGCGCCATACAGCCGCGTTTACCCTGCGGCCAGCGCACTGCGCCCGGTTGTTGCATCTGCGCGCTCCTTAGCCCTGGTTGACGGTCGCCTTCGCCACGCCGTTGTCTGCCAGACCCCATTTGCCGAGGATTTTCTGGTAAGAGCCATCAGCAATCATCGCGTCGATCGCCGCCTGAATCGCGGTGGTCAGCTCGCCCGCATCTTTACCAATCGCCATGCCGGTGTACTGGAAGGAGAAGGCTTTATCCAGCGCCTTATATTTGCCCTTTTCCAGATCCATGATGTACGGCAGCGTTTCACTGCCCTGCACCACGCCATCCAGACGGTTCTGACGCAGCTGGGTGCGCGCATCGGCGGTGCCTTCAGCACCTACCACAATGATCGCCGGCTTACCGGCCGCTTCACAGTGCGCTTTTGACCAGTTGGCAATCTCCTGCGGGAAGGTGGTGCGACGGCTGGTACCGACTTTCTTACCGCACAGATCCATCGCGCTGTTGATGTCGCTGCGCGCGGATTGGGTGTAGAACTGCGGGCCGGTTTTGAAGTAATCGATAAAGTTCACCACCTGCTGACGCTCTTTGGTGTCCGTCATGCCAGACATCACCAGATCGACGCGCCTGGTCACCACCGCGTTCACCATCTGTTCGAAGGCGATCTCCTGCCAGTTGATCTTCACGCCGAGTTTTTCACCAATCGCCTGGCCGAGGTCGTAATCCACGCCGGTCAGCTGGTTGGTCGCCGGATCTTTAAAATCCATTGGCGGATAGTTCGGCATGATCGCTACCGTCAGCCCTTTCTCTTTGATCGCCGCGGGTACGGCGATGTCTGCCCAGGCAGAGGATTGCAGCAATACGGCGGCACTGATGGCACTCAATAACAGCTTTTTCATATTCACCCCGGTAATGTTTAAAGAAGAATCGCGTTAATAAAGTTTTTCATCCGTGGATTTTGCGGGTTCAGCAGAATGTCTTCCGGTGCGCCCTGCTCGATAATCCGTCCCTCGTCCATAAACACCACCTGATTGGCCACCTCACGGGCAAAGCCCATTTCGTGGGTGACCACCAGCATGGTGGTGCCCTCTTTTGCCAGCTGACGCATCACCGCCAGCACTTCGCCCACCATCTCCGGATCCAGCGCCGAGGTGGGTTCGTCAAACAGCATCAGTTTGGGTTTCATCGCCAGCGCACGAGCAATCGCCACGCGCTGCTGCTGGCCGCCGGAGAGCGACTGCGGATAGTCGTGCGCTTTGTGCGCCAGACCAACGCGATCGAGCAGCGCCATCGCCTCTTCGCTGGCTTCGCGCCTTGGGCGCAGCAGCACGCGACACGGCCCTTCGATGATGTTCTCCAGCGCGGTTTTGTGTGGGAACAGGTTAAAACGCTGGAATACCATGCCGGTTTGCAGGCGCTGGCGCGCAATCTGCTTGTCGCTTAGCGCATGCAGCTTGTTACCGGCGATGCGATAGCCCGCCAGCTCGTTGTCGACCCAAATTCCGCCTTTATCGACCTTCTCCAGCTGGTTAATGCAGCGCAAAAAGGTGCTTTTGCCGGAACCGGATGGGCCGAGGATGCACATCACCTCGCCGTAGTTCACTTCGAGGCTGACATCCTTCAGGGCGTGGAACTGGTCGAAATATTTGTTCACCTTAACGGCGCGCACGATGTTTCTCATGTTGGGCTCCTGATTACTGACGCTGACGATGGCCGCGTGAGAAATAACGTTCCAGTCGGCTCTGTCCAAACGACAACACCGTGACCACAATCAGGTACCAAATGCCTGCCACGAACAGTAGTTCCATGACGCGCGCGTTGGCGAAGTAGATGGTTTGCGTGTTGTAGAGCAGTTCGGAGTACTGAATCATGCTGGCGAGGCTGGTGGTTTTGATCATGCTAATAAATTCGTTGCCGACCGGCGGCAGAATCACGCGCATCGCCTGCGGCAGAATGATGCGCTGCAGCGCCTGCAGACGCGGCATGCCGATGGCTTTCGCCGCTTCGTATTGCCCGGTATCCACCGACAGCAGGCCCGCGCGCACCACTTCCGAGGTGTACGCGCCCTGATTGATGCTCAAACCGAGCAGCGCGGCGAGAAACGGCGTCATGATGGTGACGGTTTGCACGCTGAACACGCCGGGAATGCTGATGGTGGGAAACACCAGCGCGAGGTTAAACCACAGCAGCAGCTGCAGAATCAGCGGCGTGCCGCGAAAAATCCACGCGTAGCCCACGGCGATGTAGTGCAGCACCGGATTCGGCGACATGTACATGATGGCGGTGATGACGCCAAACAGTACGCCGAACCCCATCGCCAGCACCGACATGATCAGCGTGTTGACCACGCCGTTAAGAATCGCCTGGGCGGTAAAGAACTGGCCGACAAACGACCATTCGATATTGCCGTGCGCAAAGGCGTTTACCAGCAGCGCCAGCAGCAGCAGAATCACCGCCGACGCGGTGATACGGCCGTAGTAACGGCGCGGCACCACTTGGTAACGATCGAGATCGTAATGCGTCTGCTCGCGGCTGTTGTTCAAACCCGGCTCAATCGGCGTTGATTGCGACATAAGTTCTCCTCAGGCGCGTGGGCCAGCGTAATCGTCGGTCCAGCGCTGCTGGTCCTGCATCAGGGTTTGCAGACGTGCCAGCTGCTCACGTACGCGTGCCGGTGCGGTACCGCCGTAGCCGCTACGAGCCGCCAGCGCGGCTTCCAGCGTCAGCGCACTGCGCACCTCCGGCGTTAAGCGGACATCCACCGCCTGCAGTTGCGCATCGCTGAGATCCGACAGACCGCAGTTTTCGCGCTCGCACAGCTGCACCAGCTGGCCGGTGATCTCATGCGCCTCGCGGAACGGCACACCGCGCATCGCCAGCCAGTCGGCCACTTCGGTCGCCAGCGTGAAGCCGTCCGGTGCCTGCTGGCGCATCACGTCGGTGTTGAATTTCAGCGTCGCCATCATGCCTGCCATCGCCGGTAGCACCAGCAGCAGCGTATCCACCGCATCAATCACGTTGCGTTTGTCGTCGCTGAGATCGCGGTTGTAGGAGAGCGGCATCGCTTTCATGGTGGTGAGCAGCGCCATCAGATTGCCGACCAGGCGGCCAGCGCGGCCGCGCGTCAGTTCGGCGATGTCCGGGTTTTTCTTCTGCGGCATGATGGAGCTGCCGGTGGCGTAGCTGTCATGCAGCTCGACCCAGCGGAACTGGCGCGATGCCCACATGCACACTTCTTCGCACAGGCGTGACAGGTTGATGCCGATCATGCTGGTTACAAACAGGAATTCAGCGGCATAGTCGCGGCTGGCAACGGCATCAATGGAGTTTTCGCACGGCGCGAGATAGGAAAGATCGGCGGCGGCCTGCTCCGGCTGGCGCGCAATGGCGGAACCGGCCATCGCAGCGGCACCGAGCGGACAGCGTGCGCTGCGGCGATCCCAATCCTGCATACGTTCAATATCGCGGGCAAAGGATTGCGCGTGAGCCAAAAGTTGATGACCAAAAACAATCGGCTGCGCCTGCTGCAGATGCGTGAAACCAGGCGCGACGCTTTCGGTGTGCTGTGCCGCCTGCTCGACCAGCGCCTGCTGCAAGGCCAGCAACGCGCTCACCACCTTGCGACCGTTGTCGCGCAGGTAAAGACGCAGGTCGTTAACGGTTTGATCGTTACGCGAACGCCCGGCGCGCAGCTTGCCGCCCAGCGGACCTAAACGCTCGGTCAGCGCGCGTTCGATAAAGGTGTGCACATCTTCGTCGGCGGCAATCGGATGCAGCTGATCGGCGCGATAATCGGCGTCTAACGCGTCAATGGCCGCCAGCATGGTGCTGAGCTCTTCGGCGCTCAGCAGCTCGCCGCGCGCCAGTTCACGGGCATGCGCCCGGCAGCCCGCCAGATCGTAAGGTGCCAATGCAAAGTAATAATCCGGGCTACGAGACAGCGCGGTTAAACTCGCCGCCGGTGCCGCTTTAAAACGCGCGCCCCATAACAGTTCGGCATTATCAGACATGCTATTTCCCCTTACAGATAATCATCAGCGATATGAAAAAGATATGGATGAGCCAGTTGAAATAATAAAAACTTATTTTATGGCTACACTGGTAAATAGGGCCTATTTCAGGTTCACTGTACTTTCACCGCAATTATTCCGGAGTTGAATAGCAAAAATGGAAAGTAAAGTTTCCCAGTCCGGAAACAATGCAAATAATCGCAGCGATAATGCGGTTCTGGCACTGAGTAATATCGATTTAAAATTACTGCGGGTATTTAAATGCGTGGTAGAAGCGGGCGGATTAACTGCTGCCAGCCACGAATTGAATATTGGTCTGGCGGCGATCAGTAAACAGGTTTCCGATCTGGAAATTCGTCTCGGCATGACGTTATGCAGCCGCGGACGCGAAGGTTTTGAGCTGACGCAGTACGGCATCAACGTCTACCAGGCCACGCTGGAGCTGTTCGTCTCGCTGAATCTGTTTCGCGAGCGGCTGCACAACAGCCGCAACGAACTGCTGGGCGACATTGCCATTTGCGTGGTGGATAACACCATCTCCGACCCGCAATCTCCGGTCACCGCAGCGGTGCAACAGCTGCACCAGAAAGCGCCAAAGGTACAAATTCGACTGCAAACCGCGCAATTAGATGATATTGAGCGCGGCATCAGTGAAGGCCGTTTTCATTGTGGTATTGCACCGGTTTATGAAATGAAAAGTGATTTTGATTACTTCCCGCTTTATAAGGAATATTCAAAATTATATTGCTCTATGTCACATCCTTTATATTCTGGATCGTGCGATAAAAATATATCGCTGGACATATTACGTGAGCAGAAAATTATTAATCATTTATATGTGACGCCGCGCGACGATCGTCGCATCATTCCCTTACAGGACAGCGGCGTGCAGGCGGTTCAGGTTGAATCTGTCGCCATGCTGATTTTAACCGGCCATTTTATTGGTTATTTACCGGAACATTATGCCGCCGCGTTTATTGCGCGTGGGCAGCTGTGTGAGTTGGGTGATGATTCGACTCGCCGTGAAAACCCGTTTTGTTTGATGATGAAGAAGGGCCGCAAAATAAACCCGATTATCCGGCTGTTTATGCAGGCGCTGGGGATTGGCGAGGCGGAAGGACCGCACTGAGTTGGTGCATTTTGGAATTGTGCTTGCTGTGCCTGGTCTGTGCTCGCTGTGCCTGGTCTGTGCTCGCTGTCCCCCATCCCGGCCTTCCCCCGCAAGCGGGGGAAGGAGACGCTGCCACATGCAGCTTCAACACTGACATATGGCAGCATCTTCCTCCCCCATTTATGGGGGAGGACCGAGGAGGGGGACAGCGAGCACAATCACAATCACATTCACAATCACCCCAACACCTTATACATCACCGTAGTCGAATCCAGCACACCTTCGGTTGACTCGGCATACAGCGGAATCGACCCAGCAATCTGCCAATCCATCGACAAATACAATGTGGTTGCCACGTCGCCGCTGCGCGTATCCAGCACCAGCAGGGTTTTCCCCTGCTGTGCCGCCAGCTGTTCCGCCTGCTGCATCAGGCGGCGCGCGATGCCCTGACGTCTGGCGCGGGGATGCACCAGCAGCTTACTGATCTCCGCCCGATGGCGACCGTTCGGCATTGCGCTGAATCCCACCATCACCGTCGCCACAATCACGCCCTGCTGATACGCCACCAGCAACTGATTGTCGCCGCTCGCCAGGCTGTAAATTTTGTCCTGCCAGAAGCGCTCAATGGCCGCGCGATCGTCTGCATCAATAAAGCCCACGCTGGCGCCATCGGCGACGCAGCCCTGCAGCACATCACATAATGCCGCCAGCAGCGGCTGCGCCTGGGTGGCGCTGAGAGGTTCGATGTCAATCATGGTTTGCATACCACCAAAATGTAGCGCGCGCCGCCTTCGGCATGGGCGGCAAACGCGGATTTGCCGGTGAGATGAAAGCGCAGACAGTCGCCTGCCTGCAGCGTCCAGTGCTGATCGTTCATGCTGATGGTCAGCTCGCCTGATTGCAGCCAGATGTGCTGCTCCAGTCCCTGAATCGGCGGCGCATCGTAATCAATGCGCGCGCCAGGACGCAGCACACCTTCCACCACTTCCGCTTTAAAGTGGCTGGCGGGCGGTGATACGTTGCGGCGCTGGAAGCCGCTGGCGTCATCGCGCCATACCGGCTGTTGCGCCGCTTTCAGCAGCAGCGCGGCCTCCTCTTCCACCTCGCTCAGCAGGCGCGACATGGTCAAGCCGTAGGCCACGCAAAGGCGGTTAAGCAAAGCGGCTGTGGGGCTCGTTTCGGCGCGTTCAATGCGCGACAATGACGCCCGACTGATGCCGGTCGCCATCGCCAATTCATCTAATGACCAACCGCGTTGTACGCGTAATTCAGCCAGTCGCGCCGCCAGTCGATCGTCGGTATCCGAAGCAGACATCTTCACCTCTCATATACGGGAAATAAATCTCACATATGAGATATGACCTTAAATAAATAAAGCGGTCAAGTTGTACAATTAAAAAATCATTGTACAACCCAGTCGTGGGGGTTAAGGTGTTGTTATGCAGGTCAGAATTTTTGAGGACTTTATGGCCTTATACAGTATCGGGGATGTGGCCGAACGCTGTGGAATCAACCCGGTAACGCTTCGCGCCTGGCAGCGACGTTACGGTCTGTTAAAACCCCAGCGTACCGAAGGTGGTCATCGGCAGTTTGATGATGAAGATGTTCAGCGTATCGAAGAGATAAAACGCTGGATAGAGAGCGGCGTGCCCGTTGGCAAAGTGAAAGCGTTGCTGGAAGGCGCGACGGTCAATGTGGATGACGGTTGGTCGGCGCTGCAGGAAGAGTTGATGAGCGTACTGCGCCACGTTCGCCCGGCGAAATTGCGCGTTAAAATTGCCAATATTGGCCGGGAACATCCGGTGGATGCGTTAATCGATCACGTGTTCGTGCCGGTTCGCCAGCGTCTTGGTTTAGATCAGAACACCGCGCGCACCATGTGCAGTCTGCTTGATGGCGCGCTGATTGATTATGTGGCGTTTTGTCTGGCCTGTGGACGTAAAAAAGCCGGTAAAGATGCCTTGATGCTGGGTTGGGCGGTGGAAGATCGTACCCGCATCTGGCTGGAAGCCTGGCGTTTGTCACAGCAAGGCTGGCGCATGGATGTGCTGGCGGAGCCGCTGGACATGCCGCGCCCTGAGTTATTCCCCGGACAAAACCTGTTTATCTGGACCGGCAAAAAGCCGACGCGTCGTCAGGTCGAGCAGTTTGAACACTGGCAGGCGCAGGGTTTTGCCATTCACCTGCACGATCCCGCATAAGTAAAATCGCACACACGGCCTTTGCCTGGCGTGGTGTGCGCGTTATCATGCCGCCCTAAATTTCTTTTCTCAGGTCTCCTCATGAACTGGAATAAACTCCTTATCGGTTCCCTGTTTGCCATCATGGCGCTTGGCGGCATGGGCGGCATGATGCTGGTCGGCTACAGCCTCATTGTGCATACCCACTAAGTTTGCGCTGCACGCGCTCTAGCAGGCGATCGCAAATCAACGCCAGCAGCGCCACCAGCAGCGCGCCCTGAATCACATAGGCGGTGTTAAAGCCGCTAAGACCGATTATCACCGGCGATCCCAGACTCTCCGCGCCCACCGTAGAGGCGATAGTTGCCGTGCCGATGTTGATCATCACCGAGGTTCGCACGCCCGCCATGATCACCGGTGCCGCCAGCGCCAGCTCAATCTGCCACAAGCGTCGCCACGGCCCCATGCCGAGGCCGACCGCGATTTCACGATTGCTGGCCGGTACGCTATCTAAACCTGCCAGCGTGCCCTGCAAAATCGGCAGCAAGCCGTAGATAAACAGCGCCATCACCGCGGGCGTGGCACCAAACCCCATCACTGGCACCGCAATCGCTAACACCGCAACCGGCGGAAAGGTTTGCCCGGCCGCCGCCACGGTTTCCAGCAGCGGACGAAAGGCGCGCCCGGCGTGACGTGTAGCAAACACCGCACAGCCAACGCCGACCAGCAACGCCAGCAGGCTGCCGCTGACCACCAACGCCAGATGCGCCAGCGCCAGCCGCCAGAAACTCTCCTGCTGATACAGCGGACGCTCGAGCTGTGGAAACCAGTGAGCAAACAGCGGACCGCTGTGCGGCAAGCCCCACAGCAGCAGCAGAAAGGCCGCCAGCAGCCAGTAGAGCGGATCGCGTAACAGCCGCATCAGCTCGCCTCCCGCTGGCGCAGCAGATCGCTGAAGTGCAGCACGCCCAGCGGCTGTTGCTGCTGATCGATCACCGGCAATTTATCGGTACGGCGCGCAATAAATTGCGACAGCGCTTCACGCAGCGTCAGCGATTCGGCAATCGGTTCGGCGTCCAGCCATTCACCGCGTCGCGCCGCGCTGCCCGCACGTCCCAGCGCCAGCAAACGCACGCCGAGCTCGCTGCGACCAAAGAACTCGCGGGCAAAGTCGTTCACCGGCTGCGTCAGCAGATCGATTGGCCTGCCCTGCTGCACGATTTCGCCGCCGTCCATCAGCACCAGCTGATCGGCCAGCGTCAGCGCTTCGTCGATGTCGTGCGTCACCAGCACCACGGTGCGACCGGACATTTTCTGAATGCGCAGCATCTCGTGTTGCAGCGCCAGACGGTTAACCGGATCGAGCGCACCGAAAGGTTCATCCATCAGCAGCAACTCGGGATCGGCCGCCAGCGCACGCGCCACGCCGACGCGCTGCTGCTGTCCGCCCGACAGCTGATGCGGCATGCGCGTCGCCAGATGGCTGTCGAGATTGAGCAGCACCAGCAGCTCCTCGACGCGTTGTTTGATCTTCGCCTGCGGCCAACCGAGCAGCGAGGGCACGGTGCCGATGTTCTTCGCTACGTTCCAGTGCGGAAACAGGCCAATCGACTGAATGGCATAACCGATGCGGCGGCGCAACGCGCGCGCATCCATGGTTTCGATGGCTTCTCCGGCAAAACGGATTTCGCCGCTGTCGTGCTCCACCAGCCGGTTGATCATCTTCAGCGTGGTCGATTTGCCCGAACCTGAGGTGCCAATCAGCACGGTAAAACTGCCCTTCTCAATCTTCAGCGACAGGTTACGTATCGCCTCTTTGCCAGCGAACACTTTGCTCACCTGGTGAAATTCAATCATGACGTCTCTCCAGCAGTGCCGACAGTAAACGCAGCAGCGCATCAAAAATCACCGCCAGCGCCACCACCGGAATCACGCCCAGCAGCACCAGATCCAGCGCGCTGCTCAGCAATCCCTGAAAAACAATGGCGCCGAATCCGCCCGCCCCAATCAGCGCCGCGACCACCGCCAGGCCCACGGTTTGCACCACTACCACGCGCAGCCCGGAGAGCCACACCGGCAGCGCCAGCGGCAGTTCGGCGTGCCAGAACTGTTGCCACGCGCTCATGCCCATGCCGCGCGCGGTTTCACGCACTTCCTGCGGCACCTGCTGCAAACCGGCCACCACGCTGCGCACCAGCGGCAGCAGCGCGTAGAGCACCAGCGCAATCAAGGCCGGTGCAATACCGATGCCGCTGATGCCCCAACGGGCCAGCAGCGGAAAATGCGCCACCAATCCCGCCAGCGGCGCAATCAGTAAACCGAACAGCGCCACCGACGGCACCGTTTGAATCAGGTTAAGCACGCTAAATGCGGCATTCTGCCAGCGCGGACGCCGCGCAATCGCCAGCCCGAGCGGCAATCCGATGATTACCGTCGGCAGCAGCGTGCCGCCCAGCAGCCACAAATGCTGCGTGAAGGCCGCATCAAACACCGCCGTGCGGTTGGCGTACTCTTTCAAAAGCGAGAGACGATCAAGATGACCGCTGAGTAACAGCGCCAACGGCAGCAGCCAGATTTGCAGGTTGAGCACAATGCGCCACGGGGTACTGCGAGTGATTTGCCGGACCGCTTCCGCCGCCAGCAGCAGCGCCAGCGCCGCCGCACACCACAAGCCGCTGCCAAACGCGGTGCGCGCCAGCGGGCTCCCGCTGTTCGCCAGTTGCGTGGCCTGTTGTCCGGCCAGCCAGATGAGTAAGGCCAGCAGCACTTCCGCCGCCAGCAGCACCGATATCGCGTGAATGCGGCGCGGCGGCCACCACAAGCTCTGCCACAGCCACAGCAACGGGATGAACAGCAGTATGCTGTTGGTCACCTGCCATAACGTCAGCGGCTGGCCAGAGACCAGCCGATTGGCGGCAAAGCTCAATAGCGGCAAGGCAAACAGCGCCAGCGTGATAAGCGCGATTAACACCAGCAGCACCGGCTGCTGGCGCGGTCGGAATAACAACGACGACACTGCTTACAGCAACTTATTGGTCTGTAGCCACTGTTTCGCGACCTGGCTGGCATCCTGACCATCCACCGCGATCTGCGCATTCAGCTGCTGCAGGGTTTTCTCATCCAGCTTGCTGAAGACCGGCTGCAGCCAATTGCCGATGTCCGGATATTGTTTGAGCACGCTTTCGCGGATCACCGGCGCAGGGGCATAAATCGGCTGCACGCCTTTCGGATCGCTCAGCGTCTGCAGGCCCAGCGCCGCTACCGGACCGTCGGTGCCGTACGCCATCGCCGCGTTCACGCCAGAGGTTTGCTGCGCCGCCGCTTTGATGGTCACGGCGGTGTCGCCACCGGCCAGCGACAGCAGCTGCGCCTGCTCCAGTTTGAAGTTGTAAGCTTTTTCAAACGCCGGTAAGGCATCGCTGCGTTCGATAAATTCCGCCGAGGCAGCCAGTTTGAAAGTGCCGCCTTTTTTCAGGTAAGCGCTGAGATCGTCCAGCGTGTTGAGGTTGTTCTTCTGCGCCACGTCGCCGCGCACCGCAATCGTCCAGGTATTGTTAGCTGGCGCGGGCGTCAGCCATACCAGATGATTTTTCTCGGCGTCGAGTTTTTTCACCTTCTCGTAGCCCTGCTGGGCGTTCTTCCACGCCGTGTCTTTCTCATCGTTGAAGAAAAATGCGCCGTTGCCGGTGTATTCCGGGTAGATATCCAGCTCACCGGCGGTGATCGCGCCGCGCACCACTTGCGTGGTACCGAGCTGGATTTTATTGACGGTTTTTACCCCATGTTTGTCCAGCACCTGCAGAATAATGTTGCCGAGCAGCGAGCCTTCGGTATCAATTTTGGAACCAACTTTCACCGGATCCGCCGCCTGCGCTGCACCCATGCTCATTGCCAATGCCATCATTCCCAATAAACCCTGCTTTATCATCCCGCTTCCCTCATTTGTTTTCATTGTGTGACTATCAAGCGTAGCCTGGCGAAAGGGGATAGGCGCGGTCAAGCGGCTTACTTCGTGCTTTTTTTGCTATCAATTACCTATCGGTTATAACCAAAACGCAGCACATATAACCAATTGGAATTTTCGATGTTAAGACGGCGGCTTATGCTCACAGTCCCACTCATTACAATAAATTACAAAACATCATGACCGACTTAGCTTCTCCGGCGCACGTCGCGCAGGCAGGGAATGTCCCCACCGGTGAGACCAAATGGATCCGCAGCGCGGCCGATGTCTCCGGGCTGGTGAACAACAGCAACGAATCACGCAGCAACGCGCGCATCGTCATCGCGATTGCGCTGGGCGGCGTGTTCCTTGACGCCTATGATCTCGGCGCATTGGCGTTTGGCATCAAAGACGTGACGCGTGAGTTCCAGCTGACGCCCGCAGGCACCGGCATGGTGGCATCGGCGATTACTTTCGGCGCGATTGTCGGGGCGCTGATTGGCGGCTACCTCACCGACAAAATCGGTCGCTATCGCGTGTTTATGGCCGACATGTTTTTCTTCGTGGTGGCAGCGTTAGCCTGTGCGTTCGCGCCAAACGAGTATGTGCTGGCCGGCGCGCGCTTTGTGATGGGACTGGGCGTCGGGATCGACTTACCGGTGGCGATGGCGTTTCTCGCCGAGTTTTCGAAGCTGCGCGGGCAAGGCAATAAGGCCGCCAGCGTGGCGATGTGGTGTCCGACATGGTACGCGGCGATCAGTATTTCCTACCTGCTGGTCCTGCTGCTGTATGCGGTGTTGCCCGAAAGCCACACCGATTGGCTGTGGCGTTTGATTCTGGGTTTTGGTGCGGTGCCTGCGCTGCTGATCATCGCTATTCGCAGCCGTTACATGAGTGAGTCGCCGATTTGGGCAGCCAATCAGGGCAACCTCACAGGCGCGGCGGAGATTCTGCGCAACTCTTACAACATCAACGCGCAGGTGGCGGATGACGCCGATCTGACGCCGCAGAAAGCGGTACGGAAAGCCAGCTGGCGCAACTACGGCGCGCTGCTGCAGGGCGTCTATCGTCGTCGTACCATTCTGGCAACCGTCACCTCCATCGCCTCGTCGTTTGCCTATAACGCGGTGGCGTTTGGCCTGCCGGTGATTATCTCCAGCTTCTTTGCGCAATCGATGCTGACCACCATTCTGGTGTCGCTGGCGCTGAATCTGCTGTTTGCTTTTGTCGGCGGCTTGCTGGCGGTGAGGCTGGTGCCGCGTCTCGGCGCGTGGAAGATGTCGGTGGCCGGTTACGCCTGTCAGTGCGTGGCGCTGCTGGGACTGGCGTTGATTGGTCGTCCGGAAGGCGGCGAACAGGCGGCGGTGGCGATTGCCATGCTGGCGCTGTTCCTGTTTGGTCAGGGCTTTGGTCCCGGCTCGCACACCATGACATTTGCCTCGCTAAGCTATCCGGCTTCGCTGCGCGGCGTGGGCGTCGGCTTCAACCAGACGCTGATGCGCGGCAGTTCCACCGTGTCGCTGTTCGCCTTCCCGCTGCTGGTGGCGGCGTTTGGTACCGGTGTGTTCTGGGTGATTTTCCTTGCGCCGCTGATTGGCTTACTGGCGCTGCTGACGATTCGCTGGGAGCCGTCGGGTTACGACGTGGATGCGGAAGATTTTCAGTGATGGATTAACAGAGGTCGCCATAAATGGCGACCTTCGTCTTTAAGCCGTCAGGCGAAACTCGCCCAGCGTGTTGGGAATGCGCGGGAAGGTATGCAAAAACCACGGCGTGAACTGCGCCGGATTCTCCTGCATCTCCTGCTGAATCTGCGCAATCGAGCGATAGCACCATGCATCCGCCTCTTCCGGGTTGAGGACCGGCTGCTCATCGCTGATGGCGAAGAACACGTGGCCATATTCATGCTCGGTTAAGCCGTTACTCAGCGGCAGGTTGTAGCTCAGCTCAAACACCGGCGTTAACGCAACATTCATGCCCATCTCTTCACGCAAACGGCGCTCGGCGGCATCGCGCGTGGATTCCTGCGGATAGGGATGACTGCAGCAGGTGTTACTCCACAATCCACCACAGTGATATTTAGTGCTGGCACGGCGTTGCAGCAGCACTTCATGGCGCGAATTGAACACGTAAACCGTCACCGCGCGATGCAGCAATCCTTTTTCATGCACTTCCAGCTTTTCCATTTTGCCGATAGGGCGATCGAGGTGGTCAACGAGAATAACTTCAATGGCGGGCATGACAACTCCTTCGGAAAATTCGCAGCTATTGTACACAACCTCCAAAGGGTTGATGGAGGAAATAGCGCACATTCCGTGCGTTAACGTGGGCACATTAAAGCGTAGCAGCCTGCGGAGAATTCAGCATAAAAAAGCGGGGAATGGCGTTAATAGAGAAGATGTGTGCGGTGTGTGAGAAGGCCGCCATGCATGGCGACCTTCTCCACAAAACTTACAGCTTAAAGCTTTGCACCACCTGCTCCAGCTGCACGCTTTGCTGCTGCATCGACTGCGCGGCGGCTGAAACCTGCTCGACCAGCGCGGCGTTCTGCTGAGTGCTGCCGTCCAGCTGGGTAATCGCCACGTTAACCTGATCGATGCCCATGCTCTGCTCGCGGCTCGCTGACATGATTTCGCTCATCAGCGTGGTCACGCTGCTGACGCCCTGCATCAGCTCATCCATGGTTTGCCCGGCCTGCTCCACCAGTTGGCTGCCGGTATCAATATTCGCTACCGACTCCTCAATCAGCTTCTTAATTTCACGCGCCGAGTTAGCCGAGCGCTGTGCCAGGTTGCGCACTTCTGATGCCACCACGGCAAAACCGCGCCCCTGTTCACCGGCGCGCGCCGCCTCTACCGCGGCGTTCAGCGCCAGGATGTTTGTCTGGAAGGCGATGCTGTCGATGACACTGATGATATCAACCACTTTGCGCGAAGAGTGATTAATCGCGCCCATGGTGGTGACCACCTGACGCACCACTTCGGTGCCGCGTGCCGCAACCTGCGACGCGCCATCCGCCAGCTGATTCGCATGCGTGGCGTTATCGGCGTTCTGACGTACCGTGCCGGTCAGCTCTTCCATCGATGCTGCCGTTTCAACAATCGAACTGGCCTGCGATTCGGTACGCGCCGAGAGATCGGCGTTGCCGCTGGCGATTTCACGCGAAGCCGCTGTAATCGCCAGCGCGCTGTCGCCCACCTGACGCATCAGGCCTTGCAGATAGGCGATGAATTGGTTGAAGCTCTGCGCCACGGCGTTGAATTCCGGGCTATTACTGGCGGGCAGACGCTGCGTCAAATCGGCACCGCCGGTCGATAAGGCTTCAATGTTGCTGTTCAGCACCGCGAGGCGTTTCATCATGGCGCGCACAAAGCCCAGCAGCACCAACAGCAGGATCACCGCCAGCGGAATCTGCACCAGACCCAGACGCGTCAACATGCTGTGAGTTTGCGCATCCAGCAAGCTCGACGGCACATCGCTGGCGAGATACCACGGGCTACCGGCAATCGCCTGCACAAACAGCGTGTGTTCGCCATCTTCACCTGCAAAGGTGGTTTGCGCGGGCTGGCTGCCCGCCTGCGCCAGCAGACCTTTTAACGCGGACGCCATCGGCAGCTGGGTATCGGCGAGGTTTTCCAGCTTCGGCGCACCATCCACCAGCGCGGCGTTACCGACCACTTTGCCGTCGGCTTCAACGATCAGTACGCGGCCCTGAATCGCCTCACCCATCTGTTTTGCCAGTTGGTTGAAGAAGCCGAGCGTCACGTCGATGGTCGCTACGCCCCATACGGTGCCATCGCGATAGATCGCCATCGCGCAGTTGGTACGTGGCTGCGGGCTGGCAGCATCCTGATAGGCTTTTGCCCATGCGCACTGGCCCTTCGGCGCGCTCAAACCATCTTTGTACCAGGATTGCTCCCAGTATTTGTCGGCGGCGTCCGAGTTCCAGTAAGTGTTGACCTGCAGCTGGTTACTGGCGTTGCGCGCAAAGAACGAACTGTCTTTCTCTTTGGCCGGATCGCGACGGTTCGGTAACGGCCAGATGCCACCGCCGAACACGTTACTGTCCTGATATTGGTTAACTAAGGCGGGCAGCAAGGTATCAATGGCTGCGCTGTCCATCACGCCTGCGGCTTCGGTAATGGCGCGCTGCTGTGCCTGTACGCGGTTCATCTGCTCGACGATGCGTCCGGCCAGGCCGTCCACTTCGTAACGCACCAGACGACTTTCATTTTCGGAGAGTTGCGGAGCGATAAACTGATTAATTACCAGCACGGTAACCAGCATCAGACCGGCAAAAAAGGCGACCAGCGTCGCGGTGAAACGGGATTGTGTTGTTTTGAACATTATGTGTGCCCTTACCCTGGTTGGCGAGTTGCCTGATCGAGGTTAACGGCGTGTTAATGGGGAACTTGAGGTGAGCACGATCACAAAGCAGTGAAATAGTTGATTTGGGTGATAATTTAAAATCGTAGGGTCGGCATCGATGCCGACCTGATTTACGGAGCGGGAGTTTCAACCACTTCCTGGCGCGGCCGGAACACATGATTATTGCCGTCCGCCAGCAAACGTTGCAGCAGCTGCTGCCCACCGCGATCGTCAGCCTGCGCAAACTGGCGTTCGGCTTCGGTAATTGGCGTGGACCACAGCAGATTCACGCGGTCGCCATCGCGTTTCGGCAGGCGGAATTGCGCCGCTTCGGGAGCGAGATCGTTGGCCAGCAGGAAGCTTTCAAAGCCAACCGGCGCCACTTCCGACGCCAGCGTATGCCCTTCGCCAATCCAGGTCAGGCGCGCCCACGGCAGATGGGCAAACTCAGCCAGCGCGCTCGCCATCTGCACCGCATTGGCTTCGGTCATCACTTCACCGTCCACCGCCATCGCCAGCTCGACGCGGCGATACTGCGGCGCCAGCTCGTCAAACAGGTGATCCACCTGCGGCATCGGACGGATCCCCATGCCAAGCGTCAGGAAATACCAAACGCCATTGTGCAAGTGCTGCGAAATCGCCATTGGCGGCCAGTTGCCTTGATCGATGGAGTAATATTTTACCGATTCGCCAAACTGCGCCTGATAACACTGCATCAGCTCGCGCTGCACCACATCCCACAAGTGTCCGTCGTGCCAGTCACGCCAGAAGTGACGCTGCTGTTCAGCGCGCGCGTAATAATCGTTGGTGGAGGCCGATCCCAGCGGTGCGGTCAGGCGATTCTCTTTGATGCAGGCAGCAGAAAAACTCACCTGCTTATCCTGATACAGGCTCCAGCCGGGGATCACCGCCAGCAGTTGACCGTAATACCACAGCGCGGCGCCGTCGTCGCTGGGCTCCCACAGCACCTGTAATCCGGCGGGATCGAGCATCGGCTCGGCTTCCAGCGTGCGGCAATACTCGGCACTGAGCAGCGGCGCAATGCCCTGCTCCATCGCTTCACGATCTTCCTGCGCGGGCGCAGGCAGCAGGTTACGCAGCCAGCAGCCGCGCACCGCGTATTGGCTGCGAAACAGGTCATTCGGCCAGATATAAAAATAGGCCGTACGCGCATCCTGCTCGACGATCGCGGTTAGTGTGTGTTGCTGATTCGGCACCTCAGCAATCAGAGGTTGGTGGGTCATAACGCCTCGATATTACCTGGAGGAATCCATTTTCCCCGAGAATAGAGCAGGATCGGCACTCGTGCCATGTGACACAAGGGTAAAACTCTCAAAGTGCCAGAGGGGAAAGATGAGTGCGGCTTATCAATTGCCGCTTAACACGCTGACAAGCTTCAGATTAATTTGCGATTCTTTTACCATTTCGCGTGATATGGTTTGCGCATTCACCTCTTTGGAGCTGCCATCATGGTGCTGCAAAACCTCGATCTGAACCTGCGTGACGTGGTTATTTTCGCGATGTTGGTGTGGCTGTTTATCCGTTATACATGGGTGATGACGTCGCTGACGCTATTGCTGAGCGGCGTGGCGTTGCTGGTGTTATTACCGCTTGATATCTATTACAGCCTGCTGCCGCTGGCGCTGATGGGACTCGGACTTGGCATGTTGCTGCACCATTATCAGCAACGTCAGCTGGCACTAAAACGTGAAGCGCGCACACCGCGCACCTACACGCAGAAAGAGGATGAGCTGCATTTGTAACGCTTAGCGGCCCATGCGCTGCATGGCGCGGGTATAAGCGCCGCGCTGAATCGACCAGCGCAGCAGCCCGGCAATCACCGCCATTTCCCGATCCACACGCCACTGCGTTAGCGGCCCAACTGGCTGCTGAATCTGCTGTTGTGCCCAGTCAGGCAACAATCCCATTCCCGCTTTCAGCATCACGCGCATTGCCGGTCTCGCCTGCCAGCTGGGTGCAGGCGCGTTAATCAGCAACTGCATCACCTCCAGCGTGCGCGCATCACAGAGCAACTCGGGCCGCATCAGTTGTAGATACGCCTCAACCGCCTGCACGCTTTTCGGCACCCGCTGTGCGCCAAGCGCCTCGGCAACTAATGCCGCTTCCTGATAGTAACGATCCTGATCGGCCAGGCTGAGCTGCGGATTTTTGTAGCGCAGATGCGCCGCCAGAAAACGGCTGGTTTCCGCGACGTGTACCCAGGTGAGCAGATGCGGATCGCTGGCGGCATACGGCTTGCCCGCGTTATCGACGCCGGTGACGCGTAGGTGAATCCGTTTGACGCGGTCGATGAGGATGTTGGCATCGGCGGTGTTACCGAAGGTGGTGACGGCGATAAACTGGCTGGTGCGACGCAGGCGGCCCATCATGTCCTGCCGGAAATTGGAGTGATCCCACACGCCCGCCAGCGCTGCCGGATGCAGCATCTGCAGCATTAAGGCGCTGATACCGCCGCACAGCATCGAGGGGAAGTCGCCATAGACGCGCCAGATTACGTGGTCCGGGCCAAATAAGCCTGGATCGCCAGGCGGTTGCGAGATGTCGAATTCGTTGAGTGACAGGCCGTTGAGGCGGAAGACTTGCTGTTGGATGCGTTCGCGGATGTTCATGGGTTTGTGCGCTCATTGGCCTGGTCGGCATGATGCCGACCCTACAAATCACCGAAGCATAACATGTAGGGTCAGCATTCATGCTGACCGAGCGAAAGAGCGCAACAATCTTACTTACAGATAATCAAACTGCGCATCCTGCGTGCGTACCGAATCCAGTCCAATCATCACGTTGATTTTGCCTGGCTCGGCAACCTGCTGCATCTTCTGGTTCCAGAATTTCAGCGCATCAACGTCGATCTTAAACTTCACGGTCTGCGATTCACCGGCTTTCAGCATGATGCGCTGGAAGCCGCGCAGCTCCTGCACCGGACGGCTAATGCTGGCGACCGGATCGTTGAGATAGAGCTGCACCACGGTTGCACCATCGCGTTTACCGCTATTGGTCACGGTCACTGACGCTTCCACCGAGCCGTTACGCGGCATAGTGCGTGACGACATCTTCACCGGCGACACCGTGAAGGTGGTGTAGCTCAGGCCGTAACCAAACGGATAAAGCGGACCGTTCACCGCATCGTAGTAGTGCGAGGTGTACTTGTTCGGCTTGGCGAAGTTGTAGGGACGACCGGTTGGCAAGTGGTTGTAGTAAATCGGAATCTGTCCCACCGAACGTGGGAAGGAGACCGGCAGCTTGCCCGACGGGTTGTAATCGCCGAACAGCACATCGGCGATCGCGTTACCGCCTTCGGTGCCGCTAAACCAGGTTTCCAGCATCGCATCGGCTTGCTGATCTTCCTTCACCACCGTCAGCGGACGGCCGTTCATCAGCACGATCACCAGCGGTTTGCCGGTGGCCTTCAGTGCGGCCAGCAGCTTCTGCTGACTTTCCGGGATCACCAAATCGCTGCGGCTGGAGGCTTCATGCGCCATGCCCTGCGCTTCACCCACGGCAGCCACCACCACATCAGCTTTTTTCGCCTGCGCTACCGCTTCGTCAATCAGCTCCTGGGGTGAACGCTTGTCCACGCTGACCGCCTGCTCATACAGATTGAGGAAGTCCTGAATGCCTTTGTTGTCGGTGATGTTAGCGCCTTTGGCGTACAGCACCGTGCCTTTGCCCGCCATCGCATTGCGCACGCCTTGCAGCAGCGGAATCGACTGTTTCGCCACGCCGGCGGCCGACCAGCTGCCCATGATGTCGCGCTGGCTATCCGCTAGCGGACCCACCAACGCAATGGTGGCGTCTTTCTTCAGCGGCAGCGTTTCGCGCCAGTTTTTCAGCAGCACAATGCTTTTACGCGCCACGTCA
The DNA here is from genome assembly GCF_029623675.1 of Pantoea sp. X85. NCBI lineage: Bacteria > Pseudomonadati > Pseudomonadota > Gammaproteobacteria > Enterobacterales > Erwiniaceae > Pantoea > Pantoea sp. X85. The sequence continues at coordinate 1,349,339 of NZ_CP121108.1, read as the reverse complement.
CGCGCTTCGGCGCGATGCAAACGGCTTTCCGCATTGGTGTCCTGCGGATCACTCTCTTTCGGCCCTAAATGACTGTAAGGATCGTTAAACAAGCCCATGTCATATTTGACGTTCAGCACATGGCGCGCGGCATCGTCCACTTCCGCCATGCTCACCGCGCCGCTCTTCACCAGGCCCGGCAGATATTTGCTGTAGTACTCGTCGCTCATGCTCATGTCGATGCCTGATTTCATCGCAATGCGCACCGCATCCTGTGGATCTCTGGCCACGCCGTGTTTAATCAGTTCTTTAATCGCACCGTGATCGCTAATGGTGATGCCTTTGAACTTCCAGTCGCCGCGCAGGATGTCTTTCAGCAGCCAACTGTCTGCTGTGGCCGGTGTGCCATTCAATGAGTTAAGCGCCACCATTACGCCACCGCTGCCCGCATCCAATGAGGCTTTATACGGCGGCAGATAATCCTGGAACAGGCGCTGCGGGCTCATGTCGACGGTGTTGTAATCTCGTCCGCCTTCCACTGCGCCATAGGCCGCGAAGTGCTTCACGCTGGTCATGATCGAGTAGCGATCCGCCGCGCTTTTGCCCTGCATGGCTTTCACCATGCTGCTGCCCATTTGCGCGCTGAGGAAGGTGTCTTCACCAAAGCCTTCCGAGCCGCGTCCCCAACGGGGTTCGCGGGACACATCAACCATCGGCGCCCACGTCATGTTGAGGCCGTCATCCGCGGCTTCATAAGCAGAGACGCGTCCCACCTCGGCGATGGCATCCAGATCCCAGCTTGCCGCCAGGCCAAGTGGAATCGGGAAAATGGTGCGCTGACCGTGCACCACGTCATAGGCGAAGAACAGCGGAATTTTCAGGCGGCTGAGCTGCATCACCTGATCCTGCATGGCGCGGATATCCTGACGCGTCACGGTGTTAAAAATTGCCCCGACCTGACCGTGCTGAATCATGTCGCGAATCGCCGATTTTGGCGTATCCGGTCCTACGCTGATCAAACGCATCTGCCCGATTTTTTCATCAAGGGTCATTTTGCTGAGCAGCTGATTCACAAAGGCGTCGCGCGCCTGTTCAGTCATCGGATGTGGGCCAAACAGATCGTCCGCGAAAGCGGGTTGCATGGCTAAGGAGACAGCGAGGCTAACAGAGTAAATCCATTTCATCAGGTCGGGTTCTCTTAAGTGACTGCGCAATATCGAAATAACCGGGGCAGTTTGCCACAAGATGAGGATAGCAGGTAGCCGCCATGTCACACCGCGCTCCTGTCGCTGGCGCATGCTACAGTAAAAGCGCCATGTTAAAGACAAGGATAGGCCAATGAATAACAACACTTCGCACCCTACTCTGCTCGCCGAACTGCGTCGTCTGGTCGGATCGTCGAACCTGTTAACCGACGCGGAACAGACCGCGCGCTACCGTAAAGGTTTTCGCTCGGGCGAAGGCGAAGCGCTGGCGGTGATTTTCCCCGGTTCGCTGCTTGAGCTGTGGCGTGCGTTGCAGGCGCTGGTGAGCGCCGATGCGATCATTTTGATGCAGGCCGCCAACACCGGCCTGACCGAAGGTTCCACGCCAAACGGCAACGATTACGATCGTCCAGTGGTGGTCATCAGCACCTTGCGTCTGGATAAGTTGCAGCTGATCGACAACGGCAAACAGATCCTCGCCTTCCCCGGCAGCACGCTGTATCAGCTGGAAAAAGCGCTGAAGCCGCTTGGCCGCGAGCCGCATTCGGTGATCGGTTCCTCCTGCATTGGCGCCTCGGTGATGGGCGGGATTTGTAATAACTCGGGTGGATCGCTGATCAAACGCGGTCCGGCCTACAGCGAAATGGCGCTGTTTGCGCAGATTGATGCCAGCGGCAAACTCAAGCTGGTGAACCATCTCGGCATCGATCTCGGCCATTCGCCGGAAGAGATGTTGGGTCGGCTGGATGACGATCGCTGGCAGCAGAGCGATGTGCGCTGGGATGAACGCCACGCCTCGGATCATGAATACGCCGAACGCGTGCGCGATATCCATGCAGAGACGCCAGCGCGCTTCAACGCCGATGAGCGTCGCCTGTTTGAAGCCTCCGGCTGCGCCGGTAAGCTGGCGGTGTTTGCCGTGCGTCTGGATACTTTCCCCACCGAACCGCAGCAGCAGGTGTTCTACATCGGCACTAATAATCCGGCGGAACTGGGCGATATTCGCCGCCATATACTGGCGGAATTTACCCATCTGCCGGTGGCGGGCGAATATATGCACCGCGACATTTTCGACATCGCCGAGGTGTACGGCAAAGATACTTTCGTGATGATTGATAAACTCGGCACCGACAAAATGCCGCTGTTTTTCACCCTGAAAGGCCGCGTGGATGCCTGGCTGGGCAAGCTGAACTGGGTGAAACCGCATCTCACCGATCGTTTATTGCAGCGCGTCAGCAGCTGGCTACCGGCGCATCTGCCTAAACGCCTGAAGCAGTATCGCGACAAATATGAGCATCACCTGATGCTGAAGATGTCCGGCGACGGCGTCGCCGAAGCGCAGGCCTATCTGACCGAATATTTCCGCGAAGGCGGCGGCGCGTTCTTCGCCTGTGACGCCAAAGAGGGCGCGCACGCGTTCCTGCATCGCTTTGCCGCCGCCGGAGCTGCGGTGCGCTATCACGCGGTGCATGCCGATGAAGTGGAAGACATTCTGGCGCTGGATATCGCGCTGCGTCGTAATGATGAAGCGTGGTTTGAACGCCTGCCGGCCGAGTTCGATAACGATCTGAGCCATCGTCTCTACTACGGCCACTTCTTCTGCCACGTCTTCCATCAGGATTACATCGTGAAAAAAGGCGTGGATGCGCATGCGTTAAAAGAGAAGATGCTGGCGATTTTAGCCGCGCGCGGCGCCGAGTATCCGGCCGAGCATAACGTGGGCCATCTGTATCAGGCGAAACCGCAGCTGCAGGCGTTTTATCAGCAGCTCGATCCCACCAACAGTTTTAATCCAGGAATTGGGAAAACCAGTAAGCAGAAGGGTTGGGCGGTCATAAAATAAACAACGATGTGGCCGTGTGTTAGGCCCCATCTTTTCCGATCCGTAGCGGCGCAATTAATTGCGTTGTTTTGACCTTTTCATCGCAGTCAAATTGCGCGATAAATCGCGCCGCTACAGTGGTGCAATCACGTCATTATGGCAACGGATCGCTTTGCTGATCTTGTGCTGCGGCCACGGCGCGGCGCTCGATGATCATGGTCTGCGGCGTCGATAGCATAATGCCCTCTTTGCGCAGACGCGTCAGAATATCGAACAGCAGATCGCTCTTGGCACCGGAAATCTGGCGTTGGCCGGCAACGTTGCCGGTGACGCTCAACACGATACCCGCTGGCGTCAAATCTTTGAACGACACGGACGGCTCCGGCGTCTCCAGAATACGTTCGTTCTCCTGATACACTTCCAGCAGAATTTCACGCACCCGCACCGGATCGATATCCAGCGGGAACGTCAGCAAGATGGTGACCACGCCCTGCGCATTACCCATGGTGGCGTTACGCACGTTCTGAGAAATAAACTGCGAGTTCGGCACAATCACCGTTGATTTGTCGCCGAGCTGAATTTCGGTGGCGCGCACGTTAATACGACGGATATCCCCTTCAATGCCGCTGATGCTCACCAGATCGCCCACTTTCACCGGACGCTCGGTCAACAGAATCAGGCCGGAAATAAAGTTCTTCACAATCTCCTGTAAGCCGAAACCGATACCGACCGACAAGGCGCTCACAATCCACGCCAGTTTGTTCCACTGCAGGCCCATAATCGACAGCGTCAGCAGGATAATCAGCACGTAACCGATATTGCTAAACAGCGTCACCAGCGACACGCGCATGCCGACGTCCATGGTGGTTTTGGGCAGGAAATCTTTATCCAGCCAGCGACGCACCGAACGCAGCACGTAAATGCCCACCACCAGACAGAGAATCGCGTTCACCATGTGTGCCGGCACAATGTTCAGCGACTCCAGCCCTTTGCCGCCCCAGAACTCAATCACCTTCTGGATCAGCTCAATCGGCGTTGATGAGGCAAAGGTGCCGTTCAGCAGTGCCAGCGCCAGAATGGCAATCAGCACGGTTTTACCCAGCGCGCTGAGCAGCGTCGCCGCCTGTTGCAGGTAACGCTCATCAATATTCAGCGTGGTTTGCAGGCGCTTGCCGGTGGCATTGCTGGTGGAGAACAGGCTTTCGCAGCCGTCATTCACCAGATGGCTGAGGAAGTAGAACGAACCAAACAAAATGCCGCACCAAATCACTTCATAGCTCAGGAAGCGCGCCAGCGTGACGTAACCGATGATCAGTGAAATCAGGATGCCGAGCGCCGTCAGCATCAGCGCCAGCTGCACCAATCCCACCAACGTTGAACGCGCTTCAGGCTGCTGACCTTCCTGCACCATGCGGCGGCGTACGCGGTTGATGCGCATGCCGATCGCCAGTCCGGTACTGCCAATCAGCAGCGCGGTCAAGCCGTTAGCAAAAATGGTGGTATTCAGGCTGGTGCCGACGCTGTAGTTGAAGGCTTCCACCGTCTGGAAAATAAACACCAGCGCCGCAGTGAACGGCGGGAACGGCTTCAGGGCTTGCGCGACTTCGTTGGAGATGGCCGGCAAACGCCAGCTTGGGCGACGTGTGGAGAGGAACGCGCGGCCTAAACCGGCAATCAAGCCGCAATAGACGCTGAGCTGCACCAGCCGATCAACAAAATCCTGCACATCACCCGAGACTTCATCACGGCGCGTAAAGGCCAGCGCGATGAAGTTAAAGGTGATCACCACCGCGGCCAGCGTGGTGAGCGCGGTGGTGGCGGCGAGGAAGCTGCGACGTAAGCGCCCTTCCGGCATTTTATGAATGCTGACCCAGGCAAAGAACTCTTCGCTGTAGCGACGGCCCAGCGTCATCACCAGCATCGCGGCAAACAGCCAGGCCACGGTGCCGAAACGCCAGCCAGATTCCCACGACAGCGCGGCGGTGTCCTGCAATTCAGTAATGAACTCGCTGATCTTCTCGCCATCAAGATCCTGACTGCTAACCAGCGGCGCCCAGAAGCGCGGGCCAAGGATACTGCCAGAGTTCAGCGCCAGCTGGCTTTTCAGCTGGTCACGACGCAGGTTGACGATCTGCGATGACAGCACCAGCGCACCGTTTTTGATGCCATCGGCTTGTTTGATCTGATCGTCCAGCTTGGCTTTCTGGCTCTCCAACGCCGCACGTTTGCGCGTCACTTCAGGCGTCTCTTTCACGCCGCTGTCGGCTTTCGGTGCCGGGCCAAGAACCGCCAATTGCGCATCCAATTGCTGGCCCTGCGGGATCAACGCCTGGCCGAGGGTTTCGGCATTACCGGAAAGCTCCAGCGCCATCTCATTAAGCTGGTTGAGCTGGCTTTCATTGGTATCGCCCGAGACCTGGCCTTTAATTTTGTCGAGAATTTTCTGCATCTTAGGCAGCTCGACCGAGGCATTCACCTTGGGTGCGGCGTCCTCTGCCTGATCGTTGGGCGGCGTATCTGCGGCCACGCTCAGCGTGGGAGCTAACAGCACAAGCAGCAGTAAAAACGGGGTAAACAGATGACGAAACTTGAACATATGAATGAGATTCCAGCGTAATAACAGCCGATAAACGCAAGTGCGATCGTGAATGGCGGCTAGTTTAAGACGTTGCCGACACTGAAACTATAGGAATGAAGGTGTAAAACTTTGGCGCTAACGATAAGCGTTTTTGCAGATGAGCTTAACAACACAACGCACAATCTGTAGCGGCGTAATCTATTGCGCATCCTGCAGAATCTGCAATGGGCAATAGATTGCGCCGCTACGGTATGTGCGTGCTTTAAATCCAGTTATTCATTATTCGCGGTCAAACCTGACTTCTGCTTCTTATACGCCAGCGCAGCGGCCGGAACCGGTGCGGCTTTGCCGGTTTCCAGCCAGTCGCGCAGGCGGTTGGCATCGGCGAAATGGGTATATTTACCAAAGGCATCCAGCACCACCAGCGCCACCGGACGGTTGTTGATCACCGTGCGCATCACCAGACAGTGCCCGGCTTCATCGGTATAACCGGTTTTGGTCAGCTGGATGCGCCAGTCGTTTTTGTACACCAGATGATTGGTGTTACGGAACGGCAGCGCGTAGCTCGGATGTTTGAATACGGCGGTGTCTTCTTTGGTGGTGCTCAGTTCGCCAATGAGCGGGTACTGTCGCGTGGCTTTCAACAGCTTGACCAGATCTTCCGCGCTGGAAACGTTCTGAATCGACAGGCCCGTCGGCTCGACATAGCGCGTGTGCGTCATGCCAAGTGAGCGTGCTTTGGCGTTCATGGCGCGAATAAACGCATCGTAACCGCCCGGATAGTGATGCGCCAGGCTGGCGGCAGCGCGGTTTTCTGAGGACATCAGCGCCAGTAGCAGCATGTTGCGGCGGCTGATTTCGCTGTTCAGTTTGACGCGGGAGAACACGCCGCGCATCTCAGCAGTATGGCTGATATCCACCGACAGCATTTCATCCATCGGCAGTTTGGCATCCAACACCACCATCGCCGTCATCACTTTGGTGAGTGAGGCGATCGGACGTACGCGGTTAGGATGGCTGGAAAACAGCACTTTGTTGTTTTCCAGATCGACAATCATGGCACTGCCGGAGGCGATTTGCGGTTGGGCAATCGGCGCCAGGTTTGCGAGTGCCGCCGGCGCAGCGAGCGCGGGCGTTATAGCGGCTGGCGCGGCGACAAACAGCGCCAGCGACAGCAAGGAAATACGCATTTTTGCAGACATCGTGTCAAAAAAATCCGGTCAGGAGTTTTGCGCTGTGTTGAGACACAGGCCGCCCGCAACAATCCAGACGGGATGCGGGCTGGCAGCAGTATCATACGCACTTACCTGAGAAATTTCTTATTGAGATTGTTTCCGGGCGTTAAAAAGGTCGCCATGAATGACGTGATGCTCGTCAATTAAGATATGAAAATCCCTGATTAACGAAAGCACAGCTTGTAGCGGCGCAATTCATTGCGCGATAAATCGCGCCGCTACGGAAGGTGCGGTGATTTGATACGGCGCTTACCTGATCGGCACTACGCCTTAGATGCCGACCAGGCTTTCCTCAGAACAACCGTGGCCCGTAACCCCACAGAACCACCGTCAGCGCCAGCAGCACTTCAAACACCAGCACACCAATCGCCAATGTCGATCCGGAGAAGCGCAAGCTCTCATCACGGTCGATGCTCAGGAACACCGGGATGCCGACGTAAAGCAGATAACCGGTGTAAACCAGCGCCATCGCGCCCACCAGCACGCACAGCCACACCAGCGGATAGAGCGCCACCAGCCCGCTGAGGAACAGCGGCGTGGCCACATACCCGGCAAACACCGTACAGCGCTGCAAGCTGGGACGCTGCGGATAGTTACGCGCCATCCAGTGGATCACGCGGCCCATTACCGCCACGCCGCCGAGGATAATCAGATAGAACAGAATGCCGAGACCGATACCGGTCAGTAGATTGAGTTGTACGAACTGCCCTTCGCCCAGATTCCAGCCCAGCTGCGTGGTACCGATAAAGGCGCAGATCACCGGGATCGCCGCCATTAGCAGAACATGATGGGTGTAATGGTGCGAAACGCTCTCATTTTCCTGTTTAATATCGCGCATTTCCTGACCTGGATGCGCCAGTAAACCCCAGACATGATTCATACATTTACTCCTTTGCTGCGATGGGCTGCCCTTACAGCCAACGGCCTGATCAACGGAGGCAGCGTTAGCTCAAGTATAATCGTCGTCGCCGTTTTTGCGGGGCGCCACACAAATTAAGCCGCTGGTATACACTAATAGCGATTTCACACTTTGCAGGGAGGATAATTTGCATCTCGATATCAATGGATTAATCACCCAATACGGTTATCTGGCGCTGCTGATTGGTTGTATTGCCGAAGGGGAAACGTTCACGTTGTTAGGCGGTGTGGCGGCGCATGAAGGCTTATTGCACTTCAGCGGCGTGGTGCTGGCGGCGATGATCGGCGGCATTATTGGCGATCAGCTGCTGTTCTGGCTGGGACGCCGTTATGGCACGCGCATTTTGCGCCGTTTCAGTAAACATCAGGAAACAATTGGTAAGGCTAAGCGGCTAATTCAAAAACACCCGAGCCTGTTCGTGATTGGCGTGCGCTTTATGTACGGCTTCCGCATTGTCGGGCCGATCATTATTGGCACCAGCCGCCTCAAGCCGCTGCGTTTCTTCATTCTGAACGTGATTGGTGCGGCGCTGTGGGCGCTGATCTTTGTCTCGCTTGGCTACTTTGCCGGACAGATTGTCGCGCCGTGGCTGCACAAGATCGATCAGCACCTCAAGCCGCTGTTGTGGCTGGCGGCGGCGGTGATTTTTGGCATCGTCTTGCGTTACATCATTCGCCACTGGAATCACCGCCGCGCCGGTTGATTACGAGTGGTACCCCTTAAACTGCGGATTGGCCAACATAAAACCACCGTCGACAATAAACGATTGTCCGGTGGTATAAGTTGCCCACTCCGAACAGAGCCACGCCACTAAACTCGCCACTTCACGCGTATCGCCGGGACGCCCAATCGGGATTTCCGGCATACGTCGTCCTTGCTGGTCATCTTTCATATCGTTCATCGCCGTGGCAATTGCGCCCGGTGCGACCGCGTTCACCAGAATATGGTGCGGTAAAAGACTCAACGCCATCGATTTGGTCAAGCCGCCGAGCGCATGTTTGGCAGCGGTATAGGCGGTGGCATCCGGCAGCGGCGTGTGTTCATGCACCGACGTAATGTTGATGATGCGTCCGCCGTCGCCCTGATCAACCATATGGCGCGCGGCAATCTGCCCGCAAAGAAACGCGCCATCGACATCCACGTTGAACACTTTGCGCCAATCCTCAAAGGTGACATCGAGAAAGTCGGCTTTGGTCATCACGCCGGCATTACACACCAATACGTCAATGCGCCCCAGCGAGTTGATCAGCTGCGTCAGTTGCTGAGCGCCGGCTTGCGGATCGGAGAGATCTACCTGCCGCACCTGCGCCTGCTGTCCACGACTTTCCACCATGCGCGCGGTTTCCTGGGCGCCCTCTTCATCCGAACTCCAGGTGATGCCCAGCGTATAACCCGCTTCAGCCAGCATCACCGCACAGCTGCGGCCAATGCCTGAACTGGATCCGGTAACCACAGCGACTTTCTGTTTTCCTAAGCTCATAACATTCTCCTGATTGAGGGTGTCTTTACAGTATAGAAGTTATCCTTCTGTGCCTCGGGGCCGCCGAATCTGCCGTTTCGTCTATAGTTAACAATTACCTACGGCAAAGGGGGCACGATGAGCGAGATTAAACGCAGAATAGACGACCATGGCGTGATTGGTGATTTACGCACCTGCGCACTGATTGCTAACGATGGCACCATCGATTATCTCTGCTGGCCGGCGCTCGATAGCCCGTCGGTTTTCGCCGCGCTACTGGACAGCGATGAGGCCGGCCTGTTCTCACTCGCGCCGGACTGGAAAAATGCCCGCCAGCAACAGCTCTATTTACCGGATACCAATATTCTGCAAACCCGCTGGCTGGATGACGCGGGCGTGGCAGAGATCACCGATTACATGCCGATCTGCGATGAGCAGAGCAAAGTGCCGCGTATCGTGCGCCGCGTAAAGATGGTACGCGGCACCGCCACCTTTCATCTGCTGTGTGCGCCACGCCACGACTACGCGCGTGCCGAAACCACCACCGAACTGCGGCCCGGCGGTATCGCCTTCCTTGCGTCGGGGCAACCGGCGTTGCGCCTCAGCGCTTCGGTGGTGATGACGCGCGAGAATCACAGCGCGGTGGCGGAATTCACTCTGAAAGCCGGGGAAACCGCTGAGTTTGTCTTTGGTAACGATGACGATCCTAACGTGGCCACCATCGCCACCGAGCACTGTTTCCACGACACGCTGGAGTACTGGCGACGCTGGAGCAGCCACAGTTCCTACCGCGGCCGCTGGCAGGAGATGGTGACGCGTTCAGCGCTGGCGCTGAAGTTACTCACTTCGCATCAGCACGGTTCCATCGCCGCCGCCGCTACTTTCGGCTTACCCGAAGAGTTGGGCGGCGAGCGCAACTGGGATTATCGCGCCTCGTGGATCCGCGATGCCTCATTCAGCATGTACGCGCTGATGCGCCTCGGCTACACCGAAGAAGCGCGCGACTTTACCAAATGGGTCGGCCGCTGCGTCGAGCACAGCCACGACGACACGCCGCATCTGCAAGTGATGTATCGCCTCGACAGCGGCACCGAGCTGCACGAAACCGAGTTGCTCAATCTTTCCGGCTACGCCAATTCACGTCCGGTGCGCATCGGCAATGATGCCTGGCGCCAGACGCAGCTCGATATTTACGGCGAGTTGATGGATGCCATCTACCTCGCCAATAAATATGGCGAGGCAATTTCGCATCGCGGCTGGAAGTACGTCTCCGATATGATCGATTACGTCTGCGTGAACTGGAATCAGCCCGATGCCGGGATCTGGGAGATGCGCGGCGAGCCGGAACATTTCCTGCATTCACGCCTGATGTGTTGGGTCGCGCTCGATCGCGCACTGCGCCTTGGCCTGAAACGTTCGCTGCCGATGCCGTACGACCGCTGGGATAAGGTGCGCAGCGAGATCCGCGACGATATCTGGCAGAACTTCTGGAACCCGGAGCTGGGCCATTTCACCGCGACGCGCGGCGGTAATTTCCTGGATGCTTCGATGCTGCTGATGCCGCTGGTGCGCTTTGTCAGCTCCACCGATCCCGACTGGATTTCGACGCTGGACGCGATTAAAACGCATCTGGTGAGCGACGGTTTAGTCCGACGCTATAACATTCACGAGACGCCTGCCGATGCTTTAACCGGCGGAGAAGGATCTTTCGGTGCCTGCTCATTCTGGTATGTGGAGTGTCTGGCGCGAGCGGGTCGCGTACATGAGGCGCATTTTGAGTTTGAAAAGCTGCTGAGTTACGCCAATCCGCTTGGTTTGTACGCCGAAGAGTTCACTTCACACGGCGAAGCGTTGGGTAACATGCCGCAGGCGTTGACGCATCTGGCGTTAATCAGTGCCGCTTTTTTCCTCAATCGCAAACTGAGTAATGAAGTGACGCTGTGGCAGCCGTGAAAATTCACATTTTGGGCTGCGGATCGACGGGAATTGTAGGGTAAAGACAAGGAATTGCGTAAAGTATATGCAGCCAGTAAAAATCCTGATTTCCATCAATGCGCCAATGCACATATAATGCGCAGCGGGTCATACTGACCACGATGGATTCGACACACTGACAAGCCTGAAACATGGCCATAACGACTTGAAAAACATGAAAATGAGCATTCGCGCGTTCGCTTCACTCGCCCTCGCACTGGCGGCGTTCAGCCAGTCGGCATTTGCAGTAGTCTATCCGCTGCCGCCGGCTAACAGCCGTCTGATCGGCGAAAACATTGAAATCACTGTCCCTGATGACAGCAAACTTCCGCTGGAAGCCTTTGCTGCACAGTATCAGATGGGCCTCAGCAATATGCTGGAAGCCAATCCGGGCGTTGACGTTTATCTGCCAAAAGCTGGCACTAAAATGATCATCCCACAGCAGCTGATTCTGCCTGACGCGCCGCGTGAAGGCATCGTGATCAACAGCGCTGAGATGCGTCTTTACTACTACCCGAAAGGCACCAAGACCGTGGTCGTGCTGCCAATCGGTATCGGCGAGCTGGGTAAAGATACGCCGGTCAACTGGACGACCAAGGTTGAACGTAAGAAAGATGGCCCAACCTGGACGCCAACCAAAGCGATGCACGCAGAATATGCGGCACGCGGCGAGAGCATTCCTGCGGTGTTCCCGGCGGGTCCGGATAACCCGATGGGCCTGCACGCGCTCTATATCGGCCGCCTGTATGCGATTCACGGCACTAACGCCAACTTCGGTATCGGCCTGCGCGTAAGCCACGGCTGTGTGCGTCTGCGTGCTGACGACATCAAATGGCTGTTCGACAACGTGCCAGTTGGCACCCGCGTACAGTTCATCGATCAGCCGGTGAAAGCCACCGTTGAGCCAGATGGTTCGCGCTACGTGGAAGTACACAATCCGCTATCGACCACCGAAGAGCAGTTCAATTCACGCGAAGTGGTGCCGATCAACCTGACTTCCGCTGTGACCAAAGTGATTGCCGATGCCAGCACCAACCAGGATGCGGTCAACAACGCTATCCAGGCGCGTAACGGTATGCCGATCAAAATCAACGGTCCAACTGGCGAAGTGCAGCCAGCACCGGTGCCGGTTCAGGAGTCTTCTGACGCATTGCCGAAAGAAGAGCCAATGACGCCGCAAGGTATCAACGGCGCAGCGCCAGCAGCGCAGCCGGCCACCAGCCTGTAATCGCGAGTTAAGACGCGCAATAAATTGCGCCGCTACAGATACATGCACCTACCGTAGCGGCGCGATTCATCGCGCAACGTCAATCAATCACGCGGTCGTCGAAACGCCAGCCAACCCGCCACCAGGGTAAACGCCAGTACTACTAACACCAGCAGCAAAAAGCCGTGCGGATTATTCGCCAGCGGAATCCCGCCGACGTTCATGCCAAAAAATCCCGCCACGATATTGATCGGCAGCGCCAGCACGGTGATCACCGTCAGCAAAAACAGCGTGCGGTTGCTCTGCTCCATCAATCGTGCGGCAATCTCTTCCTGCAGCAAACGAATCCGCTCCATCAAACTCGCCAAATCATTCAGCGCCACGCTGAACTCTTCGGTGAAAATTCGCAGCTCGCCCAGGGGTTCACGCTTTAGCCATTTGGGCGGACGATTCAGCAAGCGGAACAGCGCCGCCGGTTCCGGTGCCAGCAAACGCTGCACGCGCAGCAGCATACGACGCAGTTGTCCCAGCTCGCGGCGATTGGTTTTGATCGCCGCACTCAGCAAGCGCTCTTCAATCGCATCCACCGCCTGACTGGAACGCCGCACCACTTGCTCCAGCTGCGCTTCCTGCTCGCCAAGCAGCCACAGCAGCATCGCATCCGGCTCGGCGAACTTCAGTTCATTCATCTGCTGATGCATGCGTTCGATCATGCCAACCGGGCGAAAACGCGCGGTGACCACCACACGCGGGCAGCACCACATCCACAACGTGGCGTTCTGCGTGCTGCGCTCCTCTTTACTGAAGGTGACGTCATTGAGTACCGCCAGCAGCGCATCATTTTGCTGGGCTAAACGGGTGCGCGGCGAAGCAGAATGTATCTCGTCGAAAAAATCGTGGTCTACGCCAAAGTGGTCCTGAACCCAGCGTTCAGCACGCGCGTGATTAAGGTTGATGTGCAGCCAGATAAAGGTCGACTCCGGCAGCTGCTGCTGCGCCAGCTGGGCCGCTTCGCGTGCATTGAGCCGCTGTGGCAGCGACGCGGGCGTAAAAAGATAACCATGAATCAGTCCGGCGACGTCGTTATTGAAGTCCGGCAGCGAGGCGAGCGGTAGTACGGGCTGGAGCATTAGCAGGTCATTCCCGAGCGGTCAGATCCACAGCGTGCGACAGGGATGTTGCAGCAAGATGACACCGGGCGTGCGCCATCATCATTCTGTCATACAAACCACGTATCACACTGCCATTAACGGGTGCCGTTCGAGCATCGTGATTTAACACTGAGGTGTTTTATGGCTGAAAACAGTTTACCTGCATCGACCTCCTCGTCCCACAGCGGACGCCCGAACCTTAACCGCGGCAACGGCCCTGCCTCACGCCTGATCTTCGTGCTGTTGCTGATTGCTGGCCTGCTGTATGCCGGCATCAACCTGTTTAATGACGTTGAAGAGACCGGCGCGCCGGTCACCAGCTACACACCGTTCCTGCTGCTCGGCGTGGCGCTGATCATTGCGCTCGGCTTTGAATTTGTGAACGGCTTCCACGATACCGCCAACGCCGTCGCCACGGTGATCTACACCCATTCGCTGTCGCCGGGCGTGGCGGTGATGTGGTCCGGTTTCTGTAACTTTTTGGGCGTGCTGCTCTCCAGCGGCGTGGTGGCGTTCGGCATCATCTCGCTGCTGCCGGTGGAGTTAATTCTGCAAGCGGGCAGCGGCCACGGCTTTGCCATGGTCTATGCGCTGCTGTTCTCGGCGATTATCTGGAACCTCGGCACTTGGTATTTTGGTTTACCGGCCTCCTCTTCGCATACGCTGATCGGTTCGATTATCGGCGTTGGCGTGGCGAACGCCTTGCTGCATGGCCGCAGCGGCACCAGCGGCGTGGATTGGGATCAGGCAATTAAAGTCGGGTATGCGCTGCTGCTGTCGCCGATTGTCGGCTTCGTCTGCGCCGCACTGCTGCTGCTGGCGATGAAAGCCTTTATCCGCAATCGCCAGCTGTATGAAGCGCCGAAGGGCAACCAGCCGCCGCCGGTGTGGATTCGCGGCTTGCTGATCCTCACCTGCACCGGCGTCTCTTTCGCGCACGGCTCGAATGACGGGCAGAAAGGCATGGGCCTAATCATGCTGATTCTGGTCGGCACCATGCCGATTGCCTACGCGTTGAACCGCTCGCTGCCGCCGGAGCAGATTCCGCGCGTCGCCGCCTTAACTCAGGTGACGGAACAGCAACTGCTGACGCTGCAACCGGCGCCCGCCGCCATGCCCGCGCCGCGCGAGGTGCTGACCGAATTCGTGCGCACCAGCCAGACTCGTCCACAGGTGTTGCCGGCGCTCGGCATGATGCTGGGCGATATCGGCGACCAGATTCGTCGCTACGGCGCAGTGGAGAATATCCCGGCGCAGGCGGTGACCAACACGCGAAACGACATGTATCTGGCCTCCGAAACCATTAAGCATCTGCAAAGCGCCAAAGTAGCGCTGCCGGAAGAGACCGCGCGCAACCTGGCGGCGGTGAAGAAAGAGCTGGATGCCGCCACGCGCTTTATCCCGATGTGGGTGAAAGTGGTGGTGGCGATAGCGCTGGGTCTCGGCACCCTGGTTGGCTGGCGTCGCATTGTGGTGACGGTGGGCGAACGCATCGGCAAAACCCATCTGACCTACGCGCAAGGTGCCAGCGCTGAGCTGGTAGCGATGGCGACCATCGGCGCGGCCGACGCGTTTGGCCTGCCGGTTTCTACTACCCATGTGCTCTCTTCCGGCGTCGCCGGTACGATGGCCGCCAACCGTTCAGGTCTGCAACTCGCCACCATCCGCAATCTGGCGATGGCGTGGGTGCTGACGCTGCCGGTGTCCGTGTTACTTTCGGGGTTGCTTTACGCCCTGTTTATCCACTTTTAACTGCGGTAAACAACGGCGGCGCACGGGGGTTTGCCGATGAAGCGTTATTCGCTCAGCGCTTGCGCGGCCGTCTGCCGGCCGTGTTGCTGGTGCAGACGCAGCGTGATAGCAAACGCGCCCAGCACCATCAGCGCCGCCGCCAGATAGACCGATTGCATGCCCCAATGCCCAATCAGCAAGCCCGCCACCGGACCGGTTAATCCCAGTCCTAAATCAAGAAACGCCGAATAGGTGCCGAGTGCCGAACCCTGATCCTGCTGCTGTACGCGCTTCACCGCTTCCACACCTAGCGCGGGGAACACCAGCGAGAAACCGCCGCCGGTGAGGAACGCGCCCAAATCCACCAGCCAGATGCTGTCGGCCTGCCAAATCAGCAGCAGTCCGGCACACTCCAGCACAAATGACACCAGCGACACTTTCAGGCCACCGAAACGCGTGATGTAGCGACCAAAACCGAGGCGCACAATCACAAAGCCGAGGCTGAACAGCGTCAGCGCGAACGCCGCACCGCTCCAGTCGCGGCTGGCGAAATAGAGCGTGATAAAGGTGGAAATTACGCCGAAACCGATGGTGCCAAAGCCAAGCGCCAGCCCAAACATCCACACGCGGCTGACCACGCGATGAAACGGAATGCGCACGCCGGCGGAGACGCTGACACCCGCTTTGCGACTCGCCATCCAGAATCCGGCAACGCCCATGATCGCCACCAAACCAGCAAAGCCGCTGATGCCAAACCACTGATTCAGCAGCACGCCGAGCGGTGCACCAATCGCCATGGCGAAATAGGTGGCTACGCCGTTCCACGAGATCACCCGCGCGGTTTGCAGCGGACCGACAATGTTCATGCCCCACAGCGTCGATCCGGTGCTACTGAAGCTTTCACCTACGCCGAGGAACAAGCGCCCCGCCGCCAGCAGCGCCAGGCTCAGCAGCGGCATGTCGCTGCACAGCGCGGCAAAAATCGATAACACGCCGCTCATGCCGCAGAACACCAATCCCATCATCACCACGCGCTTCGGACCAAAGCGATCCGCCAGACGACCGGAGTGCGGGCGGCTTAATAGCGTAGCGAAATATTGCAGGCTGATGATTAATCCGGCGATGAACGAGCTGAATCCAAGCTGGTTATGCACGAATCCCGGCAGCACCGCGAGCGGCAAACCCACCGAGAGGTAGCAAAAGAAGGTGAAAACAATGACGGAGAGAATACGTTTATTTAACTGAGCGTTACTCAGTACAGCGGCGTCAGACATGGAAAGTGGCGTCGGGAACGGTGATGAAAATGGACAATAACTATAACCTTAGCCTGCTAAGAGATCGCGACTTTTTTAGTTATAAAGTACTAACAGATTGGAGGAAATAATGAGCACACATCCGGTCTTTCATATGGCGCAATAAATCGCGCTGCTACAAAATGTGCGTATTGGTGATTATGCGATGATACGTGTTGCATGTCGGTCAATTGCGTCAGCAATATCGGCGGAAACGCGCAAGGTGCGCACTTCGCTGAACAAGCCGTCGGCTTGGTGATACGCCTTGCGCAGGTAGCCAAGCCACTGCTTGATGCGCGCCACGTGATACATGCCGGTATCGCCCTGCTTTTCCAGCTGAGTGTACTTCAGCAACAAGGCAACCACGTCGGGCCACGCCATCGGCGCTTCGTTGTACTTCACCACGCGCGCCAGATTCGGCACGTTGAGCGCGCCGCGCCCTATCATCACCGCATCGCAGCCGGTAATGCGCATGCAATCCTGCGCGTCCTGCCAGTTCCAGATCTCACCGTTGGCGATCACCGGAATGCGCAGACGCTGGCGGATTTCGCCAATCGCCTGCCAGTTAATGCTTTCGGCGCGATAACCATCTTCTTTAGTACGACCGTGCACCACCAGCTCGCTGGCACCGGCTTGCTGCACCGCATCGGCAATCTCAAAACGACGATCGCCAGAATCCCAGCCCAACCGCACTTTCACCGTCACCGGCAGATGATCCGGCACCGCTTCACGCATCGCTTTCGCGCCGCGATAGATCAGTTCGGGATCTTTCAGCAAGGTGGCACCGCCGCCGCTGCCGTTGACCAGCTTCGACGGACAGCCGCAGTTGAGATCAACGCCCCAGGAACCAAGTTCCACCGCGCGTGCGGCGTTCTCGGCCAGCCACTCGGGGTATTGCCCGAGCAGCTGCATGCGAACGCGCGTGCCTGACGGCGTGCGGCTGTGGTTATGCAGCTCAGGACACAAACGATAGAAGGATTTTACCGGCAGCAGCTGATCGACCACGCGCAAAAACTCGGTCACGCACAAGTCATAATCATTCACCCCGGAGAGCAGCTCACGCACCAGCGAATCAAGCACGCCCTCCATCGGCGCCAGCAACACCCTCATGACGTTAGGCGTTCCCGGTTTTCTTTGGCGCCGGACGACGACGACCGCTGTTGGCGGCTGGCGCAGCCTGGCTTGCGCCCTGCGCTGGACGACGCGCGGAACGCGCTTCACCCTGCGGACGTGGCGCATTGCCGCTATGCGGGCGAGAAACGTTGCCGCCCTGACCGCGACCCTGGCCTTGACCACGTCCACCTTGACCGCGACCGCCGCCCTGCTGCTGACGACCGTTCTGGATTGGCTCGGCTTTGATGCTGGGATCGACTTCAAAACCAGGCAGCTCGATGCGCGGGATTTCACGCTTCAGCAGACGCTCAATGTCACGCAGCAGTTTGTGTTCATCAACACACACCAGCGACAGTGCCGCGCCGGTAGCAGCCGCACGGCCGGTACGACCGATACGGTGCACGTAATCTTCCGCCACGTTTGGCAGCTCGTAGTTCACCACGTGTGGCAGCTCTTCGATATCCAGACCACGCGCCGCGATGTCGGTCGCGACCAGCACGCGAATGCCGCCGGATTTGAAGTCAGCCAATGCACGGGTACGCGCGCCCTGGCTCTTGTTGCCGTGGATCGCGGCGGCGGTAATGCCGTCTTTGTTCAGCTGCTCAGCCAGATGATTGGCGCCGTGTTTGGTACGGGTGAACACCAGCACTTGCTGCCAGTTATCACGACCAATCATCAGCGACAGCAGTTCCCGCTTGCGCTTCTTATCCACGAAATGCACTTGCTGTGAAACTTGCTCAGAGGCGGTGTTACGACGCGCAACTTCAACCTGTTCTGGGTTGGTAAGCAGTTTTTCCGCCAGCGTTTTGATCTCGTCAGAGAAGGTGGCAGAGAACAGCAGGTTCTGACGCTTAGCAGGCAGACGCGCCAGCACGCGACGGATGTCGTGGATGAAGCCCATATCGAGCATACGATCCGCTTCATCCAGCACGAGGATTTCAACCTGTGACAGATCAACCGCGTTCTGGTGCGCCAGATCGAGCAGACGGCCCGGTGTCGCCACCAGCACGTCAACGCCGCCGCGCAGTTTCATCATCTGCGGGTTGATGCTCACGCCGCCAAATACCACCAGCGAACGGATATCGAGATATTGGCTGTACTCACGCACGTTCTCGCCAACCTGAGCCGCCAGTTCGCGGGTCGGGGTCAGGATCAACGCACGCACCGGGCGGCGGCCACGCGCCGTGGACGGTTTTGCAGTCAGACGCTGCAGCAACGGCAGCGTAAAGCCGGCGGTTTTACCGGTGCCGGTTTGGGCGCTCGCCAGCAGGTCACGACCAGCCAGCACCACAGGAATGGCCTGACGCTGAATCGGCGTCGGCTCTTGGTAGCCTTGTTCTGCTACCGCACGCAAAATATCGGCACTTAAGCCGAGAGAGTCAAATGACATGCAGGTGTATTACTCCGAACCGTCCTGACCGCCGTAGGCGATGTAGTTTTCAGGAGGGATATGACGCAAGCGCGGGGCTCACGTGTGAAAAGGGCACAAACTACCATGCGTAAGGGCGCGAGTTTAGCAGCTTTCCGCGCAGACAGCATCCATAAAAAAAGGAGCCGCATTGGGCTCCTTTTTGTCAGGTCCGCAGGGTTGCGGTCCCTAATCGATCAACTGCGCTTCTTCTCGATGCGCTGAACCGGCTCTTTCGCCAGCAGTGAAACCAGCGCCGGTCCCACCAACATCACCACGCCGAGGAGACCAATCAGCAGGTTGTTATGGATAAAGCGGGAGATCAGGAACAGCGTTAACATCGCTGCGCCAAAGTAGTAAGTGGTGGTCACCTCTTCGAGGGAATCACCCATTCTACGTAAACGGGCACTACGCTGCATGACCAGCATGGTAATGAATACCACCGCATAAGCTGCCACCAGGGTACTGCTCACTTCAACCAGCGCCCTATGTTTCCAGCCCCAAACCAGTGCGGCAATCACCAGCAGGTGCATTACAATGTGCAAACAAGTTTGTCCGGTAACAATCTGAACACGATTAGACCATTTCATTCTCTTCTCCTGGCAGACCCAACAGGTCGCCCAAGTGTATCTGGCTGGAGGCCAGACGAACGTCCTCAATGTAAAGCAAATTTCGGATTACGCCCTAATTTTCTGCCCTTAACACCATCCATTTGTGACAAAGACTACACTTTGTGCTGTTGATGATGAAAAGGAGCGCGTCGAAGTATGCCACAAAATACGCAAGGATTTTCATTTAAAGTCCTGACGATCAATACCCACAAGGGTTTCACCAGCTTTAATCGCCGCTTTATCCTGCCGGAATTGCGTGACGCTGTTCGCGCCACGTCGGCGGATATCGTCTTCCTGCAAGAGGTAATGGGTACCCACGCCATCCATTCGCTGCACATTGAAAACTGGCCGGAAACCTCCCATTACGAATTTCTGGCCGATACCATGTGGAACGATTTTGCCTATGGCCGCAACGCGGTTTATCCCGAGGGACATCACGGGAACGCGATATTGTCACGCTTTCCCATCGTTGAATATGAAAACCGCGATATTTCCGTCGCCGGAAGTGAAAAACGCGGCATGTTGCACTGCCAAATCCGCCTGCCGGATCGGGCGGAACCGCTGCATGTGTTCTGCGTACATCTCGGTCTGAAGGAGAAACATCGCCAGGCGCAGATGAAGATGATGTGCGACTTTATCGATACGCTGCCGCCCGATGCGCCTTTGGTGGTGGCCGGTGATTTTAATGACTGGCAGGTCAGCGCCAATCGCTTTCTCAAACGCGCGGTGGGCTTAGAGGAAGTGTTCAGCATCAAAACCGGCCGCCCTGCCCGCACCTTCCCGGCGCGTTTTCCGCTGTTACGGCTAGATCGTATCTACATCCGCAACGCTACGGTGAGTAAGCCGTGGGCGCTGCCGGTAAAACCCTGGTCTCACCTGTCCGATCATGCGCCGTTAGCGGTGGAGATTTTCCTATGAGTTTCAATTGGCGCGACGGTAATCAGCTCCGTCTGTTAGAAAATGGTGACCAGTTTTTCCCGCGCGTATCAGGCGCGATCCAACGCGCCGAGCGCACGCTACTGCTGGAAACCTTCATCCTGTTTGAGGACGAAGTCGGCAACGATCTGCACGAACAGCTGCTCAAGGCGGCGCAGCGCGGGGTCAAAGTCGAGGTGATGGTCGATGGCTACGGCTCGCCAGACCTCTCCGACCGATTTGTGGATAGCCTGACGGCCGCGGGCGTGCGCTTTATCTATTACGATCCGCGTCCGCTAGTGCTCGGCATGCGCACCAATGTGTTTCGTCGCCTGCACCGCAAGATTGTGGTGATCGATGAACAGATCGCCTTTGTCGGCGGCATCAACTTCTCCGCTGAACATAACATCGATTTCGGTGCAGAGGCCAAACAGGATTATGCCGTGGAGGTGAAAGGCCCGGTGGTGCTGGATATTGCCCAATACGTGCAGCAACAAATGGGCAGCGAACAGCACACGCGGCGCTGGTGGGGTGCGCGTTCCCATCGCCCGGCGGTCAACGCCATGCCCGGTGAAGCGCAGGTGTTGTTTGTCTACCGCGATAACGACGAACACCGCGACGACATCGAACAGCACTATCTCGCCATGCTGCGCAAGGCACAGAAGGATGTGATTATTGCCAACGCCTACTTCTTCCCCGGCTATCGTCTGCTGCGCGAAATGCGCAGCGCGGCACAGCGCGGCGTGCGCGTCAGGCTGATTGTGCAGGGCGAGCCCGATATGCCGATCGTCAAAGTCGGTGCCGAGTTGCTGTACAACTATCTGGTCGATGGCGGTGTGGAAGTGTATGAATATTGCCGCCGCCCGCTGCACGGCAAAATTGCGGTGCAGGATCAGCAGTGGTCCACCGTCGGCTCCAGCAACCTCGATCCGCTGAGTTTATCTCTCAATCTGGAAGCCAATTTGATGGTGCACGATCGCGCTTTCAACCAGACGCTGCGCGACAATCTGGAACTGCTGATTCAGCAGGACTGCGTGCGCGTGGAGGATGACAAGCTGCCGCCGCGCAACTGGTGGCAGCTCACCAAGGGCGTAATTGTGTTCCACTTTTTACGTCACTTCCCGGCTATTGCCGGATGGTTGCCTGCGCACACGCCACACTTGTCGCAAGTTGCTCCCCCCGTACAACCCGAAATGGAAACTCAGGATCGGGTTGAAGCCGATAATTCAGGAGCAAAATCCTAATGTCGAAAAAGAATCCGCGCTGGCAACTGGCGAAGAAAATCCTCACCTGGCTGTTTTTTATTGCGGTGATTGTGCTGCTGGTGGTGTATGCGCGCAAGGTGAACTGGGAAGACGTCTATACGGTGATCGTCGGTTATAACCGCTATGTGGTGCTAAGCGCTGCTGCACTGGTGGTGGTGAGTTATCTGACCTATGGCTTGTACGACCTGATTGGACGAGCCTACTGCGGCCATAAGCTGGCGAAGCGCCAGGTGATGCTGGTATCGTTTATCTGTTATGCCTTCAACCTGACGCTCAGCACCTGGGTTGGCGGCGTGGCGATGCGCTATCGGCTCTACTCACGACTGGGTTTGCCGGGCAACACCATTACGCGCATTTTCTCGCTGAGCATCGCCACCAACTGGCTCGGCTATATTCTGCTGGCCGGCGTGGTGTTTGCGGCGGGCATGGTGCCGATTCCCTCCGGTTGGTTCATTGGTGAAACCACGCTGCGCATCATTGGCGCGGTGCTGCTGGTGATGGTGGCGGTCTATTTGTGGGCTTGCGCCTTCGCGAAGAAGCGCCGCTGGACGGTTAAAGGCCAGCATCTGCAGCTGCCTTCGCTGCGCATGGCGCTGTTCCAGTTTGCGGTCTCCTGCGCCAACTGGATGGTGATGGGCATGATTATCTGGCTGCTGCTGGCGCGTCAGGTGGATTATCCGATTGTGTTAGGCGTGTTGCTGATCAGCAGTATCGCCGGTGTGATCATTCACATCCCGGCCGGGATTGGCGTGCTGGA
This sequence comes from Pantoea sp. X85, assembly GCF_029623675.1. Taxonomy (NCBI): domain Bacteria; kingdom Pseudomonadati; phylum Pseudomonadota; class Gammaproteobacteria; order Enterobacterales; family Erwiniaceae; genus Pantoea; species Pantoea sp. X85. The sequence goes on along the minus strand of NZ_CP121108.1, from coordinate 1,326,718 downwards.
AGCGGTATTTTTGGCGCTGCTCAGTGGGCAACACGCCTCGCACGGCACCATTATTGCAGCGCTGCTGGCTTACCGCGTGCTCTATTTTATTCTGCCGCTGTTGGTGGCGCTGGTGCTCTATTTGTGGCTGGAGAGCCGCGCGAAGCATTTACGGCAGAAGAATGAGCAGAAGATGGAGAAATCGGTATCGCGGTGAGTTTGTGCGGAGTTCCCCTCTCCCGCAGGCGGGAAAGGGGACAGTCTGGTGCGTGGTTTAGCGGCGGTTGCCGAAGATGCGCAGCAGCATCAGGAACAGGTTGATGAAGTCGAGATACAGCGTCAACGCACCCATGATTGAGGCGCGACGCAGGTTCTCTTTGTCATTGACGTTGATATTCTCGCCAATCGCCTTCAGCCTCTGCGTGTCATAGGCGGTTAAGCCAACAAACACCACCACGCCGATATAGGTAATCGCCCACATCAGCGCCGGACTTTTCAGCCAGAAGTTCACCAGTGACGCCAGCAAAATACCGATCAGCGCCATAAACAGCAGGCTGCCAAAACGGCTCAGGTCGCGCTTAGTGGTGTAACCGTAGAAGCTCATGGCACCGAACATCCCGGCCGTCACGAAGAAGGTGCTGGCGATGGATGAGTAGGTGTAAACGAGGAAAATACTCGCCATGGTTAATCCGGTTAGCGCCGAATAGAGCATAAACAGTGCGGTGGCGACCGCGCCGCTCAGGCGATGCACCATGCCAGACAACACAAACACCAGCGCTAACTGCGCGATGATCAAACCGAAGAAAGTGATGCGGTTAGCAAACACCAGTTCCATTACTGCAGGTGTGCGGGCAGCAAACCACGAAACAAACGCGGTCAGCAGCAAGCCGCAGGTCATCCAACCATATACCTGCGCCATGTAGGTCTGCAGCGAGGTGGATGCCTGCTGCACGATTGAATCATTACGTGGATATCGATCCATGAAGCGCCTCATTAGCGGTTACGTTAACAAACTCTGTAAGTGTGGAGTGTACACCCGTTTGCGTCAACGGCGCGTCAAGCACTGTTGATAGCGGCCATTTACGCGCTGAGCAAACCACGCGGTGGTGAGATTGCGGGTGATTTTCGGGCTCTCCAGCTTGATGCCCGGCAGCATTTCGCGCGGCAGACGTTTTCCGGCCATCTTATCGGCGAGGATAAAGGTCTGCTTCCACAGCGTGCTGTTAGCAAAATCTTCGCTGTCGCCCTTCTCCAGATCGCGGCGGATTTCGCGATTGCTCATATCCAGCTGCTTGCTCAGGCTGCGCACCGCCAGTTCGGTGGAGCCGGCCTGCTCGCTGCCATACATAATCAAGTCGCCATCCAGTGCCAGCTTGATGCCGCTGGCGCGCGCAATGGCCGCCTGAAATGCGGCGTTGCGGCTGGCGTACCAACCGGCGTTGAAGTCGGCAAAGCGATACAGCGGCTGGCTGTAATCGGCCGGGTAGCCAAGCAGATGCAGCGTGCCGAAGTAGATACCACCGCGACGAGTGAAGACTTCACGACGAATCGAGCCGTCAACCGCATACGGATAGCCTTTGGCGTGCGCTTCCGCAAACGCAATGCTGACCTGCATCGGCCCGCCGGTATGAATTGGGTTGAGGTTGCCGAACAGCTTCTGCCCCATCGGCACCATATCGATGAAATCATCAAAAATGGCGCTCAGCTCTTTCTCGCTGCGTACCTTATCCAGACGCGCGGCATAGCTTTCGCCATTCGGTGATTTGATCAGCAGTGCGGTGCGCACCAGAAATGCCGGCACATGCACTTTGGCAGCGCGGCGATCAATCTCGCCCCAGGCGATTTTCGGTAAGCCCGGCACCACCGCATCGGCGCTGAAGTTAGACTCCTGATCGGTGACGGCAATCACCGCGCAGAGGTTGCTGACGCTGGCGTCAATTTGCTGCACGCGGAACGCGGTATAGATGTCGTCGGCCCAGGCGGATTTCTGTTTCACGTCGCTGGGCAACAAATGCTGGATTTGGCTTTTTACATCGGCGGGCTGACGCGCGGGCGCCTGCGGCTCTTTTTTCGTGCTACAACCGGCCAGCACCAGCGCAGCCAGCAAAGCTGCGCCTTTCATCATCTTGCTCGTGTTCATCCTGCTCCCTGACGCCAACAAAAACCGTACCTTAACGTTTTCAGTGGCCTGCCGCTATCGGAGCCGGAGGATTTTGCGCGCTAGCTCCAGCGCTCAGCGGCCTGATGATCGCTGTCGCGGGCATCAACCCAGCGATCGCCTGCGGCGGTGGCTTCACGCTTCCAGAACGGCGCGCGGGTTTTCAGGTAATCCATGATGAACTCGGTTGCGGCGAATGCGCTGCCGCGATGCGCGCTGCTGACGCCCACAAACACGATCTCATCGCCGGGAAACAGTTCGCCAACGCGATGGATCACCGTAACCTGCTGCAGCGCCCAGCGCTGACGCGCGTCTTCCACGATCTCCGCCAGCGCTTTTTCCGTCATGCCGGGATAGTGCTCCAGCGTCAAGGCCGCCACGCTGGCACCGAGATTGTGATTGCGCACTTTGCCGGTGAAGGTGACGACCGCGCCATCGCTGTCATGGGCGGCCAGTTTTTCGTACTCTTCGCCGACGTTGAACGGCTCTGAACCCACACGAATCCGCGTTTCCATCATCAGCCTCCGGTGACCGGCGGGAAAAAGGCCACTTCATCACCCGCACGCAGCGGATGACTCATCGGCACCAGCGTTTGGTTTACCGCCGCCAGCAGCTTGCCGGATTCCAGCGCCAGCGCCCAGCGATCGCCCTTCTCCGCTAACGCCGCGCGCAGCGTGGCGACATCGGCGTAGTCAGGCTGCAAATCCAGTGAAGCGGTGCCGGTTAATTCCCGCACCTGAGCAAAAAACAGCACCTTAATCATGGCTCACCGCCTTGAAGTCGCCGGATTTGCCGCCGCTTTTAGTCAGCAAACGCAGCTGGTCGATGACGATGTCTTTTTGCACCGCTTTGCACATGTCATAGATGGTCAGCGCTGCAACGGACGCCGCCGTCAACGCTTCCATCTCAACGCCGGTTTTGCCGGTGAGACGACAGAGTGAGGTGACGCGCACGCGATTATGCTGCGGTTCCGCCAGCAAGGTAACCTCCACTTTGCTCAGCATCAGCGGATGACAGAGCGGAATCAGTTCCCAGGTGCGTTTTGCCGCCTGAATACCGGCGATGCGCGCGGTGGCGAACACGTCACCTTTGTGATGGCTGCCGTCAATAATCATCTGCAGCGTTTCGGCGCTCATCAGCACCAGCGCTTCGGCCTGCGCTTCGCGCACCGTTTCGGTTTTGCCAGAGACATCCACCATGTGGGCTTCGCCAGCGGCATTGATATGAGTTAACGATGACATGCTTACAACTTCTTCAAATGTGAGACGAAATTACACGGACGCGTACGCGCATCCAGCTGATCTTCGATAATGCGCTCCCAGGCGCTGCGGCAGGCGTTGGTTGATCCCGGCACGGCAAAAATCAGCGTCTGATTGGCTAATCCAGCCACCGCGCGCGACTGCAGCGTTGAGCTGCCGATCTCTTCATAGGAGATCATGCGGAACAGCTCGCCAAAGCCTTCGATTTCGCGGTCCAGTAGCGGCAGCAACGCTTCTGGCGTGCTGTTTTTGCTATTGAAACCGGTGCCGCCGTTAACGATCACCACTTGCACATCGTCGCTGGCAATCCAGCGCGATACCGTGGCGCGAATGCGATAGCGGTTATCTGGCACAATCGCGCGATCAACCACCTGATGCCCGGCTTCCGCCAGCGCTTCACGCAGATAATCGCCCGATGTGTCATTGCTGGCATCGCGGCTATCCGAGACGGTCATCACCGCCACATTTAAGGCGACAAATTCGCCGGAAGGTTTACCCATGGCCGTAACTCCTGTGTTTAGCCACCAATAAAGGAGAGATTTTGCGTGATGCCGGTGTTGCCCTGATGCAGGAAATGCGTCTGCTTTTTCTGTCCAAGGCTGTGCGCAATGCGCGCCTGCAACTCGTCTTGCTGATCGTCAGAGGCCAGCAGATCGCGCAGCGACACGCCGCCGTCACCAAACAGGCACAGATGCAGATTGCCCAGCGCCGAGACGCGCAGGCGATTGCAGCTGGCACAGAAATCTTTCTCGTACGGCATGATCAGGCCGACTTCGCCCTGATAATCGGGATGACGGAACACCTGCGCTGGACCGTCGCTGCGGCCGCGCGACTGGCGTTGCCAGCCTTGCAGGATCAGCTGATCGCGGATTACTTCACCGGAGATGTGATGACGGCGGAACAGATCGCTGCCTTCGCCGGTTTCCATCAGTTCGATAAAGCGCAGTTGAATCGGTCGCAGGCGCAGCCACTCAAGGAAGGTGCTGAGGCTGTGGCTGTTCACATCGCGCATCAGCACGCTGTTGACTTTCACTTTCTCGAAACCGGCATCAAAGGCGGCGTCGATTCCCGCCATCACCTCGGCAAATTTGTCCTGGCCGGTAATGGCGTGAAACTGGCGTGCGTCGAGGCTATCGACGCTGACGTTGATATGGGTGAGACCGGCAGCGCGCCAGGCACCTACGTCACGCGCCATGCGATAACCGTTGGTGGTCATCGCGATCTGGCGAATGGCGGCGTTTTCACGCACTGCAGCGATGATGTCGGTGAAATCACGCCGCATGGAGGGTTCGCCGCCCGTCAGGCGCACTTTTTCCGTGCCCGCCGCCGCAAAGGCACGCGTCACGCGACGAATCTCATCCAACGAGAGAAAACTTTTATTGTGCGTACCGTTCGGCTTATAGCCGTTCGGCAAACAGTAGGTACAACGGAAGTTACACACATCCGTGACCGACAGGCGCAGATAGTAAAAGCTGCGCGCATAGGCATCTGTAAATTGTGGCACCTGAACACCTTTCCAAAGTCGGGAGATGCAGTCATTTCTTTCTGCACCCTGGCAGCTCAAGGCTGCGGCCTGGCTTCCATATCTATAGCGACTTAGGAAACCAGGCTTGGGAGTTTGTTGTCATTATGGACAACACGGTTAAAACGAATGGTAGCGCGATTAACGGTTAGCATCCATGAGTGATTTTCGCTATATACCTTGATGCATAACGTTTTTTCACCGCATTTTCGCGACAGGATACGGTAAAATGCACCACGGATATTGATGCACATCAGTTCAACTACGCCTCAACGCGAGGACGTCAGTGACAAAGGAGAAACATGAATCGAACCCTGGCAGATTTGGATCGCGTAGTGGCATTAGGTGGCGGACACGGTTTGGGCCGCGTGATGTCGGCGCTGGCACCGTTAGGTTCGCGCCTGACCGGCATCGTCACCACCACCGACAACGGCGGATCCACCGGCCGCATTCGCCGCTCGGAAGGCGGCATTGCGTGGGGCGATATGCGTAACTGCATCAATCAGCTGATCACCGAACCGAGCGTCGCCACTGCGATGTTTGAGTATCGCTTCACCGGTAATGGCGAGCTGGCCGGGCATAATCTGGGCAACCTGATGCTGAAGGCGCTTGATCATCTCAGCGTGCGCCCGCTCGAAGCCATCAACATCATCCGCAATCTGCTCAAGGTCGATGCGTTTCTTATCCCGATGTCGGAACAGCCGGTCGATCTGGTGGCGCAGGATGGCGAAGGCAATATGGTGTACGGCGAAACGGCAATTGACGAGATGAAGCAGCCGCCCGAAGAGTTGATGTTACATCCGAATGTGTTGCCAACCCGTGAAGCCATCGAGGCGATTGGCGAAGCGGATTTGATTCTGATTGGCCCCGGCAGCTTCTACACCAGCCTGATGCCTATTCTGCTGATGGAAGAGATGGCGCGCGCGCTGCGCCGTACGCCTGCCACCATGGTGTTTATCGGCAATCTGGGCCGCGAACTGAGCCCAGCGGCAGCTAGCCTGAATGTGGCCGATAAGTTGGCAATTATGGAGAAAGCGATTGGCAAGCGGGTGATTGATGCGGTGGTGGTGAGTCCAGCCGCCGATATTCGCGGCGTGGAAGAGCGTTTAATCATTCGCGAACCGCTGGAGGCCGCCGACATCAAATATCGCCATGACCGCCAGCTGCTGCGCATCGCGCTGGAACACGCGATTCAGGCCGTTTAATTTCCAGGTGCGCATAAATGCGCACCCTATGAAAACCACGCTGAATTCCCGTAGGATCGCCATTTATGGCGACCTGGTTACAACCATCACGATTATGGCGACCTGGATACCACGATCACGAAGCCGCAATAAACAGCTCGCGCAATTGATGCAACTGATCGCGCACGCTGGCAGCCTCTTCAAACTCCAGATTCTGCGCGTGCTGCTGCATCTGCCCTTCCAGCTCGTGAATCTTCTTCTGCATCGCCTGCGGCGTAAGCGCCATATAGTTGGCTTCCGCTTCTGCTGCGGTGCGTGAGGCGGTTTTGCCTTTACCACGCGTTTTCACTACGTTTTTGCCGAGCTCAAGAATATCGGTGATCTTCTTGTTGAGCCCTTGCGGCGTAATGCCATTCTCTTCGTTGTATTTCTGCTGCTTCTCACGACGACGCTCGGTTTCGCCCATCGCGCGCTCCATCGACGGCGTGATTTTATCGGCGTAGAGAATCGCCCGGCCATTGATGTTACGCGCGGCGCGACCAATGGTCTGTATCAGCGAACGCTCCGAACGCAGGAAGCCCTCTTTATCGGCATCGAGAATCGCCACCAGCGACACTTCCGGCATATCCAGACCTTCTCGCAGCAAGTTGATGCCAACCAGCACATCAAATTCGCCAAGACGTAAATCGCGGATGATCTCCATACGTTCCACAGTATCGATATCCGAGTGCAGGTAGCGCACCTTCTCGCCGTGCTCCACCAGGTATTCGGTAAGATCTTCCGCCATACGCTTGGTCAGCACAGTCACCAGCACGCGCTCGTTAATCTCAACACGCTTGCGGATTTCCGACAACAAATCGTCGACCTGCGTCGCCACCGGCCGTACTTCCAGAATCGGATCCAGCAGGCCGGTTGGACGCACCAGCTGATCGATCACCTCACCACCCGATTTTTCCAGCTCGTAATTGCCCGGCGTGGCCGACACGTAAATGGTTTGCGGAGCGGCTGCTTCAAACTCTTCAAACTTCATCGGACGGTTATCCAGCGCCGACGGCAGGCGGAAACCGTACTCCACCAGCGTCTCTTTACGCGCGCGGTCACCACGATACATGCCGCCAATCTGCGGAATGGTGACGTGCGATTCGTCGACCACCAGCAAGCCATCCGCCGGTAAATAGTCGAACAAGGTCGGCGGCGGCTCGCCCGGTCCGCGCCCGGAGAGATAGCGCGAGTAGTTTTCGATGCCGGAGCAGTAACCCAACTCGTTCATCATCTCGAGATCGAACTGCGTACGCTGGGAAATACGCTGCTCTTCCAGCAGCTTATTGTTCTCCAGCAGCACTTTGCGGCGCACCACCAGCTCATCTTTGATCTCTTCCATCGCCTTAAGAATGCGCTCACGCGGCGTCACATAGTGCGTTTTCGGATAGACGGTAAAGCGCGGGATCACCGAATCAATCTGCCCGGTGAGCGGATCAAACAGCGACAGCCGCTCAACTTCTTCATCAAACAGCTCAATACGCAGCGCAATGTCGTCCGATTCCGCCGGGAACACATCAATCACTTCGCCGCGCACGCGGAAGGTGCCGCGCTGGAAGGCCTGATCGTTGCGGCTGTACTGCAGCTCCGCCAGACGACGCAGAATGCTGCGCTGATCGATAATCATGCCGCGCGTCAGATGCAGCATCATTTTCAGGTAGAGATCGGGATCGCCCAAACCGTAGATCGCCGAAACCGAGGCCACGACGATGACATCACGGCGCTCCAGCAGCGCTTTGGTCGCCGACAGACGCATCTGCTCAATGTGCTCATTCACCGAGGCATCTTTTTCGATAAAGGTGTCAGAACTCGGCACATAGGCTTCAGGCTGATAGTAATCGTAATATGAGACGAAAAACTCCACCGCGTTATCCGGGAAGAACTCCTTCATCTCCCCGTAGAGCTGCGCCGCCAGGGTTTTATTTGGCGCCAGCACCATCGTCGGGCGGTTGAGGTCGGCAATCACATTCGCCACGGTAAAGGTTTTACCTGAGCCGGTCACGCCCAACAGCGTTTGATGCGCGAGTCCATCTTCCAGTCCCTCTTCGAGACGGCGAATCGCCTCAGGTTGATCCCCTGAAGGCTTGAAAGCGGAGTTGAGTTTAAAGACTTTGCTCATGTTTTAGCGGTTCCAGCAGATGAAGTCGGCGGGCAGGCTGCTAATTCTACTCTGCTATGGCGAATTTGCCAGAAAAAAATACTGGACATAATCACAGTAACCTTGCACGATAATGGCACCTGACGGCGATTCTCTTCAGTGCAATTTAAGCGGCAGGCGGCAAGTTGTTGTTGCGCAATGTTATCCCCAGGCGGAGGATGCTTTTAACATTTGTCAATAGAGTGTCATTAAATTGCAGTCCGATGACAAGGCAGATAATTCGCATGCTTGATTTTAACTAACCTGCTGTTTTAATTCACTTTGACTCAAAAGCCCAGTTTCTCATCATAATGTAGGAAGGCCGCGAATTTACTCGCTTCCACACGGTTTTCAGTCGCTAATGCACAAGGTTATCCACAGTAATGGTGGATAAGTGAATCCAGCCCCGAGCCCATCAGCTGTGTATAATTTTCTCCCGCCCATTCTTAAGCGTGAAAAAAAATTTTTTCGCATTTATTTTTCCCGCCGTGCGTGTCGCATTCCCCCCCTTTTTCCGGCTTTACCTTCCCGTGCCCGGCGAAAAGTCAGGCGTTAAGGCCATTTATTTCTCCGGTTATTGCCTTACGAACGATCAAATGCACCAGAAACGTTAAGCAGTCAGCACCGTCAAAGTGCAGTCGGTTTATCACCGCTGGCAATTGTTAAGCGTTTCTCAACTTTTAGCCGCTGATTTGTCAGGTTTCCGCCGTAGATGCGCCTGAATTCCTAACCTGGCCTGGGAATTGCAGTGTTAGCACTATGGAGTGACGAGTCCATATCGGCGCTTGCCGACGACAGCGGTGTCCATCAATCGTGCACGACTGTATGCCAGACGACACAGAGCGGGAGCATTCAGGCTAATAATCTGGAAGGAGTATGTCAGATGCTGAGTTTACGTTCGGTGAATCAGTTTTACGGTCAAAATCACATTCTGTGGGATGTCGATCTCGATCTGCCGCCGGGCACCTGTACCGGCGTGCTGGGCAGTCCCGGCATGGGCAAAACCACGTTGGTGAACTGCATTATGGGCCGCCTGCCAATTAACAGTGGCTCAATGACCTGGCAGGAAGATGGCGCGCCGCCGGAAGATTTACTGTTGCAACCGGCCGAACTGCGCGCGCGCACCGGCATTGGTTATGTGCCGCAAGGAAGGCATATTTTCTCGCAAATGAGCGTGGAGGACAACCTGCTGATCGCCCTGATGGCGGCACAGGACGATCGTAGCCGTGCCATTCCGGAAATGGTGTTTGACCTGTTCCCGGCACTCTATTCATTGCGCCATCAGCGCAGCGGCGAGTTGCCAATGGAACAGCAACAACATTTGGCCCTGGCGCGTGCGCTGGTGCTGCAACCCAAGCTGGTGATTCTGGATGAGCCGACAGAAGGGATGTCGCCGTGGCTGGAAGAGGAGATGGGCAATCTGATTCGTCGGTTAAACCGTGAGTATGGTTTAACCATTCTGCTGCTTGAGCAGCACGTCTCGTTTGTCCGCCGCGTCGCCGATTATTTCCTGCTGCTGCATCGCGGACGCAATGTGGCGCACGGCAAAGTGGCGCAGCTGGATGATTTGACGGTGAATAAGTGGCTGACCGCAAGGTGAAGATGTAGCCAGGTCGCCGTGAATGGCGACCCGGGTTATTTATTGCGGCAACGTCAAATAACGCCCGCACTCGGCCTGCTGCGCCTCATCGCGCAGGTGCGGAATCTCACCGAGGAACGGCGCATCAATGCGCTGACGCAGCGTAGCCATATACTCCTGATGGCGTTTGCCCGGCGGCTGAATATCATTGGCAATCCAGCCAGCCAGGCGCAATCCGCGCGCTTTAACCGCTTCGGCGGTGAGCATCGCATGATTGATGCAGCCTAACTTCACGCCCACCACCAGAATCACCGGCAGCTGCTCGGCTTCCACCCAATCGGCATAGGTTTGCGTCTCTGACAGCGGCGTAAACCATCCGCCTGCGCCTTCGACTAACACCCATTCTGCCTGCTGCTCCAGCGCGCGCAAGCCCGCTGACAGCGTGGCAAAGCTAATCGGCCTGCCCTCTTCCGCGCTGATGATATGCGGTGAGGTCGGCTCGACAAACGCCAGCGGGTTCACCTGCTCGTAGCTTAACGACAAGGTGCTGTAGCGCTGCAACGCCAGCGCGTCGCTGTTGCGAATGCCTTGCGGCGTGATTTCGCAGCCGGATGCCACCGGCTTATAGCCTGCGGTGCGTAAACCGGCGGCGCTTGCCGCCTGCAGCAGCGCGCCGCTGGCCACGGTTTTGCCCACTTCGGTATCGGTTCCGGTAATAAACCAGCGGGTCATTTGCTTAAAACTCCATACATCAGGTGATAACTCAGGCGATAACCGGACTCGTCCTGCGGCCAGCGTTGCTCAAGCTGTGCCAGTTGGGAACGCGTTAGCACGCTGGCGCCGCGACCATCGTGCAGGTGCGTGGCCCCAATGCCTTTCAGCGATCGCATAGCGCTGAGCGCGCTGGGAAAATGCAGCGTGATAACCTGCTGCTGCGCAGCGATCGGTAGCGTCGCGGTGGCCGCATGAAACTGGGCAGCGCTGAGGAAACGGTTGGCGTGCCGGCGACCATCCCGCTGCGCCCACGCGTGATGCACTTCGTGCAGCGAACCGTCGAGCAGCGTGGAAAACAGCACCGTGCCGCCCGGCCGCGTGACGCGCAAAAACTGCTGCAGCGCAGTATGCAAGTCGCTGCTCCACTGCACCGCCAGATTGCTCCACACGCCGTCAACGCTGGCGTCCGGCAGCGGCACCGCATCGATATCGCCCAACAGATAGTGCTGCGCCGATTGCTGATCGCGCGCGGTTTGCAGCATGTTGGGCGACAGATCGAGCGCCGTCAGCGTGCGCCCGCGATCGCGCCAGTAGCGGCTATACCAGCCGGTACCGCACCCGGCATCCAGCAGGTGCGGACCAAAACCAGCGGGCGCCAGCGCCAGCAGCGCATCGCCGCTCAGCCGCTGTAACTGCGCGTGCTGCTCGTAATGCGCAGCCGCACGACCAAAAGCCTGCGCCACGGCCTGTTTGTTAACCTGCAGCGTCATACAGAGCCTCCAGCAAACGATCAATGTCATCGGTGTGATGTGCAGCGGTAAGCGTGATGCGTAGCCGCGCGGTGCCCGGCGGCACGGTTGGTGGCCGAATCGCACTGACCCAACAGCCGGCCTGCGCCAGCCGCTGCGACAACGCCATTGCCGCGCTGTTTTCGCCAACGATCAGCGGCTGGATGGCGCTCGCAGAATCGACCAGCTGCCACGGCAAATCCGCCGCAGCGGCGCGGAAACGCGCAATGTGGCTGCGCAGTTTTTCGCGCAGCGCATCACCTTGTTGAATCTGCCGCAGTGCCGCCAGCAGTGCGTAGCACTGCGCCGGTGGCATCGCGGTGGAGTAGATCAGATGGCGGGAAAACTGCTCGACGTAATCAGCGGTGGCGTCATCGCACAGCAGCGCCGCGCCGCTGACGCCAAACCCTTTGCCGAAGGTAACGATCAGCAGTTCCGGTTTGACCTGCTGCTGCCAGCAGCTGCCGCGCCCTTGCGCGCCGGTCACGCCGATACCGTGCGCATCATCCACCAGCAGCCAGCCGTTGCCGCGCCGCGTCTCTGCGGCGATCTGTGTTAGCGGAGCGCTGTCGCCGTCCATGCTGAACACGCCTTCGGTCACCACCAGCGTGCCGCCTTCCGACGGCGTTGCCAGCAGCTTCGCCAGGCTTTCCGGCTGATTATGGGCAAAACGGCGCAGGCTCGCCGGGCTGTGGCTGGCGGCATCCAGCAGTGAAGCGTGCGCCAGCTTATCGGCGAAGATGCGATCCTGCTTTTCCGCCAGCAGATGGATCACCGCCTGATTGGCGGCAAACCCCGAAATAAACAGCAGCGCGCGCGAATAGCCCAGCCAGTCCGCCAGCTCCGCTTCGAGCTGCGCATGGTGGCGGCTGTAGCCGGTCACATGCCCGGATGCACCCGCGCCAGCACCCGTCTCGGCCGCGCCCTGCTGCCACGCGGCAATTACCGCCGGATGCTGGCTCAAGCCAAGATAGTCGTTGCTGGAGAAGTGACGATAACGCTGACCCTCCAGCGTAATTTCCCGCACGCTGTTGTGCTCAACGCGACGCCGTAAACGCCAGCCATCCGCGGCACGCCGCGCCGTCAGCGCCTCGTCGATACGTTGTGACCAGCCCATTTACACCGCCGCGTTGTAGAACTGCTCGGTATCCGCGTGCAGCAGCTGCTCGCTGAGCTGATGCTGCTGCTCATTGTCACCCGCCGTTGTCGCGGTGTGCTCCGGATTCAGGCCCAATTTGCGGAACAGAATCAGATCCTTGTCCTCTTCCGGATTTGGCGTGGTAAGCAGTTTGCAGCCGTAGAAGATGGAGTTAGCGCCGGCCATAAAGCACATCGCCTGCGTTTGCTCGCTCATCTGCTCGCGTCCGGCAGAAAGACGCACATGCGACGAGGGCATCATGATGCGCGCCACCGCGATGGTGCGAATAAAGTCGAAGGGTTCAACATCGTCGTTATCGGCCAGCGGCGTGCCTTTGACCTTTACCAGCATGTTGATCGGTACGCTTTCGGGCGGCGTCGGCAGATTCGCCAGCTGCACCAGCAAGCCCGCACGATCTTTCACCGTTTCACCCAGACCCACGATGCCGCCGGAACACACTTTGATGCCCGCGCCGCGCACTTTATCCAGCGTATCCAGACGTTCCTGATAGCTGCGCGTGGTGATGATGTTGCCGTAAAACTCTGGCGAGGTGTCGAGGTTGTGGTTGTAGAAATCCAGTCCCGCTTCGGCGAGGCGCTGCGCCTGGTCGCCATCCAGCGTGCCAAGCGTCATGCAGGTTTCCATGCCCATCGCTTTCACGCCCTGCACCATCTGCTGAAGGTAAGGCATGTCGCGCTCGTGCGGGTTTTTCCACGCGGCGCCCATGCAGAAACGGCTCGATCCCGCCGCTTTGGCTTTGCGCGCCGATTCCAGCACCGCATCCACTTCCATCAGACGTTCCGATTCCAGCCCGGTTTTGTAACGCGCGCTCTGCGGACAGTATTTACAGTCTTCCGGACAGGCGCCGGTTTTGATTGATAGCAGCGTGCTGACCTGCACCTGGCGTGGATCGAAGTGTTGACGATGCACTTGCTGCGCTTCAAACATCAACTCAAGGAAAGGTTTATCGAAAAGTGCCTGAGCTTGTGCCAGTGTCCAGCGGTTTGCCATTGCTTACTCCAGAAAAAGGGGTTCATCCCGACGATTAACGTGGTTATACTTGTAAACTAAATCTTTTTAAAATGGTTTACAACTCGCATGTTCACTCAGGACGACCTCAACTTTGACCGCCAGCATATCTGGCATCCCTACACGTCGATGCGCGATCCCCTGCCCTGTTATCCGGTTGTGGCGGCGCACGGCTGCCAGCTGCAGTTGGCCGATGGACGTGAACTGGTGGACGGCATGTCGTCGTGGTGGGCGGCGATACACGGCTACAACCATCCGCGTCTCAATCAGGCGCTGCAGCAGCAAATGACGCAGATGTCGCATGTGATGTTTGGCGGCATCACCCATCCGGCGGCGGTGGAACTGAGCCGCCAGCTGGTTGCCATGACGCCTGACGCGCTGGAGTGCGTGTTCCTCGCCGATTCGGGTTCGATCGCCGTCGAAGTGTCGATGAAAATGGCGCTGCAATATTGGCTGGGTCGCAACCAAACGCGACAGAAATTCCTTACGCTGAAGCGCGGCTATCACGGCGATACTTTTGCCGCGATGTCGGTGTGCGATCCGGAAAATTCGATGCACAGCCTGTGGCGCGGCTATCTGCCGGAACATCTGTTCGCCAACGCGCCGCAGTGCGCTTTCGATGACGCGTGGAACGAGGCCGATTTTGCCAATTTTGCGCAGCTGGCGGAAATCCACCATCGGGAGATTGCGGCGGTGATTCTGGAGCCGATTGTGCAAGGCGCTGGCGGAATGCGCTTCTACCATCCGCGCTATCTGCAGCAGGTGCGCGAGCTGTGCGATCGCTACGGTTTGCTGCTGATTGCCGATGAGATCGCCACCGGATTTGGTCGCAGCGGCAAGCTGTTTGCCTGCGACCATGCGGGTATCACGCCGGACATTCTCTGCCTGGGCAAAGCGCTGACCGGCGGCACCATGACGCTCTCCGCCACGCTGACCACGCGTGAAGTCGCCGACACCATTAGCCGCAGCGCAGCGGGATGCTTTATGCACGGCCCTACTTTTATGGGCAATCCGCTGGCCTGCGCGGTGGCGGTGGAAAGTCTGAAGATGATCAATGAAGGCGGCTGGATAACGCAGGTGGCGCACATCGAACAGCAGCTGCGCACCGAGCTGCTGCCGCTGCGCCGTCATCACGCGGTGGTCGATGCGCGCGTGCTGGGTGCGATTGGCGTGATCGAAACCCATCAGGCCGTGAACATGGCGGCGCTGCAGCACTTCTTCGTTGAACGCGGCGTGTGGATTCGTCCGTTTGGGCGCTTGATCTACCTGATGCCACCTTATCTGATTTCTGCCGCCGAACTGACGAAACTAACGCAAGCGGTAGGTGCGGCACTGGATGTTGCGGCGCATTTCCACCATGATTGAGGGTTCTGCACAACCATAAAAGGAGCGATCATGCGCGTAGTTAGCCAGGATTTTAACGACGGCGATAAGATGCCAGAGCGACACGTTTTCAATGGCATGGGTTACCAGGGCGACAATCTGTCACCGCATCTGGCGTGGGATGATGTACCGGCAGGCACCAAAAGCTTTGTTGTCACCTGCTACGATCCTGACGCGCCTACCGGTTCCGGCTGGTGGCATTGGGTGGTAGCGAACATTCCGGCTGACGTTACCGTGTTGCCGCAGGGTGCCGGTTCCGGCGTGGCGGACTTGCCGGAGAGCGCCATTCAGACGCGTACCGATTTTGGCCAAACCGGCTACGGCGGCGCAGCGCCACCGCAGGGCGAATCCCATCGCTACATCTTTACGGTGCATGCGCTGGATACGGATAAAATTGACGTGGATGAAGGCGCGAGCGGCGCGATGGTTGGCTTTAATGTGCATTTCCATGCGCTGGCCAGTGCGTCGATTACGGTGAAGTACGCGTAACAGCTCAGAATCGCGCTGTTAGGGAATATGCCTGCCTGTTTGATCAGGCAGGCATTTCACTTATCCCAACGGGTGGATAACCACCCACATTGGGCCTTGTCCTACCGCGTAACGCGCCAGCGGATTAAGCAGGCCGCGTTCCTGAATCTTATACACTTCGATGTGGTGCGATTTCTGTCCCGCCGCTACCAGATATTGACCGCTGTGATCAATATTGAAGCCGCGCGGCTGGGTTTCAGTTGGCTGGTAGCCTTCAATCGCCAGCACCGAGCCATCTTCACTGATGCTGAACACCGTAATGGTGCTGCTGGTACGGTCGCAGGCATAGAGGAAACGGCCATCCGGCGTGATGTGGATGTCCGCCGCCCAGCGCGTGTCGCTGAAATCTTTCGGCATCATATCAAGGCTCTGCACGCGCTCAACCTGGCCGTGCACATTGTTCAGCGCCCAGACATCCACCGTGCTATCCAGCTCGTTCACCACGTAGCCATATGCGCCGTTCGGATGGAAGGCCATGTGACGCGGACCGGCACCTTCAACGGTGGTGACCTGCGCTTGTTCGCGCGGAGCCAGAGTGCCGTCTGCGTTCAACTGATACAGGCAGATGCGGTCCTGCTTCAGTGCCGGTACAAACAGCGTTTGGTTATTCAGATCGATATTGGCGGAGTGGCAGCCGTCCAAGCCGCTGATCACCTGACTCGGCGCTTGCGGCAAGCCATCGCTGCCAATCGGGCTGATGCTGACGCAGGCATCGTTATACGAGCCGCAGAACAGATAATTGCCCTGACGATCGGTGGAGATGTGGGTTGGGCTACCCGGCAGCGGTGCTTCACCGGCGAGGCTCAGCGTACCGTCGGCCGCAATGCGAAACGCCAGCACGCGAAAATTCGGACGCACACCGACATAGAGAAAATCTTTCTTCGGGCTCACCACCATCGGCTGCACCTGGCCGGCAACATCTGTTACCTGCAATAACGTCAGTGCGCCATCTTCCTGCAACTGCCAGGCATGAATCTGCTGGCTCTCGGGACTGGCGGTATACACGACTTGTTTCATGCGTTTTCCTTATTCGCTGCCTGATGAAAGGGATAACTGTAGCGCGTTTCATTTTGTCGCGCTGGATTCATTTGTGCCCTGTTTTTTGTCTCAGGGCCGTTGCCGGGTGTAGACTCAATGCTTTGCCAACTCCCGGACGGAAAGTGTAATGAGCTACCGCGTAATCGCCCTTGACCTCGACGGCACCCTGCTGACCCCGAACAAAACCATCTTGCCTGAATCCATTGAAGCGCTGGCCCGCGCGCAACAGGCGGGCGTGAAAGTGTTGATCGTTACCGGTCGCCACCACTGCGCTATCCACCCTTTTTATCAGGCACTTAAGCTGGATACACCCGCAATTTGCTGTAATGGCACCTATTTGTATGATTATCCCGCGAAACAGGTGCTGGCCGCCGATCCGCTGGATAAAAGCCGAGCCGCACGTGTGATTGAGATGCTGGATGAAGAGAACATTCACGGTCTGCTGTATGTCGATGATGCGATGCTGTACCAAACGCCAACCGGCCATGTGACGCGTACGCTTAACTGGGCGCAATCGTTGCCGGAAGCGCAGCGTCCGCTGTTCCTGCAGGTGCCAAGCCTGGCGCAGGCGGCGATTGAGGCTGATTCGATCTGGAAATTCGCGCTGTCGCATCCCGACACGCGCGCGCTGCAGCAGTTTGCCGAACGCACCGAAGCCGAACTCGGTCTGGCGTGTGAATGGTCGTGGCACGATCAGGTGGATATCGCCAAAGGCGGCAACAGCAAAGGCAAGCGTCTGGCGCAGTGGGTTGAAAGTCAGGGCTTTAGCATGCAAGACGTGCTGGCGTTTGGCGACAACTACAACGATCTCAGCATGCTGGAACAGGTGGGGTTGGGCGTGGCGATGGGCAATGCCGATGACGCCATCAAAGCGCGCGCCAAAAAGGTGATTGGCACCAATCTGGAGCCGGGCATCGCCGAAGTGATCTATCAAGAGGTTCTGTAACCGTAGGATGTAGCGCGCAATTCATGGCGCGGATTTTTCTCACACCGCGCAATGAATCCATTTACGCTGCTATCGACACGCTCTTGATCTGCGCATACAACCACTGATCCGGTCGAATGCCCAGCTCATCGCGCGCCCACGGCGAAATGCGCGCCCACAGTTCGCTGATGCCAATGCGCAGCTTCACTTCCACCTGATCGTCAATCTCCAGCAGTTCAACCACCTGCGCCGGCAGAATATTACGGATCGAGGTGTTATGCGGCGGCTGCAATGCCAGCGACACATCGGCTGAGGCGATGCGAATACGCAGCGCCGTTTTCAGCGGCTGATTCACCCGGCTCACCCAAATATGCTGATCGCCAAGCGACAGCGCGGTCATCGGGTAATCAGGATGCTGCTCCAGCACCTGCACGCGCAGCACGCTGGTGCGCTCGGCGAGCGGCAGCCACGGACGCATCGCCGAACTGCTCCACACTTTTTCCAGCGGGCCAAAGGCTTTCACCTGGCCGGCATCCAGCACCAGCACGTTATCCGCCAGCTGCAGGATTTCATCGAGGCTGTGCGATACGTAAAGAATGGGAATATCGACCTGCTTCGCCAGCTTTTGCAGATAGGGCATCAGCTCACGTTTGCGCGGCAGATCGAGCGACGCCAGCGGCTCATCCATCAGCAGAATATCGGGCGCCGTCAGCAACGCGCGACCAATCGCTACGCGCTGTTTTTCACCGCCCGAAAGCGACGCAGGAAAACGCGTCAGCAGCGATT
This sequence comes from Pantoea sp. X85, assembly GCF_029623675.1. Lineage (NCBI taxonomy): Bacteria > Pseudomonadati > Pseudomonadota > Gammaproteobacteria > Enterobacterales > Erwiniaceae > Pantoea > Pantoea sp. X85. Next base: position 1,308,532 of record NZ_CP121108.1, on the reverse strand, counting down.
CTAAACCCAGCAGCGCCACCAGCGCGTTGAACTGCGGCTTCATTGAGGCCGCCATGCCGTATTGCAGATTGCCGCGCACGCGATAATGTGGAAACAGCCGCGCGTCCTGAAACACATAGCCGATACGGCGCTTTTCCGGCGGCAAATTCACGCGCGTGGCCGAATCGAACAGCAGGCGATCGTTTAACTCAATACGCCCGCTCTGCGGCTGGGTTAATCCGCCAATCGCGTTAATCAACGAGGTTTTGCCCGCACCCGACACGCCGAAAATGGCGGTAATGCCGCTGGCGGGAATATTGATGTTAACGTCGAGCAGGTGCTCGCCCAACTGCTGAGAAAGTTGCAGATTGAGCATTATGCCGCTCCCAGCCGTTTACGGCCCCAGCGCGCCAGCATTTCCGATGCCACTAACGACATCAGCGCCAGCGCAATCGCCACCGCACAGAGGCGCGCGGCGGTGCCTTCCGCGCCCGGCGTTTCAATCAGGGTAAACATCGCCGACGGAATGGTGCGCGTCTCGCCGGGAATGTTGGAGACAAACGTGATGGTGGCACCAAATTCGCCCAGCGAACGGGCAAAGGCCAGCACCGTGCCAACAATAATGCCCGGCAAGGTGAGCGGAAGCGTAATGGTGAAAAATACGCGCCAGCGCCCGGCACCCAGCGTGCGTGCGGCCAGCTCCAGTTTGGTATCCACCGCTTCCAGCGCAAGACGAATTGCACGCACCATCAGCGGAAACGCCATCACCGCCGAAGCGATCACCGCGCCGCGCCAGCTAAAGGCAAAGGTGAAACCGAACCAGTCATACAGCCATTCGCCAATGAAACCGCGCCGGCCTAAGGCGATCAGCAGCAGATAGCCGACCACCACCGGCGGCAGCACCAGCGGCAAGTGAACAATACTATCCAGCAGGGTTTTGCCCGGAAAGCGGCAGCGCGCCAGAATCCAGGCCATCAGGATGCCAAACGGCAAGCTGCATATCACAGCTACACAGGACACTTTCAGGCTGAGAAAAACGGCCTGCCATTCGGGATCGCTCAATATCATTTCTTCGGCGTGAATCCATACTGTTTAAACACGGCAGCGGCATCTGGCCCCTGCAAATAGTTGTAGAAGGCTTCCACCGTTGCGTTCTGATGTTCTTTGACAATCGCCATCGGATATTCCACTGGCTTGTGGCTATCTTCCGGGAATCGTCCCACGACCTGCACTTTCTGGCTGGCTACCGCGTCCGAACCATACACGATGCCGTACGGCGTTTCGTTACGCTCAACCAATGCTAGCGCGGCGCGCACGTTGTTGGCTGGCGCCAGCTGCGGGGATAAAGCGTCCCACGCGCCGAGTTTTTGTAATGCTTCTTTGGCATAAATGCCGGCCGGCACGTGATCCGGATCGCCCACCGCCAGACGCTCGCCTTTCAGCAGGCGTTTCCAGTCGGTTTTGCTATCAAGTGTGACCGCTTTAGCCGCGTCGCTTTTCGGTGCAATCAGCACTAAATCGTTGCCAAGCAGCGTATAGCGCGTGCTGCTCACCACGCTGTTTTTTGCCACCACATCGTCCATCCACTGCTGATCGGCAGAGATGAACAGATCGGCCGGTGCGCCCTGATCGATCTGGCGCGCCAGCACCGAAGAAGAGGCAAAAGAGGATACCACTTCTACACCGCTTTTCTTCTGGTACTGCGTCGCAATGTCCTGCAGCGCATTGGTCAGCGATGCCGCTGCAAACACGGTGATTTTCTCTGCGGCCGCGGCATGACCGGCCAATGAAACGCTTAAAACGGTTGCAGCAGCCCAACGGTACTTGATGGTTCGCATTTGTTGCTCCTTGTTACGTTATATATTTGATAATACAACGTACGCGCAAATGCGTCATGAGCTTTATATCGGCAGGATTTTACGGAAGTTCAGAAACAAAACGCCCGCAGGAAGCGGGCGTTGAGAAATTAGTGTTGTGAGCTGTTGGCAGGACGATCGTCGCGGCGGCCAAATTTTGAGATGACGTTGAAAACTTCACCCAGGCCGTAAATCAAACCGAGCATAATCGCCATCACAATCGGCACCATGATGATAGCCACAGCCAGGCTTTTTAACAGTTCCAGCATGGAAACCTCACGCAGAAAATAAAAAAGTGATTGTAACGGTTAGCGAAAAAAACGCACTGCCCTTTTCGTGCTTTTACTTTTAAGCAGTAAACTGAGCGGATTAACCTAAGGAGCTGACATGCAGGCAGAACTTTCTCTCCATATTCGTCTTCAGCAAAAGCTGTTTGCCGATCCGCGTCGCATCGAATTACTGAAACGCGTGCAGCAAACCGGCTCCATCAGCCAGGGCGCGAAACTGGCGGGCATCAGTTATAAAAGTGCCTGGGATGCGATCAATGAGATGAATCAGCTGGCCGACAAAACGCTGGTGGATCGCGCCACCGGCGGTAAAGGCGGCGGCGGCGCGCAGCTGACGCGTTATGGCGAGCGGCTGATTCAGCTGTTCCAGTTGATGGAGCAGATCCAACAAAAGGCTTTCGATGTGCTGCAAAACGACAGCTTGCCGCTCGACAGTTTGCTGGCGGCGATTGCGCGTTTCTCGCTGCAAACCAGCGCGCGCAATCAGCTGTTTGGTACGGTGCTGGCCAGCGATCATCAGCAGGTGCAGCAGCACCTTGAGGTGCTGCTCGCCGATGGCGTAACGCGCCTGCAGGTGGCGATCACCGCACGCAGTGCCGAACGCTTGCAGCTCGACAGCGGCAAAGAGGTGCTGGTGCTGATTAAAGCACCGTGGATTCACGTCAGTCACGCTGCCGCCAGCAGCGACAATCAACTGGCTGCGCAGATCAGCGCAATTGAGCCCGGCGATCAGCTTAGCGAAGTATTGATGGCGTTGCCGAGTGGCGAAACGCTGTGCGCGACCGTCACCAATGAGGCGGTGAAACAGCAGAATCTGCAGGTTGGCGCCAGCGTCACCGCCAGTTTTAATGCCGAACACGCCATCATCGCCACACTGCTCTGAAATCCACGCCATGATTTGACTTCGTCTGCATCGCTGGCTAAAACTGGACGACACGATGCATAAAACGGAATAGATCATGGCTTCATTGCAAATTTCGCAAGGTACGTTTCACCTTAGCGACACCCGAGCACTGTCCCTTAACGATTTAACCCTCAACAGCGGCGAAAGCTGGGCGTTTGTCGGCGCCAACGGCAGCGGCAAGTCATCGCTGGCGCGCGCCCTTTCCGGCGAGTTGCAGCCCGGTAAAGGCAGCGTGCAGCAGGATTTTCAGCGTCGTACGCGCCTGTCGCTGGAGCAGCTACAGAAACTGGTCAGCGATGAGTGGGAACGTAATAACACCGATCTACTGAGTGAAGGCGAAGACGATACCGGTCGCACCGCCGCACAGATCATTCAGGATGAAGTGCAAGATGCGACGCGTTGTCAGGCGCTGGCGCAGCAGTTTGGCATCACTTATCTGCTCGATCGCCGGTTCAAATATCTCTCCACCGGCGAGACGCGCAAAACGCTGTTGTGTCAGGCGCTAATGGCGCAGCCGGATCTGCTGATCCTTGATGAACCTTTCGATGGGCTGGATGTGGCGTCGCGCGCCAGCCTGGCGCAAACCCTCAACGATCTGCATCAAAGCGGCTATAGCGTGGTGCTGGTGCTCAATCGCTTTGATGATATTCCCGATTTTGTCGAGAAGGTCGGCGTGTTGGCCGAATGCACGTTAACCCACGTGGGCGAACGGCGCGCGATTCTGGCCGAAGCGCTGGTGGCGCAGCTGGCGCATAGCGAGAAGCTTGCTGGCATGGCACTGCCGGAGGCGGATCAACCCGATCAACTGCCGCAGCTGGCCGAAGATGCGCCGCGCGTGATACTGCGCAACGGCGTGGTGTCGTACAACGACAAAGCGGTGATTGATGGCCTGAACTGGCAGGTTAATCCCGGTGAACATTGGCAGATTGTGGGGCCGAACGGCGCGGGTAAATCCACCCTGCTCAGTTTGGTAACCGGCGATCATCCGCAGGGTTACAGCAACGATTTGACGCTGTTTGGCATCCGACGCGGCAGCGGTGAAACCATCTGGGACATCAAGCAGCACATCGGTTACGTCAGCAGCAGCCTGCACCTCGATTATCGCGTCAGCTGTAATGTGCGCACCGTGGTGCTCTCCGGCTTCTTCGATTCGATTGGTCTGTATCAGGCGGTGTCCGATCGGCAAAAAGCGCTGGCGCGTCAGTGGCTGGCGCTGCTCGGTATGGATAATCAGCTGGCGGATGCGCCGTTTCACAGTTTGTCGTGGGGCCAGCAGCGGCTGGTGCTAATTGCGCGCGCGCTGGTGAAACATCCCACGCTACTCATTCTCGATGAACCGTTGCAGGGGCTTGATCCGATTAACCGCCAGTTGGTGCGCCGCTTTGTTGATGTGCTGATTGGCGAAGGCCGTACGCAACTGCTGTTTGTCTCCCACCACGCCGAAGATGCGCCGCAGTGCATCACCCATCGCCTGAGTTTTGTCGCGCAGGAACAGGGATACGGTTTCCTGCAAGAGTCGCTGCGTTAAATAGCGGTTGCCATAAGTGGCAATCCTACAAACATCTAACGTGCATAGCGCCATTGCCAAAATAATTCGAGCTGCGGCAAGCAGCAGCAGTTCGAAGTATGAAGGCAATGTAAGCGTTACCATTTCATCGCCTGGTAATTCAACAAACACACGCAACAACCCCACAAAATGAGAATCGTCACCTTGTGTAAACGATACCATTTATCCAGACTGGATCACGCTTTCACGCTGGTCTTTGTGCTACTTTGATCAAAATCATTTTTATCTGTTTGCCGTTTACCAGGACTCATCATGGAAAAATTTAACCCGGTCGATCACCCGCATCGCCGTTATAACCCATTGATCGATCAATGGGTGCTGGTCTCACCCCATCGCGCTAAGCGCCCGTGGCAAGGTGCGCAGGAAACCCCGGCACTGGAGCAACTGCCAGCGCACGATCCTGACTGCTTCCTTTGTGCTGGAAACACCCGCATTACCGGTGACAAAAACCCCAACTATAAAAGCACTTACGTGTTCACCAATGACTTTGCCGCGCTGATGACTAACACGCCAGACGCACCTCAAAGCGACGATCTGTTGATGCGCTGCGAAAGCGCGCGCGGTACCAGCCGGGTGATCTGCTTCTCGCCGGATCACAGCAAAACTCTGCCGGAACTGCCGCTGAGCGGGCTGGAAGATATCGTGCGGACCTGGCAGGAACAGACTGCCGATCTCGGCCAGCACTATCCTTGGGTGCAGGTGTTTGAAAACAAAGGCGCGGCGATGGGCTGCTCCAACCCGCATCCGCATGGCCAGATTTGGGCCAACAGCTTCCTGCCGAACGAAGCGCAGAAAGAAGATGACAACCAACGTCACTATTTTGCCGAGAAAGGCACGGCGCTGCTGGTCGATTACGCTGCGCGCGAGTTGAGCGATGGCAGCCGTACGGTGGTGGAAACCGAACACTGGCTGGCCGTGGTGCCGTGGTGGGCGGCGTGGCCGTTTGAAACCTTGCTGCTGCCGAAAGCCCATGTGAAACGCATCACCGATCTCTCCGAGCCGCAGCGCACCGATCTGGCGCTGGCGCTTAAGCAGCTCACCAGCCGCTACGACAACCTGTTCCAGTGCTCTTTCCCCTATTCGATGGGCTGGCACGGCGCGCCGTTCAACGGCGAAGCCAACGATCACTGGCAGCTGCACGCACACTTCTATCCGCCGCTGCTGCGTTCAGCCACGGTACGCAAATTTATGGTTGGCTATGAAATGCTGGCCGAAACCCAACGTGATTTAACGGCGGAACAGGCAGCTGAACGTCTGCGTTCTGTCAGCGATGTCCATTTCCGCGAGGCGCAATAAATGTCATTAAAATCCATTACTCAACAGGTTTTCGCTGACACTTTCGGCTATCAGGCGACACACAGCATTCAGGCACCGGGCCGCGTCAATCTGATTGGCGAACACACCGACTACAACGATGGCTTTGTGCTGCCGTGCGCCATCGATTATCAAACCGTGATTGCCTGCGCCAAACGCGACGATCGCCAGGTGCGCGTGATTGCCGTCGATTACGACAATCAGCAGGACAGCTTCTCGCTGGATGCGCCGATTGAGCCGCTGAAAGAGCCAATGTGGGCCAACTACGTGCGCGGCGTGGTGAAACATCTGCAAAAACGCGATGCCTGCTTTGGCGGCGTGGATATGGTGATCAGCGGCAACGTGCCACAAGGCGCGGGCCTGAGTTCTTCGGCGTCGCTGGAAGTGGCGGTCGGTACCGTATTCCAGCAGCTGTATGCATTAAACCTCGATGGCGCAGCGATTGCGGTGAACGGTCAGGAAGCGGAAAACCAGTTTGTCGGCTGCAACTGCGGCATCATGGATCAGCTGATCTCGGCGCTCGGTCAGCCGGATCACGCCATGCTGCTGGATTGTCGTACGCTCGGCACGCGCGCGGTATCAATGCCGGAAGATGTCGCGGTGGTGATCATCAACTCCAACTTCCGTCGTAGCCTGGTGGGCAGCGAATACAATACGCGTCGTGAACAGTGTGAAACTGGCGCACGCTTCTTCAATAAACCGGCGCTGCGCGATGTGACGCTGGAAGAGTTTGAAGCCTCTGCTGGTGAGCTGGATGCGTTGGTGGCAAAACGCGTGCGTCACGTGATTAGCGAAAATGCGCGCACGCTGGAAGCCGCCGATGCGTTAAGCGCGGGCGATCTGAAACGCATGGGCGAACTGATGGCCGAATCGCACGCCTCAATGCGTGACGATTTCGAAATCACCGTGCCGCAAATCGATCAGCTGGTTGAGATTGTGAAAGCAGAAATCGGCCCGCGCGGCGGCGTGCGTATGACCGGCGGCGGTTTCGGTGGCTGCATCGTGGCGCTGATGCCAATCGATCTGGTCGATGCGGTGAAAGCGGTGGTCGCCGAGAAGTATGAAGCGCAAACCGGCATCAAAGAGACCTTCTACGTGTGCAAAGCGTCCGCAGGAGCAGGCCAATGGTAAGTGATGTGAATTCACACGCGCCAGACGGGCAACCGTGGCGCATCACCGTGCTGCGCAATCGCAACGGCATGGTGGCTACTTTTATGGATTGGGGCGCGACCTGGCTGTCAGCGCGCGTGCCAATGTTGGATCACAGCGTGCGTGAAGCGCTGCTCGGCTGTGCCACGCCGTCCGATTATCTGCATCAGGATGCTTATCTTGGCGCGACGATTGGCCGCTACGCGAACCGCATCGCCTCGGCCGAACTGAAGCCACTTAATCTGCTGCTGGCGGCCAATCAGGGCGCACATCAGCTGCACGGCGGGCCGGAAGGTTTCGATAAACGTCGCTGGCAGATTCTCAGTCAGAGCGAAAGCGAGGTGCACTATCGCCTCGATTCGCCGGATGGCGATCAGGGTTATCCCGGCAATGTGATCGCCAATGTCATCTATCAACTTGATGACGATAATTGCCTGTCGATTCGCTATGAAGCGCAAACTGATAAGCCTTGCCCGGTCAATCTCACCAACCATGCTTACTTTAATCTTGATGCGCATCATGGTGATGCGCGCCAGCATCGCTTACAACTGCACGCCGATCGTTACCTGCCGGTGGACAGCGAAGGCATTCCTAACGCGCCGCTGAAAGAGGTGGCGGGAAACAGTTTTGATTTCCGCCAGCCGAAGCGCGTCGCCGATGAGTTCCTCGCCGATGACGATCAAAAAGCGGTGAAAGGCTATGACCACGCCTTTTTGCTTAACACCGCTGGCGACAGCAGCCAGCCCGCCGCCCATTTATGGTCTGCCGATGGCAAGCTGGAGCTGAGCGTGTTTACTGCCGCTCCGGCGCTGCAGTTCTACACCGGCAACTATCTGGCGGGAACACGCGCCCGTGAGCAGGACAGCTATACTGCTTTCCAGGGCATCGCTCTGGAGAGCGAATTTTTACCGGATTCGCCTAACCATGCAGAGTGGCCGCAGCCCGATTGCTGGCTGCAACCCGGCGACAGCTGGCAGTCCGTGACGCGTTATCGCTTCACGCCGCACTGAGCCACCGGATGAAAAACGCGCACTGCGCTGCCGACAGGCTTACGCCGTGCGTTGTTTTCCGCTATGGTATGGCGCTATTAGTGAGCCGCTTCTCAGTGGCCGCAGCCGGTTTCAATACTAATCGTAAATCGAGCATTAAGGAGTAAAGCTATGGCCGTAACTAAGCTGGTACTGGTGCGACACGGCGAAAGCCAGTGGAACCAGGAAAACCGCTTCACCGGATGGTACGACGTTGACCTGTCTGACAAAGGTCGCACTGAAGCCAAAGCAGCCGGTCAGCTGCTGAAGAAAGAAGGTTTCGTGTTTGATTTCGCTTACACCTCAGTGCTGAAGCGCGCTATTCACACCCTGTGGAATGTGCTGGATGAGTTGGATCAGGCTTGGCTGCCGGTTGAAAAAACCTGGCGTCTGAACGAGCGTCACTACGGTGCGCTGCAAGGTCTGGATAAAGCAGAAACCGCCGCTAAATACGGTGACGAGCAAGTGAAACAGTGGCGTCGTGGCTTTGCTATCACGCCACCAGAACTGGATCGCGCTGATGAGCGTTTCCCAGGCCACGATCCGCGTTACGCTTCACTGACTGACGCGCAGCTGCCAACCACCGAAAGCCTGGCGCTGACCATCGAACGCGTGATTCCTTACTGGAACGAAAGCATTCTGCCGCGCATTAAGAGCGGTGAGAAAGTGATCGTTGCTGCACACGGCAACTCACTGCGTGCGCTGGTTAAATACCTCGACAACCTGAGCGAAGACGAGATCCTCGAACTGAACATCCCAACTGGCGTGCCGTTGGTGTATGAGTTCGACGAGAACTTCAAGCCGCTCAAACGTTACTATCTGGGTGATGCTGATGAGATTGCTGCGAAAGCCGCAGCCGTAGCAAACCAGGGTAAAGCGAAGTAAGCGAACGCTGAAACGCAAAAAGGCCAGACGCAAGTCTGGCCTTTTTTATTGCCGCATTGGCTTAGCTGCGGCGCTGTTTGACCGCCTGAGCCAGCTGACGCAACGCCTTCTCAGTGTCTTCCCAGCCGATACAGGCATCGGTCACGCTCTGGCCGTACACCAGCGGTTTGCCGCTTTCGAGGCTCTGATTACCTTCCACCAGATGACTCTCGATCATCACGCCAGTAATCGCCTGCTCACCACCGGCAATTTGCTGTGCCACATCGTCGGCAACCACCATCTGACGTTGGAACTGCTTGCTGCTATTAGCATGGCTGAAGTCGATCATCACTTGCGGACGCAAGCCTGCTTTCTCCAGACCGGTTTTCACGGCCGCCACGTGTTCGGCGCTGTAGTTCGGCTCTTTGCCGCCGCGCAGGATGATGTGGCAGTCTTCGTTACCGCTGGTTTCGACAATCGCCGAGTGACCATATTTGGTGACTGACAGGAAGCAGTGTGGCGCGCTGGCCGCACCGATGGCGTCAATCGCCACTTTGATGGTGCCGTCGGTACCGTTTTTGAAGCCCACCGGGCAAGAGAGGCCGGAAGAGAGTTCGCGATGCACCTGCGATTCGGTGGTACGTGCGCCAATCGCGCCCCAGCTCATCAGGTCGGCCATATATTGTGGCGTGATCATATCGAGGAACTCACCGGCGGCTGGCAACCCGATATCGTTGATATCCACCAGCAGCTTGCGCGCCAGGCGCAGGCCGTCATTGATCTGGAAGCTGCCATCCATAAACGGGTCGTTGATCAGCCCTTTCCAGCCCACCGTGGTGCGCGGTTTTTCAAAGTAAACGCGCATCACCACTTCGAGATCGTCTTTCAGCTCATCACGCAGTGCCAGCAGGCGCGTCGCATACTCTTGCGCAGCCTGGGTATCGTGAATTGAGCACGGACCGATCACCACCAGCAGACGATCGTCTTCGCCATGCAGAATGCGGTGAATCGCCTGACGTGACTGCGCTACGGTTGCAGCCGCTTTATCGGTGGCGGGGAATTTTTCAAGCAAAGCAACAGGAGGCAGTAACTCTTTGATCTCTCTGATGCGTAAATCATCGTTCTGGTAATCCATACACAATTCCATTCAAATTTCTGGCCCAACGTCCGTCGGGCGCAACCCGCCCACTTTAGCCCTTCGCGCGGTGGGTGTAAATTACGCATAGCGCTTAAAATGTACATCTCAAATTTGCATTTATATATCCATGCACTAAGCTTTTTAAATGTAAGCACTAAGGAATGATGTGTTTGCAAAATTAAATTTTTAAGTGAAGCGTATAAGGTGGATTTTATTCCATCGCGGCACGCTATTTTCGTCACTCAACACCAGCGGGTGTTAGACGGCAACTATCCATTAATTACTGGAGCATAATGATGAATAAGTTTGCAATGATCTTTCTGACAGCAGCGATGACCATGGGTAGCGGTGCTGTAATGGCTGCGGATAACAACAATGGTGCGGCCAACGCTTCAGCTGAAGCCGGTGCAGCAGCTGGCGGTGCAAAACAAAATCTGCCACCTAATAATGTTGATAACAGCAAAATTAACAGCGGTAGCACCAATACCAACAGCGCAGCAACGTCAGGCACTGACTCAAGCAATATGTCAGCCAGCCAGGTGCACAAAAACAGCATGTGCAAAGACGGCAAATGCCCGGACATGAATAAAAAAGTCGACACCAAAGAGGGTGGCGGCCACGTGAAACATAAAACAGATGGTACTTCGCAATAAGGTTCCTTCTGTTTGATCAAGGGAGAGCTTCGGCTCTCCCTTTTATTTTGCCTCCCGCCCTTTTCCGCTATGCTGAAGCAATGAAATTCACAGGAACTGTTTCATGGCTTCATTGCTGCTTATTGATGATCACCCGTTAGTTGCCGTCGCACTGGAAGCGGCTTGCGTTAACGCTCCTATCACGTTGAACATTCACGCCGCTGGCGACGAAGCGCAGGCGCGCCAACTGCTTCAACAACATCCCATCGATTTAATTGTGCTGGATATCGGTTTACCCGATTGCGACGGACTCGAACTGCTGCGCCGGTTGCGCGTGCGTAATCAGCACTGCCCGGTGTTGATCTATTCCGCGCAGCAGAGCCGCCACACACTGCTCAGCGCCGTGTCGCTTGGCGCTGCTGGTTACGTGGTGAAAAGCCAAAGCATGGCGCAACTGCTGAGCGCGATTCTGGCGGTGCTCGGCGGCCAGCAGGCTTTTCCGCCGCTGCCGGAACGTATCGAACTGCCGTTAACCGAGAAAGAGCAGCAGATTGTAGCGCTGCTGGTGCGCGGCCTTTCGAATTTGCAGATTGGCGAACAGCTGCATATCAGCAATAAAACCGTTAGCACTCACAAGAAGAACATCCTGGAGAAAACCGGCGTACAGTCGGTGGTTGAGCTGGCTGAGCTGTGGAAAGCGCAGCAGTGAGGATCTGTTTGCTGCTGTGTACGCTGCTGCTGAGTGTGATGGCGAAAGCCGATCTGCAACCCGCCAGCAGCGTGATGTTACCCGCGATGATGCCGGCCCCACACGCCGAGCCGTGGCCTGGCGCAACGTTGCGCGTCGCGGTGCCGGCACAAAACAGCGCACCCTGGGCGATGCGTATTGGCGATCACCTCTGGGGCATCGACGCCGACTATCTCAGCGCCCTAAGCCAGTTGACCGGTACGCATTTCACGCTGCAAAGCTATGCCGATCGCGCGCAGCAACTGGCAGCCTTGCAGCGCGGCGAGGTGGATTTGGTGTTAAGTAATCAACATGCCCAGCTCCCATCCGATGTGCTGCTCAGCGACAGCTGGTACAGCAGCCCGATTCGCATCTATCGCAACCGGGATAATCAGCGCGCGGTGATGTTCAATAGCGAAACCGCGCAGCTCACCATTGCCGAAGCGACGCTGGCGCAGTTGCCCACTGAATTTGTGCAGCAGCATCGCTGGCACACCTTGCCGGGCGATCTGCAGGCGCTGTATGCCCTGCTCAATCAGCAAAGCGATTATCTGGTCGCCGATGAAGCCAGCGCCGGTTTCTTGCTGGGCCAGCTGCAGCAAGGACAAATTTACCAAATCACTGCCGATCCTGGCGCGGGCGAATTAACGCTACGCGCAATGACGCGCAATGCCGCGCTGATCCACTGGCTTAACAGCCAGCTGCGCCTGCTGCCCGCCGAGTTCAGCAGTCGGGTCCAGCAGCGCTGGAGCCCGCCGCTGCTGCGTTATCAGGACACACAAACTCTGATGCTGTCGGCCAGCGAAAAGCAGTGGCTGGCGCAACATACTGAGATTCCGTATGCGGTTGAGGCGGATAACGCGCCTTGGAGTTATCGCGACAGCAGCGGCAACGCGCGCGGCTTCGGCATCGACATGCTGAACGCGCTGAGCCAAAGTACCGGCCTGCGTTTTACCCCGCGCTGGGTCAACAATCCGCAGCAGGCCGCCACGCTACTGCAGCAACAGCAGGTGATGCTCAACCTGTTGCAGCCGCTGTATGGCGACGATCCCGGCAGCAATACTTTGCCGGTATGGCGCGCCATTTGGGGCATTTACACGCTTGCCACGCATCAGCCAATGAACTGGCAATCGCTACAAGGCCAGCGCGTGGGCGTATTACGCGACGATCTCGCCATACGTTTGCTGCCGTCAGGTATTACGCCGCAGCCGTTCGACGATCGGACGCAGCTGTGGCAAGCGCTGAATAACGGTCAGATCGATGCGCTGGTAGATAACGTGCTCTCTGCCCGCTGGCGTATGGCGAGTCACGAAGATAATCGTGTGCATCTGGCGTTTGCTGCCAGCGATATCGCCTGGCCGCTGGCGCCGCAGGTCAGTGCTGAACAGCCTGAGCTGCGCGCCCTGCTCGACCATGCATTGCAGCAAATCCCGCCTGATACGCTCAACCAGATGCGCGTCAGCTGGTCACAGCCGCCGCAGCCCGGCACGACGATGGCGATGCGCAATATTCCGCTGATGATTTTGCTTGCGGCAGGCGTAATTATTCTGTTGCTGTTGGGCTTGCTGGCGCGTCGTTACTGGCAGCAGCGTCGTGACCGATTGCAGCGTGAGCAGGCCGAACGCGCCAATGCCGCCAAAAGCCAGTTTCTTGCCACTGCCAGCCACGAACTGCGCACGCCGATGCAGGCGATACTCGGTTTGCTGGAGCTGGAACAGCAGCAGCATCCGAGTGAACGGCTGGCGCTGATGCACAGCAGCGCGCGGTCGCTGATGGCGCTATTGAACGACTTGCAGGATCACGCGCGTATTGAGAGCCAGAGCTTCCGTCTGGCACCGCGCCCGCTCAATCTGACGCTCTGGCTGCAGCAACAGCAGCAGTTTTATCATCCCTTAATGCGCGATGCCGGGCCGAACCTGATTGCCGAAGCGCTGACGCCGCTGCCTGCCAGCGTGTTGCTGGATGGCGATCGCCTGCAGCAGGTAGTGAATAATCTGGTGGCCAACGCCCTTAAGTTTACCCGCGAAGGCGAAGTGCGCCTGTCGCTGGCGGTCAGTGAGCACATCCAGCTTACGGTCACCGACACCGGCAGCGGCATCCCGCTTAACGAGCAAGCAAAACTGTTTGAGCCGTGGTATCAGGCGCCGTCCGGCAAAAGCCATGCGGTGCAAGGCAGCGGCTTAGGTTTGTTTATCTGTCGCGAGATTGTGCAACGAATGGGCGGTACGCTAACGCTCACTTCAGCATCGGGCAGCGGCACCACGGTCAGCGTGCAGTTGCCATTAGTCGTGAGCCAAGAGCCGTTAACCGAGCGCACAGCCAGCTGGCCTGTTTACCCGCAGCTGCGCGTGGCGATTGTGGACGATCACCCGACCAATCTTTTGGTGATGCAGCAGCAGCTGGCGATATTTGGCGTTGAGGCGCAGGTATTTGAAGAGGGCCGAGCGCTGCTGCGCGCCGATGCTCAGCGCGCCTTCGATATTCTGTTTATCGACCAGATGATGCCGCGCCCGGATGGTTTAACGCTGCTGCGTATTCTGCGCCGTCGTCAGCGCCAGCGCGGCAGCACCTCGCTGCGCGTGCTCTGCTCTGCAGATGTTCAGTTGCTGAAAATCGCCTTGCTGGATGACGAAGCTCTGCTGCTCAAACCCATTGAGCTCGATCATCTGGCACCGCTGCTGGCGCGCGCCGTAAAAGATCCATTGGATGTCTTGCCAAACAGCTTACTGATTCTGGCGCAGGATAATCAGGCATTTATTCCGCGCATCTGTCAAACCTTGCAGCGCACGCTGCAACAGGATCGGGATTTGCTGTTGAACGCGCGCGATACACAAAATTGGACGGCGCTGGAACAGGCTGCACACCGCATGAAGGGCAGCTGGTTGATGCTGGGTATGGATGAGGTTGCCGAGCGCTGTCAGCAGTTGATTGAGCAGGTTAAACAGCAGCAGTTGCCGCTTGATGATCTCAATTTACTGATATCATTAACAAACAGGTTACTTAAACAACTGGATAATTATGGCACACACGCATTCTCACGGGACCGCTAACGGCAACCGCACGCGACTAGCCGCGGCGTTTGGCGTAACGGCGCTGTTTATGGTGGCCGAAGTGATCGGCGGGCTGGTTTCTGGCTCGCTGGCGCTGCTGGCCGATGCCGGACATATGTTGACCGATGCCGCCGCGCTGCTGATGGCGTTACTCGCGGTGCAGTTTGCCCAGCGCAAGCCTAACGCGCGCCATACCTTCGGCTTGCTGCGTCTCACCACCTTAGCGGCGTTCGTCAATGCCATTGCGCTGCTGGTGATTACGGTGCTGATTGTCTGGGAAGCGCTGCGTCGCTTCTATGAACCCCAGCCGATTGCCGGCGGATTGATGCTCGGCATCGCCATTGCCGGTTTGCTGGCCAATCTGCTGTCGTTCTGGCTGCTGCATCGCGGCAGCGAAGAGAAGAATCTCAACGTGCGTGCGGCGGCATTGCATGTGCTGGGCGATTTGCTGGGTTCGGTTGGTGCGATTGTCGCGGCGGTGATCATTATGCTGACCGGCTGGACGCCGATCGATCCGATTCTGTCGCTGCTGGTGTCATTGCTGGTGGTACGCAGCGCCTGGTCGCTGCTGCGCGAGAGTCTGCATGAATTGCTGGAAGGTGCGCCGGGCCATATCAACGCGGATAAACTGTCACGCGAGCTGACGCGCAATATCGATGAAGTACGTAACGTGCATCACGTTCATTTGTGGCAAGTGGGTGAAAAACCGGTGCTGACGCTGCATGTGCAGGTGATTCCGCCATACGATCACGACGGCCTGCTTAAGCGCATTCACCACTATTTGCATGAGCACTATCAGATTGCCCACGCCACGGTGCAGATGGAATATCAGCCGTGCAGCGGGCCGGACTGCGAGTTGGGTTTAGATAACAACGCCGCGCAGCACGATCACCACGATCATGCTGCGCTTGAAGGTCACGCTCATCATCACTGATGGGACAGCGCGCGCGAGCCATGTTCGCGTGCGCTTTGCATCCACAGGCGCGAACCGTTGAGCGCAATCAGCGTCAGAATCGCGTACTCCAGTGACATGGCATAAACGCCCTGACGCGCAAAGATCATCACGCTGATAACGTTGATCACCACCCAAAGCAGCCAGTTCTCAACGTATTTACGCGTCATAAAAATCATCGCCACAATCGACAGCACCATCATGCACGAATCCCAGAACGGGAACGCGTCAGGCTGCAGTTGCGGCATCGCCACGTTAAGCCCCAGACTCTGCATAATGCCGACCGCTGTTTTGGTCAGGAAAGCAAAGACCGGATCGATGTACACCGTCATCAGCGCAATCGCCACCACGCACGCCGCGCCCCAGCCCAATGCTTTCGGCAGCGGCAGCCAGCGAATTCTCAGCTCCGTTTCGTTGTTAGAGGTTTGCCGACTCCACGCGTACCAGCCGTAAACGTTGGCGACGAAGAAGAACAGTTGCAGCAACAAGCTGGCGTAGAGCTGAATCTGGAAGAAAATCACCGCGAACAGCGTGACGTTTATCAGCCCGAAAAAGTAGTTGATGATTTTCTCAAGGCTGGCGAGCCAGATGCACAGCAGGCCCGCAAGGGTGCCAACGGCTTCGATCCATGAGAGATCGTAGCCGCCAACGCCGAGCGGAATGTGAACCAGAATATTTTGCGTGCTAAAGAAGTCCATATAAGGTGCCTGTGTAACGGGAGCCCGTCATGCATTCCCTTTGATTTTAAGTTTGAGATCTGCAGCAAAGGATAGCATGCGGTTGAGCGGTAGCAACGCGGCCTCACGCAACGCGCTATCCACATGGATCTCATGCGCGCTGCCGCCACGCTCCAGTCCTTCGGCAATCGCTTTCAGGCCGTTCATCGCCATCCAAGGACAGTGCGCACAGCTGCGGCAGGTGGCGCCCTCGCCTGCGGTGGGCGCTTCCAGCAACTCTTTGTTCGGCACCGCCTGCTGCATTTTGTAGAAGATGCCGCGATCGGTGGCGACGATCATCTGCGGATGCGGCAAACTTTGCGCCGCCTGAATCAGCTGACTGGTGGATCCCACCGCATCAGCCAGATCGACAATCGCCTGCGGTGATTCAGGATGCACCAGCACAGCCGCATGCGGATAGAGCGCCTTCATGCGTTGCAAAGCCTGTGTTTTGAATTCGTCATGCACAATACAGGCGCCCTGCCAGCACAGCACATCCGCGCCGGATTTTTGCGTGACGTAGCGGCCGAGATGGCGATCCGGTGCCCAGATGATTTTCTCGCCGAGGCTATCGAGATGCTCAATCAGCTCAACCGCGATGCTCGAGGTGACGACCCAATCCGCGCGCGCCTTCACCGCCGCCGAGGTGTTGGCATACACCACCACCGTGCGATCGGGATGCTGATCGCAGAAGCGGTTAAATTCTTCAATTGGGCAACCGAGATCGAGCGAGCATTCCGCCTGCAAGGTGGGCATCAGCACGGTTTTTTCCGGGCTAAGGATTTTTGCGGTTTCACCCATAAAACGCACGCCCGCCACCAGCAAGGTTTTAGCGGGATGAGTACTGCCGAAACGGGCCATTTCCAGTGAGTCCGATACGCAGCCGCCGGTCTCTTCCGCCAGCGCCTGAATTTCGGGATCGGTGTAGTAATGCGCCACCATCACCGCATCGCGTTCTTTCAGCAAGCGTTTTATTTTGTTTTTGTAGTGGGCTTTTTCATCGTCGCTGAGACGTGCCGGTTTCGGCGGGAAAGGATAGATCGCGCTTTCAGGATCGAACATCAGGCTCATGACACGGCTCTCGTTTTCTCAATTTAACAAAATTGCCTGTTACGGCAATGATGCGGCATCAAAACCGCTATCGTGTTTTATATGCTAAACACGATAGCGGAATTGCGCGAGAGTGTCGTCTCTTTTTTGCGCGCTCTACAGCAACAAAGCGCTGCTCAACGTTTTCTGCGGACTTTCCAGCTCCAGCAGGAAGGCTTTAACGGTGAGCCCGCCTGCAAAACCGGTGAGTTTGCCGTTGCTGCCAATCACGCGATGGCAGGGCGCCATAATCGACAGCGGATTTTTACCGTTCGCTGCGCCCACGGCGCGCACCGCTTTCGGATTGCCGATCTGCTCGGCGATTTGCTGGTAGCTGCGCGTTTCACCAAACGGGATGGTGAGCAGCGCCTGCCACACTTTTTTCTGAAACTCGGTGCCGACAGTGTCGTACGGCATATCAAACTGCTGACGCTCACCGGCGAAATATTCGCGCAGCTGGCGTTCGGCCTCACACAAAATTGGATGCTGATCGTTACGGCTGATCGGCTTCAGCGGCACGCGCTGCGCCCCTTCGTTTTCCCACAGAATCGCCGACAATCCTTTATCGGTGGCAACAAGCGTGAGCTCACCAACGGGCGTCGCGATGATTTTGGCATGATACATGGTGCACCTCCGGCATATTCTCTGCTGGCGATTATCGCATTTCCGCCGCAGGAAACTGGCTGTTTTCGGTCATCAGCATAAACTGGTTAGCTGTCCGAAAGCAGCGAGTTTTCCTGTTCAGCTTGCGCGACTATGCCGTTTATTTGCCGGAGACGATGATGTTTGATGCTGAAATTGCGTACCAGGCGCTGACGTCGCGCGATAGCCGCTTCGACGGGCTGTTTTTTGTTGGCGTGACATCCACCGGCATCTATTGCCGCCCCATTTGTCCAGTGAAAGCGCCGATGCAGAAGAACTGCCTGTTTTTTAGCAGCGCAGAGGCCGCCGAGAAAGCGCACTTCCGCCCGTGTTTACGCTGCCGTCCGGAACTGGCACCCGGCTCTGCGCCGGTGGATAGCCATCACCGCATTGCCGATCGTTTGATTCGCCGCATCGAAGAGGGCTTACTGGAAGAGCAGGAGACGCTGGCAGACATCGCTGGCGAGTTTGACCTCAGTGAACGTCAATTACGTCGCGTGGTGCAGCAGGAGCTCGGCGTATCGCCTTTAGAGCTGCGTCAGACACGTCGTATGCTGCTAGCCAAGCAACTTCTGACAGAAACCTCTTTGCCGGTCACGGAAATTGCTTACGCCAGCGGCTTCCGCAGTTTGAGGCGCTTTAACGATGTGTTCCAGGCGCGCTATCGCATGACGCCCTCCCGCCTGCGCAAGCAGAATCAACCCGACGCCGTGAAAACCACGCAGGAGAGCGCCGAACTGCGCCTGAGTTATCGGCCGCCTTACGATTGGGATGCGATGCTCGATTTCCTGCAACAGCGCGTGATGAAGGAGGTGGAATGGGTGAACGAGGGCATGTATCACCGCACCGTGGCGCTGGGCAACTGTCGCGGCTGGGTGCGTGTGAGCCATGTTGCGGGTAAACAGTCGCTGAAGGTGCAATTCACAACATCGCTGACGCCAGTGCTGCCCGCTTTGCTGCGTCGGCTACGCGATCTATTTGATTTGGATGCGCAGCCACAGCGCATAGCAGAACATTTAAGCCACGATCCGTTATTAGCCGAGAGCTTATCGCGCTTTCCCGGCTTACGCGTTCCTGGTGCGTTTGACGGCTTTGAGTTGGGTGTGCGCGCGATACTCGGGCAGCAGGTTACCGTCAAAGCCGCAACCACGCTAAGCAGCCGAATGGCACAGCGCTTTGGTGAGCCGCTGGTGACGCCGTGGTCAGAACTTTCGCGTTTGCCGCCAAATGCGGAGTCGCTAGCGGCGGCGAGCATCGATGATATTGCCAGCCTGGGAATCGTCAGTGCGCGTTCACATGCCATTCAGGCGTTGGCGCAGGCCTGTGCTTCCGGCGCATTACGCTTTAACGGTGCGGTGAATCCGGACGTGGTTCAGCAGCAGTTACTGGTGCTGAAAGGCATTGGGCCGTGGACGGCAAGTTATATCGCGATGCGCGCACTGCGCTGGCCTGATGCGTTTCCCAAAGAGGATATTGCGATTCGTAATAATCTCGGCGGCGTGAGTGCCAAAGTGGCGGAGCAGCTATCGCAGGTTTGGCGGCCGTGGCGCAGCTATGCGGTGCTGCATATCTGGAAAAGTCTGACGCCGGTTAAGTTTAAAAAATAGATTTAGCTTAAAAGCTTGCCAACCAGCCGGAAGGACCGGGCGGTTCCGTAAAGTCGCCGTGGATACATCCCTGTAGGCTCTGCCGGCGCATCCATGCGCCGGAAGCTTTACTCCACCGCCCGGTCCTTTCGTCTTCGTTCAGTATGCGTGTGATTATTTCAAGCAACGACAAAGCATAAGGGCCAGAAAAGGCGGGAGCAGGAGGAGCGAAGCGTCCGAGCCATGGACAAAAACGCCGGGAGCGTTTTTGCACAACGCGAAGCGTTGCCCGCTTGCGGGCGAGCCTCATGGATGAGGCGAGGACTTGCGAGGCCGATCCACAGGGATGTGAGGTTTCTTCGCGATCCGCCCCGCCTTATCTGGCCGGTGCACCATCTCAAAGCAAATCCACCTAGCGTAGAAAAGCAAAAAGGCGCCTTTAGGGCGCCTTTCTACATAACTGGTGGGTCGTGCAGGATTCGAACCTGCGACCAATTGATTAAAAGTCAACTGCTCTACCAACTGAGCTAACGACCCGCTGTGGGGCTTACAACCTTTACTTGATGGTGGGTCGTGCAGGATTCGAACCTGCGACCAATTGATTAAAAGTCAACTGCTCTACCAACTGAGCTAACGACCCATCAAGGTTGTGAAGCTTACTGAAGAAATCATCTCACTTACAACGGGTTGAGATGGTGGGTCGTGCAGGATTCGAACCTGCGACCAATTGATTAAAAGTCAACTGCTCTACCAACTGAGCTAACGACCCATCTTCAGTGCTGCCGATACTTGTTAAGATATGTCCCGGCAACGGCGGCATATATTACTGATTTAGCGGGAGGGCGCAACCCTTATTTTCCACTAAATGTCTCAATTGCTTACCTTTCATGCTGTAAGACCAGAAATCACACGAAATCCGGTCTTTTAGGCACAAATTACAACCCAGCAAGACGTTTTTGCGCCTGCTTAGCAGAATCACTATTTGGGAATTGTTTGATCACTTGCTGGAATTGAGTGACCACCTGCTGGAAGACAGCCTTGGCTTTCGCCGTGTCGCTCTTCTCTTGCATGATCACACCAACCTTAAACAGCGCTTCCGGGGCTTTTGGCGATTTCGCGTAATTTTTTACCACAGTGGCAAAATAATAAGCCGAATCGTCTTTTTTACCCTTGTTGTAATACAGCTGACCCAGCCAGTAATTGGCATTCGGCTGATAGGTAGAATCAGGATATTTCTTCACCCAAGCCTGCAGGGCAGTAATCGCCTGATCGTACTGCTTCTTCTCCAGAATCAGCGCAACCGCAGCATTGTAGTCCGTGTTGGCATCGCCGCTTTGCAGCTGCGCGCGCTGTCGAGGCTGCTAGCTATCCGCCTGAGGCGCAGCCGCTGCACCAGCTGCGCCACTTTGATCGCCTGCGCGGGTTGCGCACCATTACTGCCGGAGCTAAGGCTGTCGATTTGCTGATAGAGCTGCTTCTGGCGCTCAATCACCTGATTAAGCTGATAGCTGTTTTGCTGGATTTGCCCGCGCAGCGAATCGATATCGCTTTGGTTGTCGCTCATCTGCTGCTGCAATTGCTGCAAAAGCTGAGCCTGGGCATTAGAGATACGTTCAAGAGTGGTGACACGGTCTTCGACCGAGCCTGAGCCAACGCTACTGATTGACGCCTGGGCATTAGCGGCCCCCAAAGGAGCCGCTAAACCAACCAGTAACGACAGACTCAACAGATGAAGTCTGAAGTTACTCATCATGATATTTTCTTAGTAAACCAGTACGGCACGACGGTTTTTAGCGTAAGCCGCTTCGTCATGACCCAGTACAGCTGGTTTTTCTTTACCGTAAGAAACGATAGACATCTGGTCAGCAGAAACGCCTTTGCCTTGCAGATACATCTTAACGGCGCTTGCACGACGTTCGCCCAGAGCAATGTTGTATTCTGGGGTACCGCGCTCATCCGCGTGACCTTCGATGGTCACTTTGTATGACGGGTTGCCACGCAGGAATGCAGCGTGCTGATCCAGCATCTGAGCGTAGTCAGAAGCCACGTCATATTTGTCCAGACCGAAGTAAACGATGTTGTTCTGCTGCAGCTGCTGCATCTGCAGGCGCGCTTGCTCATCAGAAGACATGTTACCGCCGTTCTGACCAGCACCGTAAGCACCGTCGTTAGCGCCCATGCCAGTCTGATCGTTGTTGTTGTTTTTGTGTGAGCTACATGCAGCTACTGCGATAACCGGCAGAGCCAGCATCAAACCCTTCAGCACTTTGTTCAGTTGCATTTCTTTATCCTATTATTTTGTTTGCCATACATTTTAATCCCCCGCCGTGCAGGGGACCTATGCATCACAGATACGGCGACCAGGCAGGGAATTTGACCTGTCCATCAGTTGCCGGAAGACGCGCTTTGAAACGCCCGTCGGTTGAGACCAACTGCAACACGGAACCCATCCCCTGAGTAGAGCTATAGATTACCATTGTGCCGTTTGGCGCCAGACTCGGCGTTTCATCCAGGAACGTGTCCGTTATTGTTTGAACGGCTCCCGTTACCAGATCCTGTTTGGCGACGTGCTGAGCGCCACCGGCGCTGCTGATCATCACCATAGTTTTGCCGTCGGTTGACACATCCGCATCCTGGTTTTGCGCACCTTCCCAGGTAATACGTTGTGGCGCACCGCCGTTGATACCAACTTTATAAATCTGGGGCGCACCGGCCTGATCCGAGGTGTAAGCCAGTGTCTGGCTGTCCGGGAACCACGTTGGTTCAGTGCTGTTGTAGCGACCATCGGTCACCTGACGCGTCTGACCAGAAGCCAGATCCATCACATACAGGTTCAGGCTACCGGTTTTCGACAGCGCGAAGGCGAGTTTAGAACCATCTGGTGAGAAGGCTGGCGCACCGTTGTGACGCGGATAAGAAGCCACCTGACGGATTGCACCGTTAGACAGCGTCTGAACCACCAGCGCAGATTTGCCGCTTTCGAAGGTCACGTAAGCCACTTTGCTGCCATCTGGCGACCAGGCCGGAGACATCAATGGCTGCGGTGAACGGTGAACCACAAACTGGTTGTAGCCATCGTAATCCGACACGCGCAACTCATACGGGAACTGACCGCCATTGGTCTGCACCACATAGGCAATGCGGGTACGGAATGCGCCTTTGATGCCGGTCAGCTTTTCGAACACTTCGTCACTGGCGGTGTGCGCTGCGTAACGCAGCCACTGCTTAGTCACTTTATAAGAGTTCTGCGCCAGCACGGTGCCTGGCGCGCCACCGGTGTCCACCAGCTGATAGGCAACTTGATAGCTGCCGTCAGCGTTAGGCGTTACCTGACCAACCACAACCGCATCAATACCCAATGCGCTCCATGCGGCAGGTTGAACTTCCTGCGCGCTGGCTGGCTGTTGTGGCAGACGAGAACGATCGAGCGGATTGAATTTACCGCTGTTACGTAAGTCAGCAGAAACGATCCCGCCGATGTCTTCTGGTGCCGCGCCTGGGCCAGCCCATTGGAACGGAACCACACCAATAGGACGTGCGGTGTTAACGCCCTGCGTAATTTCAATACGGACTTCTGCATGAAGCATTGCTGCCCACAGCAGTACAAAAAAACCTAAGGTTACACGAAGTGCCTGCTTCATTTTTTCTCCCTTACCTGAACCAGAGGTTCATGATAATTCGCACAGTTCCTGAAAAACACGAGTACTCATAGAGTATGGCAAGCTAACCTTAGTTCAACCTGCCGTACGTTACTGCATTATTCTGGTTTGAAACGCATCGGTGCGTTTTTAAACACTTCATACACCGCCTGCGAAGGCGGCTTCGGAATCCGCGCCTGCTTCGCAGCAGCAATTGCCGCCTGACACAAGGCGGGGTCGCCACCTTCCGATTTAACGTCAATCAGCAAACCATCCGGTGCCAGTTTAATACGCAGGTTACACTCTTTACCTTTGTACAAATCTGCATCGTAGAAACGGCTCTGAATCGCCCCGACAACTTGTCCCAGATAATTATTGATATCTGCGCCTGACGCGCCCGCTTTTTTCTGATTGCCCTGCCCTGCAGCGCCACCCGATGCGGTGCCGCTTTTCGGTGCATTCTTACCAGAAGACAAACCACCTAACAGGTCATCAACCGCATTTTCGTTCTTCGCAGCTTCAGCGGCGGCTTTTTTGGCATCCGCAGCCGCTTTCGCTTTTGCATCCGCTTTGGCCTTAGCAGCCGCATCGGCCTTGGCTTTCGCCTCGGCAGCAGCCTTCTCTTTGGCTTCTGCTGCGGCTTTTTCCTTCGCCTCAGCAGCCGCCTGCTCTTTAGCCTCTTTGGCTTCCTGAGCCGCTTTCGCCTTGGCATCGGCAGCAGCCTGCGCTTTGGCTTCAGCATCCGCTTTGGCTTTCGATTCTGCGGCCGCTTTTGCCTGCTGCGCCGCTTTCTCTTTCGCTGCTTCAGCGGCAGCGGCTTTCGCCTGCTCTTCTGCTTTCTTCTTCGCGTCAGCCGCGGCTTGCTTGGCTTCTTCTAGCGCTTTGGCTTTGGCGTCAGCCGCTGCTTTTGCCTGCGCATCAGCTTCCGCTTTGGCATCAGCCTTGGCTTTCGCTGCGGCGGCTTCAGCAGTTTTCTGCTGTTCCTGGGCTTGCTTAGCGGCGGCTTGAGCGGCTTTCTGCTGCTCGGCCTGCTGCTTCGCCTGCTCTTTGGCTTCCTGCTGGGCCTGCAAGCGCTCTTTTTCCATCTCTTTCAGGCGCTGCTGCTCGGCAGCTTGTTTCTGCTGTAACTCTTCGGCCTGCTGCTGCGACTGCTTCTGACGCTGCTGCTCGGCGCGCTGACTGTCTCGTTGCTGATTCTGCTGGCGGTTATACTGCTCAACCACGGCGCCGGAATCGACCATCACTGCGTCAATATCACTGCCACCGCCACCGCCGCTGGATTCGATTTTTTCGTTAAACGAGCTCCAAATCAGTAAGGCGATCAGCACGATGTGCAGAATCACCGAAACGATTATCGCGCGCTTTAACTTGTCGTTCTGCTCGGTTGCCTTCGACACACTCGGTTCCCAAAAAACGGTTCGCTTTAAATCGGCTGCGTCATCAAACCGACAGATTTCACGCCTGCCTGATGTAACAGGTTCAGCGCCTTGATGATTTCGTCGTAAGGGACGTCTTTCGCACCGCCGATCAGGAAGACCGTTTTCGGATTGGCTTCAATCCGGCGCTGCGCTTCGCTCACCACCTGCTCCGGCGGTAACTGCGTCATACGATCGTGATCCACCACCAGGCTGTACTGGCCAACACCAGACACTTCAACAATCACCGGTGGATTATCATCAGTTGAGACGGTTTTTGAATCTGTCGCATCCGGCAGATCCACTTCCACGCTCTGGGTAATAATCGGCGCGGTTGCCATAAAGATGAGCAGCAACACCAACAGCACGTCCAGCAGTGGAACAATGTTGATTTCCGACTTAAGGTCGCGTTTACCGCGACCACGGGTTCTGGCCATCGTAAACCTCGACTTACTTCGTGTTGTCGGTGGAGAAAGCCTGACGATGCAGGATAGCCGTGAACTCTTCCATGAAGTTATCGTAGCCCTGTTCCAGCTTGTTAACGCGCTGGTTCAGACGGTTGTACGCCATAACGGCAGGAATGGCCGCAAACAGACCGATTGCGGTCGCGATCAACGCTTCGGCAATACCCGGTGCAACCATCTGCAGCGTGGCCTGTTTTACCGCACCGAGGGCGATAAAGGCGTGCATGATCCCCCACACCGTACCAAACAGACCGATATACGGACTGATGGAGCCAACGGTGCCAAGGAAAGGAATGTGAGTTTCCAGCGTTTCCAGTTCACGATTGAAGGAGATACGCATCGCACGGCTCGCGCCCTCAACAACCGCTTCAGGCGCATGGTTGTTAGCACGATGCAAACGCGCAAACTCTTTGAAACCCGAATAGAAAATTTGCTCAGATCCGCTCAGTTCATCGCGGCGTCCCTGGCTTTCCTGATACAGGCGTGACAGCTCGATACCCGACCAGAACTTATCTTCAAACGCTTCGGCTTCGCGCCCCGCCGCATTCAAAATGCGCGTACGCTGAATAATGATCGCCCATGAGGCAATAGAAAAGCCGATCAAAATCAACATGATAAGTTTGACCAGAAGGCTCGCCTTCAGGAACAAATCAAGAACATTCATGTCAGTCACTGCTTGAACTCCGCGACAATAGACTTGGGAAGCGCAATTGGCTTCATTAGATGTGGGTTGATGCAGGCAATCAGGACTTCTGCTTCATTTAGCACTTTGCCTTCTGCATTCACGATACGCTGCGAGAACGTCATCGTTGCACGCGTCATTGAGGTCACTTCTGTTTGAATTTCCAAAAGATCGTCCAGACGTGCAGCCGCAACAAAATCGATCGTCATGCGTCGTACCACAAAAGCCACCTGCTCTTCCAACAGGACCTGCTGATTGAAATGGTGCTGGCGCAACATTTCGGTACGTGCTCGTTCATAGAAAGCAAGATAACTGGCGTGGTAAACCACACCACCGGCATCGGTGTCTTCGTAATAGACACGAACCGGCCAGCGAAACAGCGTTGTACTCACTCTACATCCCGGTCTCATTTTAAACGTTGCTACTATACGCAAGAGAGATCGGCTTGGGAATGGTCCGCTGACGCCGCGAGAAAATAATTATCACAGGTTAACAACTGGAAGGATTTATAGGATGTTTCTTGACCGGACGCTGACAAAACCTCACGTCAGCGTCTGAAATTGCGGCGTTTTTAAGTCCTGAGCCTGGACTTAATAGTAGAACCAGAAAATTCCTGCCACTAAAACTATCATCGCGGGCAACGGCGAGAAGAGCGCTTGCCAGCGCAGGCGCTGCGGGCGAAATCCGGTGCCGTGTATCACGCCGGTACAAACGGCCCATATCAGCAGCATTCCGTGCCATATCGCTAAATCACTGGTGCGCGCGGCAAAGCGTGAAGGCTGCCAAATGACACAGCCCGCCAGCCACAACGCGAGGATTAGCGAAAGGGCCCGAAGCGGGCCCTTGTCCATCAGACGATAAAGCGTCTGAATCAGTGTGCGCATCAGACTTGCTCGTCCTTCGCGCTGCTCTCTTCAACGTGCTCCAGCGCCAGCGCCGTAATCACACCGAACGCACAGGCCAGCAAGGTGCCAAGAATCCAGGCAAAATACCACATGCTCAATCTCCTTAATCAGTAAAGGGAGTGCGTATTGCTCTCAATGTGTTCTTTGGTGATACGGCCAAACATCTTGTAATAACACCAGGCGGTGTACGCCAGGATAATCGGTACAAAGATGATGGCGGCGATGGTCATCACTTTCAGCGTCAGCAGGCTAGACGTGGCATCCCACATGGTCAGGCTGATGCCCGGCACGGTGCTGGATGGCATGATGAAGGGGAACATCGCAATCCCGGCCGTCATGATCACGCAAGCTAAGGTCAGTGAAGACGAGATAAACGCCAGAGCGCCCTTCTCGATACGCGAGCAGAGAACGGTCAGCAGCGGCAACACCACGCCCAACAGCGGGAACAGCCACAGCACTGGCATCTGATCGAAGTTCACCATCCACGCACCGGCTTCACGCACCACATCTTTACCCAACGGGTTGGATGCCGCGTGATGATCGATAACGCTTTTCAGCACATAACCGTCGATGCCGTATTTCACCCACACACCCGCGAGAATGAAGCACACCATCATTACCAGCGCCGAGATTTGCGCGGTGCTGCGGCTGCGGACGTGTAACTCACCGGCAGTACGCATCTGCAGATAGGTTGCGCCCTGCGTCAGGATCATCGCCACACTCACCACGCCCGCCAGCAAGCCAAACGGATTCAGCAGCTGGAAGAAATTGCCGGTATAGAAGAGACGCAGATATTCGTCAGCATGGAACGGCACCCCTTGCAGCAGGTTGCCGAACGCCACACCAATCACCAGCGGCGGAACAAAGCTGCCGATGAAAATGCCCCAATCCCACATGCCGCGCCAGCGCATATCTTCAATCTTTGAACGGTAATCAAATCCGACCGGACGGAAGAACAGTGAAGCCAGCACCAGAATCATCGCCACGTAGAAGCCGGAGAACGCGGCGGCATATACCATTGGCCAGGCGGCAAACAGCGCGCCACCGGCAGTGATCAGCCAAACCTGGTTTCCGTCCCAGTGCGGCGCAATGGTATTAATCATGATGCGACGTTCGGTATCAGTACGACCCAGAATGCGCGTCAGCATACCAACGCCCATATCAAAGCCATCGGTGACCGCGAAACCGATCAGCAACACGCCAATCAGCAGCCACCAGACAAAGCGCAATACTTCGTAATCAAACATGGTCGCTCTCCTTATCCACGCGCCGGCTGAGATGATGTCTTCAGCGTTTCATGATGATAGCGGCCGGTTTTCAGGCTGCTTGGACCGAGGCGCGCGAACTTGAACATCAGGTACATTTCCGCCACAAGGAACAAGGTGTAGAGACCGCAAATCAGCGTCATTGAGAACAGCAGATCGCCAACGGTCAATGAGGAGTTAGCGACCGCGGTTGGCAGCACCTCACCAATTGCCCACGGCTGGCGACCATACTCGGCAACGAACCAACCCGCTTCAATCGCAATCCACGGCAATGGAATGCCGTACAACGCGGCTTTCAGTAACCAGCGGGACTTACCGATGCGGTTACGAATCACGCTCCAGAAGGAGAGCGCAATAATGCCCAGCATCAGCACACCGCCCAGCACCATGATGCGGAAGGCGAAGTACAGTGGCGCAACGCGTGGGATCGAATCCTGTGTCGCTTTCTGAATCTGCTCTTCGCTGGCGTTAGCCACATCCGGCGTATAGCGCTTCAGCAGCAGGCCATAACCGAGATCCTGTTTGCTGGCTTCAAACTGGCTGCGCACCTCAGGATCTTTGCTGCCACCACGCAGTTCGTTCAGCAGCGCGTAAGCTTTCATGCCATTACGAATACGCACTTCATGTTGTGCCAGCAGCTCTTTCAAACCGGTGACCGGCGTATCCACTGAACGCGTGGCGATCAGGCCGAGCAGATACGGAATCTGAATCGCATATTTGTTCTCCTGCGTCTCCTGATCCGGAATACCAAACAGCGTAAATGCAGCCGGAGCCGGTTGGGTTTCCCATTCCGCTTCAATTGCCGCCAGTTTGGTTTTCTGCACGTCACCGATTTCATAACCGGATTCGTCACCCAGTACGATCACTGACAGAATCGCCGCCATACCGAAACTGGCTGCGATGGCGAAAGAGCGTTTAGCGAAAGCAATGTCGCGCCCTTTCAGCAGATACCATGCGCTGATACCAAGGATGAACATCGCGCCCGTGGTGTAACCGGCGGCCACGGTATGGACAAACTTCACCTGCGCAACCGGGTTCAGCACCAGCTCGGAGAAACTCAACATCTCCATACGCATGGTTTCGAAATTGAATTCCGATGCAATGGGGTTTTGCATCCAGCCGTTCGCCACCAGAATCCACAGCGCGGACATGTTCGAACCGAGCGCCACCAGCCAGGTCACCGCAAGGTGTTGCACCTTACCGAGGCGATCCCAGCCGAAGAAGAACAGGCCAACAAAGGTGGATTCGAGGAAGAACGCCATTAAACCTTCGATGGCGAGCGGCGCACCGAAGATATCGCCGACATAGTGTGAATAATATGACCAGTTGGTACCGAACTGGAATTCCATGGTCAGGCCGGTAGCCACGCCGAGTGCAAAGTTAATACCAAACAACTTGCCCCAGAACTTGGTCATATCTTTATAAATTTGTTTACCCGTCAGGACATATACCGTTTCCATGATCGCCAATAAAAACGCCATACCCAGCGTTAATGGCACGAACAGGAAATGGTACATCGCCGTCAGGGCAAACTGTAAACGCGACAGCTCGACAATATCTAACATGATGACTCCTTGCTCCTCGCATGAACTTCCCCTGCGGATGACAACGGCAAACAACAGACATTGACGCGCAGAACAAGATTCAGGAACGACTGATTATTGATTCCAGTTTTGTTACTGATAGAACAGAGAAAGCTGTTGCCCGAAGAGAGCGAGTAACAGTGATAAAATTCCCTTAAAAACCGATCTTTTCAGTCAATTTAAAGCAGGAGTAACACGAGGAGGCGGCAGAATTGATATAACAACGCCTGGCACAAACTCCTGATAAATTATGACGAAGACTGAATTGATGCAGCGCAATTTATACCGGTTAGTCGGCCTTTTGCTAGCGGTAAAGTTTCCTATAAGTCGCCAATTATTGATCTAGATTAAGACAATAAATTTCCAGATATGTAGTGTTACAGTGGTTGTTAATTAGATGTCACAACATCATCATATTATTAAGAATATAATTACCTTTTCCGCAATTATTTAACCTCATTTTGGAAAGCCGCACGCCAATTGCTTGACAAAAATCCAGCGCCTTTTCCCTTCTTTACCTTGATGACAGAGTAAGCATAGCCGCAATTTTTTGAAGCCGTTGCGCTTTTTCCCTCTCTTTCAGGCGGGTTATTACCAAAAAAAAGCCACCCGAAGGTGGCTTTTCATTGTCAGTCTGTATTGGCTTATTTGAGTGGTAAAACCGCTTTAACCGCGTCACCAATGTCTGCCAGGCTGCGTACGGTTTTCACACCGGCCGCTTCCAGCGCAGCAAATTTCTCATCAGCGGTACCTTTACCACCGGCAATGATGGCGCCTGCGTGGCCCATACGTTTGCCTTTCGGTGCAGTCACACCGGCGATGTAGCCGACAACCGGCTTGGTCACGTGGGCTTTGATGTAAGCTGCTGCTTCTTCTTCCGCGCTACCACCGATCTCACCGATCATCACGATCGCTTCGGTCTGTGGATCTTCCTGGAACAATTTCAGGATATCGATGAAGTTAGAGCCAGGGATCGGGTCACCACCGATACCTACGCAGGTTGACTGGCCGTAGCCGATGTCAGTGGTCTGCTTAACGGCTTCATAAGTCAGCGTACCTGAACGCGATACGATACCTACGCGGCCTGGCTGGTGAATGTGGCCTGGCATGATACCGATCTTACATTCGCCTGGCGTGATCACGCCTGGGCAGTTCGGGCCGATCATGCGCACGCCAGCTTCATCCAGCTTCACTTTCACGGTCAGCATATCCAGCGTTGGGATACCTTCGGTGATGGTGATGATCAGTTTAATACCCGCATCGATCGCTTCCAGAATACCGTCTTTGCAGAACGGCGCTGGAACGTAAATCACGGTGGCGGTTGCGCCGGTGGCTTCTACTGCTTCACGTACGGTGTTGAACACCGGCAGGCCGAGATGCGTGGTGCCGCCTTTGCCTGGCGTTACACCGCCAACCAGCTGCGTACCGTAAGCCAGCGCCTGCTCAGAGTGGAACGTCCCTTGACCACCGGTGAAACCCTGGCAAATGACTTTGGTGTTTTTGTCGATCAAAATGGACATTATTTACCCTCCGCTGCAGCTACAACACGCTGTGCAGCGTCTGTCAGGCTGGTTGCTGCAATGATGTTCAGACCGCTGTCCGCCAATTTCTTAGCGCCCAGCTCGGCGTTGTTACCTTCCAGACGTACCACAACTGGCACGTTGACACCCACTTCTGCCACGGCACCGATGATGCCGTCTGCGATCAGATCGCAACGCACAATGCCGCCGAAGATGTTAACGAACACAGCTTTCACTGCATCGTCAGACAGGATGATTTTGAAGGCTTCGGTGACGCGCTCTTTGGTTGCGCCGCCGCCAACGTCCAGGAAGTTTGCTGGCTCACCACCGTGATGTTTCACGATGTCCATGGTGCCCATCGCCAGACCGGCGCCGTTCACCATACAGCCGATGTTGCCATCCAGCGCAACATAGTTCAGTTCCCACTGCGTTGCGTGGGCTTCACGTGGATCTTCCTGGCTCGGATCGCGCATTTCACGCAGTTCCGGCTGACGGAACAGTGCGTTACCGTCCGCGCCCAGTTTACCGTCGAGGCAGATCAGATCGCCCTGCTTGGTGATCACCAGCGGGTTAATCTCAACCATCGCCAGATCGCGCTCAAGGAACATGGTCGCCAGGCCCATGAAGATTTTGGTGAACTGGCTAACTTGCTTGCCGGTCAGGCCGAGTTTGAACGCCAACTCGCGCCCCTGATACGGCTGTGGACCCGCTAATGGATCGAGCGCCATCTTGTGGATCAAGTGTGGCGTTTCTTCTGCCACTTTCTCAATCTCAACACCGCCTTCTGTCGAAGCCATGAAGATGACACGACGGGTAGCACGGTCAACAACCGCACCCAGATACAGCTCCTGATCGATATCCGTCGCGGCTTCAACCAGAATCTGGTTTACCGGCTGACCGTGCGCATCAGTTTGATAGGTCACCAGACGTTTGCCCAGCCAGTGTTCAGCAAAAGCACGAATGTCTTCTTTGCTGTTCACCACTTTCACGCCGCCCGCTTTACCGCGGCCACCGGCATGAACCTGACATTTCACTACCCACGGACCTGCGCCAATTTTAGACGCGGCTTCTTCAGCTTCACGTGGCGTGGTGCAGGCGTAGCCTGTCGGTGCTGGCATGCCATAGCGTGCAAACAGCTGCTTCGCCTGGTATTCATGTAAATTCATGATGTTCTATCCATTCAGGTATGAGTTTGGGCGCGCCTTCACACCGCGCGCCCGGCGAAATTAGACGTCCAGCAGCAGGCGAGCTGGATCTTCCAGCATCTCTTTCACCGCCACCAGATAGCCAACGGATTCACGACCATCAATCAAACGGTGATCGTAAGAGAGCGCCAGATACATCATTGGCAGAATCACAACCTGACCATTAACCGCCATTGGGCGATCTTTGATGGCGTGCATGCCGAGAATCGCGCTCTGCGGCGGGTTGATGATTGGCGTAGACATCAGCGAACCAAACACACCACCGTTGGTGATGGTGAAGTTACCGCCGGTCAGCTCTTCAACCGTCAACTTGCCGTCACGGCCTTTCACCGCCAGCTCTTTAATTTTCTTCTCAATGTCGGCCATGCTCAGTGCATCAACATCTTTCAGCACCGGCGTAACCAGACCACGCGGGGTAGAAACCGCAATGCTCACATCGAAATAGTTGTGGTAAACCACATCTTCGCCATCAATAGACGCGTTCACTTCCGGGAAGCGTTTCAGCGCTTCCACTACCGCTTTGATGTAGAAGGACATGAAGCCCAGACGCACGCCGTGACGTTTCTCGAACGCATCGCCGTACTGCTTGCGCAGATCCATGATTGGCTTCATGTTGATTTCGTTGAACGTGGTCAACATCGCGGTGCTGTTTTTCGCTTCCAGCAGACGCTCGGCAACACGCTTACGCAGACGCGTCATCGGTACGCGTTTTTCGCTGCGGTTAGCCACAGCGGCCTGCGGTGCAGCAGCGGCTGGCGCGGCAGCCGGTGCTGCTTTGCCACCGTCAGCTTTCTTCGCCAGATGTTTTTCCACATCTTCACGCGTCAGACGGCCACCAACGCCGGTGCCTTTGATCTGGCTGGCATCGAGGTTGTTTTCAGCAATCAGGCGGCGTACCGCTGGGCTGAGCGCATCGTTGCTCTCTTCTTCCAGCGAAGCGGTCTGGCGCTGTGCCGGTGTAGATTCGTTGCTTTCCGCTTTGGCCGCAGTCTCTTTCCCGCCGCTGTTGCCCTCTTTCAGACGGCCCAGAATCTGACGAGAAGTGACGGTAGCGCCTTCCTCTTCCAGCACGGCTTCCAGGATGCCATCCGCTGAAGCAGGCACTTCCAGAACCACTTTGTCAGTTTCAATCTCTACCAGTACTTCATCGCGGCTCACAGAGTCGCCAGGTTTTTTGTGCCAGGTTGCAACCGTTGCGTCCGCTACGGATTCAGGCAAATCGGGAACGAGAATTTCTACGCTACTCATTTTCTTTCCTTTTTATTAACCAAGGTTCAGCGCGTCATTAACCAGGTCTTGCTGCTGTTTTTGATGTACGGACATGTAGCCCACGGCCGGTGAAGCAGAAGCCGGACGGCCTGCATAACGCAGTGACGCACCAAATGGAACCACTTCGCGGAAATGATGCTGACTGCAATACCATGCGCCCTGATTCAGCGGCTCTTCCTGACACCACACGAAATCCTGCACATGAGCATAGTTTTTCAATACGTCCTGCACGACTTTGTGCGGGAACGGATAGAGTTGTTCGATACGCACGATGGCCACGTCGGTCTGCTCGTTTTTACGACGCTGCTCCAGCAGATCGTAATAAACCTTGCCCGAACACAGCACCACGCGTTTTACCTGTTGTGGATCGAGATCGTCGATCTCACCAATCGCTGGCTGGAAGCTGCCTGTGGCCAACTCTTCCAGGCTGGAAATCGCCAGCGGATGACGCAGCAGTGATTTCGGTGACATGACGATCAGCGGACGGCGCATACCGCGCAGCGCCTGACGACGCAGCATGTGGTAAACCTGCGCTGGCGTAGAAGGCACGCACACCTGCATGTTCTGTTCAGCACAGAGTTGCAGATAACGCTCCAGACGCGCGGAGGAGTGCTCAGGCCCCTGACCTTCATAACCGTGCGGTAGCAACATGACCAGGCCACACATACGGCCCCATTTCTGTTCGCCGGAGCTGATGAACTGGTCGATCACGACCTGCGCGCCATTGGCGAAATCGCCGAACTGCGCTTCCCAGATGGTCAGCACGCGCGGTTCTGCGGTGGCATAACCGTATTCGAAAGCCAGTACCGCTTCTTCAGACAGCACGGAATCCCACACTTTGAACTGACCCTGGCCGTTATGGACATGGTGCAGCGGCGTGTAGGTTGAGCCGTTGGTCTGGTTGTGGATTACCGCATGACGGTGGAAGAAGGTCCCGCGACCGGTATCTTCACCGGAAAGACGCACCGGAATCCCCTCGTCAACCAGCGTGGCATAGGCGAGGTTTTCTGCACCGCCCCAGTCGAACGCTTTGTTGCCTTCGGCCATCTCTTTACGATCGTTGTAGATCTTGGCAACGCGAGACTGCACTTCTACCGATTCCGGTACGCTGCTGATGCGGCGCGCCAGTTCCTGCAGGCGTTTCAGTTCCACGGTTGCCGGGTAGCTTTCGTCCCACTCGTGGTTCAGATACGGCGACCAGGTGAATGAGTGCAGGCTCATCGGACGCCACTCTGGCACCACGCATTCGCCTTCATCCAGCGCGTCGCGATAGAGATTGACCATCTCGGTGGCATCTTCGCTGGTCGCTACGCCTTCGCTTTCCAGCTGATCGGCATAGAGTTTACGCGGCGTCGGATGCTTTTTGATTTTCTGGTACATCAACGGCTGCGTTGCACTTGGCTCGTCGGCTTCGTTGTGGCCGTGACGGCGATAGCACACCAGGTCGATGAAGACATCACGTTTAAAGGTGTTGCGATAATCCAGCGCCAGGCGAGTCACAAAGGCTACGGCTTCCGGATCGTCCGCGTTAACGTGGAAAATCGGTGCCAGCACCATCTTGCCGATATCCGTACAGTACGGCGTAGAGCGCGCATCTTTCGGGTTGGAGGTGGTGAAACCAACCTGGTTGTTGATCACGATGCGAACGGTACCGCCCACT
Organism: Pantoea sp. X85; assembly: GCF_029623675.1. NCBI lineage: Bacteria > Pseudomonadati > Pseudomonadota > Gammaproteobacteria > Enterobacterales > Erwiniaceae > Pantoea > Pantoea sp. X85. The sequence continues at coordinate 1,273,446 of NZ_CP121108.1, read as the reverse complement.
TCGTAGCCACGCGCCTGCGACATGTTCAGGGTTTCCTGCACCACGCCCTGACCAATAACAGCGGCATCACCGTGAATGGTGATAGGCAGAACTTTGTTGCTGCTTGGCTCAGCCAGACGATCCAGACGCGCACGCACCGAACCCATCACTACCGGGCTTACGATTTCCAGATGCGACGGGTTGAACGCCAGCGCCAGGTGCACTAAGCCGCCTTCGGTTTCCACGTCAGACGAGAAGCCCATGTGGTACTTCACGTCGCCGGTGCCGAGGTGTTCTTTGTGCTTGCCGGAGAATTCGTCGAACAGATCCTGCGGCTTCTTACCTAATACGTTGATCAGTACGTTGAGACGACCGCGGTGCGCCATACCCAGCACCACTTCGCGCGTACCGCTCTTGCCCGCGTGACGAATCATCTCGCGCAGCATGGGCACCAGTGCATCGCCGCCTTCCAGCGAGAAGCGCTTCGCACCCGGGAATTTTGCACCCAGATATTTTTCCAGGCCTTCTGCCGCGGTCAGCTCTTTCAGGAAACCTTTTTTCTCGTCACTGCTGAAAGACGCGTGGCCCACCACCGATTCCAGACGCTGCTGAATCCAGCGCTTCTCGTCGGTGTTGTTGATGTGCATGTACTCAGCACCAATCGAGCCACAGTAAGTCTGCTGCAGCGCCGCAAACAGATCGGCCAGCTTCATGGTCTCTTTGCCGATAGCAAAAGAGCCTACGTTAAAGCTTTCCTGAAAATCGGCGTCGGTCAGATCGTGATAAGCCGGATCGAGGTCGGCTACCGTGTCCTGTTTCCACAGGCCAAGCGGATCGAGGTTGGCATGCTGATGGCCGCGGAAGCGGAACGCATTAATCAGCTGCAGCACTTTTACCTGTTTGGAGTTGGTTGCCGGATCGGTCACGGTTGATGTGTAACGCGTGGCGTCTTTAGCCAGGCGGCGGAAGTAGTCACGCGTGGTGGAGTGAAATTGCTCAGGTTTCACGCCAGTGCCCGGCAGCTGTTGGAACAGCTCGCGCCACATGTCATCAACTGAGTCAGGATCGGTCAGGAAATCCTCATAGAGCTGCTCTATGTAAGATTGGTTCGCGCCGGCCAGCCAGGAGGAGTCCAGCCAGGGTTTCATCGCGCTGTTCTGCATTGTGATCCCTTAAGCATTAATCTGCTTTTTATGAGGTTTCATTTTTTACCGCTTACGCGGCTTGCCGTAGTGAGTTCAGCGATACGAACCTGTGCGCTACCGGCGCCTGGCTCGTAAGGGAACCTTTATAAGCGTGGTCAGCACCGCGCTTATAGAGGCTTCCGTAAACATCCGGGAACCCAGGTTCCCGGAGAGTGACTTTTTCTGTTAGGCCCCGCGTTGCAGCAGCATCGACTTAATATGGCCGATGGCGCGCGTTGGGTTTAGGCCTTTCGGGCACACGCTCACACAGTTCATGATGCTGTGACAGCGGAAAACACTGAAAGCATCGTTGAGATTGTCGAGACGCGCATTGGTTTCCGTGTCGCGGCTGTCGATCAGGAAACGGTAAGCGGCCAGCAGGCCAGCCGGACCGACAAACTTGTCCGGATTCCACCAGAACGACGGGCACGACGTTGAGCAACAGGCGCAGAGAATACACTCATACAAACCGTCCAGATGCTCACGCTCGGCTGGGCTCTGTAAATGCTCGCGCGCCGGTGGATTTTCCCCATTATTCAACAGGAAAGGCTTAATCTTCTCATACTGTGCATAGAATTGTCCCATGTCTACCACGAGGTCGCGGATCACCGGCAAACCTGGCAGTGGACGGATAACAATTTTCTTCGAACCGTTGCCCAGCGCAGAGATCGGCGTGATACACGCCAGACCATTTTTACCGTTCATGTTCAGACCATCTGAACCGCACACGCCTTCACGGCAAGAGCGACGAAAAGCCAGCGTAGGGTCTTTCTCTTTCAAACGGATCAGCGCATCCAACAGCATCATGTCGCGACCATCTTCCGACTCCAGGGTGTACTCCTGCATGCGCGGCTTGGCATCGACTTCCGGGTTGTAACGATAGATTGAAAATTCGAGTCTCATGATGATCTCCGCAATTAGTAGGTACGCGCTTTCGGCGGGAAGGCCGCACGCAGTTTCGGTTGCATGTTCACCTCACGGCGCGTCATGCTTTCCGTCTGCGGAACATAGAGACTGTGGCACAGCCAGTTTTCATCATCGCGGTCCGGGAAGTCGAAGCGGCTATGTGCGCCACGGCTTTCGGTACGGAAGTTGGCGGCAACAGCGGTGGCGTAAGCGGTTTCCATCAGGTTATCCAGCTCAAGGCACTCGATACGCTGGGTGTTGAAGTCTGGCGAACGGTCATCAAGACGCGCTGATTTCAGACGCTCACGAATCACTTTCAGCTCTTCCAGACCTTCACGCATCGCATCGCCATCGCGGAACACCGAGAAGTTGTTCTGCATGCAGCGCTGCAGCGCTTTACGGATTTCGACAGGATCTTCACCGGTGGTGTTATTTTCCCAGCGGTTGAAGCGCGCCATCGCTGCATCGATATTTTCCGGCGTGGCTTCACGCAGTTCGCCCTGCTCTTCAATACACTCCAGCAGATGCACACCAGCTGCGCGACCGAACACCACCAGATCGAGCAGCGAGTTGCCGCCGAGGCGGTTAGCGCCATGAACCGATACGCAGGCGATTTCACCGACGGCGAACAGACCCGGAATCACCTCATCCTGGCCCTGCTCATTCACACGCAGCGCCTGGCCGGTCACTTTGGTCGGCACGCCGCCCATCATGTAGTGGCAGGTCGGGATCACCGGAATCGGTTCTTTAATTGGGTCGACGTGGGCAAAGGTACGCGACAGCTCAAGGATGCCCGGCAGACGCGACTCCAGCACTTCGGCACCGAGATGGTCGAGTTTCAGTTTAATGTGCGGACCCCAGGGGCCATCGCAACCGCGACCTTCACGGATTTCCACCATCATCGAACGCGCAACCACATCACGACCCGCCAGATCTTTGGCGTTCGGCGCATAACGTTCCATGAAGCGTTCACCGTGCTTATTCAGCAGGTAACCACCTTCACCACGGCAACCTTCAGTAACCAGCACGCCCGCACCGGCAATACCGGTTGGGTGGAACTGCCACATTTCCATATCCTGCACCGGCACGCCGGCGCGCAGCGCCATGCCAACGCCATCACCGGTGTTGATGTGGGCATTAGTGGTGGACTGGTAAATACGGCCCGCGCCGCCGGTCGCCAGAATAGTTGCCTTGGCTTTGAAATAGACGGTTTCGCCGGTTTCCATGCAGATAGCCGTACAGCCGACAATCGCGCCGTCTTCGTTTTTCACCAGATCCAGCGCATACCATTCGGAGAAGATGGTGGTTTTGTTTTTCAGGTTCTGCTGATACAGCGTATGCAGCAAGGCGTGGCCGGTACGGTCGGCCGCAGCTGCGGTACGCGCCGCCTGCTCACCGCCGAAATTCTTCGACTGACCACCAAACGGACGCTGATAGACGCGGCCATCATCCAGACGGGAGAACGGCAATCCCATGTGTTCCAGTTCCAGAATCGCTTCCGGACCGACATGACACATATATTCGATCGCGTCCTGGTCGCCGATAAAGTCGGAACCTTTGACGGTGTCGTACATGTGCCATTCCCAGTTATCGTCATGGGTGTTACCCAGCGCAACGGTAATACCGCCCTGCGCCGATACGGTATGGGAACGGGTTGGGAATACTTTGGATAACAGGGCACAAGTCTGGCCCGATTGGGAGATTTGCAGAGCGGCGCGCATTCCTGCGCCACCCGCGCCGATCACCACGGCATCAAATTCTCTGACTGGCAAACTCATTTACACACCCCACACAACAACGGTTCCATAAATCGCATATGACAACAGCGCAACCACAATCACAAACTGCAGCAACAAACGGGTTGCAACAGGTTTCACGTAGTCAGTCAGCACCTGCCACATTCCAATCCAGCCGTGGATCAGAATCGAGAACAGCGTCAACATGGTGAACACTTTCGTGAAGGCGGACGAGAAGAAGCCATGCCAGACGTCATACGTCAGCGTGCCTGTCATCACGACAAAACCGAGGATGTAGAGAATATAGAGCGTAATTAAGATTGCAGCAGCACGCAGTAACAGCCAGTCATGGATACCGTTGCGTCCTAATGCAGAAGCATTGCTTACCATACGAGGACTCCAGCCAAAATTGAGAGCACGACAGTGATAACAAAAGCCGCTTGCGCGGAACGGGTTCCCACCTGCAGGGTTTCTGCTGTTACACCAAAATCAGCCAACATATGGCGAATACCGCTCACAGCGTGATACGCCAGCGCAGTTAAAATGCCCCACATGATGAATTTGGCGAAGAAGCTATCCATGATGGATGCCGCTTGCTGGAAACCTTCTGGAGAGGAGAGAGAGAGACCCAGTAACCAGAGCAGAATTCCGAGAGCGACAAAGGTGATCACGCCGGAGACGCGGTGGAGAATGGACGATATTGCAGTAACGGGAAACCGGATCGTCGAGAGATCCAAGTTAACAGGTCTTTGTTTTTTCACGGTTTTGCCCACACAGCTCTTTTTTATTTTGCTTCCTCCGGTCCTGAGTTGCATCAGAGACACAGCGTGTGTTCAGACTGCAACCGCCACCAAAATAGCAACATCCAGTGTTAAATAAAGCGGGTAAAACGCTGGGTGGCTCCTGGTGTCAGGGTGTTCCGGAGACCTGGCCGCAGTATAGGAGGATCACATTCTGATTACAATTCCCCTACAATCTCTTTGGTCACATTTAGGCTGAACAGTGATCACCTTCACGATTTTCACAATTTATACATTTTTAATTATCTGATTTGACAAAGAATCAACATTTCAGTTACAAACAATCGCATTAAAGTCCTATGATGCACAAAAGTTATGGGGATACACTTTCCCCTAAGCTCAAGTTATGTAACATTGCCAATACAAGTAACACAAAGCATCAGGTTATTGGTTACCAAGAAGTTATGTCGTGACAGGAACTTTAACATCCTCGATGTGCAGCATGTCATGCCCCGACGCCACCGAATGGCCCAGTTCAGCATTTACTCTGTAACCCTGCACGACCAACGTTACCGCAGAGTGATGCTGTGAAGATTGTGGTTTTACGTAACAACATGGCTATTCTGGTGTCTAAGATCCTTACCTTAAAGGCGCTATGGAGACGAAATAATGACAGATAAAAAAGTGACGCTAACCCTACAAGATAATACTTCTGTTGAACTGGACGTGATGCAAGGCACGCTGGGACAAGATGTAGTTGATGTCCGCGCCCTTGGCTCACAAGGCCTGTTCACCTTCGATCCCGGCTTCACCTCTACGGCGTCCTGCGAATCTAAAATCACCTTTATTGATGGTGACGAAGGTATTCTGTTACACCGCGGTTTCCCGATTGATCAGCTGGCAACCCACTCTAACTATCTTGAAGTGTGTTACATCCTGTTAAATGGCGAAGCCCCGACCCAAGCCCAGTTTGAAGAGTTCCGCACCACCGTTACCCGCCACACCATGATTCACGAGCAAATCACCCGACTGTTCCACGGCTTCCGCCGCGATTCGCATCCAATGGCAGTAATGTGTGGTGTGACCGGTGCGCTGGCAGCGTTTTATCACGACTCTTTAGACGTCAACATTGAGCGTCACCGTGAAATCGCTGCGTTCCGCCTGCTGTCGAAAATGCCGACCATGGCAGCGATGTGCTACAAGTACTCGATTGGCCAGCCGTTTGTCTATCCGCGCAACGACCTCTCTTATGCCGGTAACTTCCTGCACATGATGTTCGCCACGCCGTGCGAAGAGTACAAAGTGAATCCAGTGCTGGAACGCGCGATGGACCGTATTCTGATTCTGCACGCCGACCATGAGCAGAACGCTTCTACCTCTACCGTGCGTACCGCAGGCTCTTCAGGCGCGAACCCGTTTGCCTGTATCGCCGCCGGTATCGCTTCTCTGTGGGGACCAGCACACGGCGGTGCCAACGAAGCGACACTGCGCATGCTGGAAGAGATCAGCACCGTTGATCACATCCCTGAGTTTGTTAAACGAGCGAAAGATAAGAACGATTCGTTCCGTCTGATGGGCTTCGGCCACCGCGTGTACAAAAACTACGATCCACGTGCCACCGTGATGCGCGATACCTGTCACGAAGTGCTGAACGAACTGGGCATGAAAGATGATCTGCTGGAAGTGGCGATGGAGCTGGAACACATCGCGCTGAACGACCCGTACTTCATCGAGCGTAAACTCTATCCAAACGTCGATTTCTATTCAGGCATCATCCTGAAAGCAATGGGCATTCCGTCTTCCATGTTTACCGTTATCTTCGCCATGGCGCGCACCGTGGGCTGGATTGCACACTGGAAAGAGATGCACGACGAAGGCATGAAAATCGCCCGTCCGCGTCAGCTGTATACCGGTTACACCGAGCGTCCATTCACCTCGGCGCTGGATAAATAAGAGAAAGGCGGCCATCTGGCCGCCTTTTTTATAGCGCTACAACTGGCATCCCGGGCACCAGTAAAACGGCCGCGATGACAGCACGCCCTTCTCAATCACCGCGCCGCACCGCCGACACTTTTTACCCTGCCGATGAAATACCTCGAAGCGAAACGCTGCTTCTTCATGATACTTCTTCATGCTGCCACGCATCTCGTATGACAAACGCGGCACCGCCAGCATCGCCTCACTTAACGCCGTCAGCTGCTGTTCGCTGAGGTCCTGCGCCCGATGCGACGCCAGCAATCCGGCATGCCACAAAATCTCCACGCGCAGATAATTGCCGAGGCCGGCTAAAAAGGCCTGATCAAGCAGCAAGCCGCTGAACTGGCGACGACGAAAACGCGGCGACAGCAAACGCTCGCGCACCTCTTCCACCGTTAAGCTGGCATCCAGCACATCCGGGCCCACGCGCTGCAAAAACGGATGCGCAGCTAAGGTATCAGCGTTGAGCAGCTCAATATCCGAGGCGCTATACAGCAAAATGGTTTTATCCGCCGTTGCGAGCCGAACGCGCAGCTGACGTGTGGTATTCGGTTGCGTACCGGTTGGCACCACGCGCCACACGCCGTACAGCTGATTGTGGCTGTAGAGCGTCAAACCATTGGAGAAGTGGGTGAGCAGCGCTTTACCGCGCGTTTCGAAGGCGTTGATGGTGGCATCCATCAGCGCAGGTTCGTAGGTTTTCAGCTGTGGAAAGGCAAACCACACATCGGTAAGGGGTTTGCCGACCATTGCCTCTGCCAGCTGATCCGCCGCGCGGCGGATCTCCGGTCCCTCAGGCATAACAACTCCTTTTAATGCGTAGCGCCACCGACGACGCGGATATCATTTTCGGTACTCAGGATCACCTGCAGCGAGGTTTCCAGCGCCTGAATCACGCTTGCAGTCGCCATGCTGGCCACGCCGGGATGGTGCACCGCTTGTTCCGGCATATACGGGATATGAACAAAACCGCCGCGCGCCTTGCTGTTGGTGGTGTGGATCCAGTGCAGCAGGCTGTACATCACGTGGTTACAGGTGAAGGTGCCGGCGGTTTGCGATACCGAGGCCGGCACACCCACTTCACGCAGCGCGGCAACCATCGCTTTGATCGGCAGCGTGGAGAAATAAGCCGCCGGGCCATCCGCCTCGATGGGCTGATCGATCGGTTGCTGCTGGTTGTTATCCGGTATGCGCGCGTCATCCACGTTGATCGCAACGCGTTCAACGGTAATATCGGCGCGGCCGCCGGCTTGCCCGACGCACAACACGCGGTCGGGTTGAATCTCCTCCAGCGCGCGCGTCAGCACTTCACCGCAAGTGGCAAATACCACCGGCAGCTGGCGTACCACAATGCGTGCACCGGCGATCTCTTTGCCGTCGAAGGTGCGCACCGCTTCCCACGAAGGGTTGATGTTTTCGCCACCAAAAGGCTCAAACGCCGTCATTAACACCGTTTTCATTGCAACCTCACAAGAACATCAGGAAGTAGAGCAGGAAAATATTCACTACCAACAGTAGCACACCGGTTGGCACCTGAGCCTTGATCACCGCGTTGCGGTCCGGCAGCTCCAGCAGGCGCGCCGGCACGATGTTGAAGTTGGCCGCCATTGGCGTCATCAACGTGCCGCAATAGCCGGAGAACATCCCAATCGCCGCCATTACCGCTGGATTGCCGCCGTGCTGCAGTACCAGAATCGGAATACCAATGCCGGCGGTGACAATCGGGAAGGCAGCAAACGCATTGCCCATCACCATGGTCAGCAATGCCATGCCACCCGCATACACCGCGACGGCAATCAGGCGATTATCTACCGCCAGATACTGTTCGGTGAGATGCGAAATTGCCGTGCCGACACCGGCGCTGGTGAACAGCAGGCCAAGCGTGGCCAGAATCTGCGGCAGAATAAACGCCCAACCGACCGCATCCAGCAGGCGACGGGTTTCCTGCATCGACTGCAGCGGCTTTTCATGGGTGATTTTCAACGCAATCAGCCAGCCCAGCAGGCAGCCAATCATCATGGAGAACAGCGTCACCAGCGTGGCGTGATTGCCGGGACCAAACACCGTATCCTGCAAACCGGGAATATGGTTAAACGCCAGCACGCCAATCACCGTCACCAGTGGAATCGCCAGCGCTGGCAGGAACAGTTTGTTGTGCAGACGTTTAGCACTTTCCTGTTTCTGCTCATCGCTGCGCTGATGATAACGCCCCAGACGCACGCCGCCGAAACCGGCAATCAACGCCATCAACACCACGGCAACACCCACGCCGATATGCAACCCGCGGCGGCCCAGTTCCGCATCGCCCGCCCATTGTCCCATTAGCTGATAAGCACCGTCGCCAATCAGGAAAATCAGGCCATACAGTGCCCAGAACAGACCGGTGGTAAAACGGCGCGGGTTAGCGCTGTCACGCCATGAAAGCACGGCAACCACCAGCAGGATCACCCCTGCCAGCCACATCAAATATTGTTGCTGGAACATTACTTCGCTCCTTTGGCGTTCAGCGCCTGCTGGTTTAACGCGCCCAATTCACGCGACAGCTGGCGATCGAGACGCACCAGACGAGCTGAATGAATGAGGAAAGCACAGAGCGCGGTAGGAATGCCCCACAGCGCGATATGCAGCGGTTCGGTGCTGATACCGGCAGATTCCTGCATAAAATTATGCATGAAGATAATCGCGCCAAAGGCAACGAAGATATCCTCGCCAAAGAACAGGCCAACGTTATCGGTCGCCGCAGACATGGCGCGCAGACGATGGCGCACCTCTGGCGGGACATCACCGTAGCGGTTTTCTGTGGCACCTTCGGCCATCGGCGCCAGCAGCGGACGCACCATCTGCGGATGCCCGCCCAGGCTGGTTAAGCCCAGCGCGGCGGTGGCTTCACGCACAAACAGGTAGACGATCAGCAAGCGGCCGGCGGTGGCGGTTTTGATCTGCGCAATCCAGCTTTGCGCCCGCTCTTTCAGGCCATGACGCTCCAGCAAACCGATAACAGCCAGCGGCAGCAGCAGAATCAGCGGCAGATTACGCGTATTGAGGAAGCCAGAGCCGAGCTTTTCCAGAATGTCTGCCAGCGGCAGATGCGCTGCCAGCCCGGTGACGAAGCCCGCCACAATCACCACCAGCACCGGGTTAAAGCGCAGCACAAAACCCAGAATGATGGCGGCAATGCCCAGCAGCGGCCAGAGGTTTACCACGTTATCCATGTTGTTCCCTTATGTGAAAAGACAAAGCCCGGCGTGATGCCGGGCAATGAGTAAAAACGTTATGCGCTGGTGACCGCAATCTGACTGGTCGCAAATGCCGCGCGCAGCGTGCGGGCGAACTGCAGCGCATGTGCGCCATCACCGTGTAAACAGACGGTTTCGGCGTTAACCTTGACCCATTCTCCGCTGATGCTCTGCACCTGACGCTGCTGCACCATCGCCAGCGTTTGCGCCAGCGCCTGTTCGGCATCTTCAATCATCGCTTGCGGCTGGCTGCGTGGCACTAACGTCCCGCTCGCCAGATAGCCGCGATCGGCAAACACCTCTTCGCGGGTGCGCAGACCATGATGCGCCGCCGCCGCAATCGACGCGCTGCCCGCCAATCCGACCAGAATCAATCCGCTATCCACGGCTTTTACCGCGCGCGCGATGGCATCCGCCAGTTGCGGATCGCCCGCCGCCTGGTTGTACAGCATGCCGTGCGGCTTGACGTGTACCAGCCGTTCGCCTTCGCTCTCGGCAATGCTCTTCAGCGCACCAATCTGGTAGATCATCTGCGCATACACCGTTTCCGGCGGCAGCTGCATGGCGGTACGGCCAAAGTTTTCCCGATCGGGGAAACTTGGATGCGCGCCAATCGCCACGCCAGACGCTTTCGCCCAGCGCACCGATTGCAGCATGGTTTGCGCATCACCAGCGTGGAAGCCGCAGGCGATATTGGCTGAACTCACCAGCGTCAGCAGCTCCCGATCGCTGGCGCTGCCTTCGCCGAGATCGGCGTTAAGATCAATCTTCATGGGCCAATCCCCAGGCTATTTGGTCGAAGGAACGCTGTTGATGCTGTTTGGCGTGAATCGCGTCTTCCAGCGTGCAGTGGATAAAGTGAATCGGTTCGCCGAGACGAATTTGCGCCAGATGATAAAGATCGGCTTCGATGATGCAGGCAATGCGCGGATAGCCGCCGGTGGTTTGTGCATCCGCCATCAACACAATTGGCTGGCCATTGGGCGGCACCTGTACCACGCCGGGCACTAAACCGTGCGACAGCAAATCGCGCGTCGCATCGCGATGCAGTTGACGTCCCTGCAGGCGATAACCCATGCGGTTACTTTGCGGACTGAGCTTCCACGGGCTGCGCCAGAAACCCTGCTGCGCCTCACGCGAGAACTCGTTATATTCCGGGCCCGCTAAGGCGCGGATGCGGTTGCCCCACAGCAGTTGACGCACGCCGGCTTTATCTTTGAAGTCGCGCGTCGGTTTACCCAACGGCAGCTCGTCGCCATCCTGCAATTTACGTCCCTGCCAGCCGCCAAACGCTGCCTTGAGATCGGTACTGACCGAACCGAGCATGTCCGGCACGGCAAAACCACCGTTGACCGCCAGATAACTGCGCATGCCGCGCGTTGGCGTTGCCAGCGTCAGCACCTGCCCTTTTTTCACCGGCAGACGCCAGCCGGTCCAGACCGGTTTGCCATCCAGATCGGCATTGCAGCCCGCGCCCGTCAATGCAAACCAGCCATCGCGCGTAAACTGCGTTTTAAATTGTCCCAGCACGATTTCCAGCACCGCGCTCTGCTCGGGGTTGCCCACCAGCATATTGGCGGTGCGCATTGCCGGTTGATCGAGCGCGCCGCCCACGCTGATGCCATATTGGCGGAAGCCGGTGCGGCCGTGGTCTTGCAGCGAGGTCATCATGCCCGCGCGGAGAATTTTCAACATACGCCCTCCTGCTGCGGCACAAAACGCACGCTATCGCCGGGGCGTAACAGTGTCGGTGGATGCAGAAGCGGGTCGAACAGGCTGAGCGGCGTATGACCAATCAGTTGCCAGCCGCCGGGCGCGGCTAATGGATAGATGCCGGTTTGGCTGCCGCCGATGCCCACCGAGCCGCTCGGCACCAGCACGCGCGGTTCAGCGCGGCGCGGCGTGTGTAAACGCTCATCCAGGCCGCCGAGATAAGGGAAACCAGGCTGGAAGCCGATGAAATAGACCACGTAATCGATGCTGCTGTGCAGTTCTACCGCTTGCCTGGGCGTCATGTTGGCGCGCTCCGCCACCTCCTGCAGATCCGGCCCGCCTGCGCCGCCGTACACAACTGGAATCTCGACGCGGCGCGATTCCGGCAGCTGCGCTTCGCTCTCTTCCCACCAACGCTGCAAACGCTCAATCGCGTCCAATGCATTGCGTTGCGGATCGCGCAGCAGCAACGTCAGGTTGTTCATGCCAGGAATCACTTCCTCAACCTGCTCGTTTTTCTGCAGTCGCTGACACAATCCCCAGATGCGCTGCTGGCTGGTCAACGAAACCGGTGGCTCCAGTTCCAGCACCACCGCGCGCTCACCTAGCAGATAACAACGTGCTCGTTGCAAAAACAACCTCCTGGTAAAAGTCTTACATGTCGCAGAACGAATGTTGCAGGATCGCCATTCATAGCGAACGAACTTCTCGTTTATGCGTAAAGGCCATAAGTTATGCGAAAGTGACAGAGATGTGTCAACAGATTTGCGCCCTTAACGCAGGTTAAGGGCGTGAGAGGGGAGAAATCAGGCCGGATTGTCGATGTCGATAAAGGTCACATCAAGGCCATGATGGGCAGCTAACCATTCGCCCAGCGCCTTGATGCCGCCGCGTTCGGTCGCGTGATGTCCGGCGGCAAAGAAGTGCAAACCTTGTTCGCGCGCGCTGTGGATGGTTTGCTCGGAGACTTCGCCGGTGATAAAGGCATCGACGCCAAAGGCTGCCGCGCTATCGATAAAGCCCTGACCGCCGCCGCTGCACCAGGCAACGCGCTTGATCAATGCCGGCGCGTTATCGCCACAGTGCAGCGGTGTGCGACCTAAACGTTGGGCAATTTTTTCCGCCAGCGCCGCGCCACTCAGTGGTTGTGCCAGCTCGCCCCACGGCACCAGTGGCTGAATCTCGCCTTTCACTGCAATATCAAACAGACGCGCCAGCTGCGCGTTATTACCCAACTCGGGATGCGCATCCAGCGGCAGATGCCAGCCATACAAATTGATATCATTGGCCAGCAGCGTGCGCAAACGCTGGCGCTTCATGCCTTTAATCACCGGCGCTTCGCTTTTCCAAAAGTAACCGTGATGCACCAGCACCGCATCGGCGTTGCGCTTCACCGCCTCGTCCAGCAGCGCCTGACACGCGGTTACGCCAGTGATGATGGTTTTCACCTCGGCGCGCCCTTCCACCTGCAAACCGTTCGGCGCGTAATCGCTGAAGGCGCTGTTATTCAGCTGCTGGTTAACGATCTGTTCTAACTCGACATTATTCATTACGGCTCCCTGACCGCCTCAAGCCGCGCTGCGAGCGCGCTCAAAGGCGTCTAGTGTCTTTTTACGTGCGTCCTTATGTTCCACGATTGGCGCGGGATAATCGAGTTTCTTGTTATTTTTCTGCGCCCACACTTGCGGCTGATGGATATCGCTGTCGGGCACGTCGCTGAGTTCCGGCAGCCACTGACGAATAAACTCGCCCTGTTTATCGAAGCGCTCGCCCTGCGTGGTGGGATTGAAGATACGAAAATAGGGCGCGGCATCGGTGCCAGTTGACGCGGCCCACTGCCAGCCGCCATTGTTGGCGGCCAGATCGCCATCGATCAGCTGCTGCATGAAATAACGCTCACCTTCACGCCAGTCGATCAGCAGATCCTTCACCAGGAAACTGGCGGTAATCATGCGCAAGCGATTATGCATCCAGCCGAACGTGTTGAGCTGGCGCATCGCCGCATCAACAATCGGATAGCCGGTTTTGCCCTGTTGCCAGGCTTTGAGATGCCCGTCGTTTTGCTGCCAATCCACGTTGCGCGTCCAGTCGACAAACGGCTGATGTTTGCACAGCGCCGGAAACGCCACCATCAGATGACGATAGAATTCGCGCCAGATCAGTTCGTTCAGCCAGGTAAAGGCCTTGCCCTCGTTGAGAGCATCGGGATGCTCTTTGAGCACGCGATGAAGACATTGGCGCGGCGACAGCACGCCAGTGGTTAGATAAACCGATAAGCGGCTGGTGCCGTCAATGGCCGGTAAATCACGCTGATCCGGATAATGCTGCACCGCCTGTTTAGCGAAGTGGCGCAGCTGTTTTAACGCCGCCTCTTCTCCCGCCGGGAACAGGCTTTCATCAAAGGCTTCACAAGGATAATCAAAAGCGGGAATCTTCTTTTCGATACTGATGGGCGCACCATCACGCGCTTTCGGTGCCTGATGGCACTCCGGTAAGCCCTGATGTAAACGACGAACAAAGGCTTTGCTGAACGGCGTGAACACTTTGAACATGGTGTTGCTGCCGGTTTGCACGCTGCCCGGCGGCAACAGCAAGCTGTCATCGAATCCCTGACATATTACGCCCTGCGCATCCAGACGTTTCTCCGCCTGCGCATCGCGTTCACGCTCGTTGATTTCATACTGGTAATTGTAGAACAGCGCATCAACCCGCTGCTGCTGGCAAAATTTCGCCAGATATTCAATCGAAGCGGCAAAGTCATCACACTGATGGAAATGCAGAGGAATGCCGCGTTCAGCCAGTGACTTCTGCAACAAGCTGAGATTTTGCTGGATGAACGCCGCCTGCTTTGGCGCCATATGGTGTTGCTGCCACTGCTGCGGTGTGGCGATAAACAGCGCAATCACTTTGGTCTGGCTATCGCGGCAGGCAGCGGCCAACGCCATGTTGTCATTGATGCGCAGATCGTTGCGCAGCCAAACTAAATGGGTGGTCATAAAGCCCCGAAATTATTGGCCGTAGCGCAAACGCAGCGCTTCCGGATAAGGATCAAAATAGCGCTGCTGTGCCAGCCACGGATGCGGGTATTCCGCCATGTAATGTTTCAGCATAGTGATCGGTGCTAACAGCGGCTGCACGCCCTGACGATAACGATCAATCAGTTGCGCCAGCTCCTGACGCTGCGGCGAACTCAACTGCGGACGGAAGTAGCCTTGTACATGCATCAGCACGTTAGTGTGATTGCGTCGTGATGCCTGATGTGACATCAGGTGCATCAGACGACTGCGGTACTCAAAGGCGTAATCCTCCAGCGAATCCCACTGGTCCATCGCCGCGACAAAGCGGCCCATCTCGCGGTATTCGTCCTGCGCATGAGATAGCAGCAATAATTTGTAGCGACTATGGAAGGCCATCAGCTTGTGGCGCGATAATCCGCTGCGCCACATTTCGTTGAATTCGTGTAGCGCATAGACGCGGCCGATAAAGTTTTCGCGGATAGCGTCATCATGCAGACGACCATCCTCTTCCAGCGGCAGCCACGGCATCTCTTTCTGTAAAAATGCGGTAAACATGCCGGTGCCCGCTTTACGATTGTTGTTGGTTTCAGGCTCGTAAACGCGGACACGTTCCAGCCCACAGCTAGGGGATTTGGCACAGAGGATGTAGCCGCACAGATGATGTAGCGACTTCACGCGTTCGGCGGACCAGCGCTGCATCTTTTCCGTCACCTCTTCGCCGCCATCTTTGCTGAAACAGAGATGGATGTTTTCATCGCTCTCTTTTACCAGGCGCAAAGCCGGACGTGGCGTCGGTAAGCCAATCGCCATTTCGGGACATACAGGTTCAAAGCGCACAAATGGCACGAGTTCGTCCGTGGCGAAAGCAAAACGTTTATGGCCACCATCAAATCGGACGTTATCCCCGAGCAGGCAAGCGCTGATACCAACAGGAATTTTCTCGCTCATACTTGTACAACCTCATAAATCTTGTAGAGGTTTTAAGTGTAGCTGAAATGCGCGGAGATAACAGCGGGAACGCGCGGTGGGGGTGAAAATTATCGATAAAAAACCCGGCGCTTCAGGTGAAGTCGCCGGGTTAATAGTGCGTTAAAATCGCTTACCAGTGAATGCCGGCAGCCGCTTCAGACTGCGCCAGCCAGACGGGTTTCGTGCTGGTTTTGCACCACATACGATGCAGGTAACTGTACAAACGTGCGCGATCTGAGCGGAATAACATCACTGGCAACGCCAGCAAACCGATTGCTACCACCAGCACGCGGCGCAGTACGATTTTATACAGTGGATATGCGCGATCCATCTTTGGCCCCCTTGTGGTAAACATTGCGTTGAAATGTGATCTGGTTCAGATATTACCCGTTATTGTGTAATTTTACTACTCATCCGACCACTATATTTGCGCTTTTTTTCAGCAATTTGTGTGGTGGTGAAAGTTAGTTACAAGATTGTGAATTAAACGATCCATTCAAGTTAAAAAATTCGTGACGGACGCCGGGCCGCTTTATTGCTAAAGTGATGCGTTAACTTTTTTGCCGCTGGAGGCAGCGTGACGACCATCTTGATAGTGGAAGATGAAAAAGAGATTCGCCGTTTCGTGCGCCTTGCGCTGGAGAGCGAAGGCCTGAAGATTGTGGAAGCGGAGCAACTGCAGCGCGGCCTGATTGAAGCGGCGACGCGTAAGCCGGATCTGGTGATCCTCGATCTCGGCTTGCCGGATGGTGATGGCAATGACTTTATCCGTGAAGTTCGTCAATGGAGCAGCATGCCGGTTATTGTGCTGTCGGCACGGAGCGATGAGCAGGATAAGATTGATGCGCTGGACGCGGGTGCGGATGATTATCTCACTAAGCCGTTTGGCATAGGTGAACTGCTGGCGCGCGTGCGCGTGGCGCTGCGTCGCCATCAAAGCAACCAGCCAGAACCGGTGGTGAAATTTGGCGAAGTCAGCATAGATTTGGCGGCGCGCCGTGTATTGCGCAACCAACAGGAAGTGCATCTGACACCGACTGAATTCCGTCTGCTGAGTTTGCTGGTGAACAACGCCGGAAAAGTGCTGACCCAGCGTCAATTACTGAATCAGGTTTGGGGGCCCAATGCGGTGGAGCACAGCCATTATTTGCGCATCTATATGGGGCACTTGCGGCAGAAGCTGGAAGCGAATCCCACGCAGCCCAGCCATTTGCTGACCGAAACCGGTATCGGCTATCGATTTATGCCATAAAAAAAGGCCGCGAAGCGGCCTTTTCTCTTCACTGCCCAATCAGGCGTTTTTCAGTACTTCGCTAACAATCTCAACCGCTTCTTTCTCGATTTGCTGACGATGTTCAGCACCCAGGAAGCTTTCGCAGTAGATTTTGTACGCGTCTTCTGTACCTGATGGACGCGCGGCGAACCAGCCGTTTTCCGTCATTACTTTCAGACCGCCGATTGACGCACCGTTACCCGGCGCCGCAGTCAGGCGTGCGGTGATCGGATCACCCGCCAGCGTATCTGCGCTCACCATTTCGGGTGACAGCTTAGACAGCGCGGCTTTCTGTGCAGAAGTCGCCGGAGCCTGCAGACGGTTATAGCTTGGCGCACCAAAGCGTTCGGCCAGCTCGTCATAGTGCTGCTGCGGGTTCTTGCCAGTTACCGCCGTGATTTCAGCAGCCAGCAGGCACAGAATGATGCCGTCTTTATCGGTTGACCAGGCTGAGCCATCGAAACGCAGGAAGGATGCGCCCGCGCTCTCTTCACCGCCGAAACCGAAGCTGCCATCGAACAGACCATCAACGAACCATTTGAAACCAACCGGCACTTCCACCAGCTTACGTCCAATGTCGTTAACCACGCGGTCGATCATCGCGCTGGAAACCAGGGTTTTACCCACAGCAACGTCTTTGCCCCACTGTGGGCGATGCTGGAACAGGTAGTTGATTGCCACCGCCAGATAGTGGTTTGGATTCATCAGACCTGCAGGCGTGACGATGCCGTGACGGTCGTAGTCAGGATCGTTACCAAAGGCCAGATCGAATTTGTCTTTGTACGCCAGCAAACCGGCCATCGCGCACTCGGATGAGCAGTCCATACGCACCACGCCATCTTTATCCAGATGCATGAAGCGGAAAGTCTGATCGATCGCATCGTTCACGATGGTCAGATCCAGTTTGTAGTGCTCAGCAATGCGCTGCCAGTAAGCAATACCGGAACCGCCTAATGGATCGACGCCAATTTTCAGGCCGGCGTTCTGGATGGCGGCGAAGTCAATTACCTGCGCCAGACCTTCAACGTATGGCTGGATCAGATCCTGCTCAACGATGTGGCCGCTCGCCCATGCCTGATCCAGCGGCAGACGTTTCACGTCTTTCAGCTCGCCTTTGATCAGCTGGTTAGCGCGATCTTCCACCACTTTGGTAACGTTGGTATCAGCCGGGCCACCGTTTGGCGGATTGTATTTGATACCACCATCTTCCGGTGGATTATGCGAAGGCGTGATAACGATGCCGTCCGCCTGCGCGCCGCCGCGTTTGTTGTGCTCAAGAATCGCGTTCGAGATTGCAGGCGTTGGCGTGTAGCCATTGTCCTGCTGAACAATCACGTCCACGCCGTTAGCGGCCAGCACTTCCAGCACCGACAGAATCGCCGGCTCAGACAGCGCATGCGTGTCTTTACCGACGTAGCACGGACCGGTGATGCCATTCTTTTTACGCTCTTCAGCAATCGCCTGCGCGATCGCCAAAATGTGCTGTTCATTGAAGCTTTGGCGTCCCGCGCTGCCGCGGTGGCCTGAAGTGCCAAATTTCACCGCATGATCCGGATTCGCCACATCGGGCTTCAGGACGTAATACTGCGAGGTTAATTGTGCAACGTTAATCAAATCGCTCTGCTGGGCAGGCTGCCCGGCACGGGGGTGATTGGCCATTGGCGCTTCTCCCTGACGCTTCAGTTAAATGGTGCCGCGAACTTTCTCTGTCAGTTCCTGTGGGAACTGCATAGCCAGCATGATGTGTTCCACCATGCTGCATTTGCGGCCTGTATTGGTATTCGTGATCACCCAGTACGGCGTGCCGGGAACGTGCTTCGGCTTGGTATGGGTGCCATTTTGCAGCAGCGTGTGCTCGTCGCCCGCAAAGTAGACGCGGGTACGGCCCTGCAGCGAGGCAGTAGCTTCAGCAAACGCAGCCGGATCAAGACGATAGAGCGTTGACAGTACCAACATGAAGCGGTTAACCGCCTTATTCTGCTCGGCATATTCATCGGAAAGCAGCAGCTCACGTACCGCACGGACGCGATCCTGAGGACGCGCTTCACGGCTGGCAGGTTGCGCTTCTTTGATTGATGCACCAGCGGCGGGCGCAGCGGGTGCGCTCTGTCCGGCGGTGAACTTCAACATGCGGCGCAAAATATCTGAGGCGCTTTCACCAATGTGCTGCGTGTGGCTGGCAATATAACGGTAGAGTTCTTCGTCAACTTCAATCGTTTTCATCTTTTTCCGTACGATTCTGGCAAATGACAGAACCACGCATTATTGCAACGGCCTTAGCAAAATCCAGTCGTGCAAAACGTGAGCGGGTTCTAACATAAGGATTATAAAGTTAAATCCGTGGCAGCCGATAGCGTTGGCAACGTTTACGGGCAAAAGTCGGAATATGCCCTAATGCCCACCGGCCTGACTGCTGGACAGGTGAATCCATGATAACCTAAGCCAAGGTCACAACCGTAAGAACTTTAGCCATGATTTTGAACGCCCGTCTGCAAACTGAACAATCTGCCCCCGATGCCACGCCGATTCTGTTGATCCATGGTCTTTTTGGCAGTCTTGATAACCTTGGCGTGCTGGCGCGTGGGGTGCGTGACGCACGTCCTACGCTGCAAGTTGACGTGCGCAATCACGGCTTGTCGGCGCGTAGCGATGAGATGAATTATCACGTGATGGCGCAGGACATTGTCGAAACGCTGGATGCGCACCATATCGATCGCGCGGGAGTGATAGGACACTCGATGGGCGGCAAAATCGCCATGGCGCTCAGTGCCATCGCCCCGGAACGTATCGATAAAATGGTGATGATCGATATCGCGCCCGTTGATTACCAAACGCGCCGCCATGACGATATTTTTGCCGCTATCCGGGCCGTGAGCGCCGCGGGCGTCACGCGCCGCAGCGAAGCCGCTGAAGTAATGCGTCAGCATATTGATGAAGAAGGCGTGATCCAGTTCATCCTCAAATCTTTCGCAGAGGGCGAATGGCGCTTTAATGTGCCGGTGCTGTGGGATAACTACAGCACCATTTCCGGCTGGGAAGAGATTCCTGCGTGGCCGCATCCGGCGCTGTTTATCCGCGGCGGCGACTCGCCTTATCTGGATAATCAGCATCGCGATGCGCTGCTGCGTCAGTTCCCGCAGGCACATGCACATGTGATCAGCGGTGCTGGACACTGGGTGCACGCCGAGAAACCCGATGCGGTGTTACGCGCCGTTCGGCGTTTTTTTAACCTGTAAAAGCAAAAGCTTGCCGCTTGCGCTTTAGGGTTGGCGTCAGGGAAGGCGCTGGAGTATGATGTCGCGCTAAAAATTTGCCACGGATATTTTTTCGCCGTGGTCGGGCCGATAATGTTTTAATCGCGCAGCGCCTTTTCGCCGTTCGCGCCCACTCAGTTTTACAAACCATGGCAAAAGAACAGACAGACCGCACTACGCTTGATCTCTTCGCAGACGAGCGGCGTCCTGGTCGCCCGAAAACCAGCCCGCTGACGCGTGATGAACAGTTACGCATCAACAAACGCAATCAGCTCAAGCGCGATAAAGTGCGTGGGCTGCGTCGTGTTGAGCTGAAGATGTCGAGCGAGGCGGTTGACGCCCTCAGCACGCTGGCCGATCAGCAAAACATCAGTCGCAGCGAATTGATTGAACAAATGCTGCTGGCACAGCTCAAACTGTCGTAACGCGCGAAGACCGCACGCTGGAACACAAAGTCACGGCTTTATACGTTCCGCACTTTTTACCGGTCTGCTATTATTCGCATAACTGTGCAGTCAACTGACTTACTTTCACAATCAGGATTTAAGAGGTTACCTAACCCATGGCAATCGTAGGCATTTTCTTCGGCAGCGATACCGGCAACACTGAAAACATTGCAAAGATGATCCAGAAACAACTGGGTAAAGATGTCGCCGAAGTGCATGACATTGCTAAGAGCACCAAAGAAGATCTCGAAGCGTTCGACATCCTGCTGCTGGGTATCCCAACCTGGTATTACGGCGAAGCGCAGTGTGACTGGGATGATTTCTTCCCGACGCTGGAAGAGATTGATTTCAATGGCAAGCTGGTAGCGCTGTTTGGTTGTGGCGATCAGGAAGATTACGCCGAGTACTTCTGTGATGCGATGGGCACTATCCGTGACATCATTGAGCCGAATGGTGCGGTGATCGTCGGTCACTGGCCAACCGAAGGCTATCACTTTGAAGCCTCTAAAGGCCTGGCCGATGACAAAAACTTCCTTGGTCTGGCCATTGACGAAGACCGTCAGCCGGAATTGACCAACGAACGTGTTGAGAAGTGGGTGAAGCAGATCTTTGATGAGCTGCAGCTGAAAGAGATTATTGAAGCTTAATTCCCTGCTCTGCCCGATGTGCGCACTGCCTCACATCGGGTAACGGAATTTCCTATAAAAATAATAGCTACGGTTTTTTAACTTTTCCCCGCAAATCTGTAGAATACCCGCAATGGTCATCCGCTTATTCTTCTGGCAGTAGAATGAGGCTGAGTGAAATGGAATCCAAAACCCAAGCGTCTTGAAGACGTTAGTGACGATATCCTTACAACCTTTGGTGATTAAGGACGTTGCCTTGGTTTTCATTTCACTGCTTGAGTTCTATAATGAGACGCAAATGAGAATGCGCGTTGACCTAAACATTCAAGGCCCCTGCGCCGCAAGTGACTAGCAAAGTAACAGGACAATATCCGCATGACTGACAACAACTCCGCATTGAAGAAGGCTGGCCTGAAAGTCACGCTACCCAGACTGAAAATTCTGGAAGTGCTTCAGGGACCCGGCCCAGAGTCCCATCACGTCAGTGCGGAAGATTTGTATAAGCGCCTGATTGATATGGGCGAAGAGATTGGTCTGGCAACGGTGTATCGCGTTCTTAACCAGTTTGACGACGCGGGCATCGTAACCCGTCACAACTTTGAAGGCGGCAAATCTGTCTTCGAACTGACTCAGCAGCATCACCACGATCACTTGATCTGCCTGGATTGTGGCAAAGTTATCGAATTCAGCGATGAATCAATCGAAACGCGTCAGCGTGAAATCGCCACTCGCCACGGCATTAAGCTCAGCAACCACAGCCTGTACCTGTACGGTCATTGTGCTCTGGGAGACTGCCGCGAAGACGATACGCTCCACGATAAGTAATTGAGTGTGCTATGCAGTATAAAAAAACCGGCGCTTGAGCCGGTTTTTTTATGCCTGTAATCAGGCGACAAGCGTTTCCTGCAGGTAGCGCCAGCGCGGAATGGCGGTGCTGCAATCCAATACCGCCAGTGAAATGCGGCTCTGATTGATGCCGTTCATCATCTGTAATTCACGATACTGAATCGTCACTTCCTCGCTTTGCTGCGAGATGATGGCGTGCTCACTGGTGGCAATTCGCATGCCTTCACGCTGCCCCTGTAACTGGCGAAACAGCACTTCCATTTCATTGAGGTCCAATCGTTTGCCTTGCGGCGTGACCATTTTGAACTCGGGATGAAAGTGCGATAAAAACAGATCAATGCTGTCGTCACTGCCTTCCGCCTGATTGAAAATACGTTCAATAAGCTGATGTAAAACCACCACGCTATGCCTGGCTTCCTGGGCGAGAGTTGTCATTTTTTTTCCTTAGATAAGCCGCAGAGCACCGTCTGAGAGCGCATAGCCTACCTGAAAAAAAGTTTTTCACACTGCCAAATGGGTTAATTTTTCTAAAGTCAGAATAGTCGCAAATAGGGAATTAATGGCTCGTTGAGGGCGTGCAGCATAAAAGGTCGTACCTTGCCAAATTGAGATAATAAAAAAGGGCGATTGCTCGCCCTTTCATGATCTTATCGTGCTCGCGACTAAAAATATTAATCGCCGATTTTTGCCCAGGTGTCACGCAAACCCACGGTGCGGTTAAACACCAGCCTGGAGGGCTGTGAATAGACGCTATCAGCACAGAAATAGCCTTCGCGTTCGAACTGGTACGGTGCCATCGGATCGGCTGCACGTAAGCCAGGCTCAACGAAGCCCTGTTTGATTTCCAGTGAGTTCGGGTTGATGGTGGTGAGGAAATCCTCAGCCGCGCCCGGATTTGGCACACTGAACAGACGATCGTACAGGCGGAATTCCGCTGGCAGCGCGTGGATTGCAGAAACCCAATGGATAACGCCTTTCACTTTACGGCCATCGGCCGGATCTTTGCTCAGCGTATCAACGTCGCAAGTACAATAGATGCAGGTGATATTGCCTTCAGCATCCTTCGCCACACGTTCTGCACGGATCACGTAAGCATTACGCAGACGCACTTCTTTACCCAGCACCAAACGTTTGTACTGCTTGTTGGCTTCTTCACGGAAGTCAGCGCGATCGATCCACACTTCACGGCTGAATGGCACTTCACGCGTGCCCATCTCCGGTTTGTTTGGATGATTCGGCATAGTGATAATCTCTTCGTGACCTGCAGGCAGGTTCTCGATCACCACTTTCAACGGATCCATTACCGCCATCGCACGCGGTGCGTTTTCATTGAGATCGTCACGAATGCACGATTCCAGTGAAGCCATCTCCACGATATTGTCCTGTTTGGTCACACCAATACGGCGGCAGAACTCACGGATAGAAGCGGCGCTATAACCACGACGACGCAGACCCGAAACGGTCAGCATGCGCGGATCGTCCCAGCCTTCTACCACCTTCTCGCTCACCAGCTGAGTCAGTTTACGCTTCGACATCACCGCATATTCCAGATTCAGGCGTGAGAACTCGTACTGACGCGGATGAACCGGAATGGTGATGTTATCCAGCACCCAATCGTACAGACGACGGTTATCCTGGAACTCCAACGTGCAGAGAGAGTGCGTAATGCCTTCGATCGCATCCGAAATGCAATGAGTGAAGTCGTACATCGGGTAGATGCACCACTTGCTGCCGGTCTGATGGTGATCGGCAAACTTAATGCGGTACAGCACCGGATCGCGCATCACGATAAAGCTGGACGCCATGTCGATTTTGGCACGCAGACAGGCTTTGCCCTCTTCGAAACCGCCATCGCGCATCTTCTCGAACAGCGCCAGGTTTTCTTCCACGCTGCGATCGCGATATGGGCTGTTTTTACCCGGCGCCGTCAGTGAACCGCGATACTCACGGATTTCATCCGCCGACAGTTCATCAACGTAAGCCAGACCTTTGTTGATCAGCTCAACCGCATAGTTGAACAGTTGGTCGAAGTAATCTGAGGAGTAACGAATGTTGCCGCTCCACTCAAAGCCCAGCCATTGCACGTCACGCTTAATGGATTCGACAAACTCCAGATCTTCTTTAACTGGGTTAGTGTCGTCGAAACGCAGATTGCACTGACCTTGATAGTCTTGCGCGATACCAAAGTTCAGGCAGATAGATTTCGCATGGCCAATATGCAGATAACCATTGGGCTCAGGCGGGAAACGGGTATGCACACTGTTGTGCTTACCGCTCGCCAAATCTTCGTCGATGATCTGACGAATAAAGTTCGTTGGGCGGGCTTCAGCCTCACTCATCTCAAAATCCTCAAAAACTATAACGGGTGATTTGTACCACGAAGTAACGGAGTATGATCCACAAAGCGCAGGAGGGAAACAACCGTTTGTTGGTCGTTTTAAAACAAAAAAGGCAGGAATCGCTTCCTGCCTTCTGGCTCAATCACAAGGACTTAGCCTTTAACCTCGTACAGCGGGGTTTCACCTGCAACCACTGAACCGGTTGCCAGTAAATTCAGACCAGCGAAATCATCGCTATTGCTGACCACAACCGGACTAATCATCGAGCGGGCGTTGGCATTGAGGAAGTCCAGATCCATTTCCAGGATTGGCTGACCTGCAGTGACCGTTGCGCCCTCTTCAACCAGACGCGTGAAGCCTTTGCCTTCCAGCGCTACTGTATCCAGCCCCATATGTACCACGATCTCGACGCCGTTTTCCGCCTCAAGGCAGAACGCATGGTTGGTATTGAAGATCTTCACCACGGTTCCGCCGGTTGGCGCAACCACGGTTTTGCCGGTTGGCTTGATGGCCAGACCATCACCGACTGCCTTGCTGGCGAATGCTTCGTCAGGCACATTTTCCAGCGCAACGATGTCACCGGTTACTGGCGCCAGCAGCGTAGCAATCACGGCTTTTTCGCTGTTCAGCACCGCCTGCGGTTTTACTGCAGCAGCAGGAGCAGCCGTTGACGCCGCGGCAGATGCCGCAACTGGACCTTTGCTCAGTACGGTTTTCATTGCTGTTGCAATGCTTTCCGCCTGCGTACCGACAATAACCTGTACGCTCTGCTTGTTCAGACGAATCACACCTGAAGCGCCGAGACGTTTAGCGACACCTTCATTAACCTGCGCGGAATCTTTAACGTTCAGACGTAGACGTGTGATACAGGCATCGATGTTGGTCAGGTTTTCTGAGCCACCTACCGCCGCAATATAACGACGCGCCAGAGATTCAGTTTGGCTTTCACCGTTGCCGCTGTTATCGACATTGACGTCATAACCATCGGTTTCATCGCCCGCAGAGAGTTCGCGGCCCGGCGTCATCAGGTTGAATTTCTGGATGGTGAAGCGGAATACCACGTAGTAGATAACGAAGAACACCAGACCTTGTGGGATCAGCATCCACCAGTGCACCGCCAGCGGGTTGCGCGTTGACAGCACCATATCCACCAGACCCGCACTGAAGCCGAAACCGGCAATCCACTGCATGCTCGCGGCGATGAAAACTGAAAGACCGGTCAGTGCCGCGTGAATCACATACAGCACCGGCGCCACGAACATAAAGGAGAATTCCAGCGGTTCAGTGATACCCGTAAAGAAGGCGGCAAAGGCCGCCGCCAGCATAATGCCGCCGACTTTGGCGCGGTTTTCCGGGCGGGCGCAGTGGTAAATTGCCAGCGCTGCACCTGGAAGACCAAACATCATGATTGGGAAGAAGCCCGCCTGATAACGACCGGTGATGCCAGGGATACCTGTACCTTCAGCGATAGACTGCGCGCCGCCAAGGAATTTAGGAATATCGTTGATACCGGCAACATCGAACCAGAATACCGAGTTCAATGCGTGGTGTAAGCCAACAGGAATCAGCAGACGGTTAAAGAAGGCGTAGATGCCCGCACCGACGGAACCCAGCTTCTGAATATGCTCACCAAAACTTACCAGTCCACCGAAAATGATCGGCCAGATATACATCAGAATGAACGCAACCAGGATCATCAGGAACGATACAAGGATCGGCACCAGACGGCGACCGCTAAAGAAGGACAACGCTTTTGGCAGCTCAACATGACTAAAGCGGTTATAGACTTCAGCAGAAAGAATCCCGACAAGAATGCCAACAAACTGGTTATTAATTTTACCGAAGGCAGCGGGAACTTGCTCCACCGGCATCTTCTGAATCATTGCCACCGCTGCCGGAGAACAGAGTGTGGTCACAACAAGAAAGCCGACAAAACCGGTTAACGCTGCAGCGCCGTCTTTATCTTTTGACATACCGTATGCCACACCAATGGCAAACAGCACTGGCATATTGTCGATGATTGCCGAACCGGATTTGATCAACAGTGCTGCCAGCGCATTGCCTGCGCCCCAGCTATCTGGATCGATCCAGTATCCAACGCCCATCAAGATTGCCGCTGCCGGCAGAGTCGCTACCGGCACCATAAGCGCGCGGCCGACCTTTTGCAGATATCCTAAAATACTCACCTTATTCTCCCCCTATGAGACTGGCGTTTTGCCGTGGCGCAGGTTGATTTTATTATCCCGTCGCCCGGTACCTTGAAGACACTTTTCACCACGAGGCGCAGTGTAAAGATAAATTAATTCGCCTCGCAAATTAAAACCACTACAACTGTGACTTTAATCACCAAAATGGTGGTTTGATAATGCGAAATGCTAGCCAGCACCACAAACTTATTTTATGATAAAAAATATCGAGTCGCACTTATCCCTGGTGGCTACGCTTAAACGCATTACGCTTAAGGGCAAAAACTGTCAGAGAAACGGCAACTCCACATTTCCAATCTTAATTGAGGTGAAGACATGAGACTGATCCCTTTGGCCACACCGACCCAAGTGGGTAAATGGGCTGCACGCCACATTGTTAACCGCATTAATGCGTTTAAGCCTAGCGCAGAACGTCCCTTCGTGCTGGGTCTGCCAACCGGTGGAACACCGCTGGAAGCTTACAAGCACCTGATCGATATGCACAAAGCGGGCCAGGTTAGTTTCAAGCACGTTGTCACCTTCAACATGGATGAGTACGTTGGCCTGCCAAAAGAGCATCCGGAAAGTTACCACAGTTTCATGTACCGTAACTTTTTCGATCATGTTGATATTCAACAGCAAAATATCAATCTTCTGAATGGTAATGCCGAAGATATTGACGCAGAATGTCGCCAATACGAAGAGAAGATCCGCGCTTACGGCAAAATTAACCTGTTTATGGGCGGCGTGGGCAACGATGGTCACATCGCCTTTAACGAACCGGCTTCTTCCCTCTCCTCACGTACCCGCATCAAAACCCTGACGCACGATACGCGTATTGCAAACTCACGCTTCTTTAATGGTGATGTGGATCAGGTGCCGAAATACGCCCTGACGGTTGGTGTCGGTACGCTGCTGGATGCTGAAGAAGTGATGATTCTGGTTACCGGCCACCTGAAAGCGCAAGCGCTGCAGGCTGCGGTTGAAGGTAACGTCAACCACATGTGGACCATCAGCTGCCTGCAGCTGCATGCCAAATCTGTCGTGGTATGTGACGAGCCAGCCACCATGGAACTGAAAGTGAAAACCGTGAAATATTTCCGCGAAATGGAAGCGGAAAATATGAAAGGTGTGTGAAAACACGTTGTAACAAAACCTGCTGCTTTCAGGCAGCAGGCTTAGCCGGGAGAGAGAAACGATGTACGCATTAGTGAACGGCCGGATTTTTACTGGTCATGAAATTCTGGACAATCATGCAGTTGTGATTGCAGATGGCCTGATTGAGCGCGTGTGTCCGCGTGATGCCCTGGACGCGGCAATTGCACAGCAGGATGTGGCTGGTGCGTTTATCGCTCCTGGTTTTATTGATTTGCAGCTTAACGGCTGTGGCGGCGTGCAGTTCAATGATGACATCAATGCGTTAAGCGTTGAAACGCTTGAGATCATGCAGCGCGCCAACGAGAAATCAGGCTGCACCAGCTATTTGCCAACACTGATTACCAGCACCGATGCGCTGATGAGACGCGCAGTCGAAACCATGCGCGCTTACCTGGCCAAGCATCAGAATCAGGCAATCGGCCTGCATCTGGAAGGTCCGTGGCTGAATAAAGCTAAAAAAGGTACACACAATCCTGAATTGATTCGCCTGCCGGATGCCGAGCTGGTGGATTTCCTCTGCGCCAATGCCGACGTCATCACTAAAGTCACGCTGGCACCTGAAAATGCGGGCAGCGAGGTGATTCGTCAGCTGCGCGATGCCGGCATCATCGTGTCAGCGGGTCACTCCAACGCGACCTATGAAGAAGCAAAAATTGGCTTCAGCGCGGGCGTCAGCTTTGCTACGCATCTCTACAATGCCATGCCAACCTTCGCTGGACGTGAGCCAGGTCTGATCGGTGCGCTGTTTGATTCGCCTGATGTATACTGCGGCATCATTGCGGATGGTTTACATGTCCATTACGCTAATGTGCGCAATGCAAAACGCATTAAAGGCGACAAGCTGGTGTTAGTGACGGATGCCACAGCACCGGCGGGCGCATCGATTGATCAATTTATTTTTGCAGGCAAAACAATATACTATCGCGATGGCCTGTGCGTTGACGAGAACGGTACGCTCAGCGGTTCTGCCTTGACCATGATTGAAGCGGTGCAGAACAGCGTTGAACATTGCGGTATCGCTCTTGATGAAGCGCTGCGTATGGCGACGCTCTATCCAGCGCAGGCGATGGGTGTGGAGAAGCAGTTAGGCACGGTCGAAGCAGGAAAAGTCGCCAACCTGACTGTCTTTACCCGCGATTATCAAATCACTAAGACGTTCGTCAACGGAGACAACGTCCTCAGCGAGTAAGCATTGAATGACCACTGGCGGCCAGTCTCAAATAGGAAATGTTGATCTTGTTAAACAACTCAATAGTGCAGCCGTTTATCGGCTAATCGATCAGCAGGGGCCAATTTCGCGCATTCAGATTGCCGAACACAGTCAGCTTGCGCCCGCCAGTGTCACCAAAATTACCCGCCAGCTCATTGAGCGCGGCCTCATCAAAGAGGTGGAGCAACAAGCCTCCACCGGTGGGCGTCGCGCGATCTCCATCATTACTGAAACCCGTCATTTTCATACTATCGGCGTGCGCTTAGGGCGTAATGACGCGACCTTGACGCTGTTTGATCTGAGCGGGAAATCGCTGGCGCAGGAAGATTATCCGCTGCCCGAGCGCACGCAGGAAACGCTGGAGAACGCGCTGTTCAATGCCATCAGCGCCTTTATGGCCGCGCATCAGCGTAAGATTCATGAACTGATTGCTATCTCGGTGATTCTGCCCGGATTGGTCGATCCCATTAACGGCATCATTCGCTACATGCCGCACATCGCGGTAAGTCATTGGCCGCTGGTTTCCAGCCTGAAAAAACGCTTCAACGTCACCAGCTTTGTTGGTCATGACATCCGTAGCCTGGCGCTGGCCGAGCACTACTTCGGTGCAAGTCGCGATTGCGCAGACTCCATTCTGGTGCGTTTGCATCGCGGCACCGGTGCCGGAATCATCGCCAACGGCCACATTTTCCTCGGCAGTAACGGCAACGTGGGCGAGATTGGCCATATTCAGGTTGATCCGCTGGGTGAACGCTGCCACTGCGGTAACTTTGGCTGTCTGGAAACCATTGCGGCTAATGGCGCGATTGAAAACCGCGTACGTCATCTACTGAATCAAGGGTATCCCAGTTCACTAACGTTAAATGATTGCCTGATGCCGCAGATTTGTCGCGCCGCTAATCATGGCGACGCGCTGGCGTGCGAAGTGATTGAATATGTCGGCCGCTATTTAGGCAAGGCGATTGCTATCGCCATCAACCTGTTCAATCCGCAAAAAGTGGTGTTGGCCGGTGAAATCACTGAAGCCGATAAAGTGCTGTTTCCTGCCATTGAAGGGTGTATCAATACGCAGACGCTGCCTGCCTTCCGTAAAAATCTGCCGGTGGTGCGTTCCGAGCTCGATCATCGCTCGGCGATTGGCGCCTTTGCGTTGGCAAAACGCGCAATGCTGAATGGCATTTTGCTGCAACATCTGCTGGAAGAGTAATCACCAGCCTGCTGTCAAGCAGGCCCGACCGGATGCAATCTATGACGATTAAAAGCGTAATCTGTGACATCGACGGCGTGTTGATGCATGACAATACCGCCGTTCCCGGCGCGAACGAATTTCTGCAGCGCATTCTGGCGAAGGATATGCCGTTGGTGGTGTTGACCAACTATCCTTCGCAAACCGCGCTGGATCTGGCGAACCGCTTTGCCAACGCCGGCATTGACGTACCGGATTCGGTGTTTTACACCTCGGCGATGGCCACCGCCGATTTCCTGCGCCGTCAGGAAGGGAAAAAAGCCTACGTAATTGGCGAAGGTGCGCTGATTCATGAGCTGTATAAAGCTGGCTTCACCATCACCGACGTTAATCCAGATTTCGTTATCGTCGGCGAAACCCGCTCCTTCAACTGGGAAATGATGCATAAAGCCGCTTTCTTCGTGGCAAATGGCGCCCGCTTTATCGCCACTAATCCCGATACACATGCACGCGGCTTTGTTCCTGCCTGCGGAGCACTCTGCGCCGGTATCGAAACCATCTCCGGTCGTAAACCGTTTTACGTCGGCAAACCGAGTCCGTACATCATGCGCGCGGCGTTAAACAAAATGCATGCGCATTCGGAAGAGACGGTCATTGTCGGCGATAACCTGCGGACAGACATTCTGGCAGGCTTCCAGGCGGGTCTGGAAACCATTCTGGTGCTCTCTGGCGTTTCCACACTGAGTGATATTGATGCGATGCCTTTCCGCCCGGATTGGATTTATCCATCGGTCGCCGATATCGACCTGTTCTGATCCCAACCATTACCTCTCCTTATGGCCCTGCTTATGCAGGGCTTTTGTTTTTTCTGTGGTTATGCCTTTCTTTACCGCTCGCCACATGCCTACAAAACGAACGATAATGCAGTTTCATTAGATGACATCTAAAATAAACACGTAATAATTGAATAATATTCAATATTAATTGCCCATGAACATTCTTTTTATCAAAGAATCGCAATTTTGCTTGCACTAACACCGCCATTTAGCGCATTTTCTTATACATCACGCAGCCAAGGCTGCCGGACAAACGTAGAAATAACTTCGCCACAAGGTGAGATCAGGAGTCAGTTATGTGTTCAATTTTTGGTGTGCTGGATCTGAAAAGCGATCCTATTGAGCTGCGCAAGAAAGCGCTGGAATCTTCTCGTCTGATGCGTCACCGCGGCCCGGATTGGTCAGGTGTTTATGCGGATGATAAAGCCATTCTGGTGCATGAGCGTCTGTCGATTGTTGACGTTAACAACGGCGCACAGCCGCTGTATAACGCTGACCACACCCACGTACTGGCTGTTAACGGCGAAATTTACAACCATCAGGCGCTGCGTGCTGAGTTGAGCGATCGTTACGCTTTCCAGACCGGTTCTGACTGTGAAGTGATCCTCGCGCTGTATCAGGAAAAAGGCGTCGATTTCCTCGACGAGCTGCAAGGCATGTTCGCCTTCATTCTGTGGGACAGCGTGAAGCAACAATATCTGATTGGTCGCGACCATATCGGCATTATCCCGCTGTATATGGGCAACGACGAGCACGGCAACCTGTATGTCGCTTCCGAGATGAAAGCGCTGGTGCCGGTGTGCCGCAGCATCAAAGAGTTCCCGCCGGGAAGCTACATGTCGAGCGCCGATGGTGAAATCCGTCGTTACTGGCAGCGTGACTGGATGGAATATTCCGCTGTTGAGCACAACACCACGGATGCCGCCGAGCTGAAACATGCGCTGGAAGAGTCAGTAAAAAGTCACCTGATGTCTGACGTGCCTTACGGCGTTCTGCTGTCTGGCGGCCTGGACTCATCCATCATCTCTGCCGTGACCAAACGCTTTGCTGCGAAACGTGTTGAAGATGCGGATAAGAGCGATGCATGGTGGCCGCAGCTGCACTCCTTCGCGGTTGGCCTGGAAGGTTCTCCAGACCTGAAAGCAGCGAAATCAGTCGCAGAACACCTCGGTACCGTGCACCACGAAATCCATTTCACCGTGCAGGAAGGCCTGGATGCGATCCGTGACGTGATTTACCACATCGAAACCTATGATGTGACCACCATTCGCGCCTCTACGCCGATGTATTTAATGTCGCGTAAGATCAAAGCGATGGGCATCAAAATGGTGTTGTCCGGTGAAGGTGCGGATGAAGTCTTTGGCGGCTACCTCTATTTCCATAAGGCGCCGAACGCCAAAGAATTCCATGAAGAGAACGTGCGTAAACTGCTGGCTCTGCACATGTTTGACTGTGCTCGCGCCAACAAAGCGATGTCCGCCTGGGGCGTGGAAGCGCGTGTGCCGTTCCTCGACAAGAAATTCCTCGACGTGGCGATGCGCATCAACCCGGCAGACAAACTGTGCGGCAGCAACGGCAAGATGGAAAAACATATCCTGCGCGAATGCTTCTCTTCTTACCTGCCGGAGAGCGTGGCGTGGCGTCAGAAAGAGCAGTTCTCTGATGGTGTGGGCTACAGCTGGATCGATACGCTGAAAGAAGTGGCGGCGAAGCAAATCAGCGACCAACAGTTGTCGACTGCGCACTTCCGCTTCCCGTACAACACGCCGAATTCGAAAGAAGCGTATCTGTATCGCGAAATCTTTGAGGAATTGTTCCCGATCGCCAGCGCCGCAGAGTGTGTGCCAGGCGGTCCATCAGTGGCCTGTTCTTCGGCTAAAGCGATCGAGTGGGATGAAGCCTTTAAATCCATGGATGACCCTTCTGGTCGCGCCGTTGGTGTGCATCAGTCCGCGTATAAATAAGGTTTTTACTCAACAAGATATGGGGCTCATTCGAGCCCCTTTTTTATGCAATCTATCGTACAACCTTTGAAATTTGCCGAATAAATCACCAGCCTGGTTACAAGCCAGACAAACAGGCGTTTTAAGGCGAAAAACGGCAAAAAAATTGTTGACGCTACAAGACTCAATACGCATAATGCGCCCCGCAACGCCGATGAAGGTTACGCGAAAAAGATGGCTACGTAGCTCAGCTGGTTAGAGCACATCACTCATAATGATGGGGTCACAGGTTCAAATCCCGTCGTAGCCACCATCTTTTTGCGGGAGTGGCGAAATTGGTAGACGCACTAGATTTAGGTTCTAGCGCCGCAAGGTGTGCGAGTTCAAGTCTCGCCTCCCGCACCATTTCAGTCTTCGGCAGCCGGATGGGGTATCGCCAAGCGGTAAGGCACTGGTTTTTGATACCAGCATTCCCAGGTTCGAATCCTGGTACCCCAGCCAATCCGGATTATGTTGTGGATACAAAGTCGACGAATGGGATATCGCCAAGCGGTAAGGCACCGGTTTTTGATACCGGCATTCCCTGGTTCGAATCCAGGTATCCCAGCCATCGTCGGACGCAGTAAGCAGTACAAAGGCTACGTAGCTCAGCTGGTTAGAGCACATCACTCATAATGATGGGGTCACAGGTTCAAATCCCGTCGTAGCCACCAAATTATTGGGGTGTCGCCAAGCGGTAAGGCTCTGGTTTCTGATACCAGCATTCCGGGGTTCGAATCCCTGCACCCCAGCCATAAAAAGACAATTTGATCAAACACCTATTGGGGTGTCGCCAAGCGGTAAGGCACTGGTTTCTGATACCAGCATTCCGGGGTTCGAATCCCTGCACCCCAGCCAAATTGCACAATAAAGCCCGCTTATGCGGGCTTTATTGTTTTCTGCGTTTGGCAAAGAGGTGAGCACACTTTTAACCAGGAGCGCGTCAATGCGCTCCCTACAATCACAAACCTAATGCGTAACGCAGCACCTTACGTTTCAAGGCTCCGGCATTCTCCGCCGCAATCAGCGCCAGGTTTCGCGCAAAACGCAGCGGCGGCAGTTTATTGCTAAACGCGAAGTAGAACAGATCCATTCCGCCCTGCATCAGTAAATTATCTTTGTAACGCTGACGATGATAACGCTGCAGCACAGCATCCGATGACCAGAGCTCCGCCTGGTTGCGCGCCTCGACCAGCGTCGTGATCAACGCATCCACATCCCTATAGCCCAAATTAACGCCCTGCCCGGCCAGCGGATTGATGGTGTGCGCCGCATCCCCCACCAGCGCCAATCCCGGCATCACATAACGCGTAGCATGACGTCGCACCAGCGGGAAAGAGGCCGCAGTTTTGACCTGAATACGGCCAACGCGTGCCGGGAAGTGAGCATAAATCTCTTTCTCCAGTTGCGGGAGCGGCAAACTTTGCAGCTGACGAATTCGTGCTGGCGCGTCGTACCACACCAGCGAAGCACGACGATCAAACAGCGGCAGGAAAGCGCGCGGCCCTTGCGGCGTAAACTGCTGCCAGGTGGCATCGCCCGCCTCCTGCTCGCACTCCACGCTTATCAGCATGCAGGATTGCGCATAGTTCCAGCCGCGCACGCCAATGCCCGCTAACTGACGCACACGCGAGTTAGCACCATCTGCGCCGACCACTAAACGCGCATCCAGCGTTTGGCCATTATCGAGTTGCACCTGCCAGCCGGCGCTGTGCGGCTGCAAACCCTGCAAGCTCGCCGGGCAGATCAATGTGACGCCCTCTTGCTGCATTTTTTCCCACAACGCACGCTGCAGCACGCTGTTTTCCACCATAAAGCCCAGCTCGGGCAACCCAAGCGAGGCCGCATCAAACTTCACATGCGCGTTTTGCCACTCCCAGGTTTCCAGCTGGCGATAGGGCGCACAGCGCATCGCCTGCACACGTTGCCAGACATCCAGTTGCTGCAGCAGCGCCACCGACGACGCACCGATGGCGGAGATACGCACATCTGGCTCGCTGCAGGCATCAAAGCTTGCCGGTTCCGCCCGTTCAATGACCGCTACGCGAAACTGCTGCTGCGCCAGGCCACACGCCAGCGCCGCACCAACCATGCCACCGCCCACGATCACCACATCAAAATGTGAATCCTGCATCGACTCTAATCCTTCTTTTTGCCGTGAAACCTTCCAGCATCACGTTGATAGCTAAAGTGTACCGGAAATTAGCAGCGCGATGCGATGCAGATGCGTGAAGCCTGGTAACAACAGCGTCGAAGCATTACAATACGCGCCCTGCACTTCGCTTGAATCAATGGCTAGTTCGATGACCAAAAAACTGCACATCAAAACCTGGGGCTGTCAGATGAATGAATACGATTCATCGAAGATGGCCGATCTGCTGAACAGCACGCACGGCTACACCCTTACCGAGGAAGCTGAAGAGGCGGACGTTCTGCTGCTCAACACATGCTCCATCCGTGAAAAGGCGCAGGAGAAGGTTTTTGCTCTGTTAGGCCGTTGGAAAAAGCTGAAAGCGAGCAATCCCGATCTGATCATCGGCGTGGGTGGCTGCGTGGCCTCACAAGAAGGTGAACGTCTGCGCCAGCGCGCCAGTTACGTCGATATCGTCTTTGGCCCGCAGACCTTGCATCGTCTGCCGGAGATGATTAACACCGTGCGCGGCAGTAAAAGCCCGGTTGTTGACATCAGCTTCCCTGAAATTGAGAAGTTTGATCGCCTGCCAGAACCGCGCGCCGATGGCCCAACCGCCTTTGTGTCGATCATGGAAGGCTGCAACAAATATTGTACTTTCTGCGTGGTGCCTTACACGCGCGGCGAGGAAGTCAGCCGTCCGAGCGACGATATTCTGCTGGAAATCGCCCAGCTTGCCGCTCAGGGCGTACGTGAAGTTAACCTGTTGGGCCAGAACGTCAACGCCTATCGCGGTGCCACCTTTGATGGCGATATCTGTACCTTTGCTGAGTTGCTGCGCTTAGTGGCGGCGATCGACGGCATTGACCGTATTCGCTTCACCACCAGCCATCCTATTGAATTTACCGATGACATCATCGAGGTTTACCGCGATACACCCGAGCTGGCGAGCTTCCTGCATCTGCCGGTTCAGAGCGGATCAGATCGCATCCTGACGCTGATGAAGCGCGCGCACACCGCACTCGAGTACAAAGCGATTATCCGCAAGCTGAAAGCCGCACGTCCGGATATCCAGCTGAGCTCTGATTTCATCATCGGTTTCCCCGGCGAAACGCAGCAGGATTTTGAGCAGACCATGAAGCTGGTCGGTGAAGTGAATTTCGATGTCAGCTTCAGCTTTATTTACTCGATGCGCCCAGGCACGCCGGCGGCCGATCTGCCCGACGATGTGACGGAAGAGGAGAAAAAGCAGCGTCTTTTCATCCTGCAGGACCGCATCAATCAGCAGGTGATGGCGTGGAGCCGCCGCATGCTGGGCACCACGCAGCGCGTGCTGGTGGAAGGCATTTCGCGTAAGAATGTGATGGAACTGACCGGCCGCACCGATAATAACCGCGTGGTGAACTTCGAAGCACCGGTTGAAATGATCGGTAAGTTTGTTGATGTCGAAATTGTTGATGTCTATGCCAGCTCCCTGCGCGGCGTGCTGGTGCGCACCGAAGATCAAATGGCGCTCCGTGTGGCCGAAAGCCCGGCATCGGTGATTGCGCGTACCCGCAAAGAGAACGACATCGGCGTCGGACTGTTCCAGCCTTGAAACCTCGAACGTTGAGCGACAGCGCACAAAGCGCTGTCGCCTGTTTCATCCCCAGGCCCTTGCTTTCCACAAGTGCTGCCCAAATATCGACTCTGAAGCTTGCGCCAGTGCGCAGCGCCATAAATAATTTCATAAAGATGTGGAGAGATTGCTCTTCGACATCCGGCACACCTTTTCAACTGGCCCTGAGTGACCTTAAGGATTCATTTGAATATCGAAACGCGTGAAATCGCCCTTGAACCGGCAGATAACCAACGACTGATGAGCTTGTGCGGTCCGATGGATGACAATGTGAAACAGCTGGAGCGCCGTTTGGGCCTTGAAATCAAACGCCGTGACAACCAATTCACGCTTACCGGCCGCTCGCTCTGTGTGGACGCTGCCGTCAATATCCTGCGCACGCTGTATGTTGATACCGCCCCAATGCGCGGTCAGATCAAAGATATCGAACCGGACCAGATTCACCTGGCAATCAAAGAGAGCGGCGTTCTGGAACAGAGCGCTGAGAGCGTGCCGGAATTCGGCAAAGCGGTGAACATCAAAACCAAGCGTGGCGTAATCAAACCGCGTACGCCTAACCAGGCCCAATACATCGCCAATATCTTCTCGCATGACATTACCTTTGGTATCGGCCCGGCAGGTACCGGTAAAACCTATCTGGCGGTCGCTGCCGCAGTGGATGCGCTGGAGCGTCAGGAGATTCGCCGTATTCTGCTGACGCGTCCGGCGGTTGAAGCGGGTGAGAAACTCGGCTTCCTGCCCGGCGATCTCAGCCAGAAGGTCGATCCCTACCTGCGCCCGCTTTACGACGCGCTGTTCGAAATGCTCGGCTTTGAGCGCGTAGAGAAACTGATTGAGCGCAACGTGATTGAAGTGGCTCCGCTGGCCTACATGCGCGGACGCACGCTGAACGACGCCTTTGTGATTCTCGATGAGAGCCAGAACACCACAATCGAACAGATGAAGATGTTCCTGACGCGTATCGGCTTTAATTCGAAAGCGGTCATTACCGGCGATATCACGCAGATTGACTTGCCGCGCAGCACCAAATCCGGCCTGCGCCACGCCATTGAAGTGCTGGCAGAAGTCGATGAGATTAGCTTTAACTTTTTCCACAGCGAAGACGTGGTGCGTCATCCGGTTGTCGCACGCATCGTGAATGCTTATGAAGCCTGGGAAACCGCCGACCAGAAACGCCGTGATCAACAGGCAGAAGAGCGCAAACGCGAAGCTATCGCGGCTCAGCTTGCCAGCCAAACCAGCCCGCAGGAGCGTTCATGAGCGCGGTGATTCTTGATTTACAACTGGCCTGCGCCGATGAAAACCATCTGCCAGCGGAGAGTGATTTTCAACGCTGGCTGGAAGCGGCGGTAACGCCGTTTCAACCAGAAAGCGAAGTCACGATTCGTCTGGTGGATGAAGCCGAGAGTAATGAGCTTAATCTGACTTATCGCGGCAAAGATAAGCCGACCAACGTGCTGTCATTCCCGTTTGAAGCACCGCCGGGGATTGAACTGCCACTGCTCGGCGATCTGATTATTTGCCGTCAGGTTGTCGAGCAAGAGGCTGCTGAACAAGGCAAAACCGTCGAAGCCCACTGGGCGCATATGGTGGTGCACGGTACGCTGCATCTGCTGGGTTACGACCATATCGAAGATGAAGAAGCCGAAGAGATGGAGGCGCTGGAGACCGAGATAATGCTTGCTCTTGGTTATCCTGATCCGTACATTTCGGAGAAAGAAGACGCCTGAGCCGCTGGTTCAGGTTATTGCGCTGCTGGCGCGGATGCCAGCAGCCCCAATCCCTCATTAGAGAGAACGAAATAAAAACGCCATGAGCGACGACCATTCTCAAAACAGCGACGCACCCAGTAGTAAAAAGGGATTTTTCTCCCTGTTAATCAACCAACTGTTTCACGGTGAACCTAAAAACCGTGATGAACTGCTGGGGTTAATCCGCGATTCTGAGCAAAAAGAGCTGATTGATCAGGACACCCGCGACATGCTCGAAGGGGTGCTGGACATTGCCGAACAGCGCGTGCGCGACATCATGATCCCTCGCTCGCAAATGATCACCCTGAAACGCAACCAAACGCTGGAAGAGTGCCTTGCGGTGATTATTGAATCCGCCCACTCACGCTTCCCGGTGATCAGCGAAGACAAAGACCACGTCGAAGGCATTTTGATGGCCAAAGACCTGCTGCCGTTTATGGCCAGCGCGTCTGAGCCGTTCAGCATGGAAAAAGTGCTGCGCACCGCCGTGGTGGTTCCTGAAAGCAAGCGCGTCGATCGCATGCTGAAGGAGTTCCGCTCGCAGCGTTATCACATGGCGATTGTCATTGACGAATTTGGTGGCGTCTCTGGTCTGGTGACCATTGAAGATATTCTTGAGCTGATTGTTGGCGAAATTGAAGATGAGTATGACGATGAAGAAGATCGTGATATCCGCCAGCTCAATCGTTACACCTACACCATGCGCGCCTTAACGCCAATTGAAGATTTTAATGAGGTCTTTGGCACCGATTTCAGCGATGACGAAGTCGATACCATTGGCGGATTGGTCATGCAGGGATTCGGCCACCTTCCCGCTCGCGGCGAAAGTATTGTCATTGATGGCTATCAGTTCAAAGTCGCCATGGCTGACAGCCGCCGTATCATCCAGGTGCATGTAAAAATTCCGGAAGACTCACCACAACCGCAACTGGAAGACGAATAACTTTATGGCTTTAGCCTCTCTTTACTCGCAGCAGCGGGTTCGCCTGCTGCTGGCGTTAGTTACGGGTGCCATTGGCACCCTTTCCTTTTCCCCCTACGATTTCTGGCCTGCGGCGATAATTTCGCTGGTTGGTCTGCAACTGTTGCTGCTGGAACGTCGCACTGCGCAGGCTGCGGCAATTGGCTTCGTTTGGGGCTTTGGACTGTTTGGCAGCGGCATCAATTGGGTTTACGTCAGCATCGCCACCTTTGGCGGCATGCCCGGCCCGGTAAACATCTTGCTGGTGATTCTGCTGGCGGCTTATCTGTCGCTTTATCCGATGCTGTTTGCCCTCCTGCTCAACCGTTTCTGGCCGCGCGCCACAATCTGGCGATTGGCTTTAGCGGCACCCGCGCTGTGGCAGATTAGCGAATTCCTGCGCGGTTGGGTGCTCACCGGCTTTCCGTGGCTGCAGTTTGGCTACAGCCAGATTGACGGTCCGCTCAAAGGCCTCGCGCCGCTCGCAGGCGTTGAAACCATTACCTTCCTGTTGATGGTGATCGCCGGCTTGCTGGTGCACGCGCTGCATCATCGTACGGTGAAAAGCTTGATAGCCGCCGCGCTCCTGCTGTTACTGCCGTGGCCGCTGCGCATGATGCAGTGGTATCAGCCGCTGCCGGAACGCAGCGTTGATGTTGCGATGGTGCAAGGCAATATTCCGCAGTCGATGAAGTGGGATCCGCAGCAACTGCTGAACACGCTGCGCGTTTACACCTCCTATAGCCAGCCGTTTATCGGCAAAGCACCGATCATTATCTGGCCCGAATCAGCGATTACCGATCTGGAAAGCAACCAGCAGCCGTTCCTGCGGGCGCTGGATGCTGACCTGCGCGCGCGCGGCAGCTCACTGATTACCGGTATCGTGGATTCTCGCGTGGAAGGCGATAATCGCTATCACGACTATAACTCGGTAATTGTGCTGGGTGGCGAGCAGCCTTACAGCTATCAAAGCCAGAACCGCTATCAGAAGAATCATCTGGTGCCATTTGGTGAGTTTGTGCCGCTGGAAGCGTTGCTGCGTCCGCTGGCGCCGTTCTTCGATTTGCCGATGTCCTCCTTCAGCCGTGGCGCCTATGTCCAGCCGCAGCTGAAAGTAGCGGGTTATCACCTGACCAGCGCTATCTGCTATGAGATCGTGCTGGGCGAACAAGTGCGCGCCAACTTCCGTCCCGATACCAACTTCCTGCTGACCGTCTCCAACGATGCCTGGTTCGGTCACTCCATCGGACCGTGGCAGCATTTCCAGATGGCGCGCATGCGTGCGCTGGAGCTGGGACGTCCGTTACTGCGCTCCACCAATAACGGTGTTACCGCAGTAGTGAATGCCAACGGTGAAGTGGAGAAAGAGCTGCCGCAGTTCATGCGGGATGTATTGGAAGCCAAAGTCACGCCAACCACCGGTGAAACGCCGTATGCCAAAGTGGGCATCTGGCCAGTATGGATGCTTACGCTGTTTGGCATTGTGGTAGCCATTCTGCGCCGCCGCCACTAGTTCAGGCAGCTTTGCAAACAGGCGAAGTGAATACTTCGCCTTTTTTATGCGCTGTTTTCTCTTCCTTCCGTGGTGCTTTCCCCGATTCTCTGCTGGCTTTTTACACTTCTTCATCGTGCTGGCACGATCATTGCTATTTATTTCAGTGATTTTCGCAAACATCGGCTTTTGTCAGCGTAGTGCAACCTTTACGCACTAATTTATGGCAATGATGCGCACTCTATTAGCGCATCGGGGAATTTTTGCCTTTTATTGGTGCGGAGCGGCTCGCAAAAAAGAAACTTTTTTGTTTCATTGCGTTAACAATTCGCTATGTTAATCACTATCCTGCGTGCGGTTGCGCTATGGGATAACAAAAAAAGCAGCACGAAATACACACAACATCACAATCTGCGCAGTTTATGTTCTGCGCGACATCCATACGAAGGAGTTGGAACATGCAGATACGCAAAGTGGCATTATCTCTTTTGCTGTTGGGAGCAGCAGCGGGAGCGGCCCAGGCGGAAGATCTCACCGGTACCCTGAAAAAAATCAATGATAGCGGCGTGATCGTCGTTGGGCATCGTGAATCATCAGTTCCCTTTTCTTATTATGACAACCAGCAAAAAGTGGTTGGCTATTCACAGGATTATTCAAACGCCATCATCGCGGCTATTAAAGCCAAACTGAATAAGCCTGATTTGCAGATCAAAATGCTGCCGATTACTTCGCAGAACCGTATTCCTCTGTTGCAGAACGGAACTTACGATTTTGAGTGCGGTTCTACCACCAACAACCTGGAGCGCCAGAAGCAAGCGGCATTCTCTGACACCGTGTTCATCATCGGTACGCGTCTGCTGGTGAAAAAAGGCGGCGACATCAAAGATTTCCCTGATCTGAAGGGTAAAACCGTTGTCGTGACCTCCGGTACCACTTCAGAAGTTCTGCTGCACAAACTGAACGACGAGCAAAAAATGGATATGCGCATCATCAGCGCGAAAGACCATGGCGATTCTTTCCGTACGCTGGAAACCGGTCGTGCTGTGGCCTTCATGATGGATGACGCGCTGCTGGCAGGTGAACGTGCCAAAGCCAAGAAGCCAGACAACTGGGACATCGTGGGTACACCGCAGTCGAAAGAAGCTTACGGCTGCATGCTGCGTAATCAGGATCCACAGTTCAAACAGCTGATGGATGAAACCATTGCTAAAGCGCAAACCTCTGGCGAAGCCTCAAAATGGTTTGAAACCTGGTTCAAAAAACCGATTCCACCGAAGAATCTGAACCTGAACTTCGAACTCTCAAGCGATATGCAGGCCCTGTTCAAAGCACCGAACGACAAAGCACTCTGAATTAACAACGACAACAAGGGCAGCCCCGCTGCCCTCTCGATTGCTGAACATGCGGTGCGGACAGACAGACTGTAACAGGCCGTTCCCCTGAAGCAGGATGCAAAACACCGCTCAACAATCTTATGGGTAGCCTCGCTACCCTTTTTTTACCGGAGCTCGTTATGGGTATCGATTGGAACTGGGGCATTTTTCTTGAACAGGCCCCGTTCGGCAATACGACTTACCTCGGCTGGCTGTGGTCCGGTTTTCAGGTCACCATTGCGGTGTCCTGCTGCGCCTGGATTATCGCCTTCCTGGTAGGTTCCTTATTTGGCATTCTGCGTACCGTGCCCAACCGCCTGTTGGCGGCAATTGGCACCTGCTACGTGGAGCTATTCCGTAATATCCCGCTGATTGTGCAGTTCTTCTTCTGGTATCTGGTTGCGCCAGAACTGGTGGGCGAAAAGCTGGGCATGTGGTTTAAGTCGGAATTGGATCCCAATATTCAGTTCTTCGTCTCCTCGACGATTTGCCTTGGTTTGTTCACCGCAGCGCGCGTCTGTGAACAGGTACGCGCGGCGATTCAGTCGCTGCCACGCGGTCAGAAAAATGCCGGCCTGGCGATGGGCCTGACGCTGCCGCAAACCTATCGCTATGTGCTGCTGCCGAATGCCTATCGCGTGATTGTGCCGCCGATGACGTCGGAAATGCTTAATCTGGTGAAGAACTCGGCGATCGCCTCAACCATCGGACTGGTGGATATGGCGGCGCAGGCCGGCAAGCTGCTGGATTACTCCGCGCATGCCTATGAATCCTTTACCGCCATCACTCTGGCGTACGTCGGCATTAACCTGGTGATCATGCTGATTATGAGTGTGGTAGAACGCAAAATTCGCCTGCCTGGCAATATGGGAGGCAAATAATGTACGAGTTTGACTGGAGTTCAATTGTTCCCAGCCTGCCTTACTTGTGGAATGGGTTGATCATTACCTTCAAGATCACCGCGATTGCCGTGGTGTTTGGCATTATCTGGGGCACGATTTTGGCGGTGATGCGCTTGTCGCCGATTGCGCCGATACGCTGGTTTGCCAAGCTGTACGTCAACCTGTTCCGCTCCGTACCCTTGGTGATGGTGCTGCTGTGGTTCTATTTGGTGGTGCCCGCCTTCCTGCAACAGGTGCTGGGCTTATCGCCTAAATCAGATATCCGCCTGATTTCTGCCATGGTGGCATTTGCGCTCTTTGAGGCCGCGTACTACTCGGAAATCATCCGCGCCGGTATTCAGAGCATCTCACGCGGGCAGTCCAATGCCGCGCTGGCGCTCGGCATGACGCACTGGCAATCAATGAAACTGATCGTATTGCCGCAGGCGTTCCGCGC
Organism: Pantoea sp. X85; assembly: GCF_029623675.1. NCBI lineage: Bacteria > Pseudomonadati > Pseudomonadota > Gammaproteobacteria > Enterobacterales > Erwiniaceae > Pantoea > Pantoea sp. X85. Next base: position 1,229,983 of record NZ_CP121108.1, on the reverse strand, counting down.
CATGGTGCCGCTGCTGCTGACGCAAGGCATCGTGCTGTTCCAGGATACCTCGCTGGTGTATGTACTGAGCTTGGCCGATTTCTTCCGCACCGCTTCAACCATAGGTGAGCGTGACGGAACCCAGGTTGAAATGATTTTGTTTGCTGGTCTGGTCTACTTTGTGATCAGCCTGAGCGCTTCGCTGTTGGTTACCTATCTGAAAAGAAAGAGGACGGTTTAAATGATTAGCCTGAAAAATGTTTCAAAGTGGTATGGGCACTTTCAGGTGCTGACCGACTGCTCCACCGAAGTGAAAAAAGGTGAAGTGGTGGTGGTCTGCGGTCCGTCTGGCTCAGGTAAATCAACGCTGATTAAAACCGTGAATGGCCTGGAGCCGATTCAAAAGGGCAGCATTCAGGTGACCGGCACCGAAGTGAATAACAAAAAAACCAACCTCGCTCAATTGCGTAGCAAAGTGGGCATGGTGTTCCAGCATTTCGAGCTGTTCCCTCATCTCAGCATCATCGAGAACCTGACGCTGGCGCAGGTCAAAGTGCTGAAGCGTGATAAAGCGGCCTCACGTGAGAAAGCGCAGGGCTTGCTAAAACGTGTTGGGCTCTCTGCGCACGCGGATAAGTTTCCAGGCCAGCTTTCCGGCGGCCAGCAGCAGCGCGTGGCAATCGCGCGTGCGTTGTGCATGGATCCGGTGGCGATGCTGTTTGATGAGCCGACGTCAGCGCTTGATCCTGAAATGATCAACGAAGTGTTGGACGTGATGGTTGAGCTGGCGAATGAAGGCATGACCATGATGGTGGTGACGCATGAAATGGGCTTTGCGCGCAAAGTCGCTAACCGCGTGATCTTTATGGATGAAGGGAAAATTATCGAAGACACCAATAAGGATGACTTCTTTAACAATCCGCAATCCGATCGTGCGAAAGACTTCCTGGCGAAGATCCTGCACTGATTAGCGCAATAAATTGCGCCGCTACGATAAGTGCTCGTACCCGTAGCGGCGCGATTCATCGCGCGGGGTTATTCATTCATAAAATCAGGGTTCAAACGGCTGGCGCTGGAACTGATCGTGCCCGCACTCCGGGCAGCGCGTTAAGCTCTCTGGCGTATAAATCGCCCGTGTGAAGCCGCACTTCTCACAGACTAAATTCCCCAGCCCCACCACTTCACCGCTCTGGTAGACGCCGTGATGGCGCAAATCCTGAAACACTTCACGCCACTCGAGCTGACTTTTATCGGTGATATCCGCCAGCTCTTTCCACAGGCTTTCACGAATCACGCGCAAAAACACTGAATCGCCGACCACATCAGAAGACTCCTGATAGCTCAGCGCAAACTCGTGTAAATCGCGCCGCACGGCGCGCATCACTTCATTGACCTCGGCGGGTGACAACGTTTTTTTCGCCAGCAAACTTTGCCGCGCCTCGGCCACCAACGCATCAACATCGCGCTCGCCATGATCCAATCGTTGGGATAATGCTTCAATCGTTGCACGGTATTCCTGCGCCACGTTATTCATTTTATTCTCCTTTCCGCTGCGGATACTGCTGTTAAGTTTAGCGGTTTTGTCACAATTGCATCGGCAGCAACCTAAGAAATCACAAAAGGGTGAAAGCGGCGGCGCATTCGGCAGAAATCCGGCCGGCGAGGGCGTGAAAAGTTGTTGAGGCGCAGCCTTATGGGTATGCTATGCGGATCTAAAAGTATGCTTAGCGATTTTCACAAAGGACCACAGGCAGCCATGCAAGAGCAATACCGCCCGGAAGAGATAGAATCCCGCGTCCAACAACACTGGGACGAAAACGAAACCTTTAAAGTGACCGAGCAGGAAGGCAAAGAGAAATATTATTGCCTTTCGATGCTGCCCTATCCTTCTGGCCGCCTGCACATGGGGCACGTACGTAATTACACCATTGGCGATGTGATTGCGCGTTACCAGCGTATGCTCGGCAAAAACGTTTTGCAGCCAATTGGCTGGGATGCGTTTGGTCTGCCAGCCGAAGGTGCTGCGGTGAAAAACAACACCGCGCCGGCGCCGTGGACGTACGACAACATCGCTTACATGAAGAACCAGTTGAAATTACTGGGCTTTGGCTATGACTGGAGCCGCGAACTGGCGACCTGCCAGCCAGAATACTATCGCTGGGAACAGTGGTTCTTCACTAAGCTGTATGAAAAAGACATGGTCTATAAAAAGACCTCGGCGGTGAACTGGTGCCCGAACGATCAGACCGTGCTGGCCAACGAACAGGTTATCGACGGCTGCTGCTGGCGCTGTGATACCAAAGTTGAGCGCAAAGAGATCCCACAGTGGTTCGTCAAAATTACCGCCTATGCGGAAGAGCTGCTCAACGATCTCGATAAGCTGGAAGATTGGCCGGAGCAGGTCAAAACCATGCAGCGCAACTGGATTGGCCGCTCTGAAGGCGTGGAAATCACCTTTGACGTTGCCAACAGCGCTGAGAAGCTGACCGTTTACACCACCCGTCCAGACACCTTTATGGGTGCAACCTATGTGGCGGTTGCCGCAGGTCACCCACTGGCGCAGCAAGCAGCTGCCACTAATCCTACGCTGGCTGAATTTATCGACGAATGCCGTACCACCAAAGTCGCCGAAGCCGACATGGCAACGATGGAGAAGAAAGGCGTGGCCACCGGCCTGTTCGCTATCCATCCGCTGACCGGTGAAGAAATTCCGGTGTGGGTCGCTAACTTCGTGCTGATGGAATACGGCACCGGCGCGGTAATGGCTGTTCCAGGCCACGATCAGCGTGACTGGGAGTTCGCTACCAAGTACAACCTGAACATTAAGCCGGTGATCCTGAATCTCGACGGTTCTGAACCGGACCTGAGTGCTGCCGCGATGACCGAAAAAGGCGCGCTGTTCAACTCGGGTGAATACAACGGTCTGGATCATCAGGCGGGCTTTAACGCCATCGCCGATGCGCTGGCTGCCAAAGGCGTGGGCGTGCGTAAAGTCAATTACCGTCTGCGCGACTGGGGCGTTTCCCGTCAACGTTACTGGGGCGCGCCAATTCCAATGGTGACGTTGGAAGATGGCACCGTGATGCCAACGCCAGAAGATCAGTTGCCGGTCATCCTGCCAGAAGACGTGGTGATGGATGGTATCACCAGCCCAATCAAAGCTGATCCTGAGTGGGCCAAAACCACCGTTAATGGCCAGCCTGCGCTTCGTGAAACCGACACCTTTGACACCTTTATGGAGTCATCCTGGTACTACGCGCGTTATACCTGCGCCAACTACCATGAAGGCATGCTGGATCCGGCGGCGGCAAACTACTGGTTGCCGGTCGATCAGTATGTTGGCGGTATCGAACACGCCATCATGCACCTGATGTATTTCCGCTTCTATCACAAGCTGCTGCGTGATGCTGGCCTGGTGAACTCTGATGAGCCGGCCAAACGCCTGCTGTGTCAGGGCATGGTGCTGGCTGATGCGTTCTACTACCTCGGCGTGAACGGCGAGCGTAACTGGGTTTCTCCGGTTGACGTGACCGTAGAACGCGACGAGAAAGGCCGCATCATCAAAGCCACCGACAACGAAGGTCGTGAAGTGGTTTACGCCGGCATGAGCAAAATGTCGAAGTCGAAAAACAACGGCATCGATCCCCAGCTGATGGTTGAGCGTTACGGTGCAGATACCGTTCGTCTGTTCATGATGTTTGCTTCGCCAGCAGAGATGACGCTGGAGTGGCAGGAATCGGGCGTTGAAGGTGCTAACCGTTTCCTGAAGCGCGTATGGAAACTGGCTTACGAGCACATTGCGAAAGGCGCGACCGTGGCGCTGGACGTCAATAACCTGAATGACGACCAGAAAGCGCTGCGTCGCGATCTGCACAAAACCATCGCCAAAGTGGCTGATGATGTGGGTCGTCGTCAGACATTCAACACCGCCATCGCTGCCATTATGGAGCTGATGAACAAACTGATCCGTGCCCCACAGGAGAGCGAGCAAGATCGCGCGCTGCTGCAGGAAGCGCTGGTCGCGGTGACGCGTCTGCTCTATCCATTCACCCCGCACGCCAGCTATGTATTGTGGCAAGCGCTGGGCGGCGAAGGCAGCATCGACGAAGCCAGCTGGCCGGTAGCCGATGAAGCGGCCATGGTGGAAGATTCGCTGCTGGTGGTGGTGCAGGTGAATGGCAAAGTGCGCGGCAAGATTACCGTTGCGCCGGATGCCACGCAGGAGCAGGTGCAGGCGCGTGCTGCGCAGGAGCATTTGGTGGCGAAATATCTGGATGGCGTCACCATTCGTAAAGTGATTTATGTCCCTGGCAAACTGCTTAACCTGGTCGTAGGTTAAGTTCAGGAGGAACTGTGCGACAACTGATTATCAGGCTGTTTGTCCTGCTTGCGGTAGTGATTACCGCAGGCTGTGGTTTCCACCCGCGCGGCACCACCTCGGTGCCGAGTGAGATGAAAACCCTTATCGTCCAGAGCGGCGATCCCTATGGCCCACTGGCACGTGCCGTGCGCCAGCAGCTGCGCATCAACAATGTCACCATCATTGAAGACAGCAAAGCGGCCAGCGCCAAATACCCAACGCTGCGTCTGGGTGCTGAAGGCCAGGGACGCGATACCGCATCGGTGTTTATCAGCGGTACCACCGCGGAATACTCGCTGGTGATGACGGTCACCGCACAGGTTCTGCTGCCGGGTAAAGGTATCTACCCGATCAGCACCACCGTGTATCGTTCTTTCTTCGACAACCCGAACGCCGCACTGGCGAAGGATGCCGAGCAAGATATGATCGTGCAGGAGATGCGTCAGCGCGCGTCCGAGCAGTTAGTACGTAAACTGCTGACCGTGCATGCCGCGCAGGAAAGCAACAAAGATACTTTGCCGCAGCCTGAGACGATTGCACCGGGACAGAACTCACCGGAAGTGTCCTCTTCGTCAGCTACCAGTCTGCAATGATCAGGATTTATCCTGAACAACTGAGCGCGCAGCTTCGAGAGGGGCTGCGCGCCTGTTATTTTCTCACCGGTAATGAACCTCTGCTGATTCAGGAAAGCGCGGATGCAATCCGTGCTACCGCCAGCGCACAGGGATTTGAAGAGCACTTCAGCGTTACCATTGATGCGCAAACCGATTGGGATGCGATCTTCGTTAGCTGCCAATCGCTCAGCCTGTTTACCCAACGCCAAACCCTGACGCTGCAACTGCCCGAAAACGGCCCCAATGCCGCTATCGCCGAGCAGTTAGTGAAACTCTCCACGCTGCTGCACAGCGATATTTTGCTGGTGCTGCGCCTGGCGAAACTGACCAAAGCGCAGGAGAACAGCGCCTGGTTCAAAGCGCTGAGTACGCAGGCGGTAATGGTCCCATGCCAGACGCCTGAACAGGCACAGCTGCCGCGCTGGGTGGCGAGTCGCGCCAAAGCGATGAAACTCAGCGTAGATGATGCGGCGATCCAGCTGCTTTGCTACTGCTACGAAGGGAATCTGCTGGCGCTGTCGCAGGCGCTGGAACGCTTATCGCTGCTGTGGCCGGATGGCAAATTAACGCTGCCGCGCGTGGAAGCCGCCGTCAACGATGCCGCGCACTTTACCCCGTTCCATTGGGTGGATGCATTGCTGGCAGGGAAAAGTAAACGCGCCCTGCACATCCTGCATCAGCTGGAGAAAGAGGACAGCGAAGCGGTGATTCTACTGCGCACGCTGCAACGCGATTTACTCACGCTGCTGCACCTGCAGCGGAATCAGGCGAAACAAGCGCTGCGCACGCTGATGGATCAGCAACGTATCTGGCAAAACCGTCGCGCGCTGTTTACCGAAGCTTTGCAGCGCCTTGATGCTCAGCGTTTACAGCGCGCGGTGCATTTGCTGGCAGAGCTGGAACTCAGCATGAAGCAGGATTACGGACAAAACCTGTGGCCGCAGCTGGAAACACTGTCGCTGCTACTGTGTCACCGCGATTTCCCATTGAGCTTTACTGATGTCTAAACTCTACGCTCTGTTTGGCGGCACCTTCGATCCGATTCACTACGGCCATTTGCGCTCGGTAGAAGCGCTGGCACAGCAAGTGGGATTAAAAAAGGTCACGCTGCTGCCGAACAACGTGCCGCCGCATCGCCCGCAGCCGGAAGCCAGTGCGCAACAGCGCGTTGAGATGCTGCGCTGTGCTATTGCCGATCGCCCGCTGTTTGATATCGATACGCGTGAACTGGCGCGTGCAACGCCGTCCTGGACAGTTGCCACGCTGGAAGCACTGCGTGCGGAACGCGGCCCAGAACAGCCCCTCGGGTTTATCATTGGTCAGGATTCTCTGCTAACGTTAGCCAAATGGCATCGCTGGCAGGATCTATTGTCGCTGTGCCATTTGCTGGTGTGTAAGCGTCCAGGTTACGCCGCGCAGATGGAGACGCCAGAGATGCAGCAGTGGCTTGATGAGCATCTCGCCGATGAGGTGCAGCAACTCCATCACGCACCGGCGGGACACATCTGGCTGGCGGATACGCCGCTGTTCGACATTTCCGCCACCGAAATCCGTCAGCGCCGCCATGCAGGCATCTCCTGCGCGGATTTACTGCCAGATGCAGTGATCGGCTACATCGATAGCGTTGGCTTATATCGCAGCTAAAGGCAGCATGCTATACTGCGCCGCTTCATTTTCGGCTACCTTTCTCGCATCGTTAGCCCGTCCGTAATCACCTGTTTTTAAGGGGAACCTTTTGCAAGGTAAAGCACTCCAAGAGTTCGTTATTGATAAGATTGATGATCTCAAAGGCCAGGACATCATTGCTATTGATGTTCAGGGCAAATCCAGCATCACCGATTGCATGATCATTTGCACCGGCACTTCAACACGTCACGTCGCTTCTATCGCCGATCATGTGGTGCAGGAATCGCGCACTGCGGGCCTTAAGCCGCTGGGTGTAGACAGCAAAACCGCCTCCGATTGGGTGGTCGTTGACCTGGGTGACGTGATTGTGCACGTGATGGAAGCAGAGAGCCGCCAGCTGTACGAGCTGGAAAAACTCTGGAGCTAAGACGTGAAACTGCAGCTTGTGGCCGTCGGCACCAAAATGCCCGACTGGGTTCAGACCGGTTTCATGGAGTATCTGCGCCGCTTCCCGAAAGATATGCCGTTTGAACTGATCGAAGTAACTGCCGGCAAACGCGGCAAGAACGCTGACATCAAACGCATTCTGGAAAAAGAAGGTGAAGCGATGCTGGCCGCCGTGGGTAAAGGCAATCGTATTGTCACGCTGGATATTCCCGGACAGCCGTGGGAAACCCCACAGCTGGCGCAGCAGCTTGAACGCTGGAAACTGGATGGCCGCGATGTCAGCCTGTTAATCGGCGGTCCGGAAGGACTGGCGCCCGCGTGCAAAGCCGCTGCTGAACAAAGCTGGTCACTGTCAGCGCTCACGTTGCCACATCCGCTGGTGCGTGTGCTGGTAGCGGAAAGCCTGTATCGTGCGTGGAGCATCACCACGAATCATCCTTATCATCGTGAATAAACGCCTGACAACCCCAGACAATAAATGTAGCGGATGAAATTACAGAGCAACGCCTTTCGCGATTACACTGCCGAACAGAAACTTTTTGTCCGCCGAGCATTGGTGGCTTTTGTTGGCATTCTGCTGCTCTCCAGCATTCTGGTGGTCAACATGTACCACCTGCAAATTCTGCGCTTTGACGACTACAGCACCCGTTCAAATGAAAACCGCATTAAGCTGGTGCCGGTGGCACCGAGCCGCGGCATTATTTTCGATCGTACCGGCGTCCCGCTGGCAGTAAACCGCACGATTTATCAGGCCGAACTGATGCCGGAAAAGGTCGACAACCTGAAGCAGACCTTGCAGGATCTGCGTCCGGTACTGGATCTGACCGACGACGATCTCGATGCGTTTGACAAAGAGCGTAAACGCTCGCGCCGCTTTACCTCGATTCCGGTCAAAATCGGTTTAAACGAAGTGCAGGTGGCGCGTTTCGCCGTCAATCAATACCGTTTTCCTGGCGTGGAAGTAAAAGGCTATCAGCGCCGCTACTATCCGTATGGCCAGACGCTGACGCACGTAGTGGGCTACGTCTCCAAAATCAACGATCGCGACGTTACGCGCCTCGATCAGGAAGGCAAATGGCCGAACTATGCGGCTACACATGATATCGGCAAACTCGGCATCGAAAACTATTATGAAGATGTGCTGCACGGTAAAACCGGTTATGAAGAGGTTGAAGTTAACAACCGTGGCCGCGTCATTCGACAGCTGCACGAGCAATCTCCGCAGGCCGGACGCGATATCTACCTGACGGTTGACCTCAAACTGCAGCAGTACATCGAAACCTTGTTGACCGGCAGCCGCGCGGCAGTGGTGGTGAGCGATCCACGCACCGGCGAAATTCTTGCACTGGTTTCTACCCCCAGCTACGACCCGAACCTGTTTGTCGACGGTATCTCGAGCAAAGATTATAAAGCGCTGTTAAGCGACGAAAACCGTCCACTGTATAACCGTGCGCTGCAGGCCTCCTATCCCCCAGCGTCAACGGTGAAACCTTACGTTGCCGTGTCGGCGCTGAGCGCAGGCGTGATCAACCGCAATACCAGCCTGTTCGATCCCGGCTGGTGGCAACTGCCCGGCTCGGAAAAGCGCTATCGTGACTGGAAAAAATGGGGCCACGGTCGCCTGAACGTCACTAAATCGCTGGAAGAATCGGCGGATACCTTCTTCTATCAGGTTGCCTACGATATGGGCATCGATCGCCTGTCAGAGTGGATGACCAAGTTTGGTTACGGCCATCGCACCGGCATTGATCTGCCGCAGGAGAGCGCGGGCAACATGCCCACGCGCGAATGGAAGCTGAAGCGCTTTAAGAAGCCGTGGTATCAAGGTGACACCATTCCGGTGGGTATAGGCCAGGGTTACTGGACCGCAACCCCCATTCAGATGAACAAAGCGATGATGATTCTGATCAATGACGGTGTGATCAAAGTGCCACACTTACTGCGCGCCACGCGTGAAGGCCAGGTGATGGTCCCCTATCGCCAGGTTCCGGATGCACCGATTGGCGATATTCATTCAGGTTACTGGGAAATTGCCAAAGACGGCATGTATGGCGTAGCCAACCGCGCTAACGGTACCGCACACAAGAGCTTTGCCGATGCGCCCTACAAAATCGCCGCCAAATCCGGTACCGCGCAGGTTTACGGACTGAAAGAAAATGAAGTCTATAACGCGCACAAGATTGCCGAACGTCTGCGTGACCATAAATTAATGACTGCCTACGCGCCTTACGATAAACCGCGCGTGGCCGTCACCATGATTCTGGAAAACGGCGGCGCAGGCCCGGCTGTCGGCACCGTGATGCGCCAGATTCTCGACCACATTATGTTAGGCGACAACAATACCGTGCTGCCAGAAGCCGCACCGACACCGCCCGGCTACGAAGGTGAATGACAATGTCCATGAACGATAGTCCGCAGAAAAGATCGATCTGGACGCGCATCCATATCGACCCCCTGTTTATGCTGATCATTCTCAGCTTGCTGACCTACAGCGCCATCGTCATCTGGAGCGCCAGCGGACAGGATCCAGGCATGACCGAGCGTAAGTTCGGGCAAATTGCCATGGGCATCATCGTTATGCTGGTGCTGGCGCAGGTGCCGCCGCGCGTCTATGAAAGCTGGGCGCCCTATCTCTATATTGTCTGCGTGATATTGCTGATAGCGGTGGACGCGTTTGGTCACATCAGTAAAGGCGCACAGCGCTGGCTCGATCTTGGTTTTGTGCGTTTTCAGCCCTCGGAGATTGCCAAGATTGCCGTGCCACTGATGGTGGCGCGCTTTATTAACCGCGATGTCTGCCCGCCGACGCTGAAAAACACCGGCATCGCGTTGATTTTGATTTTCATGCCGACGCTGCTGGTGGCGGCACAACCCGATCTCGGCACCTCGATTCTGATCGCCGCTTCCGGCCTGTTTGTACTGTTCTTATCCGGCATGAGCTGGAAGCTGATTGGTATCGCGGTATTGCTGGTCGCCGCCTTTATCCCGATTTTGTGGTTCTTCCTGATGCATGACTACCAGCGCGCCCGCGTGATGATGCTGCTGGACCCGGAAAGCGATCCGCTCGGCGCCGGTTATCACATCATTCAGTCGAAGATTGCTATCGGTTCCGGTGGCCTGCGCGGCAAAGGCTGGCTGCACGGTACCCAATCGCAGCTGGAGTTCCTGCCTGAACGCCATACCGACTTTATTTTTGCCGTTTTAGCGGAAGAACTGGGTCTGGTTGGCGTGTTGTTACTGCTGGTACTCTATTTGCTGCTGATCATGCGCGGACTGATTATCGCGGCGCGCGCGCAAACCACCTTTGGTCGCGTGATGGCGGGCGGTTTGATGCTGATTTTATTCGTTTATGTTTTCGTTAACATTGGCATGGTAAGTGGTATCTTACCGGTGGTTGGCGTACCGCTGCCGCTGGTGAGCTACGGCGGATCGGCATTGATTGTGTTAATGGCTGGATTTGGCATCGTGATGTCGATCCATACTCATCGAAAAATGTTATCTAAAAGCGTTTAAGAGGCTGCACATGCGTAAGGACTGGCTTGGGGTTGCACTGGCATCATTGGTACTGGCTGCCTGTTCCACACCGGAACCGCAGAATAATACTGCGCCACCGCAACCGGCCTATAACGGCCCGGTAGTGGAAATTCCTGGCGTGGAACCACGTTATGAACCGATCAATCCTTCCACCAGCCAGGATTACAGCGTCAACGGTAAAAGCTACCGCGTGATCAAAGATCCCTCGAACTACAGCGAAGTGGGTTTAGCCACCTGGTACGGTGACGAAGCGCAGGGGAATCGCACCGCTATCGGTGAATCTTACGATCCGGAAGGCATGACCGCCGCGCATCCAACGCTGCCGCTGCCGAGCTATGTGCGTGTCACTAACCTCGCCAACGGCCGCCAAATTGTGGTACGCGTCAACGATCGTGGCCCTTACACGCCAGGCCGCATTATCGACTTGTCGCGTGCGGCGGGCGATCGCCTGAATATCTCTAACAACACCCGCGTGCGCGTTGATTACATTAAAGTGGCGCCGGATGGTTCCGTTTCCGGTCCCGGCACCATTGGTACCACCGTCGCCAAACAGAGCTACGCCCTGCCCGCGCGTCCCGATCTCGGCAGCGGCATGGTGATTATGGGCGGTAGCGCCAATGCGGCGGCAGCGCCTGCACCGCAGGATGTGCGCGCTGTCGATAACAGCACCTTACAAAGCAATGACAGCATGGGTGCGCCCGTCCAGAGCAGCGGTTTTCTAGGCGCGCCACAGCCGTTAGCCACGGGGGTGCTGGAAGGCAACGAGCCGGTTACCGCGCCAGCCCCAACAATGTCTTCCGCGCCAGCCGCTGCCGCCGCACCAGCTACCAGCCAGAATGCCCATGCCGGCAGCGGTTATGTGGTTCAGGTCGGCGCGATTAACGATCCGGCGCGTGCACGTCAGCTGGCCGAAAGTCTGGGTAAACGCTTTGGCGTGCCGGGCGCGGTTGAAGCCAATGGCAACGTCTATCGCATTCAGTTAGGTGGCTATAAAAGCCGTGCCGAAGCCGCCGCCTTGCAGCAGCGTCTGAACACTGAAGCGCAAATGAGCTCATTTATTACCACTGCCCGTCCATCGATGTAACGGACAGTGACATTTCCTGCTGAAACTGATTTGCAAAGCAAGATGTCGCCCGATCGGACGTTTGCTATAGTTAGGCACTTTTTTCACTCTAAACCCACGGATGTTGTAGTCCTGAACATGAATACGCTGAAACCTTCTCGTTTTCTGAAACGCCTGACAGTGGGATCACTGGTCGCCCTTTCTCTCAGCCATGCCGCATTTGCGGACGATGTTAATCTTAAGACTATGATTCCGGGTGTACCGGACATTGATGCTGAAGCTTATGTGCTGATCGACTATAACTCCGGCAAAGTGCTGGCCGAAAAGAACGCGGATGCACGCCGCGATCCGGCAAGCCTGACCAAGATGATGACCAGCTACGTGATTGGTCAGGCGGTCAAAGCGGGAAAAATCCATAACGATGACATCGTGACCGTGGGTAAAGATGCCTGGGCAACCGGTAATCCGGTATTCAAAGGTTCATCACTGATGTTCCTCAAGCCTGGCGATCGTGTGCCGGTTTCTCAACTGACGCGCGGTATCGTGCTGCAATCAGGTAACGACGCTTGTGTAGCGATGGCGGATTACGTTGCCGGCAGCCAGGACGCATTCGTCAACCTGATGAACAACTACGTTGGCGCGCTGGGTCTGAAAAACACCCACTTCCAGACCGTGCACGGTTTGGATGCCGAAGGCCAATACAGCTCGCCGCGCGATATGGCGTTGATCGGCCAGGCGCTGATCCGTGACGTACCCGATGAGTACGCGGTTTACCGTGAAAAAGATTTCACCTTTAATAACATCAAGCAGACCAACCGTAACGGTTTGCTGTGGGATACCAGCCTGAACGTCGATGGCATTAAAACCGGCCACACAGACGCAGCGGGTTACAACCTGGTCGCCTCGGCAACAGAAGGCCAGATGCGTTTGATCTCCGCGGTGATGGGCGGTCGTACCTTTAAAGGCCGTGAAACCGAGAGCAAGAAGTTGCTGACGTGGGGCTTCCGCTTCTTTGAAACCGTCGCACCGCTGAAAGCGGGCAAAGAGTTTGCCTCTGAGCCTGTGTGGTTCGGTGACAGCGATCGTGTCCAGCTGGGCGTGGAGAAAGATGCCTATCTGACCATTCCGCGTGGCCGCATGAAAGATCTCAAAGCCAGCTATGTGCTGAACAACACTGAACTGCATGCGCCGCTGCAGAAAAATCAGGTAGTGGGCAGCATCAACTTCCAGCTCGACGGCAAAACGGTGGAACAGCGTCCGCTGGTGGTGCTGAATGAAGTGAAAGAAGGTGGTTTCTTCGGCCGCATCATCGATTACATCAAACTGATGTTCCACCACTGGTTCGGCTAAGGCGCGCTTGAAAAAACGCCAATTTGCCCCCAATTAAGTTACTATCTTTGCTCCCGCCTCGGCGGGAGCCTGTTTTTTAAGCACCGGAGTCAATGTATGAAAACCAAATTGAATGAACTGCTCGAATTCCCTACGCCTTTCACTTACAAAGTGATGGGTTTGGCGCAACCGGAGCTGGTTGATCAAGTGGTTGAAGTGGTGCAGCGCCACGCGCCAGGCGATTACAAACCGGACGTTAAGCCAAGCAGCAAAGGCAACTATCACTCTGTTTCCATTACCATCATCGCCACCCACATTGAGCAGGTTGAAACCCTGTATGAAGAGCTAGGCAACATTGAAATCGTGCGCATGGTGCTGTAATTCTGGCGCTGGCAAAGTCCGCTTTGCCAGCGTTATACTCTGCCTTCTACTCTTTACCGGATCTCTGCTTTGTCAGCTAATACGCTTCTTGTTCGTCAACTCGGCCAGCGCGATTGGCAACCCATCTCCGATGCCATGCATCACTTTACCGATCAACGCGACAGCAGCACTGCCGATGAAATCTGGCTGGTGGAACATCATCCGGTGTTTACCCAAGGCCAGGCAGGGAAAGCTGAACATCTGCTGATGCCGGGCGATATTCCGGTGGTACAAAGCGATCGCGGCGGCCAGGTAACCTATCACGGCCCCGGCCAACAGGTAATGTATGTGCTGATTGACGTGAAACGTCGCAAGATGGGCGTGCGCGAGTTAGTGACGGCGTTAGAAGAAACGGTGATCGCCACGCTGGCCGACTATGACATCAGCGCGCGGGCGCGACCGGATGCGCCGGGCGTGTACGTTGGCGATGACAAGATTTGTTCGCTGGGACTGCGCATTCGTAAAGGCTGCTCGTTTCACGGCCTGGCGCTGAATGTGGCGATGGATTTAGCGCCGTTCCTGCGCATCAATCCGTGCGGATATGCCGGGATGCAAATGACGCAGCTTAGCCAGCTGCAGCCGGGCGTCACGCCCGCCGATGTGCGACCACGTCTGGTGCAGCATTTCGCCCATTTAACCGGATTTACCCAACTGGAATGGCATAGTGATGCCGCGGTCTGACCTTGACTGTACGTGCCTATTTACAAAATTGTAACTTTTGCACCGGCGAATCGGCTGCTTATGAGCAGACGAGATGATATAATTTTTGCCATATTTTCAAAAAAAGTTGAAAGCCTGGTTCTCAGTTTGAGTGAGGAAGCTTTCAAATCGCAATCCCGACCGGAACCTGCAGATTTATGAGTAAACCAATTCAGATGGAACGTGGCGTCAAGTATCGCGATGCCGACAAAATGGCGCTGATCCCGGTGAAAACCGTGATGGTTGAGCGTGAAGAAATTCTGCGTAAGCCGGAATGGATGAAGATCAAACTGCCTGCAGACTCCAGCCGCATTCAGGGCATCAAGGCCGCGATGCGTAAAAACGGTCTGCACTCAGTGTGTGAAGAAGCCTCCTGCCCTAACCTCGCAGAGTGTTTCAACCACGGTACCGCGACCTTTATGATCCTCGGCGCGATCTGCACCCGTCGCTGCCCATTCTGCGACGTGGCGCACGGCCGTCCGAATATGCCTGACGCTAACGAACCGCTGAAACTGGCACAAACCATCGCCGATATGGCGCTGCGTTATGTGGTCATCACTTCAGTGGACCGTGATGACCTGCGCGACGGCGGTGCCCAGCACTTTGCTGACTGCATCAGCGCGATTCGCGAAAAAAGCCCAACCATCAAAATTGAAACATTGGTACCGGACTTCCGTGGTCGTATGGATCGCGCGCTGGAAATCCTCACCGCGACGCCACCGGATGTGTTTAACCACAATCTGGAAAACGTGCCGCGCGTGTACCGTCAGGTCCGTCCTGGCGCCAACTACGATTGGTCACTGAAATTGCTGGAGCGTTTCAAAGAAGCGCATCCGGATATCCCGACTAAATCGGGTTTGATGGTCGGCCTTGGCGAAACCAATGCTGAAATCATTGAAGTGATGCGCGATCTGCGTCGCCACGGCGTCACCATGCTGACGCTGGGACAGTATTTGCAGCCGAGCCGTCACCACTTGCCGGTGCAGCGCTACGTTAGCCCGGCCGAGTTTGACGAAATGAAAGAAGAAGCAATGGCAATGGGCTTCACCCATGCCGCCTGCGGCCCGTTTGTGCGCTCTTCTTATCATGCTGATATGCAGGCCAAAGGTCTGGAAGTTAAGTAATATGCTTCGCGATTGCGCTCTTACCAGGGCGCAATCGCAAATATCTCCTTAAAAATCTTAATCCCTGTCTCAAATCTGTCGCTTTAATCGCTGAGGCCATAAGAGCCTATTTCTCTTTTCTCAGTGTTTATTTTGAAGGTCAGATAATGCAAACATCCTCTCACTTAAAGGGGCTCGATTTTCTCCGGGAACCCGATTTGTCAGGTCAATTACCCGATGTGCGGCTCAACAGTGCATCCGGAGAGAGTTTGGATGCGCTTAAAGCGCGCACCACGCCCATAGATAACACCAATCCCTATACTTCATCTCACGCCTCATGTGCCAATGCATTTATCGCTACCGCTATCAGTATTGAGCATCGATACGATGAAATTCATTTAGAGTTGCCACTAAAGGGTCATGAAACTATCGCTGTGATGCCCGAAGTGGTGCGACACATCATGCCTTATGCTGAAGACATCGCTTTTCAAACTTCTCAGGAGAATGTACTTGCTGTGATTAATGAAGAGCCTGAACCTGAATGGAATTTTGATTTGCTGGAAGCGAAATTCAATGCTCCTCTGCCACAACTGTGGCAACCGGCTATCGGCATGCACCACGAGAGTGTGGAAATTGCCACGCTACCTGAACGCGAGAGTGCCAAACCTCAACTTTTAGTACAGGTACAGTCAAAGGTTATCACTGAAAATGAGGTCATTATTGATGATCTGAATGAGGATGAAGGGTCTTTCAGCGGTAATGCGCCAGTTGGTACGACGTTATACTTTTATCTTGATGATGTGTGGGTCGGCAGCTCTGAAATTGATAGCCAAGGCCGTTGGCAGTTTGAACTGCCCACCGAGATTTCTGTCGCTCAGCATGTTTTTAGTGCAGTCCCCATTAATCCGCAAGGCGTAATGGGTGGCAAAATTGATTATCCGTTTTTGACTAAGCCTAAAATAGGCGAAATCATTATGCCAATTGATGAGAGTGAATCAGACAAAATTGAAATAGCACTCATTGATGTTATTACAGCCGAGGAAGAAGAAACAATATCGTTGATACCCTTAATTTTAACTGATGATATGTTGCAGGGCTGGCATACCCAGGATGGGTTGAGCGACTTTGATGGCTTATATGGCTCAACAATATTTGATGTGGATGAGCAGGAAATCATTTACGCCAATTGGCACTAAGACGCAAAAAACAAAAACCAGGCTGGCGACAGTCTGGTTTTTTATCAACGTAATAAATATTTACACTTATTGACGTTCGGCGCAGAGATTACTCTTTGTGGCTGACACGTTCAGCAGGCACTTCTTCAGCGCTGCTTTTGGATGCGCCGGATTCATCATCTTTCATGGCTTTTTTGAAGCCTTTGATTGCGGAACCCAGATCGCCACCCAGTGAACGTAACTTATTGGTGCCAAAAAGCAGTACGATGAGCGCACCGATGATCAGCAGTTTGGCAATACTGATACCTTCCATAATTTACCTTTCAACCAATGTGAAAAACGGACCTGACTATTAACGCGCAGTTTATAAACGGCCTCAACTGCAATCTGTAACAGAGTGAGACCGCCTGCTCAGATAAAGCGGCTGAGAAATGCCTGCGTGCGCGGATGTTGCGGGTTACCAATCACCTGCTCCGGACTGCCCTGCTCCACTACCACGCCGCCATCCATAAACACCACGCGATCGGCCGCCTCACGCGCGAAACCAATTTCATGGGTCACGACAATCATGGTCAGCCCTTGATCGGCTAAGGTGCGCATGGTGGCCAGCACTTCGCCGACTAACTCCGGATCGAGTGCCGAAGTGGGCTCATCGAACAGCATCAGCGCCGGTTTAATCGCCAGCGCACGCGCAATCGCCACGCGCTGCTGCTGACCACCGGACAGATGACGCGGCCAGGCATCGGCTTTGTCACTCAATCCCACGGTCGCCAGCAGCTCACGCGCATGCTTGAGCGCATCCTGCCGTGTAAACTTGTGCACACCTATCGGCGCTTCAATGATGTTTTGCAGCACCGTCATGTGCGGATAGAGGTTGAACTGCTGAAACACCATGCCGATTTTCTGGCGCTGATGAGCAATTTTACGCGCCGACAGACGATGCAAAATACCGCGCTTCAGTTCATAACCGATCTGATCGTCACCGACCACAATCGAACCGGCATTCATGTCTTCCAGATGGTTAATACAGCGTAAAAAGGTGGATTTACCCGAACCCGATGGCCCGAGAATCACCACTACTTCACCGGGAAACACATCGAGATCGATGCCTTTCAGCACTTCATTATCGCCATAACTCTTCTGCACATTACGCGCACGCACCAGTGGCTGAACTTCACTCATACATCCTCCTTCAGACGGTGCGCGACGGCAGGCGCGGCTTCGTTAGCAGCAACGCGACGTTTATTCACCACCGTGCGGGTGGTGCCACGGGCGTAGTAACGCTCGATGGCGGACTGGCCAACGTTAAGAATCGAGGTGATAAGCAGATACCAGATCACCGCAACCATCAGCATCGGGATAATTTCAAAGGTGCGGTTATAAACGGCTTGCACCGAGTACAACAGATCGCCCATAGCGATCACACTTACCAGCGAGGTCGCTTTGATCATGCTAATCAACTGGTTGCCGGTAGGCGGAATAATTGAACGCATCGCCTGTGGAATGATCACGCGGCGCAGCGCACGACTGCGACTCATGCCAAACGCCTGGGTGGTTTCGACCTGACCGTTATCCACTGACAGCAGGCCGGCGCGAATGATCTCGGCCATATAAGCCGCTTCATTGAGCGCCAGTCCGGCAATGGCTGCGGTCAGTGGCGTGATCAGATCGTTGGTGTTCCAGCTGGCAAAAGTGATATCCGTCCACGGAAGAGTGATTGCGATGGTGGGAAACAGCGTCGACAGGTTGTACCAAAAGATCAGCTGTACCAGCAGCGGCGTACCCCGGAAAAACCAGATGTAGAGCGACGATAAGCCGCTCAGCAATTTATTTTCCGAGAGACGCCACACGCCCAACAGCAGCCCGAGCAGCGTGCCGAGAATCATCGACACCACCGTCAAGCCGAGCGTGACCTGCAGGCCTTTCATCACCGAACCTTCGGTGAACCACTGCAGCACCACGTTCCACTCGAAATTGGGGTTGGTCGCCACCAGCCAGATGAAGTTCGCGGCAATAACCAGCACCAAAATCCATGAGATCCAGCGCCCATAAGTGGGCGCACTGCGGGCAAAAGCCACATCGCGCTGCTGCACGTCGGCCTTATCCCTGGCTCGCGAATTGTTGGTGACCGGACTCATTTTGCAGCCCCTTGCGCCAGGTTACGTCCCGGTTGCTGCAACACGTTGCCGTCTAATTTCCACTTCTTCATGATGGCCGCGTAAGTGCCGTTATTGAACAGCTCTTTGTACGCATCCAGCACCACGTTGCCGAGTTCAGAACCCTTGGGTACCACGGTGCCCTGGAAAATGTCGCCAAAGCCGTTTTTCTTGCCTTTGCCCGACAGCTCCAGCTGGCCATTGGCCTGTTCGATGAAGTAAGTCAGCGGCGCCTGCGAGGAGAAGAAAGCATCGGAACGTTTTGAGCGCACGGCTAAAATCGATGATGGTTGGTCGGTGAAGGATTGCACCACCACCGCCGGTTTACCCGCCGCGACACAGGCATCGGACTGCTTGCGAATCACCTGTTCTGCTGAACCGGCCGCCATTACCGCAATGCGTTTACCGCAGGTATCTTCCAGACCGTTAATCTTCGAGGGATTGCCTTTCTGCACGCCAAACACCACGAACTCCTGCACGAAGTCGATAAAATCAACCTTCTGCTGACGATCCGGATAATCGCCAATCGGGCCAATCGCCATCTGGTAGCGGCCGGAATTAATGCCGGTGAGCACGCCCGATAAACCGCTGACGGTGGCATGTTCAATCTTCACGCCCAGCAATTGTGCCAGCGCTTCGGTGAGATCGGCGGAAGCGCCGTCCATTGAGTGCGGACCGTTAACGATCTCATACGGAGGAAAAGATCCGTTGTTCACCGAGATCATTTTACCGCTGCTTTTGATCTCTGCTGGCAGACGATCGTGCAGCGCCTGATCCACTTTTTGCGCAGGAATCACGTCGGCGGCCTGAGCGAAACAGGCCGTGAGGCCCAATGACAGCGCGATGGCAGTAGCAAAAATTTTCATCAGTCAGATTCCCCAGCGATCAAAGTGGTTTAAGTTCGGGACGCGCAAAACAGCGATTTTCCAGCACCGGCAGTACGCTGCGTGCGTAGGCGATGCGCTGTGGATCGAGATCGGCAAACACCAACGCGGCCGATTCCGGCGCTTTGGCAATCGCCACGCCCAAAGGATCGATTACCAGGCTGTTGCCGATATTGCGTGGCCCGCATTCGCCCACCGCCACCATGTAGCAGGTGTTTTCCAGCGCACGCGCGGTGGTCAGCAACTCCCAGTGCATCTCTTTCAGCGGGCCTTTCACCCACGCTGCCGGCAGCACCAGCACATCCGCGCCGTCAAGCACTAAGCGACGCGCCAGCTCCGGAAAGCGCACGTCGTAGCAGGTCATCAACCCGACTTTCATGCCCGCCACGTCAACCAGCGGCGGAATTTCGCGCCCCGGATTCACGCGCTGCGACTCCTGCATGGCGAAGGCATCGTAAAGGTGCAGTTTCACGTACTCGGCGATGATTTCGCCGTTGCGAATGGCGATCAGTACATTGAGCGCCTTCTGCCCTTCTGTCGGCACGTGCACGCTCATCATGGTGGTCAGGTTGTTGCCTTTGCTAACCGCCAGCAGCTGCGTGACGAAAGGACCATCAAGTGGCTGCGCCGCTTTCAATACCAGATCAGGATCGGCGATATCACGCGCCAGCACGCCTTCCGGCAGCACCAGCAGATCAGCACCGCCCGCCAATGCCTGGTTCATCAATCCGATGCAGATATCGGTGTTTTCCTGCCATTCGCGGCTGACGGCAAATTGTCCCATTGCTACTTTCATGGTTATTCTCCTTGCGCCGCAGCCGGGAAAATCGCTTCCGGCGTCAGCAATGTTTGGGTTAGGCCTTGCTGAAACAGCTCATTCGCAAAGTCGGCAATCATCTTTTTGTTAACGGAAAATCCGTTCTGATTCCAGTTGGCCGGTAATTCCTGCGCGGTGCGCCGCAAATCGTCCAGCAGCCACGGCGTAGTGTCGGCGTATTTCTCGCGCTTCTTCATCCACATCTGGTACGAACGATCGATGATGTCGCTCAGCGCCTGAGGCAGCCAAGGATGCGCCTCGGCTAAGGCAGGCTTCAGAGCCAGTAAGTGAATGCCAGGCACATAACCGACGCGATTAAAGTAGTCACGCTCGGCAGCAGCAAAATCCACCTGCAGCTGGCGCAAACCTGAATCGGCGAGGAAAAAACCTTCCGGCATAAAAGGGGTAAACACAGCATCCAGCTCGCCCGCTTTCAGCAACGCGATCAGTGGACGCTCACCTGGTGCCGGTTCAATACGCCCCGGACGACCAAAACCGGCCAGACGATCAACAATCGGGTGATCCTCAGTCAAACGCCCGGCAAACCAGTACGCATCATCAATCTCTACGCCTGCTTCACGCAGCACGGTGCGCGTCCAGGTGTTGCCCGAATCCTGCCAGCCGGTAACGCCGATCTTTTTACCTTTCAGCTGCGCTGGCGAAGTCATCGGGCTGTCGCTGCGCGTAATGATGCAGCGCTGACGGAAACCGCGCATCAGAAAGTGTGGCAGTCCCAACAGTGAAGTGTCACCTTTTGCCCGGGCCTGAGCAAAGCGGCTAAACGACACTTCACCGGCATCGTATTTATCGCTGGTGGCGAGGTTATCCACCAGCGTGCCAACACGATCGATCTCCAGCGAGAAACCTTCCGGTTTGATATCGCCAAGTGCCAGCGGTGTGAAGTAATCCCAGTCACGTACCGCCAGTCTGATGGTTACCATAGTTTTGCCTTCCCCGTCTGTTCTGCCAGCCCTGCGGCTGTGATTATTTATGCAGCAAATAGTGCTTGAATTTGAGTCTAAATCGCGAATACTAATCTGAACAATCTATTATTTGTTACTGAACAAAGGATTTTCTTATGACGCAAAGTGTGGATTTGGAGTGGCTCAGCCAGCAGATCACGGATGCTTCGGTGAAAGGCATCACGCATGCGGCATCCACGCTGATTCGCGATGGGCAGATTGCGGTGGGCATGCAGATGCCGGCGGTACGCGAGTTGGCTGAGCGATTAGGCGTGAGCCCGGCAACCGTTTCGGCTGCCTGGGCGCAACTGAAGAAGCAGAAAGTGCTGGCGGGTAAAGGTCGCAGCGGCGTGTGGGTGAGCGGTAACAGCGTGATGCCGCGTCCGATTCGCTTCGAGAAGATCGGCAATTACGGCGAGAATGTTCAGGCGTCACTGGCGATGGCCTCACCGGATCCAACGTTATTGCCGGATCTGCGTCGGGCGATGCTGGCGGGCATTGCATCGCCGCAACTGAATAGTTATCAGCGTGAGGCGATTTCACCGCAATTGCAGGATGCCGTAACGCCACGTTGGCCCTATCCCGCCGAAGCCTGGTTGGCAACCGATGGCGGCTTCGATGCCATGAACCTGATCGTGCAGACGTTGCTGTCACCAGGCGATCGTGTGGTGATCGAAGATCCTACCGCCACGCGATTACTGGATATTTTAGACAACATGGGTGCTGAAATTCTGCCGCTGCCCTGCGATGAGCAAGGTCCCATTCCCTCGGCGCTGACCACGCTGATGCAGAAATCTCCGGCGATGTTTATCTATCAACCGCGCACCCATTCCGCCACCGGAAACAGCGTGAGCCAGCGTCGCAGTGCAGAGCTGGCGCGCGTGCTGGCAAACAGCAGCACCATCATTGTCGAAGATGACGGCATTGGCGATCTGTCGCGCTGCCCGGTGTTTAGCCTCGGCTTCCACTATCCCGAACGCGTGCTGCACGTGCACTCGTTTTCTAAAGCTTATGGGCCGGATTTGCGGCTGGCGGTGTTATCAGGAAACGCCGAAATGGTGAAGCGCCTGCAAGCGTGGCGCAACTTTGGCGTGAGCTGGACCAGCCGTATTTTGCAGGATGCCGTGGCGTGGATGCTCAATGATGAAGAGACTCAGCAGCGTATTCAGCAGGCCAAAGCCACCTATGCGCAGCGTCGCCAGCAGTTACTGGCCGCGCTGGCGAAACGCGGTCTGGTGCTAGAAGAGCGTGATGGATTGAGCGTGTGGATTCCGGTGGAATCGGAGCAGTACGCGATGATCACGCTGGCCGCGCGCGGTATCGCCGTGCTGCCCGGGGAGCGCTGTAGCATTAGCAGCCGGCAGTTCATTCGCGTCAGCGCGGCGCTGCTCCCTGTTGCACAACTCGACAGCATCGCCGATGCCATCGTGATAGCCAGCGGACGCGAGCTCAATCTAAACCCAGAGCTTTAATGTGATAGCGCGGTGATTCCACATAGCCTTCACGCGCATAGAACTGGTTGGCTTTGAGGCGCGATGAATGGCAGTGCACTTCCATACGATCGCAACCGCGTGACCGCGCCAGCTGTTCGGCGTGGTTCAATAACTGCTGCCCGCTGCCTTTGCTGCGCTCGCCTTCGGCAATACAGAAGTAGCTGATGCGGGCAAAATCGCCGGCCAATGCCAGCTGCGGAATAAAGTGCAACGAGTGGAAGCCCAGCACCTGATTGCCGTGTTCCGCGACCAACAACATTTCATCGGGATGATGAATAAGCTGCGCCAAACGCGTATCGATAAATCCTTCCGTCGCGCTATAACCTAATTCGGTTAGCAACGCGCTCAATGCAAAACTGTCTTTTGCCTGTGCCTGACGTATGTTCATCCTGCCTCCTCATTTTCCCTGAGCAGTTATATAGCGTTGCCGGACAAAAATCTGCAAGTAAGCATTGTTGTGGCTATGTTACGGAAGTTATCTGTGAGATGTGCCGCAGAATCTGCCTTGTCACGAGAATGTCATAACGGCTTAAGGCTGGCTTAATCTGGCATTGGCATGCTGAGGGAAATCTCTTTCTGAGGCAGGCGAAATGAAAAACCTTATTCCACGCACTTTCGATGAGTTAATGGCACTGAGCATCAGCATGCTTGCCTTAGCGAGCTGGATGATTATTTGGTGGCGAGCCTAAAATGAATAAAAAAAACCCGCCAGAAGGCGGGTTTTCAGAATTCGAACTGTTAATTACAGTGCGATAACGTTAGCAGCTGATGGGCCTTTAGCGCCGTCAGTGATTTCGAACTCAACGCGTTGACCTTCAGCCAGAGTTTTGAAACCGTTGCTGTTGATTGCAGAGAAGTGTACGAATACATCTTTGCTGCCATCTTCTGGAGTAATGAAACCGAAGCCTTTCGACTCATTAAACCACTTTACGTTACCTTTGATCTTAGACATCTATATTACCTTTACATGAAAAAAGGACACTAAACTGTGTCGACGTCTAGTACAGCAATTGCGGTGACATTTGTCCAGTGCGATTTGATGAAAAAGTGATAAATATTGATTTTTTGCATGCCGATCACACTTTATGCGTGCCGCCAGCGCTTAAAACTCAAATCTCAGCCACGCAAAGTAAACGTTGCCGTTATTGTAAGTGCCGGGAATATAAGTCATTTGGAAAGTGGCTGGACCATATCCAATTGATGCCAAAGGCAATATCAGCGGAACCGGGATGTAGCGCCAGTTATCCCGCGCCGTTACACCCGCCGTGTATCCGGCGCCCAAATGAAAGTTCTGATCGCTAAGCGGTCGCCAGGTCGCTTCCCAACCGTAACCGCCAATCGGCTCCCATTTGTTAAAGGAGTCCTTGAACGCCATCAGGTACAAACCGTGCCAGTTACCTTTCTCATCCCAGCGCGAAACGCCCGCACCTGCGCCCCACGGGCGCTCGTTGTATTTATCGATGTGTTCATCGTCGTAAGTCCAACGGTTGTGCCAGGTAATCGCCGGCAGATAAAAATCATAATTCTGCGGTTGCGACCAGGTTTGCGACACGTTATCGCTAAAGGTGTTCCAGCCTGATTTGATGGCTTGTGAAGTTGTTACCGCTGATGCCGAAAATGAGACCGATGAGGTCAAAATGCAGCCTAACAAAACTGCAGAAAAGTGCCGATTCACAACGTAATTTCCTGTTAATTCGTGCTGAAAAAATGCACTACCCTGAGGCAAAGTTTTCAGATTCTTGTACGACGCATTCCTAAGTAATCGCCAAAAGGATATTAAAAAACAGGCTTAATATCTCCAGGCTAATTCTCGGTTGACGGCGAATTTTACCTCATGCGGAACGTGAAATTGAAACGCCGGATAAACGGAAAGGCATTACTGAAGGATGTACACAAAGTGCAATCATGTTGTGATGATGACGGCAAGCAATGAGATAGCTTTCAGTGACTTAGTGTCAACTATTCACGCATGGAATAAATTAACAAAATTTATCAATTGAACTCGCCCGACGAATAAGATAAATCTCGATACTCCAGGACGGAGATGGGGAAAAAACTGACATGACTATTCGTTGTAGCCGCTGCGGTTGCACTAAATTTTTTTACACCTTAACGGACTGCAAACAGGTCGATGCAATAAATCATCATGGTGCCTGCTGCGCGCAGTGTCAGAAACCGTTGACGCTGGGCGATCTCATCCTGCCGATTGCGTCTTTTAATGACAGCGAAAAATCCTATGCTGAATAAAAAATTCAGGCACCCGCAGGTGCCTGTTGTTGTCAGAAAATCAGTTTAAAGACGCCTGTTAGTGTCAGTAACCCAACGATGAAGATGATGGCGATAACCCACAGAATTATTTTCATTGTTCGCTCCTTCAAGTATGAAAAATAACGTGTCTGCTAACCAGTATAGATGATCATTCTGCTTTCGCTGGGCGCTGCGAGAGTGGTCACAACCCTTTGCTATCGTTTCGCTTAATGCCGATTGAATTCTGCGAGACGGGTCGCAGCCTGCGATTTTCCCTCTCCTTGATTCCGCACTCAGCGCCTGTCGACAGTCTAAACTTATAGCGCCTGAAGAGGCCTCGATTGTTATCAATGCCGACGTAACAAGGAGATTCTTATGAGCACGATTAATACCAGCATGGGGCGTTATAGCCTTAAGGCAAAGGATTACGGCAACCACATCAGCGGCAGTATTGCGATTAATGATGAAGGTGGCACGCAACTCACCCTGCAGGAGTTTGAAGAACACTATCTTGACGATGTCGTCAACAATGTCATTTATCCGATCACTGGCGGAAACCGTGAAATTACCCGCGCACTGCGCGATCAGATGGTCAAAGCGGGCTTTGCACAGCCGCACTGAGTTTTTGGGCCACACGTTGTGGCCCTTTACTTCTTATCATTGACTTGCGGTTATTACTGGTTTCGGCACAGGATGCATGATTGTTCATGATAAGGAGATTGACCGTATGAGTACTCTGCATCTTATTCCCCCTTCTCGGCTTCATCAATTTGTTCAAGCCATTTGGTTACATGCTGGCAGCAGCGCCGAAGAAGCGCGCCTGGTCGCCGACCATTTGGTGGCCGCGAATCTGGCGGGTCACGATTCACACGGTGTTGGCATGATTCCGAGCTACATGAAATCGCTGGCACAGGGCTTTTTGCAACTCAACCAACATGCCAGCGTTGCAAAAGACGCCGGCGCGGTGCTGACGCTGCACGGGCACAACGGTTTTGGTCAGGTGGCGGCCTTTGAGGCGATGCAACTCGGTATTGAGCGCGCAGCCAGGTTAGGTATTGCGGCGGTTGGTTTACACCATTCGCACCACATTGGTCGCATCGGCCATTGGGCAGAACAGTGTGCGGCCGCCGGTTTTGTCTCCTTCCACTTCGTTAACGTGATGGGCGATCCGATGGTCGCGCCGTTTAACGGTAGCGATCGTCGCTTTGGCACCAATCCTTTCTGCGCCATTTTCCCGCGCCGCAATGCCAAACCGCTGCTGCTCGATTTCGCCACCAGCGGCATCGCCTTTGGTAAAACGCGAGTGGCGTGGAATAAAGAGCAGCAGGTCGCGCCAGGTTATCTGATTGATCATCAAGGCCAGCCGACCACCGAACCGGGCGTGATGCATCAGGCGCCGTATGGCTCACTGATGCCGTTTGGTCTGCACAAAGGCTATGCGCTGGCAACCATGTGTGAAATTCTCGGCGGCGCGCTGTCCGGCGGACGCACCACGCATGATGAGACGCTGGTCACCAGCCACGATGCCATTTTCAACTGCATGACCACCATCATCGTGAATCCGGATGCGTTTGATGCGCCTGCGATGCAGGAAGAAGCGGAATCATTCCTGGATTGGGTGAAACAGTCGCCGCAAAGTGGCGAAGCACCAATTCAGGTGCCCGGCGAGTGGGAAGAGCAGAACCGCGTGGCACGTGAACGCGATGGCATTCCACTCGACAGCAACAGCTGGGAGCAAATCTGTGACGCGGCGTTACAAGCGGGAATGCCGCAAGAGGAACTCGCGGCGTTCCGCGCCTTAACACAGTAAACCGCAAGCGGCTGAGGCGCAGTGCCTCAGCCTTGATACTTAGATGACGTTGGCGAGCAGTAAGCAACCCAGCAAACCGCACACCGAAATAATGGTTTCCAGCGCCGACCATGAGCGGAAAGTTTCGCCGATGGTCAGGTTGAAATACTCCTTAAACAGCCAGAAGCCCGGATCGTTGACGTGAGAGAAAATCACGCTGCCGGAGCCGACCGCAATCACCATCAGTTCCGGACTGGCGCCGCTGGTGATGATCAACGGTGCGACAATGCCGCCTGCCGTAATCGCCGCCACGGTAGCGGAACCCAGCGCAATACGCAGCACCGCAGCAATCGACCACGCCATGAAGATCGGCGACAGATTGGTTTCATGCATCATGCTGGCGATATATTTATCGACGCCGCTGTCCACCAGCACCTGTTTGAACGCCCCGCCACCACCAATCACTAACAGCATCATGGCGATGATCTTGATCGAATCGGTGATGGTGCCCATCACGTCATCCATGCTGCGGCCACGGTTGAGACCAAAGGTGAAGATGGCGATCAGCACGGCAATCAAGGTTGCCATAATGGGGTCACCAAAGAACTCGGCATAAGGCAACAACACGTGACCTTTCGGCAGCAGCATCTCCGCTACTGCGCGCAACGCCATCAGCACCACCGGCACCAATGCCGTCCAGACGCTGACGCCAAAGCCAGGCATCTCCGCTTCGGTAAAGGTTTTCGGGTTCCACAAGCCTTCCGGGATCGGCTTATCAATGCCTTTCAGGAAGCGCGCATAAACCGGACCGGCGAGAATAACGGTTGGAATTCCCAGCAGCGTTCCGTACAGCAGCGTTTTACCCATATCGGCATTAAACAGCGTGGCGATCGCAGTTGGGCCCGGATGCGGTGGCAGGAAACCGTGTGTGACCGAGAGCGCGGCCGCCATCGGCACACCCACGTAGAGCAGCGGCACGCGCGCGGAGGCGGCGATGCTGAACACCAACGGCAGCATCAGCACAAAGCCCACTTCGTAGAACAGCGCAAAGCCGACGGTGAAGCCGGTCAGCACCAGCGCCCACTGAATATGCTTCTCACCAAATTTAGCGATTAACGTGGTGGCGATACGCTGCGCCCCGCCGCAATCCGCCAGCAGTTTACCCAGCATTGCGCCGAAGCCCATGATCAGCGCGAGGCTGCCCAACGTGCCGCCGACGCCGGTTTTAATCGAAACGATAACTTTGTTGACCGGCATGCCCTGCATCATGCCAACGGCCAGCGCCACCAGAATCAGCGCAATAAATCCGTTCAGTTTGAAACGAATCATCAGCAACAGCAGTAACGCTACGCCAATCGCCACATAGAGTAATGGCATAATTTTTCTCCACTTTTGCGCACGGTAAGTTACCGGCAGCGGTTTATTTTGGTTATCCCAGAGGACATGAGAATCAACAACGTGCACCACAGTAAACATCCTGCTGAGCAATGTTACGGGTATCATGTTAAGGGTAACATTGCGTACAAAGCACCTGGCGCCGCAGCGGAATTTCTGTTTTGCGAAGGTGATCAACTTTTTGCCAGCGGGTTATCAGAATGTTTGCAGCGGGAGTGTCACGGCTTTTGGTTACACTTAGGTCTTTGAGCCAAACAAGAAGGACGTGCAGGTGAGTGAGAATCTGATCGAGTTGTACAGTAATCAACAAACCCTGTTTGGGCGCGGCAGCATTGACCAACTGATTCCGCTGCTGGCGGCCAATACCCAGCCGACGCTGCTGTTTTGCGGCCGCTCATTCCTGAATGGTCCGGCCTGGACGCGCTTAGGTGCCGCGCTCAACGATCACATCATCGGTTACGAGATTGTCAGCCATGAAGCCTCGCCAGATGAGATTGATGGCTGGGTGCGACGCTGGCGCGGCCATGTTGATCGCGTGGTGGCGATTGGTGGCGGCAGCGTGCTGGATGCGGCTAAAGCCTTTAGCGCGATGATGCAGCACCCGCTGAATACCGCGCGCTATCTGGAGAAAGTCGGTGATACGCCAGTGCAAGCGGTGACCTTGCCGCTGATCGCCATTCCCACCACGGCCGGCACCGGCAGCGAAGCCACGCAGAACGCAGTGGTGACCGATCAGCAGCATATTCAGGTCAAAGCGTCGCTGCGCCATCCGGTGTTTGTGCCGCAGGTCGCAATTCTCGATCCTGATCTGCTAAAAGGCGCGCCCGACAGCGTGCTGGCAACCTGCGCCATCGATGCCTTCACCCATCTTTTCGAAGCCTATCTGTCGCGCAAAGGCAATTTGTTCACCCAGCAAACTGCGCTTAATGGGCTGCGACTGTTCTTCCAGGCCTGGCCAGATTTAAACCGTGACGACGAGCGCGGAGATGCCGCGCGCGAAGCGATGATGATGGCGTCATGGTTGGGTGGCGTGTGTCTGAGCAGCGCCGGATTGGGCGTGATCCATGGCATTGCCGGTGAGTTGGGGGCGATCAAGCCGTTCCATCACGGCGAAGTGTGCGGACGTTTACTGTTCCCGTTCCTCGAGGTGCTGGCAGAAACCGAGCATGCTGAACAGCAACGTTTGATGGCGCAGTTCGGCCAACAGCTGCTGCCGGACGATCCCGCGCCGCCCGCGCTGGCGTTGAAAGCCTGGATCCAGCAGCAGGCGATCGTGCCGTTCTGGTTAGAAGGCCCAACGCTGTCAGCCACCGACGTTGACTGGATTGTGTCGCGCGCCAACAGCAAAAACGGCTGGGTCAGCTACGATGCACCGACGTTAACCGAGATGATTGCCGCCGCCTGGCGCATCGTCTAAATGATAACGGGCAGCCGACGCTGCCCGATTTTTTACTGCTCAGCCACTTTAAACATCGCCATCTCTTGCGCCAGCTGCGCCGCTTCATCACGCAGCGCCTGGGTATTTTCGGCGGTTTGCGTCACCAGCATCAGGTTTTGCTGAATACCGCGCTCCATCTGTGATACGGCCAGCGTCACTTCCGCAATACCTTTGCTCTGCTCATCACCAGCCACGCGCATCTCGCTGACTACCTGCTTCACTTTATGCACGTCGGAAACCAGTTGCGAAAGCTGCTGCCCCGCGCCTTCCACCAGTTTACTGCCGGCCAGCACGTTGCTGTCGGAATCGGCAATCAGCGCTTTGATCTCCTGCGCCGCCGTGGCGCTGCGCTGGGCTAAGGCGCGCACTTCAGATGCCACCACCGCAAAACCACGCCCTTGCTCACCGGCGCGTGCCGCTTCCACCGCCGCATTCAGGGCAAGGATGTTGGTTTGAAACGCGATGCTGTCAATCACCGTCAGAATCTCCGCCACGCGGCGCGACGAGGATTGAATAGCGCCCATGGTGCTCACCACTTCGCCCATCACTTCGCTGCTGCTGCGGGCAATCTGCGCGGTCTGTTCGGCGGCAGCATCGGCCAGTCGGGTATTTTCAGCGTTTTGCTGCACGGTGGCGTTAAGCTGCTCCATCGCCGCCGCACTCTGCTCAAGCGCCGCAGCCTGCTCAGCGATTTTCTCCGACAGCGCGGTGTTGCTGTGCGCTAATCCCGATGCGTTGGCCGCCACCGTTTCGCCGCTGCCCTGCACGCGGGTAATCACGCCAGCGATCTTATCGACAAAGCTGTTGAACGCACCGGCAATATCCGCCAGCTCATCGCGCCCACTTTTGGTCAGACGGCGGGTTAAATCGCCATCGCCATTGGCAATCTCATCCAGCGCCGCGTGCGTCGCCTTCAGACGTTGGCCAATGCGTTGGGTAAACGCCCAGGTTAACAGCAGCAGCACGATCATCGCCGGAATCAGGAAAGTGAAGATGTCGCGCATCATGGTACGCGCCAGGCCGCTGACGGCACTTTCCGGCGTTACCAGGCCAATCACCCAACCGGTGCCGGGCATGCGGAACAGCGTCACCTGCGCGCTGTTGTGCAAGTAGCCGTCTGCAAAATCCGACAGTTGTAATACATCGCCATCGCCCTTCAACTGGGTGATACGGGCGGCCAGCGGCGCCAGCCAGCTGGATTTTTCCGCCAGGCTGCTCAAGGTGGTGAGCGATTTCATATCCTGGCCTGGGTAATAGAGCAGATTGCCCGCGCTATCGAGCGCAAAGGCATAACCGCCCGTCACCTGCCCTTTCTGCTGCATAAAGCCCGCAAGATTATCCAGCTGCACATCCAGCGTTGCGACACCGGCAAACCGATCGCCCGCCGCATACGGCACGCTGCAGGTCACCATTTTCACACCGGAGACCGGATCCTGATACACCTCCGACCAACCGCAACGATCGCGCGGTCCGTTACGCACCGCGCTGTACCAGCTTTCCTGTTGATAGCCGTTGCCCGCAGGCAGGTTGTAGTCATCGGAATAGGCCAGCGCGCCATCACCCTGTCGCGCCCAGAAGAAGCTACGACGTTGCACACCGGCGCTAAACGCATCGGGTTCCGGCCACACGCCGCCGCCGGCAATGGTTTTATTGCCGCTGCTGTTGATGATTTGTGGGAAGCTTTGCTGCCACAGCGTGGCATCGTGCGGCAACACTTCAGCAAGGCGCGCCATGCTGACGGCCTCGCCTTCAATGCGCACCAGCTGCTGATTTAATTGGCTGACCAGATTGCTACCGGCCTGCTCAATCAGCGTATGGCTGGCTTCGATGACGCGCGGCTGACCGCGCAACAACAGAACGGAAAATACGACTGCGGTGGTGACGCACAGTAATAGCAGGCCACCCAGCGTCATGCGGGCAGCCAAACGGGTTGGCAACATAATTTATCCTTTCTAACCGACTGCATTAACGATTGAGATAAGAAGTGCCGCTCAGCGGCGAATTGTGCGTTCCGTCACAATCGAATATCGGCAAAGCAAAGAATAAATTCAGCTGTAAATGACGATCAGATGACAAACGGCGGTTTGCCAGCCAGCATCTGCTCAATCACCTGTAAAACGCCCTCGTCGTTATTACCCGGCGCTTCAAAGCGGGCCGCATCTTTGACCTTCTGCGGTGCGTTCGCCATGGCAAAGCTGAAGCCCGACTGCTGCAGCATTTCGAGATCGTTACCGCCGTCGCCAAACACCAGAATTTCACTGCGTTCGATGCCCCAGCGTTTGCCCAACAGATCGAGGCCGTGACCTTTATGGTTGCCCGGCACGATCAAATCCACCGATCCATGACCGCTGGACGTGGCGGCAGCCGCCCCCTGATGCAGACGCTCAATGTCCGCCATCAGCGGTTCCACGTAATCATCAGACAGATTCAGCGCAAACTTGAACAGCTTATCGCCCGCCACGTCATCGAGGCTGCGAATCGCCTTCAGGCGGTGGCAATAGTGACGCATTTTCACCAGCCACTTTTCATCAAGGCCTTCGAAGTAGTACGCGCTGTCGCGTCCGCACAGGATGTAACGCAGTTCGGGATAGTTACCGTTGTGCAATGTATCCAGCACCGCATCAATATCCGGACGGGAAAACTCGCCGCAGAATAACTCTTCATCACAATCGATAATCCACGCGCCGTTCTCCGCCACGAAGGCAATTTCGTGGGCGATCTCAGGGAAGAAGGATTTGAGTTGGTAATACTGGTTGCCGCTGGCTACCACAAACTTGATGCCGCGCTGCTTCATTTCCTGATAGCAGGCGTTAAAACGCGCGCGATTGTACTGTTTATTGTCGTCGAGAAAGGTGCCGTCTTTATCCACCGCCACCATTTTTACCACGGTCATCATCACTCCTTAACGTATCGAAAGGAAAAACGGGTCGTAGAGAGAATAACCTGGTGAGCGGACAAAGCGCAGAGAAACACGGATGGCCGTAGCCATCCGCCGGGGAGATTAGTTGAACGCGCCGTTGAGCAGAATCGCGGTAATGATGCCGGTTGCTGCGGCCACCAGCACGTAATTACCGTCGATGTAAGCCCAATGCTCACCGCGCGGTGGTTCATACAGACCACGGTCACGCCAGTCATCTACGCGATAATGCGGACCACGAAACTCCGGCGGTGCCGGATAGCCGCGACGGAAGTCATGTCCGCCCCAGGCGAAGCGGTCGCCGTCACGATGCCCTTCCGGCATACGATGGTCAGCATAACGGTCATGACGATCCGGGCCGGGGCCGCGATCGTGACCACGGTCATGATGATTGCCGCGATCCGGTCCGCGGTCGCCGCCACGATCCGGGCCACGTCCGTGGTCTTGATGCTGGTCGCCGCCGTGCGGCTGCCAGCGCTGGTCACCTGGGCCGTCTGCCCACGAGACGCTAGAAAACAGTGTGCTGCATGCAATAAATGACGCAATAAGAGTTAATGTTGTTTTTTTCATGGTGTTGCCTCCAATGATAACGGCGGTTGCTGTGCCGTTAAGCATTACTATTGATTAACTGGAGACAGAAAAGCATTTCCAAAACTCTTAAAAACCGCATACTTACAGGAAATTACGTCAACTTATCACTTTCTTAACGATTGTGTATTTTCTGACATTAACGGGATCGAAGAGACGCATCAGCGTTTATTGCGGCGAGAGCGGGAAATATAAAGAAAAACCCGATCGCAAGGATCGGGAGGATAATTCAATTTCCATAAATTGCATAAAGGGGTAAACCCTGCAAAAGTGAGGGTAAAACTGAAGCACACAACGCCACATCACTAGCATTGCCAGCAAACAATACCATTTAAAATTGAAAACTTCTTTTGAAAAGGGCTATTTTTCAGAAAAATACGCAAAAATTAAATGACAGAAACAAATATTATTTTAGGAACGTTGTTTCAGGATAAATAAGGTCTGTGCTCTGACCAGATTCAGCAAAGACACAACAATAAGGCATTCAAGCAGCTAATCCATGCTATCAAGAATGGTTAATATCCCTTTAAAAACAAAACTATTTGCTTTTTAAACCTTTATAATCTCAGCACGCCGCACGCGCAACCTGATGAGTATTTAACAATTACTGCTACTTATTAGGCGCGGATTGTTTATCACCAACATTAATACACGGCGGTGATTACTATCGTGCTCAAAATTACCCTGCTTGCGTAACGTTTAAATATCACGAGGCAGCCTGATAAACTATTTAGGGTAAACGTTTACATGAGCAGAATATTGGTTTGCACGCTCACTATCTCATGAAGAAGATAAATAGCGCGTTGAGGACGCCGGATGACGTGCTAACGCTGCAGCAGGACGAATCGGTCGACGCACCAGTTCACCGCTGCAATTCGGGCAGCGCTGCGCCAGGATACCTTCCGCGCACGCCACACAGAACGTGCATTCAAATGAACAGATGCGCGCCTCAAGCGACTCCGGCGGCAGATCTCTATCGCAGCATTCGCAGTTAGGACGTAGTTCCAGCATGATTTCCTCCGGTGAGTTTCAGCCACCATCATCACCGTAATAGTGCTGCCGCGCCAGCCAGTGAACAGACATCAGGCGGACAAATCGGGACATCCTGTGTCTGCTCTCTTCACGAGCTTGAGCGAACCATCGATCCTAAAAACATTACTTTCCCCGTTAAGCGTTCTATAGTTCATTCGCCCTATCTACTGACGAGACTATGTAATGCGTATTAAAGGACTTAATTTAGGCTTCTTTATCGTTATTTTGGCGATCGTCACCTTCGCCTTTTTTGATGTGCTGACACCCTATTTTTCTGCCATTTTCTGGGCCGCGATTCTGGCGGTGATCTTCCATCCACTGAAGTCGCTGCTGCGCCGTAAAATGGGCGATCGCAACGGCCTGGCTTCGTTCGCTACGTTGCTGATTATCTGCCTGATGGTGTTCACGCCGTTGGCGCTGATCACCTCTTCAATGGTGGTTGAAGTTAACACCGTCTACACCAAGCTGCAGAACAACTCCGCGCAGTTCCCTGCGGTGTTTGCCGATCTGCTGCAGCATCTGCCTTCCTGGGCACGCAACTATCTCGCCGATAACAACCTGAACAACGCGCAGGAGATTCAGCAGAAGCTCTCTGGCTTTGCGCTGAAAGGCGGCCAATACATGGCGGGCAGCGTGTTCCTGATCGGTAAAGGGACCTTCACCTTTACCGTTGGCTTTGGCGTGATGCTCTATCTGCTGTTCTTCCTGTTGAAAGATGGCGCCTGGCTGGTGAATTTAATTCTGGAAGCGCTGCCGCTTTCAACCTACGTGAAACATCACCTGCTGATGAAGTTCGCAGCGGTATCGCGCGCCACGGTCAAAGGCACGGTGGTGGTTGCGGTGGTACAAGGTGTGCTGGGCGGCATCGCCTTCTGGATCACCGGCATTGATGGCAGCTTGCTGTGGGGCACCTTGATGGCATTCCTGTCGCTCATTCCGGCGGTCGGTTCCGCCATTGTCTGGGTACCGGCAACCATCTTCTTCTTCGCCACCAGCGCCATCTGGAAAGCGCTGTTCCTGATTGGCTTCTTCGTGGTGGTGGTTGGCCTGGTGGATAATATTCTGCGTCCGCTGCTAGTCGGTAAAGACACCAAAATGCCGGACTATCTGATCCTGATCTCCACGCTGGGCGGCATGGAAGTGTACGGCATCAACGGCTTTGTCATTGGTCCGCTGATCGCCGCGCTGTTTATTGCCTGCTGGAATCTGCTTTCTGGTCGCGATAACCGTGAGAACTCCGAAGAGATTGACGAAGAGTTTATCGAAGAGGGTAAAACCCGCGAGGAAGAGGGCAAAATCCGCGAGTAAGCGTTTCAAACGGCTACCGTTTATCGGTAGCCGCATTCACGCATGAGAATATCGGCCAGCCATTTGCTATCATCGTGGCATTGATTACGGCTTGCGACAAAAGAGAACAACATGTCCATGGAATCCTCCTTAGCGCGTGAAAATCAGGTTCTGTCAGTCTTCGATTTTGACGGCACGCTGACCATTCACGACAGCTTCATCCCCTTTCTGCGCTTCAGCTTTGGCAAACGCGCGTTCGCACGCAAAATTGCCAAACTGGCATTCCCAACGCTGCGCTGCATGCGGAAAAAGCTAACGCGTGATGAGTTAAAAGAAGTGTTGATTCACACCTTTTTAACCGGCGTTGAGGAGCAATGGATTCGCCAGCAGGCGCAACTTTTCTGCGCGGCAAACTGGAATAAGCTAATGCGCCCAGCCGGGCTGTTAGCGGTTGCCGCCGAAGTGAACTCCAGCGCCGAAGTGACCATCTGTTCCGCCTCGCCGGCGATGGTGTTAGAACCGTTCGCCGAGCGACTGGGCATCAATCTGATCGGTACCCAATTAGAAGTCGTTGACGGCATTCTTACTGGTAAAATTACCGGCCATAACTGCCGCTGCGGGCAAAAGGTCAAGCGACTGGAAAGCGTTTACGGCCCGCTGCATAACTATCACCTGCGCGCCTGGGGCGATACGCGCGGTGATTTTGAGTTACTGGCCGCCGCGCAGGATCCACACTGGCGTCATTTCCATCCAACGTGGAAAAAACGCCGCGTGCCAATGGAAAAACTGCGCATGCTGCGTCTGGATCCTTAGGGGCACAATTCATGGCGACCGATTGACACTTCGTCGCTACGCAATAAGCACTTAGTCGTTTTGATCCATTATTGAGACAGTAAAAAGCCCCGGACCAGCCGGGGCTTTGTTAGCAATGCTTTGAATCAGACGCTCACGCCGTGCTGCGAAGCCAGCGCTGACAGGCCGCCTGCGAAGCCCTGACCAACGGCTTTGAATTTCCACTCGGCACCATTGCGATACAGCTCACCAAACACCATCGCGGTTTCGGTAGACGCATCTTCAGACAGGTCAAAACGGGCGATTTCAGCACCGCTGTCATTATTGAAGATACGCATGAAGCTGTTGCTCACCATGCCGAAGTTCTGCTTACGCGCTTCGGCATCATAAATGGTCACCGCGAAGACCAGCTTCTTCACCTCAGCCGGTACTTTAGACAGGGTAATTTTAACCTGCTCGTCATCGCCATCGCCAGCACCGGTGCGGTTATCGCCCTGATGCTCAACGGAACCACAAGCGCTCTGCTTGTTGTTGAAGAAGATGAAGCTGGCATCGCTCAGCACTTTACCGTCGTCACCGACCATAAATACTGACGCGTCGAGGTCGAAATCCTGACCATCTGTTACACGTGCATCCCAACCCAGACCCGCCATGGCAACATTCATGGTTGGTGCTTCTTTAGTCAGGGAAACGTTACCGCCTTTTACCAGAGAAACTGCCATTTTAAAGCTCCTGCTTTTAATTGGATGATGCGGGCAGCGCGAAGCTGCCCGTGATAATTAAGACGCGTTGATACCGTACTGAGCACATACCGAAGCGAGGCCGCCGGCATAACCCTGGCCTACCGCGCGGAATTTCCACTCGGCGCCGTTACGGTACAGCTCACCAAACAGCATCGCGGTTTCGGTGGAGGCATCTTCGGTCAAATCGTAACGCGCCACTTCACTGCGATCGTCATCGTTGACCAGGCGGATAAACGCGCCGGAAACCTGGCCAAAGCTCTGACGACGGGTCTGCGCATCGTGGATGGTGACCACAAACACAATCTTGTCGACGTCAGCCGGAATCAAATCCAGTTTGATTTTCAGCGATTCATCATCGCCATCGCCTGCACCAGTACGGTTGTCACCGGTGTGGGAAACGGAACCGTCGGAAGAGACCAGATTGTTGTAGAAAATAAAGTCAGCATCGCCGCGGACTTTGCCGCTGGCGGACAGCAAGAACGCTGACGCATCAAGGTCAAAGTCCTGACCATCGGTGGAACGTGCATCCCAGCCAAGGCCAACGAGGACGTTTTTCATGGTTGGTGCCGCTTTGCTCAGCGAAACGTTACCGCCTTTAGAAAGAGAAACGCTCATTGTAATTACCTCTTGGTTAATGATTTTTCAGACTCATTGCTGGCAGAAGATCAGCTCTCTTCTTTTTCCTCGGGTTTACCGGGGAACATCACGCTGAGTACGATACCGACCGCTAACACGCCGAGTACCACAAACAGGCTGGCGCTAGCAGAGATGCTGTAGCCGTGATGCCAGATATGATCGGTAGCATTCAGACCCAGTTTCACCGCGATGAAGAACAGCAGCACGATAACGGCTTTCTCGAGGTGAACCAGATACTGCTTCAATGCTTCAAGTACGAAGTACAGTGTACGCAAGCCGAGGATGGCGAACATCATGGCGCTATAAACGATCAGCGGTTCACGGCTTACTGCGATAATCGCCGGCACGGAGTCAAAGGCGAACATCACGTCAGAGAGTTCTACCACCGCCACACACAGCATCAACGGCGTGGCATACAGCGCCGCTTTCTTGCCGCGACCAATCGCTACGTCTTTGTTTTCTGGCTTCTGCAGCTCTTCATCAACTTCCTTCTGATTCAGCAGGAAGGCGTTACCGCGCATTTTTGGCCAGATTGGGAAGAAGCGCTTCACCATGCGATAAGCAAGGTGCTGCGAGTAGTCTTCGATCTCGTCGCTGTCATCGCCGCTTTTCAGCATCATTACCGCCGTCCACGCGACGATCAGCGCAAACACGATTTCGACATACGGACCAAGGCTCAGCAAGCCGGTACCGATCGCCACGAAGATGCCACGGAAAACGATGGCACCGATGATGCCCCAGTAAAGCACGCGGTGACGATAGCGGTCCGGAACGGCAAACCACGAGAAGATCGCCATCATCACGAACAGGTTATCGACGGAGAGTACTTTCTCCAGCGCATAACCGGTCACGAACAGGCTGGCAACTTCAGCGCCGTGATGGATATAGAGGAAGCCGGCGAAACCCATCGCCACCGCCACCCAGAACACTGACCACAGCGCCGCGCTTTTCAGCGAAATCGGCTTGTCGCCGCGGTGCATGAACAGGTCGATAAAAATAGCGCCCACCGACAGCGCGATGAAAACCGCGACTGTTTCAGTTGGGAAGCCAATGTGCGTAGACACCATGATGAACCCTTAAAAGATAAAAAATTACAGACCAAATATTGCTGGATCAAAGCCCAAAGCGACGGCGATTTCACGCACCGCTTTCTGCTCGTCAGCATCAAAATCACCATCACTCTTACCGACAGCAATACCTAC
Organism: Pantoea sp. X85; assembly: GCF_029623675.1. Lineage (NCBI taxonomy): Bacteria > Pseudomonadati > Pseudomonadota > Gammaproteobacteria > Enterobacterales > Erwiniaceae > Pantoea > Pantoea sp. X85. The sequence continues at coordinate 1,191,256 of NZ_CP121108.1, read as the reverse complement.
GCGGATCGCCAACTGTGCGGCTTCCGGCTGATCTTTCAACGCCATGATGTACTTCATGGTTTCGCCCTTGCCGATTTCCAGATCGAAATCAAAGCTGCTCACCAGTTTGTTGAAGAACTCAATCACTTCATTGGTATCAAAGACTTTCAACTCTTCGGAGGCGCGCAGAAAACCGATCATCTTCTGCTTCTCTTCCGCGCTCACGCCGCCGTCTGCCACCGCAATGCGTGCGCACACCGCGACGGTGCCTTGCATAAATTTCTTGTTCTTAAAGCGGCTAACCTGTTTGGTTAATTCATCGCGGCCGGAATTAAATGCCCCTTTGACCTTGTTGAAAAAGCTCATAGTGAATCCTCTGTCTGTTATTATTTGGAGCCAGCTCGCCAGTTGAATCCCCAACCGAAAGCTTTGTCCATATCGGAATGCCCGTTAAAGAACTGATTGATACGCTCGACGCGGATACTGCCGTTCTCATTGACCAGGCGAGCAATCGCACACATGTTGCGGCGGTTCTCCCCTTCAGTCATACGCGTTTCAATCGGAGGCTGGTCTGGAATGTGCAGCGTGACTACGCCATCCGTTTTGTCCCAGCTCGCCGCACCTTGATAGATGAAGGCGAAAATTAATACCTCGCGAATCTGACTCCATTCGCGACCGTTGATGTGCAGCCATTCGCCGTCGGTCACTTCGCCGGTGCGATCGTCGCCCTGCAAGTGTACGAAAGGTTTGCCATGCATAGCGCCAAAATTGCCGCCCAGCGCCTGGATCACACCGCGCGAGCCGTCTTGCAGCTCAACGAAGGCGCCGAGATCGAGATCCACGCCTTTGTTGCCGCCGAACAATCCGCGCAACCCGCCGCCACCGCTGCTGGTTTCACGGTGCCAGTTCAGATTGATGCGGATCTCACCGAAGTTATCGCGCTTGGTCAGGCTGATGGCTGGCTTCTCTTTGGTAAGAGACACTTTGCTCAGATTGATTTTTGCCGGCGCGGGTGTCGGTGCTGGAGCCGGTGCCGCCTGCGGTGCAGGCGCAGGCGTTGGGGCAGGCGCGGGTTCAGCCACATCCACACCAAAATGTTCCGCCAGCGGCTTTAAGCCGCCGTTGAAACCCTGCGCAATAAAGCGGAATTTCCACTCATTATTACGGCGGTAAAGTTCGCCGAGGATCAACGCTGCTTCCTGACGTCCTACCAGCTCCACGCTGCCATTCAGCAACACTTCACCGCTCTGCTCCACCTGAATCGCCAGACGTTGCAAACCCGACACGTTGCGGCCGCCGTCACAGGTAACGGTAAAGGCCACTTTCTGCACGTCAGGACGCAGGCGGGTGAGATCGACAGAAAAGGCAGAGTTGTGCCCTTCGCTTTTCAGGCTGATGGTGCGGTCATCGTTATCCGGCTGACCGTAGAACACCATATCGGCATCGCCATTGACTTTGCCGCTGGCGAACAGACGAAAGGCCGAAGCATCAACGGCGGCGCCAGCGAGTACGCGCACCGTCAGCAGATTAGCGGGAACGGGAGCATTGCTCCCCGGCGTCATATTCATTAGCGCACCACTGCGGCAACGATGTCGTTTTGCATCGCGTCAATGGTACGGCCGGCACTCGCGCGGCCATGCGCCGTGAAGTCCCACAGTCCGCCGTTGCGGTGCAGCGAAGCAATCACGATGCCGGTATGGCTGCCTTGCTCAGTCAGCTCATAGCGCGCCAGCTCTTTGCCGTTTTGATCCACCACGCGGCAGAAGGCATTTTCCACTTCATTGAAGGTTTGGCCCTGGAAGCTGTTCACGGTGAACGCCAGATACTCAACGTTAGCTGGCAGACGTGACAACTCAACGATGATCACTTCATCGTCGCCATCGCCTTCGCCGGTACGGTTATCGCCGCTGTGTTTCACCGCACCACATTTGGAGGTTAATGCGCGGAACCAGATGGTATCAATGGCATGACCGGATTGATCCAGTAATACGCAGCTGGCATCCAGATCGATGGAATCGCTGCCACCACCAAAAAGCTTGCCCATGAAGCCTTTCTTTTTAATGGGATCCCAGCCTAAGCCGAAATGTAATTTATTCAGCGAAGCGGTTTGTTTGCTGAGTGAAACCGTCTGATTCTTGCTTAATGAAACCATGTCATAATTCCTTCAAACAGGTTTGAAAAGGGTTTTATATTTGCAACAAATTCCATGAGGGCAAAATCATAACATGAGGATATTCATGTTCAGCATTAATTTTCACAGCAATTTTATGAAACACAATAAAGCCTTGCAGAAGAACAACTTAAAAGAATCCCACCCGAACCAGCAACGCACTAAACATGACAATTCTTTACATTAAAATTCATAAGGTTACGTTAGGGTAAAAAATCATATTATGATTGACTCATTTCGAAGTGAGAAATAAACTCGCAAACCATAATCCAGCCACCAGCCTCTTGCGGAAATAATTAGAAATGTCTCACAAAATTTGGCTAATGGAAGGTTTATCCTCCCAGCGCGATATAATTAATGGCATAACATCTGCAGCTAAAAAACATAACTACAACGTGTCGATTTATGCATCACATCGCCAATCGCGTAATGAAATACTTTCGCTGGCGGATCATGCATTAATTGAACCTGATGATATTAATCAGCGCCTCGAATTTATTCTTTCCACCGTAGAAAAATATGCCATTCAGGCGATCCATACCGGTCGACATGCTCATTGGTTTGAAGCCCATCGCGCCGCTATCGAAGCCAGCGGTGCGCGCTTAACCACCGGCGCACGCGATGTTGCGATGCTGGATCTGGCCGATGACAAAATCGCGTTTGCCCACCATATGAAAAGCCTGAATTTGCCGGTGGTGCCTTCACTGCGCATTGATTCGCCCGTACAGTTGCGTGAGCTGATCGCCGGTAAACCCTTTGGCGATCTGCCGCTGTGCGTAAAACCGGTTACCGGTATTTATGGCATGGGATTCTGGCAGTTTGATGAAAGCGTCTCGCCGATGGCGCCGTTTACCCATCCCGACGCACGCCGGGTGAAAGCCGAATATTACTTACAGGCGCTGGAGGCCGCCGACAGCATGGAGCCGCTGGTCCTGATGCCGTATCTGCCGGGCCCGGAATATTCGGTTGATATGCTGGCGGAAAACGGCAAGGTGCTGGCCGCCGTGGCGCGCCGCAAAGAAGGGGCGCTGCAGTATCTGGAAAACCGCGGCGAAGCCTTTGAGCTGGCGCTAGCCTGTGCCGCTGCGATGGGCGCGGATGGATTGATCAACGTGCAGACGCGCAATGACGCCAGCGGCAAACCGCTATTACTGGAGATCAATATGCGCCCTTCCGGCGGCATTGGTTACACCCGTTTCAGCGGCGTCAATCTTCCCGGCTTGTTTGCCCTGCGCCAGCTAGGCTTGATCAGTCAGCAGCAGGTGATCGACAACGCCCGCCGCGACTTCACGCCAGCCACCGTCCGCGCGCTGAGCGACGTGGTGGCGTACAACCCCGTCCTGTCCAACCAGGTTCAATAAGGAACAATCCATGACCACACTTTGGAGCAGGACGCTGTCATGCGGCACGCTGAGCGTTACGCCAACCGGCGGCATCAGCGCCATCGACGATCTGTTCGAGATCGCCGAGCGCCGCAATCCCAAGCGCGCTTTTTTGTTCGTCAGTAAAGTGCTTGGCCGCCACATTCCGGTGGCGCCGGAGAAAATGCGCGCCGTGTATCGCCAGCTGGCGGAGCAGTTTCCGCCGCTTTCTGACGGCCCGGTGCTGTTTATCGGCATGGCGGAAACCGCCGTTGGCCTCGGCGCAGGCGTGTTTGATGAAGTGCGCCAGCACGTCAGTGAGCCGGTGTATCTCACCTCAACGCGCCATCCGCAGCAGGCGGATTTGCTGTGCGAGTTTAAAGAGAATCACAGCCACGCCACCGATCATCTGATCTACCTGCCCGATGATGCGCAGCTGCGTCAGCGCGTGCTCAACGCGCGCACGCTGGTGACGATTGATGACGAAGCCACCACCGGCAACACCTTTATTAACCTGCTCGACGCGCTGCGCAACGACGGCGGCTTAACGCAGATCGAGCAGGTTATCGCCGTCACGCTCACCGACTGGAGCGGCGATGCGTTATCCGCGCGCTGTCCGGTGCCGATGCGCAGCGTGTCGCTGGTGCAAGGCGACTGGCACTGGCAGCAGGATCCCGACGCCGCACTGCCACCGATGCCAGCGATGGTGCTTAACGATGCCGCCACCGTGCCCATCACCGGCAAACAGCGCTGGGGCCGACTTGGTATGGCAGCGCCAGCGGGCGATCTGGGTTGCGCGATTCAGGCGCAGCCGGGAGAAAAAATCCTCGTGCTCGGCAGCAGCGAATTTGTCTGGGAACCCTTCTTGCTGGCTGAACGTCTGGCGGCACAAGGCGCAGCGGTGAAATACAGCTCCACCACGCGCTCGCCGATCGCTACCGGATTTGCCATCGAATCAGCTATCGCCTTCGGTGATAACTACGGTCTCGGCATCGCCAACTTCGTATACAACGTGGCGCATCAGCAGTTTGACCGCATTTTGCTGTGCATCGAAACGCCGGTCGACAGCGTGGATCCGCTGTTAACAACGGCACTGGCCCAGGTTGCGCCACAGGTGGAGGTGATCAGCTATGAATAAACCGGTGATTTTTTCCGACCTTGACGACACGCTATTTCAAACGCGCCGCAAAATGGTGGACGAGCTGGATCTTGAGCCGTTCCGTACTGGCGCGCTCGATCTCAGCCTGCAGCCGCGCAGCTTTATGACGGAAGAGCAGTCGATGCTGGTTGACTGGATGATCGAGCAGGCCGATTTGATCCCGGTCACCGCGCGCGGCACCGAAGAGATCGCCCGCGTGCAGATCCCTTTCCGATCGTGGGCGGTGACCACGCACGGCGCGGTGATCCTCAATCCGCAAGGCGAGGAAGATGCCGAATGGCGCGCGCACATGCTGGAAAAACTGACGCCGTACGGCCCGGCGCTGCTCTCGATGCAGCAGGCGATCACCGACCTGATGGCAGAGCGCGATATCAACGGCTGGGCGCGCATCAACTATGAATATGGCGTCACGCCGATCTATCTGGTGATGAAGCACCGCGACAGCACGCGCCTCGAAGAGCTTTACGCCATCGCCGATGAAATCGAGCAACGCTTCCCCACCGCTGGCTATTACATCCATCGCAACAGCAACAACGTCGCCTGGCTGCCGAACGTGGTAGAAAAAGGCTTAGCCGTCAGCTACCTGCTGGAAAAGCTGCGTAACGAGCGCGGCGTTTTCCCGGTGATTGGCCTTGGCGACAGCCTTAGCGATCACCGCTTTATGAAGCTGTGCAGTTGGTACGGCATTCCGCGTCAGAGCCAGTTTGCCGAACGCATCAACCAGGCAATATTCGGAGAACAAACAGATGGTGAATAACTTGCCTTTCTCTGGATCGTACCGAGCCGGCGACGTCGAATTTCTGCTGAAGCCGGTTGAAATCGACATGACGCCGGTGGAGCAAAAAGAGCAGCTGATCCAATCTGGCACGCGCCACTATTCCGAGATGTTGAGTCAGGAACCGGAACCGACGCGCTGGCACCTTGAGCTGTTTTCCCGCGCGCTTGACGCCGGTGCCGGACGCCTGGCGCAAGAAGTCACCATGCTGGCGCGGACGCTGGCACACCAGTTTGGCGACACGCCGATTGTGCTCGCCAGCCTGGTGCGCGCGGGCGTGCCGCTCGGCGTGATGCTGCAACAGGCGCTGCGCGCGATGGGTCGCGAATCCTACCATTACGGCATTAGCATCATCCGCGATCGCGGTATTGATCAGGCCGCGCTGGAGATCATCGAAGCGCGCCACGGCACTGCAGGCATTGTGTTCGTCGATGGCTGGACCGGCAAAGGCGCCATCACCGGCGAGCTGATCCGCAGCCTCGAACATCGTCCCGGCTATCCGGCACAGCCGCGCTTGGTGGTGCTGGCCGATCCGTGCGGTCGGGCGTGGCTTTCGGCCAGCGATGATGACTGGCTGATCCCGTTTGGCATTATGGGCGCGCCGGTTTCAGGGTTGATCTCGCGATCATTGTGGTCTGAAGCGGGCTTGCACGGCTGCGTACAATGCGACCATCTGGCGCAATACGATTGCAGCCAGCAGCTGGTGAACACCGTGGCGGAATATGCGCGATCGCTGGATGTCAGCGCCCTGCCCGCGTGCCAGCAGGATCCACAACATCAGCAGCAGCTGGTGGCGCAAAGTGAAGCGGTGATCGCCATGCTGGCGGCGCGTTATCAGGTGAACAGCATCAACCGCATTAAGCCGGGCATCGCCGAAGCCACGCGCGCCGTGCTGCGTCGCGTGCCGGATCAGGTGCTGGTACGTTCGGTGAACGATCCCGACGTGGCGCTGCTGGTCTATCTTGCCCAACAAAAAGGGCTGACCATCACAGAAGCGGGTGCCGATCTTGGGCAATACCGCGCCGTGACGATAATCAAAAAGGTGCTGTGATGAACGGCCGTCTCTCTCCATGGCGATTGGGCGCAACGCTGTATATGCCGGCGGTGCGCAGCGATATCGTCGATGCCATTCTGCACAATAAAATCAGTGGCCTGCGCTCGCTGGTGATCTGCCTGGAAGATGCGGTCAGTGATGCGGATTTGCCGCAGGCGCTGCACAATCTCCAGCAGATCCTGCTGGTGTTGAATGCCGAACAGCGTGCCAATGGCAACGCGCAGTGGCCGTTGGTGTTTATCCGTCCGCGCAACAGCGAGATGGGCGCGTGGCTGGTGGAAAACCTCAACCTCAGCGCGATAGACGGTTTTGTGCTGCCGAAATTCACAGCCGACTCCTTGCCGATGTGGTGGCAGATTCTCGAACCGAGCCATCTGTGCATGATGCCGACGCTGGAAACCGAAGAGGTGTTCGATGTGGTGGCGATGCGCGAGCTGGCCCTCACGCTGCAAAACCATGCCTGCCGCGAGCGCGTGATCGCCCTGCGCATCGGCGGTAACGATTTGATGAATGTGCTGTCGCTGCGCCGTTCGCGCCACTTCACGCTGTATGACAGCCCGATGGGTTACACCATCAAAATGCTGGTGGCGGTATTCGCGTCGCGCGATTTTGCGCTGACCGCGCCGGTGTGCGAGCACATCGACGATCAGCAGATTATGGATCAGGAACTGGCGCTGGATATCGCGCACGGTTTGGTGGGCAAAACCGCCATTCACCCGAGCCAAATCGGCAAGATTCAGGAGATGTTGATGGTTTCCGCCAGCGATCAAGCGGATGCCTTCCGCATCCTTAATTCAAGCCAGGCGGTATTCAAATCGCAGGGCGCGATGTGCGAACCGGCGACGCATCGCCGCTGGGCCGCCGCCATCCTGGCGCGCGCGCAGGAATATGGCATCGCACCCGATACCCGCTCAGACGGCGCCTTGATGCTGGTAACCTGACAACCCCCGCAGGGTGGGCATTCCTGCCCACCGCGTTACCACTGAATCACAAACCGGACGTAGGAATTTTCGGACCCTATTTACCTGATATTTAAATACCCTCTGATACTGTCGAAAACCATTTGCCAGGAGGGCGATACCGACCATTGACCACTAACGCAGGCCTCAATCGACCATGCAACTCAGTACCCGACAGACACGCGTATTCATGCTCGCCTCACTGCTCAGCAGCGGCAAACCGGTTGCATCCAGCCGCATTCTCGCCTCGCTAGACTGCTCCGAACCCACGCTGACGCGCGCGCTAAAAGAGCTGCGTGAATCCTGGTCTGCGGAGATCAAATACAGCCGCCTCACCCACTGCTACCAACTTACTGAACCTGGCAAGCTGGACAAGAAAAGCCTGCGCCATATTAATGAAGCGCTCAAACTCAATGCCGAACTGCAACAAAGCGAAACCGTCAGCCGGGTATTTCTGGATAAAGAGAAAAAGAAAGCGGTGTCGTTGTCGTTGCGCATGTCTGTTTTGAGGAAGATCGACCAGGTTGTAAGACTGAGTGAAACGACAAGAAGTGATGCGGTGGAAATGCTGGTTGAGAGTGGGTTGGATGAGTTGATTGAAAAGTTAATGCTTAAAAAGAATGAGTTAAAACGGCAGTAATATTTCAGCAGTGGTTTAACAACGTTGAGTGGTGGGATGTATTGCCAACGCACTTCAGCGATACCAATCTACCTCAGGCCCTTAAATTTTTGCTGGACCTTATAGACCTTGCCAATGTCCCCTAACCTGCCAAAACTGTTAACGTAATCACGTTTCATCGATCGTTATTTTCATCCTCAACATTCACATCTTCACACCGCATGATTACTCACGCAGAACAGACTTCCCCTTTATTGAATTATCAAAATTCGTTCAAAATCAGAATGTAAAATAAAAAACCGCAGTTACTGAATCGCATTAGGATTACTAGTAATGTCGAGTGAAAATCCTTGCTTAAAATTGGAATCCTGTTTCACAAACTCAAATTGTTAGTTTGATCAACTATCACTCCTTGTAATATCCTCAGGGCCGTTGGTAGGTGGAGATCGCCCTTTCAGGGCAGCGAGTCCACCTTTGCTCGGCTAAGTAAGCAGCGTGAGCAACAGCCATTTCTCGATTGAAATCGGTAATTGGATTAATGGATTAACAATGTTCAGGCGTTACCAGGAAGGTGCCCATGACGTTTTCACAACACAACATCACAGCGAATACTCTCGATGAGCTGATGCAGGATACCTGGCTATTGGCGCTCGCGATCCGTAATGGGCAATCCATCACGGTTGATGATGCACTCTACCAGCGCTGCTTCAATACGATTCAACAGGTTCAGCATCACCTCACGACAGCGGGAGCATCCGCTTCTCTCTGCGAAGAAATCAAATTTGCGCACTGCGTCTTTCTCGACGAACTGATCATGACCATTCCGCAAGCTGATATCTCTGCCTGGTGGAAACGCACACCTTTGCAGGGGCACTTTCTCGGGCACCTCATTGGTGGTGAGCAATTCTTTGACCGCGTCAAAAATCTGCTTCGTGAACCTGCAACAGCTCAAGCCGCTATTAGCTGCTACTACAGAATGTTGCATTTGGGTTATGCCGGAAAATACCGAACGGAAGACGATGAGGAGCGCCAGTTGCTGATGCAGCAGCTAAAAGCGCTAATGCCGAAGCAGATTGGATCTGCCGACTCAGCAATAATTATCCAGCGCTCGAAACATAAAATATCTTTCTGGCAACGTTCTCCGTGGCTTATTCGCAGCAGTGTGCTGGTTGCCATTATTCTCGCCACTTTCATCATGAACGGTCATCTGCAATATCTGTTAGTCAAAGGGTAGGCTTCAGGCAAACAAATTTCAGGAAGGAATCTGTAAATGGGCAAGAAGGATTTTGTGATTACGGCTGGCAAGACGCCGATATACAGCCACTATCAACTGAGCATCCAGACGCTGAAAAATCAGCGTCCCGATATTCTTTTGTCAGTGCTGCGTTTTAGCGGTGAAGAGGCATTAAATTCGCCGTGGAAGTACAGTATTGAACTCACCAGTGCTACACGCGATATTCCCGCCGATATTCTGATTAACAGCACGGCCCAGTTATTGTTTTACCCTGACGGCCAACCCTGGCAGTCAGTGGAACCCCGCATTTTGCGCGGTGTAGTTACCGCTTTCCAGCAGTGCGAATCCTCTGCTGACCAAACACGTTATGTGGTCACGCTGGAATCGCGCCTTGCGCTGCTAAAAAACAGCCTGACCTATGCCGTTTACCAGCATAAAAGTGTACCGGGTGCGGTAGAGGATATCCTTAAACGCTGGGAATACTCCTCGCTGGATTATCACTTTCGCCTGAATACTCAATATCCTATTCGCGATTTCTATATCTCATATGCGGAGAGCGATCTCGCCTTTATAGAGCGTCATCTGTCGCGCATTGGTGTCTTTTATTACTTCACCTGGGATGAAGAAAACCACCGAGATGTGCTGGTACTGGGTGACAGCGCGCAGGCCTATGGTGCTGAGCAAAGCATCGTCTTTCGCCATCCGTCAGGGTTATTTGATGGCGGCCTGGAATCTCTCTGGGATATTTCCGTTAATCGCCAATCCGTTGCCGCCAGCACACGACTCAATGATGAGTATTACCGCAACGCGCAAAATGACATGCAGGCGCAAGCGGAAACCGATCCTGATAAGCCTGCGCTTACGGGAGAGCTGTATCGCTATGGTGAAAACTATCAGTTGCTCGGCAAGGAGTACCAGGCTCTACCGGAACAGGGACAGTGGTTTGTCAGACGTCGCCAGGAACGCCTGATCACCGAGCAGGTCACTTTCGACGGTATGAGCAACGGCATGGATATCCGTCCGGGCATGGTGATCTCGCCACAAGGTAAAGAGTGGCCAGACGCGCCGGATGGCCTGCTGGTAGTGTCTACCTCATCAACCCGTATTTCGCGCGATACCGCCTATGTTATCCGCTTTACCGCTGTGCCCGTTCGGCCGCAAAGCACTTATCGTCCACCGTTGAAAAGCTGGCCGCACATTGCAGGCACGCTGCTGGCTCGCGTCACCAGCCCGGTAGAAAATGCGCAATATGCAGAACTTGATGAACATGGCCGCTATCGGGTGCGTTTTCAGTTCGATCTAAACGAATCCTGGCAGTCTGGTTTTGAAAGTGTACCGGTGCGGCTGGCGAAGCCCTATGCAGGCAATGTCTACGGCTGGCACTTTCCACTGATAGCCGGAACGCAGGTGATGATTGCCTTCACCAACGGCGATCCTGACAGACCTTTTATTCTCTGCTCGGTACATGATTCTCGCCATGAAGATCATGTCAATCTCTATAACTATCAACGCAATGTGCTGAGGACGCCGGCGAATAACAAACTCCGCTTTGAGGATCGCCGTGGATATGAGCATGTCAAACTGTCGACGGAATTTGGCGGTAAGAGTCAACTCTCACTCGGACATATCGTTGACAGTTCACGTAGCAAGCGCGGCGAAGGGTTTGAGCTGCGTACAGACAGCACCGGTACGCTGCGAGCCGGTAAAGGCCTTTTCCTGACAGCTGATAAGCAGACCACGGCAACCGGGCCGGTGCTGGAAATGACACCGGCAATAAGCCTGGTCAAAGGTGCGATCAGCCAGATGAGCGGCTGGCAGTCGATCACTCAGTCGCACCATAATCTCCAGCCTGATGTCACGCATCTGAGGGCTTATCTGGCCGCTGTCGACCAGCTCAAATCCCCTGCCATGTTGCTGAGTGCGCCAGAAGGCATTGGCGTTGTCAGCCCCAAAAGCATTCTGCTCAACTCAGGCAGCACTCTGCATCTGCAAAGCCAGACGGAAACCAGCATTGCCAGTGGCAAACGCATTCAGGTCAACGCCGGTCAGGCGATTTCCCTGCTGTCGCAGCAGGAAGGGATTCGCATGGTGTCGGGCCAGGGCCCGCTGACGGTGGAATCGCACGGCGATACCCTGGGACTGACGGCGATGAAAGATATCAGCGTGCAGACCGTTCAGGGTGAACTGCGCCTGACCGCGAAAAACGGCATTGTGCTGGGATGTGGCGGCGCAACCATCAGGATTACGCCGCAGGGTGATATCCAAATTCATTCGCCGGGTAAAACCAGCATCCGTGGCGTTCATGCCTGGAATTCTCCTGCCAGCGAAGAAACAACGCTGCCTGATCTGCCTAAATCCGTGTGCAAAGAGTGCCTGAAAAAAGCGCAGGAAGCCGCGCTGGCTTTTGCGCCAAGGGGATAGCGATGACGGACATGAATAATGGATGGTTGAAACAGGCTAACGCGCTTTGCACTGCTGCCGGACAGGATTATCTCGATGTGCTGGTTGATCAGGCTGGCACAGCACAGCCGCTGCAACAGGCGCTGAACCAGATTAACCCGCCGTTACGCTGGTTCGAGCTGTTTGCGAACACGCCTGAAGCGGCAACGCCAGAGTATTCACCGCTGGTGATGCGATTGCATTTTAGCATCAGCAGCCACCAGCGCTGGCTTGAACAGCTGGTGGAACACTTCTCCACGACACCGCGATTGACGTTGCTGATATCGCCACTGGCATTCGACCTGCTGAGTAGCCATTTGCAGGCACTGTCACAGGTTCACTGGGAAGAGCAAACCGGTTTACTGCGCTATTACGACAATCGCGTATTTCCCTCGCTACTTGAGCACGTCCTGACGCCAGAGCAGCAGGCGGCTTTCACCGATATTGCGCTGTTCTGGGGCTGGCGAGATCGTGATGACGAGGTGGTATGGAAAACCGGTACCTGGAACCCGGGTCGACAACTTGCTGATGCGCCAGAGATGCACCGCATGAGTGATGAGCAGGTTGAGCTGATGGGATGTATCAGTGATGCCGAGGCGCTGATGTTGAAAACCAGCGAACCATGTTTCTCAAAAGAAGCGAAATATGCACGATGCCTGCAGATAGCAATGCAGGCAAGTCAGGCTGGATATCTGGGAGATCTATTAGCCTTCACGGAGCATCGACAATGAGTGATACAACCAAGCTGTTAAAAACAATTATTTTCAGTGCCGTGGTTATTTTAGCTGGTTGTGATCAATCAGGAGCTAATGAATATAGCGGTGGGAACTTAGGGGCAATTAACCATGTTGCCGGACAAAGTATTAATTGGTTCAAGGTAAATGACTATCGCGTACCCGGAACGGGTGGCGGTTATTGCTGCATCATGCTACCAAATAAATGGCGTCCAAACCTATCCGCTCATATTGAGTGGGAAATCGACCCAAATACTAATGCTCACCTTCCGCCATTGGGTACTCCTGCATATAACGAAGCTTACGCTCTGCATAAAGCGAAATATCGTCAGTACAGCGCTGATGTGCCTATTTCTGAATACGACGGTGCATGTGGTTTAACTGTGCACTTTTTAACTTGCCAGCAGGTAAAAGTGACGGCCTCATGCCTGTCGCCGTCTTTACCCGATTATCCAATTAAAGAGCCCATAGATATGCAGGAGCCAGCAACATGTCCCAAATAAAATTATTACACGTTGCATTGCGTTGGCTCCGCCGTCGTACACAGTTCGCGGCGCTCTGCAGCCTGCTTATCCTGGCTGGATGCGATCAATCAGGAGCTAATGAATATAGCGGTGGGAACTTAGGGGCAATTAACCATGTTGCCGGACAAAGTATTAATTGGTTCTCCGTTGATGGTTACCGCGTGCCTGGCACTGGTGGAGGATATTGTTGTGTCATGATCCCAGATAAATGGCGGCCAGGATTAGTGGTTCATATTGAGTGGGAAATCGATCCTAATCCTCATGAAAAAATTCCCATGAGAAAAGAGGGGGCCGGATATGACCAAAATGCTTACGCTCTGCATAAAGCGAAATATCGTCAGTACAGCGCTGATGTGCCTATTCCTGAATATGATGAAAGTGCAGGCATCACCGTGCATTTTCTACCCTGCCAGCAGGTGAAGGTTTACGCCGGTATCGCTAGCTACGGTGCGGATACTTACCCGATTAAAGAGCCAACGGATATGAAGGAGCCAGCAACATGTCCCAAATAAAAACCAGAGAAAATGTCTGGGCTCCACCGCATTTTCCGGAAAACGGACGTCTTTGGGTTACCTATAAAGCGGTCATCAAAAATTATTTGCAGCAAAAGCGAGAGGAAGAGCAGTATATGCAACAATTTAATGCACAAACTGAGCGACGTAACGGCGCGGGGTTTACTTGCTCGCAAAGCCTACATATTAGTTTCTTCTTTGATGGAACAGGTAATAATGAAGATAACGATACCAATCACTCTAACCCCACCCATCCGACAAATATTGCCAAGCTTTATCATGCTACTTATGACAAAGCTGCTGAGAATGATGGGTACTATCGCTACTACATGCCTGGGGTCGGAACAGCATTCCCTGAAATCGGTGAATTGAATTACAGTGGAGCTGGATTGGCCTATGCCACTGGTGGCGAAGCCAGAATTAACTGGGCTTTATTGATGCTCGCTGATGCTGTTATGCATGCCTTAACAAAAGGGCAAAAACGTATATCCGCCGCATCTGCAAAGAGCAAAATCTCACATATGGCAGCCGACTGGCCGTTTGATAATCCTGAAAGTCGTAAAGCTGCATTCTATTCATTCTTGAATGCAGAAATGAAGGCGAAGGTTGCTACAGCCAAACCTAAACTGCTTAAGATAAAACTGTTTATCTACGGTTTTTCTCGTGGTGCGGCAGAGGCACGTACTTTCGTGAACTGGCTCTCAGATCTATTTGAAATCCCAAAAGGTGCAAATAAACCGGAACAATCAATACTCGGCATCCCTTTGAGCATTGAGTTCTTAGGTCTGCTGGATACTGTGCCATCCGTGGGGATTGCCCATATTGCACCTCTGGTCGATGGGCATATGGGATGGGCCAACAATACGCAGTTGCTGCCTAATGAAAAACGCTTTCCTCATTTAATTAAATGCTGTCGCCATTTTGTTGCGGCCCATGAGCAGCGCCTGTGCTTTCCGCTCGACTCGGTATGCCGCCCAGGCGGTGGCTATCCGCCAGCCACTCAGGAGGTCATCTACCCCGGTATGCATTCGGATATCGGCGGCGGCTATCCGCCGGGCGACCAGGGAAAAGGGCTGGTGGGCGGACAGAGTGATGACCCCAACTACCCGGGAAATCTGTTGTCGCAGATTATTCTGCATGATCTCTATGCTGCTGCATTTGCAGCAGGTGCACCTCTGACGGTGATGGAAAACTCAATACCTGACGAATTACGTTTAATGAAACCGTCAAGGGTAATGCCCTCTTCCACCTTCCAGGAATTCGATATAAATAAATCCCTGGTCAAGCGCTTCAATGCATGGCGACAAACCATCCTGTCTGAAAAAGATCAGACCAGCCTCGACCAGCAATGCACTATTGATGATGGTTATATCCCACATCTTCTTTCGCAATCTCTGGATGACGCCGTTGCCGATCAAATTGGCTTGATCACCGCATGGCGTATTGGTCGCTATGCTAACGGCAGCTATGCCAGCCAACCTTTTTATCTCAATGCTAAACAGCATTCAAAAGAAATGCTGGAGCAGACAAAAAAAGCGCGTGAGGAAAAGGCGCAAGAGATTGAATACTTACGCAAAGCGGCAAAATCGAACCCTGCATTGAAGGGCGCGGGGGCGATGCTAAATAAGGCTGGTCCGCCAGATTTTGAACCACTGATAGATAAACAACAGCTTCAGGAAGCCGCAGATGAATTTAAAAATCACTACCTGAATAAGATAAGGCCGCAAAGCTGGAGTGAATTTGTTCTTAACCAAATCCCCAAAGGCATTGTATGGCTGATTAACACTGATGATGAGATTACGCAGCAGCGGAATATAAAGCAGGATGGTGAAAGGCTTTATCCGCGTCTTTTCTCCTCGAAACAGGGCACAGTCACAACCGATCCAACGATAGCGCTGGTGGTCGCGCTGTTTGACGATCAGATTCACGATTCGCGCGCCTGGTTTATGCACTCAGCGCTGGGCACACGTGAACCCTGGGGCGGCTATTTTTTCTATCGCTCGATCTATTACGGCAGCCAAAGCAATAAAGATCAGTATTTGTTCTCAATTCACCAACAGTTGATAGGCGTTCCTGTTACTCACGATGAAACATCTTATCGCGTTAAAAATAATGCGCTCTATTATCCATCCAGCAGCATAAGCAACGCTGAAATGCAGAATATCTTCCCGGGCACGAAGGTAGATAAGCCCGTTCCATTCTGGACGGTTATTGACAATGCAACTGGCAAAGCTATTCCACTTCAGGACAGTACAGCACAGTTACTGAACTCCACTCGCGAGCCGGGCACATTAGTCGCCCATGCTAGCCAGCAAATGCTCACATCACAGCACCAGGCCATGATGACCTCTGCCGTCGATATGCTGAAATCATCGGGAGCGCGAGTGGTATGACACTTAACAAACTGGTGCGCGTGGGCGATACGCTCAAACCTTACGGTGGTGAAGTGCTCAGCGGGAGCTTTGACGCGTTTGGCAAGCCGGTGGCCTGCGTCAATGACAAAGCAAAATGCAACGAGCACGGCATGACCACCATTATTCAGGGAGCAACCAACAGCACCGTAAACGGTAAAGCGGTGGCGCTCGATGGGCATAAATGTGCCTGCGGCTGTACGCTGGTTAGTTCCCTGCCGGATATGGATGTCTGCGGATGAATCAACCGCCGGTTTATGCCGATTACGCCACCATTTATCCGGTCCGCTGGCGGCGCTGGTGGGTGGCGTTGCCCGTGCTGCTGTTTATATCAGCGATGACCACCATGCTGTTGTGGCCGGAGGGAAAACCGACCCGTTCGCCGCTTTTCTGGTTCTGCGCACTGGTCTTGCCGCTGCTGTGCTGGTTGCTGGCGGTAACGTTGCGCTGGCTGGTCTGGCTGCAATCTACCGATAACCGCCGCACGCATTATGCAGAAATCTCGCTGGCGCTCGATGCCTGGTGGCAAAAGCGCAGCCAGGCCTTGCCAGTTGAAGCCGTGTTGCTGGTGACGCCAGCCGGAGAAGACGCATCGGAACATCTGGCACTGTTGTCGCAACCAGCGGACGCTCCGCAACCGGGCATCACTGCGCAAGGTTATGCTGCGTTGCGTTGCCCACGGGTGCTTAACAGCGCCCGCAGTCGTCCTGTGATGCTGGCGGCTTATCTCGCCAATCGCCTGGTGACGCATATGCGTCAGTCAGGTGATGCACGCCCAATCAACCATCTCTGTTGGCTGGGTGATGACCAAAGTCTGCTCGCCTTTCGCGAAACGCTACTGGCAGCGGGCATGACGCTGCCAGAGGAAACCCTTCGACTCAGTGCAATTGATGGCGCAGATAGCGTTATCGACCTTTTCGCCAATACAGCTCCGGCTTTGCTGCTGTGTGCCGGAAGCGGCGAAGGATTGTCTGATCGCACCCCGGTTGCCGGGGAAGCGGCCTTTGCCTGGTTCTGCTCGGCGCAGGGGACTGCGCTGATGCATCGCTCGGAGTGCTGGCAACCGGCGTTGGGTGAAACGGCCACTCTGGCCGTTTCACAGCTTTCCCGTTATGCCGGATTAAGTGATATGCCGGATACGGTGATCGCGGCAGATGCCCCTGCCATGGAAGCATTGCTGGAGGGCGGCTGGTCCGCGCTGGATCACGTACTTGCCCCATGGCTCGGCCATGCCGGGCAAATCACACCGTTTACGTTACGGTCGCTGGCGCTGCTCTCGGCGCTCAACGGCCAGTCCTGCGGCTGGATCGCCGCGGAAATGGAATCTCAATACATTACAGGAGTTTGTATTCCCCGTGGAAACCTCCCGCACTAATTCCCGGCACTCGCTGTTCTGGCTGGTTTGTGGCTATTTGCTAGCCGTAACCCTGCTGGTGCTGACTGGCGCAGGGCTCTATTACTTCGCAGGCAGCAGCATTGATCTGCCGGAAGCTCTGCCGCGCCAGATTGCTTTCTGGTCATTGATGGTCTGGCTGGCGCTGGTGTGGTTCTGTCCTCTGTTTATTCTCGCCTGGCGCGGGCTGGTGCGACTCAACGCGCGTGAGGCTACGGGCTCGCAGAAACAGCGCCCTGCCGAGAATCAGTGGGTGCAGGAGATCATTACCCAGATGCGCTACCAGTATCGGTGGCGTTGGCGTAGCCGGGTACGCATTCTGCTGGTGTTCGGCGATGAGCATCTGGTTGAACGGAGTATTCCCGGCCTGACAACTCAACACTGGCTTGAGGGGCATCATACCTTGCTGCTCTGGCACGGTAGTCCGCAGGAAGATCAGCTACCCGCGCAGCTGCGGGCGTTACGCAAAATTCGCCGCCATCTGGCCGATGCGGTGGTGTGGGTAGTGAACGCAGAGGCGGAAATGACTCAGGATGTGCTGGATACCACGGCTCGCCAGATGCAGAAGCGCTACAACCTGTTGGGCCAGGATATCCCACTATGGCTGTGGGAGATTCACGCGCCCTCTCTGCATAATGCCCCCGCGCAGGGGATCGGATTTACCATTGCGCAAAGTGATAGTGCGGACGATTACCGTCAGTCACTGGATGATCTTGAGCACCAGTTGGTTGAGCGCGGCATGCAGCAAATTGAGCGTAATCGCCAGCACAGTTTTTTACTGGAACTGGCGCACGTGCTGCGCAGCGGTGGCGCGGATCGCCTGACCCGAACCTTGTCGCAGCTCTCCGCAGGCGCAAGAGCGCTGCCGCTGGCGGGAGTCGTGCTCAGCCAGCCGGAGATCACCGGAAGCGCTTCATTGCGAAATGCCTGGCAGCCGGGAAAAGCCTGGCGGGATTTACTGGCGCTACGCTGGCGCAGGCCGCTAACTAACGGTGCCTCATGGCGGAAAACGGTGCTGACGCTCTGCTCCTGCCTGCTGGTGATGTGGATGGCCTGCCTGGTGTTTTCCTGGATTGCCAATATGCGTCTTATACAGGCAGATCAGCAGCTTGCCGCCGCCGCAACAGATTTCCGTCAGCCGCTGCAGCAGCAACTTTCAGCCTTGCGCGAGTTGCAGAGAGAGATCGAGCGTCTGCAGCATCGTCAGCAATATGGTGCGCCCTGGTATATGCGTTTTGGCCTCAGCCAGAATGACACACTGTTGGATTCGCTGTGGCAACAATGGCAGCAGGCGGCCATGCCGCTGCTGCGTGATGCCTCCGTCAAGCGCCTGGCTACGCTGATGAGCGGCTGGCGTAACCTGCCGCCCGATAGCCCGCTGCGGGCCGATGAGGCCAAAAGCATGTATGACCTGCTGAAAGCGTACCTGATGCTGGCGCATCCCGAACAATCCGATCCGGCGTTTTTCAGCGCCACGGTAATGAAGGTCTGGCAACGGCGTGATGGCATTCCGGACGCAAGCTGGCGCAACAATGGCGGCGCTATGCTGGCCTTTATGATGACGAATCTGCCTGAGCACCCAGAGTGGCAGTTACAACCGGATATGCGACTGGTCAGCAGTATGCGCTCAGCGCTGCTGCGTCAGATTGGTACCAGCAATGCGGAGACCTCGCGCTATCAGCAGCTCATTGAGCAGGTGTCCCGTGATTATGCTGATATGACGCTCAGTGAGATGGTCAGCGGCACCGACAGCAGCAGGTTATTCAATACCGATGAAACCGTGCCCGGCGTCTTTACCCGTAAAGCGTGGGAAGAGGCAGTACAGCCTGCGATTGAGCAAGCGGCGAAAGTGCGTCGCGATGAAATTGACTGGGTGCTGAGCGATAACAAAACGGCCAGCAATAATGATGTCTCTGCGGAAACGCTGCAAGCGCGGCTGACAGATCGCTATTTCTCCGATTACGCCGGAGCCTGGCTGAAATTCCTCAATAGACTGCAATGGCAGCGGGCGGAGAGCCTGTCAGAATCGATTGAACAGTTAACCCTGCTGGCCGACATACGCCAGTCACCTCTGATTGCGCTGATGAACACGCTGAATGTGCAGGGCCGGACGGGGCAAACTGGCGGTAATCTTACCGATTCGCTGGTGAGCTCTGCAAAGAATTTGCTCAGCAGTGACAAAACCCAGGCCATCGCCAGACCACAAGGTGCACGTGGCCCATTGGATGACGCCTTTGGACCTTTGCTGGCGCTAACCGATACCGGCGCAGCGGCTAAAGATAGCCTCAGCCTGCCAACCTTCCTGACGCGTATCACCCGTGTTCGGCTGCGGCTGCAGCAGGTCACCAACGCGCCGGATCCACAGGCCATGATGCAGTCGTTAGCATTGACGGTGTTTCAGGGCAAAGCCGTTGATCTGACTGACACCCGCGATTACGGCAGTCTGATTGCTGCCAGCCTCGGACAGGAGTGGAGCGGGTTTGGTCAGGCGATATTTGTCGAGCCGATGGTGCAGGCGTGGGAGCAAGTGCTCAGCCCCACCGCTGAAAGCATTAACAGTCAATGGCAGAACGATATTGTAACGCCATGGGATCAATCGTTTGCCGACCGCTATCCGTTTGCTAAACGACAAAGCGACGTCTCCTTACCGCATTTAGCGCAGTTTATGCGTACCGACACCGGACGTATCGCGCAGTTCGTTAACAGTCGCCTCGCTGGCCTGCTACGGCTTGAAGGGGATCGCTGGGTGCCGGATGCCATGAACAGCCAGGGACTGACGTTTGATCCTGCTTTTCTGAATGCGCTGAATAAACTGACGCACATCGCGAACACCGCATTTGTCCGGGGAGATGTGGAACTGCATTTTCAGATGATGGCAAAACCTTCCCGCGACGTGGTGGAATCAGAGCTGACGGTGGATCGCCAGAAGCTGCAATATTTTAACCAGGAAGAGAGTTGGCAAACGCTGAACTGGCCTGACAACCGCTGGCAACCGCAAACCACGCTAACCTGGCGCAGCACCCATACCGGAACCCGCATTTATGCCGATCACCCTGGAAGCTGGGGCCTGATCCGCCTGCTGGATAAAGCCCGCATCACCAATCTGGGGAACAACATCTATCGTGTTGCCTGGCCGACGCCAGACGGGCTGACACTCAACTATCAGATACGTACGGAGCTCGGCAGTGGCCCGCTGGCGCTACTCGAATTGCGCGGCTTCCGCATGCCTGCGCGGATATTTATTTCCGCTACGCAAAATGAAGATGCGTATCAGGGAGGTGAACAATGAAAGTTCGCTTCGCTCATATGTTGCTGATTTTGCTGTCGCCAACGTTGCTGAGCAGTTGTGGAGCGTGGCAAAAAACCAAACAGGGAACAGCAAGCATTGCCGATGCCGTGTTTTATCGTCAGGTCAATATCCTGCACCTGACCTTCACTGCGCGTACGGCGATCAATCAGGACGACGCCCAGCAGTCGATGCCTTTACGCCTGAATATTTTACAGCTCAGCACGCGTCAACATTTCGATAACGCTGAATACAGCAGCCTGCTGACACAGCCAGATTGGGTGCTGAAAGAGAGCCTGGTGGCGCAGCGGCAACTCAGCGTCATGCCGGGACAAAGCATCAGCCTGGATATGCCAATAGAGAAGCAGGCGCAGTTTGTCGCAGTCGTGGGCTTGTTCCGCCAACCGGACCGGGAGCGCGGTACATGGAAACAGGTGCTGAGCCGTGAGGAGCTTGATGCGGATTCACCACGCACGATTGAAGTAAGGGATAACACCCTGAATTTGGAATTATTGAAGTAACTATTCAATTTAACGGCAGGAGCCACAAAGTGACGCTATACGATATAAAACCGAAGTTTCAGCATTTATTAAGACCGCTGGTCGTCAGGATACATGCGCAGGGTATCACTGCGAACCAGGTAACCTTGTTTGCCATGCTCACCTCTGTAGTACTGGGCGCATTGTTGATGCGTTTCCCCGATCCACGCTTTTTTATCACCCTGCCCGTTTTCCTGTTTTTCCGCATGGCGTTAAACGCCATTGATGGCATGTTAGCCCGCGAATTCAATCAGCAATCCACCCTCGGGGCAATCCTCAACGAGGTGGGTGACATTATCTCCGACGCCGCACTCTACCTCGCTTTTGCCTTTGTTACTGGCATCTCTGCCTGGTGGGTTGTGCTGGTGGTGCTGCTTTCCTGGCTGAGCGAATTTTGCGGTGTGATGTGCCAGACGCTGAACGGCATCCGTAGCTACCGTGGCCCGTTAGGCAAAAGTGACCGCGCATTTATCTTTGGTGCTCTTGGCCTGGTGATTGCGCTGTGGCCGCAGTCTATCGGCTACGCTAACGCAGTGTTTGTCCTTGCCACCCTGTTGCTGTGCTGGACCTGCCTGAATCGCTGCCGCAATGCGATGGAGGCGAAAAATGGCTGATTCCAGTCAAGTGCTTTATTACTGCCTGGGCGGTATCTTCGGCGTTCTCATTCTGGCGACGCTGATTATTTTTGTGCTGAGAAAGTGCCGCCCACAACGCAACTGGCTGGAATTGCAGCAGCGCGTTAATAGCTGGTGGGTGATTATCTGCCTGTTCTCGTTAGCAATGCTGTCGCCGAAGTGGCTGGCGCTAACCTTTTTCGGCTTTATCAGCTTCCTGTCGTTAAAAGAGTATCTGACGCTAGCACCCACGCGGCGTTCTGACAGTATGCCGCTGCTGTGGATGTATGCCGCTATCCCGGTGCAATATCTCTGGACCGGCATGGCCTGGTACGGCATGTTCATCATTTTTATCCCGGTTTACGTCTTCCTGTTCCTGCCCGCTCGCATGGTGATTGCCGGTGATACCAAAGGTTTTCTGCACTCTGCGTCGGTAATGCACTGGGGCATGATGACCACCGTGTTCGCTCTGAGCCACGTTGCCTACCTGATGACTTTACCCGGTGCCGACGCCAGCGCCGGTGCGCTGCTGGTGTTCTTCCTCGTTGCGCTGACTGAGCTGAATGATATTGCCCAGTATCTGTGGGGAAAATCGCTGGGCAGGATTCGCGTGACGCCCAACGTCAGCCCGAATAAGACGCTGGCCGGTTTGCTGGGTGGTATCGTTACCACCATGTTGCTGGCCGTGATTCTTGGCCCACTGCTGACACCGATGAGTTATCTCCACTCGCTGGGTGCTGGGTTGATTATTGGTGCAAGCGGCTTTTGCGGCGATGTGGTGATGTCGGCGATCAAGCGCGATTTTGGTGTGAAGGATTCCGGCAAATTGCTGCCCGGACACGGTGGCATTTTGGATCGACTCGATTCACTCATCTACACTGCGCCGCTGTTCTTCCACTTCTATTACTACTTCTACGTGTAGGAGGCGCACATGAACCGCATGCTGCGCTGGATCTTTACCCTTTGCATCGCTTATCCGGTGGTGTGGATCTGGCTGGGTGTCGCCGTGGCCAACCGCAAGAAGCTACCGAAAACAGGCCCGGCGATCATTGTGGCAAACCACAACAGCCATCTTGATGTGCTGACGCTGTTCACCTTGTTCCCCCTCTCGACATTAGTGGACGTACAGCCGGTGGCTGCGGCTGATTACTTCCTGAAAAACAAAGTGGTGGGTTGGTTTGCCCTCAAGGTGATTGGCATCATCCCGGTATATCGAGGAGCACATCAGGCTAATCCATTGCAGGCCTGCGTCGATGCACTGGCGGAAAAGAAAATCGTGATTATTTTCCCGGAAGGCACGCGCGGCGAGCCGGGGAAACTGTCAGAAATTAAATCTGGCCTGTGGCATCTCAGCCAGCAGTGCCCGGATGTGCCCATCATTCCGGTCTATATGCACGGGCTGGATCGCTCAATGGGTAAAGGTCAGAAAATACCGGTGCCGTTCTTTATCGATATTTATATCGACGATCCGCTGCGTTATCAGGACAACAAGGCCGAATTTAAAAGCGCGTTATTAAATCGTTTTGTCGAATTACAACAGCAAGCCATAAGGAAATCATCATGAGCCAGGAAGCACGTTTATTTCAGGAAGGATCTTTTTCAACCAGCGACGGTGAATCTCTCTATTTTCGCCACTGGCCCGCGCAGGATGCGCAGAGCAAAAAAGTGATTGTGCTATTTCATCGCGGGCATGAGCACTCCGGACGTTTGCAGCATGTTGTCGATGAGTTACTTATGCCGGATGCCCATTTTTACGCATGGGATGCGCGTGGACACGGACATTCGCCGGGAGAGCGAGGTTATAGCCCAAGCCTGGCTCGCTCAGTGCAGGACGTCGATGAATTTGTTCGCTTTGTCGCTGAACAAGCCAGGGTGAGCATTGAAGATATTGTTGTGATTGCGCAAAGCGTCGGTGCGGTGCTGGTCGCTACCTGGGTGCATGATTACGCACCTAAAATTCGCGGTATGGTGCTGGCCTCTCCAGCGTTCAAGGTGAAGCTGTATGTGCCTTTCGCACGCACAGGATTGGCTATGCTGCAACGTATTCGCGGTCTGTTTTACGTGAACTCTTACGTCAAAGGGAAATTTCTCAGCCACGACCCCGAGCGCATTCGCAGCTTTGAGCAGGATAAATTCATCACCCGTCAGATTGCCGTGAATATTCTGCTGGATCTGTATAAAACGGCGGAGCGTATTGTTTCTGACTCTGCCGCCATCACCGTGCCAACACAGCTGCTGATTTCCGGCGATGATTTTGTGGTGCACACCAAACCGCAGAAAAAATTCTATCAGGGGCTGCGTAGCGCCATCAAAGAGCAGCATATTCTGCCCGGTTTTTATCACGATACGCTGGGAGAGAAGGATCGCCAGCTTGCCTTCGATAAAATGAAGCCGTTTATTGAACAGCTTTACCACGCTGCGCCTTACACCTTCGATTACAGCCATGAAGATCAGTGGAGTCCGGGCGCTGATGCGTACCGTGAGTTGCAGGCGCCACCTAAGCGCTGCTCACTACAAGGTGTGTCCTACGCTTCATTAAGTTTTGGCATGAAAACCATTGGTCGGCTGTCAAAAGGCATGCGCCTCGGATATGAAACCGGCTTTGACTCTGGCAGCACGCTGGATTATGTCTACCGCAACACGGCTGAAGGCACCGGCATTATTGGCCGTATCATCGACAGGCAGTACCTCAACAGCATTGGCTGGCGCGGCATTCGCATGCGCAAAGAAAATATCCAGCAGGTGATTGCGCAGGCCGTAGCAAAACTGCAAGAGCACAATTTGCCGATTCGCGTGGTCGATATCGCCGCCGGACATGGCCGCTACGTTCTTGATGCACTAGAGAAACAGCCGGGAATTGAAAGCATCTTGTTGCGAGATTACAGCGATCTGAATGTGGAGAAAGGCCAGGCGATGATTGAAGCGCGTCAATTAGGCCACCTCGCGCAGTTCAAAAAAGGCAATGCCTTCGATTATGACTCGCTCGCCACACTCGCGCCTGCGCCGACGCTGGGCATTGTCTCCGGCCTGTATGAACTGTTCCCGAGCAACCAATTAATCAAAACTTCGTTGGCCGGGTTGGCAGCCGCCATTTCGCCGGGCGGTGTGCTGGTTTATACCGGGCAACCGTGGCATCCGCAGTTAAAAACCATCGCATGGACCTTAACCAGCCACCAGAACGGTATTCCCTGGTTGATGCGCGTACGCAGCCAGAAAGAGATGGATACGCTGGTCGAAGAAGCTGGATTTGAGAAATGCCACCAGCTGATCGATGAGTTTGGCATCTTTACCGTGTCGCTGGCGGTAAGAAAATAGCATGACTGAATCGTTGCTGACACAACGCCCTTTTAGCCCCTGGAAACAGGGGCTTTGCTGGCTGATGTTGCTGGGGCCCCTGTTTTTTCTCAGCTACGGGCAGGTGAATACCTACACCGCTACCCGCGACGATGTGGAAAGCCTGGTGTTTGCCTGGGAACGTTCGATTCCATTTGTTCCCTGGACCATCGTGCCTTACTGGAGCATCGACCTGCTTTACGGTATTTCACTGTTCATCTGCACATCAAGACAAGAGCTGATGCGTCACGGCTATCGCCTGCTAGTAGCATCGCTGGTGGCGTGTGCAGCGTTTTTACTTTTCCCGCTGAAGTTTACCTTCACGCGCCCGGAAACCCAGGGTGCCTTCGGCTGGTTGTTCCGTCAGCTTGAACAGTTTGATTTACCCTATAACCAGGCCCCTTCGTTGCACATTATTCTGACCTGGCTGCTCTGGCTGCGCTTTCGCCAGCATCTGAATCGCAATGCGAGAATTATTGCGGCCAGTTGGTTCCTGCTGATTGCTGTCTCGGTACTGACCACCTGGCAGCACCATTCTATCGATGTCATTAGCGGGATTGGGGTCGCGGTCATCATCAGCTACCTGATTCCAATTAGAGGAGAATGGCGCTGGCAGCGCCCCACTTGGCACGCGCGACGTCTTGCTGGCAAATACGGCCTGGGTGGAATGCTGTTTTTACTGGCGGGGATAGCGATTCCCTGTGGTCATTTGCTGTTGTGGCCTGCCATAGCGCTACTGGCGGTGGCTGCGGGCTATGCCGGCTTGGGCGTGACGGTGTTCCAGAAAAACAGTTGCGGCAACTTATCCCTCTCCGCACGCCTGCTGCTTTTACCCTATCTGACAGGCGTGAGGATTTCCCGCCGCTGGTTTTCCCGGCATAGCGCGCAAAGTAATGAGATTGTCGCTGGCGTAGCGCTGGGCAGGTTCCCGGGCAAAGCGCAGCAGGATTTTGCCGTTTTTGATCTGACCGCAGAATTACACAAAGGCAACCGGAGCGCACAGCGATGGCAGGCCTATCCGCTAATGGATCTGCTAGTGCCCGACATTGCGCATTTGCAGACTGCGGTAAGACAGCTTCAGCAACTGCACCAGGAAAATGACAAGGTGTTGGTTTGCTGCGCGCTGGGTTTATCGCGCAGTGCCACAGTGATTGCGGCGTGGCTGCTGGCGGAAGGACATGCAGCTTCTGTCGTTCAGGCCGTTGAACTCATTAAGTCCCGACGCCCGCAGATTGTTCTCACCCCTGCACACATTGCAATCCTCGAAGCCTTCAGCAAGGAACAGCTATGTCTGACATCATGATGACCAACCGAATTGTGCAAATTCATCTGGCCAGCTGGCGCTACTTTGCCGCGCTGACGCTGCCACCTTTGGTGCTGATACTCAGCCTTTTCTACTCCGCGCTGAGTCTGCCGTTAATGGTGTTGTTCTTCATCACACACTACTACTGCTGGCGTTTATGGCTCGATGAACGGCTCTTCGCACTGCTCAATAATGAAGAAGACCTTGCTGAGTTTGACCGGGGCATGGCGCAGCTATGGCCGAAAAAATTTGCCCGCCCGCGTTCTCTGGCTGATCGCCTGCACGGAACAAGAGTCATGTTTTACCGGGCAATGATCTCACTGCTGGTGTTGTGGTTGGCTTCACTTTGCTCAGTGAGTTATCTGGCACTCACGCTGGTTGAGTAGGTGAACCATGAACGACCATGATTTTCTAAAATATTTCGACAGCGAAATGCGTTATCTGAAAGCTGCTGCCCAGGAGTTTGCGGAGCAGTATCCGGAGGCGGGACGGCGACTGGGCGTAGACGGCAAATCTCTGAAGATGGACGACTCGGTCGAGCAACTGTTTCAGGGCTTCTCGCTGATGATGGCGCAAATGCGTCGCAAGATTGATGATGATATTCCGGAGCTGACGGAGCCGCTGCTTGGGCATCTGCTGCCCGTGGTGAACCGCACGCTGCCATCAATGTCTGTGGTGGAACTTACGCCCGATAGCGTCGCTCAGGTACGTGATGCGGTGCTGCCGGAAGGTACAACGCTGCTGACTCGACCGATGGATATCACTGGCCTGCGCTGCCCGTATCGCACCACTGATGCGTTGAAATTACACCCTCTGGTATTAGGCAATGTCACAACCTCGTTTCACCCCGACGGACACCAGATAATTTCCCTGCGTTTTACACTCAGCCCTCAGGCCGATCCGAGCCAGGTCGATCTCAGTGATATCCCGCTCTACATCCACGGAGATCGTCCAGTGCAGTCGCTGCTATACCATGCGCTGACCTGTCATCTGCGCAACATCACTTTACGCCTGCCGCAGAGTGATTACCTCGAGCAGCCATTTAGTGGCGACATCCGTGCCCGCTGGCAACAAGAATGGCGTCCGGTCTGGCCGGAAAGCGACAGTCCTGCACTCTGTGGTGAAGTGCGCCCGCTACTGGAATATTTCAGTTTTCCGGCTCGCTACGCCTTCTTTACTCTATCGGGGCTCAACACGCTACCTTTCGACGAAAGCTGCCGCGAGGTGATGCTCGATATTCACCTTAGTCAGCCGCTTCCGCATGATATTTCCCTGCCGGCAGACGCGCTGCGCATTCACTGCGTGCCGGTGATTAACTTGTTTACGCTGAATGCAGAACCGCTGAAGGTAAAACCTGCGGTGCTCGATTATCGTCTGCGTCCCCACCGCCTGCGCGATCGGCACACTGAGATTTACAGTGTTGATGAAGTTGCCGCCAGCGAAACACTGGATAAGCGGCGTTATGTGCCGTATCGGCACTTCCGGCAAAAAGGGGGCATGTTGCAACGCAAAGAGTCCTGGCCGGAGCGATATTTCCATACGCGCATCTGGCGTGGTGTCAGCGGTCTTTATGAAACCCTGCTGATGTTGGGTGGCGATGCAAGCGAGACCGATCGGGCCGAGGATGATGCCACGCTGTTTATGAACATCACCAGCACCAATGGTAACTATCCGCGCATGGCGCTGGAGAAAGCCGTATTTGATGGAAGCGCGGTCACCGGCAACCTGACGTTGCAGTGCACAACGCGTCATCCACCTTCTATGCCTTATTACCCGCCAACCACACAGCTGTATCAGTGGCATGTGATGTCGCTGCTGCATCCGCGCGCGCTGAGCCAGATGATTAGCGATGCTGCAAGCCTCCGCGCCGTGCTGGCGCTGTTTGACTGGAGCAATGACGATAACAACCGCCGTCGCATCAGCGGTATTCGTCACGTCAGCTGGCGTCAGGACTATAACGCCTCGTATCACTGGCACGGCGTGCGTATTCGCGTGGCGCTCGATGAAACCCAGTTTAGCGGCACCGGCGATGCCCGCCTGTTCTGCGAGCTGCTGGAACAGTTTCTGACGCAGTACGCCAGTGTTGTGCGCTTTACCCAACTGACGGTGCTGCTGACTGCTTCGGGCACCGAATGGGCCTGGCCGGAGCGACGCATTGATAGGGTGCTGATGTGAGCGAAGAAAACAAAAAACCGTTCTGGCTGGACGATAACGGCAATGACCAGACCGCGCGGTATAACTTTTACCGCTTCTGCCAACTGCTGGAGCAAACGACCGGCAGCCGTCTTGGCACGAGCCGCACGCCAAAGAGTGATCCGGTACGATTTCGTCCCAATCCGCACCTGGGCTTTCCCGCCGGGGAGCTAAAACGCACGGAAATTGCCCCCGATAACCCGGATGCGATACCAACGGTCAGAACCAACTTCTTCGGTTTGTACGGTGTGGATTCGCCGCTGCCCACCAGCATCATTGATGACATCAACCAAGGCCGCGATGGTGCGGATGCGATGGCAGCGTTTCTGGATATCTTCAATCACCGACTGATGACGCAGTTTTACCGCATCTGGCGCAAGTACAGCTATCCGGCCACCTTTGAGCCAGGCGGTACCGATACGGTTTCGCAAAGCCTGATGGCGCTAACCGGCATTACCCACAGCGGTGACCAACCTTCGTCGCGCCTGCTGGCGATACTGAAACCGTTGCTGCACACCACGCACACAGCTGAAGGTATTGCAGCGGTGATCAACAGCCAGGCACCGAATACCAAAGTTGAGGTTTTCGCACATCATCCGGTGACGATGCCGGTGGCAAAACGCGCCCGCCTCTCACTGAACGGCGGCATGACGCTCGATCAGAATCTGATCCTGGATGATGAAACCCGCGTGCCCTGTTACTGCTCACGGGTTGAGCTTTCAACAGACGATCCTGATGAGGCAAAGGGCTGGATGCCTGACGGACAGCTCAGGCAGGATGTGATGGCGCTACTGCGCACGTATCTGGGCTGTGACTATGATTTGCGGTTTTGGCTGACGATTCCAACCCAATTGCTGCCAATGCCGCGGCTAGGCGATGCCGGGTTGTTTAATGGATACAACATGATGCTGGGGTTGAGGAAGGATAATCGGAGTGCGATGCCGGAAACGGTGCGCATTAAAGTGGGAAAGCTGCGAGAAAAAAATGTTAAGTCATAAAAATATCGTGAGTGAATAAACGGAAGAAATAAACTCAACAATTAAC
Source organism: Pantoea sp. X85 (assembly GCF_029623675.1). Taxonomy (NCBI): domain Bacteria; kingdom Pseudomonadati; phylum Pseudomonadota; class Gammaproteobacteria; order Enterobacterales; family Erwiniaceae; genus Pantoea; species Pantoea sp. X85. Next base: position 1,161,621 of record NZ_CP121108.1, on the reverse strand, counting down.
TTCTCAACTTTAATAAGCACCGAGTCGCTTAAGTTATCTCTAGGTGTACTTATTCCAAGATTAATAAAAGCAGCATTACCCTTTATTAAAGGGTAGGCAGGTATTCATTATACTGAGAAGGTCACTATCATTATATTTCCCACAGCATAATAATCTTTTATTAAAAAACTTATAATTAAGCATGATAATTTCATGTACTTTTATCTTAGTTGATAGGTTTAAGATAGCCATTATGGCTTTATAAAAATCAATTAACTCGCTAATTTAATTGACAATTCCATTTAATTAAAAAACAAAAACCTGTAGATAAAAACAGTATTTCATGTTAAAATTTAAGGAGGTTAATACTGGGAAATAGGGTGTAATAAATTGGCTAGATCTGTTTTATCATTTTTCACAGGTGCAGGACTCTTGGATATAGGGTTTCGCTCTGCCAATTTTGATGTTGTATGGCATAATGAGATAAATCCTGATTTCATCAAAGCATTTATGTATGGCCACGAAAAGTTGTATGGTTTAGAAAAAAAAGAACTAAACCTTTTTGAAGGCTCAATTGAGTCGGTAAGAAAAAGCGTCATTTCTGAAAAAATTGGAACTGGAATTATTCAGAGTAGTGAATTTGGAATTATAGGTGGGCCGCCATGTCCAGACTTTTCAAATGCAGGAAGAAACTTAGGTCAAGCTGGTGAAAATGGTAAACTTACAGGGATTTTCGTTGATCTAATAAATGATTTCTTACCTAAATTTTTTACTCTTGAAAATGTAAAAGGGCTTATTCAAAAAAGCAATCATCGTAATTACCTTGCTGAATTACTATATAAGCTATCTAAGGAATATTGCTTTGATGTCAGAGTATTAAATTCTTTAGAGTTTGGTATCCCGCAGGACAGGGAGAGATTATTTGTTGTCGGATTCAGGAAATCTCATATTTTTGACACATTAGGTTATGCCAGCTTGATTGAAATTGAGAAATCGAATCTACACTTAATTAATGAATTAAAGAAGAAAAAAATAAAAAACTTAAATTCTTTTAATTGGTTTGATTGGCCTAATAATCCTTCTTTTCAACATGCAAGAGAGAAATTCTCGTGGCCTCAAACGGGGCCATATGGTGATGATCCTATGATGCCGATTACAATTCCTTCAGACTTATTTGTCGAAACAAAGGTATTTAATGCGTCAATTGAAAATCTTGCTAATCAACAAGATGTGTTCAAAGCATATAGTGACAAATTTATGACAATTGAAGAAGGTGATATTTCAGGAAAAAGCTTTAAGCGCCTTCATCGTTGGAGATTCAGCCCTACAGCTGCTTATGGGAATAATGAAGTACATTTGCACCCTTACAAGCCGAGGAGACTCTCAGTGCGTGAAGTTATGAGAATTCAATCTGTCCCAGATGAATTTGAGCTTCCTGAAAATATGTCACTCTCAAGTAAATTCAAAACTATTAGTAATGGAGTGCCAGTTAAACTTGCAACAGAAATAGCATTAAGTATTTCAAGATTTTTAGATTAAGGAAAAAATTATGAACTTTCAAAGTTTACTAAATGATCTAAAAAACCTCATAGGCATGCCTCTACGCCCAATAAACTCTAACGCTGATTCAATTACTTTATTAGATATTGATTTGGAAACCGGAAGATACTTCGTAAAACCGAATACTGGAAAAAGAGTCTCCAGAAATATAGATGAATTTGAGATAATTTTAAAAGATCTTTCAGAATTTGGATATACTAATGTAGAGGCCTCATTGGGCGGTAGTGGAAGTAGCAGGCATCATCCCGAGACAATATTATCAAACCTGCCTTATATTGAACACTTTAAATATAAAAACAAAAAACATATATTGCTAGCTAACAGCAACACTCATGATTATGCAACACTAAAAGAAGTTACTGGGAATGAACTCAGGAAAACAAGGATAGCCTTGAGCTCACGCGAGAAACTGAGCTTGTATGACATACATATTAAATTAAATTCCATCAACACAATTATTGATGGTGCTTTACAAGAAATTAGCATGAAATATCCTGGAGAATTAAAACAGGATAGCATATCAGAATGCAAGGATATGATTTCTTCACTCAATGAGGATTTTTCTCAAATATTTTATAAATCTCATGCAAATTATAAAAAGGTTTTTCCAATTGCAATTTCTCCTAAAGTGGACATTGATAACCTCACCTCTTCATTAGTTGACGATGAAGATATAGAAAGTGATATTGATGACTCCTCAGAAAATAACGTTAACTTTGACAGGAAAAACCTCAAAATAAGACAAATAGGGATGAGCTTTAGTCTTATTTATGATCGAATACAGCATAAAGAAATAGAATTACAACCTGATTTTCAAAGAAAAGAACGGGTATGGAGCTCAAAAGAAAAAAGCTTACTAATTGAGTCGATCCTTTTAGGCTTGCCTATTCCTATGTTTTATTTCGCGGAAAGAGAAGATGGCTCTTGGTTAATTGTAGACGGACTTCAGCGAACGACTACAATATTTGATTATATGCGTGGAGGATTTTCATTAACCGATTTGAAATACTTCAATACACCCGAAGAATCAGTTTTTAAAAAGAAATTTCAAGATTTACCAAGACAGTATCAACGGAAAATCAGAGAGTATCAAATTAATGGTCATTTGATATCTGTTGAAAAAAATGATTTTGAGATGGTCCGAGAGTTGTTTCAAAGAATAAATACCTATGGGAAAGCGCTAAGCGCTCAAGAAATACGTTGCGCTCTTAACCCTGGCTCTTCAATTCCTTTCATTCGATACTTAGCTGAGACAGAAGATTTCATAGAAGCAACTTTAGAAAAAATAAATGCAAAACGCATGAAAGATATGGAGTTTGTTTTAGGAATAGTTTCACATATCTTATTTGGATATAATGAGTATTCTTATAATAGAGAAGATGATTTCTTAGTCAATACCATGCGACATCTTAATAAATTTTCTTTCAAACTAGACGGTAATTTTTCCGACGGTGATATTAGTTATCTTCCCGCTTGGAAAGATAATGAGTGCGATTTGATATTTTTTAGAATCCATCAAAAATTTAAAAAAGGATTAAGAGCTTCAGTTGAAATATTTGGAGATGGAAGATTCAAAAAAACAAAATCGGATAGTATAAACAAACAACTTGTCATCATGCTTGTTTCTATTTTCGCCTTATTAGATGATGAAGTGATTGAGGAGTTAATTAATAAAAAAGATGAATTTATAGTTCAGTTTTATAAGCTTTTAAATGGTGACATCCAGGCTTTTATTCCGTGGATCTCAGACACCTACAATAATCAATCTGAGAAGAATTTCGACTATTCGATTAGCCAATCCACAGGTAAGCGAGCTACAATAATGTATCGGTTTAGCAACTTCGTTGAGTTAGTTCGCTCGTTCACTGGAAGAGATTTTATAATAAAAGGAATTAATGAAAAATGAAAATTGATAGAATTAAACTGGAAAACTTTAAGTGTTTTTTGGATTCCGAGCTCAACCTTAATAAGTTGACATTTTTAGTAGGGTTAAACAGTGTAGGTAAAAGCAGCGTATTACAATCTATTCTTTTACCTCTACAGTCTGTGCATAAAAAAAATATTGAGCTTAACGGAAGCCTAGTTGGTGTTGGCGATTATAACGATGTTCTCAACATCCATGCTCCAGATGATAGTATAAGAATAACAATAGATATTGATAATGAAACATATACTTGGGGTTATAAAAAAGGACATATAAGCAATGGCTTGCAAGAGGCTGAACTACCCTTGCTTACTGGAAAAAGTCACAAAATCCATTCTATTAAAAACAACTTTCAATATATTTCCGCAGAAAGATGGGGGCCCAGAGACAATGTACCGGTAATGAAAAAGTATCGGCATGGGTGGCTGGGAAAAAATGGGGAAAATGTCATAGATTATTTATTCTCTCTGGCAAATGAGAATTCAAATAGTAAAGATTTTAGCCTGAAAATTAACGATCCTCGCATTCATTCAGAAGCAAAGAGCTTAACAATTCTTTCCTCGATAGAAGCTTGGTTGGGTGAGATTTCACCGGGTGTGAATTTCGATGTTAATGTATATAGAGAAGCTAACATTGGATGGAGCTTATTTGGATATGAAGGAGATTCAAAGAAATTTCGAGCCAGTAACATTGGATTTGGTATAAGTTACTCATTAAGCATCATATCGGCAATTATTGGCGCAAAAAAAGGAGATATTTTAATAATTGAAAATCCAGAAGCTCATATACACCCTAGGGGCCAAAGCCAGCTTGGAAGGTTATTAGCTTTAGCTTCGCACGCAGGTATTCAGGTTTTAGTTGAAACTCACAGTGAACATATAATCAACGGTGCAAGAGTTGCCATTAGGATAAATAAAGTTAATCATGAAGATGTTATTATATTTTACTTTGATAAGAGTAAGAACTCATCTTCCCCGCAGATAACTGAGATAAAACCAGACCAAAGAGCAACACTGAGCAAGTGGCCTGAAGGTTTTTTTGATCAAACTGTAATTGACATGGAAAAAATAATTAAGGGGTGATTATGCAATGTTGTAACCTTTTATCTTTACAATTTCATTATGCCAATGCTGAAATTTATGATCTTGATAAAATATCTGAAATTGAAAAAATTATCGAATATTGCATTGGCAAGGATTTCATGGAGTTAAAATCAACCGAAGATTGGTATCAGTTTGAAGATACTAATATGTTTGATTACATATCAGAAAATATCAAAGATAACGGTCTGCGAGGTATTATTTATACCAAACTTTGTAACATTTACTCTAAGTATGTTGATGAAAACTTTTATAATGAGAATGCAATTACTTATGCCACCCAGAAAAGTGATGAAGAAAAATATTATGCTTTGCCTTCATACTTCACTTTTAAACCCCAATATTCGAATTGCAATAAGATTTATAGCACTGATGATTATCAGTCTCTCCATGAAAGTTACTTGTCGAGCCACCCTACATCAAATGAAAACTATGCTGAAAGATGTTCATATATTTTTGAAAAGATAAAGTTTGACTCTAATTTTGTGAAAACACTCTCTACACTTGGCTCAGGAAAAGGGATTGTAGATTTTTCAGAGCCAGTTACTCAAGCTATAAGTACTTTAAATAGATTAGACCCTAATACGAGAAATATTCAAGAAGTTATAAACTGGATAAAATCTGAATGCGGATACGACTGTAGTCCACAAGGAAGTGACAAAGGTCATCTTAAATGCAAAATAGAACTTGATGACGGATCAAATAAAGAAATAAACTGCGAGTTTCATATTAAGATAAGCAATAGCAACCTTGTTAACCATGTTAATTATTACACTAGGATTTATTTCGGGCTATTACCCTTAGGACAAAAATGTTATAGCTACATTTTCCATTGCGGAAAACACTTATAAATTAAGTCAGATAAATGGATGCTTAGTTTTTCAGAAAAAATCATATTTCTTCTTAAATTACACTAAATATTATCCATGCTGATTCTAGCTATTAAGAGTTGACGATTATTAGCAGTAAAGTTGTCTGTATTTCCCCACACTTAGCAGGATATATTTTAATTTTTTAATGTCGCCTTGAATTTAAAAACAAAAAAGGAAGTTAAAATATTGTGAACATCACACTTGTGGATCGAAAATTTTTATTTAAAGAAAATCGTTACAAAAATGCTCCTTTGGGCACAAAAAAGACGTCATTCGACGTCTCTTTCTTTGAATTTTTGGTACGCCCTACAGGATTCGAACCTGTGACCTACGGCTTAGAAGGCCGGTGCTCTATCCAGCTGAGCTAAGGGCGCATAGTGATTGGGTCGGATTATACGTCCAGCGGCTCGCGCGTCAACGTTTTTGCCCTTCCAGAGCAGCGAAGTGCTGGCAGATTAACCAAAACCCCCTTAATGCCGCTTACGCCACTCGCTCATCGACACCAGATTCCCGCCCTGCTCCGTTTCGCCTTCCAGCTCAATCCCTTGCTGCGTGAAGTGCGCATTGTACTGGTCGCGCAGCGCATGCAGTTCCTGGCTGTCCGGTTCCAGCTGACGCAAGAACCCCAACGCCAGCAACAGCTGTTGCCGTGAAATCAACGCAGAAAACCCCGCCCGGCTCAAAATCCCATGCCAGCGCTGCCTATTTTCGTCGCTGCCATCGACAATCAGCACCTGCCAAATCAGCAGCACCGCCGCGCCATTATGCAGATGCGTGTCGTTATCGCCCGCGATGTAGTCGGTAAACTCTTTTGCCGCCTCTTTGCCCATCAGCGACAACATCGATTCGATATGCACCGGCGGCAGTTGCAACCGTTTATTGAGCGCCTGCACCGCATGGCGCGAGCTGGCCGTCAGCAGCTGAAAACCTACCACGAACACCACCGCCAGCGTGGCGAGAATTAACCAAATCATCACGTCATCCATCTCATTCACTGCCGGGCATCATAAGCGCTAACGCGGGCGGGCGCCACGGCGAAAATCGGGAAAGCGGCGTTGATGGCGAATCTCTACCTGACAGCCGCACGCGCTTCTGACAGAATAGGCGCCATCCCCGATTTAACCCTCTACAGATGGATTTCCTCTCTGATGGCAGCAAAAATTATTGACGGTAAAACGATTGCGCAGCAGGTGCGCCTTGAGGTTGCCGAAAAAGTACAGCAGCGTTTGGCGGCCGGTAAACGTGCGCCCGGTTTGGCAGTTGTGCTGGTGGGTGAAAACCCAGCTTCGCAGATCTATGTAGCCAGCAAACGTCGTGCTTGTGATGAAGTGGGCTTCATCTCCCGCTCCTACGATCTGCCCGCCACCACCAGCGAAGCCGAGCTGCTGGAGCTGATTGATACGCTCAACAACGACAACGACATCGACGGCATTCTGGTGCAGCTGCCGCTGCCAGCCGGCATCGATAACGTCAAAGTGCTGGAGCGCATCGTGCCGGACAAAGATGTGGATGGCTTCCATCCGTACAACGTCGGTCGTCTGTGCCAGCGCGCGCCGAAGCTGCGCCCGTGTACGCCGCGCGGCATCGTCACCTTGCTGGAGCGCTACAATATCGATACTTACGGCCTGAACGCCGTAGTGGTTGGCGCATCGAATATCGTTGGCCGTCCGATGAGCATGGAGCTGCTGCTCGCCGGTTGTACCACCACCGTCACGCACCGTTTCACCAAAGATCTGCGTCATCACGTTGAGCACGCCGATCTGCTGGTGGTGGCGGTCGGCAAGCCGGGCTTTATTCCGGGCGACTGGATCAAGCCGGGCGCGGTGGTGATTGATGTGGGTATCAACCGTCTCGACAGCGGTAAAGTGGTGGGTGATGTGGAGTTCGAAGCGGCTGCTGAGCGCGCCTCGTACATCACGCCCGTTCCAGGCGGCGTCGGTCCAATGACGGTCGCGACACTGATCCAAAACACGCTAACGGCGTGTGAAGAATTTCACGACATTGAGGAGGCATAATGGCCAGTTTTTCTCTCGGTAAACATGCCCACGTTGATTTGTGCGACCTGCTGAAACTCGAAGGTTGGGTGCAAAGCGGTGCGCAGGCGAAAGCGGTGATTGCGGAAGGCGAAGTGCGCGTTGATGGCGCAGTCGAAACGCGTAAGCGCTGCAAGATTGTTGAAGGCCAAAAGGTCGAGTTTGCGGGCTTTAAGATTACGGTTGTTGCCTGACCTTTAGGCGTCCCAATCGGGACGCCTAAATCCGCTCTTCCCCCACCACCCGAGTTTCCCCTTCAATTTGCTCCAGCGCGATATGATTCACCGCCGTATGCTGCGCAATCAGCGTCGCCAGTTTCGGTGAATGGCTGGTGATCCACAGTTGGCTAAACTGGCTGGCTTCGGCGATCAGTCGCGCTAATGCAGGCAACAAATCTTCATGCAAACTGTTTTCCGGTTCATTCAGCGCCATAAACGCCGGCGGACGCGGGCTGAGCAGCGCCACCACTAAGCAGAGAAAGCGCAGCGTGCCATCCGAGAACTCGGCGCTCTCCAGCGGACGCAAAATCCCCCGGCGTGACATCAGCATCTGAAAACGCCCGTTCTGCACATCAACGTGAAATTCCGTGTCCGGGAAGGCTTCGGCCATCACCTCAAGCAGTAATTCGGAATGACCGCGTTCAACAATCGTGGCCCAGGCTGCGGCCAAATTGCTGCCATCGTGGCTCAGTACCGGCGCGCGCACGCCAATCTGCGGCGCACGAATTGGCGAACCGGGCCACACCGCAAACTCATGATAGAAACGCCACTGGCGTAACCTTTCACGTACCTGCGAAAGCTCGGGATAAAGATGCGGCTCGCCAAGCTGCCCAAACAGCGACTCTTCCGGATGCAGCACCGCAGGATATGCAACGCGTTCGCCATCAACGTTGTGCAGGAAAGCGGTTTGATTTTGCCGCTGCAGGATGCAGGAGGAAGGACGCCGACGCTGGCCGCTCATCCATATACGCTCCTCTTTCACCAGCGGATCGAGGTTAAACATGCTGGTGGCTAACGGCTCAGGAAAACCGATATCAAGCTGATAATCCATATCATCCATCACCACCGCGAGCGCCAGACGTTTAGGATCGTGGCGACGATCGCCGCGCCGCAATCCGCCCGCCCACATCGCTTTCTGGATGCCGCCCTCTTCCGCCAGCGCCAGCGCTAAACGTCCGCTCGCCGCTTCGTGCAGCAATCGCACCGCTTTATACAGGTTGGATTTACCGCAGCCGTTCGGGCCGCTCACCACGTTGAGCTGTTGTAGCGGTAGCGTCAGGTCGCGCACAGAGCGGAAGCCGTGAATATGAATCTGTTCAATCGCCATCAATAAAAAAGGGCGATTTCTCGCCCTCTCCGGTTATTTGCGTCGCCAGCTGGAACCTTGCGGCCCATCCTCAACGATCACGCCCAACTCATTGAGCTTATCGCGCGCCACATCCGCCTGCGCCCAATCTTTGGCTGCACGCGCGTCGGAACGGGCTTTTACCCAATGCTCGATTTCCGCCACTTCATCGTCATTCACCTGCGCACCGCTTTGCAGGAACTGCTCGGGATCCTGCTGCAGAATGCCGAGCACGTTAGCGATCTGACGCAGTTTCGCTGCCAGCGCATCAGCGGAGGCTTTGTCTTCGGTCTTCAGGCGATTCACTTCACGCGCCATATCAAACAACACCGAATAGGCTTCCGGCGTGTTGAAGTCGTCATCCATCGCGGTACGGAATCGCGCTTCAAACTCTTCGCCCCCCGCCGCCGTGGCATTGGCATCGGTATGACGCAGCGCGGTGTACAAGCGCTCGAGCGCCGCACGCGCCTGGTTGAGGTTGTCTTCGCCGTAGTTGAGCTGGCTGCGATAGTGTCCCGACATCAGGAAGTAACGCACGGTTTCGGCATCGTAGTGCTGCAACACATCGCGCACGGTGAAGAAGTTATCCAGCGATTTTGACATCTTCTCGCGATCAACCATCACCATGCCGGAGTGCATCCAGTAATTTACATACGGGCCATCGTGCGCACAGGTGGATTGCGCCACTTCGTTTTCATGGTGCGGGAACATCAGGTCCGAACCGCCGCCGTGAATGTCGAAATGGGTGCCGAGCTGTTTGCAGTTCATCGCCGAACACTCGATGTGCCAGCCTGGACGGCCGTTGCCCCACGGCGAGTTCCACGCCGGTTCGTCGGCTTTGGACATCTTCCACAGCACGAAGTCCATCGGATTGCGCTTCACATCCGCCACTTCAACACGCGCACCGGCCTGCAGCTGCTCCAGATCCTGACGCGACAGCACACCGTAATCTTTGTCGCTCATCACGTCGAACATCACGTCGCCGTTGTCCGCCACGTACGCGTGCTTACGTTCAATCAGCCTGCCGACCAGCTCGATAATCTCGTCGATGTGGCGGGTGGCGCGCGGCTCCAGATCCGGCGGCAGAATGCCGAGCGCGGCGAAATCGTTATGCATCTCGGCGATCATGCGGTTGGTCAGCGTTTCAATGCTTTCCCCGTTTTGATTGGCACGTTTGATGATTTTGTCATCGATGTCGGTGATGTTACGCACATACTTCAGCTGATAGCCCACGTAACGCAGATAACGCGCCACCACGTCGAATGCCACAAATGTACGCCCATGGCCGATATGACAGAGGTCGTAAACCGTGATACCACACACGTACATACCGATTTCACCGGCGTGGATAGGTTTAAATTCCTCTTTCTGTCGACTCAGGGTGTTATAGATCTTCAACATTGAATGGTTCCGTTATTGACGTTTGCGGGATACGCCCTTGCAGCGTAGCCGGTAATTGTGCCGTATTTTTCTGACTTGTGCATCGCTCGGTTGCCAACTGCCGTCCGGTTACTGACGCGTTATTGGAAATTGTGATATAAGAAGCGTCTACAAAAATGCCCCGCCGCCTTACAGGCGTGGCAGTTGATACTGACGACAACCTTGACAGGAAGAAAATAATGGTCACTTTCCAGACGAACCATGGCGATATCGTAATCAAAACTTTCGATGACAAAGCGCCGGCTACCGTGAAGAACTTCCTGGAATACTGCGCGGAAGGTTTTTACGATAACACTATCTTCCATCGCGTAATCAACGGTTTCATGATTCAGGGCGGCGGTTTTGAGCCTGGCATGAAGCAGAAAGATACCAAAGCAGACATCCGCAACGAAGCGAACAACGGCCTGAAAAACACCAAAGGCACCCTGGCGATGGCGCGTACTCAGGCGCCACACTCTGCAACGGCCCAGTTCTTCATCAACGTGGCAGACAACGACTTCCTGAACTTCCGTGACGAAAGCCTGCAAGGCTGGGGTTACTGCGTGTTTGCTGAAGTGGTTGAAGGCATGGACGTGGTTGAGAAAATCAAAGCGGTGAAAACCGGCCGCAGCGGCATGCATCAGGACGTTCCGGTTGAAGATGTTGTCATCCAGAAAGTGACTGTTAGCGAGTAATGTCGCGCACGCTGTTTATCGCAGATCTGCATCTGTGTCATGAAGAACCGGCAATTACTGCCGGTTTTCTGCATTTTTTGCAGGGTGAAGCGCGCGCCTGCGATGCGCTTTATATCCTCGGCGATCTGTTTGAAGCCTGGATCGGCGACGACGATCCTAACCCGCTGCATCAGCAGATCGCTGCGGCGCTCAAGGCGCTGCCGGTGCCGAAGTTCTTTATTCACGGCAATCGCGACTTCCTGCTCGGCCAGCATTTTGCGCGTGCCAGCGGCATGACGCTGCTGCCGGAAGAGAAGGTGCTCGATCGCTACGGACATCGTGTGTTGATCATGCACGGCGATACCTTGTGCACCGACGATGAAGGCTATCAGCGCTTCCGCGCCAAAGTGCATCAGCGCTGGTTGCAGCGTCTGTTCCTCACGTTGCCGCTGCGTCTGCGCATGCGCATTGCCGCGCGCATGCGCAATGGCAGCAAGCAGGCGAATCAGCATAAATCGGTCAGCATCATGGACGTCAATCAGTCCGCGGTGGAAGCCGCGATGACGCGTCAAGAGGTGCCGATTCTGATTCACGGCCACACGCATCGTCCCGCCATTCACGCCTTCCCGCTGCACGGCAAAAACGCCGAGCGCGCGGTGCTGGGTGCCTGGCATGAGAACGGATCGATGATTCAGCTTGATGCCAGCGGCGTCAGCCTGATCGAATTCCCCTTCTGAAATCCGGGCATCAATGCCCGTTTTCCGCCTACGCAACCGTTTTCCTTGCTGCCATCTCATGCTATTCTCTGTGCCCTTCTTCGCCTGCCCGCCCGGCCAGGTTCGTTTGCATATTCACAGGAGTTGACCGCATGTCATCCAACGCCGCCCCGGCCCGTATCGCCATTGTCATGGGTTCCAAAAGTGACTGGGCTACCATGCAGTTCGCCGAGGAAATTCTTAACAGCCTGGATGTTCCCTTCCACGTTGAAGTGGTCTCAGCTCACCGTACGCCCGACAAACTGTTCAGCTTCGCGGAAACCGCAGCCGACAACGGTTTTCAGGTGATCATCGCCGGTGCCGGCGGTGCTGCCCATTTGCCGGGCATGCTGGCCGCGAAAACGCTGGTGCCGGTGCTGGGCGTGCCCGTGCAAAGCGCGGCGCTGAGCGGCGTCGATAGCCTCTACTCCATCGTGCAGATGCCGCGCGGCATTCCGGTGGGTACGCTGGCAATTGGTAAAGCCGGTGCTGCCAACGCCGCCCTGCTGGCGGCACAGATTCTGGCGATCCACGACAGCGCGCTGTCAACGCGCATCGCCCACTGGCGTCAAACGCAAACTGATGAAGTGCTGAACAACCCGGATCCGCGGGAGGACGCATGAAGCCGGTTTGCGTATTAGGAAATGGTCAGTTAGGCCGCATGCTGCGCCAGGCCGGAGAACCGCTGGGCATCGCGGTCTATCCGGTGGGCTTAGATGCAGAACCTTCTGCGCTGCCGATCGCTGAAAGCGTGATCACCGCCGAGATCGAGCGCTGGCCGGAAACCGCGTTAACCCGCGAACTGGCGAGCCATCCGGCCTTTGTGAATCGCGATATCTTCCCGCGTCTGGCCGATCGCCTGACGCAAAAACAGCTGCTGGATCAGCTGAACCTCGCCACCGCGCCGTGGCAGCTGCTGGCCGATAAAGCCGAGTGGCCAAATGTGTTCAGTAACTTGGGCGAACTGGCGATTGTAAAGCGTCGTACCGGCGGCTATGACGGCCGTGGCCAATGGCGTTTGCGCGCCAATGAAACCGATGCGCTGCCGGATGAGTGCTACGGCGAATGCATCGTTGAGCAGGGCATTAATTTCAGCGGCGAAGTGTCGCTGGTCGGCGCGCGTGGACACGATGGCAGCACGGTGTTTTATCCGCTGACGCACAACCTGCATCAGGACGGCATTCTGCGCACCAGCGTGGCGTTCCCTCAGGCCGATACCGCACAGCAACAGCAGGCGGAAGCGATGCTCAGCGCCATCATGCATGAGCTGAACTACGTCGGCGTGATGGCGATGGAGTGTTTCATTACGCCAGAAGGTTTGCTGATCAACGAGTTAGCACCGCGCGTGCACAACAGCGGCCACTGGACGCAGAATGGCGCGTCAATCAGCCAGTTCGAGCTGCATCTGCGTGCGGTTTTGGGCCTGGCGCTGCCGCAACCGGTGGTGTTTGCGCCGTCGGTGATGGTGAATCTGATTGGTACTGAGGTGAATCTGGCGTGGCTGCAGCAGCCGCTGGTGCATCTGCATTGGTATGACAAAGAGGTGCGTGAAGGCCGCAAGGTTGGGCATCTTAATCTCACCGATAGCGATCACGCGCGTCTGGCGTCAGCCTTGAATGCGCTGGTGCCGCTGCTGCCGGAAGCGTATGCAAGCGGGATTGCGTGGGCGGTTGAGAAGCTGTAGTTCAGCTGTTTTTCCCTCACCCTAGCCCTCTCCCACTGGGAGAGGGAACCGATCGAGCTAACATCTCCCTCTGGGAGAGGGCCGGGCTGAGGGCATCAGCCCGCCCAGAACTCCCTTTATCCCACCATCTTCATCGCCACATGGCTCCAGCGATTCAGATGCGTAATCTGGAACCCATGCGCACTGAACAATGCATTCAGCGACGCTTCCGAATGAATCGTAATATGACCGGTGCGCGGCGCAATATACCAGTCAGTCATCCCCAAATGACTCACTTCGTCAGTGGTCGCGGTGCTGAAGAAAAACACCCCGCCTTTTTTCAAAAAACCTGATACTTCTGCCAGCGTTTTATGCGGATCCGGCGTATGCTCAAACACCTCAAAACTGGTCATAAATTCATAAGAATTCAGTTCTGGATAATCGCCGGGCACAAACGGATCCCACGCCACCATATCAATGCCCACTTCCTGCATTAAGCGCGCCAGCGTGCCGGTGCCGCCACCGTAATCCAGCATTTTTTTGCCGTGATATTTTTTGAATAACGTCAAAATCAGATCGCGATTTCTCATCGGTCGATTGATCTCATAGTTAGGATCAAACTGCCCGTAAGCCTCGTTATACATATGCTGTGCATAATCCGCTGGCGTCCAGTCATCGCATGCGTGGGTATACACCAAACCACAGGTCTGGCATTGATGATAATAAATCGCCACGCCGGTGAGCGGATAAGTGTAACGACTGGCATTTTCCGAATGACAGATGGTATTGAAATCGGTCACACCATACAGCGTGGCCTCGCCCTGGCAGACTTTACAGCAGCCGATTTCAACAACGGATTTGACGATAAGTGGAGATGACATGTTTAGCCTTAAATAAGTCTGGTCTGCTTTTATGAGTCGACTCACGCAGACCAGAACTTAAATTTAAGACAAATCGTTTTGCTTATCCGGCATTGAAGCTTCTGAACAGCGCCTTCTGTTTTAACAGCCGAATCCCCAACCAGGCACCGCACAGCGAGAGCAGCAGCGCGCCGCCGATCGGCAAGGCGATCCACAACGTCCAGTCTGGCTGCCACGGGAAATCGAAGATCTTACGCTGCAAGCCCCACAGCGCCGCTTCCGCGCCCAGCGCCGCCGCAATCCCCGACACCACGCCCAGTAGCGCAAACTCACACCATAAGGTGCCGCGCAGCAGGCGCTTACTGGCACCCAACGTGCGATAGACCACCAACTCCTGCCGACGCTGACGCATGCCAACCTGGATCTGCGCCAGCAACAGCAGCACGCCGCACACCGTCACCAGCACCACCATCACTTCCAGCGCCTGGCTCACCTGCGTCAGCACCTGACCGATCTGACGCATCATGCTGCCAATATCCAGCAGGCTCAGCGTCGGGAATGCGCGATTAAGCTGTGCCAGCAGCGCCGGATTGCTCTCCATACGGAAGCTGGTCAGCCAGGTTTGTGGCTGTTGATCGAGTGCGCCCGGCGGGAAGATAAAGAAGAAGTTCGGCCGCAGACTCTCCCAATCCACCTTGCGCAAGCTGGTGATTTTGGCGCTGAACTGCTGCGTATCGCCGCTGAAGGTCAAGCTATCTCCGAGCTTCACGCCCAGACGATCCGCCAGCTCCACCTCCATCGACACTTCACCGGCTTGCGGCGGCCAGTTACCGGAAATCAGCGGATTGTGATCCGGACGCTCCGCTTGCCACGTCAGATTAAGTTCGCGATTCAGCGCGTTATCCAGCTGGGGATCAGCCTCTTTGCCGTTTAGCTCGGTCAGCCGCGCACGCACAATCGGGTAGAAGGTTTCCGGCTTGAGCTGATGTCCGGCCAGGAACTCGCGCACCTGCGGCACCTGCTCTTTGGTAATGTTCAGCAGGAAATAGTTCGGACTGTCAGGCGGCAGTTGCTGTTGCCAGCGATCCAGCAGATCGCCGCGCATCACCAGCAGCAGCGCCAGCAGCATAAATGACAGCGAAAATGCCGCCAGCTGGCTGAGCGTCATCGCCGGTTGACGCAGCAGACGGTTGATCGCCAGGCGCAGCGCCAGATTGCGCACCACCAGCCGACGCAGCAGCAGCAAGGTGCCCCAGCCGAGTAACGCCAGCAGCAGCGCCAGCATCACCACGCCCGCCAGCAGCGCCCACAGCATTTTGCTGCCGCCCATCAGCAGCGCTAGCAAGCCAATCACCACCAGCGCCATTGCCGGCAGATAGAATCGCAGCGGCCAGACGTTCGCCACCGCATCCCGCCGCAGTACGCGCAGCGGTTGCGTCGCCATCAGCAAACGATACGGACGCAAACCCACCAGCAGCGAAATCACAAACATCGCGCCGATCGCCCACAGCCACGGCCAGAAACTCGCCCCAGGCAGCGCGCCCGGCAGCACCGGTTTCAGCATCAGCAGCAGAATCACTTCAATGCCCTGCCCCAGGGCGCTCCCGACAATCGCCGCCAGCAACAGCACCGCCAACCATTGACCGATAATCAGCCGCTGCAGTGCCTTGCGCGTTGCGCCCAGCGTTTTCAGCACTGCCACCAAATCGTAGCGGCTGCGGCAGTAATGACTCATCGCCACCGCCACCGCAGCAATCGCCAGCATCAGCGTCAGCAAGGCGGAAAGCAGTAAAAACTGCTGCGCACGCTGCATTGAGCGGCCCAGCGCATCTTCCGAATTCTCCACGCTGATCCAGCGCTGATCGGCTTTTAGCTGCGGCGCGATCCAGCTGTCATAGCGCGCCAGGGGTGCCGGATCGCCGGAGAATTTATAGCGCCAGCTCAGACGACTGCCCGGCTGCACCGCACCGGTTTTCTCTACGTCGGCCAGATTCATCAGCAGACGCGGCGCGGTCTGGAACGGATTGAAGCCGCCATCCGGCTCCTGAATCACTTCCCCGGCAATGCGCAGCGTGGTGTCGCCGACATCCACGCTGTCGCCCACTTTCAGATTCAGCAGCGCCAGCAAACGCGGCGCAGCTAACACCGTGCCCGCTTGTGGACGTAAGCCCGGCGGATTGGTTTGCAGCGTGCCGAACATCGGATAGGCGTTATCCACCGCCTTCACGTCCGCCAGCTGCGGCGTCTCTTGCGCGAAAGTCATGGTCATAAAGTGCAGCTGGCTGCTGACCGACAGCCCTTCGTCACGCGCTTTGTTAAGCCACGCTTCCGGCGCGGGCGCGGTGGTGCGCAGCGTGCGATCGCCGGCCATAAAGTCGCGGCTCTGCTGGCTTAAGCCTTTTTCCATGCGATCGCTGATCGAGCCCAGCGCTAGCACGCAGGCCACGGCTAAAGTGAGCGCCAGCCAGACAATCAGCAGCGAGGGCGAACGCCACTCGCGCCAGAACCAGCGCCAAATCATGACTCCTCCCACAACTTGCCGTCGCGCAGCCGTAAGCGACGGTCGCAGCGCGCCGCCAGTTGTTCATCGTGCGTCACCAGAATCAGCGTGGTGGCAAAATCGCGGTTGAGGGAGAACAGCAGATCGGCGATACGATCGCCGGTTTTACGATCGAGGTTGCCGGTGGGTTCATCAGCAAACAGCAGGCCGGGGCGACCACTAAAGGCACGCGCCAGCGCCACACGCTGCTGCTCGCCGCCCGAAAGTTGCGCCGGCAGATGGTGCAGACGATCTTTCAAACCCAGCACCGTCAGCAGTTCCACCGCCTGGCGGCGACTTTCGCGATCGCTGTCGCCACGCAGCAGCGCCGGCAGCTGCACGTTTTCCAGCGCATTCAGCGTCGGCACCAGCATAAAGGATTGAAACACAAACCCCACTTCACGCGCACGCAGCGCCGCTCGCTGCTCTTCATTCATGCTGTGTAGCGGCTGGCCAAGCAGATGCACTTCGCCGCTGCTGCCGTCGTCCAGTCCGGCCAGAATGCCCAGCAGCGTGGATTTGCCCGAGCCGGACTCGCCAATCAGGGCGATGGTCTCAGCTGGTTTGACAACCAGCTCAACTCCGGTAAGGATGGTCAGCTGATGCTCTCCCTGACCGACGGACTTAGTAAGATGATGAACTGCAACAATGTTTTCCGCTGGCATTATCCCTTCCTGTTGTTATTGCTTCTGCTGGTGTCCCGACTCGCCGCCGCCGATACCTTGCTGGTGTTGGGCGACAGCCTGAGCGCCGGGTATCGCATGTCCGCCACCGCGGCCTGGCCCAGCCTGCTGAATAAAGAGTGGCAACAGCAGCCCAAAGTGGTCAACGCCAGCATCAGCGGAGATACCGCAGGACAAGGGCTGGCGCGTTTACCGGGCCTATTAAAACAGCATCAACCCCGCTGGGTGTTAATCGAATTGGGCGGTAACGATGGCCTGCGTGGTTTCCCGCCGCAGAATATCGCCGCGGACCTGACCAAAGTGATCGACGAAGTGAAAGCCGCTAAAGCGCAGCCGCTGCTGATGCAGATTCGTCTGCCGGCTAATTATGGACGTCGTTATACGGAAGCGTTTAGCGCGATCTATCCGCGCCTGGCACAGCAGTACGACATTCCTCTGGTGCCCTTCTTTATGGAGCAGGTCTACCTGAAGCCGGAGTGGATGCAGCAGGATGGAATTCACCCCAATCCGGATGCTCAGCCGTTTATCGCCAACCTGATGGCGACCGAACTGGCTCCGCTAGTAAAGCATGATTAATGCAGGCGTGTGATTTTTAACGGGTAAAGAAATGCAAAAAACAATTCTCATCACCGGCTGCTCGAGCGGCATTGGTTTGGTCGCCGCAAATGACCTTTTATCGCGCGGCTATCGCGTGCTGGCCGCCTGTCGCCGCGCCGACGATGTGGCGCGCATGGAAGCATTGGGATTTATTGGCGTGCAGCTCGATCTCGATGATGCCGCCAGCGTCGATGCCGCCGCCGATCGCGTGCTGGAACTCACCGATCATCGCCTGCACGCGCTGTTTAACAACGGCGGTTTTGGTCAATATGGGCCGCTCAGCAGCGTTTCGCGTCAGCAATTAGAGAAGCAATTTTCCACCAATCTGTTTGGCACTCATCAACTGACCATGCGCCTGCTGCCCGCGCTGCAAGCCAGCGGCAACGGACGCATCGTCAATACCAGTTCGGTACTGGGACTGATCTCGACGCCGGGGCGCGGCGCCTATGCCGCCAGCAAATGGGCGCTGGAAGCCTGGAGCGATGCGCTGCGTCTTGAAGTGCGCGACTCTGGCGTGCGCGTTAGCCTGATTGAACCCGGCCCGATAAGCACGCGTTTCACCGATAACGTGCATCAGGGCCAGCAGGATAAACCGGTACAAAATCCGGGCATCGCCGCGCGTTTCACGCTGCCGCCGGAAGCGATTTTGCCGAAGCTGCGCCACGCGTTAGAGAGCAAACATCCGCGCCTGCGCTATCCGGTAACGCTGGTGGCCTGGGCGATGAGCCTGCTGAAACGCCTGCTGCCAGGTTGGATACTGGATCGCATTTTGCGCAGCAACTAAGCTGCAACGCAGAATCAAACTTGAACCGGGGCAGCTTGCCCCCATATCCTCAACACACTTTCTGACAAGAGACGTATTCATGTCACACGCTTTGATTATCGACATCAACGAATCCAACCTGCAGCAGACCTTAGAACAGTCGATGCAGCTGCCGGTGCTGTTCTATTTCTGGTCCGAACGCAGTCAGCACTGTCTGGAACTGACGCCGGTGCTGGATCGCCTGGCGCAGGAGTATGCGGGTCAGTTTATTTTGGCGAAGCTGGATTGCGATAAAGAGCAAATGGTGGCATCGCAGTTTGGCCTGCGCTCGATCCCAACCGTTTATCTGTTCCAGAACGGTCAACCGGTTGACGGCTTCCAGGGACCGCAGCCGGAAGAGGCAATTCGCGCTCTGCTGCAAAAAGTGTTGCCGCGTGAAGAAGAAGTTAAAGCGCAGCAGGCGATGCAATTGATGCACGAAGGCAAACCGCTGGAAGCGCTGCCGCTGCTGAAAGACGCCTGGCAGCTGAGCAACAAAAACAGCGAAATTGGCTTCCTGCTGGCAGAAGTGTTGATCACCCTGAACCGCAGCGACGAAGCAGAAACCGTGCTGGATGCGGTGCCGCTGCAGGATCAGGACACGCGCTATCAGAGCCTGATTTCGCAAATCGACCTGTTAAAGCAGGCCGCCGATACGCCAGAAATTCAGCTGTTGCAGGAGCAGTTAGCCAGCGATCCGACCAATGCCGAGCTGGCTGCTAAACTGTCGTTACAGCTGCATCAGGTTGGCCGCAACGAGGAAGCGCTGGAGTTGTTGTTCAGCTTCCTGAAAAGCGATCTCAGCGTCGGTGACGGCCAGGTGCGTAAAATGTTCCAGGAAATTTTGGCCGCACTCGGCACCGGCGACACGCTCGCCACGCGCTATCGCCGCCAGCTTTACTCGCTGCTGTACTGATCGGTACCGCGCGTTAAACGGGCCGAACGACTCGGCCCGACAATCTGACAGCCAGGAGGTTATATGTTAACGGTCATTCCCGTCATCATTGTGCTCGCACTCGTTACCGTGTGGGCCGGTGTAAAAATTGTTCCACAAGGTTACCAGTGGACGGTAGAGCGCTTTGGCCGCTACACCAAAACCCTGGCGCCAGGCCTCAATTTGCTTGTGCCGTTCATGGATCGTATTGGTCGCAAAATCAATATGATGGAACAGGTACTCGATATCCCTTCGCAGGAAATCATCTCTAAAGACAACGCCAACGTCACCATTGATGCAGTCTGCTTTATTCAGGTTGTCGATCCGGCGCGCGCCGCCTACGAAGTCAGCAATCTTGAACTCTCGATCCTGAATTTGACCATGACCAATATCCGCACCGTGCTTGGCAGCATGGAGCTGGATGAGATGCTGTCGCAGCGCGACAACATCAACACGCGTCTGCTGCATATCGTTGATGAAGCCACCAATCCGTGGGGCGTGAAAATTACCCGTATCGAAATTCGTGACGTGCGCCCGCCGCAGGAATTGATCGCCGCGATGAACGCGCAGATGAAGGCGGAACGTACCAAACGCGCCGATATCCTTGCCGCCGAAGGCGTACGTCAGGCGGCGATTTTGCGCGCAGAAGGGGATAAGCAGTCGCAAATCCTCAAAGCAGAAGGCGAACGCACCTCGGCCTTCCTGCAAGCTGAAGCGCGCGAGCGTCAGGCGGAGGCGGAAGCCACGGCGACGCGCATGGTCTCCGAGGCGATAGCCGCCGGTGATATTCAGGCGGTGAACTACTTTGTGGCGCAGAAATACACCGACGCGCTGCAAAAAATCGGCGAAGCCAACAACAGCAAAGTGGTGATGATGCCGCTGGACGCCAGCAGCCTGCTCGGTTCAATTGCCGGTATCAGTGAGTTGCTGAAGGAGAACCGGACGGAGCGCAGACCATGATCCTGATGGAGCTGATTGCGCATCCACACTGGTTCTGGCTGACGCTGGGCGGCCTGCTGTTGGCCGCCGAAATGCTCGGCACCAGCGGTTATCTGCTGTGGAGTGGCTTAGCCGCCGTCGCGGTGGCGCTGATTGAGTGGCTGTTTCCCATCTCATGGACCAGTCAGGGCATTGTGTTTGCGGTGATGACGCTGCTGAGCGCGTTCTTCTGGCATCGCTGGATGCGCTATCGCGAATCGTCGCAGGTCGCCAACACGCTTAACCAGCGCGGCAACCAGTTAATGGGCATGCAGCTGACGCTGGATAACGCGCTGAAAAATGGCCTTGGTCACGTACGCATTGGCGACAGCAGCTGGCGCGTGCAGGCAGATAGCGACCTGCCGGCGGGCACGCCGGTGATTGTCACTGGCGTGGTCGGCATTACGCTGATGATTCAGCCGCGCTTGCCATCGGCGTGATGGCAGCAACCGGCCAGGTGATTGATGATCGGGCACTCTGCGCTGTCATCGCCGGGGCAAGCCTCCGCCAGTTCCAGCAAGCGCGCACGCATTGCATGTAACTCTTCGATGTGCGCAGCAATCTCGTCGGCTTTCTGCAAGGTGCGCGCTTTAACATCGGCGCTGTGGCGCGCGGGATCGTTGAACAGCGTCACCAGTTCACGGCACTCTTCCAGCGTAAATCCCACCTGACGCGCCTGGCGCAGCAGATTTAGCTCATCAATATGATGCGCCGCGTAATGGCGATAGCCATTGTCACCGCGCGACGGCGGCGTCACCACGCCCTTCTCTTCGTAGAAGCGAATCGCTTTGCTGGTGAGTCCGGTTTTTTTTGCCACATCGCTGATGTTCATCTTTCCCCCTTGACCTTCCATTCAGGGGAAGGTTTAGGCTGTAGTTCTAATGCAAATTTTGCATGCAGTCAAAATCATTAGCCTGAGGAGTACACCATGTCACATACCCAACTGCTGGCGCTGGACGGCTTGTCCTGTGGCCACTGTGTAAAACGCGTCAAAGAAGCGCTGGAGCAGCGCAGCGATGTTGAACAGGCGGACGTCACGCAGCAAGAAGCGCGCGTGACCGGTGCGGCGAGCGCCAGCGATCTGATCGCTACGGTTGAACAAGCCGGTTATCACGCGGTGCTAAAAGAAGGCGCAGCCAGCCCAAAGCCTGATCCGTTGACAGCTACAGAGCCGCCGCCGGAGGCGCTGACAACGGAGTCGCAACCGGCACAATCCACTGAAGCTGAGCTTGCTGTGCATCATTTACTGATTGGCGGCATGAGCTGCGCCAGCTGCGTAAGCCGCGTGGAACAGGCGCTGCGAAAAGTGCCGGGCGTCAGCCAGGCACGCGTCAATCTCGGTGAGCGCAGCGCGCTGATCATGGGTGATGCAAGCGCCGAAGCGCTGGTGAGCGCGGTCGATCAGGCTGGGTATTCCGCCGAAGTGATCGAGGATGAACAAACCCGCCGCGAACGCCAGCAGGTTAGCGCGCAGCACGCCATGCGCCGCTTTAGCTGGCAATCGGCGCTGGCGTTGCTGCTCGGCGTGCCGATGATGATTTGGGGCATGCTCGGCGACAACATGATGCTGAGCGCAGATAACCAAACGCTGTGGCGCACGCTCGGCGTGATTACCTTGCTGGTGATGGTGATGGCCGGCGGCCACTTCTATCGCAGCGCGTGGCGCAGTTTGCGTCACGGCACAGCCACCATGGACACGCTGGTGGCGCTGGGAACCGGCGCGGCGTGGCTCTATTCGATGAGCGTCGCCCTTTGGCCCGAATTCTTCCCGCATCAGGCGCGTCATCTCTATTTTGAAGCCAGCGTGATGATCGTTGGCCTGATCAATCTCGGCCACGCGCTGGAGCAGCGCGCACGCCAGCGCGCCTCGCAGGCGCTGGAACGATTACTGGATTTAACCCCGGCGCAAGCGCGGGTCATCAGCGATCAGGGTGAAACGCTGCTACCGCTCAGCGAGGTTAAGTCCGGCATGACGCTGAAGCTGGTCACCGGCGATCGCGTACCGGTGGACGGTGACGTCGCCAGCGGTGAAGCCTGGCTGGATGAAGCGATGCTGACAGGCGAGGCAGTGCCGCAGGCCAAACAGCCGGGAGATAAAATCTTTGCCGGTACGCTGGTACAAGACGGCACGCTGCACTTTGTGGCGCGCGCCATCGGCAGCCACACCACGTTGGCGCGCATTATCAATCTGGTGCGTCAGGCGCAAAGCAGCAAACCGGATATTGGCCGACTGGCGGATCGCATCTCCGCGGTATTTGTGCCGGTGGTGGTGGCGATTGCGCTGCTGAGCGGGGTGATTTGGTATCTGGCGGGTCCGCAGCCGCAACTGGCTTACACGCTGGTAATTGTCACCACGGTGCTGATCATCGCCTGCCCTTGCGCTTTGGGTTTAGCCACGCCGATGTCAGTGATTGCTGGCGTCGGACGCGCCGCAGAGCTGGGCGTGCTGGTGCGTGACGCCGATGCGCTGCAGCGAGCCAGCGAAGTCGATACCATTGTGTTTGATAAAACCGGCACCCTGACGCGCGGCACGCCGCAGGTCAGCGATGTGGTGCTGTATGGCGACTGGAATCGCGAGCAGGTGCTCAGCGCGGCGGCGCAGATGGAGCAAGGCTCCAGCCATCCGCTCGCCAAAGCGATTCTTGAGGCTGCGCCTGCGGTGAACGCCGAAGCGGTTAAGCAATTTCGTACAATACGCGGCAAAGGCATCAGCGCTACAGTGGCAAACAGAACGCTGCTGCTGGGGAATCAGGCGCTGCTGGATGAGCAGCAGGTTGATTACCGCGCCGCGCAGGACGATATCGCGCGCTTCGCCGCACAAGGCGCAACGCCGGTGCTGCTGGCCGACAATCAGCAGCTGCTGGGATTGATCGCGCTGCGTGACAGCTTGCGTCCCGAGAGTAAAGCGGCGCTGCAGCGTCTGCATCAGCAAGGTTATCGCCTGATTATGCTGACCGGCGATCATCAAAAAACCGCGCAGGCCATTGCCGCCGAAGCGGGTATTGATGAAGTGATTGCCGGCGTGTTGCCGGATGGCAAAGCGCAGGCGATTACTCAGTTACAGCAGCAAGGCCGCAAAGTGGTGATGGTCGGCGACGGCATTAATGATGCGCCCGCGCTGGCGCTGGCCGATGTCGGCATTGCAATGGGCGGCGGCAGCGATGTGGCGGTAGAAACCGCCGCCATGACGCTGATGCGCAACGATCTGCACTGCGTCGCCGATGCGCTGTCGATCTCCAGCGCTACGCTGCGCAATATGCGGCAAAATCTGTTGGGCGCCTTTATCTACAACAGCCTCGGGATTCCCATTGCGGCCGGCGTGCTCTATCCGTTTACTGGCATGCTGCTGAGCCCGATTGTCGCGGGCGCGGCGATGGCGCTGTCATCCATTACCGTGGTGAGCAACGCTAACCGTTTGTTGCGCTTCAAGCCGGCGCAACGGCAATAGCCATTCCAGCCCTGTTTTTCATGAGATGAAATCGCTAGCATGGTTTTTTGCCTTAAAAAGGACAGGGAATGAGACACGGTCTGTGGCACAGCATCCAACAACGGATCGCGACCCTTTTTCCGGCCAGTTACAGCTGGCCGGCCATGGATATTCAGCTGGGCGATCGTCGTTTGCATTTGGCGGGCAGCATTCACATGGGCACGCGCGATATGCAGCCGCTGCCTGCCGGGCTATTGCGCCAGCTGCATAAAGCCGACGCGCTGATTGTCGAAGCCGATATCACTCAAGGCGAATCGCCGTTCAGCAATGATGATGAACATCCGCCGCTGGCAATGCGACTCGACGACGACGTGCTGCAGCGCTTGCAGGCCTTGTGCGATGAGCTTTCGCTGTCACTGAGCCTGTTCGATACGCTGCCGTTCTGGCAGATCGCGCTGATGTTGCAGGCGCAACAGGCGCAGCGGCTGGGATTGCGTCCGCAGTTTGGTATCGATTATCAGCTGTTGCAGGCGGCCAAAGCGGCCAACAAACGCATTATCGAGCTGGAAGGTCCGGAAACGCAGATCGCCCTGCTGAAATCGCTGCCGCAGGATGGTTTGCCGCTGTTGCTGGATACGCTGGAACACTGGCACACCAACGCGCGCCTGCTGCAAACCATGATCAGCTGGTGGCTGGATGCGCCGCCCACCCAGCAACCGGTGGCGCTGCCGACCACCTTTAGCAGCGAGCTGAACGACACGCTGATGCGCAACCGCAACCAGCACTGGCGCGAGCTGCTGCTGGCGTTACCGAAAGGGCGTTATGTGGTGGCGGTGGGCGCACTGCATCTGTATGGCGATGATAATTTGCCGGGACTGCTGAAGAGCTGATTTATGCACATTTCGTAGCGGCGCAATTTATTGCGCGTTGAGACGCGCCGCTACGGGCTTGTGCGGTTGATTAACTGTGCGTTTGGCAGAAAAAAAGAAGGCCAATAATACTATTGGCCCGTCAAAGAGGAATTTGTTTATGATTTTGGTTATCACCAACAATCTCTTGCTGGCGCGGGCCAATTCTCGCGCAAAGTTCAGAATTTCGCCACTGTTTTTCCATCAAAACTGAAATAAGAATTTTCCTAACAAGGACCGATCATGACGCCTGCGGTAAAACTTCTGGAAAAACAAAAAGTCACCTTTACCCTGCATCCCTACGACCACGATAGCCACGAAACCAATTTTGGCGACGAAGCGGTGCGTAAACTTAATCTGGATGCGCGCCAGGTGTTCAAAACCTTGCTGGTATCGCTCAACGGCGATGCTAAAGCGCTGGCGGTTGCGGTGACGCCGGTCTCAACCCAATTGGATCTAAAAAAGGTCGCCAAAGCGCTGGGCGCGAAGAAAGCGGATATGGCCGATCCGCAGCTGGCACAGCGCGTGACCGGTTATCTGGTAGGCGGCATTAGCCCGCTGGGACAGAAAAAACGTCTGCCGACGGTGATCGATCGGCAGGCAGCGGAGTTTGCCACCATCTTTATCTCCGGCGGCAAACGTGGGCTGGATATCGAGCTGGCCGCGCAAGATTTGTCTCGCCTGCTGGATGCGCCGCTGGCCGACGTCGCACGGCGCGATTAGTCGGGCTGCTGGGCGCAGAGTTGATCGATCATCCAGCGCCCGGCCGGTCCCGGCGGATTACGCCGCGACCACACCACATCAACCGCGATATGCTGCGGCCAGCCCGGCACCGGCAACTCCTTCAACACCTGATGACCAAACTGCTCCACCAGCCAGCGCGGTAATATACTCCAGCCAAAACCCTGCTCCGCCATCTCTAACAGCAATAAATAAGATGGTGCCGACCACACGCGTCCGGCGGGCAAGGGATCGCGATTTTGTACCCAGGTATTGAGCCGCAGATGCCGCAACTCACCTAACTGCCCTTCACTCACCTGCTGAGCCTGCGACAGCGCATGATCCTGATGAAGGTAGATCGCCATCTGCGCCCCCACTTGCAAGCGTGCCACCGCCAAATCCGGCGGCAATTGTGGCTGCGCCCGCACCACGCCAAGGTGCACGCGCCCGGCTTGTATCAAATCTAATGCATCAGCATCCTCGGCGATCATGCACTCAAAATCGATATCTGGATAACGCACCTCAAACCGGTTAAGCAGATTTTCATGGTGATCCGCTTGCCAAAAATCGGAGATCGCCAGGCTAAGGCGCGGTTCTACGCCCTGCGACAAGCGCACTGCCAGCTCATCCAGCCGCTGGCTGGCGGCCAGAATCTGCTGCACTTGCGCAAACGCGCGCTGGCCATGCTCGGTCAATACCGGGTTACGTCCGCTGCGATCAAACAGCGTGAAACCCAGATCGTCTTCCAGATTAGCGATCGCGTTACTGATGGTGGACTGGCTTTTAGACAACGCGCGCGCCGCCGCCGAAAAGGATCCGCTGGCCACGGTTTGCACAAATGCCTCAAGGGATTCCGGGGAATATTTCATGTTGAACCATCGCTTTTATCGATAGGTGATCATTTTATCTTAGCATCACCCAGTGCGAAAATAGGGGTTATCACCAATAAGGAGGTTTATATGCGTACCCGTTCGCTGAAAGAACGTTTTTGTCATGCCGCAGGCTTTGAAGGGTTAGCACTTATCACTGTTGCGCCGCTGGCTGCCTGGATCATGGAGAAACCGCTGTTTCAGATGGGCGCGCTGGCGATTATGTTGTCAACCGTCGCCATGCTGTGGAACATGATCTATAACACCGGCTTTGACCGCATCTGGCCGCCGCAGGTGAAACGCGGATTCGGTTTACGCGCCATGCATGCGCTGGGCTTTGAAGGCGGTTTTATCCTGATTGGCTTGCCGATTGCCGCCTGGATGCTGAATATTTCACTGCTGGAAGCCTTTGTGCTGGAAGTGGCGTTCTTCCTGTTCTTCCTGCCCTATACCATGGTTTACAACTGGATGTGGGATAAGTTGCGCCACCGTTGGGTGACGCAGAAATCGTGTCAGGCGTGATGTGCATTTGAAAAGAGGTCGCCATGAATGGCGACCTACGAGCGCAGAGTTCAATGTTGTGCGGCGCGCGGCCAGATCCACGCCAGAATCATTTGCGGGTAGCTTGGTTTGCGTTGCTTCTCCAGCGCTTTGTTGCGCTCTTCAATTTGCGCTGCCGTCAGATGCACGATGCCGGTCGGTTGATAATCCGCTACCTTCAGCGGTGAATGCTGGCTGACATACTCACGCAGCACATCCGCATCGCGCTGCCCGCTGTTGCTGAAGCCAGCATGGGTTTCAATGTTCGGATAACCGTCGCCGCCGCTGGCGTTAAAGCTGTTAGTCGCCATGCGGTAGGTTTTATCCTTTTGCAGCGGTTCGCCATTAATCTTCACGTCGCTGACGCCTTTACCATCCGCCACCAGGCTGATGTTGCTGAACTGCGCGAAGCCGCCGGAGTCCACTTTGATATTGGCAACCGTCGCCAGATAATTCAGCACTTCATTACCCTTCAGCGTCACCGACACCACCTGATTGCCAAACGGCTGCACCTGCAACAAATCGCGCCAGCTGAGATTACCCTGCGCCAGCGAAGTGCGAATGCCACCGCCGCTCATCACCGCAAAGTCCGCTTTGGTCGCCGCCATTTGGGCGCGCAAAATTAGCTGCCCAAGATTGGTCTGCTCAAAGCGTACCTTGTCGCGCTCACCGACAAACACGCCGTCGCTGCTGCCGACGTTAACATCCAGTTTCTTGCCAGCACGCAGTTGATACGGCGTTAACAGCTTCATCATCGCGCTGTTTTTCGGGATCTCTTCCTGCCAGGTAAGCCAGGATTCGCTGCCATCAAGATTTTTTACCTTGTGCTTGAGGTTGACCGGGATCAGCTGGTAATTCTCCAGCGTCAGCTCACCATTGCGGAAGGTGAAGTCGCCGCGCCCAACAAATTTGCCCCACTCTTTTGCCTGCATGATCCACACGCCGTTTTGCCGATCCGGCTGGCAGGGCTGGCCTGGCTGATAATCTTTTACGCTGACGTTCTCTTTCTCCATGCACACCGCATCCTGCGAATGGCCGCCAATGATCACGTTGAGGGTGCCCGGTGGCAGGCTGCGCGCCAGCTCCACGTCGCCTGGCGCATTGCTGCCGTGCTGACCGTCGTCGTAGTGGCCCATGTGTGTCAGCGCGATGATGACATCAGGCTTTTCGCTGGCGCGTAGTTCCGCCACCGCTTTTTCGGTCTCTTTCACCGGATCGCGAATATCAATCGTCGCAATGTTTTCCGGATTGGCGATGCGCAGCGTGTCGGTGGTGGTCAGGCCGATCACCGCAATCTTCAGCCCCATGCGGTTAAAGGTTGCCCACGGCTTAAATAAGCGCGTGTCGGTGCCTTTTTGATAGATGTTGGCCGAAAGGAACGGAAATTTGGCCCACTTCTGCTGCTGTTGCAGCACGCTAAGCGGTTTGTCGAATTCGTGGTTGCCCAACGCCATGGCGTCATAGCCCACCAGGTTCATGCCGCGAATGTCGGGTTCAGCATCCAGCATGTCTGACTCTGGCACGCCGGTATTCACATCGCCCGCCGACAGGATCAGCGCGCCGCCACCTTTGGCCTGCACATCGTAGCGCTGTTGATCCATCAGCGTTTTCTGTGCCGCAAGGCCATATTCGCCCTGTGCGTTCGGCCAGTAACGACCGTGATGATCGTTGGTGTGCAGAATGCTGAAACGATAACTGCGATCCGTTTGCCACGCCTGCGCCAGCATCGGCAGCAGTAAAACTGTCAGCGCCAGCCAGCGCCCTTTTCGCGGTGATAAAAACAAAGTCGATCTCCTTATTCTGCGTTTTTCCACTTAGCGGTGGACTTAATGTGCGTTATCGCCCTTCTGTGTCGCACAGATGGCTGGCTAACTCAAGATGAAACACGCATTGCATCATGGCACAGCGTGACGACCAGCATTTTTAAATTCGCTTCTCGCTGGGACTGACAACCCAATTCTACACCTGGCGGTGACTTTATCGACTTAGGACCGCTTTAACCCTAACAACCCCTGCTGTGAAGCCAATTTCCCCCTGCAACTATTTTTTCCGCGCCACCCTTCATTCTGCGTATTTCCAGCCGATATCGTGAGATAACTGACGAAAATGGAGCTTCAGCTGCGTTTTAGTCTCATTTTTTCAATTTAGTGGGCTTTAACCGCTCAAATGTTTAAACGCGGTAAGGGATTGTGCATTACACTAGGTTGTTACAAGCGGATACATTTGCACACAAGGAGACAGGCATGCATCACACCACACCGTTGATCACTACCATTGTCGGGGGACTGGTCCTCGCATTTCTCCTTGGTATGCTGGCAAACCGCCTGCGCATCTCACCGTTAGTCGGTTATCTTCTGGCTGGCGTCCTGGCCGGCCCCTTCACGCCAGGCTTTGTCGCGGATACCAACCTTGCCCCTGAACTGGCTGAACTCGGCGTTATTCTGCTGATGTTCGGCGTCGGTTTGCACTTCTCGCTGAAGGATTTGATGTCGGTAAAGTCCATCGCCATTCCTGGCGCCATCGCGCAAATCGCCGTGGCGACGCTGCTGGGAATGGGACTTTCATGGACAATGGGCTGGTCGTGGATGACCGGCCTAGTATTTGGGTTGTGTCTTTCCACCGCCAGCACCGTGGTGCTGCTGCGCGCGCTGGAAGAGCGTCAGTTGATTGATAGCCAGCGCGGGCAAATCGCCATTGGCTGGTTGATCGTGGAAGATTTGGTGATGGTGCTGACGCTGGTGTTGCTGCCAGCCATCGCCGGCATGCTGGAACAGGGCAACGCCAGCCCAACGCTGCTGTTGTGGGATCTGCTGCTGACCATCGGTAAAGTCGTCGCCTTTATGGTGCTGATGATGGTGGTTGGCCGTCGCGTGGTGCCGTGGATTCTGGCAAAAAGTGCCGCGACCGGTTCACGTGAGCTGTTTACCCTTGCGGTGTTAGCGCTGGCGCTCGGTATCGCCTTTGGCGCCGTCGAATTCTTTGATGTCTCCTTCGCCCTCGGCGCCTTCTTTGCCGGCATGGTGCTGAACGAATCTGAACTTAGCCACCGCGCGGCGCACGATACCTTGCCGCTGCGTGATGCGTTCGCCGTCCTGTTCTTTGTGTCCGTCGGCATGCTGTTTGACCCGATGATCCTGATTGAGCAACCGCTGGCGGTGCTTGGCGCGCTGGCGATTATCGTGCTGGGTAAATCTATTGCCGCCTGGCTGCTGGTAACGCTGCTGGGTCATTCACGTCGCACCGCGATGACCATTTCGGTGAGCCTGGCGCAGATTGGTGAATTCGCCTTTATTCTCGCCGGCCTCGGCATCTCGCTCGGCATGCTGAGCGAGGAAGGCCGCAATCTGGTGCTGGCGGCGGCGATTCTCTCCATCATGCTTAACCCGATTCTGTTTAGCGTGCTGGAACGCTACCTTGACAAAACCGAGACCATCGAAGAACAGACGCTGGAAGAAGCGATCGAAGAAGAGAAGCAGATTCCGGTGGATATCTGCAATCACGCGGTTTTAGTAGGTTATGGCCGCGTCGGCAGCCTGCTGGGGCAAAAGCTGATGGAAGCGGATGTGCCGCTGGTGGTGGTGGAGAACTCCCGTCCGCGCGTTGAAGCGCTGCGCGAGCAAGGCATCAAAGCGGTGCTGGGCAATGCGGCACGCGTGGATACCATGGAACTGGCGCGCCTCGACTGCGCCCGCTGGCTGCTGCTGACCATTCCGAATGGCTACGAAGCCGGTGAAGTCGTGACGGCAGCGCGCGAGAAGCGCCCGGACATTGAGATTATTGCCCGTGCGCATTATGACGATGAAGTGACCTACATAATGGAGCGCGGCGCGAATCGCGTAGTGATGGGCGAGCGTGAGATCGCCAACAGCATGCTGCATGTGCTGGAAGAAGAGATTGCGCAGAACCCGATTGTACGTGAGTGCCCGATTTAAGTGAGTGCGGTCTTTAGCAAGGTCGCCATTAACGGCGACCTTGCGTTTTATCTGTCCCAATATGACTCTTCTAAACTGTCTTCCCGCTCCGGCAGGCCGCGCGTCAGGCGCGGTGAATGCTGGTTCAGCACCTGATAACTTACCCGGTTCGCGTATTTACACACCTGTGCCAGCGACGAATAGGTCAGGTAGGCGCGGCCGTGTTTGCTGGAGTTCGGCACTTTTTGGCGGTGGAAGTTGTTAGCGGTGATGTCGTGCAGCAGCGCCGCCAGCGCACCATCGCCCGCGCCGTTGGTGTTCATGATCTTCTCTGGGCCGCCCATATATGGCGCGATATGCGAGAAGATGCGCAGCGGCTGATCGCAATCCTTGTGGCGCATCGCGCGGCTAAATTCATATTGGTTGAACTCAGCCAGCGCGCCCGGCAGCAGCGGATGGTTGGTTTTGCGCTTGTACTCTTCTTCAGTGAAACCGGCCATGTACAAACCGGTTGGCCCAGCGGTACACAGCACCAAATCCACCCAATCCAGCGCCATATTCGACGCCAGTAGCGGATCCTGCTCGCCGGTCAGCGCAAAAGCCTCTTCTTCGTTCATCGCCACAATTGAGACGTGATCGCGCAGGAAATCGCGCCAGAACTGCGGATTATCCTGAATCACGTATTTGGTGCCGAGCGTCAATACCACCGGCACGTTGTGTTTTTTGGCGTAGTCGATGGCGCGTAAAGTGGCTTCCGGCATCGGTTCGCCCGGCTGGCAGCGCACCAGATAGGAAGTCAGCACCAGCGCCGACGCGCCTGCAATGACCTCTTCCGGAATGCTGTTGGCCTGCAGCTGGTTCATCAAGCCGGGACTGATGGCAAAGGTACGCTCGCCCTGCTCGCCAATCAGCGTAAAGCAGCGGCCAATCGCGCCATCGACGCCCTGCAGGAAGTTAAGATCCATGCGGCTGGAGGTGTTGCACAGGTAGCGATAGGCGTAGCCGCCGATCTGGATGTTATTGCACATCACGCCGAGCAGCACCGAGCGGTCATCTGCCAGCACCGAATAGTTATGCAGGGTATTTCCGATGGTGCCACCGGCAAATTGATGGCTGATGAGCGCTTCGCGCATCAGTTCGTTGTAGAGCGCCTCGGCGGTAGCATCGTCGATCACCAGCGAGTGACCGGCGCTTAAACCGTAACGCTGCAGAAAGTCGTCGTCGACTTTGGCTTCAATATCCACCAGCGTCTGGTCGATACCCACCACCCAACTGCCCTCTTCCTGCTCTTGCTGCGAGGCTTGCAGCAGCGGATCGCGCGCGTTGACGGGGAAATAGTGTTTGGATTTGCGTTTGCCGGGAAATTTCATCGAGAGTGCCGTCAGGGAAAATCAGGCAGAGAATGATATCACACTCTCTGCCACACCCTTAACGACGCGCGTTGACCAGCTGCACCATCATTTCAATGTGCTCCGCATCGGCGTTGAGCGCAGGAATGTACTCGAACTTTTCGCCGCCGGCATGCAGGAAGATCTCGCAGTTCTCACCGCTGATCTCCTCCAGCGTTTCAAGGCAATCCGCCGCAAAGCCCGGACTCATCACCTGCACATGCTTGATGCCTTTGGCCGGCAAACCTTTCATGGTTTCATCGGTGTACGGCGTCAGCCACGGCTCGCGACCAAAGCGCGACTGGAAGGTCATCATGATTTTGTGTGGCGCAATGCCCAACGCCGCGGCCAGCGCATCGGTGGTGTCTTTGCAACGCAGCGGATAATCATCGCCTTCATTGGCGAAACGCTGCGGAATGCCGTGATAGGACAGCACCAGCAGATCCGGTTCGCCATGCAGCGCAAACGAGCGCTCAACCGAGGCTTTCAGCGCGGCGATGTAAGCCGGATGCTCCGCGTAATCACGGATAAACGCCACTTCTGGCAGCGAGCGCAGTGGTTTAAAGCTGGTGGCTAAGCCATCCCATACTGCGGCAACCGTCGAGCAGGAGAACTGCGGATAGAGCGGCAGCACGATGAGTTTGGTCACGCCCTGATCCAGCAAGCGCTTCAGCGCGCTGTCGAGGCTTGGCTGGCCGTAGCTCATACCGAGTTCAACCGGCATATCAAGGCGCTGCGCCAATGCTTCACGCTGACGCTTGCTGAACACCATCAGCGGTGATCCTTCATCCATCCATACGGAAGCATACAGTTTCGATACGCGTGGCGAACGGAAAGGCACGATGATGAAATTGAGAATCGGCCACCACAGTAAGCGCGGTGTATCAACCACTCGTGGATCGCCGAGGAATTGTTTCAGATAGCGTTTAACCGCAGGTGTTGTGGGTGCGTCTGGTGTGCCTAAGTTAACCAGCAAAACCCCGGGCTTTTCTTGCCTCATGGTATTTCCTTGATGTCGAAACGAATGGGTCGAATGCAAAATCAGGGGGAAATTGTAGCGGAAATTGAAGGAGGGGAAAGCAATTGCTGCAAAAGGGCCGGACAACCGGCCCCTCAACGCATTAACCGAGAATCGTGGCCAATTGCGTGCTCACTTCGGCGACAGGACGTGTGCCGTCGATTTTGTGATATTCGGTGTTGCCGTCTTGCGCTTCTTTGCCGTAGTAGGCAATCAGCGGCGCAGTCAGTTGATGGTATTCCACCAGACGCTTACGCACGGTCTCTTCCTGGTCATCTTTACGCGTGGTCAGCTCTTCGCCGGTCAGGTCATCTTTACCTTCCACTTTCGGTGGATTGTAAGTGACGTGATAAACGCGGCCCGATGGCGTATGTACGCGGCGGCCAACAATACGATCCACAATCAGCTCGTCCGGTACAGCGAACTCCAGCACGTAGTCAACCTTGATGCCCGCTTCTTTCATCGCGTCAGCCTGCGGGATAGTGCGTGGGAAGCCATCGAGCAGGAAACCGTTTTTGCAGTCTTCCTGCGCGATACGCTCTTTAACCAGCGCAATCACCAGCTCGTCAGTCACCAGTTTACCGGCATCCATGATCGCTTTTGCCTGTTGGCCCAGTTCCGTACCTGCTTTGACTGCCGCACGTAACATGTCACCGGTGGAGATTTGCGGAATACCGTATTTCTCCATGATGAATTGAGCCTGAGTGCCTTTACCTGCGCCCGGAGCTCCGAGCAGAATAATACGCATTGCGTAATTCCCCTTGCGAATCGCATTGTTCAATCTGAGAAGGCGAAGAACATACCATTATGGCCCGCGCACCACAAGGAAACGGGCGCGCTCGCCACGAAAGGTCTACTTTGACCTGCTTTGTCAGCAAATACCAGCAGAGTGCCCGTTTTTAGGAATCGCGGCTAAGCATGAGCACGTCTTTGAGGCGTTTTTTCAGTGCGGGTGTGACGTTCAGCTGTTTGTTGACCCCGCCGCGCACGTCGGCGCACAAGCGTAATTGCGCCTGTTCGGGCAGCACCTGAATATCCTGCGGCAATTCACTGGCATTGAGGCCGTTCGGCAGCGGAAAAAGCGCAAAGGGTAATCCCGGTTGCTGAATGGAGTGCAGGATGAATGGCGAGTCGAACGCGATTTTTTCCACCATCGCAATATTGTACGGACGCCATTCGCTCTCCTTCATCATTGCCAGCGCCTGTTCTGGCGCGCCACCGAGCGCTAATCCTTGCTCAAACAGCCGCAGCTCGCTGCGCACCAATGTGCTGAAATCGGCGGTGCGCAATGCGATTAACACCAGATCGCCGCATAACGCCGAATGGCGATCAAGGCGGGCGACAAACAGTCGCGCATCGCTTACCAGCCGTTTGTGTAGCTGCGTGGCAAACGACTCCGATGCATCGGTGACGCCGTGGCTTTGACATTCGCTCAACGCACGCACGCGACCTTGCTGCATATCAACATGATCCACCAGCGCAATGTTGCCCGCAGTCATCGGCAAAGTGGGCAGCACGCTCAGTTCGCTAACCGGATAGTGCGAGGCATAGCGCGTGTGATTACGTGATTGCTCCTGACGGAGAAACAGCTGGGAAAGCAGCACTCGCGAGATATGCAAAGAGGGAGCGAAGAAGAGATCGAAATTTTCAAGCCGGTAATAACGGGAAAGCGAGCCGCGAAGCTTATCGCGCGCCGCCGCCGCCCTGGCAGAAGCAAGTTGTGGAGCCATCGCGTGGTATGTCTCTGGTTATTATGCTGTGTGTGGGAGGTGAAACCTGCGGTGATAGTCGGCGTAAAACACAGAGAGCCGTAGCCGTCAACCTGCCAGAATCTGGTGGAAAGGTTAGGCCAATGCGGCTGGACATTAAAATGATATAAACTGACAATCCCTGTTAGGTTTTTACACAGGGGACGAGTATGACCGTGCTTCCATCGTTACGTGCACTGCACTATTTCCACCAGGCGGCACTGTTCAGCAGTTTTAGCGTAGCGGCCGAACGTCTGCATGTCACCCATAGCGCCATTAGCCATCAGGTTCGACAGCTGGAGAGCTGGATGGGGAAGCCGCTGTTTGTGCGTACCAATGGACGCGTCAAATTAACCTCACACGGTGAACGTTTGCTGGTGAGTTGTCAGAAAGCCTTTAGCGAGCTCTCCACCACCTGCGAAAGCATTCGTACCGGCATGCGCCATCATATCAGCGTCTCCTGCGCGCCCAGCTTTCTCTCGCAATGGCTGATTCCGCGCATCGCCAGCTTCTATCAGCGCTATCCCGATATTGAAGTGCAGTTTCAGCCGCTGGTGGAGATTGACCAGTTGCGCAGCGAGCACACCGATGTGCTGATTCTCAGCGCCGAGCAGTCGCCGGATGACGATATTGATGCCACCTTGATCAGCGATGATTACATCGGTCCGCTGTGCGCCCCGCAGTTTGCCGCCCGCTTTCAAAGCGAGCAGGATCTCGCCGCGCTGCCGCTGCTGCACGCCGATACGCGGCTGCATGCGTGGGCCGAATGGGCGAAAACCAGCGGCGTACGCGGCAATTACTGGATCGGCAAGCATTTCGATAATTTGACGTTAGCCATTCAGGCGGCGAGAAACGGATTGGGCGTGATTATGGCGCCACGCTTGCTGGTGCGTCAGGAGTTGAGTGACGGCACCCTGATCGCACCGCTGGGCTTTGTGCGCGTCGATCGCGCCACGTTAATGATGACCAAGACTTCGCGTCAGCACGATGCAGAGATTACGTTGTTTCGCGATTGGTTGCGGGATCAGGCGCAGATTTAACAGCAGATATAAAAAAGGTCGCCATGAATGACGACCTTTCGGGTTTGGTGCGATTACGCCGTCAGCAACTGGTTCATGCGACGGATAAACTGGTTTGGATCGTCAAGCGTACCGCGCTCGGCGAGCAGCGCCTGATCCAGCAGCAGCTCAACCCACTCGGCAAAGCGCGTCTCGTCCTGGGTATCAGCCACGCGTTTCACCAGCGTATGATCCGGATTGATCTCGAAAATGTACTTCACGTCCGGCACGTCCTGACCGGCCGCGGCAAACAGCTTCGCCATCTGCGTGGTCATTTCGTTAGCATCGGTGGTGACGATCGCTGGCGTGTCGGTGAGACGATGCGTCAGACGCACCTCTTTCACACGCTCGCCCAGCAGCGTTTTCACGCGCTCAACAAACGGCTCCAGCGCCTTCTCCGCTTCTTTCTGCTCTTCGGTCTCTTCATCGGCCAGTTTGCTCAGCGAATCATCCGCTTTGCTGACTGACTGGAAGGTTTTGCCGTCGAACTCGGTGAGGTAGCTCATCATCCATTCGTCGATACGATCGGAGAGCAGCAGCACCTCGATGCCTTTCTTGCGGAACAGTTCCAGATGCGGGCTGCTCTTCGCTGCGGCATAGCTGTCGGCGGTGATGTAGTAAATCTTGTCCTGACCTTCCACCATGCGCGTCACGTAATCGTCGAGCGAAACGGTCTGCTCAGCGCTTTCGCTCTGGCTGGTGGCAAAGCGCAGCAGTTTGGCAATCTGTTGCTGGTTAGCGTTGTCTTCGGCTGGACCTTCTTTCAGTACCAGACCGAACTCTTTCCAGAACTGCTGATATTTTTCCGCGTCGTCTTTCGCCAGCTTCTCTAACATCTGCAGGCTACGCTTGGTCAGCGCGCCACGCAGGCTCTGGGTCACACGGCTGTCCTGCAGGATTTCACGCGAAACGTTGAGCGGCAGATCGTTGGAATCTATCAAACCACGCACGAAGCGCAGGTAGTTCGGCATGAACTGCTCGGCATCGTCCATGATGAACACGCGCTGTACGTAGAGTTTCAGGCCGTGCTTGCTGTCGCGGTTCCACATGTCGAACGGCGCACGCGCCGGGATATACAGCAGGCTGGTGTATTCCTGCTTACCTTCCACGCGGTTATGGCTCCAGATCGCCGGATCGCTGAAATCGTGGGCGATGTGTTTGTAGAACTCGTTGTACTCGTCGTCGCTGATCTCAGACTTGTTGCGCGTCCACAGCGCCTGGGCTTTGTTGATCTTTTCCCAGGTGGTGGTGTCGCTCTCTTCGTCTTTGCTTTCAATCTCAACCGGCAGCGCGATGTGATCGGAGTATTTGCTGATCACGTTACGCACGCGCCACGCATCGAGGAAATCATCTTCGCCTTCACGGAAGTGCAGCGTAATTTCGGTACCGCGATCGGCTTTCTCAATCTCTGCCAGCGTATATTCGCCTTCGCCAGCAGATTCCCAGAACACCGCTTCATCGGCTTTCGCGCCGGCGGCGCGGGTGCGCACGGTGACTTTATCCGCCACAATGAACGCAGAGTAGAAGCCCACGCCGAACTGGCCGATCAGCTGGCTGTCTTTCGCCTGGTCGGAGCCCATGGATTCGAGGAAGGATTTGGTGCCGGATTTAGCGATGGTGCCGAGGTTCTCAATCACCTCATCACGGCGCATACCGATGCCGTTATCGCTGAGCGTCAGCGTGCGATTTTCCGGATTGACCGAGATACGTACGCGCAGGTCGCCGTCGCCTTCATACAGATCGGGCGTCGACAGCGCGCGGAAGCGCAGTTTGTCGGCGGCATCTGAAGCGTTGGAAATCAGCTCGCGCAGGAAAATCTCTTTATTTGAATAGAGTGAATGGATCATCAGGTGCAGAAGTTGTTTTACCTCTGACTGGAAGCCACGCGTCTCTTGTCCTTTCATGGTCATTGCTACCTCAACTGAATCGGGGTTGATGATACGTTGAGAGAGAAATGGGGATGAAGGAGAGGATTTCAAGCCGATGTCTGTGAAGACATCGGCAAGTGATTAGAAATTAATCTTGTGGCGTCCGGCGAGCGAGTGCGACAGCGTGGTGCCATCGACCATTTCCAGCTCACCACCGACCGGCACACCGTGTGCAATGCGGCTGGCATCAACGCCATATTGTCCGCACAGCTCGGCGATGTAGTTGGCCGTGGCTTCCCCTTCCACCGTGGGATTGGTGGCGAGGATCACTTCGGTTAAGGTTTCGCGCTCGAGACGCTGCTCCAGCCGATCCAGGCCGATATCCTGTGGACCAATGCCATCCAGCGGTGACAAGTGCCCCATCAGCACAAAGTAGCGGCCGCCAAACTGGCCGGTCTGCTCAATGGCGTGGATATCTGCCGGGCTCTCCACCACACAAATCTGGCCGTTTTGCTGACGACGCGGATTGGCGCAGATGGTGCAGATTTCCTGTTCGGTGAAGGTACGGCAATCGGCGCAGTGACCGATTTCCGACATGGCGCGGGTCAATGCCTGCGCCAGACGCATGCCACCGCTACGATCGCGCTGCAACAGCTGAAAAGCCATACGCTGCGCCGACTTCGGGCCAACGCCCGGCAGGCAGCGCAACGACTCCATCAAAGATTCAAGCAGTGGACTGGTTTGCATCAGAACGGCATCTTGAAGCCAGGCGGCAGCTGCATACCTGAAGAGACCGCAGCCATCTTCTCTTTCTGCGTTTCGTCAATACGGCGTGCCGCATCGTTGAAGGCCGCGGCGATCAGATCTTCCAGCATGTCTTTGTCATCTTCCAGCAAGCTAGGATCGACTTCAACACGACGGCAGTTGTGCGCACCGTTGATGGTTACTTTAACCAAGCCAGCGCCTGATTCACCGGTCACTTCGATCGCGGCGATCTCTTCCTGCACTTTGGCCATTTTGTCTTGCATCTGCTGGGCCTGTTTCATCAGGTTGCCCAATCCGCCTTTACCAAACATAGTTTTCTCTCTCTGCTGGGGCTGCGCGCAGTTGACGCGCGGCAGCATGTTCACACCGGTCGAATACTCTCTTCATCCAAATCGGCATCGAAGAATCGACGCAATGTCTGAATATGGGTATCGCTTTCGATCGACTGTCGCGCCTGCGACAGCTTCTCTTCATAAATGGCCTGGCGCCACTCCAGTGGCGTCAATACCGTAGGATTATCGTCTTCAATAATCGTCAATTCAACCGGCTGACCGGCAGACTGACTCAGCGCTTCCGCCAGCGCCTGCCTGGCAGAAGCTGAATTCAGATGGCGCTGACTGCTGCGCAGATGCAGCGTAACGCCGGCTTCGCCCGCCTCTTTCCACGCATTGAGCGCCACTTGCTGCACCAGTTTCGGTAGCGTCAGCGCGGCGATTTCAGCAGCCCACGCATCGCGCTGCTGGGCTTCTTCCGCCAGACGCAGCGCCAGCTCAGGGGTTTTCTCATGCTCCAGTGCCGAACGCAAGGCTTTTGGCGTCGCCACCGGCTCCGCTTTAACCTCCACCGGCAGCTGCGTTTTCCAGCGATAAGCTTCCGGTTTGGCCGGGGCTTTTACCGTGGGTTCGGACGCACGTTGTTGCACACGTTCAGTGACGCTAGCGAGACGTTCCAGCGCCGGATTCGCCGGCCGCGCGGAACGCGCTGCCGGCTCACTCTTTTTTGCTTTGCCGGCTCCCTGACGCAGCAACTGCGTTCGCGCCTGTAACAACTGGCTGGTGGAGTCAGGTAACGGATCGGGCGCGGGCTGCATGTCTGGATAATCATCCGACACCGGCGGCGCGTCAGGGTTCGGCGGTGCCATCTGCGGCTGCGCAGCCGGTGCGGGCGCGGCTTTCGCTGCAGCTTGTGGCGCAGCAACCTGCGGCGCAGCTTGTGGCGTCAAGGTGGGACGCGCCACCGGCTCCGCAATCGTTGCCTGCGGATGGAACGCCAGCGCCCGCAGCAGCGTCATCTCTACGCCTAAGCGCCGATCCGGTGCCAGCGGCAGATCTTTACGTCCCATCAACAACGTTTGGTAATAGAGCTGCACGTCAGCCGGTGGCAAGACGCGGGCTAACTCGCGCAGGCGATCGGCCTGGCTGAGATCATCCTCGCTGAGCGAGCCTGGCAACAGTTGCACCATCGCAATGCGGTGCAGTAAGCGCAGCATCTCAACCAGCAGCGCTTCCCACTCAACCCCACGCGACGCGGCCTGATTCAGCAGCGCCATCACCTGTTCGCCCTGGCCATCCACCAGCGCTTCAATCAGCGCCAGCGGCTGTTCATCGTCGAGCGTGCCAAGCATTTGTGCCACGGTGTCACGCGTTACGCTGCCCTGCCCCATGGCAATCGCCTGGTCGGTCAGGCTCAGCGCATCGCGCATGCTGCCGTCAGCGGCGCGTGCCAGCAGATGCAGCGCACGCGGTTCGGCAGCAATCTGCTCCTGCTGCAACACATGCGCCAGCTGCTGCTGGATTTGCTCCACGTCCAGCGCTTTGAGATGGAATTGCAGGCAGCGGGACAAAATCGTCACAGGCAGCTTCTGCGGATCGGTGGTCGCCAGCAGGAATTTAACGTGCGATGGCGGCTCTTCCAGCGTTTTCAGCAGCGCGTTGAAGCTGTGACGCGACAGCATGTGCACTTCATCGATCAGATAGACCTTGAAGCGACCGCGCGCCGGCGCGTACTGCACGTTATCGAGCAGATCGCGCGTATCTTCAACTTTGGTGCGTGATGCGGCATCGATCTCAATCAGATCGACAAAACGGCCCTGCTCGATTTCGCGGCAGTTATCGCATTGCCCGCACGGCGTTGACGTGATGCCGGTTTCACAGTTAAGCCCCTTCGCCAGCAGACGGGCGATCGAGGTTTTCCCGACGCCGCGTGTGCCAGAAAAGAGATAAGCATGATGGATTCGTCCCAGTGACAACCCGTTGGCCAGCGCAGTCAGCACATGTTCCTGACCGACTACGTCAGCGAAGGCCTGGGGACGCCATTTTCGCGCAAGTACCTGATAGCTCATGTGGATTCAATCACTGGAATTTAGGGAGAAGGGAGAAAATGCAGCTTCGCAAACCCTGTTTATTTTGGCAGTAGTTTAACAGCCACCAGCGGATCAGCAACCACTAACTTTGCAGAGGTGGCGCCCCGCCGTGCAGCGGAGCGCGCAGGCCTTAGTGGCCGGGGAAATTCACCAGGCTGAAGCACTCGACGCCCATGGCAGTCAGGCGGGCTTCGCCGGTCAGGTCAAACAAATTAATCACAAATGCGGCGTCTTTCACTTCTCCACCGGCGCGGCGGATCAGTTTCACCGTTGCTTCCAGCGTGCCGCCAGTCGCCAGCAGATCGTCCACCACCAGCACCACATCGCCTGGTTTGATGGCATCTTTGTGCAGTTCCAGCGCATCGGTGCCGTACTCCAGCTCGTAGCTTTCGCTGAAAGTTTCACGCGGCAGTTTGCCCGGCTTACGCACCGGCA
Organism: Pantoea sp. X85; assembly: GCF_029623675.1. Taxonomy (NCBI): domain Bacteria; kingdom Pseudomonadati; phylum Pseudomonadota; class Gammaproteobacteria; order Enterobacterales; family Erwiniaceae; genus Pantoea; species Pantoea sp. X85. The sequence goes on along the minus strand of NZ_CP121108.1, from coordinate 1,119,888 downwards.
CAAAACCCACGCCCAAACCCAGCGCCACCGGTGCGCCAAACAGGAAGCCACGCGCTTCCGTTCCCACCACCTTGGTGATGCCTTTGTTACGATAACGCTCCACCAGAATGGCGATCGACGCGGCATACGCCTGCGGATCTTCCATCAGACTGGTCACGTCACGGAACAGAATGCCCGGCTTCGGATAGTCAGGAATGCTTTTAATGCTGTTTTTGATGAGTTCAAGCTGCTGCGCAGTTGCGGTCATAAATGTTACGCCTGGAGAAAATATCTAATACGCGCAGCTTCTCTAGCGCCAAACCCCGGAAACCGGGTTAAGCGAAGTCGTTTATAAGGGAAGCCACGCACGAAGATGCCCAAATCTATGCAAATACCCGGCTAAATGCAACCCTCACGCTACTGTTGTGGCGGGTTGGCATCCTCGGTTACAACCGGAATGCGCCACATAAAAAGCAGCAGCAGGCACAGCATCGCGCCTAACAGGATGCGCACCCACAGCAGGTTTACTAAATAAAGGGACACCGAAAAGGTAATCACAATCAGCAACATGGCGCGCCCTTTGGCGCCGGGCGGCATGGCACGATGCTGCTGCCAGTGGCGAATAAAGCGACCAAACGGCGACTTCCACAGCAACCAATGATGGAAACGCGGCGACGAGCGGGCAAAACACCAGGCCGCCAGCAACACAAATGGCGTCGTTGGTAATAAAGGTAATACAATGCCCAGCGTACCTAGCACAATCGCCAGCCAGCCAAGGCTCAGTAGTAAAATGCGCTGCATGCCTGATGCCTGAATAAGTCAAAAACAGCGTTACGTTAACACAGTCGGAAACAGAGTGATGCCCCAACCGCCCGCCCAGCAACGTCTCCATGCCATGTTAGAGTTACTGCGCCAGCAGATTGCGCAGCAGCCGGATGGTGCCTGTCGTCAGCCCCGTTTTGATTCTCACCTGTTTCGCACCAGCGGCACGCGTCTGGCGGATTATCTGCGCGAACTGGAAGGCAATGTGACGCAGTTAACCGCTGCTGACACTGATGTGGCGCGCCGTCAATGGCTGGCGGAGAAAGTGCTGGATCAAATTGCCGCATTACAGCGCGAATGCCAGAGCCAGCAGCTGCGCGTCAAGCGCGAGCGGCCACGTGTCGATGCACGCCAGGCCAAGCGTGAAGAGTATCAAGGCTACGAAAAACGCTTACTGGCGATGATTGCGCAGCGCGAGCAGCATCTGGCGCGCGCTGAAACGCTGAGCGTTCAGCAGCAGTTAATTCGTGAAGTCGATCAGCTGCAAGAACGTTTGGCACGCTGCCGCGCCGCTATCTACAAACTGGAGTTGCCGCCTATGCCGCGCTGAACGCGGCGCTTTTTCCTCTATACTCATTGCGGTGAGAAAAAGGAGTAAAATCATGACGCTGGTATTATGGATTGTGATCGGTTTAGCGGCAGGCTGGCTCAAACGGGTGATTTTTCCCGGTCGTCCGGGAGGATTTGTGCCGACGTTGGTGCTGGCGGTGATTGGCGCGCTAATTGGCGGCTATATCGCCACCTACTTCACCACCGGCGATCTGGCCGCCCTGCATCCAGCCGGTTTCGCTAGCGCACTGCTGGGCGCACTATTAATGCTGCTGGTCGCGGCGAAATTACGTATTTAGGAGAAAAAATGTCACTGGACAGCGCACCCGACGACATCAAACTTGCCGTCGATCTGATTCAACTGCTTGAAGAGAATAATGTCCCTACCGCCACCGTGCTGGCTGCGTTGGCGATTGTTCAGCGAGATTATGAGCAGAAACAAGCGGCGGAAATCAAGGCCGACTAAGCAGCGTTGGACTCAGGCGCAACATATCAAGAAACGCATCCACCAGCTGAGGCGCATCGGCTGCTAAATCAAAACTTTGCGGGTTAAACAGCCAGCTTTCCATCATGCCATTGATGTAGCCGCGCATCAGTAGCGCCGCCTGACGCGTATTCAGGTTCGCAGGCAATTGGCTGGCATCAATACAAAGACGTAGTACAGTTTCAATTCGATCGTAACACGCTTGCAGTAAGCTCTGCTGCATATCCTGTAACGTCGACATTTCGCCAACAAACTCACATTTGTGAAAGATAATCTCCATTAATGCGCGTCTTTGCGGATCCTTTGCTGTGGCGTCAAGGATATAGATCAACATAGAACGAACAACAGAAAGTGGATCGCCCGGGTATTTTGTCTGATACTCAAGTTCCACATCGTCCAGCCCAGCGTCACAACGCAGCCAGATTTCCTGTAAGAGATCGGCTTTATTTTTGAAGTGCCAGTAGATAGCCCCGCGCGTGACGCCGGCCGCTGTTGCGATATCCGCCAGAGACGTGGCGGCCACACCATGTTCGGAAAAGTGTGCTAATGCGGCGTCAAGAATTTGATGCCGTGTTTCAAGAGCTTGCGCTTTGGTTTTTCGTGCCATGCTGGGCTTTTTTTACAAACTTGTAAGTTTACATACATTTGTGAATGTATGTACCATAGCATGACCCGTGTTTTAACGCAGCAATGGGTTTATCGGTTTGTGATCCATTGATCATTTGATATCGGACACTAGAGGTTTATTTATGAATAAAAACAGAGGATTAGCGCCTCTGGCGGCCGTCCTGATGCTATCAGGCAGCTTTGTGTTAACAGGATGTGATGATAATAAATCCCAGCAAGCCGCCCAGCAGCAGCCCCCAGAAGTGGGTGTTGTAACGTTAAAAAACGAACCCTTGAAAATTACCACCGAGCTGCCGGGCCGTACCTCGGCTTTCCGCGTTGCGGAAGTTCGCCCTCAGGTGTCAGGAATTATCCTCAAGCGTAATTTTGTTGAAGGTAGTGATGTAAAAGCCGGTCAGTCGCTGTATCAGATTGATCCCGCCACCTATCAGGCGGCCTACGACAGCGCTAAAGCGGATCTCGCCCAGGCTGAAGCCAATGCGCGTGTTGCGCAGTTAACCATTACTCGCTATAAGCCGCTGCTGGGTACTAAGTACATCAGTCAGCAGGACTATGACACCGCCGCAGGCACCGCAGCCCAGACTGCTGCTGCTGCCCAGGCTGCGCGTGCCAACGTCGAAACTGCGCGCATCAATCTGGCGTATACCAAAGTAACGTCACCCATCAGCGGCCGTATTGGTAAATCGTCGGTAACCGAAGGTGCGCTGGTTTCCAACGGGCAAACCACTGCCCTGGCGACCGTGCAACAGCTCGATCCTATGTATGTAGATGTGACCCAATCCAGTGATGATTTCCTGCGTCTGCGCGCGGAGCTGGAATCCGGTCAGCTGAAACAGAACGACGGTAAGGCCAACGTCACCCTGCTGATGCAAAACGGTAACGCATACCCGCAGACAGGCACATTGGAATTCTCTGATGTGAGCGTGGATGAAACCACCGGCTCGATCACGCTGCGCGCCATCTTCCCGAACCCGGACAATCGCCTGCTGCCAGGCATGTTTGTTCGTGCGCGTCTGGATGAGGGCACCAATCCCACCGCACTGCTGGTGCCGCAACAGGGCGTAACACGCACCCCAACCGGTCAGGCAACCGCAATGGTGGTTGGCGCAGATAATAAAGTGGAATCCCGTAACATCACCGCTAATCAGGCATTTGGCGACAAATGGCTGGTGACGGAAGGTCTAAAAGAAGGCGATCGGGTGATCACCACCGGTATCCAGCGTGCCAAACCGGGTGCGCAGGTGACGCCAAAAGAAGTCTCCGATGATGCCAAAGCTGCACCAGAATCACCGTCTGCTAAATCATCGTCATAACAGGAGCCACTGATACATGGCTAAGTTCTTTATTGATCGCCCCATTTTTGCGTGGGTGCTCGCCATCATCATCATGTTGGCTGGTGTGCTATCGATTATCAGCCTGCCGATTGAGCAATATCCCAATGTTGCACCGCCGGCGGTTGAAATCCAGGCCACCTATCCGGGTGCTGATGCGAAAACGCTGCAAGATTCGGTGACGCAGGTCATCGAGCAAAACATGAACGGTATCGATGGACTGATGTATATGTCCTCGAGCAGTGACTCGTCGGGTACATTGACGCTGACGCTGACCTTCCAATCCGGTACTGATGCCGATATCGCGCAGGTTCAGGTGCAGAACAAACTGCAGCTGGCCACGCCGTTACTGCCACAGGAAGTACAGCAACAGGGTATTCAGGTTAAGAAATCCTCTAGCAGCTTCCTGATGGTGGCGGGTTTTGTCAGTGATGATGGCACCATGACGCAGAATGATATTTCTGACTATGTTGCTTCAAACATCAAAGATCCGGTCAGTCGTATGCCGGGCGTCGGTGATACTCAGGTGTTTGGTGCGCAGTATGCGATGCGCATCTGGCTGGACCCACACAAGCTGAACAACTATTCACTGACACCAGTGGATGTGATCAACGCGCTGAAAGTCCAGAACACCCAGATCGCCGCGGGTCAGTTGGGCGGTACGCCACCTGTACCGGGCCAACAGCTGAATGCCTCGATCATTGCGCAAACCCGTCTGACATCGACAGATGAGTTCGGCAATATTCTGCTGAAGGTGAATCAGGATGGTTCGCAGGTACGTCTGCGTGACGTGGCGAAGATTGAACTCGGTGGTGAAAACTACGAGATCATCGCGCGTTATAACGGCAAACCGGCTTCCGGTATCGGTATCAAACTGGCCACCGGCGCTAATGCACTGGACACCGCCGATGCGGTGAAAGCAGAACTGGCGAAACTGGAGCCGTTCTTCCCGGCAGGCATGAAAACGGTTTATCCGTACGACACCACACCGTTCGTGAAAATTTCGATTTTCGAAGTGGTGAAAACGCTGTTCGAAGCAATCGTGCTGGTGTTCCTGGTGATGTATCTGTTCCTGCAAAACTTCCGTGCGACGCTGATTCCAACCATCGCCGTTCCTGTTGTGTTGCTCGGAACCTTTGCGATCATCAGTGCCTTTGGCTACTCGATAAACACCCTGACGATGTTCGGGATGGTGCTCGCCATTGGCCTGCTGGTGGACGACGCCATCGTGGTGGTAGAGAACGTCGAACGTGTAATGGCGGAAGAAGGCTTACCGCCGAAAGAAGCGACCAAACGTTCGATGGAGCAGATTCAGGGCGCATTGGTCGGTATTGCCTTGGTGCTGTCAGCGGTATTTATTCCAATGGCGTTCTTCGGTGGTTCAACCGGCGTCATTTATCGCCAGTTCTCCATCACCATTGTTTCGGCGATGGCGCTGTCGGTGCTGGTGGCGTTGATCCTGACGCCTGCGCTTTGTGCCACCATGCTGAAGCCGGTGGAGAAAGGCGCTCACGGCAAAACCACCGGTTTCTTCGGCTGGTTTAACCGCCTGTTTGATAAGAGCACCAACCACTACGTTGATAGTGTCGGTCATATCATTCGCAGCACCGGCCGTTACCTGCTGATTTATCTGGTGATCGTGGTCGGCATGGCGTACCTGTTCCTGAAACTGCCTACCTCATTCCTGCCGGAAGAGGATCAGGGTTTGTTACTGGCGCAGGCGCAATTGCCAGCCGGTGCTACCCAGGAACGTACCCAGAAAGTATTGGATCAGGTGACGGATTACTTCCTGACCAAAGAGAAAGACAGCGTTAATTCCGTGTTTACCGTTAACGGCTTCGGCTTCGCCGGTCGTGGACAGAACACCGGTATTGCGTTCGTCAGCCTCAAGCCGTGGGATGAGCGTGGCGATGCCAACCTGAAAGTGCCTGCGATTGCCGGTCGTGCCATGCAGGCGCTCGGTCAAATCAAAGATGCGATGGTGTTCCCGTTCAACCTGCCAGCAATTATCGAACTGGGTAACGCCACCGGCTTCGACTTCATGCTGACCGATCAGGGTAACCTGGGTCACGAGAAGCTGACCGCCGCGCGTAACCAGCTGTTTGGCATGATCGCCCAGCATTCGGATACGCTGGTAGGTGTGCGTCCAAACGGCATGGAAGATACGCCGCAGTACAAACTGATCATCGACCAAGAGAAAGCGCAGGCGCTGGGTGTGTCGCTGTCTGACATCAATACCACGCTGGCTTCAGCATGGGGCGGTTCTTACGTCAACGACTTCATCGACCGCGGTCGCGTGAAGAAGGTGTACGTTATGGGCAAGGCCGATTCACGTATGTTGCCGGACGATATCAGTAAATGGTACGTGCGCAACAGCGGCGGCACCATGGTACCGTTCTCCGCCTTCTCTTCGGCGAAGTGGCAGTACGGTTCACCGCGTCTGGAACGTTACAACGGCTTGCCATCGATGGAGATTCTGGGCCAGGCTGCGCCAGGCAAGAGCTCCGGTGATGCCATGAACCTGATGGAAGAGTTGGCAGGAAAACTGCCGGCGGGTATTGGTTACGACTGGACCGGCATGTCCTATCAGGAACGCTTGTCAGGTAACCAGGCTCCGGCGCTGTATGCTATCTCACTGATTGTGGTGTTCCTGTGTCTGGCCGCGCTGTATGAGAGCTGGTCGATTCCGTTCTCGGTCATGTTGGTGGTACCGCTGGGTGTTGTCGGCGCACTGATCTTCACCACGCTGCGCGGCTTAAGTAACGACGTCTACTTTGTGGTGGGCTTGTTGACTACCATAGGATTGTCGGCGAAGAACGCCATCCTGATTGTCGAATTCGCCAAGGATTTGATGGAGAAGGAAGGTAAAGGGTTGGTGGAATCCACGCTGGAAGCATCCCGTATGCGTCTGCGTCCGATTCTGATGACCTCACTCGCCTTTATCCTCGGCGTAATGCCGCTGGCGATCAGCACCGGTGCGGGTTCTGGCGCACAAAATGCGGTAGGTACCGGCGTAATGGGCGGGATGGTAACAGCGACCGCGCTGGCTATCTTCTTCGTTCCGGTGTTCTTCGTGGTGGTACGTCGCCGCTTCAGTAAGAACAAAGGTGACCTGGAACACGGTCATCCGGTTGAGCACAAACACTAAGTTTTACTCTTCCCTAAAAGGCCGCTGATGCGGCCTTTTTTATTGCTGTTCCCCTGCCCCACCAAAATCCCTGCGTTTTTCACGGTTGCAATCAGCCATGTTCGGGCTCATACTATTGTTATAGTATAACATTACATAGCGAGGTTACTATGAAACCGAATATCCATCCTCTTTATCGCCCAGTGGTGTTCCACGACACCTCGGCCAACGAATACTTTAAAGTCGGCTCCACCATCAAAACCGAGCGCACCATTGAGTATGAAGGTGAAGTGCTGCCATATGTCACGCTGGATGTCTCGTCAAAATCCCACGTGTTCTACACCGGCAAGCAGAAAGACTTTGCTAAAGAAGGCAGCACCGCGCGCTTCAACCAGCGTTTCGGCAGCTTCCTGTCGCGCAACAAGTAACGCTGGAGAGAACAGATGCAGGTATTGAGTTCATTGCGCTCTGCAAAGACGCGCCATAAGGATTGCAAAGTCGTGCGTCGTAAAGGTCGCATCTATGTGATTTGCAAAACTAACCCGCGCTTTAAGGCGGTTCAGGGAAGAAAGAAAAAAAGGTAGGAAAGTGTCGTGATAGTTGGCCGGGATGCTCCCCGGCCTTTTTTTTACTTCATGCTATGCAAAATGGCGTCAACATTGTGTTTGAACGCGGCGACATAGGTCGCTGCTGGGCCATTCGCTTCCGACAGCGCCTCAGGATAAAGTTCCCCGCCCGGCTGCGCGCCGGTTTCGCTGGCAATCTGTTTTACCAGTCGCGGATCGGTTTGATTCTCCATGAAGTAGGTTTTGATGTGCTCGGCCTTCAGTTGTTGGATGATCGAGGCCACGTCGCTGGCGCTGGCTTCCGCTTCGGTAGAGAAGCCCACCGGCGCCAGGAAACTGACGCCATAACGTTGGCCAAAGTAGCCAAAGGCATCATGGCTGGTCAGCACTTTACGCTTGCTCTTCGGCACTTCGGCAAACGCATTTTTCGCCCAGCTATCCAGCTTCTGCAGCTGCTGAATGTAACTTTCACCGCTTTTACGAATATCCGCCGCATCTTCTGGAGCGGCTTTGATCAGCGCATTCATCACATTAGTGGCGTAGATCACACCGTTTTGCATGCTGTTCCACGCATGCGGATCGGTGATGCTTTTGCCGTCCTCTTCCATCTTACGCGTGTTGACACCGTTCGATGCCACTACGATGGTGCCTTTATAGCCTGACGCGCTGATCAGGCGATCCATCCAGCCTTCCATGCCCAAACCGCTCACGAATACCACATCCGCCTTCGACAGCGCCTGGCTATCCTGCGGCGTCGGTTCGAAGGTGTGCGGATCGCCATTCGGCCCGACCAGCGATTTCACGTTAACGTGATCGCCACCAACCTGTTTAACGATATCCGCCAGCACGGTAAAGCTCGCCACAACATCAACGCTTTTCGCCAGCGACAGCGGGCTTGCCAGCATGGCGCTAATCGCCAGACTCAGCGGTAACTTTTTCATTCCTATCCCCTTATTGGTTTGGTTATCGACGGCGCAACAGGCCGCCACATGGTCCTGTCAAAACAGAAAGCAGAAACAGCACCGCAGCACTGAGCACCACCGCCGGTCCAGCCGGCAGCGAGAAATGCCACGAAAGAATCAGGCCGATAAATGCTGAGACGATCGCCAGCAGCATGGCGATGCCGAGCATGTAAGCCAGGTGGCGGCTCCAGAAGCGTGCGCTGGTGGCCGGCAACATCATCAATCCCACCGACATCAGCGTGCCCAGCACCTGAAAGCCCGCCACCAGATTGAGCACCACCAGCATCAAAAACAGACCGTGCACCAGCGGAGCGCTCCATTTGCCCTGAGCGCGCAGGAAATCGGGATCGAAGGCATCGATCACCAGCGGACGGAAGATCACCGCCAGCAGCAGCAAGGTCGTAGCCGCAATGCCGCCAACCAGCAGAATCGCCGCGTTATCCACCGCCAGCAGCGATCCAAATAACACGTGCAGCAGATCGACGCTGGAGCCGCGCAGCGACACCAGTGTGACGCCGAGTGCGAGAGAGCCGAGGTAAAAGCCGGAAAAACTGGCATCCTCTTTGAGATGCGTATAACGGCTGACCGCTCCCGAGAGCAGCGCCACCGCCAATCCGGCAATCAGGCCGCCGATACCCATCGCCACCAGCGATAATCCCGATACCAGATAACCAATCGCCGCGCCGGGTAACACAGCATGTGATAAGGCATCGCCGACCAAACTCATGCGGCGCAGGGAAAGGAAAACGCCCAGCGGCGTGGCGCTGATCGCTAATGCAACGCAGGCCACCAGCGCACGGCGCATAAAACCAAATTCGATAAAGGGTTGGAGTAATGTCACGACGCCACCCTACGCAACTTTGGCGTTTGTGCGGCATCAGCGTCATCGAGCGATAACACATCCTTAAAATAGCGCGCCACCAGCGGACGATCGTGTAGCACGACTAATAATGTGGTGCCCGCCTGCTGCTGCTGTTCGAGAATCGACATCAGCAAGGTGACGGTTTGGCTATCAATGCCGTTGAAGGGTTCATCCAGCAGCCAGAGCTGGCTGCGCTGCAGCATTAAGCGCGCGAACAGCACGCGCTGCAGTTGCCCGCCAGATAACGTCGATGGCTGCGCATCGGCGAACTCACGCATTTGTACCGCATCCAGCGCGGCATCGATTTCCAGGCGCAAGGCGCGATTGATACCACCAAACCAGCCGCAGCGTGGCCAGCAGCCCATCGCCACCAGTTCATAGGCAGTAAGAGGAAAGCGGGTTTCAAGTTCACTGCGTTGCGGTAACCAGCCCAGCGCTTTGCGTGGGATGTGCAATTCGCAGTTGCCGGAAATTGGCGGTAGTAAGCCGGCAATGGTTTTTAATAATGTCGATTTGCCGGTGCCGTTAGCGCCAATCAGCGCCGTCATGCTGCCTGTTGCCAGCTCACCGTTAACGACCGGCGTCACCGCACGGCCTTGATAACCGGCTTGTAAGCGGTTGAAATGCATCATTTCTGCATGCCCCAATCTAAGGCCAGCGCTAGCAAGGCAATCAGCATCAGCGCAACCAGCAAACGGCCGCCAAGGGAAAGAAGTAAACCGCTGTGATTCATACTCAACAACCAATAATGTTATAACATAACAATTATCATACCCGACTCATCCTCAATTGCGCCCAGGCAAAAGTGTTTCAAAAGTTGATCGATCATGAAGATAGCCGCGCTAATTCGCCGTTGCGCCATGATTGTGTTATGAAACCCATCACAACGATTACTCTTTCTGTTTATTAGCGACTTGCAATGTCACTCAATAAGCACAATGATAGAAACATCATTCTTTTACTGGATACAAAATGCCGTCTATTATTCATTGTGATATTGCTGTGGATGAGGACGATTGCGAAAAGTTGGTCAGAATTATCCAGGGGAATATTCTCAAAATAGCCGAGGCATTAGCCGGTGATTTACAGTGGTATTCTCAAAACGCGCAATTAGTTCCCGATAGCTTCCAGATTATTTCTATTCAACCAACCGACAATAATCGATTTAAAATGCTTTACGATTTCAGCTGGAATTTATTTAATCCTTGCCTGGATTTAAATGAAACGTTTACGCGTCGTGAAGAAGTGTTGTTTCAGGTAAAGCCCGGCGCGCTGGTGTTTGACGTGATTGACAATGAGCGCCCCTCTCCCGCCGATGAATTGTAATATTTGGTAATTGAGGTGAGCAAAGCTAATGATTGTGGATTACATTTAAGGAGTCGCTGAATTCAATTTTATTCGATATCGCTTCCTGGTAGCTTTTCTTAATCTCGCCGCGCTGCGGTAACTGTGCTAGCTATGGAGGGGAAAAAGATGGACGAATACTCACCGAAACGGCATGATATTGCCCAGCTTAAATACCTGTGTGAGAACCTGTTCGACGAAAGTATGGCGACATTGACCGACAGCCATCATGGTTGGGTTAATGATCCTACTTCGGAAAGCAATTTACAGCTCAACGATTTGATTGAGCATATCGCTTCTTTCACGATGAATTACAAAATTAAGCACGTTGAAGATGAAGCCCTGATTACGCAAATCGATGAATATCTTGACGATACCTTTATGCTGTTCAGCAGCTATGGAATCAATACTCAGGATCTACAACGGTGGCAGCGTTCAGCAAAACGCTTATTTAATCTGTTTGCCGAAGAGTGCGCTTATCTCCAACAACCTAGCCATTCCTTTTAGCACCAGACTGAGACCGGTTTATTTATGAGCAACCAAGCCTTAACTAAAACAGATTATTTGATGCGACTGCGCCGCTGTCGCTCAATCGATACCCTTGAACGGGTTATCGAAAAAAACAAGTATGAATTACCTGATAATGAACTCGCGGTATTCTATTCGGCAGCCGATCATCGTCTGGCTGAACTGACAATGAATAAGCTTTACGATAAAGTACCGGTTTCTGTCTGGAAGTTCGTCCGCTAAGTTTTTCCCCTAACAGCCGATCTGCACCATCATCGTTTTGATCAAGGATTGAATCACCGGCAAAGGATTGCCAGATTTCTCTGTGCGTAAAATTCTGTGGAGTATGAGGCGGGTACAAATTGGTGGGGGCCCTGCCAGCTACATCCCGGCACACGCGTCGCCTGCTGCGGCTGCTTCCTTCCGGATCTGACCGAGTTCACAAGTTAGCATTGCGGGAGAACCAACAGGGCCCCCATTGACAAGCCCTCATTTCGAGAGCGCAGGCATTATCAAGTATGCCCCCGGCAATTGCAAGCGCAGGCCCGACAACCGTTGGTTTCTTGCACAAGCACACAGCAATGCGCTGATGTCTACCCTTCTGCATGCTAAAGTTTGCCCTTTCCTGATAAAAATAGGTGCGCATATGAGCGACCAACACAATTTCTCTGAGCGCGTCTGGCAGATCATCGCGGCCATTCCGCCAGGAAAGGTCACTACTTACGGGGATGTTGCGCAATTAGCGGGTTCGCCGCGCGCGGCACGCCAGGTGGGTGGCGTATTACGCCGTTTGCCGGAAGGCAGTAAATTACCCTGGTTTCGCGTTATCAATCGCCATGGCCGCATTTCACTGCAGGGCGACGACTTGTTTCGTCAGCGCGATGCGCTGGAAGCGGAAGGAATTGAAGTGAGCGATGCTGGGGAGATCGAGTTAGAGAAATATCGGTGGGAAATTTAGCGGTGCGATATGTCGCGCACAGGCCTGCAGCCGTTACGTAAAGGCGCTGTCTCGTCCCTGATCGCTCGGCACACGCCATCCATGGCGTATGACGCTTTACTCCACGGCAGCGGGCCTGTGCGCTTGGCCTGTGCCGTTTGGTAGATTACAGACTTGTCGGTGCCGGCACCGAAGCAGATGGCGTCACCTGCGTAGGTGATGTCGAAGGCACTGTTGTTGCTGCTCCCGGCTGGGTTTGCATCGCGACGTTAGTCACTGGCACCAACAGCAGTTCGGCTTTTGTCCCGCCCTGATTAATCACCGGTTTCACCGTATCGGTGATAAATGCCAGCTTGCCATCAATCGAAATCGCCGCACTCAACAGAATGCGCGCGTTCGGCTGGATGTCAGCCGGATTAAACGGTAAGACAAACTGGAACGGCGACTGTTTCCCTTCAGTACGCACCACGCGCTGCGACAGCACTTTTGAAGGCGCGTCGGCCAGCGATGCATCTGATAGCGTAACGGTCAGCACAGAATCCGGCGGCAGCGCAATGCGCTGGCGGATATACACCGAACCACTGACATTAGGCTGCGCAATCGCGGCCTGCTGCCCCGCTACCGCTGAGCCGAGTGTAGGTGTGGCAACCGGCTTGCTGTGGTCCGCACAACCGGTAATCGCCGCAGCCAGGGTCATACCGCTAATAACTTGCCAGAGTTTCATCGATGTCGTCTCCTTATGAACACTATGATTGTCGGCGGTAAATTTATTGCTTAGCTTTTCAGCCGCCGAATGACCTTAATTCTGGCACAAATATCGGCATTGCGCCTAAACCCTCCGCCAGCCCGCTGAAATCGCGGCAAAATCATTGACGGAAACTGGTCGGATCTTTCACACTGACGCGATAAGTCACGCTGAGGAATCCGCTATGAGCCAGGCACTGCACAACCTGCTTAATTTATTAAATCTAGAAAAACTGGAAGAAGGCCTGTTTCGTGGTCAGAGCGAAGATCTGGGCTTGCGCCAGGTGTTTGGTGGCCAGGTAGTCGGCCAGGCGCTGTATGCCGCGAAACAAACGGTGCCGGAAGAGCGCATCATTCACTCCTTCCACAGCTACTTTCTACGTCCGGGCGATAGCCAAAAAGCCATCATTTATGATGTCGAAACGCTGCGTGACGGCAAAAGCTTCAGCGCACGCCGCGTTAGCGCGGTACAGAATGGTCAGCCGATCTTCTACATGACGGCTTCGTTCCAGGCACCTGAAAGCGGCTTCGAGCATCAGAATGAAATGCCGCAGGTGCCGGGCCCGGATAATCTGCCATCGGAACAGGATTTGGCGAAGAAGCTGGCCGCGCATCTGCCACTCAAGCTGAAAGAAAAATTCCTCGCCGAGCGTCCGCTGGATATTCGTCCGGTGCAAATTCATAACCCGCTGAAAGGCCACGTCGATGAGCCGCTGCGTCAGGTGTGGATTCGTGCCAACGGCGAGTTACCGGCCGATCGTCGTATCCATCAATACCTGCTGGGCTATGCCTCGGATCTCAACTTCCTGCCGGTGGCGCTGCAGCCGCACGGTAAAGGCTTCCTCGAAGCCGATATGCAGGTTGCAACCATCGATCACTCAATGTGGTTCCATCGTCCGTTCGACTTGTCTGAATGGCTGCTGTACAGCGTGGTGAGCACTTCCGCCTCGGGCGCGCGCGGTTTTGTGCGGGGTGAGTTTTATACCCAGGATGGCCGACTGGTGGCGACCACGGTGCAGGAAGGCGTGATGCGCCAACGCGACGCATAAAAAAAGGGCGATAAAATCGCCCCTCTGTTTTTTTATAATTTTAGCGCACTGCTCTTCTTTAGCCCGGCGGTTACTGGTTGTAAGCGTTCTCGCCGTGGCTGTTTACATCCAGACCTTCACGTTCCTGATCTTCCGGAACACGCAGTCCAACAATCATATCCGCCAGTTTGAAGCCGATGAAGGCTACAACTGCAGTCCAGACGATGGTCACACCCACGCTGAATAGCTGAATCCAAACCTGATGGCCCATGGTCACGCCTTCTGCGTAGCCTACGCCGCCCAGTGAAGAGGACGCGAACACGCCGGTCAGGATACAACCAAGGATGCCACACACGCCGTGCACACCGAACACATCACATGGGTCATCAACGCGCAGCCATTTCTTCAGGGTTGTTACGCCCCACAGACCGGCTAAACCACCTGCCAGGCCGATAATCAGCGCGCCGCCGACACCCACATAACCACAAGCTGGGGTAATCGCCACCAGACCGGCGATGAAGCCAGAGCAGGCGCCAAGCAGAGAAGGTTTACCGCGTACCGCCCACTCGCCAAACACCCACGACAGCACCGCACCCGCTGTAGCCACCACGGTATTCAGGAACGCCAGCGCAGCGATTTCGTTAGCTGAGGAAGCAGAACCAGCGTTGAAGCCGAACCAGCCCACATACAGAATCGCGGTACCGAGGAACACCATCGGCAGGTTGTGTGGTTTGAAGGCTTCTTTGCCGAAACCAGCACGTTTGCCCACCAGGTAAGCCCCCACCAGGCCAGCAACGGCGGCGTTGATGTGAACCACGGTGCCGCCCGCGAAGTCGAGCGCGCCGTCTTGCGCCAGCAAGCCACCAGCCCATACCATGTGTGCGATTGGCAGATAAGCCAGCGTCAGCCACACCACCACGAAGATCAATACCGCAGAGAAGCGAATACGTTCAGCCAGCGCACCAACAATCAGGCCGACGGTGATACAGGCGAAGGAAGCCTGGAACGCGATGTGAATGTACTGATAGAAGCTGCCCATCAGCGCTTTCAACTCAATATTTTTCAGCATCGCCCACTGGAAGCTACCGAAGAAGGCGTTGCCTTCACTGAACGCCAGTGAGTAGCCGTAAATTACCCACAGCACGCAAACCAGTGAGAAGGTCACCGCAACCTGCGTCAGCATCGACAGCACGTTCTTGCCGCGAATCAAACCGCCGTAGAACAGCGCAATGCCGGGAATCGACATAAACAGTACCAAGGCGGTACAGATCATCATAAAGGCGTTATCGGCTTTATCCGCTACTGCAGGGGCGGCCGCCATCGCCAGAGAAGGTAACAGCGCAAGGCTGGTGAGGCCCAACTTCGTTATCAGTTTATTCATTTCTTTCCATCCCATCACAATTCAGAGCCCCAGTTACAGTGCTGCTTCGTCGGTCTCGCCGGTACGAATACGAATGACGCGCTGCAGTTCTGCGACGAAAATCTTGCCGTCGCCAATTTTGCCGGTATACGCGGCTTTGCTGATGACATCGACCACTTCATCAAGTTGGTCGTCCGCAATAGCGATATCAATTTTTACTTTTGGCAGGAAGTTAACGCTGTACTCGGCACCGCGATAAAGCTCTGCGTGACCTTTCTGGCGACCAAAACCTTTAACCTCGGTAACGGTCAGTCCCTGAATGCCAATAGAGGATAAGGCTTCACGCACGTCCTCCAGCTTAAATGGTTTGATTACCACGGTAACCAGCTTCATACGTTCCCCTCCGGATAAGAAATTGAGTGAGTCTTCGCGGACACGTAGGGATATAAGCAAAGGCTGTGCCATAAATAAAAAAAGGGGAATGTCAGTAGCATAGGCGCGCTGCATCACGCTTCGTTATGTGAAGCACAGCGCAGATTGCGGAGGAGGAAGAGGAAAGGTGTTGCAATATTGCACTTCTTTGGTGCTTCAAGCCTCAAAGAAGTGCATCAATACAGAACATTCCGATAAAACTGTGCAAAAAAGGTGCAATTCACCCTTCGGTTTGTACGGGGATGCCCGCCGCGAGTTCATCGCCGGCCTGCTGCAGCTGATACATCTGCCAGTAACGGCCCTGCTCGGCCAGCAGCTCAGCATGCGTACCGCGTTCAACCACCTGACCGCGATGCAGCACTAAAATCTGATCGGCTTCGGTAATGGTGGAAAGGCGATGCGCAATCACCACCAACGTGCTGTGCTGGCGTAGTGCACGTAACGCCTGCTGAATCGCCTGTTCCGTGCCGGAATCGATATTGGCCGTGGCTTCGTCGAGGATCAGGATTTGCGGCAATGACACCAGCACGCGCGCCAGCGCCAGCAGCTGTTTCTGCCCAACCGACAGATTATTGCCCTGCTCGCCTAAACGCGTATGGATGCCGTCCGCCATGCTGCGCGCCAGCGGTGCCAGCTGCACCGTCTCCAGCGCCTGCCACACCTTATCTTCCGGGATATCGCGCCCCAAACGCACGTTGGCCAGCAGCGAATCCGCCAGCACCACCGGATCCTGTTGCACCATCGCAACGCTTTGACGTAAAGCGGCGTGCGACAGCTGCGGCAGCGGGCGACCATCCAGTTCGATACTGCCGCGCGTCACCGGGTAATAGCCCATCAGCAGATTCGCCAGCGTACTTTTCCCGCTGCCGGTGTGCCCCACCAGCGCAACAAAATGACGCGCCGGCACTTCGAGATTGATGTGGCTGAGCACATCGCGATTATCGCGATAGGCAAAGCTCACATCCCGCAGCGAGATGCTGCCGGAGGCCAGCGGCAGACTATCGCTGCCGTAACCTTGCTGTTCTGCATCCATCAGTTCAAAGATACGCTCGCCGGACACCACCGCCTGTTGCAGCATCGACTGCTGCGTGGTGAGTTCAATCAGCGGTTCATTGAGGCGGCCAAGATAGGTAATAAAGGCATACAGCACACCGACTTCAAACACGCCCGGCGTGGCGAAGCTGAACAGCATCAGCAAACCGCACAGAATCATGGCCGAAAACAGACTCAACAACGGGCGCAACAAAAAGCCATCCAGCCGCAGCGTTTCCATACGTGCCAGATAGTGTGAACGGCTGGCTTCGCCCATGCGTTCACCAAAGCGCGCCTGCTGGCGGAACTGCTGGATCACGCTCATGCCGTTGATCACTTCATTGAAGCCGTTGTTGATGTCCGCCAAATAGCTGCGCACGCGACGCGCAATCGGCGTGCTAAAGCGCTGATAAATCAGCATCACCGTCAGCACCAGCGGGAAAATCACGATCGCTACCAACGCCATGCGCCAGTCAAGGGAGAACATCGCCACCAGCATCGCGCCAATCAACGCGGCAGCCCGCAACACTGTGGCCACCACGGTAACGTAGAGATCTTTGATCACTTCGGTGTCGTTGGTGACGCGCGAGATGATTTGGCCGACCGGCTGCGTATCGAAGGCGCCGAGCGGCTGGCGCAACGCCGCGTTCATCACGTCCACGCGCAATTGCTGCACCACGCCAATCGCCGCGCGGTTAAACAGCAACGCCTGAAAATAGTGCAAACCGGCGGCCAGCAATTGCAGCAGGACAAAGCCCACCAGCAGCCCCGCGACGATGCCCCACGGCATCTGATGTTTCGCCACCAGATTATCGATGAAGTAGCTTACCAGCACCGGTCCGGTGACTTCGGCTGCCGCCGCAATCCACAGCATGCCGACCGCCAGCCACAGCGATTTACGCCACGGTTTGCCATACGCCAGCAGTCGTTTCAGCGTCGGCCATAAACGTTGTGATTTAGCCACGGCTTGCTCCTTCTGCCACTTCATCGTCATCCAGTGCGGCTTCCAGCTGCTGATAACGGTACATATCGCGATACCAGCCTTCTTTGGCCGCCAGGGTGTCATGATCGCCACGCTGCGTCACGGCGCCGTGCTGCAGCACCAGAATTTCGCTGGCCTCGGTAAGCGCCGACAGACGATGCGCGCTGATAATCAAGGTGCGCCCTTTGCCCCACTGACGCAGGTTATGCAGGATGTCATGTTCAGTGCGGCCATCAACCGCCGACAGCGCATCATCCAGAATCAGGATTTCGGCATTCAGCAGCAGCGCGCGTGCAATCGCGATGCGCTGCTTCTGTCCGCCCGATAACATCACGCCACGTTCGCCCACTTCGGTCTCATAACCTTGTGGCAGGCGCAGAATATCATCGTGCACGCAGGCCATGGTTGCCACGCGCTCCAGCTCTTGCTGCGTCGCATTCGGGCGACCCAGCGCCAGATTGGCGGCAATGGTGTCAGAGAACAGGAAAGGCGTCTGGCTGACGACCGCCAGCCGGCTGCGCCAGCTATCGAGCCGCAACTGCGGCAGCGGTGTATTGTGGTAGCGAATATCGCCCTGATCGATGTCGAAGTGGCGCTGAATCAAGCTTAGGAGCGTGCTCTTGCCGCATCCGGTTGGCCCACATAATCCCAGCATTTGGCCCGGTTTTAACTGGAAATTAAGATGGCTCAGCACCGGGCCAGAGCTGGCCGGATAGCGGAACTCACGAATAGCGACCTGCAGGATGCCAGGCTCAGGCGGTAAAACCTTCTGACCATCTTCAACCGCTGGCGCTTCCGCCAGCAATGAACGGATACGGCTCCACGCCGCACTGCCGCGCTCAACGATGTTGATCATCCACGCCAGCGCCAGCATGGGCCAAATCATCAGACCGAGGTACATCACAAAGCTGGTGAGCTGCCCAAGCGTCAAACTGCCGTTCCACACCATCCAGCCGCCACCGGCAATTGCCAGCAGGTTAGAGAAGCCGACGGCGATATAAATGATCGGATCGAATCGCGCATCCACGCGCGCCACATGCAGGTTTTTCTTGCCGGTATCAGCAGCGATGCCGGCAAACTGCTGCGACTGGTGATCTTCGAGGCCAAATGCTTTGATCATACGGATGCTGGTCAGGCTTTCCTGGGTTTGATCGTTCAGGCTTGAAAACGCCGCCTGCGCCACTTTAAAACGTTGATGCAAGCGGGCACCGTCTTTCTGGATGGCGAAAGCCATAATTGGCATCGGGATCAGCGCCAGTAACGTCAGTTGCCAGCTGATTTGGGTGCTCATCACAATCAGCACCACCAATCCCATCACCAGCGAATCCACCAGCGTCAGCACGCCTTCACCGGCGGCAAACACCACGCGATCCACATCATTGGTGGCGCGGGCGATCAGATCGCCAGTGCGATGGCGCAGATAAAATGCCGGATGCTGGCGGCTGAGCTGGCGATAAAAATCTTCACGTAGCTCAACGGCTAATTGATAGGATGCGCCGAACAACAGCACGCGCCAGACGTAGCGCAACAGATAGACGATCACCGCCGTCACCAGCATCACGCCGATCCACATTAAGATCTGCCCGGCGCTTAAATTATGCTGGGTGACGCCGTCGACAATCACGCCAACCACGTGCGGTGGCAGCAATTGCAGTAAGGCAATAACGATCAGCAAGCTGACGGCGCCCAGATATCGCCGCCACTCGCGCAGGAAATACCAACTTAACTGGCTGAATAATTGCACAAGCGTGTCTCTTTCTGTGCCCGTTAGGGCGCTACCGGCAAGGCGGTGGTGTATTTAATCTCTTCCATGGCAAAACTGGAGGTCACATCCATCAGTCCCGGTACGCCGTTCACCAGGCGCTTATAAAAGCTGTCGTAACTCTTCATGTCCGCGACCTGAATGCGCAGCAAATAATCGTACTCGCCCGCCATGCGATAAAACGCCATCACTTCCGGCATTTGCTGCACCACGGCGACAAATTGCTTAAACCACTCGCTGCTGTGCTGCTGAGTTTTGACAAACATAAAAGCGGTGAGCGACAGACCGATTTTTTCGCCGTCCACCAGCGCCACGCGCGCACGAATAATGCCATCATCTTCCAGTTTTTTCAGGCGTTTCCAGCACGGCGTGGTGGTGAGGTTCACCGCATCGGCCAACGTCTGCAGCGACAATGTGCAATCCTGCTGCAGCATTGCCAGCAAAGTGCGGTCAGTTTTATCTAACATTTGCCACTCCCGGAGAAAAATTTTCTCTAAGCGCACCATTATACCGTGATTAAAGCAACCTCTTTTTCCTGCCAGTGCCTTACACTGTGCGCAATAATGATTACGGAAATGCCACATGCAAACGCCCTGGGTTCGCCACGCCATCAATGAAATTAACGCCGATTTTCAGCGCTCCGCGGATACGCATCTGATCCGCTTTAAGCTGGATGATTATCCCGGCATTCACTTCTATCTTAAGGATGAAAGCACCCATCCCAGCGGCAGCTTAAAACACCGTTTGGCGCGTTCCCTGTTTCTCTATGGCCTGGCGAATGGCTGGATCCACGAAAATACGCCGATCATTGAAGCCTCATCCGGCAGTACTGCGGTATCGGAAGCTTACTTCGCGCGTTTGCTCGGTTTGCCCTTTATCGCTGTGATGCCCGCCAGCACCGCGAAACGCAAAATCGAGATGATTGGTTTTTACGGTGGCGAGTGCCATTTCGTCGCCGATCCCTGCCAGCTGTACAGCGAATCCGAGCGTTTAGCGCGTGAACTGAATGGCCACTTTATGGACCAGTTCACCTATGCCGAGCGCGCCACCGACTGGCGCGGCAACAACAACATCGCCGAAAGCATTTTCCGCCAGATGTCACACGAACCCTTCCCGGTGCCGCATACGGTGATCATGAGCGCCGGTACCGGCGGCACCTCAGCAACTCTGGGCCGCTATATCCGCTATCAGGGCCATGACACGCGCCTGCTGGTGGTCGATCCGCAGCATTCAGTGTTCTTTGATTACTGGCAGAGCCGCGACAAAACGCTGCGCAGCGAACGCGGCAGCCTGATTGAAGGCATTGGTCGTCCGCGCGTGGAACCGTCGTTTTTACCCGACGTGATTGACGAGATGATGAAAGTGCCGGATGGCGCGACTATCGCCGCGATGCTGCAGCTGGAAAAGGTGCTGGGACGTCGCCCTGGCGCCTCAACCGGCACCAACTTCTGGGGCATGATGCAGTTGGCAAAACGCATGCGGGACAACGGCGAGCAGGGTTCTTTGGTGACGTTGCTGTGTGACAGCGGTGAGCGCTATCCCGACACCTATTACAATGCGCAGTGGGTGAAGCAGAATATCGGCGACATTGCGCCGTGGGTGCGTGAGCTACAATAAAAAACCGGACGTCCTGTCCGGTTCACTGTAAGCCTCAGCATTCGGGGGAATAATCGAGGTGTGGTGTGGTCATCCAGTGATTAAGGTAGTGAGAAACTGCCTGTGTCTCGCAATGTCCGATAATCGGTAAATGGGGCAACGACGCTTTCAATTGATGCATGGCGTTGCCCATAATAAAACCGCTGCCAACACGTTCCAGCATTTCGCGATCGTTCATGGCATCGCCAAACGCCATACAATCCGCCAGCGACAGCGAAAGATGCTGGCACAAACGCCCCAACGCCGCGCCTTTATGGCAATCGACCGGCAACACCTCCAGACAATCCCACGCAGAGAAGCAAATGTTGGCCCGCTCGCCCAACGCGGCCTGCAATTCGCTTTTTAACGCCTGCAACATTTCATGTGGCGCAATAAAACAGATTTTCGTGACTTCATGCGCCGACATCTGACGCAAATCGCGCAGCTGATAATGGAAGCCACTCATCGCATGCGCTTCCAGCGCGCCGAGCAGCGGCTTATCGGTAAACCAGCCCTCATCGTTGAAAACATGAATCGAGGCCGGCGTTTGCCAATGCGTATGAATCACCTCTTCCGCCACCGATGGCGATAAATCGCAGCCGTAAAGTGGGTTGCCTTCAAGATCGTGAATGCGCGTGCCGTTACCGGTAATCAGCCACGCAGGCAAGGTGATTTGTTCACGTACTCGCTGCATATCCATGAGATGACGCCCGGTGGCAAACGCCAACGTGACGCCGCGCTGATGCAACGCATGCAGGCTTGCCAGCGTTTCATTACCTAACCGGTGCGAAGGCAGCAACAGCGTGCCGTCCATATCAAATGCCGCGAGGCGAGCCATGCGAATTCTCCTGTCTGAGTGAGGCAACTACTATCGTCTGGTAATTACGGAACTAATAG
Organism: Pantoea sp. X85; assembly: GCF_029623675.1. Lineage (NCBI taxonomy): Bacteria > Pseudomonadati > Pseudomonadota > Gammaproteobacteria > Enterobacterales > Erwiniaceae > Pantoea > Pantoea sp. X85. Next base: position 1,097,919 of record NZ_CP121108.1, on the reverse strand, counting down.
TGAATACTTTTTAAAAACTGTTCCGGGTTTAACTATGCGTGAACTTCATCGGGTCAATCAATTTCAGCGCCTGTGGCAACTCAGCCACGGCGAAACGCAACGCCTTAGCGTCGCTGCGATGGCGCAACACTGCTTTTGCAGCGAGCGCCATCTGCGCACGCTGCTGCGTCAGTGGCAGGATGCCGGCTGGCTGCAGTGGCGCGGTGAATCCGGGCGTGGCAAACAGGGTGAGCTGACTTTCCTGGTGTCGCCGGAACAGCTGCGCCAGCAGTTGTTAACGCAGCAACTCGACGCCGGCGAGGCGGTACAGGCGCTGCAGGTGCTCGATCTGCATCCCGAGCGATTAGTAAAATTGCTGCGACCACTGATGGGCGGTCAGTGGCAGAAGCAATCGCCGGTGCTGCGCATTCCTTACTACCGCGCGATGGAGCCGTTGCGTCCGCTGCAGCTGACCGGACGCGCCGAGCAACATCTGGCGCGCCAGGTTTTCTCCGGGTTAACGCGCTTTCGCGATAACGATGTTGAAGGCGATCTCGCTCACCATTGGCAGCATGATGCCAGCGGCCGTGACTGGTATTTCTGGCTGCGCCCACAGCTCAGCTGGCACAACGATGAACCGGTGCAGGCGGCACAGTTGGTTGAGCAGCTGCAACAGATCAGGCATTCGCCACGCGGTTCGCGGCTGCTGGCGGCGATTGAACAGATTGAAGCGCCGCATCCGCTAGCGATACATATTCAACTGCGCGAAAGCGATTATTGGCTGCCGCAGCGGCTGGCGCACCAGTTCTGTCTGTTACCGCATCCTGAATTCGCCGATATCGGTAGCGGGCCGTGGAAACTCACGCATTTCACCGCTGAGATGGTGCGTCTGGAGAGCCATGCGCGCTGGCATTTGCAGCGTCCGCTGATCCAGCGGATGGAATACTGGATCACACCGCAGCTGTTTGATCGTGATCTCGGCACCAGTTGCAGCCATCCGGTGCAAATCGCCATTGGCGATCCTGATGAACTCGGCTCGCTACGTCCGGTTGATCGCAGTATCAGCCTGGGATTTTGCTATCTGGCGCCACGCATCTCGGCGAACTTCAGTGCCGAACAGGCCCAATCGCTGATTGCCCTGATTCAGCGCAGCGGTGTGATTCAGCAACTGCCGCTGGATGAGGGTTTAATCACACCGAGCCATGAGCTGCTGCCTGGCTGGCCGGTACCGCGCGCCGAAAGAGAGACGATTGCACTGCCGCCCACATTAACGCTGCATTACCACTTGCCGGTCGAACTGCATGTGATGGCGCAGGCGTTAATTCCACTGCTGGCGCAACACGGCTGCGCCCTCACCTGCATCTTCCATGACGTAAAAAGCTGGCGAGACGATAGCGATCTCAGTGAGGCCGATGTGGTGATGGGCGATCGACTGATTGGCGATGCACCGCTGTTTACGCTGGTGAACTGGCTGGAGAACGATCCGGTCTGGCAGCCGCTGCGCGAACAGGTTCTGCAAACGCCACTGAGCGCGATTGCCCAACAACCTGATGCATTGCAGCGCGGTGAATTGACTCAGCAACTGTTTCAGCAGCTGATGTGCGATGGCCACTTACTGCCGCTGTTTAACTATCGCTATCAGGTTTTTGCGCCGCCCGGCGTGGAGGGCATCCAGCTTAATAGTTTGGGATGGTTTGATTTCACCCGCGCCTGGATTCCGCCGCCAACCACAGCTAGCGCTGTTCAGCCTGCGTCCGAGCCAGTACCATAAGCGCACTGATTTTTGGGGAAGAAAAAATGAAACGAGCCGTTGTGGTATTCAGTGGCGGACAAGACTCCACCACCTGTTTAATTCAGGCGCTGCAACACTATGATGAAGTGCATTGCGTTACTTTTGATTACGGCCAACGCCATCGTGAAGAGATCGAGGTTGCGGCTGAGCTGTCGCACAAGCTGGGCGCGCGCGCGCACAAAGTGCTGGACGTTACGCTGCTCAACGAGTTAGCCGTCAGCAGCCTGACGCGCGACAACATTCCGGTGCCAACCTATGATCCCAATGCCAGCGGTTTGCCGAGTACCTTTGTACCGGGCCGCAATATCCTGTTCCTGACGCTGGCATCGATTTATGCCTATCAGGTCGAAGCCGAAGCGGTGATCACCGGCGTGTGCGAAACCGATTTCTCCGGCTACCCGGATTGCCGTGATGAGTTTGTTAAAGCACTGAATAACGCCGTCAGCCTCGGCATGGCGCGCAATATTCGCTTTGAGACGCCGCTGATGTGGCTGAATAAAGCGGAAACCTGGGCGCTGGCCGATTACTGGCAGCAACTGCCGCTGGTGCGCGCTGAAACGCTTACCTGCTACAACGGCGTAAAAGGTGATGGCTGTGGCGAATGCGCGGCCTGCCATTTACGCGCTCGTGGCCTGGCAGATTATCAGGCGAACGCGCCGGCGGTGATGGCAGCGATGAAACAAAAAAGCGGCCTCAACTGATTCAGGCCGCAGGGTAAACTGGCGTCATCGGCGCCAGTTATTCATTTTCCACCATCAATGACGCCAGACGCTCGCGCAACTCCCCTTCCATCGGCACCGCTTTTTGCGTGCGCAAATCGATACAGACAAAGGTCAGCGCGGCATCGGCCACAACCGAATTATCACTGGCCAGCAAGACACGCTGCGCAATGATGCCACTTTTACCGCTGAGCTGTGACACTTCACTTTCAATATTCAATACGTCGCCCAATACCGCCGGACGACGATAGTTGATGTTGATATTCACCACCACAAACGCCAGTTGCTGCTCCATCAGCCAATGAAACGCATCGACATCCTCCAGCCACTGCCAGCGCGCCTCTTCCAGAAATTCCAGATAGCGCGCGTTATTCACGTGCTGATAAACATCCAGATGATAACCGCGCACTTTAATTGTGGTTTGCATTGTTGCTCCTTGTTCAGGCTGAGAATGACAACTGGTAAGACCTGTTGAGCATAGCACAGCCTGAATCCGGGCTTTTTCAATCCTTCAAAGTCGCGAGACGCTTCACAGTTTAAGCCGGGCGCTGTTGCGCTCAATCAGGGCGCTACCAATGCCCGGCACCTCCTTGAGCTGTTCAATGGCGGTAAAGGGCCCGTATTGTTCGCGATAACTGACAATCGCCTGCGCCTTCTTCAGCCCGATACCGTTCATACCAGCCGCCAGTTGTTCGGCGGTGGCTGAATTGATGCTAACCTGGCCTTCCTGTGGCGTGGAGACTTGCGTCGCCTGCGTTTCACTGGGACTTTCGGCAGCCGCCAGTCCGGTGGTATAAACTGCGCCGCCCAGCGCCAGCGTAATGCATAGGGCTTGAAACGTTGATTTAACCATGCTGTGTTTCTCCTTGTGTTTGACAGCAACAGCAGGGTGTCACAGCTCAATTCAACGCTCAAAAGGGCAATTACAGAAATGGAAAAGGCCGCATAAGCGGCCTTTCGGGTATTGCAGTGATTTAACTTTTTTTGTGAGGCTTACTGGTTTTGTGCTGCGGCGCCGTACTTAATCTTCGCCTCTTTACGCAGGTTTTCCAGCAGCGCTTCAAAGGCGATTTGCGCGTTATTCTGCGTTACGCCTTTTACCATCTCATCGATCTGCGCCTGCGGCATGTTGCCCGCGCTGACTTTATCCAGCGCGATCAGCACCACATTGCCCTGCATATCTTCGCTCACGCCCCACGACGGTTTATTGTCGGCAGGTTGTGGCAGATTGAAGGCCGACTGAGCAACAGGATCCTGCGCGTTGCGATCGAACGATTTGCTGGCGCTGAGCGTCAGGCCTGCAGCCTTCAGTGCATCCGCTTTACCGGCTTTCAAATCGGCCAGCAGCTTATCTGCTTGTGCTTTCGCCTGCTGCGTCGCTTTATCATGCTTCAGCGAGTCTACGATCTGTGCTTTTACCTGATCCAGCGGCTTCACCGCTTCCGGTTTGTGCTCGCTGATACGCAGTACAAAGGCACGATCGCCATCCACAGAGATGATGTCGGAGTTGTTACCCGGCGCACCATTCTGGCCTACCAGACCACCGTTGAAGATCGCTTGTTTAACCTGATCGAAATTCAACTCGTCTGGCAGGTTATCGCGGGTGATCCAGTTGGTTTCTACCACTTTCAAGCCGGAAGCCTGCGCGGCGCCCGCCAACGATTCGTTGTCGTTGCTGGCTGCTTCGCTGACTTTCTGCTGAATTTTGTAGAAGGCATCAACCGCTTTCTCTTGTTTTACTTTATCGGCAACGATGTCATGAACATCGGCCAGCGGCTTAACCTGCTCCGGCTGGATATCATCCAGACGCACCACCAGGAAGCCAACCGACGATTTGATAGCGCCGGAAAGCTGGCCTTTCTGCGTCAGATTGGCGTTTTTCAGCTCGTCTGGCGTAGTGCTCGGCTCCAGCCAACCCATGTCACCGCCTTTGCGGGCTGAGATTGGGTCGATGGATTTGCTTTTTGCCAGCGCAGCGAAATCTTCGCCTTTCTTCAGCGCGTCAACCACGGCGTTAGCGTCAGCTTCCGTCCTGGTCTGGATTACGCTGTAGCGATTACGCTGTGGCTGTGAATAATCCGCTTTATGTTGATCGTACCAGCTCTGAATGTCCGCTTCGCTGGCCGTTTCCTGCATGCTAGCGGCATCCATTTTGATGTAGCTCACGCGGAACTGTTCAGGCGCCATGAAGCTATTCTGATGCTGCTGGTAATATTGGCTGACTTCGTCGTCGCTGACCGTCTGCTTAGCCGCCAGCGCGTTGACATCAATCACCGCCTGACGCACTTCACGCTGCTGAGACACCAGATCCACCAGCTTGCTGGTTTCGCCTTTTAGCATGAAATCGGTGTTAGCAATTGCGTTAATCAGCTGCTGCGTCGCCAGCTGCTTGCGCAGCGCTTCGGCATACTGATCGGCAGTGAAGCCCATGCTGGTGATCAGGCCGCTGTATTTGGCGTTGTCGAATTTACCGTTGGTCTGGAAAGCTTTCTGATTAAAGATCGCCTGTTTCACCTGATCATCGCTGATGCCGATGTGCAGATCTTTGATGTACTGATCAAGTAACGCCTGATCGATCAACTGCGACAGCGCCTGCTGGCGCATCTGCTGCATGTAGCCTTCGTTGCTGGCTAACTGCGAGAACTGATCGCCCAGCATCTGCTGCTGACGATTGCGCTCGTTGTTATAACCCTGCTCCAGCTCTGCACGGCTGATCTCGTGGCCGTTAACTTTGGCAGCATAATCACCGCCGCCACCGATCAGGTAATTGCCCACCCCGGTGAGTACGAAAGACAGGATGATCAATCCCAGAATAATCTTGAGCACGACATGATTCGACGCCGCGCGTAAATTGTCCATCATGGTATGACAACACTCCGCTGTAGTGTGAATGTAAAGCTCTAACACGATGTCATCATCGTGCAACTGCTGTTCAGGCTGGCAGTTGGCAACCATGCGGAGACAACAACCAAAGGCTATCGCCGCGCATCAAGAATAAAAAAGGCACATCAAAAATGATGTGCCCGTATGTTACATGAGAACGGCTTTTGCGTCCTCAATCCACGGAAGAAAATGCTTCAATGGATGTATCAGCGGTCATTAATTGACGGAATCTTTCAGTGCTTTACCAGCACGGAAGCCCGGAACTTTACCAGCCGGAATGGTGAGCTCTTTACCCGTTTGTGGGTTACGGCCTGTACGAGCTGCACGCTCACGTACAGAGAAAGTACCGAAACCAACCAGTGCTACTTCATCACCGCCCTTCAGAGCTTCGGTAACGGAGTCCATGAATGCATCTAAAACACGTCCCGCTGCCGCTTTAGAAATGTCAGCATCTGCAGCAATTTTGTCGATCAACTGTGACTTATTCACTCTCTTCATCCCCTCTTTTATTATTCACATCGCACCCGTGCTTCCCGCCCGGTGCGAACGCGCAGCCAGTTATATCAAGCCTGTGGAGCTGAAACAACGGTATTCATCTTAATCGTTGATCCAGCAGCCCACTAAGTTAGCGGCACAAAAAAAAGCTGGCAAGCACCATTTTGCCTGCCAGCTTCGCTTTTTAGCGGTTTATGCCGCTAATCACTATTTTGCGGTCGCAACCTGCATGCCGTAAGGCGCATTTTCCAGTGCCAGGTTCAGCACTTCTTCAATACGCTTCACCGGATGAATCTCGAGATCGGCAATCACGTTCTGGGGAATATCCTCCAGATCGCGCTTGTTTTCGTCCGGGATCAGCACGGTTTTGATGCCGCCACGGTGTGCCGCCAGCAACTTCTCTTTCAGGCCACCAATCGGCAGAACCAGACCACGCAGGGTGATTTCACCGGTCATTGCAACATCAGAGCGCACCGGGTTACCGGTTAAGCAAGACACTAGCGCGGTGCACATAGCGATACCGGCGCTCGGGCCATCTTTCGGCGTCGCACCTTCTGGTACGTGCACGTGGATGTCGCGTTTCTCGTAGAAATCACCGTTGATGCCCAGTTTCTCTGCACGCGCGCGCACCACAGTCAGCGCGGCCTGAATCGATTCCTGCATCACTTCGCCCAACGACCCGGTGTACGTCAGCTTGCCTTTACCTGGTACGCAGGCGGTTTCAATGGTCAGCAGATCGCCGCCCACTTCCGTCCACGCCAGTCCGGTCACCTGACCCACACGGCTTTCGCTCTCTGCGCGACCATAATCAAAGCGCTGCACGCCAAGGAAATCCTTGAGATTATCGCCATTGATCACGATGTGCTTTTTCGACTTATCCATCAGCAGCGCCTTCACTGCTTTACGGCACAGCTTGGAGAGTTCGCGCTCCAGACTACGCACGCCCGCTTCACGCGTGTAGTAGCGGATGATGCCAACAATCGCGCTGTCGTCGACAGTGATCTCTTTCTCTTTCAGCGCATTACGTTCAATCTGCTTCGGCAGCAAATGTTGCTTCGCGATGTTCAGCTTTTCATCTTCGGTGTAACCGGAGAGACGAATCACTTCCATACGGTCAAGCAACGGTGCTGGGATGTTCATGGAGTTTGAGGTCGCCACGAACATAACGTCAGAGAGATCGTAATCCACTTCCAGATAGTGATCGTTAAACGCGATGTTCTGCTCAGGATCCAGCACCTCAAGCAGCGCTGAAGCCGGATCGCCACGCATGTCAGAAGACATTTTGTCGATCTCATCCAGCAGGAACAGCGGGTTTTTGACGCCCACTTTCGCCATTTTCTGGATCAACTTGCCAGGCATAGAACCGATGTAGGTACGACGATGTCCGCGGATTTCCGCTTCATCACGCACGCCACCCAGCGCCATACGCACGTATTTACGTCCGGTGGCCTTAGCAATCGACTGTCCCAGCGAGGTTTTACCAACGCCCGGCGGTCCAACGAGGCACAGAATTGGGCCTTTGATTTTGCTAACGCGACTCTGCACCGCAAGATACTCAAGGATGCGATCTTTGACGCGCTCCAGACCGTAATGGTCGATATCCAGCGTTTCCTGCGCTTTACGCAGGTCTTTTTTCACCTTGCTGCGCGCCACCCACGGAACCTGAACCATCCAGTCGATGTAGCCACGCACCACGGTCGCTTCTGCAGACATCGGCGACATCATCTTCAGCTTCTGCAGCTCAGCTTCGGCTTTTTCACGCGCTTCGGTCGGCATTTTGGCCGCTTCAATCTTACGTTTCAGCGCCTCGTACTCATCCGGCGCATCATCCATTTCGCCCAGCTCTTTCTGAATGGCTTTCATTTGCTCATTCAGATAGTACTCACGCTGGCTTTTTTCCATCTGCTTTTTAACGCGGTTGCGAATGCGCTTCTCAACCTGCAGCAGATCGATTTCTGATTCCATCATCGCCATCAGATATTCCAGACGTTCATTGACGTCGGACATCTCCAGCACGGACTGTTTATCAGCCAGTTTCAGCGGCATATGCGCTGCGACGGTATCGGCCAGACGGGCCGCATCGTCGATGCTGTTGAGGGAGGTTAAGACCTCAGGTGGGATTTTTTTATTGAGCTTGATGTAGCCTTCGAACTGGTTGATGGCCGTGCGCACCAGCACTTCCTGCTCGCGCTCTTCAATTTCTGGCGAGACAAGGTATTCGGCCTGGGCAACAAAATGGTCGCCATTATCAGCCAGCGTGGTGATGTGCGCGCGCTGTAAACCTTCGACCAGCACTTTTACCGTGCCGTCTGGAAGTTTCAGCATCTGCAATACAGAAGCGACGGTCCCTACTGAGAAGAGATCGTTAATGCCAGGTTCATCCGTTGAAGCCTCTTTCTGTGCAACCAGCATGATCTTTTTATCATGATCCATCGCGGCTTCGAGGCACCGAATCGATTTTTCCCGGCCAACAAACAACGGAATTACCATGTGCGGATAAACCACCACGTCGCGCAACGGCAACACGGGGATTTCAATGCGTTCAGAACGCTCAGGATTCATAGAGCTCTCTCTTAGTTTAATGTCCGCCAGGTGATGGGTACCGCGCAATAGAGGTTTTGCAGTTAAACCCACAGGATATTGAGTATATGGGGATGCTTGTACGACATTCAATGTCACTGGCGAGAGAAAAACAAAAGGGGAAAGATTTTTCCCCTTTTTTAAGATAACAACGTGGTGCAATTGTTTATTTATTCACCAGAAGCCTGGGCTTCATGCTTTCCATAAATCAACATCGGCTCGGATTGACCTTCAATGACTGATTCATCAATCACCACTTTTTCAACGTCATCCATCGAAGGCAGGTCGTACATAGTTTCAAGTAACGCACCTTCAACGATAGAACGCAGACCACGCGCACCGGTTTTACGTGACATCGCTTTTTTAGCGATTGCCGTTAAGGCTTCGTCGCGGAATTCCAGTTCTACGCCTTCCAGATTGAACAGCGCCTGATACTGTTTGGTCAGCGCATTCTTCGGCTCACGCAGGATCTGAATCAGCGCTTCTTCACTCAGTTCGCTCAGCGTTGCCACAACCGGCAAACGACCGATGAACTCAGGAATCAGGCCAAACTTGATCAAATCTTCTGGCTCAACCTGCGACAGCAATTCGCCTTCACTCGCCTTCTGGGATTTGCCCTTCACGGTTGCGCCGAAGCCGATGCCGGACCCGGTTTCAACACGCTGGGAAATCACCTTATCGAGACCGGCGAATGCGCCACCACAGATAAACAGAATCTTGGAGGTATCAACCTGCAAAAACTCCTGCTGCGGATGTTTACGTCCGCCCTGCGGCGGTACGGCAGCCACGGTGCCTTCAATCAGTTTCAACAGCGCTTGCTGTACGCCTTCGCCCGAGACGTCACGGGTGATCGACGGGTTGTCAGACTTACGAGAAATCTTATCGATTTCATCAATATAGACAATGCCGCGCTGCGCTTTCTGCACGTCGTAATCACACTTCTGCAGCAGCTTCTGGATGATGTTTTCAACGTCTTCACCCACATAACCCGCTTCGGTCAGCGTGGTGGCATCCGCCATCGTGAAGGGCACATCCAGCAAGCGCGCCAGCGTTTCGGCCAACAGTGTTTTACCGCTACCGGTTGGACCGATCAGCAAAATGTTACTTTTGCCCAGTTCAATGCCGTTGCTGGTATCGCCATTGCGCAAGCGTTTGTAGTGGTTATATACCGCTACAGCCAACACTTTTTTTGCCCTTTCCTGACCGATAACATAGTCATCAAGGTGATGGCGGATTTCATGCGGCGTCGGCAGTGAGCTACGCTCGCGATGCGGCGCAACTTCCTTAATCTCTTCGCGAATAATGTCGTTGCAAAGATCAACGCACTCATCGCAAATGTACACTGACGGCCCGGCAATTAGCTTACGGACTTCATGCTGGCTTTTGCCGCAGAAAGAGCAGTACAGCAACTTACCTGAACCGTCTTTGCGCTTATCTGTCATCAGCTAACCTCTTTTCTTTCTCAGACCAAATTTGTTGTACGGCGCTGGCCGTACATCAACGGCCGATATGCATTCAACCCATCTGCCTGCTACCCGTTAACTATAGCGTAAGGGGCAGACAGATGTGTCTTATTGGCGATGCGTCAGGATTGAGTCAACCAAACCGTACTCAACCGCTTCGCCCGCAGAGAGGAAACGATCGCGCTCAGTGTCGCGTTCAATCTCTTCCAGCGATTTGCCAGTGTGCTCAGCCATCAGCTCATTCATGCGCTGCTTCACTTTCAGGATTTCGCGCGCATGGATTTCGATATCCGTCGCCTGGCCCTGATAGCCGCCCAACGGCTGATGAATCATCACACGTGAATTAGGCAGGCAGAAGCGTTTACCTTTGGTGCCTGCTGTCAGCAGGAACGCACCCATTGAACAAGCCTGACCCATACAGATGGTGCTGACATCCGGCTTGATAAACTTCATTGTGTCATAAATCGACATCCCAGCAGTAATCACGCCGCCTGGCGAGTTAATGTAGAGATAAATGTCTTTTTCAGGATTCTCAGCTTCCAGAAACAGCATCTGCGCCACGATCAGGTTAGCCATATGATCTTCAACCTGACCAGTCAGGAAGATCACACGCTCTTTGAGCAGGCGAGAGTAGATGTCGTAAGAACGCTCGCCGCGCGAGGTTTGTTCGACCACCATTGGCACCAGCGCCATGTGCGGTGCAGTAAATTCACGATCGCCACTGTATGACATTACCGTCTCCTGATAAATTTCATTGGCAACATTCTGTACCGATTTTACGTGAGGCGCGCCGGGAAAACTATGCGCTGCAGTCTCACTCCGCAGTAACAAGACGGTTAATCAGTCAGTCTCACTGTTTTCATGCATTCTCCCTGTATCTGGGGATGCTGCCCAGTTGTTTCAAGCATAACAACCTTTTGCCCATTCGCTAACACGGAAAAAGAGCTTAGCGGATAATTTGCCGATTAATTAAGCAAATAGAGGGCAAATCGGTGTATTTGGCGCCAGAAACGAAAAAGCCCGCGACTTTTCAGTCACGGGCTTAGCACTAACGGTTAACGAATGAATCAGGCCGCAGAGGTCTGGTTCATCAGTTCCTGGAAGTTAGTGGCTTTATCGGTCACTTTCGCTTTCGCCAGTACCGCTTCAACCGCTTGCTCTTCCAGAGCCACGTTGCGCATGTTGTTCATCAGCTCGCTATTCTTGCTGTAGAACTCGATCACTTCCTGCGGATCTTCGTACGCAGAAGCCATTTCTTCGATCAGCGTTTTAACGCGTTCTTCGTCAGCCTGCAGTTCGTTGATACGAATCACTTCGCCCAACAGCAGACCCACAACGACGCGACGTTTAGCCTGCTCTTCGAACAGTTCGCGTGGCAGTTCCAGCGCTTGCTTCTCGTTGCCACCAAAACGCTGTGCAGCCTGACGACGCAGAACGTCAATTTCGCTGTCGATCAGCGCAACCGGAACATCGATGTCGTTGGCGTTAACCAGACCGTCGATTGCCTGCGTCTTGACGCGGTTACGGATAGCACCTTTCAGCTCGCGATCCATGTTCTTACGCACTTCAGCACGCAGACCGGCAACTGAACCATCTTCCACGCCAAAGCGCTTGATGAACTCTTCAGTCAGCTCTGGCAGTTCGCGAGTTTCAACTTTCTTCAGCACGATTTCGAACTTCGCATCTTTCCCTTTCAGGTTTTCTGCATGGTAATCGTCTGGGAATTTCACGTCGATAGTGAAGGTTTCGCCGGCTTTGTGGCCAACAACGCCCTCTTCGAAGCCTGGGATCATACGGCCCTGGCCCATTGCCAGCACGAAGTCAGAGGCTTTGCCGCCTTCAAACTCTTCGCCGTCAACAGAACCGCTGAAGTCGATGGTCGCGCGATCTTCAGCTGTCGCTGCGGCATCGCTCTCTTTCCAGGTCGCCTGCTGCTTCTGCAGGGTTTCCAGCATGGTATCAACGTCAGCGTCAGTCACTTCTACCACTGGCTTCTCAACTTCGATTGCATCCAGGCCTTTCAGCTCAACTTCTGGATACACTTCGAACTCAACCGCGTAGGTGAAGTCTTCGCCTTCTTTATATTCGCCCGGCACATAATTTGGTGCGCCAGCCGGATTGATTTTCTCTTTGATGATGGCGTCAACGAAGTTGCGCGTCATCAGCTCGCCCAGCACGTCCTGGCGAACAGAAGCACCGTAACGCTGAGAAATTATGTGTGCCGGCACTTTGCCTTTACGGAAACCGTCGATACGGACTTTCTTAGCCACTTCCACCAGTTCTTTCTTTACTGCGCTTTCGATGCTGTCAGCTGCAACAGTAATCGAAATGCGACGGCCCAGACCCTGAGTGGTTTCTACTGAAACTGTCATCTTGTTACCTCAAAAAATCACGTGCTCGGTCAACTTCAGACACCACACATAAAATGCGCCGTATCCAACAACCGGGACGGCCTCTGCAGGCAGAACCAAATCCCTGTCACCAGAAGCGTCCCGAAGACATTCCGGAAAAATAGACGCAGCATTATAGCGGCATCGCTGGAATGAGTCGAGGCTGCAAACTCACCACTTTTTAGCGGTTTTGCTGCTTTTTTGCGCCGTAGATCGCGTTTGAGTGTAATAAATGAAAAGAAAACGGCCCGCAGGCCGTTTTTAAGGATGAGTAAAAAGGGAATTCAGGCGAGCGTTCCCGCGCCGCGACAATTCGGCGAGGCCAAAACCGTATCCTGCAATCCATCCCACTCTTTTTGCGTGTAAGTATGCAGTGCCAGCGCGTGTACGCTGCCCGCTAATTCGGTCGCCAGTTCGCCATAAATAGCGCGATGACGTTGCAGAAAGCGCTGACCGGTAAATCGATCGCTGACAATCACCACTTTAAAGTGACTTTCAGAACCGGCGGGCACGTTATGACGGTAGCTTTCATCATGCACTTCAAGATGTGCAGGCTCGAAAGCGTTACGCAACTTTTCTTCTATTTGTTCGCGAATCATGATTAACACTCCTTTCCGGCGAGCGCTGTGCCCATCTGTTTAAATATTAGTAGGTTTTTCACCGCTCTCGCAGGTTGGCCGTAAATAAATCCGCCAGCGCTGCGCATAGTAACTTGCTTATCTCTCAGGTCAACCGGCTGGCGTTTCATCCTGTCCGAAAAAAGCCTTTACAATCAATTTCCATTGGCCCGGGGCTTTTTTCACCGCTGCGCAATGCTATGATGGCCGCAGTTTTGCAAACCAACCCATATGCTAACGAGAATGAGTATGTTGAAAAAACTGTTATTCCCTCTGCTGGCTGCATTTATTTTGGCCGGCTGTGCCAGCAACAACACCACATTGGATATTCAGCCGAAGATTCAATTACCGCAGCAAGATCCAAGCCTGATGGGCGTCACCATCAGCGTTAACGGTGCCGATCAACGTTCCGATCAGGCGCTGGCCAAAGTAAACCGCGACGGTCAGTTGATCACGCTGACACCATCACGCGATCTGCGCTTCCTGCTGCAGGAAGTGTTAGAGAAGCAGATGACGTCACGCGGCTACATGATCGGCCCGAGCGGTGCCGTTGATCTGCAGATCGTGGTGAATGGTCTGTATGCGGATGTGACCCAAGGCAACGTGCGCTACAGCATTACCACCAAGGCGGATATTTCCATCATCGCCACCGCGAAAAACGGTAACAAGCAGGTGAAAAACTATCGCCAGACTTACAGCGTAGAAGGCGCGTTTACCGCCACCAACGCGAAGATCACCAACGCGGTTAACTCAACCCTGAGTGACGTGATTGCTGATATGGCGCAGGACACCAGCGTTCACAACTTCATTAAGCAGAACGCCCGCTAATTTCCGCAGTATTTTGCCCGGCGACTCTCAGCCGGGCTTCATTTCAGGTTGGCTATGACATCTCACTATCTGCGAATTTTTACCCAACGTAATGCGGCGGTATTGCTGCTGCTGGGTTTTGCCTCAGGCTTACCGCTGGCGTTAACCGCCGGAACATTACAAGCGTGGATGACGGTAGAGAATGTTGACCTGAAAACCATCGGTTTCTTCTCCCTTGTCGGTCAGGCTTACGTGTTTAAGTTCCTGTGGTCGCCGATGATGGATCGCTATACGCCACCGTTTCTTGGCCGCCGTCGCGGCTGGCTGCTGGTCACGCAGTTGGCGCTGATTGGCGGCATTATTGCCATGGGCTTTATGCAGCCTTCGCGTGACTTAACGCTGCTGGCCGCGCTGGCGGTGCTGGTTGCCTTCTGTTCGGCTTCACAGGATATCGTGTTTGATGCCTGGAAAACCGATGTGCTGCCGCCGGAGGAGCGCGGCAGCGGCGCGGCAATCACCGTGCTGGGCTATCGTCTGGCGATGTTGATTTCAGGCGGACTGGCGCTGTGGATTGCGGATCGCTATCTCGGCTGGCAAGCCACTTACTGGCTAATGGCGTTGCTGATGGTGCCGGGCCTGATCGCCACGTTGCTGGCGAAAGAACCGGTGGCGCCGGCGCGCGAACCGCACTCGCTACGCCAGGCCGTGACATTCCCGCTGAAAGACTTCTTCCAGCGCAATAATGCCTGGCTGCTGATCACGCTGATTATCCTTTACAAGCTTGGCGATGCATTTGCCGCCTCGCTCACCACCACCTTCCTGATTCGCGGCGTCGGCTTTAGCGCGGGCGATGTCGGTCTGGTGAACAAAACGCTGGGTTTGTTGGCCACCATTATTGGTGCGCTGTATGGCGGCGTGCTGATGCAGCGCCTGAGTTTGTTCCGCGCCCTGATGATTTTTGGCGTGCTGCAAGCGGTGTCGAATTTTGCTTACTGGTTGCTGGCGGTAACGCCACCGCACTTGTGGAGCATGGCCAGCGCGGTCTTCATTGAAAACCTGTGCGGCGGCATGGGCACCGCGGCCTTTGTCGCGTTGCTGATGACATTGTGCAACAAATCCTTCTCTGCGACGCAGTTCGCACTGCTCTCTGCCCTCTCCGCCGTGGGCCGCGTTTACGTCGGTCCCGCCGCCGGTTGGCTGGTTGAAATGTGGGGCTGGCCGACCTTCTATGCTTTCACCGTGTTTGCTGGCGTACCGGGATTACTGCTGTTATGGCTGTGTCGCGGCACTTTGCATAGCATGCAGCAAAGCGGGGAGTTTGTGATGCGCAGCTTGTGGCCGCAAGGTTACCGCTGGACGGTGCGTCTGTTTAGCATCGGCTGCGGCTTGCTGGCCTTGTGGTTGCTGGCCTTAGCCCTTAACGCCAGCGGCGTTGTGCAGATTGATGCGCTACTTACGCCACTGTTTGAAGCCGGCATGGCATTTGCGCTGTTGGCGGTCGCACTCGGGGTTATTTTGGATAGTTTGGCATTAAAAAAAGCGGCGCGGGAAAATCTGGGTTGAGTAAGCCAATTTCATAACGAAATAATGGGCTAAAAATATCAGTTGCTCATTTTCCCAATAGCATTTTTTTTAAAGCGAATTAGAAACATTAAATTAACAACTGCGAGCGAATATTTAAATCCGGTGCGCAATTACTTTGTATAAAAGTCATCGCCGAAATGATGCAGAAATGTTAAATAAATGAGTATTAAGAGTACGGTTTATACTTTCCCTGATTTTTCTGCGGTTTCTACCATTGGTTTTTGTTATATTGGTGCCAACTGCTTGTCGCAGTTAATAATTTGTCACCCTGCGTAACATCTGTGACACCCTTAGCAAAAGGTGTCAACAGCCTTCTGACACATCCTTAAGCTGGTTTACACTGCATAAACCTTCCCGTAAAATGCGCGCACACTTAAACGACAATAGAGCCCTTTGTCATTGAGGTCGTTAAATGAGACTCAGTAAATACAATAAAAGTTTGGGGATTTTGTCATTAATTGCAGGCACTGTATTACTCAGTGGCTGCGATAGTGCGTTGTTAAATCCCAAAGGACAGATTGCACTGGAGCAACGTTCGTTGATTCTGACAGCTTTCGGCTTGATGATGATCGTAGTTATCCCGGCAGTCTTCATGGCAGTATTCTTTGCCTGGAAATATCGGGCAACCAATACTAACGCAACATATAGCCCTAACTGGTCACACTCAAACAAAGTGGAAGCCGTGGTCTGGACCATTCCGATCCTGATCATTATCTTCCTCGGCGTTTTGACCTGGAAATCAACCCACGCGCTGGAGCCGAGCAAACCGCTGGTTTCTGACGTTAAACCGGTTGAGATCGACGTTGTGGCACTGGACTGGAAATGGCTGTTCATTTACCCGGAACAGGGTATTGCAACCGTCAACCAGATTGCCTTCCCGGCAAACACTCCGGTGAACTTCAAGATCACCTCCAACTCCGTGATGAACTCCTTCTTTATTCCTACTCTCGGCAGCCAAATCTATGCGATGGCCGGTATGCAGACCAAACTGCATCTGATCGCCAACGAGCCAGGAACATTTGACGGTATCTCTGCGAACTTCAGTGGTCGTGGTTTCTCTGGCATGAAGTTCAAAGCCATTGCAACTAAAGACGATGCGGAATTCCAGCAGTGGGTTGCCAAAGTTAAAGCGGCACCTAACGCGCTGAACACCATGGATGATTTCGAGAAACTGGCTACGCCAAGCGAAAATCACCCGGTGGAATATTTCTCAACGGCAAATCCAGAACTGTTCAAGCAAGTGATTGATAAGTTCATGATGAGCCACGGGAAGATGGACATGCCAGAACATAAAGGCATGGACATGAGTCACGCCGCTTCCGCGGGAGCCGAGGAATAATACGATGTTCGGAAAATTAACACTGGATGCAGTGCCATACCACGAACCCATTATCGTGGTTACGGTCGCCGCTATCATCTTAGGTGGTCTGGCGCTGGTTGCTGCGATTACCTACTTTGGTAAGTGGCAGTACCTGTGGTCAGAATGGTTCACCTCCATTGACCACAAAAAACTGGGTATCATGTACATCATCATGGCTTTCGTCATGTTGCTGCGCGGCTTTGCCGATGCGGTAATGATGCGTACCCAACAAGTGATGGCTTCCGCTGGGGAAGCCGGCATACTACCGCCGCACCACTACGACCAGATCTTCACCGCTCACGGCGTGATCATGATCTTCTTCGTGGCGATGCCGTTCGTGGTAGGTCTGATGAACATCGCGGTACCGCTGCAAATCGGTGCTCGTGACGTTGCCTTCCCGTTCCTGAACAACCTGAGCTTCTGGTTTACCGCGATCGGTGTGATCCTGGTGAACATCTCTCTGGGTGTGGGCGAGTTCGCACAGACCGGCTGGTTGGCTTATCCGCCGCTTTCGGGTGCGGAGTACAGTCCTGGCGTCGGGGTCGATTACTGGATCTGGAGTCTCCAGCTGTCCGGTATCGGTACGACACTGACCGGTATCAACTTCTTCGTGACCATTCTGAAGATGCGTGCGCCGGGCATGGACCTGTTCAAAATGCCGGTATTCACCTGGGCATCACTGTGTACTAACGTCCTGATCATCGCTGCGTTCCCGGTACTGACCGTTACGCTGGCACTGTTGACGCTTGACCGTTACCTTGGCTTCCATTTCTTCACCAATGAAATGGGCGGTAACATGATGATGTACGTCAACCTGATTTGGGTTTGGGGTCACCCGGAAGTGTACATCCTGGTTCTGCCGGTGTTTGGTGTCTTCGCTGAAGTCACGGCTACCTTCTCTAAAAAGCGTCTGTTCGGTTACACCTCTCTGGTGTGGGCGACCATCGCGATTACCGTTCTGTCGTTCATCGTTTGGCTGCACCACTTCTTCACCATGGGTGCGGGCGCGAACGTAAACGCCTTCTTCGGTATCATGACGATGATCATCGCTATCCCGACCGGCGTGAAAATCTTCAACTGGCTGTTCACCATGTATCAGGGTCGCGTTGAGTTCCACTCAGCGATGCTGTGGACCATCGGCTTCCTG
The DNA here is from genome assembly GCF_029623675.1 of Pantoea sp. X85. Taxonomy (NCBI): domain Bacteria; kingdom Pseudomonadati; phylum Pseudomonadota; class Gammaproteobacteria; order Enterobacterales; family Erwiniaceae; genus Pantoea; species Pantoea sp. X85. Next base: position 1,080,103 of record NZ_CP121108.1, on the reverse strand, counting down.
GTTACCTTCTCTATTGGTGGTATGACAGGTGTTCTGCTGGCGGTTCCAGGCGCGGACTTCATTCTGCACAACAGCCTGTTCCTGATCGCGCACTTCCATAACGTGATTATCGGTGGTGTGGTGTTCGGTTGTATGGCTGGCGTGACCTACTGGTTCCCGAAAGCGTTCGGCTTCACGCTGAATGAAAAATGGGGTATCCGCGCGTTCTGGTTCTGGATCATCGGCTTCTTCGTGGCATTCATGCCGCTGTATGCGCTGGGCTTCATGGGCATGACGCGTCGTATCAGCCAGGACATCGATCCTCAGTTCCACTCACTGCTGGTGGTTGCAGCAGGCGGTGCGGCGCTGATCGCTTGCGGTATCCTGTGCCAGGTTACCCAGTTCTACGTTTCTGTGCGTGACCGCGACCAGAACCGTGACCTGACCGGTGACCCGTGGGGTGGACGTACGCTGGAGTGGGCAACCTCTTCACCGCCGCCGTTCTACAACTTTGCTGTTATCCCGCATATCCATGAGCGCGATGCGTTCTGGGAAATGAAAGAGAAAGGCGAAGCGTACAAGCAGCCAGAAAAATATGAAGAAATTCATATGCCGAAAAACAGTGGCGCAGCTGTTGTTATCGCGGCTCTGATGACTGTATTCGGTTTCGCCATGATCTGGCATATCTGGTGGCTGGCTGGCCTCACCTTCGTGGGCACTATCGTCACCTGGATTGTGAAGAGCTTCGATGAAGACGTGGATTACTACGTACCGGTTGCTGAAGTCGAGCAGATCGAGAAGAAGCACTTTGACGAAATCAGCAAAGCAGGTCTGAAATAATGTCAACTGAAACTGCAAAACACCACCACGACGCCCATGCGGAGCATGGGCATCACGATGCAGGAGCCAATAAAGTCTTTGGCTTCTGGATCTACCTGATGAGTGACTGCATTATCTTCGCAACCCTGTTTGCGACCTATGCAGTTATGGTCAATAACACTGCCGGTGGCCCGGCAGGTAAAGACATCTTCGAACTGCCGTTCGTTCTGGTCGAAACCGCGCTGCTGCTGCTCAGCTCCATTACCTATGGTATGGCAGTGATCGCGATGAACAACCAGAACAAGGGCTCGGTCATCAGCTGGTTAGCCTTGACCTTCCTGTTCGGTGCTGGCTTTATCGGCATGGAAATCTATGAATTCCATCACCTGATCAAAGAAGGCTTCGGTCCCGATCGCAGCGGCTTCCTGTCAGCGTTCTTTACGCTGGTCGGCACGCACGGTCTGCACGTGACCTCTGGCCTGATCTGGATGGCAGTGATGATGTTCCAGATTTCTAAACGTGGTCTGACTGCAACCAACCGCACCCGTATCATGTGCCTGAGCTTGTTCTGGCACTTCCTGGATGTGGTTTGGATCTGCGTATTCACCGTTGTCTACCTGATGGGAGCCATGTAATGAGTCATTCTGTTAACGAACATGGCGCTTCTCACGGTAGCGTGAAGTCTTACATGATCGGCTTCGTCCTCTCTATCATCCTGACCGGTATTCCGTTCTGGATGGTCATGGATGGCGGCGCTTCACACGGCACTATTCTGGGTGTGGTTCTGGTGTGTGCGGTAGTTCAGGTGCTGGTTCACCTGGTCTACTTCCTGCACTTAGACAGCAAATCAGAAGGTGGCTGGAACATGGTGGCCATTGTCTTCTCAGCACTCATCATCTTGATTGTTGTCGTAGGCTCACTGTGGATTATGTGGAACCTCAACTACAACATGATGGCCCACTAAAGAGTCGCGTAATGATTAAGCAATACCTGCAAGTAACAAAACCAGGAATTATTTTCGGCAATTTAATTTCTGTGATCGGTGGATTCCTGCTGGCTTCGAAAGGCAGCATTGATTACACCCTGTTTCTCGCCTCGCTGGTTGGCGTATCGCTGGTTGTCGCATCAGGTTGTGTTTTCAACAACGTGATTGACCGCGATATCGACATCAAAATGGAGAGAACGCGGAACCGTGTTCTGGTCAAAGGCCTGATCTCGGCGAAAGTAAGCCTGGTTTATGCAACCGCATTGGGTATTGCTGGCTTTGCGTTGCTGTATTTCGGCGCTAACCCGCTGGCCATGTGGCTGGCGGTGATGGGCTTCGTGGTTTACGTAGGCGTTTATAGCCTCTATATGAAGCGTAACTCTGTCTACGGTACGCTGATTGGTAGTCTCTCTGGCGCTGCGCCGCCGGTGATTGGCTACTGCGCAGTGACCAACCAGTTTGATGCTGGCGCGTTGATTTTACTGGCTATCTTTAGCCTGTGGCAGATGCCGCACTCCTATGCGATTGCCATCTTCCGCTTTAAAGATTACCAGGCTGCCAACATCCCGGTTCTGCCAGTGGTGAAAGGCATTTCGGTGGCAAAAAATCATATTACGCTATATATCCTGGCGTTCATGATTGCCACGCTGATGCTGACCCTTGGCGGTTACGCGGGCTACAAATATCTGGTGGTGGCTGCGGCCGTTAGCGTGTGGTGGCTCGGCATGGCGCTTTCAGGTTACAAAACCTCAAACGATAAAGTTTGGGCGCGTAAACTGTTTGTGTTCTCGATTGTCGCTATCACCGCTCTGAGCGTGATGATGTCCGTTGATTTCATGACGCCAGCGTCGAAAGATTTACTGACTTACGTCTGGTAATTCAGCTCCGCAAAACCAGAAAGGGCGCGAATTTCGCGCCCTTTCTTTTTGTTACCACTGCTTAAGAACAAATGTTTTACCCGCCCTGCCCTGCTGCCTAAAATGGGCGCAGTATAATTTTGAGGTAAACATGAACGACAATAAAATGACGCCAGTAGAGCTTCGTGCTACATGGGGTTTAGGTACCGTTTTTTCCCTGCGCATGCTGGGAATGTTTATGGTCTTGCCGGTACTCACCACGTACGGCATGGCGTTACAGGGCGCCAGTGAAACACTGATTGGGTTCGCAATCGGTATCTATGGTTTGGCACAAGCCATCTTCCAGATTCCTTTTGGTCTGCTCTCCGATCGCGTCGGCCGAAAGCCGCTGATCGTTGGCGGGCTGCTGCTGTTCGTTTTCGGCAGCGTCATCGCCGCCACCTCCGACACCATTTGGGGCGTGATTTTAGGCCGCGCGTTACAAGGCTCCGGCGCGATTGCCGCTGCGGTAATGGCGTTGCTGTCAGATTTAACCCGTGAACAAAACCGCACCAAGGCGATGGCGTTTATCGGCATCAGCTTTGGCGTCACTTTTGCTATTGCGATGGTAGTTGGCCCGATTGTCACCCACGCACTCGGCTTGCACGCGCTGTTCTGGATGATCGCCATCCTCGCGACGCTGGGCATCGTCATCACCTTATTAGTGGTGCCGAACGCACCAAACCACGTATTGAACCGCGAATCCGGCATGGTGAAAGGCAGTATCCGCGCGGTGTTGACCAATCCAAAACTGTTAAAACTGAATATCGGCATTCTCTGCCTGCACATTCTGCTGATGTCGAGCTTCGTGGCGCTGCCGGGACAGTTTGAACAAGCCGGTTTACCGGCGGCCGAGCACTGGAAAGTCTATCTGGTGACGATGTTGGTGGCCTTTGTTGCCGTGGTGCCTTTCATTATCTATGCCGAAGTGAAGCGCCGCATGAAGCGCGTGTTTGTCGGCTGCGTGGCGATCATCATCATTGCAGAAATCGTATTGTGGGGCGCGGCAGGCCACTTCTGGACGCTGGTGATTGGTGTGCAGCTATTCTTCCTCGCCTTCAACCTGATGGAAGCGATTCTGCCATCGCTGATCAGCAAAGAGTCGCCGCCGGGCTACAAAGGCACCGCGATGGGCATCTACTCCACCAGCCAGTTCATTGGTGTGGCGATTGGCGGCAGCATGGGCGGATGGATCTATGGTCATGTTGATGCCCAAACCGTGTTCCTGGTCGGTGCGATTGTCGCAGCTGCCTGGCTGTTTGTGGCGATGTCGATGCAGGAACCGCCTTACGTCAGCAGCCTGCGCATTATGCTCAGCGATGCGGTGCTGGCGGTGCCGAATCTGGAGAAGCGTTTGAAAGCGCAGCCCGGCGTGGCGTCGGTGTTTATCGTGCCAGAAGAGAAAAGTGCTTACATCAAAATCGACAGTAAAGTGACGAGCCGCGTCGAACTCGAAGCGCTGCTCGCCAGCTGCTAAATGACCAGCCCGACCATCGCGTCGGGCTTTTTGTTACAGCGACATATCCACCACGATGCGCCCTTCAATCTTGCCAGCGTGCATCCGCGCGAAGATATCGTTGATGTTAGTCAGCGGTTCTACCGCTACGGTGGCTTTCACCTTGTGACGACCGGCGAAATCCAGCGCTTCCTGCAGATCTTTGCGCGTCCCGACGATGGAACCGCGCACCGTAATGCCGTCCAACACCATATCGAAAATCGACAGATCGAATTTGCCCGGCGGCAATCCGTTCAGCACCATGGTGCCGCCACGACGCAGCGTACCAATCGCCTGTTCGAACGCTTTTGGTGAAACCGCCGTGACCAGCACGCCATGCGCACCGCCAAAACTCTCCTGGAACACCTTGGCCGGATCGACATTTTTCGCATTCGCCACCACGCTGGCACCGAGACGTTTAGCGAACGCCAGTTTCTCATCATCAATATCCACCGCCGCCACGTTCAGACCCATGGCAACCGCGTACTGCACCGCCATATGTCCTAAACCGCCGATACCGGAAATCACCACCCAATCGCCGGGTTTGGTGTCGGTCATTTTCAGCCCTTTATACACGGTGACGCCGGCACAGAGGATCGGCGCGATTTCGTTGTAATCGACGTTATCCGGAATGATGCCGACATAGTTGGCATCGGCGAGGCAGTATTCCGCGAAGCTGCCATTCACTGAGTAACCGGCATTTTGCTGCGACAGACACAGCGTTTCCCAGCTATCGAGACAGTGTTCGCAGTGACCGCACGCCGAATAGAGCCATGGCACACCGACGCGATCGCCCATTTTCAGGTGCTTAACGCCCTCGCCGAGCGCCACAACCTGGCCCACACCTTCGTGGCCCGGAATAAACGGCGGATTGGGTTTAATCGGCCAGTCGCCTTCGGCCGCGTGAAGATCGGTATGGCACACGCCGGTAGCCGCAATTTTCACTAAAATCTGCCCCGGCCCGACCTGCGGCACCGGCACCTGCTCAATCACTAACGGTTCACCAAATGCCTTCACAACCGCGGCTTTCATGGTGGTTTTGATTTGCATATTCATCTTTCACTCTCCATTTGAACGGATGCGGACTTAGAACAGGCCCAAAGGCGCGGTGCCATAGCTAACCAGCAGATTTTTGGTTTGTTGATAGGCGCTGAGCGCCATTTTGTGCGTCTCACGGCCTACACCCGACTGCTTGTAACCGCCGAATGCCGCGTGAGCGGGATAGATGTGATAACAGTTGGTCCAGACGCGCCCGGCTTTGATGCCGCGTCCCATGCGATAAGCCAGATTGGTATCGCGCGTCCACACGCCCGCACCAAGACCGAACTGGGTTTCGTTGGCGATGGCGAGCGCTTCTGCCTCATCCTTAAAGGTGGTAACACCAATCACCGGCCCAAAAATCTCCTCCTGGAAACAGCGCATCTGGTTGGTTCCTTTGATTAAGGTCGGCTGAATGTAGAATCCATCATTCAGCTCGGTGGCCATGCTGGCGCGATCGCCACCGGTGAGAATTTGCCCGCCTTCGTCGCGTGCGATGTTGATATACGACAGGATTTTATCGAATTGCTGGCGTGAAGCCTGTGCACCAATCATGGTGTCGCTATCGAGCGGATCGCCGCGACGGATGTTCGCCACCTTGGCCATCACGCGATCCATAAAGGGTTGATAGATCGATTCATGAATCAAGGCGCGCGATGGACAGGTACAGACTTCCCCCTGATTGAAGAAACCGAGTACTAACCCTTCCACCGCCTTCTCAATAAACTCGTCCTCACCATCCATCACATCAGCGAAGTAGATATTCGGCGACTTGCCGCCCAGCTCGACGGTGCAGGGAATGATGTTTTCAGCAGCGCAGGCCATAATGTGGCGCCCCACCGGCGTTGAACCGGTAAAGGCGATTTTGGCGATGCGTTTGCTGGTCGCCAGCGCTTCACCCGCTTCACGACCAAAGCCCTGCACCACATTCAACACGCCAGCCGGGAACAGATCGCCAATCACCTCCATCAGCAGCGTAATACCGAGCGGCGTCTGTTCCGCCGGTTTCAGCACGACACAGTTGCCCGCCGCCAGCGCTGGCGCCAGTTTCCACGCCGCCATTAACAGCGGGAAGTTCCACGGAATGATTTGCCCAACCACGCCGAGCGGTTCATGAAAGTGATATGCCACGGTGGTTTCATCGATCTCCGCGGTGCTGCCCTCTTGCGCACGCAGGCAACCGGCGAAGTAACGGAAGTGATCCACCGCCAGCGGAAGATCGGCGTTCAGGGTTTCGCGAATCGGTTTACCGTTATCCCAGCTCTCCGCTACCGCCAGTTTTTCGAGATTGGCCTCAATGCGATCCGCCACCTGCAACAGGATGTTGGCGCGATGCTGCACGCTGGTTTTTCCCCAGGCATCAGCCGCCTGATGCGCCGCATCCAGCGCTAAATCGATATCGCGCGCATCCGAACGCGGGAACTGCGCGATATCGCTGCCATTCACTGGCGAGGTGTTAGTGAAGTATTGGCCGCTGAGCGGCTCGACGAATTTGCCCGCAATGTAGTTGCCGTAAATCGCCTGGAATGAAACCAAAGCGCCGGGCGTACCGGGATGTGCATAACGCATCGCAAACTCCTTTATGTAGGGTCAGATAATCTGAAGGCTCAGTCGCCTTACAGAGAACGTGCTGTCAGAGGAGCTATTGCAGCGGGCGTGCCAGCTTTTTTCATCAGAGGATGTTTTGTTAAAAAACCAATATGATCATTAAGTTAAGAGCCGACGCACAACATGACCTGGCTATGTTGTGCAGAAAAGTTCACCATCTGTGTTGCGTATCGCAACAGTACAGAAACCGACCCGCTACAATGTCGCAACACTTTCGCTTGGGCATGAGGTCATCAATGCAGGGAAATCCATCCGCGTCTGCCGTTAACGCCAATCCGCTGTTAAGCGACTCCTGGTTCCGTAGCCAGCTGTATGGCCTCGATCGCACCGCCGATGATTTTCCGCGTGTTCGCCAGGGTGAACTGGCCGATGTGCTTGCCAGCAATGCCGGGCTGCAGCAGTTCGCGCAGCCGGTGATCAAACAGCTGGCGCAGAAACTGGCCGAGAAGCAATCGGTGGTGATTCTGTCGGATGCCACCGGTTTGGTACTCAATACCTTTGGCGATATGCCTTCGATGGAAAAAGCCCAACGTTATGCGCTGGCGCCAGGCAATTTGTGGAGTGAATGCGGGCGCGGCACCAATGCGATTGGCACCGCGCTGGCGATTGATGATGGCTGCGAGATTCAAGGTCATCAGCACTTCCTGACGCTCAATCAAGGTTTGTACTGTGCGGCGATGCCGCTGCAAATGCCCAACGGTCAGATTGCTGGCGTGCTGGATATTTCCGGCCCGGCGCACTTCCCGCATCCGCAGACTTTTAGCTGGGTGAAAGCGGCGGCGAAACAGATCGAATATCTGTGGGTGAAGCAGAGCCTGCATCCGCAGCAATGGTTGATGAGCCTGCATCTGCAGCCGCAGGGCATCGATACCAGCGATGAACTGCTGCTGGTGTTCTCGGATAACGTCCTGACCGCCGCCAACAGGCTGGCGATGCGCGAGCTGGCGCTGAGCGTCGGGCAACTCGGCAGCGTGACCTTTCAACAACTGTTTCCGCAACAGCAGCAGCACGCCAACAGCATTCCCGCTCCGCTCGATTACGCCACGCAGCGCTACTATTTTCGCCTGCGAGCGCCGCAGCGCAGCCATTTTGCCACGCCGAGCGAACCCGCCAGCGAGCTGCCTTTCTCACTGGGGCGCGATGGCGAGAAGATGGTGCGACTGCTCAATGCCGGCGTTTCACTGTGCATTCACGGCGAAACCGGCAGCGGCAAAGAGTATGTCAGCCGCGCTCTGCATCAGCAAAGCCGCTGGCGCGAAGGCAAATTCGTTGCCATTAACTGCGCGGCCATCCCCGAAGCGCTGATTGAATCTGAGCTGTTTGGCTATCAACCCGGCGCGTTCACCGGCGCGAGCAAGAATGGTTACATCGGCAAAATCCGTGAAGCGGATGGCGGCGTGCTGTTCCTTGATGAAATTGGCGATATGCCGCTGGCACTACAAACCCGCTTGCTACGCGTGTTGCAGGAGAAAGAGGTGGCGCCGCTCGGATCCAGCCGCAGCTGGCCGGTGAATTTCGCGGTGATCAGCGCCACGCACCGCGATTTGGCACAGCGCGTGGCCGAAGGCGAATTCCGCGAAGATTTGCTCTATCGCCTGCAGGAATTCTCGATGACCATTCCGCCGCTGCGCGCCTGGCCGGATGTGGAAGGTTTTATCCGTCGATTATGGCTGGAGCTGGGCGGCGCGGATCGCGATATTCAGCTCTCACCTGCGCTGTTGACGGCTCTGGCGCAGCTGCCGTGGCCGGGTAACGTGCGGCAATTGCGCAGCTTGTTACGCGTGCTGTTGGCACTGGCGGATGAAGGTGAAGAAGTGACAGAGGTCCATTTACCGGCTGAGTATCGGCGTGCGGCGGTGCAGCCACAGTCCAATCGGCAGAGTCATGATAGGCGGTTGATCAGCGAAACGCTGCAGCGCTTCAATGGTAATATCAGTAAAACGGCGGAAGCCTTAGGCGTCGCGCGCAGCACGCTTTATCGTCGTGCGGCGCGCGACAAACGCGATTAGTCGCGGAAGTTTTTGAACTGGAAAGGCTGTCCGAGGTTGCCACCGCGCACCAGCGCCATCGCACCTTGCAGGTCGTCGCGTGACTTACCGGTTACGCGCAGTTCTTCACCCTGAATCTGCGTCTGCACTTTCAGCTTGCTGTCTTTAATCAGCTTCACCAGCTTTTTCGCGATATCGCTTTCGATACCTTTCTTCAGCTTGGCTTCCACCGACCAGCTTTTACCGCTGTGCACGATCTCTTCTGGCACTTCAATCGCCGCGCCTTCAATGCCACGCTTCAGCAGCTTTTCGCGCAGAATATCCACCAGCTGTTTGACCTGGAAATCAGATTCGCTGCTGAGTTTGATGGTCTCGTTCTTTTCGTTGAGCTCAATGGTTGCACTCACGTTACGGAAATCGAAACGAGTTGAGATCTCGCGGTTCGCATTCTCCACGGCATTTCGCACTTCCGACAATTCGACTTCGGAAACGATATCGAAAGATGGCATCTTTTCTTCTCCTGATACTAAAGTGACATGCATAATACGCGTCTTGTGGCGCTAATAAAACACGATACGCGGAAAGCTATACTTACCCGTAACGTGAAAACAGGAACCCGCCCACGGGAGGCAAAATGAAAATTACCGTGTTGGGGTGTGGCGCCTTAGGTCAAATTTGGCTCGCCGCTCTCGCCCGTCAGGGACATGAGGTGCAGGGCTGGTTACGTGTACCGCAGCCCTATTGCTCAGCCAACGTAGTCGATCCGCAAGGCGAGGTGAGCAATCACACCTTTATTGCCAATGATCCGCTGTTCCTCGCCGAAAGCCAGCTGTTACTGGTGACGCTCAAAGCGCCCCAGGTTTCCCCTGCGGTGAAAAATCTGCAAAGCGTGCTGCCGACGCACGCGCCAATTCTGCTGCTGCATAACGGCATGGGAACGTTGGAAGAGCTGAAAGATTTGCGTCAGCCGCTGTTGCGCGGCATCACCACGCACGCGGCAATGCGCGACGGCACGGTGATTAAGCATATTGCGCACGGCATCACCCATATCGGCCCTGCTAATCGTGAGAGCGCCGCACTGAGCGATATCGCCGATATTCTGCATCAGGCGCTGCCGGATGTGGCCTGGCATGACAACATCGCCGCCGCCAGCTGGCGCAAGCTGGCAATCAACTGCGTGATCAATCCGATGACCGTTGAGCACGATTGCCAGAACGGGGCGCTGCGCGCCTGGCCGGAACAAGTCGCGCTGCTGTGCGAAGAGATCGCCTGGGTGATGGAGCGCGAAGGCCAGCACATGGCGGTGGATAATCTGCGCGACATCATTTACGACGTGATCGAGAGCACCGCCGCCAATACCTCATCAATGTTGCAGGATGTGCGTGCGCAGCGTCTGACCGAAATTGATTACATCACCGGCTACCTGTTGCGTCGCGCCCGCGCGCAGGGCATTTCACTGCCGGAAAACACCCGTTTGTACGATCTGATTAAACGTAAGGAGTCCCACTATGAGCGCGAACGCATCGGTTCTGGTTTGCCTGGCACATGGAAGTGAAGAGACCGAAGCGGTCACCACGATCGATTTGCTGGTACGCGGCGGTTTAAGCGTCACCACCGCCAGCGTGGAGAGCGATGGCACGCGTGAGATCGTCTGTTCGCGCGGCGTGCGGCTGCTGGCGGATGCGCCTTTGGTTGAGGTGGCGGATAACGACTACGACGCGATTGTGCTGCCCGGCGGTTTGAAAGGCGCGGAGACCTTCCGCGACAGCCCGCTGCTGGTGGAAACCGTGCGCCAGTTCCATCTCTCCAGCAAGATTGTGGCAGCGATTTGTGCCGCGCCGGGCACGGTTTTGGTCGCGCACGATCTGTTTCCCGTCGGCAATATGACCGGTTTTCCCGGCCTGCGTGACACCATTCCCGACAGCAAATGGATGGAGCGCCGCGTGGTGTGGGATCCGCGCGTTAATCTGCTGACCAGCCAGGGACCGGGCACCGCAATGGATTTTGCGTTGAAGCTGATTGATTTGCTGGTGGATAAAGAGACCGCGCGTGAAGTGGCTTCACAGCTGGTACTGGCGGCAGGGATTTATAATTATCAGGAGTTTGAAGAGCGGTAACGTTGTTACAACAGACTGCACATGATTGTAGCGGCGCGATTAATTGCGCATTTCACTGCAACACTGATGCCGCATGAAATACGCGTGATTCATCGCGCCGCTACGGTTTATCGCTTATGGACGATAAACCTTCACGTTTTTGAAGCCCTGCTCATGCAGATAGAGCGCCTGCAGGCGACTCATCACACCGCGATCGCAATACAGCAGCCAGGTTTTACTCTGGTCCAGGTCGCCAAACTGGGTGCTGAGTTTGTAGAACGCCAGAGTTTTTACTTCAACGCCTTCGACGATCAGCGGATTCGCCTCCTGCTCATCGGCCGAACGGATATCCAGCACCACGTCGTTGCTGATGAAGGAGTCAACGGTTTCAACTTCCACCACTTCTTCTTCCGTCTGCTCGGCGATTTCACGGATATCGACGTTGCTGGCTTCCTGCACCACGCGATTGAGGATCTCGAAATCGAAGTTTTGCTCTTCCGCTTCGATCTTGCCCTTCACCGCTTTAACGGTTGGGCTTTTCGAAATCACGCCGCAATATTCTGGCATGGTGCGGGCAAAATCTTCGGTGCCGATCTTACGCGCCACATCAATGATGTGCTCTTTGTCATGGGAGATCAGCGGACGAAGAATCAGCGTATCGGAGGCGTTATCGATCAAACGCAGGTTGGTCAGCGTCTGGCTGGAAACCTGGCCCAGCGCTTCGCCGGTCACCAGCGCCTGCACGCCGTAACGTTCCGCCACCATTGACGCCGCACGCACCATCATACGCTTCAGCACCACGCCCATTTGGCCGTCGTCCACTTTCTCAAGAATCTCACCGACTACCGGCTCGAAGTTGATCGCTACGAAGCGTACGCGGTGTGAGCGACCAAAGCGCTGCCACAGGTAATGTGCAACCTGGCGCACGCCAATCTCGTGTGCCGCACCGCCAAGGTTGAAGAAGCAGTAATGCACGCGGCAGCCGCGACGCATCAGCATGTAGCTCGACACGCCAGAATCAAAACCGCCGGAAATCAGTGACAGAACATCTTCCTGGGTACCAATCGGGAATCCGCCTAAGCCTTCATAGCGTGCGGTGATCAGCAACAGACGATCGTCGTCGATCTCCAGATTCACCGTTTCTTCCGGACGATTGAGCTGCACGCGCGCGCTGGCGATGTGTTGGTTAAGGCCGCCGCCAACGTAGCGTTCCACGTCCTGCGAGCTGAAGCTGTGCTTGCCGCGGCGCTTGACGCGCACGCAGAAGCTTTTGCCTTCCAGACGCTCGCGGTTCAGCACCAGCGTCTGCTCGAAAATGTCGTGCATATCGGTGTAGGCGCGATCTTCCACCGCCAGCACATGGTGAATGCCCGGAATGCGCGTCAGTTCGGTGACAAGGGTCTCGCGCAGCGACTCATTCTTAGAACGCACTTCAATGTGGTCCCAATGGCGCACGACTTTGATCTCTTCATCCACGGTGCGCAGAATATTACGAATGCTACTGGAGAGAATTTTGATAAAGCGCAGACGCACCGACTGACTTTTGATGGTGATTTCTGGAAACAGCTTGACGATAAACTTCATGGCGACAGGGGTTCGTTTGGACAAATAAGTGCTAAAAGCATCGGCACTTAACTGTTAAAATCATATAATTGCGGGTTAATTCAGGAGCCCCCGCATCCGAGGCGCAAAAGTATATCACCTTTGCCGGGTGACTGCTTTAAGCAACCTTCATCACATTCATTATTTTGCTAATTAATCCTCGTCAGCTACCATGACCGATTGCAAGATGATCTCCTAACCTGTGAGTCGACACTGATTATGCCGAAAAAAGCCGAAGCGCCTGCCAGTTTTGAAAGCGCATTAGAGCAGCTGGAACAGATTGTTAGCCGCCTGGAAAGTGGCGAGCTGCCGTTAGAGCAGGCGCTGAACGAATTTGAACGCGGCGTACAATTGGCACGTACCGGTCAGCAAACCCTGCAGCAGGCAGAGCAGCGTGTGCAAATTCTGCTTAGCGATGAGAAAGATGCCGCCCTCGCCCCTTTTACCCCGGAAAATGAGTAATGGATTTTGCTAAACTGCTGAGCGCTTACCATCAACGCGTTAATCAGGCATTGACGCGCTTAATAGATCCACTTCCTTTTCAGAGTTCTCCTCTGGTGAATGCCATGGAGTATGGGGCATTATTAGGCGGTAAGCGTCTGCGTCCCTTTCTGGTGTACGCAACAGGCGAAATGCTAAAGGCCGATGCCGCCAGCCTCGATGTGCCGGCTGCGGCCGTGGAATGCATCCATGCTTATTCCCTGATTCATGACGATCTGCCGGCGATGGACGACGATGCGTTACGCCGCGGGCAGCCAACCTGCCATATTAAATATGGTGAAGACACGGCGATTCTCGCCGGCGATGCTCTGCAAACTTTGGCCTTTTCGATTCTGGCCGATCAGCCGATGCCCGGCGTCAGCGCCGACGCGCGTATTGCGATGATTTCCGAACTGGCGCAGGCCAGCGGCGTGGCAGGCATGTGCGGCGGTCAGGCACTGGATTTGGCGGCGGAAGGCAAAAGCATCGATCTGGCGCAGCTGGAACAGATTCACCGCCATAAAACCGGCGCGTTAATTCGCGCCGCGGTACGTCTTGGCGCATTAGCCGCCGGCGATCGTGGTCGCGCCGCGATGCCGCTACTGGATACCTACGCCAATGCCATCGGACTGGCGTTTCAGGTGCAGGATGACATCCTCGATGTGGTCGGCGATACCGCCGTGTTAGGAAAAACACAGGGCGCGGATCAGGCATTGGGTAAAAGCACCTATCCTTCATTGATGGGGCTGGAAAATGCCCGCAGTAAAGCCTGGGATCTTTATCAAGAGGCGCTCGGCGCTCTCGATATTCTGGCGGCACAGTCTTACAACACACTCGCCTTACAAGCGCTGGCAAGCTTCATAATTGAACGCGATAAATAACTTTCATAATGAGTCTCTGATGAGTTTTGATATTGCAAAATACCCGACACTGGCGTTAGCCAACACGGTTCAGGAATTACGTTTATTACCGAAAGAAAAACTTCCGGAGCTGTGTGACGAACTGCGTCAGTATCTGCTGGATAGCGTGAGCCGATCTTCCGGCCACTTTGCATCGGGTCTGGGCGTCGTCGAGCTAACAGTGGCGCTGCATTATGTTTATAACACCCCCTTTGATCATCTGGTGTGGGACGTGGGACATCAGGCCTATCCGCACAAAATTCTGACCGGACGCCGCGATCGTATCGGCACCATCCGCCAGAAAAATGGCCTGCATCCGTTCCCGTGGCGCGGTGAGAGTGAGTACGACGTGCTGAGCGTAGGTCACTCCTCCACCTCGATCAGCGCCGGGCTCGGCATGGCGGTTGCCGCCGAACGTGAAGGCAAAGGCCGCCGCACCGCCTGTATTATTGGCGATGGCGCGATCACCGCCGGCATGGCGTTTGAAGCCATGAACCACGCCGGTGACATCAAGCCGGACATGCTGGTGATCCTCAACGACAACGAGATGTCGATCTCCGAGAACGTGGGCGCACTCAACAATCGTCTGGCACAGATTCTCTCCGGGAAAACCTATTCACGCCTGCGCGAAGGCGGCAAGCGTGTATTGGGCGGTTTGCCGCCGATCAAAGAGCTGGTGAAGCGCACAGAAGAGCACCTGAAAGGCATGGTGGTGCCGGGTACGCTGTTTGAAGAGCTGGGCTTTAACTACATCGGCCCGGTAGATGGTCACGACGTGCTGACGCTGGTGAGCACGCTGAAGAATATGCGCGATCTGAAAGGTCCGCAGTTCCTGCACATCATGACCAAAAAGGGCAAAGGTTATGCCCCGGCGGAAGAAGATCCGATTACCTGGCATGCGGTACCGAAGTTCGATCCCGCCAGCCTGGCGCTGCCGAAAAGCGTGCCGGGCTTACCAAGCTACTCGAAGATTTTCGGCAACTGGTTGAGCGAAATGGCGGCTGACGATCCGCGCCTGATGGCGGTCACGCCAGCGATGCGCGAAGGTTCGGGCATGGTGAGCTACTCACGCGACTATCCGCAGCAATATTTTGATGTGGCGATTGCCGAGCAGCACGCGGTAACGTTCGCGGCGGGTATGGCGATTGGTGGTTACAAACCGGTTGTGGCGATCTACTCGACCTTCCTGCAGCGCGCCTACGATCAGCTGATCCACGATGTCGCCATCCAGAAATTGCCGGTGCTGTTTGCTATCGATCGCGGCGGTATTGTCGGCGCGGATGGTCAAACTCATCAGGGCGCATTTGATATCGCGTTCTTACGCTGCGTGCCAGAGATGGTGATCATGACGCCAAGCGATGAAAACGAATGTCGTCTGATGCTTTATACCGGATATCACTATCAGGATGGCCCGAGTGCGGTGCGTTACCCGCGCGGTACCGGTACCGGCGCAACGCTGGAACCGCTGGCGAGCTTGCCGCTGGGCAAAGGTATCGTGAAGCGTCGCGGCGAAAAGCTGGCGATCCTTAATTTCGGTACTTTGCTGCCAGAAGCCGCTGCCGCTGCGGAAGCGCTGAATGCCACGCTGGTGGATATGCGTTTTGTGAAGCCACTCGATGAAGCACTGATTGCCGAGCTGGCGGCCAGCCACGATTCGCTGGTTACGCTGGAAGAAGGCGCCATCAAAGGCGGCGCCGGCAGCGGTGTCAACGAGTACGTGATGGCAAAACGCCTGCGCGTACCAGTGCTCAACCTCGGCCTGCCGGATGAGTTCATCCCACAAGGCACGCAGGAAGAAGTACGTCAGGATTATCAGCTGGATGCCGCCGGTATTCAGCAGCAAATCACTGACTGGCTCGCCCAGTAATCTGCCCGACTCGCTCACCGCCCGGTGAGCGAGCCTGCTGCTATGCTTAGGGAACGATTTCCCTCAAGCATAAGAGCAGGAGCCCAAATAGATGAAAACCATTCCCCTAGGCCAAACCGACTTACAGGTTTCACGTCTCTGTTTAGGCTGCATGACTTACGGCGATCCCACGCGCGGCAATCACGCGTGGACGCTGCCTGAAGAGAGCAGCCGACCGTTGATCAAGCAGGCGCTGGAAGCCGGCATCAACTTCTTCGATACCGCTAACAGCTATTCCGATGGCAGCAGCGAAGAGATTGTGGGCCGGGCGCTGAAAGATTTTGCCCGCCGCGATCAGGTTGTGGTCGCCACCAAGGTCTATTTTCCGCTGAGTAATCTGTCACAAGGCTTGTCGCGCCAGAATATCTTGCAATCGATTGATGACAGCCTGACGCGCCTTGGTATGGAGTATGTCGATCTGCTGCAGATTCACCGCTGGGATTACGCCACGCCGATTGAAGAGACGCTGGAAGCGCTGCATGAAGTGGTGAAATCCGGCAAGGCGCGTTACATCGGCGCATCATCAATGCACGCATCGCAGTTTGCTCAGGCGCTGGAACTGCAAAAGCAAAATAACTGGGCGCGCTTTGTCAGCATGCAGGATCAGTACAACCTGATTCAGCGTGAGGAAGAGAATGACATGCATCCGCTGTGTCAGCGCGAAGGGATCGCGGTGCTGCCGTGGAGCCCGCTGGCGCGCGGTAAACTCACGCGTCCATGGGGCGAAACCACCGCACGTTCGGTATCGGATAATGTGATGGAGAAGCTGTATACCGGCACCGAAGAGAACGATGCGGCAATTGCCGAGCGTCTGGCTAATGTAGCCGCCGATAAAGGCGTGACGCGCGCGCAGGTGGCGCTGGCGTGGCTATTACATAAACCGGCGGTCACCGCGCCGATCATTGGCGCTTCGCGCGAGCAACAGTTCGCCGAGTTGGTGAAAGCGGTGGATGTTGAATTGAGTGAGAATGAGATTGCCGAGCTGGAAACGGTATATCAACCGCATCCGATGGTGGGGTTTGAGTAAGGTAGACCATTCCCCTCACCCCAGCCCTCTCCCGCAAGCGGGCGAGGGAGCAGTATCTGCAGTACCCACCTAATCGTTCCTTCTCCCACTTGTTGGAGCAGAACGAGCAGTCCCTACCTAATTGTCCCCTCTCCCACTTGTGGGAGAGGGTTAGGGTGAGGGCAATTTACTTCGCGCCGAAGTGATCAAACCCTTTCACATCTACACTGCGCGGCTTGCCGTTCTCCAGCAAACTCAGCCCTTCCGATTCGGGTGCAATCTGCCCAATACAGGTATAAGGCACACCAAAATGGCCGAGCGCCACGTCAATCGCGCCACGGTTCACTTCTGGCACGGTAAAGCACAGCTCGTAATCTTCGCCGCCGCTCAACGCCCATTTCAGCACCAGTTCAGGCTCGAAGTGATCGCGCAGGGCCGCTGAAAGCGGTAACGCGTCGAGATTGATGCGAGCGCCAACGCGGCTGGCGGTCAGCACATGGCCGAGATCGGAAATCAGGCCATCAGAGATATCGATCGCCGAGGTTGCCAGACCGCGCAGCGCCTGGCCTTGCAGCACGCGCGGCATTGGACGCAGATGGCGTTTGATCAACGCTTCGTGCACCGCCGGATCGTTCAGGCGATGGCGATGCTGCAGCAGCGATAAACCGGCCGCGCTGTCACCCAAGGTGCCGGTGACAAAGATCCAGTCGCCTGGCTTCGCGCCCGAACGTTTCAGCGCCCTTCCCACTGGCACTAAACCGTGAATGCCGAGCGTCATGCTCAGCGGTCCGCGCGTGGTATCGCCACCAATCAGCTGCATATCGTAATAATCCAGCAGCTCAAACAGGCTGTCGCTAAAGGCCGCCACCCACGGTTCATCAATTTCAGGCAGCGTTAATGCCAGCGTTAGCCAGGCCGGATCGGCGCCCATGGCGGCTAAATCGCTGAGATTAACGGCGACGGCTTTGTAGCCGAGATCGGCGGGATGGATATCACGTAAGAAGTGGACGCCTGCAACCAGCGTGTCGGTGCTGATGGCAAGTGTCTGTTTTTCTGGCACGTTAAGTAACGCGCAGTCGTCACCAATTCCTTTCTCCACATCGCGGCGGGAGCTGGTGACGCGGTTAAAGTAACGTGCAATCAGTTCGAATTCACCACAAGACATAAGTCAGGTCTCAATGAGAAAAAGGCCGGATAACCGGCCTTTAACGCTATTTTTTGTTTGGTCGAATTTGCGGGGCAGCTTTGTCGAGCACACCGTTGACGAATTTGTGGCTGTCTTCAGCACCAAACACTTTTGCCAACTCGATGCCTTCGTTGATGGCCACTTTATACGGCACATCAGAACGCTTGCTCAGCTCATACAGCGAAATACGCAGGATGGCTTTTTCTACCTGGCCCAGCTCTTCCAGCTGACGCGACAGGTAAGGCTTCATCAGACCGTCCAGGTACGCGCTGTTAGTCGCCACACCGGCCAGCAATTCGCGGAAATAGCTAATATCGACGTCTTTGACGTCTTGTTCCGCCAGAAACTGGTATTCCACATCGGCAATGTCGTTCTTAGACAGCTGCCAGGAGTAAAGCGCCTGGACAGCGCACTCACGGGCGCGACGACGAGCAGCAGGTTTCACAAAATTCCCCTTACAAAAATCAGGCTTTGATGGCTTTCAATACGTTGATCATTTCGAGTGCAGTCAGGGCCGCTTCGGCACCTTTATTACCTGCTTTCGTGCCGGCGCGTTCAATCGCCTGCTCGATATTTTCAGTGGTCAACACGCCGAAGGTCACCGGGATTTCGCTGGTCATCGCGACGTGCGCAATGCCCGAGCTGGCTTCACCGGCCACATATTCGAAATGTGCGGTGCCGCCACGGATGACAGTGCCCAACGCAACAATGGCGTCGTGCTTACCGGCTTTCGCCAGTGCGCGTGCTGCCAGCGGCAGTTCGTATGCACCTGGAACCCAGACAACGGTGATGTTATCTGCTTTCACCTGGCCGATGCGCTTAAGTGCGTCAATCGCGCCGTCCAGCAGGCTGTCATTAATGAAGTTGTTAAAACGCGCAATTACGATGGCAATGTTTGCATCAGGCGTGGCAACAGGAGCTTCGATAACTTTCATACATATCCTTTGGGTTGTTTTATGGCCCCGCAGAAGGGGGCGGATTCTATCATACTCTTTGGCGACGCGCTCAGGCTTTTCCGCGCGCTTTCAGCGCGGCGTCAGCGTCAGGCGCAGGTCCTCGCCAACCAGGCGCACATCGCTAAAATTCAGGGCCGGCGCATCGGCCAGCTGTTCCAGTCCCGGCAGCGTGCACAGGCCGCGTGCGGCATTCCCTAACAGCTTTGGCGCCATGTAAACAATCAGCTCATCCACCAGGCCCGCTTGCAGCAAAGCACCCGCTAATCCGGCACCCGCTTCCACCCACACGCTGTTGATCTGGCGCTGGCCGAGCAACATCATCATCGCGACCAAATCAAGCTGTTCACCACGCTGGGGTACCGCAATCTGGGTCACGCTGGCGGGCCACGCGTGTTGATCGGGCTCGCAGCGCATCAGCCAGGTTTCGCCTGGCTGGTCAATCAGTCGGTGTTGCGGCGTGACGCGCTGTTGGCTGTCAATCACCACGCGCACCGGCTGACGCAGCTGGCTTTCTTCGAGCTGCGCACGCACCTCTTCATTCAATTCTCTCCAGCGTACCGTGAGCGACGGATTGTCAGCCAACACCGTGGCGCTGGTGCTAAGAATAGCTGAACTCTGGGCGCGTAAACGTTGCACATCGCGCCTTGCGGCCGCGGAGGTGATCCACTGACTTTCGCCACTCGCCATGGCGGTGCGGCCATCAAGGGATGCGCCGAGCTTCAGCTGGATCCACGGGAATCCGGTCCGCATACGTTTGAGAAAACCCCGGTTCAGCGCTTCCGCTTCGTTCATCATCAGGCCATGACTGACGTCGATGCCCGCCTGCTGTAAACGGTAGAGTCCACGTCCTGCCACCTGCGGATTGGGATCCTGCATCGCGGCGACCACGCGCGTCACGCCTGCGGCAATCAGCGCATCGCAGCACGGCGGCGTGCGTCCATGGTGGCTACAAGGTTCCAGCGTGACATACGCGGTTGCGCCAGCAGCTCGTTCGCCCGCCATACGCAGCGCATGCACTTCGGCATGCGGTTCGCCGGCGCGCTGATGCCAGCCTTCGCCGACAATCTCGCCCTCGCGCACAATCACGCAGCCGACGTTGGGGTTAGGTGTGGTGGTAAAGCGTCCGCGCCGCGCCAGTTCCAGCGCGCGCGCCATATAGCGTTCGTCAGTCATGGATTAGTCCTGTAGACGGGCGATCTCTTCACCAAAATCGCGAATATCTTCGAAGCTGCGATAGACCGAGGCAAAGCGAATGTAGGCCACTTTATCGAGCTTTTTCAGCTCATCCATCACCAGATTGCCGATCAGTGCGCTTGGCACTTCGCGTTCACCGGTGGCACGCAGCTGAGTTTTAATATGATTGACCGCGCTTTCAACCGCATCGGCGCTGACGGGGCGTTTTTCCAGCGCCTTAATCATGCCGCTGCTGAGCTTGTCTTCATTGAAGGGTTCACGCACATCGTTGCTTTTTACCACGCGCGGCATCACCAACTCTGCCACTTCAAAGGTGGTAAAACGCTCATGACACACCAGACACTGACGACGGCGACGCACCGACGATCCTTCACTAACCAGACGAGAATCAATCACTTTGGTGTCCACAGCGGAGCAGAATGGGCAATGCATGAGGCTTCCTGATGCGAGATAAATAGGCCACACAGTGTAGCGCGATCGCGCCACAAAATGTATGTGTGTGGCACATAATGTGTGAATCCCCGTTTGTGACGTTAAGCCAAATGCAAGACATCACCTACATGACCTCAGGCAAAAAACCACTACGCTTAAAGAGCCGCCAGCAAGGCGGCCAACATCATAAAAATCTGGAGGATGTATGGGTCTGTTTGATTTCGTGAAAGATGCTGGAGAAAAACTGTGGGATGCCGTCAGTGGCGGCGGCGACGATGCCAGCAAGAAATTGCAGGATCACATCAACAAACTCGGTTTGCCCGACAGCGATAAGGTCAAGGTGGATGTCAAAGGCGATACCGTTACTGTGACTGGTGATGGCATCTCTCAGGAGTTGAAAGAGAAGATTCTGGTGGCCGCCGGTAACGTCGCGGGCATCACCAAGGTGGATGACAAGGTCACCGCCAGCGATGCCGCTACGCCCGCGAAATTCTATACCGTGAAAAAAGGCGATACCTTGAGTGCGGTATCGAAAGAGGTCTATGGGAATCCTAATGAATACAACAAGATTTTCGAGGCGAACAAGCCAATGCTGACGCATCCTGATAAGATCTACCCTGGCCAGGTTTTACGAATTCCCGAATAAAGAAAGGACATTGCATGACGATCAGGACGTTTTGGGCTCCGGCAGCACTCTCTTTGCTGGTTCTCAGTGGTTGCAGTTCAACGCCGGTTTCACCGCAGGTCAAAGAGTTGCATCAGGAAGTGAGTCAGCTTAATCAGCAGATGCGCAAGCTGACCAATCAGGCAACGGCGCTGGAGATTCAGGGACAGCTGAACAGCCAATCCACCCAGGGCGCGTGGCTGTTGCCGCAAGCCAATACGCCGGTGGAGTTACAGACGCAGCTAGGTAAATTGCGTTTGTCAATCTCGCAGGTGGCGGGTGAAGCCAGCGGCAGTCGCGCCAATCTGAATATCCGCTCGACCGATGATCAGCCGATTCCGGCACTGCGCGCGACCGTGGTATGGGGCGAAATGGATCCGGCCAGCGGCAAACCGCTTAACGCGGGCAGCCTGAGCCAGACCATCGAGGTTCCTGCACAGTTAATGCCGCGCAGTTCCGTTAGCGTGCCGCTGCGACTCAGCGGGTTAACCCCGGAGCAACTCGGCTACGTGCGCGTGCACGATGTTGAGCCTCCAGCGACGAAAACCACGCCCTGATCGACAGGCATAAAAAAACGGGCTGCCAATGGCAGCCCGTTTACTTTCTGACTCCGCGTTACGGCAGAATCGAAGGCTGATCTGCGCCCTCTTTTTCCACTTTCTGTACCAGCATATGTTCACGCTTCATGCCGAGTTTCAGCGCCAGCGCTGAAGAGACATAAATCGACGAAATAGTACCGATGGTGACACCGATCAGCATGGTCAGTGAGAAGCCTTTCAGCAACGCACCACCAAACACGAACAGGATCATGATCATCGCCAGCGTAGTGATGGAGGTGATCAAGGTACGGCTCAGCGTCTGGGTCAGCGACACGTTAGTGATGTCGTAAGAAGAACCGCGGCGAATCTTGCGGAAGTTCTCACGAATACGGTCGGAGACCACGATCTTATCGTTAAGCGAGTAACCAATGACCGACATCAATGAAGCGACAATCGTCAGGTCGATTTCGACGTGCGCCAGCGACAAAATACCACAGGTGATGATCACATCGTGCGCCAGCGCCAGAACGGTGCCGAGCGCTAAACGCCACTCAAAGCGGAAGCCGATGTAGATCAAAATCGCAATCAGCGCTGACAGCAACGCCATCGCACCGGCCTGCGCCAGATCGCTACCCACGCTTGGGCCAACGAACTCGATGCGTTTCACGGTAGCGTTCTGCTGCGTGGTCTGGCTAATGGAAGCCAGCACTTTATTGCCCAGTTCGGTGCCGGCATTGCCGGTGGCCGGAGGCATACGCACCATCACATCACGGCTGCTACCAAAGTTCTGCACCAGCGGCTCTTCAAAGCCCGCTTTCACCAAACCTTCACGCAGCGCGTCGAGATCCGCCGGTTTTTCCAGGTTAATCTCAATCACCGTTCCGCCGGTAAAGTCGAGGCCCCAGTTGAAGCCTCGCACACCGACAATGACGATAGATGCCACAATCAGCAGACCGGAGATGATGAAAGCCAGCTTATCCCAGCGCATAAAGTCGACGACTTTACGCCCGTGGTTTAGCTGCTCAATACTATATTCCTGTGCCACAACGCACTCCTCAGATAGACAGCTTGTTGATGCGTTTGCCGCCGTACACCAGGTTAACGATGGCACGGGTGCCGACGATAGCGGTAAACATTGAGGTTGCGATACCGATAGCCGTAGTAATCGCAAAGCCTTTGATTGAACCGGTACCGACCGCATAAAGAATGATCACTTTGATAAGCGTAGTGACGTTGGCGTCGACGATACTGGAGAAGGCGCCTTTATAGCCTTCATGAATCGCCTGCTGTACCGAGCGTCCGTTACGCAACTCTTCTTTAATACGTTCGTTAATCAACACGTTAGCATCGACCGCTACCGCCAGCGTCAGCACGATACCGGCAATACCCGGCATGGTGAGCGTCGCGCCTGGCAGCAGTGACATGATGCCGACAATCAGCACCAGGTTACACAGCAGCGCGCTGGTAGCGATAAGACCAAACTTCTTGTAGAACACCACCATGAACAGGATCGAAGCAATCAAACCCCACAGGCAGGCTTCGAGGCCTTGTGTGATGTTCTGCTGACCCATGGTTGGGCCGATAGTACGCTCTTCTACAATCTGGATTGGCGCAATCAACGCACCCGCGCGCAGCAGCAGCGACAGCTGACGTGCTTCGTTTGCATTATTGATACCGGTGATACGGAAGCTGTTACCGAGGCGCGACTGAATGTTCGCCACGTTAATCACTTCTTCCTGTTTCACCAGAATCGACCGGCCGTTGGCATCTTTCTTACCGCTGTCTTTGTACTCCACAAACAGGGTCGCCATCGGCTTACCGATGTTGTCCTTGGTGAAGTTGGACATCATGTTGCCGCCCGCGCCATCCAGTGAAATGTTCACCTGCGGCTGGTTGTACTCATCCATGCTCGACGTGGAATCGGTGATGTGATCACCGGTCAGAATCACACGCTTGTACAGCACCACTGGCTGCCCGTCGCGGGTTTTCTTCACTTCCGAATCGCCGGGCACACGGCCGCTGGCCGCTGCGGTTGGATCCACGCTGGTGTTCACCAGACGGAATTCCAGTGTGGCGGTAGCGCCCAGAATCTCTTTGGCGCGCGCGGTGTCCTGAATACCCGGCAGTTCCACCACGATGCGGTCAGAACCCTGACGCTGCACCAGCGGTTCGGCAACGCCGAGCTGGTTCACACGGTTACGCAGAATGGTGATGTTTTGCTGCACCGCATATTCACGCGCTTCGCTCAGACGCGCATCACTCATCACCGCACGCAGCGCATCGCTGCCCTGGCTTGAGATCACCAGATCACGGTGGCGAGTAGACAAGTAGCTGATTGCCGCATCACGGCTGGCGCCGTCACGGAAACGCACTTCTACGCCATAGTTCGCGATTTTATTAACGGTGGTATACGGAATGCTTTTGTCGCGCAGATCGCTGCGCAGGCTGTCGGCGTTCTGCTCTTGCAGTTTGCCCAGAGCCGTATCCATATCCACTTCCATCAGGAAGTGAACGCCGCCGCGCAGATCAAGACCGAGTTTCATCGGTTCCGCGGACAGCATGCTCAGCCAGCGAGGCGTTGCCGGCGCAAGGTTAAGGGCCACAATGTAGTCTTCGCCCAGCGCGCTGGTGAGTGCATCACGCGCGCGCAGCTGTCCATCCTGCGTTGCAAAGCGGGCCAGAATGGCACCATTTTCCAGAGCGAGGGATTTGCTCTCGATATTGTCTTGTTTTAATACGGTCTGGATCTGATCCAACGTTTGCTCACTGGCGGCGCCACCGCGCGCACCAGTGATCTGAACGGCCGGATCCTCACCATAAAGGTTAGGAAGCGCATAGAGCAGGCCGACGAGAATCACGACGACCAGCATGATGTACTTCCACAAAGGATAACGGTTTAACACGGCAGTTCCCTTCGGGAAGAAAAAATTACAGCGCCTTCAAAGTACCTTTCGGCAGAACGGCGGCCACGAAATCACGTTTAACAACTACTTCAGTGGTGTCGTTCAGGGCAATAGAAACATAGCCAGTTTCTGCCACTTTGGTCACACGGCCAACTAAACCACCGCTGGTCAGCACTTCATCACCTTTAGAGATGGAATCCATCAGTTTCTTGTGATCTTTAGTACGCTTCTGCTGTGGACGCAGAATCATGAAGTAGAAGATCAGACCAAATACCACCAGCATGATCACCAGAGAATACGGACTTCCCTGAGACGGTGCGCCTGCTGCGGCTACGGCGTCAGAAATGAAAAAGCTCATTAAATTTCCCTCATTGATGAATTATCAGACGTTCAGCGGAGGAACCGCCTTCCCCGTCCGTTGGTAGAACTCGCTAACAAAGTGCTCTAATTTACCCTCTTCGATAGCCTTACGTAAACCGGCCATCAAACGCTGGTAATAGCGCAGATTGTGAATCGTATTCAGGCGTGCGCCCAGTATTTCGTTACAGCGATCAAGATGATGCAAGTAGGCGCGGCTATAATTGCGACAGGTGTAACAATCACACTCTGCATCCAGCGTTGCGGTGTCATCTTTATACCGGGCATTACGAATTTTCACCACGCCATCGGTAACAAACAGATGACCATTGCGCGCATTGCGCGTTGGCATAACGCAGTCAAACATATCGATACCGCGGCGAACGCCTTCCACCAGATCTTCTGGCTTGCCGACGCCCATCAAATAACGCGGTTTGTCTTGCGGAATTTGCGGACAGACGTGCTCCAGGATTCGGTGCATGTCCTCTTTAGGTTCACCCACCGCCAGGCCGCCCACAGCGTACCCATCAAAGCCAATCTCTACCAGACCTTTAACCGAGACATCTCGTAAATCTTCGTAAACACCGCCCTGAATAATGCCGAATAATGCATTTTTATTGCCGAGGGAATCGAAGCGATCGCGGCTGCGTTGTGCCCAGCGCAACGACATCTCCATCGAACGTTTGGCGTAATCCCAATCCGCCGGATATGGCGTACATTCGTCGAAGATCATCACCACGTCAGAACCGAGATCGAACTGAATCTCCATCGACTTTTCCGGATCGAGGAAAATCGGATCGCCGTTGATCGGGTTACGGAAGTGCACGCCCGCTTCGGTGATCTTACGGATATCGCCAAGGCTGAACACCTGGAAGCCGCCGGAATCGGTAAGGATCGGTCCTTGCCAGTTCATGAAATCGTGCAGGTCGCCGTGCAGTTTCATGATCTCCTGACCTGGGCGCAGCCACAGGTGGAAGGTGTTGCCGAGCAGGATTTGCGCGCCGGTCTCTTTCACTTCTTCCGGCGTCATGCCTTTCACCGTGCCGTAAGTGCCCACGGGCATAAATGCTGGGGTTTCAACAACGCCACGATCAAAGACCAGACGGCCACGGCGCGCGCGCCCGTCGGTAGTATCTAATTCAAATTTCACATTAACCTCTGATCAGAGAAACAGTCTGATTCAATTATGCGCCGACGCTTTCGTCAGGCGCTTGTGGATTACGGGTGATGTACATCGCATCCCCGTAGCTAAAGAAACGGTACTGCTCTGCCACCGCGCTGTGATAAGCCGCCATGGTGTGCTGATAACCAGCAAAGGCCGAAACCAGCATAATCAGGGTCGATTCCGGCAGATGGAAGTTGGTGATCAGCGCATCGATCACCTGATAGTGATAGCCGGGATAGATGAAAATTTGGGTGTCATCGAAGAAGGGTGCGATCAGCGCGTCCTGGCTGGCCTTCGCGGCGCTCTCCAGCGAACGTACTGAGGTGGTGCCCACGGCGACCACTTTGTTGCCGCGTGCTTTACACGCCAGCACCGCATCCACCACATCCTGCGGCACTTCCGCGTATTCGGCATGCATGATGTGATCCTCGATGGTTTCAACGCGCACCGGCTGGAAAGTCCCGGCACCGACGTGCAGCGTGACAAACGCCATCTCGACGCCTTTAGCTTTCAGCGCTTCCAGCAGCGGCTCGTCAAAGTGCAAACCGGCGGTCGGTGCGGCGACGGCGCCGGGACGCACGCCGTACACGGTCTGGTACAGCTCACGGTCAGCATCTTCATCCGGACGATCAATATACGGCGGCAGCGGCATATGGCCGACGCTGTTGAGAATATCCAGCACCGCGCGATCGTCTTCGAAGGCGATCTCAAACAGTGTGTCATGGCGCGCCACCATCGTGGCTTTGACACTTTCGTCATCGCCCAGCAGCAGCGCTGCGCCCGGCTTGGGCGCTTTGGAGGCGCGCACGTGCGCCAGCACGCGCTTATCGTCCAGCATGCGCTCAACCAGCATCTCGATTTTGCCGCCGCTGGCTTTACGCCCAAAGACGCGCGCCGGAATCACGCGGGTGTTGTTGAACACCAGCAGATCGCCCGGATTGAGCTTATCCATCACGTCTGTAAATACGCCGTGGCTTAACGCGCCGCTTGGACCATCCAGCGACAGCAAGCGGCAACCGCTTCGCTGCGCCTGCGGATAGTGGGCGATTAAGGAATCTGGCAACTCAAAGGTAAAATCGGCTACGCGCATGCTTCACTTCTTCAGGACTTAAAATCAGGCGGCATAGTCTAGCGGAAAAGCGGCAAATTCTGAACAACTGGCTGCGCTTCTGTGATTCTGCGAATACACAAACTAATTCGAGGTGCAGGCAGGCGGCAAACGAGAGCAGCTCACGCACCTGTAACTTGAAGTATGACGTGTATATAATGCGCCATGAACTTTCTCGCTCACCTTCACCTGGCGCAGCTGGCTAACAGCTCTCTGCTGGGCAATCTCATGGCCGATTTCGTGCGCGGCAACGTGCAATCACAATGGCCTGCACCGGTGGTGGATGGCATTGCCATGCATCGTCGCCTCGACGTCCTGACCGATAACCTGCCCGAAGTGCGGATTGCGCGTGCGCTGTTTCGTCCGGAAACGCGCCGCGTGGCCCCCATCACGCTCGACGTGATTTGGGACCACTTCCTCGCGCTACACTGGGATAAATTCCACCCAACGCAGTCGCTGGTGGCATTTACCGCGGCGGCTGAACAAAACATCGTGCCGCAGCTGGCGGGCACGCCGGAAGGTTTCGTCGAGCTGAACGCCGTGATGTGGCGCGAACGCTGGTTTGAGCACTATGCCGAACCAACGCGGCTGGCACGCGTGCTCAACGGCATGGCGCATCGCCGTCCGCGCTTAGCCGCGCTGCGCGACTCCTATCAGGATTTTGTTGATCACTACGAGCAACTTGAGCCGCTGTTCTTCCAGTTTTATCCGCGCTTAATGGCCGCCGCGCGCGCGCAGGAATTGTAATATTAGGTAATTCAAGACCCGTCTGTTGGACGGGAAATTTCCCATCACCTACCCTGCGTGACCTTAATCTTCGTCACACTCAGGGAAATCTCATGCAGCATCTTATTGCCAACCGGCTCGCAGAAGCCGGTCTTAGCTACACGCACATCCTGGCGTTGGGGATAGTGATTGCCATAATCTTTGCCATCTCACTGCTTACTCACGCCATTCTGCACCGCGCTATCTTGCCGCTGCTGCGTCGCTACACCGAGAAAAGTAGCCGTCAGTGGCCAAAAGCGCTGATTAACAGTCGCCTGTTTAGCCGCAGCGTCTGGCTGATGCAAGGTGTGCTATTCAAATTACAGACTGAACTCTTCCTGCACGACAGTGCTCAGATCTATGCAGCGCTGCTGATTTTCGCCCAGCTGTGGATGATGATCTTCGCCCTGCTGATGTTGTTCTCCTTGCTGGATTTACTGCAGCAGCTCAGCGCGAATAGCATGCTAGCGCAGCAATTGCCGCTGCGCGGTATTATCCAGAGCGTGAAATTAATCGCCGCCATTTTAATGGTAATCATGATTATTTCGCTGCTGTTGGGTAAATCGCCTGGCGTATTGATCACCGGACTCGGTGCCATGACCGCGGTGCTGATGCTGGTATTTAAAGATCCAATTCTGGGTCTCGTGGCCGGTATTCAGTTGGCGGCCAATAATATGCTGAAAATGAATGACTGGCTGGAAATGCCGAAATATGGTGCGGACGGTGCGGTCATCGATATTTCTTTAACCACGGTAAAAGTGCGCAACTGGGATAACACCATTGTTACCATTCCCGCTTACGCCTTAATTTCCGACTCCTTTAAAAACTGGCGCGGTATGTCGGAATCCGGTGGGCGTCGCATTAAGCGCAGCATTCATATTGATACCACCAGTATTGGCTTCCTTGATGATGCCATGATGCAGCAGCTGAAAAGTGCGCATCTGCTGGCACCGTATCTGGATAGCAAAAGCGAAGAAGTGGCCGCATGGAATGCGCAACTGGGCTGTGATTTAGATTCGCCACTCAACGGTCGCCGCCTGACGAATATCGGTACCTTCCGCGTCTGGCTGCAGAGCTGGCTGGAGCAGCATCCGCGTATTCATCAAGAGATGACGTTAATGGTGCGGCAGTTAGCACCAGGTGAAAACGGTTTGCCGCTGGAAGTGTATGTGTTCACCAACACCACGGTGTGGAAAGAGTACGAGAATATTCAAGCGGATATCTTTGACCATATTTACGCGGTGCTACCTACTTTCGGTCTGCGCGTCCATCAATCGCCAACCGGTAATGACATGCGTCAAATTGGCGTAAGAACCCGCCATTAAGGCTTCATCCCGTATTACCCGCCAGTAAGAAGAAAAATTTCACTGGCGGGCTTTTCCCCCTCTTGTCACGCGCAGCCATCTGCGGCTTAATGAAGCCTTTCTTAACTTTTGTTAACTTCGTCACACAGCCAATACGCCATTTTTGGCGTCTGTTGTTGCTTCGCCAGCCTGAAAATCATAAGAGGGAAAGATGTCATCAGCTTCGCTTACCGAACTCGACGCACGTTATCATTTCGCCTGTGATGTTGCCAAAACCGCCGCCAGCCGGGCTCTATCCTGGTATCAGCAACGTCATCAATTAGTAGTTGAGCATAAGAAAGATCTGCAGGATGTGGTCAGCGAAGCCGATCGCAACGTTGAGGCATTGGTCAAGCATCTGATCCACGAACGCTTTCCTGACGATGCGGTGTTGGGTGAAGAGAGCGGCGGCAATACTGCTGGCGCACGCTTTATCTGGGTGCTCGATCCGATTGATGGCACCAGCAGCTTTCTTAACGGCTTGCACAACTGGTGCGTATCGCTGGCGATCGTTTGTGAAAACGAAGCGGTGATTGGCGTGGTGTGCGATCCCAATCATCATGAAACCTTTCACGCCTGCCGCGGCAAAGGTGCATGGGTTAATGATAAGCGCATCCAGGCGCACAGCGCGCAGCAGCTTGATCAGGGATTGCTTGGTCTGAGCAGCTCCAACAGCCAACCGATTGAACCGCTGACCACTTTTATCAGCGCATTATTGGCGCAGGGCGGCATGTTTATCCGCAATGGCTCGGGGGCGTTGATGAGCGCATGGGCGGCGGCCGGTCGCTTAATTGGTTACTACGAAGCGCATATGAATCCGTGGGATGGCTTGCCGGGCATTGTGCTGATGCGCGAAGCGGGCGGCATTACCAACGATTATCTGGCTAATCACGGCTTGCAGAACGGCAATCCGGTGTTGCTGGCTAATGCGGTGATTTATCCGCAGCTGAGAGCGCTGCTGCCTGGGCATTTATCGTTATAATTTCCGTAATCGGTTAAGTTCGTTAATTTATGCGAACTTAACCTTCATGCAAAATTACTTAAGCGCGCTGTAAGTAATATTCTATTCCGAAGTGAGAATTTTCTCTTTTTTTCTTAAACATCCCGGCATCAATAAAAATACGATATGCTGCGCAAGTCAAACATCCCTTAGTAATACTTATTTTCTCCTTTTTTGTTGTTCTTTTTCGGCGCCAGGATGCGCCGAGATATTTTTTGGCATTTTATTATTTAGGGATAGCGTGATTATTTTTTTATATTATGTTTAATCGTCATCGATAAAAAAGGTCGCCATCAATGGCGACCTTACAATATCATCAGCTTTTACGCTTTTTCACTAGCGGCCACGCCAGTAATAGCAGCGCAATCCACGCAAAACCAACGTACAGCGACACGCGCGTATCCGGGAAGTAACCAATCAGCCCAATAATGAAGGCCAGGAACAGCACGCCGAACCATGCGGTAGCGCTACCGCCCGGCATGGCAAAATCAAGCTTACCGGCTTGCTCTTTGCCAATCTTGCGGCGGAAGGCGATCTGCGACAGCAGAATCATGATCCACACCCAAACGGTAGCAAAGGTCGCCAGCGAGGCGATCACCAGGAACACTTTCTCTGGCATCAGGTAGTTGAGATACACCGCAATCAGCATCGCCAGCATCATCACCAAAACGGTCACCCACGGAATTCCGCGATTCGAAACCTTCTGGAATACCTTCGGTGCGTGGCCCTGTTGCGCCATGCCGTGCAGCATACGCCCCACGCCAAACACATCGCTGTTAATCGCCGACAGCGACGCCGTCAGCACCACGAAGTTAAGAATTGATGCCGCCGCCGCAATACCCAAATGCTGGAAGGTCAGCACGAACGGACTGCCAGAAGTGCCCACCTGATTCCATGGATAAATCGACATGATGACGAACAGCGTACCAACGTAGAATACCAGAATACGCATCGGTACGGAGTTGATGGCGCGTGGAATCGAGGTCTTCGGATCTTCCGCTTCACCGGCAGTAATCCCGATAATCTCAATGCCGCCGTAGGCAAACATCACCATCTGCAGTGACAGCAGCATGCCGACAATGCCGTGCGCGAAGAAGCCGCCGTTGGTCCACAGATTGTGAATGCCGGTCGGCTGGCCGCCGTTGCCGATGCCCCAGAAAAT
Source organism: Pantoea sp. X85 (assembly GCF_029623675.1). Classification (NCBI taxonomy): domain Bacteria; kingdom Pseudomonadati; phylum Pseudomonadota; class Gammaproteobacteria; order Enterobacterales; family Erwiniaceae; genus Pantoea; species Pantoea sp. X85. The sequence goes on along the minus strand of NZ_CP121108.1, from coordinate 1,048,532 downwards.
CATGCCGAAGCCGGCGAGAATCATGATGATGATGGTGGCGACTTTGAAAAAGGAGAACCAGAACTCCACTTCGCCAAAGACTTTCACGCTCATCAGGTTGATGGCGCCGATAATCAGCACCACGCTCAGCACCCAAATCCAGTGCGGCACATCGGGGAACCACACGCCCATGTAGATACCAAAAGCCGTTACGTCGGCAATCGCCACAATCAGGATTTCAAAACAGTAGGTCCAGCCGGTGATGTATCCGGCCAGCGGGCCAAGATAATCCTGCGCATAGCGCGAGAATGAGCTGGCCTGCGGGTTGTTGACCGACATTTCCCCCAACGCACGCATGATGATGTACGCCACCGCACCGCCGATGATGTACGCCAGCAGCACGCTTGGACCCGCCATTTTGATGGCATCTGCCGAGCCGTAAAACAGCCCGGTGCCAATCGCCGATCCCAGCGCCATAAAGCGAATGTGGCGCGTGCTCAGTCCGCGTTTGAGCTTATTGGTTTCTTGCATAACACTCAGTACCTTGAAAATGAAAAACCACGGGCAAGCCCGTGGTTGGAATTAACAGCAATGTCGCTTACTGATGAACCGCGACCTGCTCACGTCCTTTTGCCCGATCAACTACCGCGGCAATCACCAGCATCGCCAGCGATGGCGGCAACCAGGAAAGTCCCTGATCGGCCAGCGGCAAATGCTGACTGAACAGCGGCAACACATCTTTAAAGCTGGTGGTTTTGATGGCATCAACGATACCGAACAGCAGGCTTACCAGCATGGTCGGCGCGATAATACGCGAACTTTTGTTCCAGAACTTCAGCGTGAAGCTCAGCACCACCAGCACGATGCATGGCGGATAAATCGCCGTCAGCACCGGAATCGAAATCTGAATCAGATGGCTCAGACCGAGATTCGACACCACCATCGAGAACAGACCCAGAATAAATACCAGCGTTTTATACGACAGCGGAACATATTGCGCAAAGAATTCTGCACAGGCGCAGGTCAGGCCCACCGCCGTCACCATGCAGGCGACGAAGATCAGTGCCGCAAGGAAGAAGCTGCCCATGCCGCCGAAGGTCTGCTGCACGTAAGCATGCAGAATCTCAGCACCGTTCGCGCTTTGCGCCACCAATGCGCCGCTATCGTTACCGAGTTTGAACAGCGTCAGGTAAATCAGCGTCAAACCGATACCGGCGATGATGCCCGCCAGCATGGTGTAGCGCGTCAGCAGTTTGGCATCTTCAACACCGCGTGAGCGCGCCGCATTGACGATGACGATACCGAACACCAGCGCTCCCAGCGTATCCATGGTCAGATAACCATTAACGAAACCGCTGGAGAAGGCGGCACGCTGATACTCTTCGGTGCCCGGCGAAACGCCACCGGCCGGCCAGATCAGCACGGCAACGCCGAGCACAATCAGCGCCAGAATTTTCAGCGGAGCGAGGAAGTGGCCGACGGTATCCAGCAGTTTGCCCGGATACAGTGAGATGCCAATCACCAGCGCGAAGTAAATCAGGCTGTAAATGAACAGCGGCAGCGTGCCGTCGCCGGTCAGCGGTGCAATACCTACGGCAAAGGAAACGGTGGCGGTACGCGGCGTGGCAAACAGCGGGCCAACAGCCAGGTAACACACGGTCGCCAGCAGCAAGCCTGCGGCTTTACCAATCGGCGAGCTCAGCGCATCAATGCCACCGCCCACACGCGCCAGCGCGATGACGGTGATCACCGGTAAGCCAACAGCCGTAATCAGGAAGCCGAAAGCCGCAATCCAAACGTGTTCGCCAGACTGAATCCCCACCATCGGTGGGAAGATGATATTTCCTGCGCCAACGAACAGGGCAAACGTCATGAAGCCCAGCGCCAGGATATCCTTGGAGGTTAAACGATGTGTCATAAACTTCTGTACTGCCTGTAGCTGATGTTGCGGTGGAAGTTGAGTTCGTGTTGTCCTCTGGATGCGCTAAAACAAGGGCTTATCAGGCAAGACCAGCGTGTTATGCGGGACTAATCGTTAAAGCGCAGGTGATTTAATCTACTTTTCTTCTGTTCGCAGAGGGATAAATCGACAACGGCGCAAATTAGAACGTTTATAGCGAAGAAAGGCAATACAGGATCGAAAAACCAGAAGGATATAACAAGATAGTGGAAGAAAGCAGTGAATCACGGTGGAATAGCGGCAAAACACCTCAGATGATTTGCTAAATGTTTCCTCGATGCGAGAGATCTCTTTGCATAAATCAGCCTACAGATGCACAAAAGGCGCGATTTACGCGCCTGTTTGGCTAACTTTACAGCATTACCAGACTGTTCTTGCTATATCGACCACCAGACGAATCTTCTGCCACTGCTGCTCTTCGCTCAGGCTGTTGCCCTCTTCGGTTGAGGCAAAGCCACACTGCGGGCTGAGGCAGATTTGATCAAGACTCACGAACTGTGCTGCTTCCTGCAAACGCGCTTTCACCTGCTGCGCATCCTCCAGCTCGCCGGTTTTGGTGGTGATCAAACCCAGCACCACTTGCTGATGACCCGGCTTGAGGAAGCGCAGCGGCTCGAAACCACCTGAACGTTCGTTGTCATACTCAAGGTAGAAAGCATCGATATTTACGCCGCCAAACAGCACTTCGGCGACCGGCTCATAGCCACCTTCGGAAATCCAGGTTGAGCGGAAGTTGCCGCGACACACATGCAGCCCAACGGTCAGATCCTCTGGCTTACCTTCCAGTGCAGTATTCAGCACTTCAGCATAAATGCGCGCCAGTTCCTGTGGATCTTCACCACGCTCGCGGATCTGCTGCTGCTGTTCGGTTGAGCACAGATAAGCCCACACCGTGTCATCCAGCTGCAGATAACGGCAGCCAGCCGCATAAAACGCTTTGATGGCGTCTTTGTAGGTCTGCGCCAGATCGGCGAAGTACTCTTTCAGATCGGGATACACCGTGGCATCGATCACCTTACGGCCACCGCGGAAGTGCAGCACGCTTGGGCTGGGAATGGTCATCTTGGCAACCGCATCGCCCGCCACGCTTTGCAGGAAGCGGAAGTGATCCAGCATCGGGTGTTGAGGATTAAAAGCCACTTTACCAGTGACTTTCACGCCGTGCGCTTTGGTCTGCACGCCGTTGAACTGAATGCCTTGCTCCGCTTCGAACAGCTCGACGCCGTGCAAATCGCCAAAGAAATCGAAGTGCCACCAAGCGCGACGGAATTCACCATCGGTAACGATCTGCAGGCCATTGGCACGCTGCTGCTCCACAACATGGCGGATTTCGCGATCTTCAACCTGACGCAGCTGCTCAGCATTGATTTCGCCATTGGCAAACTGCACACGCGCCTGCTTGATGGCTGCGGGACGCAGAAAACTGCCGACGGTATCGGCGCGGAACGGGTTATGACGTGGCATTTTATCTCCTGGCTGAGCGCATAGTTGCGTCAGGGTATAATTTCGCTGGGTTATTTCAGCCATCTGGACGGCTATATGTCCACAAATAATGCCACGCTGTCACCCTTTCGGCAACGGAAGAAAATTCAGCTTACATGAAACTATTTCATGTTCAGATGCACGTTCTTCAATTTCCCTCAATTGCCGCTCGCGCTTGCGCCATCTGGCTATCTGACAACGGCAGATAACCCGCTTCGCTCACCCGACGCTGACCTTGTGGCGATAACACCTGATGCAGAAAGGCATTCACCAGCGGCGGCAGCGGTTTGCCGGGTGCTTTGTTGACGTAGATATAAAGCGGGCGCGACCACGGATAGCGGCCGTTGCGAATCGATTCGGCATCCGGCATCACGCTGTCGCCGTTCGCCGTGACCACCGGTAGCATTTTCACGCCGCTGAGATGAAAGCCAAAACTGGCATAACCGATGCTGTTGGGCGTGGCGGCAACGGCTTGCACCACCGCCGCAGAGCCGGGGAATTCAGCGACATCAGCACGGAAATCACCTTTGCACAGCGCCTGCTGCTTAAAGAAGCCCCACGTTCCCGACGCCGAGTTGCGGCCATAGCGCTGGATGCTGCGCGTGGCCCACTGGCCTTCGTTCAGGCCAAGATCGCCCCAGCGCTGCGGCACTTGCTGCCCGCCGCACAGACGCGTGATGGAGAACAGCGCATCGAGTTGTTGCGGCGCGATGCGCGACAGCGGATTGTCCTGATTAACCACTACCACCAGCGCATCCATCGCCACCGGCACCGCCAGCGGCGGATAGCCGTAGCGCGCGGTAAAAAGTTGACGTTCGTCGATCTGCATCGGCCGGCTCATCGCGCCCAGCTGGGCAGCACCTGCCGCCAGCGCCGTCGGCGCAGTAGAAGATCCCGCCGCCTGCACCTGAACGTTGACGCCCGGCGACTGGCGGCTGAAATCCTCGCCCCATAATGTCATCAGATAACCCAGCGTATCCGATCCAACGCTGCTCAGATTGCCGGTTAGCATGGTTTGTTGGCCGTGTGCCAAAGCAGAGCAAAGCAGCAAGAGGGAGATCAACAGCGATTTCATTGGCGATTCCGCAATTCAGTAAGACGCCTATTCTGGAGCGGTGCGATTTATCACGCAATACATTGCGTATGGGTTGTTAATGAGGCGGGAATTGGTCTCCATGAATGGCGTAATGCTTGTCAGTTAAACCAACGACGAGTGCGCAGGCCGGTGTCACTTTTGGTCCGGCGGTCCTCGCGCCGCTTACGCGGTACCTTCACTTCGCTCGTCTGCCTGACGGACCGGCGGAGACGGGACTTCCTTGTCCCGGCTCCGCCTTTCGCCCGCGTCCTGCGGGCTCTCCTGGCTTCCTCGCTTCGTTCAGCGCTGCGGATTGCCAGGCCAAAAGTGCCCCCGGCCTGCTCATAAGCTTCAGTGCGTGTTGTTGAAAAGGACTCATTCGCTTCAGGCGCTGGCGCGTCTGCTGCGGCAAAAGGGCCATTCGCAGCGCTGAGGCTTTTACGTTGGGCCAGGAGCCTCGCGCATGGATGCGCGAGGCAGTTCGGGGTCGGCCAGGGAAGGCCGATCCGCGAACGGTCCGTCGGCACAACGTGGAAGCCGAAGGTACCGCGCTAGCGGCGCGAGGACGGCCCGTGACGCAGCAGATGTGTCAGCGCCCGCACCAAAAAGGCTTTATTAACTGATAAGTATGGCGCCATGAATAGCGATCCTACGACCTTAATTAACCCGCTCTTGCATCACGTTAGCCACAATCAAGCGTGGCGGCAGCAGGAAGCTGAAACAGGTTTCCTGATGCGGCACGCTGGTGATCTCCAGCCGCGCGTTGTGATGTCCCAACGCATGCTTCACGATCGCCAGCCCCAATCCGCTGCCGCCGGTGGCGCGCGAACGCGCTTTATCCACGCGATAGAAACGCTCGGTGAGGCGCGGCAGATGCTGCTCGCTAATGCCCGGCCCGTCATCGCACACCTTAAACTGCGCGCCTTGTTTAGTGCGCAGCCAACTGATGTCGATGCGCGTGCCATCGGGCGTGTGATTCACCGCGTTGTAGACCAGATTGGAAATGGCGCTACGTAGCTGCTCATCATTGCCGAACACTTTCAGATGCGGATCGGTATGGAAATGGATGGTGTGACGTCCCTGACTCAGCGTTTCCGCTTCACGCTGCAACAGCATCAGCATGCCCGGCACATCCACCGTCTCTTTGAGATCGATGGCCGGCGCCGCTTCGATACGCGACAAGGTCAACAACTGCTTCACCAGGCTGTCCATGCGGCGCGTCTGCTCTTGCATGGTATGCAACGCCTTGCTGCGCGTGCGCTCGTTCATCACCGAGTCGTCCATCATTTCCAGATAACCCTGCAATACCGTTAACGGCGTGCGCAGTTCATGACTGACGTTAGCAAAAAAGTTGCGTCGCGCGCCTTCCAACTGGTGCATCTGGGTGACATCACGCGCCACCATCAGCCACTGACCTTCGCTGTAAGGCATCACGCGGAATTCCATATGATGCTGATTATTGAGGATCTGCGTCAGCGGCATGTCGAACTTGCGCTGACGGATATAGCGGGAAAATTCAGGATAACGCAGCAAATTGAGGATGTTCTGACCGTTATCTTCCGGCCAGCGCAAGCCAAGGTGCTGCTGCGCCAGGCCGTTGCACCAGAAAATAGTGCCCTCTTCGGTGGTCAGCACCACCGCATCCGGCAGCGATTCTGCCCCGCTGCGGAAACGTTTGATCAGATTGCCCAGCTCGCGGCGACGCCGCCGGTTGCGCAATTGCATCTGGTACAGGCCATAAAACAGCGGTTCCCAGCTGCCGCGTCCGGTGGGCGGCGTCATTGAACGATCGACCCACAGCCAGTGCGACAGACGCATCAGATTTCTGAAGTGCCAGAACATCACGCCGGTCACCGCAATCAGCAGCAGCCACGGCAGATATCCGAACAACAGACCCAACACCAGCGCAGGTAAACAGACCAGCGCCAGCTCGGTCAATAATCTCTTCCAGGAGAGTCGTTCCAGCACGGTAAACACTCCGTTTACGTTTAGTAGCGGGCAGAGAAACGATACCCTGTTCCACGCACGGTTTGAACCATGCGATCGTGTCCGGTCAATTCCAGCGCTTTACGTAAACGGCGAATATGCACATCGACGGTGCGATCTTCGACATACACATTGGTGCCCCAAACATGGTTCAGCAGCTGTTCGCGGCTGTACACGCGTTCCGGGTGGGTCATAAAGAAGTGCAGCAGTTTGTACTCGGTCGGCCCCATCTCCAGCGGCGTGGTTTCCGACATCACACGATGTGAGGAAGGATCAAGGCTCAGGCCCTGCATCTCAATCACCTCTTCCACCGCCATCGGCGAAATACGGCGCATCACCGCTTTGATCCGTGCCATCAGCTCTTTCGGTGAGAATGGCTTGGTGATGTAATCATCCGCGCCCACTTCCAGACCGCGCACGCGATCTTCCTCTTCACCGCGCGCCGTCAGCATCATCACCGGAATGTCGCGCGTCATGGCTTCACGCTTCAAATGCTTAATAAACTGAATCCCGCTGCCGCCGGGCAACATCCAGTCCAGCAGAATCAAATCAGGCCAGGGTTCGATCAGCTTACCAATCGCGCTGTCATAGTCTTCCGCCTCAATAGGCTGGTAATCATTCTGTTCCAGCACGAAACATAACATTTCACGGATGGGAGCTTCGTCTTCCACAACCAAAATGCGCTTAGCCATTGTAACTCCTGCTAGTGTGACACCGTGTCACTGGGATTTGCGGCGCCATTATGCGTCAGTTTTGTGACACTTTTATGAAAACACCGCCCTAAGATAGATAGATAAAAAACAGAAATGTCACAATAAAATTCTGTTTTTTTCTTTGTGATCTTAAGTGGTTATAATTCGCCTTCGCTAAACAGAGCACGGAGCAATCATGCGCATCATTCACACCGCTGACTGGCATCTCGGTCAGTTCTTTTACAGCAAAAGTCGCGCGCGGGAACATCAGGCGTTTCTCGACTGGCTGCTGGATCAGATTGTGCAGCATCAGGTGGATGCGCTGATTATCGCCGGCGACCTGTTTGATACCGGTTCGCCGCCGAGCTACGCGCGTGAAATGTTTAACCGTTTTGTGGTGGCGCTGCAGCCAAGCGGCTGTCAATTGGTGGTGCTGGCGGGCAATCACGACTCGGTGGCGACGCTGAATGAATCGCGCGAGCTGCTGGCCTGCCTGAATACGCAGGTGATCACCAGCGCCACGCCGCAGGGCGAACAGCAGGTGTTAACCCTGAAGCAGCGCGATGGCGCGCCGGGCGCGCTGCTGTGCGCCATTCCTTATCTGCGTCCGCGCGACATTCTGCGTAGCCAGGCTGGCCAATCCGGCCGCGAGAAGCAGATCTCGCTGCTGGAGGCGATCGAGCAGCATTATCAGCACTGCTTTGCTGCCGCGCAGGCGCAGCGCGATGCGCAGGACGTTACGCTGCCGATCATCGCCACCGGCCATCTCACCACCGTTGGCGTGACTAAAAGCGATTCGGTGCGCGACATCTATATCGGCACGCTGGATGCCTTCCCGGCGCAGGCGTTTCCGCCCGCCGATTACATCGCGCTCGGTCACATCCATCGCGCCCAGCGCATCGCCAACAGCGAGCACATTCGTTACAGCGGCTCGCCGATTCCGCTCAGTTTTGATGAGCTTGGCCGCGAGAAAAGCGTCTTCCTGCTGGAATTCAGCACCACGCTCGATACCGTTACGCCGCTAACCATCCCGCACTTCCAGCCGATGCAGATGCTGAAAGGCTCGATGGCGGAGATTGAACATCAGCTGGCGCAGTTCAGCGCGAGCGCCAGCGAACAGCCAGTCTGGCTGGATATTGAGATCACCACGCAGGAATATCTCAGCGATCTGCAACGTCGCATTGAAGCGCTCACCGAAAATCTGCCGGTCGAAGTGCTGCTGGTGCGCCGCAGCCGCGAACAGCGGCAGCGCAGCCTCGAACGGCTGGAGAACGAAACCCTGAGCGAACTAAAAGTGGAAGACGTGTTTGCGCGCCGACTGGCGCAGGAAGAACAGTTGGATGCCGGGCAGGCCGAGCAGTTAACGCAGCTGTTCCGCACCCAGCTTGCCGCGCTGGAGAATCCATCCGCATGAAAATTTTGACGCTACGTTTTAAGAACCTCAATGCGCTGCGCGGCGAATGGTTTATCGATTTCCGGCGTGAGCCCTTTGCCAGCAACGGCTTGTTTGCCATTACCGGCGCCACCGGGGCGGGCAAAACCACCTTACTCGATGCGATTTGCCTGGCGCTCTATCATCAGACGCCGCGCCTCGGCACGCTGTCGCAAACCCAGAACGAGCTGATCACCCGCGACACCGCCGAGTGTCTGGCGGAAGTGGAGTTTGAGATCAAAGGCGAAGCCTGGCGCGCCTTCTGGAGCCAGAACCGCGCGCGCGGCCAAGCCGACGGTAAGCTGCAGGCACCGCGCGTCGAGCTGGCGCGTGTGGCCGATAATCAGATCATCGCCGATAAAGTTGGCGACAAGCTGAAAGCGATTGAGACCCTGTCGGGGCTCGATTTCGCGCGCTTTACCCGCTCGATGATGCTGTCGCAAGGCCAGTTTGCCGCCTTCCTGAATGCCAAACCCGGCGAACGCGCCGAGCTGCTGGAAGAGCTGACCGGCACCGAAATCTACGGACAAATCTCGGTTCAGATCTACGAGCGCTGGCGCACCGCGCGCAGCGACCTGGATACGCTGCGCGCCCGCGCCGGTGGCATGTCGCTGCTCGATGAAGCGCGCCGGGCAGAATTGACGCAGCAGCTGGCAGAACTTGGTGCGCAGGAGAAAATTCTCAGCGAACAGCTGACGCTGGCGCAGCATCAGCAGCAATGGCTGGTGCAGCAGCAACAGCTAACGCAAGAGCAGCAGCAGGCCGAACAGACGCTGCTTGCCGCGCAACAGGCCTGGCAGCAGGCGGATGGCGATCGTCAGCGCCTGGCGCGCGCCGAACCGGCAGAAAAACTGCGCGAGAAGTTGCAGCAGCGCGAACAGTTGCAGGGCGATCTGCGCGCGCTGGAACAGCAATCGCAGCAGCTGCAAGCGCAACGGCAGCAAGCCAAAACCGCGCTGCAACAGGGCGAAAACCATTATCAGGCCGCGCAGCAGGCGCGCGAACAGGCGTTACAGCAACAGCAGCAGCTTGAAACGCTGCTCACCGAGCAGGTTATCCCGCTCGATCAACGCATCACCACCCTCGCGCAGCAGCTGGATGAACAGCAGCGATTGCATCTGCAGCAGCAACAGGCGCTGCAATCCAGCCAAACCGCACTCAGCCAGCAACAGCAGGTAAGTGAACGTTTACAACAACAGCTGGCGCAGCAGCAGGACTTCCGTGCCCGCGAAGCCGCTGTCGCCCATTGGGGCGCGGAATTAACGCGCTGGCAGGCGGAGATTGCTCGACTGGATGAGCGCGAGCAGACGCTGACGCAGCTCATCGCACAGCACCAACAGCAGCGCAGCCAGCTGGAGCAGCATCAACAGGCGCAGGCTCAACGTGAACAGGCGGCGCAACCGTTGCAGCAAGCCGAAGCGCAGGCCGCGCAGCAACGTCTGCAAGCGGAGCAAGCACTGACTTCACTTGAAGTGGAGATCGGCAGCGCACAACTGCGCGACGCCCTGACGCAGCATCAAACCCAACGCCCTGCGCGCCAGCAGCTTAACCTGCTCGCCGCGCAGTGGCGCGCGCTGCAACCGCAGCGGTTGCAGCGTCAGCAGAAACTGGCGCAGCTCCAGCAGCAGCATCAGGACGCGGAACAGACGTTGCAAGCGCTGCGCGAGGAGTACAAACGGGAACATCAGGCGCTGCTCGATGTGCGCAAAATCTGCGAGCTGGAGCGCACCATCGCCCAGCTGGCCGACGAGCGCGCCAAACTGCAGCCGGATCAGCCCTGCCCGCTGTGCGGCTCGTGCCAGCATCCGGCGATTGCGCAATATCAGCAGCTTGAGCCCGGTGCCAATCAGCAGCGTTTAACCGCGCTGGAAACGCGCGTGGCGCAGCTAAAAGAGTCCGGCACCGCCAAAGGCGAGCAGCAGAAACTGTCGCTGCAACAGCAGCAGGCGTTGCAGCAGGAGATCAGCGATTACGATCAGCAACTGGCGACGGTGAACACCCAATGGCAAGCGCTGAGCGGTGAGCTGGCACTTACCTGCACGCTGGAGCAGCAGGACGATTTTGCGCAATGGCAACAGCAGCAGGATGCGCAGGAACAGCTGCAGCAACAGCAGCTGCAGACGCGGGAAAACGCCGCGCGTGCGCTGCAGCAGGCGAAGGATGCGCATCTGCAACAGCAGCAGCTGTGGCAGCAGCATCAGAATCAGCAGCAGCTGGCGCAGCAGCAGATCGCCAGCACGCAGCAGACGCTGGATGAAATCAGCCAGCGCGAGGCCAGCGAACGCAGCGCCATGCAGCAACTGGCGCAGCAGCTGGAACAGCAGCTGACGCAGCATCAGCTCGTCCTGCCAGATGTCGCTGAGCGGGAAAGCTGGCTGCGCACCCTACAACAACGCTGGATCGCATGGCAGGAAAATGAACGTTTACACGGCGAGTTGCAGCCACAGCTGGCGAAAGCCGAAAGCGAGCGCAGCAGCCTGCAGCAGAATCTGGCGCGTGAACAGCAGCGGCTGGATGAGCTGCAGCAGACGCTCAGCGCTTTGCAGCAGCAGCGCCAGCAGCAGCAACAACAGCGTCAACAGCTGTTTGGCGATCGTCAGGTGGCAGAAGCCCGGCAGCAGCAGCATGTTGCGCTGCAACAGTGTGAACAGGCGCTGGCGCAGCAGCTTCAGCAGTGGCAACAGGCGCAAAGCTTGCTGCACGGCCTGAATGGCCAGTGCGAGCAGATCGCGGCGCAGCAAAACACCTTACGTGAGCGCGCTGCCGCCGCAGAAAGCGCCTTCCTCGCCGCGCTGCAGCAGAGTGATTTTGCGGATGAAAGCGCGCTACGTGCCGCTCTGCTGGAGGAGCGCGAGGTGCAGCAGCTGCGCCAGCAGTTGCAGACGCTCGATCAACAGCGCCAGCAGCAGCTCACCCTCAGCGAACAGCTTATGCAGCGCTGGACGGCGCATCAGCAGCAGCGGCCTTTGGAACTTAGCGACGAGATCGCCGCCACGATTCAGCAGCAGCTGGAACAGCTGCGCGTGACGTTACGTGACAATGCCCGTCAACAGGGCGAAGCGCAGCAGCAGTTACACAGCGATGCACAACAGCGTTTGCAGCAGCAATCGTTGCTGACGCAAATCGCCACCGATGAAGTGGAACTGGCGCAGCTGGGGCGTCTGAACGATCTGGTGGGTTCGGCCAAAGGCGATAAATTCCGCCGCTTCGCACAAGGTCTGACGCTCGACCATCTGGTGTGGCTGGCGAACCGTCAGCTCGATCGCCTGCACGGTCGCTATCTGCTGCAGCGCCGCATCAGTGAAGAACTAGAGCTGGAAGTGGTTGATACCTGGCAAGCTGACGCCACGCGCGATACGCGCACGCTATCGGGCGGCGAGAGTTTTCTCGTCAGCCTGGCGCTGGCGTTAGCGCTGTCCGATTTGGTGAGTCATAAAACGCGCATCGAATCGCTGTTCCTCGACGAAGGCTTCGGCACGCTGGATGCCGAGACGCTGGATACCGCGCTGGATGCGCTCGATGCCCTCAACGCCAGCGGCAAAACCATCGGCGTGATCAGCCATGTCGAAGCGATGAAAGAGCGTATTCCGGTGCAGATCCGTGTCCGCAAGATGAATGGCCTGGGTTACAGCAAGCTGGAGCTGCCGGGCGATCTCGCTTAAAAACGCACAATTGGTAGCGGCGCGATAATTCGCGCCGCTACGATTCACTGCGTTCTTTTATCGCGTACTCACCAACTTATAACGAGGGCCGGCCAGCAAACCGCCCTGCTCGTTCTGCGCCAGCAGACGGGCGCTGGTCACACCGGCGATGGTATGTGCCTTATCCGACACATTGCTGGCAATCTGCTTAATCGCAGCAGAGACCAACATGCCAATAATACCGCCATTATTGTTGTTGCCATCTTCCGCGTCGCTGGCGGTGGCAATGCCTTGCCACAGCTCTTTACCGCTGCGCAAATCCACCAGACGCGCCGTCGCCGACACCCTGGTCACGCTCTGGATCACCTGATAGCTGCTGCCGTAATCGGTCACTGAAATGTACAGCGCGCTGTCGGCGTGGAAGATGTCATGCAGACGCTGCGGGCTGACAGCCTGAATTTCATGGCCGTTGGTCAATCCGTTCTGCTGGAAGGTTTCATCCACCACCGCCACCGGGAACACGTAATAGCCCGCTTCCGCCAGCGGACGGGTCACCAGCGAGGTGAAGCTGTTCGCCGCGTTCACATCCGGCGCGCGGTTATCCGCAGGCAGCACCAGAATTGAGGCCGGCTTGCTGGCGCGGAAGGCGCTGTAATCGTACGGTTTTTTGTGCGCGCAGCCGGTCAATAGCAGCGTGGCCAGCACGCCTAAAGACACAATCAGCTTGTTCACTGGGCAACTCCTTGTTTTTTCTTCATCAGAAAGTCCATATAGGGCGCCGATTCCGGGAACAGCTGCTTCTCGGTGGCAAACTGGCCGAAGGCTTTATCGGTAGCACCGGTTTTGGCGTACAGCAGGCCGAGCTGCGCGTGCAGGCCCGGCGCGACCGGTTTGTTGACCGATTTGGCTTTTTCAATATCCAGATTCAACGCTTCGATCTGCTTCTGCGGATCGCTATCTTTTTGGTAATAGCTATAGATCTGCTGCTGGTAATCGCCCCAGTAATAGATCGGTTCCGGCCCTTTTGGCGCACAGCCAGCCAGCACACCCGCAGCGATCAGCGCCGCACTCAGTTGCAACCCTTTCATGCTCAATATCCTTATTTCGCCGGACGCCATGCGCCACTGTTAATGCCATCCACTAAATGATCTACCGCTTCACGAATCGCCAGATCCATCACTTTGCCGTTGAGAGTGGAGTCATAGCTGGTGGTGCCGCCGAAACCGACGATCTCACGCGCTGACAGCTTGAATTCACCCGCGCCCTGCGCGCTGTACACCACTTCTGAGGTGGTGACATCCACCACATTCAGGTTGACTTTGGCATAGGCAATCTGGTTCTTACCGCGCCCCAAAATGCCCCACAGCTGCTGATCGCCCACTTCTTTGCGACCAAATTCGGTGATATCGCCGGTGATGATGTAAGTCGCACCTTTGATGTTCTGCTCGATCTTCTTAAAGCCGGCTTCCTGCTGCAACTCTTTCAGGTTGCTGCGATCCAGCACGTTGAAGCGATTGGTCTGCTGCAGGTGCGTGACCAAAATGGTTTTCGACTGATTGCCAAGACGATCCACGCCATCAGAGAAGATGCCGTTCATGTACGAGGAGCGATTATCAAACTGGCCAACCGCAATCGGGCTGCGCACGCCCTGATACGCGGGCTGGCTGGCCGCACGTACCTGTGGCGCTTCAATGGCGCGTGACGATTCGGTCGCGCAGCCGCTGAGCAGCGTGGCGCTTAACAAGGAGAGTGCCGCAAGGGCATATTTTTTCTGCATTTCTAATCCATGAATCAAAAGGAGATAAAGCCGCAAGGCTGCGGCAAATTCTGGTTCTGCCGACAGTCAGAGTAATGCCATAGCATTGGTTGAGTCGGTCTGTAGACTGTCGGCAGTGAGAGAGAGGAACTTTAGTGAAAGTACAGGCATATTAATGAATTTAATTAATCGAATGGCGGGATTATTGGGCGGGTTAATGATTGTTGTGGGCCTCAGCGCTTGTCAGCATTCTGAGCCAAAGCAACAGGATAGCATCGCCAATCTGTGTCAGCCGCAGAGCGCGCCGGGCAGCGCATCCTGCAAGTGGGCTGATGAGATGCAGCATCAGCTCAACCAGCATTTCCGCGATGCGCGCCGTTATGCCGGTCAGCAATGTCTGGTGCGGCTTGAGTGGCAAAACAGCGGGCGCTACGCGGTGACGCAGACGCAAGGCGACGAAACGCTGTGCCTGCGCGCCTGGCAGTTGATTGGTCAAAGCAAAGATTTACCGCCGCCACCGGACGCTAGCCAGCCAGCGTGGTTCGGTTTTGCCCCGGCAACGCCGAGCCATCCTGGCGCCACTGGCGCGGGCTGATGCCAAACCAGCGGCGGAAGGCGCGGGAGAAGGCGCTGACTTCGGAATAGCCGAGCAGCAGCGCCATCTCTGAGATTGGCAGCTGCTTCTGTTGCAGATAGTGCGTCGCCATCTCGCAGCGTACCTTGTCCACCAGCGCCGTGAAACTGATGCCCTCTTCACGCAGCCGCCGTTGCAGCGACCAGCTCGACAGGCCCATTTTTTCGGCAATATCTTCCAGCACCGGTTCGCCCTGCATCAGTGACAGATTGACCTGCGATCGCGCCTGCTCCACCACGCTTTGCAGGCTGGCACAACTGTTCAGGCGGCGGATAGCATCCTGCATCACCATCAGCAACATCGGATCTTGTTCCGGCATGCTGCGCAGCAGATCGCGTTTCGGGATCAGTAATGAGTTGAACGGTTGATCAAACCACACCGGCGCATCAAATACTTTGCAGTGCTCGTGCCACTGCTCCGGGCGCGGATGTTCGAAGTGCACTTCACGCGGTGCCCAGTTTTTGCCGGCAACGTGGCGGATCAAGTTGAGGAACATGCCGAGCGTCAGCTCCGCATCCTGACGTCTGGAGAGGATCGCACCGTGGCGCACCTGATAATCGAGCCGCCAGCACTCGCCTTTATCCACCAGCCGCGTCAGCGTGTCGTGCTGATGCCACGGAAAGGCGTTCACCACGTTGTGCAGCGCCTGCTCCAGCGTGGGCGAACAGAGGCCGATATACCCAATCAAGCCTAATGACTGCGGTTTGAACTGCTTGCCGTAATGCAAACCGAAGTTATCAAAACCGGAATGACGCGCTGCCTCTTCCATCACGCGGCAGTAGTTCACCAAACCCAGGCTTAGCGTGGGGCTCGCCAGCAGTTCGGAGTTGATGCCGCTGATGCCAAAAATACGATCGACATCGCCGCCTTTGTCAGTGATAAACCCGCTCAGTCCGGTGGCCGCCGCCGCCAAAACGCCGCGGTTGCTGGCGCTGACGGACAAGGCGCTAAAGGCTTCAGTGGGTGTTATGAGTGATTGCATCGGAACCTCTGCGTGTGGCGCGAGTGAAACAGGTTGAGGATTCCAGCAATATTCGTACCAGGCGGATGATTTGCGGATTTTGTCGCAGGGTCGCCATGAATGGCGACCTTTGCTGCGCCGCGACAGCGCAAAGCTGCTCACTGCTGGTGCATCAAACGCCAACCGGCAGCTGATTGGTTTCCAGATAACGTCGGCAGAGGCGCACCGAGTGATCGGCCCAGCGCGGCCCAAGGCTCAGTGCCATTTCCGTTTCCGCGTGTGATCCCATCCACGCCGTCATCTGAATGCGGCGCTGGATCAGCAGCGTCGGCACCAGCGCCATCTCGTCATCACTGATATGCGCCACTTTTTCGTAACCGAGGATCCAGTTATCCACCCATTCGGCGGCGCGCGGATGGTGCTCAACAAAACTGATCGCCGCCGCCAGATCGTGCAGATACCAGCCGAGTCCGCAGTCATCAAAGTCGATCACCCGCGTTTCGCCTTTATGCAGCAGCAGGTTGGTCAGACGCAGATCGGCGTGGATCAAACCATAACGATCCGCCCCTTTGCCAAAGCCCTGTAGCTCCTGCCCGACGCGCGCTACCGCTTCGGCGACGATGCCGTGATCGGCCGGATTGAGGTTCGGCGCATCCTGCCAGCGTCCCCAATGGCTATGATCGCTGACCATGGTGTGATGATCCCAGATGATGCGCTGAAAACCCGCCGGTTTCTGCCAGCTGCGGCTGTGCTGATGCAAGCGCGCGGTGATGTGCCCCAGCTGCTGAAACGCTTTGGGATCGACATCGGTGGTGGGCATGTCACCCTCAATCCAGTGGAACAACACGGCGTATCGCTCGTCGCCGTTTGCCATCAGCAGCGTCAGCACGGTCTCACCCTCACTGGCCGGGATCGCCTGCGGCACCATGATGCCAATGTCACGCAGCGCATCCAGCCACAGCAGCTCGCTCTGAATGTCCGCTTTGCTGTGATAGTTAGGACGATGCAGACGCAGCGCGTAGCGTTTGCCCGCCGCCTGCAACAGGAAGGTGGCATTTTCCGACCGGCACAGCAGCTTGAGTTCGCCGCGCAGTGCCGCGGGATAACGGGCCAGCGCCTGATGCGCCAGCAGGGTGATTTCAGTATCGGTTAAGGTATCGGACTGTTCGGCACTCATTCATCAATCTCCAGCATCAAGCAAGTGGTATCAGCATGGGATGACGTCGTCCTGACTGCTTGACCGCAGACAACCCAAAGTTGACCGCAGCGTGCATCTGG
Source organism: Pantoea sp. X85 (assembly GCF_029623675.1). Classification (NCBI taxonomy): domain Bacteria; kingdom Pseudomonadati; phylum Pseudomonadota; class Gammaproteobacteria; order Enterobacterales; family Erwiniaceae; genus Pantoea; species Pantoea sp. X85. The sequence continues at coordinate 1,031,656 of NZ_CP121108.1, read as the reverse complement.
CACTTTTCTTGCCTCAGAGTTGACCGTGGAGGACAAAACTCACTGCGCCCGCGTCAAGTTTTCCCGCGCCAGGCAGCGGCATTATCACTTCACTGTAGCGCAAAGATAAAAAAGCGCGGTGAAGCTGCCGCACCAACAATGACGACGGGGAGAAGACGATGACGAATAAGCTCAAACCCACGCTGGGCACCCTGCATTTGTGGGGCATTGCGGTTGGACTGGTGATTTCCGGGGAATATTTTGGCTGGAGTTACGGCTGGGGCGTGGCGGGCACGCTGGGATTTCTGATCACCACCGCGATGATCGCCACCATGTATACCTGCTTCATTTTCAGCTTTACCGAACTAACCACCGCGATTCCGCATGCAGGCGGCCCGTTTGCCTATAGCCGCCGCGCGTTCGGTGAAACCGGCGGCTTGATCGCGGGCCTCGCCACGCTGATTGAGTTCGTGTTCGCACCGCCGGCGATTGCCATGGCGATTGGCGCTTACCTCAACGTGCAATATCCCGATCTCAATCCGAAAACCGCCGCGGTCGGCGCCTATATCGTCTTCATGACGCTGAACATTCTCGGCGTCAAGCTGGCGGCGATGTTCGAATTGGTGGTCACGGTGCTGGCGGTTCTGGAGCTGCTGGTGTTTATGGGCGTGGTTTCGCCGGGCTTCAGCATCGCCAACTTTGCCGCTAACGGCTGGGCGGGTAGCGATCACTTCGGCATGCCGGCGATGTCTGGCATCTTCGCCGCGATTCCGTTCGCCATCTGGTTCTTCCTGGCGATTGAAGGCGCGGCGATGGCGGCCGAAGAAGCCAAAGATCCGAAGCGCACCATTCCCAAAGCCTATATCACCGGCATTTTGACGCTGGTGGTGCTGGCGATTGGCGTGATGCTGCTGGCCGGTGGCGCTGGCGACTGGCGCAAGCTGTCGGACATCAACGATCCGCTGCCGCAGGCGATGAAGATGATTGTGGGTGAAAACTCCAACTGGATGCACATGCTGGTGTGGATTGGTCTGTTTGGCCTGATTGCCAGCTTCCACGGCATTATTCTCGGCTATTCGCGCCAGTTCTTCGCCCTCGCCCGCGCCGGTTATCTGCCGCAAAGTCTGGCGAAGCTGTCGCGCTTTCAGACGCCGCACCGCGCGATTATCGCCGGCGGTTTGATTGGCATCGCCGCGATCTACAGCGATGGTTTCATTAATCTGCAAGGCATGACGCTGACCGCTGCGATGATCACCATGGCGGTGTTCGGCGCGATTGTGATGTATCTGATGAGTATGCTGAGCCTGTTTAAACTGCGTCGCACTGCGCCAGAGATGGAACGCAGCTTCCGTGCGCCTGGCTATCCGATTGTGCCGGGCATTGCGCTGGTGCTGTCGCTGGTGTGTCTGGTGGCGATGCTGTGGTTTAACCCGGTGATTGGCGGCTTGTTTGTGGCGATTATGGCGGTGGGATATGTCTACTTCCTGGCGACTAAAGCCCAGCGCGATAACGCGCCGCAGGATTCGATGTTAGTGGGTGAGTGAGTGGGTTAGTGCTGGCTGTCCCCCATCCCAGCCTTCCCCCGTAAACGGGTGAAGGAGACGCTGCCACATGTAGCATCCAAACTCACATATAGCAGCATCTTCCTCCCCCATTGATGGAAGTGTGCACGCTGTCCCCCATCCCGGCCTTCCCCCGCAAGCGGGGGAAGGAGATGCTGCCACATGCAGCATCCAAACTCACATATTGCAGCATCTTCCTCCCCCATTGATGGAAGTGTGCACGCTGTCCCCCATCCCGGCCTTCCCCCGCAAGCGGGGGAAGGAGACGCTGCCACATGCAGCATCCAAACTCACATATAGCAGCATCTTCCTCCCCCATTTATGGGGGAGGACCGAGGAGGGGGAAAGCGAGCACATACAGAGGTGCGTAAAAGAAACTACCCTTTCAACGGCCACAACCACGCCGCCCCGCGCACGCCGCTTGAATCGCCATGTACCGCCTTCAGCACTGGCGTTTCACACTCGCGGCCAAACACCCACTGCTTCATCAGCGCCGGCACGGTTTGGTACAGGCGATCGTTGTTACTCATGCCGCCGCCCAACACAATCACATCGGGATCCAGCAGATTCACGACCTGCGCCAGCGATTTCGCCAGACGCATTTCGTAGCGATTCATCGCCAGTTCCGCCACCGGATCCTGCTGCTCAATCAGCTTGATGATCTCCGCGCCTTTCAGCGCTTTACCGCTCAGACGCTGATAATCGATAGCGAAGCCGGTACCCGATACAAAGGTCTCAATGCAGCCCTGCAAGCCACAGTAACAGGGCACTTCCGCGCGATGGCGCAATTCATCCTCATCCATCCACGGCAGCGGATTGTGGCCCCACTCACCAGCATTGCCGTTACCGCCAATGCGCGACTCACCGCCAATCGCTACGCCCGCGCCCGATCCGGTGCCGATAATCACCGCAAATACCAGCGGCTGACCCGCGCCCGCGCCATCTACCGCTTCGGAAACCGCCAGACAATTCGCGTCGTTGGCGATGCGCACGTCACGATTCAGCGCCTGCGCTAAATCCTTATCCAGCGGCTGACCGTTCAGCCAGGTGGAGTTGGCATTCTTCACCCGTTGCGTGTAGGGCGAAATCGTGCCGGGAATGCCGATGCCGACCGTGCCCTGCTGGCCGGTTTTCTCCTCCGCCAGCAGCACTAAATCGACAATCGCCTGAACCGTGGCAGCGTAGTCGTCACGCGGCGTGTTAACGCGATGACGGAACAGTTCCTGACCCTGATCAGACAGTGCAATCACTTCAATTTTGGTCCCGCCTAAATCAATCCCGATGCGCACGATTTATTCCTCATTATTCGTTCTGGTGACCAATACAGTAGAAGGCTGAATCGGGAAAGGCAATGAAACCAATCCGATGTTTCGCTATCATGCGCGCTGACTTTGAGACTTGTGCGCCCGATCGCACCCACGGTAAGGAATCCCGATGTTGTGGTTTAAAAATATGATGGTTTATCGTCTGAATCGTGACATTCCGCTGTCCGCAGACGATCTGGAAAAACAGCTCGACGCCTTTACCTTTTCGCCATGCGGCAGCCAGGATATGGCGAAAACCGGCTGGGTTTCACCGATGGGCAACCGCAGCGAAGCGCTGACGCACGAAATCAACGGTCAGATGGTGATTTGTGCACGCACCGAGCAGAAGATTCTGCCGTCGCCGGTGGTGAAGCAGGCGCTGGAAGCCAAAATCGACAAGCTGGAAGCAGAACAGAGCCGCAAGCTGAAGAAGACCGAGAAAGATTCGCTGAAAGATGAAGTGCTGCACAGCTTGCTGCCACGCGCGTTTAGCCGTTTCAGCCAGACGTATATGTGGATCGACACCGTTAACAATCTGATCATCGTCGACTGTGCCAGCGCCAAAAAAGCCGAAGACACGCTGGCGCTGCTGCGTAAAAGCCTCGGTTCGCTGCCGGTGGTACCGCTGACGCTGGAGAATCCGATCGAGCTGACGCTGACCGAATGGGTGCGCTCAGGTGAGCTGCCAGCCGGTTTTGCCCTGATGGATGAAGCCGAGCTGAAAGCCATGCTGGAAGATGGCGGCGTGATCCGCTGTAAGAAGCAGGATCTGATTTCCGACGAAATCGCTACACACATTGAAGCCGGCAAAGTGGTCACTAAGCTAGCGCTTGACTGGCAGGAACGCATTCAGTTCGTTATCGCCGATGATGCTTCAGTGAAGCGTTTGAAGTTCAGCGACACGCTGCGTGAGCAGAATGATGACATCGACCGCGATGATTTCGCCCAGCGTTTCGATGCCGATTTTATTCTGATGACCAGCGAACTGGCCGCGCTGATCGGCAATCTGGTCGAAGCGTTAGGCGGCGAAGCGAAGCGTTAATCTCCTCGATCCTGATCGCCATTAAGGGTGACCCCACGACAAACCAGCAGGATTTTCGTGGGGCGAGCAATAAAAAAACCTGCGCTTCAACAGAAGTCGCAGGTTTAAGATGTTCTAAAGCTTGAGTTTAGAGGTAGCGGCACAGATAAGAAGAAGGCTCTGCCACCTGCAGATGGAATTCGCTTTGGCCTGGCACGTTGAAGCTGGTGCCAGCTTCGTACCATTTCCACTCGGTTTCGCCCGGCAGCAGCACTTTCAGCGCGCCGCTCACCACCGTCATCTCTTCCGGTTGATTGGTGCCGAAGGTGTATTCACCTTCGGCCATCACGCCAACGCTGGCACGGCCAATGGTCACGCTGTCGAAACCAATGGATTTCACTTTTCCGTCGAAATACTCACTTGTATTGAGCATATTACTTCCTCACAGCACATTATCGTGACTGGCAGATTACTAAGGAACTCGCTGATCTGTCACGCGAATTAGCGCCACATATCGCAACTTGTGATCTCCCTGCGTTAGACGATCAATTCTGCCGCCAGCTTGGCCACCAGCACGTTCGACAGCAGTACCGGAATGCCCAGCATTTTCTGCAGGAAATCGCGGTGCTGCTGGTGATAGCCGATGCAATCCAGCACCACCACATCCGCGCCCTGCTCCTGCAGCGACAATCCCGCTTCCACCAAATCGGCCTGCTCCGCCAGATACGGGCTGGCAACGGCAAAACACGGCGGAGTGATCAAGTTGCGCCACTTGTTGGCCTGCTCGGCAATCTGCTCTTCCACCGGCACCACAATCCCGACCTTATGATCTTGCACAATCGCGCGTACCAGCGGTGGGATAATGCGATCGGGTTCCAGCAGCAAAGCGGATTGGGTTTTCAGCGCGCCAAACTCGCCGGTGCACAGCAGCAAAATGGTGTCATAGCCCTGCTGCTCCAGCGCGTTGATCTTACGTTGCAGTCCCTGCTCCACTTTTGCTACGGACAGGCGCACCTGCTCGCCGCTGGTCATACGCGATACCAGCACCTTGTCGCCCGGCGCGGGCGCATACTGCAGCTCAACTTCGGCTAGCGTCAGGCCGTCGAGTAAACCGGCATGCGCCACCTGATCGGCGGGCAGATATTCCAGCAGCAGCGGCAGAATGTCGTTGCGCGGTGATTGACCAATCGTCAGTGTGACCAGGGAGATGTTCATCATCAGGCTTTCCGGGTGCGCAGATGGCTGAGACTACCATACAAAGAGAGCAGCAGCGCGTACTCTTGTGGGTCGTAGAAGTGACAGGTTTCACGCCCGAACTCTTTCGCCACTTCGACCGCAAACTTCACGGCTAAAGCGATATCCACTTCGTGGCTGGCGCCGGTGCCGCAGCCCGGCACCACCGATTCGGCACAGATCGCCACGCCGACCACCGGCACATCCGTCGCGGTGGAAGGTTGCAAAATACTGTTGAGGTGATAAACCCCGTTGCCGTATGGCGTGATGTCCTGCGTGGTGATCGGGAAGGTAACCGCCGGTTTGCCGCTGGTCATCTCCATGATGCGTAACAGATCTTCTGACACGCGCAGGATGTAGCCCTCTTTCACCGTCGGCGACAGCGCGTAGCCTTTGTGATTGAGAATGCGGTTACCTTTGGTGGTATCGATCGACAGAATCGCATCAACACCAGCGATCACTTCGTTGTCATTCATGGTGATGTCGTCGCACGGCGAATCCATGAAATCGACTGGCTCGTGCGGACGGGTTGGCGCATCCGGGCAGATGTGGGTGGTGATAATCACATCACCGGCCAGCACGTCGCCTTTGGTCTGCATCTGCGCCAGCTTCAACGCACTGCTCACCGCCGCGACGGCGCCATCGGCATCCGATACCATACCAATGCGCGTTGGACGCGCACCAATACCGCCGAGACGGCCAATGATGCCGAGTGTTGGCGCACTGCCGCCGTTGCTTTTGCCCTGCGCACCGGGGATATCGATGCGGACGAAATCGGTCCGCCCTTTTGGCCCGCTAACGCGTTTCGTGCTGGCGGTGACGCCCGGATAGGCCGCGAACAGATCGACCACCTGTTGGCCATCGATGTAAGCGCTATCGAGTAACTCAAAGACCTGCAGTGTCTGCTGTAAACTCATCATCAATTTCCTGGATTATTTTTTGCTGCCGCTGGCAAAAAGTGAATGGAAGAAGCTGTAGAGCGCATCGCCCGCGATAAATCCGGCAGCCATCACCTCCATCGGTGAACGTCCACGCTCGCCCCACACGCGCAGGATGATAATGCGCAGCGCGATGCCCACCATCACCGCCCAACCTGCCGCGGCGTTGTTGATTAACAAGCCGGTCGCCAGCAGGACGCCAAGCTGACGTTTCGGTCCGCCGATCAACTGAATAATCGCGCCCGGAATCGCCCACATCAGCAGGTTGCCGGCAATCCCCGGTTCGGCACCGGCCTGAATGGTTTTGGCATAGACGCGCGCCACCGGCGGCAGCAGATTCTCGGCAAAGAAAATGGTGTGCGCGTACCACACCACGGGAATACAGATCACAAAGGCAATCATCGCGGCGATCAGCTGGATACGGCGGCCCCACAGCTCTTGCTGCACATCGGCACCGTTACCGCGCAGGATAAAGCCGGCTTTCAGGTCATAACCCATATCGGCAAACGCCGGACCGGTAGCGGCGGTAAAGCCACACAGCAGGCACAAGGCCAGCGGCGGGAAGCCGAGCAGAATACCGAGAATCAGGGTGATCAGCGCCACCGCAAAGGCCGGGAACCAGCCAGAGTGCATGGCGGCGATACCAACAATCAATTCATGCACGAAGGCAGCAAAGGCGGCGTAAAGGATAAACAGCACCAGCATCGGCAGGCCCATCTGGCTCCACAGACCGCCCGCCAGCGCCAGCAGCGTGGAGATGACGATATAGCCCACAGTGCCGAAACCCAGCGAACGTTTGACTTCGCTGTCGCTACGGCTGACGTTGACCTGATCATTGCGGCGGCTGCGAATCACCTGCACCACCTGAATCAACGCCACCAAACCGGCACCGACCATCACGCCGTGCGGAATATAGAGTGCGTTGATATCAATGCCAGCAACCGGTTGCGCGTAGGCGCGCAGCAGGAAACCCATACCGAGCATGCTGAGCGCCCAGATATTACCGATAAACGCGGTACCAAATGCCGACATCGGGATCTTCAGCATCGAACCCACGATGCCGCCAACAATCCCCACCACCAGCAGCCAAGCCTGACGACCGCCTTTGTCACCGGCTTTGATCGCTTCGGCTGCCGCCACGCCCGGCGGCCACGCATTGCTGGCCGGGAAGACGCGGGTATCAAATAGACGATAGAGTAAATAAGCATCGAGCAGCATCGCCGCGCTGACGCCAACAAACAGCGGCAGCACCAGCTGCGGCTCACCCAGCGCCCACGGCACCGCAATCGGCATTAACAGGCTGTTGGCCGCACCGAAGGTGGCCGAGGAGATGGCGGTTTGCGCGAGGTTTTGTACTTCAATGGAGCGATAGCGACGAAACCATTGCAGCGGAATACGCGCCAGCAGCATGGCAAAAAGTGCGCCGATAATAGAGGTATTGGGTGTTACCCCAATGGTGGTAATAAGCTGAACCCCAATGATGGCGCCGGCAACGGACAGCAGAACCAGCATTAAGGCAACGCCAACGCTTTTTATTGGATTATTTTGACGCATGAGATCCCCGTATTTTCACCCTGTAGAAAACGCTTTAATTCGAAGTGCCCGACACGCGGGACATCAACGTTTTTATATTAATCGTTCCCTGATTATTGAAATAAGCAGGTCCGAAGACCTGCTATTTCCCTGGTGTGGCGCGAATAAACGCCTTCAAAACTAAAATAGGGTTTCCTGTTTTGGACAGGATTATGCGCCGTATTTTTCGGCCATCAGTGCAGCCGTTGCGCGTAGTTCGCTGAGCAGCCTCTCCGGATATCCGGGCGCCGCTTCTTGCGATAAAAACGAGAGACAGAGCGCGGCACTTTCACCGCGATGTTTATTGGTTACCGCGACCGCCAGCGAACTGATGCCCGGCAGCGTCTCATTGCGCGCCAGTGCCCAGCCTTGCTGACGAATTACCGCTAACTCTTTGCATAACGCATCGACGCTCAGCGGCGAGTTCATCGAAGCCGCCTGCCAGTTGCTGGCAAAACGTTCGCGAACCTCGTCATCACTGAGCTGCGCCAGTAGCACGCGTCCGGTCGAAGTGCCGGTTAATGAAACGCGCGAGCCCGGCGGCGTCACCAACTGGGTGAAGAAGCGGCCGTGATACATGCGCATCACCAGCACATCGTCGCCATCCAACACCGAGATATAACCCATGCAACCGCTGCTGGCCGCCAGGCGCGCCATCGGCGCCGACGCGCTATCCACTAGCGGCGTCGACAGATAGTGACCCGCCACCGACAGCAGCACGCGACCAATCTGGAAGCAGCGACTTTCAGTGTCACGCTCAAGTAAGCCTTCACTCTCCATGGTCGCTAACAGGCGCGAGACCGTGCTTTTCGGCATGCCTAACGCATCCACCACCTCGGTAAAGGTCAAGCCGGGATGGCCCTGCGTCACGCCAAAGCGCTGAAACAGCTTCAGTACAGCGGAGGCATTTTCTAGTGTGGTCATGGCGTTGGTTTCACTATATGGAACACAGTTCCTCTTTCAATAACCAGAAAGTAAAGCGCGACGCTTTGACGGTCAAGCGCAAATTTTAAGCCGGACGTTTCTGAGGGAATTTAAGGCAGAATAAAATACGGCGTGAAGTGGGAAATAAATGACGTAATCAGGTGAGTTAAATATTCCGCAGGAAAGTGTGTAACTTTTTTGGAATATTGCAGTTTTTCGGCTGAATTCTTTACCCTATAGAGTTCAAGTTGCAGGGAGGCGGCAAATGGGTGAATCCCCCAGGAGCTTACTTAAGTAAGTGACTGGGGTGAACACATGCAGCCAACGCACCTGCAGCTTGAAATATGACGGGTAAACTTAATCTTTTTCAGCGTCTTCGTAGCGCTCTTTGGCATCTTGCGCTTCGGTTTCGCTTTTGTGTTCGCTTATTAATGTATCGGGTTTGGGATGGTCGGCACGTAATTCATACCAGGTGACGGTTTGATCCGCCGAACCTTTTTCAACGGCGACAATACGCGCGACGCGCGGATAGGGTGGTTTCGTTGGCATTGTTTTCCCTCTTCTATCAGTTGTCCACAGACAGCGGTGATCCTCTGCCTAACGCTAAGTATAGACAACTGAGGATCGCTGCAAAGAAACAGAGAGAAATCTGAGGGTTTAGCTGGCGCGCGCTAAAGAGAGCGATTGCAGAATTTGCTCTACTACGCGATCGGGCGATTGCATCGCGTTGACTTCATGATGCGCGGTTTGGCGATACAAATGAGCACGCTCACGCAAAATATCGCCCATCTCTTCGGCAATCGGGCGGCCGGTTAAGGTGGGACGCTGCGCGGCTTCCGGCTGATGTTCCAGACGATCGGCCAGCACGTCTGAAGGCGCGTTCAGCCAAATCACCTGGCCGTGTTCGCGCATAAAGCGACAATTCACTTCCGCCAGCACCATGCCGCCGCCGGTGGCGATGACCGTATTCGGAGCGGTGACCGCGCGCAGCGATTCCGTTTCGCGGGCGCGGAAGCTATCCCACCCTTCAGATGCGACAATCTCCGCCACGCTGCGTTGCGTAGTGAGTTGCAAATAGTGATCGGTATCGTTGAAGAAATAGCCCAGCGCTTGCGACAGCGCCTGGCCAACCGTGGTTTTACCGCAACCGCGTGCGCCGATCAGATAGATGGGTAATGACATCCGGGCTCATCCTCCGCCGTAATGTGCCGCACGGGCAACGTCATCAGGTCAATAATGCGTCGCATAATACCTGGATTTTATTTTATCAGCCACCCGCGAGGCACGATTTACGCGTATTTCAGTCACATCCTAAGCTAGTCGTTTGATTAAACTGCAAAAAACAATGCATGAATCGTGCATCGGGCCAAATGTAACAGCGGCCAACATTTCCTTACCAGGCCGCTGATTTACTTTCTTCGGTCGCGCCCTCATATATGAGGCATCCTTAACGGAGGGTTCCCCATGCAAAGCGAAGAACAACAACTTATTGAAAACCTGTTCAGCCGACTGAAACAGGCTGAGACGCAAAGCGGCCCGCGTGATGCTGGCGCAGAGCAGTTAATCAAACAGCATTTACAGAATCAGCCCGGCGCGCCTTACTACATGTCACAGGCGATCCTGATTCAGGAAGCGGCGCTGAAAAAGCTTAATGCGCAGGTTACGGATCTGGAAAATCGTCTGGCGCAGGCGCAGCAGCAACAGGCACCGCAGCAGAGCAGCGGCGGTTTTCTTTCCAGCCTGTTTGGTGGCGGATCGCGCCCGGCGGCGCAACAACAGCCAGCGTGGGGGAATCCACCGCCGCAGCCACAACAGCAATATGCGCCACCACAGCAGCAATCTGCTGCGCCTGCGGCACGCGGCACCGGCTTCCTCGGCGGCGCATTGCAGACGGCCGTTGGCGTGGCGGGCGGCGTGGTGATGGCGGATATGCTGACCAGCATGTTCCACCATTCGCAGCCGGAAGAGATCGTTAACATCATCAACGAACCGGCGCTGCCGCAGGTCGATAACAGCCTCGACACCTTTAACGGCAACGACAGCAACAATGCGTTCCTGAATGATAACTCGGGCTGGGATAACAACCTGGCGGACAACAATGATTTCGGTGACTTTGGCAGCGGCGGCGACTTTGACGACGATGATAGCTTCGTCTGATCAGCGCTGACGTAACCACTTATCTAGTTCATTGGCGAACAGTTGGCGGTCGCGTTGGCTTAAGGTCGACGGGCCGCCACTCTGAATCCCGCTGGCGCGCATCGTTTCCATAAAGTCACGCATGGTTAAGCGCTGACGAATGGTGTCTGTTGAATAACGCTCTCCGCGCGGATTCAGCGCCGCAGCGCCCTTCTCCAGTACTTCTGCCGCCAGCGGAATATCGCCGGTGATCACCAGCTCGCCGGGCTGCACCCGTTTCACAATCTCGTTATCCGCCACGTCAAACCCGGCAGCAACCTGCAGCGTTTTCAGCCACGGCGACGGCGGCACGCGCAGCGGTTGGTTGGCGACAAAGGTCACGGTAACTTTGGTGCGCTCAGCCGCGCGGTACAGCACTTCTTTGATGACATTGGGACAGGCATCGGCATCAACCCAAATCGACATGATGACTCCTTTTTCACAGACAATGAGGCTGATCTTGCCGTGCTACGGCAGAATGGCAACTGTTTTTGCTGGCCGCCCGCCTTGTTATTAATCCTCGCTGACGTAAGCTTACCCCCACAGAAAATGAACCACTTAGAGGATAAAGCGATGCTGGATAAAAAAATCGGGTTTGTCGGCTGCGGAAATATGGCGAAAGCCATCATTAGCGGACTGGTCAACAGCGGGCAGATCGCCCCCGCCAATATCTGGGTATTCGACCGTAAGCCCGCCACCAATCAGGCGATGGCGCAGCAATATGGCGTCACCGCCGCAGACAGCGTGGAAAGTCTGGCGCGCGAAGTGGATATTCTGTTTGGCGCGGTGAAACCCAATGTGATTCTCAAAGTGCTGAAAGATCTTGCCGGCCAGCTGAAGAAAGATGTGCTGGTGGTCTCGATCGCCGCAGGCGTGACGCTGGATTCTCTGGCATCGGTGCTCGGCCACGATCGCAAAATCATCCGTGTGATGCCCAATACACCATCACTGGTGAACGAAGGTATGACCTCGGTGACACCCAATGTGCTGGTGGAAGCGCATGAAGTGGATGAAGTGGTGGGGATTTTCGAAAGCTTCGGCAAAGCGGCGGTGGTAAATGAATACCTGATTCACGCGGTGGTTGGCGTGAGCGGCTCAGCGCCAGCCTATGTGTTTATGTTTATCGAAGCGATGGCCGATGCGGCGGTGCTCGGCGGCATGCCGCGTGCGCAGGCATATCAGTTTGCGGCGCAGGCGGTCAAAGGCTCGGCGCAGATGGTGCTGGAGACCGGCAAGCATCCCGGCGAGCTGAAAGATATGGTGTGCTCGCCAGGCGGCACCACCATCGAAGCGGTGAAAGTGCTGGAAGAGAAAGGCTTCCGCGCCGCGGTGATGAATGCGATGCAGCAGTGTATGGCGAAGTCAGAGGCGTTGAGTAAGCAGTGATCGGTGCGCTTTGCCCCTCACCCTAACCCTCTCCCGCAAGCGGGAGAGGGAACTGATCGAGCATGTGGCAAACTCCCGCAAGCGGGAGAGGGAACTGATCGAGCATGTGGCAAACTCGCGCATGCGGGAGAGGGGTCCGATCGGGCATGTGGCTGCGTCTCCCTCTCCCTGTGGGAGAGGGCATCAGGCCGCTGCGTACGCCTCATACAGCGCAATACCCTGCGCCAGCGTCATGGGCTGCTGCATCTCCTGCACCAGCGCTGCTGTCAGCGTATATAACCCGGCAGAACACACCGCCGTAATCATCCCCTCCTGACAATAGAAAGCGATAAACTGCTTATTCTGCAGCGATCCCAGCAGCCGGTAATCGTCCCACTCTTCCGCATGCCCCAGATACTCATAGCGGGTACCGTAATGCGCGGTCCAGAAGAACGGCACGCGGTCATACAAGACCTGTTTCCCTAACATATTCAGCGCCGCGATGCGCCCTTGCTGGTGCGCCACGCGATAGTGCTCAATGCGTTGTGGGCCCTGCACCGACGGATAACTGGCGATATCACCGGCCACCCAGATGTTATCGGCCACGCGCAGCTGGCTGTCGGTGAGCAAGCTGCCATCTTCTTCCAGCGGCAGGTCGTGGATGAATGAGGTCGCCGGCACCACGCCCGTGCCAAACAGCACCAGGCTGGCATCAACTTTTTTGCCACTCTTCAGGCGCACGGCAGTGACTTTGCCCTCGCCTTCCAGCGCCACGGGATCACCTTCGACAAACTTCACGCCGTTGCTGCGATGCAGATCGTAAAAGTGGCGGCCAATCTCTTCGCCAAACTGTTTAGCGAACGGCAGCGGCTGGCGCGCAATCACCGTGACATCAACATCACGATTACGCAGCGAACCTGCCATCTCCATGCCGATAAAGCTGTTGCCGATAATCACCAGCTGTTCGGTTTTATCCACCTCTTTGAGTAACTCATCGGCCTGATTAAGCGATCGCAGCAGATGCACGCCGTCGAGATCTTTACCCGGTATATCGAGCGGTTGCGGCACGCCACCGCTGGCAATGAGCAGTTGGTCAAACTTCACTTGCTGACCGCCTTTAAGGATCAGCGTTTGCTCAAGCGCTTTGAGCTGCTCGACATCGCCCTGAATCCGCTCCACCGTACCCAGCACATCCTGCTGCAGCAGCTTAGGTACATCCTCAATCGCCATTTTGCCGGACGGCACGAATTTGCTCAGTGCGGTGCGATCGTAAGGTGCGGCCGATTCCCGCTCGATCAACACAATATGCCCTTTAAAACCTTCATCGCGCAGCGTCCAGATCGCCGCACTTCCCGCCGCGCCCGAACCGAGAATCACGCATACCGGTGACTCACCTTGTGCGGAGGGCGCACTGGCGGGCGACATCGCCTGCGGGCTGACCAGCACTTTGCCTTGTTCGATGCGCACCGGATAACGCTTGAGATTCGCCAGCGCCAGCGGCTCGCACATCTGCCCATCCTGCAGCTGAAACACCGCTTTGTGCCACGGACAGATCAGCTTGTCGCCACACACCGCGCCCTGCTCTAACGGCGCCCCGGCGTGCGGGCATTTGGCCTGAAACGCCTGCACCCGCTCATCGTCACGAATCAGTACCACATCGGTGTCGCCGACGGTAAATTTAGTGGGTTTGCGCTGTGCCAGCGACTTGAGTTCCACGACAGTTTGATAGCTCACGTTAGGCCTCCTTTCTTGTGGTTTTTGAGGTATTCAGCAAATCCCTACAAAGAGTAAGCCTGGCAAAGCATGGTGATTTGTCCGCATCAACAACGCGCTGAGGTAGGTAAGTTATTGTTTATTCGCTAAAGATAATCTTCACCATCCCGCCACACGACAGCGCCTTGCTTCACACAGCCGCGTAAAGCCACGCCGCCGTCCGCCTGAGCAGCCAGCAGCAGCACATCGGCGGGTGCGCCGCAGGCCAAACCTTGCTGCTGTGGCAGATTGAGCTGCCGCGCCGGACGAACAGACGCCATCTCAATCGCCTGCGCCAGCGTCGCCAGCTGGTGGCGCAGCAGGAAGTTCACGCCCTCCAGCAAACCACGCGCCGATCCCGCCAGCAGCTGCGGCGCATCGGCGATGCTCAGGCGTCCGCTAGCGCTAAGCTGCACGCGGCCGCCAATCGCGGTGTCGTAGATGCCCGGCGGCTGCCCAGCGAACGAGGTGACGTCACTGACCAGCAGCGCCTGCTCGCCTTTGGCACGCAGGAACACTTTCAACACGTCCGCCGGCAGGTGATCGCCATCGGCAATCAACGTGGCCGTCAGCGCATCTTCCGCCAGCTGCTGCCAGATGTAATTGGGATGACGCGGCAGTTGCAGATGCGCGCCGTTGCCGAGATGGGTGGAGAGCGTCGCGCCCGCGTCAACCGCCGCGTGAATTTGCGCTGGCGTGGCGGACGTATGCCCAATGGCGACGCGCACCTGCTGCGCCACACAATGTTTGATCAGCGCATCGCTGTGCGGCCATTCCGGCGACAGCGTGAGCAGGCGAATATGCTGCTGCGCGGCTTGCTGCCAGCTGTCGAACAGCGCAATATCCGGTGCGCGAATCGCCTCGCGCGGATGCGCACCGCGCGGCCCATCTTCAGGCGACAAAAAAGGTCCTTCCAGATGAAACCCCGGAACGGCGCGTGCCACGTCAGGATGATGCTGGCGGGCGCTGGCGAGTCGCTGCATCGCCTGCGCAATTTCCTCCGGCATGGCGGTGATCACCGTTGGCAGAAAGCTGGTGACGCCCTGCTGCCACAGCGCGCACGTGGCGTTTAGCACATCCTCTTCGCTAAAAGGAAAGTGGTTGAAATCGACGCCCTGAAAGCCGTTGACCTGCAGATCGACCAAGCCCGGCGCGAGGATGATCTCCTCTTCCAGTTTATTCAGCGCGCGCACATCACTAATGGTGCCGTGCTCAATCTCCAGCTCAATCGGTTGCAGCGTGCGGTAATCGCGACCGCGCAAAATGAGGTTAGTCAAAGGTCACCTCCGGGCAGGCATCGCTGTCGGTATAGAGCGTACAATCGGCATGCTGGCGCAGACACGTCGCCGGACACGCGGTGGAGATCGCATCCTCAAGCGTTGCGCGCACCGCCGCGCGTTTGCTCGCACCCGGCACCATGCAGAACAGCCGCGCACCGCTCATCAAGGCGGGAATCGTTAGCGTCACGGCATGCGTCGGTACCGCCTCGAAACTGGCGAAACAGCCATCGTTAACCTGCTGCTGGCGGCAGGTATTATCCAGTTGCACCACCTTAACGGTGATAGGATCGTTGAAGTCGGCCACTGGCGGATCGTTGAAGGCTAAATGGCCGTTCTCGCCAATCCCCAGACACACCGCATCAATCGGTGCAGCGGTAAGTTTTGCCGCGTAATCCGCACAGATCGCGGCAGGATCGCCGCAAGATGGGATCAAGTGAACTTCGCCAGGCTGCACCACATCAAACAGCTTCTGGCGTAAAAAGTGGCTGAAACGCTGCGGCGCATCCGTCTCCAGCCCGATGTACTCGTCCATATGGAAGGCATGAATGCGCGACCAGTCGATATCCGCGGCCGCAACCAGCGCGCCGAGAAACTCGTTTTGCGAGGGCGCGGCGGCAAACACCATGCGCACCACATGCTGTTCACTCAGCCGTTGACGCAGAAACGCGGCCACATCCTGCGCCGCAGCAGCACCTAATGCCGCGCGGCTGGCGAAGCGTTTGATCCGTAAGCGATCTCGGGTTCCCTGTTGTAAGAGCGTCATGTTATCCCTCCTGAGAGACGTTACTTTTATGCGCCCAGCGCTGTGCGGCTGGCGCATCCTGATCCTGATTGAGTGCGTTCAGCAGCTGATCTACTTCCGGGCGCACCGGCGCGCGGCGTAACCAGCCCATCACCACAAACAGCACCAGCGAGGACATCACCGGCGCAGCCACCACGGTGGCGGTGCTGACATCGGTAAAGACAAATTTCACGCAGAAGAAAGTGCCGACGCCGATCGCCCAACTCACCAGCGCGGCGGCGCTGCCGCTGCGACGAAATGCCGGCAGCAAACCCAGCAGCATGGGAATGGAGATCGGGCCGACTAAGCCGCCAAACCAGATGATCAGCAGCGACAGCACGCCGCCGAAGTGGCTGGCGTTCATGGCAATCACCAGCGTGGTGATAATGAAGATAAAAGCGGTGAGCCGCGCCACCAGCAGCGAGCTTTTACCGCGCTGAAAGTGTTTCGGCAGCATGCCGGGCAGGATATCGCGCGTCACCACCGCCGTAATGGCGTTGGCATCCGACGAGGTCATCGACAGCGTGTGAGTAAACATCGCCACCAGCACCAAACCCACTAAACCATTCGGCAGCAGCTCCATCGCCATCATCGAATAAGAGCGCGAGGGATCGCTAAGATTGGGAAACAGCAGCGGCGCAGCCCACATCGGCCAGAACAGAATCAGCGGCCAGATGAGATAGAGCGCGGCGGAGAGGCGCGCCGCTTTGCGTGCATCGCGGCCGGCGGGCGCGGCTATAAAGCGCTGCGCCAGATTCCAGGTGCCGCCGTTATAGCTCAGCGTGTAGATGACGAAATAGGCGAGAATAAAGCCGATGCTGTACGGCTCCTGAATGATCTGGGTGTGGGTTGGCGGCAAACGCTGCCAGATGGTGAACAGCTCAGCAAAGCCGCCGAGATGCACCGCCACCGCCACCACCATCACAATCGCGGCCACAAACTGCACCACGAACTGGCCGAAGTCGTTGCAGGCATCCGCCCACAATCCGCCCATCACGGTGTAAAACAAACTCAGCGCGCCAGATACACAGATGCCAATCAGCGGATCGAGTCCGGTGAAGACGTTGATGATCACCGCAATTGCCGCCCACTTCGCGCCGACGTCAAAGGTTTTCAGCAGCACCCCGCTCCACGCCAGCACCATTTGCGTTGGCAAGTTGTAGCGCGTGGCGAGATATTCCATCGGCGATTCGATGTTCATATAGATGCGCAAGCGCGCCCAGCGCGGCGCAAACAGGCGTGAACCTATCAACACCGCGATCGCGATGGGAAACGCCCACCAAAAATAGATGGTGATGCCCATGTTGTAAGCCACCGCCGCATAGGCGACAAAAACCGCCGCGCTGTATCCTGACATATGATGCGACACGCCCGACAGCCACCACGGCATTTTGCCGCCAGCCGCAAAGAAATCACGCGTGCTGCCCACCTTGCGCATCGCCCACAAGGTTATAGCCACAATCATCAGCGCATAAAGCGCCATCACAGCATAATCAAGCACATTCATAGCAGACTCCACAGGTAAAGGCTGCCCAACGAACGCTCTGGCTTCGCGGGGATTGAGCGGATGAAATAATTAGTCATCATTTAGGACTAAAGCATCCTGGCAGCGTTATCGGTGCGGTTTTGTGATGAGGATCCTGATATGAGTTTTTCCTCTGACGTGATAAGTAAAATTGAATATGTCTGCGCCGCAGCTTACAGCAATAAAAAAGGGTTCACGCTAAACATGAACCCTTATTCCTTTTCACGCATGAGTGATTTAAAAACGGCGACGATTATCGCTAATTAAATCAGCTTTTCTTCAGGCACGAACTCATAAACGTTTTACGTGCATCGCCGGTGAGCTTTTTATCGCTCGCATCAGCATTACAGGTTTTCATCTTCATTTGTTGCGGCGTCATACTGCCTATTTTGCTGTCTTTTTTCAGACAGTCACTCATAAAGCTTTTACGCGCATCGCCTTTCAGATTTTGTGTACCGGCGCTCTGGTTACACTGGGTCATTTTTTCCTGCTGTGCGGTTTTCTCTGCCGCACTCGCTCCGCCTGCAATCAGCAAGCCTGCTGTCATTATTGCCAAAAGACACGATTTCATTACCGGATTCTCCGTAGCATTATTGCTCTCTAAGCATGGCACGGAATAAGCAAATACGAGAAATCGATAATGACAATTGCCTGCAAAAACAGGCGATAGCCATTATACGCGCGGATGATGCAGCAACTTCTCTACGTAATTACGCAGCATGGTGGTATCGGGCGTTTCAGCCGCGGGGGCGACGGGCGGCATGGCTAATTTAATAGCGGCCTCAATGTCGTGGAATTGATCAGGATCCAGTTTGCGCAACATCGCGGTTAACACGATTTCTAATGCCTCAACCTGAGCCACTAATTCTTTAGACTCTTCTTCTTTTTCAGCCAGCTTTAGAAGGAGTTCCGCAATCAGGTTTTTCATGCGACAAGCTCAATGAGAGAAGAAAAACAGACGTTAGCATTGCGCTGAATAAAACAACAAGGATTTTTAAGCCGTTTTAGAGAAAAAACAGCCAAACGGCAGAATAAAAAAACCGGCTAGATTTCAATAGTTAATAGCGAAACGTTTCACTGGACGTTCAAAGATTTATTGAAACGTTTCGCTCACCTATGCCCTGAATAATTCGAGGTGCAGGAAGGCGGCAAGTGCAATCATCCTCAGGAGCTTACTTCAGTAAGTGACTGAAGGTGAATGCACGCAGCCAACGCACCTGCAGCCTGAATTATGATGGGTATTAATGCGGCCCCATAAATCCTCGTCCCGGACCGCCACCATGGCCGCCGCCCCAACCGCCGCCACCCGGAGGTGGGAAAATACAACCGCTCAGCGCGGTGACCAATGCCACAACTGCGGCCATTTTAATCATACGGACCATAATTACCTCGAAATGGTGAAATCGGGCTGAGTGTATGAGGCCGCATCGGGCACGACAATACAGAATCCTCCGCAACCCGGCGCTATTCATCTCTGCTCACCACGCTTAACAATTTACTGGCACTAAAGCGGCAAAAGCATTGCACGGGTGGCATAGATTGCTGCCAACGCGCTGCGCAAAATCGTGGTTGATCGCTTTACAGCCGGTGCGATTTCACGCAATGTGAGCGCATTACAATAAATGAGATCTCATCATGAGCTTATCTGCTGTCTCCCTGAGTGAAATTCTGGCGCGCCGTGACTGGGAAAATCCGGTGATCACCAGCCTTAATCGACTGGATGCGCATCCGCCGTTTGCCAGCTGGCGCGACGAAATCAGCGCGCGCGATGACCGCCCTTCGCCTTCGCGCCAGCTATTGAACGGCCAATGGAGCTTCAGCTACTTCACGCAGCCGGAAGCGGTACCGCAAAGCTGGCTGCTGCAGGATTTGCCTGGCGCCGATGCGCTGCCGGTGCCCGCAAACTGGCAGCTGCACGGCTTTGACGCGCCAATTTATACCAACGTGCAGTATCCGATTCCGGTCACGCCACCTTTGGTGCCGCAACAGAATCCTACTGGATGCTACTCGCTCACATTCAAAGTGGATGCTAGCTGGCTACAACAGGGCCAGACGCGCATTATCTTCGACGGCGTAAATTCGGCCTTTTTCCTGTGGTGTAACGGCCAGTGGATCGGCTATTCGCAGGATAGCCGCCTGCCCGCCGAGTTTGATCTTACTCACGCCTTGCAGCCCGGCCAGAACCGCTTAGCCGTGATGGTTCTGCGCTGGTGCGATGGCAGCTATCTGGAAGATCAGGATATGTGGCGCATGAGCGGCATCTTCCGTGATGTCAGCTTGCTGCATAAGCCGGAGACGCAGTTGGCCGATGTGCAGATTGAAACCGCGCTGAGCCCGGAATACCTGCGCGGCGATCTGCGTGTCAGCGTCAAGATCCACGCCGGCGATCGTCAGCCCGCGCAGTGCCGATTGCGCGTCAGTTTGTGGCGCGGCGACAGCTGCATTGGTGAGCAGGAACAGGCACCCGGCAGTGCGATTATCGACGAGCGCGGTCATTATCCCGAACGCGCCCTGCTGATTTTGCCGGTCAACCAGCCGCAACTGTGGAGCGCCGAAACGCCGCATCTCTATCGCGCGGTGGTGACGCTGCTGGATGAAAACGGTGCCGTGCTCGAAGCCGAAGCTTACGACGTCGGTTTCCGCCGCGTCAGCATTGAACAGGGCCAATTGTGCCTCAACGGCAAGCCGCTGCTGATTCGTGGTGTGAACCGCCATGAACATCACCCGGAACACGGTCAGGTGGCGGATGAAGCCAGCATGCGCCGCGATATCGAGCTGATGAAGCGCCACAACTTCAACGCGGTACGCTGCGCGCACTATCCCAATCATCCGCTGTGGTATCGCCTGTGCGATCAATACGGTTTGTATGTGGTGGATGAGGCGAATATCGAAACGCACGGTATGCAGCCCATGAATCGCCTCTCCAGCGATCCGCGCTGGTTCGCCGCCTACAGCGAGCGCGTCACGCGCATGGTGCAGCGCGACCGCAATCATGCCTGCATTATTATCTGGTCGCTGGGCAACGAATCAGGTCACGGCAGCACGCACGATGCGCTCTATCACTGGGTGAAAAGCAGCGATCCGACGCGTCCGGTGCAGTACGAAGGCGGCGGCGCCAACACCGCCGCCACCGATATCGTCTGCCCGATGTACGCGCGCGTCGATCAGGATCAGCCTTTTCCGGCGGTGCCAAAGTGGTCGCTGAAAAAGTGGATTGGTTTGCCGGGCGAGACGCGGCCATTGATTCTGTGTGAATACGCCCACGCGATGGGCAACAGCTTTGGCGGTTTCGCGAAATACTGGCAAGCCTTCCGCCAGTTCCCGCGCTTGCAGGGCGGCTTCGTCTGGGATTGGGTCGATCAAAGCCTGACGCGCTACGACGACAACGGTGAAGCCTGGCAAGCCTACGGCGGAGATTTTGGCGATACGCCGAACGATCGCCAGTTCTGCATGAACGGGCTGGTTTTTGCCGACCGCTCACCGCATCCGGCGCTGTTTGAAGCCCAGCGCGCGCAGCAGTTCTTCCAGTTTCAGCGGGACGCTAACGAGCCGTATCGCTTTACCGTCAGCAGCGAATATCTGTTCCGCCGCAGCGATAACGAAGTGCTGCGCTGGTCAATCGAGCAGGATGGCGTTGCCATCGCCAGCGGTGAATTGCCGCTCGATCTCGCCGCTCAAGGCAGCCAGACCTTTACGCTGCCCGCCAGTGAAGATTTGCAGGGCAACGCGTGGCTGAATCTGGCGGTGCATCAAATCAACGCCACGCCGTGGTCCGAAGCGGATGCGCGCGTCGCCTGGGATCAGTGGCCGCTGCCCGCTGCGCTGCCGGTGCGCGTCGTAGAGCTCGGTGCCACCGCGCCGGAACTGATCGCCAATCACGATTTGGTGGCGGTGGTTGTGCCGCAGCAGCGCTGGCACTTCTCGCGCCGCAGTGGCGAGCTGGTGCAATGGTTTGTTGATGATGAAGAAACGCTGATCACGCCGCTGCAGGAGTGCTTTATTCGTGCGCCGATTGATAACGATATCGGCACCAGCGAAGCTGCCAATGTTGATCCCAATGCGTGGGTCGAGCGCTGGAAACGTGCGGGCTACGATGAGTTGCAAGCGGTGCTGGTGGATATGCAGGTCGATAGCCTGAAACACAGCGTGCTGATTGAAACCTGGCATCAGTGGCTGGCCAACGGTCAGCTGGCTTTCACCAGCCACAAACGCTATCAAATTAATGCTAACGGTGAGTTGTCCATTAGCGTCAATGTGGAACAGGCGCCCGGTCTGCCGGCGCCGGCACGCATCGGGCTGCGCTGCCAACTGGCGAAGTCGCCGCAGCAGGTGAGCTGGCTCGGTTTGGGCCCGCACGAGAACTATCCGGATCGCCAACTGGCGGCGCAGTTCTCGCGCTGGCAGCTGCCGCTGGCAGCGCTCAGCACCGCGTATGTGTTCCCCGGTGAAAATGGTTTGCGCTGTGGCACGCGTCAGTTACAGAGCAATGGCTTGCAGGTGAGCGGCGACTTCGCCTTTTCGCTCAGTCGCTTCAGCCTTGAACAGCTGCGTGCCACCTCGCATCGCCACTTATTGCAGCAAGAGGATGGGTGCTGGCTGCACCTCGATGGCTTCCACATGGGCGTCGGCGGTGATGATTCATGGAGCCCAAGCGTTAGCCCGGAGTTTTTGCTTTCTCAGCAGCGCTGGCACTACGCGCTGACGTTGCGTCAGTAGGTTTTTCTGCGGTTTCACGCTGGCTCAAAGGTGGAGTCAGCGTGGTTTTCGGCCGACGATAGAAGCGGCGCAGGAAGATCACGTTAACCATCACCACCATCGCCGTGGCGAAGAACACCCAGCGATAGCCGGTTGCCGCCGATACCGCCGCGCCCAGCAGCGGACCCGCCACGTTACCCAAGTACATAAACGATTGGTTGTAGCCGAAAATGCGCCCGGTGACGTTATCGCGTGAATGCCGCACCAGCAGCGTTTGCACCGCCGGCATCATGGCACCATCGGCAAACCCCAACAGGAAACGCAGCACGCCCAACTGCGTCGCGCTGGTGACGAACGACATCGCCACCAGCAGCAATAATGACACCATCATGGTGGCGAGCAGAATACGTTGCGTGCCAATACGATCGCCGAGTTTACCCAGCCGTGGCGCGGAGATCAGCGCCGATACGCCCGGCAACGCGGCGATCACCCCGCTGAGAAACGCAATGTTCTGCGCATTCGGTGCCAGCTCGCGCACGAACAGCGTCAGGATGGGGTTCACCGAGCCGTTGCACATCTGAATCACCATGGTGGTGAAGAACAGGCAGATCATTAAACGCGGATTATCGAGGGTGAGAAACACGTCGCGCCCGCTCAGCTTGTCCTGCTTGCTAACCGGCGTATAACCGGTCTCTTTTATCAGAAATAAGGTGACGAGAAAGCTCACCATCAGCAGCACGGCGGTGACGATAAACACCATGCGTAAACCGAGCCAGTCCGCCAGCAAACCGCCAATCATCGGCCCGAGAATGACGCCGCTGATCTGCCCGGTGGAAACACAGCTGAGCGCCCAGCCGCTGCGCTCGCGCGGCACCTGCGCCGCCACCAGCGCCATCGCATTGGGAATGTAGCCGGACGTAAGGCCCATCAGCGCGCGCAGCAGCAACAGCTGCCACGCCTGAGTGACAAACGCCTGCAGCAGAATCACCGCGCCCATGCCGAAAGAGGCGCGCAGCAGCATTAGCTTGCGCCCTTTACGGTCAGCAAGGCTGCCCCACAACGGCGCGACGGCGGCAGAAACAATGAAGGTGACGCTGAAAGTGAGCCCAGACCAAATGCTGAGCGCGTTACCGCCACGAATCCCGAGTTCTTCCACATACAGCGGCAGGAAGGGAATGATCTGACTGATAGCAAGGCCGGTAAAAAAGCAGCCAAACCAAACAGATATCAGATTAACTTTCCAGGACTCGATGGAGCGTAACATGGGCGTGGGCATCAGCAGAATGAAACGAGAGTTCAGTCTAACAATCTCATAACATTACCGGACGGCAAAACATGGCATGGGCGAAAAAACGCAGTTTTACACTGTCGAGCGTGATTTTGCTCACAGCAAATCATGTCTGAAAGCCGTTTTTTAGTGTCTTTATGTGCTGAAACCCAGCCTGCCGCAAGATAAGCGCATCGCAATGGCAGGCAAACGTGAAAAAATATGTCTACACGTTACTGACAATATTCCACACCGCATCTATGTTTAAAAAACCACCAGTTATCACTGGCGACGCGCTGTCTGTTCTGGACAGTCCGCATGATTAAACCCAATTTCCCCATGCTGCCATTATCCGGCGGTGGGCATCGTTGTCTCTGCGGAGGTCAGCTATGAGAACCCAGCCAAACAGCGCCAGTCGGGCGATTACCGACTACTTCAATAGCCCAGCCTGGCATGCACCGCATGAGAGCGACCTGTTAGCGGCGATCATGCGCGAACTGATGGATGACGGACAGCCTGCCACCAGCAAAGCGATTATTGCGCGCGTGATTGATAAGCTGGAATTTGAAGGGGATGAACAGCAGCTGCAGAGCTACCGCAACTTACTGGCAAAACTGCTGGAATCGGGGCCGCAGAAATAGCGGCCCACGCCACTATTTTACCGCACGCAGATGGTCGGCTTCGCTGACAAATGCCCTGCCGCTTTGACGCTGGTACAGACAGAGTTCGCGTCCGACCTGATTTTTCATGTGCTTTTGCGGATAGCGACCTTCCAGCAGCAGCGCATCAAAGCCCACGCTGTCATCATACTGAATCGGCTTACCCACCACTTTCGCTGTCTTCAGGCCGCTGGCCTTGAGACAGCTTTGCTGCATATTTTTGTCGTTCTGCTGCCATGCGGCTTCGCTCGACGCCTGCGCCAGCGGACTCAACAACAGCGTTAACAGCAGCAATTTTCCACGCGTTCTCATCATCACTCCTCCATCAGCCTTGCAGGCCGAAAGATAAAAAAATTCCCGCCGCAGCGGGAAGAAATAAGACGAACATTGCATATTCGAGAGTGACGAGGAAATCTCCGTAGTGCGCAGTTATCCTCGCCCGGCGCTGTGACAGCCAGATGACAATGCAATGTCGTTTTTTTGTTATCCGCAGTACACCCGGGAAATTTTACCGCTTTGATCCGCCGCGAAATTTATCCGACGCAGATTGAAATCCATCGTTACCGCTGAATTCCACGGAATAGCACGCACGGGCACCGCGAAGCGTTTGTTGTCGAGCGTCGATAATGGCTGACCAACGTAGTTTTGGTATTGCGATGCGCCGCACTGATCGGTTTCCGGATCGTGGCTGGCAGCCGCGCTGGCGTCAGGTTTGCTGGCTGACTGGCAAGCGGTCAGGGCAAAAAAGGCCGTTACCAGTAGCGCTTTTCCATAATGGGTCACAAGTTTCTCCTCCTGGATAAATAGACAACCGGTTTTTGAGAGTAGCAAAGCGTGACCGTGAAACGGAAATTTTTACAGCAGATTGGTCGCACTAATCAGCTCAAAAGGGCGATCTTCCTCTCAAAAGTTAGGATTAATCGCACGCACTGTCTAAAAATCAATCCGCCAGCCACTACAATTAACTAAGAATTTTCTTAGCGAGGAGGCAATGATGGAACTGGTGATTTTTGTTGGCTTCGCCGCTCTGATGACGTTTGTTGCGATCAGAGTGCGTTAAAAAGCCGCGCACATTTCGTAGCGGCGCGATTTATCACGCAATGCATTGCGCCGCTACAATGTGTGCAAAATCAATTGACGGTTTCCTCTTCCTGTAACCGCGTATTAAAGGCGGCCAGCGACATGGGTCGGCCAAGGACATATCCCTGCCCTTCTTCACACGACAGCGCTTTCAGCGCCTTTAGCTGTGCTTCGGTTTCAATCCCTTCTGCGGTAATGGTCAGCGCAAACGCGCGAGCCAGACCGACAATCCCCGCCACCACCGATTGCGCCTGCTGCGATTCCGGGAACTCCTTCATCCATGAACGATCGATCTTCAAACCGTTGAACGGGAAAGTTTTCAGATAGCCCAACGCCGCATAGCCAGTACCAAAATCATCCACCGTCAGCCGCACGCCGAGCGCGCGCAGGCCTTGCATGATCTCCAATGCGCGATCCGGATTCTCAAAAGTGACGTTTTCGGTGATCTCCAGCTCCAGCCGTGTGGCCGGTAATCCACTCACCTCCAGCGCATGCGCCACGCGCTGCACCAGATCGTTATTACGAAACTCCACCGGCGAAATATTCACGGAAACATAGCGCTGTTCGCCCCAGTCGCGGGCGTCCACGCATGCGCGCATCAGCACCCAATCGCTGATCGCAGCGATCAGGCCGTTCTCTTCCGCTAACGGAATAAAGCGATCGGGTGTGATCCATTGGTCGTCGGCTATCTGCCAGCGAATCAGCGCTTCAGCGCCAGCCAGCTGCCCGCTTTGCAGCTGATAGCGCGGCTGGTAATGCAGCGTGAAGGCGTGATTGTGCAGCGCGCCTTCAATCGCCTGCACCATGTCGCGTTTTGACTGCAGATGGTTCGCCATATCGGTGGAGTACCAAACCCACCGATCGCGTCCGGCACTGCGCGCCTGAGCCAGCGCAATATCGGCCAGGCGTAACAGCGCTTCCGGCTGAGCCGCATCCTGCGGTGCTGATACGATGCCCATGCTGGCGGTGAGGCTGATTTGATGCGATCCGCTGATGATCGGTTGATGCACCATGCGCTGCAGCGCACGACAGCGATATTCCACACCCGCCCGCGTGCTCTCGCGCAGCAGCAAAATAAAGGCATCGCCGCCGAGCCGGGCCGCCAGTTCATTCGGCGCCAGCAAGCTTTTCAGCCGTGTCGAGATCTCATTCAGAACGTCATCACCGACCGCGTGGCCCCACGTATCGTTGATCGGTTTGAACTGATCGAGATCGAAACTGATGACAAACAGCGGATCATCCGCGCTGACGCACTCCAGATACGCGGTTAAATACTCCTGCAGCTGCATGCGGTTCGCGAGGCCGGTGAGCATGTCATGACGTGACAGAAACTGAATGCGCGCTTCGGCGTCCACTTCATGAGTGATATCCGACACCGTGCCGCGAAAACCCGAGCGCAAGCCGTTACGCCGAATGGCTTTCGCCATTAACTGCCCAATGCGGCGCTCGCCGTTGGCCGACATAAACTGGCAGCGCAGCGGCACATGTTTCACCTCTTCGCCTTGACGCATCAGCCAGGAGACCAGCGAATGGCTGGGATGGCTCAGCAGTTGATCGAGCGGACGTCCAATCCAGCTTTTCACTTCATGGCCGGTCACCGCAGCAAAGCGCGACGAGAGATAACAGAGGCGGCCCTGTGCGTCGACTTCCCAAATCCAGTCCGACGCGGCTTCCGCCAGATCGCGAAAACGCTCTTCGCTGTTGGCCAACTCACGCTGACTGATCGCCAGCATTTCAAAGCGACGATCGGAGATCACCGCGTTGTGCAGTGCATGCCGCAGCACGCGACGCGTCACCAGCGCCACCGCCAGCGCGGTGAACAGCAGCAGCGGCATCATCAGCCACATCACGCCGAAGCCGGGATTTTTCGGCTGCCAGCGCAGCACCAGGGGTTCGCCCTGCAGCACCGGCTCCACCAGCCGTGGCTCAAACAGCGCATCGTTTAGATCGCTGGCGATGCGCGGCTCAATCACATTCAGGGATGTGCCCAGCGTTTGCAGTTTTTGTGGCGTGAAAATGTTAACGAACACCATGACCGAAGCGGGGCCGGGCATCGTCGGCAAATCCTGTCCTTTGCCCGGCGTAATCGGTGCGGCCACGACGATCGCCGGGTTACTCTCCACCAGCGCATTGCCTGCAACGGCGTCATGCCGTGAGCGCGCCTCGCTTAGCAGTACGTTGCTTTGTGCGCCTAACAAGCTCTCAATCGAAGCATCCGATAATTCACCGTTAATCACCGCATAGCGGGTTTTCCCATTGCCATCTACCACGAACACGCCGTCGTAGTGATACTCCTTGTAAAGCCCCGGACCAAAGTTCTCTTCGTCCCACGCCCAAACCTTATTGACCGTCAGATGCAGGTTTTTCCAGCCTTCGCCCCAGTTAGCATAATCGCGCGCATCGACGAGCATCTGTTGCTGCTGTTGCTGCCACGCCTGACGCATCAGATTGGCATCCTGCTGGATTGAGTCGGTGTTTTGTCGATGGGCGATAACCAGCACCATCACCACAGAGAGAAGTAGCACGCCAAACAGCAGCGAGGATAAGGTGCGCAGACTGCGCCGCGTCAGCCTTACCGTGTGTGCTTCCATATTGGTCCTGGCGGCCAGTGCCGTGTGCCGGTGAAACTCAGAATTCATGCGCATTGCTCGTAGAATACAGGCAGCAAAAAAAGGCGGATGACAACGCAGACTGCGCACATCTCCACCCTGTAGGGTTTGATCGGTTATCGGCCCCGAGCGCCGCAGATTTAGTCTTGTTGGTGGAATATTTGAGCAGCGCAAATGTGCAGCACGCCACCTCGACAGGGATGATCGGCGTTGCTACTATGCGCTCTCCTCTGCTCGCTGAGTCGCCTATGGACACCCAATCCGACAAAGTTACGTTAACGCTGTTCTACGTGGGTAGCTTTGTGGTCTATTACCTTGTGACCATGCTGGTTACGCTGTTTCCCAATTACGGGATGCTGCGTACCAACGGCTTGCTGATGCCGGTGCTATGCCTGGTGGAGTTTGCGGTGATCTATCCGCTGTATCGTTTTTACTGTCAGCGTCGCAGCGACATTCCGCTGGGCTTTGTGCGGCCGATGCAGGCGCTGCTGTTTATCGGTTTACTGTTTGCTTTGATGGTGGCGCAGACGCAATTTCTGCAACCCGAAGGCTGGCTGATTGCGCAATCGCAGCAGGGACGCAGCTCGATGTTGATTCTGCTGCTCACCGCCGTGCTGCTGGCGCCGGTGTTTGAAGAAGTGCTGTTCCGGGGATTTTTACTGCAAGGTTTTCTGTTGTGGGCGCCGAGAAGCCGTTTGGCCTGCATGCTGCTCACCTCCCTGCTGTTCGCCGCGATGCATACCCAATATGTGCACTGGGAAACGCTGGTTGCCTTAACGCTGTTTTCCATGCTGCTGTGCTACGCGCGCCTGCGCAGCAACAGCCTGGCGCTACCGATTTTCCTGCACACGCTGAACAATTTAATCGCTATCCTGCCCGCCTGGTATTTCGCCTGACCAAAGCAAAACAGCCATCCTGAGATGGCTATGTATGATGCTTACACCTGTGTCAAACCGCCATCCACACAGATTTCTGCGCCCGCGATGTAACTGCTCTCGTCACTGGCGAGGAACAGCGCGACGTTGGCCACCTCTTCGGGCTTGCCCATTCTGCTGAGCGGAATAGTGCTGGTGATGCCGTTGCGCACCTCTTCAGAAGCCGCCCGCATCATATCGGTATCGATCGGGCCGGGCGCCACCACGTTAATGCGGATGCCGCGCGCAGAGAGCTCGCGCGTCCAGGTACGGGCAAAAGATCGCAGTGCGGCTTTACTGGCGCTGTAAACGCCGTAACCTTCGGTGCCAATCACATCGGCAATCGAACCAATCAATACCACGCTGGCGCCGGGCTTCAGCAGCGGCAACGCGGCCTGCAGAGCAAACACCGGCGAGCGCACATTGAGGCCGAAGATGTGATCAAAATGCTCAGCGCTAATCTCATCGATGGTGGCGTACTCCGCCATCCCAGCGTTGATCACCAACACATCCAGCTGGCCGGATTCACGCGTGATCGTTTCAATAATGCGCGTCAATTCACTCTGCTGGCTCACATCGGCACGCAGCGGATGCGCGTTGCCGCTGATGCTGCTGCTGGCGGTCTGTAACTCCTCGTCACGGCGCGAGGTAAACCAGGTGGTAGCGCCCTCACTGGCAAAACGCTGGCTGATTGCCAGACCAATTCCTTTTGCGCCGCCCAGTACCACTGCCACTTTGTTATCCAGTCTGCTCATCTGCTCTCTCCTGTTTGGGTAGAAAGCTGATGGTATATATTTTATACTTAATAACAATTACGCACTTCATTTATACCAGATATCGCGGAGTATATCGCCATGGCAGAGATCGACGGTAACAGCTTGAGAGATGTAGGAAAAACCCGGCCGGTACTGGAGCACATCACCAATAAATGGTCGATTTTAATTCTCACCGTGCTTTGTACTAAGCCGTCGCGTTTTAACGAGATTCGTCGTCGGCTGGATGGCATCACTCACAAAGCGTTGGCGGATGCGTTAAAGCGGCTGGAGCGTAATGGGCTTGTGAATCGCGAAGTGCTGAACACCGCGCCGATCGGTGTGGAATACAGCCTGACGCCGCTGGCACAGACGCTGCAACAACCGTTTGTCGCGTTGTATGACTGGGCGCTGGAGCACGGTCCATCACTGGAACGCGCGCAGGAAGAGTACGACCGCACCCACACGGATGAGATCGCCTAGGGCCGCCATTCATTCATGGCGACCGCTGGCACAAAAATTACTCTTTTTCCGCTTCGAAATGATTTTTGAACTGTTCGTAGATAGAAATCATGTTGGAAGCATCACCGTGCAGCGGGCTCAGTTTTCCCGCGCGCACCAGTTCAATCACCAGTTGCAAGGCGGCTTGTTTTGGGCTGCTGGCTGGTTGGGCAATTTCGTTCGACATGTTAACTCACTCATCGTTTTTATCAGGGCCGCATAGTTTAGCCCAGATTGAGCTACGGTTGCGCACTGCGATGCGTATAATCTTGCGAGCCGGACAAGAAAGCCGCTCAGGGTGATAATTGACTCTCAACGCGTTTAGCTATACTGGATCAAAAAAGGGAACGACCAGCCACACATTCCGTACCAGCGAGAAGGTGTTAAAGGAGTCTGATTATGCTGATTGGTTTTGTTTTATTAGTGAGCGCGTGTGGGCATGATGCCTGTGATGCCCTACCGGTTTCGGAGCGTATCTATCCGACCAAAGTGGCCTGTGAGCAGATGGCCGATCGCATCCATAAAGTGCGGCCAAATGTGGTCTTACTTTGTGGCGAAGTGCACCGTTAATTCGGTGCCAGCTTGATTAAAGTTGCGCAAATAGTAGCCAAACGGCATTGCAAGAATGGGTTGTAGCGTTCAAAATATAAGCTGCTTTTCACTATCATCGTTGTGAATCCAATGAAAACATCTCGCCCCCGTCGTCCAAACGGACGCTGGGTTTATTACATTTTGTATGATGGCATTCTCTGGCCCTGCCCCGTACGTTGGGAATGGGAAAGCGGCTTCGGCGGCTGGCTGCCATTCTATTTCTCGCCCACGTTTGAGTTCGTGGCGGGCGATCCACGCAAGGCGTATCGCATTGCGCGCAGCAGTGCGCGTAACGTACGCCAGACAGACGGTGAGTTCGCCTGAATGATTAGCCAATCTGCCACGGGAACCACGACGCCGTAAGCAGGTAATGCAGTAACTCCAGCACCAAAATCACCATCACCAACACGCCAAGCTTGTGACTGCTGATCCACTCTTTCATCCCCATATCATCGCCGCCCAGCGAATCAGCATCAGCGCCCCGCAGATGCACAACAGCACCACGATCATTTTCCAGTGTTTGGTTGCAGCCAGTTTTTTTGCCACGCATCCTCCAGACGACAGAAAGCAACGATGCGCCATAAGGCGCATCGTTGATTCTAACGCTGGTCACCCATTTGGGCGATTATTTATTCAGCGTGTAGTCGAGCGTGATTTCAGCATTCAGTACCTGAGAAACCGGGCAGCCCGCTTTGGCT
Organism: Pantoea sp. X85; assembly: GCF_029623675.1. NCBI lineage: Bacteria > Pseudomonadati > Pseudomonadota > Gammaproteobacteria > Enterobacterales > Erwiniaceae > Pantoea > Pantoea sp. X85. Next base: position 1,000,479 of record NZ_CP121108.1, on the reverse strand, counting down.
TTCTGGATAATCTCATCAAACTTCGCGTCATCAATGCCCGGTAAGACGATGGCGCTGGTCAGCGCGATTTTGGTGATGGCAAAACCGTCGCCCTTTTTATCCAGCGACACATCCGCGGTGGTATCAATGCTTGTTGGCGGATGCCCTTCATTGCCCAACATCAATGACAACGCCATTGAGAAGCAAGCGGCGTGCGCAGCACCAATCAGCTCTTCCGGGTTAGTGCCCTTCTGGCCTTCAAAACGGGTATTGAAACCGTATGGTTGATTGCTCAACACGCCGCTTTCGGTACTTACCGTACCTTTGCCTTTAATGTCGCCTTCCCAATGGGCCGATCCTTTCTTATGAATAGTCATGTCATTCCTCCTGTTGTGTTCGACAGCTATTGAGTATAGACAACATGACTCATTCTGCTGGATTAGCTCACCGCGCGTGGACGCGCCGGACTCAAGCCCGCCTCACTCAACAGCGCGTTAGCCTGCACCAGCGAAGCCTGCGTAATCTCTTTGATCGATTTCGCACCGGTCAGCGTCATCGCCACTTTCATCTCTTTCTCAATCAGGTTGAGCAGATTTTCAACGCCGCGCTGACCGTGCGTTGCCAGCGCATAGACAAACGCGCGTCCCAGCAGCACGCTGTCGGCACCGAGGGCGATCATCCGCACCACATCCAACCCGCTGCGAATCCCGCTGTCGGCGAGAAGGGTAATATCGCCTTTCACCGCATCGGCAATTGCCGGCAACGCGCGCGCCGACGACAGCACGCCGTCCAGCTGACGCCCGCCGTGATTCGACACCACAATGCCATCGGCACCAAATCGCACCGCATCGCGCGCATCTTCCGCGTCGAGAATGCCTTTAATCACCATCGGGCCATCCCAGAATTCACGAATCCACTCCAGATCTTTCCAGGAAATCGACGGATCGAAATTGTTCGCCAGCCAGCCGATGTAATCTTCCAGCCCGGTCGGTTTACCAAGATAAGTGGAGATGTTGCCAAGATCGTGCGGACGGCCATGTAAACCGACATCCCACGCCCATTGCGGATGGGTTGCCGCCTGCCAGTAACGACGCAGCGGCGCATTGGGGCCGCTCATGCCGGAGTGCGCATCACGGTAACGTGCGCCCGGCGTCGGCATATCGACAGTGAACACCAGCGTGGTACAGCCGGCGGCTTTGGCGCGCTCCAGCGCGTTGCGCATAAAGCCGCGATCGCGCAGCACATAGAGCTGGAACCACATCGGACGATTAATGGCCGGCGCCACTTCTTCAATGGGGCAAACCGACACGGTTGAGAGCGTAAACGGAATGCCTTTCAGCGCCGCCGCGCGCGCCGCCTGCACTTCACCGCGTCGCGCATACATGCCACACAAGCCGACCGGCGCAAGCGCCACCGGCATCGACAGGGTTTCGTTGAACAGCTTCGTTTCGAGGCTCAACGCCGACATGTTTTTCAGCACGCGCTGGCGCAGCGCCACGTCGGAGAGATCGGCGACATTGCGCTTCAGCGTGTGCTCGGCGTAAGCGCCGCCATCCAGATAGTGAAACAAGAACGGTGGCAAGATGCGTTGCGCCGCGGCGCGATAGTCACTGGCAGCAGAAATGATCATCCGTTATTTTCCTTGTGCTGAGGTTGGTGGCCCGGCAGACGCGTAATGCGCGCCTGGCGCGCCTCATCTTCATGCAGGGTTTTCATAGTGGTGTGAACAAAGCCGAGATGATCCATCGCCGCCTGGCGCGCCGTTTCCGCATCACCGGCCATCACCGCATCAAACATCGCCTGATGCTGTTCGTTAAGACGATTAAAAATCACCGGATGGGTATACATGCGCTGACGGCTGTGCAGCACCGAGGATTGCAGCAGATCGAAAAAGCCGCGCATGGTCTGCAGCAGCACCACATTGTGCGAGGCTTCGGCGATGGCGAGATGAAAACGCAGATCAGCCTGCGCCGCGAGATCGGCATCGTCGCTCTGCTTAATCTTCAGCAGCGCATCAAAGGCGTAAGCCAGCCGCTCTTTATCGGCTTCGGTGGCGCGCAACGCCGCATGCCACGCGGTGCTGGCCTCTATTGCGTGACGCGCTTCAAGGATGTCGTAGCGATAATCGGGATCCTCAGCCAGCAGTTGGCGAATCGGCTCTACGATGCGCTGTTCCGACCACGGTTGCTGCGGCTGACGTAGCCAGGTGCCGCCACCGCGTTTACTGATCAACACGCCGCTGCTGATCAGTTGCTGGATCGCCTCGCGCAGTGACGATCGCGATGAACCGAACTCGGCCGCCAGCGCGCGTTCGGACGGCAGCCGCATCCCCGGCTCCAGCTGATGCTCGGTAATCCAGGCGCAGAGCCGCGCCCGCAGCGTATTTTCGGTCATCGCATTATCCTGAGAAAGGCTCCCCCGCCATGCTGCATTGGTAGGACCAAAATGCAGCGTGGCGGGCTTGATGGAGGAGAATGGTTAATGCTTTGTTATTTCGATGCAACGAAACAGGCGGGATTTTTCATGTTATGTGACGACGCGGCCACATTTGAATCTTTTGGTAGGACCAATTACGCCGCAGTCCGGCCAAAGGCCCGACCATAACTGCGCGGATGAAAGCGCAGGTTCAGCAAAATCAGCCCGACCGTCACCGCCGCCTGCATCAGCCAGACGCTGGAAAAACTGTGGGTTAATGCCTGCAGCTGACCGGCGATAAACGGCATGCAGCCGGCGATGATAAAGCCCGCGCCCTGCATAAACGCCACCAGCCGCGCACCGGCCTGCGGATGCGGCAGGTGATCAAGCGCCAGCACCATCGCCAGCGGGAACGCCGCGCCCAGACCAAATCCGGCAATCGCCGCCCACAGCCACGGCGCGAACAGCGGGGCAAACAGAAAGCCGCTCATGCCGATCAGCTGACAAACCAGGCTGATAATCAGCTGCGGACGCCGATCCGCCATACGCGCCAGCAGCGGCATCAATAGCGCGCCCGCAACCTGACAGAGAATCATTGCGCCGAGCAGCGATCCGCCGGCCTGCGCCGGCCAGCCAAGATGATGATAGGCATCCGGCAGCCAGGCAACGCAGGTGGCGTAACCACCGTTCACCAGTCCAAAACTGATTGCCAGCGTCCAGGCGCGCGGCGTGCGCCACAGCGGCGGCAGCGCAACCTTTTCCGTGCTGGCGGCGGTTGGTACGCGCACGTAAAGCCACAGTGCAATCGCCAGCAGCACCGGCAGCGCCCAGCCGCTCAGCGCCAGCGGCTCGCCCAAATGATCGCTGAGCCACGGCGATAATGCTGCTCCCAAACCGCCGCCGCCCATCAGCGCACCGGCCCACAATCCGGTGACCGGCGCGCTGCGCTGCGCAAAGCGCTGACGAATCAGGCCCGGCATCGCCATCTGTACCACGCCCACGCCAAGGCCGCCAAACAGCGCGCTGACCACCAGCCAGCTCCCGTCGTGGATCACGCCACGCGCCGCCAGCGCCAGCAGCAGCAGCGTCAAACCGGCCAGCAGCAAGCGTTGCAGCGGCACGCGCTGCATCAGCGAAGCGCTCAATAGCGCGACCGCGCCCATCATCACCATCGGTACCGCAGGCAGCAGCGAAGCCGCCAGTGAAGAGAGTCCCATCGTCTGCCGAAGCTGGCCGAGTAACGGACTAAGAGAAGTGAGTAACGGTCGCATATTCAGCCCAGCCACTACCAAAGCGGCGAGCGTTAATCCGTTGAAATGTCGATTCATACACAATCCTGCTGCAAAGAGGTTGTCAGCATCGCAGCAGTCGTTACTATTTGGAAATGAAATAACACCATAACGACCAGTGGAAAAATGAATCGTCAGCCGATGTTCACCCCGCAGCAACTGCTGAGTTTTGTCGCGGTGTGCGAAACCGCCAGCTTCACCCGCGCCGCCGATCGCGTGCATCTGTCACAATCCACCGTCAGCCAGCAGGTGCGTCGGCTGGAAGAGATGATCGGTAAACCGCTGCTACAGCGCACATCGCATCAGGTGGCGCTCACCGAAGAGGGCGAGAAGCTGCTGGGCTATGCGCGCCGCATCATCGCGCTAAACGGCGAAGCGCACGACGTGCTGAGCGATAAATGGCGCGACGGCGTGCTGCGCCTTGGCGTGCCGGAAGATTTCGCCGCGCCGACCGCCGGTTTGCTGGCGGAGTTCAGCCGCGATCATCCGCAACTGCGCCTTGATGTGATGAGCGGCATGTATGTCGATTTGCATCGCGCCTGGCAGCGTGAGGAGCTGGATATCATGCTGATCAAACAGCCGGGCGGTGAACGTCCGCTGGCTGCGCGCCCCGAGCCGCTGCTGTGGCTGGACAGCGCCGCACATCCCTGCTTTGAGCAAACGCCGGTGCCGCTGGTGGTGTTCCCGCAGCTCGGTTTATATCGCGAGGAGATGGCGCAGACGCTGGATAGCCTCGGCCGCAGCTGGCGCATCAGCTACAGCAGCGCCAGTTTGGTGGCGCTCGCCAGCGCCAGCGCCGCCGGATTGGGCTTAACGCTGCTGCCCGCCAGCTGCCGCTTGCCTGAGCATCGCGTATTAGGGGAAGCCGATGGTTTACCCACCATCAACCATTTTGAACTGGCGCTATTTTGCCGTGCGCCGCAGGACGAACTGCAGCAGGCGCTGGCCGCCGCGCTGGTGACCTTTTGTCAGCTGCAGTGGCAGTGATTTTTCCACTGCTAACCAGTGGCAAATATCGCAGCGCGCTGCGTTGAGTTTTGCCAGATTAAGCGTTTCTCATTTGATGGAACCTCTGATGCAACTGACCTCTCCCAGCCGTCGTGAATTTCTTAGTCTGACCGCCGCCGGAAGCCTGCTGGCCGCCGGCATCAGCTACGCTGCGCCCGCTTCACCGCTGCTCGCCAACAGCACACAGCCGCACACGCCGCCACCGCGCGTTGCGCACTACCAGCTGCTCAATGTCCGCCTCGAAGAGGGCTTTGAGCGCGACGGTAAAGAGGTGATCGCCACGCGCACCGCGCTGTACGACATCACCATCAAAGACGGCACTTTCGCGGCGATTGATGCCGCAGGCAAAGCGCGTAACGCCGCCCTACCACAGTGGGATGCCAACGGCGCCCTGCTGCTGCCGCGCACCCGTGATATGCATATCCATCTCGACAAAACCTTTTACGGTGGTCCGTGGGAAGCGCCGCGTCCGCGTCAGGGCAAAACCATCATGGATATGATTGCGCGCGAACAGGTGCTGATCCCGCAACTGCTGCCAACGTCGCAGGCGCGTGCCGAAGCGATCATTGGTTTGCTGCACAGCAAAGGCACCACCGAAGCGCGCAGCCACTGCAATATCGATCCGGTTAGCGGCCTGAAAAGCCTTGAGCATCTCAAGCTGGCGCTAGCGAATCATGCGGAATTCCCGTGTGAAATCGTTGCCTTCCCGCAGCACGGTTTGCTGCACTCGAAGGTTGATGGCTTGATGCGTGAAGCGATGCAGATGGGCGTGCAGTTTGTCGGCGGGCTCGATCCCACCAACGTGGATGGCGCGATGCAGGCGTCGCTGGATGCGATGTTCCAGATCGCCCTCGATTTCCAGCGCGGCGTGGATATCCATCTGCACGAAACCTCGCCATCCGGCGTGGCGGCCATTCAGTACATGATCGACACCATCGCGAAAAACCCGCTGCTGAAGGGCAAAGTGACGCTGAGCCACGGTTTTGCGCTCGGCACGCTGGAAGGCAAAGCGCTGGATCAGATGATTGCGGGCATGGCCGAGCAGCAGATGAGCGTGGCGTCGACCATTCCGATTGGCAAGCTGACCATGCCGCTGCCGCAGTTGCAGGCGGCGGGCATCACGGTGATGACCGGCACGGACAGCGTGATCGATCACTGGTCACCGTTTGGCACCGGCAGCATGCTGGAGAAAGCCAATTTGTACGCGCAGCTGTATCGCGGTTCCGATGAGTTCGGTTTGAGCCGCGCGCTGCATATCGCCACTGGCGGGATTTTGCCGCTGTCGAATCAGGGCGAACGTCAGTGGCCGAAGGTCGACGATGAAGCCAGCATGATGCTGGTCGAGGCCAGCTGTTCCGCCGAAGCCGTTGCCCGCATCTCGCCGGTCCGCGCCACCTTCCACCGCGGATTGCCAGTTTTCAGTGCGTAAGCAGAAAATCGCACATTCCCGTAGCGGCGCGATTTATCGCGCGTATTAATGGCGGCACCGCGCCCTTCACGACATAGCGCAATAAATTGCGCCGCTACAATGGTATGCAGCTTGTGGCTGAAGGCACCCAACAAAAAAGCCTCCGCAAGGAGGCTTTACGTACGACATAAACAGGCAGCATGCGCACACCCGGTGAGTGCTGGATTTTACGAAAGCATCTGAATCGCCAGCGCATACAGCCGCTGGTTTTCATCGTCGCTGACAGGCTCTTCTTCCGCGTAACAGGCAATCATAGAGCTGACTTTATCCGAGGATAAGGTTTCTCCATGCAGATGCAGCGTTAACACGGCGCGGCCGACGATTTTCAGAATGTCTTCGTTTTGTCCCTGGACATAATGACTCAATGAAATGACCTCTGAAATATTATGGGTATTTACTGATTAGCCAAACGGCGGGGTAAATATAAAGCAAATCGGCTATTCGTTTTAATCAGAATTTTACCTAAGCGAAGCCATTCATTAGCACAATACTTATAAGTAAGCATTAACAAACCCTGATAATGCTTGTTTAATAACGCTAATTCTCCTTTTTCGTTGAATATGTCGAGGTTTAGCGCCTTCATTGCAGAATAAAATCAACCACAAAAGCATTAGAACTTCGCAACAGTATGCGTATAAAAACGAGACAAGCCTGTTATAACACTAACGGTTTTCAGGCAGGCAGCAGAAGCGCTTTTGCCATTGCCGATCACGCCCCTTTCTGCCAGACTGACCGCCGCCATCCTACCCGCAATTAGAGACTTTCCCGTGACTGCTTTTTCTACCCTGACGCAACTGCCCGCCAGCCAACTCGATAACCTGCGCGAGATGGGTTTCGACGCCATGACGCCGATTCAGGCCGCTTCCCTGCCCGCGATTCTGGAAGGGCGCGACGTGCGTGCGCAGGCGAAAACCGGCAGTGGCAAAACCGCCGCCTTTGGCGTGGGTTTGCTGAACCGCATCGATAACAGCCAGTTCCACACCCAAGCGCTGATTCTGTGCCCGACGCGTGAGCTGGCCGATCAGGTCAGCAACGTGCTGCGTCAGCTGGCGCGTTTTACCCGCAACATCAAAATTCTGACGCTGTGCGGCGGCCAGCCGATGAGCGCGCAGCGTGATTCCTTAGTGCATGCGCCACATATCGTGGTCGGCACGCCGGGCCGTTTGCTTGATCACCTGAAGCGCGACAACCTTGATCTCAGCCAGCTGCAAACGCTGGTGCTGGATGAAGCCGATCGCATGCTGGAGATGGGCTTCCGCGACGACATGGAAGCGATCATCGGCTTTACGCCAGAAACACGCCAGACGCTGCTGTTTTCTGCCACCTGGCCGGATACCATCGCCAGTCTCAGCCAGCGTTTTCAGCGCGATGCGCTGGCGGTCGCCACCGAAGATAAAACCGAGTTACCGACCATCGAGCAGCAGTTTATTGAAGCCAGCGCCAAAGAGCGCCACAGCCTGCTCGGCGCGCTGCTCAGCCAGCAACAACCGGCCTCATGCGTGGTGTTCTGTAACACCAAGCGCGAGTGTGACGACGTTGCTGCCGCGCTGAACGAGCGTGATATCAGTGCGTTAGCGCTGCATGGCGATCTGGAGCAGCGCGATCGTGAGCGCGTGCTGATTCGCTTCGCCAACGGCAGCATCCGCGTATTGATCGCCACCGACGTCGCTGCACGCGGTCTGGATATTAAATCGCTGGCGCTGGTGGTGAATTTCCAGCTGGCGTGGGATCCGGAAGTGCACATTCATCGCATCGGCCGTACCGGTCGCGCCGGTGAGAAAGGGTTGGCGGTAAGCTTTGTCGCCCCCGACGAAATGGTGCGCGCCAATGCGCTGGAAGAGTATCTGCAGCAGAAGCTCAATTGGGTTTCCTCCAGCTCGCTGAAAGGCACCAGCGCCAAATCGTTGCCGGCGACCAAAATGACGCTGTGTATTGATGGCGGCCGTAAAGCCAAAATCCGTCCGGGCGATATTCTCGGCGCGCTGACCGGTGAAGCCGGTTTTAGCGGCGACCAGATCGGCAAGATCGATATGACCGCCACCCACGCCTATGTTGCCATCGACGCCGCTCAGGCGAAGAAAGCGCTGATCAAGCTGAAAGAGGGCAAGATCAAAGGCAAAAGCGTGCGCGCCATTCTGCTGAAGTAAAGGGTACCCGCGTGAGGGCGATCGCTCTCACGCTAAAATTTCCGTTATCTCCCCCTTCATTTTTTTTCTCTTCTGCCGATAAGTTAATCATGGCGATATTGCCCTGCCCTTTACTCAGCCCAGATCTGCTCCGAGGCCATGATGGATAATTTTCAGAAAGAGATCGATGAACGCGCCAACCTTGCGCTTTCCAATAAATTCGAACTGCTGTTGTTCCGACTGGGTTCCGATCAGCTGAAAGGCAAATCTGAGCTGTACGGCATCAACGTGTTTAAACTGCGTGAAATCGTGCCGATGCCCACCATCACTCGCGCCGCTGGCATGCAATCGCCGCTGCTTGGCATGGCGAGTATTCGCGGCCAGTTTATTCCGGTTATCGATCTGCCCGCCGTCACCGGCTGCAAACCAGAAACCGGCCTTAACCTGCTGCTGGTGACCGAATATGCGCGCAGCACTCAGGCGTTTGCGGTGGAATCGGTGGAGAACATTGTGCGTCTCGACTGGAGCCAGGTGCACACGGCGGAAGCGGGCATCGGTAGCCGCAACATCACCAGCATCGCCTGTCTGGATACCGACGGCCAAAGCAATAATCTGGCGATGGTGCTGGACGTTGAGCAGATTCTGTATGACATCATTCCTTCAGTGCGCGGCGTTGAGCCAAGCGCAGAGACCGCCAAAGACTTCAATCTGAAGCCGGGCCAGGTGGCGATTGTGGCGGAAGATTCCAAAGTGGCGCGTCAGCTGCTGGAGCAAGGCCTGAAAAGCATGGGCATCCCGGCGATTATGCACAACACCGGTCTGGAAGCCTGGATCAAAATTAACGAGATGCAGAAAGAAGCGGCTGCAAACGGTGAGTCGATCCACGACAAGATCGCGCTGGTGCTGACCGATCTCGAAATGCCGGAGATGGACGGCTTTACCTTAACGCGCAACATCAAACGCGATAACAACCTGCGCCAGATTCCGGTGGTGATCCACTCTTCACTCTCCGGCAGCGCCAACGAAGATCATGTGCGCAAAGTCGGTGCCGATGGTTACGTGGCGAAGTTCGAAATCAACGAGCTGTCGAATGTGATCCACGGCGTGCTGAAAAAGCCGCGTTAATTATCGTAACGCCACCGTTCATAGCGTAATGCTTGTCAGTTAAGACCTGAAAACCCTTAATTACCAGAGCACCCAGTGTAGCGGCGCAATTCATTGCGCGATAAATCGCGCCGCTACGGAATGTGCGGTGATTTGATAAGGTGCTTAACTGATCGGCATTACGCCATTCCTGGCGACCCTTCAACCAGGATCCTCCCGCCTCACTTTCCCATCCAGTCAAAAATCAAGGTTAACGTCATTAACCAAACCGTGACGCATCTCTAAAAAATTAAAGTTAAAACATTAACAACCGATAACTGATAGCGCTTGCGCTGGTGCTGCCATACCAGATTTGTCACGCTGCGTAACCATTTTTACCTTAGAAAACATCAACCTGATGCGGGCGCCTTGCCTGCTTTTCCGTCTTGAAAACATCAATTTTTGGCATTACGGGGAGAACCAATGTTGAGCTTAAAGAATATGAAGGTCGGCGTCCGTTTGGGCATCGCCTTTGGTTTAGTGGTGGCACTGTTAGTCATTGTCGGCATCACGTCGATTACCAAAATTAACAACATCAAAACCGGTATTACGTCGATTGTGGAAGACCGTTACGTGAAAGTGCGTCTCGGTTTTGACGTCCGTGACGGTGTTAACGATCAAATTAAATATCTGCGTGGCATCGTGATTGATACCACGCGTCCGGAAAATAACGTTAAACGTTACCAGCAACTTGCCGAAGCCACTGAGCATACCAACAACGCGATGAATAAAATCAAAGCGATACAGGTTACCGAAGTGGGTAAAAAGAAAATCGCCGGGCTGCTGGCGGCCAGTGACAAATTCGAGGCCGAGAAACATCAGCTGATTGAGCTGGTACGCGCTGGCGATGCAGACGCCGCCAGCACCTATGTTCTGAAATCCATTACCGCTACGCAAAACGCTTTCCTGGCGAGCGCGGTGGCGTTTGCCGATTCGCAATCGCAGCAGTTACAGCAAGAAGGCGCGAAGATTATTGATAACGGCTCATCCGCTATTGAGATGACGCTAATCTTCTCCGCTCTCGCCATTGCGGCCTCCATCGTATTAGGCTTTATGCTGACGCGTTCAATTGTGCGTCCGCTGAATGAAGCGGTGGAAATCGCCGGGAAAGTCGCGGCAGGCGATCTCAGTTCGCACATTGAAATCAGCGGTAAAGATGAAACCGCCGTGCTGATGCAGGCGCTGCAGGCGATGAACGACAATCTGCTCACTATCGTTTCCGATGTGCGCGCCGGTTCCGATACCATCGCTGTCGCCTCGAATCAAATCTCCAGCGGTAACATCGACCTCTCATCACGCACCGAACAGCAGGCCAGCTCGCTGGAAGAGACCGCATCGGCGATGGAACAGATGACCGCCACCGTCAAGCACAACGCCGAAAACGCGCGGGAAGCCAATCAGCTGGTGGCCAACACCTCCAACGTGGCGAAGCAAGGCGGCGTGGTGATGGAACAGGTGATCGAGAAGATGGAAGCCATTACGCTCTCTTCGAAGAAGATCGTCGATATTATCAGCGTGATCGACTCCATCGCCTTCCAGACCAACATACTTTCCCTTAACGCCGCGGTCGAAGCCGCACGCGCCGGTGAGCAAGGCCGTGGTTTCGCCGTGGTGGCCACCGAAGTACGTAATCTGGCGGCACGTTCGGCATCTGCCGCTAAAGAGATCAAGGTGTTGATTGAGGATTCGGTCGCGCAGGTGGATGAAGGTAGCCGTCTGGTGACGCACGCCGGTTCAACGATTGGTGAAGTGGTCAACAGCGTGAAGAGCGTGGCGGATATTATGAGCGAAATCACCATTGCCAGCAGCGAGCAAAGTAGCGGGATTAGCGAGATCAACTCAGCGATTACGCAGATGGAGGCGGTGACGCAGCAGAATGCCGCGTTGGTGCAGGAAGCCTCAGCGGCGTCGCAGGCGTTGCAGGAACAGGCAGATCGCCTGGCGCAGTCGATGAGTGTGTTTAAAACGGCTGCGGTGTAATGATGACAAGGTCGCCATGCCTGGCGACCTTTCTGATATATATGCTTAGCTGACCAGCGAATAAGCAATCGACGAAATCGCCAGCACGCCAACGATCACCACAAACACGTTACTGATTTTCCCGCTGTACTGACGCATCGCCGGCACTTTCTGAATGGCATACATCGGCATCAGGAACAGAATCATCGCAATAATCGGCCCACCCAGCGTTTCAATCATGCCCAGAATACTGGGGTTCAGCGTTGCCACCAGCCAGGTGGTCAGCAGCATAAACGTGGTGGTCAGGCGATTCAGACGCTGCGGCGTGACGGTTTTACCGCGGCTGCGCAGCGACTTCACAACCATGCCGTTAAACCCTTCACGCGCCCCCAGATAATGCCCGAGAAACGACTTCGTGATCGCCACCATCGCCACAATCGGCCCCATCCACGCAATCATCGGTACATTAAAGTGGTTGGCTAAATAGGACAGAATAGTGATGTTCTGATCTTTCGCCGCCTGCAGATCGGCGGGCGACAGGCTCAGCACGCAGCTGAACACAAAGAACATCACCGTCACGACCATAAGCAGATGGGCGTTCGCCAGGATGCGCGAACATTTCTTCTCCGCGCCTGCGCCGTACTCATCGCGCTTGGCAACAGCAAAAGAGGAGATAATCGGCGAATGATTAAAGGAGAACACCATCACCGGAATCGCCAGCCACAGCGTCATCAGAATGCCGTGGCCGCTTACATTCGCATCTAACGACAACGTTTCCAGGGCTGCACCATGCCAGTGCGGTACCAGATAAGCCGCCAGCAGCATCAGCACCGCCACAAACGGGAACACCAGTACGCTCATTGCTTTCACAATCATCTGCTCGCCAAAGCGCACCACCGTCATCATGCCGATGATCAGAATCAGCGACAGCAGCGCACGCGGCGGCGAAACCAGCCCCAGCTGATGCACGATAAAGCTATCAACGGTATTGGTGATCGCCACGCTGTACATCAGCAGGATCGGATAGATAGCAAAGAAGTAGAGCAAGGTAATGATCTTGCCAGCGCCCACGCCAAAGTGCTCTTCCACCACTTCGGTAATGTCTTCGCCGGGATTTTTACCGGAGAGCACAAAGCGCGTTAACGCGCGGTGCGCGTAATAGGTCATCGGGAAGGCAAGAATCGCCATGATAATCAGCGGAATTAGCCCGCCGGCACCGGCATTAATCGGCAGGAAAAGCACGCCCGCACCAATCGCCGTACCGTACAGACCCAGCATCCACACGGTATCACTCTTACGCCAGCCCTTAGCCGCCGTTTCTACGGTGCTAAGCGTACCGGTTTGTGAGTTGTCCATCTGTCTCTCCAGAATTTCAAGCTTTATCAACATGCAGCCACAAAGATGGCTACCAATCATGGCGTGGGCTGCTCCGCCCGGCCGGAACGCAAAGGATGACGCTTCATGAGATGAAATTCACGCATCCTGATGTTTTGCGCCGCAGTAAATGCACGAAACATGCGCGCAATCGATTGCATGGGGCGCTATTTGACATGAGACGCGGAATGAGTGCAAGAAGGAGTAACGGGGAGTCAGCAGAAAGGCGGGAGGAAAGTGGAAAGGTGTGGCAACGCTGGGCTGTTACCACGGGTGGTGCAGATGACATAAAGAGCAACTCCCCCGGCCACTAGCCTCTGATACAGCAAATGCGTCCAGAGGCTAACGCCGGGAGAATTTAATTAGAATGCGCGCATTCTGTAGAGTGCATAAAGAAAATAGTACGCTGTGAGTGTATTCAAATTCATAATCATGTACTTCAATTTTTCATTTTTATTCAGCAGGATGAAAATACCTTTTGAGTATTTACCCCGCTTTATTTGATCAATTTCCTGGGCAATATCCGCAGGTGAAAACGATGAGTGATACATTGCGGTCACGATTTGCATATCCAGCGCCAGCACACGTTTGGAGATGCCTTTAAGGAAATAGTCGAGATCGCTGGCCTGATATTTACTGATGATCGAATCATACAGTGCGGTGAGAAACTGTTTACGTACTTTCAGTTCACTGTATTGCACTTTACGCTTCGATAATGAACCCGCCACGTCTTCATAATGATAAGCCGCACCCGGCGTGACCAGAAAATTGCTAATGCAGCTGAAGAATTTAAGGTTAAATAGCAAATCTTCGCTCATGGAGATACCTTCCAAAAAGCGCAGGTTCAACTCCTCAATAATCTGACGACGATAACATTTGTTATGCAGATAACCGATGTTATCACTCATCTCCAACTCACCGAGCACATAAGGAATGTCCTCCTGACTGAAGAAGCCCGCCTGCGACACTTTGCCCACGCGGTTGTCGTTGAGGTTGCCCACCATCAAATCGACAGATTCCGCTGGCCAGGCATCGAGATTCTGTTTGAAGATCATCAGGAAGTTATCATCCACCCAATCATCCGCATCGAGGAATAACACATATTCACCGCTGGCTTGCTGCATTCCGCTATTTCGAGCGGCGCTGACACCGGCATTAATTTGGTGAATTACCGTGACCTGCGAATAAGCACTAAACTCCTGCAGAATATTCGCGGTTGAATCGCTGCTGCCATCATTAACCACAATCACTTCGTAACTGCTGAACGTCTGTTTAAGCACGCTCAGTAAGGTACGTTTAATGGTTTTTTGTGAGTTATAGACGGGAATGATAAGACTAAACAGGGGTTTTTCATTCATGATAAACTCTCTTTACTGTCTGAGGTTTTGATATTGTTAAATAACAGCCATAGTTTCCTGGGATTGATAAAAATTTGATGAATACGCATTACGGGTTGAGCAGGGAAAAAGTAATTAAGCAGGGAGAAAGATAAAAACTCGGTTAATACCACGCTCATGGCCGCGCCATTTAAACCGAAATAAGGAACCAACAATAAAGAGGAGGCCACGCAAATTAATAACACCACGAAGGTTTTCTTCACTAAATAGCGATATCCGTTGTACTTAATAATGAAACGATCCATCACGCTGCTTAGCACCGCGCACATCGCACCCACGCTGAGTAACAGCGTTGGCGCTACCGCATCGAGATACTCCGCACCGTAAAAGTCACGGATAAACCATCCGGACAATAACCAAATCGCCAGAATCACCAGCGACGAGACACCAATCACCAGCAGATGTAATTTCTGTGCTTTGATAATCGATTGCCGATCGTCACGTTCGGCAAAGAACGCCGGAAAAAAGGAAGCCAGCAAGGCATTGGGTAAAAATACCCACGCGGTGGCGAGCGTCAGCGCGACAGAGAAAATCCCCGCCTCTTTCACACCAAGGAAATACGACACGCTGATTTGGTTAACGCGGGTATAAATCGCCACCGCAATCACGGAAAACACCAAAGAAATACCGGACGCCACCATATAGCGGGAATATTTCTTCATCTGGCGCAGTGCCGGAATCGGTACCTGACGATGGTATTTCAGGAATATCGTCAGTTTGATGGCAAAAGGAATAAAGGTCGCCAGTACGATCGGAATCGACAACAGTTGCGGATCCAAACCGTAATACGAAATAAAGAAGCGCACGGTTAAACTGATCGCCAGCCCCGCCAGATTGGCGATGACATTCAGGCGCGCATTAAGCATCGCCTCGTTGTAGATATTGACCAGATCGAGCGAAGAAAACAGACAGGCAATCGCCGCTGCGCAGACAAATACCCGCGCTTCAGCACTCCACTCTTCGCCCATAATCAGCATGCCGCTGGCTGCCAGAATGCCGTAAATCACTAACACCAGCAGAAAGGTCGCCATCATTAAGCGCATGCCGGAGTGATGATTTTGCGATAAGCGTTTCAGCAGAATCACATCGCTGCCCATCAGCGCGATGCTTTGGATGAACTGAAAAACCAGCATCGAAATCGAGATAATGCCGAAGGTGGTGGGCCCCACATATTTCGCCACATAAGAGGTGACAAATATCAGGCCGAACACCGCAATCAGCTTTTCAGCGATCATCCACATAGAATTTTTTAATTTATCTTTCACAACTCAACCTCAGCGTTTATTTCTGTGCCAGGCGGCGCAGACGCGATACCAGTCGTGGACTGACAAAAAACAGCGCAAAGTACAGGCTCCACGGATTGAGCATCAATCCTGATGTGAAATAGGACTTGAAGCTGCGACGGTAGAGCGAAATATATTCATCAATAAAGGCGCGGCTGAATCCGTCGCTGTGCAGCGCTTTATAGATATAAGACGAGGTCACTTTTAAATAGAGATGGTAATAACAGCGGCTATGCTGCGCGGATAAAAACGCCTGCATGCCATTAAACGAACGCGCAAAGGAGAAATGCTTTTCGCGTAACGCCGATCGCGTGGCGGAGTTGGTGGATTCCACATAGTAATAAACCACCTGCTGGGTGAAGATCACCTGACGATCCTGTTGCAGGTGCAGGTAATTGACCACAAACAGCAGATCTTCGAAGTTATAAATCTCCTCGTTGAAGGTGAGCTGATGCTGACGAATCACATCACCACGAAACACCTTGTCGCAGATGCCGTGACGCGGATTGAAATAGAGCAGATCGTTAATCGCCGCCGAAGCGGTCAGCTGGCGCGCGTCACTGCTGTTGGCCGGGAAATCGAGCGGATCGCCTTGCGGCGTGAAGTGCTGCGATTCCCCACCCACCATGGCGATGTTGTTTTGCATCAGCCGCACATAGGTGGCAAACGCGCTGGCCGGCAGAAAATCATCGGCGTCTAAAAAGCACAGCAGTTTGCCGCGCGAGGCGCGAATGCCCTGATTGCGCGCCGACGAAACGCCGCCGTTGGTTTTGTCGATAATGTGAAAATGTGGGTAGTGGGCGTAATTCTGTAATATCGCGAGCGAGTTATCGCTGGAGCCGTCATTAATAAATATCGCTTCAAAACGGCTTTCTTCCTGCTGTAGCAGGCTGTCAATGCATCGCTCCAGATACGCCGCGGCGTTATACACCGGCACGATGACGCTGATCAAAACGTCGTTAACGGGATTTTGCATATAACCTCTGGACTCTGTCGGAGTAAAAGTTGCGGACGGAAAAAGTATTCGCTGAACATTGCAGTGATTAACAGTGCACGTTGCTTGCGCCCGGCTTAACATTTATTGCCTGTCTATTTCAGAGTTTCCTCAGGTCAAATAAAACTGGCCTTTAATTCTCTGTAAAAAGATCGCTAAATAAGATAATCGCCAAATAAACCGTGCAGATTTATTCTGCTTTCGTCAGGTAAAACAGGCAGGCTACCGCCCCAGGCTTGCAGCTACCTGTTTACTGACTACGCATAAACCCATTTTTCAGGCATAAAAAGGCTGCGCTGCGCTCGTAAGAGTTCAGTTAATTTTCAGCCAGTTACGTTTTATCTTGTGGTGATTTGGCTTAATAGCGTCACTACGTCATTCACGGCGAACTTAAATTAAATTTTTATCTGTCTGGTAATGAGCGTTAAAAAAACGCTGGCGTCTTTATCGCGCTCATCACCAAAAACAAGAAATGCCGACCGGGGCTGAGTAGGTGCATCAACAGACGGGCCTTCTCAACGAACGTCACGACATTAACGATATTTGCTGTGTGCCCTGCACTTTTATTACTTCGGCGCGTCTTTTTGCGTTCCGATGAGTGCAAGTGGCGTTAATTCAGTGCGGCGTTTGCGGTCGCACTGCAACGGGCTTAATGCCCAAAATTTGCGATCTAATTCAAAACTTTTCCCGGCATTCTCACCACTCAGGGTTATAAGGTCAATGGTTGCCAGGCCAAACCGGAATTTACTCAGAGAAAGGCTGGATTAAATAACGGCGCATAGATTAGCCGTGGTGAATTGATTTTTTGCCGATTGATTAGCGCCACAGCAGGCGAATACCAGGAATAAGATGGGAATATCGCTGACATGGTGCCAACAGTAACCAGCGCCTAAGCCGCGCCGGGATTGAAGCCAGCTCACAACTCTGAAGATAGCGTGTCACGGCACGCATTTTCGCGTGCTAGTCTGCAGCCATGCCTCTCTCCAGTTTCTCTTCACTGCAGGTTGTATGAAACGCAGATTATCTTTCCAGGTAAAACTCTTCCTGTCGCTGGTGCTGTTTTCCTGCCTGCTACTCGCCTTGCTGGGCACTATTCTGTTTCATTTTATCGATCGCCAGCTGCATCACGATTTGGGACAGCGCGCGCGGGTGCAGGCCAGTGAAATTGCGCTGATGCCCGGGCTGGCGGAGAAAGTAGCGCGCCGCGATATCGCTGGCATCGCCGCGCTGATTCAGCCGCTGCGCAACCAAAGCGATGCCAGCTATATCGTGATTGGCGACACGCAAGAACACCATCTCTATCACTCGGAGTCACCGGAGCGCCTCAATCTACCGATGATTGGCGGCGACAATGCCGAGGTGCTGCAGGGCAAAACCATTATTTCGGTGCGCAAAGGCGGCATCGGCGTGTCACTGCGCAGCAAGGCGCCAATCTTAAATGCCCAGCACCAAGTGATTGGCATTGTCTCGGTGGGTTATCTCACTTCCTATATTGCCAATATCAACGTTAGCCTGCTGTGGCAGGCCAGTTTGTATGGCGTGGCGCTGCTGTTGCTGCTGTTTATTTTTTCCTGGATGTTTAGTCGCAACCTGAAAAAACAGATGTTCTGGCTGGAGCCGAAGGATATCGCCCTGCTGGTGCTGCAACAAAAAGCGCTGCTGGAAGCGATGTATGAAGGCGTGTTTGCGGTCAACGCGGAGCGGCAGCTGATTCTCATCAACCGCGCCGCACGCGAGTTGCTGGATATTCAGCAGAGTGAGAGTGAACTGCTGGGGAAACCGCTGGATGCGGTGTTGCAGATTCCTCCGGCGTTTTTGCGCCAGCATGAGGTGAAAACTCACGATCACGTTACCGTGCTCAATCAGCGTCAGGTGATCGTTAACCGGGTGGCGATCGAGCTGGAACCCGGCGAGCCTGGCGGCTGGGTATGCAGCTTCCGTGATAAAAACGACATCAATACGCTGAGCAGCCAGCTGAGCCAGGTGAAACGCTATGCGGATAATTTACGCATCATGCGTCATGAACAGCTGAACTGGACCGCCACGCTGGTCGGCCTGTTACAGATGCAGCGTTACGACGACGCGATGCGCTACATCCACGCGCAATCAGCTGGCGCGCAGCAGGTGCTGGATTTTGTCTCGGCACGCTTCACCTCACCCGCGCTCTGTGGGCTGCTGCTGGGGAAATATGTCAGTGCGCGGGAAAAAGGCGTGGAGCTGAAATTTGATCCGGCCTGCCAGCTGAGCCGCATTCCTGCCGCGCTGAGTGAAACGGCGTTGATGTCGGTGATTGGTAATCTGCTGGATAACGCCGTCGACGCCACGCTCAATGCCATAACGCCCGCCGCCCCGATAGAATTGTATATTTCTGGCCGTAATCAGGAGCTGTTAATCGAAGTGGCCGATCAGGGTTGCGGCATCGATGACAGCATTAAACCGCATCTGTTTGAGCAAGGCGTCACCAGCAAGCCGTCCAGCAACGACGATATGTTCGGTGCAGAGCACGGCATCGGCCTCTATCTGGCGGCAGGTTATGTACAGCAGGCGGGCGGCAGCATTGAGATCAGCGACAACTCACCGCAGGGCACCATCTTCTCGGTGTTTATTCCGTTCCAGCCCGCCGCATTAACAGGACTTTCCCATGAATAATGCTAAGCCGCTTGATGTGGTGATTGTGGAAGATGAGCCGCATCTGGCCGATCTGCATCGTGAATATATTGAGCAGAACTTTCATCTGCGTGTGGTCGGCATTGCCGCCACGCTGGCGCAGGCGCGCGCGCTGATTGCCGCGCATCAGCCACGGCTGCTGCTGCTCGACAACTATTTGCCGGATGGTCAGGGCGTAACCTTGATTGACGATCCGCTGCTGAAGCGTTTTGAGTGCTCAGTGATTTTCATCACCGCCGCCAGCGACATGCAAACCTGTAGCCACGCGATGCGCAGCGGCGCCTTTGACTACCTGCTGAAACCGGTGTTTTTCCATCGCCTGCGCGCGTCGCTGGAGCGCTTCATGCTGCTGGTGCAGACCCTGCGCCAGATGAAGAATGTCGATCAACAGGCGCTGGATAAGCTGTTCAACCTGCCAGCCAGTGACGCGCCTGCCGCGCCATCCACCAAAGGCATTGAGTCGATTACGCTGGAACGGGTGAAAGGCTTTTTTAACGCAGCACCGCACAGCAGCTGGTCGGTTGAACAGGTGGTAGAAAACATCGGCATCAGCAAAACCACCGGCCGCCGCTACCTCGAATATTGCGTAGAGATCGGATTTATTGGCGTCGAGATGCAGTACGGCAATATCGGCCACCCGCGACGGCTGTACCGCAAAATCCTGTGATCACGCGCAAATTCCGCGCGCGGCCACTTGCGGTTTTTATGGTGTTAATTGCCTAAACGACGCCAACAATCACACTTCGTGAAGATAACAATCCGTCACCTCTTGTGTGGAAAAGGCGATCGGCTATGTTGACCTTTAGTTCCTCAAATGTAACTAAAAGGTTAATTATAATGTCGAACACTTTTCCTCTGTCTCTGATTGCCGCCACTGTGTTTGTTTCCATGTCAGCCGTAGCGGCTCCGCCGCAAGGTTACCCTTCGGACTACCAAAGCGTGATTGATGCCGCCACCAAAGAGGGCAAAGTGGTGGTCTACTCCACCACCGACATCAAAGCCGCCGGACCGCTGGTCAAAGGCTTTGAGGCCACTTATCCCGGCATCAAAGTTGAATATAACGATATGAACAGCACCGAGCTGTACAACCGCTTTATCAGTGAACAAGCTTCGGGTGGCACCAGCGGCGATGTGGTGTGGAGCTCCTCAATGGATACCGGGCTGAAGCTGGCGACCGACTACGCGCAGGAGTACAAATCCCCTGAACTGGCGCAGCTGCCGAAGTGGGCGGTGTGGAATAACAAGGCGTACGGCACCACCTACGAACCGGTGGTCTTCATCTACAACAAGCGCATGATCCCGGCCGGTGACGTGCCCGATTCGCACGCTGCGTTAGCCAAGCTGCTCGCCAGCCAGACCGACAAATTCAAGAGCAAAGTCACTACCTACGATATTGAGAAATCGGGCCTCGGCTTCATGCTCTCAGTACAGGATGCCAAAGCCGACCCCAACTACTTCAAAACCCTGGCCGACGTGGCGAAAGGCGGTTTAGCCGTGCAGTCTTCCACCGGCACCATGATGGAAAGGGTTTCATCCGGCGAAAACCTGATTGGCTTTAACATTCTGGGTTCTTACGCCGAAGCGCGCGCCAAAACCGATCCGTCGCTGGGCATCGCTTATCCGAAGGATTACACGCTGGTGCTGTCACGCGTCTCGTTCATCAGCCAGCAAGCGCAACACAGCGATGCGGCTAAGCTGTGGCTCGATTACGTGCTGTCTGAAAAAGGGCAAAGCATTCTGGCCAACCAAGCCGACATCCCTTCCCTGCGCAACGATATTGAAGGCAAAAATGACATTGATGGCCTGACCAAAATGTTAGGTAACGCGCTGAAACCGATCCCGGTTGATGAAAGCCTGCTGGAATATCTGCAACCGAAAAAACGTCTGGATTACATCAAACAGTGGCGCACAGCCGCCGGTAAATAACGGCAGTACCGAAGCGCGGCCGCTGCGTCGCGCTTCTCTTTCTGTTATCTGATTCGCCATTCAGGGTCTCAATATGCGTGCATTGCAGAGAAAGTGGCAAAGCCTGCCGCGCGGCGTTGTGGTGCTGATAACCGCGCTGGTTATCTACGTTCCGCTGTCGTTTATCGTGATACAAAGTTTCTTGTCCGCCCCGTTCTTTTCGCCGTCGAAAGCGTGGAGCCTCGAGTCGTTTGAATTTATTTTCACCGATCCCGACTTCTATAAAGCGCTGCGCAGCGGATTTATTCTCGCCTTCGGGCTGGTGATCATCGCCATTCCGCTGGGCGGTATTCTGGCGTTTCTGATGGTGCGCACCGATCTGCCCGGCCGACGCATCATTGAGCCGCTGATCCTCGTGCCAATTTTTGTCTCGCCGATGGTACTCGGCTTTGGTTACGTGGTGGCGGCGGGCCCGGTGGGATTCTTCTCGCTGTGGGCACAATCGCTGTTCGGTTTTGTGCCGTGGAATATCTACGACATGTCGAGCATCGTAGTGATCGCCGGGCTAACGCACGTCCCGCACGCCTATCTGTATATCTCTTCTGCGCTGCGCAGCGTGGGATCGGATGTGGAAGAAGCGGCGCGTATTGCGGGCGCGACACCGCTGCAGGTGATGACGGCGGTAAGCTTGCCGATGGTGCGTCCTTCAATGCTGTATGCCACCGTGCTGCTGTTCTTCCTCGGGCTGGAGGTGTTCGGCCTGATGCTGGTGCTGGGCGATCCCGAAGGCAACATGGTGTTGGCCACCTATCTCTATCAGCTGACTAACAAACTCGGCACGCCTTCTTATCATCTGATGGCTGCCGTGGCGGTGGTGCTGATCTGTATCACCATCCCGCTGGTGATGCTGCAACGCCGCCTGATGCGCACCGCCAATCGCTTTGTCACCGTAAAAGGTAAAGCCTCGCAGGCGCGTGCGCTGCCGCTGGGCAAATGGCGCTGGGTGGCGGGCGCGGTTGTCGCCTTCTGGCTGACGGTGACCATTGGCGTGCCGCTGCTGGGCGTGGTGCTGCGTGCGTTTATCTCAAACTGGGGCGTTGGCGTCTCAATCTGGGATGAGCTGTCGATCAAAACTTTCCAGACCATCTGGGCGCAGCCTAACCTGCTGCGCGCCATCGTCAACTCGATGGCGATTGGGGTAATTGGCGGCGCGCTGGCGGTGGTGTGTTATCTGTTTATCGGTATCGCCATGCACCGCAAACCCGATAACACCACGCGCTTCCTCGACTACAGCGTGCTGGTACCGCGTGCGGTGCCGGGCTTGCTGGCAGGCCTGGCGTTTCTCTGGGTGTTCCTGTTCCTGCCGATGTGGCTGGATAACTCGCTCAAATCGGGCTGGCTGTCTGATTTCGTCTGGTCGCAGTGGCTGCGCGATAACCTGATCGTCTGGCTGCGGTCACTGCGCAGCACCATCTTCAGCGTCTGGCTGGCGTATACCGTGGTGTGGATGGCGTATGGCCTGCGTCTGATCTCGTCCACGCTGCTGCAGGTCGGGCCGGAACTGGAAGAGGCGGCGCGCAGCACCGGCGCCACGCGCGGACAGATCACGCGTCACGTCACCATTCCGTTATCCCGTTACGGCCTGATTGGCTCATGGCTGCTGATGTTCCTGATTTTCGAGCGCGAATATTCCACCGGCGTGTACCTGCTTTCGCCCGGCACGGAAACCATCGGCTCCATGCTGGTTTCCCTGTGGGCGGCGGGCGCGATAGATATCGTCGCCGCACTCTCGTTTATTAACATCCTGCTGGTCGTGGTCGGTTTGGGTATTGCCTTGCGATTTGGAGTCAAATTACATGATTGAATTATCGGTCGAGAACCTGCACTTAACTTACGGCGACAATCCGGTGCTGAAAGGCGTGTCGATGAATTTGCAGCGCGGCGAAGTGGTTTCTCTGCTTGGTCCGTCCGGCAGCGGCAAAACCACGCTGCTGCGTGCGGTCGCCGGGCTGGAGAAGCCAACGCAAGGCACGATTGTGATTGGCAACAACACGGTTTACGCCGGCACGCCGCGCAGTGAGATCCCAGCGGAAGAACGTAATCTGGGGTTGGTGTTCCAGTCCTACGCCTTGTGGCCGCACAAAACCGTGTTCGAGAACGTGGCGTATCCGTTAAAGCTGCGCAAAGTGGCGGCAGCGGAGATCACCCAACGCGTGCAGGATGTGTTGGTGCAGTTGGGGTTAGGCCACCTTGGTAAACGCCATCCGCACCAGCTTTCTGGCGGTCAGCAGCAGCGCGTGGCAATTGGTCGTGCGCTGGTCTACAACCCGCCGGTGATCCTGCTGGATGAGCCGTTGTCGAATCTGGATGCCAAGCTGCGCGAAGAGGCGCGCGTGTTCCTGCGTGAGCTGATCATCAAACTGGGCTTGTCGGCGCTGATGGTGACACACGACCAGAATGAGGCGATGGCGATTTCCGACCGTATTTTGCTGCTCAATAACGGCAAAATCGAACAGCAAGGCACGCCGCAGGAGATGTACGGCTCGCCAAAAACCCTGTTCACCGCCGAGTTTATGGGCAGCAACAACCGGCTGCACGGCAAAATCACCGAGCTGCGCGACGGCAAAGCGCGCATCGAGGGCAAAGGCTGGGCGTTGTGGGGATTGGCGGGCGCAGGCGTGCAAAACGGCCAGGAAGCCACGGCGGTGATCCGCGTCGAGCGGGTGAAACTGGTCGAGGGGCCGGGCGAAAATCAGCTGGAACTGCCGCTGCTCACCAGCATGTATCTGGGCGATCGCTGGGAATATTTGTTCCGCACCCAGGGCGATGATTTTGTCATTCGCGCTTATGGCAGCGAGGTGCGCGATCCGCAGCACTGCCATCTGGCTTTGCCGGAAAACCATGTGTGGATCTTCCCGAAATCCTGATGTTAAGGGGGGCGGCCAGCCGCCTCCTTTCTTCACTGATAATCCTCATTAAAAATATTTTTTTTAAAACAGAATACACAGCGACACATCACCTCCTGCGATTAAATACGCCGCTCAATAATTAAATTCTTTCTGCACTTATCTTATTCAAGACATGTCTTACCCGGCTTTTTACCGCATCTTTCATATTCTCTCTGCCATCAAGTTATATCCATCCCTTAATCATCCCGCGCGCGAATCATTGTGTTATTGCGGCGTGAGATACTTTCACAGGCAGAGAGTCAAAATGAATAAAAACTATCGGGTTATCTGGAATCACAGCCAGGGTAATTATGTTGTCACCTCCGAACTGGCACGCGGTAAAGTAAAATCATCCCGCTCCAGCACAGCACGTCGCCTCACCGCAGGCTGCGTGGCGAAGGCCTTTATGGCGCTTGCCAGCGTCGGGATTATCCAGCCCGCGCTGGCCGCCCCCGCCTACGGTGAATATGCTTCTGGCGCGGGCAATATTATTAATATTCAGGATAAGGACGTGGCTACCAGCGATGACAGCGCACACGCCTTATTTGTTGAAAAAGGCGCCACCGCGCACAGCAATAATATGAACTTCACGACCAGCGGTAAAAAAGCGTTCGGGGTTAATGTTGATGGTGCGGGATCGAATATTGATATAACCGGCGGTACGATTACCACTACAGGTGCACAGGGATATGGTTTAGTGGCTGGCAATGGCGGCAAGTTAATGGCTAGCGATATTACCTTGAATACTTCCAGCGTGGGCATTTACGCCGATAAATCCAAAATTCTGGCCAAGAACCTGAGCGTACAGGCCAACGCCTATGGCGTTTACGGTTTGGGTAAAGGTACTGAGCTTGTCATTGCCGACAGCAACGTAAACGTGAACGGTAATAGTGCCTACGTGCTGCTGGCTGAAAATGGCGCTAAAGTCACCAGTACCAACAGCCATTACACCACGTCAGGCAGTAACGTTGATGGCGGATGGGTGAACAATGACTCAGAACTCAATATTTTTGGCGGCAGCATTACAAATACCGGTAAAGGTAGCAAAGGCATTCTTGCTAAAAGCGGCGGCATTGTGAATGTTGATGGGGTGACCGTGGTATCTACTGCCCAGGGAATCAATAGCTATAGCGCAAACACGGTAGCCAATGTGGCTAACAGTCATGTCACCGTTACAGATAATGGTGCATATGGATTACTGGCTGAAAATGGCGGAAAAACCACAAGTCATAACAGCCATTACGTCGCGACGGGTGATAATGCCTTCGGTGCGTGGGTAAATATCGGTTCGGAACTGAATATTTTTGGTGGGAGCATCACTACGACGGGAAAAAACAGCACCGGCATGCTTGCTAAAAAAGGTGGCGTCCTGAATGCTGAAAATATACAGATTGATGCAAGAGGACGTGGCGTCGTGGCACAAAGTGAGGGTACCCGCGCAAATATAAATAATAGCAAAATTTCTTCTGGGGCTTATTTTGGCGGCGCAGTTACTGCCAGTAATAAAGGGTTAGCCACCGTTCGAGATAGTAAATTAATTGCCGTGGATAGAAAGTCTGCTGGTATTTACGCCGATTTTTCAGGACAAGTCGATGCAGAAAATGTAGATATTGAGATCATCGGTGCCGGGTTTGGTGCAGCCTCAAGTTTTAATGGAAGGGCAAACATAATTAACTCAAGAATAAAAAGCCAAAGAGGTGGCACTGCTTTCCATGCTGAAAGTGGCTCCGTATTAACAGCTGACAATGTTTTTGCTGAAATAGATAATATTAGCAATCCTGAAAAGTTCGCTAATGCGATTAATGTTAAAACTGAATCCACACTTTATAATGGCCCGACCGTTAACATTAATAATTCATTTTTACACATTAAAGGAAATAACGCCGCAGGAATTTTGACTGACAGTACTGAAGGCCAGGCCAACCTTAATAACACCGTCTTGACAGTGGATAACGGGCCAGCAATCATCGCTTATAATAATGCCCTTTCAACAGTGAATCTTGATAACAGCCTGTTGTCCGGCACAACACTGCTCGAAACCGGGTTAGACCCGTACGGCGAAGATGCAGGAGCGGATGTGCGCGGTATTACGGTTAACGCCAGCAATCATTCTCAACTGCAGGGTGATGCCAACATTGATCGCAGCAAAACGCAGGCCAGCAGCGTCAGTCTGGATTCCGGTTCGCGCTGGCAGGGTGCCGCGCATGATTTACAGGATCTGAGCTTAGCGGGCAGCAGCCAGTGGAATATGACCGGCAGCTCCACCGTCGACAACCTGACGGCCAAAGACAGCACCATCACCTTCGATCACGGGGCAGGCGATTTCCACACCTTAACCGTTAAGGGTGACTACAATGCTGACAACGCCAAACTGGTGATGAACCTTGCGCTGGCGGGTGACGATACGGCTAGCGATAAACTGCATATTGCCGGCAACGCCAGCGGCACCACCAAAGTTCAGGTGCACAATGCGGGCGGTAAAGGTGCTGCCACGCTGGAGGGCATTGAGTTGATTCGCGTTGATGGCACGCAAAACGGTGAGTTCCTGCAGGATGGTCGCATTGTCGGCGGCGCGTGGGATTATGCGCTGGTGCAGGATAAAAACGGCAAGTGGCGCCTGGTTAGCGATCCGATTCCCGTTGATCCAACGCCTGTCGATCCCATTAAAGACGAGGGCGGCGATACGGGCACCGTCATTATACCGGAGGTGCCGCAACCGAAACGTACCCCGCGCGCCCGTCCGGAAGTCGGCAGCTATATTGCCAACCTTGCGGCGGCCAGCAAGCTGTTTACCCTGAGCGCAGCCGACCGTCCGGGCGTGAAAGAATACCGTGATGCGCTGACCGGCAAAGTGGAAAAAACCACGCTGTGGCTGCGCAACGAAGGCGCGCACGGGCGCTTCAGTGACAGCACCGCGCAGCTGAAAAGCACCACCAACAGCTACATGACGCAGCTGGGTGGCGACATCGCACAATGGAGTTTGAATGGCAGCGACCGTTTCAGCCTCGGCGTGATGGCGGGTTACGGCAACGCCAAAAGCAATACGCTGTCGAAAACCACCGGCTACAGCGCCAAAGGCCAGGTTAACGGCTACAGCGGCGGTATCTATGCCGGCTGGCAGCAGGACAGCCAGACGCGCAGCGGCGCCTTTGTCGACAGCTGGCTGGCCTACAACACCTTCAGTAACAGCGTGAAAGGTGAAGGTCTCGGTCAGGAAAGCTACAAGTCGAAGGGGATGACCGCGTCACTGGAAGGCGGCTACAGCTTCGCCTTCGGCGAGCAGCAGCAGTATCGCCTGCAGCCGAAAGCGCAGGCGGTGTGGATGGGCGTAAAAACCGGCGATTATACCGAGCAGAACGGCACCCGCGTCAGCGCCACCGGCAAAAATAACGTGCAAACCCGCACCGGCGTTCGGGCAACCATGCACACCGCCACCGCGCAGCCTTACGCTGAAGTGAACTGGCTGCATAATACGCAGCGCTTCGGCAGTAAACTGGATGGCGTGAAGATTGAGCAGGCGGGTGCGCGCAATATCGGCGAAGTGAAACTGGGTCTGGAAGTGAATCCGAGTCAACACGTCGGCATCTGGGGCGGCATCGCGCAACAGGTTGGCGGTAAAGGCTTCAGCGATTCCAGCGCCGCGCTGGGTATTAAGGTACATTTCTGATCAATGCGCCGGGCGCCATTCAGGCTGAGTTTCGCGCCGGATTGCAGGTTAAGCTGACGGATCACCACGCGCGCATTGTTGAGATTCAACTGAGAACCGCAATCTGCAATGTTCAGCGTATCCACCGTCCAGCCGCCGTCGGAGAGATCGCCCGGATTACGCGTGTGCTCAATGCAGACGTTGCGAATAACCCTGGCGATCGCTGGGAACATTTGTTCCGCAGCATTGCCATCTGGCGCTGCCGGAAAACCATGTGTGGATTTTCCCGAAATCCTGATGTTAAGGGGGGCGGCCAGCCGCCTCCTTTCTTCACTGATAATCCTCATTAAAAATATTTTTTTTAAAACAGAATACACAGCGACACATCACCTCCTGCTATTAAATACGCCGCTCAATAATTAAATTCTTTCTGCACTTATCTTATTCAAGACATGTCTTAGCCGGTTTTTTACCGCACCTTTCATATTCTCTCTGCCATCAAGTTATATCCATCCCTTAATCATCCCGCGCGCGAATCAACGTTTTATTTCGGCGTGAGATACTTTCACAGGCAGAGAGTCAAAATGAATAAAAACTATCGGGTTATCTGGAATCACAGCCAGGGTAATTATGTTGTCACCTCCGAACTGGCACGCGGTAAAGTAAAATCATCCCGCTCCAGCACAGCACGTCGCCTCACCGCAGGCTGCGTGGCGAAGGCCTTTATGGCGCTTGCCAGCGTCTGGATTATCCAGCCCGCGCTGGCCGCCCCCGCCTACGGTGAATATGCTTCTGGCGCGGGAAATATTATTAATATTCAGGATAAGGACGTGGCTACCAGCGATGACAGCGCACACGCCTTATTTGTTGAAAAAGGCGCCACCGCGCACAGCAATAATGTGAACTTCACGACCGACGGTAAAAAAGCGTACGGCGTTTATGTTAATGGTGCGGGCTCGAATATTGATATAACCGGCGGTAGTGTCAATACAGCGGGAGCATTCAGTCACGGAGTTATTGCTGGTAACGGTGGCCGCATTAAAGCCGCCGATGTGGTCATTAATAGCGCCGGATTTGGCTTATATGCAGATAAGGCCACTATCAACGGTAAAAATTTAACCGTCAACTCTCAGGAATATGGCGCAAATGCTATAGGCTCGGGTGCAGTTATCGACGTTTCAGATAGCCGTTTCACTGTTGCAGGGGCAAATAGTTACGCGGTACTTGCTGAAAATGGCGGTAAAACCACCAGTATTAATAGTCACTATGTCACTACGGGAAAAAATTCCTCCGGCGGCTGGGTTAACGGTAAATCCGTATTAACTATTTTTGGTGGCAGCATTACCAATACAGGCGGCGGCAGCACCGGCATTCTTGCTAAAAACGGTGGCGTGTTGAATGTCGACGGGACGACCGTAGAATCTACAGCCCAGGGCATTAACGGTTATGGTGTGAATACCGTGGCAAATATCGCCAACAGTCATGTCACCGTATCGGCTAATGGCGCATTTGGATTACTGGCTGAAAATGGTGGAAAAACTACAAGTCATAATAGTCATTATGTCGCGACCGGTGATAATGCCTTCGGAGCGTGGGTCAACACCGGTTCGGAACTGAATGTTTTTGGTGGCAGCATCAGCACTACAGGAAAAAACAGTACCGGCATGCTTGCGAAAAACGGTGGCGTTCTGAATGCTGAAAATATACAGATTGATGCAAGAGGAGATGGTGCCTTGGCCAAAGGTGAGGGTTCCCGGGTAAATATCACTGACAGCATAATTTCTTCTGGAGCTTATTATGGCGGCGCAGTTACTGCCTATGATAAGGGGTTTGCCACCGTTCGCAATAGTAAATTAATTGCCGTGGATAATAATTCTGCTGGTATTTATGCCGATTATTCAGGACAAGTTGATGCAGAAAATGTAGATATTGAGATCACAGGTGCCGGGTATGGCGTAGGTTCAAGTTTTAATGGAAGAACAAATATAACAAACTCAAAAATAATAAGCCAAAGCGGTGGCACTGCTTTCAATGTTGAAAGCGGTTCAGTGTTAACCGCTGACAATGTTTTTGCTGAAATGGATAACAATAAAAATCCTGGGGAATTAACTAATGCCATAACTGCCACAAGCGGTGAGCCAGATCTTAAAAGTTTAACTATTAATATTAGCAATTCACTTTTACATATAAAAGGAAATAACGCCGCTGGAATTGTGGCTCGAAAAACCGAAGGTCATATCAACCTTAATAATACAGTTTTAACGGTGGATAACGGGCCAGCAATCATCGCTTATAACCATGCCTTAACAACAGTGAATCTTGATAACAGCCTGTTGTCCGGCACAACACTGCTCGAAACCGGGTTAGACCCGTACGGCGAAGATGCAGGAGCGGACGTGCGCGGTATTACGGTTGACGCCAGCAATCATTCTCAGCTTCAGGGCGATGTCAATATTGATCGCAGCAAAACGCAGGCCAGCAGCGTCAGCCTGGATTCCGGTTCGCGCTGGCAGGGTGCCGCGCATGATTTACAGGATCTGAGCTTAGCGGGCAGCAGCCAGTGGAATATGACCGGCAGCTCCACCGTCGACAACCTGACGGCCAAAGACAGCACTATCACCTTCGATCACGGTGCTGGCGATTTCCACACCTTAACCGTTAAGGGCGACTATCACGCTGACAACGCCAAACTGGTGATGAACCTTGCGCTGGCGGGTGACGATACGGCTAGCGATAAACTGCATATCGCCGGCAACGCCAGCGGCACCACCAAAGTTCAGGTGCACAATGCGGGCGGTAAAGGTGCTGCCACGCTGGAAGGCATTGAGTTGATTCGCGTTGAGGGCACGCAAAACGGTGAGTTCCTGCAGGATGGTCGCATTGTCGGCGGCGCGTGGGATTATGCGCTGGTGCAGGATAAAAACGGTAAGTGGCGCCTGGTTAGCGACCCGATTCCCGTTGATCCAACGCCTGTCGATCCTATTAAAGACGAGGGCGGCGATACGGGCACCGTCATTGCACCGGAGGTGCCGCAACCGAAACGTACCCCGCGTGCCCGTCCGGAAGTCGGCAGCTATATTGCTAACCTTGCGGCGGCCAGCAACCTGTTTACCCTGAGCGCAGCCGATCGTCCGGGCGTGACAGAATACCGTGATGCGCTGACCGGCAAAGTGGAAAAAACCACGCTGTGGCTGCGCAACGAAGGCGCGCACGGGCGCTTCAGTGACAGCACCGCGCAGCTGAAAAGCACCACCAACAGCTACATGACGCAGCTGGGTGGCGACATCGCACAATGGAGTTTGAATGGCAGAGACCGTTTCAGCCTCGGCGTGATGGCGGGTTACGGCAATGCCAAAAGCAATACGCTGTCGAAAACCACCGGCTACAGCGCCAAAGGCCAGGTTAACGGCTACAGCGGCGGTATCTATGCCGGCTGGCAGCAGAATAGCCAGACGCGCAGCGGCGCCTTTGTCGACAGCTGGCTGGCCTACAACACCTTCAGTAACAGCGTGAAAGGCGAAGGTCTCGGTCAGGAAAGCTACAAGTCGAAGGGGATGACCGCGTCACTGGAAGGCGGCTACAGCTTCGCCTTCGGCGAGCAGCAGCAGTATCGCCTGCAGCCGAAAGCGCAGGCGGTGTGGATGGGCGTAAAAACCGGCGATTACACCGAGCAGAACGGCACCCGCGTCAGCGCCACCGGCAACCATAACGTGCAAACCCGCACCGGCGTTCGGGCAACCATGTACACCGCCACCGCGCAGCCTTACGCTGAAGTGAACTGGCTGCATAATACGCAGCGCTTCGGCAGTAAACTGGATGGCGTGAAGATTGAGCAGGCGGGTGCGCGTAACATCGGCGAAGTGAAACTGGGTCTGGAAGTGAATCCGAGTCAGCACGTCGGCATCTGGGGCGGTATCGCGCAACAGGTTGGCGGCAAAGGCTTCAGCGATTCCAGCGCCTCTCTGGGCGTCAAAGTCAGTTTTTGATAGCGCAATCGGCCTCTTTTGATCAGAGCATCGCTGGAAACAGCGGTGCTTTTTTTATGGCCAGTGCGCTTTCCCCACAAACAAAAAAAGGCGAGGCCGAAGCCTCGCCAAACAGGTGCTGGACCTCAATCGTAATAAGGAAGTTTACGATCGACACCGTTAATGTTGACCAGCACAAAGCCCGTAGGCGCGGTTTTGTTGGTCGGCGTACCGGCCGCCGTCGCGACGGTCAGCACCCCTTTCTCGTTCGCGCCAATACCGGCCAAACCGTTATGCAGCCCGAAACGCGCCGCCGGTTTGAAACCGCCCAGTTTGGTGGTATCGGTCACGACCGAGAAGTCCTGCTGGAACAGCGAGCAGGAACCGGTATCGAAACGCGTAGGGCCGGTGCATTTCAGGTTCATCATGGTGTCACCGCTGTTGGCGCGCAGTTTTATCCACACCGCCGCATAGGTGGTGCCGACGCGGCTGTAGCGGATATCCAGCACCGCAGGTTGTCCCATGTGATAGGCATCAGCCCACACCGTTTCCAGACGCTGCAGATTGACCCAGGTTTTGCCGGTCGCCGCCACGTTGACCGGTGAACCGGCAGTGCCCGTTGGCTGAGTGGCATCCGCTTTACCAATAAACTCCATTACCCACTGCTGGTTAGCGTTCGGGAAGAACAGCTGCCCAACGCGATACCAGTTATCGGTATCGGTGTTATTAGTAATTTTGTAGCCGCTGAAGTAGCCCGCGCGCAGCGATCCGGTCATAAAGGTGCCGTAGTTCTCGTCACGACGATAGCCATACTCAAAGGTGGATAACCAACGTCCGGCCACCGCATCCAGGCTGAGTTTTGCGCCGGATTGCAGATTGAGCTGACGAATCACCACGCGCGCATTGTTGAGATTCAACGGCGTACCGCAATCCTCAATGTTCAGCGTATCCACCGTCCAGCCGCCGTCGGAAAGATCGCCCGGATTACGCGTGTGCTCAATCCACACGTTGCGAATAATCCCCTGCGTTACGCGCGGCATGTAAAGCGTGGCGTCGCCATAACCGGTCTGAAAGTTACAGTTACACAGCTCAATCGCCGTGGAGTGATCCCACGCGCCTTTGGGCGAGTTTGACCAGCCGACATCAAACACGCGTCCGTAGGTATACAGGGTGTAAATCTGGTCGAATTTACTGTCGAGGGTATCCAGCACTTTGATCACCGTACCGCCGTTATTCTGCGCGCGGAAACAGTAGATATTGACGGTGGTGCCTTCGATACAGGTGTTTTCGAAGAACGGCTGCACGTTGCTGCACATATCGGCAGTGATGGTGCTTTTGTTGGTGGTGATATCGGCGGATGCCTGGCCGTTCCACGCAATACCGCGGATTGAGGTACGACGCGCCTTCACCTTAAACACCGTGTTGGCGCTTTTGTCGGAAATGATGGTGGTGCGCGGCAGCGAACCCAGCTCGACATCATCCCCCTGCAAGCCGAAGAAGGCGCGCTCGGTACCGCTGATGTCGATGGGGCTAATCAGGAATCGACCGCCAGGAAAACGCACCGGTAATGCGGTGATGTTGCCTGAGTAGCTTTGCGTCCACGCCAGCATACGGTTAAACGCCTCGGTATCGTTGGCGTAACCGTCGCCTTTGGCACCGAAGTGATAAACGTTGATTTCGGTGGGATCGTTAATCACGCGTTTCCAGTAAAAACCGTTACCGATCACCAGCGTACCGCCATCTTCTACCGCCGTGGTGGTGCCGATAAAACCGGTAAAATCACCGCCACCGTGGAAGGTGGAGTCCGCGTTGTAACGACGTAAGAATGCCAAATCGCCGTTTTTGGCCGGTACAGTGGTGCGCAGTTCTGCATAAGAGTTAACTTCGATCATCATAGCCTCCTCGGCTTTTCGGGTAGGGAATGCAAATGCATGAGAGCAACGTTACTGAGCCGGTTGGCCGCAGTGCTGATCCCAAAGATCGTTGTGGTTGTTGATGGCGCGCACGGTGCGAACGTCCATGCGCTCGGCGTCATTGCCGTGGGTGTAAATCGGGGAAAACAGGGTGCAGGCTGAGTCGATGACGACGGGAGATTCAGGGCTGGTGGTACTTCGATTGCTGCAACTTGTCACGAGCAGCAGCGTCATCAAGATTAAGGTTGCTGGCTTCCACACGTTTGGCCTCCTCGCGCAGCAGTTGCTGCTGTTGGTTAACCGCTACCGCTTGCGCCGCGGCTTTATCGGCGCGCTCGACGGCGGCCTGGGATGCTTGCTGCACCTTGCCGATTTTCTTGCCACCGAAGTAGCTGGCAACCAGCGCAGCGATGACGCCCGCCAGCGCGGCAACCCAGTGCCAGCTGGCGCCGAATAATGTCATGAGCAATGTCATACTTTTTCCTCCATCGCATTTTTCTGCTGGTTGAGGCCTTTCTGGCGGATGAATTGGGCAATCACGCCCATCGCCACCATAAAGGCGCCAATCAGCCCCAAATAGTTGTGCGGCAGAATCGCTTTCACGTCGGGCGGCATGCTGTTCCAGGCATCAAGCGCAGCGGTGGGAAATGATTGCACCCACGCGCTGAGCATCGAACCGAGCGACGCCAGCCATACCGACCAGGTTTTGAATAACAGCCGCGCATGTTTCACGAACTCCAGCGTGGTGAAGCGCTGCATCACCAACACCACCACAATCACTGCCAGCACCGCGGTGACAAAAATCAGCAGTTTCAAATTCATAGCAGCCCCCGATAGATGTCGTAGGTGCCGCTGCGCATCACTTCGGCATGGCGCCGTGCGCGACCCGACGTTTGTCTTGCCCACAGGCTGTCGAGCATGGCGTTGGCCGCGCTGTTGAAATCGCCCTGCGTAATGGCGGTGAGCATGCCGCGAAACATCGCCAGCCCATCCACCCCCAGCTGATATCCCATGCTGATCAGCACATCGCTGCGCGCCTCATTGCATTTGGCCAGCGCCTGCTGCACCAGCGCACGCTGATGCATCTGCTGCACCTTGCCCTCGACAATGCACTGCTTCCACACATCGCCGACGGGACGCGGCACCTGGAAGATGTAGTTGCTAAGCGATGCCCCTTTGGGGCCGATGCGAATGCCGCCAGCGACCGTGGGGAAACCCAGCGAGTCGAGGTAAGGCGCTTCGCGATAACCCTCTTCGAAATTCAGGATGGCAATAATCTGGCTCATAGAAATTCCTCTTTGACGGGGCGCAACAGCCTGTAAATGGCTGCGCAAAACGGCAAAAAACATAAATCCTGCTGATCGTTTACGACATTGAGCGCGTTTTCATATAAGCGAAACGCTCAAGAATGGTTAAACAGTGAGCAACAATGGAACGTTCCGTTTAAAACTGGGGAAAGTGATGCAGGGTTAACGCACGGCATACAAATAGACGTGGGGCAGACAGCAGTTATCAAAGCTGGGTTGTGCCTGCTGAACACGAACGGGCGCTAGCACGGCGCTGTCAACGCGCGACAGCGTCTGGCGCTGGCAGATGCGTTCAGCGGTGCGCAAGGTGACGTTTTCGTATTCGATGCCGAGTGCGCTATCGATGCTGCGCTTAAGGCTGAGGGACTGGCGTCGCCGATGGCGGCGCGTGCGTGCATTACCTGAAAATACTGACTTCCCGTACTGGATAATCGCCATAACTCCTCCTGTTAATGAGTCTTTGGCGATGGGGTGGCAGGCACGGCAATTCGGCTGAGGCCGACGCGTTCGTTATTCCTCTGGAAAATACCCGACGTCAACTCGCCCGGCTGCTTTCGCGGCCAGGGTGAAGTAGAGGAGAGTGAAAATCAGAGGGCAACTGACAACGCTGCAAAGTGCGTATCCACCCCATCCCAAAGTTCACTAACTTTGGATGGTATGTATCGCGCTTGTGCAGCGCCTCAATTGTTTAAGAGCGGGCTCATCCGTGAGCAGGTATGTTGTCCATCCATGCTCAAATTATTAACAGGTTCTAATGCATTGGCAAACACCAATGGTTAATTTTTTATTTACCGTCAGTTAAATTAATGATTTCAGCCAAAATATTTTTTTGCCGCAATCTGGCGTTTTGTGATCAGCCCAGGATTTGGTAATCCCGCGCCTGGCTCATGATCACCCGCGCCACCACTTGCAGCGTCCTGGCTTCTTCCAGCGTGAGGTACCAGGTTTCATAGCGCTTGTTATCGGAGATCACCGCGACCTTTTTGTGCTGAAGTTGCAGGCGTTTGAGATAGAGCTGATCGTCAAGCGTGAACAGGTAAATACCATCGCCATCGAAGCGATGCACGCTGATATCGACAAACAGCTGATCGCGCGGCGCAAAAGTGCCGGCCATCGAATCGCTGTTCAGCGCGATGAGGCGAATATTTTCTGCCGGGCGGCCGTTAAACAGCACCCGCGCCTCTTCCAGCCCATATTCAATGGCTTGAATGGTTTCCACCAATTCATCGCGCGAAGAGCCGCTGCGCACACCGTGCTGGCCAATATCCAGACTCTCCACGCGAAACAGATGTTTTGGGTTCACCAGACTGCGCTGCGTCAGCAAGGCGGCCGGTTTTTCCATGCCAAATTGCAGCCACTCCACGCGCACGTCGAGTAACTGGCTGAGCGCCAGTAAATTATTATCATCGGGGATCGATTGCCCGTTAAACCATTTCCACACCCCCGGCGTTGAGATCTTGCATCCCCTCTCTTGCAGAGCAAGCGCAACCTGTTTATTCCGTCCATGTCCGACAATTCCCGCACTTTCGCATGC
The DNA here is from genome assembly GCF_029623675.1 of Pantoea sp. X85. Classification (NCBI taxonomy): domain Bacteria; kingdom Pseudomonadati; phylum Pseudomonadota; class Gammaproteobacteria; order Enterobacterales; family Erwiniaceae; genus Pantoea; species Pantoea sp. X85. The sequence continues at coordinate 964,159 of NZ_CP121108.1, read as the reverse complement.
GGCAATCAGCCTGGCAGTGAATGCTTGTCTCGTACTTTCTTTTTTAACCATCAGTTAATAATCTGCCTTCAGTAAAAGACTGAATGTTATTTTCATTTTTGCTACCAGTTCATTTTATATTACCGGCAGTTTACTACCCAACCGCTTTTATCAATGAAGCTGGACAATCATTATCCCCTTCGGTTAGGGCGAAACCAGTGTTCAGTGCCATATCGCTTGTTCTGACAGGGGTTTTCAGGATTGTTCTGTAGCAATAAGACCAGCATCTAAAGGAAAAAATGGGTGAAAAGCCGCGAGCCCGCCATAGATGACAGAAATAAATCAAAAAGCTCTTGGAATAACTGGATCGAAAACGAAAAAAATGGGCACCGTTTTCGGTGCCCATTGTCATGCAGGAGCGAACATTAGCGACGTAGCGTATCGTCGCCCCACCCTATCCATTTGTAGGTGGTCAGCGCTTCAAGTCCCATTGGACCACGCGCATGCAGCTTCTGCGTACTGACCGCCACTTCGGCACCGAGGCCAAACTGGCCGCCGTCAGTGAAGCGTGTGCTGGCATTAACGTATACCGCCGATGAGTCAACCTGGTTGACGAAGCGATTGGCATTGCCAATGCTGCGCGTCAGAATGCCATCAGAGTGCTGCGTGCCGTGCTCACGGATATGCGCGATGGCTTCATCAATATCCGACACCAGCTTGACGTTCAGATCGTTGGACAACCATTCGTCATCATAATTTTCCGCTTGCACCGCCACCACCTCGGCAGCACCGTTTTGCAGCAGCGCCAGCACATTTTCGTCGGCGTGCAGCGCAATCTTCTCTTGCGCCATACGTTGCAGGAATGCCGGAATGAAGGTGTCCGCCTGATCGCGATGGATCAGCAGCGTTTCCAGCGAGTTGCAGGCGCTTGGCCGCTGCTTCTTGGCATTGACGATCACCTCCAGCGCGGCCTCGGTCTCCATGGTTTCATCGAGATAGAGATGGCACACGCCGATGCCGCCGGTAATCACCGGAATGGTGGAGTTTTCACGGCACAGCTTGTGCAAACCTGCTCCGCCGCGTGGGATCAGCATATCGACGTAGCGATCGAGCTTCAGCAGCTGATTCACTAGTTCACGATCCGGGTTTTCAATCGCCTGCACCGCGCCTGCTGGTAAACCGTGCTGGGTCAGCGCATTTTGGATCACGCGCACGGTGGCGGCGTTGGTGCGATAAGTCTCTTTGCCACCGCGCAGAATCGCCGCGTTGCCGGTTTTCAGGCACAGCGATGCCACATCAACAGTGACATTAGGACGCGCTTCATAAATCACGCCAACCACACCCAGCGGCACGCGACGGCGTTCAATGCGCAGGCCGCTATCAAGCTGGCCGCCATCCATCAATTGCCCCACCGGATCGGCCAGGCGACACACCTGACGCACATCATCGGCAATGCCTTTCAGACGCTGCGGGTTGAGCGTCAGTCGATCGAGCAGCGCTTCGCTCATGCCATTTTGGCGTGCATCCGCCAAATCCTGCTCGTTTGCCGCCAGGATGTCCGCGCTTTCCGCTTCCAGACGATCGGCGATGGTGAGCAGCACCTGATTTTTTTGTTCGGTGGAGAGTTCTGCCAGTTTGTACGACGCAGCGCGCGCCGCTTTACCCATCTCTTCTAACATTATCTGCTCCTTAACTGACGATCATATCGTCGCGGTGCACCGCTACCGGGCCATATTCGTAACCGAGGATCTCGCCGATTTCCTGGCTGTGATGACCGGCAATCATGCGCATGGCATCGCTGTTATAGCGCGTGACGCCGTGGGCGATATCGCGCCCTTGCAGGTTGCGAATGCGGATCACTTCACCGCGCGAGAAGTTGCCCTGCACGTCACGGATGCCTTTTGGCAGCAGCGAACTGCCGCGCTCCAGCATCGCGGCCAGCGCACCATCATCGATGGTGATTTCGCCCGCCGGCGGTGCGCCGAAGATCCAGCGCTTGCGGTTTTCCAGTGGCGACTGCTGCGCGTGGAAACGCGTACCGACCGGTTTGCCATACAGCACATCGCTGATCACATCCGGACGACTGCCGGCGGCGATGATCACATCGATCCCCGCGCGACAAGCGACGTCCGCCGCCTGCAGCTTGGTCGCCATGCCGCCGGTTCCCAGGCCCGATACGCTGCCGCCCGCGAGGGTGCGTAATGCATCATCGATCTGGTGCACGTCGCTGATCAGCTCTGCTTCCGGATTGGTACGCGGATCGGCGGTGAACAACCCTTGCTGATCGGTCAGCAGCAGCAGTTTATCCGCGCCGCCCAGCATCGCCGCCAGCGCCGACAGATTGTCGTTGTCGCCCACTTTAATTTCAGCGGTGGCCACCGCATCGTTCTCGTTAATCACCGGCACGATGTGGTTGTCGAGCAGCGCGCGCAGCATGTCACGCGCATAAAGGAAACGTTCACGGTCTTCCATATCAGCGCGCGTCAGCAGCATCTGCCCGATGTGAATGCCGTAGATTGAAAACAGTTGTTCCCAAAGCTGGATCAAACGGCTCTGCCCCACCGCAGCCAACAGCTGCTTTGAGGCGATGGTAGGCGGCAGTTCGGGGTAACCAAGGTGTTCGCGTCCGGCGGCAATGGCGCCAGAGGTAACGATAACAATGCGATGGCCCGCGGCGTGCAACTGCGCACACTGACGAACCAACTCCACCATGTGCGCCCGATTCAACCGGCGTGAACCGCCGGTGAGGACGCTAGTACCCAACTTGACCACAAGGGTCTGACTGCCACTCATGTTTTTCCTGCCATGTAAGAAAAAAATCTGCGAAGGGACGTTTTATCAGGAGTGAGCAAGGAAGCCAACAACAGCAAGGGGAAAAGCACAAAAATCCCCTGACAATGCGGTAGACCAAAAGTTCGCGATTAACAAGAAAGCCGAAAAACTGTCATAAAACGTTCATCACCAACCGGTAAAAAGTCGGTGTTTTACAAAACCTTTCACGGGTACAACAAATTTTACTCATTGGGATTGATAGCAAAATGAAGAAGAGCACACTGGCATTAGTTGTATCAGCGCTGGCACTGGCTTCCACCGCAAACGCCGCAGAAGTGTATAACAAAGACGGTAATAAACTGGACTTCTACGGCCGTGTTAAAGCTGAACACTACTTCAGCGATAACGCGTCAAGCGACGGTGACAAATCTTACGTGCGTATCGGTTTCAAAGGCCAGACGCAGATTAATGACCTGATGACCGGTTACGGTCAGTGGGAATATCAGTACAACGCGAATAATTCTGAAGGTTCTGATGCCAACGCAGGCAACAAAACCCGTCTGGGCTTTGCTGGTCTGAAATTCGGCCAATACGGTTCATTCGACTACGGTCGTAACTATGGCGTGTTGTATGACGTCGAGGCCTGGACTGACGTATTCCCAGAGTTCGGCGGTGACGGTACCGCGCGTACCGATAACTTCATGACTGCGCGTGCAACTGGCGTAGCCACTTACCGCAACAGCAACTTCTTTGGCCTGGTTGATGGCCTGCGCTTCGCGCTGCAATATCAGGGCAAAAACGACGCCACCAGCGCCAACGCCCGTGGCAGCATCACCGATACGTCACGTCAGAACGGCGACGGTTACGGTGCGTCACTGGGTTACACCATTGCTGACACCGGTATCAGCCTGATGTCGGCCATCACCTCTTCAGACCGTACTAACCAGCAGCAGCTGCAGGCGCTGGGTAGCGGTGATAAAGCGGAATCATGGGGCGCCGGTATCAAGTATGATGCGAACAGCATCTACCTGGCTTCTATCTACACCGAAACCCGCAACATGACGCCAATCGGCACCCGCGGTTTTGCTAACAAAGCGCAGAACTTTGAAGTGGTAGCGCAGTATCAGTTCGACTTCGGCCTGCGTCCGTCCCTCGGCTATATCCAGACCAAAGGCAAAGACATCGAAGGGATCGGTGACGAGGATCTGGTTAAATACATCGACGTGGGCATGACTTACTACTTCAATAAAAACATGTCGACCTTTGTGGATTACAAAATCAACCAGCTGGATGACAACAACAAGCTGAACCTGAACAACGATGATGTTGTGGCCGTTGGCTTAACTTACCAATTCTGATTGAGCTGTACCCTCGTTGTGTCTATAAAAAAAGAGCCGGCTCATCACCGGCTCTTTCCTTTTTAAACCCTTAAAAGTCTATCAGGCGCTCAGTTTCACTGGCTCTTCTTTAAAGCCTTCCGCCGGGCGCAGATCGAGTTTCTGTTCCAGCAGCATCGCTTTCAGACGCTCATGGAAATTACGCAGCGTGCTTTCCACTTTGGCATTGTTCTCTTTGCCTTTGATGGTCGCAGCGCCCCAATCACCCGCTTTATCAAACAGGCCAAAATGATATTCGTATGTGAAGTGATCTTCATAGGCTTCCAGCGTCATCCACCACCCCCAAAACTCACGCAGCTCAGGTGCAGGCTTGACGTTGACACACGCTGCCAGGCAATCGAAGAAGAAGCGTGTCTCTTCACATTTGCCTTCACGGATATACGGCCCCAATTCGGTGAAGCGCTTAAGCAGGCGACTACGGGGGTGACCACTCGGTAATGTCATCTCTTTTCCCTTAACCCTTTAAATTGCACTTCCAGCTTTCCATTAACATAAAAATGGAAAATCCCGGATATAAGTAGTAGCAGAGTTCAGAGATTTCGCCAGTTAGCCTTTCAACTGTTTTTCCAGCCAGTCACAAATTTGATTGAGCGCTTTGTCAAAACTGGCAAAAACCGGCTTGGCGGGAATCGCCAGCGTCTTGCCCTGCGACGAGGAGTTGGCGATCAACTGCGCGTCTGTTTCCGGACCGAAAATATCATCCGGCCAGTAAGCCGCCAGCATCGGCGTTGGCGTGCGGCGGCCAAGTAAGCCTTGCACCTTCAACGAGTAGCGGTTGAGTTCAGTACGCAGATTGCTGTCGGAAGTTGAGGACATACCGAGACGGCTTGCCAGCATATCCATGTACATATCCGGTAGCTGTTGCTGCTGTTGCGCATCCACAAACACGCTGTGCACCATGGCTCCCAGCGTCGCTACCGCGCGTACTCGCGGCACTTCCAGATAGGCCAGACGCGTCGCCACGTTGGCACCGAAGCGGTAGCCCAGCAGCGCCACGCGTGTGTGATCGATCCACGGCACGTTGCTCAGTTCACGCAGCACCTGCTGATGCACCTGGCTGGTGTCCTGATTAAGCAGCCATTTGCTGCTGAAGCCTACCGATGGCATATCCAGCGTCAGCATGGCGATGCCGCGCGGCGCGAGATAGTCGTGGAACAGGCGATAGTGATCGCTCTGCAGCGAATCAAGGCCGCCGCACAGCAGCACGGTGGGATACGGCGCTTCAGCCTGCGCCGGCATATGCAGGAACCCCGTCACCGGACTGCCGCCGCTCATCGGGAAAGTCAGGGATTTTAGTTCGCCCGGCAGACGCTGCGTGGCCTCTTCGTAGGCGCGATTGGCCAGCACCTGCGCCTGATCGGCCAACTCATCGCCTTTGATGTAAGGATAAGCCGCGAGGCTGAACAGATTGGCGGCATGCAGCCAATGCTGACCGGCATCGTCATGGTTTTCGCTCTCTAACGCGCGCTGCTGCCAGATCGCCGCCTGCTTCGACCACTCGTAATTCCAGTTGCCGCCGCGATAACCAATCACGGTATCGAGCAAGGCTTCATTGGTGCGTTCGAACTCGCTCACCGCGATACGCGCCAGCACTTCGCTGATCTCCTGCGGCGACAGACCGCGCCACGTCCACAGCAGCTTGTTCAGCATGCGATACCAGCCGCGCTGCGTATCCCCTTCGAGGGCGTTATGCACCTGCACGGCGGCGTGATGCTGGCGGTGCACTAATGAGGAGGTTTCCGGGTGTTTAAAACGCGGTTTGAACAGTTCTTCGCTCAGGTTTTTATCAGACATCTCAGCTATTCTCCTGCCAACAACGTGGCGATGGCTAAGAGTGTACTGCACCCGCCATACGCGCGCGAGGCGCAGAAAGCACAACGCCCGGCATAACCGGGCGTTGTTTGCGATGCATCAATTAGCTTTTGACGATTGGCGGGATGTAGACCACGCCCATGTCCCAGGGCTGCTCGATCCAGGTGTTCTGCGGGATATCGACAATGTAATCGTCCACCAGCGCACGGCCAGCTGGCTTAGCGAAGATGGTGCAGAATCGCGCTTTAGGATACATGTCGCGGATCGCCTGCGCGGTGCCGCCGGTATCCACCAGGTCATCAATCACGATGAAGCCTTCACCGTCGCCTTCGGCACGCTTCAGCACTTTCATTTCGCGCTGATGATCGTGATCGTAGCTGGAGATGCACACGGTATCGACGTAGCGAATACCGAGTTCACGCGCCAGCAGCGATGCCGGAACCAGACCACCACGGCTCACCGCGATGATACCTTTCCACTGTTCCACAGGAAGCAGGCGCTGGGCCAGTTTACGGGCATGGATTTGCAACATGTCCCAGGTTACGACGTATTTTTCGCTCATATAAAGGAATCCCGGCCAAGAAACTTGGCTTAAAAAATATGCAAGGGGGAAAAGGTTGCGCGAGATTATAAGGATCTGACGCCTTAAAAACCAGCATCTGTCTTACTGGTTGCAGGTTTTTAGCGCGGCTGATTACGCACCCGGCGAGAAACAGTGATATTCTCAGGCCCATCACGTCAGATCTTCTGACGACGATTTTTACTGGAAACCCGCGTGCGTGCGGTATGTCCGCCACGCTGACACAGGAGATGCATGGTGTCTGAATTGTCGCAACTTTCACCCCAACCGCTGTGGGATATTTTTGCCAAAATCTGTTCCATTCCGCACCCTTCTTACCACGAAGAAGCACTGGCCGAACACGTTGTCGGCTGGGCAAAAGAGCAAGGTTTGTGGGTTGAGCGCGATCAGGTTGGCAACATCCTGATTCGTAAACCCGCTACCGCCGGTATGGAAAAACGCACGCCGGTGGCGCTGCAGGCGCACCTCGATATGGTGCCGCAGAAGAACAATGACACGGTGCACGACTTCACTAAAGATCCGATTCAGCCGTATGTTGATGGCGAATGGGTGAAAGCGCGCGGCACCACGCTGGGCGCGGATAACGGCATTGGTATGGCGTCTGCGCTGGCGGTGCTGGCTGACAACAGCCTGATTCACGGTCCGCTGGAAGTGCTGCTGACCATGACCGAAGAGTCCGGTATGGACGGCGCCTTTGGTTTACAGCCGAACTGGCTGCAGGCCGACATTCTGATCAACACCGACTCGGAAGAGGAAGGTGAGATCTACATGGGTTGCGCCGGTGGTATCGACTTCATCACCACCCTGCCGCTGACGCGTGAAGCGATTCCTGCGGGCTATGAAACCCTGAAGCTCACGCTGAAAGGCCTGAAAGGCGGTCACTCCGGTGCCGACATTCATCATGGTCTCGGCAACGCCAACAAACTGCTGGCACGCTTCCTGGCGCTGCACGCGCGTGAACTCGATGTCCGTCTGATTGAATTCACCGGCGGTACACTGCGTAACGCTATCCCGCGTGAAGCTTTTGCTACGCTGGCGATCGACAGCCATAAGGTTGATGCACTGAAATCTGCTGCGGCACATTTCCAGGCGACGCTGCTGAACGAGTTGGGCATTAAAGAGAAGAATATCGCCGTGGTCACCGAAGCGCTGGCGCATCAAGGCCAGGCGCTGAACGCTGACAGCCGCGATCGTTTCCTTAATCTGCTGAACGCTACACCAAACGGCGTGATCCGTAACTCTGACGTGGCGAAAGGCGTGGTGGAAACCTCGCTGAACGTCGGCGTGGTGACGATGGATCAGGACAATGCCGAAATCATCTGCCTGATTCGTTCACTGATCGATACCGGTAAAGATTGGGTGGTTGAAGTGCTGACCTCGCTGGCCGATCTGGCCGGGGCGAAAAGCGCACCTAAAGGCGGCTATCCGGGCTGGCAGCCTGATGCCGATTCACCGGTGATGGCGCTGACGCGTAAAACTTATGAAGCGCTGTTTGGCAAAACGCCGAACATTCAGGTGATTCACGCCGGTCTGGAGTGTGGTCTGTTCAAGAAGCCGTATCCAAACATGGATATGGTATCGATTGGCCCAACCATCACCGGCCCGCATTCGCCGGATGAGCAGGTTCACATCGAAAGCGTGGGTCTGTACTGGAAACTGCTGACCGCGCTGCTCAGCGTGGTGCCAGAAAAAGCGTAAGATTGCGCTTTCGCGATGAACCCGACTTCGGTCGGGTTTTTTTATGCCTGCGAAGGATTGCGCAATAAATTGCGCCGCTACAAAAGTGACGTGTGAAAGGTGTGGAAATAAAACGCTGTAAATACCGTAGCGGCGCAATTTATTGCACAAATCTACAAACAGCACATCCCGCTGAATAAATACGATTACACCTCTCGGTTAACCCAAATCTTTCCATCAAACCAGATTTAGCCGCCATAACGTCCAGATGTCTGGATGGCTAATAAGATTTCGTGCTAGCTTATGCCCTTTCGTTCGTTGCCGAGAGTGATGGTTCAGGAAAAAATGCCCCCAACTCAACTAATTAAAGGCCCGGTTCAATGAGTGCGATCAACCGCCTGGAGATGCGTAATATCTCCATTGCCTTTGGCGGTTTCGCCGCGCTCGCGCAGGTGGATTTTCTGACTGAAGGCGGCTCGGTGCATGCGTTGACGGGCGCTAACGGCGCCGGAAAATCTACGCTGATGGCGGTGCTGGCTGGCGCACACGATCATTACAGCGGTGAGATTCTGCTGGATGATGCGCCGGTCACTATTCGCTCACCGCGCGATGCCAAAAAGCTCGGCATTCATCTGGTGCAGCAGGAAGTGGATGTGGCGCTGGTGCCACAGCTCAGCGTGGCCGAAAACATACTGCTCGATCGTTTAGCCGAACCGGGCCACGCCTACAACTGGCGCGAGATTCGCCGCCAGGCGCGTACGTTACTGGCGCAGCTGGAAGTGAACATCGACGTCAACCGTTTGGTGGAGCGCTGCTCGCTGGCAGAGAAGCAGCAAATCCTGCTGGCGCGCGCCCTGTCCCATCACTGCCGCTTTCTGATCCTGGATGAACCCACCGCCCCGCTCGATCAGCATGAGAGCGAGCGCCTGTTTACCGTGGTGCGTCGCTTGCAGTCCAGCGGCATTGGCGTGGTATTTATCTCGCACCGCATTCACGAACTGAAAGCAATTTGCGACCGCTTAACGGTGCTGCGCGATGGTCGTCTGATCGAAAGCAGCCCGATGGCGGCGCTAAGCGGTGAGCAAATCGTGGAGAAAATGCTGGGACATCGGCTCGATGATGTTTTTCCGCCGCGTCGCGCCCGTGCGACTCAGCCGCTGCTGCTGTCGGTGGAAGGCTTACACGACGATCGGTTACTGCAGGATATTTCGCTGCGTCTGCATAAAGGGGAAATTCTGGGCATTGCTGGTCTGGCGGGTGCCGGTAAAACCGAGCTGTGCAAAGCGCTGTTTGGTGCCAGCAAAAGCCGTGTGACACAGGGCGAACTGCACGGCAAACCGTGGCGTCCGCGTTCACCGCATGATTCAGTAGAAAACCGCATGGCGCTGGTGCCGGAAGAGCGTCGCAAAGAGGGCATTTTCATCGATGAACCGGTGAGCATGAACCTGAGCATCAGCGCCGATAACAGCTTCTCGCGCTGGAGCCTGTTTGGTCATCGCCAGGCGTGGCGTTGGGCTGAAGAGGTGATTCAACGCCTGAATGTGCGCACCACCGGACCGGGGCAAATCCTGCGTCGTTTGTCGGGCGGCAACCAGCAGAAAGTGGCAATTGGCAAGTGGCTGCGCAACAACGCCGATGTGCTGATTTTTGATGAGCCGACCAAAGGCGTCGATATCAAAGCCAAAACCGATCTGTTCACGTTGATCGATGGCTTAGCGCGTGAGGGCAAAGGCATCATTTATGCCTCGGGCGAGTTTTCTGAATTGGTCGGTCTGTGCGACCGCATTTGTGTGCTCTGGGATGGGCGCATTGTGGCAGAGATGGAGGGCAACACCGCCACAGAAGAGGCACTTTTGCTTTATTCCACCGGAGGAACACCTGCGTGAGCAGCAAAGAACTATCCCTAAACTCGCAGCCTTCTCTGCGCCATCAGCTGTTTGATTTCCTTTATAAGTGGGGCATGTTGCTGACCGTGGTGATTTTGATTGCCGCATTTGGTCTCGCTTCGGACAGCTTCCTCGAACCGACCAACATCATTAACATTCTGCGCTCGATTGCCATCGTCACGGTGATTGCGATTGGCGTGTCGATTTCGCTGACCATTGGCGGCTTTGACCTGTCGGTGGGATCCACCGCCTCGCTGGCCAATGCGCTGGTGATTTCGCTGTTCGTCTGGCACGGATTTGGCACCACCGAAGCCATCATTATTACGCTGCTGCTGTGCACGCTGGTTGGCTTGTTCAACAGCTTCCTGATTGTGGTGCTACGTATTCCCGACATGCTCGCCACCCTCGCCACGCTGTTTGTGATTCAGGGCGTGGCGATGACCTACAGCTTTGGTGGTTCCATTACCGAGAATATGGTGCTGCCGAGCGGCGACATGGCCGAAGGGACCATTCCTGCGGCCTTTAGTCTGCTCGGCCAGGTGCCGACCATCGTGATTATCATGCTGGTGGTCACCATTGTGGCGCAGCTCGCGCTGTCGCTGACCAAGCATGGCCGTCGTATGTACGCGCTGGGCGGCAATCCTGAAGCGGCGCGTCTCTCCGGTATTCGTACCACGCGCTATCGCGTGCTGGCGTATGTGCTGGCTTCGCTGCTGGCCGGTTTGGGCGGCATTTTGCTGGCATCACGCATCGGCTCTTCGCAGGTGAATGCCGGCGGCGGTTATCTGATGGATGCCGTTGCCGCAGCGTGGATCGGCTTCTCGCTGGCCGGTTCGGGCAAACCAAATGCGCTGGGTACCTTGGTGGGCGCCATCATTCTTGGTGTGTTGCAGAACGGGCTGGTGATGTTATCGGTGCCCTATTACGCGATGGACATTATTAAAGGTCTGGTACTGGCGCTGGCGCTGGCGATGACTTACATCCAGCGCCGTTAAGGCGCGTTTAATCAGAAAGAGACCATAATGAAAAAAATTACCCTTTCGCTGCTGGCGGTTAGCCTGCTCAACGCCAGCGCCGCCTTCGCCGATGCCGCAGTGCCTGCGGTTATCGCTAACCATGAAGGCCCGGTACGCATCGCCATCATCCGCAACCTGGGTTCGGACGATAACACCACGCAGTTTGTCGCCGGTGCGATTCAGCAAGGCCGCCAGCTTGGCTTTAAGGTCAGCACTTTCCTCAGCAATGGCGACGATGCGCGCTTCCAGGATTTCGTTAACCAGGCGATTAGCCAGAAATATGACGGCATTATCCTGTCGCACGGTAAAGATCCCTACTCCACGGCGCTGGTGCAGCGTATTGCCGCAGCGGGCATCAAGCTGTCGGTGTTTGATACGCCGGTTAATACGCCGGTAGAGGGCGTCACCGTGACGGCGCAGAATGATGCTTCGCTGGCGCAGGAATCACTCGGCAGCTTAATCAAAGACTTCAACGGTAAAGCGAATATCGTCAAGCTGTGGGTGGCCGGTTTCCCGGCGATGGATCGTCGTCAGGTGGTGTATGAGAAGCTGCTGAAAGAGAATCCGGACATTCATCAGCTGGAGTCGATTGGTGCGGTTTCATCTGATGTACAGGGCGATACCGCCAACAAGATTGGCGCGATTCTGGCGAAATACCCGAAAGGCAAGATCGATGCGATCTGGGGTTCGTGGGATGCCTTCAGCCAGGGCGCGTATAAAGCCCTGCAGGAGAATGGTCGTACCGAGATCAAACTGTATAGCATCGACGTATCCAATCAGGATCTGCAGTTGATGCACGAGAAAAACAGCCCATGGATACAAACCGTGGCGGTGGATCCGAAAACCATTGGCGCAGTGAATATGCGTTTGGTGGCGAACAAGATTGCAGGCGAAACCACACCGGCGACTTACGAGTTTAAAGCGTCATCGATTTCTCAGCAGCAGTTGAATAGCCAGCAAGGCGCGGTCAACGTGGCGTCGCTGAATAAGATCATTCCAGGCTGGGGCGAAAATAACGATTTCATCGCGCCATGGTTTGCAACGCTGGAAGCGAAGTACGGTAAGAAGTAGTTTTCCCTCACCCTAACCCTCTCCCACATGTGGGAGAAAGAACCGATTAGCGCGGTTTGTTTTACTCCTTCTCCCTCTGGCGGGAGAAGGCCGGGATGAGGGGCAGCGCGCACAATCTCACAACCCCAACACCAACTGCCGCTCCAGCTGCGGATCCACCATCGTGACATGCAATCCCACCAGCCGCACGCCGCGCCCTGCTCTGCGTTCATCCCACGCCTGACGCGCCACCGCGATCATGTCGTCTTTATTCAGCACCGGCCAAACGTGCTCCTGCGTGGTTTGCTGGAAATCATTGAACTTCAGTTTCACGCCTTGTCGGGCGATCTGCCTATCCGGCTTGATGGCGGTTAAGCGGCGATCCAACTCCGCATAGAGAAAATCAATAATCTCCAGACACTGCTCCCAGCTGTGAATATCTTCCATCAGGGTACGTTCAACGCCGAGCGATTTGCGTTCGCGCTCAACCACCACATTGCGCTCATCCACGCCGTTGCTGCGTTCCCACAAGATGCGGCCAAACTTGCCAAAGCGTTTAAGCAGCAGCGCCAAATCGGCGCGCTGCACATCCGCGCAGGTGCGCAAGCCCATCTCTTCCAGCTTTTTAGTCGCCACTTTACCCACGCCAGGAATTTTACTGAGCGGCAGCGTCAGTAGAAAATCGGACATCGCGTCCGGCGTAATCACATATTGCCCGTTGGGTTTGTTGAGATCGGAAGCAATCTTGGCGAGAAACTTGATCGGCGCGATGCCGGCGGAAGCGGTCAACCCGGTTTCACGCAGGATATCGGCGCGAATCGCCTGCGCCATTAATGTCGCCGAGCCATGGCAGTGCAGGCTGTCGGTCACATCCAGATAGGCTTCATCCAGCGACAGCGGTTCAATCAGCGAGGTGTAACGTGAGAAGATGTCGCGGATCTGGCGGGAGGCTTCTTTATAGGCATCAAAGCGGCCAGGCAGCAGCCGCAGATGCGGGCAGAGTTTCAGCGCCATGCCGGTCGGCATCGCGCTGCGCACGCCATATTTACGTGCCGGATAGTTCGCGGTGCTGATCACGCCACGTTGCACGCGGCTGCCGCCAATGGCGATAGGAATATCACGTAAAGAGGGATCGTCGCGCATCTCAACCGCTGCATAAAAGCAGTCCATATCGACATGAATAATTTTGCGCATACGCCCTCCCAGATACTGGATAAGTATACAGCAGCGAAAAATATCGGCAATATTTGTTGAGAGCGAGATTAAAGTTTACAAATTAGTGGTCGTATTCCTTTTAGGAACGCGCCATTTTCTCGGACACTGGCTTGATTAAAAGCCAGACAATGTTAATGTTGCGCTGCGATAGCGGATATTTCCGATAATGCAATACCCGGACGCACAGCGTCATCGTCTCTCTCCACATCAAGGTATCTACAGAATGGGCAGAATCGCATTAACGCTTGCGATGATTCTTATGCCGCTCCTTAGCTGGGCAATGAACCCCGAGCCTACGCAACCGCTGGCTCCGGTGAGCAAAGAGTTAAAGAAACAACTAATTGGCACCCCCGTTTTTATCCAGATTTTCAAGGAAGAGCGTACGCTGGAACTGTACGGCAAAATCGGGAATGAATATCGTCTGCTGGACAGCTATCGCATCTGTAATTTCTCTGGCGGTTTAGGACCTAAACGTCGTCAGGGCGATTTCAAAAGTCCGGAAGGCTTTTACAACGTTAAGCTGAACCAGTTAAAACCGGATAGCCGTTTTTATCGCGCTATTAATACCGGTTTTCCCAATCAGTACGATCGCGCTAAAGGCTATAACGGTAACTATTTAATGATTCACGGCGATTGCGTGTCCGTGGGCTGCTACGCAATGACGGATGCATCGATGGATGAGATCTTCGCCTACACCAACGCCGCGCTGCGTAATGGTCAGCAGGAGATTCAGGTCAATATCTATCCGTTCCGCATGACAGACAGCAATATGCAGCGCCATAAATACTCGACGTACATTAACTTCTGGCGTGAACTGCAGCCGGGCTATGCGTACTTCGCTAAGTACCGTGTGCCGCCTACCGTGAACGTGACGGCCACCGGCCAATATGCGGTGAACAGCACGCCGGTGATCGCTACACCGGATGCTGCCTCGAAATCATTCCTGGCGCTCACCCAGGCAAAATAATGCCCACTCGCCTGGCACTATCCGGTGCCAGGTTTCATTGCCCGTCAGCGGTTGCGTAGCAATCACCGTTACCACATCTTGCGGCGTCGTCTGCTGCTGAAAATCAATTTCCACATCCTGATCGAGCAACGTCGCTTTGCCAAACGGCGCACGGCGCGTAATCCAGTAGAGATTGGTCGAACAGAACGCCATCAGATAGCGCCCATCCGATAACAGCATGTTGAAGACACCCTTCTCACGCATTTCTGCTGCCAGCTCGGCAATGTAGCGGAACACCGCTGGCCAGTTGCCCGGCGTGCGTGGATAGCGCTCGGTCAGTTTGTGCAGCATCCAGCAAAATGCTTTCTCGCTGTCGGTTTCACCAATCGGACGAAATGGCCCGCTATCCAGCTGACGATAACCTTTGAGCTGACCATTGTGTGCGTAGGTCCAGTTGCGGCCCCACAGCTCACGCGTGAACGGATGGGTATTTTCCAGCGACACTTCACCGCGATTCGCCTGGCGGATATGCGCCACCACCGAATGCGATTTGATCGGGTATTCCTGCACCAAACGGGCTATCGGCGAGTTAAAGCTCGGCTGCGGATCTTTGAAGGTGCGGCACCCTTTTCCTTCGTAGAACGTGATGCCCCAACCATCTTTGTGCGGCCCGGTTCCACCGCCACGCTGCACCAGACCGGTAAAACTGAAACAGATGTCCGTGGGGACATTGGCGCTCATCCCGAGCAATTCGCACATAGCAACCGCCTTAAGTTAGATCCTCTCGCGCGCGGCGAGAGGAACGCATCATGACTTAACCATCTCTTTTTCAATCAACAGCATCAGAATATGGATCACTTTGATGTGGATCTCCTGAATGCGGTCGGCATAGCCAAAGTGCGGCACACGAATTTCGATATCCGCTGAACCTGCCATCTTGCCGCCATCTTTGCCGGTCAGAGTAATCACTTTCATGCCTTTCGCGCGCGCAGCTTCCACGGCTTTGATGATGTTGGCAGAGTTACCGGACGTAGAAAGACCCAGCAGCACATCGCCTTCACGGCCTACCGCTTCGATATAGCGCGAGAACACATAGTCATAACCAAAATCGTTACTGACGCACGACAGATGGCTGACATCAGAAATGGCAATCGCCGGGTAGCCAGGACGGTTTTCACGGTAGCGTCCAGTCAGCTCTTCAGCAAAATGCATCGCATCGCAGTGCGAGCCGCCGTTACCGCAGGAGAGCACCTTGCCGCCTGCTTTAAAGCTATCGGCCAGCAGAACTGCGGCGCGCTGAATGGCGTGAATGTTGGCTTCGTCACTCAGGAACGTGTTGAGCGTATCGGCTGCTTCATTGAGTTCTGAGCGAATAATGTCCTGATACATAGAGATGTCCTTTAGAGGAAAGATTGACCCGGCAAGTTTAACGGAATGGGGCTAAGCCGCAAAGCGCCTGCCATAAGGAAAAGCGCGGCGTCTCGAGCAAGTTTGGCAGTTGTTGCGTATCCTGCAACGAATTTGTGAGATGTGTTGTAATTGCGATGTAAACAGATTGATAAATTTTGCCCCATATTCTAAACCTACATCCATAACAGGTCAGACCTCTTACTACTTATGGAGTGGTTCATTATGTTGGTTGCCTCAATCGTTGCGACGCTAATCCTGCTTAGCGTGTTGTTCTACCACCAAATTTCGCTTCAGCTGAGCAGCGTAATTCTGCTGCTGTGGACCGGCGCGCTGGCGGCCGCTGACCTATGGACGCCATGGATGCTGCTGCCGCTGGCGATTATTCTGCTGCCATTTAACCTGCCGGTGATGCGTCGCAGCCTGTTCTCGAAACCGGCGCTGCACAGCTTCCAGAAAGTGATGCCGCCGATGTCGCGCACCGAAAAAGAGGCGATCGACGCCGGCACCACATGGTGGGAAGGCGACCTGTTCCGCGGCAAACCGGACTGGCAGAAGCTGCACAACTATCCGCAGCCGCGCCTGACCGAAGAGGAGCAGGCCTTTATCGATGGTCCGGTCGAAGAAGCGTGCCGCATGGCGAACGACTTCGAAATCACCCATGAAATGGCCGATCTGCCGCCGGAGTTGTGGGCGTATCTGAAACAGCATCGCTTCTTCGCCATGATCATTAAGAAAGAGTATGGCGGCCTGGAATTCTCCGCCTATGCGCAGGCGCGCGTGCTGCAGAAACTGGCGGGCGTCTCCGGCATTCTGGCGATCACCGTTGGCGTACCGAACTCACTCGGCCCCGGCGAACTGCTGCAACATTACGGTACTGATGAGCAGAAAGATCATTACCTGCCGCGTCTGGCGCGCGGTGATGAGATCCCGTGCTTTGCACTGACCAGCCCGGAAGCGGGTTCGGATGCCGGCGCAATTCCCGATACCGGCGTGGTGTGCATGGGCGAGTGGCAAGGTCAGCAAGTGCTGGGCATGCGTCTTACCTGGAACAAGCGCTATATCACGCTGGCACCGATTGCCACCGTGTTAGGCCTGGCGTTCAAACTCTCCGATCCGGATCATCTGCTGGGCGAGACTACAGAGCTTGGCATCACTTGCGCACTGATCCCAACGCACACGCCTGGCGTAGAGATCGGCCAACGTCACTTCCCGCTCAACGTGCCGTTCCAGAACGGTCCGACGCGCGGTAAAGACATTTTCGTACCCATCGACTACATCATCGGCGGCCCATCCATGGCCGGCCAGGGCTGGCGCATGCTGGTGGAGTGTCTTTCAGTCGGTCGCGGCATCACGCTGCCTTCGAACTCTACCGGCAGCCTGAAAAGCATTGCGCTGGCGACCGGTGCCTATGCGCACATCCGCCGTCAGTTCAAAGTCTCTATCGGCAAGATGGAAGGGATCGAAGAGCCGCTAGCGCGCATTGCTGGTAACGCCTACGTGATGGATGCTGCCGCGACACTGATCACCAGCGGCATTATGCTCGGTGAAAAACCGGCGGTGCTATCGGCGATTGTGAAGTATCACTGCACCCATCGCGGTCAGCGCGCGATTATCGACGCGATGGATATCGCTGGCGGTAAAGGCATTATGCTGGGCGAAAACAACTTCCTGGCGCGGGCTTATCAGGGCGCACCGATCGCCATCACCGTGGAAGGCGCTAACATCCTGACGCGCAGCATGATTATCTTCGGCCAGGGCGCGATCCGCTGCCATCCGTGGGTGCTGGAAGAGATGAACGCCGCAGCGAAAAACGATTTGGTGACCTTTGACCGCGCGCTGTTCAGCCACATTGGCCACGTAGGCAGTAATAAAGTACGCAGCCTGTGGCTGGGCTTAACCGGCGGCCGCACTAGCGCCACACCAACCCGCGACGCCACGCGCCGCTACTATCAACACCTCAACCGTTTGAGCGCCAACCTCGCGCTGCTGTCAGATGTATCGATGGCGGTGCTGGGCGGCAGCCTGAAACGTCGTGAACGTATCTCGGCGCGTCTCGGCGATGTGCTGAGCCAGATGTATCTGGCCTCCGCCACCCTGAAGCGCTATGACGATGAAGGCCGCAACGAAGCCGATTTGCCGCTGGTACATTGGGGCGTGCAGGATGCGCTGCATCAGGCCGAAGTGGCGATGGATGATTTGCTGCGTAACTTCCCGAACCGCATGGTGGCCGGTGCGCTGCGACTGGTGATTTTCGCCGGTGGTCATCACTGCCCGGCACCGTCAGATAAACTGGACCACAAGCTGGCGAAACTGCTGCAGCTGCCTTCTGCGACCCGTACCCGTTTGGGCCGCGGCCAATATCTGGCACCAAGCGCACATAATCCTGCAGGTCAGCTGGAGCAGGCGCTGCAGGATGTGATGGCCGCCGAAGTGATTCACGATCGTTTATGCAAGCAGCAGAAAAAGCATCTGTCATTTACCCGACTGGATGCGCTGGCACAAGAGGGCCTGAAAGCGGGCTGGATTGATGAGAGCGAAGCGCAGGTCTTGATCCGTGCGGAAGCCAGCCGTTTGAAAGCGATTAACGTCGATGATTTCGCGCCGGAAGCGCTGGCGGTGCCAAAGCCGCAGACGAAATCCAACCCGCGGGCCAGTGAAGCCGCTTAAAACACAAAAGCTCCGCATGGAGTAATGCCAGTCAGTTAAGCCTGACTGGCATTTTTTCTTTTGGCTGTCGGGTACTTCCAGGGCCTCTCTTTCTCCACTCTCGGCAATGACCTCTCCCGTCGCCCCGCAGTTTGACTATCTGGTTTTTTGCTGCGCAGCGTCAGCCGGTCATTCTGCAGCCCCTGCTTGATTTCCCGATACCGGAGCTCTCTACTTCGGCGACGGCGCGCACGGCGGCTTCACTGCAGCTGAGTTTGGTGGCGGCGTTCTTAAAATCCTGATCGGTCAGCGTCTGCGACATAACGAATATCCTGTTTGTGTCGCACGTCTTGCGCGAAAGGGGGATTGTTCGTTGAGATTCTCTATCTCTCGTTGTTGTTTTAACAACGCCAATAGCAAAGCGTGATCGTAAAAGCTTTATTGATCACCAACTCTAATTATTTCTGGTCCTGACAATCTGAGGGATGTAACGTAAACATCAGTTACTACATGGATTAAAGGTTAGGGATTAACGATGCCAATTATTGGTAAGATGATTTTGAACGGCGCAGATTTCGTGCCGTTGAATCTGTATGGCGTGGGCGTCTTCATGGCGTTTTCCGGAAAAGGTGCCTACAGAAATATTCCTGCATGTATGGCCGTCCCAAACGTTGGGCCTATCCCACCGGGTAAATACTGGATTGTTGAGCGTGGGAGGGGTGGCCTGCTTTCATGGGCTAAGGCAAAGTCACAGGATTTATATAACCGCGTTTTTAACGGTGCTGAATTTGATCGCGACGAATGGTTTGCTTTATATCGTGACGATCTGAGCATTGATGATGAAACGTGGATTAATGACGTCAAACGCGGATTATTTCGCCTTCATCCCGGCCGCGTATCTGAAGGATGTATAACTCTCCACCTTAATTCAGACTATGCACTAATTCGTAATGCCCTTCTGATAACAGCGCCGATCCCGGTTCCTTGCATGAAAAATTTAATGGCGCGCGGATACATTGAGGTGGTTGCCGGTGGTTATTCAAACACTTGCCCGTAGAGCGGCCAAAGTCGCTTTTTTTCTCGCGCTGATGCTCGTTGTCGCCCGTACTCTGGGCCCGCCAGAGTTATGGTTTAACGAACAATTAGCCTTGAAAATCGGCCAAATGATCTACGGGAATGAAGAGATTGGAGCGGATCGTTTTTACGACATCTATTTCTACATGTCCGTATGCACAGTGATTCCCATCACGGTTGTTATTTACATTTTAACAATGAAGTTAATCAAAAAAATAAGGAGCAAATAAATGCCAATTCCTCCGTATATGTGGCTTAAAGACGATGGTGGCGCGGATATTAGAGGTTCTGTCGATGTTCACGAACGTGAAGGCAGCATTGAAATTATCGGCCTGAGCCACGGTATTAACCTGCCGGTAGACACCGCTAACGGCAAAATAACCGGCACGCGCCAGCATTCATCAATGATGATCGAGAAAGAGGTGGATAGCTCAACGCCTTATCTCTATAAAGCAGCGGCCACCGGCCAGACGCTGAAAAGCGCCGAAATTCGTTTCTACAACATCAGCGATGCGGGCCAAGAGGTGTGCTATTACACCGTGCTGATGGAAAACGTGAAAGTCACCGGCGTTAACTGCGGCGTGGCCAACACAAAACTGTCGGGCAATGACAAGCTGAACCACACGGAAAGCGTCAGCCTGCAGTATGAAAAAATCACCTGGCGTATTGTGGATGGTAATATCCAGTACACGGACGCATGGAACGAACGTCCTTCTGCGTAATCCGTTAGTAATTAACTTTCACTCAGCAAATAAAGCTTTTCCAAAGAACTTCGAAGAATTTTAAGCCTTGCCACAGTCTGAACGTGACAAAATGATCGCAAGCGCTGATGTTTTTAGCATCGACTTAAACGTTCACACCGATAAGATTGTGCGTGGCCGCCTGGATGACATCAACGCAGGAAAATTACTGTCATTGAATCGTCCCTTCAGCTGTTACCGAATGAGCCGGGTGTTGAACACATCGTTATGAAGCTAAAAAATCCAGCTTAAACGTGAAATAAAAAAAGCCCCGGAAACGGGGCTAATGCCAGTCAGTTAAGCCTGACTGGCATTTTTTCTTTTGGCTGTCGGGTACTTCCAGGGCCTCTCTTTCTCCACTCTCGGGAACGACCTCTCCCGTCGCCCCGCAGTTTAACTATCTGTTTTTTTGCTGCGCAGCGTCAGCCGGTTATTCTGCAGCCCTGCTTGATTTCCCGACGCCAGCATTAACCCGCCTGACGAATCCGCGCAATCAGCGCATCCACATCAGCAACATGATCGGCAGCCAGAATCAGCGTGCGTCCCAGCGTGATACAGCTGCGAATACACTCGGTGCGCATGGTCTGATCTTCAATCTGTTTGAAATCCGCAACGTGAGACATTCCCACCGTGCGGCGGATCAACTCGGTACCGCAATAACCCAAGGTATCGCGCCACACTTTGCGCAGGAAAGATTCGGCGTAACCGGGATAGGCCAGCGCCACATCGCGGGTTTTCTCTTTCGCCAATTCCAGGAAGCGGCTGGCAAACTGATTACAGATATCCTGCACGTCATTCAGACGACGTTCACGCCCTTCTGCCGCCTCACGCGGTGCCAGCAAGCCCGGCAGGCAGCAGTAGTTGATCAGCAAGTTGCCTATCGCGCTGCCGACATCAAAACCTATCGGCCCAAAGTAACCAAACTCCGCATCAATCACTTTCAGGCTGCCATCGGCGACAAAGATGGAACCGCTGTGTACATCGCCATGCAGCAAGGCTTCCGCATCGGCGAAGAAACGGTGTTTGAGACCGGCCACGGCGATTTTTAGCGCATCGTCGCTGCGCAGGCTGACCACCAGCGATTCCAGCGCCGCAGGATATTTGTTGCGCTCATGGTCAATAAACGGATCGTTGAAGAATAAGTCTTCGGTGATTTCGCACATTTCCGGATTAATGAAACGCGCCACTTCGGCTTTTTTCTTATGCGGATGCAGGAAGAAATCGGAGGTATGGAACAGCGTCTGCGCCAGATATTCGCCAACCTGACGACCGGCCTGCGGATAATACGCACCCTTCACCAATTCGCTCCGCCAGATACGATGACTGGAGAGATCCTCCATCACCATCACCGCCAATTCGGCATCGTAATGAGTGACGTTGACGGTGTGCTGCGGGCAATGTTTGTAGTGCTCAATCAACGTCTGCGCTTCGAGACGCGCACGATCCAGCGTGAGTGGCCAGGATTCACCGACACAACGTACATAGGGCAGCGCCTGTTTTACCACCACGCGGCTGCGGCCTTGATTATCGAAAATTTTAAACACCAGGTTGAGATTGCCATCCCCGATCTCCTCGGCGCTCACCAGCGCTGACGGATCGTCCACGCCGCCAAATTGTTGAGCATATTCCACAGCATCGGCAGCATTGAACGTACGGTATTGCGACATTGCCTGTTCCTCGATTATCGATAGTAATAAGCCGTTCAGACGTCTATACATCCGCTACGCATGTTGGCACAATAGCCAGCATTAACGCAACAGGGATTTCACACCATGCAAACACTTCGTACCACCAGCCTTGAGGTTCGCGATAATCAACTGTGGATCCTTGACCAGCAGGCGCTGCCACAACAACAGAACTGGCTGCCCGCGCACAGCGTCGCGCAGTTGGTCGAACACATTCATGCCTTGCGCGTGCGCGGTGCGCCGCTGATTGGCCTCTCAGCCAGCTTGCTGCTGGCGCTGCTGGGTGAGCAAGGCGCAGCGCGCGCAGAATTAGTGACGGCGCTTGAGGTGCTGCGCGCGGCGCGCCCAACGGCGGTGAACCTGATGAATAACCTTGATCGCATGAAAACTGCGTTGGCCGAAAGTGATTTCGTCACGGCGCTGAGCCGCGAAGCACTGCGTCTGGTGGCCGAAGATAAGCAACTGTGTGACAACATCGCCCGCGCCGGCAGCACGCTGGTAAAACCGGGCAGCCAGCTGCTGACGCACTGCAATACCGGTGGGCTGGCGACGGCCGGCGTCGGCACGGCGCTCGGCGTTATCGCTTATGCCCACCAGCAAGGTTTGGTGAAAAATGTCTGGGTGGATGAGACGCGGCCGCTGCTGCAAGGTGGCCGTTTAACCGCGTGGGAGCTGGGTGAGCTAAACATTCCTTATCAGCTGATTACCGACTCAATGGCCGCCAGTCTAATGGCGCGCGGCGTGGTCGATGCTATTTGGGTCGGCGCGGATCGTATCGCAGCGAATGGTGATGTCGCTAACAAGATTGGCACCTATAGCCTGGCCGTGCTGGCGCACTATCACGGTATTCCGTTCTACGTCGCCGCACCGCACACCACGCTGGATAGTCAATGTCCAAACGGCGACGCCATCCCTATCGAGCAGCGCGCCGCCAGCGAAGTGACCGGCGTTGCAGGCAGTTTTGGTAGCGTGCAGTGGGCACCGGAAAGTGCGGCAGTCTATAACCCGGCCTTTGATGTGACGCCAGCGGCGTTGATTAGCGGTTGGGTGCTGGATACCGGTGTGGTAACGCCTGCGCAGGTAGAGGAAGGGATATTTTTGCCGTAAATAGGCGCAATTTTCCCCTCACCCCGGCCCTCTCCCGCAAGCGGGCGAGGGGGAAAACCATACTTGCCTGTTTGCACGATCGGTTCCCTCTCCCACTTGTGGGAGAGGGTTAGGATGAGGGCATAAAATCACGCCAAACGCGGATACGCATCAGCAATCTTATCGCCGGTGAAATTCGCGACCCAGCCTTCCTGATTATCGAAAATGCGGATCGCGGTAAAGTGCGGCTCAGAACCCATATCAAACCAGTGCGCCGTGCCAGCGGGCACCGAGATCAGATCATTCTTCTCACACAAAATCTGATACACCTCGCCCTCCAGATGCAGACAGAACAGCCCTGAACCTTCAACAAAGAAGCGTACTTCATCTTCGCTATGCGTATGTTCGTTAAGGAACTTGGTGCGCAGCACCTCTTTCTGCGGATTATCCGCACGCATGCTCAGCACATCCCAGCTCTGATAGCCCTTCTCGGCCACCAGACGATCAATCGCATGTTGATAGGCGTTGATAACCGTCTCTGCATCAGGATCCGCACCCAAATCGCGATCGGCTTCCCAGCGTTCAAAGCGCACGTTTTTCGCGTTAAGACGCTCGCGAATCGCCTCGGCATCGGTGCTGTGCCACACCGGTTGCTGGGCTTCGGTATCGGTAAAAATGGTCAATGCACTCATGTTAAATCGACTCCGGTTTAATCTGGGAAAAATCGTTGACCTGGTAATGACGACTGGCGTTATCCGCCGCGCCACGAATTAACTGCACGGTATGCCAGCCCGCATCCGCTGCCGCATCCAGCTCCTGATGAATATCCGACAGGAACAGCAATGACGCAGGCGCAAGGCCGATTTTTTCGGCGATATTGCGATACGATTGCGCTTCACGTTTCGCGCCGACGCCGGTATCAAAATAGCCGCTGACCAGCGAGGTTAAATCACCTTCATCGCTGTAGCCAAATAACAGTTTTTGCGCGGCGACCGATCCCGAGGAATAAACATACAGGCCAATCCCCTGCTGCTGCCAGCGCGCAAAAGCCGGCAGCACGTCGGGATAGAGGTGGCCGGTGAACTGGCCTTCAACGTAGCCGGCGCGCCAAATCATGCCCTGCAGGGCTTTGAGGCCCGGTGATTTGCGATCCTCATCGATATAATTCGTGAGTGTGGTAATCAGCTCCTCCAGCGTGGCCTGAGGCGCAGCGGACTCTGCACGCACCGCGTTGAGTGCGGCGGCGACGTTTTCATCGGTATGATTTTCCCGCACGTACGCCGCTAAATGCTGACGCGCATAAGGGAACAATACCTGATGCACAAACTGGATATCGCTGGTGGTGCCTTCAATATCGGTAACAATGGCGCGGATCATTTGGCCTCCAGCAGGCGACGTTGCAGTTCACATTCAAACAGAAATTCCAGACCTTCCAGATGGCGACGCGCTTCGTTCACGTCCTTGCCCCAGCAGGTCAAACCGTGGCCGCGCAGCAGAAAACCATATTGCAGCGGCGTAGCGGCGGCAAAAGCTTCAATGCGCTGCGCCAGCGCCGTCATGTCTTGATCGTTATCGAACAAGGGAATGGCGATGGTGTTCAGATGCGTCTGCTGCCCGGCCAGCGTTTTCTGCATCTCATAACCACTGAGCAGCAGCGCATCGCCCTTCTCCACCCGCGACAGCACCGTCGAGTTGACCGTGTGCGTATGCAGCACCGCACCCGCCTGCGGAAACAGGCGATAAATCAAGGTATGCAGACCGGTCTCCGCCGAAGGCGTGCGGCCCGATGGCACGGCGTTGGTAGCGATTTCAACCTGGATAAAATCATCGCGCGTCAAGCTGCCTTTATCTTTGCCGGACGCACTCAGCAGACAATACTCCGCGTCCTGCCGCACCGACATATTACCGCCGGTCGCAGGTGCCCAGCCTTTGCCACCAATCCAGTGGCAGGCGGCCACTAAATGTTCCAGTGGAAGAAAATCCGTCATAGCGATATACCGACTCCGCAGATTAGTTTAGACGTCTAAGCGTCTCGATTGCCAAATGTTAACATCCTGTTTATAGTGGCAGCAACACAGGGTTTCTCCGCAACGACATTCGCGCTTAAGGCCACAAAACAATGACGCAGCACAACCTGATCCCCGAGAGCAAATTACCGGCGCTCGGCACCACCATCTTTACGCAAATGAGTGCGTTAGCGCAGCAGCACAACGCCATCAACCTGTCGCAAGGCTTCCCCGATTTTGACGGTCCGCGCTATTTGCAGGAGCGCCTGGCGCATCACGTGAGTCAGGGCGCCAACCAATATGCACCGATGATCGGCGTACTGCCACTGCGTGAGGCGATTGTTGAGAAAACCGCTGCGCTTTACGGCCACACGCCTGACGTCAACAGCGATATCACCGTGACGACGGGCGCGACCGAAGCGTTGTACGCAGCGATCACCGCGCTGGTGCGTCAAGGTGATGAAGTGATCTGCTTTGACCCAAGCTACGACAGCTACGCGCCTGCGGTGCAACTGGCGGGCGGCGTGTTAAAACGCATCGCCCTGCAGCCGCCGGGTTTCCGCGTTGACTGGCGCGAATTTCGCGGCCTGCTGAGCAGCAAAACCCGCTTAGTGATCCTGAACACGCCGCATAATCCGTCCGCCACCGTGTGGCGCAAAAGCGATTATGCCGAGCTGTGGCAGGCGATTGCGGAGCAGGAAATCTATGTGCTGAGCGACGAAGTGTATGAGCACATCTGTTTCACTGAAGAGGGCCACGCCAGCGTGTTAGCGCATGCTGAACTACGTCAGCGATCCATCGCGGTGTCATCCTTTGGTAAAACCTTCCACATGACCGGCTGGAAAGTGGGTTACTGCATTGCCCCGGCGGCGATCAGCGCTGAAATCCGTAAGGTGCATCAATATCTGACCTTCTCGGTGAATACGCCAGCACAGCTGGCGATTGCCGACATGCTGCGTCAGGCGCCTGAGCACTATCGCGAACTGCCAGAGTTCTACCGCGCGCGCCGCGATCGCTTTATCCAGGCGCTCTCCGCCAGCCGTTTCAAGCTGCTGCCGTGCGAAGGCACTTACTTCCTGCTGGTCGATTACAGCGCCATTTCCGATCTGGATGACGTGAGCTTCTGCCAGCTGCTGACCAAAGAAGTCGGCGTGGCGGCGATTCCGCTGTCGGTGTTCTGCGCCGAACCTTTCCCGCACAAGCTGATTCGCCTGTGCTTTGCCAAACAGGAAGCGACGCTCGACGCCGCTGCGGAGCGCTTATGTCAGCTTTGAAAATTACCGTTCTGCAGGAAACCCTGAGCTGGATGGATGGCGCGGCTAACCTGCGTCATTTCGACGGTGTGCTGAAAGGCATTACAGGCCGCGACATCATTCTGCTGCCGGAAATGTTCACTACCGGTTTTGCTATGGAAGCTGCCGAAAGTTCGCTGCCGCAGGATGACGTCGTGGCGTGGCTGCACGCGCACGCGCAAACCAGCAATGCGTTAGTCGGCGGCAGCGCCGCAATCCAGACGGAAAAAGGCGCGGTGAACCGCTTCTTGCTGGTCGAGCCAGACGGCACGTTGCATCAGTACGACAAACGTCACTTGTTCCGCATGGCCAATGAACATCAGCACTATGTGGCGGGCGAAACACGTGAAGTATTTGAGTGGCGCGGCTGGCGGATTCTGCCGCAAATTTGCTACGACCTGCGCTTCCCGGTTTTTTCGCGTAACCACAACGATTACGATTTGGCGCTGTATGTCGCCAACTGGCCGGCACCGCGTGCGCTGCACTGGCAATCGCTGCTGTTAGCCCGTGCAATTGAAAACCAGGCTTATGTCGCCGGTTGTAACCGCGTCGGCAGCGATGGCAATCAGCATCAATACAGTGGCGACAGTCGAATCATTTCACCGCTGGGTGAGATTCTGGCGAGTGGAGAGCCCTTTGCGCGTGCGCGTCTTGATGCGGAGCTTTCGCTGGAGGAGCTGCAAGCCTACCGCGAACGCTTCCCGGCTTGGCGCGATGCGGATGGGTATACGCTGAAGTAGCCTCTTTGCCGCGTGGACGCTGCGCAGCACATTTTCCCCTCTCTTAAAAACCCGCTAAAATTTTGTTTCCTGCTTGGAAACATGGCATTGTTGCGCTACCATGTTTCCATGTTGGAACATGTCGAGGGAATGATGCACGTTATCTCAAGGAAAGTGTTTACAGAAGCGACACGGAGTTTTCCAAATGATGCAGCAGCATTGGATGCCACTTATCGAACTTTAAATGGCAACGATTTTGCCGATCCAGATGCGCTCAGAGCCTTTTTTCCAAGTCTTGACCGAATGAAATACCGGGCGAAATGGTGGGTGATTAACGTAGGCGGAAATAATCTCAGAGTGATGTTTTTTGCTGATTTTATAGCCCAACGAATCTTCATTAAACACGTTGTAACGCATGCCGAGTATGACAAATGGGTAAAGCATTATCGGGAGAACAAAGAATGATTGCCGAAGCCATCCAGGCCAGCAACAATCTGATTAAAGCCGTCCCGCTGCTGGGCGGAAGTAACGCCAAAGCTGATTATGAGCAGGCGTTAGAACTGGTGGAGTATCTGATTGAACATCAACCTGATCATCCGCTGATTGAAATGCTCACCGATAAAGTGGCGAAATATGAAGATAGTGCGCCGGAATTTGCTGCGTTCAACGCGCGTGTCACTGCATTACCTGGCGGTGTCGCGTTACTGCGGGTGTTGATGGATCAACATAATCTCAATCAGTCATCCTTCGTGAATGAAATTGGTCAGCGTTCTTATGTAAACCGAATTTTGAAAGGAGAACGTTCGTTGACAGACAAACACAAAGCCGCGCTGGCTAAACGTTTTAACCTGCCTTTCGAAGCGTTTCGCGAAGATTAAAAGAGGAAGCCGCAGCAGAGAAATCCGCTGCGGCTTTTTAAGCTTACAGCTCGAAGCGATCCAGATTCATCACTTTGGTCCAGGCGGCAACGAAGTCGGTCACGAACTTCTGCTTCGCATCGCTGCTGGCGTAAACCTCGGCCAGCGCGCGCAAGATAGCGTTCGATCCAAACACTAAGTCGGCACGTGTCGCAGTAAACTTCACTTCGCCGCTCAGACGATCGCGACCTTCAAACAGCTCTTCGCTCTCATCGGTGGCTTTCCACGCGGTACGCATGTCGAGCAGATTAACAAAGAAATCATTGCTCAGCACACCAACGCGATCGGTAAATACGCCGTGCTGGCCGCCGTCGAAGTTGGTGCCCAATACGCGCAGGCCACCGAGCAACACCGTCAATTCTGGCGCGCTCAGCGTCAGCTGTTGGGCTTTATCCAGCAGCAGCGTTTCGGTTGAAGAACCTTTGGCGCTGCGGCGATAGTTACGGAAACCATCGGCCAACGGCTGCAGGAAGTTGAACGACTCAACGTCGGTTTGATCCTGACGCGCATCCACCCGGCCCGGCGTAAACGGCACTTGCGTTGCCACGCCAGCGGCTGAAGCGGCCAGTTCGATACCCACGCTACCTGCCAGCACAATGACATCGGCCAACGATGCTTTGCCTGATTCCTGCTGAATCTTTTGCAGGATTGGCAGCACATCATTGATTACGCTGGCATTCACCGCCCAATCTTTCTGCGGCGCTAACGCCAGACGCGCACCGTTGGCTCCGCCACGTTTGTCACCGCCACGGAAGGTGGAGGCTGAAGCCCAGGCCACTGAAACCAGCTGGCTGACGCTCAGACCTGAAGCCGCAATGCGCGCTTTAATCTCGCTGATATCAGCCGGCGTTGGCTGATGAATCGCCTGCGGTAACGGATCCTGCCACAGCAGATCTTCCTTCGGCACTTCCGGGCCGATGTAACGCGCTTTTGGTCCCATATCGCGGTGCGTCAGTTTGAACCAGGCGCGGGCAAAGGCTTCGTTGAACGCCTGCGGATCGTTGAGGAAGCGGCGCGAAATCTTGCCGAACTCTTCATCGAAACGCAGCGTCAGATCGGTTACCAGCATGGTCGGTTTACGTTTTTTCTCCGGATCAAACGGATCCGGGATAATCGCTTCAGCATCAACCGCTTCGAACTGGATGGCGCCCGCTGGGCTGCGTGTCTGTACCCATTCGTATTTGAACAGGTTCTCGAAGAAGTAGTTGCTCCACTGCGTGGGAGTTTGCGTCCACACCACTTCCAGACCTGAAGTGATGGCATCTTTACCCACGCCGCTGCCATAGCTGCTGGTCCAGCCAAGGCCCTGCGCTTCAATCGGTGACTCTTCAGGATCAACGCCAACATGGCTGGCTTCTGCCGCGCCGTGGGTTTTACCCAAAGTATGACCGCCAGCAATCAGCGCCACGATCTCTTCATCGTTCATGCCCATGTTGCCGAAGGTGGCACGAATCGCCGGCGCCGCTGATTTTGGATCGCCGCTGGCTTCCGGTCCTTCCGGGTTGACGTAGATCAGGCCCATTTCGGTAGCGCCCAGCGGTGCATTGGCCAGCGCTTCTGGATGGCGATGCGCCAGCCATTCGGTTTCGTGGCCCCAATCCACATCCATATCCGGTTCCCACACGTCTTCACGACCGGCACCAAAGCCGAAGGTGCGGAAGCCGGCGTTTTCCAGCGAGACGTTACCCGCCAGAATGTAGAGATCGGCCCAGGAAATTTTTTGACCATATTTCTGTTTTACCGGCCACAACAGGCGACGCGCTTTATCGAGGCTGACGTTGTCCGGCCATGAGTTCAGCGGCGCAAAACGTTGCTGACCGCGACCTGAACCGCCACGACCATCAATGGTGCGATAAGTACCCGCGCTGTGCCACGCCATGCGAATGAACAGCCCAATATAGCTGCCCCAGTCGGCTGGCCACCAGGATTGCGAATCGGTGAGAAGTGCGCGGATATCGGCTTTTAACGCGGAGTAATCCAGTTTGCTGAATTCGTCGCGGTAGTTGAAGGTGTCACTAAGCGGGTTGGAACGGTTGGAATGTTGGTTTAACAGATCGACGCGTAACATATTGGGCCACCAGTCGCGGTTGGATGTCCCGCCACCGGCGCCGCGCGCCAGAACACTCTTCTCTTCAGACGCCCCGTGATGAAAGGGGCACTTGCCTGCGGCTGCTGCATTATCGTTATTGTCGTGCGTGCTCATGTTTATCGGCTCCATTGGCTTCATATTGCTTTCTACTATGCGACTAAGATTAGCCGCACTTTCGCCAGGAATATATTTGGATGAACCGAAGGTTTTGATAGTTACTGGCTTTCAAGCGCAGCGCGTGAAGTGGCGCACATTATCAGCTGCCGCGATAAGTCGACCACGACCACGGCGAGATGAGAAACGGCAGATGATAATGGCTGCCTGTGGCGCCAATCACGAAATCAATCTGCGCACTCACGTAGAGCGCATCGCGCCCTTCGGCAGCAAAGTAGTCGCCAATCTCCGCCGTCAAACGGTAATGACCTGGCGCCAGCGGTTCGGGCGTCAGATCTTTAATGCGTCCGTCGCTGTCGGTGTTGCCTTCCACCAGCGGCAGCCAGCCTTCCGGGCTATTTTGCTCGAGCGAAACCGCCACGCCAATCGCCGGTTTGCCCAGCGCGGTATCGAGAATATGCGTCGTAATGGTGCTCATGTGATGCTCTCCTTTAGCCGCAACAGGGTAATTTCACGCAGCTGCGCCAGCGCTTCACGCTGTTCACTCGCTGCATCATTGTTAAGCCGACGCTGCAATTCCGCCAACATCTCTTCGCCGCTGCGCCCTTTGGCACGAATCAGAAACACCCGGCCAAAGCGCTGCTCATAGGTTTGATTGCCCGCCAGCATCGCCAATTGCAGCGCGCCGTCCGCCTGCTGCATCGCCGACTGCTCACTGCGCGACAGCGTGGCCTCTTTGTCCGCGCCCGCCACGTTGTCGCCAATACGTGGATGGGCACTCAGCGCCTGCTCAAGATCAGCGGCTTGCCACCGCTGCGCCAAACGATCGGCTTCGGCCTGTAAAGCCGCAACGTCGGCAAAAGGTCGCGCCGCCACCAGCGCCTGCTGCCAGGCGGGAATCGCCACGCAGTGCGCAATCGCCGCCTGCGCAGCTTGAGGTGAAAGCTGATTAAAGTTGACCAAATCCATCTTTATTCCTTAGCGCGCGCAATATCGCAAACCGCTTGCAGATAAGCCTGCACGCCCAG
Organism: Pantoea sp. X85; assembly: GCF_029623675.1. Taxonomy (NCBI): domain Bacteria; kingdom Pseudomonadati; phylum Pseudomonadota; class Gammaproteobacteria; order Enterobacterales; family Erwiniaceae; genus Pantoea; species Pantoea sp. X85. The sequence continues at coordinate 933,023 of NZ_CP121108.1, read as the reverse complement.
CGCCACATCAGCGGTTTGTACCGATTCCGCCGGATGATGGCTGATGCCGCGATGGTTGCGCACAAACAGCATGCCCACCGGCCAGCGCTCGGCGATAGCAATTGCATCATGCCCCGCGCCGCTCGGCAGCGACAGGCTGCGCCCTTGCACGGTTTCTACCGCGTGGCTCAGCGCCTGCTGCAACCGCGCATCACAGGCGGTAGCGGCAATGTGGTAATACTCGTTGGCGCTGAAGGTTAAGCCGCGACGCAGCGCAATCGCCTGCGCCTGGGTGAGCAGCGTAGAGAGTAAACGCTCCAGCGGCTCATCCTGCGGACCGCGCACGTCAAGCGACAGCTGCACTTCACCCGGAATCACGTTGACCGCGCCCGGCAAGCAGCTCAGCGTGCCGACGGTCGCCACCAGCTGCGGATCGTGCTCTTGCGTGGTGTGCTCAATAAACACCATCCATTCAGCGGCAGCGGCCAGCGCATCTTTGCGATGCGTCATCGGCACAGTGCCCGCGTGACCCGCTTCACCGATAAAGCTGCAGTTCAGACGACGCGCGCCGTTGATCGCCGTGACCACGCCAAGCGCCAAATCTTCCTGCTCAAGACACGGACCTTGCTCGATATGCAGTTCCAGATAGGCGGCGATGTCATTGACCTGACGCGCCGCGTCGTGAATCTTCGCCGCATCGAAACCGACATCCTGCATCGCTTCCGCCACGGTGATGCCGTTGCCATCCGGGTGCGTCACCCAGCTTTCCGGCCAGCTGCCGGTAATACCACGGCTGCCGAGCAGCGTAATGCCGAAGCGCGTGCCCTCTTCGTCGCCGAAGCCGACAATCTCAATCGCCAGCGGCAAACGCTGCTGCCGATCGTGCAGCCACTGCACGGTTTCAATGGCGCTTAACACGCCGAGCATACCGTCGTAGCGACCGGCATTGCGCACCGTATCCAGATGTGAACCGAGCAGCAGCGCCTGCGCGCCCGCCTGCGCCGCTTCGTAGCGACCGCAAATGTTGCCTACCGCATCCTGCCACGTCGTCATACCCGCGGCCTGCATCCATTCACCGACGCGCGCGTTGGCACGCTGCTGCTCCGGCGACAGATAAACGCGCGTCAGGCCATCTTCGCTTTCGCTGATCTCAGCCAGCGCATCACAGCGCGCCATGACGCGAGCGGCGGCGATCTGCGCCTCGCTGGCGGTCATCAGGCTTTTATTCATGCGCGGCTCCCGTAAAGATCCCACGCCGCCTGCATCCCCGCGCCTTGCGTGGTGCGGAAGCCAACATGATTCAGCACCGCTTCCAGCGCGCTCAGGGTTTGCATCACGCAATCTTTACGCGCGTTGTAGCCCATGGTGCCGATGCGCCACACTTTGCCATGCAGCGGACCAAACGAAGTGCCGATTTCGATACCGAAATCTTCCAGCACCAGCTTGCGCACCTGATCGCCATTCACGCCCTGCGGAATCACCACGCCGAGCACGTTATTCATTTTGTGTTTTAAATCGCCAAAGGTTTCGAGGCCCATGCCCTGAATGCCTTTCAGCAGCGCATCGCCGTGTAGCTTGTGGCGCGCGATGCCGTTATCTAATCCCTCTTCCATTATCAAACGCGCACATTCACGCGCGCCAAACAGCGCGGTGGTGGCTTCGGTGTGGTGATTGAGACGTTCCGGGCCCCAGTAATCCATGATCATGCCGAGATCAAAATAGTTGGAGTAGATCATCTCGTCGTCACCATCCTGATGATCGGCGGTGCGGATGCCCTCTTCCACGCATTTGCGCTTGCGGATCACCGCTTCCATCTGCGGGCTCAGCGTGATTGGCGACGTACCGGATGGACCGCCAAGGCACTTCTGCATCCCGGCGGAGACCGCATCCAGGCCCCACGCATCGGTTTCCAGCGCGTTACCGCCGAGCGACGCGGTGGCATCGGTGTAGAACAGCACGCCATATTTCTGGCAAATCGCGCCCAGCGCTTCCAGCGGCTGCAGCATGGTGGTGGACGTATCGCCCTGCACCGTCAGCAGCAGGCGCGGCTGCACTTTTTTGATCGCGTCTTCGATCTGATCCGGCGTGAACACTTCGCCCCACGGCACTTCAATGGTGTGCACTTCCGCGCGGCAACGGCGGGCAATTTCACACAGCAGATGACCGAAACGGCCAAACACCGGCACCAGCACTTTGTCGCCCGGACGGATCGCCGACAGCAGGATCGCTTCGATACCGGCGCGTGACGTGCCGTCGATCAGCATCGTCCAGCGGTTTTCAGTGCGGAATACGCCACGGTACAGCGCCATCACCTCGTTCATGTAGTGCGTCATCGCCGGATCGTACTGGCCGATCAGCTGGCTCGACATGGCGCGCAGCACGCGCGGATCGGCATTGATCGGGCCCGGTCCCATCAACAGACGCTGTGGCGGATTAATTTGCGAAAATTGGCTGATATCCATGTTGTATTCCTTAAAGAAAGCTTAGAGGCGCACGGTAGAGATAAACTGCTTCAGCTCCGCGGTTTGCGGATTGGCGAACAGCGTTTTGCTGTCGCCCTGCTCCCAGACGCGCCCCTGATGCATAAAGACCACGCGATCGCCCACGTCGCGGGCGAAGTTCATTTCATGGGTGACAAGAATCAACGTCATGCCTTCGGCGGCCAGCTGCTCCAGCACTTTCAGCACTTCGCCCACCAGCTCGGGATCGAGCGCGGAGGTGATCTCATCACAGAGTAAAACTTTGGGCTGCATCGCCAGCGCACGGGCAATCGCCACGCGCTGCTGCTGACCGCCCGACAAATTGGCCGGATAGTAATTGATGCGCTCACCGAGGCCGACTTTCTCCAGCATCTGCGTTGCCAGCGCACGGCATTCGGCTTCACTTTTCTTCAGCACGCGGCGCGGCGCCAGCATCACGTTTTCCAGCGCCGTCATGTGCGGGAACAGGTTGAAGTTCTGGAACACCATGCCGACCGAACGGCTGATTTCACGCGCCTGCGATTCGCGGTCGGTAATTGTCATACCGCCGAGTTTGATGCTGCCTTCCTGATAACCTTCCAGCCCGTTCATGCAGCGCAGCAGGGTACTTTTACCCGATCCGCTGCGGCCGATAATCGAGATCACTTCGCCGTGATCGACATCGAGATCGACACCTTTCAAGACGTGGTTGTCGCCGTAGTACTTCTGTACCTGATTAATGGTGATGAGCGGCATTGAATTTTTTCTCCAGGTACTGGCTGTAACGCGACAGCGGATAACACATCAGGAAGTAACCGAGCGCTACCAGGCCAAACACCTTGAACGGCTCATACGTCACGTTATTCAAAATGGTGCCGGCTTTGGTCAGCTCGACGAAACCGATAATCGAGGCCAGCGCGGTGCCTTTAATCACCTGCACGGCAAACCCAACCGTAGGCGCGATGGCGATACGAATCGCCTGCGGCGCGACCACGCGAAACAGCGTTTGACCAAAGGTCAGGCCGAGACAGCGCGACGCTTCCCACTGCCCTTTTGGCAGGGCGCGAATACTGCCGTACCAGATATCCACCAGAAACGCGCTGGTGTAGAGCGTTAAAGCCAGCGAGGCGGCGGTCCAGGGCGCGACATCGATGCCGAACAAGCCGACGCCGAAGAAGGCGAGGAACAGCTGCATCAGCAGCGGCGTGCCCTGAAACAGCTCGGTGTAGGCGCGCACCAGGCGCATCGGCCATTTACGCTTCAGCAGGCGCATAAACAGCAGCGGCAAGGTCACCAGCGTGCCGCCAAAAAACGCCACCAGCGAAAGTAAAATTGTCCAGCGCGCTGCCAGCAGCAGGTTGCGCAGGATGTCCCAGTCGGTAAATTGCGTCATCATGCCGGCTGCGCTCCCAACCATTTACGTCCCAGCGCCAGCAGCAGTTGGCGCATGGCAATCGACAACGCCAGATAGATCAGCGTGGTCACGAAATAGACTTCAAAACTCAAAAAGGTGCGCGACTGAATCAGGTTGGCGGCGAAGGTCAACTCTTCGTACGACACCTGCGACACCACCGACGAGCCGAGCATCACAATGATGCATTGGCTGACCAGCGCCGGATAAATACGCTGCAGCGACGGCGGCAACACCACGCGGATAAAGGTTTGCGTGCGGGTCAATCCCAGCACGCGCCCCGCTTCCCACTGACCGCGCGGCGTCACCTGAATGCCGGCGCGAATAATTTCGGTGCTGTACGCGCCAAGGTTAATCAACATCGCCAGCAGCGCGGCTTCGCCCGCCGTCAGTTTCAGACCCAGATTGGGCAACCCAAAGACGATGAAAAACAGCTGGACCACAAACGGCGTATTACGAATCAGCTCGACGTACAGGCCCCAGATGCGGCTCGCCCAGCTCGGTTTGCCGCTGCGCAGCGCCGCGCCGAGAATACCGAGGCTGACACCGCCCACGGTGGCGAGCACGGTGATCTGAATCGTGACCCACAGTCCGGCCAGCAACTCTGGCCAGTGCGGCCAGAGATCGGCGAAGTTAAGTTGCGCCATACTTTATGCGCCGAGGTTCGCTGGCAGCGGCGCTTTCAGCCACTCTTCCGACAGCTTGTTCAGCGTGCCGTCTTTGATTCCCTGCTCAATCAGCGCATTCACTTTCTCTTTCAGCGCTGGCTCATCTTTTTTCAGGCCGATGTAGCACGGTGAATCTTTCAGCATAAACTGGGCAACCGGCGCTTTTTCGGCGTTCTGGCGCGCAATCGCCGCCACTACCAGGTTGCCCGTCGCCACGTACTGCACTTGTCCGGAAAGGTAGGCCGACAGCGTGGTGTTGTTATCTTCATAACGCTTCACCTGCGCCTCTTTCGGGGCGATATCGCTTAACACCATATCTTCCACTGCACCGCGCGTGACGCCGATCGATTTGCCGCTCAGCGCTGCCGCATCTTTCAGCGTTTCGCCTTTCGGACCAAATACGCCGAGGAAGAACGGCGCGTAAGCGCGGGTGAAATCGATCACTTTTTCACGCTCGGCGTTTTTACCCATGCTGGAGATCACCAGATCGACTTTATCGGTCTGCAGATACGGCACGCGGTTGGCACTGGAAACGGGCACCAGCTGCAACTTCAGTTTCATCTGTTTAGCGAGATACTTCGCCATGTCGATATCGTAGCCCTGCGGCTGCAGGTCAGTACCCACGGAACCGAACGGCGGGAAGTCCTGCGGAACCGCTACGCGGATCACGCCGCGCTTCTGGATATCCTGCAGCTGATCGGCCATCGCACTCCCGACCTGCGCCATCAGCAATGCCGCGCCCGCTACCGCTAATAATACTTTTTTCATTATGCACCCCGGTGAGTTTACGTGAAACAAAAGATTCTTGATGAATCATTCTGCAACTAATGTGCCAACCGCAGTGCTGGGAGAAGAAAGGGGAAAAAACGGGGATTTACCGCGTTGAAGGCAGCAAAAACGGGCATCGCGCCCGTTGGAATTAACGATCAAAAACAGTGCAATGCACCACAATGGCGCCCGTTAACGGTGTTCCAGCTCGTCGAGATGCTGATAAAGATCGGCAATTTGATGGATGCGCTGACGGCCCTGCGACAACATTTCGTGCAGTAACGCATTCGCCAGCAGGTTAATCAGGCTCATGGCGGAGGCGTAGCTATCAAAAGCGGAAACGCTGTCGAGCGGCGCACAAAGCTGCCAGCGCGCCAGCGTGATAATGCCCTGCGCCTGCGGCTCACACAGCGCCAGCACCGGAATGTTGCTCTGCTGCAGCTGCTGCATCAGCGGGCGAATGATGCGTGGACGGCGGCGAAACGCCATCACCACCACGATATCGTCGGGCGTGATATCCACCAGCTCTTCGCCCAACGTCTGGCCCGGCTGCGGCAGCACATGCACCTGCGGACGCGCCTGCATCAGTTGCTGACGCAGGTGCAGCGCCACCGGATAGGCGTTACGCATGCCGATGATAAATACCCGTTTTGCCGCGCCCAGCGCGCTGATCACCTCGCCAAACTGCTGCGGATCGATGCTGTTGACCCACTGCGTCAGGTTGGCCATCTCCTGCTTATAGTGGCGTGACAGTAAGGTGTTGCCCTGCACCGCATCGCGGTTGTCGGTGAGCGGCATGCCGCTCTGGCGCAGGATGCGCAGCTCGTCGCGCATGTCCTTATATTTCTCGTAACCGAGACGCTTGAATAAACGGCTGACCGTGGCCTTCGACACACCGCTCAGCCGCGCCAGCTCGGCGCTGTTGTAGCTGATCAGGTCATCAAAGTGGTCAAACACGAAGTCGGCAATGCGCTGCTCCTGCGGCGACAGTTGCGGATAGTGACTACGAAGGCGTTCATCAAGTTGTTTCATCATCGGTCCTGTAACTTTCGTTTCATCACAAGCTAGCATAAATCGATCCAGATTGATGTCCGTTCAAAACTGGAACAGCTCTTGCTTAGATTTATGCAATATTTGCAGATGTTCACGAATTCGCACATTCCGTAGCGGCGCAATTTATTGCGCGATAAATCGCGCCGCTACGGAATGTGCGGTGATTAAACAGAGTGCTGAAAGAGAACAAGAGAAAATCACTATGATACAGAGCAACATGGCGCCGTTAGGCATGGCCGTTACGCCGCACCATCTCGCCAGCGAAAGCGCGTTAGCGGTGCTGCGCGAAGGCGGCAATGCGCTGGAAGCGATGGTGGCCGCCGCTGCCACCATTGCCGTGGTTTACCCGCACATGAACGGTTTGGGCGGCGACGGCTTCTGGCTGGTGGTGCCGCCCAACGGCGATCCCATCGCCATTGACGCCAGCGGCGCAGCCGGTTCGCTGGCACATCTTGATTTCTACCATGGCGAAACGCAGATTCCGCATCGCGGACCGAAAGCCGCCTTAACCGTGGCGGGTACCGTCAGCGGCTGGCAGGAAGCGTTAACGCTGGCGCAGGAACTTGGCGCGACGCCGCTGCCGTTAACCCGCCTGCTGCGCGATGCGATTCGCTATGCCGCCGACGGCATTCCGGTCACCGCCTCGCAAGCCGCCGCCACCGCCGCCAAACAGCACGAGTTGCAGCATCAACCCGGTTTTGCCGCCACCTTTTTACCGGACGGCAGCGTGCCGCTTGCCGGCAGTCGCTTCACCCAGCTGGCGCTGGCGAATACGCTGAGCATGCTGTGCGATCATGGGCTGGAAAGTTTCTATCGCGGTGAACTGGCGCACCATCTGGCGCGCGAAATGACCGCGCTGGGAATGCCAATCACGCTCGAAGATTTGCAAACGCACCAAGCCCGCCGCTGCACGCCGCTGCATCTGGCACACAGTGAAGGCGATATCTGGAACATGACGCCGCCGACGCAGGGTTTGGTGTCGCTGGCGATCCTCGGCATTACCGATCGGCTGAATATGGCTGACGCAGATGAAGCGCAAACCGTGCACCGCATCGTTGAAGCCACTAAAAAAGCCTTTGCGCTGCGCGACAAGCACATCACCGATCCGCGCCACATCGACATTGATGTGCAGCGTCTGCTGGATGAGGAACACCTCAGCACGCTGGCGGCGCAGGTGGACGATCAACAAGCCGCTGCGTGGGGCACCGGGCGCGGGCCGGGCGATACCGTGTGGATGGGCGTGATGGACAGCAGCGGATTAGCCGTTTCGTTTATCCAGAGCGTTTATCACGAATTCGGCAGCGGCGTGGTGCTGCCCGGCACCGGCATCACCTGGCAAAACCGGGGTGCCGCCTTCAGCCTGCAACCCGATCATCTGCTGGCGCTGCAGCCGGGCAAACAGCCGTTCCACACCCTCAATCCCGCTGCTGCGCGTCTCAAAGATGGCCGCACCATGGTGTACGGTTCGATGGGCGGCGACGGCCAACCGCAAACCCAGGCGGCGATTTTCACCCGTCACGTGATTCAGGGACATCCGTTGCAACAGGCGGTGAGCGCGCCGCGCTGGCTGCTGGGTCGTACGTGGGGACAATCATCCGATTCGCTCAAGCTCGAAGCGCGCATCGCGCCGGAAACAGTGCAGCAGCTGCGTGCGCTCGGCCATGAGGTTGAACTGCTACCCGATTTCAGTGAAGTGGTCGGCCATGCGGGCGCGATCGTCAGACACAACAACGGCATGCTGGAAGGCGCGTTCGATCCGCGCAGCAACGGCAGCGCCGCCGGTTTCTAACGGAGATTTTTGATGAGTTCACAACCGGACTGGGCCACCTATATCGCCCAAATGGAGCAGATTCTGGCGCTGGAGCTGGATGATGCGCGCCGCGCCGAGCTGCTGACGCAGTTCAACCGCATCGCCGCCATGGCCGAGCCGCTGATGGCGCTGCCGCTCGACGATCGCCTGGAAGTGGCGGGAGTGTTTCATCCATGAAACTGTCGTCATTATCGATTAATGCCCTGCAGCAGGCGCTGAGTCAGGGCGAGATCAGCGCCCGCGATATCGCGCAAAACACGCTGGCGGCGATTGAACAGCATAAGGCGATCAACGCCTGGACCGAAGTCACCGGCCAGCGCATGCTGCGCGAAGCCGATCAGATCGATCAGCTGCGCCAGCGCGGTGAAGCCTTGCCGCCGTTAGCCGGCATTCCTTACGCGGTGAAAAACCTGTTTGATGTCGCAGGACACAGCACCTTAGCCGGTGCCAGCCTGTTCAGCGCACGCGCGGCGGCGCGCGAGGATGCGTGGGCGGTGAGCAAACTGCGCCAGTCTGGCGCGCTGCTCTCCGGCATGCTGAATATGGATGCCTATGCTTATGGTTTTACCACGGAAAACACCCATTACGGCGCAACGCGCAACCCGCGCGATTTAACCCGCGTGGCGGGCGGATCGTCCGGCGGTTCAGCGGCGGCGGTGGCTGCGGGTTTGGTGCACTTCTCGCTCGGTACCGACACTAACGGCTCGATCCGCGTGCCCGCTTCACTGTGCGGCATCTTTGGCCTGAAGCCGACCTTCGGCCGCCTGTCGCGCAGCGGCAGCCATCCGTTTGTCGCCAGCCTCGATCACATCGGCCCGTTTGCCCGTTCGGTTGAAGATTTGAGCCTGGTGTACGACACCTTGCAAGGTGCCGATGCCAGCGATGCCTTCCAGGCCGCGCAGCCCGTCTCGCCAGCTAGCGCAGGGCTCAGCAAGGGCGCAGAAGGCGTGCGCAGCGCGGTACTCGGCGGGTTCTTCTCAACCTGGTGCAGCGATGAAGCGCGTGCCGCCGTGGCGGTGGCAGCTAAAGCGCTGCAGGCAATCGACGAAGTGACCTTGCCGAATGCGGAGATCGCACGCTCGGCGGCCTTTATCATGACCGCCGCAGAAGGCGGCAATCACTACCTGCCGATGCTGCGCACGCAGCCGGAGCAGTTCGAGCCCAACTCGCGTGAGCGCCTGCTGGCCGGTGCGATGCTGCCTTCGGCGTGGTACGTGCAGGCCCAGCGTTTCCGCCGCCACTTCCAGCAGCAGGTGCTGCCGCTGTTTGAGCAGTTTGACGTGCTGATTGCGCCCGCCACGCCCTGCACCGCCACCACCATCGGCCAGGAAACCATTCATATCAACGGCCAGCATTTGCCGACGCGCGCCAGCATGGGCATGCTAACCCAGCCGATTTCGTTCCTCGGCTTACCGGTCTGTACCGTGCCGCTGCAAACCGCCAGCGGCTTGCCGATAGGCTTGCAGCTGATCGCTGCGCCGTTTAAAGAACATCTGGCACTGCGCGCCGCCTGGGCGCTGCAACAGCAAGGGCTGACGCTGCCACAAACCACCTTAATGGACGCCTGAAAATGACACCTGAACATATCGATCGCCCGGCAATTCTCGCCGAAGTCACCGCCGCCTTTTACCGCTATGAGCAAGCGCTGATCGGCAATGATGTTGAGGTGCTGGATGAGCTTTTCTGGCACGACAAACGTACCGTGCGTTTGGGCGCGGGTGAGAATTTGTATGGCATTGATGAGATCCGCGCTTTTCGCGCGGCGCGTCCGTCGAAAGGGTTGGATCGCGAGTTACGTAATACGGTGATCACCACTTTTGGCGATGACTATGCGGTGTGCAGTACGGAGTTTACGCGTGAAGGCGTAGAGAAGATCGGACGCCAGCAGCAGACGTGGGTGCGATTACCATGCGGCTGGCGGATTGTCGCGGCGCAGGTGAGTTTGATGAGTTGAGTTGGGTGGTTTTTCCCTCACCCTAACCCTCTCCCGCACGCGGGAGAGGGAATGATTGGGTGGAGTGATTTGCTAAACCGGGGACGGATCGGCGCCTTCTCCCGCTGGCGGGAGAAGGTTGGGATGAGGGGCTAAGCGCTCGGTGCCGGATGCGTCACGATCCAGTGATCGGCGATTTGCTGCCGCGTACACACCCACACATCTTCATGCTGCTGAATATGATCGAGGAAGCGCTGCAAGCCACGGAATTTCCCCGGACGTCCCAGTAAACGACAGTGCATGCCAATCGACATCATCTTCGGTGCCGTTTCGCCCTCTTCGTACAGCACATCAAAGGTGTCGCGCAAATAGGTAAAGAACTGCTCCGCCGTGTTGAAGCCCTGCGGCGAGGCGAAGCGCATATCGTTGCACTCCAGCGTGTAAGGGATGACCAGATGCGGTTTAACCGTGCCGTCCTGACAGGTGACCTGCGTCCAGAACGGTAAATCGTCGCCGTAATAGTCGCTGTCATAGCTAAAGCCGCCCTGCTCGACCACCAAACGTCGGGTGTTGGGGCTGTCGCGGCCGGTGTACCAGCCGGTTGGCGCTTTGCCAAACAGGTCGGTTAACACGTCCACCGCCTGCTGCATGTGCTGGCGCTCGGTCTTGGCATCCATCGCCTGGTAGTGAATCCAGCGCCAGCCGTGGCTCACCACGTCGTAATCCGCCGCTTTGATCGCCTCAACGATGTCCGGATGACGCGCCAGCGCCATCGCCACGCCAAACACCGTCAGCGGCAAACCGCGCTTTTGAAACTCATTGTGGATGCGCCAGAAACCGGCGCGCGATCCGTATTCATACAGCGAATCCATCGACATATGGCGATCGGCGTAGCTGGCCGCGCCGATGATATCGGAAAGAAACTGCTCGGAACCGGCGTCGCCATGCAACACGTTGTTCTCGGCGCCCTCTTCGTAATTAAGGACAAACTGCACCGCGACGCGCGCTTTGCCCGGCCACTGCGCATGCGGCGGGTTGCCAGCATAGCCGATCAAATCGCGGGGATAGTTTTTGTTGAAGCTGTACTCTTTCTTGCCAGATACATCATTCATTCTGTAAGTTCCTGTCGCTCAACCAGTGGTTAGTTTAGGTGCTGAAAGGCTCCGCTGAGCGGTTTTTCGAGTGGATAATCGAGATCGCCGTGCTTGCTGGTACCAAAGCCTAGCGCCACCAGCGACTCCACCATTTTTACCGCAGCGCTGACCCCGTCGATTACCGGCATGCCCAGTTCTTTGGTGAGATCCTGCGCCAGCGTAGCCATACCGCCACAGCCCAGCACAATCGCGCCGCTGCCATCTTCGCGTTTGGCCTGCATGCAGCGCTGACGCACTTTCTCCTGCGCCACGCCGCTGCCGTCTTCCAGCGCCAGCACCGGCAGATCGATGGCGTGCAGCGCGGCACAATGGTGTGTGAAGCCATATTGCTGCAGCAGATGGCGCGCAATCACCAGCGTGCGCGGCAAGGTGGTGACAATCGAAAAGCGCGTCGCCACCAGCGTGGCGGTGTGCATGGCCGCTTCCGCAATGCCAATTACCGGGCCGCTTGCCAGTTCACGCGCCGCCAGCAATCCCGGATCGCCGAAGCAGGCAATGATATGGCCGCTCACGCCCTGCTCTTTGCCGCGTTTCACCTGCTCCAGCACACCAATCGCCGCGATGGCCTCATCAAAATGACCTTCAATCGACTCGACGCCGTGAGTCGGGCACACCGCCAGAATATCGGTGCCCGGCGCGGCGACGGCGCGCGCGGCAGTACCCATGGTTTCCGTCATCGCTAAGCTGGTGTTGGGATTGATGACCTGAATCAGGCTCATGATGCCGCTCCTTTGTTACCGGCAAATAACCGGGTGAAATCAGGCAAGGTTTCGCCGCTGCGCTCAAAGTGCAGGCTGGCAACAATGTGTTCGAAATGATGCTGCAGCGCCGCCGTCAACCCCGGCAGATCTTTTTGCCGCAGCAGATCCACCAGCCGATCGTGATGATCGCATCGGCAGCCGCGCTGCCACGGTGCACCGTAAGCGGCAATCACCAGCGACGAACGCTGCGTCAGGCGCGTCACCATATCGGTGAGCACTGCGTTACCGGAGATCGCCTGCAGCTGAATATGGAACGCGGCGGAGAGACGAATCGCGGCGGCACCATCATGCTGATCATGTGCCTGCTGCTCTTCTTCAATCAGCACGCCGAGTGCCGCTAAGTGCGGCGCCTGCACGTGGCTCAGCACCGCTGGCAGATTGGCACACTCTAATAAACTGCGAGTGGCAAAGATGTCGCGGGCTTCATCCACGCCCGGCGTCGCCACCTGTGCACCACGCCTGGGCGACAAAGTGATCATTTGCACCGCGGCGAGGCGTTGCAGCACCTTACGAATGCCGGTGCGGCTCACGCCGAAGACATCCGATAAGGCTTCTTCCGGCAATTTACTGCCCGGCGGCAGTTGATGCTCAACGATGGCGGTAAGCAGCGCCTGATAGATAGGTTCATCGCGATCGTTCAGATCGGCAGCCGTTTTCTGGCCTGTTTCACTCTTCATTACCTGCTCCGGTAAGTGACTGTGTGCTGCACATCGTATACGTGAAATTATTTTTTTGTATACAAGAAATCATTTCTGGCCTGGATCCTGCAATACCGTTTCACGCTGTGATTAATTTTCCATGATGTAGAGAGGAGCAGGTTTCATGCCAAATCATTCTGAAGTGACCTCGCGGGTGGCCTCTGAAGCCAACGCACAATACAGTCCACGTCTGTGTAATGACGATCTGGCGCCGACGCGCGACCAGAACTGGTCGTGGTACAACATCTTTTCGTTCTGGATGTCGGACGTGCACAGCATGGGCGGCTACGTGGTGGCCGCCAGCTTCTTTACCCTCGGGCTGGCGAGCTGGCAGGTGTTGCTGTGTTTGCTGGTGGGCATCTGCATTGTGCAGCTGTGCGCCAATCTGGTGGCCAAACCGAGCCAGATGGCAGGCGTACCGTACGCGGTGATTTCGCGTCAGGCGTTTGGCGTGTTCGGCGCTAACATCCCGGCGATTATTCGCGGGCTGATCGCTTTTGCATGGTACGGCATCCAGACTTATCTGGCGGCTAACGCGCTAATGCTGGTGCTGCTGAAGTTCTTCCCCACCCTGAGCAGCATGACGCAAAGCAGCTGGCTCGGCTTATCTCAGCTGGGCTGGTGTTGTTTCGGTGTGATGTGGTTACTGCAGGCGATGGTGTTCTGGCACGGCATGAACGCGATTAAACGCTTTATTGATGTCGCCGGTCCGGCGGTGTACGTGGTGATGGTGGCGCTGGCGGGCTGGATTGTATACAAAACCGGTTTCGATGGTATCTCCTTCACGCTGGCCAGCAAGCAGTTGAGCACCGGCGAGCAAACCTGGCAGATGATTACCGCCACCGCGCTGGTGGTCTCCTACTTCTCCGGTCCGCTGCTGAATTTTGGTGACTTCTCGCGTTACGGCAAAAGCATGGGCGAAATTCGTCGCGGCAACCGCTGGGGCTTACCGTTCAACTTCCTGCTGTTCTCGATTGTCACCGTGGTGATTGTCTCCGGTACGCAATCGCTGTTCGGCAGAATGATCACCGATCCGATTGAAACTGTCAGCATGGTGGGTAACGACGTGGCGGTGGCGATTGGCCTGCTGACCATGATTATCGCTACCATCGGCATTAATATCGTGGCGAACTTTGTTTCGCCGGCATTCGACTTCTCGAACTGCTCACCGCAGAAAATCAGCTTCCGCACCGGTGGCATGATTGCCGCAGTCGGTTCAGTGTTACTGACGCCGTGGAACCTGTTCCAGTCGCCAGAACTGATTCACTACACGCTGGATGTGCTGGGCTCGTTTATTGGGCCGCTGTTTGGCATCCTGGTGGCCGATTTCTATCTGATTAAACGCAGCAAAGTCTACGTGGATGACCTGTTTGATGACACGCCGAAAGGACGTTACTGGTATCGCGGCGGCTTCAACCCGAAAGCAATTGCCGCGCTGCTGCCGTCGGTGGGCATTTGTCTGGTGATCAGCTTTATTCCTTCACTGCATGCAGTGGCGAACTTTAGCTGGTTTATCGGCGTGGCGTTGGGTGCGGGCTGCTATCGCTGGCTGGCGCGCGCTGACCGCGAAGAGTCGGTGGCGGCGTATCGCGCGACGGTGGCGGTACAGAAGGATTAAGTTGCGTGCGCGCTGGCCCTCATCCCAACCTTCTCCCGCTAGCGGGAGAAGGGGCAGCTCGCTGCGAGGGTTAACATCGAGCGCGATCAGCGCCTTCGCCCAGTTGCGTGAGAGGGCGGGGGATGAGGGAAAACGACACCATTTAGAAAAAGCAAAAAGCCGATGCATTTCTGCATCGGCTTCTTTAAATAGATTGGCGGAACGGACGGGGCTCGAACCCGCGACCCCCTGCGTGACAGGCAGGTATTCTAACCAACTGAACTACCGCTCCGCGCTTTGTTCCCCGTCGAGAACGAGGCGCATATTAATAGCAGCTTTCACACCCGTCAACGCTTTTTCTGTGGGAATGTTTCGTTTGACGTTTTTTTCAGCTTAACGTCGATTTTGCACGCAAAATCAGCCGTTTTACACGCGCCACAAGCAGCTACCACCCTTCTTCTGCACCAAATCCAGACGACCTTCGTGCGCAGCAATCTCTTCATCGCTGGCGCTGACCACGCGCAGACCTGAACTCGGACGCACAATGCGCTGAATGTTCTCCGCGCCGCCCTGATTGTTCTGCTCACCGTCCAGAGAAAATGCCAGCGAGGTTTGACCGCCGGTCATCATCAGGAATACTTCGGCCAGAATCTCGGCATCGAGCAGTGCGCCGTGCAGCGTACGTTTGCTGTTGTCGATTTCATAACGGTTGCACAATGCATCGAGGCTGTTGCGCTTGCCGGGATACATCTTACGCGCCATCGCCAGGCTATCGGTGATCTGGCAGAAGGTTTCGGTTTTGCCGATATCCCGCTTCAGCATGCCGAATTCATAATCCATAAAGCCGATATCGAACGATGCGTTATGGATCACCAGCTCTGCGCCACGGATGTAATCAAGGAATTCGTCGGCGATATCCGCAAACATCGGCTTATCAGCAAGGAATTCATCGGCGATACCGTGAACGCCGAACGCTTCCGGATCCACCAGCCGATCGGGCTTCAAATACATATGGAAGTTGTTGCCGGTCAGGCGACGGTTGATCACCTCAACCGCACCAATTTCAATGATGCGATGTCCTTCATAATGTACACCGATCATGTTCATGCCGGTGGTTTCAGTATCGAGGACGATCTGGCGGTTATTTGCAGTGCTCATAGGACTCGTTTTATGTCAGACTTGGCGTTTTGTCAGAAGGAAGTCTACCAGAGATGCGCAAACAGGTAGAAATATTCACCGATGGATCTTGCCTGGGCAATCCCGGTCCCGGCGGTTATGGCGCCATTTTACGATATGGCGCGCATGAAAAAGAGTTCAGTACAGGTTATCGCCTCACCACTAACAATCGCATGGAAATGATGGCGGCTATCGTGGCGCTCGAAGCGTTGAAACAGCCGTGTGAGGTGGTGATCAGCACCGACAGCCAATATGTTCGTCAGGGTATCACCAGCTGGATCCACAACTGGAAGAAGCGCGGCTGGAAAACCGCCGATAAAAAACCGGTGAAAAATGTCGATCTGTGGAAACGCCTCGATGTGGCGCTCAGCAACCATGAAATTAAGTGGGAATGGGTAAAAGGCCACGCGGGGCATCCGGAGAACGAACGCTGCGACGAACTGGCACGCAGCGCGGCGGGAAAGCCCACTCAGGATGATATCGGTTATCAGGTTGAATCCTGATCCTTCACTTCACGAAACTGGCGCGTGACATTAACCGTTTGCCGTAGCTGGCTTTGACTCAGATTCTTCTTCATTTTGGTGGGCGTTAGCGGGAACGTACGTTTACGTGCCACCACAATGTTCAAACAACCGAGCGCCGGTAAATGCGCGCTGATCACCCTGCCGCCCTGCCGATGCCACGGCACCACCTGGAAACGGGTGCGGTAAACCACCTCATAATTCAGCAGGCCCAGCCAGTCGAGCAATCGTACCTGGCTGAACATCCGTCCACTCCACGGCGCGCGCGAGTGCAAACCCGGAATGCCTTTGCTAATCCCTAATAAACTGAAAGGGTTGAAGCCGCTGATGATCATCCATCCATCATCGATCAATACCCGATCCACTTCACGCAGTACGCGGTGCGGATCCTGACTCCACGCCAACGTGTGCGCAAGTAAACAGGCATCAACGGATTTAGATTCAAAGGGTAATTGCGTGTTATTGGCGATAACCTGTAATTCATCGCCCTCAATGCCCACATTCACCTGATGCGATATGGCACACTGGCTGGTGTTGATTTCTGCGCTGAGGCTGCCAATTTTAAGCATATGAAAGCCATATAGCTTGCCGAGATAAGGCTGCAGTTGCTGAGTGAGCGCGTCGCGAAAATAGTCTCCCATTGGCATATCGCGCCAGGAGCGCGGTGCAGTCAGGATTTGGCGTGTTTTAGCCGGCTTCATGCTCTACCATTTTCCTTTTTCTACGACCTGAGAGGTGTTTATGAATCTTACCAGCATTCCCGCATTGCAGGATAACTACATCTGGACACTGACGGACGATGACAACAGGTGTTTGATAGTCGATCCCGGCGAAGCACAGCCGGTGCTGGATAAAATCAGGGCCAATCATTGGCAACCCGTGGCGATTTTGCTGACACATCATCATCACGATCACGTCGGCGGTGTGGATGAGCTGTTGCAGCACTATCCCGATGTGGCGGTTTTCGGTCCACAGGAAACGGCAGATAAAGGGGCGAAGCGTATTGTGGCCGAAGGTGATGAATTTACCCTGCTTGGGCTGAATTTCCGTGTCATCGCAACACCCGGTCACACTTTAGGACATATCTCATATTTCAGCTCCCCTTATCTTTTCTGTGGTGACACGATGTTTTCTGGCGGCTGCGGGCGATTATTTGAAGGCACTGCAGAGCAAATGTTCGAATCATTTCAAAAACTTAATCAGCTCCCTGAAGATACTCTCGTTTGCTGCGCGCATGAGTACACTTTATCCAATATGAAGTTTGCTGCGGCTATTCTGCCCCACGACCCTAAAATTTTGGCAAGGTATCAGCAAATTAAGGACTTACGCGCAGAAAACCGCATCACTTTACCAACAAAACTGGCCTTAGAGCGGGAAATAAATTTATTTTTACGCACGCAAGAGGCTGATTTACAACAGGCTTTAGGCACTAATGTCTCATCATCAGCGTTATGGCAAACTTTCGCCGATCTACGCGAGAAGAAAGACCGCTTTTGATATTTGAGGTTGTGTTGTGGTGGACCGTCACGTATAGTTGCTCGTCTTTTAAGCGAACTATTGACACACACATGAAGGCTAAAGCGATCTTACTCGCCTCGGTCTTGCTGGTAGGATGTCAGGCATCAAGGAATGACGCCAATATCCCCGTACAGCATGCCCAGAGTCTGTCTTCAGCTGGTCAAGGTGAAAATGGAAAGTACGGAGATCGATTGTTGTCGCCGCGATGGCAGGATGATGGAACAAGCCTCGCAGAAGATACTGATCTCTGGAATCACATTAGTGACGAGTTGAAGATGGGGATTCCGGAAAACAGCCGGATCCGCGAACAAAAAACAAAATTTTTAAAAAATAAGAGCTATCTCCACGATGTAACATTACGGGCAGAGCCGTACATGTACTGGATTGTCGAGCAGATACAGAAACGTAAAATGCCGATGGAACTGGTACTGCTACCCATAGTGGAGAGCGCTTTTGACCCACACGCAACATCTTCTGCGAATGCCGCCGGCATCTGGCAGATTGTTGCACAAACGGGCAAAAACTATGGTTTGAAACAGAACCAATGGTACGACGGACGCCGCGATGTGGTGGCCTCGACCAAAGTAGCGCTGGATATGATGCAGCGTCTGAACGGTATGTTTGACGGCGACTGGTTACTGACCATCGCCGCCTATAACAGCGGTGAAGGACGTGTGCTGAAGGCGATGAAACAGAATAAGGCGCGCGGTAAGCCGACTGACTTCTGGAGTTTATCGCTGCCCCGCGAGACCACGGTTTACGTACCTAAAATGTTGGCCTTGAGTGAGATTCTCAAGAACAACAAGCGTTACGGTATCAAACTGCCGACCCCGAACGAGAGCCGTGCTTTAGCTCGCGTAGAGGTGGGACAGCAGATTGAACTGACGCAGGCCGCCGATATGGCCGGTATGTCTCTCAGCAAGCTGAAGACATTTAATGCCGGTTATAAAAACGGTGCCACTGCGCCAAATGGACCGCACTACATTATGGTGCCTAAGTCCAACGTTGCTAAGTTGCGCGATTCACTGGCTTCCGGTGATATCGCTTCCGTGCAGCCTACCGAGATGGCGAAAGTCAGTGCGGCAGGAAACAGCTATACGGTACGCAAAGGTGACACCTTGTCTGGCATTGCCAACAAGCTTGGCGTAAGCGTCAGTGCACTGAAACAGCAGAACAATCTGCGCAGCGCTTCAGTTCGTACCGGTCAGACTCTGACCGTGAACGGCAAAGCGAGCACGCAATTGGCTGATAACGGCAACAGCATCACCTACCGTGTACGTAAGGGTGATTCTTTTGCCAGTATTGCTAAACGCCACGGTGTGAACACCAAAGACGTTATGCGCTGGAACAGTGACGCTAAAGACATTCAGCCGGGCGACAAGCTCACGCTGTTTGTGAATAATAGCGCAACACCTGATACCTAATGCCCCGAAAAGGCTGGCTTTTGTCAGCCTTTTTCATTTTCTGCTTCTGCTAAATTCTGCATATCGCCTGTTCAGGCTCTGACTCGCCCTTCCCTGCATTATTTCAGCTGAACATTAACTGTTGCGAGGCGTGAGTTCGAGCGTATTAGCTTAACGCTCGATACCGTAGAGAGAGTTGAACTCAACCAGCAGCGGATTGTGATCTGATGCGCGCGTCACCAGCACAGAAGCTTCACTGACCTTCATATCGCGGTAGAAGACGAAATCCAGTGGGCGCCCAAAGGCTTTTCGGCGATGGTCATCGGTGAAGTTCACCTCACGCAAAGACATCTCCCGCGCAAAGCGATATAGCGCATTCATGCGCTGGCGGCTCCAGGCGTTAAAATCTCCCGCCATGATCACCGGCCCACGATGATGTTGAATCTGTTCGCCAATCGGCCCCAACTGTTTGCTGTAGACATCGACACCGAGACTGAAATTGACCGCGTGGATATTCACCACCATCAGCATTTCGCCCGTGGGTAATGGATACGCCGTGACCAGCGCAGATTTGGCCAAACGCAGCAGCGGCTCACGTTCCCTTAGTGGGCAACAGTACACAGGGTGCGCAGACGCCAACGTCATGACGCCGGAAGGATGTTGCGGTAAGACAAAGGCCGGCACCTGATCGGCCGCAAGATAGTTACTGGTGGCGAATTTGACCAGTTCAGGCGTGGCCTGCGCCTCCTGCAGCAGAACAAGGTGGGCATCTTTGCCAAAACCCTGGAGCACAGACATCCAGTCTGCACGCTGTTGCTTAAAGATATTCCAGACTAAAACTCGCAGTGTGGGATCAGCTGGCAAAGGTGCGCCAGGCGGTAATGCCTGCCCAAGATGCAGCATTGCCCCCGGCGGAAAAATCCGTTCTGCTGGTTGACCGGCTACATAACGCATTGAATAAGTTTTTTTCCGCACTTTCCCGCCCAACTGGTTTACGACTCGTACTTCACCTGACTGTTATAGGGATTTTAGCGCGGGGTTTCAATTGGTGTTCTTGATTGTCGGAATTCGCCTCACAGCTTACCAATGTAAAAGCCTGCCAGCTGGCAGGCTTTTGTGCATGTCATTCCATCGCTATCGCAGTCTGAGTTTTATCGGGTTGGCCACTCAATCGCCCTAGCAGCAGCGCGCCAGGTACAATTACGGTGCCGATCCACGGGGTTTACGCCAATCCATAATGTTCAACAATGCAGAATCACGCTCACTGCGGCAGGCAGAGTAATACGGAGTTGTTCAGCGATGGTTGGGCTCAGAACGACGATAACAAATTCTGTCGTTCCGATCGCACAGGCACTGATCGTCAGCGCCCAAAGTGCAATTGGCATGATTAACTCCCATTAAGGTTTTAATGGGCATTAGTGTTGCCGCATGCTTTAATGACAAAAAGATGCAAAGTGCGAATAGACTTTTGCTTTTGGAGGGATAATGAAAGCATCGTCAGATGAGCTTAAGGTGTTTATCGCTGTAGTGGAGAGCGGCAGCTTTAGTCGCGCTGCAGAACAGTTGCAGATGGCCAATTCAGCGGTGAGTCGCACGGTTAAAAAACTGGAGAATAAGCTGGGTGTCGCGCTCTTAACGCGTACTACGCGTCAGCTAGCGCTCACTCATGAGGGCGAGCATTATTTTCGCCGCGTGCAAAAGTTGATGCACGAGATGTCAACCGCCGAGAGCGAGTTGATTGAGCGTCAGATGGCGCCTCAGGGCGTACTGCGTATTGATGCTGCTACACCCGTAATTCTGCATCTGTTGCTACCGATGATTAAACCCTTTCGTGAGCGCTATCCCAATGTCACACTATCGCTCATATCTTCAGAGAGCTTTATTAACCTCATCGAACGTAAAGTCGATGTGGCGATTCGCGCTGGCAATTTGACGGATTCTACACTGCGCGCTCGTTTGCTCTTTATAAGCTATCGCAAATTAGTGGCGACGCCGGCTTATCTGGCGAAATATGGTGTCCCTGCATCAACAGCTGATTTGGCTCAGCATGAATGCCTTGGCTTCGTTGAAACGCCACGCTTAAATCGCTGGCCAGTCGCAGATGAAGGTGGCGATCTTTATGACATCACGCCAGGAATGTCATCTAACAGCGGCGAAACGCTTAAACAGCTAGTGCTAGGCGACCAAGGTATCGCGTGTTTATCAGATTTTATGGTAGATAAAGAGATAGCCGATGGTACTTTTATTGAACTGCTTGCTGAACAGCGTATCCCAGTTGAGATGCCTTTTAATGCAGTCTATTACAGTGACTTAGGAGTTAGCCAACGCGTTAGGGCGTTTATCGATTTTCTGAGTGAATGGGTTAAAGCTCAGCCCTGGCGAGTGCAGGGCTGAAAAGGGATGCAGCGATTAATCCCAGTCTGGCGCCAAACCTTCTGGACCCACTAAGCGCTGATGACGATCCAGCGCGGCAATATTTGCCATATCTTGATCGTCTAGCTGCAGATCAACCGCTGTCATGTTGCTCGCCAGGTTTTCACGTTTGGTTGATGACGGGATCACCGCGTAACCTAACTTCATCGCCCATGCCAAAACAACCTGTGCCGGAGTAGCTTTGTGCTTCTGTGCAATGGTATTAATTACCTCATCCTTCAGCGCTTCTCCATAAGCTAACGTCATGTAAGAAGTGATGTGAAGACCATTCTTTTTAGCAAAATCAACCACCTGCCGATTCTGCAGAAAGGGATGCAGCTCAATCTGGTTAGTCGCTATATTTTCCACGCCAACCGCGTCAATCGCCTCTTTCATCAAAGCAATTGGGAAGTTTGAGATACCAATTTGCCGCGTCAGGCCTGCTTCTTTTGCTGCCATCAATGCCAACATGCTCTCTTTTACCGATACCGCCGATCCGGGAGAAGGCCAGTGGATTAAAGTGAGATCGACATAATCGGTGCGCAGTTTCGCCAGACTTTCTTTCAAGCTGGGAATCAACTTCTCAGCCGAAAGATTCTCAATCCAGATTTTGGTGGTAATAAACAAGTCGCCGCGTACTACACCACTCTCAGCGATCGCCTGCCCCACAGCCGCTTCATTTTCATAGATTTGCGCAGTATCAATTGTGCGATAGCCAAGTTCCAACGCAGTTTTAACTGAATGGATTACAACGTCATCTTGCAGGCGGAAAGTACCTAAACCAAAGGCGGGGATCGTCATGATTTCCTCATCGTATAGCGTTATGTTTCGATGGGAACTATTGTGGCAAGTTTATTGTTGCTGAAAAATCCGTTTATAAGCAAAAAAATTTTGATTTTTTATCAACAATAATGACGAAATTGCAGATATGAAAAAGCCCTGACTTTTCAGTCAGGGCTTATCAATTAAGTGGCGGAACGGACGGGGCTCGAACCCGCGACCCCCTGCGTGACAGGCAGGTATTCTAACCAACTGAACTACCGCTCCACCGATTCTGTACTGATATCAGACAATCGTTCTGATTTCAGGTGTTTCGCCCTTCCCGCGTCACGGGGAAGGTCACGACCCGGTGACGGGTCTTAAATTGATGCCTGGCAGTTCCCTACTCTCGCATGGGGAGGCCCCACACTACCATCGGCGCTACGGCGTTTCACTTCTGAGTTCGGCATGGGGTCAGGTGGGACCACCGCGCTAAAGCCGCCAGGCAAATTCTTGCTGCACGAAACGAATATTTTTCACTGATGCCGCGTTGCTCTCCCTCGCGTAACTCAGTCACATACTTCAGTATGCTCCCTCGCTCCGTCTCGGTCGGCGCCTCGCCTCAGCGTAAAATCTTCGCTTCCGCTAATTCTTTATCCGGTAAAACAAGCTGAAAATATCGGTCTCTCAGACCAAAACGCCTCTGGCGTTGTAAGGTTAAGCCTCACGGGTCATTAGTACCGGTTAGCTCAACGCATCGCTGCGCTTACACATCCGGCCTATCAACGTCGTAGTCTTCAACGTCCCTTCAGGACTCTCAAGGAGTCAGGGAGAACTCATCTCGGGGCAAGTTTCGTGCTTAGATGCTTTCAGCACTTATCTTTTCCGCACTTAGCTACCGGGCAGTGCCATTGGCATGACAACCCGAACACCAGTGGTGCGTTCACTCCGGTCCTCTCGTACTAGGAGCAACCCCCCTCAATTCTCCAGCGCCCACGGCAGATAGGGGGCGAACTGTCTCACGACGTTCTAAACCCAGCTCGCGTACCACTTTAAACGGCGAACAGCCGTACCCTTGGGACCTACTTCAGCCCCAGGATGTGATGAGCCGACATCGAGGTGCCAAACACCGCCGTCGATATGAACTCTTGGGCGGTATCAGCCTGTTATCCCCGGAGTACCTTTTATCCGTTGAGCGATGGCCCTTCCATTCAGAACCACCGGATCACTATGACCTGCTTTCGCACCTGCTCGAGCCGTCACTCTCGCAGTCAAGCTGGCTTATGCCATTGCACTAACCTCCTGATGTCCGACCAGGATTAGCCAACCTTCGTGCTCCTCCGTTACTCTTTGGGAGGAGACCGCCCCAGTCAAACTACCCACCAGACACTGTCCGCAGCCCGGATTACGGGCCTACGTTAGAACATCAAACATTAAAGGGTGGTATTTCAAGGTTGGCTCCACGCAGACTGGCGTCCACGCTTCAAAGCCTCCCACCTATCCTACACATCAAGGCTCAATGTTCAGTGTCAAGCTATAGTAAAGGTTCACGGGGTCTTTCCGTCTTGCCGCGGGTACACTGCATCTTCACAGCGATTTCAATTTCACTGAGTCTCGGGTGGAGACAGCCTGGCCATCATTACGCCATTCGTGCAGGTCGGAACTTACCCGACAAGGAATTTCGCTACCTTAGGACCGTTATAGTTACGGCCGCCGTTTACCGGGGCTTCGATCAAGAGCTTCTCCTTGCGGATAACCCCATCAATTAACCTTCCGGCACCGGGCAGGCGTCACACCGTATACGTCCACTTTCGTGTTTGCACAGTGCTGTGTTTTTAATAAACAGTTGCAGCCAGCTGGTATCTTCGACTGCCTTCAGCTCCATCCGCGAGGGACTTCACCTGATGACAGCGTGCCTTCTCCCGAAGTTACGGCACCATTTTGCCTAGTTCCTTCACCCGAGTTCTCTCAAGCGCCTTGGTATTCTCTACCTGACCACCTGTGTCGGTTTGGGGTACGATTTCGTGTTACCTGGAGCTTAGAGGCTTTTCCTGGAAGCAGGGCATCAGTTACTTCACCACCGTAGTGGCTCGTCGTCACGCCTCAGCCTTAAGATACCCCGGATTTACCAAAGGTATCAGCCTACACGCTTAAACCGGGACAACCGTCGCCCGGATAACCTAGCCTTCTCCGTCCCCCCTTCGCAGTAACACCAAGTGCAGGAATATTAACCTGCTTCCCATCGACTACGCTTTTCAGCCTCGCCTTAGGGGTCGACTCACCCTGCTCCGATTAACGTTGAACAGGAACCCTTGGTCTTCCGGCGAGCGGGCTTTTCACCCGCTTTATCGTTACTTATGTCAGCATTCGCACTTCTGATACCTCCAGCAGCCCTCACAGGCCACCTTCAACGGCTTACAGAACGCTCCCCTACCCAACAACGCATACGCGTCGCTGCCGCAGCTTCGGTGCATGGTTTAGCCCCGTTACATCTTCCGCGCAGGCCGACTCGACCAGTGAGCTATTACGCTTTCTTTAAATGATGGCTGCTTCTAAGCCAACATCCTGGCTGTCTGTGCCTTCCCACATCGTTTCCCACTTAACCATGACTTTGGGACCTTAGCTGGCGGTCTGGGTTGTTTCCCTCTTCACGACGGACGTTAGCACCCGCCGTGTGTCTCCCGTGATAACATTCTCCGGTATTCGCAGTTTGCATCGGGTTGGTAAGCCGGGATGGCCCCCTAGCCGAAACAGTGCTCTACCCCCGGAGATGAGTTCACGAGGCGCTACCTAAATAGCTTTCGGGGAGAACCAGCTATCTCCCGGTTTGATTGGCCTTTCACCCCCAGCCACAAGTCATCCGCTAATTTTTCAACATTAGTCGGTTCGGTCCTCCAGTTAGTGTTACCCAACCTTCAACCTGCCCATGGCTAGATCACCGGGTTTCGGGTCTATACCCTGCAACTTAACGCCCAGTTAAGACTCGGTTTCCCTGCGGCTCCCCTATACGGTTAACCTTGCTACAGAATATAAGTCGCTGACCCATTATACAAAAGGTACGCAGTCACCCCATAAAGAGGCTCCCACTGCTTGTACGTACACGGTTTCAGGTTCTGTTTCACTCCCCTCGCCGGGGTTCTTTTCGCCTTTCCCTCACGGTACTGGTTCACTATCGGTCAGTCAGGAGTATTTAGCCTTGGAGGATGGTCCCCCCATATTCAGACAGGATACCACGTGTCCCGCCCTACTCTTCGAACTCACAATCTGTGCACTTTCGTGTACGGGACTATCACCCGGTATCGTGCGACTTTCCAGACGCTTCCACTAACGCACAAACTGATTCAGGTTCTGGGCTGTTCCCCGTTCGCTCGCCGCTACTGGGGGAATCTCGGTTGATTTCTTTTCCTCCGGGTACTTAGATGTTTCAGTTCCCCGGGTTCGCCTCGCAACACTATGTATTCATGTTGCGATGATGCACTGGGTGCACCGGGTTTCCCCATTCGGACATCGTCGGCTGTAGCGGTTCATATCACCTTACCGACGCTTTACGCAGATTAGCACGTCCTTCATCGCCTCTGACTGCCAGGGCATCCACCGTGTACGCTTAGTCACTTAACCTCACAACCCACAGGCGTTTTGCAACGCGTGCAGACTGCAAGCATTTGAGAGACTCGAACATATCGCCGCTTCATTCTTATTACGGAGAATGAAGACGATACGTCGTTTCAATTTTCAGCTTGTTCCGGATTGTTAAAGAGCAGTATCTCAGACGCAGCTCGTAAGCTTCGTTTGAGATACATCGTGGAGACACCTTTCACCTGTCACCAAGCAAGTGGCGTCCCCTAGGGGATTCGAACCCCTGTTGCCGCCGTGAAAGGGCGGAGTCCTAACCGCTAGACGAAGGGGACACGATAGTGTCACGACTTCGCAGCCGTCTTGCTCATTACTTTCTATCAGACAGACAATGTGTGAGCACTTCGCGGGAAGGTATCTTCAGGTAAGGAGGTGATCCAACCGCAGGTTCCCCTACGGTTACCTTGTTACGACTTCACCCCAGTCATGAATCACAAAGTGGTAAGCGCCCTCCCGAAGGTTAAGCTACCTACTTCTTTTGCAACCCACTCCCATGGTGTGACGGGCGGTGTGTACAAGGCCCGGGAACGTATTCACCGTAGCATTCTGATCTACGATTACTAGCGATTCCGACTTCACGGAGTCGAGTTGCAGACTCCGATCCGGACTACGACGCACTTTATGAGGTCCGCTTGCTCTCGCGAGGTCGCTTCTCTTTGTATGCGCCATTGTAGCACGTGTGTAGCCCTACTCGTAAGGGCCATGATGACTTGACGTCATCCCCACCTTCCTCCAGTTTATCACTGGCAGTCTCCTTTGAGTTCCCGGCCGAACCGCTGGCAACAAAGGATAAGGGTTGCGCTCGTTGCGGGACTTAACCCAACATTTCACAAAACGAGCTGACGACAGCCATGCAGCACCTGTCTCAGAGTTCCCGAAGGCACCAAAGCATCTCTGCTAAGTTCTCTGGATGTCAAGAGTAGGTAAGGTTCTTCGCGTTGCATCGAATTAAACCACATGCTCCACCGCTTGTGCGGGCCCCCGTCAATTCATTTGAGTTTTAACCTTGCGGCCGTACTCCCCAGGCGGTCGACTTAACGCGTTAGCTCCGGAAGCCACTCCTCAAGGGAACAACCTCCAAGTCGACATCGTTTACGGCGTGGACTACCAGGGTATCTAATCCTGTTTGCTCCCCACGCTTTCGCACCTGAGCGTCAGTCTTTGTCCAGGGGGCCGCCTTCGCCACCGGTATTCCTCCAGATCTCTACGCATTTCACCGCTACACCTGGAATTCTACCCCCCTCTACAAGACTCCAGCCTGCCAGTTTCGAATGCAGTTCCCAGGTTAAGCCCGGGGATTTCACATCCGACTTGACAGACCGCCTGCGTGCGTGCGCTTTACGCCCAGTAATTCCGATTAACGCTTGCACCCTCCGTATTACCGCGGCTGCTGGCACGGAGTTAGCCGGTGCTTCTTCTGCGGGTAACGTCAATCGGTGAAGTTATTAACTCCACCGCCTTCCTCCCCGCTGAAAGTACTTTACAACCCGAAGGCCTTCTTCATACACGCGGCATGGCTGCATCAGGCTTGCGCCCATTGTGCAATATTCCCCACTGCTGCCTCCCGTAGGAGTCTGGACCGTGTCTCAGTTCCAGTGTGGCTGGTCATCCTCTCAGACCAGCTAGGGATCGTCGCCTAGGTGAGCCATTACCCCACCTACTAGCTAATCCCATCTGGGCACATCCGATGGTGTGAGGCCCGAAGGTCCCCCACTTTGGTCTTGCGACGTTATGCGGTATTAGCTACCGTTTCCAGTAGTTATCCCCCTCCATCGGGCAGTTTCCCAGACATTACTCACCCGTCCGCCACTCGTCACCCGAGAGCAAGCTCTCTGTGCTACCGTTCGACTTGCATGTGTTAGGCCTGCCGCCAGCGTTCAATCTGAGCCATGATCAAACTCTTCAATTTAAGTTTGATTTGCTGAAACCAGTTCAGCGGTGCTCATCTGTAAAACGTCATAATGAATTTCATTATGTGTTCACTCGTGAGGCTTTGATATTTTTTTGCGTCCGGAGACGCGGATATCAATCCTGCGAGTGCCCACACAGATTGTCTGATAAATTGTTAAAGAGCGTTGCGAACAGCGGCTGAACCGCCTGTCGCGAGGTGGCGTATACTACGCTACTCTCCTTCGGAGTCAAACACTTTTTTCAGCGTCTTCATCCGGCGGGATGAATTTCTTCACTCCCTGCCGAGCCGTCTGCGTTGCCGCTTTGCCGTCTCAGTGGTGGCGCATTATAGGGAGTTATTCGGAGCTGACAAGTGCAAATTTCAAGTTTTTTGCTGTTCGCTTGAAATTTGCGCAAAAGGCCCGTTTTCAAGCCTTTTTGATACGTGCTGGCAGCTCTGCCAGACTATTAATCACCCAATCCGCCACTGCTTCCCCTTCTGCCGTTACCGGCTTGCCACTACGCACCAGCACTTTGGTACCCACACCCGCTGCTAACGCCGCCTGCATATCTTCTATTTTGTCGCCTACCATATAAGAAGAAGCCATATCGATATCCAGATGCTGCTGCGCGGAGAGCAACATGCCCGGCTGCGGCTTACGGCAATCACACTGCTGGCGATACGCTTCTACCGTTGCATCTGGCAAATGCGGACAGAAATAGATGCCATCCAAATCAACATCACGATCGGCCAGCGACCAATCCATCCATTCTGTGAGTTGCATAAACTGGTCTTCGGTAAACATGCCACGCGCAATGCCCGACTGGTTAGTCACCAGTACCAGCGCATAGCCCATCTTCTTTAACGCCTGTAGCGCTTCGATGGTGCCATCAATGAATTCGAAATTATCGATTTCATGAACATAGCCGTGATCAACATTCAATGTGCCATCACGATCAAGAAAAATAGCCGGGACTTTGTTCGCCACGTAGAAACTCCTGCTGAAAATGTGTCGCTAAGTATCGCATGATTGCGTATAGCGAGAGAATGGCAGTTTGAATGACTTCCATTGATTTAGCCGTCTGGATGCCTTAACATCCATCCAAATTTCGCACAGCCCTGCTGAGTGAAGCCCGATACACCACGGACTATGCAACACGATAATAAATAAACTAATGATTAAACTCGAAAATATCACCAAAGTGTTCCAGCAAGGCTCACGCACCATTCAGGCGCTGTCCAACGTCAGCCTGCACGTGCCTGCTGGACAGATCTATGGCGTCATCGGTTCCTCTGGTGCCGGTAAAAGTACCCTGATTCGCTGCGTCAATCTGCTGGAGCGCCCAACCTCCGGACGCGTGCTGGTTGATGGCCAGGAATTAACCACCCTTTCTTCTGGTCAATTGACGCTGGCGCGCCGCCAGATTGGCATGATTTTCCAGCACTTCAATCTGATGAACTCCCGCACCGTCTCCGGTAACGTGGCGCTGCCATTAGAGTTAGGCAATCTTTCGCGCGAACAGATAAAGAAGCGCGTTAGCGAATTACTCGATCTGGTGGGATTATCAGACAAGCATGATAGCTGGCCAGCGAATCTCTCTGGCGGACAAAAGCAGCGTGTTGCGATTGCCCGCGCACTGGCGAGCAATCCTAAGGTGCTGCTGTGTGATGAAGCCACCAGCGCACTGGATCCTGCAACCACGCGTTCGATTCTGGAGCTGCTTAAGGACATTAACCGTCGTCTAGGCATTACCATTCTATTGATCACCCATGAAATGGATGTGGTGAAACGCATCTGCGATCAGGTTGCGGTGATCAGCAATGGTGAGTTAATTGAAAAAGACAGCGTGAGCGAAGTGTTTTCGCATCCGAAAACGCCGCTGGCGCAACAATTCATTCAATCGACGCTGCATCTGGATATCCCCGACGACTACCAGCAACGCATGGCGCCACAGCCAACAGCTGATAGCGTGCCGCTGCTGCGTCTCGAGTTCACCGGCAAATCGGTGGATGCTCCGCTACTGTCAGAATCGGCTCGCCGCTTTAACGTTAATAACAACATCATCAGTGCGCAGATGGATTACGCCGGCGGCGTGAAGTTCGGCATCATGCTGGCTGAGATGGATGGCAGTGAAACAGATACACAAGCCGCGATTGCCTGGCTGAAAGAAAATCATGTGAAAGTAGAGGTGTTGGGTTATGTCTGAAGCGATGATGTGGTTACTGACGCGTGGCGTCTGGGAAACGCTGATGATGACCTTCGTCTCTGGTTTCTTTGGTTTTGTCCTCGGTCTTCCGATTGGCGTGCTGCTGTATGTGACGCGTCCCGGCCAGATTCTGGCCAACAACGCGCTTTATCGCGTGCTGTCCGCGCTGGTGAATATCTTCCGTTCTATTCCGTTCATTATCCTGCTGGTATGGATGATTCCGTTCACCCGCGCCATAGTCGGCACCTCGATTGGCCTGCAAGCCGCGATTGTGCCACTAACCGTCGGCGCCGCGCCGTTTATTGCACGTATGGTGGAAAACGCCCTGCTGGAACTGCCAACCGGATTGATCGAAGCGTCTCGCGCCATGGGCGCCACCCCGCTGCAGATCGTGCGTAAAGTCCTGCTGCCAGAAGCGCTGCCAGGTCTGGTGAATGCCGCTACAATTACCCTGATTACGCTGGTTGGCTACTCCGCAATGGGCGGAGCGGTTGGCGCAGGCGGTTTGGGCCAGATTGGCTATCAATACGGTTACATTGGCTATAACGCCACCGTAATGAACACCGTGCTGGTTTTGCTGGTTGTGCTGGTCTATTTAATCCAATTCTGTGGCGACCGCATTGTACGTGCTGTGTCCCATAAGTAAGCAAGCAACATCAATAGTCCTCTATTAAGGAAAGGATATGTCTTTTACATTTAAAAAGATTGCCGCTGTGGGTGCTCTGATTGGCGCAATTGCGCTGGCAGGATGCGATCAGAAAGCAAAAGATCCAAACCACATTAAAGTGGGTGTGATTGTCGGCGCTGAACAGCAGGTTGCTG
Source organism: Pantoea sp. X85 (assembly GCF_029623675.1). Lineage (NCBI taxonomy): Bacteria > Pseudomonadati > Pseudomonadota > Gammaproteobacteria > Enterobacterales > Erwiniaceae > Pantoea > Pantoea sp. X85. The sequence continues at coordinate 902,390 of NZ_CP121108.1, read as the reverse complement.
AAACTGCAGTTAAAGTGGCGAAAGAGAAATATGGCCTCGATGTTGAGCTAGTGACCTTTAACGATTACGTGCTGCCAAACGAAGCACTGAGCAAAGGTGATATTGACGTTAACGCCTTCCAGCACAAGCCGTACCTGGATCAGCAGATCAAAGATCGCGGTTACAAGCTGGCCTTCGTAGCGAACACCTTCGTTTACCCAATCGCCGGATACTCGAAGAAAATCAAATCACTGGATGAACTGCAGGACGGTTCACAGGTTGCTATCCCGAACGATCCAACCAACCTGGGACGTTCACTGCTGCTGCTGCAGAAAGTCGGCCTGATCAAACTGAAAGATGGCGTTGGCCTGCTGCCAACCTCACTGGATATCACTGAGAACCCGAAAAAGCTGAAGATTGTTGAGCTGGAAGCGCCGCAGCTGCCACGTTCACTTGACGATCAGCAGATCGCACTGGCGGTGATCAACACCACGTACGCCAGCCAGATTGGTCTGACGCCAGCGAAAGATGGCATCTTCGTGGAAGACAAAGATTCACCTTACGTGAACCTGATTGTTAGCCGTGAAGATAATAAAGACGCGGAGAACGTGAAGAAGTTTGTGCAGGCTTACCAATCAGACGAAGTGTCTGAAGCGGCCAACAAGATCTTTAACGGTGGCGCAGTGAAAGGCTGGTAATGTTCACCTTTCATGCCTTGCAGGGCGGCTTCGGCCGCCCTTTCTTTTGCCATAAATTGCACCTGACTTGTTATTTATTGTCGTCCTTGTTTCAATAACGCCACTTTTTTATTACTTGAGGATGTTGCCATGCGTTTTTTACCGCTCTGCTTGTTAGCATTGATGCTGACCGGGTGTGTGCGTGAATATCACCCGATAAGCAGTGCTCCTTCTCGTCCGCAACAAGCATCCAGCGAACCACAACGTAAACCGACTCCACGTCCCGCGCCGGTGAAGATCTACACCGATGCGACCGATCTGGTCAGCAACCCGTTCCGCGATTTGGGCGAAGTCTCTGCTGAAGATTGCCAGAGCAGCAGCCAGGATTCGCCTCCTAACATCAACACCGCGCGCAAGCGCCTGCAGATTCGCGCAGCCGGCATGAAAGCCAACGCCGTCCTGCTGCATAAGTGCGAAATTGTCACCAGCACGCCGGGATGCTATCGCCAGGCCATTTGCCAGGGCTCCGCACTGAAAGTATCAAATCAATGAGTGAGTTTGCCTTTGCGCAAATCGGCGTGATTCGTTCGCCGTGGAAAGAGAAGTTTGCCGTCCCGCGCCAGCCCGGTCTGGTGCAGGATGGCTGCGGCGAGCTGCATCTGCTACCACCTTACAATCAGCCGGAAGCCGTGCGCGGGCTGGAAGCGTTTAGTCATTTGTGGGTGCTGTTTGTATTCCATCAAACCATTGAAGGAGGCTGGCGTCCGACCGTGCGTCCCCCGCGCCTCGGTGGCAATGCGCGTATGGGCGTGTTCGCCACCCGTTCAACCTTCCGCCCCAATCCTATCGGCATGTCGCTGGTTGAGTTAAAAGGCATTCGCTGCGAGAAGCAGCAGGTGATCTTGCAGCTCGGCAGCCTCGATTTAGTCGATGGCACGCCTGTGGTGGATATCAAACCTTATCTGCCGTTTGCCGAAGCGCTGCCTGATGCGCGCGCCGGGTTTGCGCAGGCGGCGCCTGATGCCACCATGCCGGTGCGCTTTTCGCCGCTGGCGCAGAGCCAGCTTCAGCTGCAGCAGAAAACCCATCCGCAGCTAGCGCGTTTCATTAGCGAAGTGCTGGCACAGGATCCGCGCCCGGCTTACCGTAAAGGTGAGACGGAAGATCGTGAATATGCCGCCTGGCTACTCGACTTTAACGTGCGCTGGCGCATTGATGAGGCAGGAACCGAGGTGATCGCCCTCGATCCCCGTTAAAACCCGCTTTTGAGTGATTGATCTCGCTGGTACACTAGCCGCCAGAAAAATTTTGTCAGTTTCCTTCCGTATAACTGGAATCGTAATCAATGCGTACTACTCAATATCTGCTCTCCACTCTGAAGGAGACACCTTCCGATGCAGAAGTGATCAGCCACCAGCTGATGCTGCGCGCCGGCATGATCCGCAAACTGGCTTCCGGTCTCTACACCTGGTTGCCGACCGGGATTCGCGTGCTGCGAAAAGTTGAAAACATCGTGCGTGAAGAGATGAACAACGCCGGTGCGATTGAGATCTCCATGCCGGTGGTTCAGCCTGCCGATCTGTGGGAAGAGAGCGGCCGTTGGGAGCAATACGGCCCGGAACTGCTGCGCATTAAAGATCGTCACGAACGTCCCTTCGTGCTGGGTCCAACCCACGAAGAAGTGGTCACCGATTTGATCCGCAACGAGCTGAGCTCTTATAAGCAGCTGCCGCTCAATCTGTATCAGATCCAGACCAAATTCCGCGATGAAGTGCGCCCGCGTTTTGGTGTGATGCGTTCACGCGAGTTCATCATGAAAGATGCTTACTCGTTCCACACCACGCAGGAATCGCTGCAGGAAACCTACGACGCGATGTACCGCGCCTACAGCCAGAGCTTCAGCCGTATGGGCCTTGATTTCCGCGCCGTACAAGCTGACACCGGTTCTATCGGCGGCAGCGCATCACATGAATTCCAGGTGCTGGCACTGAGCGGTGAAGATGACGTGATCTTCTCCAGCGAATCCGATTACGCGGCCAACATTGAGAAAGCCGAAGCCTTAGCGCCGGCTGGCGAGCGTCCGCACGCCACAGAAGCCATGACGCAGTTCGATACGCCAAACGCCAAGACTATCGCCGAGCTGGTTGAGCAACATCAGTTGCCGATTGAGAAAACCGTTAAGACGCTGTTCGTCAAAGCCACCGAAGAGAGCGGCCACACGCTGGTTGCCCTGCTGCTGCGCGGCGATCATCAGCTGAACGAAATTAAAGCGGAGAAGCTGGATATCGTCGCTGAACCGCTGGAGATGGCGAGCGAAGAACAGATTCGCGCGCTGCTGGGTGCCGGTCCAGGCTCGCTCGGCCCGGTCGGTTTGACCATGCCAGTGATCGCCGATCGTACCGTGGCAAAAACAGCTGACTTCTGCGCGGGTGCCAACATTGATGGCAAACACCTGAGCGGCATCAACTGGGGCCGCGATCTGCCAGAACCGCGCGTGGAAGATATCCGTAACGTGGTGGAAGGCGATCCAAGCCCAGACGGCAAAGGTACGCTGCTGATTAAACGCGGTATCGAAGTGGGCCACATCTTCCAGCTGGGTACCAAGTACTCCGAAGCGATGAAAGCAGCGGTTCAGGGCGAAGATGGTCGTAACCAGGTGATGACCATGGGCTGTTACGGCATCGGTATTACGCGCGTTGTGGCGGCGGCAATTGAGCAGAACAACGACGAACGTGGCATCATCTGGCCTGCGGCATTGGCACCGTTTGAAGTGGCCATTCTGCCAATGAATATGCACAAATCTTTCCGTGTGCAGCAGTTGGCTGAAGAGCTGTACAACACGCTGCGTGCCAAAGGCATTGACGTGATTCTGGATGACCGTAAAGAGCGTCCAGGCGTGATGTTCGCGGATATGGAGCTGATTGGCGTGCCGCACACCATCGTAATTGGCGATCGTAATCTCGATAACGAAGAGATTGAGTACAAGGCGCGTACCGCCAGCGAGAAGCAGATGATTAAGCAACATGACATCGTCGACTTCCTGGTGAAAGCACTCAACAAGTAACGCTTAAACGCCTCCAGCCGGAGGCGTTTTTTATTGCACCTTTCCGCGCATCGCCTTCACGTTACTGCGCCGCGTTTTACCTTCCAGCCGCCTCACTTTAGAGCCGTGCGTCGGTTTGGTCGCACGCCGCACTTTTTCCACCGTGGTTAACTCCCGAATCAGATTTATCAGCCGCTGCACGGCCGCTTCCCGATTCATTTCCTGGCTGCGATGTTCCTGTGCTTTGATGATCACCACGCCTTCCGCGGTAATCAAATGATGGCTCGCCGCCAGCAGTCGCTCTTTGTAAAACGGCGGCAGCGATGAGGCATGAATATCAAATCGCAGGTGAATCGCCGTCGACGTTTTATTCACATGCTGGCCACCGGCACCTTGCGCACGGATGGCACTGAGTTCCACTTCATTATCTGCAAGTGAAAGCGATCGAGACAGCACAATCATCTGTCACCTACCGTTTGGCTCGACGTTGCGTCGCGTAATAACCTGTTCATCAACTTAACCTTTTGTGCGCACGCTGGATGCATAAGACCAGCGCGAAATGTCACTTTTGCCCATTTGCTTGCATCATTCCCGTGACGACCGGGCTGATTTCGATGAAATTCCTGTGATATAGTCGCCTATCATCCAGAGTATCAACTCTGCTGAGGAGGTGTATGTGCAAAAGTATTGTGAGTTAGTTCGCCAGAAGTATGCCGAAATTGGTAGCGGCGACCTTGGGTATGTGCCAGACGCCATAGGTTGTGCGTTGAAGGCTCTCAACGATATTGCCGCTGATTCTGCGCTAAACTCTTCTCTCAGGGAACAAGCAGCGTATGCCGCTGCAAACTTATTGGTGAGCGACTATGTTGACGAATGAAGCCTACAAACCCATCAACTGCGATGATTACGACAACCTTGAACTCGCCTGCCAAAAACACTGGACGCTGTCGTTAGAGTTAAAAAACGGCGATCAGCTCAAGGCCAAAGCCGTGGACATGGTCTCACGTAAAAACGTCGAGTACCTTGCCGTCGATCTTTCAGGCGAGACCCGCGAAGTGCGGCTCGACCACATCGCCAGCTTCACACATCCGGAGCTGGGCACCGTCATCGTCAGCGAAGACGAGTAAAACCTCTCTCGGGCGGGAATCACATCCCGCCCACCTCGCTTAAGGTTTTAACGAACTGTAATACGCCGATAAATCTGCCATATCCTGATCGCTCAATCCCGCTACAAACGCTTTCATCACTTCCGCCTGGCCGCCGCTCCGCTCGCCTTTTTTATAGGCTTGCAGTGAATGCAGCAGATAAGGCGCATGTTGCCCGGCCAGATTGGGATAAAGCGGCACGGCGCTTTTGCCCTCCGCACCGTGACACGCCATACAGCTTGCCGCTTTTTGCGCGCCCGCATTCACATCGCCGTCGGCCAACGCCGGCAGCGCCGCAGCGAATAACGCCGCGGCCATCCAAAGTTTCATCATTGCTCTCCATTTTATTGTTGTGGTGACCAGATCGCCTGCCAGCCTTGCTCGTTGCTGGCTGCGCCTTCGCGGGTAATAAACACCCCCGGCGCGCTAATTAACGTCTGGTTAAAATAAATCAACGGAATACGTTCGCGCTGCCAGGGCGCAACGCCCAGCTCTTGCCACAGCTTCTTCATCTCGCGGCCACCTGCGCGCCCCTGTATATGATAATAACCCTGCGACTGGAAGCGGATCGTGATCGCTTCATCCGCTGCAGGCTGGCGCAGCTCGGCAATCCACGCATTCGCGTGCAGCGAACCTAAACCAGCGGGTAAATTAAGCGGCTGCGTGCGGTCTTGCCAGGTTAGCAAGTGCTGACTAAGTGAAGGCTGCGGCGTTAGCCAATAGAGTTGCTGGCGATAGCGGCGCAGCTCAAAAGCGCCGAAACGCAAACAAGGTTTGGCATCTTCACGGCTGTTGATGACTTCATCGGTGATGCGTTTCAATGCCTCGCGCGAAGGCATCGCGCCGCCCTGTTGAGCAATCCAGCGGCGTAACAGCGCATGACGCCGCGCTTCGCTCATATTCATTAACGGCGGGAAGTGCAGCGCGCCCTGCGCATCGCTAAGCTGCGCCAGCTGTTCCGCCAGCAACTCGTCGAGCAGTTGCTCCTGCTCGCCACAGAGCGCGGCGCTGCGTGCACTGGCGGCACTGAAGTGCGGCCAGCGCGCCTGCAGCTGCGGCAGAATCTGCTGACGTAGGAAGTTGCGGTCATAGCGGCTATCGGCGTTGCTTTCATCTTCAATCCAGCGCAGTTGATGCTCGGCAGCATAGTTTTCCAGCTGCTGACGGCTAACGTCGAGCAACGGACGCAGATGCCAATGTTCACCCACGCTGCGCTGCAGCGGCATCGCGGCCAAACCCGCCGGTCCGCTGCCGCGTTTTAACGCCAGCAGCAGCGTTTCCGCCTGATCGTCACGGTGCTGAGCGGTAAGTAAGTGCTCACCGGGTTGCAGATGCTGAAACAGCGCCAGATAGCGTGCTTCGCGGGCAGCCGCTTCAATGCCGTTGGCGCGGCCATCAACCTGCACATGCAGCACTTCACAGGGAATCTGCCACTGCTGGCAAACTTGCTGGCAATGCAGCGCCCAGCTATCGGCATTCGGGCTAAGACCATGATGGACATGTAACGCGCGCACGCGTAGCGCTGGCTGCTGACGTTGCCAGCAGACCAATTGATGCAGTAGCACGGTGGAATCAAGTCCGCCGCTGAACGCCAGCACATAGCCAGCGTCGGGTGTCAGCAGCGAAGCAAGATGAGATAAAGACATGAGCGCGTTCCGTCCGGGCGAGCCACCGAATTGCGGCTCGCGGCGGACGCTAGTTTACGCCTGATACAGCTCCAGCGGCAAACCATCCGGATCGGGAAAGAAGGTGCAGGCTTTACCGGTTAACGCATCAATACGAATCGGCTCGCACGTCACGCCCTTCTCCGCCAGCGCCGCTATGGACTGCTCAACATCCTCAACGCAAAACGCCAGATGACGCAGGCCGCAGGCTTCCGGTCCACTAACGCGTGGCGGCGGCGAGGGGAAAGAGAACAGTTCGATGGTATAAACCCCGTTCAGGCCAAGATCGCCTTTCCACGAGTCACGCTCGGCGCGGTAATATTCACCCAACAATTCAAAGCCCATCACATCACAATAAAACGCCTTACTGCGCTGATAATCGGTGGCAATAATGGCGATGTGATGAATCTGTTTAATCTGCAGCATAGCGACTCCGGTTTTCACACAAGCCGCTTACCCTACGTGGCAAATGCGGCGATGAAAAGAGGTGATTGTCCTAAGTTAGCCTTCGTCATCTTCACGCAATACGCGCACCAGATAACGCCCATCGTCCGTCAACGTCGCACCGTGAATATCGGTCTCGAAACCGGGATAGTGTCGGCCGATGGTGCATAGCATCAGCAGAAAATCGAGTACGGAACGGCTCTCTTCGGTGATCATCTCGCCCGGCATCACCACCGGCACGCCAGGCGGATACGGCAGAATCATGTTGGCGGAAATGCGCCCCACCAGCTCGCGAATATCCACCGTTTCCACCTGACCTTTTACCTGGCGCTGAAACGCCTGATGCGGTGTCATTTTCATCTCCGGCAGCACGTCGAACGCTTTCAACATCAGGCGCGGCAGATCATGTTGCAGGATCAATTGATGAATGCCCTGCGCCAGCGTTTGAATGCGCATGTTGCGGTAGAAGTCGGGATCTTCAGCGTAGAGATCCGGCAGCATGTTTTTCACGCGCAGGTTGAGATCGTATGCACGCTTAAACTCCGTCAGCCCACGCAGCACGCTCATCGCTTTGGTTTTATCGATGCCGATGCTGAACAGGAACAGCAGATTGTATGGCCCGGTTTTCTCCACCACGATGCCGCGCTGATCGAGGAACTTCGCCACCAGCGCGGCTGGAATGCCCTCTTCCGCCATGTTACCCAGCTCGCTCATGCCCGGCGTCAGAATGGTGACTTTGATCGGATCGAGATACATATGATCGCGATCGGCATGGGTGAAACCGTGCCAATCCTCCTCGCCCGGCTGGATCGGCCAGCATTCGGCCTGATCGACCTGCTCTGGCTGCCAAATATCAAAGAACCAGCCGTCAGACTCTTCCCGCAAGCGTTGAATCTCACGACGGAAATGCAGCGCACGCTCAACCGAGCGGTTGATCAGTCGCTTACCCGGATTGCCGCGCAGCATCGCCGCCGCGGTTTCAATCGACGAGACAATCGCGTAGCTCGGCGAGGTGGTGGTGTGCATCATGTAGGCTTCGTTAAAGGTGTGCTCGTCGTAATCGCCTTTGATGTGAATCAGCGAAGCCTGCGAGAACGCCGCTAACAGTTTGTGCGTCGATTGCGTTTCATAAATCACTTTGCCGGGAGTACGATCGCCGCTCATGCCGCTTTTACCGGCATAGATCGGATGGAAATTGGTGTACGGCACCCACGCAGAATCAAAGTGGATCGATGGCACATCCAGCGTCTGTTTGATGAACTGCGTGTTGTACAGCAGGCCATCGTAGGTTGAGTTGGTGATTACCGCATGCACCGGCCAGCTGGCATGCGGCGTGGCGTTGACCTTTTGCTGGATGCTGTCACGCGTAAACTCGCGCTGCGGAATGCCGCCCAGAATGCCCAGTGCGTTGCGCGTCGGTTTCAGCCAGATTGGGATGATGTCGCTCATCATCAGCAAATGGGTCAGCGATTTATGGCAGTTACGGTCAATCAGCACCGTGCTGCCCGATGGAGCCGCATACATGCCGACGATTTTGTTCGAGGTCGAGGTGCCGTTAGTCACCATGTAGCTTTGCTCAGCGCCAAAGGTGCGCGCAACGTACTCCTCCGCTTCCAGATGCGGGCCGGTGTGATCGAGCAATGAACCCAATTCCGTGACCGAGATCGAGACATCCGCTTTTAAGGTGTTCGAGCCAAAGAAGTCATAAAACAGGCTGCCCACCGGGCTTTTCTGGAAAGCGCTGCCGCCCATGTGACCCGGCGTGCAGAAGGTGTATTTGCCCTCTTTGACGTAGGTGAACAACGCTTTAGTTAGCGGCGGCGTGATGTTATCGATGTACTCATCGGTGTACTGACGAATATGCAGCGCGATGTCATCGGCAGCGCTCAGGGCATACTCGAAGAAGTGCAGCGCCATGCGCATCTCGTTGATGCTGACATCCATCTGCGAATGGGTGTTGATGAAGGCATAGAGCGGCAGATATTCATTAAGCTGATTGATGTCGCTACACAGCGCCAGACTGTAATCGTCCCAGTCAAAAATCACACCGCAGATACGCGGATTGTGTTCAATCAACTTCAGCAGGTCGCTGGCATTATTGGGGTAAACGGTTTGGAAGCCTTGCAGCTTGAGGGCAGCATCCAGTTCGCGAATAGGCTCATCTTTGTAGAAAGCGCCGTGCGGTCCCATGATCGCAATAATATTCAATGCTCACCTCCTGTGGTGTTGTGGCACTGAATAAGGATAGCGAAAACCGCGCGCGGATAAACCTGGAATGCTCTGCTGTTGAGTGATTGTAACCGAATGCTAATGCACCAGAAAAGCCACGATCAAGCCACAGGGGACAGGAAAGACCAGCCCGAAGAGCAAAGCGTCCGAGCCATGGATGGCGAGGCCGATCTGCATGGATGCAGTGATTCTTTGCGATCGGGCTGTTCTTTTCTGGACCTTGCACCGAAGTCACAGCGAAATCGTCGAACCAGGTAGCCATGGATGGCTACCCTACGGATGGCTGATCAGAATGGTGTTCGTTCGACATAAAAAAAGCGGACCGGGGTCCGCTTCTTGCTTAGCTCTGATGTATCAAGCGTAGCCGTAGTTCATCAGGCGCTGATAGCGACGGTTGAGCAACTCTTCGGTGCTCAGTACATCGAGATCGGCCAGATCGGCCAGCAGTTGCTGCTTAAGCGAAGCCGCCATATCTACCGGTTGACGATGCGCACCGCCCAGCGGCTCAGGAATGATGGAATCGATCAGCTTCAGCTCTTTCAGACGCTCAGCTGTGATACCCATCGCTTCCGCAGCCAGCGGAGCTTTGTCGGCGCTTTTCCACAGGATCGACGCACAACCTTCCGGTGAAATCACCGAATAGGTGCTGTACTGCAGCATGTTGACTTTATCACCCACGCCGATTGCCAGCGCACCACCGGAACCGCCTTCGCCGATTACGGTACAAATTACCGGAATTTTCAGGCCAGACATTTCACGCAGGTTGCGTGCGATCGCTTCTGACTGACCGCGCTCTTCTGCACCCACGCCCGGATAAGCTCCCGGCGTATCGATGAAGGTGATCAGCGGCATCTTAAAGCGTTCAGCCATTTCCATCAGACGCAGCGCTTTGCGATAGCCTTCTGGTGCCGGCATACCGAAGTTACGACGAATTTTCTCTTTGGTTTCGCGACCTTTCTGATGACCAATGATCATCACTGGACGACCGTCAAGACGGGCAATACCGCCGACAATCGCTTTATCATCGGCATAAGCACGATCGCCAGCCAGTTCGTCGAAATCATCAAACGCGTTGCGGATATAGTCCAGTGTATAAGGACGCAGCGGATGACGCGCGAGTTGCGCCACTTGCCATGCGCCTAAATCGGAGAAGATTTTACGGGTCAGCTCAACGCTTTTTTCGCGTAAACGCTGCACTTCCTCATCCAAATTAATATCGTGTTTCTCATCCGAACGGCCAATCGATTTTAACGAGTCGATTTTCGCTTCAAGCTCTGCGATTGGCTGTTCAAAATCCAGGTAATTAAGACTCATAATGTTCCTGTTTTAGTCAAACTCCAGTTCCACCTGCTCCGATCCTACTAACGACCGCAAATCGTTGAGTAAACGATCGCTGGGCGAAATACGCCACGCTGCACCAAAGCGTAGCTTCGCTCGCGCATCGGCTCTCTGATAGTAGAGATGCACCGGAATGGTCCCGGAACGATGAGGCTCCAGAGACTGGCGGAGACGGTTTAAAAGCTGGTCATCAATTTGCCTGTCCGTCAGCGAGATAGCAAGTCCGCGCGCGTATTTTTCCCGCGCTTCGTCGATGTCCATCACTTCTCGAGCGGTCATTTTAAGGCCACCGCTAAAGTCATCAAAGCTGACCTGTCCACTGACGATCAGGATACGGTCCTTCTCCAGCAACTGCTGGTATTTATCTAACGCATCGGTAAATAACATCACTTCAAGACGACCAGAACGATCGTCAATGGTACAAATACCAATTCGGTTACCGCGTTTAGTGACCATCACGCGGGCGGCAATCACCAGCCCCGCCGCGACGGTTACTTTACCACGATCTGTCGGATGCATGTCTTTCAGCCGCATGCCGCCGACGTAACGCTCAATTTCTTTCAAATACTGGTTAATCGGATGTCCGGTAAGATAGAGACCCAAAGTCTCTCGTTCGCCATCCAGTTGAATTTGTTCCGGCCACGGCGTGATGCTGGCGTAGGATTTCTCTACCTGCTCTGGCTCTTCGGCCAGCACGCCAAACATATCGGCCTGGCCGATGGCTTCGGCTTTAGCATGCTGATCGGCCGCTTTTAATGCATCGCCGAGTGCACTCATCAAAGCCGCGCGATGCGGGCCGAGACGATCGAATGCGCCCGACATGATCAGTTTTTCCATTACGCGACGGTTGATCTTTTTGGTGTCGGTGCGCGCACAGAGATCAAACAACTCTTTGAAGTAGCCGCCTTCATTACGCGCATCAATGATCGCTTCGATCGGGCCCTCACCCACGCCTTTGATCGCGCCGATGCCGTAAACGATCTCGCCTTCGTCATTGACGTGGAACGGATACAAACCGGAGTTGATGTCTGGCGGCAGCACTTTGAGGCCCATGCGCCAGCATTCGTCGACCAGGCCAACCACTTTCTCGGTGTTATCCATATCAGCGGTCATTACGGCCGCCATAAATTCTGCCGGATAGTGCGCTTTCAGCCACAGCGTTTGATAAGAAACCAGCGCGTAAGCGGCGGAGTGCGACTTGTTAAAGCCATAACCGGCAAATTTTTCTACCAGATCGAAGATTTTCATCGACAGCTCACCGTCGACGCCCATCTTCTCCGCACCGTCCCGGAACACCGAACGCTGCTTCGCCATCTCTTCGGGTTTCTTTTTACCCATCGCACGACGCAGCATGTCCGCGCCGCCCAGCGTATAGCCAGACAGCACCTGCGCAATCTGCATCACCTGTTCCTGATACAGAATGATGCCGTAGGTCGGCTCCAGCACCGGCTTCAGGGTTTCGTGCTGCCACTGAATATCCGGATAAGAGATCTCTTCGCGACCGTGCTTACGGTCAATGAAGTTATCTACCATGCCCGATTGCAGCGGTCCCGGACGGAACAGCGCCACCAGTGCGATCATATCTTCGAAGCAGTCAGGCTTCAGACGTTTGATCAGATCTTTCATGCCGCGCGATTCAAGCTGGAACACCGCCGTGGTTTCCGAGCGCTGCAGCATATCAAAGCTTTTCTTGTCATCCAGCGGAATGGCGGCGATATCAATCGGTGGCAAACCCTGCTTTTCACGGCGCGGGTTAATCATCTTCAGCGCCCAGTCGATGATGGTAAGCGTACGCAGGCCAAGGAAGTCAAACTTCACCAGCCCGGCATATTCCACGTCATTCTTATCAAACTGGGTAACCGGGAATTGCCCGTTTTCATCGCAGTACAGCGGCGCAAAATCGGTGATTTTGGTCGGCGAAATCACCACACCACCGGCGTGTTTACCGGCGTTACGCGTGACACCTTCCAGTTTGCGCGCCATGTCGATCAGCGCTTTCACCTCTTCATCAGCCTCGTAGATCTCCGGTAGCTGCGGTTCAGCCAGGAAGGCTTTCTCCAGCGTCATGCCCGGATCCGGCGGGATCAGTTTCGAGATACGATCAACAAAACCGTACGGATGACCGAGTACGCGTCCCACATCGCGGATGACCGCTTTCGCCGCCATGGTACCGAAGGTGATGATCTGCGATACCGCATCGCGTCCATACATATCGGCCACGTGATCGATCACCTGATCGCGCTTCTCCATGCAGAAGTCAACGTCAAAGTCAGGCATCGAAACACGTTCCGGGTTCAGGAAACGTTCGAACAGAAGGTCAAACTCCAGCGGATCGATATCGGTGATTTTCAGCGCATACGCCACCAATGAACCGGCACCCGAACCGCGGCCTGGGCCGACGGGAATGCCGTTGTCCTTCGACCACTGAATAAACTCCATCACGATCAGGAAGTAGCCCGGGAAGCCCATCTGGTTGATAACAGTGAGTTCAATCTCCAGACGTTCATCATATTCCACGCGTTTTTCTGCGCGCACCGCCGGATCCGGGAAGAGGAATTCCATACGCTCTTCCAGGCCTTCACGTGACTTCGCCACGAGGAAGTCTTCAGTGCTCATGTCACCGGTGGGGAACTGCGGCAGAAAATATTCGCCGAGGCGCACCGTCACGTTACAGCGCTTAGCAATCTCTACGCTATTTTTCAGCGCTTCCGGAATGTCCGAGAACAGCTCGCACATCTCCTCTTCACTGCGCATATATTGCTGAGGACTGTAGTTGCGTGGACGCTTGGGATCGTCCAGCGTATAGCCGTCATGAATTGCAACGCGGATTTCATGCGCATCAAAATCTTCTTCATTCAGGAAGCACACTTCGTTGGTGGCAACGACGGGAACGCCTTCGGCCACCGCCAGCTCGACGGCGGCATGCAGATACGCTTCTTCATCGGCGCGACCGGTGCGCATCAATTCCAGGTAATAACGATTCGGGAAGTGTTCCTGATAAAAGCTCAAACACTGCGCTACCATTGCGCTATTGCCGCGCAGCAGACTGCGGCCCACGTCGCCGCGACGTCCGCCAGAAAGCAAAATCAGGCCTTCTCCCAGCTCCAGCAGCCAGTCGCGATCAATGATTGGGCCCGCAATGCCGTAACCGCGCTGATATGCACGTGAAATCAGCAAGGTCAGGTTTTGATAACCGGTGTTATTGGCCGCCAGCAGCGTTAACTGTGTCAGCTCATCGCCCATCAATTCGCTGGCAACCTGGAAGTCAGCACCAATAATCGGCTTGATCCCCGCGCCGTGTGCGCTACCGTAAAAACGCACCAGCCCGCACAGGTTGATGTAATCGGTAATGGCAATCGCCGGCATGCCCAGCGCAGCCGCCTTCTTGACTAAGGGTCCGGTTTTCGCCAGACCATCAACCATGGAGTAATCACTGTGGACGCGCAGATGTATAAAACGAGGTTCAGCCATATCAGTTTCCGGTTAAAACAGCGTCAGGCTATTAAAGCGTAGTTGGCTGGCGGGCTGCCAGCACATCGGCATCAATCAAGGCGTTACGCACCGGCGCAAAGCTGCGACGATGATGAGGTGTGGCGCCGTGCTGCGTCAGCTTTTCCATGTGCAGCGCGGTTGGATAGCCTTTGTGTTGCGCAAAGCCATATTGCGGGAACAGCAGATCCAGTTCGGCCATTTCACGATCGCGCGTGACTTTGGCGATGATCGAGGCAGCACTGATTTCTTGCACCAGGCTATCGCCCTTCACCACCGCCTGTGAGGGCATCGGCAGCGCCGGGCAACGGTTGCCATCGATCAGTACGAAGTCCGGTGCAATGTGCAAACCCGCGACCGCACGCTGCATCGCCAGCATGGTAGCGTGCAGAATATTGAGCTGATCGATCTCCTCTGGCTCGGCACGACCAAGGCTCCAGGCCAGCGCCTTCTCTTTGATCTCGTCATACAGCGCCAGACGACGCTTCTCGGAGAGTTTTTTCGAGTCGGCCAGTCCGGCAATCGGGTTGGCGGGATCGAGGATCACCGCCGCCGTGACCACGGCGCCAACCAGCGGGCCGCGCCCCACTTCATCAACGCCAGCAATCCGCTGCGCGTTGGGATAGATAAATTCAGCCATTGATAATCTCCAGTACCGCATCCGCCGCCTGCTCATCGGCATTCCAGCGAATCTGTTGATGCAGTTCGGTGAAGGTTTTCAGTAGCGCTTCGCGCTCCGGGCCAGCGTGCAGTAACGGCTCCAGCGCCGCGGCGAGCGCGTCGGGCTGGCATTCGTCCTGCAGCAACTCTTTCACCAGCTCGCGACCGGCCAGCAGATTTGGCAGGGAAACGTACGGCGTTTTTACCAGACGTTTTGCCAGCCAAAAAGTAGACGGCTTCATGCGATATCCCACCACCATCGGGCATTTCGCCAGCATGCACTCCAGCGCGGCGGTGCCAGACGCAAGAATAGCGGCATCGCTGGCCAGCATCGCCTGACGGCCTTTGCCATCCAGCAAATGCATCGGCAGTTCTGGCGCAACTTGCGCTTTGATCTGCTCAAACTGCGCGCGGCGTTTGGCGTTCACCAGCGGCACCACGATTTCCAGCGTGGGATAGCGCTGACGCAGCAGCTGCGCGGCGCGCAGGAAATCGGCGCTGAGCATTTCCACTTCGGCACCGCGACTGCCCGGCAACAAGCCAAGGCAAATCGCCTCGTCAGCAATGCCTAACTCGCGGCGCGCCGCCAGCTTATCGGGCTGCAGCGGCATCGCATCAGCCATGGTGTGGCCGATAAAGCGGCACGGCACGTTAAAACGATCGTAGAACGCTTTTTCAAACGGCAGAAATGCCAGCACCAGATTGGTGTTGCGGCCGATTTTGAAAACGCGCTTTTGACGCCACGCCCAAACGGAAGGGCTGACGTAATGAATAGTGCGAATACCCGCGCGCTTGAGGCGACCTTCCAGCGTGATGTTGAAATCCGGCGCATCAATGCCCACGAACACATCCGGCTTGAGTTCGGTGAAGCGCTGCGTCAGGTCACGACGAATTTTCAGCAGACGCCGCAGGCGTCCCAGCACTTCGACGATGCCCATCACCGCCAGCTCTTCCATCTCATACCAGGCTTCGCAGCCTTCGGCCTGCATCAGCGGACCGGCCACGCCAACAAAGCGCGCATCAGGATGGCGCGCTTTTAACGCACGGATGAGACCTGCACCAAGAATATCGCCGGAGGTTTCTCCGGCGACCAGGGCAATCGTTAGGGGACGCGCTGACATGGATTAACGAATCAATCCACGCGTTGAACGGGCAAAGAAGTCATAGAAAGGCTGCACTTCACTGTGTTGTTTCGCCAGCTCTTCAATCTCTGGTTTCACTTCATCCAGCGTTTTGCCGCTGCGGTACAGCAGTTTGTACGCGTTGCGAATGGCATGCAGCGCTTCTTTGCTAAAGCCGCGACGCTTCAGACCTTCGATGTTGATACCGTATGGCGTTGCGTGGTTGCCCTGCGCAATAACATATGGCGGCACATCCTGCGCGACGCCTGAACAACCGCCAACCATCACGTGAGCACCAATGGTGCACCACTGATGTACCGCCGTCATGCCGCCGATAATCGCAAAATCATCAACGGTGACGTGACCGCCCAGCGTGGCATTGTTAGCAAAGATGCAGCGATTGCCGATCACGCAGTCATGCGCAATGTGAGCATTCACCATCAGCAGGTTATCGCTGCCGACCTTGGTCACATTGCCGCCCTGCGTGGTGCCACGATGAATGGTGACGCTCTCGCGGATGCGGTTGCGATCGCCAATTTCAACGCGCGTCGGTTCGCCCGCATATTTCAGGTCCTGATTCACTTCACCGATGGAAGCGAACTGGTAGATCTGATTGTCTTTGCCTATACGCGTGTGGCCGTTCACCACCACGTGCGATTTGAGTACGGTTCCTTCACCAATTTCCACATTAGCGCCGATAAAGCAAAACGGGCCGATGTGAACATTGGCGCCGATGACGGCACCCTCTTCAATGACAGAACTGGGATGGATATTGGCGGTTGAATCAATCACTTATTATGCCTCCCGGCTACGGGCACACATCATGGTCGCTTCACAGACAATTTTGCCGTCCACGGTCGCCACGCCTTTAAAGCGCGTCAGACCACGACGGGTTTTCTCGAAGGTCACTTCCATGATCATCTGATCGCCCGGCACAACCGGACGTTTGAAACGGGCTTCATCGATACCAGCGAAGTAATAGAGTTCGCCTGGTTCCAGTTTCCCAACGCTTTTGAACGCCAGAATACCGGTCGCTTGCGCCATCGCTTCCAGGATCAGAACGCCTGGGAAAATCGGCTTACCAGGGAAATGTCCCTGGAAAAACGGTTCGTTAACAGAAACGTTCTTCACCGCGCGCAGATATTTATGCTCTTCAAAATCCAGCACGCGATCAACCAGCAAGAAAGGATAGCGGTGTGGCAGCAGTTCTAAAATCTCTTCAATTTTCAGAGTATGCGTTTCAGTAGTCAAAATACTCTTCCTGTCCTAAAAATCTGATGGCATCAATAACACGGCCTGCACCGATCAAAATGATCTTCCGCAGGCCGCAAATTAGTTCGGGGCGTTTCGCTTTCTTACGATACCTGCTGCCATTCTCGGGTTACCGAAGGTGGAAGAAAGTACACTTCTTGTTATGAAAGCAAGTAGCGTGGGATGCGTTTAGTCGTCTTTACCGACCTTACGTTCGATGGCTTTTAAGCGTTTGCTTATTTCATCGATGTTCATCACCAGCGCTGCTGTTTTACGCCAGGTTTTGTTGGGTTGCAGTGGAATACCCGACGAATATACGCCTGGCTCTGTGATCGGGCGCATTACCATGCCCATGCCCGTTACGGTCACTTTGTCACAGATTTCCATATGGCCGTTAATGACGCTGGCGCCGCCAATCATACAGTAACGTCCAATCTTCAGACTACCCGCCATGATCACACCACCCGCAACAGCGGTGTTATCACCAATCACGACGTTGTGCGCAATCTGACACTGGTTATCTATGATAACACCATTGCCGATCAGAGTGTTATCCAGCGCGCCGCGATCGATGGTAGTACAGGCACCAATTTCAACCCGATCACCAATCACGACGGTACCCAGCTGCGGGATTTTCACCCAATTGCCGCGATCGTTAGCATACCCGAAACCATCAGCACCAATGACGGTGCCGGACTGAATCAGACAATCCTGACCAATCTGAATTTCGTGATAAATCGTGACATTAGCCCACAAACGTGAGCCGCGACCGATACGCGTCTGCTTACCAACAAAACATCCTGCGCCAATAACGACGTCGTCACCCAGCTCTACGCCAGACTCGATCACCGCATTTGCGCCTACCGAAACGTTGTTACCCAGCTTAGCCGTTACATCGATCACCGCGCTGGGCGCGATATTCTGCGCGGGCTGCGGCGTGGTGTCCAGCAGTTGTGCCATGCGGGCATAAGTCAGGTAAGGATTTTTCACCACCAGGGCGGCCGTTTTACACCACTCCAGATCCGCTTCCGTCAGCACCACGGCTGAAGCCTGGATAGTAGCGAGCTGCTCGCGGTAGCGGCTGTTTGCAAGAAAAGTGATTTGGCCAGTTGTGGCGGATTGCATAGAAGCAATGCCGGAGATGACGATATCGCCATCTCCGTGCAATTCTGCATCCAACTGCTGGGCTAAATCAGCCAGTCGAATTGATGACATCAATTATTTAACCTGTTTTACAACGTCAGCAGTGATGTCTTTAGCATCAGAAGAAGAGTACAGCACGGCCTGAGAGTCCAGAACCAGATCGTAACCTTCGCTTTTCGCTACAGACTGAACAGCGGTCTGGATTTTAGCCAGCAGCTTGTTACGCTCCTGCATCTGACGAGTTTGGTTGTCTTTGTCAAAAGCCTGTGCTTTTTGTTCAAAGGCAGCACGCTCAGAAGAGATTTGCTTCTCTTTCTTGGTGCGGTCGCTCGCTTTCATGGTCGATGCATTACGCTGCAGATCCTGAATTTCTTGCTGGATCTTCTGCTGCTGAGACTGGAGGTCAGAGGCGCGGCTCTGGAATTCACCTTCAAGCTGTTTAGCAACAGCGGCACGCTGCGGAGACTGCTGGAAAACCTGGCTCAGGTTTACGACGGCAACTTTATCAGCCGCTTGGGCACCCGCAGAAGCAGCTAATGCAACACCCAGAGCAGCAGCACAGAACAACTTTTTCACTATAAACTCCTTACCTCAACGTGTGTGTTTGCAGCGTGCCGCATTATCAGGCAGCACGCGTGCAAGACGGTATTTTCACTTCCCTGCTCAGAGCCTTACCAGGTTTTACCAATGTTAAACTGGAATTGCTCTGACTTGTCTCCCTCGACTTTCTTCATCGGCTGGGCGTATGAGAAGACCAGCGGTCCTAACGGTGACATCCACTGCAGTGCCACACCGGCAGAGACGCGAATGTTATTAGGATCGCTGTAATCTGGCACACCCGCCGCGCGTGTTTCTGCAGTGTTCTGCCATTTGGTATCCCAAACGGTACCGGCATCCATAAACACCGAGGTACGCACGGAATTCGCATACTTCTCGCTCAGGAACGGCGTTGGTGTAATCAGCTCCAGGCTGGCAATCGCCATGGCGTTACCACCAACCGCATCGTCCGACTTACAGACGCCGTTTGGATCAGAGATCTTACAGTTTGACGAGCCATCGTTCAGGTACGCAGCTTTAGGACCAATGGTGTTGGACTGGAAGCCACGAACCGTGCTCGAGCCACCGCCGTAGAAGTTCTCATAGAACGGCATCTCTTTTCCATTAAGTCCGTCACCATATCCTACACGGCCACGGCCTAACACCACCCACGTACCATCGCGGTTCAGCGGCACATATTGCTGGCTATCCAATGTCGCTTTATAGAACGCATTATCAGAGCCTGGAATCGTCACTTTACCGTTCAGGTTGGTACGGTTACCGCGCGTAGGGAAGAAGCCGCGGTCTAAAGTGTTATAGGTCCAACCGTAGTTGAAGGTGAAATCATCTGCAGAGAAATCACCATCATCGTTCAAGCCCTGATGGCGACCGACCGAATCGAGATAACGCCACATCGCAACCTGAGGACGCATGTTGGACAGGTCGTTATGCACATAACCTAAACCAACACGCAGCGTATTATTTTCATTGACCGGGAAGCCCAGCGTACCGTCGAGACCATAACTTTTGTTGGTATAGTCAGACAGATCGGCGTTATCAGCTTTAAAGTCGTTATAGAACAAACGACCGCCAAGGCTCACGCCGTCGACCGTGAAGTATGGGTCGGTCAGTGAGAACTCAGCATAGGTCTGGTAATCGTTTTTGGTACCGCTGATGCCAACAGTGTTACCGGTGCCGAGCCAGTTTTCCTGGGTCACGCCCACCTGGAAGCTGACGCCACTTTCAGTACCGTAACCGACACCAAAGTTGAAAGTACCGGTGTTACGCTCTTTCACCTTGTAGACCACATCAACCTGATCCGGCGCACCCGGAACACGTTGCGTATCCACATCCACGGTTTCGAAGTAACCGGTACGATTCAGACGCTCTTTACCCTGATCGACGAGGTCGCTGCCCAACCAGGCACCCTCCATCTGACGCATTTCACGGCGCAGTACGGAATCTTTTGAGGTGTCGTTACCTTCAAAGCGCACTTTACGCACGTAGTAACGGTTGCCCGCATCCACGTTGATGTGCAGCTTGACGGTTTTGTCAGCATCGTTGATTTCTGGCTGCGTCATTACGCGCGGATAGGCGTAACCGTAGCGACCCAGCAATTTCTTGATGTCATCTTCCATCTGGGTGACTTTAGTGCCGTTATACAGCTCACCCGCTGGAATCCTGGTCATCTTTTCGATTTCAGCAGAATGGCCCGCCATGCTGCCGTTCACGATCACGCCGGCAATCTTGTACTGATCGCCTTCGTTGATGTTCACGGTGATGTAGATGCCTTTCTTATCTGGCGTCAGGCTCACCTGCGTGGAATCGATGTTGAAACGCGCATAACCGCGATCCAGATAGAAGCTGCGCAGGGTTTCGAGATCGCCCGCTAACTTCTGTTTCTGGTATTTACGATCGCCCACCACGTTCCACCATGGCACTTCGTCACGCAGTGAGAAGCGCGAGATCAGTTCATCAGAGGTAAATGCTTTATTACCGACGATGTTGATCTGCTGGATCTGCGCTGAAACGCCTTCCTGGAAGACGAATTTCAGATCCACACGGTTGCGCGGCAGCGGCGTAGCAATCGCTTTGACGCTGGCGGTGTATTTACCGACGCTGTAGTAGAAGTCTTCCAGACCCTTCTCGATTGAAGAGAGCGTGGTGCGGTCCAGCGCTTCGCCAACGCGCACGCCAGAGGCTTCGAGGTTCTGTTTCAGCTGATCTTCTTTCACCGCTTTGTTGCCGGAGAAAGTGATGTTGGCAATGGTTGGACGCTCTTTCACCTGAACAATCAGGGTTGTACCGTCACGCAGAACCTGCACATCTTCAAAGTTACCGGTGGCGAACAGTGAGCGAATGGTGTTTCTGACATCATCGTCATTCACCGTATCACCGACACGTACCGGCATGCTGAGCAGAGCCGCGCCGACGGCGACTCGCTGGAGACCTTCGAAATGAATGTCCTTCACTACGAAATCGTCTGCACCGTAAACGGTGGCGCTGCTAAACAGCAGCGACGCTATGAGCAACTTTTTCATCGCCATCGTTGTTATGCGTTTTCCTAACACATCCCGCGCCTGTATGCGTTCCAGCTATTACAGACGTGAGAAATCATTGAAAAGTGCAAGCCCCATTAACAGCACTAGCAATATTGAGCCAATGCGATAACTAAAGTCCTGAACTCGCTCGGACACCGGTCCACCTTTGATCTTTTCGATCGCCAGAAAGAGCAGATGACCACCATCTAAAACCGGCAGAGGGAACAGGTTAATGATGCCCAGGTTGACGCTGATCAGCGCCAGGAACATCAGGTAATAAATCACCCCGTACTCTGCTGATAACCCGGCACCCTGCGCGATCGAAATCGGCCCGCTCAGGTTATTCAGCTTCACATCCCCGATTATCAACTTGCCCAGCATGGAGACTGTTAGCTTCATCAACTGCCAGGTTTTTACACTGGCTTCGCCGATCGCCGCAAAAGGTCCATACTGCCTTACCGTTTTGTACTCATCAGGCAGCGGAATCACACGCGGGATGACACCCGCGAAGCCTTCCGCTTCATTGCCCGGTTTCGCTTCCGGCGTTAACGTCAACGCCACAGGTTCGCCGTTGCGCTCGATATCTAGCGCCATGTTTTTGCCCGGATTATCCCGCACCTGTGCCGCAAAAGCCTGCCACTGTGATAATGGCTGACCATCGACTTTAACGATCCTATCGCCCGCTTGCAAACCAGCATTGCTTGCCGGTGAGTTTGCCTGAACTTCGGCTAAGGTCGTTTCAATCTGCGGCCCACGTGGACGAATACCTAAAGCGACCACCGGATCCTGTTTATCAGGCTCAAATTGCCAATCGCGCAAATTTAATTGCTTTTGCTGCGTGGCTTCTTCGCCAAATTGCGAGACGGTAAGCGTGGCATCGCTGTCGCCGATTTTACCGATCAGCGCCATACGCACAGCATCCCAATCAGGCGTTTCGATACCATCTACCGCTTTAAGTTCCATGCCGGAGGTAATTTGCGCTTCGGCAGCGACGGAACCGTTCAGAATTTCACCAACTACAGGACGCACACCCGGCACGCCGTGAATAAACACGACCCAGTAAGCAAAGATGGCGAAGATGAAGTTGGCGATAGGACCGGCTGCGATAATCGAAGCACGTTGCAGCACGGTTTTATTGTTGAAGGCTTGATGACGTAGTTCGGCGGGAACGCTTTCAACGCGTTCGTCGAGCATTTTGACGTAGCCGCCAAGAGGGATCAGCGCGATGACATATTCGGTGCCCTGACGATCGCTGCGACGCCACAGCGCTTTACCAAAGCCAATCGAGAAACGTTCAACTTTAACACCGCAGCGGCGCGCCACCCAGAAATGGCCAAACTCGTGCACGGTAATTAGCACGCCAAGCGCCACGATAAAGGCGGCAAAACTCCAGAGTATACTCAACATCGCCAGCTATCCTCAGAGGGTGCGAAACACCAACAGCAGCAGGCAGGCAAACACCGGCACCGCAGCAGTCAGGCTATCAATACGATCGAGAATACCACCGTGCCCCGGAATCAAGTTACCGCTGTCTTTAATGCCCGCTTCACGCTTGAACATACTTTCTGTCAGGTCGCCCAATACCGATGCCAGCGTCGCAATCACCGCACAGATAATGAGCGTGCCCGGCGCCACCGAAAGCGGTGCCAGCAGAGCAAACAGCCAGGCGATGATGGCAGATGACAATAGCCCACCGAAGAAACCTTCCCAGGTTTTACCCGGAGAGACTTTCGGTGCCAGCTTGTGTTTGCCAAACAGGCGACCAAACATGTAAGCACCGGAATCTGCGCCCCAGACAAGGAACATTACGAACAGCAGCCACCATGCGCCGGCGAAATGGTCAGTATCATAATGATACTGACGCAGCGCCATCATGCCCCAGAAGAACGGAATCAAGGTGAGCACGCCAAACAGCAGGCGCAGCGTACGTGAGTGACGCCACAACGCGGCAGAAGCGGGATAGAACAGTACTAAGATGAGCGCGACAATCCACCACAACAGCGATGCCCAGAGCGAGCCTTCCATCTGGAATTGGTGCAGATTGCGTTGATAGGGTTCAAGGGTAAAGAGCATCGCGGACAGCAACAGGCCGCAAAGCACGGCCAGCCAGATACGTTGCTGACGCGTTTTCATGCCGGCAAACTGCCCCCATTCCCAGGCGGCAAGCATGCAGATGATGATAGTGATAATCGCAAAACCGGACAGGGGTAACCAGAACAGTGCAGCGATCACCAGCGGAATCAAAATTAACGCGGTAATCAGACGAGACTTCAGCAAAGGTTACCCCCAAATTGCTTAGGCGCCGCCTGGTGCAGTACCGCCATAGCGTCGCTCCCGCGTAGAGAATGCATTCAGTGCACCTTCAAAAACGTTTTCATCAAAATCAGGCCAAAGAACATCGGTAAACCAAAACTCAGCATAGGCGATTTGCCACAGCAGGAAGTTGCTAATCCGATGCTCTCCCCCGGTCCTTATCACTAAATCCACTGGCGCCAGCTCCTGCATACACAGATACGGAGCCAGGCTTTCTTCGGTAATCTGGTCAGGACGCAGTAAACCTTCCTGAACCTGTTCGGCCAATTTTCTGGCACCCTGGATAATATCCCAACGGCCGCCATAGTTGGCAGCAATGTTTAGGGTCAGTCCATTATTTTGCTGAGTCAGTTCCTCGGCGCGGCGAATGCGTTCCTGAATTCGGTTATTGAAACGACTGATATCGCCAATAATGCGCAGACGCACATTGTGTTTGTGCAGGCTTTTGACTTCGCTGTCGAGCGCCCAGACAAACAACTCCATTAACGCTGTCACTTCCTGAATCGGACGGCTCCAGTTTTCACTGCTGAACGCATAAAGCGTGAGCGCTTCCAGTTTATGGCTAACCGCAAAGCTGACAGCCCGGCGTACTGATTTTACCCCGGCTTTGTGGCCTGAAATACGCAGTTTGCCCTGATTTTTTGCCCAGCGACCATTACCATCCATAATGATGGCCACGTGACGTGGCGTACAGTACGACTCGTCATCGATTGTGTTGTGATTGTTGGACGACATAACGCGTAATAATTCCTTTCATCAGAAATGCTGTGGTTTCTGAATACATTGCGCCTGCAGCAAACTCCGGCAAACACGCCAGATGACATCGAAACAATGTCGGCTGTGAAACGCGAGCGAGCGACTATACCATTTTCACCCAGAGCGAACAAATAGCGGGAACTATCAACCTGCTAAACGAAAGCGCGGTAACAATTCATTGGCACGCACGCGCGCTAACCGATCAATCTCCATCACCTCGTCAATGCTGCCCGGCTCCTGACAACTCAGGGACGCCAGCACTTCGCTGTTGATGGCGGCAATATCGGTAAAGCGAATCTGGTGCTGCAGAAAAGCTGCCACCGCCACTTCATTCGCTGCATTCAGCGATGTCGTAGCGGCCTGACCTGTGGCACAGGCATCAATCGCAAGCTTCAGGCAGGGATAGCGCTCGTAGTCCGGCTCGGAAAACGTCAACGACTTCATGCGCGTGAAGTCGAGCGGCGTTACGCCCGCAGAAATACGTGCTGGCCATGCCATGCTGTGCGCAATAGGCGTCCGCATATCCGGAGAGCCCAATTGCGCCAGCACGCTGCCGTCGCAATAACGCACCATCGAATGGATAACCGACTGCGGATGCAGGATCACCTCCATCTGCGCGTCAGTCGCATTAAACAGCCAGCGGGCTTCAATGTATTCAAGACCTTTATTCATCATGGTGGCCGAATCAACGGAGATTTTACGCCCCATTGACCAGTTCGGATGCGCACAAGCCTGATCCGGCGACATACCGGCTAAATCCGCTAATGGCGTGTCACGAAAAGGACCACCCGATCCCGTTAGGAGAATCGACTCGATGCCGTTTCCCCGCAGATCAGCGTACCCCAACTGATGCTGTATGGAAGCGGGTAAACTCTGAAAAATGGCGTTGTGCTCGCTATCGACCGGCAGCAATTGCACCTGATGTTGGCGTACCGCCTCCATAAAAAGACGGCCGCATGTGACAAGCGACTCTTTGTTGGCCAGCAGCACGGTTTTACCGGCGCGAATCGCCGCCATGGTGGGCTGTAAACCTGAGGCGCCAACAATCGCCGCCATCACCTGATCCACGTCATCCAGCGCGGCCAATTCGCAGGCTGCCTGAACGCCGGAGAGCACTTCGGTATTAACGTTGAGTGCTTTCAGTCGCTCACGCAGCGCTTGTGCGGAAGTCTCGTCGGACATCGCGGCATAGCGCGGTTGGAATTGCAGGCATTGTTCAGCCATCAACGCCACATTCTGGCCAGCCACCAGCGCGGTCACCTGATAAAGTTCAGGATTTGCGGCAATCACCGCCAGCGTGCTGGTACCAATGGAGCCGGTCGATCCCAGCAGAGTTAATCGCTTCATCATGCTATCCCTGTGAAGTCGTGGAGAGTGTCCGCAACAGCGCCGAACACAATGTAAAACGCCGCCAGAGTCGAATACGTCTCGTCTCTGAACGGCGTTTTGAAAAGCAGTTGATGGAATTAGAAGTCCATCAGTTCCTTTTCTTTATCGGCCAATGCGGCATCAACACTCTTGATGTGCGCATCGGTCATTTTCTGGATCTCGTCCTGCGTACGACGTTCGTCGTCTTCGCTGATCTCTTTGTCTTTCAGCAGCGCTTTGATCTTATCGTTGGCGTCACGGCGGACGTTACGCACAGAAACACGGCCCTGCTCTGCTTCGCCACGTACGATCTTGATCAGGTCTTTACGACGCTCTTCGGTCAGCGCTGGCAGCGGCACACGAATATCGCTACCGGCTGAGCTTGGGTTCAGACCCAAATCAGACGTCATAATCGCTTTCTCAACCGCAGCGCTCAGCGAGCGATCAAATACGTTGATTTTCAACGTACGTGAATCCTCAACCGTCACGCTAGCCAGCTGGCGCAGCGGCGTTGGTGTACCGTAATAAGGAACCACAATGCCGTCGAGCAGTGAAGGCGAAGCTCGGCCGGTGCGGATTTTGCTGATGTTGTTTTTAAATGCATCCACACATTTTTCCATGCGCGTGTCTGCATCTTTTTTAATGTCGTTAATCACGTTGAAACCCTTGAATTCGGTTGACCTGGCCATTTCCGGGCTAACCGGAAGCGGTATCGATAAACATCGATCATCCTAATTGCTGCGCGATGTCAGAGCATCGCGGCAAAAGAATATACCTTATTTTAACGTGCGTCGGGTATTAATGCGTAATCAGGGTGCCTTCTTTTTCACCCATCACGACGCGACGCAATGCGCCAGGCTTGTTCATGTTGAAGACGCGGATAGGCAGCTTGTGGTCACGCGCCAGCGTAAAGGCGGCGAGATCCATTACTTTAAGCTCTTTATCCAACACTTCTGCATAGCTCAGTTGGTCATACAGCGTGGCATCCGGGTTTTTCACCGGATCTTCAGAGTAGACGCCGTCTACTTTGGTGGCTTTCAGTACCACGTCGGCTTCGATTTCGATGCCGCGCAGGCAGGCTGCAGAGTCAGTGGTAAAGAACGGGTTGCCGGTACCGGCCGCGAAGATCACGACGCGGTTATTACGCAGCAGGCTGATCGCTTCTGCCCAGCTGTAGTTATCACACACGCCGTTCAGCGGAATCGCTGACATCAAGCGCGCATTGACATACGCACGGTGCAGCGCGTCACGCATTGCCAGGCCATTCATCACTGTTGCCAGCATGCCCATATGGTCGCCGACCACACGGTTCATGCCCGCCTGGGCCAGACCTGCGCCGCGGAACAGGTTACCGCCACCAATAACCACACCCACCTGAATGCCCAGCTCAACCAGCTCTTTCACCTCTTGCGCCATGCGGTCAAGCACGCTCGCGTCGATGCCAAAACCTTCGGCACCTTGCAGTGCTTCGCCACTCAGTTTTAGCAGGATACGTTGATATACAGGTTTTGCGTTGGTCGCCATGGTCAGTTCTTCCTGGAAGATATGATGAAAAGGAGAAGTAAAATCTGGTCGATCATCCGCAAAGCCCGCGAGAAAAGCTATTGGGATGAGACTGAAAGTGCTGCACTAAATCGCAGACAAAAAAGAACCGCCTTGTGGCGGTTCTTTCGGACCATTAAGACTGTTTGGACATTGCAGCAACTTCTGCTGCGAAGTCAGCTTCAACTTTCTCAATGCCTTCGCCCACTTCGAAGCGGATGAAGTTGATGACGTCAGCGTTTTTCTCTTTCAACGCCTGGCCAACGGTTTTGCTTGGGTCGATAACGAAAGCCTGACCGGTCAGAGAAACTTCGCCGGTGAATTTCTTCATTCGGCCTTCAACCATTTTCTCTGCGATTTCTTTTGGCTTGCCAGACTGCATGGCGATATCCAGCTGAACCTGGTACTCTTTCTCAACCACGTCTGCAGACACGTCTTCTGGCTTAACGAATTCTGGCTTGCTTGCAGCGATGTGCATAGCAACTTGCTTGCTCAGTTCTTCGTCAGCACCGGTGGTAGAAACAACCACACCGATACGTGCGCCATGCTGATAGCTGTTCAGCTCAGCGCCTTCCAGGATAGCAATACGACGGATGTTGATGTTCTCACCGATTTTCGTAACCAGCGCTACGCGTTCTTCTTCGAACTGCGCTTTCAGAACTTCCACATCGGTAACTTTGCCAGCGACAGCTGCATCCAGAACCTTGTCAGCAAACGCCTGGAAACCGCCATCTTTTGCAACGAAGTCGGTCTGGCAGTTTACTTCCAGGATCGCCGCGAAGCCGTCAGCAATTTTGGTTTTGATCACGCCATCAGCAGCAACGTTGCCTGCTTTCTTAGCAGCTTTGATTGCGCCAGATTTGCGCATGTTCTCAATCGCCAGCTCGATGTCGCCGTTCGCTTCGGTCAGCGCTTTTTTGCAGTCCATCATGCCTGCGCCAGTACGCTCACGCAGTTCTTTTACCAATGCAGCGGTAATATCAGCCATTCCAGAATCCTCGATTCGTCTCTGTGTGCTCACACACTGTCAGAAACTTGTTGCGGAAAATTTACTCTGCCCCGCTCGCTCTGTAGTGAGCGTGACAGACTTAGATAAAATAAAGGGGCCTGAACGGCCCCCAGATAACATCTGATGTCTAAGGGCTCTTAGAAAGAGCGAACCTTATTAAGCTTCAGCAGCTTCTTCAGCCTGCTCAGCCAGATCCTGTGAACGGCCTTCGCGCACGGTAGTGGCAACGGCAGTCAGGTACAGGCTTACAGCACGGATCGCATCGTCGTTACCTGGGATAACGAAGTCAACGCCGTCTGGATCAGAGTTGGTATCAACGATAGCAAAAACTGGGATACCCAGGTTGTTTGCTTCTTTGATAGCGATGTGCTCGTGATCAGCGTCAACAACGAACAGTGCATCCGGCAGACCGCCCATATCTTTGATACCGCCCAGGCTGTTTTCCAGCTTGGCCAGTTCGCGAGTGCGCATCAGCGCTTCTTTCTTGGTCAGTTTGTCGAAAGTACCGTCCTGAGACTGAGACTCAAGATCTTTCAGGCGTTTGATTGACTGACGAACGGTTTTCCAGTTAGTCAGCATGCCACCCAACCAGCGGTGGTTTACGAAGAACTGGTCGCAGCTCAGAGCTGACTCTTTTACCGCTTCGGCAGCAGCGCGCTTAGTACCAACGATCAGGATCTTACCTTTACGGGAAGAGATCTTTTTCAACTCAGCCAGAGCGTCGTTGAACATTGGCACAGTCTGCTCGAGGTTGATGATGTGAACCTTGTTACGTGCGCCGAAGATGAATGGCTTCATTTTCGGGTTCCAGTAACGGGTCTGGTGACCAAAGTGAACACCAGCCTTGAGCATGTCGCGCATTGAAACAGTTGCCATGATTACCTCTAAAGTTTGATTTGGGGTTGGGCCTCCATGTATCCCATACGACCGACCTCTTTCAAGGCACCCCGGCGTATGTGTCGATACATGTGTGTTTTAGTACACATAATGAGTTTTATGCGTTTCCTGCCAGCCAAACGTCGGTGACAGAGAATCGTCGGCGCGCTTTATACCACAATGCGCAGGAATACGCCAATAGTAGTTGAGCGCCGCAGGCGCAGACAATCGCCATTTGGCAGCCCTTTTGCTGGCTGCTAACATGACTGCCACAGAACTCATTATTGTCGAAAAATTCGACGATTGCGGATTAATTTAATGGCTATTTCAATTAAAACCCCTGAAGAAATCGAAAAAATGCGCGTGGCGGGCCGCCTTGCCGCTGAAGTGCTGGAGATGATTGCCCCGCACGTGGTGCCTGGCGTCACCACCGGTGAACTGGATCGTCTCTGCCATGAACACATCACGCAGAAGCAGCAGGCGATTTCCGCCTGCCTCGGCTATCACGGCTTCCCGAAATCGGTGTGTATTTCGGTGAATGAAGTGGTATGTCACGGTATTCCGAGCGACGATCGCGTGCTGAAGGATGGCGACGTAGTTAACGTCGATGTCACGGTGATCAAAGATGAGTATCACGGCGATACCTCAAAAATGTTCATCGTCGGTAAAGCCACCATTCAGGGCGAGCGCCTGTGTCGCGTTACTCAGGAAAGTCTCTATATCGCGCTGCGTCTGGTGAAACCGGGTATTCGTCTGCGTGAACTGGGCCGCGCGATTCAGCAGTATGTTGAAGCACAGGATTTTTCGGTGGTGCGCGAGTATTGCGGTCACGGCATCGGCAAAGGCTTCCATGAAGAGCCGCAGGTACTGCATTACGACGCGGATGATAGCGGCGTGGTGTTGCAAGCAGGCATGACCTTCACCATCGAACCGATGGTCAATGCCGGTGATTACCGCATCCGCACCATGAAGGATGGCTGGACCGTGAAAACCAAAGATCGCAGCTTGTCCGCGCAGTATGAGCATACTATTGTGGTGACAGAAAACGGCTGTGAGATTCTGACGCTGCGTGAAGACGACACCATTCCAGCGGTGCTCGAAAACGTCGCGTAATCATCTCGCTAACAGTACCAGGCCGGCTTATCGCTGGCCTTTTTTATGTGCGTAATGAAGAGGCATGTTGATGAGTGGTAGCGTGACCGAAGCAGTACACAAAGGCCTGACCGATTCCCCCGCCAGCTGGCCGGATGACGCCCTGACGCGCGACAAGCTCAAACACTATCTTGAGCAATTCCAGCAGCACCTGGGCATTGCATTTGATGCGGGCACCGATATTGAATCTCTGATTGATGCCCGCACGCTGTTTATCGACCGCTTACTGCGTCGCCTGTGGCGCTTCTTTGGTTTCGACCAGATGAAGGAGATCGCACTGGTTGCCGTTGGCGGTTATGGTCGCGGCGAACTGCATCCGCTCTCCGATATTGATGTGCTGATCCTCAGCCGCCAGCCGCTGGACGACACAGCCGCGCAGCGCGCCAGCGAGCTGCTAACGCTGATGTGGGATTTGAAGCTGGAAGTTGGTCACAGCGTACGTACGCTGGAAGAGTGCCTGCTGGAAGGCTTATCCGATCTTACGGTCGCCACCAACCTGATCGAATCGCGCATGCTCACTGGCGATGTGGCGCTGTTTCTCGAACTGCAAAAGAACATCTTCAGCGATGGTTTCTGGCCGTCGTCGCGCTTCTTCGCCGCCAAAATTGAAGAGCAGCAGGAGCGCCATCAGCGCTATCACGGCACCAGCTATAACCTCGAACCGGATATCAAAAGCAGCCCCGGCGGCCTGCGCGACATACACACGCTGCAATGGGTGGCGCGTCGTCACTTTGGCGCCACCACCATGGATGAGATGGTTGGTTTCGGCTTTATCACCGAAGCGGAACGCAATGAAATCAACGAGTGTCAGGAATTTTTGTGGCGCATTCGCTTTGCGCTGCACTTAACGCTGCCACGCTATGACAATCGTCTGCTGTTCGATCGCCAACTCACCGTCGCTCAACGCCTCAACTATCTTGGCGAAGTCAACGAGCCGGTTGAGCGCATGATGAAGGACTTCTATCGCGTCACGCGTCGCATCGGCGAACTCAATCAAATGCTGCTGCAGCTGTTCGATGAAGCGATTCTGGCGCTGTCGACCACTGAAAAACCGCGCAACATTGATGACGATTTCCAGATTCGCGGTGATCTCATCGACCTGCGCGATCTCACGCTGTTTGAGCGTGAGCCGCAAGCCATCTTGCGTATGTTCTACGTGATGGTGCGTAACGAAAACATCAAAGGTATTTACTCCACCACGCTGCGGCAGCTGCGCTATGCGCGCCGCCATTTGAAGCAGCCGCTGTGTCAAATTCCTGAAGCGCGTGAAACCTTTATGGCGATTCTGCGTCATCCTGGCGCGGTTAAGCGTGCGCTGGTGCCGATGCATCGTCACAGCGTGTTATGGGCCTATACGCCGCTGTGGGGCAACATCGTTGGCCAGATGCAGTTCGATCTGTTCCACGCTTACACGGTGGATGAGCACACCATCCGCGTGCTGCAGAAGCTGGAGAGTTTTGCCGACGAAGCCACGCGCCCGATGCATCCGCTGTGCGTTGAACTCTGGCCGCGCCTGCCACAGCCGGAACTGTTGCTGATGGCTGCGCTGCTGCACGATATCGCCAAAGGCCGCAACGGCGATCACTCCATTCTCGGCGCGCAGGATGCACTCGACTTTGCCGAATTACACGGACTGAACTCCCGCGAAACGCAGCTGGTTGCCTGGCTGGTACGCCATCATTTATTGATGTCAGTCACCGCGCAGCGCCGCGATATTCAGGATCCCACCGTGATTCAGCAATTCGCCGAAGTGATGCAGAACGAAAACCGCTTGCGCTATCTGGCGTGCCTGACGGTTTCCGATATCTGCGCCACCAATGAAAGCTTGTGGAACAGCTGGAAGCAGAGCCTGTTGCGCGAGCTGTTCTTCGCGACCGAAAAACAGCTGCGCCGCGGCATGGAAAACAGCCCGGATCTGCGCGAGCGCGTGCGCCATCATCGTCTGCAAGCGCTGGCGCTGCTGCGGATGGAAAACCTCGACGAAGAGCGTTTGCACCATATCTGGAGCCGCTGCCGCGCCGACTATTTTCTGCGCCACACACCGAATCAGCTCGCCTGGCATGCGCGTCATTTAATTCATCACGATCTCAACAAACCGCTGGTGCTGGTCAGCCCGCAGGCCACGCGCGGCGGTACCGAGATCTTTATCTGGAGCCCGGATCGTCCGCACCTGTTTGCGGCGGTGGCCGGCGAGTTGGATCGCCGCAATCTCAGCGTGCATGATGCGCAGATCTTTACCAGTCGCGATGGCATGGCAATGGACACTTTTATTGTGCTGGAGCCGGATGGCAGCCCGCTGGCCGCCGATCGTCATCCGCTGATCATTCAGGCGCTGGAACAAGCCATCACGCAAAACGAATGGGTTCCGCCGCGTACGCGTCGCCAGTCTGCGCGCCTCAAGCATTTCAGTGTCGATACCGAAGTCAATTTCCTGCCAACGCACACCGACCGCCGCAGTTATCTGGAATTGGTCGCGCTCGATCAGCCCGGCTTGCTGGCGCGCGTGGGTGAAGTGTTCGCCGATTTGGGCGTGTCGCTGCACGGCGCACGCATCAGTACGATTGGTGAACGGGTTGAGGATCTTTTCATCCTCGCCGATAGCGAGCGGCGTGCGCTTGGGGTGGAAATGCGCAATGTGTTGCAACAGAGGTTGACAGAGGCCCTTAATCCAAACGATAAAGTGTGACCGCAATCGATTAATCAAATTTATTTACCGTGCCAGTGCGATGATGGCACCCGTATTACAGACTTAGGAAATCATTATGCAACAGTTACAGAGCGTTATCGAATCTGCCTTTGAGCGCCGCGCCGACATCACGCCATCTAGCGTAGACAGCGCGACCCGCGATGCTATCACCCAGGTTATTGGCCTGCTGGATAGCGGTGAACTGCGCGTGTCTGAAAAGATCAACGGTGAGTGGGTAACGCATCAGTGGCTGAAGAAAGCAGTGCTGTTGTCGTTCCGCATCAACGACAATCAGGTCATGGAAGGGTCGGAAACCCGCTTCTACGACAAAGTGCCAATGAAGTTTGCTGGCTGGGATGAAGCGCGTTTTAAAAACGCCGGTTTCCGCGTTGTGCCACCTGCTGCCGTGCGTCAGGGCGCATTCATCGCACGTAATACCGTGCTGATGCCTTCCTACGTCAACATCGGCGCTTACGTTGATGAAGGCACCATGGTTGATACCTGGGCGACTGTGGGTTCTTGCGCGCAGATCGGTAAAAACGTCCACCTGTCAGGCGGCGTGGGCATCGGTGGCGTGCTGGAGCCGCTGCAGGCTAACCCAACCATCATCGAAGATAACTGCTTCATTGGCGCACGTTCAGAAATCGTTGAAGGCGTGATCGTCGAAGAAGGTTCCGTGATCTCCATGGGCGTTTACATCGGCCAGAGCACCAAAATCTTTGACCGCGAAACCGGCGAAGTGCATTACGGCCGCGTACCTGCGGGTTCCGTGGTGGTTTCCGGTAATCTGCCGTCTAAAGATGGTAGCTACAGCCTGTACTGCGCGGTAATCGTGAAGAAAGTTGACGCTAAAACGCTCAGCAAAACAGGCATTAACGAACTGTTGCGCAGCATCGACTGAGCTTCTCCTGCCTGAAGATCTTCCCGACGGGCCTGCCTACAGGCCCGTAATTATTTGTTTACACTCCCGCCAGAATTACCTGTTTCGCGCCGCGAATTAACACGTGCGTTTATTTTTCAAACAGTTCATAATCCGCGCCAAGTTAACTCCGGTCGCGCACTGTTCATCCCGGTTTTTGTGTCTACAGTTGATTAAGTATGCCGTAAGCGTTCCGGTTGCCGCGTTTCTGCTGCATCCCGAATGATGATGATAGTCCTGCGCGCTCACCCACTCTTAGATGGAATATAAACGCTATGTACGACAACCTGAAAAGCTTAGGTATCAGCAACCCTGACGACATCGACCGTTACAGCCTGCGTCAGGAAGCTAACAACGACATTCTTAAAATCTACTTCCGCAAAGACAAAGGTGAATTCTTTGCTAAAAGCGTGAAATTCAAATATCCACGTCAGCGCAAAACCGTTGTCGCCGATCACACCAGCCAGGGTTACAAAGAAGTGCAGGAAATCAGCCCGAACCTGCGTTATGTGATCGATGAGCTGGACCAGATTTGCCAGCGCGACCAGGTTGAAGTGGATCTGAAGCGCAAAATTCTGGCGGATCTGCGCCATCTGGAAAGCGTGGTCTCGAACAAGATCGCTGAAATCGAATCAGACCTTGATCAGCTGACCCGCAACAACCGTTAATTTCGCGCTTTAGATAACAGGCCAGCCGATGCTGGCCTTTTTTTATGGCTGCTGATAAGGCAGCGAAAGCAGCCAGGTATCACGCTGTGCCTGCCTCACCGCCGCACTCTTTTGATCTTTCCATTGCGTCTGCATGATCCACTGTTGATAACGCGGCTGCTGCAGACTGTTATCGGCCATTGAAAGCAGCGGAATGATGCGCTGGCTCACGCGATCGCGGTTTTTCCACGGCCAGACTTTAGCGGCATCGCTGTACGGCGCCATCATGTCGAGCGCTGCCAGCAACGATCCGCCTGGCTGCTGGCTATGCCATAAATCGCCTAACCCTGCTTTACCGGCTAGCTGCGCCAATGCGCTAAGCGCCTGCAGATTGAAGTAGCTGTAATGGAAGGATCGCGTGCGCGCTAACTCTGCGGGCTGGCTGCCATCGGCACGAATTTGCAGCGCAATTTTATTGCGCGCCAACTCTACCATCGCTGTGACTGTCTCACGATCGCCCAGATACCACGCGATTCCCGCCACCTGCGTGCAATACCAACTGCCATGATTATTCACCGCCGCCGCTTCTTGCAGTGCTAGCGGATTGTGCCGCAGCCAGTGCAGATACTCGCTAAACCATAAATGCATCGCTTGCTGATCGGCAGGCTGCCAACCGGGCGCATTGCGTAGCAAAGTCAGCGCATCCACCACGCGCGTGGCAAAGTAGCGCCCATCGAGCACGCCATCATGGCGGCCCGCGGATCGGCCCGGAATGCCTTGAGCAAAGTTAAGATTAGGGTGCATACGGCTGGTGGGATTGATAAACCAGTGACGCATCATCGCCAGCGCTTTATCGGCATAACGTTGATTGCCAGTGAAGTACCACGCCAGCGTCAGGGCCTGAAAATCGGCGGTAAAGCGCGCCAGCCGCACGCCATCACTTTGATCATTCTTACTGGCAGGATTCACTTCGCCATCACGACGCTGCCACGGCAGGCCGTCGGCGCTGCTGGCGTCCGGCCACCAATAGGCGCTCAGGCTTAAATAATCCTGCTTCGAGCCGCTCAGCGGCATCATACCTTTATCGGTGACGCTGGGATTGGGGTGTTGTAGCGCGTTATCCGCTTGCTGTTTAAGCTGATGCCAGGCGTCGAGCGTTGGCGGCGCGGCCTGATGATGTGCCAGCTGCTGCTTAACTTTCTGCAGATCGTTTAATGAGAGAAAGGCCGGATCGTTAGCCAAACTTAGCGCGCTATACAGCCACAGCAACGCAATCCACAGGTTTCTCATTAACTTTGCTCATCCAGTTGAAGCGCCACGTACAGCAGCAAGCGATCGTCAAAATTGCCCAGATCGAGCCCAGTGAGCTCGGAAATACGGTTGAGGCGATACTCCAGCGTGTTGCGATGAATGAACAGCGCGCGTGCCGTGGCGCTGGGTTGCACGTTGTGGCTGAACCACGCCACCAGCGTGCGTCGCAGCAAGCCATTGTTATCCATGCTTTTCAGCTTTGCCAGCGGGCGCGCCAGTTCGTTGGCCTGCCAGCCGCCGCGTAAACTGTCGAGCAGCACCGGCAGCACCAGATCCTGATAAAAATAGCTGCGCTGTTCCGGCATGCGCTGTTTGCCCACCATCATGGTGGTACGCGCGGTGCGGTACGAACGTGCGATGCTGCCGGGACCGGTAAAGTAGTTGCCGAGCGCGATGCGCATTCGCACCTGGCCGCTCTCCTTCATGCGTTGCAGCAGTTGATCCACGCGACGACGATGATCGTCCTGATCGTAGCGGCCATGTACATTCAGTGCCGGTTTCAGCACCACCATTTCGGTGAGTGAAACAATCGCAATCAGGTTGTCGCGCTCTGGCGTGGTCAGCAGCGTTTGCAGCTGTTGCAGCTCGGACATGGCGCTATCAACGCCGAGCTGGCCGCTGTCCACTTCCACCACCGCCACCACGCGCGGTTGATTGAGATCGATGCCGAGCCGCTGCGCCCATTCGCTGAGCGCTGGCGATAAGGTTTCGCTGCGCACCAGATTCAGCACCAGCTCTTCTCGCAAGCGGCTATCTTGCGCCAGCATGTGTAGCAAACGCGCCTGTTCCAGCATCATTTCGGCGGTCATACACACCAATTCGCCGTAGTGACGCAGCGTTGCCGGTTGGCCGGTCAAACCGATCACGCCGACGATATCGCCATCAATACGCAGCGGCAAATTGATGCCAGGACGCACGCCGTGCAGATGTTTTGCCACCGCTTCGTCGATGTCTACCACGCGCCCTTGTGACAGCACCAAAAGCGCGCCTTCGTGCAATTCGCCAATGCGTTCACGATCGCCACTGCCGATGATGCGACCACGCGCATCCATCACGTTGACATTGCTGTCAATAATTTGCATGGTGCGGGCAACAATATCCTGAGCCAGTCGCGCATCGAGATGATAGGTGGCCATCAAACACTCCGGAGATAAGGACGAACAGACAGAATACGCATCCGTTACGGCGCTGACATTGTGCAACTGCACATAGCCAGCGGGATTATGCGGGATTTGCGGTAAGCGTCACATTCAGTACCGGACATTTGCACAGACACAAAAAAGGCGAGCCAAAGCTCGCCTGTTATCAACAACCTGAAACTTACTGCATCAGCAGATACAGGCTGCTGTCACCGCGCTGTACGTTCAGTGCCAGCACCGAAGGTTTGGTGTCGAGCACTTTACGCAGCTCGCCAAGATTAGCCACGGCTTGCTGGTTGACACCCAGAATCACGTCACCTTTCTTCAAGCCAATACGCGCCGCTGCGCTGCCAGGCTTGACGCTATCGACGCGCACGCCTTTCTGGCCGTTGGTATCAATATTGCTGAGATCGGCACCTTCAATACCGGTGTAAATGGTGGCGGACTGCACTTTATCCTGCGAGCTCTGCTGCAGTTCAACGGTGACGTTCACCGGTTTGCCTTCGCGCAGCAGACCCAGCTGCAGCTTGGTACCGACCGGCAGCGAGCCGACTTCGGCACGCAGCGCTGCAAAGCTGGTCAGCGCTTTACCGTTCATCGACACCACCACGTCACCCGCTTTCACGCCGGCTTTCGCCGCAGCAGAGTTCGGCAATACCTGGCTAACAAAGGCGCCACGCTGCGCATCGACTTTCATCGCTTTCGCCAGCTCTGAGTTCAGCTCGGTGCCCATAATGCCCAGCTCGCCGCGTTTCACCTGACCGTACTCCACCATCTGCGCGGTAAGGTTTTTCACCATTGAACTTGGAATGGCAAAGCCGATACCGATGTTGCCGCCGTCCGGCGCCAGAATCGCGGTGTTAATCCCGATCAGCTCGCCGTTAAGGTTTACCAATGCGCCACCGGAGTTACCACGGTTAATCGCCGCATCGGTCTGGATGAAGTTTTCGTAATTTTCAACGTTCAGGCCGCTGCGGCCCAGCGCCGAAACAATCCCCGAAGTCACCGTTTCGCCAAGGCCGTACGGGTTACCAATCGCCACGGTGTAATCACCGACGCGCAGGTTGTCGGAGTCGGCAATCTTAATTGCGGTGAGGTTTTTCGCATCCTGCAGCTGAATCAGCGCGATATCTGATTGTGGATCTTTACCGATCACTTTGGCGTCGTAACGACGTCCATCGCTGAGCTGCACCTGGATTTTGGTCGCGTTATCCACCACGTGGTTGTTGGTCACCACATAGCCTTTATCCGCGTTAATTACCACGCCGGAACCCAGCGCACGGAACTGCTGTTTCTGCGCGTTAGCACCGCCATCCGCGCCGCCGTCACCACCGCCGTTTTGACACATGGGTGAGCTTTGGAACGGTGAACCGTCCTGGCAGAACGGAGAATTATCACCAAAGAATTGCTGGAACTGCTGCGGCATACGCGGCGTTTTAACCGTCGTCGAGCCTTCCACACTGATACTCACCACGGAAGGCATGACTTTTTCCAGCATGGGTGCCAGGCTTGGCAACTGCTGGCTGGAAGAAGAAGCGGTCTCTGCGGCAAATACACTCACAGGGCTCAGCGTCGCCGCGCCGAAACTCAGCGCCAACGCCAGCATAATTGTGTTTTTTTTCATTTATCTGTGTCTCTCTAAGAATTACGGCCAGACCATTGCTGTGGTCGTGATGGTGAGATTAAGTTTTTAGCGCGAAGTTCCTAATAAAGTTTTAGGTAAAGGTAAAAAATTGTTCTTCATCTTTACAATTGTGCGCTTATTCAACCGCCATTAAACGACGATATTCGTCCCAGGCATAATTGTCCGTCATCCCACTAATGTAGTCCTGAATCAGACGCGCACGATAATAACGTTCCCACAACAAGCGCTGATATTTATGCTCAACAATTAATGAGCGCATGTGTTGTTGATAGGCCTTTCGATGTTTGCCAGAAAGCTTATGAAACAAGCGGGTTTCAATCGGATGCTTTGCCAGAAAATCCTCGTTCATCAAGGTGGTAAATTGCTCGTAATCCAGCAACAGCAGTGACTGATATATTTCGAGCAAACCTTTAATTACCCGATAACCCTGCAATTCCAGTTGTTCAACTTCCGGATGATTAAACACCTGCTGACGCGCAACCGTTTTAAATAGTTTTAGCAAGCGACCTTCTTCACCATCATCTTCCAGTAAAGCGTGATTAAAATCACCTTCGAAAATAGCCGGTAAGTTGTCGATGAAACGCTTAACCGCATGGCTAACCAGCACGTTTTGCACGTTAACCCGCAATGACATAAAGAATTGATCGCTGATACTGCGGCGTTTTTTCTGATTAGCCTCTTTCCAGGCATCACCGATAGTGCGGCTGAAAACATCGCCGTTTTTTACCGCGCCCCAGGCATCCAATAAATGCTTATACAACGTTTCAACATGGAAGATGTCTTTTTCTACGGCGTCATCCAAATCGGCAATGCAATAAGAGATATCGTCGGCGGCTTCCATTATCCAGGTAAGCGGGAAACGATGGTGCTGTTTAATATTGGTCGCTTCACGCAACTCAGCCACATATTCTCGCTCAGATAAATAGAAGCCCGGCTTTTTCATTAATACGCTAAATTCAGCCGGTTTATCGCCTTGCCACCATGCGGGCGCGGTATATTTCAAAATACAGGCGACCTGCGCATAGCTGAGATTGAGTTGCAGCAGCGTATGCACCAGGCGAATCGCCTGCGCGTTACCCTCGAAATGGCATAAATCTTGACGAATCATTGCATTCAACTGGTCAAAAGCGGCGCGCTCAGCCTCATCGGCAACGCCCGCCACCAGTGGATCGACCAGCTCGGCAGGCAGATTTTCGTCGAACCAGTCATTGATCGCCGCCTCGCCAAAATGACCAAACGGCGGATTGCCGACATCGTGCAGTAAACAGGCCATCTCAATCAGGCTTTCGAAGGCACCTTCAAACTCATCCAGCCCATAATTCGCCAGCCCGCCGCCCTGGGTTTTCAGCGCTTGCAGAATCTCTTTGGTGATATATCGCCCGGTTTGCTGCACTTCCAGCGAGTGCGTTAGACGCGAACGCACCGCCGCATTGCGCTCGAGCGGGAATACCTGGGTTTTCTGTTGCAGACGACGAATGGCGGCGGAGTTAATAATACGTCCGCGATCGCTTTCAAAGTGGCGGGTAATAAAGTATTCCCCTTCGGGATCTTTGCGGCTGGTATAAGGGCGGGTGAAACTGATCTTCTTCCTGAAATTGATCGTCGCCATAATTACCCCTTATTTTTTCGTGAATTCTTCCTCAATCAGCCATGTTAGACTATGCCTCACATTTGCGGGTTACATCCATTAAATTAGCGAGATTCTTATGAAAGTAGGCATTATTGGCGCGATGGAGCAGGAAGTTACACTGCTGCGTGACAAAATTGAAAACCGCCAGACACTGACGCTGGCCGGCTGCGAAATTTACACCGGTACGCTGAATGGTGTTGAGGTGGCGCTGCTGAAATCAGGCATCGGCAAAGTGGCCGCCGCGCTCGGTACCACCTTGCTGCTTCAGCTGTGCAAGCCGGATGTGGTGATCAACACCGGTTCTGCCGGCGGATTGGCGCCAACGCTGAAAGTGGGCGATATCGTGGTGTCGGATGAAGTGCGCTATCACGATGCCGACGTCACCGCCTTCGGTTACGAGCCAGGCCAGATGGCCAGCTGCCCCGCCGCTTTCGTGGCGGATGACAAACTGATTGCCGCCGCCGAAAGGGTTATCAAGCAGCTCGACCTCAACGCGGTACGCGGTTTGGTAGTGAGCGGCGATGCGTTTATCAACGGCGCTGCACCGCTGGAACGCATCCGCACCACCTTCCCGCAGGCGATTGCGGTGGAGATGGAAGCAACCGCGATTGGTCACGTTTGCCATCAGTTCAAGGTGCCATTTGTGGTGGTGCGCGCCATTTCTGACGTCGCCGATCAGGAATCACACCTCAGCTTCGATGAGTTCCTCAGTGTTGCGGCAAAACAATCTTCACTGATGGTTGAAAACCTGCTGGTTCAGCTGGCGCGTGGCTAAAATCCTGCTGCTTGGGCTGTTGCTGCTGTGCAACAGCCTGTTCGCTGCCGCGCCGCGCGTCATCACTCTTTCGCCGCATCTAACGGAACTGGCCTTCGCCGCAGGCATTACGCCGCTCGCCGTCAGCGCCTTCTCCGATTATCCCGCGCAGGCCAACGCGCTGGAACAGGTGGCGAACTGGCAAGGCATTAAAGTGGAACGCATTCTGCAACTGAAGCCGGATGTGGTGCTGGCGTGGCGCGGCGGTAATCCACAGCGGCAAATTGAACAGCTGCAGCGTTTTGGGATTAAGGTTGAGTGGATCGATCCGCAAACTATTGACCAAATGATCGATGCGCTGGCGGCGTTACAGCGCTGGAGTCCGCAGCCGCAGCAAGCCATCGATGCGGCGCAGGCATTACGCGCGCAGGAAGCGGCGCTACGCAAGCAGTATCAGCAAAGTACGCCGCTGCCGCTTTTTTTGCAGTTTGGTCAGCAGCCGCTGTTTACGGCTTCGCGTAACACCATGCAAAACCAGGTCATTGAGCTGTGCGGCGGCAGGAATATTTTTGCCGATAGCAGCGTTAGCTGGCCGCAGGTGAGCCGCGAACAGGTGCTGATGCGCCATCCGCAGGCGATTGTCATCGGGGGTGATGCCGCTCGGGCCGCCAGCATCGCGCAATATTGGCAGCCGCAATTGGATGTGCCGGTGAT
Source organism: Pantoea sp. X85 (assembly GCF_029623675.1). Classification (NCBI taxonomy): domain Bacteria; kingdom Pseudomonadati; phylum Pseudomonadota; class Gammaproteobacteria; order Enterobacterales; family Erwiniaceae; genus Pantoea; species Pantoea sp. X85. The sequence continues at coordinate 860,669 of NZ_CP121108.1, read as the reverse complement.
CGCCATCAATGACGACTGGCTGAGCCGTCCGGGGCCTCGCATGCTGCTGGCAGCGAAACAGCTGTGTGCAGATTTACATCCGACGAAAAAAAGCACTAATTAAGATTAAAGATTCGGCATAAGTTGTCGTAAATCATAATACAAGGCACAGCGGCCACGTATGCTCTGTGCCCTTTTTTAGCGCTTAGCGCAATTTTGTCTTCACCAGGAACTATTCATGACCAGAGCACTGCTGCTGGCCATAGGGCTCGTGATCGCTGCACCTCTGAGTGCGGCCACGTCGACCGGCTCTATCGCCGCTACCTTAACGTTATTCTCGCGTTGCGATATCTCACGCCAGAGTGAACACTCTCTGCCAAAAGTGGATTGTGGACGTCACTTCAGCGCGCAGCCGCGCATTACTGAACGAGTATTAAAACGCGATGCTAAGCGCCGCGAATCTGCGCGTTTAGTGACTATTGAATGGTAGGAATCTGGCTACCAGAACGGCAGCCAGAAGCAGCATTAGATGCTGAAGGAAGAACCACAACCGCAGGTGGTTTTGGCATTCGGGTTGGTCACGATAAAACGTGAACCTTCCAGGCCTTCGGTGTAATCCACGGAACCGCCCACCAGATATTGCAGGCTCATCGGATCCACCACCAGCGCCACGCCTTGTTTCTCGATGGTCATGTCACCGTCATTCATTTGATCGTCAAACGTGAAGCCGTACTGGAAACCGCTGCAACCGCCGCCGGTAATATAAACGCGCAATTTCAGCTCGGGATTTTCTTCATCAGAAATCAGGTTTTTCACTTTTTTTGCTGCTGCATCAGTAAATTGCAAAGGCAGCGCTGCTAAGTCGTCACTCATCTTTTACTCCGGGTAAACGTCGAGGTCAGAAAACGACCTTAATCTCGCTATTATCTGCCAGCCGTCCAGTGCAATCAAGTCTCACGCTTGACACTGCGTGCCGCCGCATGCGCAGGAAAGTATATACCCTAAACTTTAGCGCAAGCCGTTATTCCCGTAGAATGGCGCCAGATTTTTTCCCGAACAGCAGGAGCAGAACAATGAGTAAGTCAGAAAACCTGTATGCCGCAGCGCAACGCCTGATCCCCGGCGGTGTGAACTCCCCGGTACGTGCATTTACCGGTGTGGGCGGTGTGCCGCTGTTCATCGAACGCGCTGACGGTGCGTATCTGTATGACGCCGACGGCAAAGGCTATATCGATTATGTCGGTTCGTGGGGCCCGATGGTGCTGGGTCATAACAACGCCAACATCCGTAACGCGGTGGTTGAAGCGGCTGCGCGCGGTCTGAGCTTCGGCGCGCCAACCGAGATGGAAGTGAAAATGGCCGAGCTGGTGTGCGAGTTGGTGCCCAGCATGGACATGGTGCGCATGGTTAACTCCGGCACCGAAGCCACCATGAGCGCCATTCGCCTGGCGCGCGGCTTCACCCATCGCGATAAAATCATCAAGTTCGAAGGCTGCTATCACGGCCACGCCGACTGCCTGCTGGTGAAAGCCGGCTCCGGCGCGCTGACGCTCGGCCAGCCAAACTCCCCGGGCGTACCGGCCGATTTCGCTAAGCACACGCTGACCTGCACCTATAACGATCTCAGCACTGTGCGTGCAGCTTTCGAGCAGTATCCTGAGGATATTGCCTGCATCATCGTTGAGCCGGTAGCGGGCAACATGAACTGCATTCCACCGCAGCCAGACTTCCTGCCAGGCCTGCGTACGCTGTGTGACGAATTCGGTGCGCTGCTGATTATCGACGAAGTGATGACCGGCTTCCGTGTCGCATTAGGTGGTGCTCAGGCCTATTACGACGTGACGCCAGACCTGACCTGTCTCGGTAAAATCATCGGCGGCGGCATGCCGGTCGGTGCCTTTGGTGGTCGTCGCGATGTGATGGATGCGCTGGCACCAACCGGTCCGGTTTATCAGGCCGGTACCTTGTCCGGTAACCCGATTGCCATGGCGGCGGGCTTCGCGTGTCTGTCGAAAATTGCGCAGCCAGGCACCCACAGCACGTTGACCGATCTGACCACGCAGTTAGCACAAGGCCTGCTGGCCGCAGCGAAAGCCGAAAATATTCCGCTGGTGATCAACCACGTGGGCGGTATGTTCGGGATTTTCTTCACAGATGCCGATGAAGTGACCTGCTATCAGGACGTCACTCAGTGTGACGTTGAGCGCTTTAAGCGTTTCTTCCACCTGATGCTGGAAGAAGGCGTTTACCTTGCGCCATCTGCTTTTGAAGCAGGCTTTATGTCGCTGGCGCACAGTAAAGAAGATATCCAACGCACCATCGATGCGGCACGCCGCAGCTTCGCGAAACTTTAAAACCGCCTGAATGGCGCACTCTACCGTCGTTGTGGAGTCGCCATTCCGGGTTACCCTGATTACGCCCGCCGCAACAGCCAGATAAAATACGGCGCACCAAAGAAGGTCGCCATCAACCCGGCTGGAATTTGATCCGGAAACGCCAGCATCCTGCCGCACCAGTCGGCGAAAATCATCAAGCCGCCGCCCAACAAACCGGCCATCAACACCTGTGGTAATGCACGGCGGAACCCGAGCATGCGCACGATATGCGGCGCCATCAGCCCGATAAAGCTCAGCGGCCCGATGGTCAAGGTTGCCGTGGCGGTTAATGCCGCCGCCAGCAGCAGCAGGCTGAGGCGCGAGGTAGTGAGCGCCATGCCCGCTGAACGCGCGGTAGCGCTGCCGAGTGGCAATAGCGTCAACCAGCGACTCGCCAGCGGCGCCAGCGCCATCAGCACTAAACCCACCACCGCGCTTTGCACGGCCTGCTGCATATTGATGTTGTAGGTTGAACCGGAAATCCAGCTCAACAAGCCCGCCATGCGCGGATCGCCGCTGGCCAGCAGCACCATCAAAAGCGTGACAAACGCGCTGTTAAGCGCCATGCCCGCCAGCAACATGCGTTCTGGCGAAAAGCCGCCGCGACTCGCCACCAGCATAATAATCAACAGCGTCAACGCCGCACCCAGCGCACCGGCAGGTAACAGCCACGCCACCGCATCGCCCGGCACGAAGAACATCATCACCACCACGCCGCACGCCGCGCCCGAGCTGATGCCCAACACTTCCGGGCTCGCCATCGGATTACCGGTGAGCCGCTGGATCAGCGCACCCGCCACGCCGAGCATCATGCCCACAATAAGCGCGGCCAATACGCGCGGTGCGCGCCACGGCAGCAGCTGCTGCAGCATATCGCCGCCCACCCACGCAAAGCCGTGCGCATCGCGGCCAAAGGTGATACCAACCCAACTCAATACGCCCAGAATCAGCAATCCGATCAAACACCAGCGTAAGACCTTCTGCCGCTCAGCCGGCACGCTATCGCCCTGATTAAGCGCTGGCGGTACCGATCCGGTACGCAGGCGCGGCAGCAACCAAAGCAGAATCGGCACGCCGATTAGCGCGGTCGCCGTGCCGGTAGACACTTCACGCCAGTGGTTGGTCAGCCATAGCACGCACTGATCGGCCAGCCACAGCAGCAGCGCACCGATCAGCGGCGCCAACAACATGCGGCTGATCAGGCGACGCCCGCCGAGCATCTTCGCCAGCAGCGGCGCGAAAAGGCCGATAAAGCCGATGATACCTGCAACATTGACCAGTTGCGCGCTAAGTAAAATTGCCAGCGCCAGCGCAGCAATACGTGCCGCCGACAGCGCCAGACCGAGGTTTTTCGCTACGCCATCGTCGAGCCCCATCAGCGTCAGCGGACGCAGCAGCGCCAGCGCCACCACAAACGCCAGCAGCAGACGCGGCCACAGCTGCGCCACATTGTGTCCATCCAGCTGGTTGAGCGCGCCGGTGCTCCACAAGAACATGTTCTGCAGCTGATCGTGATTGAAGATCGCGAAGATTTGATTCACCGAACCGGCGTACAAACTCAGCACCAGCCCAGCCAGAATCAGTGTCACCGGCGACAGACGTTTGCCCCAGGCCACGCCGAATACCAGAATACCGACAATTACCGCGCCGCCCATCGCCGCAAACTGCTGCGTGAACTCGCCGCCCGGCAAATGCCATAGCGTCGCAACGGTAATCCCCAGCTGAGCGCCCGACGACACGCCAAGCGTGGTGGGTTCCGCCAGCGGATTGCGCAGCACCTGCTGAAACAGCAAACCGGCGAGGCCAAGGCCCGCGCCAACCAGCAGCGACAGCGCCAGTCGCGCCAGCAAACTGTGATGAAACACCACTTGCTGGATGTTGTTGATGTCAGGCGCGAAAAACGCCTGCGACCATTGATCGATCGGCAGCGCCTGGCGCAGATTGACCACGGTTAAGGCCAGCGCCAGCAGAAACACCGTACTCAATAGCGCGACGGGAAAAAGACGATTGCGCATCAGTGCGACTCCAGCGCGTGTTCCAGCACGCGGACAAATTTCAGCGCCGAAGAGGTCGCGCCGTAATACCATACCGCCGGCACGCGCTGGAAACGCTGCGCGCGCACAAACGGCAGCGCCTGCCACAGCGCGGTGGCCATCACCTGCTGCATATCGCGATCGTTATCGTGATCGAAGCAGATCACCTGCACATCACCCACTTCCGCCAGCCGCTCCAGCCCAACGACTGCGCTGCCCCAGAAGTTGGTTTCGCCCTGCCAGGCATTGCTCAAGCCAAGGATCTCCATCACCTCAAGGAACAAACTGTTTTTACCGAAGGTAATCGCGTGGCGGCTGTCCATCAGCGACATCAGCAGCACCGGACGATCGGCCCACGGCTTGAGGCGTTCACGCGCCGCCGCCAGCTGCTCATCCACATACTGCAGATGCTGCACGGCCTGCGCTTCACGGCCAAGACGTGCGCCGAGCGCCTGCAATGAGTGACGCGCGGTGCTGAGCGGTTTGCCGTCGCCACTGTTGAGGTCAAAACCCATGGTTGGCGCGATGCGCTGCAGCTTATCCAGCGCCGGACCATAACCATTGGAGTGCAGGATGAGTGAGGGTTCGAGCTGCGTCATCAGCTCCAGATTGGGTTCAGTGCGTAAGCCAAGATCGATAACGCTGGACGGCAGCTGCGGGTCGCCGACCCAAATGTTGTAGTTGTGCATGTCGGCCACGCCGAGTGGCGTCACGCCGAGCGCCATCAGCAGCTCCACCGGCAGCCACTCCAGCGCCAGAATGCGCTGCGCATCCGGCACGGCGGCACGCAGCGGCAACGCGGACATCAACGGGGAAAGCGCCAGCGCCGTCAGCAGGCGGCGGCGAGAAATGTCGAACATGGCGAAGCCTTAGTAAACGAAACTGACGGGCGCGCCGCCCAGCGGATGCGGCAAAATGCCCATCGGAATACCGTAAATGTTGCCCAGCACATCGGCCTGCATGATCGCCTCGGGGCCACCTTCGGCTATCACTTCGCCACCGCGCAGCGCCACCAGACGATCGCAATAGCGTGCTGCCATGTTGAGATCGTGCAGCACCGCAATCACCGTCAGCCCACGTTCGCGGCTGAGACGCTGAATCAGCGCCAGCACATCAACCTGATGGGCAATATCCAGCGCCGAGGTCGGTTCATCCAGCAACAGGCAGCGACTGTTCTGCGCCACCAGCATCGCCAGCCAGGCACGCTGGCGCTCGCCGCCAGAAAGGCTATCCACTAGACGCCCGGCAAAAGGCTTTAATCCCACCAGCGTAATCGCCTCTTCCACCCGATCACGATCTTCCTGACCATAGCGGCCCAGCGCGCCGTGCCACGGATAGCGGCCAATCGCCACCAGCTCGCGCACCGTCATGCCTTCCGCCGCGGGCAGTTGCTGCGGCAGATACGCCACCTGACGCGCAAAATCTTTGCTGCCCCAGTTATCAACCGCGTCCTCATTCAGCAACACGCGCCCTTCACTCGCCGCATGGTGACGACCGAGCATTTTCAGCAGCGTGGATTTGCCAGAACCATTATGACCAATCAGCGCGGTGACTTTGCCCGGTGCAAAGGTAAGAGACAGCGGATGCAGCAGCGTGCGGCCTGGCACACGAAAACTGACGTTATCCAGCCTGAAGGTGGTTTCTGCGTGGTGCGGATGCTGCATGATAATCCCTGGTTAATCTGTAGGTCGCCATTGATGGCGACCTGCGTAACACGATTAGAAACGGAAAGTCGCAGTACCGACAATCTGACGCTCAGCGCCCCAGTAGCAGGCGTAGTCGCGGTAGCAGCTGGCGACGTATTCACGATCAAAGAGGTTATTGACGTTAACGCCGATGGTGGAGCCCGGCATGCCAAAGCGTGCGAGGTCGTATTTCAGCGCGGCATCAACGGTGGTGTAACCGGCTACGTCGAAGTTTTGGTTCACATCGTCGCCGCTGGCGTACAACCCTTTGCTCTCGCCGACATAACGTACACCTGCACCCACGGTCACGCCCGACAGCGCCGTTTCATGGAAGGTGTAATCACTCCACAGCGATGCCATATGCTTCGGCACCTGCACCGGCGTTTTGCCTTTCAGGTTAGTGTCTTCGGTGTATTCCGCATCAGTGTAGGTATAAGACGCGGTCATATTGATGTTGGCATTCAGCGCGGCTTTGGCTTCCAGCTCCACGCCACGCGAGCGGATTTCACCACTCTGAATGCTGGCATTTGGGTGGTTAAGGGTATCCGGATCGGCCGTCAGGTTTTTGGTTTTGGTCAGCTGATACACCGCCGCCGTCAACACCACCGGACGATCTTTAGGAACGTATTTCACACCGGCTTCATACTGCTTCGCGCGGGAAGGATCAAAGGCTTCACCATCATAAGTTGAACCTGAGTTCGGAATGAAGGCTTCGCTGTAGCTGAAGTAAGGTGCGATACCGTTATCAAACACATAGTTCAGCCCGCCACGCCAGGTGAAAGCCTGATCGTTCTGGCGATCAACGCTACTGGCTACGCGATCATAGACCGAGTTCATCGCGTAATCATAACGACCGCCGAGGGTTAACACCCAGCGGTTCCACTCCATCTGATCCTGCGCGTATAAACCGGTTTGGCGCTGCTTATTGAGGTGCTGATAAGGATTAGGGAACGGCGTCACGCTGTCGTCGCCATATTGTGGATTAACGGCATTCAGCGGTGATGCGGTACCAAATTGCGCATCAATATCATTACGCGTGCGCTGGAAATCGACACCCAGCAACAGTGTGTGATCAATTTGACTGGTGGTGAATTTGGCCTGCGCCTGGTTATCGACTGCAAACTGGTTGAGCTTTTCATCAGAAACCGCTGAACCGCGGGTGATTTGCTGTGTTGCGGCATTAAAACCATTGCCATAAATGCTGCGATAATCCGTTCTCAGATCCGCATAGCGCAAATTCTGCCGCACCGTCCAGGTGTCATTGAAACTGTGCTCGAAGTTGTAGCCCACCATCCTGGTGTTGCGCGAAATTTTGTTGCTGTCTTCGCCTTCATCAAAGTTAGTTGGCAGCTTGTAACTGCTGCCATCAGGACGCGTGATGCCCACCACAGTGCCCTGACGCGGCAACCAGCCGTAATAGCCGGTTTCCGGTTCGTTCTGGAAGTAGGTCAGCAAATCGAAACGCGTATTCTCATTCGGACGCCAGCTGAATGATGGCGCAATGGTGTAGCGCTTCTCTTTGTTCATATCCTGCTGCGCATCGGCGCTGCGCGCGAGACCGGTCAGGCGATAGCTGTAAACGCCGTCATCATCCAGCGAGCCGCCGAAATCGAAACCCGTGGAGAACTGATTGTTTGTGCCCATCTGGAACTGCACTTCACGCAGCGTCTCCTGCGTCGGACGCTTACTCACCAGCGACACCACGCCGCCCGGATTGCTCTTGCCGTACAGCACCGAAACCGGACCGCGCAACAGTTCGGCGCGTTCAAGGAAATAGGGATCGATAGCAAACTCAGAGTAGTTATCACCCTGCAGTTTCAGGCCATCAAGATATTGGTTGGTGTTGGTTTCGCTGAAGCCGCGAATAGAGAGCGCATCGATAACATTGGAGCTACCGCGGTTACCGGTCAACACGCCTGGCGTGTAGTTGAAAGCCCCTTTCACGCTGGTGACGTTTTTCATCGCCATCTCTTCCTGCGTGACTACCGAGATTGACTGCGGGTTCTTCTCGATCGGCGTATCGGTTTTGGTGCCGGTGGCGCTGCGTTTGGCCGCAATGGTTGGCGACGGGCCCCACGCTTTCTCTTGCTCGACTCCGCTGCCGCCATCAGCGCTAACCACCACGGTATCTTCTGCCAACGCCTGCACGCTGAACGTACCCATAGTCAGTGAAATAAACCAAGCCAGCGAACGCGGGCGTAAGAAACAAGGATTAGTGTTTCGCGTATTCATAAGTGAGGTCTCTCGAAAAAAGTCGATGCAGGCGAATACAAACGAGAATGATTATTATGACGCACGGATTTTAGGCGAAATAGCGTCATATTCGCAACGATTAATGCCTGTAAGCACGGCGTTTACAGCCAGATCGCGCATATTCATGATCGCAAATAATAAATCAGCAATAAAAGGAGCGGAGGCCGGCAATCGGGAAATTGCATTGCCGCACAGAGGAAGTTTATTTCATCCCGACAGAGCACCAAACCAACGATAACGAGTAAAATCATAAACTTAAAAAAATGGCCCGCTAATTGCTTATGCCCTGCATTCTCCTTCCTGCAGACACACTCATGACCGCTATAAACTGGAACATTGTTGATCGCGTTATCTTCATCAATTTGAAGAAACGCAAAGACCGATTAACCCGCATCACTAAACAACTTAAAAAGCTGGGTTTAACCGCTGAAAAAATCGTTCGCCTGGACGCGATCAAGCATGAAAAGGGCTACATCGGCTGCACGCAATCGCATATCGCCGCGCTGGAGATGGCACGCGATAACGGCTGGGAGCGCGTGCTGATTCTGGAGGATGATTTTAGCTTCAATGAAAGCCAGAAGAACTACGACAATCTCAACCGCTACTTTGCTGCCCTGCCGCAAATCAACTGGCAAGTAGCTTTTCTGGCGGCCAATTATCGCCGCGTCACGCCGTTAAAGAGCGTGGACTATATCGTGCGCGCTAACTTCGCGTGGTGCGCATGCGCCTATATCGTGAATCACCGCTATTACACCACGCTGATTGAAAACTATCGCGAGGCGCTGCAGGCGCAATTGCAAGGTGGTGCGCAGGCACAATATGCCCTTGATGTGCACTGGAATAGCCTGATGCAGCAGGATCTTTGGCTGGGCGTATTCCCCAATGCCGGTGCACAACGGCTCGATAAAAGCGATATCGAAAATAGAACGGTAGATTACCGCGCACTCTTCAGAAAACCGTTGAGTCAAATCGTTGCGCCCGCCAAATTCACACCCTCCACTTCAGGCCCAATTAAAGTCGACTTTTACTTCCAGTGGCCGCCGGGTTGGACGAACTTTGAATCGGTGATTGAGGCGATGCAGGCCAATCCCGCGTTCGATTGCCGCATCGTGGTGGTGCCTTACCTGAACTGGAAGGCGAGCGATGTTAATGGCGATATTCAGCGTAAGATTCTGCGTGAAAGAGGGCTGGATTACACAGGATTTGAAGACTATCAGTTGGAGGAGCGTCAGCCCGATGTGGTGTTCTTGCAAAACCCTTACGACGAAGCACGCCCCGAATGCTTTCGCAGCGACTACCTGCATGAGCGCGGCGTGAAAATTGCTTATATCCCTTATGCGCTCGATAGCGGCATCAGTGAAGAGGTCCAACTCTATCAATTTAATTTGCTGTGCCAAAATCTGGCGACGTGGATTTTTTCTCGCTCGGAGCGACATAAAGCGGAGTTTGGTATTCAGTGCGACGCGGGCAACAACCACGTCTATGTTACGGGTCACCCCAAGTTTGACCACTATCAGCGCCGCTTTCATCTCCCCGACGAAAAGCCACCCACAAAGATCAAAACGTTGCTTTGGACGCCGCATTTTGTGCTGCCTGACGGTCGCAAAATGTCTACTACTTTTACGCTCTACGGCGCCGCTTTTTTAAAGCTGATTGAGCGTGCGGATATCCATTTGATCATTCGCCCTCACCCGCTACTGAGTCAGTGGATAGGGGAAGCCAGCGCAACCGCGCGCAGCCTGTATCAGCAACTGTTTGATGCCGCAAAACATCGTTCAAATGTGGAGTGGGATAGCGGACATGATTACAAACAGACGTTTGCTCGTTCGGATGCGCTGCTCGCTGACGCGGGTTCATTCTTATTCGAATATTTGCCGTCGAAAAAACCGATTCTCTACCTGACTCATGAAAGCTGTTATGGCCTGAATCGCACCGCTGACTTCATCTATAACGCCTACGACGTGGCCTGGCAGGAGGAGGATATTTTCACTTTTGTCGACAATATCGTCGCCGGACGCGATCCGATGAAAGCCACTCGGGAACGGGTTCTGAGGGAAGAACTGCAAATTGAGGAGAGAACAGCAGGCGAAAAAATCGCTGAAATTATTTGTGCCTCGCTAAGACCCCTCAACCAATCCTAAGCATGAAAAAGGGCGCCGCAGCGCCCTGTGTTTTCTCAGCAACTTATTTGCTGCCGAACATATCTTTAATCCAGCCCGCCACGCCGTCAGAATCTTTCTGCTCATTCTGTGGCTGCTGCTGCTGTTGCTGCTGTTGCTGCTCTTGTTGCTGCTGCAACTGCTGCTGTTGTTGCTGAACCTGCTCTTGCTGCTGCTGACACAGCGCGTTCGGATCCAGCGACCACACCGGCAGCGAACGCCATGTGCTGCTGCCCGTACCGCAGATAAAGTTACCGGCAGAATCGATATTCATCTGCGTGATATCTTCCGGCGGCGTCAGCACCAGCGGCATTGGCGCCTGGTTGTCGAGATAGCGACGATAAAGCTGCATTGCACCGCTGGCACCGTACAGCTTCGAGGTTTGGTTGTTATCGCGGCCAACCCAGGTAATCGCCACTTCTTTGCCATCAATACCGGCGAACCAGCTATCAATCAGGTCATTGGTGGTGCCGGTTTTGCCAGCCAGATGCGCTTTAGGATAACGCGCACCCAGCGCACGCGCGGTACCGTGATCGGCGACCTGCTGCATGGTGTAGAGCGTCAGATACGCCGCCTGCGCCGGTTCAACACGCTGCGCCTGCGGATAGCTCTGATACAGCACCGTGCCATCTTCCGCAATCACCGAACGCACCGCCGACAGCTCAGCGCGGTTACCGCCGCTGGCGATCGACTGGAACGCCTGCGCCACTTCAATCGGCGTCAGGTTCAGTGCACCGAGCAGCATTGACGGCACCGGATGCAGCTGATCTTTCGGCACGCCGAGCTTGTTCCAGGTATCGACCACCGCATCCAGTCCCAGCGTCATACCGAGGTTGACGGTTGGCACGTTCATCGAGTTGGTCAGCGCATCCACCAGCATCACTTTGCCGCTGAAACGACGATCGTCATTCATCGGTTTCCAGATGGTGCCATTCGGCTGTTTCAGCGCAATGGGTTCATCGGCGATCCAGCTGTTGAGGCGATAGCTGTTCGGCTGGCTCAGCGCGGTGAGATAGGTGGCCGGTTTTGCCAGCGAGCCAATCGAACGACGTGCCTGCAGCGCGCGGTTGTAACCGGCGAACTGCGGATCGGCACCGCCGACCATGGCGCGCACTTCACCGCTGAAGCGATCCACCACCACCATTGCGGTTTCCAGATCTTTCAGGCCTCGCTGTTTTTTCAGCGTTGGAATGCCTTCAATCACCGCTTTCTCTGCGGCATCCTGCGAAATCGCATCCAGTGTGGTGAAAATCTTCACGCCGGAGAGATCTTTCATTTTGTCGCCGAGCTTAGCCTGCAGCTCGTTACGCACCATCTGCATAAATGCCGGCTGAGGCGTGATCACGCCGCCTTTTGGCTGCACGCCAAGCGGACGCGCCGACAGCATGTCATACAGTTCCTGATCGATGACGTTCTGCTGCTGCAACAAACGCAGCACCAGATTACGTCGCTCCAGCGCAAGTTTCGGGTTACGCCATGGATTGTACAGCGATGCGCCTTTCACCATGCCGACCAGCATCGCCTGCTGATCGAGGCTCAGCTCATCCACCGGACGACCGAAGTAGTAAAGGCTCGCCAGCGGGAAACCGCGGATCTGGTCATTACCGGTCTGGCCGAGATACACCTCGTTGAGATACAGCTCGAGGATGCGATCTTTGCTGTAGCGCGCATCCATGATCACCGCCATATAGGCTTCGCGCGCTTTACGCCACAGCGAACGCTCGTTGGTGAGGAACAGGTTTTTCACCAGCTGCTGCGTCAGCGTACTACCGCCCTGCACCGCTTTACCGGCGGTGATGTTGGCGAGGAACGCACGACCAATCGAATACGGGCTAATGCCGTCGTGCTCGTAGAAGTGGCGATCTTCAGTGGCGATCAAGGTGCTCACCAGCAGATCCGGGAAACCGGCGCGCGGCACGAACAGACGCTGTTCACCGTTCGGCGACTGCAACATGGTGATCAGGCGCGGATCGAGGCGGAAGAAGCCAAAATCGCGGCCGGTATCGAGGTTTTTAATCTCGCTCAGCTCATTGTTGCTAAAGGTCAGGCGCGCGTTGATCTGCCCCTCTTTGCTGTCCGGGAAATCAAACGGACGGCGCAGCAGATCAATGGTGTTGCCTTTGACGCTAAACTCACCCGGACGGGTAATGCGCGACACTTCGCGATACTGCGTGCCTTCCAGCAGCGCAATCATCTCTTTTTTGTCGTACGACATGCCCGGCTCGAGGCTGACCATGCGGCCATAAACGGCAGCAGGCAGTTGCCACACTTTACCGTCGATGCGGCTGCGGATTTCCGAGTCGAGATAGACGCCCCAGGCAGCCATCACCACCACAAAGACCAGGAAGAGTTTAATCAACCAGCCTAACCAGCGACGTTTGCCGCGTGGCGGACGTTTTTTACTTTTTGGTGGCACCGGTCCACTCTCCTCATCTTCTTCGTCAAAATCGTCCTGATCGATATCATCATCAAGTTCCCTGCGGCGACCCCGACGCGCAGTGCTGCGCGGCGGCTTTGGCGCTTTTCCTTTGCGCCCAATAGGTTCGCGATCGTTCCCAGACATGCTTTTATTCTCCAGGTATTGCTACGGCGGCGGCCGTTACTCTATATACGTCATAATTCGATTTGCAGATGCGTTGGCTGCTCTCGCTCACCCGAATCACTTACTGAAGTAAGCTCATCGGGATTCTCTCGTTTGCCGCCTTCCTGAAAATCGAATTATTTAGTCTACAACTGCTTTCTCGTGCTGCGCATGGCAGAACCCTCTGAATTCGATCCACAGCGTTTCACGATGAAAATTTCTTGGTCCGCCTTGTGGGTAAGGCGTTGGCCGGATCGTCCGGCCACGGATGCTTTGGATAGCGCCCTTTCATCTCTTTCTGCACTTCGGGATACGCACCACGCCAGAACGCCGCGAGGTCACGGGTGATCTGCAGCGGACGGTGCGCGGGCGAGAGCAGCTCTAACACCAGCGGTACGCGGCCATCGGCCACCGCCGGGTTCTGTGCTTCGCCAAACATCTCTTGAATCCGCACCGCCAGCGCGGGTGGCTTCTCTGCATCGTAGCGGATCGGCAGGCGGCTTCCGGTCGGCACAGTGTAATGAGTTGGCAGCACAGTATCCAGCCGCTGACGTTGTGACCATGTCAGCAAATGTAATAATGCGCTGACAAGGTTGATGCTCTGCAATCCTTTCAGATCGCGTACCGCGCTCATCTCCGGCAGCAGCCAGCTTTCAAGCGTATCGAGCAGGCTTTCATCGTCCAGCTCCGGCCACGGCTCTTCCGGCAGCCACTGCGCAGCACAGTGCACCCGCAAGCGTAGCTGTTCGGCGTCTTCTTTCCAGCCCAGCACCGACAATCCTTTTTCGCGGATCCAGCGCAGCATCGCCGGATGCAATATTTCCGCCTCCGGGCGTGCCTGCGGCTGCGCTTTTAGGACCAGCGCGCCGATCAGTTCGCGTTTCCACGCGCGCAAAGTGCCTTTATCTTCATCCCACTCCACGTCGGTACGCTGCTCAATTAAGGTGGGGCATTCGCGGCGCAGCGCGTCGATATCCACCGGCAGCGCCAGTAACATGCGCGCCTCGGCGGCGCTGGCGCCCTGCAGCAGTGTCGGTGCAATCAGCCACTCATAGCGGCTCAAACCATCCTGCTCGTTGAGCATCGCGCCAATGCCGTTCGCCAGCTGATAGCGCGCGCTGTCGCCACGACGCTGCGCCAGACGATCGGCAAAACCGGCGGCCAGCAGCTGCGGGAACAGGTCGGGATTAATGGTGCCGCCGCTGGCGTTGAGGCGCTTCTGCCACTGACGCGCGCGGCGCTGCCAGTGCGACTGCGGATGGTTAAGCGCATCACGCAGATCTGCGCTGCCGCTGCGTGGCGGATCTTCCAGAATCGCCACCAGCAGCGCGGCGCTGGCGATGGCATCGTTGTTTTGCCCGGCAGCCACCAGAATCGCGCTCAGGCGCGGATCGCTGCCCAGCGCGGCCATTTTTCGACCGCGCGCGTTGAGCTGGTGATTCTCCAGCGCGCCTAGCTGGGTTAACCGCTCGCACGCCGCACGCAAGTTGCGCGGCGGCGGCGCGTCAAGCCACATAAGCTGTGACGCATTCTGACATCCCCATTGCAGCAGATCGATCTGCAGCGAGGTCAAATCGCTATTGAGAATTTCCGGTTCACTCTGCGCCGCCGCACGCAGCGCCTGCTCTTGCGGCAGTAAGTGCAGGCAGATGCCAGGTTCCAGTCGACCAGCACGACCGGCGCGCTGCGTCATCGACGCCTGGCTGATACGCTGCGTTTGCAGCCGCGTCACGCCGCTGCGCACGTCAAACTGCGCCGAGCGCTCCAGCGCGCTATCGACCACTAAGCGGATACCTTCGATGGTCAAGCTGGTTTCGGCGATGTTGGTCGCCAGCACCACTTTTCGGCGGTCCGCCGGAGACGGCAGGATGGCACGACGTTGTGCCTCCAGCGACAGCGCGCCATATAAAGGAGAAAGATCCACCTCGTCACTGACCCGCGCTTCCAGCTCGCGCTTAACCCGTTCGATCTCCGCCACGCCGGGCAGGAACAGCAGCAGCGATCCTGACTCTTCGCGCAGCAGTTGCGCCACCTCGCGCGCTACCGCTTCTTCAAAACGTTGCTGGCTGTTGAGCGAAGCATAGCGGCGCGTGACCGGGAAACTGCGGCCCTCAGAGACCACAAAGGGCGCATCTGGCAGCAGCTGACGCAAACGCTGATTATCGAGCGTGGCAGACATCAGCAGAATTTTCAGATCGTCGCGCAATCCTTGCTGCACATCGAGCAGCAGCGCCAGCGCGAGATCGGCCTGCAGGCTGCGTTCATGGAATTCATCGAGGATCACCAGCGAGACGCCTTCCAGCATCGGATCGCGCTGCAACATGCGCGTCAAAATGCCTTCGGTGACCACTTCGAGGCGCGTGTTGGCACCGCAGCAGTTTTCACCGCGCATGCGATAGCCAACGGTGCCGCCCGGCTGCTCGCCAAGCTGTTCTGCCAGACGCTGCGCCACGTTGCGTGCCGCCAGTCGGCGCGGCTCCAGCATGATGATGCGGCCGGGCAATGGGGTGTGTTGCAGCAGTTGTAATGGCAGCCAGGTTGATTTACCTGCGCCGGTCGGCGCCGCCAGCAACACCTGCGGCGACTGCGCCAGCGCGTCCAGCAACGCAGGCAGCACCTCGCTTACCGGTAACTCACTCAAACTCAACTCCCAAAATGCCTGTGCTAAGATGGCGCGCATTGTAGCACTCTGAGGCGCGGATTACCGGAGGCCAACCTGGCAACGCAACGTCTGTTTTTTGCTCTTGAACTGCCCGCTCCGCTCCAGCAACAGTTGGTGCAGTGGCGCGCGGATAATTTTGCTGCCGAAGCCGGGAAACCGGTGGCGGCGGCCAACCTGCACCTGACGCTGGCGTTTCTCGGCGAGGTCAGCGATGAGACGTCTCGCAAGCTGCAGCGGCTGGCCTCACGCATCGAACAGCCCGGTTTTGCCCTCGATTTGGATGACGCCGGTCACTGGCCGCGTCCCGGCGTGGTGTGGCTCGGTTGTCAGCGGGCGCCGCGCGGATTACTGCAGCTCGCCAGCCTGCTGCGCGCACAAGCCGCACGTCATGGCTGCGCACAGAGCCCGCAGCCGTTTCATCCGCACGTCACGCTGTTGCGCCAAGCAGCGTCACAGATCGCGCTGCCGCCGCGCGGTTTTCACTGGCACACCGATATCCGCCATTTTGCGCTGTTCACTTCGAACGTAACGCGCGGCCGCACACGTTATCAGGCGCTGGCCCGCTGGCCGCTACTATCATCCACAGGAGAGTAAATGGAGTTCGACCCACCGCTTAAACCCGCCCGCTTGATTGCCCGTTACAAACGCTTTTTAGCCGATGTAGTTACGCCAGAAGGTGAAACGCTGACCATTCACTGCGCCAATACCGGCGCGATGACCGGCTGCGCCACGCCGGGCGATACCGTGTGGTATTCGACGTCCAGCAGTGCCACGCGGAAATATCCGCACAGTTGGGAACTCACCGAGACCCAACAAGGCCATTGGATCTGCGTGAATACGCTGCGCGCCAATCAGCTGGTGCGCGAGGCGCTGACGCTCGACACGATTCCGGAATTATCCGCTTACAGCCGCTGCCAGCCTGAAGTGAAATACGGCACGGAAAAAAGCCGAATTGACTTCCTGCTGCAAGCGGATGGCCGATCCAACTGCTATATTGAAGTCAAGTCCGTCACCCTTTTACAGGCAGGTAAAGGCTATTTTCCGGATGCGGTGACGGCTCGTGGACAGAAACATCTGCGCGAATTGAGCACCATCGTGGCAGAAGGTCATCGAGCCGTTTTGTTGTTCGCAGTTCTGCATACAGGGATTGAGGACGTTTCCCCGGCACGCCATATCGACGTGCACTACGCAGAACTACTGGAACAGGCGCAGCGTGATGGTGTGGAAGTTTTGGCGTATCAAGCTCAAATTTCACCGTTAAAGATATTACTTACGCAACCGATTAACGTAGCGTTGTAATATTTAAGGCAATTTGGTGTGATAGGAATGTTCTGGGCGAGGCGCTGAATACGCGATTGTTCAGAGGCTTGTCAAGTAGTGGTCAGGAATAATTGCCAACCTTGATGGCTTCTGCTATTTATAGCGGCCTGTTTTTTCCCTTTATGGGAATCGATAAGCCCTAAATCGTTTAGGTTGCAGGCACACAGTCAACACACATGCAACTTGACGTATCTAGGGAAGTGCGTGTTATCCAGGAGAAACAACATGCAAGAAGGGCAAAACCGTAAAACATCGTCCCTGAGTATCCTCGCCATCGCTGGAGTGGAGCCGTATCAGGTGAAACCGGGCGAAGAGTATATGAACGACGCCCAGCTAGGCCATTTCCGTAAGATTCTGGAAGCCTGGCGCAACCAACTTCGGGATGAAGTAGATCGCACTGTGTCACATATGCAGGACGAAGCTGCCAACTTCCCGGATCCGGTCGACCGTGCTGCGCAGGAAGAAGAGTTCAGCCTGGAATTGCGTAACCGCGATCGTGAGCGCAAACTCATTAAAAAGATTGAGAAAACGCTCAAGAAAGTGGATGACGACGATTTCGGTTACTGCGACTCCTGCGGTGTAGAAATTGGTATTCGCCGCCTTGAAGCGCGTCCGACTGCCGATCTCTGCATTGACTGCAAAACGCTGGCAGAAATCCGCGAGAAGCAGATGGCTGGCTAATGGCCGTAAGCAAATTGCTACCGCACAGCCGGGAAAATCCCTGTTTTCCCGACGTGCGGTACACTTCGTTATGAATCCTTCAAACTGCATTGGGCGTTTCGCTCCCTCCCCTTCTGGTGACCTCCATTTTGGTTCGCTGATTGCTGCGTTAGGCAGTTACCTGAGTGCGCGCGCGCAACAGGGACGCTGGCTGGTGCGCATCGAAGATATCGATCCCCCGCGTGAAGTTCCCGGTGCCGCAACGCGTATTTTGCAGCAGCTGGAACATTATGGTCTTTACTGGGATGGCGACGTTTTATGGCAGTCACAGCGCCACGATGCCTATCGCGCCGCGCTAAGCTGGCTGCAAACGCATCGACAAAGTTACTTCTGCACCTGCACACGCAGCCGCATTCAGCAGCTGGGCGGTTTTTACGATGGTCACTGCCGCGATTTGCAACTGCCGCCGGACAACGCCGCGCTGCGCCTGCGTCAGCATGCGCCGGTTAACGGCTTTGACGATCGCCTGCGTGGCCAGTTGCAGGCTGAAGCGCAGCTGGCGCAGGAAGATTTTATTATCCATCGCCGTGATGGGCTGTTTGCCTACAATCTCGCGGTGGTGGTTGATGACCATTTTCAGGGCGTGACGGAAATCGTGCGCGGCGCAGATTTGATTGAGCCCACGGTGCGCCAGATTGCGCTGTATCAGCAGTTTACCTGGCCAGTGCCGGATTACCTGCATTTGCCGCTGGCGGTTAATCACGATGGCAACAAGCTTTCCAAGCAGAATCATGCGCCCGCGCTGCCCGCTGGCGATGCGCGGCCGCTGCTGGTGCAGGCTTTGCGCTTTCTTGGCCAGCCGGTTTCGCCAGGCTGGCAGGATGAATCGCTGGAAAGCCTGTTGAAACAGGCCGTCGTGCAGTGGAATATCCGCCTGATTCCGTTGCAGAACGGTCTTAAAGAGGATGAAACGACATCACCATTCCTAAATGGTTCTCAACAGGCTATGATTAGCCGCTGATTTTATTAACACCCTTTTTCTCACTGTCGAGGTGTCCCATTTTTACCCGAGTCGCTAATTTTTGCCGGAGAGTCCTCAAGCGTGATGAGGAGGCGCCTGAAGAGGTGGAAGCTGAAAGTCCTGGTCAGATGACTGTCATTCCACGAGAAAGCCACAACATCTCACGCAAAGATATCAGCGAAAACGCCCTCAAAGTGCTCTATCGTCTGAACAAAGCCGGATTCGAAGCCTACCTGGTCGGCGGCGGCGTGCGCGATTTGCTGCTCGGCAGCAAGCCGAAAGACTTTGATATCACCACCAACGCCACGCCTGAACAGATGCGCAAGCTGTTCCGCAACTGCCGTTTGGTGGGTCGTCGTTTTCGTCTGGCACATGTGATGTTCGGTCCGGAAGTGATCGAAGTCGCCACCTTCCGTGGTCATCATCATGAAGAGAGCGAAGAAGATCGCAACAGCTCGCAGCGCGGCCAGAACGGCATGCTGCTGCGCGACAATATTTTCGGCAGCATTGAAGACGATGCCCAACGCCGCGATCTCACCATCAACAGCCTCTATTACAGCGTGGCCGATTTCACCGTACGTGATTACGTCGGTGGCTTGCACGATCTGCACGAAGGCATCATTCGCATGATTGGCGATCCGGAAACGCGCTACCGCGAAGATCCGGTGCGCATGCTGCGTGTGGTGCGCTTCGCCGCCAAGCTGCAGATGCGTATCGCGGCAGAAACGGCCGAGCCGATTCCGCGTCTGGCAACGCTGCTGAATGACATCCCGCCGGCGCGCATGTTTGAAGAGTCGCTCAAGCTGCTGCAAGCCGGTTACGGCTACCGCACCTATCAGATGATGCGTGAATATCAGCTGTTCCAGCCGCTGTTCCCGATGCTGACGCGCGGTTTCACCGCCGAAAGCGACAGCCTGATGGAGCGTATGCTGGCGCAGGTTCTGAAAAATACGGATACCCGCCTGCAAAATGATATGCGCGTCAATCCGGCCTTCCTGTTTGCCGCAATGTTTTGGTATCCGCAGCTGGAATCCGCCGAACGCATTGCGCAGGAAAGCGGCCTGACTTATTACGATGCTTTCGCCTTGTCGATGAACGAAACGCTGGATGAAGCCTGCCGCGCGCTGGCGATTCCCAAGCGTATCACCACGCTGATTCGTGATATCTGGCAGCTGCAGCTGCGCATGTCGCGTCGTCACGGCAAACGTGCATGGAAGCTGATGGAGCATCCTAAGTTCCGTGCCGCTTACGATTTGATGGCGCTGCGTGCCGACGTGGAAAACAATCCTGAGCTGCAAAAGCTGACGCATTGGTGGGGCGAGTTCCAGGCGGCGGCACCGGTGCAGCAGAAAACCATGATGACCACGCTGGGCGACGATCCGGCCCCGCGCCGTAAACCGCGCCGTCCGCGTCGCCGTCCAACCGGGCCTCGCACAAACAGTCCGCAATGACCCGCGTTTACCTCGCTTTAGGCAGTAATCTGGCCGATCCGCTGCATCAGGTTGATGCAGCGTTGGCCGCGCTCGATGCCATTCCGCATACCTCGCGCATCGCCACATCTTCCCTGTATCGCACGCCGCCGTACGGCCCGCCGGATCAGCCTGATTACCTTAATGCGGTAGTGGCGCTGAAAACCGCGCTGGACGCTGAGGCGCTGCTCGATCATACCCAGCGCATTGAGCTGCAACACGGTCGCGTGCGCAAAGCTGAACGCTGGGGACCGCGCACGCTGGATCTCGATATCATGCTATTTGGCAACCAGACCATCAACACGCCGCGCCTGACCGTGCCGCACTACGACATGCACAATCGCGCATTTATGCTGGTACCGCTGCTGGAAATTGCCCCGCAATTGTCGCTGCCGAATGGACAAGCCTTATCTGTGATTCTTGCCACCCTGGATCGCAGCGCTATCCGTTTGTGGTCTGAGTAAGCCGTAGTACACTGCGCGCATCAGAAAACTCTGGAGCGTGTGATGAAACCAACAACCCTCTCCCATTTACGCCAACTCAAAACCAGCGGGCGCAAATTTGCCACGCTGACGGCGTACGACTTCAGTTTTGCCCGCCTGTTTGCCGATGAAGGCATTCAGGTAATGCTGATTGGCGACTCGCTCGGCATGACCGTGCAGGGCCACGAATCGACCTTGCCGGTCACCGTGGACGATATCGCCTATCACACCGCCGCCGTGCGCCGTGGCGCGCCGCTGGCGCTGCTGATGGCCGATCTGCCGTTTATGAGTTACGCCACGCCAGAACAGACGTTTACTAACGCCGCACAGCTGATGCGCGCCGGCGCCAATATGGTGAAGCTGGAAGGCGGCGAGTGGCTGGCGGAAACCGTGCGTATGCTAACCGAGCGCGCTGTCCCGGTGTGCGGCCATTTGGGCCTGACGCCGCAGTCGGTGAACATCTTCGGTGGCTATAAAGTACAGGGCCGCGATGAAGCCGCCGCTGAACGTCTGCTGGCCGATGCGCTGGCGCTGGAAGCCGCCGGTATGCAGCTGCTGGTATTGGAGTGCGTGCCGGTGGCGCTGGCGGAACGCATCACTAAAGCGCTGTCGGTGCCGGTGATCGGCATCGGCGCGGGCAACGTCACTGACGGCCAGATTCTGGTGATGCACGACGCCTTTGGCATTACCGGCGGTCACGTTCCCAAATTTGCCAAAAATTTCCTCGCAGAAACCGGCGACATTCGTGCAGCGATTCGCCAATATATCGCCGACGTTGAAGCGGGCCTTTATCCAGCCGCTGAACACAGTTTCCAGTAAATCAGGAGATTTGCAGTGCTGATCATTGAAACACTGCCGATGCTGCGTCGTGAGATTCGTCGCTGGCGTCAGGCAGGTAAACGTATCGCGCTGGTGCCCACCATGGGCAACCTGCACGACGGTCATCTGACGTTGGTCGATGAAGCGCGCGAGCGCGCCGACGTTGTGGTGGTCTCGATTTTCGTCAATCCGATGCAGTTTGATCGTCCCGACGATTTAGCGCGCTATCCGCGCACGCTTCAGGACGACTGCGAGAAGCTGAATCGTCATAGCGTGGATCTGGTGTTTGCGCCCGCGCCCGCCGATGTCTATCCCAAAGGCCTGGATAGCCAAACCTTTGTGGAAGTGCCGGGTTTATCATCGCTGCTGGAAGGCGCCAGCCGTCCGGGACACTTCCGCGGCGTCTCCACCATCGTCAGCAAACTGTTTAATCTGGTGCAGCCAGACATCGCCTGCTTCGGCGAGAAGGATTTCCAGCAGCTGGCGATTATCCGCAAGATGGTGGCGGATATGGGCTTCGATATCGAGATTGTGGGCGTGCCAACGGTACGCGCAAAAGATGGTCTGGCGCTGAGTTCGCGCAATGGCTATCTCACCGCCGACGAGCGTAACATCGCGTCCGGTCTTAGCCAGGTGATGAACAGCATGGCCGAACGTCTGAGCAACGGCGAGCGCCATGTTGAAGAGATTATCGAGCAAGCGGAAGTGGCGTTGCGTGAGAAGGGTTTCCGTCCGGATGGACTGGCGATTTGCGATGCCGAAACCTTACAAGCGCTGAACGTGGACAGCCAGCGCGCGGTGATTTTGATGGCCGCATGGCTTGGCAATGCACGTCTGATTGATAATCAGCAAGTGGATCTGACGGAGTAGTTTTCCGTTGTTTATTGGCAGCTTAACAAGGTTAGACAGTTATGATTCGCACCGTACTTCAAGGCAAACTGCATCGCGTTAAAGTCACTCAGGCAGATTTGCATTACGAAGGTTCCTGCGCCATTGACCAGGATTTCCTCGACGCCTCCGGCATTCTGCAATACGAAGCCATCGATATTTACAACGTCACCAACGGCCAGCGTTTTTCAACCTACGCAATTGCCGCTGAACGTGGCTCGAAGATCATCTCAGTCAACGGTGCCGCCGCACGCTGCGCCTGCGCCGGTGACATCATGATCATCTGCTCTTACGTGCAGGTCGAAGATGAAGTCGCACGCAGCTGGCAGCCGAAAGTTGCCTACTTCGAAGGCGATAACGAAATGAAGCGCCTCGCTAAGGCGTTGCCGGTTCAGGTCGCCTGATACAACAAGGGCGCGATTTTTACACCGCGCCCTTTTCTTTGGTTGCCATGAATGGCGATCTTTTTGAAGATCACTCCCAAATCTACGTACGTAACCCGCGCCCACGCTGAATCAACGAATACACCAGCACATAAAACACCACGATAAAGGCGATCAGCACAGATAGCGTGAACACCAGCGGCACATCGTTGATGCCGAGGAAACCGTAACGGAAGCCGCTGATCATATACACCACCGGATTCAGCTTCGACACCGCTTGCCAGAACGGCGGCAGCAGCGTCAGCGAGTAGAATACGCCGCCGAGATAGGTTAACGGCGTCAGCACGAAGGTGGGAATGAGGCTGATATCGTCAAAAGTGCGCGCGAATACCGCATTCAGCAGGCCCGCCAGTGAGAACAGAATCGCCGTCAGCAGCAGCGTCAGCGCCACCATCGACCACGAATGCACGTGGAACGGCACGAAGAACAACGAAATCGCGGTAACCAAAATCCCCACGCACACGCCGCGCGCCACGCCGCCGCCGACATAACCGGCGATAATGATGTGCGTTGGCACCGGCGCCACCAGCAGCTCTTCAATGTTGCGCTGGAACTTGGCGCTAAAGAACGACGATGCCACGTTGGCGTAAGCGTTAGTAATCACCGCCATCATGATCAGGCCCGGCACGATAAACTGCATGTAGCTGAAACCGTGCATATCGCCGATGCGTGAACCGATCAGATTGCCGAAGATAATGAAGTAGAGTGTCATGGTGATCACCGGCGGCACCAGCGTCTGAATCCAGATGCGGGCGAAGCGGTTGATCTCTTTGCTCCAGATGCTCTTGAGCGCCACCCAATACAAGTGCGTCATGCTTTCACTCCTGTTTTTCCCTGTGTCAGGCTGACGAACAGCTCCTCAAGGCGGTTAGCTTTGTTACGCATGCTCAGCACCTGCACGCCCTGCGTGCTCAGCTGGCTGAACACGCTGTTCAGACCTTGCTCACGCATCACTTCCACTTCCAGCGTCGAGGTATCGACCAGTCGATACTGGAAGCCCTCCAGCTGCGGCAGCGGGCTACGCGGCGCCAGATCGAGGATAAAGGTTTCGGATTGCAGCTTGGAGAGCAACCCTTTCATCGAGGTGTTCTCCACCAGCTCGCCGCTCTGAATAATACCGATATTGCGGCACAGCATTTCTGCTTCTTCCAGATAGTGCGTGGTGAGGATGATGGTGGTGCCTTTAATATTCAGCTCTTTCAGGAAACTCCACATCGAACGGCGCAGTTCGATATCTACGCCCGCGGTCGGTTCATCGAGGATCAGCAGCTTCGGCTCATGCATCAGCGCACGCGCGATCATCAGGCGGCGCTTCATACCGCCCGAAAGCATGCGCGCACGTTCGTTGCGTTTGCCCCACAGGTCGAGCTGATTGAGGTATTTTTCCGCGCGCTTGTTAGCTTCAGCGCGTTCAACACCGTAATAACCAGCCTGATTGACCACGATCTGCATTACGGTTTCAAACGGGTTGAAGTTGAACTCCTGCGGCACCAGCCCAAGCTGGCGCTTGGCGTTGACCACGTCTTTTTGCAGGTCGTAACCAAATACGCGCACGCTGCCGCCGGTTTTATTCACTAACGAGCTGATAATACCGATGGTGGTGGATTTACCGGCGCCGTTTGGCCCCAGCAAGGCGTAAAAGTCGCCCGCTTCCACGTTGAGATCGAGTCCTTTCAGCGCCTGTACGCCGCCGGGATAGGTTTTGGTCAGCCCGGAAATTTCCAGTGCATATGTCATTGCGAATCCATACCTTGTTGTAGAGACATCAAAGGCCTATGAAAATGGTAATGCGCACGAGCGATGTCGCGGTCATTAACATTAAGAAATCAATGGAGTTTAGCAGAGAGTCGAGCCAGCCCATAAACCGTTGGCTTACGGGCTGCGCAGTGTATCGCAGGCGGGGAAGTTTAGCCTTGGACGATTGTGCGGTTATTCACCGGTCGGGATAACTTTGCCGATATACGGCAGATGGCGATAGCGCTGGGCATAATCGATACCAAAGCCGACCACGAACTCATCGGGAATGGTAAAGCCAACAAATTCGACGGTGACGTCCACTTCACGACGCTCTGGCTTATCCAGCAAGGTACAAATCGCCAGTGACTTTGGCTCGCGCAGGCGCAGGATTTCACGCACTTTGCTCAGCGTATTGCCGGAATCGATGATGTCTTCCACGATCAGCACATCCTTGCCGCGAATATCTTCATCGAGATCTTTGAGGATTTTCACATCGCGGCTGCTCGACATGCCGCTGCCGTAGCTTGACGCCGTCATAAAGTCGACTTCATGCGGCACGTCGATGGCGCGGCACAGATCGGCCATAAACATAAAGGAGCCGCGCAGCAAACCCACCAGCACCATTTCGCTGCCGCTGTCGCGGTAGTGCTCGTTGATCTGCTTGCCCAGTTCGGCAATTCGGGTTGCGATCTCTTGCTCGGAGATCATCACGTCGACGGTATGTTTCATTGCATGCGTCCAGTTACGGTTTTTGGAAAGCCACGAAGTCTATCATAGACGAGCCAGCGTCTAACGCCGCGCACAGAACGCAAACGATTCCGTGGCGAAATTTATCGCGCTGGCGTTAACTGTAGGAACACGTCCGCCCCTTTACCGCCGAGTTCTGGAGTTCCTATGACCGCTTCATCCAGTAAAAAAAACAAAATTGGTACGCGCGATCTGCACCCGGAAACGCAGATGCTGAATTACGGTTACGATCCGCAGTTATCGGAAGGCGCGGTGAAACCGCCGGTGTTTCTCACCTCCACCTTCGTGTTTAACAGCGCCGAAGAGGGGCAGGACTTTTTCGATTTCGTCGCCGGGCGCAAGCAGCCGCCAGAAGGCAAAACTGGTGGGCTGGTCTATTCACGCTTCAATCATCCCAACAGCGAAATCGTAGAAGATCGGCTGGCGGTGTATGAAGGCGCGGAAAGCGCGGCGCTGTTCTCTTCCGGGATGTCGGCGATTGCCACCACGCTGCTGACGTTTGCGCGTCCTGGCGAAGTGATTTTGCATTCCCAGCCGCTGTACGGCGGCACCGAAACGCTGCTGAGCAAAACGCTGCACGATTTGGAGATCAAAGCGGTGGGTTTCAGCGATGGCACCGATGAAGATAAGGTGCATGAAGCGGCGAAGCTGGCATGGCAGCGCGGACGCGTGGCGCTGATTCTGATTGAGACGCCCGCCAATCCCACCAACAGCCTGGTGGATATTCAGTTGATGCAGCAGGTGGCGGATGTGATTGCGCAGCAGCAAGGTTCGCGGCCGATTCTCGCCTGCGATAACACGCTGCTCGGGCCGGTGTTTCAACAGCCGTTGCAGCATGGCGCAGATTTGTCGCTCTATTCACTGACCAAATATGTCGGCGGCCACTCGGACCTGATTGCCGGTGCGGTGCTGGGTAGCAAAGCGTTGATCGGCAAGGTACGTTCGCTGCGCAGCGCCATCGGCACGCAGCTGGATCCGCACTCCAGCTGGATGATTGGCCGCTCGCTGGAAACGCTGTCGCTGCGTATGGAGAAAGCCACCAGCAATGCCGAAAACGTGGCGGCGTTTTTACGCGATCATCCGCAGGTGGAAAAACTGCATTGGCTGCCGTATCTGGCGGCAGAAAGTCCGGCGGGCAAAACGTATCAGCGCCAGTGCAGCGGCGCGGGTTCAACCTTCTCGTTTGATATCCGTGGCGGGCAAGCGGCGGCGTTCCGTTTCCTTAATACGCTGGAACTGTTCAAGCTGGCGGTGAGCCTCGGCGGCACCGAATCGCTTGCCAGCCATCCTGCCAGCACCACCCATTCGGGCGTGCCACAGGATGTGCGGCAACGTATTGGCATCACCGATGCGACCGTGCGCTTGTCGATTGGTATCGAACATCCTGACGACCTGATCGAGGATATTCGCCTGGCGCTGGAGGCGTCGGTTAACTGACGCTAAAACCGAGCATCATGCCGGTATCTTCATGCTCCAGCAGATGGCAATGCGCCATGTACGCATTGTCGGCGTTAGCGACATAGTTGAAGCGCACCAGCACTTCGCTGCGCCAGCCGTTAACGTTGACGATGTCCTTCCAGCCTGCGCGATGCGCCGCAGGCGGCTTGCCGTTTTCTGACAGGATGCGGAACTGCGTGCCGTGAATGTGGAACGGATGCAGCATGTGATCACCTTCACCGGAAATCTTCCACTTCTCCACTTTGCCCAATTCCACGTTGAACATCGGCTTGGTCATATTAAATGCCTGACCGTTGATCTTGTTGCCATTATGGAAATCATAGGCGGCAGTTTTGCCGTGGCTGCCGTGATCCATCGCCATATCGCCATGATCCATCGGCTTCGCGCTATCACTCATCGCCATGTTGCCATGATCCATTTTCATGCCGCCCATGGCTTTATCGCCATAACGCTCCATCAGCGCCTGCATACCTTGCTGATCAAGCTGCGGATCCATCATCAGCTGCAGCCAGCGGCTTTGCAGGCCTTCGGTGGCGGGAATGGGCGGCAGATCCACCAGCTTGTCTGGCAGCGTACCGCTGGCCATCACGCGCAGCGGCAGAATATTGACCAGCGGCAGCGGTTGGTCAAACGGCGCCAGCGTCATGCCCATTTGCGTCACCGGCAACGTTACTACGTCGAAGGCTTTGCCATCTGACGTATCCACCAGCACTTCAAAACGCTCGCCCGGCAGCAGCGGCAAGCTATCCACTTTCACCGGCTCGGCCAGCAAACCGCCGTCGCTGCCAATTACATACAGCGGACGTTGATCGCTGGTGGCAATATGCAGCGAACGCGCGTTACAGCCGTTAAGCAAACGCAGACGCAGCCAGCCGCGTGGCACCGCATGCTGCGGATACTGCACGCCGTTGGTGAGCATCATGTCGCCAAACCAGCCGACGGCGGCGCGCATGATATCGAGCTGATAATCGATTTGCGTTCCCGCTTTATTCAGCTGCTTATCCTGGAAAATCAGCGGCACATCGTCTTCGCCCCACTGCATCGGCAGACGCAACTTGCCGGACGCTTCATCTTCCAGCAGCACCAAACCCGCCAGACCTTGCGCCACCTGATAACCGGTTTTGCCGTGTTGATGCGGATGGAACCAGCAGGTCGCGGCGGGTTGATCAGGGGTGAAACTGACCTGACGCGTCGCGCCGGGCGCAATAATCCCTTGCGGGCCGCCATCAACATCGCCGGGGATCTCCAGCCCGTGCCAGTGCAAGGTGGTGGCTTCCGGCAGTTGATTATGGATATTCACCGTGACGGCTTTTTCGCGTTGCAGACGCAGCGCGGGTCCGAGCAATCCACCGTTGTATCCCCAGGTAGGCACCGATTTGCCATTCCATTGGCTGCTACCGGTCATGGCGGTCAAGGTGTATTGCCCGCGGGCATCAGGCTGCAAAATGGAGGGAATCGGTAATAATGGGCGCGTGGCGGCCAATAGTGAGCGGCTCCACAGCGGCAGCGCACCGGCGGCGCTGAGTGCGGCAGTCAACTTTAGAAAATGACGACGTTGCATATTCTTATCCTTGTCGTGAATAAGGGCACAGCGTAAACCTTTACCCTGCGGGAGGGTCAAGCCCTGAAACAGATTGCACTGATAAAAAGGGTGGGAATGGCCCGAAAGGGCAAATTTAGCGGAATAGCGGCAATAACTGTGCTAACGTCAATAAATTGTCCCTTGTTGAGAATGATTATGACGAAAAGCATCAAGATCCTGCTGCTGGCGGGACTCCTTGGCTTCTCCTCCACCAGTTTTGCCCTGAGCGAATCCGAAGCAGAAGATCTGGCCGACCTCACCGCCGTGTTCGTTTATCTCAAGAACGATTGTGGCTATCAGGATTTGCCGGACGCACAGATTCGTAAAGCGCTGGTGTTTTTCGCCCAACAGAACCGTTGGGATTTAAGCAACTACAGCAATTACAACATGAAGTCGCTGGGCGAAGAGAGTTACAAGGATTTGAGCGGTATCGCCATTACCAACGACAAGAAGTGTAAGTCACTGGCGCGCGATTCGTTGAGTTTGCTGGCTTACGTTAAGTAATCATTGCCCGCAGGTTGGTGCTTGCTGTCCTCCTCGGTTGGTGCTTGCTGCCCCCCTCCTTGGTTGGTGCTCGCTGTCCCCCTCCTCGGTCCTCCCCCACAAGTGGGGGAGGAAGATGCTGCAATATGTTAGTTCGAGAGTTGCATGTGGCGGCGTCTCCTTCCCCCGCTGGCGGGGGAAGGCCGGGATGGGGGACAGCCAGCACAATCTCAACCTAAATCTAAACCGTCAACTCCAATCCAATACCCCGTTCGCGCAGGTCGCGGCACACCGCTTCATCCAGACGTGCATCCGTTACCACATCGGTCAGGCTATCAATCGGCGCGGCGCAATACAGCGACCATGAACCGTATTTACTGCTGTCAGCCAGCAGAACGCGGCGGCGCGCGTTGGCCAGCAGATCCATCTTCAATCCAGCTTTCTCTTCGGTTGGCGTGGTAATCCCGCGTTCGATGCTCCACGAGTTGCAGCTGACAAAGGCAATATCAGGATTGATGCTGCGCAGCAAACGGCGACCGTGTTCGCCAATGCACGACTGGCTGGAATCGTCGATGCGTCCACCAATAATGGTGGTTTCGATTTGCTTAAACTCCGACAGAAACAGCGCGATATGCAGATCGGCGGTGATGACCCGCAGCTTGAGGTGCGTCAGCTGGCGCGCCAGCTCCAGCATGGTGGTGCCGGCATCCAGCACCACCGCATCACCCGACTGCACGTAACTGGCGGCAAACTGCGCGATGGCCTGCTTCTCGGCGAGATTACGCTGCATCTTCTCCAGCGTGGTCGGCTGATTGGGGATAAAGCGATTCAGCGTAACGCCGCCGTGGCTGCGGCTGATAACGCCCTCTTTATCCAGCTTGATCAGATCGCGGCGGATCGTCGCTGGCGAGGCAGAAATCGCGCTCACCAGTTGTTCAACAGTGACCAAATTATGGCTCTTCAGATAATCCATAATCTGGTCGAGACGGCTTTGTCCCTTCATATTTCCCTATGCAAGCTGCATCGCGAGTTTAATGGAGATCGCCATGCTCGCAGAGTTCGCTTTACCTGTCCAGGCGATATCAAACGCGGTGCCGTGGTCCGCCGAGGTGCGGATAAACGGCAGGCCCGCAGTGATGTTAACACCATCATAAAAGCCTAGTAATTTCAGCGGGATATGGCCTTGATCGTGGTACATCGCTACCACCATATCGTACTGTCCTTCCTGACACTGCAGGAACACGGTATCGGGCGGACACGGGCCACTGACATCAATGCCCTGCGCTTTCATGGCGTTAATGGCTGGCGCGACGATGGTGATCTCTTCATCACCAAACAGACCGTTTTCACCGGCATGCGGATTAACGCCTGCCACCGCGATGCGCGGCTGGTCGAAACCGACGCGGCGCAGGAAGCTGTCGGCCATGCCGATCACCGTTTGAATGCGCTCGCCGTTTAAGGTATCGAGGAACTTACGCAGCGCAATATGCGTGGTGACGTGAATCACTTTCAGCTTATCGGTGTAGAGCACCATGGCGTAATTTTTGGTGTTGGTCAGTTGCGCCAGCAGTTCGGTGTGGCCGGGATAGATATGACCCGCCGAGTGCAGCGCCTCTTTATTTAACGGTGCGGTGGCGATCGCCTGCACGTCGCCAGCCAGCGCCAGTTCGGTGGCGCGTTTGACGCAACGCCAGGCCAAATCACCTGCTGCTTTCTGCACCACGCCAGGCTGCAGCGCGGCGGCATCCGCCAGCGGCTCATCAATTACGTTGATCATGCCGGGCGCGAAATGCGCATCCTTGACCTGGTCGAGCACGCGCAGTTCAGCCTGCGGCGTGACATGTAAACCCATCACCCGACGCAGCGTGTTAGCACAACCGACCACCACGGCAGGCACGCCCGCTAACTCACCTTCTGCCAGCGCTTTAATGATGATCTCCGGGCCGATGCCCGCCGGATCGCCCATGGTAATCGCAATAATTTTACTCACTCGACTTCTCCTCAATAAAACGAATGGCTTCTACCAGGGTGTTTTCATCACCAAAGCCACCTGCTTTGGTCATCACCGGCAGGTGTAATTCACTGTTAAGCAAAACCCCATGCGGTACGCAGCCCGCCACAAGGCCCTGAATCTGAAAACCGCGGGCACCTGATGCCTGTGCCACGGCAATCGCCACATCGCCGCCAGAGAGATAAAGCCCAGCAGGCTGCACCTCACGGCACACGCGGCGGGTTAACTGCGCGAGAAACTGGCAGATGCGTTCGCCCAATAGCTGACGAGAAACCTGATGCTGTTGGCACAACTGAGCAATCTCGTGACGCTGCCCGGCATGTTGGGTAGTGCGTACCACGCAATGCGCGCCGTCGTGCAGCGCCTGCTGCATCTCTTGCTGCCACCGTTCAGCCTGCGGCCAGGCCGGTTGGGCAAACAGCTGACGGATATCAATGTCGATAATGCGGATGTCACGCTGGCTGGCGAGGCGTGTAATCTGCTGCTGCGCAATCGCGCTCATCGAACCGACCACCGCCAGCACCGGCCGCGACTGACGTGCCGCCAGCAACGCGCCGAGCGCATCGCTGAGCCCGGACGCTCCGGCCAATAACGGACGCGTCTTCAGCGTGGCTGCCGCGGCCATCAACAAGGCAATGTCGGCGTCCTGCTCGATATCCACCACCAGCAAACCTTGCTTGCTGGCCAGCACCTGCGCCAGTTGATCACTGCGCAGCGTGGCGAGATCGAGGGTTTCACCCGGCAATGTGCTCTGCATCTGCAGACGCGTCAGCACATGGCCGCTGGTGACCGGCGTTTTGGGATCGCTGGCGAATTCGCTGTCGATCAAACGCTGCTGATGGATCCACACTTCACCCGCACGCGTGGTGCGTCCCAGCTTCGGCACTGCCGGCACCACTAAGGCTAATGTTTTACCGCTGGCCTGCATCGCGGCTTCGATCTCCGCGCCGGGATTGCCGCGCAGCGTGGAATCGATCTTCTTAAATAACCAACCGTCGTTAGCGATGGCCTGATGTTGCTCAATGGCAGCTCGCGTGCGCCGGGCCGCTTCTTGTGCGCTGGTTGCACGGCTATCGGTGCTGATCACCAGCACATCGGCAGCACCAGCGTCGTGTGGCGTGCTGCTCTCAAACAGCACATGCACACGCGCTCCGGCTTGTGCCAGCCCGCTGCCCGCGTCATTGGCGCCGGTGAAGTCATCGGCAATCACTAAGACTGGCGTTTTCCATGGCTGTGAAGTCATGCTTTCTCCTCTTCCGGCCGCTGCCGGGCTGCAATGATTATATTCAATCATGATTGATTATATGTGAGCAAGATCAAATTAATCGAAATCAATTTGCCCTATAAAATTAGGCACTGCAGTGATGAAACTCGCGCCTATTGAGCAAAATCAATCATTCCGCGCAAGAAACGTAAGGGTAAGAGATGAATATTAACAGCACCGTGATCAGTGGCTTTCAGGCGCTTAATGACCTCAGCTATTTACTGCAAGGTAAAGACAAAGCGCTGCTGGTGACCGATAAGAATATTGAAGGCATTCCGGCGGTACAAAAGCTGATCGCCCAGCTCACGCAGCAAATTGCCAGCCTGAGCATCGTCAACACGGTGCCGCCAGAGCCTAGCCAGCACGATGTGGCGGCCATTGTCGCCGCGCTGCCGAGCACCGATGTGGATCTGGTGATTGGCATCGGCGGTGGCAGCGTACTGGATGTCGCTAAGCTGCTGTCGATTCTATGTGTCGAAGATGCGCCAACGCTGGAGGCGTTACTGGCTGGTGAGAAGCCGCACACGCGCACCACTTCGCTGCTGATTCCGACCACCGCAGGTACTGGCTCGGAAGCCACGCCCAACGCGATTCTGGCGATCCCCGAGAAAGAGACCAAAGTCGGCATTATCACGCCGGTGATGCTGCCAGATTATGTCGCGCTGGTGCCAGAACTCACCACCAGCATGCCAGCGCACATCGCCTCTTCCACCGGTATCGATGCGCTGTGCCATTTGATTGAGTGTTTTACCGCGACCGTGGCGAACCCGGTGAGCGATAACTATGCGCTGATCGGCATGAAAAAGCTGTTTGCCAGCCTCGAAACCACTATCGCCGAACCCGACAATCTCGAAGCGCGCCTGAATATGCTGTGGGCGTCTTATTACGGTGGTGCATCGATTGCGCATGCCGGTACGCATCTGGTGCACGCCATGTCTTATCCGCTGGGCGGCAAATATCACCTGCCGCACGGCGTCGCCAACGCCATTCTCCTCGCGCCCTGCATGCGCTTTGTACGACCGGCGGCGGTGAGCAAATTCGCTCAGGTTTACGATCTGCTGCCGGATGCCGACATCACGCTGGACGACGAAGCCAAATCCCACGCGCTGGTGACGTATTTTGCCGCACTGGTGAAGCGCCTGAAGCTGCCCGCCAGCCTGGAAGAGCTGGGTATCGGCCCGGATCATCTGCCGTATCTGGTGGAAGCCGCGCTCGACGTGCAGCGCCTGATGAAGAATGTACCGATGAAAGTGGGCGCCGTTGACGTACGCAACGTCTACCTGACGCTGTTTCCGGCTTTAAATCATTAAGGATTATCGAGGACAACATGAGTAAGAAAATTCAGGGCGTATTAACCGCCATCGTCACCACCTTTGATCGCGACGGCGCATTCAACCCAGCCGCCCAGCGCGAGCAGGTACAACGCCAGTTAAGCGCCGGCAACGGTATCTTCTGCGGCGGCACCAACGGCGAATTCTTCGTGCTGAACGAACAGGAGAAGCTGGCGGTGACGCAGACCTGCGTCGATGAAGTGAACGGCAGCGCACCGGTGGTGGCGCACATTGGCGAGATCTCCACGCGTGAAACCATTCGCCTTGGGAAACAAGTGGCGAAGCTGGGCGTGGATGCGGTTTCGGTGATCACACCCTATTTCGTGCCGCTAAAGCAGGAAGAGCTGATTGCCCATTATCGCGCGGTGGCTGACGCCATCGACGTGCCGCTGTTCCTTTACAACATTCCGGCGCGCACCGGCAACACGCTGCAACCGGAAACCGTACGTACGCTGGCCGCACACCCGAACATCATCGGCATCAAAGACAGCGCCGGCAGCTATGAGAGCCTGAGCGGCTTCCTGCAAGCGGCTGCAGGCATCAACGGTTTTGATGTGCTGAACGGCCCGGATTCGCTGATCCATCAGGGCTTTGTCGACGGCTGTTCGGCCTGTATTTCTGGCCTTGCTAACGTGGCGCCTAAAGAGATCAACGCAATTTGGGCGCGCTTCCATGCCGGCGATATCGAAGGTTCGCGTTTGGCGCAAGAGAATGTGACCGGTCTGCGCACCGATCTGTATAGCGTCGGCTTCTCTCCCGCCGCAGTGAAAAAAGCAGTGACGCTGCTTGGTTTTGAGGTTGGTGACAGCCGCTACGCGGTGAGTTTCTCAGCCGAAGAAGAGCAGAAGATCCGCCAGATTGTGAATCAGTATTTGCAGTAATTAGAGTCATCACCATAGCAGCGTGAAGCCGATTTCAATCGCCGCACAAGCCGTAGCGGCGCGATTTTTCGCGCAATAAATTGCGCCGCTACGATGCATGCGATCCGCGGGAACGGTATTTATTTTCAACATCGGGAAGAATTATGAAAGTCATCTGTACCTCACCGTCGTTTGCAAAATATGACGCGACGCCGATAACTACGCTGCAACAGCACGGTTTTGAGCTGATCACGCTGCCCGCCGATGCGCCGCTGAGCGCACTCCAGCCGCATCTGGCGGACACCGTGGCGCTGATCGTGGCTTTTACCGACATCAACGAAGAGCTGCTGGCGTTAGCACCGCAGCTGAAAATCGTCTGTAAGCACGGCGTTGGCGTCGACAACATCAATCTGGATGCCACGCGTGCACGCGGGATTTACGTCACCAACGTGCCGGATGCCAACAAACATGCTGTCGCTGATTTCGCCTTTGCTTTGATCCTTAACAGCGCGCGGCAGATCACCCAAGCCGCCATCGAAACCCGAGCGGGCAGCTGGCCGCGTATTTTTGCCACCGACGTATACGGTAAAACACTGGGTATCATCGGGCTGGGTAATATTGGCAAGCAGGTCGCGCTGCGCGCCAGAGGTTTCAACATGCGGGTGATCGCGTTTGATTTTTATCCTGATGAGCCGTTTGCTGCTGAACACGGCATCGACTTCGTCACGCTGGATCAGCTGACCGAAACCAGCGATTTCATCACTCTGCACATGCCGCTTACCGATAAAACGCAGAATCTGTTTGATGCCGCGCGCCTCAAACGCATGAAGAAAAATGCCTTCCTGATTAATGCCTCACGCGGCGGCGTGGTGAATGAGCAGGATCTTTATCAGGCGCTGCTGGATAACGTGATCGCCGGAGCAGCGGCTGACGTGTTTGTGCAGGAACCGCTGACCGAGCATCCGCTGTTCACGCTCAGCAACTTCATTCCTACTTCGCACATTGCCGGTTACACCGACGGTGCGATCAGTGCGGTTGGTGAACGCTGCGTGACGCAAATTTTGCAGTGCATCCAACGGGGCGAACGCCCAATCAACGTGATGAACGGGCTGGAATAACACGCCACCTTTCTCTGTAACCTTTTTCGAGTGGATAATTACTATGATTAACTCTGCGCGCTCGAGTCGTATCCGTTGGTGGATTGCTGGCCTGATGTGGCTGGCCATCGCCATTAACTACATTGACCGCACCGTTCTCTCGGCAGCGGCTCCGCATCTGATCAAAGAGCTCGATATCAATCCTGAAATGATGGGCTTCATCATGGCGGCGTTCTTCTGGTCTTATGCGCTGTTGCAGATCCCGGCGGGCTGGTTTGCCGATCGCTTCGGCCAGAAAAAAGGGCTTGGTATCGCCGTCGGCTGGTGGTCGATCGCCACCATGGCGATGGGACTGGCGACCGGCTTTAAATCGCTGCTGG
Organism: Pantoea sp. X85; assembly: GCF_029623675.1. Taxonomy (NCBI): domain Bacteria; kingdom Pseudomonadati; phylum Pseudomonadota; class Gammaproteobacteria; order Enterobacterales; family Erwiniaceae; genus Pantoea; species Pantoea sp. X85. The sequence goes on along the minus strand of NZ_CP121108.1, from coordinate 824,890 downwards.
CGCTGCGTTTAGCACTCGGCGTCGGTGAAGCCGCCGCCTATCCCAGCAACGCGGGCATTACCGCGCGCTGGTTCCCGGATCGCGAACGCGCCACGGTTTCTGGCCTGTTCGACAGTGCCTCCAAATTTGGTGGTGCGGTGGCCATGCCGTTGATCGTCTTTATGATCGCCCTGTTCGACTGGCGTCTGACCTTCCTCGCTATAGGCGCGCTGGGCTTGTTCTGGGTGATTGCCTGGTACTTTATCTACGCCGAGAATCCGGAAGATCATAAGTCGATAAGCCAGCAAGAGGTGCGCTTCATCCGTAATGGTCAGACGCAAAAGCACGGCGACAAAAGCGTGCGTCCGATGAAGTGGTACAAGCTGCTGCGCTACCGCAATATCTGGGCAATGTGCATTGGCTTTTTCACCATCAACTACACCTCCTATTTCTTTATTACCTGGTTGCCGACCTATCTGGTGAAAGATAAAGGCATGGATTTCCTCAAAATGGGGATGGTGGCTGCGCTGCCGCTGATCTGTGGCATGGTGATTGAAGTGCTGGCGGGTTGGGCATCGGATCGCATGGTGCATAACAAAGTGCTGTCGCTGACCGCTACACGAAAACTGTTTCTCACCATCGGCCTGCTGATGGCGCTGTGTATCGGATTTGCCCCGTTCACCGATTCGGTGTTTATGACCGTGCTGCTGCTGTGTATCGCCAAATCCGGTACCACCGTGGCGGCATCACAAGTGTGGGCCTTGCCGGGCGATGTGGCACCGCAAAACAGCGTGTCGATTGTGGCGGGGCTGCAGAATACCGTTTCAAACATGGGCGGCGCGGTGGGTCCAATCATAACCGGCGCGATTGTTGGCGCAACCGGTCACTTTACCTGGGCGCTGGTGTTCTCGGCGGTGCTGGTGGTAATTGGCATTCTTAACTATCTGTTCCTGATGGGTAAAGTTGAACCTATCGTCGATGAGGAACAGGTGACGCATGCGCATTCCGTGGCAAGTGGCGCGACGCGGTAATCGGCTGGGTCGCCATCAATGGCGACCTTACTGTTTAGCTATTTACTGGCAATAAACAGCCGATAAGCGGCAATCACTGCGAGAAAATCGTCGACGCCACAGAAAGAGAGGCTCTCTTCGTCGTAATAAGTCATGCCCTCTTCCATGCCGTCATCTTCCAGCGCCAGCTGGTTGGCACGAATCATCACCTCTTCATCATCCAGCCACAGCGTGTATTCATGCCCGACACGCTGCCACTGATTGATGGTGCCTTTCACCTGTTGGGCGGCGGCCTCAACCTCATCCAGCAACGGCAGATTGTCTTTGACCTCTTCGTTGAACCAGTGCCCCACCGCTTCGTGGTCCATCGACATACGCACTTTGACCTGACCGGTCAAATCACGCAGAAATTCATATTCCATGATTGCCTCATACTGATGACGCGCTGTGCAGCACAGTGTTAGTGCATTTTGTGCGCAGCACGCTGAATAAAGTGGGATCGCGCTCGCATTATGCCTGGAGATGTCAGCGGAAAAAAGGGCATAAAAAAAGGGACGATTTTCATCGTCCCCTTGTTCATCCCGATAACCGATTAAACGGCAGTCTGGAAGATCACTGTGTCGGCTTTGTCAGTGTATTGTCCCAGCTGATCAAAGTTGAGGTAGCGATACGTGTCAGCCGCGGTTTTATCAACCTGCAGCATGAACTGCTGATACTCGTCCGGCGTTGGCAGCTTGCCAAGCAGCGAAGCGACCGCCGCCAGTTCCGCTGACGCCAGGAAGACGTTCGCTCCGGTACCCAGACGGTTCGGGAAGTTACGGGTTGAGGTGGAAACCACCGTCGCGCCGTCTGCCACACGCGCCTGGTTACCCATGCACAGTGAACAGCCCGGAATTTCGATACGCGCACCGCTCTTACCAAAGACGCTGTAATAGCCCTCTTCGGTCAGCTGGGCGGCGTCCATTTTGGTTGGCGGCGCAACCCACAGACGGGTTGGCAGCTGGCCTTTATGGGCATCCAGCAGCTTACCGGCCGCGCGGAAGTGACCGATGTTGGTCATGCACGAACCGATGAACACTTCGTCAATCTTCTCGCCCTGCACGTCAGACAACCAACGCGCGTCGTCTGGATCGTTCGGTGCGCACAGAATTGGCTCTTTGATCTCGGCCAGATCGATATCGATCACCGCCGCGTATTCAGCATCCGCATCGCCTTCCAGCAGTTGCGGATCGGCCAGCCATTTCTGCATGCCTTCAATGCGGCGCTCCAGCGTACGACGATCGCCGTAGCCTTCCGAGATCATCCACTTCAGCAGCACGATGTTCGAGTTGAGATACTCGATGATCGGCTCTTTATCCAGCTTGATGGTACAGCCGGCAGCAGAACGCTCAGCCGAGGCATCGGTCAGCTCAAATGCCTGCTCAACTTTCAGTTTCGGTAGACCCTCGATTTCCAGCACGCGGCCAGAGAAGATGTTTTTCTTCCCTTTCTTCTCAACGGTCAGCAAGCCAGCTTTGATCGCATACAGCGGGATGGCGTGTACCAGATCGCGCAGGGTGATACCCGGCTGCATTTCGCCTTTGAAGCGCACCAGCACCGATTCCGGCATATCCAGCGGCATCACGCCCGTCGCAGCAGCAAACGCCACCAGACCAGAGCCTGCCGGGAAGGAAATACCGATTGGGAAACGGGTGTGTGAGTCACCGCCGGTACCAACGGTATCTGGCAGCAGCATACGGTTCAGCCAGCTATGGATAACGCCATCGCCCGGACGCAGCGACACGCCGCCACGGTTCATGATGAAGTCTGGCAGCGTATGGTGCGTGGTCACGTCAACCGGCTTCGGATAGGCGGCGGTGTGGCAGAATGACTGCATCACCAGGTCAGCGGAGAAGCCGAGGCACGCCAGGTCTTTCAGTTCATCACGGGTCATTGGACCGGTGGTGTCCTGAGAACCGACAGAGGTCATTTTTGGTTCGCAGTATGAGCCCGGACGGACACCCTCTACGCCGCACGCGCGGCCGACCATTTTCTGCGCCAGCGAGTAACCGCGGGTGCTAACAGCCACATCTTTGGCTTGCACGAACACATCGCTATGCGGCAGACCCAGCGATTCGCGCGCTTTGGTGGTCAGGCCGCGACCGATGATCAGCGGAATACGACCGCCAGCACGGACTTCGTCCAGCAGCACGTCGGTTTTCAGCTCAAAGGTCGCCAACAATTCGTCGGTTTCGTGATTGCGCACTTCGCCTTTGTACGGGTAAACGTCAATGACATCGCCCATGTTCAGACGATCAACGTCGAGCTCGATCGGCAAGGCGCCCGCATCTTCCATGGTGTTGAAGAAGATAGGAGCGATTTTACCGCCGAGGCACAGACCGCCGCCCTTTTTGTTCGGCACGTAAGGAATATCGTCGCCCATAAACCACAGCACCGAGTTGGTGGCGGATTTACGCGAAGAACCGGTACCGACCACGTCACCGACGTAGGTTAGCGGGAAGCCTTTAGTCTGCAGTGCTTCGATCTGTTTGATCGGGCCAATGTTACCCGCATCGTCGGGTTCGATGCCTTCACGGGCGTTCTTCAGCATTGCCAGCGCGTGCAGTGGAATATCCGGACGTGACCATGCATCCGGCGCCGGAGAGAGGTCGTCGGTGTTGGTTTCGCCGGTCACTTTGAACACGGTGGTGGTAATTTTTTCAGCCAGTTTTGGACGCTTCAGGAACCATTCGGCATCGGCCCAGGACTGGATAATTTTTTTCGCGTGTGGGTTACCCGCTTTGGCTTTCTCTTCGACATCGTAGAAGTTATCGAACATCAGCAGCGTGTGAGACAGGGCTTCGGCAGCAATCGGTGCTAAGGCTTCATCTTCTAACGCTTCAATCAGCGCATGGATGTTATAACCGCCCTGCATGGTGCCCAGCAGCTCAACGGCTTTTTCGCGAGTAACCAGAGGAGAGTGGGCTTCGCCCTTAGTGACAGCTGCCAGGAAACCGGCTTTTACGTACGCCGCTTCATCAACACCTGGTGGGACACGGTTGACCAACAGGTCGGTCAGGAATTCTTCTTCACCCGCTGGCGGGTTTTTCAGCAGTTCAACCAGCGCGGCCATTTGGGAAGCATCTAACGGCTTAGGTACGATTCCCTGGGCAGCACGCTCGGCAACGTGCTTACGGTATTCTTCTAGCACGACGTTCTCCTCGCTCTCATTGTATAGCTTTCCGGTGCACCCCTTGATGCTGTCGAACAGTAGGGTGAGGTGCCCGGTTCCGCGTGGGGCAGCATAGCAGCATTTCGCCTGATTGTTAATCTGTTTACAAAAAAGCAACATTCGTGCGTTTTTTAGCAGCTTCATCTGCAAATTGAGCGGGATCACATAAAAAGTAGGCTATGAAAGCCTGCTTGTTCTTATGTACGGAGAAGAGTGTTAACGATCAACCAGCACGAATTCGCTGTCGTTATAGCGTTCGCCCAGAATATTTTTCTCGCTAAACAACTCGTCCAGCGTGGCGACGTCCGTATGACGTAATGCTAAATCGGCGGCGGCGCAGTTCTGTTCCAGATGGGCGATTTTGCTGGCGCCGGGAATCGGCACAATAAACTCGCCTTTTGCCAGCACCCACGCTAACGCTAGCTGAGCGGCTGTTGCATCATAACCTCCAGCCATCTCGTTAAGTTGATTCACTAACTTCTGGTTATGAGCCTGCGCATTCTGCAGGGTAGTAATGAGCGATATTACAGGCAGCCCGTGCGGGCGTAGGCATTGCCTTTCTGCATGAAGCTACGGTGCGGGAAGTTTTAATTCGCGTTGAGTTAGTGGAAATACTGGCGAACTTCACTCAGGTAAAAGAAGGATTCTGGCTCTACTATCCGAGCCGGAAATATCTGCCCGTGCCACCAAGTCATTTTATTGATCGGCTTAAAGAAATTAATTTTTAATTAAAAACATCCATTACGCGATCTATTTAAATGATTAGATAATATAAAAATCCATTAATTATAAATAATTTAAAATATTAGATGAAATAAAAGAAGTTTGGCGTAGACTGCCTGCGGGCGCTTGAGGCAACTTGCTTCAAGCTGAAAAGATTGGGGTAGGTTGTGGAGCGTAAAACCGTGCAGTTAACTTTCATTAACCGCACGGGCAAGCATCATACCCTAACACCTGAGAAATGTCAGGGTAGTCGCTTGCTCGTGCTAAATCAAGAGGAACGTGACTATGAAGTCTATATTCAGCAAGCTGATTATCAGCGGGCTCATTCTATTAGGATTGTGTCTGGTTAATCGCAGTTCACTCTGTGAATTACGATTACGGATATTCACTGCTGAATTATCGGCTGTTATGGCTTACGAAGCGCAACAGTAAAAATTCACTAGCGGGAGTCCGCTCCCGCTATTCCGGCATTGCGCATGTGTTAGCTCTTGCGCCTTTTTTATTTGTTTATTTAAATAGAACCACTAATAAAAAACGGCTCCTTAAAGGAGCCGTTAATTTATTCAAAGCGCGAACTTATTTCTTTTTCGCTTTCGGGTTCGGCAGGTCAGTGATGCTACCTTCGAACACTTCGGCAGCCAGGCCAACTGATTCATGCAGCGTTGGGTGCGCGTGAATGGTCAGAGCGATATCTTCGGCATCACAGCCCATTTCAATCGCCAGACCGATTTCACCCAGCAGCTCGCCGCCGTTGGTGCCGACAATCGCACCACCGATAACACGGTGAGTCTCTTTGTCGAAGATCAGTTTAGTCATGCCGTCTGCACAATCAGACGCAATAGCACGGCCTGAAGCGGCCCACGGGAAGGTGGACACTTCGTAGCTGATGCCTTTCTCTTTGGCTTCTTTCTCGGTCAGACCAACCCAGGCAACTTCTGGCTCGGTGTAAGCAATGGATGGGATCACTTTCGGGTCGAAGTAGTGCTTCAGACCCGAGATCACTTCCGCCGCTACGTGGCCTTCATGCACACCTTTGTGCGCCAGCATTGGCTGACCCACGATGTCACCGATAGCGTAGATGTGCGGTACGTTGGTGCGCATCTGCTTGTCGACGCGGATAAAGCCGCGATCGTCCACTTCCACGCCTGCTTTACCCGCATCAAGGCCTTTACCGTTCGGTACGCGACCAATCGCCACCAGCACCGCATCATAACGCTGTGCGTCAGCTGGCGCTTTTTTACCTTCCATCGATACGTAGATACCGTCGTCTTTCGCTTCAACAGCGGTCACTTTGGTTTCCAGCATCAGGTTGAATTTCTTGCTGATACGCTTGGTAAAGACTTTCACTACGTCTTTATCAGCAGCCGGGATCACCTGGTCGAACATCTCAACCACGTCGATCTCTGAACCCAGCGCTTTATAAACGGTGGCCATTTCCAGACCGATGATGCCGCCGCCCATAACCAGCAGACGCTTCGGCACTTCTTTCAGTTCCAGCGCATCGGTTGAGTCCCACACGCGCGGATCGTTGTGCGGAATGAATGGCAGTTCGATTGGACGAGAACCGGCCGCGATGATCGCGTTATCGAAGTTAATGGTGGTTGCGCCACCTTCACCTTCGACCACCAGCGTGTTAGCACCGGTGAATTTGCCGAGGCCAGTCACCACTTTCACTTTACGACCTTTCGCCATACCCGCGAGGCCGCCAGTGAGCTGGTTGATCACCTTCTCTTTCCACGAACGAATTTTGTCGATGTCAGTTTGCGGCTGGCCAAACACGATACCGTGCTCTTCCAGGGCTTTTGCTTCGTCGATCACTTTGGCGACGTGCAGCAGCGCTTTTGACGGGATACAGCCTACGTTCAGACAAACACCGCCGAGGGTGCTGTAACGCTCAACGATTACGGTTTCCAGACCTAAATCAGCGCAACGGAAGGCTGCAGAGTAACCTGCAGGACCTGCCCCAAGTACCACGACTTGAGTTTTAATCTCTGTACTCATCATGACCTCTTGTTTGATTACCGGCAGTCAGGAAAAAGCTTTTCCCAAGCTCTAATGCCCTATATCCGCCGGGACATTTCACCGCGAGAGTTTACAGAATTGTTAACAAACTGCCAACCGCGGCAACATTGAATGCTTACAACAAGGCCGGCTTTCGCCGGCCTTGATTAACTTCACATCACCAGACGGCGAATGTCGGACAGTGTGTTGTTGATGATGGTGATAAAGCGCGCACCATCAGCACCGTCGATCACGCGGTGGTCGAAGGAGAGTGAGATCGGCATCATCAGACGCGGCTCAAACTCTTTACCGTTCCACACCGGCTCCATCGCTGACTTGGAAACACCAAGGATAGCCACTTCCGGCGCGTTGACGATTGGCGCGAAGTGCGTGGTGCCCAGGCCGCCAAGGCTGGAGATGGTGAAGCAACCGCCCTGCATGTCGCCGGCGGTCAGCTTGCCATCACGCGCTTTCTTCGAAATCGCCATCAGCTCGCGGGACAGTTCAGTGATGCCTTTCTTGTTCACATCTTTGAACACCGGAACCACCAGACCGTTTGGCGTATCAACCGCCACACCGATGTTGATGTATTTCTTCAGCGTCAGTTTCTGTGCATCTTCAGACAGTGAACTGTTGAAGCGTGGCATCTGCTCAAGAGCAGCGGCAACGGCTTTCATGATGAACACCACTGGCGTGAATTTTACATCCAGTTTGCGTTTCTCTGCTTCGGCATTCTGCTGTTTGCGGAACGCTTCCAGATCGGTGATATCGGTTTTGTCGAAGTGCGTAACGTGCGGGATCACCACCCAGTTACGGCTCAGGTTGGCACCCGAGATTTTCTGGATACGACCCAGTTCCACTTCTTCAATTTCGCCGAACTTGCTGAAGTCCACTTTCGGCCAAGGCAACAGACCTGGCAGGCTTCCGCCGCTGGCTGCTGCAGCCGGAGCCGCTTCAGTGCGTTTCACCGCGTCTTTGACGTAAGTCTGCACGTCTTCTTTCAGGATGCGACCTTTACGGCCGGTACCTTTGACTTTCGCCAGGTTAACACCGAACTCGCGCGCCAGGCGACGAATCACCGGCGTCGCGTGTACGTAAGCATCGTTCTCAGCGAACTCGCCTTTCGCATCCGCTTTCGCTGCTGCTGGGGCCGCTGCCGGTTTCGCGGCTTCTGCCGCTGGAGCCGCTTCCTGCTTAGCCGCAGGCGCCGCAGCCGGTGCCGCGCCTTCCACTTCGAACACCATGATCAGTTTACCGGTGCTGACTTTATCGCCAGTCGACACTTTCAACTCTTTCACGATACCGGCGAAAGGTGCAGGCACTTCCATTGAGGCTTTGTCGCCTTCCACCACGATCAGGGATTGCTCAGCAGCGACTTTGTCGCCCACTTTCACCAGGATCTCGGTGACTTCAACTTCGTCGCCACCAATGTCTGGGACGTTGACGTCTTTAGCGCCAGAAGCCGCAGGTGCTGCTGCTGGAGCCGCTTCCTGTTTAGCTGCTGGAGCAGCCGCCGGCGCTGCGCCTTCTGCTTCGAACACCATGATCAGTGAACCGGTGTTCACTTTGTCGCCGGTGGAGATTTTGATCTCTTTCACCACGCCCGCGAACGGTGCCGGGACTTCCATTGAGGCTTTGTCGCCTTCAACGGTGATCAACGACTGCTCAGCCGTTACGGTGTCGCCCACTTTCACCAGGATCTCAGTGACTTCAACTTCGTCGCCGCCGATGTCCGGTACGTTGACTTCTTTACTGACCGCAGCAGCGGCAGCAGCTGGAGCAGGAGCGGCTTCCGCTTTCTTCTCTTCTGCTGGCGCTGGCGCCGCTTCTGCGGCACCTTCTGCGTCAAAAATCATAATCAGCGAGCCGGTTTCGACTTTGTCGCCGGTCGAGATTTTGATCTCTTTAACCACGCCCGCCTGCGGCGAAGGCACTTCCATGGAGGCTTTATCGCCTTCCACGGTGATCAGCGACTGTTCAGCTTCAACTTTGTCGCCCACCTTTACCAGGATTTCGGTGACTTCAACTTCGTCTGCCCCGATGTCCGGTACGTTAATTTCGATAGCCATTACTCTCTTACCTCTTATGCCAGACGCGGGTTAACTTTATCGGCGTCGATATTGAATTTGGTGATGGCTTCTGCCACCACTTTCTTATCGATTTCACCGCGTTTAGCCAGCTCACCCAGCGCAGCCACAACCACATACGATGCATCCACTTCGAAGTGGTGACGCAGGTTTTCACGGCTGTCAGAACGACCGAAGCCATCGGTACCCAACACGCGATAATCGCTGGAAGGCACGTAGCTGCGCACCTGTTCTGCGAACAGCTTCATGTAGTCGGTCGATGCGACGGCCGGTGCTTCGTTCATCACTTGCGCGATGTAAGGTACGCGTGGCTCATCGGTTGGGTGCAGCATGTTCCAGCGCTCACAATCCTGACCATCACGCGCCAGCTCGGTGAACGAGGTCACGCTGTAGACGTCAGAAGCGATGCCGTAATCTTTCGCCAGGATCTGCGCGGCTTCACGCACGTGACGCAGAATTGAACCTGAACCCAGCAGCTGCACTTTGCCTTTGCTACCTTCTACGGTTTCCAGCTTGTAGATACCCTTACGGATACCCTCTTCCGCACCCTGCGGCATCGCAGGCATGTGGTAGTTTTCGTTCAGCGTGGTGATGTAGTAGTAGATGTTTTCCTGCGCTTCGCCGTACATACGCACCAGGCCATCTTGCATGATGACCGCGATTTCGTACGCGTAAGACGGATCGTAAGAGATACAGTTCGGGATAGTCAGCGACTGAATGTGGCTGTGACCATCTTCGTGCTGCAAGCCTTCGCCGTTCAGCGTAGTACGACCTGAAGTACCGCCCACCAGGAAGCCGCGTGCCTGCATATCGCCGGCCAGCCACATCAGATCGCCGATGCGCTGGAAGCCGAACATCGAGTAATAGATGTAGAACGGAATCATCGGCAGGTTGTTGGTGCTGTAAGAGGTCGCCGCCGCCAGCCAGGATGAACCTGCGCCCAGCTCGTTGATCCCTTCCTGCAGAATCTGGCCTTTCTCGTCTTCTTTATAGTACGCAACCTGCTCGCGGTCCTGCGGGGTGTACTGCTGACCGTTCGGGCTGTAGATACCAATCTGACGGAACAGACCTTCCATACCGAAGGTACGGGCTTCGTCGGCAAGGATTGGAACCAGACGATCTTTGATCGACTTGTTCTTCAGCATCACGTTCAATGCACGCACGAAGGCGATGGTGGTGGAGATCTCTTTATTCTGCTCTTCCAGCAGTGGACGGAACTCTTCCAGCGTTGGCATTTCCAGCTTCTCGCTGAACTCCGCCTGACGCGTTGGCAGGTAGCCGCCCAACTTCTCACGCTGACCGTGCAGATAGTTGTACTCTTCAGAGCCTTTTTCGAAGGTGACGTATGGCAGCTCTTCGATTTTGTCATCGGCAACCGGCACATTGAAGCGATCGCGGATGTAGCGAACGCCATCCATGTTCATCTTCTTAACCTGGTGCGCGATGTTTTTACCTTCAGCAGTGTCACCCATGCCATAACCTTTGATGGTATGGGCCAGAATCAGCGTTGGCTGACCTTTGGTTTCCTGCGCTTTTTTCAGTGCAGCGTAGACTTTCTTCGGATCGTGGCCGCCGCGGTTCAGCGCGAAGATCTCTTCGTCTGACCAGTCTTTCACCAGAGCTGCGGTTTCCGGATATTTACCGAAGAAGTGCTCACGTACGTACGCGCCGTTACGGGATTTGAAGGTCTGATAATCGCCATCAACGGTTTCGTTCATCAGCTGAATCAGCTTGCCGCTGGTGTCCTGACGCAGCAGTTCATCCCAACGACCGCCCCAAATCACTTTGATCACGTTCCAGCCAGCACCGGCAAAGATGCCTTCCAACTCGTTGATGATCTTACCGTTACCGGTGACCGGGCCGTCCAGACGCTGCAGGTTACAGTTGATGATGAACACCAGGTTGTCCAGCTTCTCGCGGGTGGCGATGGTGATCGCACCTTTGGATTCCGGCTCATCCATCTCGCCATCACCGAGGAAGGCGTAAACGGTTTGTGCTGAGGTGTCTTTCAGACCGCGGTGTTCCAGATACTTCAGGAATTTCGCCTGATAGATCGCGTTCAACGGACCCAGGCCCATTGATACGGTTGGGAACTGCCAGAAGTCCGGCATCAGTTTCGGGTGCGGGTAAGAAGAGAGACCTTTGCCCTGCACTTCCTGACGGAAGTTGTTCATTTGGTCTTCGCTCAAGCGACCTTCAAGGAAGGCGCGGGCGTAGATACCTGGAGAAATGTGACCCTGGAAGAAAACCAGATCGCCGCCGTCTTTGTCGCTACGCGCGCGGAAGAAGTGGTTAAAGCACACTTCATAAATGGTCGCGGAAGACTGGAAGGAGGACATATGGCCACCCAACTCCAGATCTTTCTTCGACGCACGCAGCACCGACATGATGGCGTTCCAACGAATTGCGGAACGGATACGACGTTCAAGAGAGGTGTTGCCCGGATAGTCCGGCTCATCTTCAACAGCAATAGAGTTAATGTAGTTGCTGATTGCAGAGGAACCTGCGGCAACTTTCACGCCACCTTTGCGTGCTGCACTCATTACCTGATCAATCAGATACTGCGCGCGCTCAACACCTTCTTCACGGATGACCGATTCGATCGCTTGTAGCCAATCACGAGTTTCGATCGGATCCACGTCATTCTGTAAACGTTCTGACATGGGGTGTATTCCTTATCTGTGTCTAATACGTTGAAATTATCAGGAGCCTGTCTTCTTGTGCTTTGCTTCTGGTTCACAGCACAAGAAGACAGGCCCGTCGTGTTTTCCGCACGTTCGTTGCCGTGCGTTATTCCTTACGTTGCTGTAAACGACGCAGGGAGCGTTCACGACGACTCTGCTCCCGACTTCTATCCAGCAAGATTTCCTCAATGAACGCCAGGTGACGATGAGATGCCTCGCGTGCTTGTTCTGGCTCACGAGCCACAATCGCCTCGTAGATACTGGCGCGGTGACCGCTCACTTTCGCCAGCATTTCCCGACGAGCGTAGAGCAATTCAAAATTCTGACGGACGTTTTGTTCCAGCATAGGGCCCATGGAACGCAGCAGATGCAGCAACACCACATTATGGGCGGCTTCTGTGACAGCGATCTGATACTTCATCACTGCATCCGCTTCGGCGTCGAGATCGCCGCTGTCCTGTGCCTGCTGAATATGAACATGGCAGTCGCGGATGCGCTGCAGATCTTCATCGGTGCCACGCAGTGCCGCGTAATAGGCTGCCACGCCTTCCAGCGCATGGCGGGTTTCCAGCAGGTCAAACTGAGATTCTGGATGTTCGGCAAGCAGACCGACCAGCGGGTCGCTCAGGCTTTGCCAGAGATTTTTTTGGACGAAGGTGCCGCCGCCCTGACGACGTAGCAGCAGGCCTTTAGCTTCCAGGCTCTGAATCGCTTCGCGCAAGGATGGACGTGAGACATCAAACTGTTTCGCCAGTTCACGCTCGGGGAGCAGTTTTTCACCCGGCTGGAGCGTCCCTTCCATAATGAGGGATTCCAGCTGTTGCTCAATCGCATCGGAGAGCTTGGGTTGGCGAATTTTACTGTAGGCCATCTTCCCTTCTTATCAGCCAAACGTCCGGAGTAAATTGGTAATACCAATTGAAAAATGGTGCCGGTAAAGTAACAAAGTATTCACCTTGTGTCTATATGGGTGCGGTCACACTTCAGGGGATGATCGCAGCGCTGGTGCGCTAACCTACCGGCATCAAGCGAGAAATCCCACGCACACGGCAAATGTTAATGAATTGCACTTTTACCTAACCTTACACTGAGTTAGCGCCCAGAAAACGGCCCAACCATAAGGGAAACCTATTCGTGTTCACCCTTTTTTCATGGCAGAAATACTGCGACGGGCGCGCAGAGGATGCTGCTGCTTTTTCAGTCATCTCTCAGCACAAAAAGCAAAAGCAGGTGCAAACTGACGCGCTTATCACTATTCTGAACGCCGTGGTAGCTCATGCATGCACACAGCACGCCAGATACCGTAAAGAAAAGAATACATTAAGGTAAACAGCCTTACAGTGCGCGCACTGCAGGTGCACAATAACAACATCACGAGGTTTGTATGGAACAACAGCATGGCGACACGCTGCACCGCGGCTTAAAGAATCGCCATATTCAGCTGATTGCGCTGGGCGGAGCCGTAGGTACTGGCCTGTTTCTGGGTAGCGCATCAGTGATTCAATCGGCCGGTCCGGCCGTGATTCTGGGATATGCGATTGCCGGTTTTATTGCCTTTCTGATCATGCGCCAACTCGGCGAGATGGTGGTTGAAGAGCCGGTTGCCGGCAGCTTCAGTCACTTCGCCTACAAATATTGGGGCAACTTCGCCGGTTTCGCCTCGGGCTGGAACTATTGGGTGCTGTATGTGCTGGTTGCCATGGCCGAACTCACCGCTGTGGGCAAGTACGTACAATTCTGGTGGCCTGACTTCCCTACCTGGGCCACCGCCGCCATCTTCTTTGTATTGATCAACGCCATTAACCTGACCAACGTCAAAGTGTTCGGTGAGATGGAGTTCTGGTTCGCGATTATCAAAGTGGTCGCGGTCATCGGCATGATTCTGTTCGGTGGCTGGTTGCTGTTTAGCGGCAACGGAGGCCCGCAGGCGAGCGTCAGCAACCTGTGGGATCAGGGCGGCTTCCTGCCGCACGGCATGACCGGATTGGTGATGATGATGGCAATCATTATGTTCTCGTTTGGTGGTCTGGAGCTGGTGGGCATCACTGCCGCAGAAGCCGACAATCCACAAGAGAGCATCCCGAAAGCCACCAATCAGGTGTTGTGGCGTATTCTGATTTTCTATATTGGCTCACTGGCGGTGCTGCTTTCGCTGCTGCCGTGGACGCGCGTGACGGCGGATACCAGCCCGTTCGTGCTGATTTTTCATGAGCTGGGCGATGCCTTTGTGGCCAACGCGCTGAACGTGGTAATCCTGACGGCGGCGCTGTCGGTCTACAACAGCTGCGTTTACTGCAACAGCCGCATGCTGTTCGGCCTGGCGCAACAGGGTAACGCGCCGAAAGCATTGCTGAAAGTGGACAGTCGCGGCGTGCCGGTCGCCACCATTCTGGTCTCAGCCGTGGCGACCCTGCTGTGTGTACTGATCAACTACCTGATGCCAGGCGAAGCCTTTGGCCTGCTGATGGCGCTGGTGGTTTCCGCACTGGTGATCAACTGGGCGATGATCAGCCTCGCGCATCTGAAATTCCGTAAAAAGAAAGATCAGCAAGGTGTCACCACGCGCTTCAAAGCGGTGCTCTATCCGCTGGGTAACTGGATTTGCCTGGTGTTCCTCGCCGGTGTGTTGGTCATTATGCTGATGACGCCAGGCATGGCGATATCGGTATGGTTGATTCCGGTATGGCTGGTGATTCTGGCTATCGGTTACACCATCAAGAACAAACTACAGAAAGCGTAATGTTGTTCCCTGCCCGGCACACTGATGCCGGGCAGCACTTCTGATCTGGCTCACACTTTTCCCCGCCCGCGCGTTTTGTCCATCTACCCGACCATTTGCTCCCCAGCAGATTACTGATTTTGCACAGATAATTCCTGCTCATCATATCGCTGGAGACGATCAATGAAAGGAGCAGCCCTCTCGTTCAGAGAGAAACTGGGATATGGCATGGGCGATGCCGGATGCAACATGATTGGCGGTGCCATCATGCTGTTCCTCAATTATTTCTACACTGATGTGTTTGGTTTAGCCCCGGCGCTGGTCGGTACACTATTACTGTCGGTACGCGTACTTGATGCGGTAACCGATCCGATCATGGGCGCCATTGCCGATCGTACGCAAAGTCGCTGGGGCCGCTTCCGTCCGTGGCTGCTGTGGGTTTCCGTGCCTTACGTGCTGTTTAGCGTGCTGATGTTCACCACGCCGGAGTGGAGCTATGACAACAAGGTTATCTGGGCGTTTGTCACTTACTTTCTGATGTCACTCACTTACACCGCCATCAACATTCCTTACTGCTCGCTGGGCGGTGTGATCACCAACGATCCGGGTGAGCGCGTGTCATGTCAGTCCTATCGCTTTGTGATGGTGGGCATTGCCACGCTGATCCTCTCACTTTCGCTGCTGCCGATGGCCGAATGGTTTGGCGGCGACAACAAAGCGCGCGGTTACCAAATGGCCATGGGCGTGCTAGCGCTGATCGGTTTGGCGATGTTCCTGTTCTGTTTTGCCAATGTGCGTGAACGCATTCATCCCGCGACGCCAAGCAACGATGATTTGAAACAAGATTTGCGCGACGTGTGGAAAAACGATCAGTGGGTGCGCATTCTGCTGCTGACCTTCTGCAACGTCTGCCCCGGTTTTATCCGCATGGCCGCCACCATGTACTACGTCACCTGGGTGATGGGGCAATCAACGCACTTTGCCACGCTGTTTATCAGCCTTGGCGTCATCGGCATGATGTTCGGCAGCACGCTGGCAAAAATCCTCACCGATCGCTGGTGCAAGCTCAAGGTGTTCTTCTGGACCAACATCGCGCTGGCGCTGTTCTCGTGCGGCTTCTACTGGATTGATCCGCACGCCACCGTCGCGGTGGTCATCGCCTACTTCCTGCTGAATATCCTGCACCAGATTCCCTCGCCGCTGCACTGGTCGCTGATGGCCGACGTGGATGATTACGGCGAATGGAAAACCGGCAAACGCATCACTGGTATGAGCTTCTCCGGCAACCTGTTCTTCCTCAAAGTGGGGCTGGCGGTGGCGGGGGCGATGGTCGGTTTCCTGCTGTCGATTTATGGCTACGATGCCGGCGCAAAACAGCAGGCCCCCAACGCGATTAACGGCATCATGCTGCTGTTCACGGTCATTCCGGGCGTGGGATATCTGATCACTGCCGGCGTGGTGCGTTTAATGAAAGTGGATCGCAACTTAATGCGTACGATTCAGGCCGATCTGGCGCTGCGCCGTGCCCATTCACACCACGAATCCCCTATCGCGTCCTCTGCGACCGCGCAACCAGGAGAGATCAAATGAGCTGGCCCAATCCTTTTATTACGCAACGCGCCGATCCCTTTATTCTGCGCCATGCCGATGGCTACTATTTTATCGCCTCGGTGCCGAAATATGACCGACTGGAGATTCGCTATGCCTCAACGCTGGCTGGCCTGATTGAGGCAGAAGCGGTAACGGTGTGGCACAAACCGGATACCGGCCCGTTTAGCGCGCTGATCTGGGCGCCAGAACTGCATCACATCAACGGGCAATGGGTGATCTATTTCGCTGCCGCACCGACGCGGGCGATAAAAGATGGCCTGTTCCAGCACCGCATGTATGCGCTGGTGTGTAATGATGCCGATCCGCTGAGCGGTAACTGGCAGCCCTGCCGCCGCGTACATACGCCCATCGACTCCTTCTCACTGGACGCCACCTACTTCCACCATCAAGGTAAACACTGGTATCTGTGGGCGCAAAAAGATCCGGCGATTCCCGGAAACTCTAACCTGTATCTTGCCGAGTTGCTCAATCCGTGGACGCTAAAAAGCGCCCCACTGATGCTGAGCCGACCGGAGTATGAATGGGAGTGCGCGGGATTCAGCGTCAACGAAGGACCGGCGGTGATTCAGCATGGCGACCAGCTGTTTGTCACCTATTCCGCCAGCGCGACCGATGAAAATTACTGTCTGGGGATATTAAGCATTGATGTGTTAGCCGATCCGCTCAACATCAACGCCTGGCGTAAATCCGCGCGGCCGGTATTTGCCACCAGCTGGGATAATCAGCAATACGGACCGGGACACAACAGCTTTACGGTGGATGAAGCGGGAAGAGCGGTGCTGGTGTATCACGCGCGCAATTACACCGAAATTGAGGGCGATCCGCTGTGGGATCCGAATCGCCATACGCGCTTGAAATATTTCGACTGGCGTGAAGACGGCACACCGGATTTTGGCGTGCCGCCAGCCGATCACACCAGCGTGCCGTAGATCGTCAACAGCGCGACCACCACCACCAGCACCAGAGAAATACGTTTCGCCAACGCCACTGCAACACGTGGCGTTTCGACTTTATCCATGTGCGGATCGCGCGCCAGCGAGAACTGCGCCAGGCTGGTCAGCACCTGATATTGCGGGCGATGCAGATCGCCCAGCGCGGCAAACCACGCTGGCAGCGCACGTTCGCCGTGGCCGAGCAGCGCGTAAGCCACGCCGGCCAAACGCACGGGGATCCAGTCCAAAACGTGCAGCAGACGATCAACGCCAGACTGCGAGCGCGCCAGCGGCGACTGATGCTTCGCCAGCCAGCTCTGCCAGGCGCGCAGAAACGCATAACCCACCAGCAGCACCGGGCCGTAAGGTCCACCGACCACAAACCAGAACAGCGGCGCAAGATAGAAGCGGAAGTTAATCCAAATCAGCGCGTTCTGCAGTTCACGCAGGAACTCGCGCTCGCTGCACTCAACCGGCACGCCGTGAATCAGCGTCAGTTCGGCCGCCATCGCCTGATGCGCCGCTTCATCGTCATGGCTCGCGGCTTTGAGATAGCTGTGATAGTGCAGTCGCACCGAACCCGCGCCAATACACAGCAATCCCACCAAAATCCAGAACAGCAGTTGCGCCACGCCAAACAAGATGCCTTTCAGGCTCCACACCACCAGCCAGACGATCAGCATCGCTATCACTGTCATCATCAGCGTGCGCAGCAGGGAAAAACGCTGGCGGCCACGAAACAGCGGCTCCAGTCGATGGTCCAGTTGCCAATGCTCACCCAACTTAAACAGGCGTTCCCAACCTAAAACCAATAACAAGCTAAACAACGTCATACCCGCTCCTGCTGTCTCAGGGATTCTCCTGCCTGATGGATTCTCTATAGCGCAACCAGTCAAAAGAGGAACCGGGATCGGTTTTCCGCTCTGGTGCGATATCGCTATGGCCGGTGATGCGCGCAGGCGTCAACGGATAGTGCTGCAGCAGGAGTTGAGTCACCTGTTGCAAAGTCGCGTACTGGGCATCGGTATAGGGCAGCGTATCAGTGCCTTCCAGTTCAATGCCCATGGAAAAATCGTTGCAGCTTTCACGTCCTTCAAACTGCGACACGCCGGCGTGCCAGGCGCGCTGATCGAAAGAGACGTATTGCACCAGCTCGCCGTCGCGACGGATTAAACAGTGCGCCGCCACGCGTAAATGGGCGATGTCCGCAAAATAGGGATGCGCATCTGCAGGCAACGTGCCGGTAAATAAGCGATCAATCCACGGCCCGCCAAACTCACCGGGCGGTAAACTGATGTTGTGAATCACCAACAGCGAGGGCACTTCATCATTTGGACGCTGATTGAAGTGTGGTGAAGGTACTTTACGCGCGCTGGTAATCCAGCCCTCTTCCAGTTTCATGCTGTTAAATCCTAAGCAAAATCAGGCTGAGAATAACATGTTTCACCCAGCAGACTTGCGACTTAATGCGCCGACGCGGCCGAGTTCAGGATACTAAACATTTCACCGCCAGCAACTGGCAATGGTCGATAAATCAGGCTAAGGTGAGCGCAAGAAATTTCGTCTTGTGAAGGGGCAAACCATGGCAACGCGTCGTTACGATCCCGATCATCGCCGTCAGGAACTGATTAAACGTATAGAACAGGATATCCCGGAAGCCGTTGCCCGGGCGCTTCAGGAGGATTTAGGCGGCGAAGTGGATGCGAATCGCGATATCACCGCGTTGCTGCTGCCAGCAGAAAAGCAGGCGGTGGCAAAAGTCATCACCCGTGAAGCCGGTGTTTTTTGTGGTAAACGCTGGGTAGAGGAAGTATTTATCCAGCTCGGTAATAAAGTCACTCTTAACTGGCATGTAGAAGATGGACAAGCGCTGGTTGCCGATCAGCTGCTGTTCGAGCTTACCGGCCCGGCGCGCCTGCTGTTAACCGCAGAACGCACCGCACTCAACTTCGTGCAGACGCTCTCTGGCGTGGCCACCGAGGTCAGCCGTTATGTCGCCCTGCTGGCGGGCAGCCAAACCCAGTTGCTTGATACACGCAAGACCTTGCCAGGACTGCGTACCGCGCTGAAATATGCGGTGTTGTGCGGTGGCGGTAATAACCACCGTTTAGGCCTGTCGGATGCTTTCCTGATAAAAGAAAACCACATTATCGCCAGCGGCTCGGTGCGTAACGCCGTAGAAAAAGCGCTGTGGCTGTCGCCGGATGTGCCGGTAGAAGTTGAAGTTGAATCGCTGGCGGAACTGCAGGATGCCATCGATGCCGGAGCGGACATCATCATGCTCGACAACTTCAGCCTTGAGATGATGCATGCAGCGGTTGCGCTTACCCACAAACGCGCGCTGCTGGAAGTCTCTGGCAACGTAACCGAAACCACGCTGCCACAAATTGCCCAGACTGGCGTTGATTATGTCTCTGTCGGCGCGCTGACCAAACATGTGCGCGCGCTGGATCTGTCGATGCGTTTCCGCGAGCTTTAATGCCTCGTTCTGCCGCGTGTTAGTGCGGCCGATATGCGAGCTGGCTTCCAAAATGCTGTTATCTCCGCTGTAAATCTGACGATTCTCTGCGCGATGCTTTCCAGCCTCGCGCAGCCATGACTTCCGCTTTCCCTCGCCCTTTTCTACCGTAGCGGCTCCACAACAAGGAGCCTCACTATGGACAGACAACGCGGTTTTACCCTTATCGAATTAATGATTGTGATTGGCATCGTCGCCATTCTCAGCGCCATCGGTTTACCGGCTTATCAAAACTACCTGCAACGCGCAGCGCTCACCGACATGCTGCAAACCATGGTGCCGTACAAAACAGCAGTAGAACTCTGTGCCATTGAGCGCGGCGGACCGGCGCAGTGTCAGGCAGGAGAACGCGGCATTCCGGTGGCCAAAGGTTCGCGCTATGTGGCAACGCTGAGCGTGGTCAACGGAACCATCAACCTGACCGGCCAGGAAAGTCTCAGCGGATTAACGGTTGAAATGCTGCCGATTTGGAGCGCAACGGATGGCACGTTGAGCTGGCAACGCACTTGTACCAGCGATAACAGCAGCCTGCGCGATAGCTGCCTCGAGCAGTTTCGCTTTGCCGACAAGGATGCCAACTGATGGACAAACCTAATAGTGCGCTGCACACGTTGTGCGCCCGTTATCAGGCGGTGATTCTGCACCATGACGCCACGCTACTGCGCGTAGCGGTAGCCGACACACCCGATCCGCTGCTGCTGGAAGCGCTACAGTTCGCCAGCCAGTGCAAGGTGGAGGTCGAGTGCTGGCCTGCGGCACGGCTTGAGCAGTTGCTGCACGAGCCGGATGCCGCTGCAGCACCACGTGAACAGGCCAGCGCTGAGTCAGCGATTAACGCGGTCGATCAGATTTTGCGCCAGGCCATTCAGCGGCGCGCCTCAGATGTGCATTTTGAACCGCAGCGCCATGGACTGCGGGTGCGTCTGCGCATCGATGGCGTGTTGCACAAACTACCTCAGCCTTCTGAAGCACAACCCGCTGCGATTCTGGCGCGCCTGAAAATTCTCGGAGGATTGGATATCGCCGAACGGCGTCTGCCGCAGGACGGACAGTTTACGCTGGAAATAGAGGACAAACTGGCGGCGTTTCGTCTCTCAACGCTACCGGTAAGCCAGGGCGAAAAAGCCGTGGTGCGGCTACTACAAAGTGAAAACAGCGCCATCACCCTCGATAAACTCGGCATGCCCGCAGCACAGCTGCGTTTACTGAAAAACGCGCTGGCGAAACCGCAGGGTTTAATTCTGGTCACCGGACCGACCGGCAGCGGTAAAACCTTCACGCTCTATAGCGGGTTAAGCGCGCTTAATGTGCCAGAGAAGAACGTTTGTAGCGTGGAAGATCCGGTTGAGATTCCGCTGGTTGGTATTAATCAAACGCAGATCCAGCCGCGTAGAGGGCTCGATTTCAATCGTGTGCTGCGCGCACTACTGCGCCAGGATCCCGATGTGATTATGGTGGGGGAAATCCGTGATGCCGAAACGGCCAGCATCGCCGTTAAAGCAGCACAGACCGGCCATCTGGTGCTTTCCACACTGCATACTAACTCGACTGCTGAAACCCTGACGCGCCTGCGCCAGATGGATATTCCCGGTTATCTGCTGGGCCCCGCTTTGCAGTTGGTGGTGGCGCAGCGTCTGGTCAGACGCTTGTGCGTGCATTGCCGTCAGCCGGGACAAGCTATTGCCCATCTGCCGGGCGAACTCTGGCCGGGCACGCTGCAAACCTGGCGAGCGCCGGGCTGTGATCACTGCTTCTCCGGCTATTACGGGCGGCTGGCGCTGTTTGAAGTCTTGCCGCTAACCAGCAAATTGCAGAATGCTATCTCGGCAGATATGCCGCTGGAACATCTGTTAATGCTGGCAAATGAACAGGGAATGAAAACATTGCTAGCTGCGGGGCTGGAAGCAGTAAGTCGCGGCGATACTTCTTTCGAAGAGATGCAGCGCGTGGTGGGACTGGGCGATGGCTAATCTCTATCATTTCCGCTGGCAGGCTCTTGATACCATGGGCGTGCTGCAGGAGGGCGAATCACTTAATGCCAGCCAGGATGCGTTGCTCAATCAACTCTCCGATCGCGGCATGCTGCCAGTAAACTGGCAGCGTGGAAAATGCTGGCGTTCGCGCGACTGGAAGTGGCAGCAAAAAATCGATTTGGTGCGGCAACTGGCGACGCTGCTGAAGGCCGGCTTACCTCTGGCGGAAAGTCTGATTCTGCTGGCAGAAGGCCATCCTCATGCCGGTTGGAGGGTATTACTGAAAGGATTGCAGCGCCGCGTCATCGCCGGTGAGCCCTTCTCGCAAGCCTTGCAGGAGTGGCCGCAAATCTTTCCCCCGCTGTTTCCCGCTTTGATGCAAGTGGGTGAATTAACCGGCCAACTAGACGAGTGCTGTCGCCAACTGGCGCAGCAGCAAAGCAAGCAGCAATACTTACGGCAAAAAGTGGTGAAGGCGCTGCGCTATCCCCTGTTTATCTTGCTGGTAGCGCTCGCGGTCAGTGCTGGCATGCTGCTGTTTGTTTTGCCAGAATTTGTCTCTGTCTATGCCAGTTTTGATGCGCCGCTGCCCGCTTTTACTGCTGCAGTGATGTCGCTGTCAGAACTGCTGCAGAAGGCCGCGCTGCCGCTGTCGCTGGTAGGTGCCGTATTACTGATGATTGTGCAGCAGACTTATCGACGTTCGGTACCGTGGCAAAAGCGCGTACATCAATGGTTACTGCGCATGCCACTGTTATCTTCGCTGTGGCGCGGCGGGCAGCTCAGCCAGATATACGCCATCCTGCAACTTACACAACAATCCGGTTTGACCTTGTTGCAAAGCCTGCAGGCGGTTGAAGTGACCTTGGTATCGCGATTGTGGCGCGATGCCATCGTTCAGTTGCAGCAACACATTGCTGCGGGTGCGCCGCTGCATCAGGCGCTGCAACAGCATCTGCTGTTTACACCTCTTTGTGCCCAACTCATCCGAGTGGGTGAAGAAGCGGGTGCATTAGATGTGATGCTGGCACGGCTGGCGGAGTGGCATGAGGCGCAAACATTAGCGCGCGCTGATGCTCTGGCGGCATCGCTGGAACCGATGATGATGGTGGTAATCGGCGGGATAGTTGGCACTTTAGTGATTGCAATGTATCTGCCGGTATTTGGTCTTGGTGATGCCATTCGATGACGGGCACGCTCGATGCGCGCCCGTTGGCAGAGATCAGCGAGTGAACACGCGGTTCTCTTGTTCAGCGACGCGGATAAAGGTAGTGCGTTTCGTCAGCTCTTTCAATCGTTCAGCACCGACGTAGGTACAGGCCGAACGTAAACCGCCGAGGATATCTTTAACCGTCTCCTCAACCGGGCCGCGCACCGGCAACCGCACGGTTTTGCCTTCCGCCGCACGGTATTGCGCAACACCGCCAACGTGGCGTTTCATCGCCGATTCGGAGCTCATGCCGTAGAACAGCATAAATTTCTCACCCTGTTCTTCGACGATGGTTCCTTCACACTCGTCATGTGCCGCAAGCATGCCGCCGAGCATGGTGAAATCTGCACCGCCCCCGAAAGCTTTGGCAATGTCACCTGGAACCGAGCAGCCGCCGTCGCTGACGATCTGTCCGCCTAAACCGTGTGCCGCATCTGCGCACTCGATAACGGCAGAAAGCTGAGGATAACCAACGCCGGTCTTCACGCGTGTAGTGCACACTGAGCCGGGGCCAATACCCACTTTGACGATATCTGCGCCAGACAAAATCAGCTCTTCCACCATTTCACCGGTAACCACGTTGCCTGCGCAGATGGTTTTACCTGGGAAGCTTTCACGCACGCGCAGCAGGAACTGAACGAAGTGCTCAGAGTAGCCGTTAGCAACGTCGATGCAGATAAAGTTGAGCTGCGATGATAACGCCAGAATGGCGGATAACTTCGTGAAATCTGATTCTGATGTACCAGATGAGACCATCACATGACTCAGCACCGCCGCTGGCACGCGTTGTACAAATGCCTGCCACTCTTGCACGCTGTAATGTTTATGCACTGCGGTCAGTACGTTAAAACTCGCCAGGGCTTCAGCCATCGTGAAAGTACCGACGGTATCCATGTTGGCGGCAATAATCGGTATGCCACTCCAGTTCAAGCCTGAGTGTTTAAAGGTGAAGGTGCGTTCCAGCTCAACCTCGGAACGGCTTTTCAAAGTGGAACGTTTTGGGCGGATCAAAACATCTTTAAAGCCCAGTTTTAGATCTTCTTCAATGCGCATAGCTGATTATCCTGGTTAGTGACGACGAACCGCGGTTCGGGTAGCGCTCACGGCTCCAGTGTCGTTATCATACGCGCCATTCGTTCCGCGACAAGACTGCGAATTTCACTTTATTTAGGCTACAATCCCTTAAATTTAGCTGAGAAAATTGATTGTGATCATGCTCTCATCTTGCTGTGGTTAATCGCCGCTCACGATATAAATTTTGCGAGAACGCTATGCCTTATACCGTTGCGCTCACCGGCGGCATTGGCAGTGGTAAAACCACTATTGCCAACGCTTTCGCAGCGCTAGGCGTTGATATTATTGACGCTGATGTCATTGCCAGAGAAGTTGTTGAGCCCGGAACGCCTGCCCTAAAGGCGATTGCTCAGCGTCATGGAGATACCATTTTGACGGCAGAAGGCACGCTCTATCGTGCGCGGCTTCGTGAAATTATTTTCCAACAGCCACAAGAGAAAAACTGGCTCAATCAGCTGCTTCATCCACTCATCAACGCCCGCACGCAACAATTAAAATTATTGGCCACCTCACCTTATGTGCTTTGGGTGGTGCCGCTGTTGGTCGAAAACGGCTTACAGCATCAGGCCGATCGCGTGTTGGTCGTGGATGTGGATACCGCCACGCAGTTGCAACGCACCCAACAGCGAGATGGTATTTCGCTAAGTCAGGCGAAAAATATTCTTGCCGCACAGGCTAGTCGCGAACAGCGTCGGGCCTGTGCGGATGACATCATTGATAACAGTGGTACGCCTGAACAGGTGCTACCGCGCGTTGCTGAGCTTCACCAGCGCTATCTACGCCTGGCAGCAACCGGAAAGGATTAACATCATGAGCACAATTGTTCTGTTTGAACACCCATTGAATGAGAAGATGCGCACCTGGCTGCGCGTCGAATATCTGATTGATCAGCTGCATGAAACGGTGCCGGTTAACGGTTCGGTATCAGCACTCGGCGTTTTCCGTATTCTTAGCGATTTACTGGATATTTTTGAGCGCGGAGATATGCGCACTGAATTGTTAAAAGAACTGGAGCGCCAGCAACAAAAATTACGCGCCTGGCTGGATGTGCCAGGCATTGATGAACTGCGCGTGAATGATCTGCGTCAGCAGCTGAAGCAATGCTCAAGCGAACTCATGGCGGCACCGCGCATGGGCCAACAGTTACGTGAAGATCGCCTGGTTGCTCTGGTACGTCAGCGTTTGAGCATTCCCGGCGGCTGCTGCAGTTTCGATCTACCCAGCCTGCACATCTGGCTGCATCAGGAGCAAGCGGTGCGAGATGTTCAGGTGAATGGCTGGCTGGCATCACTGAATCCGCTGCGTAATAGTTTGACGATGATCCTCGATTTGGTGCGTCAGTCTGGCATATTTCGTCATCAAACCAGCCTCAACGGTTTTTATCAGGATAACGCCGAAGGATCCGATTTACTGCGCCTGCAATTAACTCTGGAAGACGCGCTGTACCCACAAGTCTCGGGTCACAAAAGCCGTTATGCGATTCGTTTCCTGCCATTAGACAGCGAACGTGGAGAAGTACCAGCCCGACTGAATTTTGAATTAGCTTGTTGTTAGAGGAAGTTATGCCGGAAGAGATAATTACCGTACCTTGCCCCAATTGTCGTCGCGATGTGATTTGGGATGAGTTGAGCCCGTGGCGGCCATTCTGCAGCAAACGTTGCCAGCTGATTGATTTAGGTGAATGGGCAGCAGAAGAGAAACGTATTCCCAACAGCGGTGACCAGATGGACAGCGATGACTGGAGCGAAGAACAGCAGTAAAAAGTAAGGGGCTTAGCGCCCCTTCACTTAAATCTCGCCAGCCACTAATCGGCTGATCAATTCATGGTTCGCAGGCGGAAATTCATCCGCGACCAAATCCTGCTGTTCGACCCAACGCTGTGGCTGACCTTCACGACCATAAGGTTCGCCGTTCCAGCCTTCAACCAGGAAGAAATGCAGCGTAACGCGCAGATCTTCATAACTGTGATCGGCCTGACCAATCGCGCTTGCCGACGTGACTTCAATACCGGTTTCTTCCATCAGCTCACGCTTGAGCGCCTGCTCGGCAGATTCATCTTGTTCAATTTTTCCGCCGGGAAACTCCCACTTATTCGCCATATAGGAGCTTGCCGCACGCTGGGCAAGGAAGATTTGACGTTCTGTATTGCGAATGATGCCCACCGCAACCTGCAGGTGTTTCATAAGCTGGATTCCGCTTTTTTAATAAAATGAGCGCTGAGTGTAAATCAGACATCGAGTGATGTTAACCGTTGAGCGGAAAGTGACGTCCCACGCCCTACAAAAGCCAGTGATTAAGACATGTCGTA
This sequence comes from Pantoea sp. X85, assembly GCF_029623675.1. NCBI lineage: Bacteria > Pseudomonadati > Pseudomonadota > Gammaproteobacteria > Enterobacterales > Erwiniaceae > Pantoea > Pantoea sp. X85. The sequence goes on along the minus strand of NZ_CP121108.1, from coordinate 798,850 downwards.
AGGATCGCAACCGGGAATGTTGGGAATACTCGCAGCACTTTCTTCTGTTAAACCCGACTACCTATGGAATTCAAAGAAACAACGTTTCTGGCGCAAACTACGCCGGAACAATTACATGCCCTACGCCATCTGGTATTTCATGACATCCTGACGTTAGACAGCGCAAAGAACACCTTAACATGGTGGCCTGAACACAAAGTTATTTCGTTGAATGAAGCGCAAAAACGATTCTTCTCCTGTCTGTTGCTGCGGATTACCTCGAAGCGTCAGATTATTGCCACCGTTTGGAATGAGAGCTATCCGAGCATCAGCGATAACAATTACCATCAGCTACTGTTCCAAAGCCGGGCGCTGTTGAAGCGAGCTGGCTTACCGGATGGTTTGCTGGTCACGCTGCCGTATCATGGCGTGCGCCTAAACGAAGAGAAACTCATGGCGATAACACGCTAAATCGTCAGCAAAAAAAAAGGAGCCCGAAGGCTCCTTTTTTTATCAGGCCAGACGGCCGTGACACTGCTTGTATTTTTTGCCGGAACCACATGGGCAGAGATCATTACGGCCCACTTTACGCTCCCCGCCTTGTGCGGCTAACGCTTCGGCTGCTGCGGTGGCATCATCAACATGGCTCAGCTGCTGCTGTTGCGCTAAACGCTCAGCTTCTTCACGACGCTGCTGCTCCATCGCTTCCACTTCTTCTGGCATGCGCACCTGAACTTTGCTCAGGGTGCTAATCACTTCGTACTTCAGTGATTCAAGCATCGCCGCAAACATAGAGAAGGATTCACGCTTGTATTCCTGCTTCGGATCTTTCTGGGCATAACCGCGCAGGTGGATGCCCTGACGCAGGTAATCCATCGCTGCCAGATGCTCTTTCCACAACGAATCCAGCGTTTGCAGCATCACGCCTTTCTCAAAGTTGCGCATCATCTCTTCGCCAACCACTTCTTCTTTGGCAGCATAGCTTTCCGCGGCGTGGGTCATGATACGTTCGCGCAGCGTCTCTTCGTGAAGATCGGGCTCTTTATCCAACCACTCAGCAATAGGCAAGTTGAGATCGAAGTCGTTACGCAGACGCTCTTCCAGGCCGGCAACATCCCACATCTCTTCCAGTGACTGCGGCGGAATGTAGGTATCAATGGTAGTTTTGTAGACATCTTCACGGATGCTATTGATGGTTTCAGACACATCAGAAACATCCAGCAGTTCGTTACGCTGGCTGTAGATGGCGCGACGCTGATCGTTGGCAACGTCATCGTATTCCAGCAGCTGTTTACGAATATCGAAGTTGCGGCTTTCCACTTTACGCTGCGCGTTGGCAATCGCTTTAGTCACCCATGGATGCTCGATTGCTTCGCCTGGCTTCATGCCCAGTTTACGCATCATGTTCGATACGCGATCTGAAGCGAAGATACGCATTAATGCATCTTCCATCGAGAGGTAGAAGCGTGAAGAACCGGCATCACCCTGACGACCCGCACGACCACGCAGCTGGTTATCGATACGGCGAGATTCGTGACGCTCAGTACCAATAATGTGCAAACCGCCTGCAGCCAGCACCGCATCGTGACGCAGTTTCCACGCTTCTTTCATCGCCTGAATCTGCTCTTCGGTTGGCTCGTCCATTGCGGCGAGTTCAGCCTGCCAGCTCCCGCCCAGCACGATATCGGTACCACGACCGGCCATGTTGGTTGCGATAGTAACCGCTGCAGGTTGACCCGCCTGAGCAACGATATCCGCTTCGCTGGCATGGAATTTGGCATTCAGTACGCTGTGTTTAATGCCCGCGCGCGTCAGTTCATTGGAAACGACTTCAGATTTCTCAATCGAAATTGTACCCACTAACACCGGCTGCCCTTTAGCAGTGCAGGCACGGATGTCTTCGATAATGGCGTCAATCTTCTCTTTCTCGGTCATGTAGACCAGATCGGCCATATCTTTACGCACCATCGGACGGTTGGTTGGCACCACGATAGTATCGAGCTTGTAGATGGAGCTGAATTCGAATGCTTCGGTATCTGCGGTACCGGTCATACCGGCCAGTTTCTCGTAGATACGGAAGTAGTTCTGGAAGGTAATGGAAGCCAGCGTCTGGTTTTCATTCTGGATTTCCACGCCTTCTTTCGCTTCAACCGCCTGATGCAGACCATCTGACCAGCGGCGACCTTGCATGGTACGGCCGGTGTGTTCATCAACGATGACCACTTCGCCATCTTTAACGATGTAATCAACATCGCGGGTGAAGAGTGCATGAGCACGCAGCGCCGCAGTAACGTGGTGCATCAGCATGATGTTGGTCGGTGAGTAGAGTGACTCGCCTTCTACCATGATGTTTTGACTAACCAGCAGCTCTTCAACTTTTACCAGGCCGCGCTCGCTCATATGTGCCTGGCGCGCTTTTTCATCGACCCAGAAATCGCCTTCGCCCTGGAAGGTTTCAGAGTCTTCTTTTTCCTGACGCACCAGATGCGGGATGATCTTGTTAACTTTGGTATACAGCTCAGAGCTGTCTTCCGCCGGACCAGAGATGATCAGTGGCGTACGAGCTTCATCGATCAGGATTGAGTCGACTTCATCCACCAATGCGTAATGCAGCTTACGCTGCACGCGCTCTTCCGGGCTGAACGCCATGTTGTCGCGCAGGTAGTCGAAGCCGTATTCGTTGTTGGTGCCGTAGGTGATGTCAGCGGCATAAGCTGCACGCTTCGCCACGGCTGGCATGTTTGGCAGGTTAATGCCGATGGTCAGGCCAAGGAATTCAAACAGTGCACGGTTATTTTCGGCGTCACGCTGCGCCAGATAGTCATTGACGGTAACAACGTGCACGCCTTTGCCGCTCAGCGCGTTCAGGTAAGCGGGCAGGGTCGCGGTCAGGGTTTTACCTTCACCGGTGCGCATCTCTGCGATGCAACGTTCGTTGAGCACCATGCCGCCAATCAGCTGCACATCAAAGTGACGCATACCGAAGACGCGCTTACTTGCTTCACGTACGGTGGCAAAGGCCTCAGGAATCAGGCTCTCAAGGCTTTCGCCTTTTTTCAGGCGCTCACGGAACAGGTCAGTTTTCGCTTTCAGTTCATCGTCAGAGAGCTTTACGAAATCCGGCTCCATCTTATTGATGACGTCGACGATTTTGCGCATACGGCGCAGAGTACGATCATTGCTGCTGCCGAATACTTTAGTTAATAATTTGATTAACATGATAAATTTTTCTCAATTCAGCCGTGATTTCACGGGCTGCAAAATCTGATTCAGGATGTGGAAAAAACGTTAGCAGTTAAGCAATGAAAGGCCCGGCGCGGATGCCATGAATAGCAGCCTGCCAATCAGCAGAGGAAAGGATTTGTGGTTCGTTGTGACGCAGGTTTTGTTGCGGCTCAACAACAGTCAGCGATTGCGCCGGAGAAGTCAGCAACGCCTGAAGCGAACCTATCAACGCCAGCTTTTGTGCCGCCAGCGGCACAGCTTGATCGGCTTCCGCCTGAGCGGGCGGCGTCATACTAAAGGAAAGGTGGCGAATAACGGTGCGAATCGCATGCTGGTGCCAGTAATCGACGTTGAAATTCGGTCGACGCGCGCTTTCCTGCAGACGAATCAGATGATCAAAGTGGACAACATTGCCGACAAACAGGCTGCTTATCGGTGAATCATTTGCTTTCGGCTCAGAACTTTGCGCACAGGCAGGCAAACCTAAACTGGCCGCCACCATCCCCAACAGGAGATGTGGCCAGAAATAGCGTCTGCCTAATTGTCGCCAGCGTGAGAAAATCCCGATCACAATCCGTCCACAATGCATTGAATAAAGTAATAAAGCGGTAGCAAAAATCTGCGTTACCCAGCTTATGTGAGCGCCAGATGATAGCACTTATGTGGGGCTTCGACACCAGTGATTAAAGGGGCTTCGGCGGAATTCACGTTTTTTTGTACAGGGTTTCGCCAGTTGCTACAGCGAATTGAGATCGGCTTGGCAGGAATAAAAATGAGGCAATAAAAAACGGCAGGTTAAACTGACCGGAGAGGGTGTCAGCGAAACCTGCCGTTTTATGTCTGACTTACGCCAGAACTAAATTTGGTGCTTTGAATGCCAGTGGCAGTTCAGCTTCATCTTCGAAGGTCGCCCATTCCCAGGCTTCCTGTTTAGCCAGAACCGCTTGTAGCAACTTGTTGTTCAACGCATGGCCCGATTTAAAGGCGGTAAACGCGCCAATAACATTATGACCGCACATGAACAGGTCGCCGATCGCATCGAGCATTTTATGACGAACAAATTCGTCTTCAAAGCGCAGACCGTCTTCGTTTAATACGCGGAAATCATCAAGGCCAATCGCACAATCTAAACTACCGCCCAGGCACAGGCCTTTAGACTGCAGATATTCGATTTCACGCATAAAGCCAAAGGTGCGCGCACGGCTGATTTGGCGAACAAAGTTCTCAGCCGAGAAGTTGAGCTGGTAACGCTGCGAGCTTGAGTCGATTGCTGGATGTTTGAAGTCGATAGTAAAGTCGAGTGAGAAACCGTTATACGGCTTGATCTCGGCCCACTTATCGCCATCTTCCACACGCACCGATTGCTTAACGCGTACGAATTTCTTCGCGCTGCTTAGCTCTTCGATGCCAGCGTCCATCAGCAAATAGACAAAAGGCGCGGCACTGCCATCCATGATCGGGATTTCCGGTGCATCAACTTCAACAATAATGTTGTCGATGCCCAAGCCCGCCAATGCGGCGTTCAGGTGTTCAACGGTTGAAATACGCACGCCTTCATCGTTCACCAGGCAAGTACTCAGCATGGTGTCGCGCACATATTTTGCATCAGCCGGGAAATCTACCGGTGGATTCAAGTCAGTGCGACGATAGATGACCCCGGTGTTAGCCGACGCAGGGCGTAACGTCAGTGTGACTTTCTTGCCGGTATGTAAACCGACACCAGTCGCCTGAACAATACGTTTTAATGTCCTTTGTTTGATCATCGCTTTATCTCGCAATATTACCTGTCCGACCGCCAGTATAAATTACCAGCGGGCGAATACTTTAGCACAAAGAGCGGAGAATCCCAATTCTCGGGATATTCTTAATCAGCCTGCTTACGCAAGAAGGCTGGAATATCAAGGTAATCGGGTTCTTTGCTGGATGCCGCCGGTTGGTCATTCACCACTTTCGCAGCCGGTTTCTGCTCCTGCGGCAGCGGCGCCATGCCGTGCTGCTGGTAGCGATGATCCATCACTGGCTGAGTGGCCGGCTTGTTGGTCACCAGCGTGATTTCCGGACGCTTATCCATGCCGATGCCGGTTGCAACTACGGTAACACGCAGTTCGTCGTTCATCTCTGGATCCAGAGAAGTACCGATAACCACGGTTGCGTTGTCAGAAGCGAAGGCGCGGATGGTGTTACCCACGGTTTCAAACTCATCAAGACGCAGGTCGAAGCCTGCAGTAATGTTGACCAGCACGCCGCGCGCGCCAGACAGATCGATGTCTTCCAACAGCGGAGAAGAGATAGCCATCTCTGCCGCTTCTTCCGCACGATCTTCACCACATGCCACGCCTGAACCCATCATGGCGTAACCCATTTCTGACATCACGGTACGCACGTCCGCAAAGTCAACGTTCATCAGGCCAGGACGGGTAATCAGTTCAGCGATACCCTGTACAGCGCCTTTCAATACGTCGTTGGCTGCGCCAAACGCATCCAACAGAGAAATACCGCGACCCAGAACTTTCAGCAGCTTGTCGTTTGGAATAGTAATCAGTGAATCGACATGCTTAGACAGTTCAGCGATACCTTGCTCAGCAAAAGCCATACGCTTTTTGCCTTCAAAGTTGAACGGCTTAGTTACCACCGCAACGGTCAGGATACCCAAATCTTTTGCCACTTCAGCCACAACTGGCGCTGCACCAGTACCGGTACCGCCGCCCATGCCAGCTGCGATGAACACCATGTCTGCACCATCCAGCGCAGCACGCAGTGCTTCGCGATCCTCTTCTGCAGAGTTGCGGCCCACTTCTGGGTTCGCACCTGCACCAAGACCTTTGGTGATATTGGTCCCGATCTGGATCGTCTGGCCGACCGCTGTCTTACGCAACGCTTGCGCGTCGGTGTTTACAGCGAAGAATTCCACACCTTCGATACGCTCGCGTACCATGTGCTCTACGGCGTTGCCACCGCCACCGCCGACGCCGATGACTTTAATCACCGCGTCATTGGTTAATTCCATAGGTTCAAACATGATTTCTCTCCGTTATGTGCCTGTCGCCTGGAGATCATAAACATTGCCAGCATGATCTCCTTTTTCAAAAATTAAAACTCTTTCTTCAGCCAGCTGTTGATTCGCTTGAACCAGTTGCCCACTGAAGCACGTTTTTCCGTTTCTGCATCACCGTTCATGTGTGACTCTTTGCCGTAATGCAGCAGGCCAACCGCCGTAGAGTAATACGGCTCCTGCGCATAGTCCGTCAGGCCGGTGATGTTAAGCGGCTGTCCGATGCGCACTTGCGTGTGGAACACGCGCTGTGCGCAGGCTGCCAAACCTTCAATCTGCGCCGCACCACCGGTCAGCACGATACCGGCCGCCAGATGATGTTTCACGCCTTGCTGGCGCAGCTGCTCCTGTAATTGCAGAATCTCGTCGTTGACCAGATTCAACAGTTCGGTGTAACGCGGCTCGATGACTTCAGCCAGCGTTTGACGCTGCAGGCTACGTGGTGGACGTCCACCTACGCTCGGCACTTCGACATTTTCGTCTTTGCCGACAATCGAGCCCAATGCACAACCGTGACGCACTTTAATCGCTTCTGCGTCGGTCGGCGGTGTACCAAAAGCGTAAGCGATATCGCTAGTTACCACGTTCCCGGCATACGGGATCACTTTAGTGTGACGCAGTGCACCGCCAGTATAGACAGCGATATCCATTGTACCGCCACCGATATCAACAACACAGACGCCCAGCTCACGTTCATCTTCCGTCAGTACGGAGAAACTGGATGCCAACCCGGCAAAAATCAGTTGGTCAACTTTCAGGCCGCAACGTTCAACGGCTTTGACAATATTTTTTGCCATATCGTTGTGGCACGTGATCAAATGTACTTTCGCCTGCATACGTACGCCAGAAAGTCCCACTGGATTCTTAATGCCTTCCTGATAATCGATGGCGTATTCCTGCGGGATAACATGCAGAATACGATGCTCATCACGTACGCGAACGGATTTCGCCGTATGCACCACGTTCTCTACATCATCCTGAGTCACTTCCTCTTCCGAAATCGGAACCATCCCGATTTCGTTCTGGCAACTGATATGTTTGCCCGATAAAGCAAGGTAGACCGAGGAAATCTGGCAGTCCGCCATCAATTCAGCCTGATCGATGGCGCGCTGTACGCATTTCACCACCGATTCCAGATCGTTTACTCCGCCTTTATCCATGCCGCGAGACGGGCAACTGCCCACCCCAATAATATTGACCATACCATCGGGCAGAATTTCCCCAACCAGGGCGGACACCTTCGCGGTGCCAATTTCGAGTCCTACTACCAGTTTTCTGTCCGTTGCCTTGATCATTGTGGTTTAGCCTGTGCCTGGTTCTGTTGCTGATTACTGTCCTGTGGCTCTATCGGTGCAGCGGCCCAACCGACTGCGGCGCCCGAATCGTAGCGCAAATCAACGTACGTGATGCGCTGGTTCTGACTCTGGCCCTGCTGCTGCAAATCCGGATAAAGCTCAATAAAACGGTTCAGACGCTTCATGGTATCGCTACGACCTAGTTCGATGCGCACATCGTCACTGGTCACTAATTGCCACGAGCGCCGCGCCGTCATCGACGCGACCTTCAGGGTAAACTTGTTAGCCTTTAATACATCACTCATGGTGTGATAGCCGGCTAACACCTCGTTTTCACTGCCTTCCGGACCGTACAACATCGGCAACGTTTCTTTGCCAACGTGACTGGCCGGAACGCTGAAGGAGACGCCAGTGGCGTCCACCATATGTGAGTCATTCCAGCGTGCAACCGGAACATACTCCACCAGATTAATCTTCAGCTCATCAGGCCACTGCTTGCGCACACTGACCTGCTTAATCCAGGGTAAACGCTCAATCTGCTGCTGGATGATATCCACGTTCTGCGACATGAAGGTTCCCGGCGCGCCAAGCGATAAAATGGCCTGACGAATATCATCATGCGTGGTGTAGTGGGTTTGCCCGGTCACCACCAGCTTTGATAACGGCAAGCGTGACGCGTCATTCATCCACTTCAGCACCACGAGGCCACCCGCCACCATAATGCCCAACACAATCAGCAGGAACACCATGCCAAACAGTCGCGCACCGTTGCTGCGCCCGGAGCGTGTCCGCTCCTGAGGTTCGCGATTGCGTACTCGTATCGCTGCCTGAGACATATCAGTCAGCCAGCTCCAGAATACGCGCCACCAGCTGCGGGAAGCTGTATCCCGCTTGCTTCGCGGCCATCGGCACTAAACTGTGGCTGGTCATGCCGGGCGAAGTATTCACTTCCAGCAGCTGGAAGTTGCCCTCACCGTCAGCCATCACGTCCACGCGACCCCAGCCGCTGCAACCCAATGCGCGCCAGGCTGACCACACCAACGTCTGCAATTCTGCTTCCTGCTCGGCGCTTAATCCGCTCGGGCAGAAGTATTCAGTATCGTCAGAAATGTATTTAGCTTCATAGTCATAGAACTCGCTGGCGGTTTTAATTCTGATAGAAGGCAGAATTTGCTCACCCACGATGCCCACGGTGTATTCCGCGCCGCTCAGAAAAGCTTCGATCAGCACGTCATCATCATGACGAAAGGCTTCTTCAAGCGCTGCGGGTAATGCATCCGCATGGTTCACGCGGCTGATACCGACGCTAGAACCTTCGCAGCTTGGCTTGACAAATAGCGGTAAACCCAGCGCCTCAATGGCTTTGGTAGTATCCGCGTTTAAACCTTGTTCATGCTGCTGACGCGTCAGCCAGACAAATTTGCCTGAAGGTAATCCCCTGCCCTGCCACAGCAATTTGCTGCGCAGCTTATCCATGGTGATGGCGGAAGCCATCACACCGCTGCCGGTATAGGGCAGTTGCAGAAACTCCAGCACCGCTTGCAGCGTGCCGTCTTCGCCACCACGACCGTGCAAAGCAATAAACGCTTTAGCGAAGCCTTGCTGTTTCAGGTCAAGCACCGACACATCACGCGTATCGACTGCATGCGCATCAATGCCCATTTCACGCAGTCCGGCCAGCACTGCCGCACCGGACATCAGCGACACATCACGCTCGGCCGAGGTGCCGCCCATCAATACTGCAATCTTCTCAGTCATGGCGCGCCTCCGACTTAACGGCAGGCTGTAATTCGTTTTCGGCCAGCTTGCGGGCAATCTTGCCGATGTTGCCTGCACCCTGCACGATCACCAGATCGTCGCCCGACAGCAACGGTGCCAGCGCATCTGGCAGCGCGTCATGCTCAGAGACCAGAATCGGATCAACTTTGCCACGGTTACGAATCGCGCGGCACAGCGAGCGGCTATCAGCGCCAGGAATCGCCGCTTCACCCGCCGGATAGACATCCAGCATCAGCAACACATCCACCTGCGACAGCACATTCGCGAAATCATCAAACAGGTCACGCGTACGCGTGTAGCGATGCGGCTGGAACACCATCACTAGCTTCTTGTCAGGCCAGCCCGCACGTGCGGCTTTGATGGTGACATCCACTTCGGTGGGATGGTGGCCGTAATCGTCGACCAACATCGCACTGCCTGGATTACCGTTGACGGCGGCGGTATCGAACTCGCCCAGCACGTCAAAGCGGCGTCCGGTGCCCTGGAAGCTCTCCAGCGCGGCCAGAATCGCGTTATCTTCAATCCCCTCTTCGCTGGCAACAGCTACCGCGGCGGCTGCGTTCAGCGCGTTATGACGGCCCGGCGCATTCAGCGTCACTTTCAGCACCGGCTTATCCTGACGAATAATGGTGAAGTGTCCTTGTGCGCCACGCTGCTCGTAATTCTCGATACGCACATCCGCGTCATCGCTGAAGCCGTAGGTGGTTACCTGGCGGCCTACGCGTGGGATCAGGTCACGAATCACTGCATCATCCACGCACATTACCGCGCGTCCATAGAATGGCAGGTTGTGCAGGAAGTTAATGAAAGTCTGCTTCAGGTTCTCGAAATCGCCCTGATAAGTGTCCATGTGATCCGCTTCAATGTTGGTGACAATTGCCACCATCGGTTGCAGATGCAGGAAGGACGCATCACTTTCATCTGCTTCAGCAATCAGATAACGGCTGCTGCCCAGGCGCGCATGCGTGCCTGCGGCTTTAACCAAGCCACCGTTAACGAAGGTGGGATCCAGCCCGCCTTCCGCGTAAATGCTGGTCACCATCGCGGTGGTGGTGGTTTTACCGTGCGTGCCCGCAACCGCAATGCCGTGACGGAAACGCATCAGTTCAGCCAACATCTCAGCGCGACGAATCACGGGAATACGCTGCTCACGAGCGGCAACCAGTTCAGGATTATCCTGCGCTACAGCCGTCGACACCACGACAACGCTGGCATCGGTGACGTTTTCCGGACGATGGTTGAAATAAATCGTCGCACCCAGCGCAGCCAGATGCTGTGTCACCGCGTTCGGCGCCAAATCAGAACCGCTGATGTGATAGCCTTCGTTCGCCAACACCTCGGCAATACCGCCCATGCCAGCACCACCGATGCCGACAAAGTGAATGTGCCGGACGCGACGCATCTCGGGCACAATAGAACGCAGTTTTGCCAATTGTTGTGTATTCATCTGTTTCAATTACCTGTTTTTCCCGTTTGTACCTGCTAAAAGGTACGGGCCAAATCAACTGGCCGATTAATTTACTTCGCGACGCGCGCCACTTCATTTGCAACCCGCTCGGTTGCATCGGGAATCGCGACCTGACGGGCTTTTTCTGCCATCGCCAACAATGTGGTGCGATCCCAGTGACGCAGCGTGTCCGCTACCACAGCCGCGGTGAACTGCGGCTGCTCGAAAATTTTGGCTGCGCCCGCTTTTTCCAGCGGCAACGCGTTCCAGTACTGCTGACGATCTTTGTGCTGAAACGGTACGAAGATTGCCGGTAAACCTGCGGCCGCCACTTCACTTACCGTCAATGCGCCCGAACGGCACACTACGACATCGGCCCAGGCGTAAGCTTCGGCCATGTCATCGATAAATTCGGTGACTTTGTGCTGCGGCTGGCCCGCTGCGCGGTAAGCCTGCTGCACGGTTTCCAGTCCGCCTTTACCGGTTTGATGCCAAACCGTAATGGCATCGCCCAACGCTGCGGCCACTTGCGGCACGGTCTGGTTGAGGATGCGCGCGCCCTGGCTGCCGCCAACCACCAGCACGCGAATCGGGCCGAAACGTGCACTTAGACGCTCTGCCGGTAACGGCAGCGCTAACACATCGGTACGCACCGGATTGCCAACCACTTCAGCATTCGGAAACGCCCCCGGAAACGCCTGCATCACTTTGGTGGCGATCTTAGCCAGCCACTTGTTGGTCAGTCCGGCAATGCCGTTCTGCTCATGCAGCACCACTGGAATACCGCAGCTCCACGCCGCTAAGCCGCCAGGGCCCGAAACGTAGCCGCCCATTCCCAGCACCACATCCGGCTGCCAGCTCTTCATGATGCAACGCGCCTGGCGCCATGCATTGAAGATGCGTACCGGTGCCAGCAACTGCGCTTTAACACCTTTACCGCGTAAACCGCTGATGCGGATAAAATCAATTTCAATGCCGTGTTTCGGCACCAAATCCGCTTCCATTCGGTCAGCGGTTCCCAGCCAGCGCACCTGCCAGCCTTGTTCCATCAGGTGATGGGCAACGGCCAGACCCGGGAACACATGTCCGCCAGTACCGCCTGCCATGACCATCAACCGTTTGCCACTCATCGTGCACCTCGGGTAAACGCCTGCGCTTTTGCCAGACGCGTTTCATAATCTATGCGTAATAAAAACACGATGGCGGTCGACATGATGATCAGACTCGAACCACCGTAACTGATCAGCGGCAGCGTCAGACCTTTCGTCGGCAGCATGCCAGCAGCTGCACCCACGTTAACCAGCGCCTGGAAGCTAAACCACACGCCAATTGAGCAAGCGAGGAAGCCTGAGAAGCGCTGATCGATCTCCAGAGCACGGCGACCAATCGACATCGCGCGAAAAGCGACGAAGAATACCATCAACAGCGCTAAAACCACACCGACATAACCCAACTCTTCACCGATGATGGAGAAGATGAAGTCAGTATGTGCTTCCGGCAGATATTCCAGTTTCTGCACCGAGTTGCCTAAGCCCTGCCCCCAGAACTCACCGCGCCCAAACGCCATCAACGATTGCGTCAGCTGGTAGCCGCTGCCGAAGGGATCTTCCCACGGGTTCCAGAAGGAGGTCACACGGCGCATACGGTACGGTTCGGCGATGATCAGCAGCACCACGGCGAAAATGCCGGAGCCGATGATCGCCAGGAACTGCCACATTTTCGCCCCGGCGAGGAACAGCATCGCCAGCGTGGTAACAAACAGCACAACCACGGTACCGAGGTCCGGCTGCGCCAGCAGCAGCACGGCCAGCACCACCATCACGCCCATCGGCTTACAGAAGCCCCAGAAGTTGTTACGCACCTCTTCGACTTTGCGCACCAGATAGCTGGCGAGATAGCAAAACAGCGTCAACTTCGAAAGCTCGGCTGGCTGAATACGCAGCGGGCCAAGGGCAATCCAGCGCGATGCACCGTTCACCGAGCTACCGACGACCAGGACGATCAGCAGCATCACCACGGAAACCATCAGCATCACGTTGCTGTAGCGCTGCCAGAAATCCATCGGGATGCGCAAGGTCACCAGCGCCATACCAAACGCCAAAGCGATATAAAACGCATCACGCTTGGCAAAGTAGAACGGATCTTCGTTCAGACGTTGACCAACCGGCATCGACGCCGACGTCACCATCACAAAACCGATCAGCGCCAGCCCAAAGGTCAGCCACAGCAGCGTGCGATCGTACAGCACCACCGGCGCATCATCACTGTCGCGCGCGCCCATCACCCACTCACGCAGGCGCAACGACAGATAGTTGGCGATACCGGCTCCAGGAATGCGCATCAGCTCAACTCCTTCGCCAGTTGCGCGAACTGATCGCCGCGCTGTTCAAAATTACGGAACTGGTCAAGGCTGGCGCAGGCCGGTGATAACAGCACCATATCGCCGGCTTTAACCTGGGCGGCAATCTGCGTCATCGCCTGCTGCATGGTTTCAGTGCGCGTGGCGATCTCCGGACGCAATGCCGCTAACGCATCACCATCGCGTCCAAAACAGAACAGCTTCACGTTGTCGCCCTGCAGATAGCGCGCCAGCGGGCTGAAATCAGCCGACTTGCCGTCGCCGCCCAGCAGTAGCCACAAGGTGCCTTTCACCTGCAGGCCATTCAGCGCCGCTTCGGTGCTACCGACGTTGGTGGCTTTGGAATCGTTGATCCAACGCACGCCATTGGCTTCATGCACCAGCTGGAAGCGGTGCGCCAGACCGGTAAAGGTGGTTAAGGCTTTCAGGCTGGAAGCACGCGGGATGTTCACCGCGTCGGCCAATGCTAGCGCTGCCAGCGCGTTGGTGTAATTGTGTTGGCCCACCAGCGTCATCTCATCGGTGTTCAGGACTTTCTCGCCCTTTGCCCGCAGCCAGGTGCTGCCCTGCTGCTGATTGAGATGATAATCGCCGAGATTGATGCCGAAGCTTACGCAGCGCTGATCAACACCGCGCACCGGCATGGTCATACCATCGTCGGCATTCACCACGCAGACGCTGGCATTTTCGTAAATGCGCAGCTTGGCGGCACGATACTGCTGCATGCCGAGCGGATAGCGATCCATGTGATCCTCGGTGAGATTGAGGATCGTCGCCGCAGCCGCTTTCAGGCTATGCGTGGTTTCCAGCTGGAAGCTGGAGAGTTCGAGTACATAAAGCTGTGCTGGCGATTTCAACAGCGTTAGCGCCGGCAAACCGATGTTGCCGCCCACGCCCACCTGCCAACCTGCAGCACGCGCCATTTCGCCCACCAGCGTCGTGACAGTGCTTTTGCCGTTCGAACCGGTGATTGCCACAATCGGTGCCTGCGCTTCACGGCAGAACAGCTCAATATCGCCGATGATTTCAATTCCGGCATCGGCGGCTTCGCTCAATGCAGGATGCGCCAGCGCGATGCCGGGGCTGGCGATAATCAGATCGGAGGCCAGCAGCCAATCACTATTAATACCGCCAACATAGCGCTCAACCGAAGCTGGCAGTTTGTCCAGCCCCGGCGGCGAGACACGGGTATCCATCACGCGTGGCGTTACGCCTTGCGCGAGGAAGAAATCAACACAGGACAGGCCAGTAATGCCTAATCCAATGATGACGACTTTTCTGCCCCGATAGTCAGCCATGATTAACGTACCTTCAGCGTTGCCAGGCCAATCAGCACCAGCATCAGCGAAATAATCCAGAAGCGCACGATGACGCGCGGCTCCGGCCAGCCTTTCAATTCATAGTGATGGTGAATCGGTGCCATGCGGAAAATACGTTGACCGCGCAGCTTGAACGATCCCACCTGCAGAATCACCGACAGCGTTTCAACCACAAATACGCCGCCCATGATTAACAGCAAAAATTCCTGGCGCAGCAGCACGGCGATGGTGCCGAGCGCACCACCCAGCGCCAATGAGCCGACATCGCCCATGAACACTTGCGCTGGATAGGTGTTGAACCACAAAAATCCGAGTCCGGCTCCGACAATCGCGGTGCAGACAATCACTAATTCGCCCGCGTGCCGTAAATAAGGAATGTGCAGATATTCGGCAAATTTAACGTTACCGGTCGCCCACGCCACCAGCGCAAAGCCTGCTGCCACGAACACCGTTGGCATAATGGCTAAGCCATCAAGACCATCCGTTAAGTTAACAGCGTTGCCGGTACCGACAATCACGAAGTAGGCCAGCACCACATAGAACAGGCCCAGCTGCGGCATCACGTCTTTAAAGAACGGCACCACCAGCTGCGTTGCTGGCGTATCTTTACCGGCGATAAACAGCGCGAACGCAACCGCCAGCGAAATTACTGACATCCAGAAATATTTCCAGCGCGCGATCAGGCCTTTGGTGTCTTTGCGCACCACCTTACGATAGTCATCCACAAAGCCGATGATGCCAAAACCGACCAGCACCACCAGTACGCACCAGACGTATGGATTAGACGGATAGGCCCACATCAGCACCGAAATGGTGATTGAGGTGAGGATCATCACGCCGCCCATGGTTGGCGTGCCGCGTTTGCTGAAGTGTGACTCTGGACCGTCGTTACGCACCACCTGACCGATCTGCAGCTTCTGCAGCCAGGCAATCAGGCGCGGGCCCATCCACAGAGAAATGAACAAGGCGGTCAGCAGGCTGACAATGGCGCGAAACGTCAGATACGAGAAGACGTTAAAGCCGGAATAAAATGCGACCAGATGTTCGGCCAGCCAGACTAGCATGTTCCTTTCTCCTGTAAGCTCTGTACTACCTGCTCCATGGCGGCACTACGTGAACCTTTAACCAAAATAGTGATGTCCTGATGTTCGGACAGCAATGTGCGTAAACGTTCAGTTAGCGCGGTTTTTGTGGCGAAATGCTCGCCTTTACCGCTGTTTTCGCCAATCAGCTGGCTCAGAGTCCCAATGCTCAGCACGCGATCGACACCGGCCGCTTTGGCCGCATCGCCGACCTGGCGATGACACAGTTCGGCTTCATCACCCAATTCAGCCATATCGCCCACTACCATCACGCGGTAGCCCGGCATATCGCCTAGCACCTGTGCGGCGGCAGTCATAGAACCGACATTGGCGTTGTAGCTGTCATCCAGCAGCAGTTGATTGGCCGCCAGGCGAATCGGGAACAGTCGACCAGGAACAGCCTGCAAGGTTTTAAGGCCAGCTTGAATCGCCGACAGCGGCGCATCTACTGACAATGCCAGCGCTGCAGCGGCTAACGCATTCGAGATGTTATGACGGCCCGGCAGCGGCAGCTCCACGGCGATATCACCGCGTGGCGTATGCAGCGTGAACAGCGTGGCATCGGCTCGCAGCACGATTTCGCTGGCGCGGAACTCTGCATCAGCCATCGGCTGCGGCGAGAAGCGCCACAAGGTTTTATCTGCAAACTGTGATTTCCAGTTGGCCAGATCGTTGCTGTCAGCGTTGACGATGGCGGTACCGTGTACCGGCAAGCCGCCAAAAATTTCGCCTTTGGCTTTCGCCACACCCGCCAGCGAGCCAAAGCCTTCCAGATGGGCAGCAGCAAGGTTATTCACCAGCGCAGTTTCCGGACGCACCAGATCGGTGGTGTAGGCAATTTCACCCTGATGGTTGGCACCTAACTCGATCACCGCGTAAGCATGCTCTTTGGTGAGACGCAGCAGCGTCATTGGTACGCCGAAGTCGTTGTTCAGGTTGCCAGCCGTGTAAAGCGTTTCGCCACACTGACGCAAAATCGCGGCGGTCATCTCTTTGACCGAGGTTTTGCCAGATGAACCGGTCAACGCAACCACGCGAGCATTCGCCTGTTGGCGTACCCACGCGGCGAGTTGCCCAAAAGCAATCCGCGTATCAGCCACAACCACTTGCGGTATTGAAACCGGCAGCAGCTTACTGACCAGCAGCGCCTGCGCGCCGTTGGCAATGGCATCGTTAGCGAAGTCGTGAGCATCAAAACGTTCACCCACCAGCGCCACAAACAGGCTGCCGGCGGTAACTTTGCGAGTATCGGTGGTGACATCGGCAAGGGTTAAATCAGCGCCGTGCAGTTGACCGCCGCTGATTTCGGCCAGCGTATTGAGAGAAACGGGAATCATGCCATCACCCCCAACAAACGGGCGACGGTGTCGCGGTCGGAATAATCCAAACGGCGGTTGCCAATGATTTGATAATCTTCGTGGCCTTTTCCGGCCACCAACACGATGTCGTCGGCGCTGGCTTGCATCACGGCGTTGGTGACCGCCTGCGCACGACCGGAAACCACGCGTGCGCGGCCCGGATCGAGCAAGCCGGTGAGAATGTCATTCACAATCGCCATCGGCTCTTCGCTGCGCGGATTATCGTCGGTGATCACGACGATGTCGGAGAATTGCTCAGCAATCGCGCCCATCAGCGGACGTTTGCCTTTGTCACGATCGCCACCGCAGCCAAACACGCACCACAGCTGGCCTTTACAGTGCAGACGCGCCGCTTCCAGCGCTTTTTCCAGTGCATCAGGCGTGTGAGCGTAATCGACAACCACCGTAGGTTTGTCTGGCGCAGTGAATACTTCCATGCGACCACACACCGGCTGCAGCTGCGGTGCAGTAGCAACCAGCGCATCAAGCGGGTAATCCAGCGCCAGCAGCGTACCCAGCGCCAGCAATAGGTTGCTCACGTTGAAAGCGCCCATCAGGCGGCTATCAAACTCGCCGTTACCCCAGCTGGAGCTGAACTGAATATGCGCACCGCCGTCGTGATAATCCACCGCCGTGGCTTTCAGCCAGCGGCCATGACAGCCCGATTGCAGATTGTCTTCCATGGTGACTGCTACCGCATCCGGCAATTTCGCCAGCCAGCGACGGCCCACTTCATCATCAGCATTGATGATGGCTTCAGCGACCTGATGCTCAGAGAACAGTAACCATTTAGCAGATTCATAACTCTCCATATCACCGTGATAATCGAGGTGATCGCGGCTCAGGTTAGTAAATACCGCGGCCGCAAACGGCAAGGCGGCAACGCGATGCTGCACCAAGCCGTGCGAGGAGACTTCCATTGCCGTCAGGGTTGCGCCCTGCCCGGCTAAATCATTCAGCACATGCTGCACATCCACCGCAGAACCGGTGGTGTTTTCGGTTGCCACCAGTTGACCGTAAAGGCCATTGCCTACCGTGCCCATCACTGCGCCGGTTTCACCGAGCAGATTGGCCCACTGCGCCATCAGTTGCGTGGTGGTGGTTTTGCCGTTAGTGCCAGTAACACCAATCAATTTCAGTTTGCTTGCAGGCTGCTGATAAAAGCGTCCGGCCAGTGCAGAGAGACGCTGCTGCAACTGCGCCAGATAGATAACCGGGACGCCATGCATCTCGCGGATATCTCCATCGCTGGCTTCGCCTTCGGCTTCGGCAATCACTGCCGCTACGCCTTGTGCAATAGCCTGCGGAATAAAACGACGTCCATCAGCATGATGACCCGCCACGGCGATAAACAGATCGCCAGAAGCCGCCGCGCGGCTATCTAGTGTCATGTCACGGAGTGGACGCGCCGGCGCACCCGGCACCCACGGGGCCAGTAAGTCGCGCAGGTTACGATCTGTCACTTGATTCCTCACTTCTATTCTTCACCAACTCGTTCTTATCAACTGTTGGCAGCGCATCAGGTTCGATATTCATGGTACGCAATACGCCGCCCATGATGGCGCCAAACACCGGTGCTGAAACCGCACCACCATAATATTTACCGGCCTGGGGATCGTTGATCACCACCACCAGCGCAAAACGAGGACGGCTGGCAGGCGCAACGCCTGCGGTATAAGCAATGTATTTGTTGACGTAACGTCCATCCGGTCCAACTTTCTTGGCGGTACCGGTTTTGATGGCAATGCGATAGCCCTTGATGGCGGCTTTCACCCCACCACCGCCAGGCAACGCAACGCTTTCCATCATGTGCATCACCGTTTTCACCAGGTCTTCCTGGAAAACGCGTTCCCCCGCCACTGGCGGGTCAACTTTGGTGATCGACAGCGGGCGATTGATGCCGTAGCTGCCAATGGTTGCGTAGACTCGCGCTAACTGTAACGGCGTTACCATTAGCCCGTAGCCGAAAGAGAAGGTGGCCCTCTCTATGTCAGACCACCGTTGTTTTTGAGGGTATAAGCCACTACTTTCCCCGACCAGCCCCAAATTGGTCGGTTTACCCAGTCCAAAGCGCGCGTAAGTATCTACAAGTGCTGAGGAGGGCATCGCTAACGCCAAACGTGAAACCCCGACGTTACTCGACTTCTGTAAAACCCCGGTAAGGGTCAATTCGTTGTAGCGCGCCACGTCTTTGATCTCATGACCATTGACGCGGTACGGCACGGTATTCAGTACGCTGTTCTCTTTCACCACACCGCGCTGCAAAGCCGTCATCACCACCATCGGTTTCACGGTGGAACCTGGCTCGAAGATGTCGGTAATAGCGCGGTTACGCATCACGTCTTTCGGCGTGTTGCTGAGATTATTCGGGTTGTAAGCGGGGCTGTTCGCCATCGCCAGCACTTCGCCGGTGTTTACATCCACCAGCACCGCGGTGCCTGATTCGGCTTTGTTGAACGCCACGGCATTATTCAGTTCGCGGTACACCAGCGCCTGCAGACGTTCATCAATGCTTAGCGTCAGGTTGTGCGCAGCGCGGCTATCTACCGAGGAGATATCTTCAATGACTCGGCCGTTGCGGTCTTTACGCACCGTACGTTCACCCGGTGCGCCGGTCAGCCATTTATCGAAGCTTTTTTCGATGCCTTCAATGCCCTGGCCATCAATGTTGGTAAAACCAATCAAGTGCGCGGTCACCTGGCCCGCCGGATAGTAGCGGCGCGACTCTTCACGCAGGTAGATGCCCGGCAGCTTAAGCTTTTTCACATACTCGCCAATCGCTGGATTCACCTGGCGCGCCAGATAGACAAAGCGCCCTTTCGGGTTGGCATTGATACGTGCAGCAAGCTGATCGAGGGGGATCGATAACGCATCCGACAGCGCTTTCCAGCGACTATCCAGCGAGACGCCGCCGTGTTCGGTCAGCTCTTTCGGATCGGCCCAGATCGCATTCACCGGCACGCTCACCGCCAGCGGACGACCGGCACGATCGCTGATCATACCGCGCGCGGTTGGCACCGATTGCACGCGCAGCGAACGCAAATCGCCCTCTTTCACCAGCTTGTCAGGGTTGATCACCTGCAGCCACGCTACGCGCGACAGCAGTCCGCCCAGCGCCAGTAAAATGCACCCGCACAGTAACGCAAAGCGCCAGCTTACAAAGCTGGCCTTATCTTCTTGTTTTTTTAACTTTAGCGTTTTGCCTGCGCCACTCATTGAGTTCTGCGATTCCTTATTTCTGCACCACAATATTTTCCTGCGAAGGATCAACATGCTGCATTTGCAGTTTATCGGTTGCTATCCGCTCTACGCGGCTGTGATCGCCCAGTGCGTTCTCTTCAAGAATCAGGTTGCGCCATTCGATATCGAGCGCATCACGCTCCAGCACCAGCTGTTCACGCTGCGCCGTTAACAGGCGCGTCTTATGCGTGGTGGTCACGACCATTACCGAGGACACCAGCACCGCGATCAACAGCAACAGCGGGATCTTGCCAAATCGCAGCAAGTCCCCACCAATGACACCGGGTAAGCTGTGGCGCTCGTTGCCAATCATGAGGCCGTTCGCTCCGCGATACGCAATACCGAACTGCGCGCACGTGGATTTTCGTTCACTTCGGCTTCGCCAGGAATCAATTTGCCCAGCGTTTTCAGCTCACGACCGCCTAAGGCTTTAAGCTGCGACTCCGTCATCGGAATGCCTGCTGGCACCTGAGGACCGCGGCTCTGATCGCGCATAAAACGCTTCACTAAGCGATCTTCCAGTGAGTGGAAGCTGATGATCGACAACCTGCCGCCTGGCGCAAGAACCGACAAGGCCCCTTTCAGCGCGGTATCGATCTCTTCCAGCTCACTGTTGATCCAGATACGAATCGCCTGGAAAGTACGCGTTGCCGGGTGCTTAAATTTGTCTTTGACGGGCATGGCGGCGGCAATCACCGTCGCCAGCTCTTTGGTGCGTGTCATCGGCTGGTCGCGGTTACGCTCTACGATGGCGCGCGCAATCCGTTTACCGAAACGCTCTTCGCCGTAGGTCTTGATCACGAAAGCGATATCCGCCTCCTCTGCGCTCATCAGCCATTCGGCGGCCGATTGCCCGCGTGTTGGATCCATACGCATATCCAGTGGCCCATCACGCATAAAGGAGAAGCCACGTTCGGCATCATCCAGTTGCGGAGAAGAGACGCCCAGATCGAGCAGAACGCCATCGATCTTGCCGGTCAGCCCGCGCTCTTCAACGTATTCTGCCAAAGCCGAAAACGGCCCGTGGACGATCGAGAAGCGCGGATCGTTTATCTCAGCGGCTGCGGCTATCGCTTGCGGATCGCGATCAATCGCTATCAGTTGCCCTTTCTCACCAAGCTGCGAAAGGATTAAGCGCGAGTGACCGCCGCGACCAAAAGTGCCATCAATATAAATGCCGTCTTCCCTGATATTGAGGCCGTTTACCGCCTCATCCAGCAGCACTGTGGTGTGTTTGAAATTTTCCTGCATAGCTATAGCGACAAGTCCTGCAACCGCTCAGATAAAGGCTCCTGAGCCGACTGTTCTGTGTCAATATCATCCTTAACTTGTTGATACCAGGTCTGTTCATCCCACAGCTCAAACTTATTGAACTGTCCAACCAGCATCACTTCTTTGGTCAGGCCGGCATGTTGACGTAACGTGTTCGCCAACAACAAACGACCCGCATTATCCATCTGGCATTCACTGGCATGTCCCAACAGCAGTCGCTGTACGCGACGCTCGGCAGGATTCATGCTGGATAAGCGAGACAGCTTTTTCTCAATGATTTCCCATTCGGGCAGGGTATAAAGCAGCAGGCATGGCTGGTGGAGGTCAATGGTGCATACCATTTGCCCCTGAGACTCTGCGACAAGCAATTCTCGATAGCGCGTTGGTACTGCTAATCGTCCTTTGCTGTCGAGATTGACTAACGTTGCTCCACGGAACATGCCAGCCTTACCCCTCAATCACCCGTTTTCACCACTTTATCCCACTTTTTACCACGAAACGAGTTTACGGAGCCGATGAAATCCTTGTCAAGCCGCAACGGCAAGTGAATATCACTATTTACATCGGGTGAAATTAATCAATGAGGGAATTAATCGACATGGATTCGTAAAATAAAAAATTAACCTGATGAATAATTGAATAAAAATTTCTGCACGAGGAAAAATGGTGAAAAATAAAGCGCTCCAGCGCAAAAATATAATTGCCCCGCAATCTGCGACAGCGGCGGCATTTTAGGGGATTTCTGAAAGGAAGCCCAGCATCATCGCGCCAGCTCTGCCGCGCCTCACTGGTGAACATGTAAACAATTAAGAAAAGTCAGCAAGGTTAAATTGTTAGCTGGAGTGGCGATTATTTACGCTTATTTACGCCCTAAGGTTTCAAAATATCGACAGGATTAATAAATGCTGGGCAGCGAACTGCCCAGCATTTCATTTAGAGCGGCGACTTAATTGTCCGCGGCGGAATAAATTGCGACGGATACGGGTTAAACCAGGCTTGGGTTTACGTGGTTCATCTAGCGAGGCTAACACCAGTTCCAGCACGCGCTCAGCCACGTCGCGGTGACGTTGCCCCACCGCCAGCACCGGGCACTCGAGGAAATCCAGCAATTCATGGTCGCCAAAGGTGGCGATCGCTAAATCCGTCGGCAGGCGACCATCACGCTTCAGCGTAATGTCCATTACGCCCTGCAGCAGCCCAAACGATGTGGTGAAAAGTGCCTCCGGCATCGGATGATCTTCGAGGTACTTCTCAAACAGCGCCGCAGCGGCGGCCCGATCGAAACTGTTGCAGTAGATGTAATCAATTGGCCGCTCATCATCTTTCCACGCATCGCGGAAACCTAACTCACGCAGGAAGCTGACCGACAACTCAGGCAGCGCGCCGAGGAACAGCACATTTTTCACCGGTAGCTGACGCAATTCAGCCGCCAGCGCCTGCGCATCATCCTGATCGGCACCCACTACACTGGTAAAGTGTTCACGATCCAGCGCACGGTCCAGCGCGATAATCGGTAACGGATCGTTGATCCAACGCTGATAGAACGGATGCTCTGGTGGCAGTGAAGTTGAAACAATGATGGCATCAACCTGGCGCTGCAACAAATGCTCGATGCAGCGCATTTCGTTGTCTGGCTGATCTTCTGAGCAGGCAATCAGCAGCTGATAGCCGCGCTGACGCGCCTGACGCTCCAGATAATTCGCAATGCGCGTGTAACTGGTGTTTTCCAGATCGGGGATCACGAGGCCAATTGAACGTGTGCGCCCGGCGCGCAGCCCAGCCGCGACGGCATTGGGGTGATAGTTGTGTTCACGCACCACCGCCATCACTTTTTCGACGGTTTTTTCGCTGACACGATACTGCCGCGCTTTGCCATTAATTACATAGCTGGCCGTGGTGCGCGACACGCCTGCCAGGCGCGCAATTTCATCCAGTTTCACGGTGACACCTTAATTCTGATAAGCCAGCGCTGACGAAAATATCCGCAGAGTAGCCATGGGTAAAACATTTGTAACATCTAACCGCAGAACACTACGCCGAGCAACCGCTTTTCTCTCGCATCCTGGTTAAGCGCATAAAATAAAAAAACCCAGCATTTCGCCGGGTTAGAATCAGATGAAATCGTTACTTTGGGTGATTAACGCATCACGCGATCGCCGCGCGACACACCCACAATTCCTGAGCGCGCCACTTCGACAATTTCTGCCACGTCACGCACGGTGTTGAGAAACGCATCGAGTTTATCGCTGGTGCCCGCCAGCTGAACCGTGTAAAGCGTTGGTGTGACATCGATAATCTGACCACGGAAAATTTCCGCGCTGCGCTTCACTTCTTCACGGCCGTAACCGCTGGCCTGGATTTTCACCAGCATGATCTCACGCTCAACGTAAGCGCCCTGACCCAGCTCGCTGACACGTAACACGTCCACCAGCTTGTGCAGCTGCTTCTCAATCTGCTCCAGTACTTTCGCGTCGCCGACCGTTTGAATGGTCATGCGTGACAAAGTGGGATCATCGGTCGGTGCCACAGTCAGGCTTTCGATGTTATAGCCACGTTGAGAGAACAGCCCCACTACGCGGGACAATGCGCCGGATTCGTTTTCCAGCAGAACCGATAAAATACGACGCATAATTAAGTCCTCTCCGTTTTGCTCAGCCACATCTCATCCATCGAACCACCACGAATTTGCATCGGGTAAACGTGCTCGCTGCCGTCAATGTTTACATCGACAAACACCAGACGGCCTTTCGCCAGCGTATCCAGTGCCAGCTGCAGCTTCTCTTCCAGCTCCGCCGGATGCGCAATGGAAATGCCCACATGCCCATACGCTTCGGCCAGACGCACGAAGTCAGGCAGCGATTGCATGTAGGACTGCGAGTGGCGGCCCGAGTAAATCATGTCCTGCCACTGCTTAACCATGCCGAGGAAGCCGTTGTTGAGGTTTAATACCAGCACCGGTAAATCGTACTGCAGTGCGGTCGACAGCTCCTGAATGTTCATCTGGATACTGCCATCGCCGGTCACGCAGATAACCGTCTCATCCGGCAGCGCCATCTTCACACCTAACGCTGCAGGCAAGCCGAAGCCCATGGTGCCTAAGCCGCCGGAGTTGATCCAGCGACGCGGCTTGTCGAACTGGTAGTAAAGTGCGGCAAACATCTGATGCTGACCAACGTCAGACGTCACGTAAGCTTCGCCTTTGGTCAAACGACAGATGGTCTCGATGACTGCCTGCGGTTTGATTTTGTCGCTGGTACGATCGAATTCCAGGCACTTGCGACCGCGCCAGCCTTCAATGGTCTGCCACCAGTCGCGCAGGCTATCAAGTTCCTGCTTCGCATCGCTTTGCGCCAGCAGCTCTAACATCTGTGCCAGCGTCTGCTTCGCATCGCCAACGATTGGAATGTCGGCGCTGACCGTTTTGGAGATCGACGTCGGATCGACATCGATATGCATGATGGTGGCGTTCGGGCAGTACTTCGCCAGATTGTTGGTGGTGCGGTCGTCGAAGCGCACGCCAATACCGAAAATCAGATCGGCATTGTGCATGGTCATGTTGGCTTCGTAAGTGCCGTGCATCCCCAGCATGCCGACACACTGACGATGTGTGCCAGGGAACACGCCCAAGCCCATCAGCGAGGTCGTTACCGGAATATTCAGTTGCTCTGCCAGCTGCAGCAGCTCGGCTTCGCAGCCCGACATAATCGCGCCGCCGCCGGCGTAAATCACCGGCTTGTGTGCTGCCAGTAACGTTTGCAGCGCGCGCTTAATCTGTCCTTTATGGCCCTGAATGGTCGGATTGTATGAGCGCATGCTCACTGTTTCCGGCCAGACGTACGGCAGCTTGTTGGCGGGATTCAGGATATCTTTTGGCAGATCGATCACCACCGGTCCCGGGCGACCGCTTGCTGCCAGCCAGAAGGCCTTTTTCAACACGGTTGGGATCTCTTCGGCGTTTTTCACCAGGAAGCTGTGCTTCACCACCGGGCGGGAGATGCCGACCATGTCGCACTCCTGGAACGCATCGTAACCAATCAGTGACGAAGGCACCTGACCCGAAAGAATTACCATCGGGATCGAATCCATATAGGCGGTTGCAATACCGGTAATCGCGTTGGTGGCGCCCGGACCGGAAGTCACTAGCACCACGCCCACTTCACCGGTCGCACGCGCAAGGCCATCGGCCATATGCACCGCGCCTTGTTCATGACGGACCAATACGTGGTCAATACCACCGACCGTTTGCAGCGCATCGTAAATATCGAGCACCGCTCCGCCCGGATAACCGAATACCTGCTTAACGCCCTGATCGATTAACGAACGGACGACCATTTCGGCTCCTGACAACATCTCCATTTTCTGCCTCCAGGCTTGAGGGACTGAATCCACTGACGTTCGCGTTTCCCGCACGCCACTGATATCCGGCCCCCGATCGCCAATTAAGATCAAAACCTTATGTTTATGCTCAGAAGGCGGCGTTCTGTCCGCCTTCCAGGTACAGGGAATCTACATGAGTTAATTATTTGAGAGTAGGTCGATTACCATAACCGCAGACAACCCGCCCTGCAAACGCCAGGACGCCACGTCGCGCCCGATCCGGCAATAAAGGCACTGATGCGTGATTATTGCCTGCGAGGATTAAACTAATGCTTCGTCATAACCACAGAGGAAAATGCTGGTTTATAGATTATTTGCAGCGTGTTCTAAGAAATATGATTTTCATATTGCCTGACCACTCAGTCCACAATCTTTTGTGATAATTACTTTCTGGCGTGATTATCTATAAAACGACCTGATCACATCATATTCTTCTTAACAACAAGCCTAATCTTGTTTTATCAGTAATGCGCATTAGCAACTTAAAATTTTAATTATCAACAATTTAAAATAAATTCTATTTTCTAAACGATTTTTTAAGTGGATGGATTCACTTATTCTGTTGCTAATTAATGTCATTGCTCTGCGCAGCCGAAAAATCACAGCACATCGCCCTTCTGACTTCACAGAAATACCCTTGTACTTAAGGTTGACTTCACACGTCAATTCCAGTACCAATACGTGCAGCACTCAATTTACGAGGTTTGACTCATGTTTCATTCTTTCCGCCTACTCGGTCTACTACTAAACGCATCCAGTTTGCGCGGTAGACTAGTGGGCGGAATCAACAACTGATTCGAACCTGCAGAAGTTTAAGAAACCCGCGCCAATGCGCGGGTTTTTTTATGCTCGTAGCACCGGCAAAGTTAATGCATAAGGAAGATTACGATGAGCCAGCAAGTTATTATTTTCGATACCACTCTGCGTGATGGCGAACAGGCTTTACAGGCCAGCCTGAGTGTTAAAGAAAAACTGCAAATCGCTCTGGCGTTGGAACGTATGGGCGTGGATGTAATGGAAGTGGGCTTCCCCGTTTCCTCTCCAGGCGATTTTGAATCCGTACAAACCATCGCTCGTACCATTAAAAACAGCCGCGTCTGCGGACTGGCACGCTGCGTTGAGAAGGACATTGACGCCGCATACGAATCACTGCGTGTGGCTGAAGCGTTCCGTATTCACACCTTCATCGCGACTTCGCCGATGCACATCGCCACCAAATTGCGAAGCACACTGCCAGAAGTGATTGAACGCGCAGTGCACATGATCAAACGCGCCCGCAACTACACCGACGACGTTGAGTTTTCCTGTGAAGATGGCGGGCGTACGCCAATCGACGATTTGTGCCGCATGGTTGAAGCCGCGATCAATGCCGGTGCAACCACCATCAACATTCCGGACACCGTCGGCTACACCTTGCCAGGCGAATACGCCAACATCATTGGCCAACTGGTGGCACGCGTTCCAAATATCGATAAAGCCATCTTGTCGGTTCACACCCACGACGATTTGGGTATGGCGACCGGCAACGCCATCGCTGCGGTATTGGCCGGTGCGCGTCAGGTTGAAGGTACGCTGAACGGTTTAGGCGAACGCGCCGGTAACTGTGCGCTGGAAGAAGTGATTATGGCGATCAAAACCCGCCAGCAGATCATGAACGTCCACACCAACATCAATCATCAGGAAATCTACCGCACCAGCCAAACCGTGAGCCAAATCTGCAACATGCCGATTCCAGCCAACAAAGCGGTGGTCGGTTCTAACGCCTTCGCCCACTCTTCCGGTATTCACCAGGACGGCGTGCTGAAGAATCGCGAAAACTACGAAATTCTGACGCCAGAATCTATCGGCCTGCACAAAATCCAGCTGAACCTGACTTCCCGTTCTGGCCGCGCTGCGGTGAAACACCGCATGGAAGAGATGGGTTACAAAGAGTCCGATTACAACCTCGACACGTTGTACGACGCCTTCCTGAAGCTGGCCGACAAGAAAGGTCAGGTGTTCGATTACGACCTGGAAGCGTTGGCCTTTATCAACAAGCAGAACGAAGAGCCAGAATATTTCGAGCTCAACGAATTCAACGTGCAGACCGGCTCCAGCGTAACCGCAACGGCCTCCGTGCAATTGGGCTGCGGTGAAGAGACCAAAGCTGACGCCGCAACCGGTAACGGTCCGGTTGATGCGGTCTATCAGGCAATCAACCGCATCACCGGCTTTGAAGCCGAGCTGATTAACTACAAGCTGACGGCGAAAGGCCACGGCGAGAACGCGCTGGGTCAGGTCGATATTGTGGTCAATTACAACGGTCGTAAATTCCACGGCGTTGGCCTGGCGACCGATATCGTCGAATCATCGGCGAAAGCGATGGTGAACGCGTTGAACAATATTTGGCGTGCTAAGCAGGTGGAAAAAGAACTGCAGCGTAAATTTAAAGATCAGAAGGAAACGGTGTAATTATGTCTAAGTCTTCTCATATCGCGGTATTGCCAGGCGACGGAATTGGTCCGGAAGTGATGGCGCAGGCCATGAAAGTTCTCGATGCAATTCGTACGCGTTTCGACATGCGTATCACCACCAGCGAATATGATGTTGGCGGTATCGCCATCGATCGTCATGGTGAACCGCTGCCACCGGCTACCGTTGCCGGCGCAGAGCAGGCAGATGCAATTCTGTTTGGCTCGGTAGGTGGCCCGAAATGGGAGCATCTGCCACCTGCGCAGCAACCCGAGCGCGGTGCGCTGTTGCCGCTGCGTAAGCACTTCAAGCTGTTCAGCAACCTGCGACCTGCTGCGCTGTATAAAGGCCTGGAAGCGTTCTGCCCGCTGCGTAGCGATATCGCCGGACGCGGTTTCGACATCCTGTGCGTGCGTGAACTGACCGGCGGCATCTACTTCGGTCAGCCGAAAGGCCGCGAAGGCAGCGGCCCGCACGAGCGCGCTTTCGATACTGAGGTTTATCATCGTTTCGAAATCGAGCGCATCGCGCGTATCGCGTTTGAATCCGCGCGTAAGCGCCGCAACATCGTCACCTCAATTGACAAAGCCAACGTTTTGCAGACTTCCGTCATGTGGCGCGAAATTGTGAACGAAGTGGCAAAAGATTATCCGGATGTGCAGTTGAGCCACATGTACATCGATAACGCCACCATGCAGCTGATTAAAGATCCATCACAGTTTGACGTGCTGCTGTGTTCTAACCTGTTTGGCGACATCCTGTCAGACGAATGCGCGATGATTACCGGTTCGATGGGCTTGCTGCCTTCCGCCAGCCTGAATGAAGAAGGTTTTGGCCTGTTTGAGCCAGCGGGCGGTTCCGCACCGGATATCGCCGGTCAGAACATCGCTAACCCGATTGCGCAGATTCTGTCGCTGTCACTGCTGTTGCGTTACAGCCTGAATGCGGATGAAGCCGCCGCAAGCATTGAACGCGCCGTGAGCCGTGCGCTGGAAGCGGGTTATCGCACCCGTGATTTGGCCGGTGACGGCAAAGCCGTGAGCACAGATGAGATGGGCAGCATCATTGCCGGTTTCATCGCCGAGGAAAAATAATAAAATGAAAAGCTTATATCAGAAGTTATTTGATGCACATGTCGTTAACGAAACCCCGAACGAAACGCCGTTACTCTATATCGATCGCCATCTGATCCATGAAGTGACGTCGCCGCAGGCCTTTGATGGTCTGCGTGCGCACGGGCGCAAAGTGCGTCAGCCGTCGAAAACCTTCGCCACCATGGATCACAACGTTTCGACGCAGACCAAAGACATCAATGCGTCTGGCGAGATGGCGCGTATTCAGATGCAAGAGCTGATGAAAAACTGTGCTGAGTTCGGCATTCAGCTGTATGACCTGAATCACCCGTTCCAGGGCATCGTGCACGTCATTGGGCCAGAGCAAGGTATGACGTTGCCGGGCATGACCATCGTCTGCGGTGATTCCCACACCGCCACGCACGGCGCGTTTGGTTCGCTGGCATTCGGTATCGGTACTTCCGAAGTTGAGCACGTGTTTGCCACGCAAACCCTGAAACAGGGCCGCGCGAAGACCATGAAGATTGAAGTGCTGGGCGAAGCGGCGCCAGGCATTACCGCCAAAGACATTGTGTTGGCCATTATCGGTAAAACCGGCAGCGCTGGCGGTACCGGTCACGTTGTCGAATTCTGTGGCCCCGCGATCGAAGCGCTGAGCATGGAAGGCCGCATGACGCTGTGTAACATGGCGATTGAAATGGGCGCCAAAGCGGGCCTGGTCGCGCCGGACGACACCACTTTCAATTATCTGAAAGACAAGCAGTTCTCGCCGAAGGGCGAGCAGTGGGAACAAGCGGTCGCTTACTGGCGCACGCTGAAGTCTGACAGCGATGCCAAATTCGACAGCATCGTCACGCTGCACGCGGAAGATATCGCTCCGCAAGTGACCTGGGGCACCAATCCAGGCCAGGTAATGGCGGTAGATCAAGCGATTCCGAATCCACAATCCTTTGCCGATCCGGTTGAGCGCGCCTCAGCAGAGAAAGCGCTGGCTTACATGGATCTGCAGCCAGGCATCAAACTGACTGACGTGGCGATCGATAAAGTGTTTATCGGTTCCTGCACCAACTCACGTATTGAAGATCTGCGCGCTGCTGCTGCGATTGCCAAAGGCCGTAAAGTGGCGCCGGGCGTGGTGGCGATGGTGGTGCCAGGTTCGGGTCCGGTAAAAGCACAAGCCGAAGCCGAAGGTCTGGACAAAATCTTCCTCGAAGCCGGTTTTGAATGGCGTTTACCGGGTTGCTCCATGTGTCTGGCCATGAACAACGACCGCCTCAATCCAGGCGAACGTTGCGCATCAACCAGCAACCGTAACTTTGAAGGCCGTCAGGGCCGCGGTGGACGAACTCATCTGGTGAGCCCGGCGATGGCCGCTGCCGCTGCCGTAACCGGTCGCTTTGCCGACATTCGTGAATTGACTCAGGGAGCGTAAGCCATGGCGAACAAATTTACTCAACACACCGGCATTGTGGCGCCATTGGATGCAGCCAACGTCGATACTGATGCCATTATTCCAAAGCAGTTCCTGCAGAAAGTGACGCGCACCGGTTTTGGCGCGCATCTGTTCCACGACTGGCGTTTTGAAGATGATGCTGGCACCGTGCCAACCGCCAGCTTTGTCCTGAACAAACCGGAGTTCAAAGGCACCAGCATTTTGCTGGCGCGTGAAAACTTTGGCTGTGGTTCATCACGTGAGCACGCACCGTGGGCGCTGACCGACTTCGGCTTCCATGTGGTTATCGCGCCAAGCTTCGCCGACATTTTCTACGGCAATAGCTTTAACAACCAGCTGCTGCCGGTGAAGCTGAGCGATGAAGAAGTGGATGAGATGTTCAAACTGGTTGCCGCGCAGCCGGGCATCACCTTCACCGTGGATCTGGAAGCGCAAACTGTAACCGCAGGCGATAAGACTTATAGCTTCGAAATCGACAGCTTCCGCCGTCACTGCATGATCAACGGCCTCGACAGCATTGGCCTGACGCTGCAACACGAAGCGTCTATCTCCAGCTACGAGACCAATCAGCCCGCGTTCTTACGCTGAGGCAACAAGGGCGACATCCTGTCGCCCTTCTCTTTGCTATCTATCAACCACATCCCGCACGCGCGACGCCAGTCCCAACGCCAGCACCGCCAGCCCCAACGCCAGCCAGTAAACCGACTCATGACCAAAGCGTTCACTCATGGTGCCCTGAATGATGCCAGCGATAATCATGCCGGTGGAAATTGAGGTGGTGAAAAGCGTCGTCGCCGCACCTGCGCGGCCCGGCATTAAATCCTGGAACCACAACATGCCAATTCCGGCGATGATGCCAACAAACGCGGCATTAAACAGTTGCAGCACCATCAACGCTGTCCGCGACTGGAACATCACCAATCCGAGATAAAACACAATCGCCGCCACCAGCGCCAGCAACATCAGGTTGCGTTTGCCGGTGCGCCGCGCGTAATGCCCGGCCAGCAGCATAATAGGAATCTCCAGCCCGGCGGCGGTGCCCATCAGCAAGCCCGCCAGCTTCTCCGGCAGGCCAAGCGTGGTACTGATATACAGCGGCATATCAATGATATACATGGTGTTGCATGCCCACATGGTGACCGAGGCGATAAACAGTAACCGCACCTGACTGTCCTTCCACGGGCTCAGCTGCGTCAGCACCTCTTCAGGCGAGACCACCACGCGCGGCACCGAGGGCAAGGTGCGCCAGATCAGCAGCATGCTTAGCAGGAAAATCCCCGCCGCCACGCAAAACAGCGTCACAAAACCGTAATTAAGCGCCAGCGCAAACGACAGCGGTGGCCCGATCACCCACGCCAGCGACAGCTGCGCACGCATCACCGAGCTGAACATCACCACTTCACGCGCCGACTGATCGGCATATTCCCGCGCGAGGGCGAACACCTGCGGAATCGACACGCTGGCCAGCGCCGACAAAAACACGCCCAGCGTCACCAGCGTTAAATAGTGGCGATTGAAGGCAAACAGCAGCGCATTCAGCGTGGCCATCAGGCAGCAAAACAGAATCAGGTTGCGGCGATCGCCCTGATTATCGGAGCGTTTCGCCATCAGCAGGCTGACCACAATCCCCGCGATCGCATTGATGGTAAAGAACAAGCCGACCCAGAACGGACTTACCTGTACTTCGCGCGTCAGAAACAGGCTCAGCGTCGGCGCCTGTAGTGCACCGGCCACGCCGGTCATAAACGACACCGCCATAAACGAGAGGTAGACCGGATTGATGCGACGTTGACGCGTTAACAGCGATTTCATGCAGAAATCCCTTTGCGAATAAAAAAGGTAGAGAAATGAGGGTAGAAGATTCTACAGCAAAACGAAAAAAGCCAGCAGATAAAGCGCTGCTGGCGGTGAAAATGCACCCTACTCAGAAAGGGGTTCCACGTCGGCGGAACCGCTGGCAGAGCGCCATTCATTACTGAATGCCTCCCGCTCTTCCATTGCCGGGCAGTATGCCTCTAATATGAGGCAGGAAAAACTGAGCGATTCTGACAAGGAGTTCCCCTTTTATGTCCTCTTCACGTCTGCAGCAGCAATTTATCCGCCTATGGCAAAGCCGTCAGGGGCAGGATCAGGAAACCACGCTCAGCGAGCTGGCCGATCTGCTGCACTGCTCGCGTCGCCATATGCGTAACCTGCTCAACGCCATGCAAGGCCAAGGCTGGCTGATTTGGCAGGCAGAAGCGGGACGTGGCAAGCGCTCAATGCTGAGTTTTTGCTACACCGGCCTGGCGCTCCAGCAGCAGCGCGCCGAGGATCTGCTGGAACAAGATCGTATCGAACAGTTAGTGCAGCTGGTGGGCGATAAAAACCAGGTGCGCCAGATGATTGCGGCACATTTAGGCCGCAGCTTCCGCCAGGGTAAACACATCCTGCGCGTGCTCTATTATCGCCCGCTGCCCAATCTGCTGCCCGGTTCGCCGCTGCGCCGTTCGGAAACCCATCTGGCGCGACAAATTTTCAACGGCCTGATGCGCATAAATGAGGAAAAGGGGGAAATCGAACCCGATATCGCCCATCACTGGCAGCAAACCTCGCCGCTGCAGTGGCGTTTCTTCCTGCGCCCGGCGATTCGTTTTCATCATGGCCGTGAACTGGAAATGGCGGATGTGATTGCTTCGCTGGAGCGCGTGCGCAGCCAGCCGCTGTTTTCTCACATCAGTAAACTGGATTCGCCCGCGCCCTGGACGCTGGATATCCATCTGAGCCAGCCGGACGATTGGTTGCCGTGGCTGCTGGCCAGCGTCAGCGCGATGATCCTGCCGCGCGAATGGCCCACGTTACGCCAGTTTGCCCGCCAGCCGCTTGGCACCGGTCCGTACAGCGTGGTGCGCAATCAGCAAACGCAGCTGAAAATCGCCGCCTTTGATGATTACTTTGGCTATCGCGCGCTGATTGACGATGTGTCGATTTGGGTGCTGCCGGAGATCAGCGACGAGCTGGTGTATGCCGGGGTTAAATTGCAAGGCGAAACCGCCGATGAAAAATCGGAAGAGAGTCGTCTGGAAGAAGGCTGCTACTTCCTGCTGTACGATCAGCGCTCCGAGTTGGGCCGCGATGCGCATTTCCGCCGCTGGGTAAGCTATCTGTTTAATCCCATCGCCTTACTGAATCATGCAGGCGTAGGCTATCAGCGTTACTGGTTCCCGGCTTATGGCTTGCTGCCGCGCTGGCACCATCGCCGCGATCTCACCTCCGCCGATAAACCGGCAGGCTTAACTCAGCTGACGCTGAGCTGGTACAGCCATCACGTTGAGCATGAAGGTATCGCTAACGCGTTGCGACCGCTGTTGGCGCAGCAAGGTGTTGAGCTAATTACTCGTGTCGTGAGCTACGAAGCGTGGTTCGAGGGTGAAGGTGAAAGTGATATCTGGCTCGGCAGCGTCAACTTTACCCTGCCGCTGGAGTACGCGCTGTTCGCGCAACTGTTCGAGTTGCCATTGATGCATCACTGCATCCCGATTGACTGGCAAGCCGATGCCGCGCGCTGGCGGCAGAAAGCGTTACCGCTGGCGGAATGGAGCAAACAGCTGATCGACCGCGACTATCTGCATCCGCTGTTCCATCACTGGCTGCTGCTGGAAGGGCAACGCAGTATGCGCGGCGTGCGGCTGAATACGCTCGGCTGGTTTGATTTCAAATCAGCCTGGTTTGCACCACCGGAGCTGTGATCCTTTCGCGCTGTCATATAAATGTCTAGAATGAGCCGTTCTCAACGGGGTGCCTTGATATCAGGGCTGAGAGAAACCCGTCGAACCTGATCCGGCTAATACCGGCGTAGGGATTTGAGATGCCTCACGCCTCAGATCCTTTGCGACTCAACATCTCTTCTCCTCAAGGAGCGCAAAGTGTTAAACAAAGTTCTGCCTATGTTGCTGCTGGTTACGGCTCCGGCTTTCGCTGCTAAACCGGTTCTGACCGTCTACACCTACGATTCGTTCTCTGCCGATTGGGGCCCCGGTCCGGCGGTAAAAAAAGCCTTTGAAGCGCAGTGCGACTGCGAATTGAAGTATGTGGCGCTGGAAGATGGCGTATCGCTGCTCAATCGCGTGCGCATGGAAGGTAAAAACAGCAAAGCCGATGTGGTGCTGGGGCTGGATAACAATCTGGTGCAGGCGGCGGAGAAAACCGGCTTGTTTGCCAAAAGCAGTATTGATACCCGCAGCTTAAAACTGCCGGATGGCTGGAACAATCAAACCTTTATCCCGTTCGATTATGGCTACTTCGCTTTCGTCTACGATAAAAACAAACTGAAGAACCCGCCGAAAAGCCTGAAAGAGCTGGTCGAAAGCCCGGAAAAATGGCGCGTGATTTATGAAGATCCGCGTACCAGCACGCCGGGTCTTGGCCTGCTGCTGTGGATGCAAAAAGTGTATGGCGATAACGCAGCTGATGCGTGGCAGAAGCTGGCGCAAAAAACCGTTACCGTCACTAAAGGCTGGAGCGAAGCTTACGGCTTGTTCCTGAAAGGCGAAGGCGATCTGGTGTTGAGCTACACCACGTCTCCTGCTTATCACATCATCGAAGAGAAGAAAGAGAACTACGCCGCGGCCGAATTCAGCGAAGGCCACTATTTACAGGTGGAAGTCGCCGCGCAGCTCGCCAGCAGCAAACAGCCTAAGCTGGCGCAGCAGTTCATGCAGTTTATGGTTTCTCCGGCCTTCCAGCAGACCATTCCTACCGGCAACTGGATGTATCCGGTGATCAAAAGCGATCTGCCAGCCGGTTATCAAGCGCTGCAGGTGCCCGCGAAGGCGTTGCAATTCACGCCAGCCGAAGTCGCTGACCATCGCGCCGCGTGGATCAGCGCATGGCAAAGCGCCGTTAGCCGTTAATGCCCGGCTGGTTGATTCCCGGTAGCGCCATCGCGCTGTTGCTGTGCGCGGTGGCGCTGCTGGCGTTTGGCGCATTGGTGATGGTCGCTCCGGCCACCGACTGGCGCGCGCTACTCGACGACAGCTATTTGCATCATGTGCTGCTGTTCTCGTTTGAGCAGGCGCTGCTGTCGGCGCTGCTGTCGGTGTTGACCGCGATCCTGCTGGCGCGCGCGCTCTATCGTCGCCGTTTTCCGGGACGCAATCTGTTGCTACGTCTGTGCGCCATGACGCTGGTGCTGCCGGTGCTGGTGGCGGTGTTTGGCTTGCTCAGCGTGTACGGTCGCAGCGGCTGGCTGGCACAACTGTGCGCGACCATCGGCTTTGACTACCACTTTTCGCCGTATGGCCTGCAGGGCATTCTGCTGGCGCACGTCTTCTTTAACCTGCCGCTGGCGACGCGCCTGCTGTTACAGGCATTGGAGAGCATTCCCGGCGAGCAGCGCCAGGTCGCCGCCCAGCTTGGCCTGCGCGGCTGGAATCTGTTTCGCTTGCTGGAGTGGCCGTGGCTGCGCCGTCAGATTCTGCCGACGGCGGCGCTGATCTTTATGCTCTGTTTCGCCAGCTTCGCCACGGTGCTGGCGCTGGGCGGCGGACCACAAGCGACCACGCTGGAACTGGCGATCTATCAGGCGCTGAATTTCGATTACGATCCGGGCCGCGCGGCGCTGCTGGCGCTGTTACAGCTCGCTTGCTGTTTGCTGCTGGTAATGCTGAGCCAGCGCTTTAGCAAAGCCATTCCCACCGGCAGCCAGAGCATTCGCGGCTGGCGCGATCCGCAGGATTCATGGCAGGCGCGCATCAGCGATACGGTGCTGATTGGCCTGGCGCTGCTGCTGCTGTTACCGCCGCTGGCGGCAGTAATCGTCGATGGTTTGCGCGGCGGCGTTGCCGGTGCGCTGCAACAAGCGGCGCTGTGGCAAGCCACCTTTACCTCGCTGCGTATTGCCGTGGGCGCCGGCGTGCTCTGCGTGGTGCTGACCATGATGCTGCTGTGGAGCAGCCGCGAACTGCGGCAGCGCCAGAACAGAGTCGCCGCGCAGGCGATGGAGATGAGCGGCATGCTGATTCTGGCGATGCCGGGCATTGTACTGGCGAGCGGTTTCTTTCTGCTGTTCAACGCCACCGTGGGGTTGCCGCAGCGCGCCGATGGTTTGGTGATCTTTACTAACGCCCTGATCGCCATTCCTTATGCGATGAAAGTGCTGGAGAATCCGATGCGCGATATCAGCGCCCGTTACAGCCAGCTCTGCGCTTCACTCGGCATCTCCGGTTTCAACCGCTTGCGGCTGATTGAGCTGCGCGCGCTGAAACGCCCGATTGCTCAGGCGCTGGCGTTTGCCTGCGTGCTGTCGATTGGCGATTTCGGCGTGGTCGCGCTGTTTGGCAGCGCCGATTTCCGCACGCTGCCCTTCTATCTGTTCCAACAGATTGGCGCCTATCGCGGTGCGGACGGTGCCGTCACCGCACTCCTGCTGCTGCTGCTCTGCTTACTACTTTTTACTCTGATGGAAAAATTACCGGGTCGCCATGCTGACACTGAATAACCTTACTTACCTTTATCAGCATCTGCCGATGCGCTTCAGTTTTGCGGCGCAGGCGGGTGAACGTCTGGCGATCCTCGGTCCGAGCGGCGCGGGGAAAAGTACTTTACTGAGTCTGATTGGCGGCTTTTTGCCGATCAATCAAGGCGCGCTGGTGATGAACGGCGTAGATCATACCCACAGCGTGCCGTCGGCGCGCCCGGTTTCTATGCTGTTCCAGGAGAACAATCTGTTTCCGCATCTCACGGTGCAGCAAAACATGGCGTTGGGCTTACATCCGGGCCTGAAACTGACGCGCGAACAGCAGCAGCAAGTGGTGGATATCGCCGAGCAAACCGGCTTGCAGGCGATGCTCACGCGTTTGCCTGGTCAGCTTTCCGGTGGACAGCGTCAGCGCGTGGCATTGGCGCGCTGCCTGCTGCGCAATCAACCGATTTTGCTGCTGGATGAACCCTTCTCAGCGCTGGATCCGGCGCTGCGCAACGAGATGCTGCAGCTGGTACGTTCGGTATGCGAAAACCGCAACATCACCTTGTTGATGGTGTCGCACAGTCTGGAAGATGCTCAGCAGATTGCGCCGCGCAGTTTGGTGATTGTCGACGGGCGCATCTATTGGGATGGCAGTACAGAGAGTTTGGTGCGCGGTGAAAGTGCCGCGGCCGCCATCCTTGGCGTGACAGCGCGTTAAGCGAAGAAAACTTTCCACAGCAGGTGGCGGAAGATTGGCATCATCGGATGGAACTGGATTGCGATAAACGCGCCCAGGCCAATCGCCGCCATCAGCGGTGCCAGCCAGCGCAGACGCGATGCAGGCAGATACTTAGTCGCCCAATCCACCGTTTTACCGCTGCGCGACCAGCGCCACAGCAACCAGCCACCGACCCACAGCAGCAGCGCCACCAGCAACAGCAGCCATTTAAAACTGCCGCCCTGCGCGGCCTGCGGTACATCAATCGCCACGCCCGCCAGAATGCCCGGCATCAAATACGCGGGCGGCCAGAGGATGCAGCCAATCAGGTTAGGCGGCAGGAATTTGCGCACCGGCAACTCCAGCATGCCCGCTGCCAGCGGAATCAGCGGACGCGTCGGGCCGACAAATCGCCCCACCAGAATGGTGAACATGCTGTGTTGATGCAGCGCATGCTCGGTTTTATCCAGCAAACCCTTGTACTTTTTCAGATATTTCCAGCGATGCAGCGGCCCCTGAAACTTCCAGCCGATGCCGTAGGAAACCCAATCGCCGATTAAACAGCCAACGAATCCGGCCGCCCACGCAGGGTAAAGACCAATTTGTCCGCTTCCGACCAGCGCCCCAAGGCTGGCCATTAATACCGTGCCCGGCAACAGCAATCCCACGAAGGCCAGCGACTCAAGGAAGGTCACCAGCGCCACAGCGATCAGCGCGTACTCCAGCGATTGCGAAAACAGGTGTTGAATCCAGGCTTCCATAAATATCCTCTGCGGAATATAGAGGCTGGATTGTCCAGAGCATACACATGGTCGTCAAGGCAAGAATTGTAGAACGATGTTGACAAAGTGGTGACAATTTCGCCTGCAGGACACTGTATAAACATCCATGTTATACTCAATGCAATTCATTCTCTGGAGTTCACGTGACCGATCCGCGCGCAGGTTTTCTGCTTACCCGACATTGGCGAGATACGCCGACCGGCAGCGAAGTGGTGCTGTGGCTGGCCACCGACAGCGGCCCGCAGCGGCTGGTGCTGCCTGCCCAGGAATCCGTGGCGTTTGTGCCCGAGGAGTTTCGCACGCCAACCGAAGCGCTGATCCGCGACGAACGTCATACGCGCCTGCAAACGCTGGAGCTGAAGGATTTCCGCCGCCGCCCGGTGTTTGGCCTCTATTGCCGCAGCAATCGCCAGCTGCAAAATCTGGAAAAGCGCCTGCGTGAAAACGGCATTCCGGTCTATGAAGCGGATATTCGTCCACCCGAACGCTATTTGATGGAGCGCTTTATCACCGCGCCGGTGTGGTTTAGCGGTGAAATACGCGGTGACAGCGTGGTCAACGCGCGTCTGAAACCGCATCCTGATTATCGTCCGCAGCTGAAATGGGTATCGCTGGATATCGAAACCACGCAGCACGGTGAGCTCTACTGCATCGGGCTGGAAGGCTGCGGTCAGCGCCAGGTTTACATGCTCGGTCCGCCCAACGGCGATGCCAGCACGCTCGATTTTGAACTGATCTATGTTGATAGCCGCCCGCAGCTGCTTGAGCAGCTCAACGCATGGTTCGAGCGGCATGAACCGGATGTGATTATTGGCTGGAATGTAGTGCAGTTCGATCTACGCGTACTGCAGAAACACGCCGATCGCTACGGCATTCCGCTGCGTTTAGGGCGTCAGAAGCAGGCGCTGGAGTGGCGCGAGCACGGCTTCAAACCTGGTGTGTTCTTCGCGCAGGCAACGGGCCGCTTAATTATTGATGGTATCGACGCGCTCAAATCCGCGTTTTGGGATTTCCCGTCATTCAGCCTCGAAGCGGTCTCGCGCCAGCTGCTTGGTGAAGGCAAGGCCATCAATAATCCGTGGGATCGCATGGAAGAGATCAACTGGCGCTTTGCCAACGATAAACCGGCGCTGGCGAAATATAATCTCAAGGATTGTGAGCTGGTGACGCGCATTTTCCAGCACACCGCCATCATGCCGTTCCTGCTGGAACGCGCCACGGTAAATGGTTTAGCGGTGGATCGTCACGGCGGTTCGGTGGCGGCCTTTGGTCATCTCTATATCCCGCGCATGCACCGCGCCGGTTTCGTGGCGCCGAATCTCGGCGAAGTGGCGCCGGAAGCCAGCCCCGGCGGCTACGTGATGGATTCGCGGCCCGGCCTGTACGATTCGGTGCTGGTGCTGGATTACAAAAGCCTCTATCCCTCAATTATTCGCACCTTCCTTATCGATCCGGTGGGTTTGGTGGAAGGCCTGGCGCACCCGGATGACGCCGATTCCGTGCCCGGCTTCCGCAATGCGCGCTTTTCCCGTGAGACCCACTGTTTACCGGCAATTGTCGAGCAGATTTGGCAAGGGCGTGAAGCCGCCAAGCGCGACAATAACAAACCGCTGTCGCAGGCGCTGAAAATCATCATGAATGCTTTTTATGGCGTGCTCGGCACCAGCGCCTGCCGCTTCTTCGATCCGCGCCTCGCGTCATCCATCACCCTACGCGGCCACGCCATCATGCAGCAAACGCGCGAGCTGATTGAAGCGGAAGGCTTTGATGTGATTTACGGCGATACCGATTCCACCTTCGTCTGGCTGAAAGGCGCGCACAGTGAAGCGGAGGCGACGGCGATTGGTCGTCATCTCGCTGAACAGGTGAACGGCTGGTGGCGGCAGCATCTGCAATCGACTTATGGGCTGGAGAGCGCGCTGGAGCTGGAGTATGAAACGCACTTCAGCCGTTTCCTGATGCCTACCATTCGCGGCGCCGAACAGGGCAGCAAAAAGCGCTATGCCGGCATGATTCGCAACGAGGGCGGCGAGCGGCTGGTGTTTAAAGGCCTCGAATCAGTGCGCACCGACTGGACGCCGCTGGCGCAGCAGTTCCAGCAAAATCTGTATGGCCGTATTTTCCGTGGCGAGCCGTGGCAGGATTACATTCGCGAAACGGTGGCGCAGCTGCTGGCCGGTGAACTCGACGATCAGCTGGTGTATAAAAAACGCCTGCGGCGCGCGCTGAAAGATTACGAGCGCAATGTGCCGCCACATGTGCGCGCTGCGCGTCTCGCCGATGAGCAAAACCGCAAGCTGCAGCGCCCGCTGCAGTATCAAAACGGTGGCTCGATCCGCTATGTGATGGCCACGGCCGGACCGGAACCGCTCGAGGTGCGCAATACGCCCCTCGACTACGATCATTACGTCACCAAACAGCTGCAACCGGTGGCTGACGGCATTTTGCCGTTCGTCGGTGACGACTTTGCTACACTCATTACTGGGCAGCTGGGGCTTTTTTGACAGGTGACGAATGCCTTGCCATCCAGTACCATAGCGCCCTTCCTGATTCTCACCGCACTCACAATCTGACCAAACACCCGTTTGGCGGTTGGGTATTGCCTGAGTACAGGTGAACTTCTTTATGGCATGTCAGAGAGTCGAGCAAAAAATATATGGTTTTTACACTGGGTCAGCGCTGGATTAGTGATACGGAAAGTGAACTGGGATTGGGCACGGTGGTCGCGCTCGATACGCGCATGATCACCATGCTTTTTCCGGCAACCGGCGAAAACCGCCTGTATGCCCGAAACGATTCTCCGGTCACTCGTGTGATTTTCAATCCGGGTGACACCATCACCAGCCACGAAGGCTGGCAGATGACCGTCGATGAAGTCCGCAACGAAAACGATTTAATGACTTACATCGGCACACGTCTCGACACCGAAGAAGCGGGCGTCGTCATGCGCGAAGTGATGCTGGACAGCAAACTGGTGTTCAGCAAGCCGCAGGATCGCCTGTTCGCCGGTCAGCTCGACCGCATGGACCGCTTTGCGCTGCGTTTCCGCGCACGCAAATACCACAGCGAGCAATACCGCCTGCCGATCAGCGGCCTGCGCGGGATGCGCACCAATTTGATTCCGCATCAGCTGCACATCGCTCACGATGTCGGCCGTCGCCACGCGCCGCGCGTGCTGCTGGCAGATGAAGTGGGCTTGGGTAAAACCATTGAAGCCGGGATGATCATCCAGCAACAGCTGCTGGCCGGTCGTGCCGAGCGCGTGCTGATTGTGGTGCCGGAAACGCTGCAACATCAGTGGCTGGTGGAAATGTTGCGTCGCTTTAACCTGCGCTTTGCGCTGTTTGATGACGATCGCTACACCGAAGCGCAGCACGACAGCGACAATGCCTTTGAAACCGAGCAGCTGATTATCTGTTCGCTCGATTTTGTACGCCGTAACAAGCAGCGTCTTGAGCTGCTGGCCGATGCCGAGTGGGATCTGCTGGTGGTTGATGAAGCGCACCATCTGGCATGGAGCGAAGACGCACCGAGCCGCGAATATCAGGTTATTGAGCAGCTGGCAGAGAAAACCGCTGGCGTACTGCTGCTGACTGCCACGCCAGAACAGCTGGGCTTAGAGAGCCACTTTGCACGTCTGCGCCTGCTCGACCCGAATCGTTTCCACGATTTCGGCCAGTTTGTCGAAGAGCAGCAGCATTATCGTCCAGTAGCCGATGCGGTGAGCTCGCTGCTGGCCGACCACGCCATCAGCAAAGATGAGATGAACCTGATTAACGATCTGATCGGTGAACAGGATATCGAGCCGCTGCTGCAAGTGGCGAACAGCGATCGCGATGGCAAAGAAGACGCGCGTAAAGAGCTGGTCTCGATGCTAATGGATCGCCACGGCACCAGCCGCGTGCTGTTCCGTAACACCCGTAACGGCGTGAAAGGCTTCCCGAAACGCGAGCTGCACCAGATTCGTCTGCCGCTGCCCGCGCAGTATCAAACAGCGATTAAAGTCTCCGGCATCATGGGCACGCGCAAAAGCGCAGAAGAGCGCGCGCGTGACATGCTGTATCCCGAGCAGATTTATCAGGAATTTGAAGGCGATAGCGGCACATGGTGGAACTTCGATCCGCGCGTTGAGTGGCTGATGGGTTACCTCACCAGCAACCGCAAAGAGAAAGTGCTGGTGATCTGCGCCAAAGCCGCCACCGCGCTGCAGCTGGAGCAGGTGCTGCGTGAGCGCGAAGGCATCCGTGCCGCCGTGTTCCACGAAGGCCTATCGATTATCGAACGCGACCGCGCAGCGGCCTTCTTCGCCTCCGAAGAGGATGGCGCGCAGGTGTTGCTGTGTTCCGAAATCGGTTCTGAAGGCCGTAACTTCCAGTTCGCCAGCCGTTTGGTGATGTTCGATCTGCCGTTCAACCCGGATCTGCTGGAGCAGCGTATCGGTCGTCTCGATCGTATCGGCCAGATGCATGACATCCAGATTCTGGTGCCGTGGCTGGAAAAAACCGCGCAGGCGGTGCTGCTGCGCTGGTATCACGAAGGCTTGGATGCGTTCGAACACACCTGCCCAACTGGCCGCGCCATTTATGACAATGAGTACAATCAGCTGATTGAATATCTTGCTGCGCCGGAAAATCCGCAGGGACTCGATGAGTTCATCAGCGCAAGCCGTAAGCAGCACGATGCGCTGAAAGCACAGCTGGAACAGGGACGCGATCGCTTACTGGAACTGAACTCCAACGGCGGCGAAGCCGCTCAGGAGCTGGCAAATGCCATCGGCGAGCAGGACAACGATACCGATCTGGTTAACTTTGCGCTGAACCTGTTCGATATCGTCGGCATCAATCAGGAAGACCGCAGCGATAGCCTGATCGTGCTGACGCCGTCCGATCACATGCTGGTGCCTGATTTCCCTGGCCTGCCGGAAGAGGGTTGCACCGTGACCTTTAACCGTAACCAGGCGCTGTCGCGCGAAGATACCCAGTTTATTACCTGGGAACATCCGCTGATCCTCAACGGCCTCGACCTGATCCTTTCGGGCGATACCGGTAGCTGTGCGCTGTCACTGCTGAAGAACAAGGCGCTGCCGGTCGGGACGCTGCTGGTCGAGATGATCTATGTGGTTGAAGCGCAAGCGCCAAAAAGTCTGCAGCTCACCCGCTTCCTGCCGCCAACGCCGGTGCGTTTGCTGATGGATCGCGCCGGGAACAATCTGGCGGGCAAAGTGGAGTTTGAAAGCTTTAACCGTCAGCTGAATGCGGTGAATCGCCATACCGGCAGCAAGCTGGTGAATGCGGTGCAGCAAGACGTGCACGAGATTCTGACCCAGGCCGAAAAAGCGATCGTTCCGGAAGCGCAGGCGATTATCGCGGCAGCGAAAGTGGAAGCCGAAGAGAAACTCGGTGCTGAGCTGTCACGTCTCGAAGCGCTGCGCGCGGTCAACCCCAACATCCGTGATGACGAGGTTGAAGCGCTGGAGAGCAATCGCGAACAGGTGTTGGAAAGCCTGGGCAATGCAGGCTGGCGTCTCGATGCGCTGCGTCTGATCGTTGTCACGCACCAATAATGTTCAGGACCGCGACATCATGCTGATGGAAGCTTACAACCCGCCGCTCGAACCCTGGCTGCATATTCTGTATCAGGACGAGCACATTATGGTGGTTAATAAACCGAGCGGGTTGCTGTCGGTGCCGGGCCGTCTCGAAGAGCACAAGGATAGCGTGATGACGCGCATCCAGCGTGATTTCCCGCAGGCGGAATCGGTGCACCGTCTCGATATGGCTACCAGCGGCGTGATCGTCGTGGCCCTGAATAAAGCGGCAGAGCGTGAGCTCAAGCGCCAGTTCCGTGAGCGCGAGCCTTCCAAATACTATGTGGCGCGCGTGTGGGGCCATCCGGCGGCAGAAGAGGGTTTGATCGATCTGCCGCTGATTTGCGACTGGCCGAATCGGCCGAAGCAG
The DNA here is from genome assembly GCF_029623675.1 of Pantoea sp. X85. Classification (NCBI taxonomy): domain Bacteria; kingdom Pseudomonadati; phylum Pseudomonadota; class Gammaproteobacteria; order Enterobacterales; family Erwiniaceae; genus Pantoea; species Pantoea sp. X85. The sequence goes on along the minus strand of NZ_CP121108.1, from coordinate 754,187 downwards.
ATGGTGTGTTTCGAGAACGGCAAAGCGGCGCAGACCGAGTATCAGGTGCTGGAGTATGAAGCCACGAACAGTGCGCGCGTCAAGCTTAAGCCAATTACCGGACGCTCACACCAGCTGCGTGTGCATCTGCTGGCGCTGGGGCATCCGATTCTTGGCGACCGCTTTTATGCACATGATGAGGCGCTGGCGATGGCGCCGCGTTTGCAGTTGCATGCGGAGTCGCTGACGATCACCCATCCGGCGTTTGGCAATAGCATGACGTTCAGGCAGCCGGCGGGATTTTAGTGTTGGAGATGCTGCCCCTCCTCGGTCCGTGCTTGCAGTCCCCCTCCTCGGTCCTCCCCCATGGATGGGGGAGGAAGATGTTGCTACATGTTAGTGATGAAGCTGCATGGGGCAGCATCTCCTTCCCCCGCTTGCGGGGGAAGGCCGGGATGGGGGACAGCAATAAAATTATTTAAACCCTTTCTCCTTACGAATCAGATCGTAAGCCGCCTGAATCTCCTGCGCTTTCTGCTTCGCCATCTCCATCATTTCCGGCGGTAAACCTTTCGCCACCAGCTTGTCAGGATGATGTTCGCTCATCAGCTTACGGTACGCGCGCTTGATGGTGGTGCCATCATCGCTGCTTTTCACGCCCAGCACGCTGCAGGCATCTTCCAGCGTAGGACCGCGTTGCGCCTGCTGATAGGCGCCGCCGCGGGAAGAACCGCCGCCACCAAACTGCTGACCGCCTTCCATCATGCGCAGGAACTGATCGAACTGTGCGCGTGAAATACCCAGCTCTTCGGCAATCACATACAGCACCTGACGTTCGTTGGGATGCAGTGAACCATCAGCGAAGGCGGCCTGGATTTGGATTTCCAGAAACATCCGAATCAGATCAAACCGGCCAAAGCAGGCGCTGCGCAGCTCGCGCAGTTTACTGCGCAACGGATAGTCGCTCTGTTTACCTTCACGGAACGCACGCTGCGCGGCAGTGCGCGCATCGCCATGCAGCTGCATGCGATCCATAAATAAGGAAGCAATCTGGATATCCGCTTCGGTGACGCGCCCTTTTGATTTGGTCAAATGGCCCATCACCTGAAATGTGGTACTGAAAAACAGCGTCTGACGCGCCTGGTTATTGGCGAAATAGCCCTGTCCTTTTACGCTGCGCACTTTGTCAAACATGTGACCAATGATCAGACCCAGTACAATGCCCCAAAAGCCTGCCCCGGAAAATATCCCGAGCGCCAGACCAATTACTTTTCCCCAGTAGCGCATAAACTCCTCAATTCGCCATGCTTGCGGCTGAAAATTGCATTATCATACCTGTCATTTATCTCAGCGCCTAACGGCAACGCGGACAGACAAGGATTAACACTGGCGCAACGCCGGGCAGTAAGTTAGTCTCTGACCGGATTGTCGGCATGATGCCAGTTTTCATGGAATTATCGAAACCGCGTATGAAAAAACGTATACCTACCTTGCTGGCTACCATGATTGGTGCAGCGCTTTATAGCCAGTCATCACTCGCCGACGATCTGATGTCGCAGTGCATGCTGGGCGTGCCGAGTTACAACCGCCCGCTGGTCAATGGCGACACCAACTCGCTGCCGGTCACCATCCATTCTGATTCCGCCAAAGGCAACTATCCGGATGATGCGGTGTTCACCGGTAACGTCGACGTGCAGCAAGGCAATAGCCGCCTGCGTTCCGACGAAGTGCAGCTGCATCAACGTCAGCAGGAAGGCCAAACCACGCCGGTTCGTACCGTGGATGCGCTGGGTAATGTGCACTATGACGACAATCAGGTCATCCTCAAAGGTCCGAAAGCCTGGTCAAATCTGAACACCAAAGACACCAACGTGTGGAACGGTGATTATCAGATGGTTGGCCGTCAGGGCCGCGGCGATGCCGATCAGATGAAACTGCGCGGTAACAATCGCTACACCATTCTGGAAAACGGCAGCTTTACCTCTTGTTTGCCGGGTTCCAACAGCTGGAGCGTGGTCGGTTCCGAAGTGATTCAGGACCGCGAAGAAGAAGTCGCGGAAATCTGGAACGCCCGCTTTAAGCTCGGCAATGTGCCGGTATTCTACAGCCCTTATTTACAGCTACCGATTGGCGATCGCCGCCGCTCCGGTTTCCTGATCCCGAATGCGAAATACGGCAGTAATAACGGCTTCGAATTCATGCTGCCGTATTACTGGAACATCGCGCCGCAGGCCGATGCCACCATCACGCCGCACTATATGGAAAAACGGGGTCTGCAGCTGCAGAACGAATTCCGCTATTTGACGGTGTTTGGCGCAGGCTTGATGGAGCTGGATTATCTGCAGTCAGATAAGCAGTACGACAATGACAAAGCAGTGCGTGGTATCGCGCAGGACGATAGCTCCGATCGCTGGCTGTTCTACTGGCGCCATTCGGGTGTATACGACCAGCACTGGCGCTTCAACGCTGACTACACCAAAGTAAGCGATCCCTATTACTTCAACGATCTTGAGTCGAAGTACTACAGCTCCACCGATGGTTACGCCACGCAGAAATTCAGCCTTGGCTACGCGGATACCAACTGGGACGCGACGCTGTCGACCAAAGACTTCCAGGTGTTTGGTAACACCAGCAACAGCAACGTCTATCGTGCGATGCCGCAGCTCGATCTGAACTTCTATCAGAACGATATGGGACCGTTTGATGGTCGAATCTTTGCGCAGGCGGTGAAATTTACCAACGTCAATAGCCAGATGCCTGAAACCACGCGTCTGCATGTTGAGCCAACGTTGAATTTGCCGCTGTCTAACGGCTGGGCGAGTCTCGATACCGAAGCGAAATTCCTGGCAACCCATTATCAGCAGGATGACGTTGAGTATTACAACACCTCGGTTAATACCGCTCGTGATAATCAGCTGGAAAACTCGGTCAACCGCACGCTGCCCCAGTTCAAAGTGGATGGCCGCCTAGTGTTTGACCGCGATATGGACTGGGAACCAGGCTATACGCAAACGCTGGAACCGCGTGTTCAGTACCTTTACGTCCCCTATCGTAACCAGAGCAATATCTATCCGTACGACTCGACGTTGCTGCAAACCGACTACACCGGCCTGTTCCGCGATCGTACCTATAGCGGCCTGGATCGCATCGCTTCAGCAAATGAAGTGGCGACCGGCGTAACCACGCGTATTTATGATAACGATCTGGTTGAACGTTTTAACGTTTCTGTGGGTCAAATCTACTCGTTTACCCCGTCTCGTACCGGCGTAAACCAGACGAACCAGGAAGATGACACCGGCAGCCTCGTTTGGGCCGGCGACACGTACTGGAAAATCAGCGATCGCTGGGGCGCGCGTGGCGGTCTGCAATATGACACCCGCCTCGATAACGTCGCGCAGGGCAATGCGGTAGTTGAGTATCGTCAGGATGCCGATCGTATGGTGCAGCTGAGCTATCGCTACAGCAGCCCGGAATATGTGGCGCAGGCGCTGAATAACTCAAGCCTGGTGACTAACCCGATCTACAAAAACGGGATTTCACAGGTGGGCGGCACTGCCAGCTGGCCGATTGCGGATGCCTGGTCACTGGTGGGCGGTTATTACTACGATACCCGCAACAGTCGTCCGGCTGAACAGCTGGTCGGCCTGCAGTACAGCTCGTGCTGCTATGCCATTCGTCTGGGTTACGAACGCAAGATCAACGGTTGGGAAAACAACGACAGTAAGTATGACAACCAAATCTCATTCAACATTGAGCTGCGTGGTCTGAGTTCTAACTATGGCTTAGGCACCAACGAAATGCTGCGTCAGGGCATCATCCCTTACCAGCGCGCTTTCTGATGTTGTGATGTTTGACAGGCTCTCCCGCAGTGCGGAAACAACAATGGATAAAGTATGAAGAACTGGAGAATGCTGATTCTTGGTGTAGCGATTACCGCTAACACTGCGTTCGCAGCCCCACAAGTGGTTGATAAAGTTGCCGCAGTCGTGAACAACGGCGTGGTACTGGAAAGTGACGTTGATAACATGATGCGCACCGTGAAATCACAGGCGCAGCAGGCAAACCAGCAACTCCCTGATGACAAAACCTTGCGTCATCAGATCCTTGAACGCCAGGTCATGGATGCCATCATTCTGCAAATGGGTGAAAGAGCGGGCGTGCAGATTACCGATCAGCAGCTGGATCAGGCAATTCAGAACATTGCCGCCCAAAACCGCATGAGCCTCGATCAGCTGCGTAGCCGTCTGGCCTACGACGGTATGAACTACAACGATTACCGTGCGCAAATCCGCAAAGAGATGCTGATTTCAGAAGTGCGTAACAACGAAGTGCGTCGCCGCGTCACTATCCTGCCGCAGGAAGTGGATACGCTGGCTACGCAGGTGGGTGCGCAGAACACGCAAGGTACTGAGCTGAATATCAGCCAGATCTTGCTGCCGCTGTCAGAAAACCCGACGCAGCAGCAGGTTGACGACCAGGAAACGCTGGCGCGCCAACTGGTTGCTCAGCTGAAAGGCGGTGCCGACTTCGGCAAGCTGGCCGTGACTTACTCAGCCGATCCGCAGGCGCTGAAAGGCGGCAATATGGGTTGGGGCAAAATCGAAGAGCTGCCAACGCTGTTCTCGCAGGCGCTAAGCACCGCGAAGAAAGGCGATATCGTCGGTCCAATCCGTTCAGGTGTTGGTTTCCACATCCTGAAGGTGAACGACCTGCGTGGCGAAAGCAAAAGCATCTCTGTGACTGAAGTGCATGCGCGTCACATTCTGCTGAAGCCGTCACCGATCCTGACCGACGCTCAGGCGCAGGCCAAAATCGAACAGATTGCAGCGGATATTAAAAGTGGTAAAACCACCTTCGCCGCAGCGGCCAAACAGTTCTCCGACGATCCGGGTTCGGCTAACCAGGGCGGCGATCTCGGCTGGGCATCTCCAGAAATTTACGATCCGGCATTCCGTGATGCATTGCTGAAGCTGCAGAAAGGCCAGGTCAGCCAGCCGGTTCACTCCTCATTTGGCTGGCACTTGATTCAGTTATTGGATACGCGTCAGGTTGATAAGACCGATGCCGCGCAGAAAGAGCGCGCCTATCGCATGCTGTTCAACCGTAAATTCGCGGAAGAGGCGCAAACCTGGATGCAGGAACAGCGCGCCAGTGCTTACGTGAAAATTCTGGATAACAATGGTCAGTAATTATCGTGTGGTGATCACGCCCGGCGAACCCGCCGGGATTGGTCCCGACCTCACCCTGCAACTGGCGCAGCAAAACTGGCCGGTTGAATTGGTGGTCTGCTGCGACGGCGAGCTTTTGCGCCGTCGCGCTGCTTTATTGGGTTTGCCGCTGACGCTGCGTGACTATCAACCTGGCGTTGCGGCACAACCGCAGCAGGCCGGCACGCTTACGCTGCTGCAGGTCGATACCGCTCAGCCAGTGACCGCCGGAGAACTCTGCGTCGCAAACAGTCACTACGTGCTGGAAACCCTGACGCGCGCCTGTGACGGTAGTCTGAATGGCGAATTTGCCGCGCTGATTACCGGTCCGGTGCACAAAGGCGTGATCAACGATGCGGGCATTCCGTTTACCGGTCATACCGAGTTTTTTGCCGATCGCGCCGGTGGCAATGTAGTGGTGATGATGCTGGCAACAGAAGAGTTGCGTGTGGCATTGGCTACCACCCATCTGCCGCTGAAAGATGTTTCTGCCGCAATTACCCGCGACACGCTGCATGAAGTGATCACCATTCTGCATCGGGATCTGCAGCAGAAGTTTGGTTTACCGCATCCTCATATCTTCGTCTGCGGCCTTAATCCGCATGCCGGCGAGAGCGGCCATATGGGCCGCGAAGAGATTGATACCATCATTCCGGCCCTCAACGAACTGCGCCAGCAAGGCATCCAACTTACCGGACCTCTGCCAGCCGATACGCTGTTCCAGCCGAAATACCTGCAACATGCCGATGCGGTTCTGGCGATGTATCACGACCAGGGCTTGCCGGTGCTAAAATTTCAGGGGTTTGGCCGCGCGGTGAATATCACACTTGGCCTGCCCTTTATCCGGACTTCTGTCGATCACGGCACCGCGCTTGAATTAGCCGGTCTCGGTCAGGCAGAACCGGGCAGCTTTATCACGGCGCTTAATCTCGCCATCACTATGATCAAGAGCAGTAATGAATAATCGCGTCCATCAGGGGCATTACGCCCGTAAACGTTTCGGGCAGAACTTCCTGAACGATCAGTACATTATCGATAGCATTGTCTCCGCCATTCACCCGCAAAAAGGTGAAGCTATCGTGGAAATCGGCCCCGGCTTGGGTGCATTAACCGAGCCGGTAGGCGAACGTCTGGATGAGCTGACCGTGGTCGAGCTGGACCGCGACCTTGCTGCGCGTCTGCAAACGCACCCGTTCCTCGGTCCTAAGCTGACCATTTTCCAGCAGGATGCCATGACCTTTGATTTCTCTGCGCTGGCGCAAGAGAAAGGTCAGCCGCTGCGCGTGTTCGGCAATCTGCCGTACAACATCTCGACGCCGCTGATGTTCCACCTTTTCAGCTATACTGGTTCGATTAAAGATATGCACTTCATGCTGCAGAAAGAAGTGGTGAATCGTTTAGTCGCCGGTCCGGGCAGCAAAGCTTATGGTCGTTTGAGCGTGATGGCGCAGTACTATTGCCAGGTTATTCCTGTGCTCGAAGTGCCACCAGAATCCTTCACGCCGGCACCGAAAGTGGAATCGGCTGTGGTGCGTTTAGTGCCGTACATGCAGCCACAGTATCCGGTCAGCGATATTCGTCTGCTGAGCCGTATCACCACGGAAGCCTTTGGTAAACGCCGTAAAACGCTGCGCAACAGCCTTGCTCATATGTTTGCGGCTGGTGCGCTGGATCAATTAGAAATCGATGCCTCGCTGCGTGCAGAGAACGTCTCTGTGGCGCAATATTGCCAACTGGCAAACTGGTTGAGCAAGCATCAGGCAGAAACTCCGGAGAGTTGAGTGCATGAGTGATTTGGCCCGCGTCTGTATCCATGTGCATAGCCAGTATGTGGAGTCGCAATCCTTGCCCGACGAGGATCGCTACGTGTTTGCCTACACCATCACCATTCGCAATTTGGGGCGCAGCAACGTCCAGCTGCGTAGCCGTTATTGGCTGATCACCAACGGCAACGGTCGCGAGACTGAAGTGCAAGGTGAAGGCGTGGTCGGCGAACAGCCGCACATTGCGGCCGGCGGCGAGTATCAGTACACCAGCGGCGCGATTTTGGAGACGCCGATGGGCACCATGCAAGGCCACTATGTGATGATCGACGATGCGGGCGAAGAGTTCCACGTCGAGATTCCGGTGTTCCGACTCGCGGTGCAAACCCACATTCACTAATCCTCCTCCGCCCGGCCCGTCCGGGCGGCGCGTTTTAATCGGACTGACAATGAGTACATACCTGATTGGCGATGTTCATGGCTGTTATGACGAGCTTCGTGCGCTGTTGGCGCAGGTTGACTTCGATCCGCAGCAGGACACCTTATGGCTTACCGGCGATTTGGTGGCGCGCGGCCCCGGTTCGCTCGATGTGCTGCGCTATGTAAAATCGCTGGGAAGTTGCGTGCGCCTGGTGCTGGGTAATCACGACCTGCATTTGCTGGCGGTGTATGCCGGTATCAGCCGTAACAAGCCGAAAGATCGCCTGACGCCGCTGCTGGAAGCCGATGATGCCGATGAGTTGATTAACTGGTTACGTCGTCAGCCACTGTTGCAGGTAGATGAAGTGAAGAAGCTGTTGATGGCGCATGCGGGCATTACGCCGCAATGGGATTTAGAGACAGCGCAGCTGTGCGCGCGTGAAGTGGAAGCGGTGCTCTCCAGCGACAGCTATCCGCTGTTTCTGGATGCGATGTATGGCGACATGCCAAACAACTGGACGCCGGAACTCAGCGGTCTGGCGCGACTGCGCTTTAGCACTAATGCGCTGACGCGCATGCGCTTCTGCTTCCCGAACGGCCAGCTGGATATGATCTGCAAAGAGTCGCCTGAATCAGCGCCGCCGCCGCTCAAGCCGTGGTTTAAGGTGCCGGGCAAAATCGACAGCGACTATACGCAGATCTTTGGTCACTGGGCATCGCTGGAAGGTAAAGGCACACCGGAACATGTGATTGGTCTGGATACCGGCTGCTGCTGGGGTGGAACATTGACGCTGCTGCATTGGGAAACCAAACAGTATTACGTACAGGCATCCAATCGCGAACAGGCAATGGCCGAAAGCGCGGTGAGTGCGCATCCACCGTTAAGTGATACGCCGTAAATAAAAAACCCCGCATAAGCGGGGTTTTTTATGGGTCGCCATCACTGGCAACGTTTACTTGCGGCGATCCAGGATCTCGAAGCAGTAGCTGTGCGAGTTCTGCTCATCGGCGTCATGGAATTCGCTGAAGGTTGACTGCCACTCGTCCGGTTCGTAATCCGGGAACTGCGTATCCCCTTCCACTTCCGCATCGATATGGGTCAGGTAGAGGCGATCCGCGCGAGCCAGCATCTGCTCGTAAACGCGTCCACCACCAATCACCATCATCTCTTCGACATCACCCGCCGCTTTTACCGCCTCTTCCAGCGATGTCACCCAGGTGACGCCTTCGTGGTTGCCTGGCTGGCTGCTGACCACAATGTTCAGGCGTCCAGGAAGCGGGCGGCCTATCGATTCAAAGGTCAGACGACCCATAATCACCGGCTTATTCAAGGTATTACGTTTGAACCATGCCAAATCTGCTGGCAGGTTCCATGGCATGGCGTTTTCCATACCAATAATGCGATCCGCTGCCAGTGCCGCGATCAGACTAATCATGTTAAAAGACCTACTGGAAAAAATTGGCGCCATCATACGTAAAGGCGAAACTTTCGTCGATAGGCCGCCCCCGCTATTTGCGTAAAGCTCCGATGCCACCGCACTTTTGTTATTGGACAGAGTTTTACACCGACTTTCCCGGCAATTGCGGGGCGAGGAGCCAGAAATTGCTGACGAGGCGGCACAACTCCGTGCGAAACGTCGCGTTATTGGTATCGCAGTGTAAAGAAAAGCGCACTCTGTGCAAAAAAAGAAAACGGCTCCCGCAGGAGCCGTTGAAACGCTTTAGAAATCGTAGCGTAGACGCACCAGATTCACGTTGCCCAGTGACTTGTCGGTGCTGGAGGTGATGACATATTCGTAGTCGACACGGAAGCCGTAATCCAGCTGCGCACTCACACCAACGCCGTTATCAATACGCTTGTAGTCACGTCCGTTGACGAACTCCAGACGGTCGCCCATGAAGTAAGGCTGAATAGATTTCACCGCATACTGGCCAATTGGGAATTTGTAGCCGGCAAAGTATTCGATGCCCCACGCGTCATCCGCGAAGTAATTGTTAACGGTATTACGTTTGGTTGGGGAGAAGTTCTCATACCAACCCGCTCCGGCTGACAGCGTCCAGTTATCCGGCGTCCAGCTCAGAGCGGTACCGTAGATATTCTGGTCATAGCGTTTGCTGTCGCCATTGCCTGGATTGCGGATATCGGCGCGGGTGTAGTTCCACGCGGTTCCCCACGCCAGGTCTTTGGTGATGTGGTAGTTCACACCCAGCGAGCCGCCGCCTTTACGCTTGTAACGCAGGCCGTTGCCTGGCAGGAACTCATTATCTTCAAACAGGTACGACGCATACACATCCGCATCGCCGAAGGTATTTTTGTACTTCAGCATTTTGCGCGAACGGTAAGAACCATCGTAATCACCATTGATGCCATTGCCCGGCGCTTGCGCCAGCATGTCGTAATCCCAGATATCGGTCTTCGCTCCTACGACATCGTAGTAAACGCTGTTCTGCTGACCAAAGTAGAGCTCACCCAAGGTAGCGCTTTTGAAGCCAGTATAAAGTTGGCGGCGCGAGGTGTTATTCGCACCATCTGCATGATGATTGTCCCAACCCCACCAGGCCGGGAAGTTAACGCCTAGCTCGTAGTAACCGACCCAGCTTACGTCGTCGAACAGGTAATAATTGGCGCTGAAGCGGAAGCGTGAGCCACCGTCGTAGCCATTACGTTTGTACGATTTGTCGTTCACGCCATTCTGATGTTGGAACTGCGGACGAATACTGCCGCCCACTTTGAAGTCGAGACGGCTTAGCGCATCGCCCGCCTGTGGATCCTGCTTGAGTAAAGTAATTTCCGCCTGGCTGGCGAGTGGCGCCGCTGCGAGTAACGCAGCAATAGCGCTGAGAGTGAAAGCACGCATTTGCATTTTTATATCCCAGTTAAGGTGAGCGCTCTATTGGTGAGCGGGCGAAATAGTACGGTGCGCTAACTGGGATCTTATTTATAATTTTGTGCGGATATTCCGAAGTGTAACGCTTTCCGCATCAACTGATAAAACATATGTCAAATCAATAGGATTTTTACAGATAAGGAAATGCGGGCATTGGTAAAAGGATAAAAAAACGGCCCCCGCAGGAGCCGTTAGTGAGTAGCCAATTGGAATCAGCCTTTAATTTGCGCGTGCATTTCCTGCACCGAAATTACCTGCTCCGTTGGATCCGCGTTCAGCGCCATCGCTGTGGCAAAACCGCCGTTCAGCGTGGTGTCGTAATGCACTTTGTACTGTAGCGCACTACGACGAATCAGCTTGGAGTCTTCAATCGCCTGACGTCCCGCCGTGGTGTTGACGATGTAGGTATATTCGCCATTCTTCAGGCGATCCTGAATGTGCGGACGACCTTCATGCACCTTGTTCACCAGACGTGGATTGATGCCCGCTTCGCCCAGCACCACTGCGGTACCGTGTGTCGCATCCAGCTCGAAACCAAACTTCTGCAGTTTTGCCGCCAGGTCGACGATACGTTTCTTATCGCCTTCACGCACTGACAGCAACGCGCGACCGGTTTTCTTCATGTTGCTCTGGGCACCCAGCATCGCTTTAGCGAAGGCTTCAGCGAAGGTGCGACCGACGCCCATCACTTCACCGGTAGAGCGCATCTCTGGGCCGAGAATCGGGTCAACGCCTGGGAACTTGTTGAACGGCAGCACCACTTCTTTCACCGAGTAATACGGTGGAATCACTTCTTTAGTGACGCCCTGCTCAGCCAGCGTTTTACCTGCCATCACGCGCGCGGCAACCTTCGCCAGCGCCACGCCAGTGGCTTTCGACACGAACGGCACGGTACGCGCGGCACGTGGATTCACCTCAATCAGGTAAACTTCATTGTCCTTCACCGCGAACTGCACGTTCATCAGGCCACGTACGTTCAGCTCGAAGGCCAGTTTTTCCACCTGCTGACGCATCACGTTCTGGATTTCAGTGCTCAGCGTGTAGGCCGGCAGTGAACACGCGGAGTCACCTGAGTGCACGCCCGCCTGCTCGATGTGCTCCATGATGCCGCCAATCAGCACGCGCTCGCCGTCGCAAATCGCATCGACATCCACTTCAACCGCGTCGTCGAGGAAGCGATCCAGCAGCACTGGCGCATCGTTAGACACCGATACAGCGGTCTGGAAGTAACGCTTCAGGTCGATTTCGTCGTAAACGATTTCCATCGCACGGCCGCCCAGCACATAAGAAGGACGTACCACCAGCGGGTAACCGATGCCGGCCGCTTTCTCAACCGCTTGTTCCAGCGTGGCAACGGTGGCGTTAGCCGGCTGCTTCAGGCTCAGGCGATCAACCGCCTGCTGGAAACGCTCACGGTCTTCTGCACGGTCAATCGAGTCCGGGCTGGTACCAATCACCGGAACGCCAGCCGCTTCCAGCGCGCGCGCCAGTTTCAGCGGCGTCTGGCCGCCGTATTGTACGATGACGCCTTTCGGCTTCTCAATACGCACGATTTCCAGCACATCTTCCAGCGTGACCGGCTCGAAGTAGAGGCGATCCGAGGTGTCATAATCGGTTGAGACGGTTTCCGGGTTACAGTTGACCATGATGGTCTCGTAACCGTCTTCACGCAGCGCCAGCGCCGCATGCACGCAGCAGTAATCAAACTCGATGCCCTGGCCGATACGGTTTGGACCGCCGCCCAGAATCATGATTTTTTCACGATCCTGGTTTGGATTGGCTTCGCACTCTTCCTCGTAGGTTGAGTACATATAGGCGGTGTCGGTGGCGAATTCAGCGGCGCAGGTATCAACGCGTTTATAAACCGGGTGCAGGTTAAATTGCTGACGCAGCTTACGGATTTCGCCCTCAGATACGCCCGCCAGCGCGGCCAGACGGACATCAGCAAAGCCTTTACGCTTCAGCGCGCGCAGGAACTCCGCGTTCAGCGAGTTCACACCTTCGCGTTCAACCTGCTCTTCCAGACGCACCAGCTCTTCAATCTGCACCAGGAACCAGCGATCAATGTTGGTGAGGTTGAACACACCATCAACTGACATGCCGGCGCGGAACGCATCGGCGATGTACCAGATACGGTCAGAACCGGCATCTTTCAGTTCGCGGCGAATGCGCGTTAACGCTTCTGGATCGTCGAGGCTGACTTTCGGGTCGAAACCGTTGGCACCGACTTCCAGACCGCGCAGCGCTTTCTGCATCGATTCCTGGAACGTGCGGCCAATCGCCATTACTTCACCGACCGATTTCATCTGCGTGGTCAGACGATCGTTGGCACCGGCGAACTTCTCGAAGTTGAAGCGAGGAATCTTGGTAACGACGTAGTCGATAGAGGGTTCGAACGACGCAGGCGTTAAGCCGCCGGTGATGTCGTTCATCAGCTCATCAAGGGTAAAGCCCACCGCCAGTTTCGCCGCCACTTTGGCAATCGGGAAGCCGGTCGCTTTTGAAGCCAGCGCTGACGAACGCGATACGCGCGGGTTCATTTCGATGACGATCATACGGCCATCTTTCGGATTCACCGAGAACTGCACGTTCGAACCACCGGTTTCGACACCGATTTCACGCAGTACCGCCAGCGAGGCGTTACGCATGATTTGATACTCTTTGTCGGTCAGAGTTTGCGCGGGTGCGACGGTGATAGAGTCACCGGTGTGGATGCCCATTGCATCGAAGTTTTCGATCGAGCAGACGATGATGCAGTTGTCGTTTTTATCACGTACCACTTCCATCTCGTACTCTTTCCAGCCAATCAGCGACTCATCAATCAGCAGCTCATTGGTTGGCGACAAGTCCAGACCGCGTTCGCAAATCTCTTCGAACTCTTCGCGGTTATAGGCGATACCGCCGCCGGTGCCGCCCATCGTAAAGGAAGGGCGGATGATGCACGGGAAGCCAACGTCTTCGGCCACCGCCAGCGCTTCTTCCATGGTATGCGCGATACCGGAACGTGCGGTGCCCAGACCAATGCTCTTCATCGCCACGTCGAAGCGACGACGATCTTCGGCTTTATCGATGGCATCGGCAGTTGCACCAATCATGGTGACGCCGAACTCAGCCAGCACGCCCTGACGCTCCAGCTCCAGCGCACAGTTCAGCGCTGTCTGGCCGCCCATGGTTGGCAGCACCGCATCCGGACGCTCTTTTTCGATAATCTTGCGTACCACTTCCCAGTGAATCGGCTCGATATAGGTCGCATCAGCCATTTCCGGGTCGGTCATAATGGTTGCCGGGTTCGAGTTCACCAGAATGACGCGGTAGCCCTCTTCACGCAGCGCTTTACACGCCTGCGCACCGGAGTAGTCAAATTCACATGCCTGGCCGATAACGATCGGGCCAGCACCAAGAATCAGGATGGATTTTATGTCTGTACGTTTTGGCATCGTGGGCTCCTGATTACTTCGCGTTAGAACGGTATGCTTTGATCAATTCGATAAAGTGATCGAACAGTGGCGCCGCATCGTGCGGGCCTGGGCTCGCTTCCGGGTGTCCCTGGAAGCTGAAGGCCGGTTTGTCAGTGCGATGAATGCCCTGCACGGTTTGGTCGAACAGCGACACATGCGTCACGCGCAGATTGGCCGGTAATTGGCTGTCATCAACCGCAAAACCGTGGTTCTGTGCGGTGATCATCACGGTGTTGTTATCAAGATCTTTTACCGGATGGTTGCCGCCGTGGTGGCCGAGTTTCATCTTGATGGTTTTGGCACCGCTCGCCAGCGCTAACAGCTGATGGCCAAGGCAGATACCGAATACCGGAACATCGGTTTTCAGGAACGCCTGAATGGCGTTAATGGCGTAGTCGCATGGCTCCGGGTCGCCAGGACCGTTCGACAGAAAAATACCGTCTGGATTAAGTGCCAGAACCTCTTCCGCCGGAGTTTGCGCCGGCACGACCGTCAGGCGGCAGCCGCGATCCACCAGCATGCGCAGGATGTTGCGCTTGGCGCCGTAATCGTACGCCACCACATGGAACGGCAGCTCTTCCGCCGTTTTCTGCTCCGGCAGGTCACCTTCCAGTGTCCAGCTGCCCTGCTGCCACGCGTAGGTTTCCGCGGTGGTCACCTCTTTCGCCAGATCCATGCCTTTCAAGCCCGGGAACGCCTGCGCTTTCTGCAGCGCCAGTGCGGCATCCGGATTATCACCCGCAATAATGCAGCCGCTCTGTGCACCCTTCTCGCGCAGCAAACGGGTCAGTTTACGCGTGTCGATATCGGCGATGCCAACGATGTTATTGCGCTGCAGGTAAGCTGCCAGACTTTCTTCGCTGCGGAAGTTGCTGGTAATCAGCGGCAGATCGCGAATAACGAGGCCTTGAGCATGGATTTGGCTGGATTCTTCATCGGCGGCGTTAACGCCAACATTGCCGATATGGGGATAAGTGAGGGTAACGATTTGGCGGGAATAGGAAGGATCAGTGAGGATTTCTTGATAACCGGTCATTGAAGTGTTGAAAACAACTTCCCCCACTGCCGACCCCGTAGCCCCGATGGCCCGACCGTGGAATTGGGTTCCGTCTTCCAGAACCAAGAGCGCTGACTTAATCAAAACATCCTCCAGGGAATAAACAGTCACAATATTTGCATATTAATTCAAAAGCAGTACCAGAATCAATGCAAAACCCGCCTGAGTACTCGAATTTTGGCAAATTGCGCGCATTCTAATGATCGCCCCGCACCTTGTCTACAATATGTGGTTATTTTTTTGTATATTTCGGGCAACTGAATGTTAAAAACGGTGAAAGGCGATAAAAGAGTGAGACAACTCGGAAAAATAATCGGTTGCCTGACGGCGATAATGGCAAACTGGTGCTGGCGCGCATAAATTTTTGACCAAACGGTCAAAATTAGCCATCGCAAGCCTGATAATCACTCATCAACTTCGACAAATAAGCACTTCGAACCAATAATATAGCAAAATGGTCATTTACAGATAAAATAAAGGGCAATGATCACATTGCCCTCGTCAATCAAGGTCTTACCGATTGAAATAACCACATCACGATGGTTCACAACACTCACAACATCGATAAATCCAGCACATCACGCATGTCGTAAAGGCCTGATTTCTTGTTCTTTAACCAGCTTGCCGCTTTAACTGCACCATTTGCAAAGGTCATACGGCTGGAAGCCTTGTGGGTAATCTCTACGCGCTCACCAATATCTGCAAACATCGCGGTGTGTTCGCCGACGATATCACCAGCGCGCACGGTAGCAAATCCGATGGTTTGCGCTTTACGCTCACCGGTATGACCTTCACGGGCATACACCGCGTGCTCATCCAGATTCCACTTCATGGCATCGGCAATCGCTTCGCCCATCGCCAGCGCAGTACCTGATGGTGCATCAACTTTGTGACGATGGTGCGCTTCAACGATTTCAATGTCCGCGTAGTCGCCCATCACCTTCGCTGCCTGCTGCAGCAGATTCAGCACCAGGTTGACGCCCACGCTGAAGTTAGCGGCGAACACGATACCAATCTCTTCAGCAGCCGCGCGAATCGCCGCTTTACCTGCTTCATCAAAACCGGTGGTACCGATCACCATCGCTTTGCTGTGCTGTCGGCAAAATGCCAGATACTCCAGCGTGCCTTCCGGACGGGTGAAGTCGATCAGGACATCGAAGTCGTTAACCACCTTTTGCAGGTCGTCAGAGACGATCACGCCCGTTTTACCGATGCCCGCCAGTTCGCCAGCATCTACGCCCAGCAATGACGAACCGCTACGCGCCAGTGCTGCGCCTAGCGCAACACCTTCCGCCTGCTGTACGGCCTGAATCAAATTGCGTCCCATGCGACCCGGCGCACCAACGATAGCAATGCGGATTTCACTCATAATTATTCATTCCTGATACAAATCTATGCATGTAAAGCGTAAACAGGTTAACGGTCAGATAACAGTCACGCCACAACAATAAAGGGATATAAGAATTTTATGCCAGCCGCGAAACATTATCAGTAAAAGCAATCCCGCATGCTGGAAGCAGGATTTTCTACAGCGACAGGCAAAGAAAAGGCCGAACAATGTCGGCCTGATTTTACTGCGGTGTAAACCGCTTACTGCACGTTTCGCACGTCGACGCGCAGCTCTTTTGGTACTTCAAACACGATGTTCTCTTCACGGCCAATCAGCTCAATCGCCGCTTCACCGCCGAGCTCACGCAGACGTTGAATCACCTGTTGCACCAGAATATCAGGAGCAGAAGCGCCCGCTGTTACGCCGATGACCTGCTTGTCTTTGACCCACTCTTCCTGGATGTCATCAGCCGAATCAATCAGCTTCGCCAGCTTACCAGCACGCTGCGCCAGTTCGGCCAGACGGTTCGAGTTAGAGGAGTTTTTCGATCCCACGACCAGCACCACTTCAGCATCACGCGCTAAGACGCGTACCGCTTCCTGACGGTTGG
Source organism: Pantoea sp. X85 (assembly GCF_029623675.1). Classification (NCBI taxonomy): domain Bacteria; kingdom Pseudomonadati; phylum Pseudomonadota; class Gammaproteobacteria; order Enterobacterales; family Erwiniaceae; genus Pantoea; species Pantoea sp. X85. The sequence continues at coordinate 737,475 of NZ_CP121108.1, read as the reverse complement.
TGGTGGCGTAGCAGATGTCATCTTTGCGTGGACCGATAATCGCCGGGAAGCGCTGACGCAGTGCATCAATCACGTCCGAAGTATCATCGACTGAAAGTGTGGTCTGCGTCATAAAGCACAGGTTGCTCTCATCTTTGACGTTCAGCTTGAACACATCTTCCGGCGATTCCACCAGATACATGCCGCCGTTAGGATTGCTGTACTGGCCCATGGTGCCTTCCACTTCCGGATGCCCCGCGTGACCAATAAGAATCGCTTCAACACCTTTACGGCTAGCGCGCGCCACTTCCATATGAACTTTGGTCACCAGCGGACAGGTCGCATCAAACAGCATGGTGAGGTTACGCGCTTTGGCTTCGGCGCGAACCGCCTGCGATACGCCGTGCGCGGAGAAGATCAGAATGGCGTTATCCGGCACTTCAGCGATCTCTTCAATGAAGATCGCCCCACGTTCGCGTAAGCTACTCACCACGTAGCGGTTATGCACCACTTCGTGACGCACGTAGATGGGCGCGCCGTACATCTCCAGCGCGCGCTCAACGATGCTGATGGCGCGATCGACGCCTGCGCAGAAACCGCGTGGGTTAGCTAACAGGATTTGCATCGTTGGCCTCCAGCGCCGGATCAATCTCCAGCACTTCAATGTCAAACTGAATGCGCTGGCCCGCCAGCGGATGGTTGAAGTCTACGGTGATCGAGTCACCGGAAACTTCACGGATCACGCCAGGCATTTCGCTGCCGCCGCGGCCGCTGAACAGCATGATGGCACCCACTTCCGGCTCGCCCGCATCGTTAAAGTCACGACGTGAGAAGTACTGAACCAGATCCGGGCTGGTGCCGCCAAACGCATCTTCCGGTTCCAGCGTAAAGGCATGCTTGTCGCCCACTTTACGTCCGAGTAGCTGCTGTTCCAGCGCGCCCGACAGGCTGCCATCACCCAGACGGAACAGCGCAGGTTTGCCGTTGGCGCGCGTGGATTCGGCCGTCGAGCCATCCTCCAGCTTCAGCGTAAAATGCACCAGCAACGCGCTATCGCGCTGAACTAAGTCTGTCATCAGTTACCCTTTCTGTTTAGCCGGTTTGCCGTTCGGGCTGAGAAAACCTTCCAGCACCACCAGCGCCGCGCCGATGCAGATGGCACAGTCGGCGATGTTAAAAGTCGCGAAGTGCCAGTCACCGACATAGAAGTCGATAAAATCGACCACAAAGCCGTGATACGAACGGTCAAACAGGTTACCCAACGCCCCGCCGATAATCAGGGCGTAGGCAATATTGGTTAATTTGTTGCTGGCAGCGTTGCGATACATCATCACCAACAGCGCCACCACGATAGCAATGGCGATGCCGGCGAAGAACCAGCGCTGCCAGCCGCCTTTGTCGGCCAGGAAACTGAACGCCGCGCCATAATTATGCGCGTAGAACAGGTTCAGGAACGGCATCAGCGGCCGCGTTTCGTGCAGCATCATGTTGTTGATGACCCACATCTTGCTGCCAAAATCGATGGCAATCACCACCAGCACCAGCCAAAGCCAGCGCAAACCGGTTGAAGAGAGCGCTTTACTCATCAGGCAAATTTCCGCTGTTCGCCAGTACCGGCGACGTTGGTGTAGCAACGACCACACACCGCAGCATGCTCCGGATTCTGGCCAACGTCAGTAGTGTAATGCCAGCAGCGCGGACATTTCTCGCCTTCTGCTTTATGCAGCGCGATTTTCAGACCTTTGAACAGCTCGCTCTGCTGCGCTTCATCGCTGGCAGTGGCGTAATCCGCCACGGTCGCGCCTGAAGTTAACAGCACGAAACGCAGCTCATCACCCAGCGCCTGCAGCTTGGCTGCCAGCTCGGCATCCGCATACAGCGTAACCGTCGCTTCCAGTGCGCCGCCGATGCGTTTGTCGCTACGCGCTTGCTCAATCACCTTGTTCACTTCACCGCGGACTTTCAGCACATCATCCCAATAGGCATCGTTCAGCGTTTCGTTATCTGCCAGACCAAACAGATCCTGATACCACTCTTCGGTGAACACGTACTTCGCGCGATCGCCCGGCAGGTAGCCCCAGATTTCGTCTGCGGTGAAGGACATGATTGGCGCCATCCAGCGTACCAGCGCTTCAACAATGTGCCACAGCGCGGTTTGGCAGCTGCGACGCGCCAGGCTGTCGCCTTTTGCGGTGTACTGACGATCTTTGATCACATCGAGATAGAACGAGCCCATTTCGATTGAGCAGAAGTGCATCAGACGCTGCACCACTTCGTGGAAATCGTAGTTTTCGTAGGAGTGCACGATATCCTGCTGCGCTGCCAGCGCACGGCCAACCGCCCAGCGATCCACCACCACCATCTCTTCCGGCTTGACGCAATCGGTCGCCGGGTTAAAGCCAGCAAGGTTTGCCAGCAGGAAACGCGCGGTGTTACGGATACGACGATAGCTGTCTGCGGCACGCTTCAGGATTTCGTCGGAAACCGCCATCTCACCGGAATAATCGGTAGAAGCGACCCACAGACGCAGAATGTCCGCACCCAGCTTATCCATCACATCCTGCGGCGCCACGGTGTTGCCGATCGATTTCGACATCTTGCGGCCCTGACCATCCACGGTGAAACCGTGCGTCAGTACCTGACGATAAGGCGCTTTGCCTTTCATCGCCGTGGAGATCATCAGAGAAGACATGAACCAGCCGCGATGCTGATCCGAACCTTCCAGGTACATATCTGGCGTATGGCCGCCGAATTCAGGACGCGCATCCACCACTGAGTAGCTGGTAGATCCAGAGTCGAACCACACGTCTAAGGTGTCTGGCACTTTGACGTAGTGGTCAGCGTCGTCGCCCATCAGGTCGCGCGGATCGAGATCCCACCACGCCTGAATGCCGTCCTGCTCAACCCGTTTCGCGACTTTCTCCATCAGCTCCAGCGTATCCGGATGCAGCTGCTCGCTCTCTTTATGCACGAACAGCGCCATCGGCACGCCCCACGTACGCTGACGTGAGATACACCAGTCCGGACGGTTCGCTACCATCGCTTCGATACGCGCCTGGCCCCAATCCGGGATCCACTGCACGCCTTTGATCTCTTTCAGCGACTGCGCACGCAGGCCTTTCTGATCCATGCTGATGAACCATTGTGGCGTGGCACGGAAGATGATTGGCGTTTTATGACGCCAGCAGTGCGGGTAGCTGTGCAGCAGCTTCTCCACGTGCAGCAGCGCGCCCTTCTCTTTCAGCAGCTCAACGATCATGTCGTTGGCTTTAAAGACGTTTACGCCATCCAGCGTCGGGTAGGTGCCTGGTAGATACGCGCCATCCGGCCCCACCGGATTGGCGGTTTCCAGACCGTATTTCTGACCGATAACATAGTCATCCGGGCCATGGCCTGGCGCGGTATGTACCGCACCGGTACCGGCTTCCAGCGTCACATGCTCACCCAATACCACTTTCGATTGGATCTGCTCGAGGAACGGATGCTGGAACAGCTGCAGCTCCAGCGCCGCGCCGTTGCATTCGCCCAGCACGGTCCAGTCGCTGATGCCCGCGCGCTTCATCACGCTCTCAACCATCTCTTTGGCGAGAATCAGGCTGCGACCGTCGATCTGCAGCAGCTGGTATTCAAATTCAGGATGCAGCGAGATACCACGGTTGGCTGGCATGGTCCACGGCGTGGTGGTCCAGATCACCAGTGAAACCGGGCCTTCTGAAGCAGCGACGCCAAACTTCGCGCGCACCGCATCGGCATCCACGGCATTGAACATCACATCGATGGATGGCGAAGTTTTGTCGTAATACTCCACTTCCGCTTCAGCCAGCGCCGAACGGCAATCCATGCACCAGTGCACCGGCTTAGCGCCTTTGTGCAGATGGCCGTTGCCGATGATTTTACCCAGCGCACGGATGATGTTGGCTTCGGTCTGGAAATTCATCGTCAGATAAGGACGATCCCAGTCACCGAGCACGCCGAGGCGGATGAAGTCATTTTTCTGGCCTTCAACCTGCTCTGCCGCATATTGGCGGCAAGCGGCACGGAATTCAGACGCGCTCACTTTTTCGCCCGGCTTACCAATCATCTGTTCAACTTTGTGCTCAATCGGCAAGCCGTGGCAGTCCCAACCTGGAACGTACGGCGAGTCGTAGCCCGCCATGCCTTTCGACTTAACGATAATGTCTTTCAGAATCTTGTTAACTGAGTGACCAATATGAATGCTGCCGTTCGCATAAGGAGGGCCATCGTGCAAAATAAAGGTTTTTTTCCCTTTTTTGGCTTCGCGGATGATGCCGTACAGGTTGTCATCATACCAACGTTGCAGCATTCCCGGTTCACGCTTGGCCAGATCGCCACGCATCGGGAACCCCGTTTCCGGCAAATTCAGGGTAGATTTATAGTCACTCATCAGATTCTCGATTCCGTATTTCGGTCATTAAACCGGTGTTTTTAGCCCAAAGAATTGGCGGGCTGTCACCACATCTTTCGCAATTTGTTCTTTCAGCGCGTCCAGCGAAGCGAAACGCTGTTCATCGCGAATCTTCTGTTTCAGCACCACTTCAATGTGACGCCCATAGAGATTCATATGTGTGTCGAGCAGATGAACTTCAAGCTGCTGACGTAAACCTTTTACCGTTGGGCGCGTACCAATATTGGCCACGCCGGGCAGCGGCTGATCCCCAAGGCCCAACACTGCCACCGCAAACACGCCTTTAACCGGCGTAACGGTGCGACGCAAAGGGAGATTAGCCGTTGGGAAACCGATGGTGCGCCCGAGTGCATCGCCGTGCACTACGCGGCCTGAGATGCTGAACGGATGGCCCAGCAGCGCTTCGGCTTGCGCAAAATCATCCTGCGCCAGCGCCTGACGAACGGCGGTACTGCTGATGCGCTTGCCGCTGTCACAATAAGTCTGGGTGCTGATAACCTCAAAGCCATACTCCGCACCGGCTTTCTGTAATAACAGGAAATCCCCCTGGCGACCAGCGCCGAAGCGGAAATCATCGCCTACGGCCAGGAACTTGACGTTGAGCTTGTCTACCAGCAATTCGGAAATAAAACTCTGCGCCGAATGCGCAGCGAAGCGACGATCAAAACGTACGCAGAGTACGGCATCAACGCCCGCTTGTTCGAGGTACTTCAGCTTTTCACGCAAACGCGTAAGGCGCGCCGGGGCTTTGTCGCCGGCAAACAGCTCAAGCGGTTGTGGCTCAAATACCATCACCACCACCGGCAGATTGCGTTTTCGTCCTTCGGCAATCAGCTGCGCCATCAAAGCCTGGTGGCCGCGATGTACGCCGTCGAAATTGCCAATGGTCAGGACGCAGCCGCGATGCTGCTCTTTCAGATTATAAATACCGCGGATAAACTTCATGGCTGACTCAAACCGGTGGAAATCGGCGGATTATACCCTTGAATGGCGTTTAGGTTAACCCGTATACGTGCCTTTCCTGCTTCTGGCGCGGCTTATTCCACGCGTGGGCAATTGCTTAGCAAGGTTCTGAAGATTTTTGCTGCGAAATACTGTATTCAACGCCGCGTTGCTGGTAGAATCCTGCGCCATCAATTACGTAATCGAGTGTTGTTTTTAAAACGACGCTTATTTGCACAAATCCATTGACATAAGAAGGCGCAAAAGGCATAGTCCTCGGCCTTTGATTTGTCCATATAGATCACATTTGGGAGTTGGACCTTGGCTAATATCAAATCAGCTAAGAAACGCGCCGTAACATCTGAGAAACGTCGCAAGCATAACGCAAGCAACCGTTCAATGATGCGTACTTTCATCAAGAAAGTATACGCGGCTATCGCAACAGGCGACAAAGCTGCTGCGCAGAACGCATTCAACGAAATGCAACCACTCGTGGACCGTCAGGCTGCTAAAGGTCTGATCCACAAAAACAAAGCTGCACGTCATAAAGCAAACCTGACTGCTCAGATCAACAAACTGGCTTAATCGCCCGTCTGTTAATCGCTTTGTAAAAAAGAACCGGCGTTTAGCCGGTTTTTTTATGCCTGCAATTCAGGGGTAAACAGCGCACTAAAGTCGCGATGGCAGATCCGCTGTACCGCCGGATGCTGAATCATCCGTTCGGCAAAGATCACGTGATACTCCTCCATCACCGCATCCAACCGCCCAATCTCTTTGATGGCGTCATCCCGGTAAATCTCGTCGCCATACAGCGTCGGAGCCATAAATATCGCGTTGTTAAGCGCACCAAAAGCTTTCATTAATGCCGCATCATCAAACTCGCCCAGAATCTCCACTTGCAATCCCTGGCTGTGAATCCAGTTCAGCAGTTTACGACCCAGCATCGAGCGACGCCCCGGAATCAGCAAACGCCGCTCTTCCAGGCTGGCAGGAAACGGCAGCGTCGGTAACGGTGTGTTGCACCAGAAGCTGATCGGACACTCGCCCAGCTTGACCGAAAACAGCCCTTCCTGCTGAGTCGAATCAATTGGGCAATCGGAAAGAATCATATCCAGCTTGTGCTGGCTTAACTGTTCCAACAGCATCTCGTGCGTTGATTCAAAGCAGCGCAGATGGATTCCCTCTTCAGCCACCACCGCAGCCTGCAGCACCTTGCTCACCAGTTGCTTAGACAAGGCATCCGCTACGCCAACATCAAACAGCAGATGCGACTCTTTGCGGTAGTTAACGATATCGAGCATCTCCTGGCTCAGCATGAACATGCGGTCGGCATAGCGAAACACCAGTTGGCCAAGTTCCGTCGGCACTAAACCGCGCCCCTGACGACGAAACAGCACGCCGCCGAGTTGCTCTTCCAGCGATTTAATCTGGCCAGTGACCGTCTGTGGCGCCAGGCACAGCACATCCGCAGCGCGCACTACCGAACCGGCTTTACACACCTGCCAGAAATAGTAGAGATGATTAAAGTTGAGCTGATTCATCGGCAAAAAAGGAGGCTTTCGCCCCCTTCCTCTTTTTAACGCAATTTGATGCGCAGCAGCGTGTAACCAATCACCGCTGAGAGCAGCGAGCCACTGAGAATCCCCAGCTTGGAGAAGGTCACCAGTTGCTCATGGGCGGCATCAAACGCCAGCGAACTGATAAAGATCGACATGGTGAAGCCGATACCGCACAGCACACCAATCGCCATGATATCGCGTATCGTGGTGCCCGCCGGCAACACCGCCAGCCGCCACTTCACCGCCAGCCAGCAGAACAGCGTGATACCCAACGGTTTACCAATCAGCAAGCCGAGAATGATGCCCAGCGGCTCTGGCGACAGCGTATCCATAAAGGTAATGCCGCTCAGCGAGATGCCGGCGTTGGCAAAAGCGAACAGCGGCAGAATCAGCCAGTTTACCCACGGCATTAAACCATGCGCCAGATGCTCGGCTGGAGAATGGCCGTTCTTCTCTTCCAGCGGCACGAAGAAGCCAACAATCACGCCCGCTAACGTTGCATGCACACCCGATTTGAGCACCGCCGTCCACAGCACAATGCCGACTAACATATAGATGGCAATGTTACGCACGCCGCAACGATTGAGAATCGCCAGCAGCACAATCGCACCTGCCGCTACGCTCAGCGACAGCACGGAGAGATCGCTGGTGTAGAACAGCGCGATAATCACGATAGCGCCGAGATCATCAATAATCGCCAGCGCCATCAGGAACACTTTCAGCGCGGTTGGCACGCGGCTGCCCAACAGTGCCAGCACACCCAATGCAAAGGCGATATCAGTAGCAGTAGGAATTGCCCAGCCGTTACGCGCAATAGGATCGCCATAATTAAGCAGCAGGAAAATCAGTCCCGGCACCACCATGCCGCCAATTGCCGCAATCACCGGGAAAATGGCGCGATCGCGGCTGGCGAGTTCACCGGTGATTAGTTCACGTTTCACTTCCAAACCAATCAGCAGGAAGAACAGCGCCATCATGGCATCGTTGATCCACAGCAGCAGGTTTTTGCTGATGTCTAATGCACCGAAGCGAATCTGCACCGGCTCGGCGAGAAACGATTGATAAGCTTGAGCGGTTTCCGCGCTGTTAGCCAAAATCATTGCCGCGACGGCCGCCAGAATCAGCACCATGCCGTTGCTGGCATCGCTGGCAATAAAGCTTTTCAGTAAGCTTCGAAGAGAACGGGGTTTGTTCACAACTCCTCCTGAGTAGAGACATTTAGGCTGAGAAGTGTAGCGACTCAAACACCTCGTTAAAAGCAGCTTATGTCTCGTTAACGACTCGATAATACCGATGCATTACGAAACGGTTTCTGCTTTTATCTCACGCCAGGCAGATTGAGCTTATATCAGGAGCGACGCGTTGGCGGGAAAACATAAAAAAAGCGGAGAGTTTCCTCTCCGCTTTATTAAGCATGCCAGACGGGATTAACGTGTTAAATCGTCAAAAAACTTCTTCACGCCGTCGAGGAAGCTTTTGGAGCGCGGGCTGTTTTTCTCACCGCTCGGGCCGCCAAAACTCTCTTCCAGTTCACGCAGTAACGCTTTCTGTTTGTCATTGAGGCTAACTGGCGTTTCCACCACCACACGACACAGCAAATCGCCTACCGCACCACCACGCACCGATTTCACGCCTTTACCGCGCATGCGGAACAGCTTGCCAGTTTGCGTTTCAGAAGGCACTTTCAGGTTCACACGTCCATCAAGCGTCGGCACTTCAATCTCGCCACCTAATGCTGCCATCGCAAAGTTAATCGGCACTTCGCAATATAGGTTGTTATCTTCACGCTCGAAGATCGGGTGCTTTTTCACCGAAACCTGAACGTACAGATCGCCCGCTGGTGCGCCCTGTTCGCCCGCTTCACCTTCGCCGGTCAGACGAATGCGATCGCCGGTATCCACGCCTGCTGGAATTTTCACCGACAGGGTTTTACTGCGCTCAACGCGACCGTGACCATGACAAGCATTGCAAGGATCTTTGATCACTGAACCGCGACCGTGACAGGTCGGACACGCCTGCTGCACGGTGAAGAAGCCCTGACGCATCTGCACCTGGCCTGCGCCATGACAGGTATGGCAGGTCTGCGGTTTGGTCCCCGCTTTCGCGCCGCTGCCGTGGCAGACATCGCACTCTTCCAGTGTTGGAATGCGGATCTCTTTGGTCACGCCGCGTACCGCTTCTTCCAGCGTTAGCTCCATGTTGTAGCGTAAATCGGCGCCACGTGCGGCACGCTGACGGCGGCCACCACCAAAAATATCGCCAAATACGTCGCCAAAGATATCGCTGAAGTCGGCACCGCCGCCGCCGAAGCCACCACCGCCGCCCATGCCGCCTTGTTCAAAGGCTGCGTGACCATATTGGTCGTAGGCCGCACGCTTCTGTGCGTCGGTCAGAATTTCGTAGGCTTCCTTAATTTCTTTAAACTTCGCTTCGGCTTCTTTATTGTCCGGATTACGGTCCGGATGGTATTTCATCGCCAGGCGCTTATAAGCCTTTTTGATTTCACGCTCATCTGCGGATTTAGAGACGCCTAAGATCTCGTATAAATCACTCTTAGCCATATTTGTTCTGCCCTTAACATGATCGCACGGGCGTGGAGAGATCTCCTACGCCCGTGCTGGTTTCAACGGCTGTCAGGCCAGCCGTCGCGCCCGGTCAGGGGCAATTATTTTTTGTCTTTAACTTCTTCGAACTCAGCGTCGACAACGTCGTCTTCTTTCTGTGCAGAAGCATCGCCTGCATCAGCTGCCTGACCCTGCTGCTGTGCCAGCTCCATCAGTTTGCTGGACACTTCCATCAATGCCTGCATTTTGGCTTCGATTTCTGCTTTGTCTTCGCCTTTCAGCGCGGTGTTCAGCTCGGTCAACGCAGCTTCGATTGGCGCTTTGTCGTCAGCAGACAGTTTGTCGCCCGCTTCGTCCAGCTGCTTACGGGTGCTGTGCGAAATCTGATCGCCCTGGTTACGGGTCTGAACCAGCTCTTCGAACTTGCGGTCAGACTCGGCGTTCGCTTCCGCGTCACGCACCATTTTTTCGATCTCTTCTTCATTCAGACCAGAAGAAGCCTTGATGGTGATCTTCTGCTCTTTACCGCTGTTTTTGTCTTTCGCAGACACGTGCAGGATACCATCCGCATCGATATCGAAGGTGACTTCGATCTGCGGCATACCGCGCGGTGCAGCCTGGATACCGTCGAGGTTGAACTGGCCCAGGGATTTGTTATCACCTGAACGCTTACGCTCACCCTGCAGCACGTGAATCGTCACGGCAGACTGGTTATCTTCAGCGGTAGAGAACACCTGGCTGTGCTTGGTTGGGATGGTGGTGTTCTTGCTAATCAGCGAAGTCATCACGCCGCCCATGGTTTCGATACCCAGCGACAGCGGAGTCACGTCCAGCAGCAGAACGTCTTTCACTTCACCCGCCAACACGCCGCCCTGAACCGCAGCACCCACGGCTACCGCTTCATCCGGGTTCACATCTTTACGTGGCTCTTTACCAAAGAACTCAGTCACTTTCGCCTGAACCATTGGCATACGCGTTTGACCGCCCACCAGGATCACGTCGTTGATGTCTGAAACAGACAGACCCGCATCCTGCAGAGCCACTTTCAACGGCTCGATAGAGCGAGAAACAAGGTCTTCAACCAGTGATTCCAGTTTCGCACGTGTTACTTTGATGTTCAGGTGCTTAGGACCGGTCGCATCCGCCGTGATGTACGGCAGGTTAACGTCGGTCTGCTGTGCTGAGGACAGCTCGATCTTGGCTTTCTCTGCCGCTTCTTTCAGACGCTGCATGGCCAGCGGATCGTTGTGCAGATCGATGCCCTGATCTTTCTTAAATTCAGCCACCAGATAGTTAATCAGACGGCTATCGAAGTCTTCACCACCCAGGTGGGTATCACCGTTGGTTGCCAGAACTTCAAAGGTTTTCTCGCCATCAACGTCATCGATCTCAATGATTGAGATATCGAAAGTACCACCGCCTAGGTCGTATACCGCGATGGTGCGGTTGCCCTGACCTTTATCCAGGCCGTAAGCCAGTGCAGCTGCGGTTGGTTCGTTGATGATACGTTTTACTTCCAGACCCGCGATACGGCCGGCGTCTTTGGTCGCCTGACGCTGCGCATCGTTGAAGTAAGCTGGAACGGTAATAACCGCTTCAGTGACGGCTTCACCGAGGAAATCTTCCGCGGTTTTCTTCATCTTTTTCAGCACTTCAGCAGAAATCTGCGGCGGTGCCATTTTCTGGCCTTTTACGTCCAGCCATGCGTCGCCGTTATCTGCGCCGATGATTTTGTACGGCATAATTTTAATATCACGCTGTACTTCTTCGTCCTGGAAGCGACGGCCAATCAGGCGCTTGATCGCAAACAGGGTGTTCTGCGGGTTGGTCACAGACTGACGTTTAGCCGGTTGACCCACCAGAGTTTCGCCATCCTGTGCATACGCAATGATCGACGGCGTGGTGCGATCGCCTTCGGCGTTTTCCAGTACGCGTGCTTTACCACCATCCATAACTGCAACACATGAGTTGGTTGTACCCAAGTCAATACCAATAATCTTGCCCATCTAAACGTCTCCTACTTAAATTCTTTGCCAATTTGGGTTGTGAAACAGAGATGCGGTCAAACTGACCACTTTCAACTGCTGAAGCAGGCTTTTTTTGCTGCCTCACAACGCTCGATGACAAGTAAATGGGGCCGGTTCGATGCGCATCAAGGGTTAAAACTAAAAAAAATTTCATTCTCTCGTCGATTCAGATCAAAGTTGGGCAAAAAGAGGCCGCTTATTATGCAGCGCCTCGCGCCCCCAGCGGTTTGCGCGGGTGTAAAACACGAACAACATCTTCAACGCTGCTTCTGAGGAATTATGAGCAATACCACGCTGGCGAATCCCGCCCCGTTGGGCCTGATGGGATTCGGTATGACCACCATCCTGCTCAACTTACACAACACCGGCCTGTTTGCGATGGATGTGATCATCCTGGCGATGGGGATTTTCTACGGCGGCATCGCGCAAATTTTTGCCGGGCTGCTGGAGTATAAGAAAGGCAACACCTTCGGGCTGACCGCCTTTACCTCTTACGGCAGCTTCTGGTTAACGTTGGTGGCGATTCTACTGCTGCCAAAACTGGGGCTGGCAGAGGCGGCCGACGGCCACTTCCTTGGCGCGTATCTCGCGCTGTGGGGCGTGTTCACTGCATTCCTGTTTTTCGGCACGCTGAAGTCACCGAAAATGCTGCAGTTCATCTTCGCCAGCCTGACGCTGCTGTTTGCGCTGCTGGCTATCGGCCACCTGACCGACAACGCGGGGTTGCTGCGCGTTGCCGGCTGGATTGGCATTATTTGCGGTTCGAGTGCGTTCTATCTGGCGATGGGCGAAGTGCTGAACGAGAAGTTTGGTCGTACGGTATTGCCGATTGGCGAGTGACAAATGAATAGCGGAGCTGTTTGGCTCCGCTTTTTGCATTATGACGAGTGCAGCGACATATCTAACTGCGCATACTGCTGACGGCTATCGCGCCACAGCCAGATTCCCACCATAAAGCCAATTATCGCCAGCGCCAGCACATACCAGGCAGGCGCCATTGGCGTCAGGCTCATCATCAGCGTTACGCTAATCGGCGTCAGACCACCGAAAATCGCGTAAGCAACATTGTACGAGAATGAGATGCCGGTAAAGCGCACCGCCGCCGGGAATGCGCGCACCATCACAAACGGCACTACACCGACGACCCCCACGCTCAGGCCCGCTAAACCGTACCAAACAAACAGCATTTCCTGCGTGCTACTTAACTGATGGAAGAAGTTCCAGCTGCCGATCGCCAGCAGTATTGAACCGACCATCAGCGAACGCGCCGCGCCGAAGCGATCCACCAGCCATCCGGCGATAACACAACCCAGCAGCAGCATAATGGTGGCGAAGCTGTTGGCCTGCAGACTGAGCGCGGCGGGAATGCCATGCTGTTTTTGCATCAGCGTCGGCGCCATCAAAATCACCACCACAATACAGGCCGACAGAAGCCAGGTGAGCAGCATCGAAATTACGATGCCGCGCTTATGGCTGGCAAAAATGGTTTGCAGCGGCATTTTTTCTGCCAGCGCTTTACGCTGCTGCATCTGCTGGAACACCGGGGTTTCATGCAGCCAGCGACGCAGATACATCGCCAGCAAGCCAAACACACCGCCGAGGAAGAAAGGAATGCGCCAGCCATGATCGCGCATCGCAGCCGGTGACAGCGTGGTGTTCAGCACCGTTGCCACCAGCGAACCGAGCAGAATCCCTGCGGTTAAGCCTGCGGTCAGCGTGCCGCAGGCAAAACCAATGCGTTTTTCAGGCACATGTTCGGCGACAAACACCCACGCGCCAGGCACTTCACCGCCGATAGCCGCGCCTTGCAGCACGCGCATTAGCAGCATCAATAACGGCGCAGCGATGCCAATGCTGGCATAAGTGGGCAATGCGCCCATCGCCAACGTCGGCAGCGCCATCAGCAGAATACTGAGGCTGAACATCTTCTTACGCCCCACTTTGTCACCAAAGTGCGCCATGATAATGCCGCCTAACGGACGCGCCAGATAACCCGCAGCAAAGATGGCGAAAGTCTGCACCTGACGCAACCATTCAGGAATGTCAGGCGGGAAGAACAGTTCGCCAATCACGGCGGCAAAGAAGACGAAGATAATGAAGTCGTAGAATTCCAGCGCCCCACCAAGGGCGGCCAGCGACAGGGTTTTGTAATCCTGCCCGTTGAGTCGGCGCGTTGCGTGCGTATCCATAATCCAGCGGTATCCAGAGGCAAAACAACTTATGTAAAGATTGAATTACTATACCGTCAATATTTTGCCACACCAGTGCCGCTGGATTTTATGCCTGAAAATGCCGATTTTTAGTCATTTGTCTCACGACGGGCGCTTTTTGGGCGAAAAGCTGCTACCACATCGGCATGAGTTTCCACATACGGCCCTTCCAGTAGCTGTAAACAATAAGGTACAGCGGCAAAAATCCCCGGCACCTTTACCGTTCCATCTTCCGCTTTCAGCCCTTCCAGCGTTTCTTTAATGGATTTTGGCTGGCCCGGCAGATTGAGGATCAGCGACTGCTTGCGGATCACGCCAACCTGGCGAGACAAAATAGCGGTCGGCACAAATTGCAGGCTAATTTGGCGCATCTGCTCGCCGAAGCCCGGCATTTCACGGTCGGCAACCGCCAATGTGGCATCTGGCGTCACATCACGCCGCGCCGGTCCGGTGCCGCCGGTGGTGAGGACCAAATTGCAGAACAGCTCATCGACCAGCTCGCAAATCGCCTGCTCAATCATTGGCTGCTCATCCGGCACCAGACGCGTTTCGATTTCAAACGGCGTAGCCAGCGCGGCGGTGAGCCAGCTCTCTAACGCCGGAATGCCCTGATCCTGATAGATGCCGTTAGCAGCACGATCGGAAACGGAAATTAATCCAATTCGTAAAGTATCCATAGAGTTATCGCTGTGGTTAGCTGCATGGCAGCAAATGACGTGAGTAGTTAGAAGGATAATACAAGAAGCGGGGGAAAAAACGTAAAACCGTGGCAGCGGTTGCCGCCACGGCCAATCACCTTACAGCAGCTCGGCGATCATCTTCTCAAGTTTGCCCTGATCGATGGCAAAGTTGCGGATACCTTCAGCCAGTTTGGTAACGGCCATTGGATCCTGGTTGTGCTGCCAGAAGAACTCAGCTTCGGTCATCTTCGCTGGACGCGCTTTCACTTCGCCGGTGTAGCTCAGTTTACGCTCAACGGTGCCTTCGCTCTCAGCCAGCTCTTTCAGCAGGCCCGGAGAGATGGTCAGACGGTCGCAGCCAGCCAGCTCAATGATTTCACCAACGTTACGGAAGCTTGCGCCCATTACCACGGTTTCATAACCGTGCTGCTTGTAGTAGCTGTAGATTTCAGCCACAGACACCACGCCTGGGTCTTCGTGGGCTGCATACTCTTTCTTATCGGTGTTCTGCTTGTACCAGTCGAGGATACGGCCAACGAATGGAGAGATCAGGAACACGCCCGCTTCGGCACAGGCACGCGCCTGCGCGAAGGAGAACAGCAGCGTCAGGTTACAGTTGATACCTTCTTTTTCCAGTTGCTCAGCAGCACGAATGCCCTGCCAGGTTGACGCCAGTTTGATCAGGATACGGTCATTGCTGATGCCCGCATCGTTGTACAGTTTGATCAGGCTACGCGCTTTAGCGATGCTCGCTTCAGTGTCGTAAGAGAGGCGCGCATCGACTTCAGTCGAGATGCGACCAGGGATCAGTTTGAGAATTTCCAGACCAATGTTGACGGCCAGCTTGTCAGAAACCAGCGCCAGCTGATCTTCTTTGTTGCTGCTCTGCTGACGTGCCCAGGTAATGGCTTCGTCAATCAGTTTGCGGTATTCAGGGATTTGAGCGGCGTTGAGAATCAAAGAAGGGTTCGTGGTCGCGTCCTGCGGCTGGTAAAGTTTCATCGCCGCGATATCACCGGTGTCGGCGACCACAGTAGTCAGCTGACGCAAGGAAGTAAGTTTGTCCGTCATGGTTCTCTTTCTCTTAGGTTGACTGTCAGGGTGTAAAAGGCTGTTGCGATAATATCACGCACAAGTGACGGCGCAACACCACGAAGTGCCCTTTACGATAGCGCTAACAAATGGGAGCGATTTGCCGATCCATGCCGCTTTTTTGCTACACTCCTTGCGACATTTTCCCTTCAATTCCCTGATAAACCTGCGGGTCAAAGAGGACGTACACGATGCTGATGGTTATCTCACCAGCGAAGACACTGGACTATGAAAGCCCGCTGGCGACACAACGCTTTACCCAACCGGCGCTGTTAGAAAAATCACACCAATTAATTGACGTTGCGCGCGATCTTTCACCGGCGCAAATCAGCTCACTGATGGGCATTAGCGACAAGCTGGCGCACCTGAATGCCGATCGTTTTAACCAATGGCAGCCGCCCTTCTCGCTGGAGAATGCGCGTCAGGCGATCCTGGCGTTTAAAGGCGATGTGTATACCGGTTTGCAGGCCGAAACTTTTAGCGACGACGATTTTGACTTTGCCCAGCAGCATCTGCGCATGTTGTCGGGTCTTTACGGCCTGCTGCGCCCACTCGATTTGATGCAGCCTTATCGCCTGGAGATGGGCATTAAGCTGGCGAATCCGGCCGGGAAAGATCTCTACAGCTTTTGGGGCGATTTGCTGACTGAGAAGTTAAACGAGGCGATTGCTGAGCAAGGCGATGACGTGCTGATCAATCTGGCATCCGATGAGTATTTCAAAGCCATCAAGCCGAAGAAACTCAACGCCGAGTTGATCAAGCCGGTGTTCCTCGATGAGAAGAATGGCAAATTTAAAGTCATCAGCTTTTACGCCAAGAAAGCGCGCGGTTTGATGAGCCGCTATGTGATTCAGAACCGCCTGACCAACCCTGCGCAGCTGAAGAAGTTCGATGTGGATGGATATTTTCTGGACGGTGCAGAAAGCAGCGAGAACGAACTGGTGTTTAAGCGTCGCGAGCAGAAATAGTTCAGCAAGCGCTGCAATGGATTGTGCTCGCTGCCCCCCTCCTCGGTCCTCCCCCATAAATGGGGGAGGAAGATGCTGCAATATGTGAGTTTGGAGGCTGCATGTGGCAGCGTCTCCTTCCCCCGCTAGCGGGGGAAGGCCGGGATGGGGGACAGCGAGCACTTACCCCAGTCAGCACTTACTTCAGCAAAAACGCCCGCAGCTCCGCGAAATCGCCTTTCAGGTTGTGCGACAGCAGTGGCAAATCGGCGCGCTCGGCCAGCTCTTTTGGCAGCGGCAGATCCTGACCCAGAATCTCATCCACGCTCTCTTTGAACTTCGCCGGATGCGCAGTCCCGAGGAACAGGCCATATTCGCCCTCCTGCAGGTTGTCGCGCAGCAAACGGTAAGCAATCGCCGCATGCGGTTCAGAGATATAGCCAATCTCTGCCAGCTCGCGCATGGTGGATTTGGTGGTTTCATCGGTTACCGCGCCGTACGCCAGATCGGTCAAACGCCAGGTTTTGCGGCGGAACAGCTCTTCCACGCGCGGCCAGTTGTTCGGCTGGCTGACATCCATGGCGTTCGACAGCGTTGCTACCGTGGCGTTTGGCTGCCATGCGCCGTTGCCGAGGAAACGCGGCACGGTATCGTTAGCATTGGTCGCAGCGATAAAGCGCTTGATCGGCAGACCCAATGATTTCGCCAGCAGGCCAGCCGTTAAGTCACCGAAGTTACCGCTCGGCACCGACACCACCAGCTGATTGCGCTTCTCTTGTGGCAGCTGCGCTACCGCTTCGAAGTAGTAGCAAATCTGCGCCAGCAGACGGCTGATGTTGATGGAGTTCGCCGAGTTCAGGCCAATCGCCTTTTTCAGCTCTTCATCATCAAACGCCTGTTTCACCAACGCCTGACACGCATCGAAATCGCCTTCAACCGCGATGGTTTCGATGTTGCCGCCCAGCGTACAGAACAGTTTCTCCTGCAGCGGGCTGATTTTGCCCTGCGGATAGAGAATCACCACGCGCACGTTTTCCATGCCGTAGAAGGCATGCGCCACGGCGGCGCCGGTATCGCCGGACGTGGCGGTCAGAATGGTGATCTGCTCATCCGCACCGCTCACATAGGAAAGCATCTGCGCCATAAAGCGGCCGCCGAAGTCTTTAAACGCCAGCGTTGGACCGTGGAACAGCTCGAGGCAAGCCACATCATCGCTGACCTTCGCCACCGGCGCCGGGAAAGCAAAGGCGTTTTTTACGCGCTCGGCCAGCTGATGCGCCGCAATTTCATCGCCAATGTAGGCAGAGAGAATTTTGCTGCTGCGGCTGACGAAATCCATCTCCAGCATGGCATCGATATCGGTCAGTTCGAATTCCGGCAGTTCGAGCGGGAAAAACAGCCCTTGCTGCGAGCCGAGGCCCTGTTTAACGGCCTGAGCAAAACTAACCTGCTCGTTGTGATCCTTAAGGTTGTAGAGTTTCATGCGTTATCCCAATTTACGTGCGCCAGCCGTATCAAGACGGCAGATGTGGACGAAACCTTCTTCATTCTGCAGATAGTGCTGGCTCAGCCAGTCCGCCATCCGCTGTGCCGTTGCCATCTCGTTGCAAACGGCGAAAAGTGTCGGGCCGGAGCCCGAAATGCCGCACGCCAGCGCGCCAACATCCTGCGCTGCTTTACGCGCATCGGCGAAGCCTGGCAGCAGTTTGGTGCGATACGGCTCGGCGATAACATCCTGCATAAGTTTAGCCGCCAGCCCAGGCTGACGCTTATGACAAGCGTGAATAAAGCCTGCCAGCAGGCGGCCATGCTTAATGGCATCCTCTTTGCGGTACTGTGCCGGCAGAATGGCACGCGCTTCGGCGGTGGAGACTTTAATCCCCGGATACGCCATCACCCACAGCCATTCGTCAAAGCACGGCACGTCCTGACTGATGATGCCGTTCTCTTCAATCATCAGCTGCACGCCGCCAAGGAAGCACGGCGCAACGTTATCAAAGTGTACGCTGCCGGAAATACGCCCTTCCAGCTCGCCCATCAGCGCCAGCAGTTCGGTGTCGTTGAGCGGTTTGCCGCAGAATTCGTTCATCGCCATCAAACCGGCAACCACCGAACAAGCACTTGAGCCGAGTCCGGAACCAATCGGCATATTCTTTTCCAGCGTCATCGCCACCGGAACTTGCTTGCCAATCGCCTGGCAAAAACGCTCCCAGCACTGATAAACGATGTTCTCCTGCGGATTGGTCGGCAGTTTGCTGACAAAACGCCCGGAGTTCACCAGGCTAAAGCTGTCGGCGGCTTCCACGGAAACACAGTCCCCCAGCAAGGTGCCATCCACCGGCGAAACCGCCGCGCCAAGCACATCAAAGCCGACGCTGACGTTACCTATCGAGGCCGGTGCATAAATTTTTACCATCATCAAACTCCCAACTTCCACGACAGCGTACGCAGCAGGTCAGCAAATACGCCCGCTGCTGTGACATCATTCCCTGCACCATATCCACGCAGAACCAGCGGGATTGGCTGATAGTAGCGGCTGTAGAATGCCAGCGCATTCTCACCGTTCTTCACTTTGTACAGCGGATCGTTGCCGTCCACCGCGTCAATCTTCACTTTGCAGACGCCACCCTCTTCAATCGCGCCGACGAAGCGTAATACTTTACCTTCGTCACGCGCTTTGGCAACGCGCGCGGCAAAGGCGTTATCCAGCTCCGGCAGACGTTGCATAAACTGCTCAACGTCGGCGATCTCCGTCAGGCTGGCGGGCAGCAGCGGTTCGATATCGATATCGCTAAGCTCCAGCTGATGCCCCGCTTCACGCGCCAGAATCAGCAGCTTACGCGCCACATCGGTGCCAGAAAGATCGTCACGTGGATCCGGCTCGGTAAAGCCCATCTCACGCGCCATTTTGGTCGCTTCCGACAGCGAAACGCCCTCATCAAGCTTGCCGAAGATAAAAGAGAGCGAGCCAGAGAGAATACCGGAGAACTTGATCAGTTCATCCCCGGCATTCATCAGGTTTTGCAGGTTTTCGATCACCGGCAAACCGGCACCAACGTTGGTGTCGTACAGGAACTTACGGCGCGATTTTGCTGCCGCTGCACGCATCTGCTGGTAATAATTCCACGACGACGTGTTGGCCTTTTTGTTCGGCGTGACGACATGGAAACCTTCGGCGAGGAAATCGGCATATTGATCGGCAACCGCCTGGCTGGAGGTACAATCGACGATCACCGGGTTTAGCAGATGATACTCTTTCACCAAACGCATCAGGCGACCAAGATTGAACGGCTCTTTGGCTTCGTTCAGTTCTGCCTTCCAGTTGCTGAGATCGATACCGTGTACGTTGGTCAACAGCGCCCGCGAGTTAGCGATGCCGCACACGCGCAGATCGATATGCTTCTGTTTTAGCCACGTCTGCTGGCGATGCAGCTGATCCAGCAACGCTGCGCCCACACCGCCAACGCCGACCACGAACACTTCAATGACCTGATCGGTAGCGAACAGCATCTGATGCACCACACGCACGCCGGTGGTGACTTCATCGTTGCTCACTACCACCGAGATGGAACGCTCAGACGAGCCCTGCGCAATCGCCACGATATTGATATTGGCACGCGCCAGCGCCGAGAAGAATTTGGCCGAGATGCCGCGCAGCGTGCGCATGCCATCACCGACCACCGAGATCACCGCCAGCTGTTCCAGCACGTCCAGCGGATCGAGTAAGCCATCTTTCAACTCAAGATAGAACTCCTCTTCCAGCACGCGACGCGCACGCGCCTGCTCGCTTTGCGGTACGCAGAAGCTGATGCTGTATTCCGAAGAGGATTGGGTGATCAGCACCACGGAAATGCCGGTGCGTGACATCGCGGCGAAAACGCGCGCCGCCATGCCGACCATGCCTTTCATGCCCGGACCTGACACGTTGAACATCGCCATGTTATTCAGGTTAGTAATGCCTTTCACCGGATTCTCATCCAGCTCGCCTTCGCCACCAATTAAGGTGCCCGGCGCTTGCGGGTTAGCGGTGTTTTTGATCAGGCAAGGAATCTGGAACTGGGCGATGGGCGCGATGGTACGCGGATGCAAGACTTTGGCGCCGAAGTAGGAGAGCTCCATTGCTTCCTGATACGACATCGATTTTAGTAAGCGCGCATCAGGTACCTGGCGCGGGTCGCAGGTATAAACGCCGTCAACATCGGTCCAGATTTCACAGCAATCAGCGCGCAAACACGCAGCCAACACGGCGGCGGAGTAGTCAGAACCGTTGCGGCCCAGCACCACCAGTTCACCTTTCTCGTTCCCGGCGGTGAAACCGGCCATCAGGATAAAGTGATCGGCTGGGATCTGGCTGGCGGCGATGCGACGCGTGGATTCGGCGATATCAACGGTGGATTCAAGGTAATGACCAATCGCCAGCAACTTTTCCACCGGATCGATAACGGTAACTTTGTGGCCGCGCGCCTGCAGCAGCGCTTCCATAATAGCAATCGACAGCTTTTCGCCACGGCAGATGATGGCGGCATTCACAGCGTCCGGGCATTGGCCCAGCAGGCTGATGCCGTGCAGCACTTGTTTCAGCTGTGCAAATTCCAGTTCAACGCGGGTTTTCAGTCCGTCATAATCAAAGCCCGGCTGCGCATCACGCAAGCCTTGCAGCAGGTCGGCAAAAATACGTTCGGCATCGCTGATATTCGGCAACGTGTCCAGGCCGCTGATGGTTTTCTCAATCATCGCCACCAGATGATTGGTAATTTTTGCTGGTGCAGAGAGTACGGTCGCAACCTGTCCCTGTTGTGCATTGCTTTCCAGAATATCCGCCACACGGAGAAAACGTTCCGCATTGGCTACTGAGGTTCCGCCGAATTTCAGCACTCGCATATTTGAAGCTCTCCTGAATTTTTGCCGAAAAAAAAGCCCGC
Organism: Pantoea sp. X85; assembly: GCF_029623675.1. Lineage (NCBI taxonomy): Bacteria > Pseudomonadati > Pseudomonadota > Gammaproteobacteria > Enterobacterales > Erwiniaceae > Pantoea > Pantoea sp. X85. Next base: position 716,127 of record NZ_CP121108.1, on the reverse strand, counting down.
ACTGTTTAGGTGCGGGCTTTTTTCTTTGTTTTTCCTGTATGCGTCAGCCCGCACCGTTACCTGTGGTAATGGTGGTGGTAATAATAATTGTGGTGTTCAGGCTGAGTTTACGCATTTAGATTTTTTTCTGTCTGTCTTTGTCTTGTCCGTCTGCCTTCCAGAAGTAAAGCAAAGCGCACGTTAAGTCAACGAATTTGTCTTAGCCGCGCCGTCCCTGGCGTTGCGCAGTGCTGCGCTTGCTGAGGCAAAAATTATCGCGATCGTTCAGGAGATGCGGCGGATTGCCGCATCAGTCACTAGCATCTCAGGATTTATCCGAGCAATTATCTATAAGTTTTTTTTCTACGTCGTGTAACAAACGATGCAGCATGGCGCTGTCACGCTGTTCCAGCAGGCCGATGCGCTGATCGATCCAGTCCGCCATTTTGACGTCATCACTCACATCCAGCTTGACCAGCAACTGATGAAAGCGCTGGCGCAATGCCTGCAACTGCTGCTCATTCGCCACTTCTGCGGTCTCAGCCGCAATCTGATTGAGCGCCGACAGCTGATAGCAATACACCATCACTGCCTGACCGAGATTCAGCGACGGATAATCATTGGCCATCGGAATGCCGGTTAACAGATCGACCTGCTCCAGCTCTTCATTGGTTAAGCCGCTGTCTTCACGGCCAAACACCAACGCGATGCGGCTCAGCCATTGGCGCTTCTCCTGCAGGATGTTTTCAACCTGGCTGGGCGTAGCGTAATAGCGGAATTTCGCGCGGCTACGTGCGGTGGTCGCTACGGAAAAATCGACATCCTTGAGCGCCTCGCTCAGCGTGGCGTAGGTTTTGACGTTATCGAGGATCTCACCGGCGCCGTGCGCCACTCGGCGTGCTGCGGGATCTTGCCAGGCATCGCTGGCGACAATGCGCAGCTCGCTAAATCCCATGGTTTTCATAGCGCGAGCAGCCGCACCGATATTTTCCGGACGAGCGGGAGAAACAAGGATTAAGGGGAAATGCATGATTTTTCCATCGAACTGTTAACAACTCGCATTATGTTGGCATGCAGCAGAGAAAATACCAACTGCGGCTAGTGGAAAAATAAGATGTTAACGATGTTAAAAGAGGGATAAATCCAGCTGTAGTGGAAATTAGCGGGCATAAGCAAAATTATCGGACCTATTGAATATAAAACCCTTTTCTTTCATATCATTGAAATATAATTTCCTGTGTGTTTTAGTTTTGGTTTTATAAGGACGAAATGTAGCAAAAATGCTGCATTTTGTGAGCTAAACTAGCAATCCTGGAGAAGTTTTTCATAAAAGTGTTAACGTGCTACACTTGCATTTGATATAAGTCAACGAAGCGTTGTTTTTATGCTTATCGGTTGTTGTTGGTGCTGTTAGGTTGCTGTTAATACGGTTAGGATGAGCGCCTGTCCGAGATCCTCGGGGCGTGCAAATATCCATCCTGACTGGCTGAGCTAACACTGAAGTTGACGTAGATGGATGGTGTATTCCGAAGATTATTTCGTATACCGGTTGCAGCACATTAGCGTAACCGACGTACGCCCTGTTTTCGATTTGTTGGCAAATTTTAGGTAGCGAAACATGCAGACCCCGCACATTCTTATCGTTGAAGACGAACTGGTCACGCGTAACACCCTCAAAAGTATCTTTGAGGCAGAAGGTTACGTGGTCTATGAAGCCACCGACGGCGCCGAGATGCATCAGGTTTTGACGGACAATGACGTCAATCTGGTGATTATGGATATCAACCTGCCAGGTAAAAACGGTTTGCTATTGGCGCGCGAATTGCGTGAGCAAGCAAACGTCGCGCTGATGTTCCTTACCGGCCGTGATAATGAAGTGGATAAAATCCTCGGTCTGGAAATCGGTGCCGATGATTACATCACCAAACCGTTCAACCCGCGTGAGTTGACGATTCGTGCACGCAATTTGCTGTCGCGCACCATGAATCTGGCGATGCCAAGTGAAGAACGCCGTACCGTTGAAAGCTATCGCTTCAACGGTTGGGAGCTGGATATCAACAGCCGCTCACTGATCAGTCCAAACGGCGACCAGTACAAGCTGCCGCGCAGTGAATTCCGCGCCATGCTGCACTTCTGTGAGAACCCAGGCAAAATCCAGACGCGTGGTGACTTGCTGAAGAAGATGACCGGCCGCGAGCTGAAGCCGCATGACCGTACCGTGGATGTCACCATCCGCCGTATTCGTAAGCATTTCGAATCCACGCCAGACACGCCAGAAATCATCGCCACCATTCACGGCGAAGGTTACCGCTTCTGCGGCGAACTGCAGGATTAAAAATTGAAAGAAAAAACGCCCGTCAGGGCGTTTTTTATCCTGCATCAATGCCACGGCATAATCGGCACGGCGCTCAGCGCATTCTTCGGCGATCCATCCACCACCTTGTCGGAATAGCTCAGGTACACCAGCGCATGACGTTTCTGGTCAAAGAAGCGCACCACCTGCAGCTTCTTAAACACCAATGATGTGCGTTTTTTGAACACCACTTCACCTTGCGCCTTGCCTTGTGCGATTTTCTCGCTAAGCTCTACCGGTCCCACCTGTTGACAGGAGATGGCCGCGTCGGACGTGTCTTCCGCCAAACCTAGTCCCCCTTTGATACCGCCGGTTTTTGCCCGGCTGATATAACAGGTTACATTTTTTACGTCGGGGTCATCGAAGGCTTCTACCACGATCTTATGATCGGGGCCAAATATCTTGAATACCGTGTCAACTGAGCCGATCTCTTCGGCCTGAACGCCAGCACTGAATACATATGTTGCCAACGTGATTATAAGAATACGAGCTATTGTCATTGAGTTACCATTGCCAATCGAATAGATGAGAATGTAATGTACTGTCAATCGAACAGAGAACCAAACCTAAAAGGGTTTTAACCCACATTGACTTAGCACACTCGATTAGCAAACCGCCCCCACGCTTTTGTGCATTTCGTGCTATTATTCGACGACTTCATAGTTGCGCCACCAGAGAGTTATGAGGATGTTTTATGGACCAAGCCGGTATCATTCGCGATTTGCTTGTCTGGCTGGAGAGCCATCTGGATCAACCGCTTTCATTAGATAACGTTGCGCAGAAAGCAGGCTACTCCAAGTGGCATCTACAGCGGATGTTCAAGGAAGTAACCAGCCACGCGATTGGTGCGTACATTCGCGCGCGTAGGCTGTCGAAAGCCGCGGTGGCGCTTCGCCTGACCAGCCGCCCCATCCTCGACATCGCGTTACAATATCGCTTCGATTCGCAGCAGACCTTTACCCGTGCGTTTAAAAAGCAATTCAACCAAACGCCGGCCTGGTATCGTCGCTCATCGGAGTGGAACTCGTTTGGCATTCGCCCGCCAATTCGTCTCGACGATAACAGCATGCCGGAAGCGCAGTTTGTCACGCTGCCTGAAACGGTGCTGGTCGGCCAGACGCAGAGTTACTCCTGTACGCTGGAGCAGATTTCCAGCTATCGCGATGAGATGCGCCTGCATTTCTGGAAGCAGTTCCTGCTGGAAACCGACACGGTGCCGCCGGTGCTGTATGGCTTGCATCAGGTGCGCGCCAGCCATGAAAAAGATGATGAGCAGGAGATTCTTTACACCACTGCGGTGCCTGCCGATCAGCTGGCAAAAAGCATGCAGTCGAATCAGAGCGTGATTGTGGAAGCCGGTGATTACGTGCAGTTCACCTACAACGGTGCGCGCAGCGCGCTGGGTGAATTTATCCTGCTGCTGTACGGCACTTGTATGCCAACGCTGGGATTAGTGCGTCGTCAGGGACAGGACATCGAGCGTTTCTACACGCACGGGGGTAAAAAACGTAGCGAGCCGCCAACGGAAATCCGCTGCGAATACCTGATTCCGATTCGCCAACAGAATAACTAATAAAAAATGCCGTCATCGCGACGGCATTTTTTTTGGCTTAGCGTTGAAGCTCGTCTAACGCTGGCGCATCCAGATGCGACACATCGCCCGCCGTCTCAACCACCCAACCGGCCGCCAGCCACGCGCTCTGCTGATGATCCACGCGCGAGATCGAGCAATTCCGCAAACGCAAACGACGTTCCGCATGCGCAGGCAAACCGAGAATGGTACTGACCAACACGCCCAGCGCCATCCCGTGGCTGACAATCAGCGGACGGCTACCGGCAGGCAACTCCAGTAGTGCATTCAGCGCTTCGTGCATCCGCGTCGCCATCTCCGCCATCGATTCGCCACCCGGAATACGTCCAGCAGTGGTGCCATCCACCAGCGTTTTCCGCCAGTGTTCCTCTTCTTCGGTTAAGCCATCAAGTGGACGTTGTTCCAGGCAGCCCATATTGAGCTCGCGCAGACGCGCATCGAGCGTCACGGTGCAGCCACACGCATCGGCGATAATCTCTGCCGTACGCCGCGTCCGTCCCAAATCGCTGGCAATCACATGGGTAATGCCCAGCGATTTCACTCGCTCGCCCACTTGCTGAGCCTGCTGCTCACCTTTTTCCGTTAACGGGCTGTCAGACTGCCCCTGAATGCGCCGAGCCGCATTCCATACCGTTTCACCGTGACGAACAAGATAGACCTGTAGCATGCTTAATTTCCGTTATACTGCGACAAATTTGCCTCGAGGGTTCAAACAATTATGTACCATGTTGTCGCAGCCACCATCAACCCGGCAAAAATTCGCGCGATTGCTCAGGCGTTCAACGACGTTTTCGGCGAAGGATCCTGCCACATCGAAGGGGTTGAGGTCGAGAGCGGCGTCGCAGCCCAGCCACTTAGTGATGTTGAAACGCGAACTGGCGCACGTCAGCGGGTTGAGAACGCGCGTCAAACGCGTCCACGGGCCGATTACTGGGTGGCGATCGAAGCGGGAATCGAAGGCGATTGCGCCTTTGCGTGGATGGTGATTGAAAACGCGCAGCAGCGCGGAGAATCACGTTCGGCCAGCTTTACGCTGCCGCCGATTGTCGTGGCAGGCTTGGCTGCCGGGCATGAACTGGGTGATGAGATGGCACGCTTAACCGGCGTGGAGAATATCAAACACAAAGGTGGCGCGATTGGTGCCCTCACCCACGGCCTGCTTAGCCGCTCCAGCGTCTACCATCAGGCGTTGATTCTGGCGCTGTGTCCGTTCACCCATCCGCTCTACAGCCAGCGTTAACCGCGGCCAAGACGCGCTTCCAGCCAGCGTTTTAGCTCTGGCGGCGCCTCTTTCAGACTATTAGACCCGCGCGTAATGGTGGCGATGCCGACGCCCAACTCATTCTTCAGTTCACGCTGGCTCATATCGCCGTTCATCAGCTCTTCAATAATGCGCAAACGCGTCCCGTAGGATTCACGTTCATCCGGCGTCATCATCAGTTGTAATAACGGCAGCGCCACGCCATCGGCAAAGGCATTTTGCATCAGTTCGATAAATCGCAGCCAGTTATCTTCAACAGGCTGAGCCGATTCCGGCTGGGAAGAAAGGGGTTGGCTCATGAAGGGCTTCCGTACTCATTAACGAGTACGGAAGCATAGCACAGTCAATACTGGCGATTCCACTCACTGTCGGCGAGAATCTTGTCCGGCTTGCCCATGAAGTAGCGGTAATAGGCATCGTAGGCCAGCACGTTTTTCACGTAGCCACGCGTTTCGGAGAACGGAATGGTTTCGATAAACGCCACCGCATCCAGATTACCACCGCTGGTTTTCTGCCAGCTGCGCACGCGTCCCGGACCGGCATTATAGGCGGCCGAAGAGAAGATGCGGTTCTGACCAAACTGCTGATAGACATACTCCAGATACTGCGTACCGATCTGAATATTGGTCTGCGGATCCAGCAGCTGGCTGCTGTTCACATAGCCGGGAATGTTATACATCTTCACGGTATGCGTCGCCGTAGCGGGCATCACCTGCATCAATCCGCTGGCGCCCACCGGTGAACGCGCTTTCGGATTCCACGCGCTCTCCTGGCGTGAAATCGCCATCGCATAACTCTGCGGAATGCCTTTGTCGCTGGTGTATTGCTGGTAAAGGTTTTGCCACGCCAGCGGGAAGCGCTCTTTCAGGCTATCCCACATTTTCGCGGTGATGGTGGCCTGCACGCTGAGATCCCACCAATCCTGCTCGTTAGCGTAACGCGCTAGCATCTGCTGCTGCGAACGGGTTTTGCTGGAGATCAGATTGGCCCACTCGCTGCGTGCCAGGTTATCCAGCCCCCAATACATCAGCTCACGCACGCGCGCCATTTCCGCACCTTGCGTCACGCTGCTGTCGGCTGCCGGAGCCTTGTCGACCTGCAACGGATACTCCACGCCCAAACGCTGCGCCGCGACCATCGGATAGAAGCCGCGCGCCTGCATCAGCTTCCGCAGAATATCATTGGCTTCCTCTTTGCGGCCCTGCGAAATCAGCAAATCCGCCTGCCAGTATTGCCACTCATCTTTCTCTTTGGCTTCCACCGGCAAACGCGCGATCCAGGTATTGAGACCACGACGATCGTTCTGGCTCAGCGCCAGGCGTACGCGGCGCTCCACCAGCGCGGTAGATTCGCTGTTCATCACCACCGCATCACGCCAGCGCGCCTGCTCGCTGGTGAGATCCGCGCCCATCATGCGCCACACCACGGTCTCTTTCAGATCCTGCTCATCGGCCTGGCTCATCTTCTGCGCCTGCACCAGCTGCGGGATCATCATGCGCGCGTTATCCATATCCTCACGCGCCACGCGGGCGAAGGCATAGCTGGTCGCCATGCGGGTGAAATCGGTGGGTCCCATGCTGCTGGCAAAGGTGGTGACGGTTTGCGGATTCTGCTGCAGCGCAATCAGCGCGCTGGCGGTGGTTTGATAATCCGCCGGCAGCATTTTCGCCAGGTAATTCACCAGGCTGTCGTTACCGGCTTTCATCGCCAGACGAATACGCTCGAGAATGGTGATCGGCGAGAGTTGCCCGCTGGCTTGCCATACCGAAAACAGCTTGTCGCAGTCGTTCGGCAACGCGGTGCCGCGCAGCCAAATCTCTTTCGCACCGGCAAACGCCGCCTGCTGCTGGCCGGTCGCCCACTTAGCGTAATACCAGTTACAGCGCGCCTGCACCGGTTTCGGTTCATCCGGGCTGAAGCTGAGTACGCCCTGCCAATCCTGACGGTTTGCCAGCACATTCACAAAGCGCGTTGAGAGCGAGCGCGCCGGTGGCAGCGTAGGATACTGTTGAATAAAGTTCTTCACCGCCAGCGGCGTCTCTTGATCGAGATCCTGCGCCAGCAGGCGATATTGCAGATAAGGATAAAGCGGATAATCCTGCAGCGTCGGCATCAGCTGCGTCACCTGGTCCATCTGTTTGTTATCCCAGGCTTGCTTGATTTGCGCATAGCGCTGTCGCTGCTGATCCAGCGAATCGGCCCATACGCTGCTGGCCGTGCTGACCAGACAGATCCCTAGCATCCAGTAACGCCACTTCTCCATTACGCTCTCCTCTCAGTGCTGCGATCCAGCTCATGCCAGACTTCTTTCATGCTAACCAGGCCAACCGTCTCTTGCCATGTTCTTCACAAAATTTACGCTCGCGCACCGCCGTTGCGCAGCGTTTGCGCCGCCGTTGTGCAATTTATCATCAGAAAAACGTATTACACATCAATTAACTACGCGGTTTCATCGGCTTACAAAAATGGCACGCACTTTGCTCTGTTGAATTCCATCTTGTATACCAGTTGGAATTCACTCATGGCATCGACCTTTGGCTTTACGCTCCAGGATTGGCAACGCAGTTACCAACAGAATCCACAACAGATTACCGCCTTGCTGGCGGCTCATCTCGACGCCATCGACGCGCAGGATAACGCGTGGCTCTATCTTGCCACGCCCGCGCAGCTGCAGGCACAGATTGAACCGCTGCTGGCGAGCTATCAGCGCAACCCGGCGGCGCTGCCGCTGTTTGGTGTGCCGTTTGCGGTAAAAGATAATATTGATGTCGCTGGCTGGCCGACCAGCGCCGCCTGCCCGGCCTTCACCTACACCGCCGAAGCCGATGCCTTTGTTGTCGCGCAGCTCAAAGCAGCAGGCGCGGTGGTGATTGGCAAAACCAACCTCGACCAATACGCCACCGGCTTAGTCGGCACGCGTTCGCCGTTTGGTGCGGTGAGCAACACCTTCAATCCTGATTACGTCAGCGGCGGCTCCAGCTCCGGTTCTGCGTCGGTGCTGGCGCGCGGTCTGGTGGGCTTCTCGCTCGGCACCGACACCGCCGGTTCGGGCCGCGTGCCCGCCGGTTTTAACAACATTGTCGGCCTCAAGCCGACCAAAGGTTGGTTCTCTGCCAGCGGCGTGGTGCCCGCTTGCCGCCTCAATGACACCATTTCCGTTTTCGCGTTAACCGTCGAAGATGCCTTCGCGGTGGCTACCGCAGCGGGCGGCTATGACGCGGGCGATGCCTATTCGCGCAGCAATCCGCACACCGCGCCAGCCAGCTTCAAAGCGCAGCCCGATTTCGCCATTCCCGCCACGCCTGAATTCTTCGGCGACAAGCAAGCCGAAGCGGCCTGGCTGGCGGCGCTGGAGCAATTGCAGGCCGGCGGCGCCACACTGCATCCAATCGATTTTTCTCTGTTCCATCAACTCGCCGAGCAGCTCTATTACGGTCCGTGGGTTGCCGAGCGCACCGTGGCGGTGGGCGAGATGATCCATCGCCCGGAAGAGATGGATCCGGTGGTGTACGGCATCGTCAGCAGCGGCCTGAAATACACGGCGGTGGAAGCCTATCAGGCGGAATACCTACGCGCCGAACTGACGCGCCAGATTCAGCAAACGCTGGCGCAGTTCGATGCGCTGTTGGTGCCCACCTCGCCAACCATCCATACGCTGGACGAAATGCAGCAGGAGCCGGTGCACTACAACTCGCAGTTCGGCACCTACACCAATTTCACCAACCTGGCCGATCTCAGCGCGCTGGCGCTGCCTGCGCCGTTCCGCGCCGATGGATTGCCCGCCGGCATCACGCTGATTGCACCTGCGTGGCACGATCGCGCACTGGCTGGTTTTGGCCTGCGCTGGCAGCAGCAGATGGCGCTGCCGCTCGGTGCCACTGGCAAAGCAGCGCCCGCACAATCATACGCGCTGCCGATTTCAACCGATCACGTCCGCGTGGCGGTGGTGGGTGCGCATCTCACCGGCATGCCGCTCAACTTCCAGCTCACCACGCGCCAGGCGGTGCTGGTCGAGGAGACGCAAACCGCCAGCCATTACCGTCTGTTCGCCCTGCTCGATGGCCCGATTAAGAAGCCGGGCCTGCTGCGTGGCGAGAGCGGTGCGGCGATCACCGTGGAACTGTGGGATATCCCGCTGGCGCGCTTTGGCGAGTTCGTGGCGGAAATCCCGGCCCCGCTCGGCATTGGCTCGCTGACGCTGGCCGACGGACGCATCGTAAAAGGCTTTATCTGTGAACCGGCGGTGCTGTCGCAGGCGCTGGAAATTACCGAATTTGGCGGCTGGCGCAACTGGCTGGCCTCTCTGGGGAGTAAATAAGCATGTTCAGCACCGTTCTGATTGCTAACCGTGGCGAAATCGCCTGCCGCGCCATTCGCACCTTAAAACGCCTCGGCGTGAAAAGCGTCGCCGTCTATTCCGATGCTGACCGCAACGCGCGCCACGTCAAAGAAGCAGACGTCGCCATCGCCCTCGGCGGCGACAAAGCCAGCGACAGCTATTTACGCATCGATAAAATCCTCGCCGCCGCGCAGGAAACCGGCGCGCAAGCCATTTGGCCGGGCTACGGTTTCCTGTCAGAAAGCCTGCCGTTTGCCGATGCCTGTGAAAAAGCCGGCATCGCCTTTGTCGGCCCCACCGCGCAGCAGATTGGCGAGTTTGGCCTGAAACACCGCGCGCGTGAGCTCGCCGCCAGCGCAGGCGTGCCGATGACGCCGGGCACGCCGCTGCTGAGTTCGCTGGAAGAAGCTTTAAGCGCCGCCGACACCATCGGCTATCCGGTGATGCTGAAAAGCACGGCAGGCGGTGGCGGCATTGGCCTGACGCGCTGCGCCGACGCCGATGCGCTGCGCAATGCGTGGGAGAGCGTGCGCCGCCTTGGCGAGCAGTTCTTCAGCGATGCGGGCGTGTTTTTAGAACGCTGCATCGATCGCGCGCGCCACGTTGAAGTGCAGATTTTTGGCGACGGCAGCGGCAAAGTGATCGCGCTCGGCGAACGCGACTGTTCGCTGCAGCGCCGCAACCAGAAAGTGGTGGAAGAGACGCCTGCCCCCAATCTGCCGCAGGCAACGCGTGAAGCGCTGCTCTCTTCTGCAGTACGCCTTGGCGAGCTGGTGAATTATCGCAGCGCCGGTACGGTGGAATACATCTACGACGCCGAACAAGATGCCTTCTACTTCCTCGAAGTAAACACCCGCCTGCAGGTTGAACATCCTGTCACCGAATGCGTCACCGGCCTCGATCTGGTTGAGTGCATGCTGAAAGTCGCCGCTGGCGATGCCCTCGACTGGGCGCGCCTGCAGCAAGCGCCCGCTGGCGCATCGATTGAAGTGCGTATCTACGCCGAAGATCCGCTGAAAAACTTCCAGCCCAGCCCCGGCGTGCTGACCCACGTCAGTTTCCCGGATGACGTGCGCGTTGATGGCTGGATCGCTACCGGCACCGAAGTCTCGGCGTTTTACGATCCGATGGTCGCCAAACTGATCGTGCATGCCGACACGCGCGCAGCGGCGCTGGCGAAGATGCAGCAGGCGCTCGACGCCACGCAGCTGCATGGCATCGCCAGCAATCTCGATTATCTGCGCCAGATCGTCGCCACCGACGCCTTCCGCAGCGGCAACGTTTGGACGCGTTTCCTTGATAGCTTCACGCCAGCCGCCAGCGTGATTGAAGTGCTGCAACCCGGTACTTTCAGCAGCATTCAGGATTTCCCTGGCCGCCTCGGCTACTGGGATATCGGCGTGCCACCGTCCGGCCCAATGGACGATTTCGCCTTCCGCCTGGCCAACCGCATTGTCGGCAACCACGACAGCGCCGCGGGCCTCGAATTCACTCTGCAAGGCCCGACGCTGCGCTTCCACAGCGATGCCGTCATCGCCCTGACAGGCGCTGATTGCGCGGCGGATGTCGATGGTGAAAGCATCGCGTACTGGCAGCCCGTCAGCGTCAAAGCGGGACAAACCCTGACGCTGGGCCGTGCACAGAGCGGCTGTCGCACCTACTTAGCGGTACGCAACGGTTTCGACGTGCCGGAATATCTCGGCAGCCGCTCAACCTTCTCGCTCGGCCAGTTTGGCGGCCACGCCGGACGCACTCTGCGCGTCGCCGACATGCTGCCAATCTCCCAGCCGCAGCTTGCCGCCTGCACCACGCCCGCGCCGGTCAGCGCACCGCAGGCGCTCGATCATGCGCTGGTGCCGCACTACGGCACTGAATGGCGCATCGGCGTATTGTATGGACCGCATGGCGCACCGGATTTCTTCACTCAGGCGGCGATTGATGAGTTCTTTGCCAGCGACTGGCAGGTGCACTACAACTCCAACCGCCTCGGCGTGCGTTTGGTTGGCCCGAAACCGACATGGACGCGCGCCAACGGCGGCGAAGCCGGCCTGCATCCGTCCAACGTGCATGACTGCGAATACGCCATCGGCGCGGTGAACTTCACCGGCGACTTCCCGGTGATCCTGACGCACGACGGCCCTAGCCTCGGCGGCTTCGTCTGCCCGGTGACCATCGCCAAAGCCGAACTGTGGAAAGTCGGCCAGGTGAAACCGGGCGATAAAATTCGCTTCCACCCAATCAGCGCCGACGAAGCGGTGGCGCTGGAAAAAGCGCAGGCGCACAGCGTGGCCACGCTGCGCAGCAGCCACGCGCCGGCCTTTGCGGTGCCCTCTTTAGCAGCCAGCGCTATCGGTTCCGCCACCTTGCTGGCGGCGCTCCCCGCCACGGCAACCACGCCAGCGGCGGTTTATCGCCAGGCGGGCGACAAATATGTGCTGATTGAGTACGGCGATAACGTGCTGGATCTGGCGCTGCGTCTGCGCGTGCATCTGCTGATGAATGCGCTACGTGAACGCGCGGTGCCGGGCGTGGAAGAGCTGTCGCCGGGCGTGCGCTCTCTGCAGGTACGCTACGACAGCCTGATTCTCAGCCAGAAACAGCTGATGCAGCTGCTGCTGGAACTGGAAGCCGGGCTCGGCGATGTCAGCCAGCTGAAAGTGCCGTCGCGCATTGTCTGGATGCCGATGGCCTTCGAAGATAGCGCCACGCTCGGCGCGGTCGAACGTTATCAGGAAACCGTGCGTGCCAGCGCGCCGTGGCTGCCAAATAACGTCGATTTTATCCAGCGTATTAATGGCCTGCCGAGCCGCGAAGCGGTGCGCGACACCCTTTTTGATGCCAGCTACCTGATTCTCGGCCTTGGCGATGTCTATCTCGGCGCGCCGTGCGCGGTACCGATCGATCCACGCCATCGCCTGCTGAGCTCCAAATACAGCCCGGCGCGCACCTTTACCGCCGAAGGCACGGTCGGCATTGGCGGCATGTACATGTGCATCTACGGCATGGATTCACCCGGCGGCTATCAGTTGGTGGGCCGCACACTACCAATCTGGAACAAGTTCCTGAAAAACGAGCAGTTTGCGGCCGACGAGCCGTGGCTGCTGCACTTCTTCGATCAGGTGCGCTTTTATCCGGTAACGGAAAACGAACTGACGCAGCTGCGCGATGACTTCCGCGAAGGCCGCGCCACGGTGCGCATCGAAGAAACGGTCTTCGACTTCGCCGCCCATCATCAATTCCTGGCGGAAAATGCCGCATCGATCAGTGATTTCCGCCAGCGTCAGTCCGCCGCCTTCGAACAGGAAGTGACGCTGTGGGCGCAGGAAGAGCAGAACGCGCCGCTCACCAGCGAGGAGACGCTGGTGGTGGCCGAAGCCGACGACGATGCGCTGGCGGTGTGCGCCGATATGAACGGCAACATCTGGAAAGTGCTGGTGCAGCCGGGCGACGCGGTGGAAGCCGGTCAAACGCTGATCATCGTGGAAGCGATGAAAATGGAACTGGCGATTGTCGCGCCGCAGGCCGGCACGGTGAAACGCATTGCCTGCCAGGCAGGACGTCCGGTGAGTCCGGGCGATGCCCTGCTGTGGCTGGAATAAGGAGCTGGCATGAACACGAGCCCTCGTAGCAAAGGTCGTCCGGAAGCACTGGCCGAAAAGGTTTATCAGGCGCTGAAACAGGACATTTTTGAGTTCCGACTGATGCCGGGCGATCGCTTCAGCGAAAACGAAATCGCCGATCGGCTGGAAGTGAGCCGCACGCCGGTGCGTCAGGCGCTGTTCTGGCTGGAGCGCGAGGGCTACGTCGAAGTGTGGTTCCGCAGCGGCTGGCAGGTGAAGCCGTTTGACTTTGAATATTTCGAAGAGCTGTACGACTTTCGCACCGTGCTGGAGTGCGAAGCGGTGCGCCGCTTGTGCGCACTGCCCGCACCGCAGTGCATCGACATGCTCACCGCGCTGAAAAGCTTCTGGATGGATGCACCGCCTCTGGCGGATGGCAAAGCGGTTTCGGCGCAGGATGAAGCCTTTCACATGGCGCTGGTGGCCGCCGCTGGCAATCAGGAGATGGCGCGCATCCACGCCGAACTGACCGAAAAAATCCGCATCATTCGCCGTCTCGATTTTACCCGAGACGACCGAATGGAGGCGACATACCGCGAGCACGCTCAGATTTTACGGGCGATTTTCCAGCAACAAACCGAGGAGGCGCAGCGCATTTTAACCGACCACATCGCCGTCAGTAAGGCAGAGGTCAGAAAGATCACATTGCATATGTTACAGCAGGCTCGACTTCAACCCATTGAATAACAATACAAACATCGTGAGGGTTTTACTGATGAAAAGACGTTCGTTGCTCAAGGCTTTCGCGCTCTCTGCCTCTGTGGCCAGCATGGGCTTTGCCTTTGCGGCGCAGGCTGCTGACACCATCAAGGTGGGCATTATGTCCTCGCTCTCCGGCACCATGGCGATCTCCGAAACGCCGCTGAAGGATGTGGCGCTGATGACTATCGATGAGATCAACGCCAAAGGCGGCGTGCTGGGCAAAAAGCTGGAACCGGTGGTGGTCGATCCGGCCTCCAACTGGCCGCTTTTCGCTGAGAAAGCGCGCCAGCTGCTGACCCAAGACAAAGTGGCGGCGGTGTTTGGCTGCTGGACTTCGGTATCGCGTAAATCGGTGCTACCGGTGTTTGAGGAGCTGAACGGCCTGCTGTTCTATCCGGTGCAGTACGAAGGCGAAGAGATGTCGCCGAACGTGTTCTACACCGGCGCCGCGCCGAACCAACAGGCGATTCCGGCGGTGGAATACCTGATGAGTGAAGATGGCGGCAGCGCGAAACGCTTCTTCCTGCTGGGCACCGACTACGTCTATCCGCGCACCACCAACAAGATTCTGCGCGCCTTCCTGCACACCAAAGGGGTACAGGATAAAGACATCGAAGAGGTCTATACGCCGTTTGGTTACAGCGATTATCAGACCATCGTCTCCAACATTAAGAAGTTCTCTGCCGGTGGCAAAACCGCGGTGATCTCCACCATCAACGGCGACTCCAACGTGCCGTTCTACAAAGAACTGGCCAATCAGGGCATCAAAGCCACGGATATCCCGGTGATCGCCTTCTCCGTCGGCGAGGAAGAGTTGCGCGGCATTGATACCAAACCGCTGGTCGGTCAGCTAGCGGCGTGGAACTACTTCGAGTCGGTGGATAACCCAACTAACCAGAAGTTCGTCGCGGATTACCGCGCCTACGCTAAGGCGCACAACCTGCCGAACGCCAACACCGTGGTGACGAATGACCCGATGGAAGCGACCTACGTTGGCCTGCACATGTGGGCGCAGGCGGTAGAGAAAGCGGGCACCACCGATGTGGATAAAGTGCGCGCGGCGATGGCGGGACAGACCTTTAAAGCCCCGGACGGTTTCACCCTGACCATGGATAAAACCAACCATCACCTGCATAAGCCAGTGATGATTGGTGAAGTGGAAGAGAACGGTCAGTTCAACGTGGTGTGGCAGACCGAGCAACCGGTACGCGCCCAGCCGTGGAGCCCGTACATCGCGGGTAACGATAAGAAGCCGGACCATCCGGTGAAATCAACGCAGTAGGGGTTGTGCTGGCTGTCCCCCATCCCGGCCTTCCCCCATAAATGGGGGAAGGAGACGCTGCCACATGCATGTTCATTGCTGGCATTGGGCAACGTCTTCCTCCCCCATTTATGGGGGAGGACCGAGGAGGGGGACAGCCACACCAATCCAAACCAAAACAACTTCTCACCATCAGGGCCAGAACCATGACAATCCGCCGTTATCTCTGCTGTCTGCTGTTACTGCTGCCCTGGCTCGCCCAGGCGGGCGATGGCGCAGACTTCGCGGCCGCCAGCCGCGCGCAACAAGCCACGCTGCTCCAGCAGTGGGCCGCCGCACCGCAGGCCAGTCGCTTGCCGCTGCTGCAGGCGCTGCGCAATGAAACCGTGGTCATCGACCAAAAACAGCAGCCGTTCAGCAAACAAGGCGAAGCGTTGCAGCCGCTCGACAGCGCGCAACAGCCCGACGGCGACACCAAAAAGCTGTTCATGAACAACCGCCTGCGCGTATTGATCGCCAGCGCCCTCGCCGCCCATCAGCTGGTGAGCGATGATGCCGCGATCCGTTTACGTGCCGCACAACAACTGCAAAATGATGGCGTCGCCGATATGCTGCCGCTGATTGAGCAGCGTCTGACGCTGGAAAAAGACGCGAAAGTGCACGACGTACTGCTGATGGCAGCGGCCAACCTGCAACTCGCCAGCCCGGATGCGGCGCTGCGCCTTAAGGCTGTCAAACTGCTCGGCGAATCCAGCGATCCCAACATGCAGGCCAGCCTCACGCGCTTAACCCAGGCCAGCAATGAACCCGATGCCAGCGTGCGTGATGCCGCCGCCGCCAGCCTGAAGCAGATTAAACAGCGCCTGATGTGGGGCGATCTGCTCGGTCAGGCGTTTACCGGCCTGTCGCTCGGTTCGATTCTGCTGCTGGCCGCGCTCGGTCTGGCGATCACCTACGGCCTGCTGGGCGTAATCAACATGGCGCACGGCGAAATGCTGATGCTGGGTGCCTACGCCACCTGGTTTGTACAAAGCCTGTTCCAGCAGTTCGCACCGCAGTGGCTGGCCTGGTATCCGCTGCTGGCGCTGCCGGTGGCCTTTCTGGTCACCGCCTGCATGGGCATGCTGCTGGAGCGCACCATCATCCGCCATCTGTACGGACGTCCGCTGGAAACGCTGCTCGCCACCTGGGGTATCAGCCTGATGCTGATTCAGCTGGTGCGCATGCTGTTTGGCGCGCAGAACCTGGAAGTGGCTAACCCAGGCTGGCTCTCCGGCGGGCTGCAGCTGTTACCGAATCTGGTGCTGCCGTACAACCGTATCGCGGTGATCCTGTTCGTGTTTGCCGTGCTGGGCCTCACCTGGCTGCTGCTGAATAAAACCCGTCTCGGCCTGAGCGTGCGCGCCGTGACGCAGAACCGCGCAATGGCTGACTGCTGCGGCGTGCCGACCGGACGCATCGATATGCTGGCGTTTGGCCTCGGTTCTGGCATCGCCGGACTCGGCGGCGTGGCGCTGTCACAGCTCGGCAACGTCGGGCCGGAGCTCGGTCAGGGCTACATCATCGACTCCTTCCTCGTGGTGGTGCTGGGTGGCGTCGGCCAACTGGCGGGCACCGTGGTCGCGGCCTTTGGTCTTGGCATTCTTAACAAAGTGCTGGAGCCGCAGATTGGCGCGGTGCTGGGAAAAATCCTCATCCTCGTGCTGATCGTGCTGTTTATCCAGAAACGTCCGCAGGGCCTGTTTGCCTTCAAAGGGAGGGTGATTGACTGATGAGCCAGCCAATGACGTTAACTATTGCGCGCAAAGCGCCACGCCTTACGCTCAGCCTCGGCGTGGTGATCGCTGTGCTGCTGCTGGCGCTGCCGTTCTGCGCCCTGCTGCCCGCCACCCATCCGCTGGCGATCTCCACCTACACGCTAACGCTGGTCGGCAAGATTCTCTGTTACGCCGTGGTCGCAGTGGCGCTCGATTTGGTGTGGGGTTACGCCGGGCTGCTGTCGCTCGGTCACGGCCTGTTCTTCGCGCTTGGCGGCTATGCGATGGGCATGTATTTGATGCGCCAGGCCTCCGGCGACGGCCTGCCCGCGTTCATGTCTTTTCTTTCATGGAGTGAGCTGCCGTGGTTTTGGGCGGGCACGCAACATTTTGCCTGGGCGCTGTGCCTGATCATGCTGGTGCCGGGTTTACTGGCGCTGGTGTTTGGCTTCTTCGCCTTCCGCTCGAAAATCAAAGGCGTTTACTTCTCAATCATGACGCAGGCGCTGACCTACGCTGGCATGCTGCTGTTTTTCCGCAACGAAACCGGCTTCGGCGGTAATAACGGCTTTACCGGCTTCACCACATTGCTCGGCTTTAACGTCACCGCTACCGGCACACGTATTGGGCTGTTTGTCGCCACGGTGCTGCTGCTGCTGGTCAGCCTCGGCATTGGCTTCGCGCTGGCACGCAGCAAGTTTGGCCGCGTGTTGACCGCGGTGCGCGATGCGGAGAACCGCCTGATGTTCGTCGGTTACGATCCCAAAGGCTTCAAGCTGTTTGTCTGGACGCTGTCGGCGGTGCTGTGCGGGCTGGCGGGCGCGCTCTACGTGCCGCAGGTTGGCATTATCAACCCCAGCGAAATGTCGCCAACCAACTCGATTGAAGCGGCGATATGGGTGGCGCTGGGCGGACGCGGCACGCTGATTGGTCCGCTGCTTGGCGCGGCCATCGTTAACGGAGCCAAAAGCTGGTTCACCGTCGCCTTCCCGGAATATTGGCTGTTTTTCCTTGGCCTGATGTTTATCCTGGTCACGCTGTTCCTGCCGCGAGGCGTGATTGGCCTGCTGCGCCGGAGGCGTGATGACTGAACACCTGTTTACCCAACCTCATCCCTCGGATCGCTATCGTGAACAAAGCGATCCGGTATTGCAGCTGGAGAAGATCAACGTGTCGTTCGACGGCTTTCGTGCGCTCACCGATCTCTCACTGAAGATCGGCGTGGGCGAACTGCGCTGCGTGATCGGCCCCAACGGCGCGGGAAAAACCACGCTGATGGATGTGATCACCGGTAAAACCCGGCCGGATAATGGCCAGGTGATCTACGACCAGGATACCGATCTCAGCAAAATGTCGCCGGTGGAGATCGCGCGCGCCGGTATTGGGCGCAAGTTCCAGAAACCCACGGTATTCGAAGCGCTGACGGTGTTTGAGAATCTGGAAATCGCGCTGAAAAACGACAAATCAGTGTGGGCCAGCCTGCGCGCGCGGTTGAACAGCGAGCAGCAGGATCGCATTGATGAGGTGCTAAAACTGTTGCGATTGGGCGGCGAGCGTCAGCGCAAAGCCGGTTTGCTGTCGCACGGTCAAAAGCAGTTTCTGGAAATCGGCATGCTGCTGGTACAGGACCCGCATCTGCTGCTGCTGGATGAACCGGCAGCCGGCATGACCGATGCCGAAACCGAATACACCGCCGAGCTGTTTCGCAGCCTCGCCGGCAAGCATTCGCTGATGGTGGTCGAGCACGACATGGGCTTTGTTGAAACCATTGCCGATCACGTCACCGTGCTGCATCAGGGCCAGGTTTTGGCCGAGGGATCGTTACGCGAAGTGCAGGCGGACGATCGGGTTATCGACGTTTATCTGGGGCGTTAACATGCTGCAAGTCGCGGAACTGAATCAATATTACGGCGGCAGCCACATTCTGCGCGGCCTGTCGTTTGAAGCGAAGCCGGGTGAAATTACCTGCATGCTGGGACGTAACGGCGTGGGTAAAACCACGTTACTGAAATGTTTGATGGGGCTGATTCCGGCTAAATCCGGCGAAATTCGCTGGCAGGATAATGTGATCAACAGCCGCAAGCCGCATCAGCGCGTGCAGGCCGGTATCGCTTATGTGCCGCAGGGGCGCGAAATCTTCCCGCGTCTGACGGTGGAAGAGAATCTGCTGATGGGGCTGGCGCGTTTTTCTGGCGCACAGGCCAAAGCGGTGCCGGAGGAGATCTATCAACTGTTTCCGGTGCTGCGTGAGATGAAAGCGCGCCGCGGCGGCGACCTGTCGGGCGGACAACAGCAGCAATTAGCGATTGGCCGCGCCCTCGCCTGTTCACCAAAGCTGTTGATCCTCGATGAGCCAACCGAAGGGATCCAGCCGTCGGTGATCAAGGAGATCGGGGCGGTGATCCGCCAGCTGGCGCAGCGCGGCGATATGGCGATCCTGCTCGTTGAGCAGTTTTATGATTTCGCCGCCGAACTGGCCGACAGCTATCTGGTGATGTCGCGCGGCGAGATCGTGCAGCGCGGCGCCGGATCCGCCATGGAAGCCGACGGCGTACGCGGATTAGTAGCGATTTAGTTGAGCTTGATAATTCAAAAGAGCGGCTTAACGGCCGCGTCTACAAGCAGGAGGCACGTCGTTTCGAGCATTTTAAATATTTTAATTAATTTTCAAATTCAAAATCTGCCGTGCCAACTTTACTGCTCACTGACACTATTTTTCCACTCCATCCAAAGGTGATATGCCCATTAGCTGATATGTTAATTGAGCGGATGCTTCCTACACCTTCAATGAGAGGTTCCAACGTTTTAAGTTTATTTAAAACTTGTTTTTCGTTGCCGGTAATCTCACTGGTTAAATAATATCGATAAATAACAGGAACAGTGGCACCGCCAGCACTGTATTCAGTCATATATAGCCAGGAAGATTGATTGATTTTTTGACTACGCTTCAACACATCATTATCGCGTGAGCTTTCATTACCGATGACTAAAAAACCAATAATAATCAGCAAAAGAAGAGTCAGTATCAAATGAAATCGCTTAATAACCGTGCTGTTTAGCATACTCAATTCCCTCGCGTATATTGCGTTGATCTGTGGGATCATCTCCATAGGGAGGAACATCATACCACTTTCCCCAGCGAGGTTTTGATGTGCCAGCGAGTGTTTGAGCAAATCCCGCGCCCATCAGCAAAATGTCATCGGGTATGCCAGCCGCTCTGCCTGAAGCGCCAAAATTGAAGTTTCCAAAAGCAGCCCAATTGAAGTCGAATTGTTTGTAATCCCAAGGGCCGCGATTGCGTACTTTTTGATAAAACCAGTAATAGGTTGCCGGTGTCGCCATACCTCTCGACATACCATTACATCTGGCTTCACGCATATTATTCTGAATAATTAATGCACCAGGTCCTATCGGTACAGATGCCATAACCCTTCCCTAAACGTAAATTTAAATCAAATTACTATAATGCACATCCTCTTATTTAATAATTTGATCTAAATCATTAGGTCATTGCAATTAACCGAGGGGAGATAGGGGTATATTTGATATTTTTTAAATGATTTTTAATATCAACATCCGCTGTTGATATTGATTTTAAAATGGCGATCCTAAGACCGCCATTGATTACAAAATCCCGGTCTCAACGCTGAAATGGCGCTGTTCGCCGGGGGCCAGCTCAATCAGCGTGCCAGCGCGCTGTGCGGCTTTGAAACCCTCCGGGCGGCAGGTTGACGGCAGCACATAGGCGGCGACCTGCTGATCGCGGTTATGCAGCATCCAGCGCGTGGCGTGCGGGAATTGCTGGCTGGAAAAGCGCGTCATCAGGGCAAACCCTTGCGGTGAGTGCAGCTCGAACTGCATCTCATCGCCGTACTGCTGGAGATCGTCGGCGAAAAACACGATCTCCGGATCGCACATCTGCGGCTGATCCAGCTGCTGAAACGCCTGCGGATCGCGCGCCAGTTGATCGGTATATGCGCGCCACTGTGGGGTAGGCTTGACGTGCGCCGGGATCGAGCTGCGCAGCTGGAACGCATCGGTCGGGATCGACTGCTGGAAACGCCCTTGATCCAGCCAGGCGCTGTTCAGATGACACATATACTGCAGCGGCATCGGAGCGCCTGCCAGGTTAGTGACGTTCATCTCAATGTGCAGGCGCGCAGCATTGGCCTCAAGGCGCACCGCCGGTGCGGCAAGATAGTGATGGCCAAAGCCCTTCACATATTCGGTTTCGCCCTCCAGCGACAGGCGATCGTCCTCCAGCACGATCCATGCGCTGTCCATGCGCGCGCAGGCCATTTCGCCATGCAGCGGATGATCGTCATCCTCTGCCGGACAGCCGTTGGCCAGCAGCCCGGAGTGGAAAGCGAAACAGCCGTAGGTATCAATGATCGAACTGCCGGGCAGCGGCTGCTTAAAGCTGTGGCTCATGGTCAGCGAATGGCCGTCAAAGTTAGCGTCCCACACCATCTGACCGTAAAACGGCAGTACGATCACCGTGCCGCGTGGATTGCTGATGCACACCGCTTCCACACCTGCGGGATAGCGAAACAGCTCGACGTGGAACGTCTCGTTGCGCAGCAGCGTGGCTGGCGTTTCATGAAACTGCTCACGACGTAACGGTAAACGGGTTTTCATGGCATCTCCTCAACTAAACGACCGGCTGCTTCTGCCTGTTTTTTATGACGCAGCTCGCCCCAGAAGAAGTAACCCACCCAGGCGAAGCACAGCAGCGAAACGCCGAACGCCAGCTGCATCGAGCCCAGATGATCGGAGACGAAGCCCTGAATCGCAGGAATAAAGGCAGCACCGACAATCGACATCACGATAAACGCGCCCGCCACTTCGGTGTATTTGTTATCGACGGTCGCCAGCGTTCCAGCGTAGATCGTCGCCCAGCACGGACCAAACAGCGCACTGACCAGGATGGCGGCATACACGGCGGTAAAGTTTGGCACAAACATCACATACGCCAGCGCCAGAGCACCCAGCAGCGAGTAGGCAATCAACACTTTTTCCGCACGGAAGCGCGTCATCAGGACGTTGGCGATAAATTTACCGATAAAGAAGCCGATGAAGCTGTAAATCATAAAGTTAGAGGCATGGCGCTCATTGACCGCGCCGAGCGTCAGCGCCAGACGAATGGTGAACGACCATACCGCCACCTGCATGCCGACATACAAGAACTGCGCCAGAATCCCGCGTTTGAAGTGACGATTCGCCGCCAGATAGCGGAAAGTCTCGCCGAGCGACGGCAACGATTTTTCACTGCTTTCCGGTTTGCAGCGCGGATAGCGGGTGAACAGGAACAGCAGCATCACTACCACCAAAACCATCACCAGATATTTATACGGCTCAAGCGTGTGCTCCAGCATGGTGAGACGGAACGCATGCGCCTGTTCCGCGTTCATGCCGGCCAGCTGACTTTCCAGACTGTCGCCCTCCTGAAACACCAGATATTTGCCCAGCACGATGCCCATCAGTGCGCCCACCGGATAGAAAGTCTGGCTGATATTCAGGCGCAGCGTGGCGTGATCGCGATGACCAATCATCGAGCTGTAGGTGTTGGCGGCGGTTTCGAGGAAGCTCAAACCGATGGCGATGGCGAAAATCGCCGCCAGGAACATGGTGTAGGTTGCCATGTGCGACGCGGGATAGAACAGCACGCAGCCCACAATATACAGCGCCAGGCCCAATAAAATCGCCAGTTTATAGGTGGCTTTGCGGATCACCAGCGAGGCCGGAATAGCGATCAGGAAGTAGCCGCCGTAGAACGCGCTCTGCACCAGCGCGCTGGCGAAATCGCTTAACGCGAACACGCTTTTGAACTGGGTGATCAGGATGTCGTTCAGACTCGCCGCACAGCCCCACAACGGGAACAGGCACGAGAGCAAAATGAACTGGAACAGCGGCGTTTTATTCAGATAGCCATCAGATTGCTGAACAATGTTCGGTTGCATAACTCGACCTCAGTGAACGTTGAGAAAACGCTGGAAGGTTTCCGCGTCGGGATAGGAGCGCTGCGTGCCGCGACCGGTCACGCTGCAGGCGGCATAAGCCGAGGCTTGCGCCATCGCGGCCGGGATATCGCCGCTTTTCACCAACTCGTGGGCGAAGCAGCCGATAAAGGCATCGCCCGCGCCGCTGGTATCCACCGCTTTTACCGCGGTGGGGGCAACCTGATGCACGCTGTCGCCAGACATCCACAGCGAACCGCGCCCGCCCAGCGTGATGATCAGGTTTTTCAGCCCGCGTTTGAGCAGCGATTGCCCCGCCAGCTTCACCTCTTCATCCGTGGTGACCGGCATGCCGGTGAGGATCTCCAGCTCGGTTTCATTCGGCATGAAAAAGTCGCATTTGCAGGCGTAGTCGATATTGAGATCCGCCACCGCCGGTGCCGGATTGAGGATCACTTTGATGTCATGCTGACGGGCAAAATCAATGGCGTAATAAACGGTCTCCAGCGGGATCTCCAGCTGCAGGATGATCAACTGGCAGCTTTTCAACGCGTCAGCGGCGGCATCGATATCGGCTGGCTTCAACTGTTGGTTGGCACCTTTAATAATCAGAATGCGGTTCTGCGACTCATCGTCGACGAAGATCGGTGCCACGCCGCTGGAGGTGCCTGGCGCGGTGGTGACGAAGCGGGTATCAACGCCTTGCTGCTGCAGATTGGCCACGGTATTCGGCGCGAACAGATCGTCGCCGACTTTACTCACCATCATCACGCTGCCGCCCATCTTCGCCGCTGCCACAGCCTGATTGGCACCTTTACCCCCGCAGCCGATGGCAAAATCGGGTGCTTCCAGCGTTTCGCCCGCTTTAGGCAGCTGATTGGTATAGGTAATGAGGTCCACCATATTTGACCCAATAACCGCAATATCCATTGTTTTCTCCCGGTGAATTTTTAGCTTTATAATGTTATTAAAATAACAATATCAGGTTAATAAAGTTAATTATGTGATAAATTTCACACCTCGACATCCTGATAAAAAGCCGATAAACAGCCCTTCATTCGTAGAAATGAATGTTATTATTCTAACAATGGAACAACATTGAGAATCAGAGCGAAGCGGCTTGAGAGCAACACGTTGGCGGCATTGCATGAGGTTTGCGGGCCGATCTCATTACAGGTAAGATTGAAAACTGGCCTGCTGGATACGTCGCAAATCATTAAAATATGTGAGATTTATCGTGATTTTTGACCAGGCCACTTCGACTTCAGGATTAATTACGCAGAGATGATCATGGAAACCCGGCGCGACGAACGTATTCACAAGTTGGCTCAGGCGCTGAAACGCACCGATAAACTGCACCTGAAAGACGCGGCGCAGCTGCTCGGCGTGTCGGAAATGACCATCCGCCGCGATCTCACCGAACCGGCTTCAACCGTGGTGCTGCTGGGCGGCTATATCGTCAGCGATCCGAAAAGCCACGCCGGACACTACTTTATCTCCGATCAGCACGGTCAGAACGCCGCACGCAAACAGCGCCTGGCGCAGGCTGCTGCGGATCTGATCAGTGAAAATGACACGGTATTTTTTGATTGCGGCACCACGCTGCCGTACATCGTAGATGCGATACCTGATAGCTTGCCGTTCACCGCCATCTGCTGCGCGATGAACACTTTCCTGGCGTTGAAAGAGAAACCGGCCTGCAACGTGATCCTGAGCGGCGGTGAGTTCCACGCCGATAACGCGCTGTTCACGCCGATTGGCGCGCATTCGATCCTCGACGATCTCTGCCCGACGCTGGCGTTTATTTCAGCGGCAGGTATCGATCAGGAACAGGGCGCCACCTGCTACAACATTAACGAGCTGGCGATGAAGCACCACGCGATGCTGCGCGCACGTCAGCGCGTGCTGGTGGCGGACAGCAGTAAATTTGGCAAAGTGCTGCCCGCGCGTATCGGTGAATTACGCCGTTTTGATTTGCTGGTCAGCGATAGCGCACCCGAACCGGCGCTGAAGAGTTGGCTGGCACAACAGAATATACCGCTGCGATTGCCTAAATCTTAGAATTCCTCTGTTTCTATTACCGGGAAACAAAACCAGACCCTAAATAATTCGAGTTGCAGGAAGGCGGCAAGTGGGTACATCCCCATGAGCATACATAAGTATGTGACTGGGGTGGACACAAGCAGCCAACGCGCCTGCAGCGCGAAGTATGACGGGTATGAATAAAGGCTGAAAACGGCTAAACTTCTGTACCTAAAGTTCATAACTCACAGACCAAAAGGCTCAATACAACGTGGCTCAATTCGTCTATAGCATGCATCGCGTCGGCAAGGTCGTTCCGCCGAAGCGTCACATTCTGAAGAATATTTCTCTTAGCTTCTTCCCTGGAGCAAAAATCGGTGTGCTCGGCCTGAACGGCTCGGGTAAATCGACGCTGCTACGCATCATGGCCGGTATCGATACCGATATCGAAGGGGAAGCACGCCCACAGCCGGGCATCAATGTGGGTTATCTGCCGCAGGAACCGCAGCTGAACCCGGAGCACACCGTGCGTGAATCCGTTGAAGAAGCGGTTTCAGAAGTGGTTGGCGCGCTGAAGCGCCTCGACGAAGTGTATGCGCTGTATGCCGATCCCGATGCGGATTTCGACAAGCTGGCCGCGGAACAGGGCCGTCTGGAAGAAGTGATCCAGGCGCACGATGGTCACAACCTCGATACCCAGCTGAACCGTGCCGCCGACGCGATGCGTCTGCCAGACTGGGATGCCAAGATCGCTACCCTTTCCGGTGGTGAGCGCCGCCGCGTGGCGCTGTGCCGTCTGCTGCTGGAAAAGCCAGACATGCTGCTGCTCGACGAACCGACCAACCACCTGGATGCCGAATCCGTGGCGTGGCTCGAGCGCTTCCTGCACGACTTCGAAGGCACCGTTGTGGCGATCACGCATGACCGTTACTTCCTGGATAACGTGGCTGGCTGGATTCTGGAACTGGACCGCGGTGAAGGTATTCCGTGGGAAGGTAACTACTCTTCCTGGCTGGAGCAAAAAGATCAGCGTCTGGCGCAGGAAGCTTCTTCTGAAGCGGCGCGTCGCAAATCTATCGAGAAAGAGCTGGAGTGGGTGCGTCAAGGCGCGAAAGGCCGTCAGTCGAAGGGCAAAGCCCGTCTGGCACGCTTTGAAGAGCTGAACAACACCGATTACCAGAAGCGTAACGAAACCAACGAACTCTTCATTCCACCTGGCGCTCGCCTTGGCGACAAAGTGCTGGAAGTGACCAACCTGAAGAAATCGTATGGCGATCGCGTGCTGATCGACGATCTGACCTTCTCTGTACCGAAAGGCGCGATTGTCGGCATCATCGGCCCGAACGGCGCGGGTAAATCTACGCTGTTCCGCATGATGTCAGGCCAGGAGCAACCCGATTCCGGCACCATCGAGCTGGGCGAAACCGTCAAGCTGGCGTCGGTTGATCAGTTCCGTGACGCGATGGACAATTCCAAAACCGTGTTTGAAGAAGTGTCTGGCGGTCAGGACATTATGCGCGTTGGCAACACTGAGATGCCAAGCCGTGCTTACGTCGGTCGCTTCAACTTTAAAGGCACCGATCAGGGCAAACGCGTGGGCGAGCTGTCAGGGGGTGAGCGCGGTCGTCTGCACCTCGCCAAGCTGCTGCAAGTCGGCGGCAACCTGCTGCTGCTTGATGAACCAACCAACGACCTCGACATCGAAACCCTGCGCGCGCTGGAAAACGCCCTGCTGGAATTCCCGGGCTGTGCCATGGTGATCTCGCATGACCGTTGGTTCCTCGACCGTATCGCCACCCACATCATCGATTATCAGGATGAAGGCAAGGTGGAGTTCTTCGAAGGTAACTTTACCGAGTACGAAGAGTACAAGAAACGCACCCTCGGCGCCGACGCGCTCGAGCCGAAGCGTATCAAGTACAAGCGTATGGCGAAGTAAGGCTTTTACTGTGAAAAAGGCGCCTAGTGGCGCCTTTTTTATGGCTGAATCAGCTGCCCAGCATCTGCTTTACTAACTCGACGCAACGTAGGAAGCGCGTGTCATAGTCATCTTCTTTAACGTGAACAAACTCGATATTGTTTTCACGCAGCATGGTGATCAGCATGGTCTGGAACTCGCGACGATCCATTGAGCTGCCGAGGCTGCGCAATCCATCCGCCACCCAGGGCACGTTGTTTTCCAGCAAAATCACCAGGTCGAAACGGTATTCATCAATTAACGCCTGCACAAACGGGTGCTCGCGACCTTCGTACTTGAGGCAAAACGCCTGCGTAGTGATGAAATCGGTATCGATAAAGGCGACTTTACTGGCGTACTTCACCGCGAAGTCGATGTACTGGGCCTGACCGAGCGCGATTTTGTCGTAGTCGGAATATTGCAGCGCCATCTCGTCGCCACCGAGGTGCGAGAAGACATAATCGCGGCCATATTCCCATGCGCTGGTGGTGTTGAAGATGTTCGCCAGCTTGTTCACCAGCGTTGATTTGCCGCTCGACTCGCCGCCCAGCACCGCCACGGTGCGCACGAAGAATGGCTTCACTTCGGTCGGGATGTATTCCCAGTAGCGGAACGGATCCTGACGAATCTGCCCGCCGCTGATGTTCATAAAGGATCGATTGGGATCGATCACCACCGCCGGAATGCCGAGGTGCTGCTCATACATCGCGGCATCCGGCTCTTCACTGGTGTAGATACAATTCGGCTCAATGCCCTGCTCAGCCAGAAAGGTTTTGACGCCGCCGCTCCACACATCCCAGCCGTGCGGATAAGGTTCAATGCCCTCTTCATCAAACGAATGGATGCGGATATTTTTCTGGTATTTGAAGGTTTGCAGCAACCAGCGTAGTCGATCGCTGATGGTCGGCTGCTGCGACATGGCGCTGTTTTCAAACAGTTCACGATCGCGCGGCTCGTCGTGGCCCATGATGATATGCAGCTCATCCACCTGACTGCAGGCGCGCTGGATTAAATATATGTGGCCGGTATGCAGCGGATAAAATTTCCCGAACACCACGCCAACGGTTTTATCGCGGCGCGGAAATTCCAGGCCAAGAAAACGGTGCAGCGCTTCCAGCTTCTGCGCACTCGGGCTTTTAATTTTGGCGTTGAGCAGCTGGCTTAAGTAGCCTTTGGTCATTCCGCTGGCGTCGGCAACCTGCTGCAGCGTGTGGCCTTGCTGGCGAATGGCTGTTTTCAGGTAGTCAAACGATGACATTTAGTGCCTCCTGCGTGGAATAAAGGGCGGTGCGGCCTTTAAGACGGTGCGCATAAATGCGCACCCTACAAACGTAGGGTCGGCATTCATGCCGACCGGTAAAACTTACAACTCATCCAGAATCGCTAACGCATCCGCCAGCTTCTTCGCGCTGTACACCTTCATCCCTTCGACCGGTTTCTTCGGCGCATTGCCGGCCGGGACGATGGCGCGCTTAAAGCCGTGTTTCGCCGCTTCGGAAATGCGCTCCTGGCCGCTCGGCACCGGGCGAATTTCGCCGGCAAGGCCCACTTCACCAAAGATCACCAGATCCTGCGGCAGCGGACGATCGCGGAAGCTCGATACCATCGCCATCAGCAGCGCCAAATCGACGCTGGTTTCGGTGACTTTTACGCCGCCGACCACGTTAACGAACACATCCTGATCCGCCATCTGCAAGCCGCCGTGGCGATGCAGTACCGCTAACAGGATTGCCAGGCGATTCTGCTCCAGACCCACCGCGACGCGGCGTGGGTTGCCCATCATCGAATGGTCCACCAGCGCCTGAATCTCGACCAGCAGCGGACGCGTACCTTCCCATAGCACCATCACCGAACTGCCCGAGGTGATCTCATCACCGCGTGACAGGAAGATGGCCGATGGATTGCTGACTTCGCGCATGCCTTGTTCGGTCATGGCGAACACGCCCAGCTCATTCACCGCGCCAAAGCGGTTTTTATGGCTGCGTAAGGTGCGGAAACGGGAATCAGCGTCGCCATCCAGCATCACCGAACAGTCGATACAGTGTTCCAGCACTTTCGGGCCGGCCAGCGAACCGTCTTTGGTGACGTGACCGACCATGATGATCGCCACGCCGCGCGTTTTGGCGAAGCGTGTCAGGTAGGCGGCCGTTTCACGCACCTGCGCTACGCTGCCCGGCGAGGATTGGATCTCCGCCATGTGCATTACCTGAATCGAGTCGATCACCATCAATTTCGGCTGCTCCTGCTCGGCGATCAGGCAGATCTGCTCGATGCTGGTTTCCGACAACATATTGAGGTTTTCGGTCGGTAATCCCAGACGATGGGCGCGCATCGCCACCTGTTGCAGTGACTCTTCGCCGGTGACATACAGGGTTTTCATCCCTTCTGCCAGCTTGCACATCACCTGCAGCAGCAGCGTCGATTTACCGGCACCCGGATTACCACCAATTAAGATGGCGCTGCCCGGCACCACGCCGCCGCCCAATACGCGATCGAACTCTTTGAAACTGGTTGAGAAACGCGGCAGGGCTTCGAGGCTGATCTCCGACAGCTTCTGCACGCGGCTAACGCCCGCGTTGCCGCCGGCATAACCGCTCAGGCGCTCATTACGCGCCGCCGCAGGCGAGGCGGCAATGCGCACCTCGGTGATGGTGTTCCACGCATGGCAGGCGCTGCATTGCCCCTGCCAGCGCGGATAATCAGCGCCGCATTCGTTACAAACGAAGGCGCGTTTTGCCGCTTTGGCCAAATCAAATCCTCAGTTAACGCTCTTCGTGAATCAGGCTGCCGGTCAGGATGCAGAACACGCCCATCAGGTCAGCATGACGAATGATGATTTCCGTCTGCTCATTCACTTTAGGTTTAGCATGATAGGCGATACCCAGCGCCGCGGTTTTAATCATCGGCAGATCGTTGGCACCATCGCCAATCGCCACGGTTTGTTCCGGAGCAATTTCAAAGCGCTGTGCCAGATCGTTCAGGGTATCGGCTTTAAATTGGGCGTCGACAATTTGTCCCAGCACCTGGCCGGTTAGCTTGCCGTCGCGAATCTCCAGCTCGTTGGCCACCACCGCGGCTAAATGCAGCGTCTGGCGCAAATAGTCGGCGTAGAAGGTAAAGCCGCCCGAGGCGATCGCCACCTGCCAGCCCAGCGCCTGCAGCTTCTGCACCAGCGTGGTTAAGCCTGGCATCAGCGGCAGCGCATCGCGCACTTGCATCAGGATATTGGCATCGGCGCCCGCCAGGGTGCCGACGCGCTCGCGCAGGCTGGCTTTGAAATCCAGCTCGCCGCGCATCGCGCGCTCGGTGACTTCCGCCACCTGCTCGCCGCAGCCCGCCAGTTTGGCGATCTCATCGATGCACTCAATCTGGATCGCGGTGGAATCCATGTCCATCACCAGCAAGCCTGGCGTTTTCAGATGCGGGATTTTGCCAAGCGGCGCCACATCAAAACCGGCTTCATGCGCCAGTTTGCTGGCGCGCGGCGTCAGCGAGCCTGCCAGACGTATCACCTGATACTCATCGACATTCCAGGCGCTAACGATCACCATCGCCGCCCCCAGCTTATGCTGATAATCGGTGAGTTTTTGTTTATCGAGCCCGCGCCCATACAGCAACCAGCCAGTCCGACCAGCACGGTAATCCAGCGGCATCACTTCATCACCGCTGAGGGAAAGGGGTAAACCCGGCCAAAGTGAAACATCGGCGGGCAGATCGCACCAGGTAAGACGATTTGGCATTACAGCTCCTGTAGGGACAACAAAACCACGCAAGAGGCTACCTTGTCTGCGCGGGTTCTGGCAACATAATTGCCAGCCTTTCTGCTGTTACATCACACGGGTTTCTGATGGTTAAAACCGCACTGAAATTTCGCCTGCATCGCACGGTGATTGTTCTTATCTCGCTGGCTCTGTTAGTGGTTCTGATGCAAGGCGCATCCTGGTTTAGCCTCGGCCATCAAATGGCTCGCTCTGAACAAGTGGAAGAACTGGCGCGCACGCTGACCAAACAGGTGGCGTTTAGTCTTAAACCGTTGATGGATAACAGCGACGATAACCGCACGCAGATTGCCGCCATCCTCAATCAGATGACCGACAACAGCCGCATTCTTGATGCTTCCGTCTACGCCGATGATGGCAGCCTGGTGGCGCACAGCGGCGAAAGCATTAATGTGCGCGATCGGCTGTCGCTGGATGGCAAACGCGCTGGTAGCTACTTCAACCATCAAATCGTGCAGCCGCTGGAAGGCAAAGATGGCCCGCAAGGTTTCCTGCGCGTCACGCTGGATACTCACGTGCTGGTGACGGAATCACGTCAGGTGGATAACACCACCAACATCCTGCGCCTAATGATGTTACTGGCGCTGGCCATCGGCATTATCCTGACGCGCACCCTGCTGCGCGACCGTCGCACCCGCTGGCAGCAATCGCCGTTCCTGCTAACGGCGAGCCGCACGGTGAAAGAGGATAAAGAGAAAGAGCAAGAAGAGGCGGCGGCAGCAACCACAGAGACTGAAAAAGAGCGTTAAGCCATTTTATGCAACGTCACTTCCATCGCTTCCAGTTGCTGTAATGCCTGCCCGGCAATGCTGCGGAAGTTCGCGCTAAACGCAGCATCCTCTGCAATCGCCTGCCAGTAGATTTTCGCCATAGCGCTGGCAGCGCGCCACACGGCGCCTGGCAGCGCGAAATCCAGCGTCAGTTTGACTTCATCGCGCATGTGCCCCTGAGAATTGGGCGCCAGCGCCATCGGCAGCATGTCGTAAGCCGGTGTCAGGCTGAAACGTTCTTCATCAGTAAAGAAAGACAGATTGCCCGCGTGCATGTCGCTATTGGCAATCAGTCGTCCAAACGCCCACTGCAAAGTCCCGCGTTCAACCGCTACCGCATCAATACGTTGCTGACGCTGCAACTCACGCAGCGCATCCGGCCAGTGTTGTTGATGGCCGATAAACTCTGCGCTTACCGCTTCTAATGAACTCATGCAGCGTCGACCACGTTGATGAATGCGATCAAAACGCTGCACTTCGAGGAACAATTGTCCTTCACTATCAATCAGCTGGCTATGTGCGGCAGGCAATCCCGCCGCCAGTAAATGTTGCAACGCCAGATGCTCCGCGCGTAACAAATCACGCCAGCGCTCAGCATTATCACTTTGACGGGCGACGGTAAATTTCACCAGACAATGACGATCGCCATTCGCCGTTGCGGCATAGCACAGGAATTTCGGTTGTTCGCCGCCAGCCGATGAGCCCGGTTCATCGCCGCTCAGCGCCTGTTGTGCCATCAGCGGATAACGCGCGATTTTTTGCGCCTCGCTGATGGCTTGCGGTGCGGGCTGTTGCAGCCAACGCTGGTATGTCATGTCGCCAACAATAAAAGCGCCCGGCATATCGATGCCGCCGCTTGCCAGCGCCATCAGGCACTGCTCATCACTCCAGAGACGAATATCATCCGTCAGCCCGAGCTGTGGCGCGTATTCACGGCCCCATTGTCGGCCCAGAAAACCTTGCGGACGCATCTCCTGCAGGAACCACGGTAAGCCGTCATAAAAGCGGCCTTGATCGTGCTGGTCCAGATGCAGACAACTGCCCTGCGGCCAGGTTGGCAAAAGGATGCCAGCGGGCGATGCCTGACCTTCAGCAGAAATACGATACAGCGGGAAGCGGCTTTCACCCCGGATGGGCCGCAGCAACGCATAACGCGTCGCGCGCGCTTTGCCCCATTTGATAATCTGCGGCTGCTGACGCAGTTGGCGTGAAAGCGTGGCCTGGCTGATATGCAATCGAGCCAGCAGATCCGCCGCACTAAGCGGTCCTTCCAGCAGCAAACTTTGTAGCTCAGCCATTGCCGCCACCTTACCTGATGAATAGATTGATGAATAGATTCATGCATAGATAATAACATAAAAAAAAGCCCGCACAGCGGGCTTCTCAGCATCATCACGATGGTAACGATGAATAGATACTTTTAACCTTCCGTCAGAATCGTTTCCAGCTCGGCCAGCGTTTTCACCTGCCAGGTTGGCGTGATGTGATCGGGTAACGGACGCGTACCGTGATCGATCCAGCAGGTCTTCAGGCCGGCATTCATGCCGCCGAGAATATCTGATTCTGGCGTATCGCCGACCATCAGCACGCGGCTGCGATCCGGGTTGCCCAGCAAGGCCAGCGTGTGATCAAAAATCGCCACGTCCGGTTTCGGTACGCCAACTTCTTCAGAAATCACCAGCGCATCAAACACATCGAGGAATCCGGTACGCTCAAGGCGCGCCTGCTGTAACGCAGTGAAACCGTTGGTAATGATGGCGATTTTCACTTTGCCTTTCAGCGTTGATAACAGATGAGCTGCGCCTTCCAGCGGCAGGCAGATATCGGCCATTGCGCTGAGGAAATCGCTGTTGAGTACTTCGGGTGCGACGCTCAGCTTTTCGCCCCACAAGGTGAAGCGGCGCGTTTGCAGCTGCAGTGCGGAAATGGTGCCGTTCTGGTAATCGACCCACAGCGGCTTGTTGATCGCCTGATAATCGGTGTAATCCTGCGCAGAAAATTGCACGTCATAGCGGGCAAACATGCGCTGCAAACCAGCGTAAGCATCGAAATGGAAAAGCGTTTCGTCTGCATCAAACAGGATGCAGTCCCAATCGTTTAGCATGGTGCTCCTTAAAGCGTTAGCGCCATAATGATGGCATCTTCTCGTCCGCTGGCAGTGGGATAATAGTTGGGGCGTACGCTCACCTGATGGAAATCCAGCTGCTCATACAACGCAATCGCCGGCATATTTGAGGCGCGCACTTCCAGCCACAGCGTCATCACGTCGCGCTGCTCGAGCTCAGCAATCAGATGCTGCAACAGCTGGCGCGCCAGGCCGCGGCGCTGGAAGTCGGGATCCACCGCAATATTGAACAGCGACGCTTCATCCAGCACCACTTGGGTGATGGCGAATCCGGCCAGCTTACCTTCAACTTCAATGCGGAAATTAACGAAACGTTCGCCTTGATTACTGCTAAACGTCTGCTCGCTCCACG
The DNA here is from genome assembly GCF_029623675.1 of Pantoea sp. X85. Classification (NCBI taxonomy): domain Bacteria; kingdom Pseudomonadati; phylum Pseudomonadota; class Gammaproteobacteria; order Enterobacterales; family Erwiniaceae; genus Pantoea; species Pantoea sp. X85. Next base: position 682,302 of record NZ_CP121108.1, on the reverse strand, counting down.
GAAAAGCATGTGCGCGGCGCTCAATCGCCAGCAGCTGCGGCTGGTCTTCAGGGGTGACTAAAGAGATGGCTGTCATGGTTACACATCTGTTGCCACAGGGCGCGTTTTGCTGCGCCGCTGCTGATCAGTTCATTGAAAACGGCGGTGTTAAGGGTAATGCCGTTAAAGGGATGTTCGCTCTCGACGCCCAGCAGCCAGCCGGCGCAATCGACCTGCTCCGGCAGCATTTGCAGCTGGTCTGGCGTTAACGACATGACCTGCGCGGGTTGAATGTTCAGCGCGCGCAGCACGTCGCGAATCAGCGGTTCTTGTAGCGTGGGTGCCTGTTCGGCCACCAAAACCAAACGCGTGTCGGGCAAAAGCGTGACGGCAATTTCCCCTTGCAGCACGCGCGGACGCCGCAGCTGATACTGCGTAATCCCCATTTGCTGTAGAAGCCAGTCGCGCCTTGTGCTCATGCTATTACCCGTTATGCTGCCAGAATGCGACGCTATGCTAGCAAACCCATCGAACATGCGCCAACAAAGCACCCTACACAAAATAATTCGAGTTAGAGGAAGGCGGCAAACGAGTGAAGCCCGATGAGCTTACTTCAGGTAAGTGATTCGGGTGAGCGAGAGCAGCCAACGCACCTGTAACTTGAAGTATGACGTGTATATAATCGTCGCTCTGATTTAACAGGAGTGCCCCATGTCTGCTTTTACCCCGGCCAGCGAAGTGATTCTGCGCCACAGTGATGAATTTACTGCCCGCAACGTTTTGTTTGCTGGCGACCTGCAGGATGACCTGCCCGCCCAGCTAGAAACCGCGTCGAGCCGCGTGCATACCCAGCAATATCATCACTGGCAGAACCTAAGCCATCGCCTTGGTGAACGTGCGGTTTACAGCATGGTTGCAACCGCTGCCGATGTTGAAGGCTGCGATACGCTGGTTTATTACTGGTCGAAGAACAAACCCGAAGCGCAGTACCAGCTGCAAAACCTGCTCTCTCTGCTGCCGGTAGGCTGCGATATCTTCGTGGTGGGTGAAAACCGCAGCGGCGTGCGCAGCGCCGAAGGCATGCTGGAAGCGTGGGCGACGCTGGAGAAAGTTGATAGCGCGCGTCGTTGTGGCCTGTATCACGGTCGTCTCGATAAGCAGCCAACCTTTGATGCCAGCAGCTACGGCCATACTTATCAGCTCGAGGATCTCACCATCCATACCTTGCCGGGCGTGTTCAGCCGTGATGGTCTGGATATCGGCAGCGATCTGCTGCTCTCCACGCTGACGCCGCATTTCCGTGGCAAAGTGCTGGATATCGGTTGTGGCAGCGGTGTGCTGGCAACTGTGATGGCGAAAGTGTCGCCGCGCGTGCGTCTGTGGCTGTGCGATGTGCATGCTGCTGCGATTGAAGCGAGTAAAGCCACGCTGGCCGCCAACGAACTGGAAGGTGAAGTGTTTGCCAGTAACGTGTTCTCTGACGTTACCGGCCGTTTCGACATGATCATCTCTAACCCGCCGTTCCACGATGGCCTGCAAACCAGCCTTGAAGCGGCTAACACGCTGATTCGCGGTGCGCTTAAGCATCTGAACAGCGGCGGCGAACTGCGTATCGTGGCTAACGCCTTCCTGCCATATCCACAAATTCTGGATGAAACCTTTGGCAATCACGAAGTGCTGGCGCAAACCGGACGCTTCAAAGTCTATCGCGCCGTATATGGTCGCGGTGCCAAAACGCGTTAACAGCAGCGCGGCGGCAGAAACGTTGCTTTTTACAGCGATCGTTTTGCCGTCGCGAAATATGTGTTGACGCAATGAGTAAAATCTCTAAAATGCGCCTCCGTGGTTAGCAATACTTTAGGGTGTTGTTAGTTTGCGATGGTGGCGGAATTGGTAGACGCGCTAGCTTCAGGTGTTAGTGTCCTTACGGACGTGAGGGTTCAAGTCCCTCCCTTCGCACCAAACTAAAATCACACAGTTTATATCTGCGCACTGAGCGATGGTGGCGGAATTGGTAGACGCGCTAGCTTCAGGTGTTAGTGTTCTTACGGACGTGAGGGTTCAAGTCCCTCCCTTCGCACCAATGCGACGATATAAACAGACAACTAAGATGCGATGGTGGCGGAATTGGTAGACGCGCTAGCTTCAGGTGTTAGTGTTCTTACGGACGTGAGGGTTCAAGTCCCTCCCTTCGCACCAACAGTTGTCACTCCTTTCGAGCAGTAAATCCCCCGAAAGATTTTTCAACGAACTTCACGCTCTCAGCGTGATGTTGTCGTTTCTGCGATTTGATCAGATAACGTGGAAATTGACCGACACCGCCGCTAAGCCGCCCGCCAATGCCAGACAAGATGGCAGCAACAGATAGTGACGCAGGCGATGGTGAAACAGCATCACCACGGTCAGCAGCAGTGCCACAATCATCACCACTCGCCATTGACTGAAACTCGGTTCCCATAACGCAAAAATCGGCATCGCCGCGCAGGGTAATAACACGCCCCAACCGCTATCCAGACGTTTACCCATTACCCAGCTCACGCCCCATAGTCCGCAGGCGGCTATTATCGCCATGATCATCGCGCAACCCTCAAATGATAAATATTCGCATTATCATATGACAATATTTCTCATCTTGCAGCGAATTTTTGTCGCAAGCCATGCCGGATGACAGAATTACTGGAAAATGCTAAATTGCCGCCGATAACAATATCGCTAACACAACAATAACGTGCTCTCTATCCGGGTAGGTAAACTATTACTTGCGGGTAGCGCTTTGATATATCAGGGCTGTCACGAGAATAATAATGAAATTACAATCTTATGATGAGTTGAAACAGAGTAAATATCGGCTGTCGCTGATGCTATTTCTGTTTCTTAATGTCGCCGTTTCGCTTTTTTGCCTGCTGCCGATTTTAGGCAGCGATAGCCCAATACGCTCGCTGCCGGTGGACGTTGTAGCGGGCTTCAGCTCCACGCTGCTGGTTATTTGCTTAATGGCGTCAAAACAAAAATTACCGCTATTAAATCCTGTGGCTTTTATTTTGGGTGCGCTGTGGGCGTGGCATATTAACCACAGATATCATCTGGTTTACTATTTTGATGGCAGCTTTTTAATTATCAGCCTGTTAAGCGTGTTCTTTATCAGTGCCATTGCGCTGAGTGATTATTTGATTGCATTCTGTTTACACATCACACCGCCGGTATTAACCGTGCTGTTATTGGATGATGGTCAGCATTTAATGATGATCTTATTCACCATTACGCTGCCATTAATCGGCTTTTCACTGCACCATTTAATGCGTCGTCGCTTTGATACCTTCACCCGTCGGCTGGTTAGCCAGCTGTATGAGGAAAAAGAGAGCTTCAGCGATTTGAGCATGCTCGATCCGCTTACCGGCTTGTACAACCGCCGTGGATTGAAGAATCGCCTTGATACCATTCTGGAAAACCACGCCGGCAGCCACTTTGTGCTGCTGCTGGATATCGACCACTTCAAAGCCTACAACGACAATTACGGCCATGCGATGGGCGATCAGGCGCTGGCGCGCGTGTCCGTGGCGATCCGCGACGCGGTGCGTTCGCGCGATGTGGTCACACGCTACGGTGGCGAAGAGTTTCTGGTGCTGATGACCAATGTAAACGCCTCAATCGCAATGAAACTGGCTGAACGCATTCGTCAGTACGTGGTGGATTTGGAAATTCCGCACCGCTTCAATGAGAAAGTCTCGACGCACGTCACCATCAGCGCTGGCATCGCGCCCATCTTTGCTGACGATTTTGACCAGGCAGTCGCCAATGCTGACCGCGCGCTGTATGTGGCGAAAAATCAGGGACGTAACACTATTCTGGCGTGGGAGGATTTGCCGAAATTGACGCAGGCGAGTAATGAACTGATATAAAGCCTTGTCATTACCCAACGCACACCTCGTCGCGGCGCAATTTATTGCGCGATAAAACGCGCCGCGACGAAATGTGCGTTAACAGTTGCATGTGCAGAAATGTTGTTCAAAATGCTGGGAACGATTATCATTTGTCTCTCGATTCCCGTTATCACTCAGGACCGGCATGGCCATCATCACGCGTCAGGATCATCGCTTCAGCGAGCATCCACTGATCTTTATGCAGAGCGATCGCAGTTTAGCGAGCGCACTGGAAGATCTGATGCGCGATCAACGCAGCTACATGCTGGATAACCTCAAGCTTGGCCAGCCGGCACCCGCCGGGACGTTAACTCTGGCTGAATGGTCCAATCCGCTTCACTATCGCCGCCTGACGCAGCGCTACAGCGATTATCTCTATCGCGATCATCCTGATGTGAAGCAGGAAGCTAAGCCGCTGCAATCGCTGTGGGCGCAGTGGTATTTTGGCCTGCTGCTGCCACCGCTGATGATGGCGTTATTGCAGGAACCGCGTGCGCTGAACTGCTCGCCGCATCTGATTCACGTTGAGTTCCACGAAAACGGCCATCCGTGCGCTTTCTGGCTGGATGTGCAGGAAGATGAGGATGCGCGCTACCTCAATGCCCAGCAGCGTATCGATCGCCTGATTCAGCAATGCCTGATTCCGGCGGTTAACGGCATGACGCAGCACGGTGATATCAATGCGAAGCTTATCTGGAACAACATGGGCTTTTCGTTTTACTGGTTCCTTGGTGAATTGAAAAACCAGTTGCCAGAAGAGAAGATTTTGCAGCTGGAACAGGCGCTATTTTTCAGCAAATCCCTGCTCGATGGCAGCGATAATCCGCTGTATCGCACCATGATCCCGCGTAATGGCGAAATGGAACGACGCAGCTGCTGCCAGCGCTATCGTATCCCCGATGTAGAACGTTGCGGTAACTGCACGTTAAAAGCGGTGTAGCACCCGCGCATTCTGTTACAGATTCTCCTTTTCTCCCGTTTACACTTTTCCAGGCTTATGGCATTTTTTCGGCTCTGTTTTTACCGGAGATAACAATGAGCCTGGAGTCGGTACGGCACTTCTTTGCCGAACATGCACCGGATATCGACATCATCGAGATGCCGGAAAGCACCGCCACCGTTGAGCTGGCCGCACGCGTTCATGGCGTTCAGCCTGGGCAAATCGCCAAAACCCTGTCGCTGAAAGTGAAAGATGCCATCGTGCTGATCGTTACGCGCGGCGATGCGCGTCTCGACAACCGCAAGCTGAAAGCTGCGCTCGGCGCCAAGGCGCGCATGTTAAGCGTGGATGAGGTGGTGAACTGGACCGGACATCCGGTCGGCGGCGTTTGCCCGTTCGGGCTGGAAAATCCGCTTACCGTCTATTGCGATGTGTCGCTGCGCAGCTTTGATGAAGTGCTGCCCGCAGCCGGATCGATTCATAGCGCGGTGCGCATTTCGCCGCAGCGCATGGCGGAACTCACCGCGGCGAAATGGGTTGACGTCTGCGAGGCGCTTTAAGACGACTCGCGCGCGGCGGCACCGGAGATTTCGATGCCGCGCGTCTCGCGACCAAAGGCCACTAATACGCAAATCAGCACCGCCACCGTTCCGGCGACAATCGCCATGCCCAAACCATAATTGCCGCCGTGCGCCTCGGCGATACGCGACTGCAGCGTCGCATTCACGGAGGCGATCAAATTCCCCAGCTGATAGACAAAGCCCGGCAGCACCGCGCGCGCATTGGCGGGCACCAGTTCGGTAAGATAGGTCGGCACCACGCCCCACGCGCCCTGCACCATAAACTGCATCAGAAACGCGCCGATACCGATCATCCATGAACCGCTGGAGAAGGCCCACAGCGGCAACACCGGCAGCGCGAGGAATGACGCCAGAATAATCGCGCGCTTGCGGCCAATGCGCTCGGAGAGTGCACCAAAGGTAATGCCGCCCAGCATCGCCGCGATGTTGTAGCTGATGGCAATGATGCTGACGGTGTGCGGATCAAACTGATGCTGCACTTTCAGGAAGGTGGGATAGAGATCCTGCGTACCGTGGCTGAAGAAGTTAAAGCAGGCCATCAGCAGCACCATATAGATACAGATTTTCCAGTGCTGGCGGATAATCGGCAGCAGCGCATTGCTCTCTTTCCGCTCGCGCGCCGCCAGCCACACCGGCGATTCCGGCACTTTGAAGTAGATAAACGGCAGCAGCAGAATCGGCAACGCGCCAATCAGGAACATGCCGCGCCAGCCGACCGTTTCGAAGAACAAACCAAAAATCACCGACGCCAGCAGATAGCCGCACGGATAACCAGCCTGGAAGATGCCGGACATCAAGCCGCGCGAGCGATCCGGAATGGTTTCCAGCGCCAGCGACGACGCCACGCCCCAAATCCCCCCCATCGCCACGCCGTAAATCACGCGGAAACCGAGGAACGCCGTGAAGGTGGGGGACCACGCCGACAGCAGCTCAAACGCCGAGAACATCACGATATTGAGCATCAAAATCGGTCGGCGGCCGTACTTCTCCGCCAGCCGACCAAACAATAGCGCGCCGATCGGACGCACGGCGAGCGTGAGCATGATGGCAAGAGAAACATCGGAGACGCTGGTATGGAAATATTGGGCAAGATCGCTGAGGACAAACACTAAGATGAAGAAGTCGAACGCATCCAGCGTCCAGCTCGCGAAACTGGCAAAAGCCACGTTGCGCTGGGTCGCAGTCCAGTTGAACATGTTGGTATCCTGTCTGATGAGCTTCCGGTTCGTTGGCCGGATTTATAGTAGAAGTTACCGCGCGAATAATTTCACGGGTTACTAATTTGTTAACTATTTGTATATAGCATGTCAGAAAGGCGGGCTGTGGTAGGAATTGTCAGCGAGTGATGCGCGGTGTAAAAAAACGTGTCATTGATGGAGGCAATATCCTGTAGCGGCGCGTTTTATCGCGCCGTTACGGCAGGTGCAGTCAAGGGTTTTATAACTGATTAAATGCCTTTTCGATCATCTCAAGCAGCAGCGCATTATTAACGGTTTGAATCACATGCACCAAGGCGCCGGTCTGCGGTGGCACGCCAATATCCAGCCGCAGCGGCGTGCGATAACGCCAGCTTTTGCCGCGCGTGGCGCCAGGTCGCAGCTCAATATCCACATGATAATCCACGCCGTCGGCGACACGCTGATTCAGCAGCCACGCCACCACCAGCGCGTCGTGTATCCAGCAACCTGGCAGATGACGGGTGCGGATCGAATAATCGATCCACGGCCGCAACGTCTCGCGCACAAACTGCGGCAACGGATGATCGTTAGCGGTCAGCCGCGTGAGATCCTGCTGCGTCATCAGGGTTTGCGTGGTGGCGTCCATTGGTACCAGCGTGATGGCAGCACCGCTGTGCAGCACCTGATGCGCGGCTTCCGGATCGAGGCCAAAATTGGTGTCTTTGATGTAATCATCCAGCGCGAACACACCACCCATAATCACAATCTCTGCCACCGATTCAGCCATCTCTGGATAACGCTGCAGTGCCAGCGCCACGTTGGTCAACGGGCCAATGGCTACCAGCGTAAACTCGCCGGGATTGTCACAAATCAGTTGGCCCATTACACCAGCCGCATCATGTCCATCCGCCGGAATACGCTGCGGTTGACGAACGCCGCGCCACAGTTCACCGAGCTTTTCATCAGCAACGTGGTCAAGACGCGCACGCCACGGCGCAGGATCTTCACGCAGCGCCTGCAGCGCGCCCTGCACCACCGGAATGTTGCGTCCCAGCCGCTGCAGCAGATCTTTCGCAACCTGCGCACCCACCGCGCTCGGCGTGTTGCCGGTCACAGTGGTAATCAGTTCCAGCGACAGTGACTTTGAGGCCAATGCTAACGCCAGCGCGAGGCCATCGTCGGTGTTGGCGCCCGCTATACCGTTTCCCGGATCACAATCAATAATCAATCTTTTCATAGTGTTATAATTTTATTCTTGTTGAGTAAGCTGGCAGCCACAGGACTCACCGATTTCTAAATGGTGAGGAAATTCCGCCAGCTTTGCGTCGCCATCCCAATTTTTAAGCATGGCAATCGCACTGCGCGCCATATCGCGCAGCGGCTGACGTACGGTGGTGAGCGTCGGCACATGAAACGCCGACTGATCGGTACCGTTAAAACACACCAGCGCGACATCCTGCGGCACGCGCAGTCCATGCTCCGACAGCGCACGAATGCAGCCAATCGCCTGGCCTTCATTACTGGTAAACAGCGCGCGCGGCACACGACCGCTGGCCACCATGCGCTGCGCGGCGTCGTAACCGCCCTGCCGCGTGTAGCTGGCAGGGAAAATCATTGCCTCATCTGCCAGCAACCCTTTCTGCGCCAGCGCATCGCGCCAGCCGTGAATACGGTCCTGCGCGTTAAGCATGTCCAGTGGACCGCTGATCATGCCCACCTGCTGATAACCGTGGCTGAGCAGATGCGCGGTCACCTGGCACGCCGCTTCGCGCTCATTGACGCGCAGCATGCCAACGCCTGGACGCGGCTCAATGCGATCCAGCATCACCAGCGGCGTACCGCTGGCCTGAATCACATCGATGTAGGGATGGCGATCGACGCTGTTGTAAAACAGGCCATCAACCTGACGATTTAACAGGCCCTGAATAATCTCCAGCTCGCGTTTGCGATCGTCGCCGGCATCCCCCAACAGCATGACGTGGCCGTGATTCATCGACTCCTGCAACAGCATGTGCGCCATCGAGGCAACAAAGGGATTGCCGATGTTTGGCACCACTAAACCAAAGGTTTTAGTGCTGCCCGAAGCCAGCGCGCGCGCTACCGCGTTGGGGCGATAGCCGGTCTGTTTGATCGCCTCCAGCACGCGCTGACGCGTGGCTTCTGCCACCGGACGCGGGCCGTTATTGATCACGTAACTGACCACCGCCACCGAGGTGCCGGCGATTTTTGCCACGTCCGTGCGCGTTACGTTTCCGGTTGGAGATTTCGCCATTCCTTTGCCCCTGCGTAAATGCCATTGGCCGGAATATCCGGCCAATGGGGGTTGTGATTTACGCGATCCTGCTGGTCAGATGGCATCTTCCGGCAGATTGAGATCGCGTCCGCGCGTTTCCGGCGCCACGAAAGTGGTGAGAAAACCGATGCTGGCCATCGCCGTGAAGTAAACCGCGATCGGCCACCAGTGTCCGGTAAACGACAGCAGCGCCGCCGCCACTAATGGTGCGGTGCCTCCTGAAAGGATAGACCCCAGCTCTTTCGCTACCGCCATCTTGGTATAACGACGCTTCACGCCAAACATCTCGACGCCCCACGCTGCCTGCACGCCGAAAATACCCAGCGATGCCAGCGCCATGCCGACCACAATCACCGCGATGACAATCGTCGGGTCGCGGCTGTCCATCAGGCTAAAGGCGGGCCAGGCGTAGAACATCAGCAATAAGCAGAAGCAACGATAGGTTATACGGCGACCAAAGCGATCCGACAGCCAACCGGCAAACGGAATAATCACGAAGCCAAGTAACGAGGCGATGAACACCGCGGTGGTGGGCACCGACTTATCGATCATTAGCACTTTGGCGACGTAACCGACGATAAAGCCCTGCGCCAGATAAGAAGGGCCGTTTTCGCCGATGCGTAAACCCACCATGGTCCAGAAGGCGCGGGTGCGACGCCAGAAACTGCGCGTATCCACTTCTGCTTTCGCCTGCGCCAGCGTGGCGTTTCGTTCGGCCTGCAATTCCGCCTGCTGGCGTTCAAACACTGGCGTTTCTCGCAGATGACGACGGATCCACAACGCCACCACCGCAATCAGTACGCTGCTGAGGAACGGAATACGCCAGCCCCACGCCAGCAAGCTCTCTTTGTCCATCTGGATCACCGCCAGCCAAACCAGCGAGGCGATCAGCGTGCCGCTGTTCGAGCCCAGCGCAATCACCGATGAGACCAAACCACGACGCTCAACCGGCGCGTATTCGCCCAGCATCACTGTGCCGCCGGACAACTCTGCGCCCGCCCCCAAACCCTGGGTAAAGCGCAGCAGCACCAGACACGCCGGTGCCCAAACGCCAATGCTGGCATAGGAGGGAATCAAACCGATTAATGTAGTGGAGGCGCCCATCAGAATGATGGTCGAGATCATCACCGTTTTGCGGCCTTTACGATCGCCGATCCAGCCGAACAGCAAGGCACCAATCGGGCGGGCAATAAAGCCAACCGACCAGGTGGCAAAACTCGAGAGCAAGGCGATAGTCGGCGTGGCTTCGGGGAAGAAGACATCACCAAAGATAATGCCGGCAGCGAGGCCATACAGCGCAAAATCCGCATATTCCATCGCGGTGCCGAGCCAGCACGAGAAGGTGGCGCGCCAGAAATCTTTGCGGCCGGATGATGTTTCAAGCCGCGCGTCGGCAGCTGAGGAGGATGTCAGTGAGCTTTGTTGCGAAACCGTCATAACCCAATCCCTGAATGAGGTAAAAACAGCAAACGCCCTTCCGTGGGTCAGTTCCCTTGCAACAAGCGGAACTCCCCGGTGGCGACGTTCAGTAGGCAAACCTGGATGAAAAATCAGTAATGAATTCCCTGGTGTTGGAATCCGCTTCTTCGCCTGTTCCCGCCGATGTAATTTTCATCGATCGCATTAGTAAGGCAAATGTAACTGGGTCATCTCAAGGCCAACTTCGTCTCTGGCACCGTGAGTTATCACTATGGGCATAGTCTATCTACGCGCGTAGATAAATCAAGCAAAAATAGTGACATTTATTAGATAAACTTCACTATAACTCATGAGCACAAGATAAAAGAGGCGTTAATTCATGACATTACATCTAATGCGCGTATGCAAGAAATGTCTGATTACAACGTAATTAACGATTATTGCTTACCATTTAACGGCGCATACTGCATCTTCATCGCGCTGGTTTTCGCACAGTTCAGGTAAAGTTTAATGACACACCCGCAATATTCTTAAATGCCGTCACCGGTGCGCGACTGACTCAGCATCTGCATTACACTGGAGAAAGATCACTCAGGAGCGCTATGACCATTATTCTTATGCGACACGGTAAACCCAATCATCCGGTCACGGGGCGCTTCACGGCTCGGGCGCTGGCCGACTGGTGTGAAGGTTACGATCAGGCTGATATTTGCGACTCCCCGCCGCCGCGCAGTCAGACTATTGCGCGCCTGGCGAGTGTGATCGCCACCAGCCCGCTGCCGCGCGCCCGCTCGTCGTTAACGCGGCTGGGCTTGCAGCCGCACGCGGTGGATGAGGTTTTTAGCGAAGTGGCGATACCGACGTTGCCGTTTGAGCGTTTACATCTGCCGCTCAACGTCTGGCTGGCGCTATTGCGCTTGTTGTGGCTGTGCGGCTATGCCGGCCATGTCGAATCGGTGCAGCATGCGCGTGAACGTGCCCGTCTGGCGGCGGATAAACTGGTGGTGCTGTCGCAGCAAGGCACGGTGTTATTGGTTGGGCACGGCATCATGAATAAGCTGATTGCACGCGAGTTACGCAAGCGCGGCTGGCAAGCCGAAAAACATGCCAGCAGCCGCCACTGGAGCAGTGCGATTTATCATCGCCCGTTTATTTAAGGTTTGAGCTGAAAGTAACTCAGCACTTCACAACCGGTACCGGCCTGCGGCGTGGCAATCACTTTCATCTGCTGCAGATCAATCAGGCTGAGCGAACCGTCGCCCTCATTAGCAATCAGCAAGCTGTGATTATCCTCACTGAAGCAGCCATCCATCGGCTTGTTGCCAACATGAATATCGCCGAGCGGATTGAGCAGCTCGTCAAACAGCGTCACCACCGGCTCCTGATCGCCAATCGCCACCAGCCGCTCGCCGTTGGCACTGAAGCGCACCACCTGACACGGTTGCTGGTGGCCCGGCAACGTCAGGCGCTGGCGGATGCGATGGCTTTGCCGATCCACCACATACAGCAGCGGCGCATCGGCGGCGCTCGCCACCAGATAAGGATGTTTCGGCGAGGCGGCGATGCCGGAAATCGGGCCGGGCATCAGAATATTGTCAATAATCCGCCCTTCCGCCTCACACAGATCCACCACGGTAATGCTGGCGTCCTCTTCATTCTCGGTGAACAACTTGCGCCCGCTGGGCGACAAAGTGAGTCGGTGCGCATTGTGCGAAGGCAGCTGAATGGTTTTCTCCACGCGATCGCTAACGGGATCAATCACCGCCACCACCGCGCTGTTTTCACAGCAGAGATAAACTTTACCGTCTCGTCCCAACTGGCCGCTGTGCGGTGCTTTTAACGGCGACAGATCGATAAAACCACTGATCTGCCGTAGGCGCAGATCGATGATCGCCACTTTGTGGCCGGGATGCGGATTGTCGCCGTGAATGCCGTCGCCGTAGATCGGCACGTAAGCTTTCTCCAGCTGCGGCAGCATCAGAAGCTCGTGTGGACGCGGCGGAAAGGCATTTAACTCTTGTTCAACGGCAAAGGTTTCGGGATTGAGAAACAGCACGCGATTGCCCTGCTTATCGACCGCCAGTAATCCACGGTTGTGTCGCTGCATAGTGTCTCCTTTTGTTCGTCACCTCCTTTAAGCGTAGCCAACCCGCAATCTGGAGGGGATTTTCCCGGCAGGCCAGCGAAAAATGCAGCGAGATTAACACGTGATCTCACACGCACTTTTTAATCCGCCCCGCGACTTACGCCACGCCATTGTTATTTTATTAGGAATAGTCTCAATGAGATAAAATAGAATAATCAACAATCCACGCGGTTATTTATCGTTAATTTAAAGCTTAACGGATCCTTGATTTTCCGGTTTATCTGAAAGGATCAAAAAGTGATAGCCGCGCCGCACAGAATGTTTTATTAAGCATAGGAGAGTACTTTTTACACACAGCCTAAAGGACAATCAAGAGCGCTCAGCGCCGCGATCAGGGACGCCTTGCCACCATAATCACAATAATCAGGTGCATCATGAATAAAAAACGCCTTCAGCCAGCGTTAACCCTCTGGCATAACTGGAAAAGACTCGCTTTTACCAGCCAGACTTTCCTGCAGAAAAAACAGCATAATGCGCTCTGTGCGCCGGAATACGATCCCAGCCAGGAGGACAATATCGTGTTACTTTCTGGCGAAAAAGATCTGCCAGAGATTCCAAAGAAAGTCTGGATGTATTGGGATAATGAATATTTACCGAAATCAATGGCGTTAAATATTAAAAAGATTCGTCAGGATAATCCCGATCATGAAATTCATTTATTAAATCGTTTAACGATAAAAGAAGTTTTACCGGATTTTATCTTTACCTCGACCCAATTAACCGCCCAACAACGCAGCGAAGTGATTCGTCTGGAATTACTGTTGCGTTATGGCGGCATTGCCATTGATTGCAGCACTTTATTATTTGAAGATCTCTCCTGGGTACATCGCGCGCATCAGGAACGTCGCATGGATGTGATTGGTTATTATCACGAAAACGCCACCGTCAACTATCTCGCGCCGGTGATTGAGAGCTGGTTCCTGGCGGCAACCGCCAATAATCCCTTTATCCGCGAGTGGCAAAAACATTACGCGCCGATCAAACATCTCGGCGAACAGAATTACTTCAGTGAATTGACTAAGCGCGATGATTATTCCCTGCTGACGCAGAAAATTGCGCAGCCGCAGCAGCAATTAGGTTCTCTGGCGCAGCAGATCGCCATGCGCGAACATCGCCGGGTGAATCTCTATCTGCGTAAATGCGAGGCGAACGCTTATTACTATCAGCGTTTAAGCGGCTGGAAAAGCGAGGCGTTTGCCCACGCGGTGCTGTTTCACCAGCGTCCACTCACGCCGCCACCGGTGATTAAACTCAGCGGCAATGAGCAGTTGCATCTCGACTTCAACCTGCGGCTCGGCAACTACAACCGCGGCAGCTTGTTGGGTCAGATGATGCAAACGCCTGCGCCGATCGCGCTGGCATCACCCATCAACAAAGCGCGCGCGTAACCAGTGAATTAAGGTGGTCACCGCCCGTGGCACCTGTGCGGCATACGGGCGCACCACCCACAACCGGTCGGCGAACGCATCCACCGCTTGCCACTGCGGCAGCACCTGCTGCAGCGTGCCGCTGGCAAGCGCCGCGCTGGCACTGAAATCCGGCAGCATCGCAATGCCCAAACCCTGCAATGCGGCATCGCGGATCGACTCGCTGTTGTTGGTGGCAAAGTTGCCCTGAATCTTCACCTGCACGGTTTCGCTGCCGCCGTCCGCTAATCGAAAGCGCCACTGCGGCGACTCGAGTCCGCGCGGATAATAAAGACAATTGTGCTGCTGCAGCGCCTGCGGTGAATCCGGCAGGCCGTTTTGCGCCAGATATGCCGGCGACGCCACCAGCAGTGCGCGGGTTTCACACAGCGGCAGCGCAACATGGGTTTCCGGCAGGCTATCACTGTGGCGAATCGCCAGATCAAAGCCTTCACTGCCGAGCGACACCAGACGATCGGTGACATCCAGCTGCAAGCGCACCTGCGGATAGTCACGCAGGAAATCGCCAATGATCGGCACCAGCTGCTGACGCGCAAACGCCACCGGCGCTGTGACGCGCACCATGCCACGCACCGGACCGGCTTCATCGCGCACGCTGAAAAAGCTCTGCGCGATACGCGCGAAGGGATCGCGCAGCTCATCCACCAGCTTTTCACCGGCGGAAGTCAGTCGCACGCTGCGCGTGGTGCGCTGTACCAACGCCACGCCCGCCATCTTTTCCAGCTCTTTAATCTTCTGACTCATCGCCGCTTTGCTGACGTCTAATCGTTCCGCCGCGCGCGTAAAACTGCCGAGCTCAGCCAGCACGGTTAACCAGTGCAAATGGACCCAAAGGCTATCGGTTTTAATTTCTTTCATATCGATTGTTCAAAATAATAAATAATCATTTCAACCAGCGCGCTTTTTCTTTCCAGCAGCAAGCGGCAGCATAGAGCCACATCCTACTCTTTTCATGTGAGCAAAAACGAGGTTTTATTTATGCCGTTACTGACATTCGACGTTATTCAGGGCCGTTCAGAATCAGAAATCCGCACATTGCTGGATGCCGCACACCGTGCGGTCTTAACCGCCTTCAAAGTCCCGGCGCGCGATCGTTATCAGATTGTTCACGAAAACAAAGGTTATCAGATGGTCTTTCAGGATACCGGCTTAGGCTTTGCGCGAACCGACAATCTGGTCATGGTGCGCGTATATACCAGCCCGAGAAGTGAAGAACAGAAGTGCCTGTTTATGGCAGAGTTAGCACGCGAGCTGCTGGAAAATTGTGGCGTACAGGGCACGGATTTGATGATTAGTTTTATCACCAACAGTAAAGGCGACTGGAGCTTTGCCGACGGCGAAGCGCAATACCTCACTGGAAAACTCTGATTCCCTTCTCTGCCCTCACTGGCAGCAGCCCGTCCGTTGCTGCCAGGCTAAACCACAGTCAGCCTGAACCCGCCTTAAACGAATCGGAATGCATCGCACAAATCTGGTTGGATGTGTTGCAGCCATGTGACACCCAATATAGATTGTCGCAAAATCCCCGCAGAGGGTCGTTGGCGCAAGGATTGCGTATTCATTCAAAATGAGGATCTGACGTTGTCCGAATTGGTTTCGGTTGTACTCTTTTTGGCTGCGATTGCAGTCTACTCCTTCAAAGCCGGGCGAAATAAATTTTGGTTTAGTCTGATCCTGCTGCTGCTCACGCTGTTTATCGTGCTTAACGTCACGCTGGTCGCCAGCAACTATTTTACCGGCGATGGCATTAATGACGCGGTGCTGTATACCCTGACCAACAGCCTGACCGGCGCGGGCGTGAGCAAATATGTCGTGCCAGCCATCGGACTGATCATCGCGCTGTTCTCGCTATTTTGCCTGCTTTCATGGTTATTGCGCCGCCGTAAGCGGCCGCATCACCTCGGCTGGAGTTTGCTGGCGATTGCCTGTGCTGCGGGTTCGGTACAAACCACGCCTGCGTTCCGCCAGGTGAAAGAGCTGATCGCCTCACATTCGCGCCTCGCCGATTCGGACTTCGAAACCTATTACAAAACGCCTAATAAGGTGATCACCGAGCCAAAGCTCAACCTGGTCTACATTTATGGCGAAAGTCTTGAACGCACCTACTTCGATCAGCAGGCATTTCCCGGTCTGGCCCCGGAACTCAGCCGCGAAAAAGATAACAGCATCGATTTCAGCCAAACCGAACAATTGCCTGGCACTGATTACACCATCGCGGGCATGGTGGCTTCACAGTGCGGCATCCCGCTGTTTGCGCCTTTTGATGGCAACGCCTCGGCCTCGCTCTCCAGCTTCTATCCGCAGAATATTTGTCTGGGCGACATCCTGAAAAACTCTGGCTATGAGAACTGGTTTATTCAGGGCGCCGATTTACGCTTCGCCGGTAAAGACACTTTTCTGCTGTCACATGGCTTTGATGCGGCCAATATGTATGGCTCGCAGGAGCTGAAAAGTCGCGTCGCCGATCCCGGCTATCGTAATAACTGGGGCTACTACGATGACACGGTGATGGACGAGGTTTTTGAGAAATATGAAGAGCTATCGCGCGCGCAAAAACGCTTCGCATTGTTCACTCTCACCGTCGACACCCATCACCCGGATGGTTTTATCTCGCGCAGCTGCCAGCGCAAAAGCTACAGCTATGATGGCAAACCAAACCAATCCTTTAGCGCGGTCGCCTGCTCGCAGGAGCATGTGGCGCGTCTGATTGAACGCATCAAAGCGTCGCCGTGGTTTAAAAACACCATCATCGTGGTGACCTCCGATCATCTGGCAATGAATAACACCGCGCATCAATACCTGATCAAGCAGCCGCGCCGTGACCTGTTTATGGTGATTCGTGGCGATCAGCCACAGGCGGAAGTGCTCGACGCCAAACGCAGTACGCTGGATAACGGCGCCACGGTGCTGGAAATTCTCGGCGGGGATAACGCGATTGGACTTGGTCGCAGCGGCCTCTCTTCCACCTCGCTGTCAACCGAGTTTGAAGACATGGCGAAGCGCGTCACGGCGTGGAAAGCGGATATCATTCAACTGTGGAATTTCCCCAGTAAGATGGACAGCTTTACCGTCGATCAACAAAAAAATACCTTCAGCTTCTCCGGCGCAACCTTCAAATTGCCGATTCTGTTCCGCGTCTCCGATAAGCATGTTGAACCGCTGCCCGAAGGCGAATACGCGGAGCCACTGCGTTATCAGCTGGCTAAATTTGCTGCCGACGACAAATTCGTTTGGGTCGATCGCTGCTTTAAAATGGCGCGCCTGTGGCAGCCAGATTTAGCTCTGTCGAACGATTTGTGTGTTTCGATGGGACAGATGGGCGCCAAACCGAGCGTTACCCGCATTGATAAACCGCAGTGGAAAGCGAAAGTCAGCTTCCCCAAAGCCGAAGTGAGTGCGGCAACCTTCCAGCTCAACGAGCAGCAGATTCGGATTGAAGACAATGCGATTCGCTACAACGCAGACCGCTTCCTGTTATCAGTGCCTGGCGCGCCAACCAGCGTGAAGAGTTTTAAAGGGATATCTCGCCCGGAAGAGTGGGGACGCTGGTCAAATGCCAATCTGGCGCCGGAAGTGAATATTGAGTACACCGATCCGCTGCCGAAACGCTTTGATGTGGTGATCACCGCGCGGGCGTTCGGTCCGAATGCGCACCGTCCGATTCCGGTGCGCGTTGGCGATGAAGAGCAGCAACTGAATTTAGGTGAAGATTTCTCCACCACCACGCTGCATTTCACCAATCCAACCGGCAGCCGCAATTTGATCATTGCGCCGCCGGAGCCGCAGGAGTCAAATGTCGGCAATATTATCGGCCAGGATCCCCGCAAACTGGGGATCGGCATGGTGGATATAAAAATAATTCCGCAAAACTAACGTAGGGTGCGCAGCGCCTCCAGCTTTTCGCGTTGCGTCCCCTCCGCCGTAAAGTTCTCTGCCGCCAGCCAGCGTTCGAAGCCCTGTTTCACCTGCGGCCAATCGCTATCAATAATCGAGAACCAGCAGGTATCCCGGCTGCGGCCTTTATAGACAATCGCCTGACGGAAAGTCCCTTCGAACTGAAACCCTAAACGCTGTGCCGCGTTTCGTGATGGCTGGTTGCAGCTGTCGCACTTCCACTCATAGCGCCGGTAGCCCAGTTGCTCAAAGGCGTAGCGCATCAGCAGATAGTGCGCTTCAGTGGCCATGCGCGTTTGTTTGAGCAACGGCGAGAAGGCGACATGGCCGATCTCCACCGATCCGTTTGTCGCATCGATGCGCATTAACGCCAGGCTACCGACCGCGCGGTTGCTAACGGGATCGATCACCGCGAAATGCATCGGATCGCGCCCGTTTTCCAGCTGACGCGCATAGGCAATATAGGCCGCTTCATCGGCAAAAGGTTCGGCGAACATGTAGCTCCAGTCACGGCCATCTTCAGCCAGCGCATAGGCAGCATAGAGTTCGCGGCCATGACGCTCGGCATTCAGCGGTTCAAGGCGGCAATAGTCACCGGTGAAGGTTTCATAGCTCGGCCAGGCGCGGGGTTGCCAATCTGGCAGCGGAAATCCTACCGGTTGTCCGTAATCATTCGTGTGTTGCGACATAGCTTAATTCCTTTATCAGTCAGGGCCAGAATCGCAGAGTGCCACTTTGCTGGTGTGTTAAAAAGCGCCACAATGGTTGAAATTGATGGATCCACGGAACCGCGTAAATGAGTGATATTGCACTGCATCGATTATTGTTGGCCCCGCTAGAGACCAACGGCGAGCTGACGCTGCAACAGCAGCTGTTCCAGCGTATCAAGCAGGCGATTCTGACCGGCAAACTCGCTGCCGGTACGCGTTTGCCCGCAACACGCCAGCTGGCGCTGGATCTCGCGGTTTCACGCAATACGGTGATCGCCGTCTGGGCGCAACTGCAGGCTGAAGGATTTTTGCTGAGCGATCGCCAGGGCAGTCGCATCAGCAATATGGCGCAGCTACCGCAGGAAACTCAGCCGGCCGCCAGCAGCGAAATTGTCTTGTCACCGCGCATCGCTCAGTTGCGATCCAGCCATCGCACATTGAGTCAGGAGATGGCGCTGCGGCCCGGCGTTCCTTCGTTAGCACATTTCCCGTTGGCTCAGTGGCGACGGGCGCTGAACCGCGTGATGCTGCATCAGCCGCAGCAACTGCTGGGCTATGGCGATCCGCTCGGCGAACGCACGCTACGCGCCGCGCTGGCGCAGCATCTGGCATTAGCGCGCGGCGTGCGCTGTACGCCCGAACAAATCGTAATTACCGAAGGCGCGCAGCAGGCATTAACGCTGTGCGTGGCGCTGCTCAGCAGCCCTGGCGACATCGGTTGGGTGGAGGAGCCGGGATATCGCGGGGCGAAAGCGGCGATGCGGCTGGGAGATATGCGTATTGAACCGATAGCGGTCGATGCACAAGGTCTGGCGCCGCAGCCGCAGGACTGGCAGCAGCGTCCGCCGCGCCTGATTTACACCACGCCAACGCACCAATATCCCACCGGCGCAATCATGAGCGCACCGCGTCGTCTGGCGCTGCTGGCGGCCGCGCGGCAACAGCAAACGTGGATTATCGAAGATGATTACGACAGCGATTTTCGTTACAGCGGCGAGCCAATCGCCGCCATGCAAGGCATGACGCAGCCAACGCCGGTGATCTACGTCGGCTCGTTCAGCAAAACGCTGTTTCCGGCGCTACGGCTCGGGTTTATGGTATTGCCGCCGCAGCTGGTCGCGCCGCTGCGCCCTGCGCTGCATGAACTGCTGCGCGGCGGGAATCGTCCTGAGCAGCAGGCGCTGGCGCTGTTTTTACGCAGCGGTGATTTTAGCCGTCATTTGAGCAAAATGCGCCGTCTGTACCGCCAACGGCAGGCGACGTTGCGACAGGCATTACAGCAAACGTTTGGCACACAGGTTCCGTTGCTGGGCGGCGAATGCGGCATGCATCTGGTGTTATCACTGGCTGCGGATCAAAACGATATGGCATTGGTGGATCGGCTGATCCAGAGTGGCTACGCGCCGGGCGCGCTGTCGGGATTTTATCTCGGGGAGCAGAAGCAACAAGGGCTGGTGCTGGGTTACGGTAACACCAGCACCAGCCAGATTACGGCGGGCGTCGCGCAGTTAGCGCGTCTGCTGCGGGGGAATTAACCGCGGAAGAAGATTTCGCCTGATTTGCCCATCACGATCTTACCGGTGTCATCGGTGATCAGGATGTAGTTGGCATTGATGTACGCCCAGTGCGTGCCTGGCTGCGGCGCTGGCAGATGGCGTGGCTTCCACTCAACAATGGTGTACTGTTTTTTACGGTACTCATCTGGCACCACATCGCCCACTTTGTACTCTTTGTAGTCGATGATGATGGTGTTCAGATCGTAGTTGTTTGGCGCAGCCGCATTGCCGCTTTGCGGTGGACGAATCGGCGCGACATCGCCGCTGGATTCAGCCGGTTCATTGCTGGCAGGCGCATCGGCGGCCGGCGCCTGAGCGGGTGCATCAGCGGCGGGTGCCTGGGTTTGCGCGTCGGGTGCGGTTTGCTGCACCTGTGGCGGCATGGGTACGGCGTCTGTTTGCTCGCCTTCCGCCAGCGCGGCCGGAGCAAGGCTTAAAGCGCCCAGAAAAATTCCTGCAGAAAGAAGATTGACGTGTGTCCTGCGCATGGGTGATTTCCACTCTGGTTAATTATTAACTGTCCATTTAACTGACACGTTAAGCACGCAGAAGGTTCCCCCGGCGCGCTTAGCGCGTCAAATTTCGCTGCTCAGCATACCTCAGCTCAGGCGCTTTTTGGCGCAGTAAAATTGCAAGCAACCATGTTAGTTTTTGTCGTGCGCTTTATTTGCCAGATCCCTCAATAACGCGATGCCCAGATAGTTACTCCAGTTAAACGCGTTCTGCAGCACCACAATCGCATTGCCGTTCTGTTTATCAAAGCCAATAAAGCTGGAGTAACCGCCGATATAGCCAACCTGATAGGTAATCTGCTGATCGCCGTAGGTATCCGTAACCCAGGCGATATTTTGTGACTGATTGCCGTGCTGTTCGTAGCCGTGATTGACCTGCGCAAACGCCGCATTGAGCGAAGCGCCCGCGCCGTCATGCAGGTGCGCATCCAGATAGCGAATCAAATCGCGCGCGTTGCTGTAGAGGCTGGCGGCCGCCACCATATTGTTTTTAAACGCCCAGTCCGGCGTGATTTGCCCGCGAGGAATCAGCTTAGGCTGATCGCCGGCATGACCGAGCGCACGCCACGGATAGCCGCGCAGGCTCTGCGGCTTGAAGCTGCTGCTGGTCATGCCCAGCGGCTGGAACAGATTACGCTGCGCCAGCGTTTCGATGTCCTGATGGAAGCGATATTTAAGGATGTAGCCCAGCAGCGCATAGCCGAGATTGGAATAGCGCGCGCCAGGATGCGCGGGCGCGTCAAAGTCGACCAGATAATCCAGCACGGCATCGCTGTCGAGGTTGCCATAAAAGTTCTCGCCGCTACGCAGATAGCCCATAAATTTCATGAACATCGGCAAATCCATATCCTGACGCGGCAAGCCCGAGGTGTGCGTCACCAGCTGCAACAGCGTGATGCGTTTGGCATCGGCGCTCAGCGGCACGTTGGGCGGCAAAAGCGTCGCTAAGGTGTCGTTCCAGTGCAGTTCACCGCGATCCACCAGCTCAATAATCACCTCCGCGGTGATGCCTTTACTCAGCGAGCCGAGCGCAAATAAAGTGTCTGGCGTAATGGGATAACGGTGCAGCGCATCGGTGACACCAAAACTGTAAAATTCAGGCTGGCTGCGTTGATGGATAATGGCGATGCTGATGCCAGAAACCTGCTTTTGCTGCATGTAATGGCGCACGATGTCATCGACGTTTTCATTAAAAGTCGCGTGTGAAAGATAGACTTTATCGCTGACGGGCGCGGAGGTTTGCGACAAGGTGCCGCAGGCGCTGAGCAATACGCTCATGCCCAGCACAATGATGCATATTGTTAAACGATGGCACAGCACCCGTTTATTCCTGGCGAAGGTAATCATGGCAATGGATTGAGCGAATTTTTATGTTTTATAAAGGGTGCGACGGGTGTTGGTGGCGAAATATAGCACAGAAGAAAGTCAGCGCCACCTGCCAAAAACAGGTGGCGGCGGGGATTATTGATTAACGGGAATAACCGATCCTTTATAGTGCTGGTTAATAAATTCAGCAGTTTGCTTTGACTCCAGATCTTTCGCTAGTTCCAGAATACGCGGATCGTGCGCCAGTTTCGGCGTGGTGACAAGCACGTTGGCATACGGATTATCTTTCGCCTGTTCCAGCGCCAGCGCATCCTTCGACGGCACTAAACCGGCCTGCAACGCGTAGTTGCCATTGATGATCGCCAATTGCGCATCATCCAGCGCGCGCGGCAGCTGCGGCGCTTCCACTTCGATAATCTTCAGATGGTGCGGGTTGTCAGTAATGTCTGCGGAAGTCACCAGCGTATTGGCGCTGCTGCTTTTCAGTTTGATCAAACCATTGGCCTGCAACAGATAAAGTGCGCGGCTCAGATTGGTGACATTATTCGGTACCGCCACCTGCGCGCCATCAGGCAGATCTTTCAGTGATTTCACTTTGTGCGAGTAGATGCCAAGTGGCTCAATATGCACGGTGGCGACCACAGAAAATTTCTCGCCCAGCGCTTTTTCCTGATCGCGCAGATAAGGCACATGCTGGAAGTAGTTGGCATCCACGTCACCGCGCGCCAGCAGTTCGTTGGCGTTGAGGTTGCCGTTGAGTTCAATCACTTTGAGATCGAGTTTCTTGTCGCTCTGTTTGATGTGGTTGAGGATTTCGCTGTGCGGTACGGCATCGGCCGCCACGCGCAGCGCGGCCGCCGAGGCGTAAGTGCTGAACACCGAAACCATCGCCAACGCTGCTATCACCTTTTTATTCATCTGCTTCCCTTAGTTTCTTATGATTTAACGCTATTGAGAGTGTCAGCGTAATAACGCTGCGCCACGTCGCGATGCGATCGCAAACGTCCTTTGAGATAGTTCCAGCCCACTTCACGCAGCAGCGGATTGCTGGGATCGCTGGTCGGTCCGTGCGCTTCTGCCGCTAGCTGCGGCGGTAATTGATACAGCGGCACTTCGGCGTCGAGCTGCGCGCCGAGGAAGAAAGCGATGGAGATGCGCTGCTGTTTTGCCGGCGGCGACACTACACGATGCACGGTGGCGCGCAGATAACCGTTGGTGGCGATCTCCAGCAGTTCGCCGATGTTCACCACAAAAGCGCCCGGTTTCGGCAGCGCATCGATCCACTGATCTGGCGTGACTTCAACCTGCAATCCAGGCTGTTCGTCCTGCAACAGAAAGGTCAGAAAACCAGAATCCTTATGCGCGCCGACACCTTGCTGGCTAGCAGCGGCATCCTGACCAGGATAGCGAATCAGCTTCACATGTTCGTTGGGGTGCGTGCCGTACAGCGCATCAAACGCGTCCGGCGGCAGCGACAGGGATTTGGCGAAGGCGCGCAGTAAACGCAGCGCCACGTCAGTCATCGCCTGCTGCCACGCGTGGATCACCGGACGCAGCTGCGGTAGCGCCTGCGGCCACAAATTGGGTCCTTGCAGCTGCTTCCACGCCGGATCGTCTGGTTGCAACGTCAGGGCGGCCCGTTCTGCACCGATATCAAACTGCTCACGCTGATCGCGCTGCTCACGGGTGTATTCCACGCCCGCGCGGTTGTAGCCACGAAAATGCGGTGAATGGATCATCGAAACGCGCTGCTTCTCTTCATCTGGCAAGGCAAAGAACGCGCGCGTGATGCTTTGCACGTTCTGCAGCAGCTGCGGATTGATGCCATGATTCACCAGATAGAAGAAGCCGACGTCACGCGCGGTTTCGCGCAGCTCGGCGAGGTATTGCGCCTGTTCCGCATCCGGCAGTTCCAGCAGGGCTAAATCCAGTACCGGCAATGTGCTGGCCATACTTTTGCATCCTTCGTGCAGAAAAATTCTGCCTTTACGCTGCCATCTGCTGACAAATGCAGCCAATACTGTTGCGCGATAAGTTATGGAGAATCATTTTTAGGAGAGGTTCAGCAATCGATATGCAAAAAGCGATAAATCGCGCCCGCTTCCCGCTATAATCGCCGCCAATTAACTTTGGGCATGGCCCATCAATGAACAGCAGGAGACGCCGTATGAACCAGGGTCCGTTAACCGAAAAAGAGCTCAACTGGCTTGAAGATATGCTGGAGAAATACGGCAACGAACACTCGGTGGTGGATACCGCTGAGCTGGACGGCATGCTGACGGCGTTGCTCTCAGGCCCGAACGACATCGAACCGAGCGAATGGCTGGTGGCGATGTGGGGCGGCAAAAAGCACATTCCAAAGTGGTCGAATGAGCGTGAGATGGATCGCTTTATGACGCTGACCTTCCAGCATCTGAACGACATCGCCGAGCGCCTGGCCGAATTCCCGGAGCAGTTCGATCCGCTGTTTGGCACCCAAGAGATGGAAGGCCAGGAATTCACCGTGGTGGAAGATTGGTGCTATGGCTATTTGCGCGGCGTGGCGCTGGATGCGGATTGGTCGCTGCTGCCAGAATCACTGCAACCGATGATGGAGGCGATTGCCTTGCACGGCAGCGAAGATCATCTGGCGAAGCGCGAAGCCTTCACGCCGGAAGAGTTTGAAGCCAGCATCGAGGCGATTCGCCCCGCGGCGCTGGAGCTGCATGAATACTGGCAGGAACAGCGCATGGCGCAGCCCGATCCTGAACCTCAACTGCCACACTTTGCCGGCGAGAAAACCGGCCGTAACGATCCTTGCCCGTGCGGCAGCGGTAAAAAATATAAGCAGTGCTGCGGTAAATAATATGTGCACCTTCCGTAGCGGCGCAATTTATTGCGCGTCCCTGGCCTTTAAATCGCGCCGCTACCGATATGTGCGGTTTTTATCAGGGAGCCGGTTTCACCTCGGTCACCCAGGTTGGCAACTGCCATGCGCCGCCCGCACGAATCGCGCGGCACATGCCGGTGGTGGCATCGCTACTCTGCTCAAACGCTTTGCCATCCCACACCCACGCCGCTGTACTCCAGCAATCGCCGATGCCGCGCCCTTTCTGCGCTTCTGAGATCACACCTTCACTGTAATCAGAGCCGGAATCCGTCACCAGCTGCGGCGTGCCCTGCAATGCTTTATCGATCAGCCAATAGCCATAACCTTCGTTATACGCTCCGCGCCAGCACAGCGCGGCGATCAGCACATGCGCATCATCAACCGGCGTTAAGGTCAGCGGCTCCGCGCCCTCTTCCGGCTGATCGTCGGACGGAGCCAGATTGTCGC
The DNA here is from genome assembly GCF_029623675.1 of Pantoea sp. X85. NCBI lineage: Bacteria > Pseudomonadati > Pseudomonadota > Gammaproteobacteria > Enterobacterales > Erwiniaceae > Pantoea > Pantoea sp. X85. The sequence continues at coordinate 657,105 of NZ_CP121108.1, read as the reverse complement.
AGCTGTCGTCGTCGGTGAGTGAGGCAATCAGCTTTGGCTTCAACAGCGCCAGCTCATCGGCCGTCAACGGACGCGCATCGGCCTTAGTCACTTTTACCTGCTGAATCACCGGCATCGCCATCGCTGCCGGTACGCTGCTTTCCGGCTTGTTGCCTTTGCGCACCAACGCGCCCGGCGTACTAAGACGACCTTGCGCATCATCCATCTTCAGCAGCACAGCAAATGCGCCATTGCTGGAGAGATCGAAAGGCTCATCACCACCGCGAAACTCCACTTTGCCGCTGCCTTTAATGCCGTTAATTAGCGCCTGGGTTTGTTCATCCGTCAGCGTCCATTCGTCGTTATCGGCTTTCGCCACGTCGCCCAGCGCACGATCATCAATCCACAACGCTAAGTTGTTCACCACTTTAGAATCATCATCGCCGGTATCGGCCAGCACCACACGGCCATGCGTCACCGCATTGGGACCGCCCGCGCGCACCAGCAACACCGAGCCGCCCGCGCCCTCTTCGGCGCTGTAACCAGCGGCACGACAGGTCAGCGTGTTATCGCAGGCCAGTTCCCAGTCTTTGTGGCTAAAGGAGACGCCGTCTTGATCTGCCAACAGCGGCGCACTCAGGCTGGCAAGTAGCGACATCGCCAGCAGCAATCGGGTAATCATGCCATCTCTCCATAATGGTAAAGGTGGCTAGTGTGATGATTTTTGTGACGCGGGAGAAGTGAATTTTTAAGGTCACGTGGATGGCCAAGAACTAGCAGCCGCCGGGTCGTTTACCACTAACCATTCCACAGATGAGCTAATCATTGAAAGCTAAGCGTTCAAAGCAGTAGTATAAGAATTAGCAGGTAAACATTCAGAGGATATAAATTTCATGGACGAGCAAAGCAAAATCTCGAGTACTCAACAGGCCATAAATATTCTTGATTATTGGCACAAAATAGAGTTTTTCGAATCAACTGACATTAAAGATCTTGAAGATAATGCGGATGGCGTAATTCAACTTAACATTGAAGAATTACAAGATATTACTTCACTTCCCTGGATTGAACCACAGCAAGTCAGGCGCGCAGGCAGTGACTATTTACCTGAGAAAAAATACCGCTACGAACTCTTTTTTGGCATTTTTGATCGTGACGAAATATTCCAGCAAGCCAAACCTTTCGTTGCTGAAAACAGTGATATCGAGAGTGATGCACTCGGTAATGAAGGTCGTACATGCTCGATAAAATGTAAGATTGACCATAATGGCGTTATCGATAGTGATAGTTTTGAATTTTCTACCGTAACCTGGGCATTAGGTCAGATAGCAGAAGGTGGATTAGATCGGCTTAACTTTGATTCATATGAAGTTGATACAAAAAAATTACAACAGCGCTTTAAAGAAATTATTACGGTCGCTGATAATTTAAAAAAACAACACCACCTACCGTCTGTTTTAACCACTTTCGAAATCATTGCGTTTTTAAAAGCAATGGCACAATGGACGCCTTTCACTCCTCAAATCCCTGCTCCTGCGTTATTCATTAAGTTAAATGAAACTACACCTAAAAAAATTCATATCTCGTCCCCGCTAGACCTGGATTTAATTTCAGGCCTGAGCGACATAGCTGAAAAGAAACTTTTAAACGAACCGGAGTATTCTTCGAACTCTGCCGCCCACTACTCAAATGAAATAAGTATATTAAACAGCTTCTACTTACGTGATATCGAGCTGATAATACAAGATATCAAGCGGAATAAGCTAGAAGCTAATTCTCCATTAGGTCGCTATCTAACCGGAAGTCGTAAAAGAAAAGCAGATCTTCTTCTACCGGCAGGACGAACGCTATTAATTGATAAATTACGATTATCCCAGCTTCCTGCCGGACGCTGGCTTTCAGATAGCAGACACAATATGAGTTTAATGCAACAATTTGCCATTAATACTCTTGAACAAGAACTGACGCATCAAGGGCTATATTCAGTTAATGGTCCTCCAGGAACGGGAAAAACCACATTACTACGTGATGTAATTGCGAATAATATAGTCAAGCGTGCTGCTATTCTTGCAAGTTTCGATCGGGTTGAGGATGCCTTTTCTGGCTCGTTTACCATCGACGTTAATGGCGACACACGAAAGATTCCCTGCCTGCGCTCTGAACTGTGTGGCTACGAAATGGTGGTTGTTTCAAGCAATAATGCTGCTGTTGAAAACATCTCTCGCGAACTACCGCAGTTAAAAAGTCTTGGCGATGATTGGCAACATCATGATTATTTTAAATCAGCCGCGCGTAAACTTGCAGCATTTTCACGCATTTTGAAAGAAGATGAAAAGCAAGAAGATAAAACCTATTTAATTAAACCTCTTGCGCCAGAAGATGATTGCTGGGGATTGATTGCTGTAGCTTTAGGTAAGAAAAAGAATCGCGATCGCTTCAAAGAAAGAGTTTTCACACAAAATCATACAAAAGCTGTAACTACACCACCGGCTGATGAATACAGACATCTGTTTGAATCCTTAAAAAATAAAGACATAGTGAGCTTCTCAACAGCTAAAAAAGCCTTTATTCAGGCGCAACAAAACTATCAAGGTATCATTCAGGAAGTTCAGCAACTTGAACGTCTGAATGATCTGTCCAATATTTTCCATCAACAGCAGCTTAAAATAGAACAGTTACGCTTACGAATATTTTCACTCCACGCCCGAACAACGCGGTGCGCTGAACGTTTACCAAAATGGTGGACGTTAAGATTTGGAAAGATCTCTCGTCTTAAAGTCATTATTAAAGGATTAAAAAAGAGATTAGGCTCTGCTTTGGCACTATTGGAGTTGACTGAACAACGTTTAAGTCAAACGAGACGTGAACTGGATGCAAAACAACAAGATTGCTCAACGTTAAAGATTAAATATCAAGATACCATTTTTGCTGCGGATGATTTCAATATTGAGGCTGAGGACATTCAACGTACCGCTTTCGGTCAAGGCGCAATATTGAATGCAGCCCGTAGTCGACTTTCAGCATGTGCCCTTGATTTACACCAATCATGGCTGAAAGAAGCTTATAAAGAGTGCAACTTACTTAAAGTTATATTCTCCGTCAGCGACGCCATTAACGGTGGTGTAGCAGATAGCAAAGCCTGCCGTGCGTTGTGGCAACTTCTATTTATGATTGTGCCGGTGGTTTCTTCTACATTTGCCTCCGTGCATCGTCAGTTCATGCATTTAGGTGCTGGCGATATTGGATGGTTATTTATTGATGAAGCTGGGCAGGCAACACCTCAACAAGCGGCTGGAGCATTATGGCGCGCGAAACGTACTGTTGTGGTGGGAGATCCATTACAGATTGAGCCCGTTTTTACTATTCCTCCAGCATTCGTTGAAGCTCTTGCACAGCGTGCCTTCGCTGATGATTGGCGCCAGTGGTCTCCAACAACACAATCAGTACAAAATCTTGCAGATAGAGTGAACCCCTATGGTTCAGCACAAATATCTAATAAGAATTGGCTCGGCAGTCCGCTGCGCGTCCATCGGCGCTGTGATGAGCCAATGTTCAGTATCGCCAACACAATTGCTTACAACAATAAAATGCTACATGGTCGGGACAAGCGTTGGCCTACTGAAAATGATATTTGGGGAGAGAGTTGCTGGTTAGATGTCTGTGGTGAAGTGGAAGGAAAACATTACGTTCCCGCACAGGGGAAAAAAGTCCTCATGATGGTAAAGGACTGGTTTGAATATCATGGCGCGCTGCCCGACGTCTATATTATTTCACCCTTCAAACAGATAAAAAACCAACTTAAATTCCTGTTGAGTCAGGAACTAAAAGGCATCAAGGATATCAATCGCTGGATTGATGATAGGATTGGTACTGTTCATACCTTTCAGGGAAAAGAAGAAAAAAATGTCATTATTGTGCTCGGTTTATCGGCTAATAATTCTGGCGGAGAGAAATGGGCATCTTCAAAACCCAATTTGTTAAACGTTGCAGTAACGCGTGCGCAGAAACGGGTTTATATCATCGGCAGCAAGGCCATTTGGGCAGGATGCGATTATTTTAATATCGCTAACGAAATGCTAAGCAAAATGGCGCCTCCGGAAATCTCGGAAAAACTTGAGGTTGTGCAGTTTGATTAAGAACGTGACAGCGCCGCCACAATCTGCTGCCGCAGCCACTGCTGGGCCGGATCGCGGTGTAGACGTTCATGCCACAGCAGCAAAATATCAAAGCCCGGCACCTCCAGCGGCAGATCGACAACCGCGAGGTGCGAAGCGTGACGCACCAACCGCTCGGGCAGCACCGCCACTAAATCACTGCTCGCCAGCGTTTCCTGCATAAACAAGAAGTGCGGCACCGACAGCACCACGCGGCGTGAACGCCCGAGCTTCGCCAGCGCATTATCGGTGGCGGCGCTAAAGCCACCGCCATCGGGCGATACCATGACAAATTCCAGCTGACAGAATTGATCCAGCGTCGGCAGACGTTGCAACTGCGGGTGATCGCACCGTCCCGCCAGCACATAGCGCTCGCTGAACAGTTTGCGTTGATGCAGCGTCGGCGGCGCGTTATCGCCCGTATGAAACACCACATCCAGCTCGCCTTTTTCCAACTGCTGCGCCACCAGCGGCGGATTCAGCGCCAATATCGCCATACGACTTTGCGGCGCAGCAGCGCGGATCAGGTTGAGCGCAGGCAGCACCAACGCTGACGAGGTGTAATCGGTGGCGGCGATGCGCCAGGTGTCATCGGCATTGGCCGGATTAAAGGCATCGGGCGGCGCGACCGCACGCTCAACCGCTTCCAGCGCCAGACGCAGCGGCTCACGCAGAGCTGCTGCGCGCGCCGTTGGCAGCATGCCACGCGGCCCCGGTAACAATAGCGGATCGTCAAAATGCCTACGCAATCGCGCCAACTGAGCGCTGACGGAAGGCTGCGAGAGATGCAAACGCTGCGCCGCGCGCGTGACGTTGAGTTCGCTTAACAGCACGTTGAGCGTCTGCAGCAGATTCAAATCCAGCGAGTCGATATTCACTATGGCTATACCTGAGATATCAGCAATTGATTTCCACTATAGCCAGCGCCGACTTAATCTGCAGTGGTTTTCATCTCACAGGATTAAGCCCATGAATGTACTGATTGTGTATGCCCATCCGGAACCACGTTCGCTGAGCGGTTCACTCAAAGACTTTGCCGTGCAGCATTTGCAGCATGCCGGACATCAAGTGCAGGTCTCTGATCTCTATGCGATGCAGTGGAAAGCGCCGCTCGACGCTGCCGACACGCGCGCCCCGTTAGTGGGCGACCACTTCGATGCTACGGTGGATTCCCGCTTCGCCTACGATCATCAGTTGCAGGCCGCCGATATCGCCGCGGAGCAGGAAAAATTGCGCTGGGCCGATACGGTGATTTTTCAATTTCCACTGTGGTGGTTTTCGATGCCCGCCATCATGAAAGGCTGGTTTGACCGCGTTTACGCCAACGGTTTTGCTTACGGCGTGGGCGAGCACAACGAACAGCATTGGGGCGATCGTTACGGCGAAGGCAATCTTAGCGGCAAACGTGCAATGCTGGTGGTGACAACAGGCGGATGGGAATCGCACTACAGCCCGCGCGGCATTAACGGCCCGATCAACGATCTGCTGTTTCCGATTCAGCACGGCATGCTGTTTTATCCCGGCTTTAGCGTGCTGCCGCCGCTGGTTTTCTATCGGGTACAAAAGTCAGCAGCAGAACGATTTGCTGGCTGGTGCGATGCGCTGGCTACAAGGCTAGATACGTTGGCGGAAACCGCGCCCATTGCCTACCGTCAGCAGAACGGCGGCGACTATGAGATTCCTGCGCTGACCTTAAAGGCGGAGTTTGTCCCGGAAGAGAGTGGCTTTGGCGTGCATGTGAAGCGGTGAAAGGTGGCAGACTCGGCGCTGAGCCTGCTGTTACTCGTACAGCCAGCGCCCCGCTTTTGCTGATTCAATCAACATTCCCAGCGTGAAATCGGGTACCACCGGCACTTCACGCTTATTGAATGGATTGAGAATCTGCGCCAGCGAGGGCTCATCGGGATAGTAGGTTTCAATGACGAATCCGCCGCGATCGACGCTGAACTCGCCGAAGAACTCATCCATCAGCGCAGCGGCTTCTTCACGCTCGAAGTTAAGATCGCTATCAATATCAATCTGCGGCGTCAGCGTCTTTTGCTTAAACAGGTAAACGCCGTCGTAACGCCGCACCAGCTCGTAGATACGCTGCTCAATTTCAACTGTCATCGCTTCTGCACCTCCACTGATTTCACCGGAGCGCCATTCTGCCATGCAATCCCAACAGTTGGATGAAAAAAATCTCTGCAGGAGAATTTTGAGACAAAGAGCCAGTTTTCCCAGCCGGGATGCCTGGTTTATTGCGTTAATGCATCCCGAGCTTCTTTCAACTCATCTCGCGCGTCAGCCAGTTTACGCTGCTGCTTCTCAATTTTATCGCTGCGGCCTTTGGCCTGCGCTTCCCTTAGATCTTGTTCGCGTTCCTGCACTTTCAATTGCTTCTCGGCCACTTTCTGCTGGCGCGCTTTGAGCAAGCCGCTGTCGGTGCAATTTGCACTGGTTTCGCGTAACGCCTTTTCCAGACCGGCGATGCGCGCAGCATTGCCATGCTCACGCGCCATCGCCAGCTCTTGCTGGATATCCTGCTTTTTAGCGGCGCAGCCGGTGGCTGGGTTGGCAGCCTGAACAGACGTCACGGTCAAAGCAGAGAAAAGAATCGAAAGGGAAATCAGGGTGTTTTTCATGGTGAACTCTTGGTTTACATTGATGGGCGCTATTATACGAAGAGTTCTTAACAAGATCTTAAGGACCACACATCAGCACTAACTTTGCGTAGAATCAGTATGGCTTTGCCGTGATAACGACGGGAATGGTATAAATGGAATTATTGTATTTATAAGCAGGGAGATTATTAAAAGAAAAAACCTTACCTTTCACATTCAAATAAATCACTCCATTTTCAATCTTACTTAGTGCTTTAGAATCAGAAGTAATGAGGAAGGGTGAATAATCATTACTTAAAGCCTTCTTGAATGCCTCTATAATTTATAAAAAAAGATGGTTAATTAAGCTGGTAGCGATGCAGGGTTATTTTCGCTGTGCGATTCACCCGGTTATCTTCTTCATACCCAGGTGAAATAGTTAGCATTCATACTGCCGAAGTTAGCAATACTCGCGGCATATCATTTACAAGGCGAACCTATCCAGGCCAGCTAGAGCGAATAAAAATGATCACATTTGATTTTAGGGGCGCCGAGCTTTAGGGAGAGTCTGTAAGCCGTCTCTTTCATTATCTTGCCCACACCGCTGTCGCGCATCGATTGCGTTAAACGCGATGACGGACCTGTTAATGCCAGCGCGGCGAGCAGTTTGTTTCCCTCACCAAAAACGGGAAGAGAGAATGCAGCAATGTGCGGATCACGCATGCCGGAGGTAAAGAGCGGTAATTCTGGGGCAGATTCAAGAAGCGGTTCATTGAGTCCCCAATGGCGAAGCACTTGCCCTATTGCTGAATTATCCAGCGGCAAAAGTGTACCGGGTAAGCGCGTTTCTCGTAATCCTTCGGAGGGCTCCGCTCTGAATAAGCAAAGCCTTTGACCGTTCTCAATCACATACCATGTGGCGCTTTCACCCGTCGCCGTCGCCAGCGCGTGCAGTTCAGGCTGGACAATACTGGCCAGATGAAATGACTGTTCATAGAGCTTGCCAAGATAAAGCAGTCTGGGACCCAATGTATAAACGCCGCTGTCGCGTCTGATGACGTAGTTCATGCGTTCAAGTGAGTTCATAAGACGGTAAACCGTCGTTTTATGGTAACCCGAAAATTGTGCCAGGGCGGTGAGCGTCAACGCCTCTTCGCCAGGCTTAAAACAATCCAGTAGTGCCAGCGCTTTCTCAACGGCAATTACGCCTTCATTCCCCATCGGTACGGTCTCCTGTTTGCGACGGTAAGAGTTTACCGTGCAATTTGTGATTCACATCGTATTTACATCACAAATGAAAGCTTAACGCTGGTGCGATCTGATTTAACATCGATATAGTGGTTTTACATAGTACAACATAGTTGTATCAGGTAAAACATGAAGAGGTGATTTATGCCACACGCAGAGAATACGTTCATCAAGCGCGACCTTACCCGTACAGCGCCCGAGCTGGTCAAACAGGCTGCTGAGTTTCAGGCCGCTATTCTTGCCGATGTTGCCGGACGTCGCGGTACGCTGCACGGTCGCGTAAAGCCCGTTTCACCCACCATGAAAGTTGCTGGCCCCGCCATCACGGTAGAGGTTCGGCCGGGCGATAACCTTGCCATTCACGCGGCGCTCGCCATCGCTCAGCCTGGCGATGTTATCGTCGTCGACGGTAAAGGCGATATCAGCTGTGCTTTGATTGGTGAAATCATGTCCACTCAGGCAGAAGCGTCGGGCATCGCAGGAATCATCATCGATGGTGCAGTTCGCGACGCCGACGCACTGTGCGAAAACGGCTTCCCGGTGTTTTCCGCAGGTCTGAATCCTTGTGGCCCAACCAAATCTGTCGCGGGCCGCGTTAACTATCCTGTTTCTGTGGCCGGAGCGGCAATCCAGCCTGGTGATTTGATCATTGGTGATGTCGACGGCGTGGTCGTTCTGCCACGTGAAGCCGTTCCGGCGCTGATTGAACTGGCACAGAAAAAACTGGATGCCGAGACCAAACGCATTGCCGCCATCCGTGAAGGCGATATTCGCGCACCCTGGCTGGAAAAAGCCCTGCTTGCGGCTGGAATGTTGAATGAAGGGGAGGAATTGTAATGGCATCTTCTCATCCCGTAATTTTGGTAACCGGCAGCGATTTGGCGCAGGAAGCGTTAGGCCTGCTCAAGGGCTTTGATATCGTTTACGCAGGCATAAAGCCCAGTGAAGACGAATTGTGTCAGCTGTGTCACCAACACGATCCGGTGGCGATTATTGTTCGATACGGCAAAATCAACGCCCGCATCATGGATGCCGCACCTCACCTGCGGGTTATTTCCAAGCACGGCAGCGGCATTGATGTTATCGATCAAAAAGCGGCGGCTGAGCGCCATATCAGCGTGCAGTCAGCGCCCGGTGCTAATGCAGCAGCGGTGGCTGAACATACATGGACGATGATATTGGCCTGCGCCAAAGCGGTTCTCCCGCTGGATCGCCGAATGCGTCAGGGACATTGGGACAAATCGACCCACAAGTCGGTTGAGCTTGAAGGCCGAACGCTGGGTCTGATTGGATTGGGTGCGATTGGCGGTCGGGTCGCTCGCATTGGCAAAGCGTTTGGTATGAAAGTCCTTGCCTATGACCCGTTCGCCAGGTCCTTTCCCGACGAGTGTGAATCCTCCACGCTTGAAGCTCTGCTACAACAGGCAGATGTGATTTCATTGCACTGCCCATTGACGGAACAGACACAGCACATGATCAACAGCGACAGGCTGAGTCAGTGTAAAAAAGGCGCGATTCTCGTCAATACTGCACGCGGTGGCCTGATCGATGATAACGCGCTTCTAACGGCGCTGGGTGACGGCACCCTTAGCTGGGCTGCTCTGGATAGTTTTGCTGTTGAGCCGCTGACCGCACCACATGTCTGGCAGGCTGTCGATAACGTCATCCTGTCGCCGCACATTGGTGGCGTCAGTGACAACTCATACGTGAAAATGGGAACAGCTGCAGCGAGTAACGTTTTGAAGGTGCTGGCTGAACCGATCAAAAGTGAAAGTGCCCTGTCTTAATGCATTAACCCTCCCCACCATTTGTTAAACGACCTTACCAACTTGCTTGCCGGTAAGGTCGTTCATCAACCTCGGCTATCACTGCAAATCTCCGTCACTCCCTCAGCGTTGCCCCTTCGATAAGACAGTTACGTCTTTCCAATCCAGACTTGTCACTGAGATCTCACTGACGTTTAGCGGCTTGATAACGAGAAGTGCATAGCTTGGATGAGGCGGAACGTGAACTTCTTTTGGAGTGGATTGATGGTGGGAGGAATGGGAGAAAAGCCTCCCGCAGACGCTCAGATAAGCGCCCGCGGGAGGGTGACGTTATTTACTCACCGGCGACGCGGTGTTTTCGACTTCAATGTTTAACTCTTTTTTGCGGCCCATGATCAGCACGGCAATACCGCCAATACCACACAGAATCGCCAGCGGCACCATAGCCAGTGTGTGGCTGCCCGTGGCCTGGTTGATGATGCCGTAAACGTTGACCATCAATCCTCCGCCGATCAGGTTAGCCATGGCGCCAATCGCAGCCAGACCGGCAGCCGCGGTAGTGGAAGACATCCACCCCGATGCGAGCGCCCAGAACGGACCTTTCATTGAATACGCGCCTACCAGCACCAGCGACAGAATCACCACGCTGCCCGTTAAACTGTTGGTGATGAAGGCAGATAACAGACCACCCGCAATCAGGAAAAGGGTTAACGCGGTATGCCAGCGACGCTCGCCGCTGCGATCGGAGCTTCTGCCCCACACAATCATCAGGATAGATGCCAGACCGTAAGGGATGGCGTTCACCAAACCGGTGGTGAAGTTATCCAGGCCATATGATTTAAGCAGTTGCGGCGACCAAACGCTCAGCGTTGAGCCTGCCGCAGAAGCGCCGGCATAAATCAGCGCCATCACCCAGATATGTTTATGGCGCAGCAGTTGCCATAAAGAGATGTGGCCGATCGCTTTCTTCTTCGCGTTCTCGGCTTCAAGCGTGCTATTCAGCCACGCTTTTTGTTCCTGATTTAACCAGCTGGCATCGCTTGGTCTGTTGCTCAGCATAAAGAAGGCGGCAATACCCAAAACCACCGCTGGAATGCCTTCCAGGATGAACAACCAATGCCAGCCACGCATGCCGTACCAGCCATCAAGTGACAATATGGCCCCAGAAATGGGCGAGCCGATAAAATTCGCGGCGGGAATGGCAACCATAAAGGTGGCGATCACGCGGGCGCGATATTTACCCGGAATCCAGTAAGTCAGATAGAGAATCACGCCAGGGAAGAATCCGGCCTCAGCTGCACCCAGTAAAAAACGCAATACGTAAAGTGTATTGGCACTCTCAACGAAGGCGGTACAGACCGAGATAATGCCCCACGAGACCATGATGCGAGAGATCCAAATCTTCGCACCGATTTTCTGCATCGCAAGGTTGCTGGGTACTTCAAAAAGAAAGTAACCCACAAAGAACAGGCTACTGGCCAGACCAAAAACGGCTTTAGATAATCCCAAATCTTCATTCATCTGTAGCGAGGCCATACCGATGTTGCCACGGTCAATGATGGCAATCAGATAGCAGACGATGAGAAAGGGCAAAATACGCCAAACCACCTTCTTAACGGTCTGCTGCTCTATATCGGCAGAGAAAGACGTGGTGTGCTTTTTCTCAGACATGATAATCCTCACAAGTTTGTCATGGCCTTACGCGATGATATGTTCGCAATGCCGATTGTTGTACTGTGTAAAACTTAGATGTACAGAGTACAATCATTATCTCGACAAACGCCCTTCTGTGCCTGAAGTTGTAATCAGGTTGTGTCTTTTGTCACAGAAAGGTATCTGATGATTTTCATTTTTGTGATGCTGCCGAGATTTCTTTTTCGCGCGCACCGCGGGTCTGCTGAAAATTATAAGAAATGAGGTAAGTAAAACGGCAGGAATGGAAAAATTAACTGAGACTAATAAAGGAAATATAAATAAGCAATATCAATCAATTAAATGTATTTCCCAATTTCGCAGGATGGAATATCAAGACCTGATCATCAACAGGCGCTGCTGTTAAAACTCACTGTGACGATGCAAAGCGAAACCAACAAGAAAAAAGTCAGGTGTTGATCGGGTGGGCGTTGAATTGTACTTCAGGAGAAAAAGACAATAGAAGATGAAGTGCCCCGTCGACCTTAGCATAACCACAATAAGGCTCGGACGGATTTGAACCAAAAAAAAAGCCTTTCGGCTTTAATTTTAGTAACTTGCGGACTGTTACGGAAGTTCTCGTATCTTTAAATGGTGCGAAGGCCGGACTCGACAATCAACTCAAATACTTGATTTTAAATCAAAAAATAAAAACCCTGCACTGCTAATGCCCCCTTATGTGCCCCCTATTTTTTTGGCTAAATCTTCATAAATATCCTTTCACTAAATTTTTGTATTGCCCGTTTCAAGTAAAAGCCTGCTTAATGTGGCGGATTCGTTCTATAGGTTGAAATCCACATAATCATTTTCCACCTAAAAAAAGATTTTAATAATTATCCTTCACATTGTTCACTTATTGATTTTTATGATTAGAAACATAATCTTATACTGTGAATGATTGGTGCAGGGTGACGATTATCATTCATATCAGGTGAAGTCTGGACGTAAAAAACCGGCTTTCGCCGGTAAATATCGTCATGTTGCTGTGGGATCATCGCACCTTAGCAGCTAATCGCTCATGCTCTATCCCTTGAGATCGAGATTGGATTGCACCACTGACTTTTTACGAGGCTTTAGTCAGTGATGCCCCGTGCTACCGAATGATGCTCTTAAGAAGCAGGCCAAACATATTTATGATATGCGTAATCTTATGGCTGTTGGCCTCCATGTAAGCGCGATAGGAATGATACAAATAGCGCTTAGAGGCTGAAGTGGCCGGATGCTCGCATTCTACTATTGAGTGCTCTTAGCTCTTACGCCCTGTGGATGGCTGAAATGCTGCATAAGCTGGCGCACTATAACAATGGTAAGCTCATCGCTGATTTTACTTCACCTGCGAATCGAGCTTGTTTGCCGGAATGATTTCCAGAAAGTGCAGGATAGCCGATGGCGCGCTAAGACTATTGGACGTGCGAACTTGTCAGCGATTAGCCAATTACCGCAGTGCTTGCAAAGATCCCAGAGTAACGACCGATGTAAACATCACCTTATTCAGTCCGGCCAGCATGGCAGCGATTTACGCAATTATGCTTTTCCGCTGCCTCAGGCACCGGTTACTTCCAGAAAGTATTACTAGCCAAAGCGATTCGCTATAAATATAAACAGCCCAGAGAGAATGATGCTGAGCTTCTCCAGTTTACGTCCGGCGGCAATGCTGCCCAGTAACTGCTAGAAAGTTGTTACCTGAGCTTGCAGCATCTCGCCTTCTCCCGCGTTTATTTAACCGAATGCCCGCTTTGTGCCAGAAGCGGACGCTAACGACATTACTTGTGGTTAAGGCACTTTTACGTATGAAGGACAAGACTGTTACATTTCATATGTTGAAAACCGACTCTCAGGTAAACCGGAAAATACTGCTGAGTTAGCCTTTAACAACGCGCCATCATGTTTTGATTGTTCAGGAAGGCCCACGCTTGCGCTGGTGCAGTAAAGCGTTGTGAAGGTATCACCCGCAATGACCGGACATGTGCTCTGCACGGAGGGAGAAGGCAGGATACAGTCCGTTGTTCCGTCCGGGCGATAACGCACCAGACGATTTCCACCCCATTCTGCATTCCACAGATACCCTTCTGCATCCACACAGGAGCCGTCAGGAGCGCCTTCACCTTCGACTTCTATGAATATGCGCTGGTTTTGCAGCGAGGGATAATCGCAGCACATAATCTGCCCCTGCATTGAGTCGCAGTAGTACATTGTCCCGCCATCCGGGCTGAAGCAGATGCTGTTCGGGATGGCGACCTCAGGCAGAGAAAGCGTCTCAACAGCGAGTGTCGCTGCATTGAGCCTGTGAAACTTACCAATAACTTTCGCCGGAAATCCGTCATCCATCGTTCCAAAGACGAAGTTGCCGTCTCTGTCACAACGTCCATCCCCTGTACGGGTCCCCGCTCACCTGGTGAATCTGCTACCGGGGTAAACTTGCCGGTATCAAGGTCACAGAAGGCCAGTCGGGAAGCAAGCGCCATTAGCAGGACGTTGGCTTTTTCAGTCAGTGCAAACGAGCCGAGACGTTCAGGCAGTGACCATCGCATCACGATGCCGGTATCTTCTTCCAGAGCGAGCAGCTCACTGTTTTCAATGTCAGTCCAGTAAAGCCTGCGTGTTCTGTCACACCAGAGCGGGCACTCTCCCAGCACATTATTGACATCAGCAGCTATTGCAAACATGTTTTTTCTCCCGGTATTAACGCATTGCGCCTGTATAAAAGCTGCGTGCGTCTGCACATATGCATACGCACGCAATGAGCTATTCGCTCGGTTAATGCAGAAAACGCTCAGAGAGCCGGTCGCCGAAAAGCATGACGGCGAGCCCAGCCAGCATGACAAGCATTCCAGCGAGCTTAAGTAAAGAAACCGGGCGCTTAATCGCGCCCAGCAGACCAAAATGGTCGATCATCTGAGATGAGAGCAACTGCCCGACAATCGCCAGTCCGAGCAGAGCTGAAAAACCAATTTTCGGTGCAAGTACCACGTAGCTAAACAGCGCGCAGGCACCTATCAGTCCGCCAGCCAGACTCCAGACAGGCTGAGAAGGAATGGCAGCAAGGGAGGTGAATAACCCTCCGCGCAGCAGCGAGTAAATCCCAAGGCTGAACGCCCCGGCCGTAAAGGAAAACAACGCGGCGGTGACAGAGTCGCCTCCGAGTCCTTTTGCAAGCTGACTGTTCAGGGTCGTCTGCAGGGTAATCCCCAGACCTGCTGCAAAAGCTATCACGTAATAAATCGCGCTCATGCTGTTCGTCTCTGTCAGTTAGCCTGAACCAGCGGCAGGAATTTTTCCGCAAAGATGTCTGGCTCATACCCTGCCGCCGCAAAGAGGTGCTCGCGTGATTCATCAATGGCGGCGCGGAGGCGCTCACTGTCCACTCCCAGCACTTTGCCGTTCTGCTTGACGATGCGCCCGCCGATCATCACGGTGTCGATATTACTGCGCTCGGTTGCATGCACCACCGTGCCAAACGCATTTCCGTTGGGATAGAGGTTGAGATCAGCCGCGTTAATCAGCACCAGATCAGCCTGTTTACCTGGCGTCAGGCTGCCCACTTTGTCCTGCATTCCTGCACAGAAAGCACCATCGACGGTGGCCGATTTAAGCAGCTGCGCAGCCGGAAGCGTCGTCAGCGAATGCGCTGAATCACAGCAGTGCTGCTTATGCATACCCATTACACGCTGCAGGTAAAACGCCACGCGCATTTCCATAAACATGTCGGTGCTGTAAGAGGTTTCATTGTCCACGCTCAGGCCAGGGTTGATGCCATGACGCTGCGCGGCTTCAATGGCGAACATTCCGCTTTCGATGCCATAATGCGAATCCGATCGCGGACAGACGTTCACCCGGACACCGGCTTCGCGCAGGATTTCCCAGCCTTCATCAGGCAGTGCCGTGCAGTGGTTGAAGATATTGTCCGGGCCAAGCAGCCCCTGCTGATGCAGTGATTTAAGCTCAGAGGCCATTTCTGCGCCAAAGAACTCGGTGACAATCGGCAGTCCCAGTCTGCGGGCCTCAGCCCACAATTCGGGTTCCAGCTGGGCCATGACGCCCAGCGTCACAAGACTATCAGGGTTGTCCCTGAAATATTTTTCCTGCAGGCGCTGCCAGTTGCCAGGCCAGTGCGCCTTATCCCATTCGCCGGCCACCGGTGCGCCCGAAGCATGGATAGCGCGAATACCGGCATCAAGCAGGGCCTCAACGGCGGCATCGGCGTGCGCTGCGGTCCGGCTGTTATGCGAGTTATCAATCATTGTGGTGATGCCCGCGTCAATCGCGCCCAGCGCCGTCAGCAGGTTACCCACATAGATATCTTCCGGACGGTAATACTTAGCGAACGAAAAGTGCGTGGCGTTGCTGTAGTCGTCCAGACAGGTGGCGTTGGGGTTGATACGGCGCAGCTGACCTTCCCAGGCGTGACGGTGAGAGTCGACCATTCCCGGCATGGCGATCATATTGGTGGCATCAATGACGTGAGCACCTGGTGCGTCAAGGTTCTCTCCCACGGCGGTAATCGTTGACCCTGTGACAAGAATATCGCCACGCTCAAGGTTTCCCACATTCTCGTCCATGCTCAGTATGGTGGCCCCGCGAATCAGCGTTACCGGCGGGTTTTCGTACTGATTATTAACAATATCTCTGTAGTAATCGGTCATTGTCATCGTCTCTTTATGTGTAAACAGGAAAACGATACGCCTTCCTATTAATGTGAAAAAGATGACTAACGCGTTTTCATAATTCAGAATTAACGAATAATGATGTTTATCACTTTCACAGGATATCCAGGAGAGCAGCCAGATGGATCGCATTCAGGCTATGCAGATTTTTTTAAGGGTGGCTGAGGCCGGAAGCTTTGTGCGGGCAGCGGAAACACTCTCCCTGCCTGCCTCGACAGTTACCAGCACCATCAAAAATCTGGAGAAATATCTGCAGGTGCGTCTGCTGAACCGGACCACGAGACGGGTCAGTCTGACTCCCGAAGGCCTGCAGTATCTGGCGCAGTGCAGAGAAATACTGGCCCTGATCGAACATACGGAAGCCAGTCTGGCCGATGCGAACAGACGGCCCCGGGGCCGTCTGCGCGTTGATATGCCCGGAGGAATAGCTCAGTTCGTCGTTATGCCTAATCTGAAAGCGTTCTGCAGCCGGTATCCTGATATCTACCTGATGATCGGCGTCAGCGATCGGCAGGTCGATCTGGTTCAGGAGGGGGTGGATTGCGTAATCAGAACCGGAGAGTTACTTAACTCAACGCTGGTTGCCCGTCCGCTCGGGCAGTTTCGCTGGATCACCTGTGCCTCTCCCGACTATCTAAGGGCATATGGTATTCCGCAGTCACCTGACGAGTTATCTCATCACCGGGCCATTCACTATTTTTCCGGCCAGAGCCGGCGCACGGATGAACTGCGTTTCGTTCAGGGAACGGAAACGCTGTCTGTCTCCGTCAGCGGGCAGGCCGCCGTCAACGAGACGGGACTCTATATAAAAATGTGCCTTGAGGGGTTCGGACTGGCGCAGCTTGCTGAGAACGTGGTCGCAGAACATCTGCAGAAAGGAACGCTGGTTGAAGTCCTGGCCGACTGGCAGCCGTCGTCTGTTCCTGTCACATTGCTTTATCCCCATCAGCGTTTTCTGTCACCCGCCGTTCGCGCATTTGCAGACTGGATAGATGAAATCGTTAACTGATACCTCCCGGCCGGTGCAGACGAAAGTCTGTGTCTGGCGGATGCGTGCATCCCGGAGCAGCGACTTACCGGGGAAAGGGCTGTACCCGATACTGAAGTGCGTTATCTGTATGACCTCTATCCGGACGGCAAAATTGACGTAGCCGCTGAACAGGCTGCTCTGGAAAACAGCGACCGTATTGTGCTGCAGTTCCCGATGCAGTGGTACAGCACGCCGCCATTGCTCAAGCAGTGGCTTGATGATGTGCTGACCTACGGCTGGTCACATGGTGGCGAAACACAGGCACTGCGTGGCAAGCAACTCATGCTGGCCGTTTCGCTCGGTGGTGCTGAGTCTGCGTATCAGCCTGATGGCGCAGCCGGTCATACGGTAAACGAATATCTGCTGTCCTTTGAAACAATCTCCGGGTATCTGGGTATGCATTATCTCAAGCCTTTTATTACCGGCGGAAGTGCGACGATCACCGACGGAGAAATTGCGGCACAGGCTGAACGCTATAAAGCGGTATTAGTCTGATAAGCACCATGCATTCTTTCGATTATTAAAACGCTCAGATGTGCTGGTTGTCGTGAGGATTTTAATTGCGGCAACCTGCACAACTATGGCTGCTGATAGCTGTTGTGAGGGCCCTCAGCAAACAAAAAACACCCGCCCCTACGCTTTGCCTTTCCAGAATAACGGGTGAAGTTATCTGCCCCCCATTGAAGACACAGAACGCTATTAGCAATGTCCGCTCCTCGCTCAAAGCTGCCAGCCAGTTCCTTTGATTTCCTGAAGATGTTTCAGCCGCCGTTCTGCATGCCTGGTCAGAAAAGCAGCGTGTCCAGGGCGGCGCGGATTTAACTGTAATGGCTCTGATTTGCCTGAAGGTGGTTTGGTTACGTCAGAGCTGTATCCCGACAGGCGTTCCTAATAAGCGGTTTACCGGACAGAATATGCGGTCTATTCAGGAGGTGACTGTATCAACGCGCTGGTTCTCTGAGGCATAGATGGTGCGTGACTTTTTCTATGCCGGTTAAAGCCACAAAGCCAGCTCGTTCATATAAAGTGAATGCCGATGGAGGAGCGTTTGTGGTGATAAAATCAAACCAGTGACCAGAATCCTTAAGTATCTCACTGAGCAGGGCGCTGCCAACCTGCCTTTTTCTCCATCCTGAGTCTACATAGAGATGTCGCAGACGTCCGATGCCAGTTTTTAGCGTAAACGGGTCGATGTTGAGGCCACACACGCCGACGATTAATCCATCGACAGAAGCCCCAATTAGTTTTTCTCCGGGCCTGTCAAAGCGGTTCTGCCCGCTAAGCCAGTTTTCTTCCAGTCTGCGCAGCATGTTAAATCCTTCATCCATGCTCTGCGATCTTAGCTCAGTAAATCCAGGGCTGTCCGGGGTGATGTTTGTGAATTGGATATTCATGATTGTTCCAGAGATTTCAGTCTGCATAGTCTGGACAGAATAACCTGAACGTCCATATACCTGAAAACTGCCAGATGTAAACAAGGGTAATGCAAAAATGCATTACCCTTGTTGCATGTAATGCATTTTTGCATTATTGTGGGCTATACATGTAACACTAAAGGAAAACGACTATGGCCACAATTAACGCACGGATTGATGATGAAACTAAGGCTCAGGTAGACCAGGTGCTAGGTTTACTGGGTATCAGCCAAACCCAAGCAATAACAGCTTTTTATCAATACATCGCCAGCCACGGCAAACTGCCGCTAATTATTACCCAGCATGTCACCACGGCAGAGGATGTTTATTCAAAAATAAGTGATCTGTTTGTCAAAGCCAGCTGCTCTCTTAATAATCTGAAAAGTATGCTTGAGAATTCTGACGTTATTGATGGCCGCGACGCACAGATGGAATTTCGTCAACTGAGAAACATTCATATATCAGTATGGAACGAAATGTCTCACACAGATTATTCAGACGACCTTGTAACTCTGGCCGATGCCTTAAAAGATGCCATTTCTGTATTGGGAGACTTCCGTAATTTTGGGTATGGATTTCAGATCATGAAGGTTACTCAGAAAGAATGTAACGAATTCAGGACGGCAGCTGAATACTTTGACCGTCTTATGTTAGATGGTACCGGGAAGAATAATGAAGAAAATGCGCGTGAAAAAAATATTGTTTCATTAGAACACGAGGTACGAGAACTGGAGGCTTTACATAAGAAGTCAATGACAGATCCAACGCTGACGATGCCTGAAAGAATGGCTATCAGCAATGAGTATTGCGCAAAATACAAAAAGCTTGAAGGCCTGGCCCTCAGCTCAGTAACAATCTACTCCGAGTGATGCTTTTAAGGTTACAACCAGAACCATTGGACAGAATAACCTGACTGTCCATACTGACACGGAATTGGTCTCCGACCAGGAGGAACCAGACTTAAAAGAGTAGGTCTGAATCAAAAAGTTATGCTAAAAGCAGTAAGTACTCATCTCGAGGTTAGGCAAACAATGCACACATTTTACGAACTTGCATATAGATGTACTCATTTTTCATTATCGATGATAAATGAAGCAGAATCTGAGTCATTGACACTACTGTCTGAAACGGGTTCGACACCACCAATTAAAAACTTACAAGCGCTTAAACTACAAAGGATGATTCAGGTTGTAGGAATGTTTTCAATTTTTGAAGCTCATCTGCAACGAAGACTAAATTGCAGTAACGGTTTTAAGGAGGCAGAGACAATTCTCGAAAAGGCAGGTGAATTGGCGTTAAAGGAGGACTTTCATAACTGCTATCTCGCAGTCAACGCGTTAAAGCATGGGGAAGGGAGTAGTTATAAAATTTTAGTCAGTAAAATTCATTCCGTTCCTTTCGTCGTAGAAACCCCATCAAATCCAATTTTTGAAGAAGGAGATGTAACCGGAATAGATGGACTAATAAAAGTGGACGATTCATTTCTCGAAAACTGTTTGCAGCTTATCGAGGATGTATCTGAAAAAATTGCATTAAACCGTCCCGACTTCATTTCCTGATTAGCGAACTGCCATGCATTGGACAGAATAACCTGAACGTCCAGTATGACAATGACACTCCCTTGCTTTTGTCGCCATCAATGTCCGCGTTGTGCCACAAGCGGACCTCCTCTTATCGCCTGGATGCCTGTATTCTTCCGGCGGCAAACGTTTCGGTGTGATTTGTTGTTATTGTCATACCGCACGAATTACTTATTCATCACTCTTTAGCCAACGAAAAGTTTACTATATGCTTTTATCTAGTGCGCTAGATAATCAACAGCTAGATAATGAGTTGGCATATGAACAAGCAGTCACAACAGGAAATAGGAACACAGCTCTCTTTTGCGCTGTATGGTGCGGCAAGCCGAATGAACCGTTTACATAAGCCGTTCCTGGACCCGCTGGGACTTACCTTCCCACAGTATCTGGTCATGCTGGAGTTGTTTAATGGCACCCCACGCACCGTGGGGGATATCGGGAATAAGCTTGGCATGGATACCGGCACCATTACGCCCGTTCTCAAGCGCCTTGAGGCTGCCGGACGCATAATCCGCACTCGTGACCGCGCAGACGAAAGACGAGTTCTCATTACCCTTACGGATGAGGGGCTCGCTTTGCAAAGTGAGCTGTGGCTCGTAACCGAAAGAATCAAATCAGCCTGTCAGCTATCGGATGAAAAGCTCGAGGAGTTACGGGATACCCTGAATGGCTTTGCCCATCCCGCTGATAACTGATCATCCTCCACTCATACAAAAGGTACAGCTATGAAAATAGGCATTATTGGCGCCGGAAATATTGGTGCGACGCTGGCAAACAAGCTCTCTGTGCAGGGCCATGAAGTCAAACTGGCGAACTCAAGAGGACCGGAGAGCATTGCAGAGCTGGCGCGAAAAGTGGGTGCACTGGCGGTTGATCGCCAGGAAGCCGTACGAGAAGTTGACGTCATCATCCTCTCTATACCCTTTGATAAGCATACCGAACTTGCTGAGTTAATGCGCGACGTCCCTGAAAGCGTGATCGTCATTGATACGTCTAATTATTATCCTTTCCGTGACGGGGACATCAGTGAGATCCGTGAAGGTAAGCCTGAAAGCGTGTACGCCAGTGAAACAGTTCAGCGCCATCTCATCAAAGCCTGGAATGCTGTTCTGGCCGAGACGCTTAAAGAGAAAGGTCAGGATGCAGGTTCTCCGTCCCGTATTGCTATTCCTGTTGCGGGCGACGACTCCGCAGCAAAGTCTGTTGTGATGGAGCTGGTCAGTCAGAGTGGTTTCGATGCATTTGACGCCGGTATGCTTAGCGAATCATGGCGGCAACAGCCCGGTACTCCGGCCTACTGCACTGAGCTTAACGTCGCAGAACTTAGAGCGGCCCTTCAGGCGGCGGATAAAGCCCGCGCACCACTGAACAGAGATGCGTTGATCAGGGAATTCATGTCTGCAGGCGATCATCTAACACATGAAGTGATCGTCAAACGTAACCGTGCAGTAACGGCCTGAGTTAAAGAGGAGAGCCTATGACACATAGAGAAAAGTACCGGATTGCTGTCCTGGGAACCGGTCATATCGGTAAAACACTTGCCCGCAGTCTTGCAGCTGCCGGTCATTTCGTAAAAGTCGCAAATTCACGCGGACCAGAAACGATAGACCCCGACGTGCTTGAAACGGGCGCTAAAGCATCTGATACAGACAGTGCCGTGCAGGACGCGCAGGTAGTCATCCTGTCCATACCTATGGCAAAGCTTGCGGATATCGCGTCTCTGCTACGCAATCTGCCTCAGGATGTTATCGTTGCTGATACCTCCAACTACTATCCACATCGTGATGGCATCATTGACACTTTCTCAGATGGTGAGGTTGAAAGTCTGTGGGTGGCACATCTGCTGAACCGTCCGCTTATCAAGGCATGGAATGCCATAGGTTCAGATTCTCTCGCCAGGAAAGGTTCAACATCGGGATCGCCAGTGCGTGTTGCAATTCCGGTGGCAGGGAATATCGAAGAGCACAAGATAGTGATCATGGATTTTGTTAATGATACGGGATTCGATGCCTTTGATGCGGGTAACCTTGAGGAGTCCTGGCGCCAACAGCCAGGTGCTCCGTGCTACTGTACGGACCTCACATATGAACAAATGAAATCTGCGCTGGCTTCAGCGGAAAAGGTACGATTACCCGTGCGCCGGGATATTGCAGTTCAGGCAATACAGGAGCGTATGGGTGATAAACGCACAAACCCTGATGCAGATTATATTGTTCGTTTACACAGAGCGCTTTTCATGTAATTAGAAAGTCGTGTTACTCCCTCCTCAAATGACTGCTCTGTTATATCGAGATTTTCGCTCAAACCATTTTTCATTTGCTGATGTATGAGCGAAAAGCAACTTCCGCTTTTCGCTCAAAGCAGACGTAAAGTAGCGTTACAGGGAACATACAATGTTCCCCATTAATTCTCGTATCAGCGTTTATTCAGGTCCGGCTGTGAGCCTTCAAAGGCCCGTGGTTCTTTTTCCCATCGGTTAATGACCAGTGGAGCAACAACGTTTCCCAGCACGTTGAGCGTCGTCGTACCGCTGTCGATAATACGGAATATCCCGGCTATCAGGGCAACGGCATCAAGCGGCAGTCCCGCAGATGCCAGAGTAGCGGAGAGGATCAGAATGGCGAACCCCGGTACACCGGCCGCCCCTTTCGAGGTCAGCACCATCGTAACCACTAAAATCACCTGCTGCATCAGCGTCAGGTCAATACCGTAAAGCTGAGCGACAAATATGGTTGCCACACCTAGAAATATCGACGCTCCGTCAAGGTTAAAAGCATATCCCACGGGCACCACGAAGCTGACGATCCGCCCCGGTACGCCATAGCGCTCTAGCTTGTACATCAGCTGAGGCATCACCGCTGCAGAAGCGGCGCTTGAAAATGCCAGCACCAGTTCCTGGCGAAAATGCTTTATCAGCTTAAAAACGTTTTCGCCGATCAGCGCACAGATCCCGCCCAGCACCATCACGGCAAATAAAATCAGCCCCAGATAGACGGTGCCAATTAGCTTGAGCAGCGGCAAAAGGGAGGCAAAACCAAACGTGGACACCGTGGCACCAATCATGCCGAACACGCCAACTGGCGCGTATGCCATGACGATCGACACCACCCGGAACATGCCATCGGATACGCTCTGGAGAACGCCGAGGATAGGTGCCGTTTTGTTCCGGGGAAGGCCATTAAGTGCCAGGCCGAACAGCACGGCAAAGAACAGAACTGACAGGAGTTTGCCCTCTGAAAGCGCAACAAACAGGTTATCAGGCACAATATTCTGCAGAATAACCAGGGCGCCGCGCGCCGGCTCCATCTTCATGTGCCCGTCGCCGTGCGCCATTCCCTGAATACTGGTGCCTTCGCCGGGAGAAATAAGGTTAGCCAGCACCAGTCCAAAGACGATAGCCACTCCCGTCACGGTAAAAAAATAGCCGAGCGCTTTCACGCCCATTCGCCCGAACGACCTGTTGTCGCCACTTCCGGTTATGCCCAGAATCATGCAACAGAAGACAATCGGCACCACGACCATTTTCATCATTTTGATAAAAATATCGCCAAGCGGCTTGAGGATTTCGTGGCTGACCCACTGCTGATACTCGGGGTGCGTATTGAAATACCAGCCCACAACGATTCCAAGTGCAAGACCAATAACAATCTGCCACACCAGTGTTATTTTTTTCATTACGCCCTCGGTTTGAACAGGAGCAACCTCCGCCTGAATGAGACAGAAGCCACGCTAAAATAGTCGGGTGAAGGTGTGATGTGGCACGGCCTGGAGCCGTGCCGGGAAAGTTATTTCGCGAAAAGCTGACTCATATCTTTGAACGCCTTGAACTCAAGGGCGTTACCACACGGATCGAATAAAAACATGGTGGCCTGCTCGCCAACCTGTCCCTTAAAGCGGATGTAGGGTTCAATGACAAATTTAGTGTTAAAAGATCTGAGGCGTTCGGCAAGTGCCTCCCACTCCTCCCACTTCAGGATGATGCCAAAGTGCGGGACAGGTACGTCATGACCGTCGACGGAGTTGGAGTGCACGCTCTCCTGCGAGGCGGTTTTAGGATGTTCGTGAATGACCAGCTGATGGCCATAAAAGTCAAAGTCCACCCACTGCTCGCTTGAGCGGCCTTCATTCAGGCCAAAGACCTCGCCATAGAAATGACGTGTTGCTTTCAGGTCGTATACGGGTATCGCCAGATGGAAGGGGGAAAGGCTCATTTATGCATCCTCAGTAAGAATATCCGCCGGTTTGCGGCAGGATGGATAGTTTCGGGAGGTGTAATGCTAAATGCGGATTGAGAGTCAAAAGGCTCGCCTGCATTAACATTACCGTCACAAATGAGCTTATGGATAATTTAATTTGATTAAAATCAATTTATATCTTTATATATAACAAATAA
This sequence comes from Pantoea sp. X85, assembly GCF_029623675.1. Lineage (NCBI taxonomy): Bacteria > Pseudomonadati > Pseudomonadota > Gammaproteobacteria > Enterobacterales > Erwiniaceae > Pantoea > Pantoea sp. X85. The sequence goes on along the minus strand of NZ_CP121108.1, from coordinate 632,602 downwards.
AATTTGTGAATTGTGGGCGTGATGATCCGTGAACTGAAAACGTTTCTGATGGTGGCAAAGGAAGGGACTTTTGCCGCTGCAGGCAACAAAATAGGGCTGACTCAGGCGGCCGTCAGCGCTCAGATGCAGAGGCTTGAAGCCGACTTAAACTTTCCGCTGTTTGACCGGTCGGGAAGAAACGCTCGCCTGAATCAGAAAGGCGTGCAGCTGGTCTCTCAGGCGCAGGAGCTTCTCTCGTTGTATGACGGTCTGGGTGAGCGACTGAACCGATACACCCCCGGTAAAACCATTACGATAGGCGCCATTGCCTCGGTACAGCGAACCCTGCTTCCGGATGCGCTGACGACGTTCTGCAGACAGAGTGCCGGCTGCCGCATACGCGTTATACCTGGCCTATCGATGGACCTGATTAACCTTGTTGACGCAGGCGAAATTGATATGGCCGCAGTGCTGAAGCCCCCTTTTGCACTGACGGCGGGGCTGCAGTGGAGCACGCTGGCCCATGAACCGTTCCATCTTATCGTGCCAAAAGGTGTTGCCGGTGACGACATAGCCGCGCTGCTTAGCGGCCAGCCCTTCATCCGCTACGATCGTTCGTCGTTTGGCGGGCGCCAGGTTGACCGTTTTCTTCGCGAAATGGGTCTTTCGGTCAACGAAATCTGTGAGGTGGACGAGCTTGAGGCCATCCTCAAGCTCGTCAGTAACGGCATGGGCGTTGCCCTGTTGCCCCGGACCGCCAACTGGCGGCGCTGGCCGGCGTCCGTCAGGGCAATTGGCCTCGGAGATAAGGTATTTTACCGCGACGTGGGGCTTATTCACCGCCCCCTTGAAAGCCTTGACGAGGACGTCCGGCGGATTTCTGAGCAGATTATCCTGCTGGCAAGCCGGCAAACTCCTACGGCCACAGCCTGAACCTCATACTGACGTGATGACGCGCACATGAGGTCAGCCCTTCGGCGCACCTGGCGTCAGCAGCGACGCATCGTGCACCTCCACAGCCTCTCCGGTAGCGTAAAAGTGGCCGCCCGCAATGTAGTGCAGGCTTCGCCAGTCGGCGGCTCCCCTTTCAAACTGCCAGTGGCCGTCCTTAAAAGCGCGACTGTCCGCCCACGCCCCTTTGATCTCGCCGATGAATAAATCATAGGTCTGCTGGTTATGCTCTTCAGGAATGAGTTCGCAATACAGCCACGCCGCACATCCTGAAACCCCCGGCACATCCGCGCCGGGCAGCGCAAACAGCGATACGCCAGACTGCGTGAGCTTATCCGCTTCGCAGGCCAGCGAATGCGAGCCGAGGAAATGCACGAGTGATGCCTGGGCTGCCACCGGTACCTGAATCACAAACGAACGACTTTTTTCAATCAGCTCTCTTGTATATGCGGTTTTGTCCAGCACGACGGTCAGCCGCGCCGGATCGTAATCCAGCGCGCAGACCCATGACGCCGCCATGACGTTGTCCGTTCCGTTATAGCGCGCTGAGACCAGCGTCGCCGGCCCGTGATTTATCAGCCTGTAGGCCTTGGCCGGCTCGACAGACACGATGTGTTCATTCATTTCCGGACTCCGTTGAGCTGCTACTGGTTTTCAAGGTAGACAGCGAGGCTGAGGTGGCCTGACTTTATCAGCGCCAGCACGCTCGCTTCCATTGCCTGCACATCGCTGCGGGATCGGGACTCAAAAACTGCCTGCCATACGATGACCGTTTCGTCGCGATCGCTCAGTGGAATAAGGCTGACCGTAGCCACATAGTCATCAACGGCCAGCGGCGCTTCAATAAAGCGATACGAGAAGGCCCGCTTACCTGCATCCAGCATGAGGAGCTCTTCGCGCAGGACGTCGCCGTTTTCAAGTACCAGCCGGCGCCGGCAGCCCGGGCGCCCGTCGGGCTGATTATCTTCGATTTCGCTGCTGCAGATAGCAGGATGCCAGTCGCTGATGCGTCCGAACTGGCTGAGCGTCTGCCATACGCGGTCCGCATGTGCGTTAACCACGGCATTAAAGTTCACTTCTGACATTACGGTTCCTTCTTATCATTCATCTTCAGAAAATTATCCTGCAGAATTTATTTCACCTGCAGAAACAATGTGAATGCCCGGCCTGGGTGGTGTCACCGCTCTGAGGAGATGGCGGGCTATGTCTTCAGCCGGGCTGAGCTGCCAGCTGCGTGGCAGAACCGGCGATAAGAGCCTGAGCACCTGCTTCAGCGCCGTTTCACCCGGGCGGGATTCAGCCCGATCACCGGCAATAACGCCGGGACGGACCAGCGTCAGTGAGGTAAAACCTTCGTGCCTCAGCGCCTGTTCAAGCTCCCCCTTCACCCGGTTATAAAAGAATCGGGAGCGGGCATTTGCGCCGGTCGCCGAGGTCAGCGCGAACGTAGAGGCGCCGCCATTACGCGCCAGCCGGGCAAACCTCAAAGGATAGTCATAATCAACCCGCCGGAATGCCTCCCGGCTGCCGGCTCTGGCAATGGTGGTGCCGAGCGCACAGATAACCGCGTCAACGCGCCACTCCAGAGCGTCAGCGTCGGGTGCATCAAAGTCGATCAGGGGATTAATAAGCCGGGGATGGTCTGTGGCGCACCATGCGAGGGGTTTTCGCGTCGGCGCAATGACGGTACCGATGTGCGGACTGGACATCGCCTGCTGCAGGACATGACTGCCCACGAGCCCCGTTGCGCCGAGCAGTAGCAGCCGCATATCCGGATCTGAATCAGCGGACCTGCCCATCTCAGCGTTCCGCCATCAGCTGAACCGCCTTTCGTACCGGCACCTCACCGTCGGTCAGCTCAATGATGACGCGGCTGACGCGGGGCTGAGCGATAATTTCAGCCAGCGTGGCCGCCACGTTATCCCGGGTGACCTCCCCGTAAGGTATGGCCAGCCCGGCGCGGACATATCCTGAACCTTTGTCATCCAGCAACAGGCCGGGACGCAGAATGACCCAGTCCAGCGAGCTTGCGGCCAGCACGACTTCTGCCTGCTTTTTCACATGCATATAGTTTTCAAATGACGCCGAGGTGGATTCATTTCTTGAGGCCTCCGGAAAGGCCGAAACCAGCAGGAAGCGCGAAATGCCAGCCAGCGCGGCTGCCTCTGCGGCCGTCTTAAGCCCTTCTCCGTCAATGGCGTTCGTCATTTCCGGGCCACCTTTGCCGCCGGCACCGGCTGAGAAGACCACCACATCACAGCCTCTCATCATGGTCGCCAGGGCGGCGGCATCCAGCTCCGTCAGGCTCCCGCTGACGGGCTTTGCTCCCAGCAGACGAATTAACTGCGCCTGCTCCGGCTGACGGTGCAGCGCATGAACAGCGTGCCCTTTCTCCGTAAGAATTCTGGCCAGGCGCCGGCCCACCTTGCCTGCGCCGCCGATAATAAACACTGTACTCATGGATAACTCCTTTGCGTGACCTGTTTTTTGCTAAAAAACTGCCGCCAGTCAGCCCGTAAACTGGTGATAGACTTTCGCAATCACCTGCCAGCGACCGTCGATGCGGATGAGGGTCAGGTAGTCGTTATAGTCGGCGCCGATAGCATCCTTTTCCATGTCCACGCGCACCACCGCCGTAGTCGGGGTAATGGCCAGCACATCCAGATGCGTTTCAATCTCTGGCGCACTGCCGTTTTCACGGACGAATTTATACAGGTTGTCGACAGACCCTCCCAGCAGCTCACCGTCAGTAAAGCCGTACATGACGGCGTCCTTGTGAAACGCTTCTGCCACTGTTTCGGCGCAGCCTTTTTTCAGGCCGTCAACGTAGCGACGCGCCGTGTCGAGAACGGCCTCATAGGCAGAAAGAGGGACGGTTTTGATATTCTGGCTCATGTTTTTTCCTCTCTGGGTTTCGCCGCGTCTGGCGGTCAGACGCGACTGATGAAGGGGGAATGGCTGATGTCAGGAAGCGGCGTGGGTATGGTAAATTTTGCTCACTACGATCCAGCGCCCGTTGACCTTCAGCAGGTTGAAAAAGTCCGTGAAGCGAAAGCCCGAAATATCATCGGTATCGACGCGCGCGCTTGCCGCGGTGCCTGCGATATCAACGTGCACGATGGCGGCCTTCGCTTCCGGGGATGGGCGGAAAGCGGTATCGATGGTGTCGAAAAGTCCCTGAATTGGACCGCCGGTGAGGTTTGCATCACCGTCAACGCCAAAGATGGTGGCCTGCTCGCTGAACGCGGGCTTCATTATTTCGCTTTTGGCCTGCTTTCCACCTTCGTTGTACTGGCTTAGCACTTCCACGATGGCGCTGTATTCCTGAACATAAGTTACGTTGGTCATTTCATCTGTCTCCGGTTTTGTTGTGGCGGGTATCCGCAGGGATGCCCGTAATTCGCTTGAAAATCTTGTTTATGATGAACAGCAGCATCAGTCCCGCCGCAACGGCGGCCATGCCGGTCAGCACATCAGCGCGCTGTAAAACGTCTCTGACGCTGAAACCGCCTTGCAGAAGCACCTGTAAGTCAGAAATAACGCTTCCGGCAGCGGCATAAACATACGTGCCGGGGATCAGTCCAGCCACCGTCGCTGTCGCATATTTTCTGAACGGTACGCCGCTGATCCCCAGCGCGTAGTTCAGCGGCGCGAAGGGCAGAATGGAGCTCAGACGCAGCAGCAGGATCAGCAGCAGGGCGTTGTTCTTCGACAGTGAAAGCAGGCTGTTCAGGTAGCGGTGGCGGCTGGCGGCGCGCGACGCTGCCGGAAATAACTGGCTTTTGCTGATGCAGAAAGCGATCAGTGCGGAGGTGGTACCCGCCAGCAGAGCCAGCGCAGTTCCGCCCGCCGCGCCAAACAGCCACCCTGACAGCGCGGTCAGCAGGGAAGCCGGAAAAAAAATCAGCGTCACGGCGACAAAAATAACGAAGTACAGCACTACCCCCGCCGCGCCGGCGGACTGCAGATAGTGGCTGAGGGAGAACGCAAGATCTGACATGTGCCTCATGTATTTATGTAGTAATCACTATGTAATGTTATTATTGTATAGTGATCGCTATGTAATGTGTCAAGAGAATGATTTTATGCCCGACGTGAAGACGAAAAATTCAGAAGTCAGCAGTGAAAAGCCCAAAGGGCGGCCGCGCAGCTTTGATCGCGACAGAGCCCTGATCAGGGCGCTGGATATCTTCTGGCGTAAAGGCTTTGAGCCCGCCTCGGTTGCCGAGCTCTGCGCTGCGATGGAAATTAATCCGCCGAGCCTGTACTCCGCCTTCGGTAATAAGGCAAAACTTTTCATGGAGGCCGTGAACTATTACGAAAGGGTCTACTGGAAATCAACCTGGGAGCGGCTTGAAAAAGAGCCCGATATTACCCGGGCGATTGATAACTTCTTCAGTGAAGCGGCAGACATTCTGCTTTCCCCTTCAGCACCCTGCGGCTGCATGGTGGTGCTTGCGGCGATCAATGTCTCTCAGGAGTCCGCTGACGTCGTTGAAGCGGTCAGCGTGCTCAGGCAGGAAGGAAAAGATCTGTTTGAAAAGCGTCTGCGCAGGGCTGTCACGGAGAAGCAACTGCCGTCTGATACCGGTACCGCCACACTGGCTACCGTTCTGAATACGCTTCTGGAGGGCATGTCTATCGAGGCCAAAGACGGGGCCACGCCGGAAAGCCTGAGCGCAACCGGGCAGTTTGCGTCTCGATTGCTTCCACGTGAAAAATTCTGATCGCACAAAATGCAACCCGCGAAACTAGACGACCGGTCAGTTTTATCGTTATGCTACCCGGACTATGAAAAAACAAACGGCTAACGTGCGTCAGCACATCATTGATGTTGCCCGGACGCTTATTACACATAAAGGCTATAGCGCCGTCGGCCTGGCTGAGATTGTCAAAGCCGCTGGCGTGCCTAAAGGTTCGTTCTATTACTACTTCCAGTCCAAGGAAGAGTTCGCTGAAGCCCTGCTGGAAAATTACTTCACCCACTATCTTATTCAGGTTGAAGAGCAGCTGCGCGGCAGCGAACCGGCCAGAGAGCGCCTGCTGCGCTACTTTGCATTCTGGAAGGTCACACAGGGTGCCGATCTGCCTGAAAGCAAATGCCTGGTCGTTAAGCTTGGGGCAGAAGTCTGCGATCAGTACGACAGCATGCGAAGCGTTCTGGCAAGCGGAACCCGAGAAATTATCCTTCGGATCACGGCGTGCATACATCAGGGGCAGAGTGATGGCTCACTGCCGTCCGAAGTGGACGCAGAGGCCCTTGCTGAAGAGCTTTACCAGCTCTGGCTGGGCGCGTCCCTGATGGCAAAAATTCACACGCCTGATCAAGCGTTTGATAAAGCAATGAGTGCAACAAAGCGGCTGCTCGCGTAGCCGCGTTTTTTTCTACCCATTTACTAGTCGACCGGTCAACTATTTAGGAGTAACCATGACTGATAACAGTACCCGTACAGATCTCTTTTCCCCCGTGGCAATGGGAAGCCTTCAGCTTGCCAACCGTATCGTTATGGCGCCTGTTACCCGCAGCCGTTACGGCGAAGATGGCGTACCTGATGAGCTACATGCAACCTACTACGCGCAGCGTGCCAGCGCCGGTCTGATTATTTCTGAAGCCACGAATATCTCAGCTCAGGGCCGTGGATATGCGGCTACGCCGGGGATCTGGAGCGAAGATCAGGTTGCTGGCTGGAAAAAAGTCACCGATGCCGTTCACGCAGAAGGCGGAAAAATCGTTTGTCAGCTCTGGCACGTGGGCCGTTTTTCAAGCGTTGAACTGCAGCCTGACGGCGAGCGTCCTGTCGCTCCCTCTGCAATCAAGGCCGAAGGCCAGACCTATACCGTTAATGGCTTCGTACCGGTATCGACGCCACGCGCGCTCGAAACCGATGAGATCCCGGGCATTATTGAGCAGTATAAGCGTGCCGCAGAAAACGCCCTGCGCGCAGGTTTTGACGGCGTGGAAGTGCACTCTGCAAACAGCTATCTGCTCGATCAGTTCCTGCGCGACTCAACCAATCATCGTACCGACGCCTACGGCGGCTCTATAGAAAACCGCGCGCGCCTGACGCTGGAAGTCACTGAAGCGATCGTCAACATCTGGGGCAATGACCGCGTAGGCATCCGCCTGTCACCGGTAACGCCTGACGCAGGCAACACGCCGCCGGACAGCAACGTGATGGCGATGTATGGCTATCTCATCCAGCAACTCAACCGTTTTAATCTGGCATACCTGCACTTCGTAGAGGGTGCCACGGCAACGTCGCGTGACGTACCCGCCGACGTGGATATGGATGCGCTGAGCGCGCAGTTCAGCGGTCCGTTCATCGGTAACAACAACTATGACCTCGAAATGGCGATCAGCCGCCGTAATGCAGGAATCATTGATGCCGTTGCCTTTGGCCGCCTGTTTATTTCCAACCCGGATCTGGTTAAGCGTCTGCGTTATGGCGCCGAGCTGACCATCGCGCCTAAGGAAGCCTACTACGGCGGCGGCGCGAAAGGTTACACCGACTGGCCGGAAGCGAATTACTGATAAATACAACCGGCGGGATCTGCCCGCCGCCTGTACCTCATCCCAAAGGATAAGAATATGAATCATCTGCAGAACAAAACCGCTGTAATTACTGGTGCCTCATCGGGCATTGGCGCCGCGACCGCGCTGGAACTTGCACGTCATGGTGTGAATATCGTAGCCGCAGCACTGGATCAGACCGGCCTCGATAAGCTGGTAAAGGATATTGAGTCCGCCGGCGGCCATGCTTCCGGTCTGGTGACGGATGTAACTCGTCTTGAAGATACACAGGCGCTGGTAAAGCATGCTACCGATACCTTCGGTACCGTTGATATCCTGATTAACAACGCCGGGCTGATGCTCTTTTCAGCCTGGAGTGACATCGCGTGGGACGACTGGAACAAGATGGTCGACGTCAACATCAAGGGCTATCTGAACGCCATTGCGTCGGTACTCCCGGTTATGCTCAGCAAAAGTGACGGCCAGATCCTGAACATGGCTTCTGTGGCAGGCCACCAGGTTGACGCCGGCGCGGGTGTATACAGTTCGACCAAATTCTTTGTTCACGCCATGACGGAATCGATGCGTAAAGATCTGGGCGTGAATAAGGGCATCCGCGTCAATACCATCAGCCCTGGCGTTATTAACACGGGATGGGCTGAAAAAGTGAGCGATCCGGAAGGGCGTAAGGTGGCGCAGGAGCTGACAAAAATTGCTATCAGCCCGCAGGATGTGGCAAATGCTGTGGTCTATGCACTTAACCAGCCCAGAAACGTGACCGTTAACGATCTCATCGTGTCCCCTACTAAGCAGAACTGGTAAATCAACAATGGCAGCCGGCTGGCTGCCACTTCATCTCTGAAATAAAAGGCGTCAGCCTATCGTCGTCAGACCTCCGCGGTCTGCAAGGCTCTAATTCCAGCCAGATAAACATCATTTTCCAGCACCCTGCGCATCTCGCTGCATAAGTCCGGTTTGCAGTTAAAAGAGGCTGACCAGACAACATGCGTGTGTCCCGAAATGTAGGTTGGCAGCAGCTGAATGGTGGAGAGATAATTTTCAACAGGCAGAGGTGCTGTTTCAAAGGAATAGGTCAGCAGGTATGCTTTGCTGTCTTTACGGATTAATTTTTCGGTTCCCGTGGCTCCGTTTCCAAGGGTTACGCGGCGAACGGCTCCTACCACATCTTCTGTGCAACCCTCTTCGAACTCACTACTGACTACGGCAGGATGCCATGCTGACAAAGCGTGAAACTTTTCAATAATTTCCCAGACTTCTTCAATATTGCGCGGTATAACCAGCGATGCGACAGTGCTTTCCATGATTCTCTCTTCAATTTGAATACGACCACAAATATTTTTGTATCGGTCACTATGTAATTTATTTATATTCTTAGTGATCGATACATAATAAGTCAACTGGATTATCTATCAGCCAGATACTTTGAGGGCTCATAAACGTCAATATAGTTATTATTTAATAACATAGACCTAATTGCTTCCTGCAACACCACATCCAGTTTTCGCTCAATGCGGCCCTAAATCTTATTAGTAGGATCTGATTGAAAAACGCTCATATAAAGAAGTGAATAAATTTCACAGGGGGCCTATAAGATTCTAACGGCCACCTTTAGCACAAAAAAACCGGCTCTCGCCGGTTCTAAATATTATAAATTTCAGGTGGCATCACACTTGGGCAGCCAGTCGCTGCTGCTTTCTTCAGTAAGATCGAGGTTGGTCTGCATCCCCAGCTTCGTGCGCCGCTTCAGATAATGATGCCCGTACTCGCGCATAATGCTCTCCAGCGACAGACTGAACATCTTCATGCTGAGTGGATTCCTGTAGCCGTTCGCCTCCATGTAAGCTAGATAGGCATGGTAAAGATAGCGTCTTGGCTGTAAGGGCCTGATGCTGGCGTTACCCATGTAAAGGGACGTAGGTTCCGGCGTGGTGAACAGATAGCCACAGAAGTCCACCATCGGATCCGCGTCCCGCTTGATGCGCATAGCCTCATCAGAGTTCTGCTGCGACTGAAGCAACGTCCTTGCGTCCTGCGGCTGGCTGAACTGCTGCATCAGCTGGCGCACGATAACGGCCAGCTCGCCGCTGATTTTTTCCTTCAGCTGCGGGTCGCGCTCGTTTGCCGGGATGATTTCCGGAAAGTGCAGGATAACCCGGCGGCGCGAGACGCCCCCGCTGCGGTCGGTGAAGCGCATCGGATTGTTGTTCACCGCCAGTATTACCGCCGGAATGTGCGTTGAGTAGGCATCGCGGTATTTCGGGTCCACGGAGACCGCATCGCCGCCGGTAATCGCCTTGATGCCCGCGCCGTCGCCGCTCCACTTCTCCTGGTCGGGCAGAATTATCAGCGAGTAGCCAATCACCGCCGCGCGCTCGCGCGATGACTCCAGCGTCTCGATGGTCGCGGAGGTGGTGTTGTCCGTTCCGGCCAGCATAGTGGCGATTTCGGCCATGATGCTTTTGCCGCTGCCGCCGGGGCCCGTGACCTCCAGAAACAGCTGCCAGTCGTAGCGGTTCGCCAGCACCATAAACAGCGCGGCGAGAATAATATCGCGCTTTGCCGCGTCGCGTCCGGCGGCGCGGTCCAGCCACTGCCAGAAGTGCGGCGCGTGATTCGCCAGCGTCTCGCCCTTAACCGGCGGGGTAAAGTCCACCTCGCTGACCGTGCGCAGCCAGAAGCGTTTGCTGTGCGGGCTGAAGCTGCCGGTGCGCGTGTCCAGTACGCCGTTGCGGAAACCTATCAGGCGGCGCGCCGGGTCGGACTGCTGCGGCAGCATCAGCTTCAGCGTGTCCACCACGCCTGAAATCTTGCCCGCCGAGAACGGCGCGCGCAGCCGCTGGAACAGTTTCGCCACGTCGCGCTCAAACTGCTTCCCCGAAATGACCTTCCACGCGCCCGCCCTGTAGCGTGACAGGATTTCGCCGCTGGCATCCACCGCCAGCGCGTTGCGGTAATGCTCAGCAACGCGCTCCGCTTTTTCGCTGGCGCTCATCGCCGAAAACTCCGCTTCGCTCATCACGTCAAACGGGCTGGCGGTGGCGGGCGCGGCGGCCTCAATAAGCGCCTGCTTCGTCGGGACGTCGCCGTGCTGCACAAAGGCGTCGTTCCAGTCGCCGAACACGGGCGGCAGCGCGATGACGGCGTTACTGACATCAGCGGCCTTCTTCGCCTTGTCCTGGCCGTTGCCGTTAAGGTCGCGGTCGGCGGCAATCATCAGCTGCAGCGTGGCGTGCTTTTCCCGGGCAAGGCCAGCCAGAGAAAGGAGGTTGCCCGATGAGAGCGCAACCCACACCTCATCACCGGTCAGGTTGTGCACCGTCAGGCCGGTCGCGTAGCCCTCGGCAAGCCAGATGCGCTTTGCAGGCTTAGCGCTGCTGAGAACGTGGCAGGCGCCTTTCACCTGGCCGCCTTTGAGCGTGCGCTTCTCCCCGCTGGCATTGATGAGCTGCACGTTAACCAGCTGGCCGCTCATGTCGTGCAGGGGCACAACTAAATCGCCGGTGCGGTAGGACGTTAACGCCACCTTATGCGCTTTCGAAAGCGTAAGGCATGTCTGCTCTGGCAGGCCTTTGCGCGACAGGTAGGCGTTGCCCGCCGCTTCCTTTGCCGTGCTGACCAGCTGCTGCGCCAGTGCAGCCGCTGCGGCGCGGGACGCCTCGTCCGTTTCGGGACCGGCTGCCGTACTGTTGCCGGCCGCTACCAGCGGCAGGTTGCCGGTCAGGTCGTTTACGCGCGCGGCGGCCTCTCTGAACGTAATGCTGAGCGCCTTTTTCACCAGGTCCATGCCGTCACCGGCTCCGCACTGATTACAAATCCACGTGCCGCGCCCGTCTATATCGTCGAAGCGAAAGCGGTCCGTTCCCTGACAGACCGGGCACGGCATGTGGCGGTTTTTGATTACCTTCACGCCCAGCGCGGGCAGAATGCGGGGCCAGTGGCCCCGGGCTGCGGTTGCTGCCTCTGATACGGTCATTTTCATCGTTCAGTTCTCCCTCAGTGCAGCACCGGCGCGTCTGTCATGCGCCCGCAGAGTTCATCCATCATTACCTGGCCGAGAAAGCTCAGGCGCGGGGCCGACTTCAGCGGCCCGGTGGAGAGCAGGTCGTCCAGCAGCGCGCAGGCAATTTCCTGACCGCGCCTGCGTCCGTGCTGGCGCAGGTAAAAGCCCTCCAGCTCGGCTTCAATAACGTGCTCAAGGCGCGCCAGCGTCAGGCCGGGGTAGCGCTGCTGCTCGCGGCAGACGGTCAGCCACGCGCAGGCGACGGCGCGGCGTGAAAGCGCGGCGCGCAGTTCAGGCGAAAGGGTGCGGTCTTTCATGATTCAGCCTCCGCGTTCATCCAGTTGTTCTGGCAGCGCGTCACCACGTCATCCAGCTGCTCGGTGATGAGAAAAACCAGCGAAGCCAGCTGCGCGCGCTGAGCGGGCTGCGGCAGTTCGTGGCACTCCTGAAATGCGGTCATATCGCTGACGAAGCGCCCGGCGTTGCGCAGGTGTTCAAGGCGTACGAGGTCGGCGTGAGAAATCGTGGCGTGAGTCATGCGCGCACCTCCCGGACCGGCAGGCGGGCGGCAAAGGACAGCACGTAGTCGCGGGCCAGCGAAAGGCGCGCGGCGCGCTCATCGGCGGCAACGGTGCGGAGCATGTGAATATGCTGCTGACGCTCGCAGCGGCGGACGGCGGCAAAGACGAAAACAAACTGAGGGTATGGGGAATTAAGGACCGTAGCCATAATGGCAGTCTCCTGTGAATAGCGGTTAACGCCACCACCGGAGTTCCTACACTCATGGGTGGTAGCCCGAACGGGGGTAGGAATACCGGCTTCACAGGATACCGGCCAGCCCGAAGGCTGCCCCGCCCGGGCCACCATTACGCAGACGGCGCAACGGATACAGAACCGTTGCCCGAGAAATGGGTGCACTGAGGCATGGACACAAAAAAAGACGCATGGCGCGTCTGGTGTCGCCTGTGAATTACGCGGGTTCCTACGCCCGGCTGTCGATTTTGCGACAGCGAAATTACTGTACCAGGGAATGGCCCCGGCGCGCAAGCCGGAGGTAGCAGTTAAAAATGACATCAGGCAACCTCAGCAGCTGGCGGGAGAAATGTCGCCACGGGAAACAGTCCGGATAACGTAGGACGGGACGCCTGCACTTTGCAGGCTGAAGTCTGGCTTTGTTGCACCGAAACACTGCGGCTGTAGCGGCCTATCCATCCCGGCGCCAGCCATAGGCACCAGCGGGATTGCGTGCGCGACAGAGGGGTGGCGTGATTTACCGGCATGGTTCAAAAACCTCATACGGTACGCTCCTGACCACGCGCTGCAATGCGATCGCTCATCCAGACGCTGATTTCGCTGGCGAGCCAGGCCACGTTCTTGCCGCCAAGCGACACCTGCGCAGGAAAGGCGTTACGGCTGATAAGGTCGTAAATGGTGGAGCGGGACAGGCCGCAGACGTGCATGACTTCCGGCAGTCGCAGGAAGCGGTCGTTCAGCACCGGGTTCACGGGTAAAGCCGGGGCCGCAGGAGCGGAGGAGTTTGCGGATAATACGGTGTGCATGAGCTACCTCTTATTGAGTCCGTGGTGATACGGACAGATACGTCCGGAGTCGGGTAGCTCTTTATTCTCAGCATATCTACTGCCAAAGCAACAGGGCGAAAGGGTGCTGCGGCTGGCACAAATGTGCAAAAATTAGCCGCCTGTTTTTTGCACAGGTAAATATAGGGCAATATAGACCAATAGTGCCGAGATGGATTATGCAAGTCGTTTTCAATGATTAATCCTTGTTGAATCAATTGAAATAAACACTCGAAAAGGTTTATCTGCATAAAAAGTTGGGTGAAGCATGGTGAACACCGGGTGAAGGGATAAATATTGATTATTCACCCTTTAATATACTGTATTTACTCTCTTTTTTATTAAGGTGAAGAATGGTGAAGGATATATATAAATTTAAAAGTTGAACAGGGAGCCAATATGTCACCTTGCCGCCAGCCAGAAGAAGGTTATTTTGTCTGGGCCATCACACAACGCCATCCGCTAGCTCGCCTGTGCCAGCAACGGCACAATGCATTCACCGGAGCCGCTAATGGCTCTCCCTCTTCGAAGAAAGCTAACGATAACGGCTTTTATAAACCGTTAACTCCAGCCTGTACGGTGACTGGCGTTAAACAGAAGGATAAAACGTGATGGCAATGAAATGCCCTGAATGCAGCATGACCGCACACACGCGTACGAGCGAATATCAGACAGGTACGTTAAAAAAGACGTGGTATCAGTGTCGTAATATCGATTGCTCCTGCACGTTCACAACGCTTGAGAGCCTGGACACCATTATCATGAAACCTCAGAAGGTAGCTGAAGACATCCCTGAGAAAGAATCACCGCCACCACGGCAGACGCTAAACCGTTATGGATCAGCCAGCAGGCTTTCGAATCGCCAGAACGCCCCCTGCTGAGTTTTATCAGCAATACCTGACCGGCCATCGTGCCGGTTTTTTTCATCTCTTTTCTCTGGCAAGCCTGATTCGCATGAGTGCATGCCTATGCTGCATGAAAGCGCATGAATAAATGCAGCTGAGTTAATGCAATTCAGGCCAGCAGTGGCGCGGCCTGAAGGGACTCATGCAGCCGCATGAAAACTGCTACATAAAGCGGGCAGGCGTGGCGGGGGTACGAGCGCGCGCAGCAGGATAAATTAGATGACTATTTAATAAATCTGTCTGTACAGTCATAAGGCACGTGGACGAGTATTAGCTTGTCATCAACCTTGTAGGTTTGAGCAATAAAACCCCTATTAAGTAATTGTTTCAATCTATCAATAGCTTAAATTGTTTAAAAAAACCACTTTATGGGGAAAAGCCAAGAAATGATTTAAAAACACAAAAACTTATGCATATCAATAAAATAAGTAAATTAACAAAAAGCACACTTTAAAATACTTTCCTCGCTCAAAATGTTAAGTTAAATTGAACTTTCTTTTTACTCCCTAAGGACTTAGAGATGACTGATATGATGCAACTAAACCTTGAAGATCAAATTTATGCTAAGCGTAGAGAAGTTAGATATGACATGAGAGATCTAACTGTAGAATATATTGCAGACAAATATGAAGATGGAATAGATTATTCAAATACAGATGAGGAAGAAAGGAAAGATAAAAAAATAAAGCGAAATATCCTCTTTATCCCCGAATACCAAAGAGAGTTTACTTGGGATGAAAAAAGGCAATCGAAACTTATTGAATCGATTCTTTTGGGACTACCCATTCCTTTCATTTTCGTTGCTGAGAATACAGATGGTGCCTGGGAAATTGTGGATGGTTCCCAAAGGATTAGAACCATACACGCTTTTGTTAAAAATGAACTAAAACTTACAGGTTTGGAATCACTACATCTTGCTAATGGCCTGAATTTCTCTGAGATTGAGAGTACACGGGCTGGGAAGTTCTTAGATACTGCATTACGTATCATTATCCTTTCCGAAGAAACTACCGAAGAAGTAAAAAAAGATATGTTTGAAAGAATTAACCGTGGTAGCGATTTATTGAAAGCAATGGAAAAAAGAAAAGGAATTTACCCAGGGCCATTCACATCATTTATTTACGATTTCGTTGAGAAAAGCGAGGAGTTTAGAAGATTACTTCTTGTTGATAAATGGCTTGAAAATCGACAAGAGAGAAGTGAACTTTTGCTAAGATTTTTTGCTTTATCTGAAAATGAAAACTATAGAAAATCTATCTCTGGCAGCATTTCAGATTTTTTAGACAAATACTTAGAAAACAAAAATAAAGAACTTCGTGAAATGAGTGAATCTTCGAGAAAATCACAAATAAACAAATACGAAAAAAAGATAAATGACGTCATCACCATAGTGAAAAACCGATTTCCATATGGATTTAGGCATACCAGTAACCCGCAAACTAAGCGTGCAGTTTTTGAGGCAATCTCTGTAGGGGTATGGGTAGCACTATCTCAAAATAAAATTTCAGAAAAATATAATAAAGATGAAATAAAAAAAATGATTAACTCCGAGGAGTTCAAACAATACACACACATTACAAATCAACTTCATAAAAGTATGAGAATGCAAGGGCGGGTAAACTTTATCATTTCTATTATGTCAGGTGAAGAATTATGAACCCAGTAGAAAATGACATGATAATTAGAATGCAAGAAATAGAAAAAATAGTAAATTTAGTAAAGGATATTGAATCCGGAAATAACTTAGGTGAGCAAAACATTATAACTACCACACCTGTTATCAAAGCTAGCATCGTACTTGCTCTTTATAATGTTGTAGAGTCTACAGTTACAAATACACTAGTGCGCCTTCACAATATTATAATACAACAAAATGTTAAATATGATGATGTCCGTAGAGAACTCAAAGACATCTGCCTGATTTATTACCAATACCATAACAATAAAAAAAACAACCCTCATGAAGCTCTTGATGTATTACATAGCACTTTAAATTTGATTAGGGGTATAAGTTGCTTTGCTCTACCTTATAAAGAGATGGCAAAAGAATACCAGCTTTACAGCGGCAACTTAGATGCAAAAGAGATAAGGAGAATATTTGGTAAATATGGAATAGTAATTCCAGAAGAAGAAACAGGCAAGAACTTACAAAAGATAAAAAATGCCAGAAACAAACTTGCTCATGGAGAGCAATCATTTGAAGAGTATGGCAGAACATTAGTGATATCCACAATTGAAGTTTATAAAAAACAAACAAGCCTATACCTTCAGTTAATAATTAACATAGTTAAAGAATATATTACCGATAAAAGCTACCTGGCTATAAATGCATAATAAAAACACCCTACAATGACAATCAATGTAGGGTGTTTAATCAAATTTCTTTTAGCCTATATTTTTCCATACTCAAATGGGCTAATAAAATGTAGTTGATTAGCATAAAGAAAATCCGCCCACCATTGCACCATCAATCTGCGTTCATCTAAATGCTCAGAAGTGTGAATGTAAGCAGCACGCACATTGTTACGCTCGGAATGGCTCAACTGCCGCTCTATCGCATCATCACTCCATAGTCCCGACTCACCCAGCGCACCTCGTGCCATTGTCCTGAAGCCATGCCCGCAAACCTCGGTCTTTGTGTCATACCCCATAGCACGCAGAGCATTGTTAACCGTGTTTTCACTCATAACTTTTTTAGGATCGTGATCGCCCGGAAAGAGTCTCTCGTTATCACCGCTTAATTGCTTCAGCTTCTCCAACAAGGCTAAAACCTGACGGCTTAGGGGTACAAGATGCTCCTCTTTCATCTTCATGCCACGATGGGAGTAACGAACTCCTTCTATCTCTTTGCGTTGTGCGGGAACCCGCCACAAGGCTCTTTCAAAATCGAACTCATCCCACCGGGCAAAGCGCAGCTCACTTGAACGTACAAAAGTCAGCAGGGAAAGTTCTACAGCAATGCGAGTCATTGTTCGCCCACGATAAGCGGCCAGCCGTTCAAGAAATTCAGGAAATCGACTAAATGGTAAGGCGGGATAATGGCGTGCTTTCGTCGTGGATAGTGCCCCTGCCATATCCATGGCCGGGTTAGATTCGATGTAATCGTTTTGGACGGCATAGCGCATGATTGCGGTTACGCGCTGTTGCAGGCGCTGAGCCACATCATGTTTGTCAGCAGCATCCACTTTCTTGATGGGTGCTAAAAGTTGGCAGGTTTTAAGCTGGCGAATGTCAGCCGTTCCGATATAGGGAAAAATATAGAGTTCAAGATAACGGAGCACGCGTGAGCGGTGATCATCACTCCAGCGCTTGTTGCTGCTATGCCACTCACGAGCAATCGTTTCAAACGTATAGGCGCCGGATGTTTCTGCCTGCGCTTCTTTCTGTTCTGCTTTGGGATCTATGCCCTGCCCTAACAGCTTTTTGGCTTCATCACGCTTAGCACGGGCTTCAGCAAGTTTGACTGTGGGCCATACGCCAAAAGCCAGGCGATCTTCTTTTTTGTCACCGGGACGGCGATATTTCATGCGCCAGTATTTGGAGCCTTTAGGCGTGATCTCGAGATATAGCCCGCCGCCATCAGCAATTTTGTAGGTTTTGTCTTTAGGTTTGGCGGTTTCGACCTGGCGGGCGTTGAGCTTCATTTTGGGGGCACATTTCCTATCGAAGTGTAAGTGCCCCTAATTATGCCCCCACCAATACCCGGATTGCAACGGATGTGCCCGGACGGATTTGGACCAAAAAAAAGCCTTTCGGCTTTAATTTTAGGGACTTACGGACTGTCCCGGACGTTCTCGTATCTCTCGCTGGTGCCGAAGGCCGGACTCGAACCGGCACGTATCTCTACGGTTGATTTTGAATCAACTGCGTCTACCGATTTCGCCACTTCGGCACTGAAGAGGATGCGGAAAACGTTGGCGATTATACCGTTACGAACAGCGTGCGCAACCGGAATCGTTAGGGATGTGCGCTAAGCGTTGAAAAAAACAGCATTTCGCGGATAACTGCTTGTTATAACATCGATCCCATCAAACGAATCCCAAAAACCTAAATCCAGAACGCTCCCAATTTTCCCCAATCAGCCCGGTTAACTGGAACTTTCCGAATTCAAACCTCTCTTAACCAAAACTGACGCAGTCAGAACATAAAAGACAACGAGGTTGAGATGAAAGTACAACGCATGATTTGGGGATGGGGCATCGCGGCAGCCATGGTTGCGGGGAGCGCATCTGCAGCAAGCTGGCAGGATCAGCTGAGCAGCGCGGCATCGCAGCTGTCACAGCAAAACAACAGCACCAGCAACACCAGCACCACGCAGAATGGCGGCATGTCGCTCTCATCGCTTACCGGCCTGCTCAACGGCGGCGATAAAGCGGTGAGTTCCAACAGCATGACCAACGCCGCAGGCGTGATGTCCTACTGCGTGCAGCACAACGTGGTGGATAACAACGTGAAGTCGGTAAAAGATCAGGTGCTGAGCAAACTCGGCCTGAACAGCACCACCGCGCAAGAGCAGAAAACCGATTACCAGCAGGGTTTGCAAGGCTTGCTTAACACTGGCAACGGTCAGCAACTGAATTTGCAAAGTCTGAGCAACTCGCCGATGGGTGAGAAGCTGAAAACCAAAGCCTGCGATGTGGTTCTGAAGCAAGGCAAAAAATATATCGGCATGTAAGGACGCGCCGATATCAAGGCGCGAGCTGTCCCTCGCGCCTTTTCTTTAGTCCAGTAACGCTCGCGTCTCCAGCACCGTTCTCTGCAACAACTCCCGCGCCTGGTCCAGCGACCGAATGTTGGTATAGCCAATCACCAAGCCATAGCGTTTCTGTGTCTGCATATACCAGCCAGAAAGCGGCAATACGCGCAGCTGATGCCGCTGCCAAATCTCCGCCAGCGCCGTGTCCTGCGTGCCGCGCGGCAGGAAGGCGACAATGTGCATGCCGCCATCCGTCAGTTCAAAATCAAACACATCCGGGAAACATGCCTGCAAGGCATCCAGCATCATGCGGCGTCGCTGCTGATAAAGCGTGCGCATCTTTTTGATGTGGCGATAGAAATGCCCTTCGCTCAGGAACTGCGCCAGAATCTTTTGCGGCAGCAGCGACATACCGGTTTCAAGAATTTCCCCCAACTCGCTGAAGCGCGCGATGGTCTCTTTCGGCATCACCAGATAACCCACGCGCATCGCCGGCATCATGGTTTTGCTGAAGGTGCCGGTGTAAATCACCCGATCGTGCACATCCAGGCTTTTCAGCGCCGGAATCACTTTGCGCGTGTAGTGAAACTCGCCGTCGTAATCATCTTCAATAATCCAGCTGTCATTGTGCTGTGCCCACTCCAGCAGTTGATGTTTGCGCGGCAGCGATAAGGTTACCGCCAGCGGGCTGTGATGCGTAGGCGTGACGATGGCGAAACGCGCATCGGCGTGATAGCGCAGCAGATAATCCACATCCATGCCTTGCCGATCGACCGGCACGTAATGCAGATTCGGCGCGATGCGCTTCAGCAGTTTTTGCCCGAAGAAATAGCCGGGATCTTCAAACAACACCTTGTCGCTTGGCTGCGCCAGCACCGCCAGAATCAGTCGCAGGTTGGCGCGATAGCCGCTGGTGATGAAAATCTGTTCCGGCTGGCAGTTAAGCCCACGCGAAATATTCAGGTAGCTGGCGATGGCTTCCCGCAGCGGCTGATAACCCATGACCGGCGGCAAAATCATCTCATCGGCGCGCAGGCTGCGCGCCGCTTTGCCGGAAATCAGCAGCCATTTTTTGTGCGGAAACGCATCCAGCGCCGGGATGCCAAGCCGCAGCTCGCCTTTGCTCTCACGCTGGGTTAACGCGCTCACTGGCGGCGCAGGCACTGCCGTTTTCCCGGTTGTTTCCGGCAGAATCAGTTCGGGATTAACGCGCGTGCCCTTCGCGCCCTGACTGACAAAATAGCCTTCGCCGATCAGGATTTCATAAGCGGCTTCCACCGTTTTTCGCGCCACTTGCAACTCACTCGCCAGCGTACGGATCGCCGGTACGCGGTCGCCCGGCTTCAGCTGCCCTGCAAGAATCTGCTGGCGATATCGCGCATAAATCTCTTTATAACCCACGCCATGCCCTACCTGTTTTCACGTTTTTTGACCCTTTTCACTCAGACATGGAAGTTTAAGATGCCCGCATCACCTTCGCATTGAAAAACGACTGACCTGAGGATAAAAACATGACTGCACGCGTTAACCACTTCAAAACCGTACCGACACTGGTCAAAGCCATGTCCGATCTCTCCATGAACGTCAGTAATGTTTCATTAGAAACCTCACTGAAGCATCTGGTCGATCTGCGCGCCTCGCAGCTCAATCAATGCGCGTTCTGCGTCGACATGCATGTGAAAGAGGCCAAACTGCACGGCGAGCGCGAGCTGCGTCTGCATCATGTGGCGATCTGGCGCGAATCCCCGCTGTTCACCGTCAAAGAGAAAGCGGCGCTGGCGCTGACCGAAGCGCTGACGCGTCTGGGCGATCACGGCATCGACGAAGCGCTGTACAGCGAGGTGCGCGCGCACTTCTCCGAAGTGGAGACCAGCGAGCTGACGTTCTGTATCGCGGTGATCAACACCTGGAATCGCCTGATGGTGCTATCGCAGATGACGCCGGGTGCACTGGACAGCGCTTATGGGTTGGATCGTGCTGATTTACGTTAATTTTTACCGCCAGTCGCTCATGCTGCTGGCGGCACCATGTTCATCTGCGCTGCCTGAGGCTATAGTGAGATTTTGCACCACACAGGACAGCGCACATGAAAGGCATCAACATTGCGATTTACTTCGATCCCGACCAGATTCACATCTGCGTTCACCAGCAGGATGACAGCTATCTCAGCCAACACTTTATTTACGACGACAGCGTAATTGAAGAGATCTATCAGTGGCTGGAGCAGTTCACGCCTAATCGCACCCACATTTGCCTGATTGAGCACGATACCGCCGATATCCTTGCCGATGAGTTGGTGGATAACGGTTATCACGTCCATCAGGTGACGCAGCACGATCTCTTGACCTGGTTCGCCAACGAACCGCCTGCCGAACCCGATGGTTCACCGGTGCGCGCGTTGCTGCGTTATCTGGAGAACGAGCAGCCATCCGAATACCAGTCACGCACGCCGCAGATTGAAGCGTTGATGGATCTGCTGGATGAGCTGGACGATCTCGAAGGTGTGGATGAAGTTGAAGATGAAGACAATCTGCCGGATGACGTGCTGCGCCTGATGAAGCAGAAGAAGATCAGTGCGCAAGACGCCGCCCAACGCCTGCTGCCGGATGTGAATGAGCGCATTCGCGAGCATTTAATCAATTATCCCGAACTGATGACGCCTGAGCTGCTGCAGGATTTCTTCCCTGAGCTGATCGAGGCGCTGGATACGCCGAAGCACTAATCAATGAACGCACACACCGTAGCGGCGCGATTTATCGCGCGGTTTTGACCGACTCTCCATCCTCTTAACGCGCAATAAATTGCGCCGCTACGAGCCGTGCGATTATCGAATAATTTTTCAAATGGGACATTTCATGCTGGAGTTGTTTAAAGCCATCGGGCTGGGATTGGTGGTGATTTTGCCGCTCGCCAATCCGCTGACCACGGTGGCGCTGTTTCTCGGCCTGGCCGGAGAGATGAATTTCCAGGAACGTAATCGCCAGGCGATGCAGGCCTCGATCTACGTGTTCCTGATCATGATGGTGGCGTGGTATGCCGGCAGCGCGGTGTTGCACACCTTTGGCATCTCCATTCCCGGCCTGCGCATGGCGGGCGGATTGATTGTGGCGTTTATCGGTTTTCGCATGCTATTTCCGGCGAAACCGGTCGGGCATTCGGTCGAAGCCGAGCACAAGCAGGATGAACTGGACGCGACCGACAGCAACCGTGAAACCGTCAACATCGCGTTTGTGCCGCTGGCGATGCCGAGCACCGCGGGGCCGGGCACCATTGCGATGATCATCAGTTCCGCGTCGACGGTTAAATCGGGCGTAGATTTCCCGGCATGGGTGGTTGCCGTCGCGCCGGTGCTGACGTTTTTGGCCGTGTCGGTGATTTTGTGGATTTCGCTGCGCAGTTCGGGCGCCATCATGAAGCTGGTTGGTAAAGGTGGCATCGAAGCGATTTCACGTCTGATGGGCTTTTTGTTGGTGTGTATGGGCGTGCAGTTCGTGATTAACGGCGTGTTAGAAGTGATTCACAATTATCATTGAGACCACGTTAAAAGACGCGCAATGAATTGCGCCGCTACGGTATTTGCGCCTATCCGTAGCGGCGCGGTTTATCGCACAGTTTTAAGCGATTTACTCGCCTTTCAACGTTTTACGCACTTCTGCTACCTGATCTTTCGTCACCGCTGGCGCACTGTTGCTCCAGCCCTGACGAATGAAGGTCGCCAGTTTAGCCACTTGATCATCATCCAGACGCTTAGCAAAACCCGGCATCGCCAGCGTTGATGGTGCTTTCTCGGTGGATGGCTGCTGCGCACCGGCCAGAATGGTGTGGATTAAACCACCTGGATCCCTGGCATTGACGATGGTCGCCTGATCCAGCTCCGGGAAGATCCCCGGCGCACCTTTACCGGTGACAAAGTGGCAGGCGCCGCAGTTGTCGATATACAGACGCTCACCTTCCGACAAGCCTTTCGCAGCGGTCAGTTTCGCTTCCGTCGCCTGCTGTTTCTTCACGTCATACGCCTGCAGCGCCGGGTTGCCGCCAAGGAACTTCAGATAGGAGGCAATCGCTTTCAAGTCGGCATCTGTCATGTGCGAGCTCGAGTGCTCAATCACTGACTTCATCTCACCGCCCACCGCCGCTTTATCGTTACGACCAGTTTGCAGGTAATCGACAATCTCCTGCTCGCTCCAGCGCGGCAGACCGCGCAGTGACGGCACATCCCAGCTGTTCAGGCTGCCACCGGCAAGGAACTGATCGTCGCCGCTATCCAGCGCTTTCTCATTCATGCCGAGGCCGCGTGGCGTATGGCAGCTGCCGCAGTGCCCCAGGCTTTCGACGATGTAAGCACCGCGATTAACCTCTTCTGACGCGCCGCCAATCGGCTGGAATGGCTTGTCAGAGGTAAACGCCCAGTTCCAGAAGCGCATGCCCCAACGCTGGCTGAACGGGAAGCTCAGATCGGTTTCCGGCGGCTGCTCGCTGCTCGGCTTCACGCCTTCCATGAAGTAGACGTAAAGCGCGTGCATATCGGCATCGGAGATTTTGGCGTAATCCGGATACGGCATCGCTGGATAGAGACGCGAGCCGTTCGGCAACACGCCTTTGCGCACCGCATCCGAGAACTGCTGCTCGCTGTAGTTGCCGATGCCGTGCTCTTTGTCCGGCGTGATGTTGGTGGAGTAAATGGTGCCGAGATTCGACTCAATCGCCAAACCACCAGCGTAATCCCCTTTGCCGGAAACGGTATGGCACGCCATACAGTCGCCGAGACGCGACAGGTATTCACCCTGCTTGATCAATTGAGCTTCATCTTCCGCGTGTGCCTGCAGTGCAAAGCTGCCCAGCAGCACGGCGTTGGCGATTAACAATGATTTTAATTTCATGCGCTTATGCCTGTACCAGTGGACCGGGATTTTTCAGATAATGTTCTTTAATGGCTTGTGCCGCCATCAAGGTGATCGCGCCGATGGTATCGGTCGGGTTCGCCTGGAAGTTTTGCGGGAAGGCGTTGCCGCCCGGTACAAACACGTTATGAACATCCCAGCTCTGCAGGTACTTGTTCAGTGCAGAAGTTTTCGGGTTATCGCCCATCACCGCGCCGCCCACGTTGTGGGTCGAAACGTATTTGGTGAGGTCAAAGTCCGCGCCCATTGGCAGGAAGCTCATGCTCATGCTGTCTGGGTTCAGCTCTTTGGCGATGTTGCCGACGATGCCTTTCAGGTGCTGTTGCAGCTTCAGTTCATTCTCTTTCCAGTTGAACGTCATGCGCAGCAACGGCTGACCGCGATGGTCGGTGTAATTCGGATCCAGATCCAGATAGATATCGCGATACGACTGGCAGGTAGTGGTGATGCTGATCTTCATGGAGTGGTTGTACCACTCCTCCAGACCTTCTTTGTAACCCATGCCCCACGATGGTGTGCCTTTCGGCAGCGCAGCAGCCATTGGCGTGCCGGTGGCTTGCGAGCTGTGGATCTTGGCGCCGCCAAGGAAGCCAAGGCCCGGACCATCGAAGTTGCCTGGTGAGATGTCGTTGAACATCTGGCCGGTGGCGCCGGCGGTGGCGTAAGAGTTGAAGTTTTTGTCTTTGAAGAACAGGGTTGCGCCGCCGTTTGACAGGAACGCATAGTTACGCCCCACCACACCTTCTTCGGTGATTGGGTTATACGGCTTGCCGATACCGGAGAGCAGCATCAGGCGTACGTTATAAAGCTGGAAGCTGGAGAGCACCACGATCTTCGCCGGCTGGAACACTTCGTTGCCGTTCACATCGTAGTAAATCACGCCCTTGGCAGTTTTCTGGTCGTCATGCAGTACCACTTTCACCACTTCCGCATGCACTTCGTATGAGAAGTTCGGCATACGTTTCAACGCATCCATCACCGCCGTTTGTGGTGAGGCTTTTGAGTAGTTGAGGCACGGATATTTCGAGCAGTAGCCGCAGTAGTTACACGGCGCGATCTGGTTGCCGTACGGGTTTTTCCACGCGCGTGATACGCACGCAGAGGGGTTCGGGAACGGATGGTAGCCGAGTTTGGTGGCCGCCTCTTTGAACATCACGTTGTTCAGCGTATCTTCCAGCGCAGGCAACGGATAAGGTTCAGAACGCGGACCTTCAAACGGATCGCCGCCCGGCAAAATCTGGCCGCGCAGGTTACCGGTGGTGCCGGATTGACCGCAGATCAGCTCAAACTTGTAGTAATACGGCTCGATCTCTTCCCAGGTGAACGGGAAGTCCATCACGCGCATATCTTCCTGCAGGATGCCCGGCTTGTAGGCCTCATCGACGTAGGTTTTCAGCTTCAGGTCGGTTGGGGTTGGACGAATCAGCACCGCCGTCCAGTGCATGCCCGCGCCGCCCACGCCGGTTCCCGGCGCAAACGCGCCCCATTTACGGGTCGGCAACGCCGTCTGGCTGCTGTTGTAACGCACCGTGACCGCCACTTCTTTTGGCGTAGCGAACACTTTGTTACGCACGTTGTAGGCGTATTCATCAGCCGGTTTCGGATAAGCGAAATCCGGGTAATCACGCTCGCCACCACGCTCTAATGCGCGCACGTCGAGTCCCGCCATCGCCAGTTCAATACTCATCAACGAGCCGGCCCAGCCGAGGCCGCAAACGACGACGTCGACTTCTTTCTTTGTAATCTGTGCCATGTTAATCCTGTCTCACATACCAAAAACGGGGGTGTGCTTACGCGCTTTCACCCAGGAGGCTGACCGGTCCCAGCGGGTACGGCACGTTGTGCTGCTTAACCCATTCGGTAAAGCTGGCGCGCGCGCCCGGGAAGCCGATGGCGATCCAGGCTTTCATGCCTTTGTTGCCGCCGTACATCGGGTCAGCGAGGTAGCCATGTTTGGTATCTGAGAGCAGTTGGCCGAAGAACTGCGAGGCCTTCAGGTTCTCTTCGCCCAGGGCGGCGAAGTCAATGCCGTCGTTTTTGTTCACTTTGGTGAGCACCGCATCTTTCTCTTCCAGTGACAGCTCATGGAACGGTTTCTGGAAGTTGCTTTGCGTCCACTGATTCACCAGCTTGATACCGGTTTGGTACATCTGCTGTGGCGTGAACGGGATTTGATAACCCATGGTGGCAGGTGCATGCACGTTGAACGGACCCTGCATGTAGATCTCTGCCCCGAACTCTGGGCTGTGCAGTTGCTGATCGATAAAGATCGGCACGTTGGTTTCCAGTGCACCTGGCGCTTTACCTTTGCCGCCGGCTGGAATCAGGCGATCGGTTGCGGCCAGAATAAATTGCCACTCATCGGCACTGAAAAAGATCGGTTTATAGTCGGCGAGCTCGGGTGCTGCCATTTCCGCAGCTTGCGCCGCAGTCAATCCCTTAAATACCAGGTCACTTAATGGCAAAGCCAAAAGCGACCCAAGTAAAAACTTACGTCTGGTGGTCGGTTTATTTAGAAGCATGGCGCGACGACTCTCACTTGCTAAGAAAGATAATTATTTTTGTTAATAGCTTTATAAATCGGTAAATAACCTGGCAATCTTAGGGATATAGGTATTTCAGAATGTAAAAATTCAATTATGGATGTGTTTTGATGAAATTCAGTCATCATGTTGAATTTAGGTTAAGGCTTGGTAAAAGGCTTTCGAGGCGAAAAAACAGGGTTTAACCGTACATTTGATGGGAAAGTGGCACGAATCAGTGGGCATTTGACCAGGGATTATCGCGCAAAGAAATAATCGCAGAAATGAATCAATGAAAAAAAATCATACTTCCATACCAGAGAATTATTCTCATTTATAACATCTTATTTACTTTATTGACCAGCAGATGAACGATCTATTTCGCGGAAATGACAAGTCGCGCACAAAATAAACGCAATAATTCCCCCAGGTAATCAATTGTAATATTCCGGCACAGCTCAGAACAAACCGGCATTTTGCCAAAGCGACGGCAGAGATAGAGTGAATTTATCTATCACTCAGGACAATAATAATGCGCTCACTGATTTTGCTCGTCGCTTTATGGGGCAGCAGTTTTGCACTGCACGCCGCCACACCGAAAGATACCCTTGTCGTCGCCGTCCCGCTCGACGGCATTATTAGCTTCGATCCCGCTGAAAGCTTCGAAACCGTCAGTAACAGCGTGCAGCGCAACATCTACCAAACATTAGTGGAGGCAGATCGTCATGATCCGCAGAAGCTGGCACCGCTGCTGGCCACCCACTGGCAACAGGGCAGCACGCCGCACAGCTTAGTGTTCAACATCAAACCCAACGCACACTTCTCCAGCGGCAATCCGGTGACGGCGCAGGATGTGATCTTCTCACTGACGCGCGCGGTGCAGCTGAACAAAGCGCCCTCTTTCATCCTCGCCGAATTTGGCTGGACCAATGAAAACATCGCCAGCCAGTTCAAAGTGCTGAATGACAATCAGCTGGAGATTCAGTGGCCAGCGCAGATTGGTCAGAACCTGGCGCTGCGCCTGCTGACCGCTCCGGTGGCCTCGGTGGTGGATAGCAAAACCGTGCAGCAACACGTCGCTAATAACGATCTCGGCAACGGCTGGCTGCATACCCATTCCGCCGGCAGCGGCGCATTTATCCTTCAGCAATATGTGCCGCAGCAGGCGCTGGTGCTGAGCGCCAACCAACAAGCGAATCCGCAGCCGAAGCTGAAACGCATTCTGCTGAAAGGCGTGGCGGATGCCAGTGCGCGTCGTCTGCTGATTCAGCAAGGCGATGTTGATGTGGCGTATCAGCTTGGCCCGGATCAGATTGATGCGCTGAAGAGCGACAAGAATCTGCGCATTGAAGCCTTCCCTTCCAGCCTGGTTTACTACCTCGGTTTCAATACCAAAGATAAAGCGCAACCGGCCTTGGGCAATCCGGCGCTGTGGCAAGCCGCGCGCTGGTTGGTGGACTACAACACCCTCTCGAAGGATTTGCTGAAAGGTCAGTACCGCATTCATCAGAGCTTCCTGCCGCAGGGTTTTGACGGCGCGCTGGACGATCGGCCGTTCCACTACGATGTGGCGAAAGCCAAAGAGATTTTAGCCAAAGGCGGCATCAAGCCGGGGACGAAGTTTGCGCTGACGGTGATCAATCAGCCGCCCTACATTGACGTGGCGCAGGCGCTTCAGGCCAGCTTCGCCCAAGCGGATGTGCAGATTGAGTTGCAGCCGGTGGCGGAATCGGAGCTGTGGAGCAAAATGCGCGGTCGCGATTTTCAGTCGATCTTCATTTACTGGGGCGCAGACTATGTCGATCCAAACACCAACGCCAGCGCCTTTGCCTATAACGTGCCGGGCGGTTCCAAAACCCTGGCGTGGCGCGTCGGCTGGGATATTCCGGATCTGAGTGCGAAAACCCGCGCAGCGGCCGGTGAAAGCGATGCGGTTAAGCGCCGTGCGCTCTATACCGATTTGCAGAAAACCGTGCAGCAGAACTCACCGTTCGTGGTGACGCTGCAGGGCGCGCAGCAGGTTGCGGTGCGGAATAACGTGAATCATGTGCAGCAAGGGATTGGTGTGAGTTTGCTGTTTTTTGATACGGTGCAGAAATAGTTTTGGATTGTGCTCGCTTTCCCCCTCCTCGGTCCTCCCACCAAAATTGTGCTCGCTTTCCCCCTCCTCGGTCCTCCCCCATAAATGGGGGAGGAAGATGCTGCCATATGTTCGTTCAGAAGCTGCATGTGGCAGCATCTCCTTCCCCCGTTTACGGGGGAAGGCCGGGATGGGGGGCAGCGCGCACCTAATCTCCTTCCCCCGTTTACGGGGGAAGGCCGGGATGGGGGACAGCAGGCACATAATTACGCCTTTTTCGGCACAATCCTCCTCCCTCCTCGCGCGCCGCTTGCTATCCTTCTGGCATAACCTATTGCCTGAGAGCGAAAAAATCATGACCACTCCGTTACTGATTGCCCAAACGCCTGACGTTCAACTGCATCTTCTCTCCAACATGGCGAACCGCCACGGTTTGATCACCGGCGCTACCGGCACCGGCAAAACCGTTACGCTGCAAAAGCTGGCGGAATCCTTCTCCGATATCGGCGTGCCGGTGTTTATGGCCGATGTGAAAGGCGATCTCACCGGCATTTCCGCCGCAGGCGAAGGATCCGAGAAGCTGCTGGCGCGCCTGGCGAAGATTGGCGTCAGCGACTGGCAGGCGCAGAAAAATCCGGTGATGGTGTGGGATATTTTTGGTCAGCAAGGCCATCCGGTGCGCGCCACGGTATCCGATCTCGGCCCGCTGCTGCTGGCGCGGCTGCTCAACCTTAACGACGTGCAATCGGGCGTGCTGCAAATCATCTTCCGCATCGCCGACGATCAGGGCTTGTTGCTGCTGGATTTCAAAGATCTGCGCGCCATGACGCAATACATCGGCGACAACGCCAAAGCCTTCCAGACGCAATACGGCAACATCAACAGCGCGTCCGTTGGGGCGATTCAGCGCGGA
This sequence comes from Pantoea sp. X85, assembly GCF_029623675.1. Lineage (NCBI taxonomy): Bacteria > Pseudomonadati > Pseudomonadota > Gammaproteobacteria > Enterobacterales > Erwiniaceae > Pantoea > Pantoea sp. X85. Next base: position 603,546 of record NZ_CP121108.1, on the reverse strand, counting down.
TTACTGGCGCTGGAGCAGCAAGGTGCCGAGCACTTCTTTGGCGAGCCGATGCTGGATATCCGCGACTGGATGCGCTGCGATAGCAACGGCAAAGGCTTTATCAACATCCTCTCGGCAGAAAAGCTTTATCAAATGCCGAAACTCTACGCCACCAGCCTGCTGTGGCTGCTGGCCGAGCTGTATGAGCACTTGCCCGAAGCCGGCGATCTCGATAAGCCGAAAATGGTGTTTTTCTTCGACGAAGCGCATCTGCTGTTTACCGACGCGCCGCCGGTGCTGCTGGAGAAAGTTGAGCAGGTGATTCGCCTGATCCGTTCGAAAAGCGTTGGCGTCTATTTCGTTACGCAGAATCCCGCCGATATTCCCGATAACGTGCTGGGCCAGCTCGGCAACCGCGTGCAGCATGCGTTGCGCGCCTTTACCCCGAAAGATCAGAAAGCGGTAAAAAGTGCCGCCGAAACCATGCGCGCCAATCCGGCGTTTGATACCGTCGAGGCGATTCAGGCGCTCGGCACCGGCGAAGCGCTGATCTCCTTCCTCGATGAAAAAGGCAGTCCATCGATGGTGCAGCGGGCGATGGTGATTGCGCCCGGATCGCGCATGGGGCCGGTTACGCAGGATGAACGCAATGGCCTGATCAACAATTCGCCGCTGTACGGTAAATACGATAGCGAAGTCGATCGCGAGTCGGCGTTCGAAATGCTGCAAAAAGGCGTGCAGGCCACCACGCAGCAAGCCAATGCGCCGGAAGCCAAAGGCAACAAGGTCGCCGTTGATGACGGTATTCTCGGCGGTCTGAAGGACATTCTGTTCGGCACCACTGGCCCACGCGGCGGCAAGCGCGACGGCGTGGTGCAGAGCGTGGCGAAGAGTGCCGCGCGCCAGGTCACCAATCAGATCATTCGAGGTGTATTAGGAAGCCTTCTTGGCGGCCGCCGTCGCTAATACCCGGCATACTTCAAGCCGCAGGTGCGTTAGCTGTATGTCTTCCTGCAACTCGAATTGTTTAGGGTATTTAAAGAACTATGGATAAATTCCAACAACTCAAACGCAGCAAACGTCTGGCGCTGTCGCTGCTGCTGATTGCGGCAGCCACCTTTATTGTGACGCTGTTTCTGCCAGCCAACTTTTGGGTGCTTGGGCTGAAGGCAATCGCAGAAGCGGCGATGGTCGGCGCATTAGCCGACTGGTTCGCCGTGGTGGCGCTGTTCCGGCGCGTGCCGGTGCCGTTTATCTCACGTCATACAGCGATTATTCCGCGCAATAAAGATCGCATTGGCGAAAATCTCGGTCGCTTCGTGCAGGAGAAATTCCTCGATACCGATTCGCTGCTGGCGCTGATTCGCCGCCATGATCCGTCGCAGATGCTGGCGCAGTGGCTGAACACGCCGGGCAACGCCGATCGTATTGGTCGCCATCTGTTACAGGTGATGCGCGGTTTTCTCGATCTCACCGATGATCAACGCATTCAACGCTTTCTGCGCCGTGCGGTGCATCGCGCGCTGGATAAGGTCGATCTCACCCAATCCAGTGCGCTGCTGCTGGATAGCCTGACGAAAAATAATCGCCATCAGGAGCTGCTGGATGCGGCGGTACAACAGCTGCTGCGCTTGCTGCACAAGCCCGGTACGCGCGAGTTTATCGCCGCGCAGATTGTGCGCTGGCTCAAGCGCGAACATCCGATCAAAGCCAAAATGCTGCCAACCGAATGGCTGGGCGAACACAGCGCCGATTTGGTTGCGAATGCGGTGGATTCGATACTCGATCAGGTCGCGCTCGATCAGGGGCATGAGTTGCGCCTGGGCTTCGACCGCGCGGTGCAGCGGCTGATTGAGCGGCTGAAAAGCGATCCCGAAATGGCGGAACGTGCTGAAAACATCAAGAGCTGGCTGAAGGAAGATGAGACGTTCAATCGCTACATTGGCGAGCTGTGGCAGGATTTACGGGGCTGGCTGAAAGACGATCTAAATAGTGAGGATTCACGGGTGCAGGAGCGCGTCAGACTGGCCGCGCTGTGGCTGGGTGAGACGCTGGCGGCTGACGAAGCGCTGCGCGCCTCGATGAATCAGCATCTGGAAGATGCCGCACGCAGCATAGCGCCTGAGTTTGCTGCCTTCCTGACGCGCCATATTAGCGATACGGTGAAAAGCTGGGATGCGCGCGATATGTCGCAGCAAATTGAGCTGAATATCGGCCGCGACCTGCAGTTTATCCGCATTAACGGCACGCTGGTTGGCGGAACGATTGGGCTGATTTTGTATGTGTTGTCGCAGGTGCCGGGTTGGATCGAGCGTATTCAGTAAAAAGGTCGCCATGAATGGCGACCTTACAAGGCTTAGCGGCGTTTCATCAGCAGGAACAAGCTGATGGCGAAGAATGCACCGCTCGGCAGAATCGCACCCAGAATCGGCGGCAAACCGTATACCAGGCTTAGCGGGCCAAAAATCTGGTCCAAAACGTAGAACAGGAAGCCAAAGCTAATCCCCGTCACCACGCGCACGCCCATAGATACGCTTCGCAGCGGACCAAAGATAAACGACAGCGCCATCAGCATCATCACCGCCACAGAGAGCGGCTGGAAGATTTTGCTCCACATATTCAGCTGGTAGCGCCCGGCAACCTGGCCGCTCTGCTTGAGGTATTTGCTGTAGTTATACAGGCCGGTGATCGAGAGCGCGTCCGGGTCCAGCGCCACTACGCCGAGCTTGTCAGGCGTCAGGTTGGTTTTCCATTCGCCACTCAGGCTTTGCGAGCCGGTAATTTGTTTGGCATCTTGCAGATCCGATTCATCGACCTGCGACAGCGCCCAGACCTTTTTATCCGCATTCCAGGCGGCACTCGCCGCATAGCGTACGCTGAGTAAACGGCGCTGATCGCTGAACTTGTAGATGCTGACGCCATCAATCTCGTTATCGCCTTTGATGCGCTCGATGTAGATGAAGTCGTTGCCGTCTTTCGCCCACAGTCCGTTTTGCGTCGAAACCAGCGAGCCACCGTACAGCTGCTGCGCACGGTAGTTACGCGCCATCTGTTCACCCTGCGGTGCAACGAATTCGCCCACCGCCATGGTCAACAGCACCAGCGGAATCGCGGTTTTCATTACTGCCAGCGCCACCTGCATGCGGGTAAAGCCCGATGCCTGCATCACCACCAGTTCACTACGCTGCGCCAGCGTGCCCAAACCGAGCAGTGCGCCCAGTAGCGCCGCCATCGGGAAGAAGATTTCGATATCTTTCGGTACGCTGAGCAGCGTGTAATAACCGGCGTCCAGCGCGGTATAAGCGCCCTGCCCGGTTTTCCGCAGCTGATCGACGAACTTAATAATGCCCGACAGCGACACCAGCATGAACAGCGTCAGCATGATGGTGTTAAAGATGGTTTTGCCGATATAGCGGTCAAGAACCTTAAACATCAGACCGATCCTCCACGGCTAAAGCGCGCGCGGATGCGACGCATCGGCACGGTATCCCACATGTTCAGCAGCACCGCCAAAGCCAGATAGGAGAAGTTCACCACCCACATCCAGATGGCCGGATCGAAGCGGCCTTTCGCGGCGTTGGAACGCAGAGAACTTTGCAGTAAGAAGAAGATCAGATATAGCAGCATGGCAGGCAGCATCGACAGCACTCGGCCCTGACGCGGGTTCACCACGCTAAGCGGCACCACCATCAACGCCATAACCAATACGGCAAAGATCAGCGTCAAGCGCCAGTGCAACTCCGCCTGGAACTGCGGGGTTTTAGTCTTGAGCAGCGTGCTAATATCCGCCTGATCGGCATCGTTCGGATCGAGCGTAGCTTCTTTGTAGCCTATCACCGCCTGATAGTTGACGAAGTCCGTGATGCGGAAGTCACGCAGCAAGGCGGTGCCTTCAAAACGCGTGCCTTTATCCAGCGTCACCACCTGCGAGCCATCTTTGTGTTGCTCCATGTGGCCGCTATCAGCCAGCACCACCGAGGGACGCGCGTTGCCTTTGGGACGCAGCTGCGCCAGGAACACGTTGCCGAAGGTATTGCCCTTCACATCTTCAACAAACAGCACCGCATTGCCGTCGCTAGAGGTCTGGAACTGCCCAGCCGCCAGCGCCGCCGCGCCTGGGTTTGATTTGGCGTTTTGCGTCACTTCCTGCTGATAACGTGATGACCATGGCCCTAACCAAATGACGTTAACCGCCGCCACAAGCGAGGTGAACAGCATCAGGATCATCGCGGCTTTAATCAGCACACTTTTGCCCAGGCCGCAGGCATGCATCACCGTGATTTCACTTTCGGTGTACAGCCGCCCAAGGGTCATTAAAATCGCCAGAAACAGGCTTAGGGGCAGGATAAGTTGTGCCATTTCAGGCACGCCGAGTCCTAACAATGTCAGAACTAAGTTTGTTGGGATTTCGCCATCCACCGCAGCTCCCAAAATCCGCACTAACTTCTGACAAAAGAAGATCAGCAGCAGGATGAAGAGGATAGCCAGCTGGCTTTTGAGCGTTTCCCGAACCAGATATCTAATGATGATCACGCTTAGTACGCCTGTGATAACTTGTCTTTTTGCAGGAAAATCGCTAGTTTCAACGCTTATCAGCCATTTTTCTTCATCAATGGCCGTCATCGTAGCTAAAATAGTATGACGAACGCGTTAGTGTGGTGAAAAAACAACATACTTGTCACCACCACTCATTATGACTACCGGCGTTGAATTGTCATGGCGTCGCAACGAATTAATGAGTTACGAGCGCGCTACATTCTAACGACAGCCAAGGCCGTTGTCTTTAAGATTCAGGAGAGTGCATGGAGTTCAGTGTAAAAAGCGGTAGCCCGGAAAAACAGCGTAGCGCCTGCATTGTTGTTGGCGTTTTCGAACCGCGCCGTTTGTCACCCATTGCTGAGCAGCTGGATAAAATCAGCGATGGCTACATCAGCGCCCTGCTGCGCCGCGGTGAACTGGAAGGAAAAGTGGGCCAAACGCTGCTGCTGCACCATGTGCCGAATATCCTCTCCGAACGCATCCTGCTGATCGGCTGCGGTAAAGAGCGCGAGCTTGATGAGCGCCAGTATAAGCAGGTCATTCAGAAGACAATCAATACTTTGAACGACACCGGCTCAATGGAAGCGGTGTGCTTCCTGACTGAACTGCACGTCAAAGGTCGCAATACTTACTGGAAAGTGCGTCAGGCGGTCGAAACCTCTAAAGAAGCGCTCTACAACTTTGATCAGCTGAAAAGCAACAAAGTCGAGCCGCGCCGTCCGCTGCGTAAACTGGTGTTCAACGTGCCGACCCGCCGTGAACTTACCAGCGGCGAGCGTGCCATTCAGCACGGTTTGGCCGTAGCTGCCGGTGTTAAAGCCGCCAAAGATCTCAGCAATATGCCGCCAAATATTTGTAACGCCGCGTATCTGGCGTCGCAGGCGCGTCAGCTGGCGGATGCGTACAGCAAAAATGTCACCACCCGCGTCATCGGCGAACAGCAGATGAAAGAGTTGGGGATGAACGCCTATCTGGCGGTTGGCGCAGGTTCGCACAATGAATCGCTGATGTCGGTGATTGAGTACAAAGGCAATCACGATCCAGAAGCGCGCCCCATCGTGCTGGTTGGCAAAGGCTTAACCTTTGATTCCGGCGGTATCTCGATCAAACCGGCCGATTCCATGGATGAGATGAAGTACGACATGTGCGGTGCGGCGTCCGTTTACGGCGTGATGCGCATGGTGGCGGAACTGAATTTACCGCTGAACGTGGTGGGCGTGCTGGTGGGCTGTGAAAACATGCCTGATGGCAAATCGATGCGTCCGGGCGACGTGCTGACCACTATGTCAGGTCAAACCGTTGAAGTGCTGAATACCGATGCCGAAGGCCGTCTGGTGCTATGCGATGCGCTGACCTACGTTGAACGCTTCGAGCCAGAAGTGGTGATTGACGTGGCCACACTGACCGGCGCCTGCGTGATTGCGCTGGGTCATCACGTTAGCGGTTTGATGTCGAACCACAATCCGCTGGCGCACGAGCTGATCAGCGCATCTGAGCAGTCCGGCGACCGCGCCTGGCGTCTGCCGATGGCGGATGAGTATCAGGAGCAGCTGGAATCCAACTTTGCTGATATGGCGAACATTGGCGGCCGTCCTGGCGGTGCGATTACCGCCGCCTGCTTCCTCGCGCGCTTTGCGCGTAAGTTTAACTGGGCGCACCTGGATATCGCCGGTACCGCATGGCGTTCCGGTAAAGCCAAAGGCGCAACCGGCCGTCCGGTACCGCTGCTGTCGCAGTTCCTGCTGAATCGCGCAGGGTTGAACGGCGACGATTGATCTGGTGATGGCTGTCCCCCATCCCGGCCTTCCCCCACAAGTGGGGGAAGGAGACGCTGCTACATGCGAATTCACAACTAACATAGGGCAGCATCTTCCTCCCCCACTTGTGGGGGAGGACCGAGGTGGGGGGACAGCAAGCACCCAGCCCCCCCTCTCATCCAAAGGATCCCATGAAAAACGCCACTTTCTATGTGATGGAGTCTGAGAGCGCCGGTGATGGCCTAACCGCCATCGAAGCGTTGGTGTGCTCTCTTGCCGAAACACGCTGGCGTGACGGCAAACGCATCCTGATTGCCTGTGAAAACGAAGAACAAGCCAATCGGCTGGATGAAGCGCTCTGGCAACTTCCGGCTAACGCCTTTGTGCCGCACAATCTGGCGGGAGAAGGCCCGCGCTACGGCGCTCCGGTTGAGCTGGCCTGGCCACAGCGTCGCGGTAGTTCACCGCGCGATCTGCTGATCAGCCTTCTGCCACAGTTCGCAGATTTTGCTACTGGTTTCCATGAAGTGATAGACTTCGTTCCTTATGAAGAATCCCTAAAACAACTGGCGCGCGATCGCTACAAAGCCTATCGCAGCGTTGGTTTCCAATTGAATACGGCGACGCCACCCTCGCCGCAAACGACAGTGTAGAAATGGAAAAGACATATAACCCGCAAGATATCGAGCAGCCGCTCTACGAGCACTGGGAACAGCAGGGCTACTTTAAACCGAATGGCGATACCAGCCAGGAAAGCTTTTGCATCATGATCCCGCCGCCGAACGTCACCGGCAGCTTGCATATGGGTCACGCTTTCCAGCAGACCATCATGGATACCATGATTCGCTACCAGCGCATGCAGGGTAAAAATACCTTGTGGCAGGCCGGTACCGATCACGCCGGTATCGCTACACAGATGGTGGTAGAACGCAAAATCGCCGCTGAAGAGGGCAAAACGCGCCAGGATTATGGCCGCGATGCATTCATCGACAAAATCTGGCAGTGGAAAGCGGAATCCGGCGGCACCATTACTCGCCAGATGCGTCGTCTCGGCAACTCGGTTGACTGGGAGCGCGAGCGCTTCACCATGGACGAAGGTCTGTCCAACGCCGTGCGCGAAGTGTTTGTCCGCCTGTACAAAGAGAACCTGATTTACCGTGGCAAACGCCTGGTAAACTGGGATCCAAAACTGCGTACCGCAATCTCCGATCTGGAAGTGGAAAACCGCGAGAGCAAAGGCTCGATGTGGCACATCCGCTATCCGCTGGCTGACGGCGTGAAAACCGCTGAAGGTAAAGATTATCTGGTGGTGGCGACCACGCGTCCGGAAACCCTGCTGGGCGATACCGGCGTCGCGGTTAACCCGGAAGATCCGCGTTATAAAGATCTGATCGGCAAAGAGCTGATCCTGCCGCTGGTGAACCGTCGTATTCCGATCGTTGGCGATGAACACGCTGATATGGAAAAAGGCACCGGCTGCGTGAAGATCACGCCTGCGCATGACTTCAACGACTACGAAGTGGGTCGTCGTCATAAGCTGCCGATGATCAACATTCTGACCTTTGATGGCGACATCCGCGAGCGCGCGGAAGTGTTCGATACCAATGGCGAAGTCAGCGATGCGTGCGCGGACGACATCCCGGCACAGTTCCAGAAAATGGAGCGTTTCGCCGCGCGTAAAGCGATGGTTGCCGCCATTGATGAGATTGGCCTGCTGGAAGAGATCAAACCGCACGACCTCACCGTGCCTTACGGCGATCGCGGCGGCGTGGTGATCGAGCCAATGCTGACCGACCAATGGTATGTGCGCACCGCACCGCTGGCGAAAGTCGCGGTTGAAGCGGTAGAAAATGGCGATATCCAGTTCGTGCCGAAGCAGTACGAAAACATGTACTTCTCATGGATGCGTGACATTCAGGATTGGTGCATTTCACGTCAGCTGTGGTGGGGACACCGCATCCCAGCATGGTACGACAACGACGGCAACGTCTATGTTGGCCGCACCGAGGACGAAGTGCGTCAGGAAAACAATCTGGCTGCCGATGTGGCGCTGCGCCAGGATGACGACGTGCTGGATACCTGGTTCTCGTCCGGTCTGTGGACCTTCTCGACGCTGGGCTGGCCGGAGAATACCGAAGCGCTGCGTACCTTCCATCCAACCAGCGTGCTGGTGAGCGGCTTCGACATCATCTTCTTCTGGATTGCGCGCATGATCATGCTGACCATGCACTTTATCAAAGATGAAAACGGCAAGCCGCAGGTGCCGTTCAAAACCGTCTACATGACCGGTTTGATCCGCGATGAAGAAGGCCAGAAGATGTCCAAGTCGAAAGGTAACGTCATCGATCCGCTGGATATGATTGACGGCATTTCGCTGGAAGATCTGCTGGAGAAACGTACCGGCAACATGATGCAGCCGCAGCTGGCTGAGAAGATCCGCAAACGTACCGAAAAGCAGTTCCCGGACGGCATCGTGCCTTCAGGTACCGATGCGCTGCGCTTCACCCTTGCCGCGCTGGCTTCTACCGGTCGTGACATCAACTGGGATATGAAGCGCCTCGAAGGCTACCGCAACTTCTGCAACAAGTTGTGGAACGCCAGCCGCTTCGTGCTGATGAATACCGAAGAGCAGGATTGCGGACAAAATGGCGGCGAAATGAAGCTTTCGCTGGCGGATCGCTGGATTCTGAGCGAGTTCAACCGCAGCGTGAAAGCCTATCGCGAAGCGCTGGATAACTATCGCTTTGATATCGCGGCCAACATTCTGTACGACTTCACCTGGAACCAGTTCTGTGACTGGTATCTGGAGCTGACCAAGCCGGTGATGACCAGCGGTAGCGAAGCGGAACTGCGCGGTACGCGTAATACGCTGGTCACCGTGTTGGAAGCGCTGCTGCGTCTGGCGCACCCGATCATTCCTTACATCACCGAAACCATCTGGCAGCGTGTGAAAGGCCTGAAAAACATCGATCACGATACCATCATGCTGCAGCCGTTCCCGCAGTATGACGCGGCGAAAGAGGATGCCGAAGCGCAAGCCGATATCGAGTGGATGAAGCAGGCGATCGTCGCGGTACGTAATATCCGTGCTGAGATGAACATCGCACCAAGCAAGCCGCTCGACGTGCTGCTGCGTGACTGCTCTGCCGCCGCGCAGCGTCGCATCGAAGAGAACCGCACCTTCCTGTCGCGTCTGGCGCGTCTGGAAAGCCTGACCATTCTGCCTGCAGGCGAGAAAGGCCCGGTTTCGGTCACCAAGATTGTTGAAGGCGCTGAGTTGCTGATTCCGATGGCGGATCTGGTCAACAAAGAAGCCGAGCTGGAGCGTCTGGCGAAAGAGCTGGTGAAACTTGATGTCGAAATCGAGAAGATCCAGACCAAGCTGGCCAATGAAGGCTTTGTCTCACGTGCGCCGGAAGCGGTTGTCGCGAAAGAGCGTGAGCGCGTGGCTGAGCTTGAGCAATCAAAAGCAAAACTGTTTGAACAGCAGGGCGTGATTGCGGCATTGTAAGCGCTTCAGTCCAACTGCTTAATCGAAGCCGGGCACTGCCCGGCTTTTTTATACCGGAAGATAATGATGACCACCGACGCTCCCATCAATTTAAAGGTGCGCCCCATTTCAGCCGCCGATAACCCGCTGATTGCGCAGGTGATCCGTGATGTGTCAGCTGAATTTGGCCTGACGGCGGATAAAGGCTACACCGTGTCCGATCCCCATCTCGATCGCCTGTTCGAACTCTACAGCGAAGCCAACAGCGCTTACTGGATTGTGGAACATGACGGTGTGGTGGTGGGCGGCGGTGGCGTTGCACCGCTGGCCTGTAGCGCGCCGGATATCTGTGAGCTGCAGAAAATGTATTTCCTGCCGCAGGTGCGCGGCTTAGGTCTGGCACGCGATCTGGCGCTGCGCGCCATGGAATTCGCCCGTCAGCAGGGCTTTCAGCGCTGCTATCTGGAAACCACCGGCAGTTTGACGCGTGCGATTAAGTTGTATGAGTCGTTGGGGTTTGAGCTGATTGATAGCGCGATGGGTTGTACCGGGCATGTGGATTGTGAAGTGCGGATGCTGAAGGTGTTGTGATGTGCTGGCTGTGTGTGCTCGCTGTGTGTGCTCGCTGTCCCCCATCCCTGCCTTCCCCCGCAAGCGGGGGAAGGAGATGCTGCCACATGCAGCTTCATCACTGGCATGTGGCAGCATCTTCCTCCCCCATTTATGGGGGAGGACCGAGGAGGGGGACAGCGCGCACAAACCTAAACCGCCGGCACTCCACTATGAAACCGCAGTTCGCCATCCGGCTCGCTGATTAAGCGCGCTTCTGCCTCGCCAAACACCTGCACGCGCGGCGCAATCTCCTTCGGCGAAATCTGCTGCGCCAGCTTCAGGTAATCCTGATAGTGACGCGCTTCCGAGCGCAGCAGCGAAATATAGAACTTCTCCAGTTGCTCATCCAGATACGGCGCCAGGCTGGCGAAACGTTCGCAGGATCGCGCTTCGATGTACGCCCCGCAAATTAGCTTATCCACCAGCGCTTCCGGCTCGTATGTGCGAATCTCGCGAATCAAACCTTTGGCATAGCGGCTGGCAGTGATTTTGCGATACGGCAAACCGCGCGACTGCATGATTTCCCACACCTGATAGAAGTGGTGCAGCTCCTCTTTCACCAGCAGCACCATCATCTCCACCAAATCATCGGCCCACGGCAGCTCGTTGCGCACGATAATGCTTTTGGTCAGATTCTTGTGGGCATTGATAAAGTTGCCGTCCTGCTCGTCGCGGTAGATAAAATCTTCATACGGCTTGAGCCATGCCAGAATGGCATCACCACTTGGCTTATCCGCCACGTATTTACGGATGATGAACACCGCGGTTTGCGCGGCTTTTAATTCACAAACCATGTGATCGGTGAGCAGCAACGTCAGATTTTCCGGCTTGCGTGCTTCATCAATCCACGCTTGTGGCGTGCGGCAATGCAGGAATTGATAGATCGGTTCTAATAGCGGAGCGTAATTCATGGGCAGTCTTTTGTCTTACGGGGAAACGTGTTCAGGGCGGCGAGTGCCGCCCAGTCATGCTTAGTGACGCACACCGTTGTCTTCTTCGTCGTCGATGAACTCGCCATCGTCGTCTTCATCTTCGGCATCAGGATCTTCAAAGTAGGTGCCCCACCCGTCGTAATCGACGTTGTAGCTGCCCGCCAGATTCACCAGCTGCTCAACCTGCGCATCAATCAGCTCTGGCTTCAACGCGCCTTCGCTCAGGATATCCACACACATTACGGTGGTGCCGTCTTCCAGCTCCAGCTCTTCTGGCTCGCTCACTTCGTAGCCCAGCTTGAAGGCATCAACCGCGACCTTCTCCAGCGAGTCGAAGTTGTTGCAGGAGAGATGATGCTCAATAGTGTAAAGCGCATCTGGATCGCTGCCGTCTTCCAGCAACTCTTCAATGATCAGTCGCGTCTCTTCGCGCTGTTCTTCCAGCAATGCTTCATATGCCATGGGTGTGTCCTCAAATATTCGGCTGAATTCAATTATTTTCCCACACTGCCTCGCGCGCCACTACACAAAACAACAAGTTTCTTAGCGCTGGGGTTGAAAATGCATATTCATACGGTTAGATTGAATTTTAATTCATTTAATGTAGGCATCCGGAGCGCTGTATGAGTCAGCTACATCAAAGACATTTCCTGAGATTGCTGGATTTCACCCCAGCCGAAATCGATTCTCTGCTGAGTCTGGCAGGTGAATTAAAACACGCAAAGAAAAATGCCAGCGAAACGCAGTACCTGAAAGGCAAAAACATCGCGCTCATCTTCGAAAAAGACTCGACTCGTACCCGATGCTCTTTCGAAGTTGCCGCTTACGATCAGGGCGCTAACGTCACCTATCTCGGCCCAAGCGGCAGCCAAATCGGCCATAAAGAGTCGATGAAAGACACCGCGCGCGTGCTGGGACGCATGTATGACGGTATTCAGTATCGCGGCTACGGCCAGGAACTGGTGGAAACCTTAGCGGAATTCGCTGGCGTGCCAGTGTGGAACGGCCTGACCACCGAATTCCACCCCACGCAACTGCTGGCCGATCTGCTGACAATGCAGGAGCATCTGCCGGGTAAATCGCTGAATGAAATGACGCTGGTTTACGTCGGCGATGCGCGCAACAACATGGGCAACAGCATGCTGGAAGCCGCTGCGCTGGTCGGCCTCGATCTGCGTCTGGTGGCGCCAAAAGGCTGCTGGCCGGAAGCGGAACTGGTGGAGCAATGCCGCGTGGCCGCACAGCAAACCGGTGGCAAAATCACCCTGACCGAAGATATCGCCGAAGGTGTGCAAGGTGCCGACTTCATCTACACGGATGTGTGGGTGTCGATGGGCGAAGCCAAATCGGTGTGGGAAGATCGCATCGCCCTGCTGCGTCCTTATCAGGTTAATAGCGCGATGCTGGCGCTGACCGGCAATCCGCAGGTGAAGTTCCTGCACTGCTTACCGGCCTTCCATGACGATAAAACCACGCTGGGCCGTCAAATGGCCGAGCAGCACGGTTTGCACGATGGCATGGAAGTGAGTAATGAGGTGTTTGAATCTGCGCACAGCATCGTTTTTGATCAGGCTGAAAACCGCATGCACACCATTAAAGCGGTGATGGTGGCGACGCTCGGCAAGCTATGATTGGTGGCGCCGCAAACGTTTACCTCGCGCGCGATATTTGCTTGATGCAAATCAGTGAATGCGTATAATGCGGCCCAATTTGCCGGAGGAAACATGCAACAGCGCAGCGCACAATTTGACGCTCAACGACGCCTGACAGCGGGCGGCGCATCTGTTTCTTTCCGTCATCAATCGATCGTAAAAAAAGCCCCTTAAGCAGGGGCTTTTTTTTTGTCCGCAATCCGGCAGCGCAGAGGAGAACGCTATGGCCAACCCGCTATATCGCAAGCACATCATTTCCATCAACGATCTCAACCGCGACGAGCTGGAGCTGGTGCTGCATACCGCTGCCCAGCTGAAAGCCAATCCCCAGCCGGAGCTGCTGAAACACAATGTGATCGCCAGCTGCTTCTTTGAGGCTTCAACGCGTACGCGTTTGTCGTTTGAAACCGCGATGCATCGTCTCGGCGCGTCGGTAGTGGGCTTCGCCGACGGTAGCAACACCTCGCTCGGCAAGAAAGGCGAAACCCTCGCCGATACCATTTCGGTGATTGGGACTTACGTTGATGCCATCGTGATGCGTCATCCGCAGGAAGGCGCCGCGCGTCTGGCGACGGAATTCTCCGGCGGCATTCCGATTCTCAACGCCGGTGATGGCGCTAACCAGCATCCAACGCAAACGCTGCTCGATCTCTTCACCATCCGAGAAACGCAAAATCGCCTGGATAACCTGAATGTGGCAATGGTCGGCGACCTGAAATATGGCCGCACCGTGCATTCACTGACGCAGGCGCTGGCGAAGTTTGATGGCAACCGCTTCTTCTTTATCGCGCCGGATGCGCTGGCGATGCCGGCGTACATCACCGATATGCTGGATGAGCAGAACATTGCCTGGTCGCGCCACGACACCATCGAAGAAGTGATGCCAGAACTCGATATTCTGTATATGACGCGCGTGCAGAAAGAGCGCCTCGATCCGTCGGAATACGCCAACGTCAAAGCGCAGTTCATCCTGCGCGCCGCTGATTTAGCCGGTGCGCGCGACAACCTGAAAGTGCTGCATCCGCTGCCGCGTATCGACGAGATCACCACCGACGTGGATAGCACGCCGCACGCCTGGTATTTTCAGCAGGCTGGAAATGGCATCTTCGCTCGCCAGGCGCTGCTGGCGCTGGTACTGAATCGCGAACTGGCACTGTAAGGAGAAAGCGATGACTCACGATAATAAATTGCAGGTTGAAGCCATCAAACGCGGCACGGTGATTGACCATATCCCGGCGCAGGTCGGCTTTAAGTTACTTTCGCTGTTTCGTCTGACCGAAACCGATCAGCGCATCACCATCGGCCTTAACTTGCCGTCGGGCGAGATGGGCCGTAAAGATCTGATCAAGATCGAAAATACCTTCCTGACCGACGATCAGATCAATCAGTTGGCGGTTTATGCGCCGCTCGCCACGGTAAACCGCATTGACGAATACGAAGTGGTGGCGAAGATCGCCCCCACCTTGCCGGATCGTATTGACCGCGTGCTGACCTGCCCGAACAGCAACTGTATCAGCCGTAACGAGCCGGTGTTCACCAGTTTTGCGGTGAAAAAGCGCGAAGATGATGTGCATCTGAAGTGCAAATATTGCGAGAAAGAGTTCGCGCGCCACGTGGTGCTCGGTCACTGGTAATCGCCCGCGTCGTCCCTATAATGGGACGATTCATTTCGCGGCGGACATCGGTCGGCCGCGCACTTTCAAGGAGAAACAATGTCTCGCGAAATCAGTACTTCAAACGCACCCGCAGCGATTGGCCCTTACGTGCAGGGCGTGGATCTCGGCAGCATGATCATCACTTCAGGCCAGATCCCGGTTGATCCGGCCACTGGCGCCGTTGCCGACGATGTTTCCGCGCAGGCACGTCAATCACTGGAAAATGTGAAGGCGATTGTCGAAGCCGCCGGCCTGAAAGTGGGCGATATCGTGAAAACCACCGTGTTTGTGAAGGATTTGAATGACTTCGCCACCGTGAACGCGACTTATGAAGCGTTCTTCACCGAGCACAACGCCAGCTTCCCAGCGCGTTCGTGCGTGGAAGTGGCGCGCCTGCCGAAAGATGTGAAGATTGAGATCGAGGCGATTGCGGTACGTCGTTGATTTGGTTGGTTGGTGCTGGCTGTCCCCCATCCCGGCCTTCCCCCGCAAGCGGGGGAAGGAGATGCTGCCACATGCAGCTTCATCACTGACATATGGCAGCCTCTTCCTCCCCCATTTATGGGGGAGGACCGAGGAGGGGGACAGCCAGCACAATATTTATTTAAACGATCGCAGCAACTTCTCCAGCGGCCGCACCAGCGCCAGCACTGTTTCGTCCTGCACCTGCGCTGCCGCATCCAGTTGTGAATGCATCTGCGCCACCTCACCTGCGCCATACGCCTGATTACGTTCCAGCGCATTGACCAAATCCAGTCCCATCCGGCTCAACTCTGCTACTTGCTGTACTTGCTGCTGCAGCGGCTTGAGCTGATAGCTGCGCAGAATTAGCGGCATCACCGCATCGCTGTTGTTCTGCCAGCGCTGCAATTGCTGACGGATGGCATGCGCCGCCGCATGATCGGCGCGATTGGCGATCAAGCGATCCACCTGCTTATCCAGCACACGCACCGCGTTGCTCTCGGCCGGCAACACATCCGCCAAACGATTGAGCGGTTCAAAATAGTCATAATGTCCCGCCTGAAATTTCAGATGCTGGCGCGTGTAGTATTGCGCTGGCTCCAGCACTTCGGCCAATATGCGCAGCGGCGTGATGTCACTGCTGTTCGCCAGTCGCATCATCTGCACTTCAGCCTGCTGATGCTGCTGCAAGCCGACAGAAACAGTGCTCCAGCGATCCACCGCGCTCAGGCGCTGATACATGTTATCGCTGTCGGTGACATCCTGCGCCGACCATAACCGCTCCGCCACCACAAAGGCGCGCGGCCACAGGCGTGTATCGATTACCCGGCTGTTAACATTCTCCGCCCACAGCGCCGCTTCGCCGCCAATCAGGTTGTTCTGCATCTGTTGCGGCGTCGGCAGCGATGGCGCAATGCCGGCTGGCACCTGCGGCAACTTGCTGCCTTCTGCGGGATAGCGCACGTTGCCCACCAGCATATAACCGGTCAGCTTGTCTTGCGTTAGCGTCACCATCGGCTGGAATGGCCCCATCCACGTATCGACGCTGAACGTCAGCTGTGTGGGCGACAGCCAGCGGATATCACTGACCATGCGACGCGCTTTGCCGCTGAAATCGATAAAGCCGCGCCAGCCTTTTTTCCCTTCTATGAGGGTTAAGCTGCCTTTCAGCGCGCTGCCTTTCAAACGCGGCATGGTGAATTGCCAGCTCTGCGCCTGCTCACCTGCCTGCACCTGATCCGCGCCGTTAAGCCCCTGCGGCCAGGGTTCATTGCGATAGTGATAGGCGGCGGTTTGCGGCTGATCGAGATAGAAACCGGTGGAGAGAATGCCGCGAAAGTCGTTTTTCGCCACCGTGCCCAACGCATCCTGTCCTTGCCACGATTGAATCAGAATGCTTTTAGGCAGATCAGGATGGTAAACCTCATCCCAGCCGATCATGCGGCGCTGATGCGCTTCGAGGATTTTCTCAACGCGCTGATTAAACCAGGCTTGCAGCGCATGCGTATCCTTTAAACCGTGGTCGCGCATAAACTGCTGAATGCGTGTGGAATCATTCCACTGGGTTGGATCAACCTCATCACCGCCAATGTGGATGTAGGGATCGGGGAAGATCGCCGTCACTTCGCCCATTAAGGTGTCGATAAAGCGAAATACCGCTTCGTTGCTGGGATCGAGCAGCGGCTTAAACACCCCCCAGCCGCGCTCCATCTGATACGGTCCCGGCGCGCTCATTAACTCCGGCATCGCTACTGCTATCGCCGACGCATGACCGGGCAGATCGATTTCCGGTACCACGCGTACGCCGCGCTGCGTGGCGTAGCGCACCACATCGCGCATCTGCTGCTGCGTGTAGTACAAGCCGTCGCTGGCTTTCTCCTGCAGCTGCGGATAGTGGCTGGAGGCAAATCGCCAACCTTGATCGTCGGTTAAGTGCCAGTGAAACACGTTCATACGCGCGGCGGCGATGCCGTCGATTTGTCGTTTCACGGTTTCAATTGGCAAGAAGTGGCGCGCCGAATCGATCAGCACGCCGCGCCACGGAAAGCGCGGTTTGTCATCAATGGTGACGTAGGGAATTTCGGTGCCGTTTTCGGTGTTTTCAATCAGCTGCAGCACGGTTTCCATGCCGCGCATCGCGCCAAAGCGCGTGTTGGCTTTCAGCAAGACGCCATCGCTGTTAACCAACAGATGATAACTTTCGTCGCTGTCTGGTTGGGGAAGCGGATCAACCGCCTGCGCGATTTGTACCTGAATGCTGGGATGATCGCTGGATGCGCTGGCCGGCAGCAGCGGCCAGCCGGTTTGCCGCGCAATACGCGCGCGCCAGCGCGATTCAGCACCTTCCAGATGATCGCCCGAGATATGCAACGTGAGCTGCGGTGTTAACGCATACGCCCCGCCGCCGCCTGGCTGCACAACGCTCTGTGGCCACGGCATCAGCGGTAAATCTCCAGCCGGCGCGGCGAAGGCGGAAAAAGTCATGGATAAACAACAGGCAAGCAGAGTTCTTTGCAATGGCATCTGGGCATCCTTGTAAATGAAACAACGGACCAAAATGGGCAAAAGGCCCATTAAACCTGTTTCGCTTTGCAAAGCAAGTGGCGACAAACTGAAATCAAGGCAGGTTAAAACTTTTAACGCCGTCGTCACCATTGCGCGGCTTTCATTCCTGGTAGTGGCTTCTTTGTTGTAGGTCAAACCGTCGGCGATTAATCTCAGCGCAAACACCACATATAGCGATTAAACTCCTTAAAATTATCTACATATAGTTTCATGGAGAAGAAATGGCGACGGTGGTGATTAAGCGTGACGGCTGCAGAGTGCCGTTTGATGCGCAGCGGATTGAGGCGGCAGTCAACGCGGCTGCAGCTGCGGTACAAATCGATGATACGGCGTGGTGCGCGCAAGTGGCGGCGCAGGTCAGTCAACAGCTGGCTGACAAGGCTGAAGTGGATATCCGCGACATTCAGTGTGCGGTGGAAGAGACGCTGATGAGCGGGCGCTGGCCGCAGCTGGCGCGTGCCTACATCGAATATCGCCATGACCGCGATTTAGCACGCGAGCAGCGCGGTAAACTGCATCACGCTATTCGCGGTTTAGTGGAGCAAACCAACGCCGCGCTGCTTAATGAAAACGCCAATAAAGACAGCAAAGTGATTCCCACCCAGCGCGATCTGCTGGCTGGCATCGTCGCCAAACATTACGCTCAGCAGCAACTCTTGCCACGCGATGTGGTGCTGGCGCATGAACGTGGTGACATCCACTATCACGATCTCGACTATTCTCCGTTCTTCCCGATGTTTAACTGCATGCTGATCGATCTGCACGGCATGCTGACCCACGGTTTTAAGATGGGCAACGCCGAGATCGAGCCGCCCAAATCAATCGCCACCGCCACGGCGGTGACCGCACAGATTATCGCACAGGTCGCCAGCCACATTTACGGCGGCACCACCATCAATCGCATTGATGAAGTGCTGGCACCGTTCGTTACGCTCAGTCTGGAAAAACACCGCGCGGTGGCGCTGGAATGGCAGATTCCGGATGCCGAAGCCTATGCGCGCGTTCGCACCGAGAAAGAGTGCTACGACGCGTTTCAGTCGCTGGAATATGAAGTGAATACGCTGCACACCGCCAACGGCCAGACGCCGTTTGTCACCTTTGGCTTTGGCCTCGGCACCGACTGGGCCGCGCGCCTGATCCAGCAATCCATTCTGCGCAACCGCATTGCCGGATTGGGCAAAAATCACAAAACCGCGGTGTTTCCTAAACTGGTGTTTGCAATCCGCGAAGGCGTGAATCGTCGGCCTGCCGATGTTAATTACGATATCAAGCAGCTGGCGCTAGAGTGCGCCAGCAAGCGCATGTATCCGGATATCCTCAACTACGAAAAAGTGGTGGAAGTGACCGGCTCGTTTAAAACGCCGATGGGCTGCCGTAGCTTCCTTGGCGTCTACGAGGAGAACGGCGAGCAGATTCACGAAGGCCGCAACAATATTGGCGTCATTAGCCTCAATCTGCCACGTATCGCGCTGCAAGCCAAAGGCGATGAAGCGCAGTTCTGGCGCTTGCTCGATGAACGTCTGGCGCTGGCGAAACGTGCCTTAATGACGCGTATAGCCCGGTTGGAAAAAACCAAAGCGCGCGTAGCGCCGATTCTCTATATGGAAGGTGCCTGCGGCGTGCGCCTGAAAGCGGATGACGAAGTGGGCGCCATTTTCCGCAACGGCCGCGCCTCAATTTCCCTTGGCTACATCGGCTTGCATGAAACGCTGAATGCGCTGAGCGGCAACCAAGTGCATCCGTATGACGCCGATTACCTGCGGGAAAAAGGCGTGGCAATTGTCACGCACCTGCGCCGCGCGGTGGATGCGTGGAAAGCGGAAACCGGCTACGGCTTCAGCTTGTACAGCACGCCGAGCGAGAATCTGTGCGACCGCTTCTGTCGCCTCGATGCCGCCGAATTTGGCGTGGTGGCCGGCGTTACCGACAAAGGGTATTACACCAACAGCTTCCATCTCGACGTTGAGAAGAAGGTCAATCCGTACGACAAGATCGACTTTGAAGCGCCCTATCCCGCCATCGCTAACGGCGGATTCATCTGTTACGGCGAATATCCCAACATCCAGCACAACCTCAAGGCGCTCGAAGATGTCTGGGATTACAGCTATCACCGCGTGCCCTATTACGGCACCAATACGCCGATTGATGAGTGCTACGAATGCGGCTTTAGCGGCGAGTTTAGCTGCACCAGCAAAGGGTTTACCTGCCCATGCTGTGGTAATCACGAGCCGGCGCGCGTGTCGGTGACGCGCCGCGTGTGCGGCTATCTCGGCAGCCCGGATGCGCGTCCATTTAACGCCGGTAAGCAGCAAGAAGTACAGCGGCGCGTTAAACATCTGGAGACAGGAAAACTGGGATGATGCGCATCCACGGCTATTATCCGGTTGATATCGTTAACGGGCCCGGCACGCGCTGCACGCTGTTTGTCGCGGGCTGCGAACATCAATGTCGCGGCTGCTACAACCAAAGCACGTGGCGGCTGGATTCCGGCGTGCCGTTTACGCTGGAGATGGAAGAGCAGCTGATCGCCGATCTTAACGATCGGCGCATTGCGCGCCAGGGCTTGTCGCTGAGCGGCGGCGATCCGCTGCATCCGCACAACGTGCCGCATATACGTCGTCTGGTGAAACGCGTGCGGCGTGAGTGTCCGGATAAGGATATCTGGCTGTGGACCGGATATGAAATGGCGGAACTCAGCGCGGCGCAGCGCGAAGTGGTGGAGGAAATTGATGTGCTGATTGATGGACGCTTTATCGAAGCGGAGAAAGATGCGCGGCTGCTGTGGCGTGGCAGCCGCAATCAGAAGATTTGGTGGTTACGCCAGCCACAAAGCGAGCACGCCGAGCAGCATGCCGCTGCCTGCCACGCCGATCAGCGCGATCCACAGCGCCCGTGCGGGAAAGGCGCGATGCAGCATCAATAACGACGGCACACTCACGGCGGGCAGCGTGACTAATAACGCCAGCGCGGGCGCAA
The DNA here is from genome assembly GCF_029623675.1 of Pantoea sp. X85. Classification (NCBI taxonomy): domain Bacteria; kingdom Pseudomonadati; phylum Pseudomonadota; class Gammaproteobacteria; order Enterobacterales; family Erwiniaceae; genus Pantoea; species Pantoea sp. X85. The sequence continues at coordinate 582,927 of NZ_CP121108.1, read as the reverse complement.
TGCCCATGCCCTCCAACATCATGGTCTGCACAATCGGGATTTCCGCGGCGGTAGGAATCACAAACAGGCAGCCGGCGATTGCCATCAACATCACCCAAAACAGCGTATTACCCACCGCGCCATCCGCGTGCGGGAACAGCCACACGCGCGCGGCGCCGAGCAACAATACCGCGACGATATACAGAGGAATGGTGTTGCAGAACAGTCGCCACATCACCCGCAGCCAGCGTGACAGAAACGGCTGCTCATCGCGGGCCGGGATAACGGGGGCGGTAACGGCCTGATCCGGCACGCTGCGCTGCACCAACCACGCGATGCCTAACACCATCAGCAAACCCGCTACCAGCCGAATCGCCGCAAAATGCCAGCCGAGCACAAAGCCCATAAAAATCAGCGTGGCAGGATTGAGCAGCGGATTCGCCAGCCAGAACGCCATCGCCGCACCGCTGGAAACCTGTGACTGACGTAAGCCAGCGGTTACCGGCGCCGCACAGCAGCTGCACATCATGCCCGGCAAACCTAATCCAGTGCCCATCAGCGTCGAGCCAAAGCGTGAGCTGCCCATCAGACGCAGCAGCCAGGCGCGCGGAATCAGCACCTGCACCAACGATCCGAGGATCACCCCGAGCACGGCCGCTTTCCACACGGCGAGGAAATAGACCATGGCGTAATCAAGCGCCGCGCGCCACGGTGAGTCCGCCGCATTGGCCAGAATCGATTTACCGATCGAATGCGTTTCGGCAGCAGTAAAGGCTTTGCCGTAATAAGGCTGCCATTTGACATACCACAGGCCGATTACTACCACGGCGAGGAACAGCAGCGGTTTCCACCAGGCGAAGCGTGTCGCCGGGGCATGAGAAGGGAGTTGGGTCATCACGGAATTCCGTATTCAACTGAATAACGATGCCGCGTTAGGATACGCGGCGGAAAGGCCTTAGTGTCATTCAGGTCATTTCATTGCGCCATGTGGAAATCGCCTAAACTTGATCCGGCGCGGAAATTTACCTCCCGGAAGAATTGCCGGCTGGCTTGCTTTTTGCGACATGGCTACCAGGCTTGTTGGGTTAGAAGTGCAACGAACATAAGGTTCGTGATCAACAAGGAGGAAAAAAGATGAGCAAGAAAATAGCGGTACTGATTACCGATGAATTTGAAGACTCAGAGTTTACCTCACCGGCGGAGGCTTACACTCAGGCGGGCCATGAAGTGGTTACCATCGAGTTTAAGGCCGACAACATCGTTAAAGGGAAGCAGGGTAAAGCTGAGGTCAACATCGACAAGGCTATTGATGATGTGAATGCAGCCGAGTTCGATGCGCTGCTGCTGCCCGGCGGACACTCTCCCGATGCCCTGCGCGGTGACGATCGCTTCGTCAACTTCACCAGGGAGTTTGTTGCCAGCGGCAAGCCGGTGTTTGCCATTTGCCATGGCCCGCAGCTGCTGATCAGCGCGAACGGCGTGCGCGGCCGCAAAATGACCAGCGTAAAAGCCATCGCCATCGATCTGCGTAATGCCGGTGCGGATTTTTACGATAAAGAAGTGGTGGTGGATGATGACAAGTTAGTTACCAGCCGCACGCCTGAAGACCTGCCCGCGTTTAATCGCGAGTCGCTGCGGATTTTGAACGCGGCCTGATAGTTTTTCCTGCATTGGGGTCGCCGTGAATGGCGGCCCTAAGGCCGGGTCCAGATAATCTTTTTGCCAAAGCCCAGCGCATTGTCGGTCATCTTCACTTCGTCGAGCACGATTTCCCACAATGGTGCGGTGACCTTCTTTGCCACTGGAAAACGCTTCTGATAAGCGTGACGCGCAATAACTTCCCTGTCTCCGCTTAGCAGCTTAATCACGCCGCGATACTGCACGCCTTTAATCAGCAGCACACTTTTGGGCTGGCCATTCACCGTGCCCGCCACGCGCGGATTTGACTGGATTAATGCGCCATGGCGCGTGTCCGGTTCAGTCATCAGCCAGAACGCCATGTTCGCGGCATCAAATACATAAAAGCAGTTGGCACACCACAGATCGTCGCCGTGGCTGGCAGATAACGACAGCACGTGCTGTTTTTTTAAGTAGCGAATCAGATGAGCATGGTCGGACAAAATTGGACTCCGTGCGGCGAATAGCGATGCGGCCTGAAGCGCGCTACACTGCCTGCCAGCTAATTTTCGGGATAAGTATGATGGAACAAGGCTGGCAGCTTTATCTGCTACAAACCGCCGCAGGGATGCTATATACCGGCATCACCACCGATGTTAATCGTCGGCTGCAACAGCATCAGCAGGGACGAGGCGCGCGTTCGCTGCGTGGCAAGGGCCCGCTGACGCTGGTGTTTCACTGCGATGCGGGCGATCGGGCGGCGGCGTCACGCCTGGAATATCAGGTGAAGCAGCTGAGCCGCGCGCAAAAGCTGCTGCTGGTTGCACAGCAGCCGCCCTGCTTAGTGGCCTGGTTTAGTCGAAACGGTTAAACGGCAGCGCGAATTCGATCAGCCCTTCTGCACCGACAAACGCATCGTCGGCCAGTTTGTAGACCTGAAAGGCCGCTTCACTGCCTAACCAGCGACAGTGCAAACCATGACGTGCCGCCGGTTCAAAGCCGAGTGGATTGTAGAACTCAGGATCGCCCAGCACCACTACGGCGCTGTAGCTGAACTCATTCAGTGAATCCAATCCTTCATACACCAGCCGTTTAGCAAGGCCCTGTTTGCGCACCGATTCATCCACGGCGAGCGGCGCCAAAGCGACCCAGTTGCGGTCTTCTCCCTGCAGGGTCACCGGACTGAAAGCGGCATAACCCAGCACCTGACCTTCATCATCCGTGGCAACTACACCGAGAGTCAGCAAGCCATCTTCGCGCAGTTGCTGTATCAGTTCCGCTTCGGCAGCGGTAGCAAAACTGCGCTTTAACAGGCTATCGATGCCTGCTGCATCAACGCCAATTTCAGTACGAATCAACATGAGATCCCCGCGCGCGCCTCAGCGGCCTTCGCGTCCTGTTTCATTCCTGCCTCAATAAAAGCAGCGAGCTGCTGCAATCCCGTGCGTAATGGCGTGGGCATGGCATCCAGTTCAATGGCATCCATCAGGTTTTTCACCTCAAGTCCCAGCTCAGTGTCACCTTCAATCACCAGACGGCGTTGAAAGAACAACATATCGGGATCCGCTTTGCGTGCTGCCACCAGCAACAGATCGTTGGCTTCACCGCGAAACCAGACATCAGCCTCGGTGTCGCGCGAAACGGTCAGGCGCCCTGCTTGCAGGGTGGTGATCCAGCGCAGATTCACATCGGCAACCTCAATCCCCAGATAACGCCCTTCCAGAAAGTCTAACTCACCTTCAGACAAAGCATGACGAAATTGCCAGTTTAGGAGTTGTTGCAGAATAGCTTTTTTTAGCGGGAAAGGGGTAATGGAAACAGGTAAAGCAAGGAATTCTGGCCCTTTTTCAACAATCAGACCGCGTAAGCGCGCAAACATCATCGTCATTCCCTTCAGAAAATTTCATCTATTTTGCCACATCTGACCGGCTTCGCCTCCACTGAGATCAAGGAAATCGCCGCCTGGCTGGACGAAAAACCTTCACTCCCGATCATCAATGCCGCTTTCACTGCCTTAAATCAACATTGCTGTCGGGTCAGTTATTTACACTCTTCGGCTTCAGAATCCGGGGAGGAAAATGTATGGAACTGCTGTGTCCGGCGGGGAATTTGCCTGCGCTGAAATCGGCGGTGGAGCATGGTGCTGACGCGGTGTATGTCGGCCTGAAAGACGATACCAATGCCCGCCACTTTGCTGGCCTCAATTTTACCGATAAGAAACTGGCTGAAGCCGCACGCTATCTGCATCAGCATCGCCGCAAATTGCATGTGGCAATCAACACCTTCGCCCATCCTGATGGCATCAATCGCTGGCAAAGCGCGATTGATGTTGCCGCTCAGAACGGCGCGGATGCGTTGATTCTGGCGGATATTGCCACGCTGGAGTACGCGGCAAAACATTATCCGCAGGTTGAGCGTCACCTTTCGGTACAGGCCTCCGCCACCAATCTGCAGGCCATCCATTTTTACCATCGTCATTTTCAACTCAGCCGCGTGGTGCTGCCGCGCGTGCTGTCGATGCATCAGGTCAAACAGCTGGCGCGTGAAACGCCGGTACCGCTGGAAGTGTTCGCTTTCGGTAGCCTGTGCATTATGGCTGAAGGCCGCTGCTACCTCTCTTCCTGGCTGACCGGCGAGTCGCCTAACAGCGCGGGAGCCTGCTCGCCAGCGAAATTTGTCCGCTGGCAGCAGACGCCAAAAGGCATGGAATCACGCCTGAATGAGGTGCTGATTGACCGTTACGCACCCGACGAGAGCGCTGGCTATCCCACCTTGTGCAAAGGCCGTTACGAAGTTGATAACCAGCTCTATCACGTACTGGAAGAGCCTACCAGCCTGAACACCTTGTCGCTGCTGCCTGAACTGCTGCGCGCCAACATTGCCTCGGTGAAAATTGAAGGACGTCAGCGCAGCCCGGCCTATGTGGCGCAGGTAGCGAAAGTGTGGCGTCAGGCCATTGATCGCTGCATGGCATCGCCGGAACAGTATGCCGTGCAGGAACCCTGGATGCAGGCGTTGGGCGAGTTATCAGAAGGCAGCCAAACCACGCTCGGTGCTTATCACCGTGACTGGCAATAAGGAGATCGCATGAAATACGCCATCGGGCCGGTGCTGTGGTACTGGCCAACTGCAACGCTGGAAACCTTTTATCAACGCGCCGCCGAGAGCAGCGCGGAGATCATTTATCTCGGCGAAGCCGTCTGCAGTAAAAGACGCGCTACCTCGTTCCATCAATGGATGGACATCGCGCGCATGCTGGCGCTGCAGGGCAAGCAAGTGGTGCTGAGTACGTTGGCACTGCTGCAGTCGCCATCGGAAGTCAAAGAGCTGCGCCGCTATGTCGAGAACGGAGAGTTCCTGCTGGAAGCCAATGATATCGGCACCGTGAACATGGCGGCGGAGCGCAAATTGCCGTTTGTCGCTGGCCCGACACTGAATGTGTATAACGCGCAGACGCTGCAACTGTTGCTGAAAGAAGGCATGACGCGCTGGTGCATTCCGGTGGAGATGTCCCGCGACTGGCTGATTCAGCTGCTGCAACAGTGCGATGCGGCAGGTGTACGCGAACAATTTGAGGTGGAAGTGCTCGGCTATGGTCATCTGCCGCTGGCGCTGTCAGCACGCTGCTTTACCGCACGCGCCGAGAATCGTGGCAAAGATGATTGCCAAACCTGCTGCATCAATTACCCAACCGGCCGTCGCGTGCTCTCGCAGGAAGGCCAGCAGGTGTTTGTGCTTAACGGCATTCAGACCATGAGCGGCTATTGCTACAACCTCGGCAATGACCTGAGCGGCATGCATAACTGGATCGACATTGTGCGTTTGTCGCCCCAGGGCGAAAGTACGCTCGCCGAAGTGGATCGCTTCCGCGCCAACGAAGCCGGTCAGGCACCGCTAATGATGGCGCGCGGCAGTGATTGTAATGGTTATTGGCGTCGCCTGGCGGGAATGGCACTGGAAGGCGGCAGGTAAAGGCACATTCCGGCTATATTCCTGCTGTTATTAGCAGTTTTAATATAGGTAACGATGAGTAATACTCACAAGCGCAGGTCCGACTAAACACCTGCGCCATCCCTATTTGGAGTGCCCATGTCTGAGAAAAAAACTGTTCGCCTGTCCGTGTTGGATCTGGCCCCTATTCCACAAGGTTCCACTGCACGCGACGCGTTCCATAATTCGCTGGCACTGGCCCGTCAATCCGAAGCATTGGGCTTTCACCGCTACTGGCTGGCGGAACACCATAATATGACGGGGATTGCCAGCGCCGCGACGTCAGTGCTGATTGGCTATTTAGCGGCTAATACCGAAACGCTGCGCCTCGGTTCAGGCGGCATTATGCTGCCCAATCACGCGCCGCTGGTGATCGCCGAACAGTTTGGTACCCTCGAGTCACTCTATCCTGGGCGCATCGATTTGGGACTGGGCCGCGCGCCGGGTTCCGACCAACGCACCATGCTGGCGTTGCGTCGTCATCTTTCCAGCGGCCAGGCAGATAGTTTTCCAGAAGATGTCTCTGAACTGATTCGCTGGTTTGACGCCGAAGAGGGAGAACATCCACCAGTACAACCGGTTCCAGGTTTAGGATTGAAAATTCCGGTGTGGCTGCTCGGTTCCAGCCTGTACAGCGCGCAACTGGCCGCTCAGCTGGGTTTGCCGTTTGCATTTGCCTCGCATTTCGCGCCGGATCTGCTGTTCCAGGCGCTGCATCTCTATCGTGAGAAATTCAAACCTTCCACACGTCTGGCGAAGCCGTATGCGATGGTGTGCGTCAACGTCGTCGCAGCCGATAGCGAACGTGACGCCCGCTTCCTGTTCACCTCGATGCAGCAGCAGTTTATTAACCTGCGTCGCGGCAAACCGGGTCCGCTACCTGCGCCGGTGGAGAACATGGATAATCTGTGGTCGCCGTCCGAGCAATATGGCGTGCAGCAGGCACTCAGCATGTCGATTGTCGGCGATAGCGATAAAGTCCGCAGCGGCCTCGCCGCGCTGATGCGTGAAACCCAGGCGGACGAGATTATGGTTAACGGCCAGATTTACGATTCGCAGGCGCGTCTGCGCTCCTTCGCGCTGGCAATGGAAGCAGCGCGCACGCTGTAAACCTCATTGCGGTGGGTTTAACCACTCTGGGCCCACCGCAATGGTTCGCACGTCTCGCGCCGGTGACTGACCGTGAAAACGGCTGTATTCGCGACTGAACTGCGAAGCACTTTGATAACCCACCCGATAACCCGCCGTGCCGGCATCCAGCTTCTCAATCAACATCAAACGCCGCGCCTCGTTGAGCCGCAGCTGCTTTTGATACTGCATCGGCGTCATCGCCGTTACCGCTTTAAAGTGATGATGCAGCGACGAAATACTCATCCCTACGCTGCTCGCCAGAAAATCCATTTTCAACGGCTGATGAAAGTTTTCGCGTAGCCAACGCGCGGCGCGCGCCACTTTGTTGCCTGGCCGTTCCGTCAACGCCATGTTGAGAATGCGCGGCCCTTCGGGTCCAGTCAGCAAACGATAGAAAATCTCCTGCTCAATCAACGGTGCCAGCGCGGCTATGTCCTGCGGGTGATCCAGCAACTCGACTAAACGCATCACCGCGTCCACCAACGGTGGCGCGACTTTATGCACGGAGATACCGCGCTCGCTCACCGCCGTGCTGCCGAGTTGATGGTGCGGAAAGTGTTCCAGAAAACGCATCAGACGCGTTTCGTTAATGGTGATGCCCACACCAAGATTCGGTTTCTCTGGCGTTGCCATGACCACGCAGGATTGCACCGGCATATCAAGCGTCACCAACAGTAAATCGCCCGGCCCGTAATGCATCACTTCATCACCCATGCGCAGCGCTTTTTGCCCCTGCGCGATCAGGGCAAAGCTCGCCCAGGTCGCCACGTGCGCCAAACTGGTGGGCTGAGAACTGCGGCCGAAAGAGAGAAAGTCGATTGGGCAATAGTGACGACCATCCTGCGGTGCGTGGCGAGCAATAATTGCCACCAACTGCTGCCATTGTTCCTGATGAATCATGTGCTCGGTGCTCCGCGGTAAGAAATCACTGATTTGATATTCTCGCTTGTGGTTGGCGCCGCGACTAGTCCTTGAACAGCAGATTTGCAGGATCGTGCAAGAAGCTTGCAGGATTGCGCTACCACCCGATTGTATGGACAGCGCATGCTTTATCTTCCCCGAAATCTCAGGTGGAGAGACACGATGAAAACACTTGAAGGCAAAATTGCGCTGGTGACGGGCGCTTCGAAAGGCATTGGTGCCGCCATCGCCATGACTTTCGCGGCGGCCGGTGCTCGGGTGGTGGTGAATTATCTTCAGGACGAAGTGGGTGCGGCGGATGTGGTGACCGACATTAAGGCGCTGGGTAGCGACGCCATCGCCGTACAGGCTGATATCTCACGCGAGGCCGATGTGCAGCGCTTGTTCGCTAGCAGCATTGAGCAGTTTGGCGCGCCCGATATTGTGGTGAATAACGCCGGGATTTTTCACCACGGTGACTTTGCCGGGCTTAGCCTCAGCGAAATGCAGCAGCAGCTGAATGTGAATCTGCTGGGTACCTTGCTGGTGTGTCAGCAGGCGGCAAAACATTTCCCCGCACGCGGCGGTTCCATCATCAACCTTAGCGCTTTAAATAGCCAACGCAGCACGCCCGGCTCGGTGCTTTGGGCAGCAACCAAAGGCGCGATCGATACCTTAACGCAGGGCCTCGCACGCGAGCTTGGGCCACGTAATATTCGCGTCAATGCGTTAGCACCCGGCATTATTTTGACTGAAGGTTTGCTGGCGGCGAAGAAGATGCACCCGGAGTTGAAAGCACAGCTGATAGCGGCAACGCCGCTCGGACGCTTTGGCTTGCCGGAAGATGTGGCGCAGGTGGCGCTGTTTCTGGCGTCAGAAGAGTCAGCTTACGTTAGCGGTGAACGCGTGCTGATTGCTGGTGGCGTGTAAAATTTACTTTCCACAGGCATAAAAAAAGGGACGCATTAGCGTCCCTTTTTACTTTTCGCGTTTATCGCTTATGCGTCACGACGACGTGGTGCAGCAGCGCCTTCTGGACGCGGGCCACGACCACCTTCACGGCTGAAGCGTCCGCCTTCACGGCCACCTTCACGACGTTCGGAGAAGCGACGTGGAGCGCCTTCGCCACGTGGAGCACCATCACCGCGCGGTGCGCCATTGCCACGACGTTCGCCGCCAGCAGATGGACGACGTTCGCTACGCTCGTGCACTGGCGCATCACCCATCAGCTGCATATTCATCGGTTTGTTCAGAATACGCGTACGAGTAAAGTGCTGCAGCACTTCGCCCGGCATGCCTTTCGGCAGCTCGATGGTTGAGTGAGTACCAAACAGCTTGATGTTACCGATGTAACGGCTGCTGATGTCGCCTTCGTTAGCGATCGCGCCAACGATGTGACGAACTTCAACACCATCATCACGGCCCACTTCAATGCGATACAGCTGCATTTCGCCAACGTCACGACGTTCACGACGTGGACGATCGCCATCGCGGCTGTCACGGCTTTCGCGTGGACCACGAGAATCACGTGAATCACGACGCTCACCACGGTCAGGACGATCGCTGAACTCGCGACGTGCTGGACGCGGTGCTTCTGGTGGCAGAATCAGTGGACGTTCGCCCTGAGCCATTTTCAGCAGTGCTGCGGCCAGCGTTTCGATATCCAGATCTTCGCCCGGCTGCATTTTGCTCAGCAGTGCGCGGTACTGGTCCAGATCGCTGCTTTCCAGCTGCTGCTGTACTTTAGCCGCGAACTTAGCCAGACGACGCTCACCCAGCAGTTCTGCGTTCGGCAGCTCAACTTCTGGAATGGTCAGCTTCATGGTGCGTTCGATGTTGCGCAGCAGACGACGCTCGCGGTTCTCAACGAACAGCAACGCACGACCTGCACGACCAGCACGGCCGGTACGACCGATACGGTGAACGTAAGACTCTGCATCCATTGGGATATCAAAGTTTACGACCAGACTGATACGCTCAACGTCCAGACCACGTGCTGCAACATCGGTCGCGATCAGGATGTCGAGACGACCATCTTTCAAACGCTCCAGCGTCTGCTCACGCAGTGCCTGGTTCATGTCGCCGTTCAGTGCTGCGCTGTTATAACCGCTGCGCTCCAGCGCTTCGGCCACTTCCAGCGTGGCATTTTTGGTACGCACGAAGATGATGGCTGCATCGAAATCTTCCGCTTCCAGGAAACGAACCAGCGCATCAGTTTTACGGCCGTATGCGGTCCAGTAAGACTGAGAAATGTCCGGGCGCGTAGTCAGGCTTGACTGGATGCGCACTTCCTGTGGATCTTTCATGAAACGCTTGGTAATACGACGAATCGCTTCTGGCATGGTGGCTGAGAACAGCGCGGTCTGATGACCGTCTGGAATCTGCGCCATAATGGTTTCAACGTCTTCGATGAAGCCCATACGCAGCATTTCATCCGCTTCGTCCAGCACCAGACCGCGCAGGTTAGACAGATCTAACGTGCCACGCTTCAGGTGATCCAGCAGACGACCAGGGGTACCCACAACAACTTGTGGTCCCTGACGCAGTGCGCGCAGCTGTACGTCATAACGTTGGCCGCCGTACAGAGCTACCACGTTAATGCCACGCATGTGTTTAGAGAATTCTGTGACGGCTTCAGCAACCTGTACCGCCAATTCGCGGGTTGGTGCCAGCACCAAAATTTGCGGTGCTTTAACAGTAGGATCAATGTTGTTTAGCAGCGGCAGTGAGAATGCCGCAGTTTTACCACTACCGGTCTGCGCCATACCCAACACGTCACGGCCAGCCAGCAGGTGAGGAATACACTCAGCCTGGATTGGAGAAGGCTTTACGTAGCCCATACCGTTCAGTGATTCGAGGATGTCGGCGTTCAGGCCAAGGTCAGCAAAAGTGGTTTGAATATCAGTCATGTAGTACACGTGCCTCTTAGATTGCGGCGGCCAGTCTACATAACTCGTCGTGAAAACTTTCAGTCATTTTCATCAAAAAGTGTGAACCGGCTCAAATTAGAAGTTTTGACGAACAGAAAAGCCCTCATCTCTGAAGATGATGACTTTACAGGTATTCAGGCAATAAAAGTTCGTCAGCTATTGCTGGTCAGATTCTGATAAATCGTCTTGTGTCTGGCCGAGTTGCGCCAGTTCCAACAATGCGTATCGGTGCTCAACAAAGTTATTTACGTTGTTGGCCACCGCCAGTTTGAACAACGCTTTCGCGTCGTCCTTCTCCCCCAGACTTAGGTAATACTTACCTAAATAGAAGTTGGTTTCACTGAGATGTTCAGCGAGCGAGGTGTTATCCGTTGCGTCCGCCTTGAGACGTTCCATCAGCGTTTTTTCACTGATGTCGCCAAGGTAGAACTCGACAATATTCCATCCCCATTGATCGCGAACCGCTTTGTCATGACGCTGTCTCAGCGTAACTTTTGCCTTGTCGGCATCCATATCGCTTTCAACGAGATAGAGCCAAAGGCTGCGGAATGGATCGTTAGGATCGTCTTGATAAAACGCCAGCAGATCATCTTGCGCTAACTTGTATCGACCGCCGTAATAGAGGGCGATACCACGGTTTAAATGCGCATAGTTGTAAGTTGGATCAAGCTCAAGTACAGAATCAAACGCTTCATAGGCAGCATCAAAGTTGCCTGCCTGCGTTAAGTATATACCGAGATAGTTAAATACCTCAGGCATATCTGGTCTTATAGACAGCGCTTGCGAAAAATCGTTCCGCGCTAATGCCCTCAGACCCAAACTATCATACAACACTCCGCGCTCATATAATAGCTGTGCGCGTTCATCATCGGTCAGGGCACGACTGGCAAGAATTTGTTCCATTCGCGCCAGGATCACCTCTTGCTGCAGTGTGGGCTGCAAAGGTACTGCCAGAACTTCGTTCTTACGCCAATTGGAGTTGCTGCATCCTGCCAGCGTGAGAGCTGTCGCAACAAAACACCAGCGCAAAAAAGGCTTCATTTCCCACTCCCGAATACAAACATTGGGACAACCATCCTGTCATCCTCCTGCTGTGCACAAGGATTCCCGCCCTCGCGATGATCTAAACACCTCTCCCCGCAAAGCAGGGAGAGGTAAATCGGTAAACGCTTACTCGGCGTCAGATGCATCAGATGCAGCGGTAGCAACTTCTTCCGCTGGTTTCTGCTCTGTCGCTTCTTTGATGCTCAGGCGTACACGGCCCTGACGGTCCACTTCCATCACTTTCACTGGAACTTCCTGGCCCATCTGCAGGTAATCGGTCACTTTCTCTACGCGCTTGTCGGCGATCTGAGAGATGTGCACCAAACCTTCTTTACCGCCGCCGATTGCCACGAAGGCACCGAAATCAACGATACGTGTCACTTTACCAGAGTAAACGCGGCCAACTTCGATCTCAGCAGTGATCTCTTCGATACGACGAATGGCTTCTTTGGCTTTCAGGCCATCAGTAGCAGCAATCTTCACGGTACCGTCATCTTCGATTTCGATGGTGGTGCCGGTTTCTTCGGTCAGCGCACGGATCACTGAGCCGCCTTTACCGATGACATCTTTGATCTTGTCTGAACTGATTTTGATGGTGTAAATGCGCGGCGCGAACTCAGAAATTTCCTGACGCGGCGTGCTGATTGCCTGTTCCATCACGCTCAGAATGTGCAGACGCGCACCCTTTGCTTGGTTCAGAGCAACCTGCATGATTTCGCGGGTGATGCCTTCAATTTTGATATCCATCTGCAGCGCAGTGATACCGTCGCGGCTACCCGCTACTTTAAAGTCCATATCGCCGAGGTGATCTTCGTCACCCAGGATATCAGACAGAACCACAAAGTTGTCGGCTTCTTTAACCAGACCCATCGCAATACCGGCTACGGCTGCTTTGATCGGTACGCCAGCATCCATCAGTGCCAGAGAAGCACCGCACACGGAAGCCATTGAAGAAGAACCGTTAGATTCGGTGATTTCTGAAACCACACGCACGGTGTAGGGGAAATCCGCTTGCTTAGGCATTACTGCCAGCACGCCGCGCTTCGCCAGACGACCGTGACCAATTTCACGACGCTTCGGTGAGCCAACCATACCGGTTTCGCCCACGCAGTATGGAGGGAAGTTGTAGTGGAACAGGAAGCTATCGGTACGCTCGCCCATTAACTCATCCAGATTCTGCGCATCACGTGCGGTACCCAGCGTTGCGGTAACCAGCGCCTGCGTTTCACCACGGGTAAACAGTGAAGAACCGTGCGTGCGTGGCAGTACGCCAGTGCGCACATCCAGGCCACGAATCATATCTTTCTCACGGCCATCGATACGCGGTTCGCCACGGATGATGCGGCTACGAACAACACTCTTCTCAAGGTCGTGAACGATGTCAGCGATATCGCCAGCATCCAGCGTTTCATCTTCAGCCTGCAGTGCAGCAATGGTCGCGTCTTTCACTGCGCCAACCTGAGTGTAACGCTCTTGCTTATCAGTGATGCGGTAAGCGTCGCTGATGCCCGCTTCTGCCAGTGCAGTAACGCGTGCGATCAGTGCGTCGTTAGTTGGCAGTGGCTGCCAATCCCAACGTGGTTTACCCGCTTCGGCAACCAGCGCATTGATGTTTTCGATAACGATCTGCTGCTGGTCGTGGCCGTATACCACAGCGCCCAGCATCTGCTCTTCGGTCAGGATGTCAGCTTCTGATTCCACCATCAGCACCGCGTTCTGGGTACCGGCAACAACCAGGTTCAGACGTGATTCGTTGATTTCATCAGCAGTTGGGTTCAGTACGTACTGATCGTTGATATAACCCACGCGCGCTGCGCCGATTGGGCCATTGAACGGCAGGCCTGACAGAGCCAGCGCAGCAGAGGCACCGATCATCGCAACGATGTCTGGGTTAACCTGTGGGTTAACAGAAACAACGGTTGCAATAACCTGCACTTCGTTAATGAAGCCTTCCGGGAACAGCGGACGAACTGGACGGTCAATCAGGCGTGAGATCAGGGTTTCGCCTTCGCTTGGACGGCCTTCACGACGGAAGAAGCTACCCGGGATACGACCAGCAGCGTAAGTACGCTCCTGATAGTTAACCGTCAGCGGGAAGAAATCCTGACCTGGTTTAGTTTTTTTCTGGCCAACAACGGTAACGAATACAGCAGTGTCATCCATGCTCACCATTACTGCAGCGGTAGCCTGGCGCGCCATCATGCCGGTTTCCAGCGTGACGGTATGCTGACCATATTGGAATTTGCGTACGATCGGGTTCAGCAAAATTTAAGTCCTTAAATTCAGAGGCGCAGCCCATTCTGGCGCGCCGGGGATTACCGATCTTCAGTTGCATCCTCGCGACTAATGACAACCTTAACCGCCCATGCGGTAAAGCCTCTCATTAGCCGCGCGAACCTCTGCAAGCAAAGATCACTCTCTGCAACAATACATGAGTTTGGTCCGGATTGCTGCGGATTGCTCGAAAAAAGGGGCCATAAAGGCCCCCTTTTCGCGAAACTCGCACAAATCTGATCGTCAGATGCGTTTTTTTGCATGGTGCATGCGCTACATCCTTGATCAGATTCTTCAGACTTAGCGACGCAGACCCAGGCTTTCGATCAGACCGGTGTAGCGAGCAACGTCTTTACGCTTCAGGTAGTCCAGCAGCTTACGACGCTGAGATACCATGCGCAGCAGACCGCGACGGCTGTGGTGATCTTTCTTGTGCTCAGAGAAGTGACCCTGCAGGTGGTTAATCTGGGCAGTCAGCAGGGCAACCTGAACTTCAGTTGAACCGCTGTCGTTGGTACCACGACCGTATTTAGCAACGATCTCTGCTTTAGCTTCTACGCTTAGAGACATAATAAACTCCGTTAGATAATGAATGTATGGGTGCCGATCTCTAATTCAGCAGCCCGCTTTTAAAGCCGCGCCATTCTACTCCTCGCCTGATAGCAACGCAAATGCGCCGTTAGGTCAAATGCGAGAGGCTTGATTACGCAGGAAATTCTACCACCAGACGACGCGGCGCCACGCGCCCATCGTCGGCAATTTCGGCCATACCAATGAATTTGTGCTCATCACCTTCCGTCACGCGCACCAATCCTTGTTCCGGCGCATCCGCCACCTGAACCGGCATACCTTGTTTGAAATAAGCCGCCACCGTAGGCAGCAAATTCACCATCGGGAACTCTTCTGCCGGACTATCCATCGGCAGCAATAACGCATCGAGCGCACTGTAATCCGGCGTTTCCGCCATGTTGACGGTGGCCGCCACTTCCTGCAGCTGCTCCAGCGTCACCATTCTTTCGATCGGATAACGCGCCACCTGCAGACGACGCAGCATGATAACGTGCGCACCGCAGCCAAGCCGTTCACCGAGATCGTCGATGATAGTGCGGATGTAAGTGCCTTTAGAGACGTGAATCTCCAGCTCCAGTTCATCACCTTCCCAGCGAATAAACTGCAGCTCAAACACTTTGATCGGGCGCGCTTCACGCGGCACGGTTATGCCTTCACGTGCGTACTCGTACAGCTTGCGTCCCTGATACTTCAGCGCGGAGAACATGGTCGGCACCTGCATGGTGTCGCCACGAAAATAGTCCAGCGCTGCATTCAGTGCCGCCTGATCAAAAGTAATTGCACGCGTCTCAACAATATTACCGTCGGCATCAGACGTATCGGTGCGTTCACCCAGGCGAGCAATGACGCGATAACGCTTGTCCGAATCGAGCAGATACTGCGAAAACTTGGTGGCTTCGCCGAGGCAAATCGGCAGCATGCCGGTCGCCAGGGGATCGAGGGCGCCGGTGTGGCCCGCTTTGTTCGCGTTGAACAGACGTTTTACTTTCTGCAGCACATCATTGGAAGATGCGCCTTGGTGCTTATCCAGCAGAAACACACCGTGGACGTCGCGACCGCGACGACGAGGACGACTCATTAGTCCTCCTTGTCATCTTCCGCCGGGCTATCGCCACGACGCTCAACATCGCTCTTAATAACGTTGCTGACCAGGTTCGACATGCGCATACCTTCGATCAGCGAGTTGTCGTAGAAGAAGGTTAGCTCCGGCACGATGCGCAGGCGCATCGCTTTACCTACCAGCGTGCGGATATAGCCAGAGGCTTCTTTCAGCGCCTTCAGGCCGTTTTGCACTGCTTCTTCATCTTTATCATTCAAAAAGGTCACAAACACCTTGGCATAGGCAAGATCGCGCGACACTTCGACGCCCGAAACCGTCACCATCATACCGAGACGTGGATCTTTAATTTCGCGCTGCAGGATAATTGCGATCTCTTTCTGCAACTCCTGAGAAACGCGCTGTTGGCGGCCAAATTCTTTTGCCATTATTCTTTCTCCCAAATAATTCGGGAGGCCAGAGGCCTCCCAAATTGCAACACATCAAATGATGATCAATCGATGGTGCGTTTAATTTCAATCACTTCGAACACTTCGATCATATCGCCAACGCGAACGTCGTTATAGTTCTTCACGCCAATACCACATTCCATGCCGTTACGAACTTCGTTAACGTCATCTTTGAAGCGACGCAGTGATTCCAGTTCGCCTTCATAGATAACCACGTTGTCACGCAGTACACGGATTGGGTTGTGACGTTTGATGATACCTTCAGTGACCATACAGCCCGCGATGGCACCAAACTTCGGTGATTTGAACACGTCACGTACCGCAGCCAGACCGATAATCTGCTGTTTGAACTCTGGAGCCAGCATACCGCTCATCGCAGCTTTCACTTCGTCGATCAGATTATAGATGACGGAGTAATAACGCAGGTCAACGTTTTCAGCGTCAATCACGCGGCGAGCAGATGCATCAGCACGCACGTTGAAGCCGAGAATGATGGCGTTGGATGCTGCAGCCAGCGTGGCGTCGGTTTCGGTGATACCACCCACGCCTGAACCGATAATGCGTACTTTCACTTCGTCGGTAGAGAGTTTCAGCAACGAATCAGAGATGGCTTCAACAGAACCCTGTACGTCAGATTTCAGTACGATGTTCAGCTCAGACACTTCGCCTTCAGTCATGTTGGCGAACATGTTCTCCAACTTAGACTTCTGCTGACGCGCCAGCTTAACTTCGCGGAATTTGCCCTGACGATACAGTGCAACTTCACGCGCTTTCTTCTCATCACGTACTACAGTCGCTTCATCACCCGCAGCCGGCACACCGGACAGACCGAGGATTTCGACTGGAATGGATGGACCCGCTTCCAGTACTTCACGACCCAGTTCGTCACGCATCGCACGTACACGGCCATATTCGAAGCCGCACAGCACGATATCGCCTTTGTTCAGCGTACCTTCACGTACCAGCACGGTAGCAACCGGGCCACGACCTTTGTCGAGGAACGATTCAATCACCACGCCGCTCGCCATACCTTCACGGATAGCAGACAGTTCCAGAACTTCAGCTTGCAGCAGAATCGCATTCAGCAGGTCGTCGATACCGGTACCGGCTTTCGCAGAGACGTTAACGAACATGTTCTCACCGCCCCACTCTTCCGGAAGAATTCCGTATTGGGTCAGTTCGTTCTTAACGCGGTCTGGATCAGCATCTGGCTTATCAATTTTGTTAACCGCAACAACCACTGGCACACCGGCTGCTTTCGCATGCTGGATAGCTTCAACGGTCTGAGGCATCACGCCATCGTCAGCAGCCACAACCAGGATAACGATATCCGTGGCCTGCGCACCACGAGCACGCATTGCGGTAAACGCGGCGTGTCCCGGGGTATCGAGGAAGGTGATCATACCGTTGTCAGTTTCAACGTGGTAAGCACCAATATGCTGGGTAATACCGCCCGCTTCGCCTGATGCCACTTTCGTTGAACGAATGTAGTCAAGCAGCGAGGTTTTACCGTGGTCAACGTGACCCATGATGGTGACGACTGGCGCACGGCTTTCCTGCGCAGCATCGGTGTCACGATCGTCCATTACCGCTTCTTCCAGCTCATTCTCGCGGCGCAGGATCACTTTGTGACCCATCTCTTCCGCAACCATCTGAGCGGTTTCTTGATCGATAACCTGGTTAATGGTCGCCATGGCGCCCATCTTCATCATCGCTTTAACGACCAGAGAACCTTTGATCGCCATTTTGTTAGCCAGTTCAGCAACGGTGATGGTTTCACCGATTACAACATCGCGGTTAACCGCCTGAGCTGGCTTGTTAAAGCCCTGCTGCAGGGTGCTTGGCTTACGATGCTTACCGCCTTTGCCGCCACGCACCTGAGCACGCGCTTCTTCGCGATCGGTTTTAGCTTCAGAGTGCTTGTTGCCTTTCTTAACCGGACGAGCCGCTTTGGTGGTGCGGGCACGTGCACGGCCAGCTTCTACCTGGCGATCGTTCTCGTCTTCTGCCTGGCGGGCGTGAGTAGAGGTAGTGACGTGATAATCGCCTTTATCCTCTTCTTCAGGTTTTGCCCATTCAGCGCCTTTCTCTTCAGCCAGGCGGCGGGCTTCTTCAGCCACGCGGCGCGCATCTTCTTCCAGCTTACGGCGTGCTTCTTCTTCTGCTTTACGTTTCAGTTCGGCAGCTTCTGCTTCACGACGGGCTTTATCAGATTGCGCAGCCTTGGCTACTACATCGGTAGGTTGATTAGTCAATTTCTCTTTTTCCGCTGCTTCACGTTTAGCCTTGTCAGCGGCTTCGCGCTTGGCTTTGTCTTCGGCTTCACGTTGCGCTTTCTGTTCAGCTTCGCGACGGGCTTGTTCTTCCGCCTCGCGACGCGCCTGCTCTTCCGCTTCACGCTGCGCCTCGGCTTCCGCTTCTGCCTGAGCTTGCTCAGACTCTGCATCGCCTTTCACGTATGTGCGCTTTTTGCGGACTTCGATTTGTACCGACTTACTTTTACCCCCGGTGACGGGAATATTCAAGGTGCTGCGCGTCTTGCGCTGCAAAGTCAGCTTGCTTGAACCGGTCTGACCGTGCTCACGATTCAGGTGAGACAGTAAGGTTTCTTTCTCTTGCTGGGATACCGCATCGTTTTCAGACTTACGAATCCCTGCATCAGCAAATTGCTGTACCAGGCGATCGACCGGGGTCTGAATTTCGGCGGCCAGCGATTTTACGGTTACATCTGTCATGCTGTTCCTTCCTGTTATTACGCGTCATCGCCGAACCAGCAGATATTACGTGCAGCCATAATCAGCGCACCGGCTTTCTCGTCATCCAGCCCTTCAATATCTGTCAGATCGTCAACACCTTGCTCAGCGAGATCTTCCAGCGTGCAAACGCCTTTCGACGCCAGGCGATACGCCAGCGCACGATCCAAGCCCTCAAGATTCAGAAGATCCTCAGCGGGCTCCTGATTACCAAGGCTCTCTTCTTTCGCTAATGCCAGGGTGGTTAACGCATTTTTTGCTCGTTCACGCAGGGCTTCAATGGTCTCTTCATCGAGGCCGTCGATTTCCAGCAGCTCGTTGATTGGCACATAAGCCAATTCTTCCAGCGAAGAGAAGCCCTCTTCCACCAGAATGGTGGCGAACTCTTCGTCGATGTCGAGATGTTTGGTGAACATATCGATCGCTGCATGGGCTTCAGCTTGGTGCTTAGCCTGCAGATCATCGACGGTCATCACGTTCAGTTCCCAACCGCTCAGTTGGGAAGCCAGACGCACGTTTTGGCCGTTACGGCCGATCGCCTGAGCCAGATTGCCGGCTTCAACAGCGATATCCATGGTGTGATTATCTTCATCCACCACAATTGACGCCACATCGGCTGGCGCCATAGCGTTGATAACGAACTGCGCCGGGTTGTCGTCCCACAGCACAATGTCGATACGCTCGCCACCCAGCTCGCTCGAAACCGCCTGGACACGCGCACCGCGCATACCGACGCAAGCGCCCACTGGATCAATACGTTTATCGTTGGTCTTCACCGCGATTTTGGCGCGTGAGCCCGGATCGCGCGCTGCCGCTTTGATCTCGATAACTTCTTCGCCAATTTCTGGCACCTCAATGCGGAACAACTCGATCAGCATTTCTGGTTTAGAACGGGTGACGAACAGCTGCGCGCCACGCGCTTCAGGGCGAACGGCATACAGCACACCGCGGATACGATCACCTGGACGGAAGTTTTCACGCGGCAGCATGTCTTCACGCAAAATCACGGCTTCAGCATTGCTGCCGAGGTCCAGTGAAATGTTGTCACGGTTCACTTTCTTCACCACGCCGGTGATGATTTCGCCTTCGTGTTGACGGAACTGATCAACCACCATTGCACGCTCAGCTTCACGTACTTTTTGTACGATAACCTGCTTAGCAGTTTGGGTGGTGATACGGTCGAAGGTGACAGATTCAATCTGATCTTCGACAAATTCGCCCAGATTGAACGCTTCGTCTTCATAACGGGCTGCATCCAGCGTGATCTCGCGAGTCGGCTGCGTGACTTCTTCTACAATCTGCCAGCGACGAAAGGTGTCGAAATCGCCGCTGCGGCGATCAATGCTGACACGCACTTCGATCTCTTGCTCATACTTCTTTTTGGTCGCAGTGGCCAAAGCGCTCTCCAGCGCTTCGAAGATTTTCTCACGCGGCAGGGCTTTTTCGTTAGAAACGGCTTCTACTACAGCTAAGATCTCTTTGTTCATCCTGGTTAGCCTCAATCCGGACTTTTAAAAGTGGGGGACCAGGTTCGCTTTCTGAATGTTGCTCAGCGCGAACACTTCATCGTTACCCTCAACGGTCACCGTGATCATCTCGCCTTCAACAGACTTGATGATACCCTGCCATTTACGGCGGTTTTGTACGGCCATGCGTAGTACCAGGCTCACCTCGTCACCGACAAAACGTGCATAGTGTTCAGCAGTGAAAAGAGGACGTTCGAGACCCGGCGAGGAAACTTCAAGGTTGTAAGCCACGGTAATTGGATCTTCCACATCCATTACTGCGCTAACCTGGTGGCTAACATCGGCGCAATCATCAACATTGATACCCTCTTCACTATCAATATAGATGCGCAGGGTTGATGTGCGACCACGAATAAACTCAATACCGACTAATTCGTAGCCAAGCGCTTCTACTGGAGCAGAGATCAACTCTGTCAATTTTTGCTCTAATGTGGACAAGCCCACCCCCAAGACATAAAAAAAGGGCCTATAGCCCAGTGTTTCGATTTCCTGATAACAAAAAACCCCGAATATTCGGGGCTTTTTGTGACTGGACCCTGTACGCCGCATAGCGGCTTCGGAGCACAATCCAAAAGAATTTTTTTCAAAAATCACTGAGATTGCGTCCGTCGATGCATACAGTATATTTGAAAAAGAACTCTAAGGGAAAGTGGTTGCGGGGGCCGGATTTGAACCGACGACCTTCGGGTTATGAGCCCGACGAGCTACCAGGCTGCTCCACCCCGCGTCCGAAAACGTGGCGAATAATACGCCGACCTTGCAAAAAATGCAAGTTAAACTGAGATTTGGTACCGAGGACGGGACTTGAACCCGTAAGCCCTTTCGAGCACTACCACCTCAAGGTAGCGTGTCTACCAATTTCACCACCTCGGTACATCACTAGACTGCGACGTTGTTTTATCGCACTACAGCGTTGACGATCTTACTGCGGGATATCATTGCCCGGTGTTGCCGGTTTAGCTGGCTGAGTCTGCTGTTCAGACTGCGCCGGCGCAGTGAGGTTATCCCACTCGCTACCTTTGGCTGTTTTATTACTGTTCAGGTTACCCAGAACCAAGCTGATGATGAAGAACAGCGTAGCCAGTACCGCGGTCATGCGAGTCATAAAGTTGCCAGACCCATTTGAACCAAACAGCGTACCAGAAGCGCCTGCACCGAATGAGGCTCCCATATCAGCGCCTTTGCCTTGCTGCAGCATGATCAAACCCACGAGGCCAATCGCTACAATAAGGAAAACAACTAACAGAGCTTCGTACATAATCAACCTGTTTCCTTGCGCGTTATCTGCACAGTTAAAGCTTCAACCAATATCGATGGGGAGTCTCGTCATCACCCATCAGAAGCGGGTGTGAATACTAACCAAAGGCACATACCTCTGCAAGTGCAATTTTCACCATCGCTTTCGATTGCGGAAAAAAGCACCATACCGGTGATTTTGCAGGCGGAAAGTTTAAAAACTCCCCGCCTGAAAACTTACACCGCTTTTACTGCATCCGCGATTTTATGCGCCAGCGCACTGACCTGCGCCTCATCTTCACCTTCCACCATTACACGAATCAGGGGTTCAGTGCCGGATTTGCGCAGCAACACACGACCGCGTCCCGCCAGCGTTTTTTCAGCTTCCGAAGTCACAGCTTTCACGCTTTCGCTTTCCAGCGGATCGTGCTCGCCAGCGAAGCGCACATTGACCAGAATCTGCGGCAGCATTTTCATGCCGCTGCACAGGTCATGTAGCGTCATATGGTTGCGTACGATTGCAGTGAGCACTTGCAAACTTGCTACGATGCCGTCGCCGGTGGTGGTTTTGTCCAGCAGAATGACGTGACCGGAGTTTTCGGCTCCTAGACGCCAGCCCTTCTCCTGCATTTTTTCCAGCACATAGCGGTCGCCCACTTTCGCACGGGTAAACGGAATACCCAGCTGTTTCAGTGCCAGTTCCAGACCCATGTTGCTCATTAACGTGCCCACCACGCCACCGCGCAGCTGGCCCTGACGCAGCCCTTCACGCGCAATGATGTAGAGAATTTGATCGCCATCGACTTTGTGACCTAAATGGTCAACCATCATGATGCGGTCGCCATCACCGTCGTACGCCAGTCCGAGATCGGCCTTCTCTTCCAATACGCGATGCTGCAGCAAACGCAGATCGGTCGCACCGCAATCTTTGTTGATGTTCATGCCATCCGGCTGCACGCCGATAGCAATCACATTCGCACCCAGCTCACGCAGCACATTAGGCGCAATGTGATACGTCGCGCCATTCGCACAATCGACCACAATCTTTAGCCCATTCAGGCTCAGCTCGCTTGGGAAAGTCCCTTTGCAGAATTCGATGTAACGACCAGCAGCATCGACAATGCGACTGGCGCGGCCCAGTTCAGCCGACTCTACGCAAGTGATTGGCTTTTCCATCTCCAGTTCGATGGCTTCTTCAACTTCGTCCGGCAGCTTGGTACCTTCAGCCGAGAAGAATTTGATGCCATTGTCGTCAAAGGGATTATGAGAAGCTGAAATCACAATGCCCGCTTCCGCGCGGAAAGTGCGGGTCAGATAAGCAATTGCAGGTGTCGGCATCGGGCCGGTGAAGGCCGCCGACAATCCCGCCGCCGCCAGGCCCGCTTCCAGTGCCGATTCCAGCATATAGCCTGAAATACGCGTATCTTTACCAATCAATACTTTGCGTGAACCCTGGCGCGCCAGCACCTTACCGGCCGCCCAGCCTAACTTGAGGACAAAATCAGGGGTAATCGGTGCTTCACCGACTTTGCCGCGAATCCCATCTGTACCGAAATATTTACGATTACTCATGCTTTATCCTTTTGCTCTCCGTGTCGCTTCGACGACGCGCATCGCTTCGACAGTCTCTTTCACATCATGCACGCGAATAATTTGCGCCCCTTGCATGGCGGCAATCACCGCACAGCTGAGGCTTCCGGTCAGACGCTGGGCCGGACCGACATTTAGCAACTGCCCAACCATCGACTTGCGTGACATTCCTACCAACAGCGGTAAGCCGTAGTGGTGGAAATGGCTGAGGTTGGCCAGCAGTTCATAGTTGTGGCTGAGATTCTTACCGAAACCGAAGCCAGGATCGAGCATCAGATTATCTTTTTTGATGCCGGCGGCTTCACATCGCGCAATCTGTGCAGCGAAGTAAGCGTCCACTTCGCTCACGATGTGGCTATATTCCGGTGCCTGCTGCATGGTGCGCGGTTCACCTTGCATATGCATCAGACACACCGGCAAGCCTGTTTCTGCCGCCGCCGCCAGCGCGCCCGGTTCGGACAAAGAACGAATGTCATTGATAATGTGAGCACCCACTCGCGCCGCTTCACGGATCACTTCTGGCTTGGAAGTATCGACCGAAATCCACACCTCAAAACGCTGCGTGATGGCTTCCACCACCGGAATAACGCGTGCCAGCTCCTCTTCCACGCTAACTTCATCAGCGCCCGGACGCGTTGATTCACCGCCCACATCAATAATGGTGGCACCGGCATTCACCATTTCATTGGTGTGCGTCAGCGCATCGACCAGCGTGTTGTGACTTCCACCATCAGAGAAAGAGTCCGGCGTGACATTCAAAATACCCATCACATGGGGAAAAGAGAGATCGAGATGGGAATCACGGGCGAACAACTTCATGGCGAGAATCTCCTTGAGGAATCACTGAATCGCGGAATGTAAAAAACCCCGGACTGGCCGGGGTTTGCATTGTAACAAGTATTGCGGGAGGGAGAACTGGCGGTGAGCAACGCATCCCGCCAGAGTGCCATCACATGATCTTGTCTGAACCCGGCGTTTTCGGGTCATCAACAGGACGTGGAGCCTGCGTAGAGTCGCCGTTACCCACAGCAACTTTCGCCTCTTCCCAACCTGCTGGTGGACGCACTTCGCGGCGTGCCATCAGATCGCTGATCTGCGGTGCATCGATGGTCTCATACTTCATCAGCGCGTCTTTCATCGCGTGAAGGATGTCCATGTTTTCATTCAGAATACGGCGTGCGCGCTGATAGTTGGTATCAATAAGGTGTTTAACTTCCTGATCGATAATGCGCGCCGTTTCATCTGACATGTGTTTTGCTTTCGCCACTGAGCGACCGAGGAACACTTCGCCCTCTTCTTCAGCGTAAAGCAATGGACCCAGCTTCTCAGAGAAGCCCCACTGCGTGACCATGTTGCGTGCTACGCTGGTCGCCATTTTGATGTCAGATGAAGCACCGGTAGAAACATAGTCCGGACCATAAATGATCTCTTCCGCCAGACGTCCGCCGTAAGCCACAGAAATACGGCTTTCCAGCTTCTGACGGTTGGCGCTGATCTCATCACCTACTGGCAAGAAGAAAGCCACACCCAGAGCACGACCACGTGGAATGATGGTGACCTTGTGCACCGGATCGTAACCCGGAACCAGCGTACCCACGATCGCGTGACCCGCTTCATGATAAGCCGTCGATTCTTTCTGCTCTTCGGTCATCACCATGGAGCGACGTTCCGCACCCATCATGATTTTGTCTTTGGCTTTTTCAAACTCAACCATCGAAACAACACGCTTGTTGCCGCGAGCAGCAAACAGCGCAGCTTCGTTGACCAGGTTAGCCAAATCCGCACCGGAGAAACCAGGCGTACCACGTGCGATAACTGATGGATCCATATCGGTTGCCAGCGGCACACGACGCATATGGACTTTCAGAATCTGCTCACGACCACGCACGTCTGGCAGACCCACCACAACCTGACGGTCAAAGCGGCCTGGACGCAGCAGCGCCGGGTCAAGGACGTCTGGACGGTTAGTTGCCGCGATAACGATGATGCCTTCATTACCTTCAAAGCCATCCATCTCAACCAGCATCTGGTTCAGCGTTTGTTCACGTTCATCGTGACCACCGCCTAAACCGGCGCCACGCTGACGGCCAACCGCATCGATTTCATCAATAAAGATGATGCACGGTGCCGCTTTCTTCGCTTGTTCGAACATGTCACGCACACGAGATGCACCGACACCGACAAACATTTCCACGAAGTCAGAACCGGAAATGGTAAAGAACGGGACTTTCGCTTCACCAGCAATCGCTTTCGCCAGCAGCGTTTTACCGGTACCCGGAGGGCCGACCATCAGGACGCCTTTCGGAATTTTACCGCCCAGCTTCTGGAAACGGCTCGGCTCACGTAGATACTCAACCAGCTCACCAACTTCTTCTTTGGCCTCATCACAACCGGCCACGTCAGCAAAAGTGGTTTTGATCTGATCTTCGGTCAGCATGCGGGCTTTGCTCTTGCCGAAGGACATCGCGCCCTTGCCGCCGCCGCCCTGCATCTGCCGCATAAAGAAGATCCACACGCCAATTAGCAGCAGCATTGGGAACCATGAGATGAAGATGGAAGCCAGCAGGCTTGGTTCTTCAGGCGGTTCGCCAACGACTTTGACGTTTTTGGTCAACAGGTTATCGAGTAACTTAGGATCGTTGACGGGGATATAGGTGGTGTATTTATTGCTGTCTTTTTTGACAACGTTAATCTCACGCCCGTTAATTCGTGCCTCGCGGACCTGATCTTGGTTCACTTCCGATAGGAAAGTTGAATAATCAACCCTACGGCCATTCGACTCGCTGGGCCCAAAGCTCTGGAATACAGACATCAGCACGACCGCGATGACTAACCAGAGAATCAGGTTTTTCGCCATGTCACTCAAGGGATTAACCTCATATTACAACGATGTTAACAGACAGCGTAGGGTACTATAGATCCTTCATACCTGGAATCGCAGTGCGGATGATTTTGCTTGTTTACCCTGAAACTCAGAATTACACATCAGAGTAAACGCATTGGTCGTCTTGCTTTGATTCCGGCAATTCGGGCTAAAGTTTGCGCCCCGTCGCCACAATGTACACTTCGCGCGAACGTAATCGCGAAGCGTCCGGCTTACGAATTTTTACTTTCGTAAACAGGGAGCGAATTTCCCGCAGGTATTCATCGAAGCCATCTCCCTGAAACACTTTCACGACAAAACTGCCGCCTGGGGCCAGGATATCCCGACACATTTCCAGCGCCAATTCTACCAAATACATCGAACGTGGAATATCAACCGCAGGTGTACCGCTCATGTTGGGTGCCATATCAGACATCACCACCTGCACCTTTTGGTCGCCAACGCGCTCCAGTAAGGCGTTAAGTACCGCCTCATCACGAAAATCGCCCTGCAAAAAATCAACGCCGACAATCGGATCCATTGGTAACAGATCGCAGGCGATGATACGACCACTTGATCCGATAAGCTGAACCACGTATTGCGACCAACCGCCGGGTGCCGCACCGAGATCAACAACCGTCATCCCGGGTTTGAAAATCTTGTCACCCTGCTGAATTTCTTCAAGTTTAAACCAGGCACGCGAACGTAACCCTTTTTTCTGTGCCTGCAGCACATATTTATCGCTAAAGTGTTCCTGTAGCCAGCGACTGGAACTGGCCGAACGCTTTTTACCCGTCATAATTTTTCCAATTAAATCGTCATCGTAGCGATAAATCAGCACGCAATGGTCGCGTTGATTTGGCGATATACCCGAGATGGCGGTAGAATGAACCGTTTTCAATCCCTGAGTAAGCAAAAAATACGATGAATCTGAGTACCAAACAAAAACAGCACCTGAAAGGCCTTGCCCATCCGCTTAAGCCGGTTGTCATGCTGGGCGGAAATGGCCTGACCGAAGGCGTGCTTGCCGAAATCGAACTGGCGCTCGAGCATCACGAATTGATCAAGGTAAAAATTGCCTCGGAAGATCGTGAAACTAAGCAGCTGATCGTGGACGCTATCGTGCGTGAAACTAAAGCAGGCAACGTACAGGTAATCGGCAACACGCTGGTGCTGTATCGCCCTGCCAAAGAGCGTAAAATTACTCTTCCGCGTTAATCATGCCTTTAAAGGCGGCGACGGGCAAAGAAAGTGCCACGCTCCTGCATGTGATAAAAGGCCGCAATGCGGCCTTTTTCCTTTCTTTACAAAATGCAGCGACATATTGCAAAGCGTAGCAATATCTTAAAGGTATTCCACCTTCAGGACTTCATATTCCACATCCCCGCCTGGGGTTTTCACAATCGCGACATCGTCGGCTGATTTTCCAACCAATCCACGCGCCATCGGCGAATTCACTGAAATCAGGTTCTGCTTGAAGTCAGCTTCATCGTCACCCACGATGCGATAGGTGAACTCTTCATCCGTATCCACATTGAGAATGGTCACGGTAGCGCCAAAAATCACGCGACCGGTTTTCGGCATGGCAGTCACATCAATGACTTGCGCATTGGAAAGCTTGGCTTCAATCTCCTGAATACGCCCCTCGCAGAAACCCTGTTCTTCGCGAGCCGCATGATATTCGGCATTCTCTTTCAAATCGCCGTGCTCACGGGCTGTGGCGATGGAGGCGATGATGCGCGGACGCTTCACAGTTTTCAGTTCGTTCAGCTCTTCGCGCAGCTTCTCAGCGCCTTTCAACGTCATCGGAATCTGATTCATTTTGGCTCCTCGTCATCTATCCTGGTTAACGGCGTCATCCTGACCGGTGACAGCAGAAAACAGCTTCTGCAGCGCGTTACCTCTTTTCACAAGCAAAAGAAGCCTGACCCGGAAAGCTTTCCGGGTCAGGTTCGGTTTTGCATTTTGATACGTATTTTACCCCAGAGTTCCCTGTGGGTCATCGTTTACTTTGCACCGTCCGGGGACGTAGTATTGACGCCCTCACCCGTCAGTTACCGCGAGATTATGCGATTTTCACGACTTGTTACCGGATTAACCTGTGCGTTTATGCTGCAGGCACAAGCAGCTCCCGTTGAAGAATACATGCAGTATTTGCCAGACGGCGCAAACCTGGCGCTGATGGTACAAAAAGTGGGCGCATCCACCCCGATAATCGATTATCACGGCAAACAGATGGCGTTACCGGCCAGCACCATGAAAGTGGTGACAGCGCTGGCGGCTTTATTAGAGCTCGGGCCCGATTTTCGTTTCCAGACCACCATGGAAACCAAAGGAGCGGTCAATGACGGCACCCTGAATGGCGATTTAGTGGCACGATTTGGCGGCGATCCTACGCTGAGCCGCCAGGATCTGCGCAACATGGTCACAGCGCTGAAAAAGCAGGGCATCACCCATATTAAGGGCAATCTGGTGATCGACACCTCGGTGTTCGCCAGCCACGATATGGCGCCAGGCTGGCCGTGGAACGATTTGACGCAGTGCTTCAGTGCGCCACCGGCAGCGGCCATCGTCGATAAAAACTGTTTCTCAGTATCGCTGTATAGCGCCAATACACCGGGCGAAAACGCCTTTGTGCGTATCGCCTCCTATTATCCGGCCCATATGTTCAGTCAGGTGCGCACCATTGGCCGCAACAGCGGTGACGGACAATATTGCGAGCTGGATGTGGTGCCAGGCGAGCTCAATCGTTACACCTTAACCGGCTGCATGCGTCAACGGTCAGAGCCGCTGCCGCTGGCCTTTGCCGTGCAGGATGGTGCTGCGTGGGCCGGTGAGATACTTAAAGCCGAGCTGCGCGCCGCCGATATTGATTACAGCGGTCATTTGGTTCGCCAGGCGCAAGTGACGTCGCCGGGTACCGTGTTGGCTTCAACGCAATCAGCGCCGCTGCACACGCTGCTGCACACTATGCTGAAGAAGTCGGACAACATGATTGCCGACACCGTGTTCCGCACCATCGGCCATCATTACTTCAATGTGCCTGGCACCTTCCGAGCGGGTTCAGATGCGGTACGTCGTATTCTGCGCGAAAAAGCCGGGGTCGATCTCGGCAACAGCATTCAGGTTGATGGTTCCGGGCTGTCGCGTCATGACCTGATCGCGCCAGAAACCATGATGCAAGTGCTGCAATACATTGCGAAAAATGATTCGACGCTGAATTACATTTCGATGCTGCCGCTGGCCGGTTACGACGGCACGCTGCAATATCGCGGCGGTCTGCATGAAGCAGGGCTGGATGGCAAAGTCTCGGCGAAAACCGGTTCGCTGCAGGGCGTCTATAATCTGGCAGGATTCATCACCACCTCCAGCGGCGCGCGCGTCGCCTTTGTCCAGTTCCTGTCCGGTTACGCGGTACCGCCGGAAAATCAGAAAACGCGCCGCATTCCGCTGGTACGTTTTGAGAGCCGCCTCTATACGGATATCAACAAGAACAACTGATGAAACTGCTAATCGTTGAAGATGATGCGCTGTTGCAATCGGGCCTCGCGCAGGCATTAAGCTCGCAAGGCTACGCCATCGACTGCGCCAGTACCGCCGCAGAGAGCAACGCGCTGCTGCGTAGCGGTCAGTACAGCCTGATCGTGCTCGATCTCGGCTTGCCGGATCGCGATGGCGCATCACTGCTGCGACAATGGCGACGCGACGGCATTGCGGTGCCGGTACTGATCCTCACGGCGCGCGATGCGCTGGAGGATCGCGTTGATGGTTTGGATGCCGGCGCTGACGATTATCTGGTGAAGCCGTTTGCATTGGTTGAACTGCAGGCACGCGTGCGGGCGCTCATCCGCCGTTATCAGGGCCACAGCGATAACCTGCTGCAACAGGGCGATCTGACACTCAATCTCAGTTCACAACAGGTTCTGCTGGAAGATCAGCCGCTGGAGATCACGCCCAAAGAGTTCGCACTGCTCACCCGCTTACTGATGCGCGTGGGGCAAAACGTACACCGCGAAACGCTGCAACAGGATCTCTACAGCTGGAATGACGATCCCGGCTCCAACACTCTCGAAGTTCACATCCACAATTTGCGTCGCAAGCTCGGGAAAGATCGCATAAAAACCGTGCGCGGCGTCGGTTACCGTCTGGAAATCCGCGAATGAACAGCATGCGTCAGCGGTTATTGATTATGCTGGCGCTGATTCTCCTCACCTGTCAGGTGATGAGCGCCATCTGGCTCTGGCATGAAAGCCGCGAGCAGATCAGTTTTTTAGTCAACGAAACGCTCTCTGCGCAGGCGCGTAACGATCGGGTAGAAAACGAGATCCGTGAAGCCATTGCCTCGTTGCTGCTGCCTTCCTTAGTCATGGTCGCCCTTACCTTGCTGCTGTCGTTTTGGGCGATTAACTGGATTATTCGTCCGCTGAAATCGCTGCAGGACAGCCTTGCGCATCGTTCAGCGGATAATCTGACACCGTTGCCGATCTACTCCGAAATGGATGAAATCGTGGCGGTAACCACCTCGATCAACCAACTGTTTTCACGCCTCGATCACACGTTGCAGCAGGAGCGCCTGTTCACCGCCGATGCGGCGCACGAGCTGCGCACGCCGCTGGCCGGATTGCGCCTGCATCTCGAGCTGCTCCACCAGCAGAACGTGCCGCAGAGCGAGATGCTAATTGAACGTATCGATCAGCTGATGCACACCGTGGAACAGCTGTTGATGTTATCGCGCGCCGGGCAAGCGCTGGCGGGCGGTCACTATCAGCAGTTGCAGTGGCAACAGGACATCATGCAGCCGCTGGAGCCAGAAATGACCGAGCTGTATCAACAGCGTCAGCAAATCCTGCACTGGCCGCAGAACGACGATGTGCCGCAGCAAGGTGAAGCGGTACTGCTGCGCCTGATGCTGCGCAATCTGCTGGAAAACGCCTCGCGCTACAGCCCGGCTGGCAGCGAAGTCGTGGTGAAGATGCAGCAGGACCAGCAGCAGGTGATCATTGAAGTGTGGGATCAGGGTCCCGGCATTGAAGCCGCCGCTGCGGAAGAGCTGACGCAGGCGTTTCGTCGTCGCGATCAGCGTTATGGCGGCAGCGGTTTGGGTTTGAATATCGTGCTGCGCATCGTGCAGATGCATCGCGGCAGGCTGGAGCTGGTGAACCGTGAAGATCGCAGCGGGCTGATTGCCCGCTGCTATTTACCGCATCAACTGATTGGCTAAGCGCCGTTAGAAGTGGGTATTCAGGCTCATAAAGTAAGTACGACCAGATTCGTTGTAGGTATTCGCACCCGCTCCATACAGATAAGAGTTGGTGTTGGCGTTACCGGTGGTTTGCGCATTACCTTCGCGATAGTGACGTTTATCGAACAGGTTATCGATGCCCACCGTGACGCTGGCGTACTTGTTGATATCGTAGGTACCGCTCATACCGATAATTGAGTAAGGACTCACTTTATCCGTTGCGCTGCCGGTCGAAAGATTCCCTTTGTAATCATACTTCTTCGGCGTCTGCGTGCCGTACCAGGTCAGCGTAGTTTGCAGCGACAGATCCTGCGTCGCCTGCCAGCTCAGCGTCGAATTCAGCGTGTATTCCGGAATCACCGATAAACGATCGCCGGTCTCTTTGTTCTTACTCTGCAGCATATAGGTGAAGTTGTTATTCCACATCACGCTGTCGGAGAACGGCACGTTGACGGTGCCTTCCAGCCCTTCCACCACCGCTTTCGGTACGTTTTCCCACTTATAAATATCTGTGGTGCCATTGGATGCTTTGCTCACTGGCGAGTAACCGGCTTCGATCTTGTTGCGATAATCGTTGCGGAACCAGGTTAAACCGGCCTGATAACCTTCGTGTTTCCACTCCAGACCAATCTCTTTATTGATGCTGTTTTCCGCTTTCAGGTCGCTGTTACCCTGCAGATAACAGGCGCCGGTGCTGGCCGCACAACCCTGACCGTTGCTGTACAACAAGTAGTTCGGGTTGGTCTGATACAGGCTCGGCGCTTTATAGGCGCGACCAATCCCCATCTTCAGCGTGAAGTCATCGCCCAAACCTTGTGACAGGTTGAGCGACGGGCTCCAGTTATTGCCAACAATCGAGTGATGATCAAAACGCAGGCTTGGCGTCAGCATAGTGCT
Organism: Pantoea sp. X85; assembly: GCF_029623675.1. NCBI lineage: Bacteria > Pseudomonadati > Pseudomonadota > Gammaproteobacteria > Enterobacterales > Erwiniaceae > Pantoea > Pantoea sp. X85. The sequence continues at coordinate 550,879 of NZ_CP121108.1, read as the reverse complement.
GTCGGTCAGCTCCATGTTGTCTTCCGCAAACAGCGAGAAAATCTCTGCCTGGGAATACGGGCTGCGACCGGTGTTATCGATGCCCGGCACCGAACCGTAGCTCGCTGCCTGCGTGTTGGAAGAGCCATCCTTCATGCGCTGCTGGTTCCATTCGGTACCCAGCGTCGCCGTTTGGTTAAACAGCAGCTCAAATGGAATGCTGACTTCGCTATGCAGCAGCACGTCATCCAGCTGAATGGTGTTGAAACCGCTGTTAGAGAAGATGCCTTCGGTGCCGCCGGCCAAACCTTCATTGATGCGCGAGTTGCGGGTTTTCTCGTAGCGCGCGTAGGTATTGGTGCTGACGCCGTTATCCCATGCGCCGGTCCATTTCAATGAGACGTTCTGGCGATACAGGCGGTTAGTTTCATCACCGTACAGACTTTTCACCAGCGAGCTGGTGTTGGTGTTCTGCGTATCACCCGCATACAGGTTGCCCTGACGGCTGTAACCGGCCTGCAGCTCCAGCGTCTGCATCGGTGCAAACGCCCAGCTCAGCAAGGCATTGATATCTTTATTAACTGAACCTTCACGACCGGCCGGATAGCTGCCCGCATAGCTGCCGGTGCGCGCCGCCGCATGCCCTTCGTTGATGTCATAGGCATCGGCCTGGGTTTTGGCTAAACCACCGTACAAACGGAAGTTGAAATCATCGCCCAGCGGCCCTTCCAGACTGAAGTTAGTGCGCTTAGTGGCGCCTTCCGCTTTATGTTCCGGCACGTTGTAATAGGTGTTCCAGGAACCGTGCCACTGCTGATCGGTCTGTTTTTTGGTGATGATATTCACCACACCGCCCGCCGCGCCGTTACCGTAACGCACCGCCGCCGGTCCGCGAATCACGTCGATGTGATCGATCATCTCCGGCGGCACCCAGTTGGTGTCGCCACGCGTATCACGCTCGCCACGCCAGCCAAGGCGCACCGAGTTGCGGCTGGTGATCGGCATGCCGTCCACCATGATCAAGGTGTTTTCCGGGCCCATACCACGAATATCGATCTGGCGATTGTTACCGCGCTGGCCGCTGGTGGAGTTGCCTGTCAGGTTAACGCCTGGCATGGTACGGATAATTTCAGACACATCACGCGCGGGCGGATGTTTTTTGATTTCGTCGGCGGTAATGGTTGAGACGCCCGGCGCTTGCAGGTTCTGCTGCTGCGCGGTGACCATCAAGGTGCCGCCGTCCATTGATTGTGCGTCAGTCGTGCTGGCAGAGGTTTTGCTGGAGGAAGTCTCTGCTGCCCAGGCGCTGCTGGAAAGCAGTGAGGCGCTGAGCCCCAGTTCAATCAGAATGGCTAACGATAACCGTGAGTAATTTTTCATTTTATACGTTCCTGGATGGCCAGCAAAAAGCCGTTGAATGCTTAACTGGCGAGCCGGTGAGAAGATCCCTGTCCATATCGCGCCCAGTTCCAGACCCTTCAAACCATCCGTAGCGCAACCTTACCGAACGCTAAGCATCTGGCGGAACAGGCGTGCTCATTTTTGAGCGCAGTCACCCTATTGCAAATGCAAATTATTATCAATAGTATTATTCATCAAGCTTATGTAAATCTCCGCGTAAACACCGACTGGCAGCCCTATGACCTGGCGAAATGATGTAACCGGCAGTGCGGCCTGGTGGCAGGCGCAACAATCCCAAGGTATTCCCCGCATTGAGTTAGTAGACGATGGCCAATGTCAGGTCACTTTCTTCTGGCGTGATCCGCAAGGCGATGAGACGCAATCGTCGACCCAGCGCGTGTGGATTAACATTACCGGCGTGACCGATCACCACCAGCGCCGCCCGCCGCAGTCGTTAATGCGTGTGGCGGGCACCAACGTCTGGTATTGGCAGACCTCGCTGCCCGCCAACTGGCGCGGCAGTTACTGTTTGATGCCCGATGAACAGGCCACGGACTTCACTGGCGTTGCCGACATGTCCACGCTGCGCAACTGGTGGCGCGACAAATTTCCGACGGCGCAGGCCGATCCTTTGAACAGCTTACGTGGCTGGTCCGGTGGTCGCGGCATGGGCGTCTCGCCGCTGCATCTGCCTCACGCACCCGATCAACAGCTGTGGCAAGCGGTGGATAACGGCACAGCGCCAACCATTGAACTGCAACAGCAACAATGGGATAGCGCGCTATTAGGCAACAGCCGCAAGGTGTGGATTTACACCACCGGCGCAGCCAATCCCGCACAGCGTCCGCTGGCCATCATGCTTGACGGGCAATTCTGGGCGCACAGCATGCCGATTGCCGGACCGCTGCAGCAGCTCACTGATGCCGGTTCTTTGCCGCCAGCGGTGTATCTGTTTATCGACATCATTGACCGCGAACACCGCAGCCGCGAGCTGCCGTGTAACGCGCAGTTTTGGCAAGCCATTCAGCAAGAACTGTTACCGCAAATTGCACAATCAACGCCTTATCGCCAGCAGGCGGACAGTACCATCGTCGCCGGACAAAGCTTTGGCGGCCTGGCGTCGGTGTTTGCCGCGCTGCACTGGCCGGAAACCTTTGGCAACGCGCTCAGCTTATCGGGCTCCTTCTGGTGGCCGGAACGCGGCAATCCGCACGGCTGGCTGCTGCAGGCGCTGGATAACGGTCTTGCACCGCGTCAACCGCTGCGTTTCTGGCTCGAAGCGGGCAAACGCGAAGGCTTGATTCTGCAAGCTAATCAACAACTTCAACAGCAGCTTAGCGCTGCCGGCTATCAGGTGAATTACCTGCCGGTGGAAGGCGGCCATGACGCGCTCTGTTGGCGCGGCGGCCTGCTGAATGGCCTGCAAGCGCTGTGGAGCAAACCGGAGCATCCATGTCCGAATCCCTGATGAATAAGCCTATGACCGACCAACAAACCTTGCCGTTAGTCGCGGCACAGCCCGGCATCTGGATTGCCGATCAGCTGTCACCTCATCACAACGCTTACGCGGTGGCGCACTTTGTCGAACTGCGCGGTGAGATTGATAGCGCCCTGTTGGCGCAGGCGATCGTTGCGGGCATGCAGGAAGCCGACACGCTGAATATGGCCTTTGGTGAGGTGGAAGGCGAAGCCTTGCAGTGGCCGCAGCCACACGCCTTTAGCCTGCCGCAGATTGTCGATTTGCGCGCGGAGGCCGATGCGCCCGCCAAAGCGCGCGCGCTGATGCGTGACGATATGAATGGCGAACTGCGCGTATTGAGCGGCGCAAAGCTGTGGCATCACCGCCTGTTCCGTCTCGACGATCAGCATTGGTTTTGGTATCAGCGCTATCATCATTTGGTGGTGGATGGCTTCAGCTTTACCGCGCTGACGCGCCGCATAGCCAATCTCTACAGCGCGGCCGTACGTCAGCAAGCCGCTGAACCGACGCCGTTTATTCCGTTTAGCGAAGTGGTGGACGAGTATCAGCGCTACCGCGAATCCTCCTCCTTTATGCGTGACAGCCAGTTCTGGCGCGAAAAAGGCGCGGCGCTGCCCTCACCGGCTTCGCTCTCGCCGCTGCCGCTCGCCGGACAACATGCCAGCACCGATCTGCTGCGCCACAGCGTTACGCTGGATCGCAGCACCTTCCAGAGGCTAGTGCAGCAGCATCCGCACGCCAGCGCGGCCGATCTCGCCTTTGCGCTGGTGGCGCTGTGGCTGGCGCGTCTCAGCGGGCAAAACGACTTTGCCGCTGGCTTCATCTTTATGCGCCGCATCGGCTCGGCCGCCTTGTGCGCCACCGGTCCGGTGATCAACGTATTGCCGATGGCAATCCATTACGATCCGACGCAGCCGATCGGCGCGCTCGCCGCCCAGCTGGCGGGTGAAGTGAAAAAGATGCGTCGTCATCAGCGCTATGACGCCGAACAGGTGCAGCGCGATCTCGGCCGCCTCGGCGATGGCGATCCGCTGTACGGTCCGGTGATCAACCTGAAGATGTTTGACTACCAGCTCGATTTCGCTGGCGTGGAAGGCATCACCCATCAACTGGCGTCCGGGCCGGTGCGCGATCTGGAGATCGCCATTTACATCAGCGAGCACGGTGAACTGACGCTGGAGCTGCTGGCCAATGCCGAACGCTACAGCGAACAAACTTTGCAGCGTCATGCCAGCCGCTTTGCCCTGCTGCTCGATCAGCTGGCGCAACAGCCGCAGCAGCCGTGCGGCGAACTCGATCTGCTCACTGCCGAAGAGCATGCGCAGATTGCCGCAATCAACCAAACCGCCTATCCGCTGCCAGCAGAAACGCTGGCGTCACTGTTAGCGCAGCAGGCGGCACGCACCCCCGATGCACCGGCGCTGGCCGATGCGCAGCATCAGCTTAGCTATCGCGCGATGCAACAGCAGGTGTTTGCGCTGGCCGCCGATCTCAGCGCCGCCGGCGTGCAGCGTGGCGATATTGTCGCCGTGGCGCTGCCGCGTTCAGTGCAGCTCTCCCTGGCGCTACAGGCGATTGTTTCGCTCGGCGCTGCCTATTTGCCGCTCGATACGGGTTATCCGGATGACCGCTTACAGCTGATGCTGGAAGACGCCGCGCCAAAAACGCTGATCACCTGCGCAGCGCTCAGCGCGCGCTTCAGCGCCATCGCGTCGGTCAATCAGCTGCATTTTGATGTGCTGTATCACAATGCCCATGCACCGCAGCCGGCCAGCGCGCCGACGCCGCAGGATGGCGCCTACATCATTTACACCTCAGGTTCGACCGGTCGCCCTAAAGGCGTGCTGGTGGGGCATGAAGCCATCGTCAATCGCCTGTTGTGGATGCAGGATCGCTATCCGCTGCAAGCCGACGACGTGGTGCTGCAAAAAACCCCGAGCAGCTTCGACGTTTCGGTGTGGGAATTCTTCTGGCCGCTGCTGGTCGGTGCGCGGTTGGTGATGGCACCGCCAGAAGCCCATCGCGACCCGGAAGCGCTGCAGCAGCTGTTTGCCCGCTACAAAGTCACCACCACGCATTTCGTCCCCTCAATGCTGGCGGCCTTTGTCGCGGCGCTGGACGATCAAGCGGCGATTGCCCGCTGCGCCAGCCTGCGTAACGTGTTCTGCAGCGGTGAAGCGCTGCCGACGGATTTATCGCGCGAGTGGGAAAAACTGACGCGCGTGCCGCTGCACAATCTGTATGGCCCAACCGAAGCGGCGGTGGATGTCAGCTGGTATCCGGCGTTTGGGGCTGCCCTGGCCGCCGTCGAAGGTGCCAGCGTGCCGATTGGTTTCCCGGTGTGGAATACCGGCCTGCGCATCCTTGATGCCCGCATGCAGCCGGTGCCGCCGGGCGTGGCGGGCGATCTCTACTTAACCGGCGTGCAGCTGGCGCATGGCTATCTCGGCCGTCCCGATCTTACTGCCAGCCGCTTTATCGCCGATCCTTTCATGCCTGGCGAGCGCATGTATCTCACCGGCGACGTGGCGCGCTGGCTGGATAACGGTGCGGTGGAATATCTCGGCCGCAGCGACGATCAGCTGAAGATTCGCGGTCAGCGTATCGAACTGAATGAGATCGATCATGTGCTCAGCGCGCAGCCCGGCATTGAGCAGGCGGTCACACACGCGGTGATACTTGGCGATACCGCGGCGCAAGGTGATGCGCGTCAGCTGGTCGGCTACGTGATTGCCGGGCAGCCGGTTGATAGCGACGCGCTGCGCCAGGCGCTGGCGCAACGCTTGCCCGCGCATATGGTGCCGGTAGCCATTGTGCAGCTCGACGCCTTCCCGCTCAGCAGCAATGGCAAGCTGGATCGCAAAGCGCTGCCGTTGCCCGCATCCGCCGGCGCCAGTGCGGGACGTGCACCGCACGCCGGGCTGGAAACCACCTTAGCTAATGCTTTCTGTCAGCTGCTGGCGCGCGAGGAAATCAGCGCGCAGGATGACTTTTTCGCCCTCGGCGGCCATTCGCTGCTGGCGATGCGCTTAGCGGCGCAGCTGCGCCGTGAGCTGCAACAGCCGGTGTCGGTGGGACAAATCATGGTGGCCTCCACGGTGGAGAAGCTGGCAACGCTGCTCAGTGATACGCAATCCCATCAGCAAGCCGGTTTCGAAGCGGTGCTGCCGCTGCGTCAGGGCAACGGACCAACGCTGTTCTGCTTCCATCCGGCGTCAGGGTTTGCCTGGCAATTCAGCATCCTGCAGCGTTATCTCGATGCGCGCTGGTCGCTGGTCGGCATTCAGTCGCCGGATATCAGTAGCCCGCTGAACCAAAGCGCGCATCTGGATGACGTGTGCGACGCCCATCTGCAAACCCTGCGCGACGTGCAGCCGCACGGACCTTACTATTTCCTCGGCTATTCGCTTGGCGGCACCCTGGCGCAAGGCATTGCGGCCCGGCTGGAAGCGGCCGGTGAAGAGGTGGCGTTCCTCGGCCTGCTGGATACCTGGCCACCAGAAACGCAAAACTGGGATGAGAAACGCGGCGAGAACGTGCTGGATCCGGCGGTGCTGGAAGAGGTGAACCGCGAGCGCGAGCAGTTTATCGCCGCGCAGCGCCATCAGGCCGGCGAAGAGATGCGTGCGATGTTCGATACCATCGAGGCCAACTACGCCAGTTCGGTGCGCCTGCTGGCGACCGCACGCAGCGCGCGTTTCAACGGTCGCGCCACGCTGTTCCTCGCCGAACAGACGCAGCAGCCAGGACAAGATGCGCGCCGCGCCTGGGCACCCTATGTTGGTGAACTGGAAGTGTGGCCGATGGATTGCGCCCACGTGGAGATCATTTCACCGCAGATGTTTGAGCAGATTGGACCGTTGTTGCAGCGGTTGTTGGGATAGCGATCTTTCCCTCACCCTAACCCTCTCCCGCAAGCGGGAGAGGGAACAATCAGGAGCCGCTGACGGGAGAGGGAATGTTTAGGTGTGGTAACGGGTGTAACATACAAGCTGGGTCGGCCCCTGCTCCCGCAAGCGGGAGAAGGCTGGGATGAGGGCCCGCGCGCACCGTGTTTAATTATCCCCCGCGCCCCAGCGGCACAATCATTGGCGTATGCGCCACCGGATCGTCCACAATCACGCAGCGCAAGCCATACACCTGCTCGATCAACGCGGGCGTCACAATCTCCGACGGCTTCCCTTCGGCAACAATCCTGCCGTCACGCATCGCAATCAAATGCGTGGCATAGCGACAAGCGTGATTAAGATCGTGCAGCACCACCACCAGCGTTCGCCCATGCTGTTGATTCAGCTCCTGCATCAATTCCAGCAGCTCAATTTGATGGGTGATATCCAGCCAGGTGGTCGGTTCATCCAGCAGCAGCAGCGGCGTTTCCTGCGCCAGCACCATGGCAATCCACACGCGCTGACGCTGACCGCCCGATAACGTATCCACCGACTGCTGGGCCAAATCGGCCACGCCGGTGGCGCGCATCGCGTTCTGCACCGCCGCTTCATCTTCCGCACGCCAGCGACCAAACAGCGCCTGATGCGGATAACGTCCGCGCGCCACCAGCTCGGTGACGCTGATGCCCGCCGGCGCGTTGGAACTTTGCGGCAGCAGACCCAAACGCCTCGCCACTTCTTTGGTGGGATAGCTGGCAATGGCCGCGCCATCCAGCAACACCTCACCTTTTAACGGCGTATGCAGGCGACTCAACGTGCGCAGCAGCGTCGATTTTCCGCAGGCGTTAGGGCCGATAATCACCGTCAGCTCACCTTGCGGAATCGTCACTGACAGATTCTCTGCCACCACCTTTTTGTCATAGCTCAGCGTTAGGCTATCGCCGCGCAGACGTGAAGGGATATCGGTCATTGGCGTCGCGCCTCCCGCACCAGTAAAGCGATCAGATAAAGTCCACCGAGAATGACGGTTATCACGCCAACCGGTAATTGATATGGCAGGAACAGATGCTGTGCGGCGAAGTCTGCAGCAATCAATAACAGCGCACCGCACAGCGCCGCCAGCGGCAAGGCACCTTTGACGCCGCCGCCGAGACGCCGGGCAATCTGCGGCGCCAGCAGCGCGACAAACGAAATCGGCCCGACCAGCGCGGTTGACGCCGCCGTGAGCACCACGCCAATCAGCATCAGCCACATGCGGCTGCGCTCCACCGGCACGCCAAGCGCGCAGGCGGTATCGTCGCCCATCTCCAGCAAACGCATCCGCCGCGCCAGCAGCGCCATCAACAGTAACGCCAGCAGCAGCACCGCAATCACCGGCGGCGTTTTCGCCCAGGTAATGCCGTTGAGCGATCCGGCGCTCCACAAACCCGCACTCAGCGCCGACTCCAGCGAGGCGCTGATAATCAGCCAGGAATTCAACGCCATCAGCAGCGCGCGCACGCTGATGCCGACGATAATCAGCCGGAAGGTCTCTACGCCGTTGCGCCAGGCAAACAGATAGACCAGCGCCGCCGTGGCGATGCCGCCAATCAACGCTGCGCCGGTCATCGCCGTGACGCTTTGATTAAACAGCACCAGCGCCACCAGCACGCCGCTGTATGCGCCGGTGTTGAAACCGAGAATGTCCGGGCTGCCAAGCGGATTACGCAGCAGCGACTGGAAAATCGCGCCGCTGATGCCTAACGCCGCACCAATCAGCAGCGCCATTAGCACGCGCGGCAAGCGCCATTCCAGCACGATCAGTTTGACGTTGCTGGCGCCCTGCCCGAGCAGAATTTGCCAGATTTGATCACCGCTGATCGGCAATGCACCGCGCGTCATCGCCAGATAAGCCAGCAGAGCGCAGGCGCACAGCAGCCACAGCGTATGTAACCCGACACGACGCGTCATAGTGCCCCCCGGCCCAATTTACGGCGCACCAGCACAATCAGCATCGGCGCACCGAGCATCGCCGTGACGATGGAAACCCGCAGCTCGCCCGCCACCAGCAGGCGGCCAAGGATATCGGCGGCGAGCAGCAAAATCGGCGTGATCAGCGCCGTCGCAGGCAGCATCCAGCGGTGATCGTTGCCCACCAGCCAGCGGGCAAAGTGCGGCGTCATCAAACCGACAAAGGCAATCGGGCCCACCGCTGCCGTGGCTGCGCCGCACAGCAGCGCAATCGCCAGCAGGCCCAGCAGTTGGGTGCGCGCCACCCGCGTGCCGAGCGCGGTCGCCATGTCGCCGCCCATACTCAAACTGTTCAGCGCCTGCGATAGCGCAATGGCGACCACACTGCCGAGCAGCACCGCCGGGAACAGCGTGCGCAGCGTAGTGAAATTGCGAATATCCAGCGAGCCGCTGTGCCAGAAGCGCAGATGATCGTAAATATCGGGATTGAGCAGCGACAGGCCAGAGGTTAATCCTTCCAGCACCGCGCCCAGCGCCACGCCGGCCAGCGTCAGACGCACCGGATTGACGCGCCCGCCGCCAATCGCGCCGGTCATCGCCACCAGCACGGACGCCAGCAGCGCGCCGCCAAAGGCGAAGCCGAGCCAATCCACCGGCGAGTCAGCACCGAACAGCGCAATGCCAATTACCACCGCGAAACCCGCTCCGGCGTTGACGCCAAGAATGCCGGGATCGGCCAGCGGATTGCGCGTCAGGCTCTGCATCAACGCACCGGCGAGGCCGAGCGCCACGCCCGCCAGCAAACCGGCCAGCGTACGCGGCAGGCGCGCATCACGCACAATGACGCACTCCGCGCTGTGACAGGAGGTGGTAAGCGAATGATAAACATCGGGAAGCGGTATTGATTTTGCCCCCAGCATTAAGCTGAGCGCGATGAGGAGCAAGAGCAGAATCCCTGAGCCTGCTAATGCACGAATCTGGCGCATAGCGTTCTAAACCTTCACTGTTCAACGTCGTCGCATGCGCGATGTAACTTGATAATGGTTATCGTTATTACTCGCGTTTAGCTATGTTACCATGACTCGCCTCGCGGACGATGAGGAAAATTGGTGCAATAAGGCGAACACATGAACAAATCTTCCCACTTTATCGATCTCTCGCTGCTGAAAACTCACCCGGCTTTTCGCGCGGTGTTTATCGCGCGTTTTATCTCGATTGTCGCGCTCGGCATGCTCGCTGTGGCGGTGCCGGTGCAGATTCAGCACATGACCCATTCACCGCTGCTGGTGGGCTTGGCGGTGACGCTGGCCGCTGCCGGCATGTTTATCGGCCTGCTCACCGGCGGCGTTTTGGCGGATCGCTATGAACGCAAAAAGCTGATTTTGTTTGCCCGATCCACCTGCGGCTTAGGTTTTATCGCGCTGGCCATTAACGCCGCGCTGCCAGAACCCTCTCTGATCGCGGTTTATCTGCTGGGTTTCTGGGATGGTTTTTTCGGCGCGATTGGCGTCACCGCGCTGCTGGCGGCGACGCCCGCGCTGGTCGGTAGGGAAAACATTATGCAGGCGGGCGCTATCACCATGTTGACGGTGCGCTTCGGCTCCATTTTATCGCCCGCGATTGCCGGTTTGGTGATTGCTCACGGCGGCGTGACGTGGAACTACGCACTCGCTGCCTTTGGCACCTTACTTACCGTGTTAACGCTGCTGAAATTGCCCACTTTGCCGCCGCCGCCACAACCGCGTGAACATCCGCTGAAATCCCTCGCCGCTGGCGTGCAGTTTCTTTTCGCCAGTCCGATTGTCGGCATGGTGGCGCTGATTGGCGCATTAGTCACGCTGGCCAGCGCGGTGCGCGTGCTCTATCCGTCGCTCGCGCCGCATTGGTCTGTAAGCGCTGACCAGCTTGGCCTGATGTATGCCGCCGTGCCGCTCGGCGCAGCTATCGGCGCGTTCACCAGCGGTAAACTGAAACACGCCGCGCGTCCCGGACAGCTGGTGCTCGGCAGTGCGATTGCAGCATTTGTCGCGCTGGGTTTGTTTAGCCTGATGCCGAACCTGCCGCTGGCGTTAGCCTGCTTAGTCGCTTTCGGTTACTTCAGCGCCATCAACAGCCTGGTGCAGTACGCGATGATTCAGGCATTAACGCCAGATCATCTGTTAGGCCGCATCAACGGCTTGTGGACCGCGCAGAACGTGACCGGCGATGCGATTGGTGCGGCGGTGATTGGTGCGATGGGTTCATGGTTGCTGCCACCGCAGGCCGCCGCGGTATTTGGCTTTACGGCGGCGCTGCTCGGCATCGTGATGTGGTGGGTGATGGGCCGTTTACGTCGTTACCATCCGCCAGCACCGGAGCTGACGGAACAGGCATCATGATTTAACGAACAGCTTCTCCAGACGCGCCAGCAGATTGCTGGCGCTGTAGTAATCAAGACGGAAGGAATCGACGCCCAGCTCGTAAACCTGCTTGCCCTGCACCGCCGCGTTTTGTGCAAGGAACGGATTGTTCAACACCGATTGCGTGGTTTTATCGTCAGCGGCGAACAGCAGGAAGGTTTTACCGGTCAGGCCGCTGGCAACGTTTTCGCCCGACAGCTGAATGATGTCTTTGCGCTGTCCCATGCTGTGTCCCTGCTCAACCGTCGCCGGTGGCGTTGCCAGGGTGAAGCCAAGTTGTTCCAGCAGCTTGCCCTGCGCCGAAGCCGCGGTCCACACATTGACTGCGCGTCCGCCGCCGTTCCATACCATGGCGGAGACCGGCTGCGGTGGCAGCGTGATGGCTTTTTTCAGCGCCGCTTCACGATCGTCGAAAGCTTTAATACGTTGCGCCGCCTGCGCTTCATGCCCGGTCGCCTGGCCTAACTGCGTGACGACCTCCTGCCAGCTTTTGTCGTCGTAATTGACCACCAGCGTCGGTGCAATAGCCGAAAACTGTTCGGCGAGCTTGATGGCAGAATCGTTGCCGGTGGCGCTGACGATAATCAGATCCGGCGCTTGCGCGGCAACCGCTTCGGCATTCGGCTCACCGATATACAGACGTTGAAGATGTTGCTTTTTGGCAACGTCGCTCCACTGGCGGAAGAAACCCTGATCGTCGGCCAGGCGACTGTTCGGCGCAGTCGCGCCGGAAGCAATCACCGGCGCATCAATGGCCAGCAGCGATCCGGTCAGCGTGACGCTGGTCGAGACAATGCGCTGCGGCGCGTGATTGAGCGTGATCGATCCGTTGGCACCCTGAACGGTGCGCGGCCAACCCTGTTCGGCATGAGCGACGCTAGTGAAAATCTGGAAAACACCTATAAGGGCTGCAATGCCCCAAAAACCGCATTTATTCATAAGTTTTGGTCCACTTTTTAGCATATTGCCCTGCTGAGCGTCAGCGCCTGATTACGGCTAAACGCAGCTGAAATCCCGCGAATGGATTGACACTTTTGCCCAATCGACGTAGGTTACAGGCCCATAATAAAAATGATAATCATTCTTAATAATCTTATCATTTATAGGTGAAAATTATGGTGGAATCTTCCACGTTTGAAAATGCCTGGCTGAAGGATTATTCCGCGCTAAGCCGTGGTTTCCTCTTTACCTCGCCATGGCGTAGTTTGGCAACGCAAGGATGCTATACCACCGTTACCGCGCCGGTAGATGACGCCGCGTCGCTGGACGGTGATTTCCAACAACAGTTACGTCAGCATTTTGCCGCGGCGAAAAAACAGGGCATCGACAATCCGATTCTGGTCGGGGCGATCCCGTTTGACGTCAGCCAGCCCGCCGCGCTGTTTATTCCTGAATCCTATCAGACGTTTAATCGCGCTGACCTGCAAAACGCGTTGCCGGAAAACGTCAGCGATCTGCCGCAGGTGCGACGTCGCACCGCAGTGCCGGATCACGATGTGTTTACCACGATGGTGGCAGATGCGGTGGCGGCCACGCAGCGCGGCGATCTGGATAAAGTGGTGCTGTCGCGTCTGATGGATATCGTTACCGAACAGCCGGTTGATACCGCAGCGCTGATGCAGCGCGTGATTGCGCAGAACCCCAACAGCTACCATTTCCATCTGCCGCTGCCGCAAGGCGGTGCGCTGATTGGTGCCAGTCCGGAGCTGATGCTGCGCAAACAGGGGCGCGATTTTAGCTCTTGTCCGCTGGCGGGCTCAGCGCGGCGCAATCACGACGATGCCCAGCAGGATCGTGCCGCTGGCGATACGCTGATGGATTCCGGCAAAGATCGTCATGAGCACAAACTGGTGACCGACGCGATGCGCGACACCTTGCAGCCGCGCAGCCGTTTGCTGTCGGTGCCGACCATTCCGTCGCTGATTACCACCGCCACGCTGTGGCATCTCGCCACGCAAATCGACGGCGAAGTGCAGGATGAGCGCGAAAATGCGCTGTCGCTGGCCTGCCTGCTGCACCCGACGCCTGCGTTGAGCGGTTTCCCCCATCAGCGCGCGCAGCAGCTTATTCAGCAGCTGGAACCTTTTGATCGCCAACTATTTGGCGGCATCGTCGGCTGGTGCGATAGCCAGGGCAATGGCGAATGGGTGGTCACCATCCGCTGCGGCACCGTGCATGGCACGCGGGTGCGCCTGTTTGCCGGCGCGGGCATCGTGGCCGACTCACAACCCGAATCAGAATGGCGTGAAACCGGCGTGAAGCTGGACACCATGTTGCGCGCCTTTGGACTGCAATAAAGGAAAGAACATGAGCATTCCCTATACTCGCTGGCCGGACGACCTGGCTGCGCGCTATCGCGAAAAAGGTTACTGGCTGGATGTGCCTATGACCGACATTCTGGCGCGTCATCAGCATAATGATGCCATCGCGGTGATTGATGGCGATCGCCAGATCAGCTATCGCGAAATGGACGTGCTGAGCAGCAACCTGGCCGCCGCGCTGCAGCGCCGTGGCCTGCAAAATGGCGATACTGCGCTGGTGCAGCTTGGCAACGTGGCCGATTTTTATGTCACGGTATTTGCGCTGTTTAAGCTCGGCGTAGCGTCAGTATTTGCGCTGTTCAGCCATCAGCGCACCGAACTAAGCGCCTATGCGGCGCAGATCGAACCTAAACTGCTGATTGCCGATCGCACTCACACGCTGTTTGCTGATGATAGCTTTATCAACGCGCTGTGCGCCGCGCAGCCTTCGCTGCAGCAGGTGATTCTGCGTAATGACAACCAGCCGGAAAATACGCTGGAAGCGCTGATGGCGGAAGCCGCGGGTGATTACCTCGCCACACCAACCGCCGCTGATGAAGTGGCGTTTTTCCAGCTCTCCGGCGGCAGCACCGGCACGCCGAAGCTGATTCCGCGCACCCACAACGACTATTACTACAGCATTCGCGCCAGTGATGAGATTTGTCAGGTGACCGCCGATACGCGTTATCTCATCGCCCTGCCCGCGCCGCATAACTTTGCCATGAGCTCCCCGGGTTCGCTCGGTGTGTTTTATGCCGGTGGTCAGGTAATTCTGGCTGCCGATCCCAGCGCCACGCTCTGCTTCCCGCTGATTGAGAAGCATCAGGTCACCGATACCGGTTTGGTGCCGCCGGCGGTGAGTTTGTGGCTACAGGCGATTCAGGAATGGGGCAGCAATAAACAGCTGGCTTCGCTGCAACGCATTCAGGTGGGCGGCGCCAAGCTGGGCGAAACCCTTGCGGCACGTATTCAGCGTGAAATTGGCTGTCAGCTGCAGCAGGTTTTCGGCATGGCCGAAGGTCTGGTGAACTACACGCGCTTTGGCGACGATGAGAACATCATTCTCACCACGCAAGGCCGCCCGATCTCTGAAGATGACGAAGTGTGGGTCGCTGACGAGCACGGCAACGCGCTGCCAACCGGCACCATCGGTCGCCTGATGACGCGCGGCCCCTACACCTTCCGTGGCTATTACAAGAGCCCGGAACATAACGCCGCCAGCTTCGACGCTAACGGGTTTTACTGTTCGGGCGATCTGATTGAGATCGACGCGCAGGGCTACATCACCGTGCAAGGGCGCGAAAAGGATCAGATCAATCGCGGTGGCGAGAAGATCGCCGCGGAAGAGATCGAAAATCTGCTGCAACGCCATCCGGATGTGATCCACGCCGCGCTGGTGTCGATGAACGACGAATTGATGGGTGAAAAGAGCTGCGCCTTTATCGTTGCTAGCCAACCGATCAAAGCGGTGGCGTTGCGTCGTCACCTGCGAGAACTGGGTGTGGCCGAGTTCAAATTACCTGACCGTATTACCTGCGTCGATGCTCTGCCGCTGACGCCTGTCGGCAAGGTGGATAAAAAACGTTTACGTCAACAGCTTGCCGACCAACAAGCGCAAGCCTGACCTGTTCCGGAGATTGTAATGGCTATTCCAAAACTGAACGCTTATGCGCTACCCGCAGCAACTGAACTGCCAACCAATAAAGTAAAGTGGACGCTTGAGCCTCAGCGTGCCGCGCTGCTGATTCACGATATGCAGGCTTACTTCCTTAATTTCTGGGGCGAAAACAGCCCGCTGGTTAATCAGGTGGTGGAAAACATCGCTCGTCTGCGTGCTTACTGCAAAGCGCAGGGCATACCGGTGTTCTATACCGCTCAGCCGAACGAACAGAGCGATGCCGATCGCGCACTCCTCAACGACATGTGGGGACCGGGCCTGAACAAACATCCGGATCAGCAGAAGATCGTGGATGCGCTGGCGCCGGATCAGGACGATCAGGTACTGACCAAATGGCGATACAGCGCCTTCGTGCGCTCACCGCTGGAATCGATCCTGCAGGAGATG
This sequence comes from Pantoea sp. X85, assembly GCF_029623675.1. Taxonomy (NCBI): domain Bacteria; kingdom Pseudomonadati; phylum Pseudomonadota; class Gammaproteobacteria; order Enterobacterales; family Erwiniaceae; genus Pantoea; species Pantoea sp. X85. The sequence continues at coordinate 535,418 of NZ_CP121108.1, read as the reverse complement.
GGCCGCGATCAGTTGATCATCACCGGCGTGTACGCGCACATCGGTTGCCTGACCACCGCGACTGACGCCTTTATGCGTAATATCCAGCCGTTTATGGTGGCGGATGCGCTGGCCGACTTCACGCGCGAAGAGCACATGATGGCGCTGACTTACACCGCAGGTCGCAGCGGTAAAGTAGTGATGACCGCCGACCTGATGCCGCTGCCGTTGAGCAAAGACGATCTGCGTGCGCTGATTCTGCCGCTGCTGGAAGATGACGATGTGCCTGCAGATGACGAGAACCTGATCGATTACGGTCTGGATTCAGTACGCGTGATGGCGCTGGCGGCGCGCTGGCGTCAGGTGCACAGCGACATCGATTTCGTCAGTCTGGCAAAAAATCCGACCATCGATGGCTGGTGGGCGCTGTTATCAAGGGTGCCAGCTAAATGAGTGCAACTTTCGATTTCAATGGAAAAATCGTCTGGGTAACCGGCGCAGGCAAAGGGATTGGTTACCACACCGCGCTGAGCTTCCATCAGGCGGGCGCGCAGGTTATCGGCTTCGATCTGCGTTTCGATCAGGCCGACTATCCTTTCGCCACGCAGGTGCTGGATGTGGCGAACGCCGCCGAGGTGAAAGCGGTTTGTCAGCGTTTGCTGGCAGATCAGCCACGTCTCGATGTGCTGGTGAACGGTGCCGGCATCCTGCGTATTGGCAGCACCGATGAACTGTCGTTCGACGATTGGCAGGCGTGTCTGGCGGTGAATGCCGGCGGCGCGTTCAACCTGTTTCAGCAAACCTTGCCGGTGTTTCGCCAGCAGCGTGCGGGTGCGATTGTGACTATCGCCTCTAATGCGGCACATGCGCCGCGCCTTGGTATGTCCGCTTATGGCGCTTCCAAAGCGGCGTTGCGCAGCTTGTGTCTGACCGTGGGTTTAGAGATGGCGCCTTACGGCGTGCGCTGCAATATCGTTTCTCCGGGTTCCACCGATACCGATATGCAACGCAGCCTGTGGCATACGCCAGAAGCCGAGCAGGAGATGATCAATGGTTTCCCGGATCAGTACAAGCTGGGGATCCCGCTGCGTAAGATCGCTAAACCGCAGGAGATCGTTGCTAACGTGATGTTCCTCGCGTCGGATCTTGCCAGCCACGTGGTGCTGCAGGATATTGTGGTCGACGGTGGCGCAACGCTGGGATCCTAAGTTATGGCAATCTGGAAACGTTCGGTCGATGTTGAAACGTTGAATAAGATGGGTGAAAACTCGCTGGTGGCACACGTTGGCATTGTGTTTACCACCATCGGTGAAGATTATCTCGAAGCCACCATGCCGGTGGATGCCCGCACGCAGCAGCCGTTTGGCCTGCTGCACGGCGGCGCTTCTGTGGTGCTGGCGGAGTCGATGGGATCGATCGCCGGTTATCTCAGCATCGAAGAAGGTAAAAGCGTGGTGGGGATTGAGGTGAGCGCCAGCCACCATCGTGCAGTAAGCAGCGGTGAAGTGCGCGGCATTTGCCGCCCGCTGCACCTTGGTGCGCGTAATCAAAGCTGGCAGATTGAGATTCGTAACGCCCGCAATCAGCTGTGCTGCACCTCGAGATTGACGGTGGCGGTGCTGGGTTAAGACATAAAAAAAGCGGCCTTCGGGCCGCTTTTTTTGTGCGATTAACGCTGGTAAATGATTTCGACGCCTTCGTCGTCCTCTTCGTCCCAGTCGTCATCCCAATCGTCGTCTTCTTCCACTTCCTGCGCCGTTTCCATGGCTTCACGGTGATAATCATCCCACATGAAGGCCACTTTCTCTGGCTCTTTAGCTTCTTCTTCGGCTTCTTTTGGATTTTCGATGATAAAGCTCATCACATCCCAGCAAAGATCTTTCACGCCATCATGGCTAGCCGCAGAGATTAGGTAATATTTTTCTTCCCAGCCTAATGCTTCCACTACCGCTTTGGCACGGCTTTCCGCTTCTTCTCGGCTCAGCAGGTCACATTTGTTGAATACTAACCAGCGCGGCTTCTGGAACAGCTTATCGCTGTATTTTTCCAATTCGCCAAGAATGATGCGGGCATTTTCTACCGGATCAGATTCATCGATAGGGGCAAGATCGATCAGGTGCAACAGCACGCGGCAGCGCTCAAGGTGCTTCAGGAAGCGAATACCCAGACCTGCGCCATCCGCTGCACCTTCAATCAGGCCAGGAATGTCGGCGACAACAAAGCTCTTTTCGTTGTCCATACGCACCACGCCAAGGCTTGGCACCAGCGTAGTGAACGGATAATCCGCAACTTTGGGTTTCGCTGCGGATACCGAGCGAATAAAGGTCGATTTACCGGCATTCGGCAGACCCAACATACCAACGTCAGCCAGCAGCATCAGTTCCAGTTGCAGATCACGCTTCTCGCCCGGTGTTCCCATGGTTTTTTGACGCGGGGAACGGTTAACTGAGGATTTAAAGCGCGTGTTACCAAGGCCATGCCAGCCGCCTTTCGCCACCATCAGCTTCTGCTCATGACGCGTCATGTCGCCCAGCGTTTCGCCGGTACCCTGGTCAATTACGCGGGTACCAACGGGCACTTTAACGATGATGTCTTTACCACGTTTACCGGTGCAATCACGGCTTTGGCCATTCTGGCCACGTTCGGCACGGAAAGACTTTTCAAAGCGATAATCGATCAGGGTGTTGAGGTTTTCATCCGCCAACAAATACACGTCGCCGCCGTCGCCGCCGTCGCCGCCATCCGGGCCGCCTCTTGGAATATATTTTTCACGGCGGAAGCTTACGCAACCATTGCCGCCATCACCCGCGACCGCAAGGATCGTCGCTTCATCTACAAACTTCATTTTATTTCTCCGTCACGCTGTCGTTCACGGCAGCTTGCAGGCCGCAAACGGGTCCGCCAGGGTCTTCTGCGCTGACCGACGGCGGATAATACAAGACTGGCAAAGCCAGGAGTACATAAATTGTACAACAACTGTGCTAAAGCGTAACTGTTATCCAGCAAGCTCAGTAGCAGAATGTAAAAAGCCCCGCAAAGCTGCGGGGCCTTTCATTCGTGTATTCAGACGTTAGACGTCTGCAGCACGACAACCTTACTCAGCAACGATGCTGATATATTTACGGTTGTTCGGGCCTTTAATCTCGAATTTTACTTTGCCGTCTGCGGTGGCAAACAGGGTGTGGTCACGACCACAACCTACGTTGCTACCTGCGTGGAATTTGGTGCCACGCTGACGAACGATGATGCTACCTGCCAGAACAGATTCGCCACCGAAACGTTTTACACCCAGACGTTTTGCGTTGGAGTCGCGACCGTTACGGGTCGAGCCACCAGCCTTCTTATGTGCCATTTGTCAGATCTCCTCTTACGCGCCGATCACAGTGATTTTCACATCTGTGAACCACTGACGGTGACCAGCTTGCTTACGGTAGTGTTTACGACGACGAAACTTAACGATTTTAATTTTCTCGCCACGACCGTGAGCAACAACTTCTGCCTTGATCACACCGCCTGAAACCAGTGGCGCGCCGATTTTCACGTCTTCGCCATTTGCGATCATCAGAACCTGGTCAAACTCAATGGTTTCACCGGTTGCGATGTCCAGCTTTTCCAGGCGAACGGTCTGACCTTCGCTTACTCGGTGTTGTTTACCACCACTTTGGAAAACCGCGTACATATAAAACTCCGCTTCTGCGCGTGCCTTTCTATTCATCAGGCGGCGCGATAAATATTCACAATAGGGCGCGAATTCTACGCAATACTCCAGCAGAAGACAAGAGCACTTTGCACTCTCTTGCAGAAAAAAAGCGCAAGGCGAATGCAAACGTTTCGCAACCCGATTTTTCAAGTACAATCAGTAACAGATTACCTGAACTCACGCTGTGTAAAGCGCTTACCATGCAAAAAACGAGTAAAGCTGAAAAGACGAATGAACTTAGAACAGATTAATGAATTAACCGCGCAGGACATGGCGGCCGTCAACCAGACCATCCTCGAGCAGCTGAATTCAGAAGTCTCACTGATTAACCAGTTGGGCTATTACATCATCAGCGGCGGGGGCAAACGCATCCGTCCGATGATCGCTGTGCTGTCGGCACGCGCGCTGAATTATCAGGGATCGTTGCACATCACTAATGCGGCGCTGATCGAATTTATCCATACGGCGACGCTGCTGCACGATGATGTGGTGGATGAATCCGATATGCGCCGTGGCAAAGCCACCGCTAACGCCGCGTTCGGTAATGCGGCAAGCGTGCTGGTGGGCGATTTTATCTATACGCGCTCATTCCAGATGATGACCAGCATGGGATCCTTAAAGATCCTTGCGCTGATGTCGGAAGCGGTCAACGTGATCGCCGAAGGAGAAGTGCTGCAGTTAATGAACTGCAACGATCCCGATATCACTGAAGAGAGCTACATGCGGGTGATCTACAGCAAAACCGCTCGCCTGTTCGAAGCTGCTTCGCAAGCGTCGGCGATTTTAGCTGAGGCGACGCCCGCGCAGGAAAAGGCGTTACAGGATTATGGTCGCTACCTTGGCACCGCTTTCCAGTTAATTGATGATTTGCTGGATTACAGCGCAGATGGCGAAACGCTGGGCAAAAATACCGGTGATGACCTGAGCGAAGGTAAACCGACGCTGCCATTGCTGCACGCGATGCACAACGGGACGCTTGAGCAGGCGCAGATGATCCGTAAAGCCATTGAAGAAGGTAACGGTCGTCATCTGCTGGAACCGGTGCTGGCAGCGATGCAACAGACTGGCTCGCTGGAGTGGACGCGCAAACGCGCTGAAGAAGAGGCAGATAAAGCCATCGCAGCCCTGCAGGTATTACCCGAAAGCCCGTGGCGCAGCGCCCTCGAAGCGCTGGCGCACATGTCAGTACAGCGCGATTTCTGATTTCAACGGGGCCTTCTCTGGCCCCGTTTCCTTCCTCACTATTCTCCCTTTTTACTTACATCTCTTGCATCGCTTTTGCGAAAAGCGACGCAGTTTCGTGCGCCAGCCAAACATTTACTGGAAAATTACGGGAAACATTTGCTATAAAAACGCGGGTTTTTTCCAGATATCTCTGCCACGGGAGCGCCTTTTTACAGCGGAGATGAAGTAATAACACGGACATGGAGAAGAGAGTTATGTACACAAGGAAAGCGGATTGGCACCCGGCAGATATCATTGCTGCATTACGTAAGAAAGGCACATCACTGGCAGCGCTGTCACGCGAATCAGGGCTCAGCTCCTCAACGCTGGCCAATGCGCTGTCGCGTCCCTGGCCCAAAGGTGAGTGGCTAATCGCCAATGCGATCAAGGTTCATCCGGCAGACATCTGGCCAAGCCGATATTACGATCCTGTTACCGGCCAGTTATTGGATCGCAAGAAGTGCATACGATCGCCGAAGGATCGTAAAAAGATCTGACTGTAATACCAATGAAAAAAAACCAGCCGCGTTGCCGTGACTGGTTTTTTTGATCTACGAAGCAGAAATTATTCGCCGCTTACGCGCTCGATATTTGCACCCATCGCTTTCAACTTATCTTCGATGTGCTCGTAGCCACGGTCGATGTGATAGATACGATCCACTATCGTGGTGCCTTCCGCGATACAACCCGCCAGCACCAGACTCGCTGATGCACGCAGATCGGTGGCCATCACCTGCGCGCCCGACAAGGTTTCTACGCCATGACAAATCGCTGTATTGCTCTCAATTTCCGCGTGCGCGCCCATACGAATCAGCTCAGGGATATGCATAAAGCGGTTTTCGAAGATGGTTTCGGTAATCACACCGGTTCCTTCTGCCACCAGGTTCAACAGTGTGAACTGCGCCTGCATGTCAGTAGGGAAGCCAGGATGCGGCGCGGTACGGATATTCACCGCTTTTGGACGCTTACCGTGCATATCCAGGCTGATCCAATCTTCGCCCACTTCGATCTCTGCACCAGCCTCACGCAATTTAGACAGCACGGCATCCAGCGTATCTGGCTTCGTGTTGTGGCAAACAACTTTGCCCCGTGAAATGGCTGCTGCGACCAGGAAAGTACCGGTTTCGATACGATCTGGCAGCACGCGATAAACGCCGCCGCCCAGACGCTCAACACCTTCAATGGTAATTTTGTCTGTGCCCGCGCCGGTGATTTTCGCACCCAACGTGTTGAGGAAGTTTGCCGTATCGACAATCTCCGGCTCACGCGCGGCGTTCTCAATGATGGTGATGCCGGTGGCCAGCGTGGCCGCGCTCATGATGGTAACGGTAGCGCCGACAGACACTTTATCCATCACGATATGCGCGCCCTTCAGACGGCCATTGACAGAAGCTTTAACGTAGCCCTCTTCCAGCTTAATTTCCGCACCCAGCTGTTCCAGGCCAGTAATGTGCAGATCGACCGGGCGTGCACCGATAGCGCAGCCGCCCGGCAGTGAAACCTGGCCCTGACCAAAACGCGCCACCAGCGGACCCAGCGCCCAAATCGAAGCACGCATGGTTTTCACTAAATCGTATGGCGCACTGAAAACATTAACTTCGCGAGCATCAACGTGGACCGAACCATTGCGCTCAACGCGCGCACCCAGCAGATTCAGCAGCTTCATGGTGGTATCGATATCACGCAGCTTCGGTACGTTCTGAATCTCTACCGGCTCTTCAGCCAGCAGCGCAGCAAACAGAATCGGCAACGCAGCATTCTTCGCCCCGGAAATGGTCACTTCACCACTTAAACGGGTGGGGCCTTGCACACGAAATTTGTCCATTAACACCGCTCTCAATTATCTATCAATAAAACAACCGGTGAGGCACTTAGAAACCGTTGAGTTTACGGTCGCGCGCCCACTCGGCTGGGGTATAAGTTTTGATGGAAACCGCATGAATACGGTTATCCGCAATATATTCCATCAGCGGCGCGTACACAGCCTGCTGCTTCTTCACGCGGCTCAGTTCGCCGAACATTTCGCCCACCGCGATGACCTGAAAATGGCTGCCATCGTTGCTGAGTACGTGTACTTCTTCTAATGCCAGCGCCTGCATCAGCACGGCCTGAACTTCACTATTTTCCATCGCTCGTTACTTCGCTTAATAATAATAAGGCAGACATCTTAGAGGAAAGCGCCTGACTCTTAAATACGCAAAAGCCCCTGAAAAAATCAGGGGCTTAGCATCGACATCATTCGATCAGGCGATTTTTTCCGCAGAAACAATAATCTGCTGCAGGTTATACAGCGTGATCAGTGACTGGAGTTTATCGGAGATCCCAGAGAAAAGTGGTGCGCTGCCTTGAGCACGCGCAATTTCACGCAGATGCACCAATAGCGCTAAACCCGCTGAATCCACCCTTTCCAGCCCGGCGACATCAATGGTGGTGATATCCGCCACCGCAGTGTTACGTTCCTGCCACAAGGTCAGCAAAGTATCACGATCTAATTTGCCGCTTAAGGCCAGCGTACTGGCAGTGCGCTGCCAGCTTAACGGTTCACTCATTATTGCTTTTTATCCAGGGTGATCGGCTGTGCGGCATAGGTTTTCAGCTGAGCCGTCAAGCCATCAATGCCTTTGGTACGCAGCAGATCGCCCCACTCATTCTGTTTCGTGGTGATCATGCTGATGCCTTCGGCCACCATATCATACGCCTGCCAGTTGCCAGTTTGGCTGTTCTTACGCCACTGGAAATCGAGACGCACAGGCGGACGCCCATTAGGATCGATGATGGTGACGCGAATCGCCACGATATTGGCATCGCCAATCGGCTGCTCCGGCTGAATCTGGTAGGTTTGACCGTTGTACAGCGCCAGCGCCTGGCCGTAAGCCTGTGCCAGATAATCACCGAACGCGGCAAAGTAGGCATCACGTTGCGCCGGTGTCGCATCGCGATAATAGCGACCAAGAACCAACGCACCGGCATATTTTATCTGTACGTACGGCATCAGTTCCTGACGTACCACTTCGCGCAGATAGTTCGGATCCTGCTTAATCTTCGGCTGTTCGTTTTTCAGGCGGGTGAAGGTCTTTTCCGCCGCTTCGTTCATTAGCTTGTAAGGATTAGTTTGATCCGCTGCGGCGTTGGCTGCCAGCGGTGCGATTGCCAACAGGGCAATCATCAGTAAACGTTTAAACATCATGTTTTACCTCGTAGGTTATTCCGTTGTTGCAGGTGCTGCCGGTGCACTCTGCGCACCCTGTGATTTATCGTCAGATTTGTTATCGCCGCTTTTATAGAGGAATTGACCGATCAGGTCTTCCAGCACCAGCGCCGACTTGGTGTCACGCAGCGTGCCGCCATCTTTCAGCATAGAAGAGCCAAGCTCGGGATCGTCAAAACCTAAATTCAGCGCCAGGAACTGCTCACCGAGCAGGCCTTGAGTGCGGATGGCTAATGAGCTGGTGTCGGGAATTTTATCAGCGTATTTATCGCTAATATCCATGGTCACACGCGGTGAGAGGGTTTTCTCATCCAGCGCAATATCTGACACCCGGCCAATCAACACGCCGCCAATTTTCACCGGAGAACTGACTTTCAGTCCGCCGATATTATCGAAGGTGGCATACATCTTCCACGTTGGTTCGGTGCCGATAGTTTTGAGATCGGCAACGCGCAGGCCGAGGAATAACAGCGCCAGCAGCGCAGCCAGCATGAAGACGCCAACCCAGATTTCGTTTTTCTTGCTTTGCATTGCATCAATTCCCAAACATCAGTGCTGTCAGCACAAAATCCAAACCGAGTACCGCCAGTGAAGCATGCACCACGGTACGCGTTGTCGCACGACTGATCCCTTCCGAGGTCGGGATGGCATCATAGCCATTAAAGAGCGCAATCCAGGTTACCGTGACGGCAAAGACTGCGCTTTTGATCATGCAGTTAACGACATCAGTGCGGAAATCTACCGCGTTCTGCATCGCCGACCAGAAGAAACCGGGATCGATCCCTTTCCAGCTCACGCCAACCAGCGCGCCACCGGCAATACCAACGGCGGTAAAGATCAACGCCAGCAACGGCATGCTGATAAATCCTGCCCAGAAGCGCGGTGATACCACGCGACGTAGCGGATCGACGGCCATCATCTCCATGCTGGAGAGCTGTTCGGTGGCTTTCATCAGCCCGATTTCAGCGGTTAACGCTGAACCCGCACGGCCTGCAAACAGCAACGCCGTGACGACCGGACCGAGCTCACGCAGCAGCGAGAGCGCCACCAGCATGCCAAGGCTGGTTTCCGCATTGTAAGTGGTGAGCACCAGATAGCCTTGCAGACCCAGCACCATGCCAATAAACAAGCCAGATACCACGATGATCAGTAACGATAACACGCCCACGCTATACAGCTGTTTCACCAGCAGCGGCGCATGGCGACGAAACGCCGGCTTACCGACTAACGCATGAAATAACATGAGGCCTGCGCGGCCAAAAGCGGCACAGGTATTGATTCCCTGACGTCCAAATGACGCTAGCGCCTGTAACAACATCAGTTTACGTTCTCCCTGAGCGGGTCAAGTCGCTGAGATAATCGCCAGCGGCAAAGCGGAAAGGCACCGGACCATCCGCATGACCCTCGATAAACTGGCGCACACGCGGATCGGGATTTTCTCGCAGTTCCGGCGCGCTACCCTGAGCAATGATTTTTTGTCCGGCAACAATATAGGCATGATCGGCAATGCTCAAGACCTCAGGCACATCGTGTGAAACCACGATGCAGGTCAGGCCCAGAGCATGATTCAGTTCGTCAATTAACTTCACCAGCACGCCCATGGTAATCGGATCCTGGCCGACAAAAGGCTCATCGAACATGATCAGTTCGGGTTCCAGCGCGATAGCACGCGCCAGCGCCGCACGGCGGGCCATACCGCCAGAAAGTTCGGCAGGCATTAGTTTAGCGGCTCCACGCAAACCCACCGCTTCCAGCTTCATCAATACGGTGCTGTGCAACAGCTCTGGCGGCAGCTGCGTATGTTCACGCAACGGCCAGGCAACGTTTTCATACACGTTGAGATCGGTAAACAGCGCGCCGGACTGAAACAGCATGCTCATTTTTTTACGCGCTTCGTACAATTTGGTGCGGGAAAGCGTCGGGATATTTTGATCGCGGAACCAAATCTCGCCTTTATCGGGCTGTAATTGCCCACCGATCAGACGCAATAATGTGGTTTTGCCAATTCCGGATGGGCCCATAATCGCGGTGACTTTACCGGCAGGTACCGTTAACGAGATGTCGTCGAAGATAGTACGATCTCCGCGCGTGAAACTGACGCCACGAACCTCAACCAGATTCGTTTGCTGCTGGATCATCTTTACCTCTTTATGCGGATCGGGCGCTATCAAAGCTGTGGATGGTAGCCTGGTAGCCTCGAATGCACGATAGTTTTACAGAAACTTACCCACTTAGTGTGGCGAAAACGGCCTTAAAATTTACTTTTGCCTCTCAGACAGTCAAAATCAGCGCCTGTTAGTGCGTGCAGAATGTTTTTACCCGTCGGACAAGGTTCGCCGACACCTCCATCCATCAAGGATTTTTAATGTTCGTAGCCTCTGCCTTGCTGTTTATCGGATTGATTTTACTGGTTTACGGTGCCGACCGTTTGGTATTTAGCGCCGCGATCCTCTGTCGATCCTTTGGCATCCCACCGCTGATCATTGGTATGACGGTGGTGAGCATTGGCACATCATTACCGGAATTGATCGTCTCGTTTTCGGCCGCACAGCATGGACAGATGGATTTAGCGGTTGGCACCGCGCTGGGCTCGAACATCACCAATATTCTATTAATTCTGGGCGGCGCGGCGTTGCTCCACCCATTGACAGTACACTCCAATCTGATTCGGCGCGAATTGCCATTAATGCTGCTAGTCTCACTGCTCTGCGGCATCATGCTGTTTGATAACTATTTAAGTCGACTCGACGGCATCGCGTTACTGCTGATTGCATTGAGTTATCTGCTGGTGGTGATTCGCATTGCTCGCCGTGCTGAACGCGATAATAACGACACGCTAACCCGCGAACAGCTGGCGGAGCTGCCGCGCGATGAGGCCGGTAACACCGTGGCCTTTCTGTGGCTGGCGGTTGCACTGATTATTTTGCCGATGTCGACGCGTATGGTGATCGACAACGCCACCGTCTTTGCCGACTACTTTGGTGTGAGCGAACTGGTGATGGGCCTGACGCTGATCGCCGTCGGCACCAGCTTGCCCGAACTGGCCACCGTGGTGGCTGGCGCGCTGAAAGGTGAGGACGATATCGCGATTGGTAACCTGATCGGCGCCAATATTTTCAATCTGGCGATTGTTCTCGGCCTGCCGGCGCTGATTCATCCCGGCAGCGTTGATGCGCATGCCTTCGCACGTGATTACTGGGTGATGCTGGCAGTGAGCGTACTGTTCGCCCTGCTCTGCCTGCTGCGCAAACGCCGTATTGGTCGTATCGCAGGCACACTATTATTAGGTGGTTTTATCGCGTGGGTGCTGTGGTTATGGCTGAGCCCCATGCTTATCACAAGCTATTAAGGACGGACTGACCATGTCACATCAGCAACCGGATTTCGATTTTCAACAAGCAGGCAAAGCGGTGCTGCGCATCGAACGCGAAGGGCTGGAGCAGCTTGATCAATATATCAATGATGATTTCGATCGCGCCTGCGCGATGATCTTTGCCTGCCGCGGCAAAGTGGTAGTGATGGGCATGGGCAAATCCGGGCATATCGGTAAAAAAATGGCCGCGACTTTTGCCAGCACCGGTACACCTTCGTTCTTTGTGCATCCCGGCGAAGCCAGCCACGGCGATCTCGGCATGGTCAGCACCAATGATGTGGTGATCGCGATTTCTAACAGCGGTGAATCCGGCGAAATCCTTGCGTTGGTGCCGGTGTTAAAGCGCCAGAAAGTGCAGCTGATTTGTATCACCGGCCGTCCTGAGAGCGCGATGGGCCGCGCTGCAGATGTGCATCTGTGCGTGAAAGTGCCGCAGGAAGCTTGTCCGCTCGGCCTGGCACCAACCACCAGCACCACCGCGACTTTAGTGATGGGCGATGCGCTGGCCGTGGCGTTATTGGAAGCGCGCGGATTTACCCAGGAAGATTTTGCGCTGTCGCATCCCGGCGGTGCGCTGGGCCGCAAACTGCTGCTGCACGTCAGCGATATCATGCACAGCGGCGATGAAATTCCTCACGTTAGCCGTGATGCGTCGATGCGGGATGCGCTGCTGGAAATTACCCGTAAGAATCTCGGTTTGACGGTGATCGTCGATGACCTAATGAAAATCGAAGGCATCTTCACCGATGGTGACTTGCGTCGCGTGTTTGATATGGGCATCGATTTCCAGAAAGCCACCATTCAGGAAGTGATGACCAGCGGCGGCATTCGCGTGCGCCCCAATATGCTGGCCGTTGACGCCCTTAATTTGATGCAAAACAAAAACATCACCGCCCTGCTGGTGGCCGATGACGATCGCCTGCTCGGTGTGGTACATATGCATGACATGCTGCGCGCTGGCGTGGTCTAACAGGAAGAAATAATGAGTGCTGAAACGGCGATGGTCGAGACTTGCTACGGTCCGGTGAGCGCGGACGTCATGGCGCGTGCTGCGAAGATTCGCCTGCTGATTTGTGACGTTGATGGCGTGATGTCCGATGGCGTCATTTATATGGGCAACAGCGGTGAAGAGCTGAAAGCTTTTAACGTGCGTGATGGTTATGGCGTGCGTTGCCTGCTGACCTCCGGCGTCGAAGTGGCTATTATTACCGGCCGCAAAGCAAAACTGCTGGAAGATCGCTGTAAGACGCTCGGCATTACGCATCTTTACCAGGGACAATCGGATAAGCTTTTGGCCTGGCGGGAACTCCTGGATAAACTGTCATTAACGGCCGATCAGGTCGCCTACATTGGCGATGACCTGATCGACTGGCCGGTAATGGCGCAGGCGGGTTTGAGCGTTGCCGTTGCTGATGCTCACCCGATTTTACTGCCGCGCGCGCATTATGTGACCCGCATTGCCGGTGGCCGCGGTGCGGTACGTGAGTTGTGCGATCTGATTTTGATGGCGCAGAACAAATTTGAGGATGCCAAAGGGCAATCAATATGAGTAAGAGCAGGCGTTGGATGACGCTGATCCTGGCCTTGATCGCCTTAGTGCTGATCGGCTGGAATCTCACCAACCAGGATGACGACAGAACGCCGGTGGCAACCAACGATCAAGCGCCAACCTACACCAGCGAGAAATCGAACACGGTGGTGTATAACCCCACAGGCGCGCTGGGCTATAAGCTGGTCTCCGATAAAGTGACCTACTTTGCTGCCGATGAGATAAGTTGGTTCGATAATCCGGTGATGACCACCTATGACGTAAATAAAGTGGCGACATGGTCGGTGCGCGCCGATAAGGCAAAGCTGACCAAAGATCGTATGCTTTATCTTTACGGCAACGTTGTTGTCAATTCTTTGACTCAGGATTCACAGCTTGAGCGCATCCTTACCGATAACGCTCAGGTTAATTTGGTCACCCAGGATGTGACATCTGACGATCAAGTCACCCTTTTTGGCCGCAGTTTTAATTCCACTGGCATGAAAATGCGCGGCAATTTACGGACGAAACATGCTGAGCTGCTTGAAAAGGTCAAAACTTCCTATGAAATTCAAAATGAACAAAAATAGCCTTAAGTTATTGCTGGTGAGTACGCTGCTGGCAACGAGCCTGCCTGCGCTGGCATTAACCGGCGACTCAGACAAACCGGTAAATATCGACTCCGTTAACCAGGCGCTGGATCTGCAGGGCAACGTTGCGACCTTTACCGGCAACGTAATTGTGACGCAGGGTTCCATCAAGATTACCGCCGATAAAGTGGTGGTCACTCGTCCGGGCGGCGATAGCAAAAAAACCATTGTTGATGCTTACGGCACGCCAGCCACCTTCTATCAGATGCAGGATAACGGCAAGCCGGTGCAAGGCCACGCCAGTAAACTGCACTATGAATTGGCGAACGATTTTGTTGAGCTGACCGGCAATGCCTTCATTCAGCAGCAGGACAGCAACATCAAAGGCGACCGCATCACTTACCTGGTGAAAGAGCAGAAGATGCAGGCGTTCAGCCAGGGCGACAGCAAGCGCGTGACTACCGTTCTGGTACCGTCGCAGCTGCAGGACAAAAACGGTTCGTCCGCGAGCCCTAAAAAGAGTAACTGATTGCTATGGCTACACTAATCGCTGAAAACCTGGCGAAAGCCTACAAAGGCCGCCGCGTGGTGGAAGATGTTAGCCTGCAGGTAAAATCCGGCGAGATTGTCGGCCTGCTGGGCCCAAACGGTGCCGGTAAAACCACCACCTTCTACATGGTGGTGGGCATTGTGCCGCGCGATGCCGGCCGCATCGTGATTGATGATGAAGACATCAGCATTCTGCCGCTGCATGCGCGCGCGCGTCGCGGCATCGGCTATCTGCCGCAGGAAGCCTCGATCTTCCGTCGCCTGAGCGTGTACGACAACCTGATGGCTGTGCTGCAGATCCGTGATGATTTAACCGAAGAACAGCGTCAGGATCGGGCCAACGAGCTGATGGAAGAGTTCCATATTGGCCATCTGCGCGACAGCATGGGCCAGGCGCTGTCGGGTGGTGAACGCCGTCGTGTGGAAATTGCCCGCGCGCTGGCGGCTAATCCGAAATTCATCCTGCTGGATGAGCCTTTTGCCGGTGTTGACCCGATCTCGGTTATCGACATCAAGAAAATCATTGAGCATCTGCGTGACAGCGGCCTTGGCGTGCTGATTACCGACCACAACGTGCGTGAAACCCTCGCGGTGTGTGAACGCGCTTATATCGTCAGCCAGGGACATTTAATTGCCCATGGCACGCCTGATGAAATTCTTGTAGATGAGCAAGTTAAGCGTGTTTATTTGGGCGAAGAGTTCAGACTCTGATAAGGTGTTGTAACACCCTACGTTTGCTTAGGAAATTCTTACCGAATTATGAAGCAAGGTTTGCAACTCAGGCTCAGCCAACAGCTGGCGATGACTCCACAGTTGCAGCAAGCCATTCGCTTGCTGCAACTCTCTACGCTTGAACTCCAGCAAGAACTGCAACTGGCGCTGGAAAGCAATCCGCTGCTTGAACAAACCGAACTGCACGAAGAAGTTGACGCACGTGAATTTCAGGATCAGGAAAGTGATTCGTTAGACACGCGCGAAGCGCTTGAGCAGAAAGATATGCCTGAAGAGCTTCCGCTCGACGCTACCTGGGACGAAATCTACACCGCAGGCACACCGTCAGGCACCGGCACCGATTACCAGGATGACGAACTGCCGATCTACCAAGGCGAAACCACCCAATCGCTGCAGGATTACCTGATGTGGCAGGTTGAGTTAACGCCGTTCACTGATACCGATCGCGCGATTGCCACGTCAATTGTTGATGCCATTGATGACACCGGCTATCTCACCGTCAGCTTACAAGACATTTATGACAGTATTGGTGATGAAGAGTTGGCGCTGGAAGAAGTCGAAGCCGTGCTCAAGCGCGTGCAGCGTTTCGATCCGATTGGCGTCGGTGCACGTGATTTGCGTGATTGCCTGTTAGTCCAGCTGTCGCAATATGCTGCCGACACGCCCATGCTGGCGGAAGCACGCCTGATTGTTAGCGAACATCTCGATCTGCTGGCCAACCATGATTTCCGCAGCCTAATGCGCGTAACCCGTCTGAAGGAAGAAGTGCTGAAAGAGGCGATGCTGCTGATTCAGTCACTCGATCCGCGCCCAGGCCAGTCAATTAACACCAGCGAACCGGAATATGTCATTCCCGATGTTCTGGTGCGCAAAATCAGCAAGCGCTGGACGGTTGAACTCAATTCCGACAGCATGCCGCGCCTGAAAATCAATCAGCAGTATGCGGCGATGGGCGGAGCTGGCCGTAATGAAAGCGATAACCAGTTTATTCGCAGCAACTTACAGGAAGCCAAGTGGCTGATTAAGAGCCTGGAGAGCCGCAACGACACGCTGCTGAAAGTGACACGCTGTATCGTTGAGCAGCAGCAGGCGTTTTTTGAGCAGGGTGAGGAGTACATGCGTCCAATGGTGTTGGCGGATATCGCCCAAGCTGTTGATATGCATGAATCCACCATTTCCCGCGTGACCACGCAAAAGTATTTACACAGCCCGCGTGGCATCTTTGAACTGAAGTATTTTTTCTCCAGTCACGTCAACACCGAAGGCGGCGGCGAAGCCTCTTCCACGGCGATTCGTGCATTAGTGAAAAAATTAATCTCGGCGGAAAACCCCGCAAAACCCTTGAGCGACAGCAAACTGACCTCCATGTTATCCGAACAGGGCATCATGGTTGCGCGACGTACGGTTGCTAAATATCGCGAGTCTTTATCTATACCGCCATCAAACCAGCGCAAGCAATTGGTTTGACCGAACGAAGAAGGAAGACCTATGCAGCTAAACCTTACCGGACTTAATGTTGAAATTACCGAACCTCTGCGTGAATTTGTAAATACCAAATTTGCCAAACTGGAACACTATTTTGATCGTATCAATCAGGTTTATATTGTTCTGAAGGTAGAGAAGGTGACGCAGGTTGCGGATGCAACACTGCACGTTAACGGCGGAGAGCTGCACGCCACATCGGAAGCGGAAGACATGTACGCGGCCATCGACGGGTTAATCGATAAGCTTTCCCGTCAGTTGACCAAGCACAAAGACAAACTGAAAAAACACTAACCTTCACGCTTGCAGAGTGCTGACTGATTCGGCACTTAGAGCATAAATGGGGCGGAATTTACCGCCCCGTTTTGTCATCTGCGCAAGCGCCAGCGGGTGAACGGTAATAAAATCAATTGCCTGAAACTCGTGGCTATGTGAACTCGCAAGTGAAACGATGATGAACAACGATCTAACACTGGAATTGAGCTCGGTCCTTTCACTGGACTGTACCCGTAGCGGCGTACACTGCCAGAGTAAAAAACGCGCGCTGGAGATTATCAGCGAGCTGGCAGCGAAGCAGCTCAATCTGCCGCACCAGACGCTTTTCGAAGCCATCCTGACCCGCGAACGCATGGGCAGTACCGGTATTGGTAACGGCATCGCCATTCCACATGGCAAGCTGGAAGAGGACACCTTACGCGCTGTCGGCGTGTTTATTAGCCTCGATCAGCCTATCGCTTTTGATGCGGTAGATAATCAGCCGGTTGACCTGCTGTTTGCCCTGCTGGTACCCGCGGACCAGTGTAAAACCCACTTACACACGCTTTCGCTGGTTGCCAAACGCCTCGCAGATAAAACCGTCTGTCGTCGTTTGCGCGCGGCACAGAGCGACCAAGAGCTCTACGCCATTATCACAGAAGCTCAGGAAGCACACTCTTAAGCGAAAAACACTTTTACCGGCGTATTCGCCGGTTTAAAACGGGAGAAATGTGATGGTGCTGATGATCGTTAGCGGTCGGTCAGGCTCAGGAAAATCAGTCGCGCTGCGTGCCCTCGAAGATATGGGTTTTTACTGTGTCGACAACTTGCCGGTGGTCTTGCTACCGGAGCTGGCGAATACCTTAACCGAACGCAATATTTCTGCGGCAGTCAGCATTGATGTGCGTAACATGCCGGAATCACCGGAAGTCTTTGAAGCGGCGCTCAACAATCTGCCCGATGCCTTTTCGCCGCAGCTGCTGTTTCTTGATACCGATCGCAACACGTTGATTCGCCGCTACAGCGATACGCGTCGCCTGCATCCGCTCTCCAGCAAAAACTTGTCACTGGAGAGTGCTATTGATGAAGAGAACGATCTGCTGGAGCCACTGCGCTCACGCGCCGATCTGATTATCGATACGTCTGAGATGTCGGTTCATGAATTGGCAGAGATGCTGCGTACCCGCTTGCTGGGCAAGCGCGAGCGTGAACTGACCATGGTGTTTGAGTCATTCGGCTTCAAACACGGCATTCCGATCGACGCCGATTATGTTTTCGATGTGCGCTTCCTGCCGAACCCGCACTGGGATCCCAAGCTGCGTCCGATGACCGGTCTGGATCGCCCGGTGGCCGCCTTCCTCGATCGTCACACCGAAGTGCACAACTTTATCTATCAAACGCGCAGCTATCTGGAACTGTGGCTGCCGATGCTGGAAACCAATAACCGCAGCTATCTTACCGTCGCCATTGGCTGTACCGGCGGTAAGCATCGTTCGGTGTATATCGCGGAACAACTGGCCGATTATTTCCGTTCACGCGGTAAAAACGTGCAGTCTCGTCATCGCACTCTGGAAAAACGCAAATCATGACCGTGAAGCAAACCGTCGAAATTCGTAATAAGCTGGGCATGCACGCGCGCCCAGCGATGAAGCTGTTCGAGCTGGTGCAGAGTTTTGATGCTGAAGTGTTGCTGCGTAACGAATCGGGCACCGAAGCGGAAGCCAGCAGCGTGATTGCGTTGCTGATGCTCGACTCAGCGAAAGGCGGTCATATTGAAATCGAAGCCAGCGGCCCGCAGGAAGAGCAGGCGCTGGCAGCGGTCATCGAACTGTTTGAAGCGGGCTTTGACGAAGATTAAGCCTTTCAATGCAGCTTGTAGCGATTCAGGAAACCTTCGCCGCCTAACTGGCGCATCTGCCGCATAATCCACTGCTGGCGCTGTCGCGTGTAGCCTGAAGGCGCATCGGCACGGAAGCGGATCGGATTGGGTAGAACCGCCGCCAGTAATGCGGCTTCAGACATCGTCAGGCGGCTGGCGGGTTTATGGAAATAGCGCTGTGAGGCCTCTTCCACGCCAAATACGCCATCGCCAAATTCTGCAATATTGAGATAAACCGTCAAGATGCGCCGCTTGGTCCACACGGTTTCGATTCCAACCGTGAGTCCCGCTTCCAGCCCTTTACGCACCCAGCTGCGGCCATCCCATAGAAACAGGTTTTTCGCCGTCTGCTGAGACAAGGTTGAAGCTCCGCGCATGCGTTCATTGCCATCGTTATCCAGCACTGATTGAATGGCATCAACATCAAAGCCCCAATGCTCGGGAAACTTTTGATCTTCAGAAGCGATAACCGCTAAAGCCATCCACGGCGAGATCTCATCCATGCCGACCCAATCCGAGTGCGCCACATAATCAAAACGCCCTGTAAACCAGGCACCGATTTGCCGCTCCACCATTACCGCCGAAAACGGTACCGGTAAAAAAGCAAACAGCAGAATGCCCGCTAACCAGATGCCGAGCCAGGCCAGCAGCACTTTAGCAATCAGTACTTTAATACGTTTTCCCAGCGTCCCTTTACTCTTGCTCATGCAATTTTCTCTTACCTGTTCCCTGTATTAATCAATCACCCAAGTCACAATAGCTAACACCAACGATTAACCACTAAATTTTATCCTCTGATTGGCAAAAACGTCAGTGAAATTGTTGCCTGCGCAATCAACGTTCCTCTATTAGAGCCAATCACATCAAGCACTTCCGCCAAAAAGGAATCGGTTCCATGATGTTAAATGCACCAGGCGCTGCGTGCATGAACACTTAACTGAATGTGATATCGCTCACGCAAAAGCTTTCATGAAGCTTAACTATAATTTTTTATGATGTTCGAACTTGTTCATTGATTACAGAGACCAATCTGAAAAATGCGACCAAATCTGTATGATCCTGCCTGCATTGGGCCTCAATAATGGTAAAGCGATTTACCGCACAATTGGTTTACATCATTCAATAAACTATAAACTGGAACTTTCCGTTTAAGGTTTCCAAAACGTTTTGGATAAGCCGTCAAAAAACCTTACTTTATTCATCAATATCAGCACGTTAATCTAACTTAACTTCAATTTTTTGTCAGAATCACATTTTCCATGCTCGTGTCAGGCTTTTCCTGCTAACGACTGAAGCAAAACCAGGCAAAAAGCAGAACAATTGGTCAAAAAAGGTGCAATATGGCAAAGAAATTAATTCCTTGCTTGACTGTGTCAGCAAATTAATGTTTTCTGTATTTAATCGCTGCTCAACATCACACAATTTAATGAATCTTGTCGCAAGCATTGGCGAATTTGTTAAGGTGATTTGGAAGCGTTAACCAATACCGAACTGCTGCTTTCTTATTCGATTTCTAATAATAGCAGCAGTGCCCATTTCCCTGGTGTTGGCGCAGTATTCGCGCACCCCAGTTTCGACTGGGGTCATTTTTTTCTAACGTCCTGTAATTTTTCCCGCTCCGCTACCCATTCACGTAACACGTTCACGTCTTTCAGCCACTCTTGTTTTAACTCATCGACCCACTCTTGCACGTTGTCCCACCACGCTGGCAATTCCGGCGACTGAATCTGCTTCGCCAACTGCTGTATATGCAGTAAGCCAACCGAACCTGCCGCACCTTTGATCTTGTGCCCTTCTTCAGCAATCCCTTTTTGATCGCGCGCCATCATGTTGGAATCCAGCACCTCGAGGTAGCCCGGCATCATCTGCTCAAACATGGTCAGGCTTTGGGTAATCAAACCAGGGCCAACCAGTTCAATGTATTGCTCCAGCATCGCCACATCTAGCAGCGTGCGCGACTGCGCGTCTGATGATTCGGTGGCGATCTCTTCCAGCTCCGGCTGATAATCCCAGAACTTCTTGATCACCGCCGTAAGCGCTGGCACAGCAAGCGGTTTGCTCAACACATCATCCATGCCGGCATCGAGATACTCTTTTTTGTCTTTCAGCACATTGGCGGTCAATGCCACCAGCGGCGGCAGCGCCACATCTGCGTAACGCTGATGGATGGCACGTGACACGTCGAGGCCCGTCATATCCGGAAGCTGAATATCGAGCAGCACCAGATCGAACTCCTGCGGATCAAACATCGCCAGCGCATCCGTACCGGTCATCGCGACTTCGACGCTGCAACCCAGCTTCTCCAGTACCGAGCGCGCAACGATGACGTTGAGTTCAATATCTTCCACCAGCAACACGTGCAGCGCCGGCAACGGCATACTGTCATCCAGATTGTCGTCTTCCACTTCCTCAGCGACGCGTGGCGCGTTGATCTCCACGGTGAAGCAGGAACCCTGCCCCGCGACGCTACTTACGCTAATATCGCCGCCCATCGCCTGGGCTAAACGACGCGAAACCGCTAAACCGATGCCGGTGCCCGTCGCCGGCTTGCCGCCGTGCTGATCTTTCACCTGGTAATACATGGCGAAGATCTTATCCTGCTCTTCCTGCGGAATGCCCATGCCGGAATCCTGCACTTCAAAGTGCAGCGTTTCATCCTGACGATAGGCAACGCGCACCACAATCTCGCCCTGCTGAGTAAATTTCACGGCATTGCCGATTAGGTTCCACAGAATCTGACGCAGACGCGTGCCATCCGCCGAAATTTTATGGGGCAGCGGCAGCTCCGGCGCCATGACAAATTTCAGCCCTTTTGGCTGCGCCAGCAGACCGGAGAGGTTTTCCAGATCGGCGAGGAAACCGGTGAAATCCAGCGGCTGATTATCCAGCTGCACTTTGCGGCGTTCGATTTTGTCCACTTCAATTACATCATTGAAGATGTTGCCCAGCGTGATGGCCGACACGTGGATGGTTTTGAGGTACTTCAGCTGCTCCTGATTGAGATCGGTATCCAGCAGGATGCGGCTCAGCCCGACGATGCCATTCAGCGGCGTACGCAGCTCATGGCTGATAGTCGAAATAAAGGTGGTCTTCTCACGGCTGGCGTTCTCTAGCGCGTCCTGATAGCGCTTACGCTCGGTAATATCGCGGCCAAAGCCCATCAGGCCACTGCGTTTGCCGACGCGGTCGTAATAGGGCACTTTACGGATTTCGAAACAGGCTTTGCGCCCGTCGGGATATTGCAGCCACTGTTCGTAGGTCAGCGACACATTGTGGCGGAACACCTTCTCATCGGTTTCCAGCACTTTGGTCGCGGCTTCGTCATCGTAGATATCGCGGGGTGTCAGGCCAATCAGCTGCTTTTCGCTCATGCCGGTTAGCAGTTCCATGGCGCGATTACAGCCGGAGAACTGCTTATCAATGTTGCGGTAGAACACCAAATCCGGTGACGCATCAAGGAAGGAGCGCAGGAAGGAGGATTGCTGTTCCAACTCAATTTGCGCCTGCTCGCGTCGTGCCATCTCTTCGCGCAGCTTATCCATCACCTGCTCGCGCGCCTGCTCGGCTTTAATACGGTCGTTAATTTCCTGATTAAGCTGGGTGATGGTCTCTTTCATCTGCTGGTTCAGCTCGAGATCGCGCGTACGCATCTCTTCCAGCTTATCCACCAGTTTCGACAGGCGCTGGCGCGACTCTTCCAGCTGATCGACCACCACTGAGAGGAAATAGACCGCCCAGGGCGTAATCAACAGACCGAAGAAGATGGAGCGGACGACGTCGATGCTCTCCACATGCCCGCGCAATACCATGGTGACGGCCATCTGTACCACCATCGCCAGCACCACCAGCGCTGAGGCTAACAGCAGCGAAAAGCGCACCAAGCCGAGTTTGACCATCAAATCAACGTAGTACTGCGCTAAAAGACGAATCTGTTTCATTACGAGCTCCCTGAACGAAATCTGGCTCATGATAGCGTAATTATCGCTGCGCTGCCCCGCTTCACCCGGCCATATCGCGCAGGTTATGCCCTGTAATGGTGCATCGCAGCGTGATTTCGCCGACGTTCCCTTCTATATGCGCAAAGCGCTTGACTAATTCTGCCAACTGAATAATCTGGAGGGCCGCGCTTTAGCGGACCTTTTCTCAACATCCGGTGCTAATCAGCACCCTGGCAGCCATTCATCCTGATGGTTGCACCTCTTTATTGCATACCCATTCAATTTAAATGACTTTCTACGCATGCTTTGCGTGATTAATTTTACTAATGGCAGCGCCATTTTGATTCAAATATGACGCCATAAGAAAAACAGATACATGCTGTGTATCAACTGCCCCTAACAGCATTAAATGCTGTTATAACCCTTTCTGCCAGCATTGTTTGGATATTAGAGGGCTGGGTCACAGTGAGACGGCTCACACTTACTGGGGGAATGCGCAGCGGGATATTGACATAAATTTACGCAATAAATTCTTATTAATCATTTAATTAAGTGACAAGAAAGCCTATTACCCGCATCAAAGCTGGCTATTTGACCTGAGTTCGCTTTCCCGATAAGTTGGAATTCCACTGGAAGCTTTCCTGGTGGGCCTGTGTCTCGGCATATCTATGCAGCAAGAAGCCTCCCTCTGGATGCAAGCTATCTCCCGAAAGAGACCGGAATAAAAAGAGCAGCTCATTAAGGACGTGACAACAGTGTCTTGAGAGCCCTTGCTCGGTGCTGCGACGCCTGCTCTTTACTGAGCGGCACAAGAATTGATACCGCCGCGCTGGCTTACATTGTCACGCTGCGGTACACGAAATAATGCAGGTAATGTCAAAAGAAGTTTAAGGAGACTCTCAATGTCCACGCAAAAACCGAATCCCTATGGTTTGTATGACCCATCAGCTGGCAGTGACAGCTGTGGTGTAGGTTTCATTACCCGTAAGGACGGCGAGCAGACTCATGAGATTCTGCGAATGGCCCATAGCGCGCTGTGCACGGTTCCGCACCGTGGCGGCATGTCTGCCGAAGGCGTGGGCGATGGCGCGGGTGTGAACGTCGATCTCTCCCTGAACTTCTTCCGCAAGGTCACCGGTCTGGCGCTGGAAGCCGGCCGTTTTGGCGTCGGTAACTTCTTTGTGCCAAAAGACGCAGAGCTGCGTGCAAACGCTGAGCGTCTGGTTGAAGAAACGCTGGCGGCGCATAACTTCCCGGTATTAGTGAAACGCGATATGCCGCTGGACGGCAGCGTGACGCGCCCGGCCGCCCTGCAATTCCAGCTGCCGATTGTGCAGTGGATTTTTGCCGCGCCGCAGGAAGTGACTGAGCAACTCGAATTCGAGCGCCAGATTTATCGCGCGCTGCTGGATATCGAAGCGCGCGCCTTTACCGAAAGCGAATTCGGCGGCCTCTATCCGCTGTCGCTCTCTTCGCGCACACAGGTATTTAAAGCGCGTCTGAACTCCAACGAAGTGATTCCTTACTTCAAAGATTTGACCGATGCCGATCATCAGGTCCGCGGGCTGTTCTTCCACACCCGTTTCTCGACCAACACCGATCCGCATACCACCATGGCGCAGCCATTCCGCTTAATGGCGCACAACGGCGAGCTGAACACCGATCGTAAAAACCGCATTGCCGAAGCGGCACTGATGCTGGCGCGCGGTAAAAAAATCGTGCGTCCAAAAGGTCAGTCCGACAGTTCGCGTCTCGACCAGAGCATCCATAGCCGTTTGATGGAAGATAACCTCGACCTGATCAACGCCGTAGTTTCGATGATGCCGCCAGCGTGGGAGAACGATACCTCGCTCTCGAACGAAGTGCGCGCCATGCTCGAGTACTTCTCTTTATATGAAGAGAAGAACGATGGCCCAGCTGCGCTGATCTTCGGTAACGGTGAAGTGATCGGCGCGCGACTTGACCGCCTCGGTCTGCGTCCGCTGCGTTCCGTTGAAACCGCGGAGTACATCGGTGCGATGTCTGAAGCGGGCCAGATCGCCTTCCCACCGGAAAGCGTGCTGCGTCGTGGCCGTATCGAAGCGGGCGGCATGCTCTATTACGATCACAAAGAGAAACGCTCTTACACCACGGTTGAAGCGCTGGAAAAACTGGCCGCTGAAAAAGATTATCTGTCACTGCTGAGCAAAGCGCGTATCGATCTCGCCGACCTGCCAGAAATTCAGGCAGAGCAGCTCGGCTCGCCGCTGCGTTATCGTGGTGACCTCAAAACCTATCAACGTTTTGTCGCCTACTACTACAACCAGGAAAGCTTCAAATTCATGATGGATCCGATGCTGCAAACCGGCGCTGAGAAGATCTCAGCCATGGGTTACGGCAACGCCATCAACGGCCTGTCTGACCACGAAGGCGGCATGGCGCACTACTTCTCACAACGATTTGCCCAGGTTACCAACCCGCCGCTCGACTCCATTCGTGAAGCGGACGGCATGACGCTGCGTGTGGCGCTGGGTGCGAAGCCGCATCTCGGCCGCAGCAAAGGTCAGCAAATCATTGTTCCGACGCCAATCCTGACGCACCTCGACATGCTGCGCCTGCGCGAGCAAACCGTCGCTCCTTATGCGCGTTTCGAGATGCTGTATGAGCCGGTGGTCGGCAAAGATATCGTCAGCCGTGCGGCCAACGCCAACGCGCTGGAAAAAGCCATTGATGACTTAGCCCAGCAGGTTGTCGATTTCGCACGCCAGCAAGGCGGCATCGCGGTGATCACCGATCGTCATATCTCTTCAACTCACGCAGCGATCCCGATGCTGCTGATGGTGTCGGCGATCAACCAACGTCTGGTGCAGGAAGGTCTGCGTCTGGATGTTTCGCTGGTGGTCGAAAGTGGTCAAAGCATCTCTTCACACCATATCGCAGCGACGCTGGGCTTCGGTGCTTCTGCCGTTTACCCACTCGGCGTGCAGATGCGTGCGGAAGAGAAATTCGGTGAAGGCGAAGAAGGCAATAAAGCCTTTAAACGCTATGCCAAAGCAGCCGAAAAAGCGCTGATGAAAACCATGGGTAAAGTCGGCCTGTGTACCGTTGAGAGCTACAGCTGCGGCGAGTTCTTCGAGCCGAACTTCCTGAATACCGACGATCCGGTATTGAAAAAGTATTTCCCGAATATCAAAACGCCGGTCGGCGGCGCGGGCTTCCCGGCGATCGCCCAGATGGCAGTAGACTGGCATCAAAGCGCATTAAAAATTCAGGGCGAAGCGGAAGTGCCGTTGCTCGGCCTGTTCAAAGAGCGTGCTGAAGGCGCGGGCCACTCATACGGCACCATCGCGGTGCGTACCTTCATTGATATGACGGAACAACCGATTCGCTTTGCTAACAAAGAGCGCGAAGAGGACAACTTTATTCGTTTGATGACGCTGGCCAAACTGGATAATGCGTTCAACATCAAAGCGGAAGCCTTTAAAGACAGCAGCTTCGAGCGCATCCCAAATGATGTGATCGACAGCTTTGCCATCACGCCAGATTATCGTCAGTTCTCCAGCCTGATGCATGCCGAGCGTAAACGCCGTCCGGCGGCGCTACGTGACATCCTCGCGCTGCCGTGCGATTTGACCCACGTGGACAGCGAAGCCGAATTCGGCCGCAAACTGGGCCGCTACTCGCTGGTGAACAACGGTTTCGCTACGCGTGGCCTGAAATGTGAAGCAGTGAACGGCAGCCTGAACCAGTTTGAGCTGCGTCTGATCGATGCCATTGCTGGCCTGAAACCAGAAAGCGAGCGCCTGGAAGCGCTGGCACGGGCACTGAAAACCCGTTTCACCGACGATATCGAAAGCAGCAACGTAGCGAATGGCGTGCTGCACATCACCGCTTACGGCAAAGCGGCCGATTATCTGTCGCTGATCTTCACCGCGCTGCCATCGCTGCCGCTGGAAGAGATTCAGCCAGCCCACGAAATCACCCGTACCTTTGCTTCCGGTGCGATGAGCCACGGTGCGTTGGTTGCGCCGGCGCACGAAGCTGTCGCGCACGGTACTAACATGGTTGGCGGCATGAGTAACTGTGGTGAAGGTGGCGAGCACTATTCACGTCACGGCACCATCCGCGCGTCACGTATCAAGCAGTTGGCATCCGGGCGTTTCGGCGTGTGGGCGGCTTATCTTGCTGATCCAATGCTGGAAGAGCTGGAGATCAAAATCGGTCAGGGCGCGAAGCCCGGTGAAGGCGGCCAGCTGCCGGCCCCAAAAGTGACCGTTGAGATTGCCGCAGCGCGTGGCGGTACGCCGGGCGTTGAGCTGGTTTCACCGCCGCCGCACCACGACACTTATTCCATCGAGGATTTGGCGCAGCTGATCCACGACTGTAAAGCCGCGCGCGTGCGCGTCATCGTCAAACTGGTTTCATCTGAAGGTATCGGCACCATCGCCGTCGGCGTGGCGAAAGCCGGCGCGGATGTCATTAACGTCGCGGGTAACACCGGCGGCACCGGCGCAGCGTCCGTTACCAGCCTGAAATATACCGGCCGCGTCGCGGAAATCGGCATCGCTGAAGTGCATCAGGCGCTGTGTGCCAACGGCCTGCGCGACAAAGTGCAGCTGCGCTGCTCTGGCGCGCAGCAAACCGGCAGCGATGTGATCAAATCTGCCCTGCTTGGCGGCGATAGCTTCGAGTTCGGCACCACCGCGCTGATGATGCTGAAATGCGTGATGGCGAAAAACTGTAACGTCAAATGCCCGGCCGGTTTAACCACCAACGCCGAAGCCTTTGATGGTGATCCGCGTCAGCTGGCGCAGTACTTCATCAACGTGGCGCAGGAAGTGCGTGAGTTCCTCGCCCGCCTCGGTCTGCGTTCCCTGCGTGAAGCGCGTGGCCGTTCGGATCTGCTGCACTTGATGGATCACCCGCTGGAAGTCGGCAAACTGGATCTGCGTGCGATGTTGACCGTGGTGCCAGAGCAGAAAATTGCCAAGCCGGTGTATCTGGAAAAAGACTTTGAGCTGGATGATGGCTGGGTCAGCGAGCTGAAAACGCAGCTGGTTGGCGCGGCAAGCCGTGAAATCGCGCTGGGCGCGGGCATCACGCTGAACAACCGTAACAAGAGCGTCGGTGGTCAGCTGGCGATCGATATCGAACGCATGCTGAACCATGAACTCTCGAAAGAGCAGCTGGCTGCATTGCCAGCGGTGCTGAAAGACGATCGCGGTCGTCACTATCTGGCGCCAGCCACCGTGCTGATTAACACCAGCGGCTCAGCTGGCCAGTCGTTCGGCGCGTTCTGCAACGACGGCATGCAGATGAAGCATTACGGCACCTGTAACGACGGTGTCGGCAAAGGCCAGTGCGGCGGCGAGTTGGTGGTGATGTCACCAGGCGGCGGCGCACAGGATAGCGATGGCAACGTGTTGATCGGTAACTTCGCGCTGTTTGGCGCCACCGGCGGTCGTCTGTTCGTTCAGGGCCAGGCGGGTGACCGCTTCGCCGTACGTAACTCCGGCGCAACCGCGGTAGTGGAAGGCGTTGGCGACTTCTGCTGCGAATACATGACCAACGGCGCCATCCTCAATCTTGGCACCTTTGGTAAAGGCTTCGGCAACGGCATGAGCGGCGGTTTCGCTTACCAGTACGACCCGTATGGATCGCTGGCGGCGCACGCGGCAGGTGATTCGGTGCTGTTTGGTTCTATCGCTGATGAAGATGAAATGGCGCAGGTGCACAAACAAGCGGTGCTGACCATGCTGAACTGGCATCTGGAAGCAACCCAATCGCCACGCGCGGCCTGGCTGCTGGATAACTGGGAAAC
Source organism: Pantoea sp. X85 (assembly GCF_029623675.1). NCBI lineage: Bacteria > Pseudomonadati > Pseudomonadota > Gammaproteobacteria > Enterobacterales > Erwiniaceae > Pantoea > Pantoea sp. X85. The sequence goes on along the minus strand of NZ_CP121108.1, from coordinate 507,181 downwards.
CGAGTGCCACCACTTTGTTTATGTGATGCCGCGTTCGCTGCTGCTGTATCAGGATGGCACCGAAATCCTGAAAGCCAAATCACGTAAAGACCTGCTTGAAGAGCTGTCAACCTCGCTGGCTGCGCATCAGGTTGCGAAGTTCAAATCAGCGTGGCGTGACGGTAAAACCATTGCCAACGGCGCAGTTCCGGCTTATGGCGCGACCGATACGCTAGAGATGTTTGTTCTGCTGAACAACTACACCGTTCTCAGCCTCGCGCAGCAGCTGGCGCTGGGCAAGCTGCCGAAAGGCACGGGGGTGGAAGATCCAGCAGTAGAAAAAGCGGTACGTAATCTGCTGATGACCGAAGATTTCACGCTCATCAGCAAGCTGCAACGTCATGCACGCTCGGCGATTGAGAGTTACAGCGATGACGAGCTGGCAAGCCTGATCGCCGCGAAACGAATGTCAGATTACAAAGCGGCATTAACGCAGCGCAACATTCGCTCGATGGACAGCCTGGCGACTTACGGCTGGATCATCTATCAGGATGCCTGCAACCGTGAAGTGCTTGGTCATCTACCTGATTTTGAAGAGCTGTTTGCGCGTGCTGCACTGCCAGAAATCGCTGCTGCGGTCGGGAAACTTTCCTGATTACAGCGCCAATGAACAAGTGTAATTTTGACCTTTCCCTCACTACTTCAAGGTGCAGAAAGGCGGCAAACGCATCTGTAACCTGAAGTATGACAGGGATAAAATTTTGAACAGGATTGAGCCTTACCGATGAAAATTCCTTACATTCCTGAAGATGCACCGTTTAACGGTGAGCAGAAATACTGGCTGGCGGGCTTCCTCGCCGGTCTCCATTCGCGCCTGCTGGTATTAGAAGACAAGCAGAGCGCACCGGCTGCAGGTGCCAGCACCAATACGCAGCTGCACATCCTGTTCGGTTCACAGACCGGCAACGCTGAAGCGCTGTCGCAAACGGCCGCTAAAGCCGCACGCGCCAAAGGTTTGGTGCCGGTGGTTCAAGCGCTGGGCGAAGTGGATCTGGATGTGTTCGCTACCATGCGTCACGTGCTGATCGTCACCTCGACCTACGGCGAAGGCGAAATGCCGGACAACGCCCAGCTGTTCTGGAACGCGATTTCAGCCAGCACCGCGCCGCGTCTGGAGCAGATGCACTTTGCGGTATTGGCGATTGGCGACACCGGCTACGACGGTTTCTGCCAGGCAGGTAAATTCATCGATATGCGTCTTGAGCAGCTCGGTGCAAAACGCGTCGCCGATCGTATCGACTGCGATATCGACTTCGAAGAGCCATCCAGCGCGTGGATTGGTACGGCGATGCCGCAATTCGCCGCCAGTGCAGGCAGCAGCGGTACAGCATTAGAAAGCGCGCCAGAAGCGCCCGTCATTCCGGGCAGCAATAAGCAAAACCCCTATGCGGCTGCGTTGGTGACTAACAAGCGTCTTTCGGCAGAAGAGTCGGCGAAAGATATTCGTCACTTCGAGTTTGATCTCACCGACAGCGGTTTGAAATATGAAGCGGGCGATGCGCTGGGTGTGATCCCGGTGAACGACGCAGCACTGGTTTCACTGCTGCTGACTCAGCTCAAAGCAGATTACGAAACGCCAGTTCCCAGCTTTGATCGCAACCTCGGCGATCTGCTGACTTATCAGTTCGAAATTTCCGAGCCATCACGCAAACTGATTGAGTGGGTTGGCCAGCACACCACCAACCAGGAACTGCGTCACGTCCTGCAGCACGACGATAAAGATACCCTTGCCGTTTGGCTGTGGGGCAAAGACACGCTGGATCTGCTGCAGCTCGAGCTGACGCGCAGCCTGTCGGTGCCGGAATTCGTTGCCATGCTGCGTCCGTTACAGCATCGCGCTTACTCCATCTCGTCGAGCTCGAAAGCCCACCCAAATCAGGTACATCTGACCATTGCTTCCGTGCGCTATCACAGCAGCGGCCGCGAGCGTAAAGGCGTGTGCTCAACTTATCTGGCTGAACGTGTACGTCGCGGCGAAAAGCCGGCGATCTTCATCTCACCAAATAAAGCGTTCCGTGTACCGTCAAACGGCAATGCGCCGCTGATCATGGTTGGACCAGGCACCGGTATCGCACCGTTCCGCGCCTTCCTGCAGGAACGTCAGGCAACGGGCGCAGAAGGTAAAAACTGGCTGTTCTTCGGTGACCAGCATCAGGCACACGATTACATCTACGAAGAAGAGTTGCAGGCATGGCAGGAGAAAGGTCTGCTGACTAATCTGGATCTGGCCTTCTCGCGCGATCAGGAAGAGAAGATCTACGTGCAGAACCGCATGCTGGAGAAAGGCGCTGAGCTTTACGCCTGGCTGCAGGATGGCGCTTACTTCTACGTGTGTGGCGACGCATCTCGCATGGCAAAAGACGTTGATGCGGCGCTGTATGAAGTGGTTCGTCAGTTCGGTGGCTTGTCCAGCGAGCGCGCGGCGGCTTACGTTGATCAGCTGAAGAAAGATAAACGCTACCTGCGCGACGTCTACTAAGACGCGCAGGCATAAAAAAAACGGGCCAATTGGCCCGTTTTTTATTGCACGTTTTACTTCACCACACGCAGTGAAGGTCGTCCGCCACGCGGCGGCGGCTCATCATCTGGCGAATGATCGTCGTCAGTCGCATCATCCGGACGATCGCCATCAATCACAGACATCATTGTCTCTTCCTGACCGCTACCTTCCTGCTCGTCCGTCGCCAGCTCGTAAGCCGGTTCCGGCTCGAACATGGTGCCAGCGCCGTTTTCACGGGCATAAATCGCCAGAACTGCAGCCATCGGCACAGAAACCTGACGCGGTACGCCACCGAAACGCGCGTTGAAACGCACTTCATCATTGGCGAGGTCAAGATTGCCTACCGCACGCGGCGCGATGTTCAGAACGATCTGTCCATCACGCGCATATTCCAGCGGCACCTGCACACCAGGCAGATTGATGTCGACCACCAAATGCGGCGTCAACTGGTTATCCAGCAACCAGTCGTAGAACGCCCGCAACAGGTAAGGACGACGCGCCGTTAGTTGCGACATTTCCATACATTAGCCCCGAGCTTGCAGGCGCATTTCACGTTCTGCTTCCGTCAGTGACGCAAGGAAAGAGTCACGTTCAAACACACGCGTCATATAGCCTTTCAGCTCTTTAGAACCGGCGCCAGACAGGTCAACGCCCATCTGCGGCAGACGCCACAGCAGCGGTGCCAGATAGCAATCCACCAGGCTGAACTCTTCGCTCATGAAGAACGGTGTGCGTGCGAACAGTGGTGCAATCGCCAGCAGCTCTTCGCGCAGTTGCTTACGCGCTGCATCGGCTTCGGCACCGTTGGCGGTTTCGATGGTGCGCATCAGGCTGTACCAATCCTGCTCAATGCGGTGCATCATCAGACGGCTTTCACCGCGCGCTACCGGGTAAACCGGCATCAGCGGTGGATGCGGGAAACGCTCATCGAGGTATTCCATGATGATGCGTGATTCATACAGCGTCAGTTCACGGTCGACCAGCGTCGGTACGGTGCGATACGGGTTGAGGTCAATCAGATCCTGCGGCAGGTTATCCGTTTCAACCTGCTCGATCTCCACGCTGACGCCCTTCTCAGCCAGTACGATACGTACCTGATGGCTGAAAATGTCAGTCGGACCAGAAAACAGCGTCATTACCGAACGTTTGTTGGCAGCGACAGCCATGAAAACCTCCAAGTTTGTTCACAAAAAGATACTGCGAATAGCCAACCACGCGGCGACTCACCGGCTCATCAGATTCGCCTACCGTCAGCGTCAGGAGCATCGACCGGTCTTCCGGACAGGAACGACATGCACAACGCTGCGTCTTGCAGGCGCAAAGTGACAGTGAGTTTACCAGATTTTAAGCAGCTTGTGGGGCGGGCGTGATGATTTGCGGGCAAAATGCGGGTAAAGCTCGCGTTTTTCGTGGGAAAAAATCATTAATGCAGGCAATAAAAAACCCGCCGAAGCGGGTTTTTTGAGCCAACTGCCGCTGCCGAAGCAGCAAACAATTAACGCTTGGAGAACTGCGGACGACGACGTGCTTTACGCAGGCCGACTTTCTTACGTTCAACTTCACGCGCATCACGGGTAACGAAGCCCGCTTTACGCAGTTCAGAACGCAGAGACTCGTCGTACTCCATCAGAGCGCGTGTGATACCGTGACGGATCGCACCAGCCTGACCAGAAATACCACCACCTTTAACAGTGATGTACAGGTCAAATTTACCAACCATATCAACCAGCTCCAGCGGCTGACGCACGACCATGCGTGCAGTCTCGCGACCGAAGTACTGCTCCAAAGAGCGCTGGTTAATTACGATGTTACCGCTACCCGGCTTGATGAAGACGCGAGCGGCAGAGCTTTTGCGGCGACCAGTGCCGTAGTTTTGAGTTTCAGCCATTGCCTATAATCCCGATTAAATGTCAAGAACTTGCGGTTGCTGCGCCGCGTGGTTGTGCTCGTTGCCTGCGTAAACTTTCAGTTTACGGTACATAGCACGACCCAGTGGGCCTTTCGGCAGCATGCCTTTAACCGCGATTTCAATCACACGCTCAGGACGGCGCTCGATCATCTCTGCAAAGGTCGCTTGCTTGATACCACCGATGTGGCCAGTGTGGTGATAGTAAATCTTGTCAGTACGCTTGTTGCCGGTTACAGCAACTTTTTCTGCGTTCAGAACGATGATGTAATCACCGGTATCAACGTGCGGAGTATATTCCGCTTTGTGCTTACCACGCAGACGGCGCGCCAGTTCAGTCGCCAGGCGACCCAAGGTTTTGCCCGTTGCGTCAACAACATACCAGTCACGCTGTACGGTTTCTGGTTTAGCTGTAAAAGTTTTCATTGAAAAGCTTACCCAAATAAAAAGTTACACGTTGGTGAAATCCCAAACGCTAAGTAAACGATTGAGGCTCACACGACCATTTTGCCCAGCAAGCCACCCCTTCAAGTGAGTTACCGGATCACATCGAGTTCTTGGGAAAGAAAACCGATGCTGTAACGTGGGGTCGCAAGATTATAGAGAAGTCGAACTCAAAGATCGAACCTTTTTGCATCTAAAACCTACGATTTATGCCACGTCATCAGGGCAGATGCGGCAGACGCAAATACTCTTCGCTCTGCATCTCCTGCAAACGCGACAAGCAGCGCTGATACTCAAACTTCAAGCGTGTGCCCTGATAAATTTCAAACAGTGATGTTTCAGCCGCGACAACCAGTTTCACGTGGCGTTCGTAGAACTCATCGACCAACGCAAGGAAGCGGCGCGCCTGATCTTCGGTCTTATAAATCATCACCGGCACATCATACAGCAAGACGCTGTGAAAACGGCGCGAGAGCTCAATATAGTCGTGCTGACTGCGCCCTTCGCCGCACAGCGTCAGGAAATTGATCGCCAGCACGCCTTCATGCACGCCCAGCGTGGGCATCTGGCGATGGTTGATTTCCAGCACCGGCGCGTCTTCACGCGCTTTGCCGGACAGCGCGCGGAACATGCGCTCCATTTCGCTATGCGTGGCCTCGTTGAGCGGGAAGTTCCACAAATGCGCCGACGTTAGTGTGCGCAAACGGTAATCGATACCGGCGTCCACGTTCATCACTTCACAATGACGCTTGATTTGTTCGATGGCAGGCAGGAAACGCGGGCGCTGCAGGCCGTTGCGATAGAGCTCATCCGGCGGAATGTTCGAGGTGGCTACCAGCGAGATGCCGCGCGCAAACAGCGCTTCCATCAGCGTGCCCAGCAGCATGGCGTCGGTGATATCTGAGACAAAAAACTCATCGAAGCAGAGAATGTCAGTTTCCGCTTTAAAGCGATCGGCGACAATTAGCAGCGGATCGCTGTGGCCTTGCAGCTGCGTCAGTTCCTGATGGACACGCAGCATAAAGCGGTGGAAATGCAGGCGCAGCTTACGATCACCAGGAATTGACTGAAAAAACAGATCCATCACCCAGGTTTTACCGCGTCCCACACCGCCCCACATATACAGGCCGCGCACTGGCGCTTCGCGGGTGCTTTTCTCTTTATTCATTATCTTAGACAAGCGGCCCAACAGACCTTTGGCAGCCGGTTCAACCTGTTGCTGGCGGGCAATCAATCCTTGCTGGATGGTATCTAAGCGGGTAATCGCTTCTCGTTGTACGTCATCCGGGCGAAATTCGCCCTGCGACAGCGCCTGCTCGTAGCGTGCAAGCGGAGATGAGGTTTGCATGGTTCTCTCAGAATCCCTGAAAAAGTCCGATTCACGGGTCGGTTGACGAAAATTAGGCCGCTCTACACTAAGCGATGCAGCCCGATAGTTCCACTTCCAATAGATTATTGGGTATAGTGGCTGCTATTGAAGTTGATGTTGCAACAGAAGCAATGCCCTACGAAACAACGGAAATTACACGGGAGTCATTATGACCTGGGAATACGGGCTGATTGGTTTAGTGATTGGCATTATTGTCGGCGCAGTCGTCATGCGTTTTGGCAACAAGAAGCTGCGTGAGCAGCGTAGCATGCAGTATGAACTGGAAAAATCGAAGGCTGAGCTGGCGGATTACCGCGAGGAGCTCACCAACCACTTCGCCCGCAGCGCCGAGCTGCTGGACAATATGGCGCATGATTATCGCCAGCTGTATCAGCACATGGCGAAAGGGTCTAACGACCTGCTGCCAAATCTGCCCGGCGAGAAAAATCCGTTTGCCTACCAGTTAACGGAAGCCGAAGCGGATAACGATCAGGCGCCGGTGCAGATGCCGCGTGATTACTCTGAAGGCGCATCCGGCCTGTTACGTGGCAGCGACCGCGCTCCGCGTAATTAATCCTTTTGGGGCACAGCTTAGCTGTGCCCTTTTTGTTTTCGAACACAAACCACAAACTACTGTCACACTTCTTTTATCCCTTTCGCAGCGAGAGCGTTGTAGCAATGAAAAAACAAGCACGTCTGTTAAGCGCATTAGCCTTAGGTATCGGGATGAGTTTGGCTGCGGCGCCGAGTGCGCTGGCAACTCTTCCCGCCCAGATTCAGGGACAAGCATTGCCAAGCCTGGCACCGATGCTGGAAAAAGTTCTGCCCGCAGTAGTGAGCGTGCGTGTTGAAGGTACCGACAGCGGTCAGCAGGCGCAGGATATTCCTGAACCACTGAAGCGCTTTTTTGGTCAGGCACCGGGACAATCGCAGCCGCAGCCTTTTGAAGGTCTGGGTTCTGGCGTGATCATTGATGCCGCTAAAGGCTATATCCTCACCAATAACCATGTGGTCAGCAACGCCGATAAAATCAGCGTGCAGCTGGGTGACGGCAACGAATATGACGCTAAGTTAATTGGTCACGATGAACAAACCGACATCGCATTGATCCAGGTTGAAGGCGCGAAAAACCTGACGCAGGTGAAAATCGCCGACTCTGATTCGCTGAAAGTGGGTGATTTTGCCGTGGCCATCGGTAACCCGTTTGGTCTGGGTCAAACCGCCACGTCGGGCATCATCTCTGCGCTCGGTCGTAGCGGCCTGAATCTGGAAGGACTGGAAAACTTCATTCAGACCGATGCCGCGATTAACCGCGGTAACTCCGGTGGTGCGCTGGTGAACCTGAATGGTGAGTTGATTGGTATCAACACCGCGATTCTGGCGTCAAGCGGCGGCAACATCGGCATTGGCTTCGCCATTCCCGCCAATATGGCGATGAACCTGGCGCAGCAGCTGATTCAGTTCGGCGAAGTGAAGCGCGGTCAGCTTGGTATCAAAGGTACGGAAATGACCGCCGATATCGCCAAAGCGTTTAACGTCGATGCGCAGCGCGGTGCCTTTGTTTCGGAAGTGCTGCCGAAGTCAGCCGCCGAGAAAGCGGGCATCAAAGCTGGCGATATCATCACCTCCATCAATGATAAGCCGATCACCAGCTTTGCTGAGCTGCGTGTGAAAGTCGGCACCACGCCGCCGGGCCAGGATGTGAAAATCGGCCTGCTACGTGAAGGCAAACCGGTCAACGTCACCGTCACGCTGGAACAGAGCGCGCAAACCACCGCCAGCGCGCAGCTGATGTCGCCTGCACTGCAAGGCGCAACGCTGAGCGACGGCGCGACCAAAACCGGTGATAAAGGCGTGAAAGTCGATGCCATTGAAAAAGGCACGCCAGCGGAGCAAGTCGGTTTGCAGAAAGATGATGTGATCATCGGCGTAAACCGCAATCGCGTCGCTTCTATTGCCGAAATGCGCAAAGTGCTGGAAGGCAAACCGCCGGTGCTGGCACTGAACGTGGTGCGCGGCGAAGAGACGATTTACCTGCTTCTGCGATAATCCTCGCAACAGGCGGACAAGCAGGTGTTTGTCCGCCTTTCTCATGCTATTCTGCCCTGCGATCTCACCTGGCTTGAAATAACACCATGTTTCTTAAACTTTTGCGTTCTGTGGTGATGGGCCTGATCGTGGCTGGCTTACTGCTCGTCGCGATCCCTGCGCTGCGTATGGGCAGCAACGTCACCTTTGATCAAGACAACAGCGACGATGAAGCACCCGTTAGTTTTAATCAGGGTGTGCGACGTGCCGTGCCCGCGGTCGTTAACGTCTATAACCGCAGTGCCCACGGCAACAATAATCGCGGCATCACGACGCTGGGTTCCGGCGTCATCATGAACGGCAAAGGCTACATCCTCACTAACAAACACGTGATTAATAACGCCGACCAAATCATCGTCGCGCTGCAGGATGGACGCTTCTTTGAAGCCACCTTAGTGGGTTCCGATGCCATGACCGATTTAGCGGTGCTGAAAATCAGCGCCTCGAACTTGCCGGTTATCCCCATCAACGCCAAACGTATCGCGCACATCGGCGACGTCGTCATGGCGATCGGCAACCCATACAACCTCGGCCAAACCGTGACGCAAGGCATCATCAGCGCCACCGGACGCGTGGGCCTGAGCTCATCCGGACGACAAAACTTCCTGCAGACCGATGCCTCGATCAATCAGGGTAACTCGGGCGGCGCATTGATTAACTCGCTTGGTGAACTGATGGGCATTAACACCCTGACGTTTGATAAAAGCAGCGATGGCGAAACGCCGGAAGGGATTGGTTTCGCCATTCCCACCGCGCTGGCGAGCAAAATCATGGATAAGCTGATTCGTGATGGTCGGGTGATTCGCGGCTACATCGGCATCACCGGGCGCGAACTGCCGCCGCTGCATGGCCAGGGCAGTAATCTTGATCGCGTGCAGGGCATTATCGTTAGCGACGTCACGCCGAATGGCCCCGCCGATAGCGCCGGCATTCAGGCCAATGACGTGCTGCTGGAAGTGAATGGTAAACCGGCGCTCTCGGCGCAGGAAACCATGGATCAGGTGGCAGAAATTCGTCCGGGCTCGGTGATTGACGTGCAGATCTTGCGCAATGAAAAGAAAATGACCTTGCCGGTGACGATTCAGGAATTCCCGGAAGTGACCGCGCCCGCCACCACCACGCCATAAGGGCGCTTGCGCGCCCTGATGATTTAGCTGCGATCGACCGGGAAGGCGATCACTTCGCTTAGCGAGCTGGCTTTCAGCGCCAGCATGATCAAACGATCCACGCCCAACGCCACGCCAGAACAGGCAGGCATACCGTGCGCCAGCGCATCCAGCAGATAAGTATCGATAGGATGTTGCGGCAGGCCACGCGCGGCTCGACGACGATTGTCCTGCTCAAAGCGCTGACGCTGCTCGCGGCTATCGGTTAATTCACGGAAACCGTTCGCCAGCTCAATCCCTTTGTAATAGACCTCAAAGCGCTCGGCGACGCGGTGATCTTCCGTACTGATCTCCGCCAATGCGGCCTGCGTCGCAGGGAAATGGTAGACGAAGCACGGCTTATCGTTACCAATCTTCGGCTCAACGCCCAGCATAAACAGCAGCTGCAGCAGCGTATCGCGGTCTTCTTCACGATTGGCCAACTCGCCCTCGCCCAGCTTCTCCGCCACTTCGCGTAGCTGCGCTTTATCAGCCGATAACGGATCGACTTCCAGATGGCGGATAAACGCCTGCTGGTACGACAGAGATTCCGCGCTGTCGCACTCCAGCACCTGCTGCATCAAATCGTCCACCTCATTCATGAGGCGGTACATGTCGTAGTGCGGACGATACCACTCCAGCATGGTGAACTCGGGATTGTGGTGACGCCCTGCCTCCTCATTACGGAAGCTGCGACCCATCTGGTAAATCGGACCACTTCCGGCCGCCAGCAGGCGCTTCATGTGATATTCCGGACTGGTCATCAGCCACAGATCGCGCCCTTCGGCTGCGCCTGGCCCAACAAAACGCGTCTGGAACGGCACCAGATGGATGTCAGTGATGGTCGCCTGGCTCATCGCCGGGGTATCGACCTCCAGCACGCCGCGATCGGCAAAGAAACGACGTATTTCCGCCATGATAGCGGCGCGTTTCAACAAATTGGCAATGGGTGCGCTCGGCTGCCAGCTTGCCGTTTCGCTCATGTTGATGACTCCTCATACAGATAAGGGGTGGAAGTCTACCCGCAATGCCGATGGCAAACAACGGCAGCGGGCGCAGGCAGCAATTTGCTAGCGGGCAGCTATACTTAACCCATTAAAATCGTGAAGGAATCCCACAATGTCTCCATGGAAAACCCTGCTTGCCAGCCTGAGCGCTTTTCTCTCCGTTGCCTGCTCAACCGCGCCGCCTAAAGGTGTCACAGTAGTAGAGGGTTTCGACAGTCAGCGCTATCTCGGCCAATGGTATGAAATCGCCCGCCTCGATCACCGCTTTGAGCGCGGATTACAACAGGTTACCGCTAATTATAGTCCGCGCGAGGATGGCGGTTTGAAGGTGATCAATCGCGGCTACAATCAGCAGAAACAGCGCTGGCAAGAGAGCGTTGGCAAAGCCTACTTCACCGGCGATAAACAGCGCGCCGCGCTGAAGGTGTCGTTCTTTGGCCCGTTCTATGGTGGCTACAACGTGATCGCATTGGATCCTGACTATCGCTATGCGCTGGTGTGCGGGCCGAATCGTAGCTACTTGTGGATTCTGTCACGTACGCCGCAGCTGGATGAAAATGTTAAGCAACGCCTGGTTGAACAGGCCAGAAGTGCCGGATTCCCGGTGGATGAGCTGATTTGGGTGGAGCAGAAATAGAGAGGACCGGTGCGAAAGTCGCTTTCGCACCGGACTATCTTACTGTGCGCTGCGCTGGATTGCCTTGCCGCCCGCCGAAACGTCTTCGCCAACACCACGCGTGGTGTTACAAGCGGTCAGAACGGATGAGAGCACCAGCACGGAAAAAATCGCGACAATACTTTTCTTTAACATAGCCATATCCTTTTTGGTTGCAGTAAAAGTACAGCTCTTAAAGCATAGTCTTGATCTGTAAAACTGCGGATTGGACAGATGAAAAAAGAGAAGGGAAACACACAGTGAGAAAAAAGGCGCATCAATGATGCGCCTGATTTGACGATTATTTTACGCGAGAAACGTATTCGCCAGAGCGGGTATCTACTTTTACCACTTCGCCAATCTGTACGAACAATGGCACTTTGATTACCGCGCCAGTCGACAGCGTCGCGGGCTTACCGCCGGTACCTGCGGTATCACCCTTCAAGCCTGGATCGGTTTCGATAACTTCCGCTTCGATGAAGTTCGGTGGCTGAACAGCGATCGCTTTATCGTTCCACAGGGTAACGATACAATCCGCATTGTCCTGCAGCCACTTGGTCACGTCATCCAGCACTTTAGATTCGATCTGATACTGCTCGAAAGATTCCGGGTGCATGAAGTAGTAGAAGTCGCCGTCGTTGTAAGAGTATTGCAGCGTCATATCACGAACGTCTGCGCCTTCGGCAGAGTCAGTAGATTTGAAGGTCTTCTCAACGCGAGAACCGGTCAGCAGACGACGCATTTTAACGCGCGCAAATGCCTGGCCTTTACCCGGCTTAACGAACTCACTGGCTTCGATGGCATATGGCTCGCCTTCGAACATGATTTTAAGACCGGGACGGAAATCGTTGCTAAGATAAGTCGCCATAAAGGCCCTCTGTAAATATTGAACTGGTAAATAGCCAAAAAAATGGCACACATTGTAACCCTAAATCCCCCCGTCAGAGAAGATTGGTTGCAGCAACTAGCTGATGTTGTCACCGAACCTGCTGAATTACTGCAACTTTTATCTCTTGATCAGCATGCTGATCTGGCTGCAGGCGCGGATGCGCGCAAGCTTTTCGCCCTGCGCGTACCGCGCGCCTTCATCGCACGCATGAAAAAAGGCGATGCGGCCGACCCGCTGCTGCTGCAAGTGCTCACCAGCCGTCAGGAATTTATCGATGCGCCAGGTTATAGCACCGATCCGCTGGATGAACAAAGCAGCGTGGTGCCGGGTTTACTGCATAAGTATAGAAACCGAGCGCTGCTGCTGGTAAAAGGCGGCTGTGCGGTCAACTGCCGCTACTGTTTCCGCCGCCATTTCCCCTATCAGGATAATCAGGGCAACAAGCGCAACTGGCAGGCAGCGATTGACTACATCGCCACGCATCCGGAACTGGACGAGATCATATTCTCCGGCGGCGATCCGCTGATGGCGAAAGATCATGAACTGGCATGGCTGGTGGGCGCGCTGGAGAAAATCCCGCATCTCAAACGCCTGCGTATTCACAGCCGCTTGCCGGTGGTGATCCCGTCGCGTATCACCGAAAGCTTGTGTCAGATTCTGGCGGACACGCGCCTGCAGGTATTGATGGTGAGCCATATCAACCATGCGCAGGAAATTGATGATGAGCTGCGTTACGGCATGCAGATGCTGAAGCGTGCCGGCGTGACGCTGCTCAATCAGAGCGTGTTGCTGCGTGATGTGAATGATGATGCGCAGACGCTAGCGGATCTCAGTAATGCGCTGTTTGATGCTGGCATTCTGCCCTACTACCTGCACGTGCTGGATAAGGTGCAAGGCGCGGCGCACTTCTTTGTGTCAGATGAGGAAGCACGTGGGCTGATGCGCCAGCTGCTGCCGATGGTTTCCGGTTATATGGTGCCGAAACTGGCGCGCGAGATTGGCGGCGAGCCAAGCAAGACGCCGCTGGATTTGCAGCTGCGTCAGGCATAAAAAAAGCCGCATCAGCGGCTTTTTTTACAACTGCAACTTACGGGCACTTATACACCTGGCCGGTCATTTTGCTGTCGAGCGGTGCGAAAGCTGACAGCAGATTCTGCGTCGGGCTGGTGGCGCCATAAATCACGTTGCCGCCCATTTCTGCCGCGCGGTTGCGTAGGTCGTTAGCTGCGCCACGCAGTGAACTGCCTTCACCGCCTGAACCGCTCAGCCAGTTGCTCTGAGAGCCGGTAAGCGTTCCCAGCAGCTGACATTGACTTGCGGGTTGTTGGTCGACGAAGGTCACACGTTCGCCGCCAGCACTCAGTTGATTGGAGCTGCTACAGCCCGCCAGCAGTAAAGTTCCGACTGCCAGACCGAGCAAGAGGTTAATCCGCATTGTAATCCCCATTTATTATCATCAGTGTCGGGCGGCAGCGTAGCAGAAAAGCGCACTTTTTTTCTGAACATTCATTGCCCTAAACCCGTAAAGCCGAAGTATTGCGCCCTTACTTATACCTTGTTCCCCAGCAAAAGAAAAACCCCCGACCGTTTCCGATCGGGGGTTTTCCAGATGACTTAAGCAGTCAGGGGCAATTACATCATGCCGCCCATTCCGCCCATGCCACCCATACCGCCAGCGCCGCCTAAATCAGGTGCGTCGCTTTTTGGCAGGTCAGTCACCATCGCTTCGGTGGTGATCATCAGGCCCGCAACCGATGAAGCGTACTGCAGCGCAGAACGAGTCACTTTGGTTGGATCCAGGATACCGAAGTCGATCATGTTGCCGTACTCTTCAGTCTGCGCGTTATAACCGTAGTTACCGTCGCCTGCTTTCACGTTGTTAGCAACAACTGAAGGCTCTTCGCCGGCGTTGGAAACGATCTGACGCAGCGGGGCTTCCATTGCGCGCAGCGCAACTTTGATACCCACGTTCTGATCTTCGTTATCGCCTTTCAGGCCAGATGCGGCGATTTTCGCTGCAACGCGAACCAGCGCCACACCACCACCGGCAACCACGCCTTCTTCAACCGCAGCACGGGTCGCGTGCAGGGCATCTTCAACGCGTGCTTTCTTCTCTTTCATTTCAACTTCAGTTGCTGCGCCCACTTTCAGCACGGCTACGCCGCCTGCCAGTTTCGCTACGCGCTCCTGCAGTTTCTCTTTGTCGTAATCAGAGGTTGCTTCTTCGATCTGCTGACGAATCTGCGTTACGCGGCCAGAGATAGCGCCTTGATCGCCCACGCCATCGATGATGGTGGTGGTGTCTTTGTTGATCACAACGCGTTTTGCCTGACCCAGATCTTCCAGGGTAGCTTTCTCCAGCTCCATACCGATCTCTTCAGAGATCACGGTACCGCCGGTCAGGATAGCGATATCCTGCAGCATCGCTTTACGACGGTCGCCGAAGCCAGGTGCTTTAACCGCAGCTACTTTGACGATACCGCGCATGGTGTTCACCACCAGCGTTGCCAGGGCTTCACCTTCCACGTCTTCTGCAATGATCAGGAGTGGCTTACCGGCTTTCGCAACGGCTTCCAGCACTGGCAGCATTTCGCGGATGTTAGAGATTTTCTTGTCAGCCAGCAGGATGAACGGGGTTTCCAGCTCAACAGCGCCTGTTTCTGGCTTGTTGATGAAGTACGGAGACAGGTAGCCGCGGTCAAACTGCATACCTTCAACCACGTCCAGCTCGTCTTGCAGGCCGGTGCCTTCTTCAACGGTGATAACGCCTTCTTTGCCCACTTTGTCCATCGCGTCGGCAATCAGTTTGCCCACGGTTTCATCAGAGTTAGCAGAGATGGTACCAACCTGTGCAATCGCGCGTGAATCCTGGCAAGGCACAGACAGGGTTTTCAGTTCTTCAACGGCGGCGATAACGGCTTTATCGATACCGCGCTTCAGATCCATCGGGTTCATGCCCGCAGCGACGGCTTTCAGGCCTTCGGTGATGATGGCCTGAGCCAGTACAGTTGCGGTGGTGGTGCCGTCGCCTGCTGCGTCGTTCGCTTTAGAGGCCACTTCTTTCACCATCTGTGCGCCCATGTTTTCGAACTTGTCTTCCAGCTCGATTTCACGCGCAACAGAAACACCATCTTTGGTGATGGTCGGTGCACCAAAAGATTTATCCAGAACCACGTTACGGCCTTTCGGGCCCAGGGTAACTTTTACTGCATCTGCCAGTACGTTTACGCCGCGCAGCATTTTTACGCGTGCGTCATTACCGAATTTTACGTCTTTAGCTGCCATTTCAAATATCCCTTAAATTCGTTTCGTTCAGTGAATTGCGCGTAAATTACGCTTCAACAACTGCCAGGATGTCGCTTTCGGAGATGATCAGAACTTCTTCGTTGTCGATTTTCTCGGTTTTGGCACCGTAGCCTTCGCTGAAAATCACCAGATCACCCACTTTTACGTCCAGTGGCTTAACTTCACCGTTTTCCAGGATGCGGCCTTTGCCAACAGCCAGGATTTCACCGCGGGTAGATTTACCGGCAGCTGAACCGGTCAGCACGATGCCGCCCGCTGATTTAGCTTCGACTTCTTTACGCTTGACGATAACGCGATCGTGCAATGGACGAATTTTCATTTGATAGCTCTCCTTTAGAAAGTCCAATCATTCATTTTTGGGGTTGAGCCGGACAGCAGGGCTTCCAGCCTCGTGCTGGAAGAGATAGGGGCAATAAGTGGGCTTTCAAGGGCAAAAAATATAAATATTTTCGTTTCTGCAACAGACGGCGAAAAAAGCAACAAAAAGGCGGCTTGCGCCGCCTTGATTATCTAATGGTCTTTGTCATGACCTATTTGGTCCTGATCTTTGCGCTCATATTCACCGTCCACGGTGAAACCCGCATCCGGACCGGCGCCCGGACCTCGCCATACGCGCAAGTGCGGCATCAGCTTCAACGTCAGATGCTTCTGCACCGGCGGCAACAGCAGCAGTAAACCGAGGAAGTCGGTGAAGAAACCGGGCAACAGCAGCAGGAAGCCGGAGATAATCAGCGAAACGCTTTTGGTCATCTCAGCCGCCGGGCTTTCGTTACGCGCCAGCTTCTCCTGCATCAAACGGAAGTTCTTCATGCCCTGATTTTTCACCAGCGACACACCAATACACGAGGTGAAGATCACCAATAGCATGGTGAGCAGCACGCCCAGCGCATGCGCGACCTGAATGAAGATTGAGATCTCAATCCAGGCCAAAACAAAAAAAATCACGAACGGTAACCAGCGCACCGAGTTCTCCTGTGAGTTGAAGCTGCCCCGCAAATGGCCAGGCAGCAGAAAGGGAGGGTCTGTATGACCGTATTGATAGAGATGGGCATTTGCACCGGCATTTTCAACCGCTCCTGCCATTTTTTTCCCACTGACTTAAAATTGCGAAGTACATCACATATCGTTATTACCGCTGGGCCTGCAAAAGCCCGTAAAGTGATCTGTGCACAAACAATTCTGTAACATCAGAATATGATCGTGCCCGTCAGTGCGAAGATGGATAATATGTCGGCGCTGACATTCCACGACAATATAATCGCTTCACCTGCACGTTGTTTGCCGCCCGTCCATCCCGACGCCCGGCAGTAACCAGGCAGCAATAACAAGAAGGTAATCATGGCGAACAACATTCGTATCGAAGAAGACCTGTTAGGCATGCGCGAAGTTCCGGCAGACGCTTACTACGGTGTTCATACTCTGCGTGCGATTGAAAACTTCTACATTAGTAATAACAAAATCAGCGACATACCGGAGTTTGTCCGCGGTATGGTGATGGTGAAGAAAGCAGCCGCGCTCGCCAACAAAGAGTTGCAGACCATTCCCCGCAATATCGCCAACACCATTATTCAGGCCTGTGATGAAGTGCTGAATAACGGTAAATGCATGGATCAGTTCCCGGTTGACGTCTATCAGGGCGGCGCGGGCACCTCGGTCAACATGAACACCAATGAAGTGCTGGCCAACATCGGCCTGGAGCTGATGGGCCACCAGAAAGGTGAATATCAGTACCTCAATCCCAACGATCACGTGAACAAGTGTCAGTCCACCAACGATGCTTATCCAACCGGTTTTCGTATCGCGGTGTACGCTTCGATCCTGAAACTGCTCGACGGCATCAATCAGCTGAGCGAAGGTTTCCAGCGCAAAGCGGTTGAATTCGAAAGCATTCTGAAAATGGGTCGTACTCAGCTGCAGGATGCAGTGCCGATGACGCTTGGCCAGGAGTTCCACGCGTTTAACGTGCTGCTGAATGAAGAGACTCGCAGCATTCTGCGCACCGCTGAACTGCTGCTGGAAGTGAACCTCGGCGCCACCGCCATCGGCACACGTCTCAATACGCCGGATGGCTATCAGCAGCTGGCGGTACAGCGTCTGGCGGAAGTGAGTAATCTGCCGGTGGTGCCTGCAGAAGATTTGATTGAAGCCACCTCCGACTGCGGCGCGTACGTGATGGTGCACTCGGCGCTGAAACGCCTGGCCGTGAAACTATCGAAAATCTGTAACGACCTGCGCCTGCTCTCCTCCGGTCCGCGCGCCGGCCTGAATGAGATCAATCTGCCTGAACTGCAGGCCGGTTCATCAATCATGCCCGCCAAAGTCAATCCGGTGGTGCCAGAAGTGGTGAACCAGGTGTGCTTCAAAGTGATCGGCAATGACATCACCGTCACCATGGCGTCAGAAGCGGGTCAGCTGCAGCTCAACGTGATGGAGCCAGTGATTGGCCAGGCGCTGTTTGAATCGATCAGCATCCTGACTAACGCCTGCTTCAACCTGCTGGAAAAATGCGTCAACGGCATCACCGCCAACAAAGCGGTGTGTGAAGCTTACGTGTTCAACTCGATTGGTATCGTCACTTACCTCAACCCGTACATCGGCCACCACAACGGCGATATCGTCGGTAAGATTTGCGCCGAAACCGGTAAAAGCGTGCGTGAAGTGGTGCTGGAGCGCGGCCTGCTGACGGAAACCGAACTGGATGACATTTTCTCCATTCAGAACCTGATGCATCCGGCGTACAAAGCCAAACGCTACACCGACGAAAACGAACAGTAATCCGTTCCGGATCAAGTTGCCAACAGCACGCCCATATACAATGCGGCGTGCTTTTTTCATTTTGGCGGCTACAACTTTAAGAGTCGGGATTTCTCCGCGGCTCAGGGAGTGGAACGAATGGTAGTAGTGGAGTTGGTTATTGTCCTGCTGGCGATCTGGCTCGGTGCGCGTCTGGGCGGCATCGGTATTGGTTTCGCGGGCGGTTTAGGTGTGCTGGCGTTGACGCTGATTTGCGGCTTGAAACCCGGCGCGATTCCCTTTGATGTAATCGAAATTATCATGGCGGTGATTGCCGCAATTGCCGCGATGCAGATCGCCGGTGGTCTCGATTATCTGGTGGGATTAGCAGAACGCCTGCTGCGCCGCCATCCACGCTATGTCACCTTCCTTGCGCCGCTGGTCACCTATGTCATGACGCTGCTGGCCGGCACCGGCCACACCGCCTTCTCCACCTTGCCGGTGATTGCCGAAGTGGCGAAAGAGCAAGGCGTGCGCCCGTCGCGTCCGTTGTCGATTGCGGTCGTCGCCTCGCAGATTGCCATTACCGCCTCGCCGCTCTCGGCGGCGGTGGTATTCTTCGCTTCAATCCTTGAACCGCATGGCGTGAGTTATCTGGCGCTGCTGGGTGTGGCGATTCCCTCTACCATGGCAGCGATCTTCTGCGCCGCCATCATCACCAGTTTTCTCGGCAAGGAGCTCAGGGATGATGAGAAATATCAGGCGCGTTTAGCGAAAGGTGAAGTGAAACTGCGCGGTGAGCAGGTTTATGACATCAAACCGGGCGCGAAGCGTGCCGTATTGCTGTTCCTGATCGGCATCGCCGCCGTGGTGCTCTACGCCACCGCGATTAGCGACAGTGTTGGCCTGATCAGCAATCCCGTGCTGCCGCGCAACGAAGCCATCGTGGTGTTTATGCTGACCGTTGCCACGCTGATCTGCCTGACCTGTAAAGTCGATACCGGTGAAATCCTCAGCGCCAGCACCTTTAAATCGGGCATGAGCGCCTGTATCTGCGTGATGGGCGTAGCGTGGCTGGGCGATACCTTTGTCAAAGCGCACCTCAACGATATCCAGGCGTTAGCCGGTGACATGCTGCAAGGTTATCCGTGGATGCTGGCGCTGGTGCTGTTCTTCGCCGCCACGCTGCTCTATTCGCAAGCCGCCACCACCAAAGCGTTGATGCCTGCCGCGTTGATGCTGGGCGTCTCGCCGCTGGCCGCCGTGGCGTCCTTTGCGGCGGTTTCCGCGCTGTTTGTGCTGCCAACCTATCCTACGCTGCTGGCCGCGGTGGAAATGGATGACACCGGATCAACCCGTATCGGCAAGTTTGTGTTTAATCACTCCTTTATTATTCCCGGCGTGTTAGCGATTGCCTTCTCGGTGGCGTTTGGCTTCCTGTTTGGCAGCCTGATTCTGTAGCGCGTTTACATCCTGAAAACCTCGTGGCGAAGCGGTCGTGCTATTATCGCGGCCTATTCGCCACCGGAGCTCACTCATTCGCTATGGCTGCACGACTCTTTCGCCTTGCCGGCTTTTGCCTGGCGCTGGTTTTCTGCCTTTCGGCACAAGCCTCACTCTTCTCCCCGAACAACAACAGCCGCTTTGTGCCGGTTGATCAGGCGTTTGGCTTCGATTTCACTCAGCAAGGCAATCAGCTGACGCTCAGCTGGAAAGTGAAGGATGGCTACTATCTCTATCGCCAGCAAATCCACGTCACGCCGCAAAAAGCGCAAATTGCTCCACTCACGCTGCCGCCGGGCCAGCCGCACGAAGATGAGTTCTACGGCAAAAGTGAAATCTATCCGCAGGATCTGCAACTGCCGATCACGCTGCGCCAGGCCGCTGCCGGCGCGACCGTCACCGTGACCTATCAGGGCTGTGCGGCTGCGGGCTTCTGCTATCCGCCGGAAACCCGCGCGGTGCCGCTGAGCGCGGTTGCCGCCAATCAGGCTGCGCCTGCGGTCAGCGCGCAGCCCACCAATCACAGCACGCCGCTGCCGTTTTCACCGCTTTGGGCGCTGCTGATTGGTATTGGCGTCGCTTTCACGCCGTGTGTGCTGCCGATGTATCCGCTGATCTCCAGCATCATTTTAGGAGGCCCGCGCCGCTATTCGATGGGGCGATTGTTCGCGCTGGCGATGGTGTATGTGCAAGGTATGGCATTGACTTACACCGTGCTCGGCATGGTTGTGGCAGCGGCCGGATTACGCTTCCAGGCGGCGCTGCAGCATCCTTACGTGCTGATTGGCTTGTCGGCGCTGTTTATCGTGCTGGCGCTGTCGATGTTTGGCCTGTTCTCGCTGCAATTGCCTGCCAGCCTGCAAACGCGCCTCACGCTGTGGAGCAATCGCCAGCAAGGTGGCTCGCTGCCGGGCGTATTTATGATGGGCGCACTGGCCGGATTGATCTGCTCGCCCTGCACCACCGCACCGCTCAGCGCCATTCTGCTGTACATCGCGCAGAGCGGTAATCTGTGGGCCGGAGCAGGTACGCTGTGGCTCTATGCCTTCGGCATGGGCCTGCCGCTGATTGCCGTGACGATGTTTGGCAACAAGCTGCTGCCAAAAAGTGGGCCGTGGATGCAAACCGTCAAAGAGGGTTTTGGCTTTGTGATTCTGGCGCTGCCGGTATTCCTGCTGGAGCGCGTGATTGGCGATCTGTGGGGCATCCGTCTGTGGAGCCTGCTCGGCGTGGCGTTTTTTGCCTGGGCATTCAGCCTCAGCCTGCGCGCCAGCGGCAAATGGCGCGTGCTGCAAATCATCATGCTCGCCGCCGCGCTGGTCAGTGCGCGCCCGCTACAGGATTGGGCGTTTGGCAGCAGCAACAGTGCGCAAGCCGTGGCGCATCTGCCGTTCCACACCATCACCAGCAGCGAGCAGCTCGACAGCGCGCTGCAGCAGGCGCAAGGCCGTATCACCATGGTTGATCTCTACGCCGACTGGTGTGTGGCCTGCAAAGAGTTCGAGAAATACACTTTTAGCGATGAGGGCGTGCGTAACGCCCTAAGTCAGGTACAACTGCTGCAAGCCAATGTCACCGCCAATAATGCGCAGGACAACGCGCTGTTGCAGCATCTGCAGGTTTTAGGTTTGCCCACCATTCTGTTCTTCGATACGCAAGGCAAAGAGATCCCCGATTCGCGCGTCACCGGCTTCCTCAACGCCGCCGATTTCCGCGCGCATTTGCAGAATGTGTCACGTTAAACGACACTGTCAGCAGGACACTGCCCGTTCGTCCGCGAGCGGGCCCGCATTCCAGAGGAGAGTCACTTGCAACGTGAACAAATACTCGAGCATGCGTTGAATGTGCTCGAACAAAGTGGCCTGGCCGCCACCACTTCCCTAACTCAGCTGGCTGGCGCAACCGGTCTTGAAGCCGAACAACTCACGCGTTTCTGGCCCGATCGTGATGCTTTGCTGTATGACGCGCTGCGCTATCACGGCCAGCAGATTGACAGCTGGCGTCGTCAGGTGCAGCTTGATGAACACCTCAGCGCCGAACAAAAGCTGTTAGCCCGCTACGAAGTGCTGAGTGAGCACGTCAGCAAAGGTCGTTTTCCCGGCTGCCTGTTTATCGCCGCCTGCAGCTTCTATCCGCAACCCGATCAGCCGGTGCATCAGCTAGCCGAACAGCAAAAGCGCAGTTCCTGGCAATTCACCCATGAAATTCTGGTCGATTTAGCGCTGGATAATCCCAGCATGGTGGCCGATCAGATGGAGCTGATTCTGGAAGGTTGCCTGAGCAAACTGCTGGTGAAACGCAACGTACAGGATGTCGCGACGGCGCGCCGTCTGGCGGAAGATGTACTCGGTATCGCGCTGTGCCGCAAAAATGGTGCGCTAGCGTAGCCTTTTTGTTCACCTTGTCTGAAAAGCAAGCAATCAATCACGATTGCACCGCTTTTTTGACGAAAGCCGTTGACGGCTGTAAGCCATTAGGGTTTAATGCGCCCCGTTGCCCGGATAGCTCAGTCGGTAGAGCAGGGGATTGAAAATCCCCGTGTCCGTGGTTCGATTCCGCGTCCGGGCACCAACATTCTGAAAACCCAGCTTATGGCTGGGTTTTTGCTTTTCTGCGTTCTGAAAAAGATGCCGGTTTCTCACGGACATCTTCCTCCACATCAGATCTGAAATATCCGACCATCTCCGGTGGGAAGCTCAACATTCAGACTCAGCTTACCGCCTAACGCCTCGACATACTTTTTCAGGCTGGAAAGTTTTATCTCGTCACCTCGCGCCTCAATCGCCGCGATCGCAGGTTGCGAGATACCCATCTTTTCAGCCAGCTGAACCTGTGAAAGTTCCAGCTCCTCACGCAACTGACGCAGGCGGATTTCCATGATTTTTTGGTCGGCCTTATTTTTAATACGCTCCTGAGATTCAGGGGAACGCTGCGCAATCAGTTCTTCAAGTTTTGGCATGGGTTAATTCCTCCAGATGCTGCTTGTACTCTTTATCAGCTAGTTTGATCATCGATTGGTAGAAACGCTTCTGATTCACGCCAGTTTTATCCCCCGCACACAGCACGATAGCCTTCCTCACGGGATCAAACGCGAAAAATGCGCGAATCGGCCTTCCATTGCTTTGAACGCGAAGCTCCTTCATGTTGGCAAAACGAGAGCCGGTGACGGTATCGACATCCGGTCGCCCCAACATTGGGCCAAACACCTTCAGCAGTTCGAGACTCGACAGCACATCTTCAACCATTTCATCATCTTGTTCTTGCAGCCATGCTGCGAAGAGCAAAGTAATTTCGACTTCCCAACTGTTCAAAATTGCCTCTCATAAACTGTAGTTTATATCCATGCCATATAAACTGGAAGTTATATTTTGAGAGATGATTTGCATCATGATTTCTACTTGCCGCTGCACTTAACGTTTTAGATTTGAGAGTTGCCTCTGAAAAATAATTAAATACTCAGCTAATACTTTTAATCTATCTCCCCATAATAAAATCCAATAAAATTAATTATCAGTGAGTTAAATTCACCCGAAATATTAATTCGTGATCCTGTCTCGGTTAGCCGTAACATCCCCTGCGTAACACCTGCGCAATCGCGTAAGCTAAATCATATGCCAGTAATCATCTGCTGATTCAGCTTGTTAGCTGAACACTCTATTCAATGAAGTAATGACTCATCAAAACAAAAAATAAAACCTCTTACTTTTACATTTAATTATTTACCCAGGAACACAACTCGATTAATTAAATCACTCCCTACAGGAAAATAACCATGAGCGCAGGAAACCGAATCTATTTACGTCGTCCCGCCGATGCCGAACCGCTGTTGGAAGCTTTTCGCCGGTTACCGGCTGCGGTGGTGGCGGATTGCATGAGCCGTTTGCCCGCCTTGTCGGCCGAGATCAGCCTGAAAACCGCGCCGCGCCAACCGATCATGTGTGGCCTGGCGGTGACGGTTAAAGCGCGTTCCGGTGACAACCTGATGCTGCACAAAGCGCTGGATATGGCGGGCCGAAACGATGTGATTATTCTGTCGAACGAGGGCGATCGCAGTCAGTCGCTGATGGGCGAAGTGATGGCGACCTATGCCAGACAGCGCGGTATGGAAGGCATTGTGCTGGACGGACCGGTCCGCGATATCGAAGGGTTGTCACGCATGGACTTCCCCATCTACGCCGCCGGTCACACGCCGGGCGGCCCGTTCAAGGATGGTCCGGGCGAGATCAACGTGCCAATTGCCTGCGGTAAAATTCACGTTTCACCGGGCGATATCGTGCTGGGCGATGCGGATGGTGTGATTGTGATTCCTCGCCAGGATGCCGCACGCATTCTCGAAGCGGCGCAGGCGTATTTAATCGTTGATGAACACAACTTCGAGCTGGCGAAAACCGGCTCACTCGAACGCAGCTGGCTGGATGAGACGCTGCGCACCAAGCAGGTTGAAATCATTGATGATGTGTTTCGTTAGAAACAAAACCGCGCGATAAATCGCGCCGCTACCGATGCGTGCACCTATGTGTAGCGGCGCAATTCATTGCGCGATAAATCGCGCCGCTACGGATGCGTACACCTATTTGTCGCAGCGCAAATTATTGCGCAACGCTAAGGCGTACTGCTCACCATCGCCAGTTTGCGCTGGCGATTCTCACGCCACACCGCAAATATCCCGGCCAGCGCTACAATCGATGCGCCCAGCAAGGTGGTGCTGCCCGGCAGGCTGTTCAGGAACAGATAACCAATCAGCATCGACCACACCAGCGTGGTGTAATCGAACGGTGCCAGCAGTGACGCATCGGCGTAACGCAGGCTCAGCGTCACCAGAATCTGCGCCAGCCCCCCAAACAGGCCGCAGCCCACCAGCAACAGCAGCTGTATCGCGCTGGGTTTGCTCCAGCCAAACAGCGCCGTCGCCAGGCCAATTACGGTAGTCATCAGTGAGAAATAGAACACGATCGCGCCCGGCTTCTCGATGCCGTTGAGGAAGCGAATTTGCACGTTAGAGGTCGCGGAGCACAGCGCCGCCAGCAACGCACATGCCATACCAATGCTCGTCGTCGCGTTGCTGGCCCCATGGGAAAACAGCGCGCCGCTGGTGCTCAGGCTGGAAGAGAGCATGATCAAAATGCCGGATAATCCCACCACCACCGCGACCCAGCGTGAAACCCGCACCCGCTCTTTCAGCAGCATCGCCGCCATGATCACGGTAAACAGCGGCGCCGCATAACTCAACGCGGTGGCATCGGCCAGCGAAATATAGACCAGCGCCAGATAGTTAAAATACATGCCGCCGGTGCCGGAGAAGCCGCGAATAAAGTGACCACACAGGTTACGCGTCTTGAGATTTTCCAGCACGTTGCCCTGCATTTTCAACCAAATCAACAGCGGCAACAGCGCGATAAAACTGCGGAAAAAAATCACTTCGCCGGTGGGAATGGCGCCGTTCAGCCCCTTCACACACGCCAGCATCAGGGTGGCGCACAGCGCGGCCAGTATCTTCAGTAACACGCCTAATCGGGCATTCATGCTTTTTCACTTCTCTCTACCACATGTAATCGGCGGGACTGCCGAGAGGACTTGCAATCAGCCTGGCGAGAAAAGTGTGCGCTGGATAACACTTTTTTGCTCTGCCCGAATAGAAAGAACTTATGCGCCGCTTAGCCATATTTTTTTGCTATTGCACGACAGGGTTTCCCTCTTTTTCGCCTGAAAACAAAGCCGATATAGTCCAGAAAAGCGAGAACGCAGGCGCTCCGTCCCGGTGACGCCGTGGTATTCATCATTGAGGAAGTTCACATGACCATGAAAAGACTTACCACCATCGGGCTGGCACTGCTGCCGCTGCTGGCTATTTCGGCTGCGCATGCCGACATGATGGCCAACATCAAATCCAGCGGCGAGCTAAAGTGCGCGGTCTATTCGGACGTGCCGCCCTTCTCTTCTCCGGATCCGAAAACACGTCAGCTGGCGGGCATGGATATCGATCTGTGTAACGCGCTGGCGAAGCAGATGAACGTCAAACTGACGCTGGTGCCCACCTCGGTGGAAGCGCGTATTGCGGTGATTGCTACCGGCCGCGCCGACGTGCTGATCGCCAATCTGGCCTACACCAAAACGCGCGGCAACCAGATTCAATTCAGCGATCCCTATTACGTCGCCAAAGAGATGCTGCTGGTCAAAGCACCGCTGGCCGACAAGCCGCTGAGCTATTTCAAGGGCAAACGCATCAGCGCCACCAAAGGCACCACTTCTGAGCAATCAATCCATATCAAAGGCGGCAAAGCGGTGACCTTCCAGGATTCAGCCTCCGCGTTCCTCGCGCTGGAGCAGAACAAATCGGTGGGCTTCGTCACCAACACCATGACCGGCATCAAAACCATTTCGCAGGCAAAAAAAGACGGCATCAATCTGGCGATGATCAAAGAACCGATGGCGCTGGAGCCGATTGGTGTCGGCATGAAGCGTGATGAACCGGCGCTGCTGGCCAGCGTCAACAGCAGCCTGAAGGCGATGGACGATGACGGCACCATCGACAAAATCTGGGATACGTGGATTGGGCCCAACACCGAATACAAAATGGTGCGCGAAGAGCGCGTACAGCCGCTCTCCAGTCTGAAATTTGAACCGCTGGAATAACCATGCCCGTGACGTCGCACTCTGCTCTCCAGCCTGCCAGCGTTCCCGCGCTGGCTTGCTCCTCTGCTATCAAGCTCTCCACCATCGGCGCACGCGCGTGGCTGGTGGAAGCGCCAGGCGGTTTCGATCTCCCGGCGCAGCGCCGCATCTGGTCGCTGGCGCGCCTGCTGCATGCCGATGAAGCGATTGAAGCGCTGATCCCCGGCGTCACCAATCTGCTGGTACTGTTCCGCCATATTCCAGCTGATGAAATCGCCGTGCGCATGCAGCTGCATGCCGCATGGGATCAGGCGCAGGCGATCAGTCCGCAGGGCAAACTGATTGAAATTCCGGTGCATTACGGCGGAGAACACGCCACCGATCTCGAGGCGGTGTGCCGCCATACCGGTTTGAGCCCACGCGAGGTGGTGCGTCTGCACCATCAAAGCGAATACACGGTGTTTGCATTGGGCAGCGCGCCGGGCTTCGGTTATCTGCACGGTCTCGATCCGCTGCTGGCGACACCGCGCAAGAAAGTGCCGTCGCTCAGCATGTTGAAAGGCACCGTCACCATCGGTGGCGCGCAGGCGGGCGTTTCGGCGCTGACCGGCCCGAACGGCTGGAATGCGATTGGTTTTGCCGAGCTGGCGGTGTTTGACCCGCTGGCCGCATCGCCCGCGCTGATGGCACCGGGCGATCGCATCCGTTTTCTGCCGCAGAGGATTGAGCTGTGATTGAGATCGAACAGAGCGGTGCGCTCAACACGGTGCAGGATTTAGGTCGCTTCAACTATCGCCACATCGGTGTATCGGTGAGCGGCGCGATGGATCCGCTGGCGCTGCGTGCCGGTAATTTACTCCTCGGCAACGACGAAAATGCGGCGGCAATTGAAGTGCAGCTGTTCCCGTTCCGCGTGCGATTTTTGCAAAACAGCAGCATCGCGGTGACCGGCGCGGATTGCCGCGCCACGCTGGATGGCACGCCGCTGCCGCCATGGTGGGGCTGCGGCGTGCGTGCCGGGCAAGTGCTGGAACTGCGTTATCCACGCAGCGGCGCGCGTGGCTATCTGTGTGTTGCTGGCGGCATTGATGTGCCGCTGGTGCTTGGCTCGCGCAGTACCGCGCTGCGCGGTGGCTTCGGCGGCGTTGAAGGACGTCCGCTGCAGCGTGGCGATCGGCTGGCGATCGGCGAAAATCGCGGCCCGGCACTTCCGCACAGCGGCATCGGTATTGAACCGCCAGACAGCGCATTACACGCCAGTTTTCCCCGCAACAGCGCCGGAGACATTCAGCTGCGCGCCATTCCCTCCGGCGAATACCCGCTGTTTGCCGCCGATGCCGCGCGCTTCTGGCAGCAATCCTGGCAAGTGTCGAATCAAAGCAATCGCACCGGCTATCGGCTATCAGGCGATCCTATCTTCCCGTCAGAAACCGTTGAGATGCGATCGTACGGGCTGATCCCCGGCATTGTGCAGGTGCCGCCGGGGGGGGAACCGATCATCCAGCTAAGCGATGCCAATACCGCCGGCGGTTATCCGAAGATCGCTGGCGTGATCGAGCAGGATCTGTGGCGGCTTGGGCAAGTGCTGCCGGGCCAGCCGATCCAGCTGATCCACAGCGATGTGCGTGAAGCGATCGCCATCGAACAGGAAGTGGCGCGCTGGCTGAGCCGTTTGCGCTTTAGCTGCCAGCCACTGCGTAAAGCGCTTACCGTTTAATCCGCACAAGGAAACCAGACATGAAGATTGATGTGAATTCCGATATGGGCGAAGGCTTCGGCGTTTACCAGCTGTGCGATGACGCCGCGCTAATGAAAGTGGTGTCATCCGCCAATATCGCCTGCGGTTTCCACGCTGGCGATCCGGCGATCATGACCAACATGGTGCGGCTGGCGAAGGCACATGGCGTGGGCATTGGCGCGCATCCCGGCTTGCCGGATCGCCAGGGTTTTGGCCGCCGCGAACTGCCGTTTAGCGCCGAAGAGATTTGTCAGCAGGTGGCCTATCAGCTCGGCGCGCTGACGGCGATTGCCCGCGCGGAAGGCACCCACGTTTCCCACTTCAGTTTCCACGCCGCGATGGGCAACATCGTCAACCGCGATGCCGACCTGGCGCAACAGGTGATGGAGTTAGTGGCGCGCATCAATAGCGAGCTGATCATCTTCGCCCAGCCCGATACGATCATTGAAGTCGCGGCGCAGGCGGCTGGCCTGAAAACGCTGACGCTGTTTTTGGCCGACCGCGCCTATGACGCGCAAGGCCGTCTGGTGCCGCGCGGCATTGCCGGTGCGGTGATCAACGAGGAAAGCGCGCTGCGCGCCCGCGTGCGCCAGTTTTTGCAGCACGGCACGGTGACGACGATTGAAAGTGAAGAGATAGCGGTGCGTGCGCGCTCGATTCTGGTTCACAGCGACACGCCAGGTTCCTTGGCGCTCGCCACCATTGTGCGCAGCGAAATCGAAGCCAGCGGTCATCAGGTAGCCCCGGCGGCGGAGGTTATACAATCCAGGTAAAAAACCAAGTCGCCTTTTTTGGCGACCTGGACATTAAACACAACCACCACAAAACGCCGCAATGCGATCGCATCCCGTCTCTAACCGCTCCATGCTCGTGGCATACGACAACCTGATAAACGGGCTCATGCCGTACGCCGCGCCCTGCACCGTCACCACGTGCTGCTCCTCAATCAGCGCCAGCACAAAATCGGCATCGTTGGTGATCAGCCGGCCACCGGCGCTGGTTTTACCGATGTAGCCCGCGATATTCACAAACAGATAAAATGCGCCCTGCGGTTTGTGGCAGCGCAGGCCATCAATCGACGTCAGGCGCTCCAGCACGTAATCGCGGCGCTGGCGATAGATGCGCGCGCGCTCCTGCAGCAGATCCTGCGGGCCCTCCAGCACCGCCACCGCCGCGGCCTGCGTTAAGGTGCAAACACCGCCGCTGTTCTGGGTATTCACGTTGCTCATCGCTTTGATCAATGGCGCCGGGCCGCCGCAGAAGCCCAATCGCCAGCCGGTCATGGACCAGGCTTTCGACACGCCGTTCACCGTCAGCACGCGGTCAACCAGGCGCGGCTCAACCTGCGCCAGCGTGTAAAAACGCACATCGTCATAAATCAGGTGTTCATAGATATCGTCGGTCATGATCCACACCTGCGGATGGCGCAGCAGCACCTCGCCCAGCGCGTGCAGCTCCGCTTGGCTCGCCACCGAACCGGTGGGATTGCTCGGGTAGTTGAGCAACAACCATTTGGTTTTGTCGGTAATGGCGGCGTCTAAATCGGCCGGCAGCGGTTTGAAGCCGTTCTCCTGTGTGCAGGGTAGCGCCACCGGCACGCCACCAGCGAATTTGACGATATCGGCATAGCTGATCCACGACGGCGTCGGGATCACCACTTCATCGCCTGGATTGATGGTCGCGAGGATCGCGTTAAAAATGATCTGCTTAGCGCCGCCGGCGGTGAGGATCTGGCTGACGTCGTAATCGAGCTGATTATCGCGTTTGAACTTCAGCTGGATCGCTTTGCGCAGCGCTGGCGTGCCGTCGGTGGGCGGATAGCGCGTATCCCCGGCGCGCGCAGCGGCATAAGCGGCTTCAATCGCGTGAGGTGGCGTGGGGAAATCGGGTTCACCGGTAGATAGCGCCACCACATCAATGCCCTGCGCCGCGAGATCGCGGGCCTTTTGGGTCATGGCAACGGAGGCAGAAACGGTCACATTCTTTAATCGATCGGCTATCTCGGGCATGGGTTAATCCTGGCTCAGTGTCAGCATGAACGGTTTGCAGCAAGCTGCAAACACGACGTTTACCAGAGGATAGGTTTTTGCCCGAAGCGGCGGTTAATAGTGCTTTGTTGTGGTGATATAACACAAAGCGATGACTGAACCGACCGCACACTTTCGCCATAAAGGTGGCGAGCCTGATGTGGAAATGCGCGGCAGGTCACGCGCCAGCGCCTGACGCAATGTTAATAGAGTGTTACTTTGAGTGCCGGTTAGCAGCGCGCACCGCCGGTTTACTCACTCCCATCATCGCCAAATCTAATGAGTGAATCGCACCATACCAGTGCAAAGGTCGCTGTTTTACCCTCGCCGTCTCGGCAACTGTCCAACTCAGCACCTGCCGTAGGAGGCACTGTGGCTCTACCCTCCTGTCTGAGTTCATTCGCGAAAGCCTATTTTGGCATCAACTTTGCTTGATACCCGCTATGCGTTCTGTTGGAGGAAGCGTTCATGAATCTTCGTCGCCTGAAGTACTTTGTTAAAATTGTTGATGTGGGCAGCCTGACCCAGGCCGCCGATATTTTGCATATTGCCCAGCCCGCGCTGAGCCAGCAGCTGGCTACGCTGGAAGGGGAAGTGAATCAGCAACTGCTCATTCGTACCAAGCGCGGCGTGACGCCGACCGAAGCCGGGAAAACGCTCTATTCCCACGCACAGGCGATTTTACGCCAGTGCGAGCAGGCACAAAGCGCCATCGAGCTGGTCGGCGCGTCACTGAGCGGCAGCGTCTCGGTTGGCTTAGCGCCGGGCACCGCGGCACAAAACCTCGCATTACCGCTGATGATGGAAGTGCAGCAGCAACATCCCGGCATCGTGCTCTATTTCAATGAGAACTTCGGCACTACGCTGAGCGAACTGATCATGAATGGTCGCATGGATATGGCGGTAATTTACGATCACCGCACCATTCACGGTCTGCGCTTTATGCCGCTGATGAAAGAGGATCTCTACTTCGTCTGTCCGTTCAGCCTCGCGCAACCGGTGAAAGAGATCCCGCTGGCGCAGGTGGCGCAATACGATCTGTTCCTGCCGCGCGTCTACAACATCATGCGCAAAGTGCTCGACGATGCCTTCGTACACAACAATCTGCAGTACCGCGTGAAATGCGAGATCGAGTCACAAACCACGCTGAATGCCGCCCTGAGCGCCGGTCTCGGCACCACCATCATGCCGGAATCCGCCGCGCGCGCGATGCTGAAAAGCGGCGATGCGTGGATGGCGAAGATCGTCGATCCGGATGTGCAGGTGTCGCTGTCGTTCTGCATGTCGGATCACCTGCCGCTGTCACAGCCGGCCGAAGCGGTGAAATCGATCCTGCTGTCGCTGATGTCGCGCCGCAACGTTGAGAATCATCCTTTGACGTTGGTGGGATAAGTCCCGCTTATTGCCGCAAAGCGAAACCCTCTTACTGCCCGTATTGCGAACGCGCTAGATTACGATTTTGCCCGCTCAGGCGGGCGTGTTTCGCTTTGACGGGAATTCCATGGATAAAACCGCAATACCGCTGCCGACGCTGCGTGCGCTGGCGCGCAAGATGCAATCCTCCGGGCTGAACAGCCTGGCGCTCGATGGCAAGCAATGGTCAGTGCGGTTGACCTTCGCCGCTACGCCAGCCGCGCCAGCCACGCCCGCGCCTGTCACGTTTCCCGCCGCAGAAATCCCCCCCATCACGCAACGCATCGGCGCACCGATGCCCGGCACGCTGCTGCGCCGCCATCCGCATAGTCCGCAGGATTTTGTCGCGCCCGGCCAGCACATCGAGGCCGGTGCGGTGGTGGCGCTGGTGCAGGTTGGCCCGCTGTATGTGCCGGTGATCAGCCCGGATAGCGGCACGGTGCAGTCGTTCGCGGCAGAGCATTTGTCTGCGGTGGAGTATGGCGAGGACGTGTTGATGTTTCAGTCGCCATGAATGGCAGCCCTGCGGGGTTATAAGGGGCGCTTATTGCCTCAAAATTTTTATGTCTTATGCCCTTGCGGCATAACTGCATACAGTCAAAAGACGCCATAACGAGGAGAGGCAGATGCCATTTTCAGATTACAAAACCGCGCTGGTGACCGGCGCATCGGCGGGAATGGGCGAAGCGATTGTTGAGCGCTTGTGCCAGGAGGGCATCACCGTGCACGCGGTGGCGCGCCGGAAAGAGCAGCTGGCAGCGCTGGCCGATCGCACCGGCTGTATTCCGCACGCGGTGGATGTCAGTGACATAAAGGCGCTGACCGCGCTGTGCCAGGATCTCGAAATCGACATTCTGGTGAATAACGCTGGCCTGTCGCATCCGGGCTCGATCCTCGATGCCGATGAGAACGTAATTGAAACCCAGGTGGACGTCAATCTGCGCGCGGTGCTGCATCTGTGTCGTTTGCTGGTGCCGGGCATGGTGGCGCGCGATCGTGGCCACGTTTTCAATATCACCTCGATTGCTGCCATCTACAACTTCAACGGTAACTCGGTGTATCACGCCACCAAAGCCGGCGTGCATGCCCTTTCGCGCCAGCTACGCGTCGATTGCTACGGCGCGCGCGTGCGCATCACCGAAATCTGTCCGGGCCGCGTCGCCACCGATATCTTCGGCAACGTGTCAGGCGATCACGAAGAGGCGCGCCGCCGCTTCATTGATGGCTTTGAATTGCCGCAGGCCAAAGATATCGCCGACTGCGTTGCTTTCGCGCTCGCGGCACCGCTGGCGGTAAATATCGGCAACATCGAAATCACCCCGACATTACAGGTGCCGGGCGGTCTTTCCACCATGCGACCGGGCGACCACAGCGCGTAGCAGGCGATGATGAGGTAACAGAATGGCTCTCGATTTCAGCAGTGTGATAACCGGCCAATACGGCCAGATGATCGTTGACGGAACGGTGATCACCCTTGAACTGGCGTTGGGTGCCTGGCTGCTGGCGATGGTGCTGGCGCTGCTGCTGGTGGTGATTCGCCTGACTGAAAACCGCATCGCGGTTGGGCTTGTCAAAGCCTATGTCTCTTATCACCGCAATGTGCCGACGCTGATCCAGTTGATGATGTGGTACTTCGCCATTCCCACGCTGCTGCCGGAAGCGCTGCAGATGTGGATCAACAACTACAACGCCGAGTTCCTGTTCTCCCTCACCGCGCTGGGTCTGTGTCAGGCGGCGTACTTCTCCGAAGATATCCGCAGCGGCCTGCGCGCCATTCCCGACGGGCAGAACGAAGCTGCGCGCGCACTCGGCATGAGCTACGTGCGCGCCATGCACGGCGTGATTCTGCCGCAGGGCATTCGCAATGCGATGCCCGCGATGATCAACCACACGGTGCTGCTGTTTAAAAACACCAGCCTGGCGATGGTGATTGGTGTGGCGGATCTCACCTATGTAACGCGCGATATTGAGAACCAAACGTTCCGTACCTTCGAATCTTACATCGTGGCGACCGTGGGCTATCTGTTCTTCTCCCTGCTGCTGATGGGCCTTGGCGCACTGCTGGCCCGCCGCTTCCAGCGCGTCTATGCGAGGTAATGGCGATGTTTGAGATGTTCACCATTTTGCATGACAACGGCATGCTGCTGTTGATGGGGCAATACCCGAACGGTCCGATTGGCGGCGTGCTCTGTACGCTGCTGATCTCGGTGCTGGCGGTGCTGCTGGCGTTTCCGATTGGTGTGCTGCTGGGCCTGGCGCGCCTGTCGCCGTGGCGCTGGCTGAGCTGGCCCGCCACCGGCTGGGTTTATCTGCTGCGCGGCATCCCGCTGATGATGGTGGTGTTCTGGACCTACTTCTGTGTGCCGCTGCTGATCGGCCACAACATCAGCGGCTTCGCCACCATGCTGTGTACGCTGGTGATTTATGAGAGTGCCTATATCGCCGAGATCGTGCGCGGTGGCATTCAGGCGCTGCCGCACGGCCAATACGAAGCCTCACGCGCGCTCGGCATGAGCCACCTGAAAACTTTGCGTCTGGTGATCCTGCCTCAAGCGCTGTTCAACACCTTGCCCAGCCTGGTCAGCCAGCTGGTGTCGATCATCAAAGACAGTACGCTGGGTTACGTGATTAACGTGCCGGAGCTGACCTTTGCCGCCAATCAGGTTAGCAATCAGCTGCTGACCAAACCGTTTCAGGTGTTCGCCATTGTGGCGCTGAGCTATTACCTCATCTGCTTCAGCCTCACCTGGCTGGCCAATAAACTCGAAGCGCACATTGCGCAGAAACGTCGTCAAGCACCGCAGCCAACGCCCAGCGTGGCGCCCGCGGTGATGCTGACTAAAACCTCCTCGCAATAAGGAAACCGCATGGGACCGATGATCATGTTTAATCAGGTTAATAAATGGTACGGCGCGTATCAGGCGCTGACCAACCTGAGCGCCGAGATTAATCCCGGCGAAGTGGTGGTAGTGTGCGGCCCTTCCGGCTCGGGCAAATCGACGCTGATCCGCACCGTTAACCGTTTAGAACCGATCGATGACGGCCAGATTGTGTTTGATGGCACCGATATTCACGGCAGCAGCACGCGCCTCAATCAGCTGCGCACGCGCATCGGCTTTGTGTTTCAGAACTTCAACCTGTTCCCGCATGTGACGGTGGCCGAGAACATCATGATGTCGCCGATGAAAGTACTGGGCGTAAAGCGCAGCGAAGCGCGTCGTCAGGCGGGTGAATTGCTGGAGCGCGTGGGCTTAGCGCATAAAGCCGATGCTTATCCGGCGCAGCTTTCCGGCGGCCAGCAGCAGCGCGTGGCGATTGCCCGCGCGCTGGCGATGAAGCCGCCGGTGATGCTGTTCGATGAACCGACCTCGGCGCTCGATCCGGAGATGGTCGGCGAAGTATTGTCGGTGATGCGCGGTCTGGCGCAGGAAGGGATGACGATGATGTGCGTGACCCACGAAATGAACTTTGCCCGTGAGGTGGCGGATACCATCTGGTTTATGGACCAGGGACAGATTCTGGAGAAATCACAACCAGAACAGTTCTTCACCCAGCCGCAGCACCCGCGCGCGCAGCGCTTTCTAAGCGACCTGCGATCGCATTAAGGGGGATATTTTTTCACTATCGCCATTTTTAATTAAAGTTTGGTCCTAACTTGTCGTTCTTCTTTATGCCACCACCAGGAGAAGACCGATGAAAACAGCATTCGTATTATTTTCTGGTTTGCTATTTGCCCAAGCCGTTCTGGCTGAGGGCGGTACCGTTTCTTTTACCGGTGCGATAGTTGAGCCTGCCTGTACGACGATGACCAATAGCCAGCATGCCGCAGTGCAATGTAGCCAGAATGGTGTCGATAAGGTGCGTCAGATTAGATTCAATAAGCAACAGCAGGCGCTGCCGTTTCAACTCGGCGATGTCAGCGTGCAATCTTCGGGTCATATTAAAGCTGTTCAAATAACCTACCGGTGAGTCATCACTGACAATCTTCCCCCGCCAGGGGGAAGATTATTTATTGATAGGTCAGTGTGAAAGTCGCGGAACTGTTAGCAGTGCCGGGTGTAATGGTTGCGGTCGTTTGGTAATAACGCGCCTGAAGCGGAATGCTATAATTCCCCGCGCTGGCCGAGGTTCCGGCAACAATATTGGCGCCCAGTTGCACAGGCGCATTATTAAACAGCAGCTGCACGCCCACTCCACTTGCCGTATTGGCACCTGATGTCAGATTTAATACCCCATTGGTGGAGTTTTGGGCATTTCCATCAATTTTCACATTGATGCGGGTGCCGGCATTACAGTTAAGCGGAATGGTAAAATTACGCGTAAAGCTGGCATCGGGTGAACTGCCTGTCCCACTGAACGCACGCTTATCCACGTTGCCCATATTCACGGCGATGGCAGTATTACTGACTGAACACGCCAGCGTTGTGACACTAAAACCATTCATAAGAATAGTCGATTCCGGTGAATGCCAGAACGCCTGGTTGTTGTGCAAAATAAACGATCCTGCCTGCTGCGCGGTGACCATCCCCGATCCGGTTGGTCCGGTTTTATAGAACTGTAGCAACGCTTGCTCGCGCAGAGGTTGTCCCGCCATTAAGCCATTGACCGAACACAGCAACCTATTGTTCGCATTACCATCTCCCGTACTGGTTCCATCAACCCAGCCACTAAAGTTATTGCAGTTGTTCACTGAGATGCCACCGATAGCAAAGCCAATCCCTGCAATATTGGTGCTGTAAATCCGTCTGCCTCCAATGGTCGTGACATAGTTACCGGTGCCTTTTACGCCCACACTTTGGTAAGTCAACGCCGGCGCCGTGTTAGTACAGTTAAACGTGTTCACCGCACCCGAGGTGATCTGGCTGCCAATCAACGATCCCACCGGTAAATCGCGTTGAATCACTATCGCAGGAGGAGAAATTGTCGTCGCGGCTGTGGTGGTGGTACAGGTATAAGCCTGCGCAAAGTTAACGTACAACCCAATAAAAAATATGCTCGGTAATAAAAGAAATAAACGCATAAATGCTTCCTTTAGCGGCATTGTGCCGTCACAGAATTGACACCAAACTGAGCCTTTCCTAACGTAAACGGAGCCTGACATTCGCCGCCCTTCCAGTTCACCTTAACCACGCCCGCTGCGGGCACGCCGCTGAGGTAAACATGTTGTTTGTCATCAACGATGCCATGCGAAAGGGTTTCGCCGTTGGCAACGCTGGCACGTGCGCCGAACGGCACTTGACGCCCACGCAAGGTAACGACCATTTTTGCCCCCGATACCGTGGGATAATTGGCTAATGCTACGGCCCCCTGCGTAGGCACCACTGTTTGGCTGTCACTCAGCAGATCGACGTTATCGCCGAGCGAATTGGCATCAAGCGAAAGCGAGGTGCGGCGATAAGGTGTTACGTTAGGTACGACGGCATAACCTCTGCCATCAGTCAGCACGCCGGTTTGGTTGAGCACGCGAACCGCTTCCGCGTCTTCAGCACGCACTAAGGCCATGGTGTCACCCAACGGCTGGCTCAGAGTCACACCATAGGGATGCACCACAATGCCGCCCGTTGCGCCGTAATTCAGTTGTCGGGTATTCCGCGAGTAGTTATAGCCAGCCTGGTATTCGCCAAAGCGTGCTTTATAGTTGACTGACGCATTGCCATTGGCGCCAACCCCTTGATTGGTGTAACCCTGTTGCACGCTATAGCTCAGGTTATTGTCTGCCAGTGCAGTGCCTGACAACCCCACCGCGCCAGTGGTTTTATCGCGATTGTCGGTGCTGCCCGAGAAGTTCAGCCAGCTTTTGGGTAAAAATCGGTCAAAGGGAATCTGCACCGCCAGCGAAAAAATTTGATCGTGTTTGGTGTAGAACGGCGTCTGTGAATAGCTGTAGTTAAAGGAGTAATTGATGGCGTTGAAGCTGGTGTTATAGCCCAGCGTCAAACTGCGCTCCTTTTCTGTCACGCCCCAATATTGTTGCTGGTAAGCGGAGAGAAAAAGACTGCCATAATCACCCAACGATTGATTAACGTTGAGTTGGGATTTACTGCGTCTGTTATGGCTATAACGCCAGTTTCGCCATTCGCGTCGGGCTTGTTCAACTTCATTGCGGTTGTTGGGATTACCCCGGAAACCCGGCGGCAGTGTATTCGCGTAATAGCCATTGGCTTCATTAAAATCGTAATAACCAGAGGTGGAATAACGGTAGCCTGCCAGAGTAAAAGTGGTGCCGCTCATTGCGACATCTTTTGCATATTGAAAACGAAATGAGCCACCGCGATGAGTTTCTTCCATTAAACGGGCATTGGCGAATGTCCCGTCCAGCGAAATCGAACCCAATAACCCCAGACCTTTCCCCACACCAACCGATGCTGACGTGTAATCACCCGACAGAATTGATCCACCATAAACGGTTGAGCTATAAGGCAAACCATAGATACCTGTGCCTTGTATAAAGCCCGGCTTTTTTGCCGATCCCCCGGTTGAACGATATTGTCCGGCCGTGAAAGCATATTTGAAACGCCCTTCACGCTGCATGATAGGCACCGCAGAAAATGGCTGAACAAACTGTCGGACGCTGCCATTCGCTTCTTTTATTACCACCTCAAGATCGCCACTGGCAGAGGTAGGATAAAGATCGTTTATGGCGAAAGGTCCGGGTGGCACATAGGCTTGCCAAATGATGTTACCGTCCTGACGAATGGTAACTTGCGCATTGCTCTGCGCAATGCCTCGTACAACGGGTGCGAATCCTCGTAAGCTCTCGGGCTGCATATTGTCGTCTGAGTAGAGCTGAGCTCCGCGAAAGGGGAAGCTATCGAATACCTCTGATGGCGTATAGCTCTCTCCCAATACCAGCTGGCTTTTCCAGGGTTTGATGTCACGCTGAACGTAGGTATTAATACTGTTCCACTTATCATTACCCTGACTATGGCTATAGGTGGTGTAGTTGCGCGCGCGCCAGGCCCCGAGATTGATACCGCTACGCAAATTGAGATACGCGTTGTTATCACTTCCCTGACGATAATCACTCCAGTTATTGGCACCTGAATAGCCATAATTCATAAATAGCGCGTTGACACCATCGTCCCACTCATCTGGGCCAACATACCCTTGTGCGTTATGTCGTACATATTCTTGTGGAATGGAGACGTTTAAGCGTTGCTGGCTTAAATCAAAGCGGGTTTGCGCCTGCGGGATGATGGCAGCGATATTCGTCACTTCCTGCGCAGGTGAGATTTTCACGAAAGCGGGTGTGGCATTCTCTTTCACGCCCCACCGCATAAAATCGGCTTTCATTAATAGGGGCTGCAGACCCTTCGCACCGGGTTCAAAGCGTATACTTTTTGATCCAACAAAATTGTCGTTCAGGTAAACGTCGGCGTTGTAAACGCCCGCCGCCTGGCCTCCACTGTGGCTAAAAGTGGAAAGATCCAGATTTGCACGCTGGCCGCTGTGTCGTTCCACCGTGTCAGGATCAAAATAATCCTCTGCAACCACATCATTAATGGATATTGCAGCCAGTATTAACATGTTAAGTAAGGTGCGCTGAAAAGCAGGCCTCAGCGTTAAAGGTATATTTTGTCTCATCGACATGGCCCTCTCCTTTAATCGGTGCCCACTTTTAATGTTTGTTCTGCTGTAATGCCGCCGAAATCATTAATCGCTCGCCAGCTCACCGGATTGCCAACATGCACTTTTTGGCCCAGAACGATTTCCTGTGAAGGCAACACCATCGGCGGTTTGGTCATAGTTGAACCGTTTACGGTCAGGTCGTAGAGCGAAACGCTGTAAGGCGTGGGATTAAACACGGCGAGTTTGCCCTCACGCTGGCGAAATTTGAGCCTGGTAAAAGCCAATGCGGGATCGCCGCTTAACTCTGCGGGCCGGTAAAATAACTTCATCTTGTTTTTAATGGTGATAACGAGATCGTTAGTGGCCTGACGATTGACCGTGGGGATAATCTTGATATTCAACCAGTGCACGGATTCCTGATCGTCTGGCAACGTGTGACCACTGTAGATAACGCGCACCGAATTCTGGCTATGAGGCTCAAGGCGGAAGAGCGGGGGCGTGGTGATGAAAGTGTCATCAGCGGTATCACTCTCTTCCTGACTGCTAACCCAGGATTGAATCAAATAGGGACGATCGTCTGGATTAGTCACACTTATCGCGGCCAGCTTGTTTTTACCGTCATAAACCAGACGTGTGCCGCCAATCTGCACACCAGACTGAGCCATAGGCGACAGGCACAAAAGTGCCATGGCCAATGGCCAAAGACTTTTTTTAAACATCCATCTCTCTCCGTGACGAAAGAAAGAGCCGCATGACGCGGCTCTGAAACTACTTAGTTGTAAGCAATGGTGAAGGTCGCCGTGGAGTTTGCTGTACCCGCAGTAACTGGCGTGGCCGTAGCGTAATATTTCGCTATATAGGTCAGTACATTAGGGCCGGCTGCCGTGATTGGACGATCAGCCGATTTGCTGGCGATAGGGATGAGAGTGGAACTGTCTTGCTCATACAGCGCGACACCCACATTGGTGGCAGTTTGCCCTGAGTTCAGAGCGAGGATTTGGTTATTTCCCGCAGAGGTTGCGCCATCGAAACGTACGCTGGCCGAGGTTACCGCAGCAGGACAACTTGTCAGATTAATGTTGAAGCGAGTCGGTGCCGCGGTGACACCGGCTCCGGTGAAGGTTTTGCTCGAAACGGTGCCCAGATTCACGGTTTGGTTGGCAGAGCCAGTATCTACCGTGCAAGCGTTATCGGTAATTGTACCCGTAAAATTAATCGTGCCATCAGCAGCAGTTGTCGTGCCAATAAATCCAAGAGAAGCCGTAATTGCAACCAATACTGCGAACTTGCTTTTCATGATTAAACCTCAAAAATCGTCATCAAAAATGTCTCTGCTAAAGCAATGAATTTTCATTTCCATAGCAGAAAAAAACATTAATCGAAGTAATGTTGGAGCCCTTCGACCGCTTTAAGTAAATGACAACTTTCGACCTATTGAAAGTTTTTTTGATTATTCGTGCTCAATTTGAAATATAACCCTAAAAAAATTAGCGCGAGGGTAAATTTACAGATCTTTGATCTTTTTTAAGATCTTTTTTTAGAATAAAAAACTTAACATTTGTATTTTAACGATCTAAAGATCTAAAAAAACACCTAAGACAGTATTTTGTTCGATCAAGACAAAACTCAGTATCCTCAAGATATGTCTGCAATTGCCGCCGGAAAGGCTAAAAAACGCGAGATGATGTTTACACCATCAAAACAAAGACGGTTATTATTTATACGCTTCTTATAACGCCGGCTTAACTATTACAGAAATAAAACTGTTATATTACGTTGCGTTAATTGCACGTTTAGTGATTATTTAATCTGGGGAGAATGAATTTGCGCTCTTGATAAAGAGCGCGTAGAGGGGTGAAAAATCATTCAAAAAATCGAGTTAACTTTTATTTAAATTGGCAGTGAATTCTGCAATTTCGAGGGTCTAAAAGCGACCGTGGAAGATTGAGTCATTAACGCCCTCTTGCTCCGCACATGAGCAAGGCCCATTCAACACGCTATCCATATGGCTCCCGCATCCGCAGACTTCACGCACTGCTCCACCCAACGCACGCCCATCAAACCGGCATGCGCGCCCGGATACCAGAAGTCTTTCAGGAATGCCTGATCGCCACGATCGGTGGCATCCATTGCCAGGGCAAAACGGCGATAGAGATTGGACCAGGCTTCAAACAATCCTTCCGGATGTCCGCCGCCAATACGGTCGTCAGCCAGCGCACTCGGATGCAGATACCCCATGCCGCGCTCGAGAATCTGCACCGGCTCGCCCTGCACTTCATAGCGCAGCTGATTCGGCTGCTCATCCCACCACTCCAGGCTGGCTTTCTCGCCGATCACCCGCACCTTCTGACCGTGCATCGAACCGCAGTTCACCGCCGATGCCCACATGGTGCCGACTGCGCCGTTGTCGTACTCCATCATCACGAAGGCGTTATCCTCCAGCGGCGCGCGGGTTTTGACAAAGCTCTGGCGGCTGCACAGCAGGCGTTTGATCTGCAGATGCGGCACCATGGTTTCGGCGATAAACAGCGGATGCGTCGCCAAATCGCCCAGCACATAGCTCGGCCCGACGAAGCGCGGATCGACGCGCCACTTGGTGCTTTCGTTCTGCAATTCTACCGCTTCGTTATGGAAGCCGTGCGCGAACTGCATGTTGATGATGCGGATCTCACCCAGCAAACCTGCGGCAATCATCTCGCGTGCCTGATGAATCAGCTGATGTCCGGCGTAACCATAGGTCACACCGATGATTTTCTTCTTCTCAGCACACAGCTGTTCCAGCTCATCGGCCTCGGCAGCGGTGAAGCACAGCGGCTTCTCACACACCACATGGAGACCCGCATTCAGTGCGGCGCGGCAGATGGCGAAGTGCGTGTTATTGGGTGTGGCAATCGACACCGCTTCGATGCCGTCGGCGCGCGCCGCTTCTGCCGCAAACAGGGTTTCGTAATCTGCGTAGCAGCGATCGGCTTCGATACCTAGCGAAGTGCCAAAGGCGCGGCCGCGCTCGGCGTTGATATCGAATGCGCCTGCCAGCAACGTGAAGTTGTTATCACGCGTGGCCGCCGAACGGTGAATGTAACCAATCTGGCTGGTGCCGCCACCGCCAACCATGCCCCAGCGCAGCGAGCGATCGAGAGCTTTAATGCCGTTGATCATGTTGTTCTCCTCAGAATCCGACCGATTGCAAATAGTGCAGGCTGGCGGTGACGTCACGCAGGCTGGTGTCGGCATCACGCGGATCGCGCTCCTGCTCGACGGTGATCCAGCCCTGATAATTGCGCTCCGCCAGGAAGGCGCGCACCGCCGGATAATCAATTGCCCCTTTGCCAATCGGGCACATCACGCCTTCTGCGCAGGCGGCAAAGAAATCGACGCCGCGCGCAATCACGTCGCGCCATACCGCATCGTTAACGTCTTTGAAGTGCAGATAATCGATGCGATCCCAGTAGCGGCTGAGGTAAGGAATTGGATCCATGCCGGAGTAATACAGATGGCCGGTGTCGAGGCACAAACCAGCGACTTCATGCGGAATGTCTTCCACCAGCTGTTGCAGCTCGTCGGCGAACTCAATGCAGCCACCGGCATGCGGATGGATCACCGCACGCACGCCGTATTCGTTCCAGGCAATCTGGCTCAGCGTGGTGATGTGCTGCATCATGCGCTGCCACGCTTCAGCTGACAGGCGCGGCGCCTTGGCGGATTGACCAGCGTATTTGGCGCGTTCTGGATTACCGAAGTCGATAATCACCAGATAAGGTGCGGGCTTGTTGTCCGCATGGGTTTTGGTCGCGGTCGGTACCAGAGACAGGTTGCGACAGATGTTGTGCGTCAGCTCAACCATAGCCGGGAAATTGGCTTCACTCACCAAATCATCAAAAATGGTGCCCGCCACCAGCGACAAATCGTGCGCTTCCAGCTGCTGACACAGTTCGGCAGGCTCAACCGGCAGATAGCTCCATAGGCCCAGCTCAATGCTTTTATAACCGGCCTGCGACGCTTCACTCAGGACTTTCTGCCACGGCGGCAGGAAGGGATTTTTCGGGTCATCAACGCCCCAGCTACAGGGCGCGTTAGCAATATGGATAGTCATGATCGTTCCTTGCGATAGTGGATAGCGCAAGTATCAAATAAATATTTCATCATCAACAACCATGAAACATTCATTTTTTGATAGCGATCATAGTATTTCGCATCAGTAAAATGATAGAAAATATATCAAATACAGCAACGACGCGGCCTACAGGTTTTCACGCGTGACGATATCAAACGGCAGGATGATCTGGGAGAAATGATCGCCCGGCTGCGCATGATGCTGCTGCACCATCTGCGCCAGGCGCATGGCCATTTCGTCGATGCGGTTGCGGATCATCACCGTAATGGTGCCATCAATCAGCGCCAGCTCGCCCTCTTTCACCGGACCATGACATATCAACGCCACCTTACGCTGCGGCTGCTGGCGCAACGCATGAATCACGCCCTCAATGCCGCCGCAAGGCGCGAAGATCAGTGCCAAATCGGCATGTTCTTCCAGTAACTGACGCGTGGAACGGTAGCCGCCATCAATCGATTCATTGGTTTTCAGCGGCTCCAGCACGCGTCGCGCGCTGTCCTGCTCACGCAGATAGGAGCGGAAACTGATCTCATTGCTCTCCTGACAGATAAAGCGATGGTCGCCCACCAGCACGCCGACCGAACCCGGCTGATGCAACAGATGCGTGGCAATCCACGCGGCGGTGCGTCCGGCTTTCTGGTTATCCAGACCAACGTAACCGGCGTGACCGCACGGCGAAAAGTTGGAAAACAGCGCATAAACCCGCACGCCCTGACGCGATATGTTTTCTATCGCATGGCGAATCAGCGGGTGGTCCAGCGCAACTAAGCCAATCGCATCCACCTGCTCGGCCAGCGCATACAGCGAGGTCACCACCGCTTCCACATCATCAATGTCGTGCCAGGTAAAAAGCGGTTCGCTGCCTGCCGGATGAAACGGCTGCGTATGCTGGCGTAGCGCATCAGTGAGGGAATGATAGAACGAGTAGGATTTT
The DNA here is from genome assembly GCF_029623675.1 of Pantoea sp. X85. Taxonomy (NCBI): domain Bacteria; kingdom Pseudomonadati; phylum Pseudomonadota; class Gammaproteobacteria; order Enterobacterales; family Erwiniaceae; genus Pantoea; species Pantoea sp. X85. The sequence goes on along the minus strand of NZ_CP121108.1, from coordinate 463,190 downwards.
GACAGCAGGATAAAGCCCATGCGCAGCGTCACGCTGGCGGCTGGCGCGGTGCCGCTCAGCAGCGGCACATTGCCGATGCGATAACCGAGGCGATTAGCGGCTTCCAGCACCTTCTGCTCCGTTGCGGCGCGCACCGGTGCACGACGATTTAACACGCGATCAACGGTCGCCACGCCAACACCGGCGGCGGTGGCAATCGCGGTCATGGTGATTTTACTCATGCGCTACTTCCTGAATGATATGATAATAAATTATCAAAAATAATGCCCTAACCTGCGGTAAATCACCAATCATCCCGCACAGGAATCATCAGTAATTGGCTTCAAGTGATAGGGAATCTCTCATTATTTTGATCGCTCTCGCAAAAATGAAATAGCTCATTTCATCTCAATACCATTCAGAATAAATGTTTGATATTCATGTGCGTATTCAAAGCGGTCTGGCTGATGGTTTCACATCAGAATACGTGATGAAGCGCGTAAAAAGATCAGTATGGTCATCATCAAAGTCCGCACCGCTTAACGCTCAGGAGAAAACAATGAAAATCGCTTTTGATGTGGATGTAATCAGGGATCTCGGCATCACGCGCATGGTGCATCAGGTGGCGGAATGGGGCTACAAGTACATCGAGCAGTCGCCGCACCCGCAGATCAACCCGTTTTATAAACATCCGAAAGCCAGCCGTGAAATCATGCGCGAATACAAAAACGCGCTGAATGCCACCGGGCTGGAGATCTCCTCGTTCATCACCGTATATCGCTGGTCTGGCCCGGATGAACTGCGTCGTCAGGCGGCGGTGAAGAACTGGAAACGCATGATCGAGATTGCCGTCGAAATGGGCGTGCAGGTGATCAACACCGAGCTGTCGGGCAATCCCAACGAGCCGGAAATTTGTGAAGAGATGTTCTATCGTTCGATGGAAGAGCTGCTGCCGATCATCGAACGTGAAGGCATCCGCGTCGAGATTCAGGCGCATCCGTGGGATTTCTGTGAGCAGAGCAACGAAACTGCAGACATTGTGAAGTCATTCCGCAGCGAAAACGTGAAGTACATCTACAGCGCACCGCACACCTTCTATTACGACAAAGGTGTGGGCGATGTGAAGAACATGCTGCATTACGCCGGCGATGATCTTTCACATATGCTGATCGCCGATACCATGAACCACACCAAGCACTGCCGTTATATCGTCAACCCGCCAGGCGTGGATGCCACCATCCACCAGCACGTGGCGGTCGGTGAAGGCGAAGTGAATTTCGATGCGCTGTTTGAAGCACTGCGCGAGATGAATTTTGCCAACCGCACCTTTAAGGTTGGCGGCGAATCAATTATCTCGGCGGCACTGTTCGGTTATCCGGAGAAGATGAAGTATCAGGCGGTGGAAACCCGCGAACTGATTGAGCGTGAGCTGTTGGGATAGTTGAGTGCGCGCTGATGCCCTCACCCTAACCCTCTCCCACCGGGAGAGGGAACGGGATGGTACGGCTTGCTCGATCGATCCCTTCTCCCGCTGGCGGGAGAAGGTTAGGATGAGGGCCCGCTCTATTGGAATGCACGCAACATGAAAGCAGTGACGCTGGCCGAGCTGGCAAAACAACTGGGCGTCGGTGTCGCCACGGTTGACCGGGTACTCAACGATCGCGGTGGCGTATCGCCCGCCATGAGCAAAAAAATCCTGCAGGCAGCGCGTGACGCCGGTTTAAAACGCATTCTGCCCGAGGAGCATCGCCATCCGTGGCAGATCGAAGTGCTGCTCAGCGGCAACGCCTCCTTCTTCTTTCAGCAATTAGCGCAAGACTTTGCCAAACTCGCCGACCAGCTCGGTTATCGCCGCCTGCGTCTGCATCGCACGCTGATCCCGGAAAATGCACCGGAAAAACTCGCCGCACACATCACCGCCAGCAGTAAAAAGATGGATGCGCTGATCGTCTTCGCCCATCAAAACCCGCTAATCTACGATGCGCTCGCCGCCTGTAAAGCGCGCGGCGTGCCGGTGATCACGCTGGTCGCCGATCTGCCCGATGCCGCGCGGCTGTGCCACGTCGGTATCGATCAATACAAAGCCGGGCGCACCGCCGGTTTGATGCTCGGTAGTATGCTGTCGCAGCCGGGTGAAGTGGTGTTGATGAGCGGACGCGCGGATTACGCAGCCCACCGCCTGCGCATTGAGGGCTTTCAGGCGGTGCTGGCCGAACGCTTTCCGCAGCTGCGCCTGCGCGAGATTCTTGCCGGTCAGGATGAGCGCGAACGCATCAGCCGCCTGTTAGAAAAAACGCTGGCCGCCTCGCCGCCGATTGTCGGGCTGTATAACACCGGCATTGGCAACACACAGGTGCACGAAGCGCTGGCGCGTCATCGTCTCGACGGTAAAGTGCTGTACGTCACGCACGAGTTGTACAGCACCACACGCCGACTGTTGCAGGATCGCGTGCTGAACCTCACCCTCGATCAAAACACCCTGCGCCATGCTCAGCTCGCCTTAACGCTGATGCTGCGGCATCTGGAAGAGGGCGACATTCCCGACACCTATCAGCCTGGTAGAGTGGACTTTATGCTGTTTACGCAAGAGAACTTTACATAATCGGACTTTGCGTCCCACCGCCAGCGCGGTTAAATCGCCTGTATCACACGCTGCTACACTCAGTAGCAGCAAAAATACAATCACAACAAGGCGAAACCACTATGTCGGAACATCAGTATCAGCCCGCGAAAGTCTGGACCTGGGACCCGGAAGCCAAAGGTAACGGCGCGAAAACCAACCGTCCAACCGCCGGGCCGACGCATGACAAAACCTTGCCGATCGGCAAACATCCGCTGCAGCTATACTCGCTCGGCACGCCAAACGGCCAGAAAATTACTATCCTGCTGGAAGAGTTACTGGCGGTGGGTGCCAATGACGCCGAGTACGATGCCTGGCTGATCCGTATCGGCGATGGCGATCAGTTCTCCAGCGGTTTTGTCGATGTAAACCCGAACTCGAAAATCCCGGCGCTGAGCGACCATTCCGTCACGCCACCGCAGCGCGTATTTGAATCCGGCAATATCCTGCTCTATCTGGCCGAGAAGTTCGGTCACTTCCTGCCGACCTCGCTGGCAGGCCGCACCGAAACCCTGAACTGGCTGTTCTGGCTGCAAGGTTCTGCGCCGTACCTCGGCGGCGGCTTTGGCCACTTCTATCACTACGCGCCAGAAAAAATCGAATATGCCATCAACCGCTTCACGCTGGAAGCTAAACGTCAGCTGGACGTGCTGGATCGTCAGCTGGCCGACCATCGCTTCCTCGCCGGTGACGAATACACCATCGCCGATATCGCCACCTGGCCGTGGTACGGCAATCTGGTGCTGAACAACCAATATGGCGGCAGCGAATTCCTTGATGTGCAGTCGTACAAAAATGTGGTGCGCTGGGCAAAAGAGATTGCCGAGCGTCCGGCGGTGATTCGCGGGCGTAAAGTGAATCGCGCCTTTGGTGCCGAGCCGCAGGATCAGCTGCTGGAGCGCCATGATGCCGCCGATTTCGATAACAACACTGAAGACAAACGCCAGGCGCGAGGAGAGAAATAATGGCTGCATATGTGGTGTTTATTAAGGACGAAACCTTAGACCAGGACGAGCTGACGACGTATGCCGAGAAAGCCGGACAGGCGCGCGGCGACCATCCCATCACCCCGCTGGCGTTTTATGGCGCCCTGGAAACGCTGGAAGGCCCGGAAGCGGAAGGCGTGGTGGTGCTCGAATTCCCGGATGCTGAGGCGGCGAAAGGCTGGTATTTCAGCCCGGCGTATCAGGAAGCCAAAGCGCATCGCCTGAAAGGCGCGAAATACCGCGTGCTGCTGGTTAATGGCGTAGAGTAACTAACGCAAGGTCGCCATTCATGGCGACCTTTGCAAAGGTCACGCTTACCCCAACTTAAATAACGAAATCGCCTGCTTCAGCGCATTGGCCTGCTGCTGTTGCTGCTGCGCCACTTGCAGTGTTTCGGCCACGTGCTGCACGTTATGATGCACGCTGTGATCAATGCTATTGATGCTCTGCTGAATCTGCTCAATGCTCAAATTCTGCTGCTCACTCATCGCCGACAGTTCCGTCACCAGCTGCGATAACCCGCTAATACTGCTGTGAATCTCGCGCATGGTTTGCGCCGCATGCTCCACCTGCACGGTGCCGTGTTGGGTGCTGGTGGAACTGGCATCCATCAGTTGACGGATTTCGCGTGCCGCACTTTCGCTGCGCATCGCCAGATTACGCACTTCGCTGGCGACCACGGCAAAACCGCGTCCCTGATTACCGGCACGCGCCGCTTCCACCGAGGCGTTCAGTGACAGAATGTTGGTCTGAAACGCAATGCCGTCGATCAGCTCCAGGATGATCTTCACCCTTCTTGACTCTTCGCTGATTTTCTCCATCGAGCGAATCGCCGACTGAATATTCTCTTCACCACGCGTCGCCACCGCGCGGGTTTCACTCGCCAGCTCGCACGCACTTTGCGCTTTGTCCCGGGTTAAGCTGGCAGCGATACTGATTTCGCTCATGGCGCTGGCCGCCACTTCCAGCGCTTGCGCCTGCTCGTCGGTACGCGTCGAGAGCGCGGCGTTGCGCTCCAGAATGCTGTCGGATTCCGCCAGCAGTTGACCGACGCCGTCGCTGACCTGATGCAAAGTGCCGTGTAGGGTCCCAAGCGTAGTACTGAAGGTGCGCGCGAACGGCGTTTCACTCTGCTGAGTATCGGCACGCAGCGTGAGATAACCGGCTTGCTGATTAATGTGTGCCGCCAGTTGCGCCACTTCGCTGGCCGAGCTCGCATCCGCTGCCATCTGGCGTGCAATCACCAGCAGCATCGCGGTTTGCACCACGACAAACAGCGCGTGGAAAAACACCATGTCCCAGCCGGGATGATGAAACACCACCACGCCAAACAGATCATTTTCCTGCAGATAATTGAATAACACATGATGCGTGGCTGCCGCCGCAGCGCCCATTACTAACGGGCGCACATCTCGCCACGCCAGCAGCGCCGACATCAACACAAACACCGAGAAGTGGTATTCGGTTGCGCCACCGCCAACCTGAATAAGCAGCCCAGCCCAGCCGATTAACAGCGCGGATAAGACCAGCCGCGACGTAAGCGTACCGCGCAGCGCGGTGCCGAAAAACGTCGCCAGCAGCGCCAATACCAAACCCGCAATTAGCGCCACCAGCACGCTGTCATTTAGCCAGCCAACGCCAAGTACAATCGGCAACAGCGCCCAACTGAGGAACACCGCCAGGCTATCCGCGCGCTGTGCGATACGTTTGAGCGAAACCATTTCCACCGGCGAAGCCGCCGGGCCTGACAAGGGCGTTGCGATCATGACATTTTTCCACACCAGAAGTTGATCGTAGAGCCCCAAAATCGTGGGGCAAAGCGCACGGACTCAGTGGTAAAAAACATCGGCAAGGCGGGAGGAAAGTTTAGTTGTGCTGATTAACGACGCGCAGAGCTGTGAGTATGATTACCTAAACCATGCAACACAATTTCATTCCCTTCAGCGTAGAAAGCGATAGACTTGTTAGCAATGAATGCTCTCAGAACATTAACGGATAGATGCTAACTATGGATTCACCTTGCACTCTCAGCGTCCTGGTCACGGCTCACAATTGCGAAAAATACATTGTTGAGACGTTAAACAGCCTCAAAAAGGCCTGCTCTGGCGTTGAGGATGCGGTCGAGGTTGTGGTGGTGAATGACGCATCCACAGATAACACCAGCGCGTTGCTGCACAGCTTTGCCGCTTCATTCAGCCAGGTGAAAATTTTTGACGTGATGTTCCGTAACATCGGCAAAGTGAGAAATTTTGGCGTCAGCAAATGCAGCGGCCACTTTGTCACGATGCTGGATGGTGACGATCAGCTTTTGCCGAACTCTTTTGCTGACATAGTGCAGTTTTTGCAGGCGCAACAACCCGATATTCTGCTGGCGCCGCTGAATGAAATTTATGAAAAGAAGACCAAACTACAACAGTGGAAAGGTTTGCAGGTTAACGCCTTGTCGCAACATCAGGTGATTGAAAAATTCCTCATCCATCGTGATATTCAGGCGCATTTTATCGGTCAGTTTATTAAACGCTCGCTGTTGGAAGATAACCATTTCCCTGACTTCAGTTGCTACGAAGATGCGTATTTATTCCCCTCGATTCTGAAAGCCAGTCAGACGATATTTTTAGCGAAGCAGAGCCCGTATCTCTATTTCAAACGAGAAAAAAGTCTCTCCAGCGCGCTGGATGCCGATAAAATATCGATGCTGATCAAAGCCACGCAACAGATGGATAATGTGCTCGGTGAAAGCTACCGCAACCTGCTCGCTTGTCACTGGATCAATCTGGCGCATAAGTTTTATCCGCTGATTAACGATGAACATGAGAAACAGGTGGTGAAGCAGGCGATTGAAAACGTCTCTTTCGTTTCATTTTTGCTGGACAGTAAAGTCAGATTTAGTTTGAAGAAAAAATATCTGAGAATGAAATTGCGGAGAATGAGCTGAAGCGTTGAGAAAATCGGTCGCCTTCAATGGCGACCTGACAAATATTAGATATGCGTTCGGGGCTTATGCTGCATCAGCGCATAGCTCATAATAATCGATGCCATCAGAATAAACACTGAACTGCTTTGAATCCATACGGTATCGGTCAAACCGAATATAAAAATGGAAACAGGAAGCAGCGCGACATCCCATGCCCGACGACGCATTGCCGCCACAATTAAACCCACATAAAAAAGAATCAGGGTGACAGCACCCGCGATACCTTGCAGCGAAAGCGTTTCTAAAAAATCATCGTGCAAGTGATACATCACATTTTTATAAGCCTCAGGATTAGCGCGTTCATAGGTTTTAATATAAACGCGCGCTTTATCCGTTCTGTCATCCGGACTTTGCCCCAGCAGCGACCAGGAAACGCTGTGATAGCCACTTTTCCAGATCGAGAAGCGCGCACCAATTGAGGTATCATTATTTTTCTGATAGCTGTCTATTTCGTTCTGGATGTTGTCCAACCGATGCATAATGGAGCTGGGCATGAAGAACAGCCCACCCGCAATGCACAGCACTAAAATTACCAGCGAATATTTTCCTGCCCAGCGATGAACCAGATAAAAACAGAGCAAGTATAAAACGGGCAGCACCAACACCGCCGCACGTGACTCAGTGAGGAACATCAGCAGCATATTCACCACAAAGATAGCGGTGAACAGCAGAATTTGATTAAGGCGGCGAACTATCACCTTATTCACAATAAACAGGGCAGTTAATGCTAACGCCGTCATCAGGTATGAAACGGTACCGGCTGAATCTGTGAGTAATTTGATGCGTTGCTGCGTCTGAGCATGTTCGTACCAGCCGGCGCCCAGCGTCAGCAGCAAGCCAAAAATTAACAAGCACACGCTAATGCGCAGGACTTTCGCTGACAAACAGTGACGCCACGCAATGAAAAAATAGCTGATAAAAGCGGAGATAATGAAAAGTTTACCGCCCTGAAAATAGTTATCCACTACATCGCTAAAATAGGCATCGGCATAAATACGCGACCATATTACCCTGACTATGCCCAATAATAGAATGGGAATAGCGACGATGAAAGCACTCTTATCGATAATGAATTTTCTTTTTATTCCCTGGGCCAGCAGAAAAAATAGCGTTAAATAACCCACCAGATAAAATGTTTTCTTAGGATATGCGGGGATAACTAACGAGGTCGCAAATGCCAGGGTTAACAGCAGAAAGCACAGCTGATAAATATTGCTTTCGGTTAACAGCGGCTTTAAACGTAAAGTCTGCACTCAAAAATACCTCATTTTAAAATACTTAATGCGCCAATAGAGTGCCGGCATCCAATGATGACTACGGAACAAAAATTTGTACATTCTCTTCGCTTGTTGCGCGTTTTTCGGTGTTTCAAAAGAGACGTCGGCTAATGGCGAAATCTGATAAAGATCGCGATAGTAATGGCCAACGTGCTGTTGATTCCACCGCTGCCAGGGTTTATCGGCACCCGCATAATGCAATAAGCAGGTATTTTTCGGCACATCCTGCGTATAGCCGCTATCATCGTGTGAGAGCATATTGATGGTATTAAAGCGCGTTTCCGTGAATATCACACGGTCCTCAAGCAACGTATTCAACGCATCCTGATCAAGATACTGGAATTGTTTTCCCTTTTCGCTAAGCAAACTAAAAGCGCGTTCACTGATCTGCTCTCGATTCCACTTTTGCACATCAATCAGCATCATGCCGGCATTAAAATAGCGCTTTCCACGCAAACCCACCTTTTCAGCCAACTGCGGTTGCAATGCCTCAATCTCGCCAACCACCAAGGCAATAACGTCAGCTGGCATGGCAATCTGCCATAATTCATCCAGAGGATTCAGACACACTATATCGGCATCGAGATAAAGCAATTTAGTGGCATGCGGCAAGATAAGCGGAGCGAGAAAACGATAATAGGTCGCGCGAGTGAATAACTCTGTGGTAGGGAACGCGCCAAACAAACTATCCTGAATAGGATGCAGCGTTAACCCATGTGGCGATCCTGCGAATATTTTTTCCAGACGCGCAGTATCAACTGCAGATATTTCCGAAGAGATAAGATGAAAGTGATAACGAACATCATTGGCATGCTTGATTATCGACATGATGGTAATCAGCGAGTGGCCAATGAATTTACCATCAACACCAAAAAAAATATGCCGGTCGCTGTGCGCGGGAAAAAGGTGCTGAGAATTTATGGTGTTGAGAATCTCTTTATCCATCCTGCACTTCTCTCCGGTCGAAAGCATGCGTTCTGTTAATGCATCATGCCTGAGCAATCATTAACCAGAGACAATTCTGGTTGCAGCCGGAGTTTATCAGTCAGAGTTAGGCAAATAAAGCGAAGTGGAGGAGGAATAAATCGGGTTTCCAGCGTAAAACTCTCCTGCGAGCAGGAGAGTTTTGGTAAATAAAAATGTTATTTCGCCGCGAACTGCGCATAGTTCTCAGGCGTGATGGTTTGATACGGAATCCAGTTGAACTCCTGCACTTTCTGCTTCTCCAGCAGCGCTTTAGTCACCTGCACCGCGCCGGTCGCCTGCCCTTTCGCGTCCTGGAAAATGGTCAGCGTCATTTTGCCGTTCTTCACGAACTGCTGACCATCCGGCGTGCCGTCGATACCGGCGACCAAAATCTTCTCATTTTTCGCCTGGTTGAGCGCCATGATGGCACCAATCGCCATTTCATCATTATTCGCCGCGATAGCGTCAATCGGGCGCTGATTCAGCAGCCAGCTCGATACCACATCCACCGCTTCGTTGCGCTGCCATTTGGCGCTCTGCTTTTCAATCACCTTCATATCCTTGTATTTGGCAATCACGGCTTCCACCGCGCGGGTGCGTTCACGCGCTTCCTCATTCGACAGCGCGCCCATCAAAATCGCCACGTTACCTTTGTAATTCATCTTCTTCGCCAGCGCTTCCATCTGCATTTCGCCGCCCAACGCCGAGTCTGAACCAACATACGCCATGTCGGTTGGCAGTTTCACTTCTGGCTTACGATTGACGAAGATCAGCGGAATGCCGGCATTTTTCGCCGCGGTAATCATTGGCAATACGCCTTGAGTGTCCACCGGATTGAGGATGATGGCATCGACACCCTGATTAACAAAATCATCCACCTGCTGCACTTGCAGCGCGACATCGCCTTTGGCATCAACAAACTGGCTATTGAGCTGGTTAGCTTTCAGCTCTGCCTGCATCTGGGTGCGCAGAATCGAGACGAAGTTGAGATCGAAGTTAGCCAGCGCGACGCCGACGGTGAAGGTTTTAGCGCTCACGCTCAGGCTGAGCAGCAGCGCGCAGAGGCACAGCATCACATTTCTGATGTTCATGGGTTAGTCCTGTAGGGTTGAGATATTATTATTCATTTCATGAAGTTAACGCCGGGTAACAGGCGAATACCCGGCGGTGGAACCGTTAAAGCGTGAAGTGATCGCGGAACTGCTGCAGCGCGGCGCCACTTTCGCCGCTGGCCCAGCCTTCCAGCGCCACGGTGCCCTGATAGCCAACATCGTGTAACGCACGGGCGATGGCGCGATAGTTAATCTCGCCGGTGCCCGGCTGCTGACGCCCCGGCACATCGGCCACCTGAATCTCACCTATCGCCGAACCACAGCGACGAATCAGTTCGATCAAATTGCCTTCGCCAATCTGCGCGTGATACAGGTCGAGGTTCATCTTCAGCGCCGGGCTGTTAACCGCTTCCACCAGCGCCAGCGTGTCGGCCGCCAGCGCGAACGGTGTACCGGGATGATCAACCGGCAAGTTAAGGTTCTCCAGCGTGAAGACGCGTCCGGCGCGCTCGCTCAGCTGCGCCACTTTGCGCAGCGTGTCGGCCGCTTTCAGCCACATCGCGCCGGTCACCACGTCAACCGGTTTGACCGGCAACCCTTTGTCATCCAGTCCGGTACCGTGCAGGTTCAACGCCGGACAGTTGAGCCGCTCGGCCACCGCCAGCGACGCTTCAGCACTTTGCAGCAGTTGCTGAATCTCATCATCATCGGTCAGGTTGCCGCTGAGGTAGCCGGTCATCGAGGTGAAACGCGCGCCGGTCGCCGCCAGCGCATCGATATCTTTGTTGGCCCAGCCCCAGATTTCGACGCCAAAGCCCAGTGCATGAATGCGTTTCACGCGCTCGACAAAAGGCAGATCGAGAAACACCATTTCGGCACACACCGACAGCTGATAACCGGCCATTAGCGACCTCCCAATTTGATCGGCTGCTGCTGCTGCACCGAGTCGATACAGGCCAGCGCGATTACCAGCGCGTTGCGTGCATCTTCACCGGTAGCGCGCGGCGTTTCGCCACTGCGAATGCAGCGGGCAAACTCGGCCATCTCCGCCACATAGGCTTCGCGCAGCAGGTCTGAATCCATGCGTGAGGTTTCAATCGCGATGCCATCCTGGTGATAGCGCACACAGTTGTTAACGTTGATATGGCCCGCCTGCAGCATGCCTTTGCTGCCGAACACTTCGCCGCGCACATCGTAGCCGTATACCGCCTGGAAGTTGGCTTCAGCGGTGGCGATCGCGCCGTTATCAAAGCGGATGGTAACCACCGATGTGTCGAGCAAGCCTTTGTCTTTGAAATCCGGACGCACCAGCGCATCGGCCAGCGCATAGACTTCCACCGGCTTCGCGCCAGGGTTAAAGTGCAGCAGCGTGTCGAAATCGTGGATCAGGGTTTCAAGGAAGATCGTCCACTGCGGGATGCGCGAAGGATCGTGCAGGCCCGGATCGCGCGTCAGCGATCGGCTCAGCTGCGTGGTGCCATTTTCACCCGCTTTCACCGCCGCGATCGCTGCAGCAAAGCCGGAATCAAAGCGGCGGTTAAAACCGACCTGCAACACCACGCCGGCCGCTTTCGCGGCAGCAATCGCGCGATCCGCCTCTTCCAGCGTTACCGCCATCGGCTTCTCACAGAACACATGTTTGCCCGCCTCAGCGGCAGCGATCACCCATTCGGCGTGCGTGCGCGCTGGCGCGGCAATCGCCACCGCCTCAATTTCGGGATCCTGCAGCAGCGCATGCAGATCGCTATAGGCTTTAGCGACGCCGAGCTTATTGGTCAGCGCGTCGGCCGCGCCCGGTTGCGGATCGGCCACCGCTGCGAGGATCGCACCCGGCACGCGCCAGGCCAGATTTTCCGCGTGGAAGCTGCCCATGCGTCCGGCGCCAATCAGGCCGACGTGTACTGGCTTAAGATGAAATGTCATGACCTATTCCTTATTGTTTTGGATATGCTCATTCGAGCGCAGGGATGTGCAATCGGTAGTGCAAAGGCGATGCCAACTGCAATCCGCCGCTTTATGTGAGGCATAACACAGATATAGCTCACAATCTGGCAACAAAATTTACATGTCATCTTCACATGTCAATAAAATGGACATTCCATATTGTTCAGGAGTGTCAAATGCGTGCCAGTGAGCGTTTGCCGTTTAAAGATGAAAGCGATCCGATCTTCAGCTTGCCGGACAGCGCGGAGGTGGGCGAATGGGATACGTTGTTGTGGCAGGGCTGGCACAGCTTCGAACGCGGTGAACAGCCCGGCTGGATGCGGCACAGCATTTTGCAGTCGTGGCGGCGATCGCAGCAGCGCGCGATCGATCCCGCCACCTTTGCCTATGTCTCGCCACCCGCTGCGGAACTGGCGGCGATCCTTGAGCACAATGCCGAGTTGATCCTCGCGGCGCGCAGCATCATGGAAAACCTGCTGGCGTATAACCCGGATGGCCACATCAATCTGACCGATGCGCAAGGCGTGACGCTGCACTTCTGCGGCGCGGATCTGACGCCGGTCGGCAGCATCCTGCGCGAAGAGGTGCTCGGCACCAACTGCACCGCGCGCTGCCTGATTGAGCAGCGGCTGGTGTACGTGTTGAGTGGCGAAAACTGGAAGCTGGATCTGCGCAAACGCCATCGCCAATGTGCTGCCGCACCGGTGCGCGATGCCAGCGGCCAGCTGCTTGGCGTGCTCACGCTGACCGCCACGCCTGACAACTTTAATGCGCATACGCTCGGCACGGTGCAGGCGGCAGCGGAAGCGGTTGGCCAGCAGTTGATGCTGCGCCGTTTGCTGGCCGAGCAGCAGTCGATCCTCGAAACCCTGAACGAAGGCGTGATCGTCTGCGATCGTCACGGTCGCATCAAAACGCTGAACCGCTATGCGCGCCAGATCTTTAGCAGCCTCGATCCCAGCGCCGGACCGATCGACGTGCTGCTGCAACCGCAAGGCGGATCGCTGCTCACCATGCCGTTCTGCAATGACCGCGAGCTGCAATTTATGCCGGATGGCGTGCATCCCCTTTCCTGCCTGATTTCGCTGATGCCCGCGCCAGACGGTGGCCGTGTGCTGTCGCTGCGCGAGAATCAACGTATCCGCGCCATTACGCGCCGCGTGATGGGCGTCGGCGCCAGCTACACCTTTGAGATGATTCGCGGGCACGCGCCGCGCGTGCTGCAAGCGATTCAGAAAGCGCGCGCCAGCAGCCGCAGCGACAGCACGGTGTTATTAACCGGCGAAAGCGGCACCGGTAAAGAGCTGTTCGCGCAGGCGATTCACAACGCCAGCCCGCGCCAGCAGGAAGCCTTTATCGCGCTGAACTGCGGCGCATTGCCACGTGATCTGGTGCAGAGCGAACTGTTTGGCTATGTCGACGGCGCTTTTACCGGATCGCGACGCGGCGGCTCGGCGGGCAAATTTGAGCTGGCCGATGGCGGCACCTTGTTCCTTGATGAGATTGGCGAGATGCCGCTCGAAGCGCAAACCAGCCTGCTGCGCGTGCTGCAGGAGGGCGAAGTGGTGCGAATCGGCGCGGCCCATCCTATCAAGGTCAACGTGCGCATCATCGCCGCTACCCACTGCAATCTGCTGGATGCGGTGGAAAAAGGCGCGTTCCGCCGCGATCTCTACTATCGTCTGAATGTGATTTCGCTGGAGATCCCGCCGCTGCGCGAGCGTCAGGAGGATATTCCCGGCCTGGTGAATACCTTTATTCAGGCGCTCTGCACCCGGCTGAAGCGCATCGCGCCGCAGCTCTCCGCTGAGGCGATGCGCTGTTTACAGGCGTGGCACTGGCCCGGCAACGTGCGTGAGCTGGAGAATCTGGTCGAGCGTATGGTGAATTTGTGTGAAGGGTTGGAGATTGAGCGCCACGATCTGCCTGAAGAGATGGTGCAGCGTAACACGCCTGTCGCCAGCGAATTGAGCTCGCTGCAGGAGAATGAACGCCAGCATGTGATGCAGGTGGTGCGCGAGCATAAAGGCAACCTGCGCCAGTCTGCCCAGCGACTGGGGATTTCACGCACCGCGCTGTATAATAAGCTGCATCAGTGGCAGGTGGATGTGGCGGAATTGCGGCGCGGTTAGGTGCAACTTGTTGCCCTCACCCCAACCCTCTCCCACTGGGAGAGGGAGCTAGTCGGTGCACTATTCCATTCCTTCTCCCACTGGGAGAGGGAGTTAGTCGTTGCACTATTCCATTCCTTCTCCCTATGGGAGAGGGAATTAGTCGGTGCACTATTCAATTCCCTCTCCCATAGGGAGAGGGTTAGGGTGAGGGAAAAAACTACAACGACGCCCCACCACAGATCACCAACTCCTGCCCGGTAATCGCATCGGCGGCAGGCGACAGCACAAACCCTGCCAGCGCCGCCACTTCCTGTGGCTTGATATAGCGCCCCATCGGCGGCAGCTTTGGGGGTGAACTGGCGCGGCCGGGCTGCAGCAGCATGGGCGTCTCCGTCGCCCCCGGCGCAATCACATTCACCGTGATGCCTTTGGGTGCCAGTTCCGCCGCCCAGCTGCGTGCCATGCCCACCATTGCCGCCTTGGTGCTCACGTACTGGCTGCGATTCGCCGCGCCGCGTGACGTGCGGCTGCCAACCAGCAAGATACGATCGCCCTGCGCCATCTGCGGCTGCAAGACATTTGCCATTATCTCCGCCACCTGCACGTGCAGGTACCACAAACGCGCGCTCTGCTCCTCATCCAGCTCACCGAGCGGCGCAGCCGCCATCATGCCTGCGGCATGCACCAGCGCATCCACCTTCGGCAGCGCCAGTAGCGCCTGCTTCAGCAGATTGGCATCCAACAGATCCACGCTGACCGAGGTGAACGCTGGATGATCGTTCTGCACCGACGTGCGGCTAAAACCGGTCACCTGCCAACCTTGTTGCAACAGATGATCGGCAATGGCGGCGCCTATGCCAGAGCTGACGCCAGTTACCAGCGCGTGTCGCTGCCTGCTCATCCTTTCACCCAGCTTTCATCGACGCGCACATATTTAATCGCCTGACGAAAATAGGTGTAAGCCACATGCAGCGCGCCATCGTCACTTTGTTTGATGCTCGGATAGGAGAACTCGCGGTTAAGCTTTTGCTGCGAATTATTGGTCATGCAGTAGCCGTCGCCCTCGTCGAGATTACGCTGCCATGGCCAGCTTTTGCCGCCATCGGCGGAAATCGCCAGCGTCATTGGCGCGCGGGGTGCGCCCCAAAACGCGCTGCGTCCGCTGTGCACCAACGGTTCGGCCGCCACCGCCACATCGCCGTCATCCTCTTCATCTTCGATTTCGTCATACAGCGATAAGCGGCGCTCGCTGGCATCTCTGGCGCTCATGGCATTAAACACCAGCGCCAGATGGCCGTTGTGCAATGTCGTGACCTGAATCGACGAGTTGTTGTTTGGCAAGTCAGTCGCCAGCGGCGCACTCCAGCTTTCGCCGCCGTCGATCGAACGACTTTGATAGATGAAATCGGCCCAGCGGCTGCGATACAGCGCCAGTAAGCTGCCATCCTGCAGCAACGTGATGTTCATATGCACGCAGCCCAGGCTGTCTGGCACCGCCACATCGCGCCAGCTTTGGCCTTTATCACTGGAGATTTTCACCGCGCTGATATCATCGTTACCCACCCATTTCACGCCGGGCTGCGTTCGGCAATAAAACACCGGCAGCAGCCAGTTACCGTTTGGCAGCACCACAATCGGCTGGCGAATAAAGGTGCCGGGCTGATCGAGCAAGGTGTCGATTGCCCCCCAGCTGCGGCCAAAATCGCGTGACTGACGATAGCGCACAATCGCGGTGTCCTGATTGCCGGATTTCTGCGCCGTCCACAGCAGCCAAAGCACCTGTTCGGGATCGAGGAACAGCAGCGGATTTTGCTCCGATCGCGTGGGATCGTCAGAGAGTTTTTCCGCCTCGCTCCACTGTGTGCTGCCGCTTTTCAGCCGCGAGCACCACACAGAAATATCGGCGATCCCTTCCTGCGTGCCGCCAAACCACACACACAGCAAGTCGCCATTGGGTAGCGGCAGCAGATTCGCCGCATGGTTCTGCGGGCAGACCGAAGGCAGCATCGCCGTGAGCTGTTGCGCATCCTGCGCGTGCGGATGGAGGTTACCGCTGCGTTCAACGGTAAGGGTTAAATCACTCATTTCAGGCTCCACTGTTTTGCATTGAAGATTTCGGGGCTTTTTTCACATGGGTTTGGCTTGAAGGGATCAGGCGGTCAATCACCATGATGACCGCCGGCGTGATCAACGCCACGTACATGTTGTTGATACCTAATGGATCGCCGAGCAGATACCACACTGACGTCATGACGCACGCACCAATCAGGCCTGCATTGGCGCCGCGCGTGCTTTTAAAGAACGGCAGATAAAAGGCAATGATTGCCACCACTGAAATCGACAGCCGAATAGCGCGGGTGAAGAAGGAGAGCTTCAACACTTCCGGCACGAACAGCACGAAAATCAGCGGCAGGAAACCGATCAGCAGCGACAGCCAGCGCGTCATGCGGAACTCGCGCTCCGGTGTCGGATTGCGATAGGGCACGTAGAAATCTTTTACCACCAGCGAGGCAATCGCCAGCGCTACGGTGCTGACGCTGACAAAGATCGACGCCACGAGTGAGGTGGTGACAATCCCCGCCAGCCAGGGACTCATGTCCTGCAGGAACACCGGCAGCGCATAGAGACTTTTAATATCGGGATGCAGGTATTTCGCCGCCACGCCAATCAGCGCGATAGCAATGGCAATCGGCATGCAGAAGAAGAACGCCACCCAGGTTGCACGTTTGGCGGACTCGGCACTTTTGGTCGAGGCAATCGCCTGAATCACAAACTGAGTACAGAAGATCGAGCCGATAGTACCAATCATCCAGGCGAAAATAGTGCTGCCGCCAACGTTGCCGTCCCACGTCCAGTAGAAATGCGGCATCTCTTTGATCATTGGGCTGACGCCGCCGGTCATGTGCAGGGCCACGCCGAGAATGATCAGAATACCGATATATTTCAGTCCGCTGTGCAGCAGCGTGACCCAGGCGATGCCTTTCATGCCACCGAACATAAAATAGAACGTACTGACGATCGCGGTGATCACCGCAGCGGTAGTGAGATCGAGGTTGAGCACCGTTGAGATCGCCGCCGCACCGCTAACGTAGTTACCGACGTTAACCAGCAATAGCGCATAGATCATGATTAGCGAGATGATGTTTTTGGTGGAGTTGCCATAACGTTCAGCGATCGCCGCAGAGATGGTGATTTTGCCGGTATTGTAGATGCGCTTTACCAGCAAAAAACCAAACAGCGGGAAACCGATAGCGGCACCAATCACCGACCATGAAGCGGCAAAGCCATCTTCGAAAGCTGCCTGAGCCGTACCGATGGTGGATTTGGCGCCGATGTATTCCGACATCAGCATCACGCCCACCACAAATGCCGGCATCACATTGGAGCCAGCCATAAAGTCGCCGCTGTTTTTACTGCGCAGACGCCAGGTGAGCCAGGTGGTGAACAGGATGTACGCAATGACAATCCCGACAATAATCACCATCCCTTCTGTAGAGAATTGTTTCATTTCAGCCTCATCGATAACGTAGGGTCGTGGAACGCGCTGGGCTTCACGCGTCCCGTTGATGAGGTGGCCGATGTTGTTATTCACCGTGTCTACGCACTTCGCCACCCCACTTATGCTTATGATTCATTTCGCTCAAATAAGAATGAATTTACGCATATTAGAGGCGTTTTATAGGCTAAACAGGGCTTAATTTGTTTGAGGTTGCTCACAAAGCATCAAATATGATTACAAATAATCAAAATCAACGCATTAATTACAGCACCTTTGAATCGGCACCTGACATCGCCGGTAAAGGCGTGAACAACCTGATTGGTCAGATTTGGAGTGGCGCGATGATGCTGGAGCACCTCGATTACGCCGAAGCGGGCGCAGCGGTGTTGGATGCCATCGAGCTTACGCTGGCGGCGGGCAACAGCCTGACGCGCGAGCTCGACGGCCGCGCGTCAACCGAGGAACTGGGCGCGGCTATCGCTGCTGCGTTGTAACCTCCAGGCGTGCCCTAAAGAATCTGCACTGTTTCCGCATGCCAGCCGTGGGGCAACGGCTGCGGGCGCGTAATCACCACGTTATGCAACTGTAGATTCTCCACGCCGCGCGCAAACACGCCCGGCAAGCCATCCGGATAAGCAGCGACGCCGTATGCTAAGCCCGATGTGCTATCCAGTTTGTACGCATTGTCGAGGCCCATGCCGGTCGGCGATTCGGGATTACACGGCGGGCGCACATCGTAATGTCCCTGATCCGCACCTGCTGCTACCACTTGCCGCAGCTGCACATTCGCCAGCATCACATCACGAATCTGTCCCGGTTGTTCCGCATGCAGGTTAATTGCTCCTTCCATCACACCGCTGACGTTGCTGAATTGCAGTTGCTCAATGCTGCCCGGCGCTATCGCCGGATCGCGCGCGCGCACTGAAACAAACAGCGCATCGGCTTTACCCCAATGGCACGGCGGCGCGTGGCGGCAGGCCAGCGTGATATTGCTGAACAGCAAACGGCGGAACTGGCCGCCATCACGCGACAGCAAGCCAATCGCGCGGTTGGAATCAAAGAGGGTGCAGCCGGAGACGGTGACATCTTCCACGTCATCGAAGGTTTCGGTGCCAATTTTGAACGCGCAGCTGTAGGAGCGCAGCAGGCAGTTGCTGATCATGATTTGTCGCGCGGCACGTCGCAAATGCGCGGGTTTTTGGCTGGTTTTGATGCAGATGGCATCATCGGCCGCGCTCAGGTAGCTGTTGCTGACAAACACCGCTTCACAGCTGTCGATATCCAGCGCATCGGTGTTCGGCATGCTCATGCTGTTATTGATGGTGAGATGGTCGACATGTACATGGCGGCAACTCACCAGATGTACCGTCCACATCGGCGCCTGGATGATGGTGAAATCTTGCAGCGTCACCTGCTCGCAATCCTCAAACACCACGATGCGCGGGCGCTGCGCACGCGGCAGGCGATAACCCTGCTCGTCCTTTTCCGCAGCAAACCACGCATCGCCGTTACCGTCGATCACCCCTTTGCCACTGATGCTGATATTGCGCTGCCCGACGGCGTACAGCAGCACATGCTGCGACAGTTCAGCCTGGCTCTGTGCCAGCTGCTGCTGATAATCCTCAACGCGTGAGCTGGCGAGCAACGTGGCGCCCGCTTCGAGATGCAGATTAATGTTGGAACCCAGCGTTAGCGTGCCGAGATGATAGCGGCCAGGCGGCACTGATAAGGTGCCGCCGCCGCGCGTTGCCAGATGATTGAGTGCGCGCTGGAAGCAGTGTGTATCCAGCGTTTCGCCATCGGCGATGGGGTAGAAATCAGCCAATGAAACGTGCATGCGGTTCTCCTGAATAGCGGCGATGCGCTATTGCAGCACGCGCCGCATGACCAAAACCTTTTGCTGGTGGACAAGATGGTTATTTCACCGCGCCTTCGGTGACGCCGCTGATAAATTTGCGCTGGAACACCAGGAACACCGCCACCAGCGGCAGGATGACAATCATCGCGCCCGCCATCAGCACCGGAATATCGATGGTGTTTTTGTTCTGGAAAAACATCATGCCGATCGGCAAGGTGCGCAGCTCATCTTTATTCACCAGAATTAGCGGGATAAGGAACTCGTTCCACGTCCAGATAAACAGCAGCAGCGCCAGCGTGGACAGCGTCGGCCAAATCGCCGGCACCAGCAGGCCCCAGAGAATTTTGCGGCGTGAGGCACCATCCATCACTGCCGCTTCCACCAGCTCGCGCGGCACCTGCTGCAACGCGGTGGCAATCATCAGCGTGGTAAACGGCAGCGACAAGGCAATTTGCGGCAGAATCAGCGCCAGATAGGTATTGGTAAGGCCCATCCAGCGTAGCTCGTGATAGAGCGGAATAATAAAGGCTTCACTCGGTAGCACCATGCCAAGGCCCAGCAGCGCGGCAACCACCGTTTTGCCGGGGATCTTCAGCCAGGCAAAACCGAATCCCGCCAGAATGCCGAGCAGGATGCTGCAGATCACCACCGGAATCACCACCAGCACCGAGTTCATGAAGTAGACGTTGAAATGTCCCTGCTGCCACGCGGTGATGTAGTTTTTGAAATTGAGCGACGAGGGCAAGGTAAACACGCCCTGAAATAGCTCCATCTGGGTTTTGAACGAGGTCATCAGCGCCATTAAAAACGGCAGGATGGTCATCAACGCGACAATCCAGATCAGCGCGCGTGAGACAGTTGGCGTGCCGCGCATCAGTGACGCTCCCGTAGACATAGATGAATTAAGCCGTTGATCATTAACACAATCAGCATACTGAACACCGCCACGGCGGAGGCATAGCCGAAGTAGTGCAGGTCAAAGCCCTGCTTATACATAAAGATGTTGGTCACCATAGTGGACGTGCCCGGCCCGCCTTGCGTCATCACGTAAACCAGATCGAAGGCTTTCAAGCTGGCGATCACCGTCAGCAGCAGCGCGATACGCAGTTCCGGACGCAGCGACGGCAGCGTAATGCGCATAAATTTCTGCCGGCGTGATGAACCATCGAGATCGGCCGCTTCCAGCAGCGACGGATCCATGCGTTGCAAGCCCGCCATAAACAGCACCAGGCAGAAACCGAAGAAGTACCAGGTGGCGACAAAGCCGACCGCGGGTAGCGCCCAGGTAAAATCACCCAGCCACGACTTCGCCAGCTGCGGCAAACCCACGGCGCGCAGGAACTGATCGATAGGGCCAAACGCCGGGTTATACAGCCAGCGCCACACCACGCCGAGCACCGCCATCGGCATGATGTACGGCAGGAAGAAGAGGATACGCAGCACGCTGCGCTCTTTGTTATTGCGCGTCTCATACAGGAAGCTGCACAGCAGCAGTCCAACGCCAATCGGAAACAGCGTGTAGAACAGCATCAGCAAGGCATTATTGCCGAGCGCCACCCAGAACACCGGATCCTGGAACATGCGCAGATAGTTACCCATGCCGATGAAAATCGGCCACGAGGTGCCGTCCCATTCGGTGAAGCTGATCCCTAATGAGGCCAACAGCGGCATCAGCAGAAACACCGCATACACCAGCACCGCGGGCAGAAGATAGAGCGCATTGCGCCAGGCAGATTTATTCAGCATAACCGTACTCGCTTGCGGGCCTGTTCGCGGCCCGGCCACTTACGCCGGGCCGTACGTCATCAGTGCTTGAGGGTTTTCAGGTAACGTTGATAGTTGTTATCGAAGTTGATCACCATCTGGTCGGCGGTTTGACGTCCCGCCAGCAGCAGCTGCACATTCTGATTCAGCTCAGCGTTCATGGTTGGCGTGGCCCAGTCGAGATAATGGCCGAGACCATCGTTGTCATTTAGCGTCACCCACACCTGATACGCTTCCGCCAGCAGCGGGTTATCCGCCGGAATCTGCGCATTTTTGCTGGTGCCGGCCGGCAGGAAGCCCACTTTCAGCCAGCGGTTCGCCATCTCATCTGAGACGATGTAATCGATGAACTTCGCTGCGGCATCCTGCTGCGCTTTGTCTTTGGCGGTGCTGGTGATGGAGAACGCCAGATCGGTGCCGCCCACCATCAGTGGATGCTGCACGCCCTCGCCCGCTGGCATCGCGGCGAAGTGCAGATCTTTGTTGTCTTTAAACTGGCCGAGATACCAGGTTCCGCTCACCAGGAACGCTGCCTGACCATTCTGGAACAGGGTCGCGGCATCGTCGTGCCCAATGCCCTGGAAGCCGGGGAACAGATAGCCTTTGTCGTTCCAGCCCTTCATCAGGTTGGCGGCTTTCACCAGCTTGTCGTCTTTGAACGTGCCGCCCACGTCGTAAATCAGATCGTCGAGTTTTTTCCGGTCGCTGCTCTCAATCTGCGCTTCCCACAAGGTGCTGAGCAGCTGCTGGCCCATGTTGCCGTCGAGCAGGCCGAGCATCATCGGCGGTGTACCGGCGGCTTTAAGTTTCTCCATCGCCTGTTCGAGTTCCGGCAGGGTTTTAGGTACCGCGACACCGGCTTTATCCAGCAGCGCTTTGTTGTAGTACAAACCCACCATCTCGCCGAGGCTCGCTACGCCGTAGAGTTTGCCGCTGCCGAAATCTTGTTTATCTGACCAGCGGTTACGCTTCAGGATGGAATCCGGGAAGCGCGTGGTCCAGCCGTAAGTTTTGGCGTAATCATCCAACGGCCACAGCAGCTTGTCTTTCACCAGCGAGCCCATATCGCCGCCGCCCTGATTCACCTGGGCGATTTGCGGGCCGTCACCGGCGGTCAGCGCCAGCTTAAGCGGAATGCGCGTGTCTTCGAAGGAGTGCACCGAACGCTGAATCACAATGCCCGGATTCTTTTGCTGGAACGCTTTAACCGCTTCATCCACTGCTTCGGTCTGCTGCGGATAGTTGTAAATGTCCCACTCATTCAGGGTAACGGCCTGCGCGGCTGCCATGGTCGCACCGAGCAGAATCCCGGCGGAGACCAGACGCGACACCGTGCGCAGTGAGCTTTGCAAACGGGAAGGACGATTGGTTGAATCACACATCATGCTCGGTTTCTCCAACAGATGACTGGCATCCCTTCATCTCGACACCTGCGATTCCCGGCAGGTTGATTCAGCAGCGACAACGCACATAATTCATACTTACTTTATGCACAAAAGAAAGTCAAACATCACTACTGCGGAATTTTTGCTCTGTGATACAGTGCAAAGAGTAAGAAGAAAAGCCGCCAGAACAGCAGAGGATGCTGCGATTCAGCGCGCAAACCGGACAGCGCCGCACAGTAAAGCCTGAGCATCAGTATAAATCACTCAGCCCGGCGAGCTGCTTTAACCTACTGATAGAGCATATGAAAATCCTATAGTTATCATCACAGCAATAGGTGAGCGAAAGGCAATGTGCTTTCAACCAGCGCTCATAGCGGCGTTGCGCGTGAGTTTGTCAGCCGCCCAGTCATGCTTTGTGGTTATAGTTCGCATCAGCTTTGTGCGCCAGCGCAATTATTACACCTTGAAAACTAAGTCGGCTTTCTTTACCGTAAAATCTGTTCATCTCCTGACCACAGAGGCTCCACCATGACGGCTGAAGGTGTTATTCGTCGCGCCAGCGAGGCAGATTTTCCCGCCTTGTCGCGCATCTGCTTAGAGACCGCCAATGCCGGCACCGATGCCAGCGCGCTCTACTCCGATCCCGCGCTGCCCGGCCTGCGCTTTGTCATTCCCTACGCGCGCTTTGCGCCCGAATTTGCTTATGTGCTGGAACAGCACGGCGAGGTAGTCGGCTACGCGGTCGCCGCGCCCGATACGCGCGCCTTCGAAGCAAAGTTGAATACTGATTGGTGGCCACAGCTGCAACAGCTATATCGCGATTACGCGCCGCAGGCGGCGCTCGACAGCAAAGTGCTGGAAGCGATTCATCAGCCCGATGCGGCAGCGGATCATCTGGTGACGCAGTGGCCTGCGCATCTGCACATCAATCTGTTACCCGCCGCGCAGCAAGGTGGCTGGGGGCGCAAGCTGATTGAACAGCTGCTACACGATCTGCGTGCTGCGGGCGTGCCGGGCGTTTATCTCGGCGTCAGCCTGCAGAACGAGCAGGTGTGCGGCTTTTATCAGCGCCTTGGCTTCACGCCGATTATGCGCAGCAACGCCATTTATATGGGCCAACTTCTCTGATTCGAGGCATCGCATGACCAGCCTGCATCTGCAAAACGTTAAAAAGTCCTACGAAAATGTAAACGTGATTCATGGCATCGATCTCACCATTAACAGCGGCGAATTCGTGGTGTTTGTCGGCCCTTCCGGCTGCGGGAAATCTACGCTGCTGCGCATGATTGCCGGGCTGGAGGAGATCACCGACGGTAAGTTGCTGATTGAAGGCGCCGATATGACCGATCAGCACGCCACCGAGCGCGGCATCGCCATGGTGTTTCAGTCCTATGCGCTCTACCCGAACATGACGGTGCGCGGCAATCTGGCCTATCCGCTGGAAGTGATGAAGCGCCCGAAAGCGGAAATTGAGCAGGCGATCAAACAGACTGCGGCGCGCCTGCATCTGACAGAATTTCTTGACCGCTTACCGCGCGCGCTGTCCGGCGGACAGCGGCAACGTGTGGCGATTGGCCGCGCGATAATCCGCCATCCGCGCATTTTTCTGTTTGATGAGCCGCTGTCGAACCTCGATGCCGAGCTGCGTTTGCAGATGCGCATTGAGATTGCTCGCCTGCACGCTTCGCTGGGCAACACCATGATCTACGTGACGCACGATCAGCTGGAGGCGATGACGCTGGCGGATCGCATCGTGGTGCTGCGTCAGGGCCGCATTGAGCAGGTCGGCGCGCCGATGGCGCTGTATCGCGATCCCGACAACCTGTTTGTCGCCGGGTTTATTGGCTCGCCGAAGATGAATTTCCTCACTGCCGAAGTGTCCGCGATCGCGCCGGGCGCGGTGCAACTGCGGGTGCCGGCGCTGGGCATTAATCAGCTTACGCTGCCGATCGCCGCGTCGTGCCGCGAAGGGCAGAAAATCACGCTGGGCGTACGTCCAGAGCATTTCCAGCCAGTGAGCAGCAACGATGATGTCCTGAGTTTTAGCGGCGAATTGTCGTTTAGCGAGATGCTGGGACACACCAATTATCTCTATCTCGATATCGGCGAAGAGAAGCTGCTGGTGATTGAGGAGCGTAACGTGGCGGAACACGCGATTGGCGAGCGGCTGAGTTATCAGCTGCGTGCCGAGCACTGTTTATTGTTTGATGAGCAGGGTTTGCGACTCAGATAAGGTAAAAGCCGCATCTTTTCGTCGCGGCGCGATAAATCGCGCCGCGACAGAATGGGCGGGGATTTATCGCGTGATTCATTATTGCGGTGCGATCTCTTCATCGGCCTGTGCGGCCAACAAATCCAGCAGCTTATTCACCGCAAACCCGGCCGCGCCCTGCGCCCACATGCGGTTGGATTCCGTAAGGAACTGCAGCGGCGTCATGTGCGGCGTCAGCTTCAAACGGTAGGTCTGAAAACTCTGCGTAACGTGGTCGAGCAGAATGCGCGAAGCCATTTGCGGCTCCATCGCCAGATATACTACGTCCGGATCGTAGGCCACCGACAGATTCGCCAGCGACATCCCCAGATGCTGCCCGGCCTCGGCCAGCGCGCTCAGCACCTCCGGCGTTGGACGCACATCGAGATCGCGCAGCGTATGCGGCACCTCTTCTTTGGTGGTGGCCACCACGCGCTGCAGAATCGCCTGCGACGACGCCACATCCTCCAGCAGACGCTCAGAACCATCGCCCAGCAGCGACACGCCAATCTCCCCAGCTTTGCCGTGACGACCACGATAAAGCTGGCGATCGAGCAGAATCCCCGCGCCGATGCCTTTGCCGAACGTAGCTATCACCGCCGACTGCGCATGGCCGAGCTGACCAAACACCAGCGCCGCCATCGCCAGCGCGTTGGCATCATTTTCAATAAATACCGGCAGCGAGAAGCGCTCTTCCAGCAGACGGGCAATCGGCACGTTATCCCAGCCCAGCGCGCGTGACAGCACGCAAACGCCATTGCTGGCATCGACCAAACCCGACAGCGCCAGACCAATCGCCCCAACCTTTTTGCCCTCAACGCCACGCAAAAACTTCGCCAGCGCATCGCCGAGCTGTTTGGGCGTCATCGCGCCGGAAGGAATTTGCTGCTCGCCGATGATGTTGCCGCTGAGATCGGTCAGCACCATCAGGTTGCGTTCGGCATTAAGCTGAATCCCCACCACGCTGGCGTGATCCGGATTGAGGCCGAGCAGCGTTTTGGGCCGTCCCATCGAGACGCGACGTAGCCCCAGCTCCTGCACGATGCCGCCGGTCAGCAGACGATTGGTGGCTTGCGACACCGTCGACATGCTCAGGCCGCTGCGCACTTTGAGATCGGATTGACTAATAGGCGCATTTTCGACAATCAGCCGCAGAATGCGCGCGGTTACGTTGGGAGCGCTCATGAGCCTCTTTATCTGAAGTTAAGCGGGAAGTGTCAGGCTGAACTGCATGGCCAGGCGAAGCGCACCGCTTAGGGCATCGCCCTGCGGCGGCACCAGCAGCGCGGCGATATCCGCCGGTAGCCACGCCTGAATGGGCGCGGCTAATCCGCCCATCAAAGCCAGCTTGCCGTGGCTGCGCGCCAGCAGCGGCTGCACCATCTGCACGATATCCGCGGCGGATTGCTGCACCAGTGCTGTGCCGTGCACATCGCCCTGCTGCGCGGCAGCGAAAACCTCAGGCACCACGCGGCCCCAATCAGCGGGTGTCGCCTGTTTCGACCACATCAGCAGCTGTTCCGGGCTATTTTGATAGCTTGCCATGATGCGCTGCGTTAACGCCGAGGCGGGCACAATCTCTTCGTGCGCCAGCAGCGCCAGCCGTAGCGCGCGTTGGCCGAGAATCGCACCCGAACCGGCATCTGACAGGGCAAAACCCCAGCCGCCGAGCAGCGTGAAGTGCGTGCCATCCCAGGCCGCGCCCTGGCTGCCGGTGCCAATAATAAACACTGCGCCTGGCGCACCGGCGTGCGCACCGGCACAGGCGATTTCGACATCGGTAAACAGATAGCGCGCCTGACAGCGTGGCTGCCAGCTGGCGAGACGGCTTTGCACCGAGGCGACGTTCGCGCCCGCCAAACCGGCGACGATCACCGTGCGGTCGCGCGCTTCAACGGGTAAATTCGCCTGCGTAAATAGATCGTCAATGACCTGATCAATGGCCACGATGGCGGCATCAAACTGCGACCAGACGTTAGCGGGACCGCCTTTAGCTTCCGCCAGCAGGCGTCCGGCGCTGTCGGTCAGGCGTCCACGACAGTGCGTACCACCGCCATCAATACCCAGCATTAGTGATTGCACGCGCTTCCTCCTGCCAGCCCGAAACGGTATGACGCTTATAGATGTGCGAAAGATAGGGGAAAAAAACTTAAATCGCAATAATAAATAAATAGGCAATCCGTATAGTTAATTAAAATAGATATAAATCATATAAATAACAATTTTACACCAATTGAGATCCGCCACACGGATTGACATTAGTTTTTCTGTCGTAATAAGTTAACGGTCAGATTATCAGCAGCCTGACAGGTCGGGCGGCTCAAAGGCAACGGGCTTCAGGGGTACAACATGAAAGTGGGCATTATTGGTCTGGGCTTTCGGCTTTCCCATGTGGTGAAAGAGTTCAACAAAGCCGACACAGCGTTTTCCGTGGTGGGTTATGTCGATCCCGCTCCGGCGGGATTACCGAATCTGCACAGCTTTGGCATCGACGCGGGCACCGCGTTTGCTAGCGTGGATGCGCTGCTGCAACACGGCGGCTTTGATCTGCTGCTGGTGGGTTCGCCGAACTTTATGCACCTTGAACACATTCGTCAGGGCTTAGCGGCGGGCTACACGGTGTTCACCGAGAAGCCGGTGGTGATCAACGAAGAGCAGACCATGGCGATGGCGCAGCTGGTGCAGCAATATGGTCACGAGCGCATTCTGGTCGGTTTGGTGTTGCGCTACTCGCCGCTCTATCGCGACCTGCTCACCGCGCGTGATGAAAATCGCCTCGGCGAAATCACCTCAATTGAAGCCACCGAACACATCAAGCCGTATCACGGTGCGTTCTTCCAGCGCGACTGGCGTCGTCTGGAGAAGTACGCCGGCCCGTATATTCTGGAAAAATGCTGCCACGATATCGATCTTTATCAGGGTTTGGTCGGCGAGCGTCCGGTACGTGTTGCCAGCTTTGGCGGACGCAAAAACTTCACCCCGCAGCACGCGCCTAAAGGTGCGGTAACAGCGCAGTCAGAGGTGTATCACGTTAAACCGAGCGGCTGGTCGAGTACCGATGCGGTGTTTGACGGCGATGCCGACATCGTCGATTACCAAACCGCGCTGATTGAGTATGCCGGTGGCGCGACCCTCGCCTTCCACGCCAACCTTAATGTACCGGATGAGTTCCGCCGCTTCTGCGTGATGGGCACCGATGGCATGGCCGAAGGTGACTTCGTGCGTAACTACTTCCGCGTGCACAACGCGCGCACCGGTGCGCGCGAAGTGGATACCGAGTATGACGGCAATGCCTATGACGGCCATTACGGCGCAGATGCGCTGATGGCCGAAGAGATTGTGAAACACATTACACAGGGAACGCCGCTGAAAGTTTCAGTGGTGGACGCACTGGAAGCGGGCCTCACTGCGATCAAAATCGATGAAGCGCGAAAATCGAAAACCGTGGTGGATATGACGGAGAGTTGGAAAAAATTTGACGCCAACCTGGGGAAAGCAGCAACCGCGTAAGACACGCGCAATAAATTGCGCCGCTACAAACCGTAGCGGCGCGATTCATCGCGCGATGTTGAAGTTAGGTAACGGTTTCGTTTTCCAGTTTCTGCCGCTTACGCAGATGCGGGAAAATCGTCATCCACACGCCCACCACGATCAGCGTGCCGATGCCGCCAATCGCCGCCGCGGGCACCGCGCCCATCCATGCCGCCAGTAAACCTGACTCAAACTCGCCGAGCTGATTCGAGGTATTAATGAAGATGGCGTTGACCGCATTCACGCGGCCACGCATGTCATCCGGCGTATCGAGTTGCACCAGCGCGCCGCGAATCACCATGCTGACCATATCGAAGCCGCCCAATGCCGCCAGCGCGATCACCGACAGCCACAGCTGCGTGGAGAGCGCGAACACCAGCGTCGCCACGCCAAAACCGGCCACCGAGCCGAACATGATCATGCCGACGTTCTTTTCCAGCTTGTGACGACTCAGCCACACGCCAACCAGCAGCGCACCGACCGACGGCGCGCCGCGCAGGATGCCCAAGCCCCACGGCCCGGTATGCAGGATATCTTGCGCGAAGATCGGCAGCAGCGCGGTGGCGCCGCCCAGCAGCACGGCAAACAGATCGAGTGAAATCACGCCGAGCACATCTTTGCGATCGCGGATAAAGCGCACGCCAGCAAACAGGTTCGGCAGATTCATCGGCAAGCGCGCCTGCGGCGGCCGCTCATAGCGCAGTCGGCTCACCAGCACGATGGAGAACAGATAGAACAGCGCCGAGACGCCATACACCACTTCCGGACCGGCGACATAAAGGAAGCCACCGAGCGTTGGGCCGATAATCACCGCCGCCTGTCCGCCCACCGAACTGGCGGCCATGGCGCGCGCCAGAATCGGTGGCGGCACCAGCGCCGGCAGCATCGAGGTAATCGCTGGCCACTCAAGCGCCTTGGCGACGGAGATCAGAAACACCAATCCCCAAATCTCGATCTTGCCCGCCCAGTTCATCAGCGTGAGCGCAACCAGCCCCAGCAGCGCCAGCCACTCAATAAATTGTCCGAGCAATACGATACGACGACGGTCAAGCTGATCGGCCAGATGCCCGGCGGGCAGCGCCAGCAGTACAGAAGGCAGAAACTGCATCAGACCGATCATGCCGAGCGCCATCGCGCTGTGGGTCAGCGCGTAGATTTGCCAGCTGACCGCGACCGAAAACATTTGAAAACCAAACGATGAACAGGTGCGCGCCAGCCAAAAGGCGACAAACGACCTGTGCCGCAGCAATGAATCCTCTGCTGCGGAGACTGGAGAGCCCATAGTTTTATCCCATCCTAAACAATTACATCGGTTAGCGTCGTTGCACTAACCTGGTGAAAAGCCACGTTGCGGCTTCCGCTTTATTTTTTCAGGCCACAGAGTGCGGCATCTTACTGAGCCAGGCAATGGCTAGCCGTGCTGTTTAAAAACAGAAGCTTATCCAAAAATTAGCTAAGCATGGAGCTCTTAATATTAGCAGGCTGATGGTTATGAGATGAAAATATCCAAAAGTTTCCCAATATGGCAATAGCCGATTAATTCATCCTGCTCAGCGCCTAATATCTCTCTATCAGTGACAGTTAAAAAAAGGTGATCTTGATAAACAAAACGATCTATATTGACTGTGTTTAGATTTCATTATCCCGCCGTCCTTATAATAATTAAGACGCTCCAGTTAATTAATTTATTCACAGAGATAAATGGAAAACAGTTCTTATAATCCTTATGTTACTGAGCGCATCCATCGCTTCGACGGGGCGCTAGCTGGCGTGTGTTATTCAGCCCCCTTTATGCATTGCGAACAGGAAAACACAGCAATACTTAATGGACGCAACATAATTTCGCTGCATAATCAGTTGCCGGATACACCCGAATTAATAATCATCCCGTTAACGGGAAATAACCTTGTGCGTTTTTTACAGGATCCGGAAATTTATTCCAGCCTGCAGGATGAGAATGTACAGCTGGCAATCAATTATGCCGATTTAGTTCAGCAAGATAGTGCTTTACGTAGGGCCGCAGAGCGTTTCTCATTTTGGCTCTATGATTTGGCACCGCCCGGCACCTGCTGGAAGAATATCGCTGCGTTTCCATTTTGCGGTATTGCGCTGACCGACGAGTTTTTTCACGATAATTATCTCAAGTTCAGCTTTCCTTTTCTGCTGGAATCCTGTCGTGAAAGAGAAGTGGAAGTAATATTACGCACGCCACAGTTAACGTTGCCCGCTGAGCACTATGCGCAACTTAATTTGAGCGGCTGGCAGGAACAACGCACCAGCAGCACGCTGTTTGAAGGGTAAACGTTTACACAATGTGTTGCTCTTAGGTGTTGTGGCCCGATCTAACCGGACATAACACCTTTATTCCCTCATAAAATGTCGCAGTACTTCCCTTCAACGAGTGCAAAGCACTAAAAATATCAAACCCTTTAACGTTTTTAAGATAAAATTTAACGCAAAGGGAACATCTCGCCGCACGGAAAGCGTCGCTCGAACCGTTTCGTTATTTCGTACTCTATGTCGGGAAGCAACCCAACGCGTTGTTTCCTTTTTAGTTTTTAATGGCAAAGAAAGAGGTCAATATTATGGGGAAAGCTTCCTCATCTTTTGGCGTAATCCGTTTTCTCACAGTGCTGTTTGCACTGCTGACGGGCGCGTTTATGCTGGTTGGTGGCGTTTGGTTAGCCGCCATTGGTGGTTCCTGGTACTACGTTATTGGCGGTGTGGTCATGTTGATCACCGCTATTCTGCTGTGGCGCCGTAGCGGCTCAGCATTACTGCTGTACGCATTGCTGCTGTTGGCAACGCTGGTGTGGGGCGTGTGGGAAGTCGGTTTCGACTTCTGGGCGCTGGCACCGCGTACCGATGTGCTGGTGATCTTCGGCATCTGGCTGATTCTGCCGTTTGTGTATCGCGGTCTGAATAATGCCGGCAAAGGCGCTCTGGCGCTGCTGTCAGTGGCGCTGCTTGCCAGCGTACTGGTGCTGGCGTGGGCGGTATTCCACGATCCGCAAGAGCTGAACGGTGAAATTCCAGCGACAGCAGCCAATGCTCCGCAGGCACAGCCGCTGAGCAACATCGCTGATGCTGACTGGCCGGCGTATGCGCGTGACCAGCAAGGCACCCGCTTCTCCCCGCTGAAGCAGATCAACACCGGTAACGTTAAAGAGCTGCAGGTTGCCTGGCAGTTCCAGACCGGCGATTTGAAGACGCCAAACGATCCGGGCGAAATCACCGATGAAGTCACGCCAATCAAAATCCGTGACACCCTGTATCTCTGCTCACCGCACCAGATTCTGTTTGCGCTGGATGCCAAAACCGGTAAGCAGAAGTGGAAATTTGATCCGGGCCTGAAGCCGAATCCAACCTTCCAGCACGTGACCTGCCGTGGCGTTTCTTACCACGAAGTGCCTGCTGCGGCCGATGCGGCCAATACCCAACCTGCGCTGTGCTCACGCCGCATTTACCTGCCGGTGAATGATGGCCGCATGTTCGCGCTGGATGCGGAAACCGGTGAACGTTGTGCTGCCTTTGGCAACAACGGTGAACTGGATCTGCAGCACAAGCAGCCGGTATTGACGCCAGGCCAGTATGAGCCGACGTCGCCGCCGGTCATCACCGACACCACCATCGTGGTAGCGGGTGCGGTCACCGATAACTACTCTACCCGTGAGCCGTCAGGCGCCATCCGTGGCTTCGACGTTAACACCGGTAAACTGCTGTGGGTGTTCGATCCGGGTGCCAAAGATCCAAACGCGATTCCAGCGGATGAACACAGCTTCACCATGAATTCACCGAACTCATGGGCACCGGCGGTGTACGATCCGAAACTGGATATCGTTTACCTGCCGATGGGTGTGTCAACGCCAGATATCTGGGGCGGCAACCGCACACCAGAGCAGGAACGTTATGCAAGCAGCGTACTGGCGCTGAACGCCACCACCGGTAAACTGGTGTGGTCGTATCAGACCGTGCATCACGATCTGTGGGATATGGACCTGCCGTCGCAGCCGACGCTGGCCGATATCACGACTAAAGATGGCAAAACCGTACCGGTGATTTATGCACCGGCGAAAACCGGTAACATCTTTGTCCTGGATCGTCGTACCGGTGAG
This sequence comes from Pantoea sp. X85, assembly GCF_029623675.1. Taxonomy (NCBI): domain Bacteria; kingdom Pseudomonadati; phylum Pseudomonadota; class Gammaproteobacteria; order Enterobacterales; family Erwiniaceae; genus Pantoea; species Pantoea sp. X85. The sequence goes on along the minus strand of NZ_CP121108.1, from coordinate 430,875 downwards.
CCGGTTGTCCCTGCGCCGGAAACTCCGGTTCCACAGGGTGCCGCTAAAGGTGACCACGTTGCGCCTACTCAGCCGTACTCCGAACTGACCTTCCGTCCGAAACAGAATCTGACGGACAAGGACATGTGGGGCGCGACGATGTACGACCAGCTGGTATGCCGCGTGATCTTCAAGCGTCTGCGCTATGAAGGTCCGTTCACCCCGCCGTCTGAGCAAGGTACGCTGGTGTTCCCAGGCAACCTTGGCATGTTCGAATGGGGCGGTATCGCAGTTGACCCACATCGTCAGATTGCGATTGCTAACCCAATGGCGCTGCCGTTTGTGTCGAAGCTGGTTCCGCGCGGTCCGGGCAACCCGATCGAGCCACCGGCTGACGACAAAGGCGGTTCAGGCACCGAAACCGGTATCCAGCCACAGTACGGCGTACCGTACGGCGTGGAGCTGAATCCGTTCCTGTCACCGTTTGGTCTGCCATGTAAACAACCGGCGTGGGGCTATGTCTCCGCAGTTGATCTGAAGACCAACGAAACCGTGTGGAAAAAACGCATTGGTACGGTTCGCGATAGCGCGCCAGTGCCACTGCCGTTCAAAATGGGTATGCCAATGCTGGGCGGCCCAATCACCACCGCCGGTAACGTGTTCTTCATTGGTGCCACCGCAGATAACTACCTGCGTGCGTTCGACACCAATACCGGTGAAATGCTGTGGCAGGCACGTCTGCCAGCAGGCGGCCAGGCAACGCCGATGACCTATGAAGTGGATGGCAAGCAGTACGTTGTTATCGCTGCCGGTGGTCACGGTTCGTTTGGCACCAAGCTGGGCGATTATGTGATTGCTTATGCACTGCCTGATGCGAAGTAAGTTTTCGCGTTGAGATAACAAAGCGGGCTTAGGCCCGCTTTTTTTATATGTAACGGTTGCCATGAATGGCGCCCTACATGTTAGGTTTTACGCAGCACTCGCGCGTTCAGCAATGCGCACAGCGCCATGATCACGCAGGTCGCCAGAAACACCGGACGCATACCAAACGCGCCGCCAATAAAGCCGCCGAACAGCGGACCTGAAACCTGGCCGACATACTGCGCCGAGGTTGAATAACCCAGCATCTTGCCCACCTGCGACTGCGGCACGCTGTGACGAATCAGCGCGGTGACGCACGGCATCAATCCACCCAGCGCCATGCCCATCAGAAAACGCAGCACCACCAATTGCCACGCTTCGCGGATAAACGCCTGCGGGATCAGCAGCAGCGCGCAGGCTATCAGCCCATACACCAGCACGCGACCATGCCCGACGCGATCGGCCAGCCGTCCCAGACGCGGCGCGGAAATAATGCTGCCGAGCGCGGCGGCGGCCATCACCAATCCGGCGGTGACGGTGATGGCGTGATCGCCGTTAACAAACTGGCCGATATACAGCGTGATGATCGGCTCAATCGACATATTGGCGAAAATCAGCAGCATGCCCGACAGCAACATTAGCCGCACCACGGGCAAATTGAGTGACTTCGCATCGTCAGCAATCTTCTGTGGGGTTTTCTTGCCAGAGGAGCGCGGCACCTCTTTCAGCAAAAAGGTGGTTGCGAGGAAGGCGAGGAAAATCACCGCGCCGGTCAGCCAGAAGGTGTGACGAATGCCAATCAGCGGCGGCAATACGCCGCCCAGCAGCGGCCCCACCACGTTGCCGGCCATAATGCCGGATGACAACACGCCGAGCGCCCAGCCGGTTTGTTCTTTCGGCGTTTGCGCCGCCACCAGAATGGTCGATCCCGAGGCGTAGCCGCCGAGCAAACCCGCCAGCAAACGCAGCGCCACCAGCTGCCACGGCGCGGTGGCCATACCAATCAGCGACATGGCAATCGCCATGCCGAGGCTGGCGCGGATCAGCATCAGTTTGCGGCCATAGCGATCGGCCAGTTTGCCCCATAACGGCGCGGTCAGGGCGGCGCTGAGGAAGGTGGCGCCGTAGGCCGCACCCGACCAGCGCGCAATCGCCGCCGGTTCCTGCACGCCAAGTTGCTGCACATAGAGCGGCAGAAACGGCAACAGCAGCGTCATCGCCACAATGGTGCTGAACGAACCCAGCACGCAGACACATAAATTTCGCTTCCAGTGTTGCTGTTCGGGCGCTAACGCGAGTGGAGGTTGCTGCATGGTGATATCCCTGTTTTTTGCTTTTTTAGCAGGCTAACAGTGACGCTGCGCAGAAAACAGAGTAGCGCGGATAATTGCCAGGCGGCGCAGCATTGTTGCCAGATAACAACAATTACGCTGTACCAAGGGTGTTGATTAACGCATCGCACAGCATGGTGACCGGCGAAGAGGGTTGCGGCTGCTCTTTCAGCAACAGATAGCTGTGCAGGCGATCCATTTGCCAATCTGATAGCACCTGCTGGATTTCGCCGCGCGCTAAGGCATCTTGCGTCATATAAGCGGGCAGATAAGCGATGCCGGTGCCCGCCAGTGCGGCATTAAGCAGCGCCATGCTGTTGTTGGCGCGGAAACGGCTGTGCACATCCAGCGCCAGACGCTGTTTATCACGGCGAAACGGCAGCGCGGCGGTGTGCGCCGGGCCGTGAAACAGCAGCAAGTCGTGACGCATCAGGCGGTCGGGATGATCGATGGGCGCATGCGCCGCCAGATAATCTGGCGTGGCGTACAAGCCCCAATCAATGCTAGCGAGTTCACGATAATTGGCCGCGTCGGGCGCACGCGCGCGGATCACAATCGCCACGTCGGCGCTGGGTTGCGGGTCATCGCTGGTGGTGAGGTCGAGATCGACGTTGATGTGAATATGGCGGCGAATAAAGTCATTCAGCGTCGGCACCACGCACTGACAGCCGTAGGTGATCGGCGCCTGCAAGCGCACGTTGCCTGCGGGAAGTTGATGTACCTGCTGCACAAAGGCGTCGGCGCGATGCATCTCTTCCAGCATGCGCACGCAGAACGGATAGTAGGCCTGGCCGAGCTCCGTCAGCACCACTTTGCGCGTAGTGCGCTGCAACAGCTTGATGCCGAGGCGCACTTCCAGCCGCGCCACTTCACGGCTGACGTGCGATTTGGAGACGCCTAAGGTGCGTGCGGCTTCGCTAAAGCTTTGCCGTTCCACGACGCGTGCAAACAGCATCATGGCGGAGAGATTGTCGCTGTTATCCATGTTCTCTGGCAGTTAAGAGAGTGAGAACAGCAGCTTAAAAGCAAAAGGCGTCATTAGTCCATCAGCGTACATTTCGTAGCGGCGCGATTCATCGCGCTTATCAATGATGGCAACGAGCCCATCCAGATATTGCGCAATAAATTGCGCCGCTACGAATGATGCGCATAGGCATACATCAACTCGCCATCGCCAATGGGAACAATAAACGATCCGGCTCAACGCGACGCTGGCGGCGCAGCTGGCCTGGCGTCACCATGAAGTAGTTTTTGAAGGTGCGAGTATAAGCCTGCTGCGTATCGAAGCCGTAACTCATCGCCACCTGCAAAATCGCCTCATCGCTGTTAATCAGCGTCAGCGCAGATTCGGTTAACCGGCGCTGGCGAATGTACTCGGCCAGTGAAAAGCCGGTGTGCTGACGGAACAGACGTTGCAGATGCCAGCGGGAGTATCCCGAGCGGCGTGCGACTTCATCCAGATGCAGATCGTGCCCTAAGTTATTCTCTATCCAGTCCAGCAAACTACGGATAAATTCGCGCTGATTCATGGGATTCTCCTGCGTTGGCAATATGTCCAGTGCCGCCACAATAGCGCGTTAAATTTATCCCTTAATTAGCAGAAAATTAGCGCAGAATTAGCAAGCGGGAAAACGGGTATAATTCTGGCCTAATTATCTGTCGCTACACTGCGTTCAGTTAAGTTGGAGGGCATCATGCGTGTGCTGCTGGTAGAAGATGACGAAATGATTGGCGCGAATCTGCAGCAAGCGCTGGAAGCGGCAGGTTGGTCGGTGGATTGGGTACGCGACGGCGTGTATGCCAGCAATGCCTGGGCTGAAGGCGGCTATACCTGCGTGTTACTGGATCTGGGCTTACCGCGTGAAGATGGCCTGCAGGTGCTGCGTCGTGCGCGCACGCGTGGCGACATGACGCCGGTGCTGGTGCTCACCGCCCGCGATACCGTGCAGCAACGTATTCAGGGATTGGACAGCGGCGCCGACGACTATTTGCTGAAACCCTTTGATCTGCAAGAAGTGCTGGCGCGTATGCGTGCCATTACCCGCCGTCGCCACGGTGCAGCAGATTCTCTGCTCGGCAGCGGCGATGTGCAGATCGACATCATGACGCGCGAGGTGCTGTACAAAGGCCAGCGCGAACAGCTCACCGCACGTGAATATGCCCTGCTCTACGCCTTGCTGGAGCGGCCGGGCGCCATTCTTTCGCGCGAACAGTTAGAAAACCGCATTTACGGCTGGGGCGAAGAGGTCAGCAGCAACGCGGTGGATGTGCTGATCCACGGAATGCGTCGCAAACTGGATAACGAAGTGATCCGCAACGTGCGCGGACTTGGCTGGCGGGTACCGGCAATATGAAACCTTTCACCTTTATGCGCTCGCTGCGTAACAAGCTGCTCGCCACGCTGGTGATTCTGCATCTGGCGATGATTGGCGGCGTCACCTGGTATTTCTATCACTGCTACGGCGACATGATGGGCACCATGAAAGACGACCAGCTCGCCAAGATCGCCGATGCGTGGGCCAGCAGCCAACGTATGCCGGCCCTAATGCCAATGGTGATGCATGAAGAGAAACTGAAAAGCACCTATATCGTTCAGCTGTGGGACGAAAGCAATCATCTGCGCGCCAGCTCCTGGCCGGGCCTGCATGCGCCATTGCAGCTGAAAAAAGGCTGGACCGATTTGAAAGTCGGAGACTGTGGCGACGACTGCGAATGGCGTGTTTACACGCGGCCCGGCGAGCTGGGCAGTGAAATTGGCAACATTCAGGTGCTACACAATATCGGCTACATGAAAAGTATCATGGTCAAGCGAGCGCTCTCCGCCATCATTCCGCTGGTGCTGATGATGCCGCTCTCACTGATTGTGATATGGCTGGTGGTGCGAGCTATTACGCGCGATTTACGCGTGGCGTCGCGCCATATCGCAGCGCAGGAAACCCTGCATCCGCATAGCGTTTCACCTGATGGTTTACCGGATGAAGTGCTGCCGCTGGTGGCAGCTTACAACGCCTTGCTGGATAGACTGCGCGCGGCATGGTCATCGCAGCGCCAGTTCCTTGAAGATGCGGCGCATGAGCTGCGCACGCCGGTCACCGCCGTGACCTTGCAGCTGGAGAATCTGCGGCAACATATTCAACCCGGTGAAGCCAGCCGCCAGTTTGACCAGCTGGAAGCGGGCGTGACGCGCACGCGCCATCTGGTGACGCAGCTGCTGAATATCTCGCGTCAGGAAGATCAATCGGTGGTCGCCACAGTGGAAAGCATCGAACTGGACGACCTGCTAAAAGAGAGCATTGAGCAGCTGATGGTGGTGGCGGATAAGCGCGGCATCGATATCGGCTTCAACGGCACCACACACTATCGCCTGCACGCCAGCCGCTCCGATCTGCGCAGCCTGTTCGATAACCTGATTGGCAATGCGATGCTGCATACGCCGGAAGGCAGTTTGGTCGATGTGCTGCTGCATCGCGTCGGCAATCACACCGTGGTGGATATCGTCGATAACGGTCCCGGCATGGCCGAATCCTTTATCGAGCGCGCCTTTGACCGCTTCACCCGTTCGCCGGATGTGCAGGCGCAAGGCAGCGGACTGGGCTTGTCGATTGTGCGCAGCGTAGCGCAGAAACATCAGATGCAGGTTGCGCTATCGAACCGCCACGATCCGCAGGGCCAGATTGCCGGCCTGCAGGTACGCGTGACATTGCCATAAACTTCACCGTGCCGTAGCGGCGCAATGTATTGCGCAAAGTTGCTATGGGCACGGTGCGACATCAAAACAACGCGATAAATCGCGCCGCGACATCCTTTCCCTACATCAATAACTTTCCCTGCTGTACGCGACACGTAAACGGTTGCGGGGTTCAGTTCGCCACACGGGATTAATGTGATAGCGATCACATTTTCAGTGAATCAAACTGCAACACTTTTTGACAAACGTGACCAAAATCTATTTTCTATGCCTCTGTTACAGGCACATTACGCAAGCTTGAAAATCTGGCGATGCAGACCGGATACGACAACTCACTGCCCATCCCCTGGGATCAATTTCACCCGATCGCGGCGACGGCCCGGCGATCAAAAGCATGTGGTTAACAATAATGAAATATAAAGCGTTGATAGCAGGGGCCTTATTGGCCAGCAGCTGGACTGGTGCGGCACAAGCAGCAGACAGCGATCCGCAGTACGTTTCTGACTGGTGGCATCAGAGCGTGAACGTGGTGGGCAGTTACCACACCCGTTTTGGACCCCAGTTCAACAACGACGTGTACCTGGAATACGAAGCCTTTGCCAAAAAGGATTGGTTCGATTTCTATGGCTACCTCGATCTGACCAACTTCTTCGGCGTGGGCAACAGCAACGCTAACGGCGTGTTCGACCACGGTTCGCCGATGTTCATGGAAATTGAGCCACGTTTCTCCATCGATAAGCTGACCGGCACCGATCTCTCTTTTGGTCCGTTTAAAGAGTGGTACTTCGCTAACAACTACATCTATGACATGGGTCGCAACAGCGATAACCGTCAGAACACCTGGTACATGGGTCTTGGCACCGACATCGATACTCACAGCGATATCGGCCTGTCGCTGAACGTTTACGCGAAATACCAGTGGGAAAACTACGGTGCGGCGAACGAAAACAGCTGGGATGGTTATCGCTTTAAGGTGAAATACTTTGTGCCGATTACCGATCTGTGGGGCGGCAAGCTGAGCTATATCGGCTTCACCAACTTCGACTGGGGTTCAGATCTGCGTGATAAGTCCGATCGTTCACGCACCAGCAACTCGATTGCGTCCAGCCACATTCTGTCGCTGAACTACGATCACTGGCATGTTTCTACCGTGGCGCGTTACTTCCACAACGGCGGCCAGTGGGCTGACGGCCAGGAGCTGAACTTCGGTAACGGTCCATTTGAAGTGAAATCAACCGGTTGGGGTTACTATTTGGTGGTGGGATACAACTTCTAAGTTGTTGGTTTCCCTCACCCTAACCCTCTCCCACAAGTGGGAGAGGGAACAGATCGTGCCCCTACCAACTCCCTCTCCCGCTTGCGGGAGAGGGCTGGGGTGAGGGCCAGCGCGCACCCTCTACTCAAATCTGCGGCTTATACGCATTCACCATCCACGGCACGCCGAACTTATCGGTCAACATGCCAAAGCCATTGGCCCAAAACGTCGGTGCCCAGCTTTTCGTCACCTCACCGCCCGCTGACAACGCATCAAACCAACGCTTGCCCTGCGCCTCATCCGGCGTGGATAAACTCACGGCAAAACCGCCATACGCCGCCTGCGGTGCGCCGTCACTCATCATCAATTCACCCTGCCCGATACGCAGATGGGCATGCATGATCTGCTCCGGCGAAAAGCTCACGCCCGAGATGCAGCCTTCGTCCTCCACCGGCGTTTCATCCGGCATATCGCCATAGGTCATCTTGAACAGCAGCTCGCCGTCGGTGGCGTCAAGGTAGAAGGCAATCGCCTCTTCGCAGCGACCGCTGTAAAACACATACGGGGTAACTTGCATGGTCTGTTCTCCATAAAGGGAATGTCCACAGCAAGTGTAGTGCGCATTATTTAATCGGTTGCGAGCCGGGCCGCACTCTTACCTTTGCTGACAGTAGCGCCGGAACAGCTGCGCCATGTAGGCACTCATCGGCGTCAACGCGGTGTCTTTGCGCTGAATAAGATAGAAAGTGGCTTTCGGTAAAGGTTCGTCGAGAACGAGAGAAATCAGCTGGCCGCCGTGTGTAGGATCTTCAATCACGTCGCGCGAAATAATGCTGACGAAATCGCTCTGCGCCACCAGGCTGGTGCAGGCCATAAAGGTCTCGCAGGTGACGACGATTTTCGGCGCCATGCCGCGCTCGCCAAACAGATCGTGTAGCAGCCGATAATAGCTGCCTTGCGGTGTCGGCATGGTCCAGTCGCAGTGTTGCAGCTCGGCCAGCGTGCGCGCATGCGCCATCGGATGCCCTTTGCGCATCACCACCTGATAATCGCGCTCCATCAGCCGTTCAAAAACTAACTCCTGATCGAGATGATTTTTATCGTAGGTATTGATGGTGAAATCCAGCTCGCCCTGACGCAGTTCATGCACCATCGAAACCAGCTGACCTTCAACAATCCGCACCTTGACCAGCGGATATTCGCGATGAAACTGATTGATCACCTGCGGCATGACGGTGCGCGCAATACTGCCACCCACGCCGATGTTGACGCGCCCGCCGGCCAATCCCAGCCGCTGCTGAATATCTTCCTGCGCCACCCGCAACTCTTCCAGCACCAGGCTGGCATGCTTGAAAAAGTTATCACCGATATCAGTCAGCGTAACGCCCTGCTGTCGCCGCTCGAACAGGCGCGCGCCCAGCGCCAGCTCCAGTTCCTGGATCGCTTTGGTCAGCGCAGGCTGTGAAAGCCCGGACAAGCGGCTGGCGGCGCGGATGCTGCCCTGACGCGCCACAGCAACAAAGGCGCGCAGCTGATGAAGTTTGAGGTTCGCAGACATAGTTTAGTGATAACCGTTGTTTATCAGTAGCAAGATATTCGCATCTTATGCACGGCAAAACCAATGTGTAGATTCGGATGAATGCATAAAAAACCAACACTAAGGAAATGCCGATGAAAACCCTTTCTGACCTCGTCAACGCGCGCATCCCGCAGATGCAGGCCTGGCGACGCGATCTGCACCACTTTGCCGAATCGGGCTGGCTGGAGTTCCGCACCGCCACGTTGGTGGCTGAAGAGCTGCATCGTCTTGGTTATCAACTCAAGCTGGGCCGCGAGGTGATCGATGCCGACTCGCGCATGGGATTGCCCTCTGAGGAAGTGCTGGCGCAGCAGGAAGCGCGCGCGCTGGAACAAGGCGCGCTGCCGCAGTGGATGAAACACTTCTCCGGCGGATTTTGTGGCGTGGTCGCCACGCTGGAAACCGGTCGTCCCGGCCCGGTGATGGGTTTCCGCGTGGATATGGATGCGCTCGATCAGAACGAAAGCCGCGCCGCCGATCATCTGCCAACGCGCGAAGGCTTTGCCTCCTGCAATCCCGGCATGATGCACGCCTGCGGTCACGACGGCCACACCACCATCGGTTTGGCGCTGGCGGGCGTGTTGATGGAGATGAAAGCGCAGCTGAGCGGCACCATCAAAATCATTTTCCAGCCAGCGGAAGAAGGCGTACGAGGTGCGAAGGCGATGGTGGCCGCTGGCGTGGTGGATGATGTCGATCTGTTCACCGCCATTCATCTTGGTACCGGCGTGCCCGCCGGCGAAATCGTTTGTGGCAGCGACAGCTTCCTCGCCACCACCAAACTCGACGTCAGTTTCACCGGCGTCGGCGCGCACGCCGGCGGCAAACCAGAAGAGGGCCGCAACGCCCTGCTGGCGGCGGCGCAGGCCACGCTGGCGCTGCACAACCTGCCGCAGCACAGCGGCGGTGTGGCGCGCGTCAACGTCGGCGTATTGCAGGCGGGCAGCGGGCGCAACGTGGTGCCCGACTGCGCGCTGATGAAGGTGGAAACGCGCGGCGTCAGCAATCAGGTTAACGATGATATCTATCAGCAGGCGCTGCGCGTGATTGGCGGTGCGGCAGCGATGTACGGCGTGGAATATGACGTCAAGCTGATGGGCGGCGCGCGCAGCTGCACGCCGAGCCCGCCGTGGGTGGCGTTCATCCACCAGCAGGCCGAGGCGCTGGGCATTTTCACCTCAGTGGTCGATATGAAACAGCAGGCGGCGGGCTCGGAAGATGCCACTTACATGCTGGAGCGCGTGCAGCAGCGCGGCGGCCAATCCTCCTACGTGATTTTCGGCTGCGATCTGGCGGCGGGCCATCACAACGCGAAGTTCGATTTTGACGAAGCGATCATGGCGACCGCGGTGCAAACGCTGGCGACGCTGGCCCTCAATCACGCACAGTTTGGAGGCCAGCGATGAGCCACAGCGAATTTATTGATCGCTACATCAACCAAAACCAGCCGCGTTTTACCGCCCTCAGCGATGCCATCTGGGACGTACCGGAAACCCGTTTTGAAGAGACAACGTCTTCCGCACTGCTGGCCGATGCGCTGGAACAGGAAGGTTTTCGCGTGGAGCGCGGCGTCGGCAACATCGACACCGCGTTTATTGCCAGCATTGGCAGCGGCAAACCGGTGATCGCCATTCTCGGCGAGTTCGATGCGCTGGCCGGTCTGAGCCAGCAATCGGGGTGCGCCACGCCGCAGCCGCTGGTGGAAAACGGCAACGGCCACGGCTGCGGACACAATCTGCTCGGCACCGCCGGTTTGGCCGCCGCTTTCGCCATCAAAGCCTGGTGGGCGCAACACGGCCAGCGCGGCACGCTGCGCTTTTACGGCTGTCCCGGCGAAGAAGGTGGCTCCGGCAAAACCTTTATGGTGCGCGAAGGCTTGTTCGACGATGTCGACGCGGCGGTGACCTGGCATCCCGAAGGTTTTAGCGGCATGTTCAACCTCAGCACGCTGGCCAATATTCAGGCCGCCTTCCGCTTCAAAGGCGTGGCGGCGCATGCGGCCAACTCACCGCATTTAGGGCGCAGCGCGCTGGATGCGGTGACGCTGATGAACACCGGCGCCAACTTTCTGCGCGAGCACATCGTGCAGGAAGCGCGTCTGCACTACGCGGTGACCAATGCCGGCGGCGTCTCCCCCAATGTGGTGCAAGCCGATGCCGAAGTGCTGTACCTGATTCGCGCGCCGCAGCTCGATCAAGCGCAGGATATCTATCAGCGCGTCATCAACATCGCCAAAGGCGCGGCGCTGATGACCGACACGCAGATGACGGTGCGCTTCGATAAAGCCTGCTCCAATTACGTGCCGAATCGCGCACTGGAAAGCGTGATGGAGCGCTATTTGCATCAGTTTGGTTTGCCTGACTACAGTGATGCGGAACAGGCGTTTGCCGCCGAGATGCGCTCCACGCTAAGCAAAGACGATCTGCGTAACGCACGTCTCAATGCGGCGCGCACCGGCGGTGAAGCGGGCGTTGCCTGGGCAGCGGCGCTGGGCGACAAGATTTTGATGGATGAAGTGGCGCCCTATGCAGTGACGCGCGAGATCCTTTACGGCTCAACCGACGTTGGCGATGTGAGTTGGGTGACGCCCACCGCGCAATGCTTTGCGCCCTGCTTCGCCTTCGGCACGCCGCTGCACACCTGGCAGCTGGTGGCGCAGGGCCGCACGTCCATTGCGCACAAAGGCATGTGTCTGGCCGCCAAAGTGATGGCCGCCACCGCGCTGACCTTGCTGCAGGATGACGCGGCGCTGGCGCGCTGCCGCGACGAGTTCCAGCGTGTACGCCGCGAGCAGCCTTACGCCTGCCCGATTCCAGCGGATGTCACACCGTCGAAGTTAACGTCCTAGGATTTACCTCTCGCGTTTATAAACGCGGGCAAAAAAAAATATAAAAACTAAAGCCCAAAATACTTCGAGCTGCACGCAGCCAACGCACCTGCAGCTCGAAGTATGAAGGGCATGCAAACACAATAAGACGACTGATGAGGACCTGCCATGGAAATAACAACGGAGAACCGCAGCCCTGGAAAGCTGTTTAGCTGGATTGAACGCGTCGGCAACAAAGTGCCGAACCCGTTTTTACTGTTCGTCTATTTGATTGTGGTGCTGATGGTGGCCACCGCCGTGCTCAGCAGCCTCGACGTGGCGGTGAAAAACCCGGCCAACGGCGAGCTGGTGCGGGTGAATAACCTGCTGAGCGTGGCAGGGATTCAATGGATCCTGCCCAATATCATCAAAAACTTCAGTGGCTTCACGCCGTTGGGATCGATTCTGGCGCTGGTGATTGGTGCTGGCCTGGCGGAAAAAGTCGGCCTGCTGCAGTCGCTGATGGTGAAGATGGCTTCGCGCGTGAGCCGTCGCTACGCCAGCTACATGGTGCTGTTTATCGCCTTCTTCAGCCACATTTCGTCCGATGCCGCGCTGGTAGTAATGCCGCCGCTCGGCGCGCTGATCTTCCTCGCGGTGGGACGTCATCCGGTGGCGGGATTGATGGCGGCGATCGCGGGCGTGGCGTCCGGTTTTACCGCCAACCTGCTGATTGTCACCACCGACGTGCTGCTGTCCGGCATCAGTAGCGAAGCCGCCAAAGCGGTGAGCGACACCGTACACGTTAGCGTGATCGACAACTGGTACTTTATGGCCAGTTCGGTGATTGTGCTGACCATCGCCGGTGCGCTGCTGACCGACAAGTTTGTCGAGCCGCGCCTGCCCGCGTGGAACGGCGGCAATAGCGATCGTCTGCCGCCGCTCACCGCGCTGGAGAATCGCGGCCTGAAAGCCGCCGGTATCGCCGCGCTGGTGTTTATCGCGCTGATGGCGCTGCTGGTGGTGCCGGAACACGCGCCGCTGCGCAATCCAAAAACCGGCGGCATTATTCCCTCGCCGTTTATTCAGGGCATCGTGCCAATCATCATCCTGTTCTTCTTTGTGGTGGCGATTGCCTATGGCGCGGTAACCAAGCAGATTCGCCGCGCGGATGATATCCCGCAGCTGCTGGTGGATCCGATGAAGAGCATGGCGGGCTTTATTGTGATGGTGTTTCCGCTGTCGCAGTTCGTGGCCTTCTTCAACTGGAGCAACATGGGCAAGTTCATGGCCATCGGCCTGACCGATGTGCTGGAGAGCGCGGGCATCAGCGGCGCACCGGCGTTTATGGGCTTGATGTTCCTGTCGGCGTTTCTGTGCATGTTTATCGCCAGCGGCTCGGCGATCTGGTCGATTCTGGCGCCGGTATTTGTGCCGATGTTTATGCTGCTTGGCTTCCATCCGGCGTTTGCCCAGATGATCTTCCGCATCGCCGATTCTGCGGTGTTGCCGCTGGCACCGATGTCGCCGTTCCTGCCGCTTTTCCTCGGCTTCCTGCAGCGTTATCAAAAAGATGCGCAACTGGGCACCTATTACGTGCTGATCTTCCCCTATCCGCTGGTGTTCTTCACCACCTGGATTGTGCTGCTGCTGGCGTGGTACGCGCTGGGTTTACCGATCGGTCCCGGCGTCTACCCAAGCCTGCATTAAGCCTGCGCCACGGATGGCGATCACTTTTCTGTGAACTGCAACGTATGTTGCCAAAATGTCACCGTCCTGCCTCTCGGCAACTCTCAGCGAATTTATTATCCTGCTATTCCTTCGCTTGCTAACGGTTAATTATTTTTAAAACCCATCTCAGCCGTCAGCGGGTTCTGCAAACACCGAGGTATACATAATAATGACAACCATCACGTCGACAGGGATGGCGAACGATCACATGAGCGCGGATCGCCGCACCTTAGCCGGGCGCATTGATGCGCTGCCCTCGTCCGCCGGCCTGTGGCGCTTTATCACGCTGCTGGCGCTGGGCGGCTTCTTTGAGCTCTACGATCTGTTTGAAACCGGCTATATCAGCTCCGGCCTGGTGGCGGCGGGCGTGTTTCATACCGGTTCTGCGGGCGTGTTCGGCATCGCCGACCAGGCCGCATTTGCCTCCGCTACTTTCCTCGGCCTGTTTGTCGGCGCGAGTTTGCTTGCGCCCTACGCCGACCGTTTTGGTCGCCGCCTGACCTTTATGTGCGCGCTGGCGTGGTACGGCGCGTTTTCGCTGCTGATGGCGTTCCAGCAGAGCGCAGAGATGATTATCCTGTTCCGCTTCCTGGTCGGCATTGGCCTCGGCGTCGAGCTGGTGACCATCGATACCTATCTTTCCGAATGGGTACCGGCGCATCTGCGCAGCCGCGCGTTCGCCTTCTCCTTCTTTATCCAGTTCCTGTCGGTACCGACGGTGGCGCTAATGTCGTGGTGGCTGGTGCCGCAAACCATTCTCAACCTCGAAGGCTGGCGCTGGGTGGTGATTGCCGGTGCGGTCTGCTCGCTGGTGATCTGGCTGATTCGAAAAAACCTGCCCGAATCGGCGCGCTGGCTGGCGCAACAAGGACGGCATCAGGAAGCGCATCAGGTGCTGAGTGCGATGGAAAAGCGCTGTGGTATCGCTTCTCCCCTTCCCCCTGTTGCGGAGGAAGGCCGGGATGGGGGACAGTTCGCACCTGAGCAACCTAAGCAAGGGCGTTTCAGCGAGATTTGGGCACCGGCCTATCGCCAGCGCACGCTGATGCTGGTGGTGATGAACTTCTTTCAGGCGATCGGCTTTTTTGGCTTTGGCAACTGGCTGCCGGCGCTGCTGTCGGGCAAAGGCGCCACCGTCACGCACAGCCTGCTGTATGCGTTTTTCATTACGCTGGCCTACCCGCTCGGCTCGCTGATTTGCAGCCGCTACGCCGATAAGCTCGAGAATAAATGGCAGATCGTGTTTTCATCGCTGATGACGGTGGTGTTCGGCACGCTGTTTGCGTTTATGACCCATCCGGTGCTGATGATCATCTGTGGTTTCCTGATCACTTACAGCAATGCATGGCTAACCTTCAGCTATCACGCTTATCAGACCGAGATTTTCCCGACGCACATTCGCGCCCGCGCGGTGGGTTTCTGCTACTCGTTTAGCCGCCTGTCGACGGTGTTCAGCAGTATTTTGATTGGCCTTATTTTGCAGTATGCCGGCAGCCAGGGCGTGATCGCCTTTATCGTGCTGAGCATGCTGATTGTGATGCTGTCGGTGGGGATTTACGGGCCGAAGACCCGTGGGATGGATTTGGAGAATATTTGAGGGTTGAGCGTGCTGGCTGTCCCGGATCGTGCTGGCTGCCCCAGATCGTGCTGGCTGTCCCCCATCCCGGCCTTCCCCCGCTAGCGGGGGAAGGAGACGCTGCCACATGCAGCTTCAGAACTACCATATAGCAGCATCTTCCTCCCCCATTAATGGGGGAGGACCGAGGAGGGGGACAGCGAGCACGGGATGGGGGACAGCGAGCACACAACGGGTTACTGCCCTTCCAACACCTTAATATCCGCATTACCCTGCTTTGGCTGCACGGTTTCGTCTTTACGCAACTCGGCCACATCTTTCGCCGACACGCTCGACTTCACGTTATTGCCCCAGCTGCCACGGATAAAGTTCACCACATCCGCCACCTGCTGATCGTTCAGACGCCAGCCGAACGCCGGCATGGTGATCGCCGTCGGTGCGCCTTTCACGCCAGGCAAAGTGCCGCCGACCAATACGATGTGAATCAGCGAGGTCGGATCATCTGCCATCACCACCGGATTGCCGCGCAGCGCCGGATAAAAGCGCTGATAGCCACTGCCGTCGGTTTTGTGGCACGCCGCGCAGCTATCGACATAAGTCGATGCGCCCGGCTGGCTGTCGTCACCTTTCCACAACGCCTGAGACACCGCATCATCCTGCTTAAACACCGCCTGATTCGGATCTTTCGCGCCGAGGGATTTCAGATACTTCGCAATCGCGCTGATATCGTCATCGCTCAGATATTGCAGGCTGTGCTGCACCACATCGGTCATGCCACCAAACACCGCAGTGTGATCGTTGCGGCCAAAACGCAGGAACTGTTTGAGATCCTCTTCGCTCCAGCGGCCTAAGCCATCGCGGTTGTCGCCACGCAGATTGCTGGCGGTCCAGCCATCAATCGGTGCGCTGCTGCCGGCGAGATAGTTATTGCCTTCGCCATTGTTGAGCGCTTTTTCCTGCATGGTGATGCTACGCGGCGTATGGCAAGCGCCACAGTGACCGAGACCTTCAACCAGATAGCGACCGCGTGCCAGCTGCGGATCTTCCTGTGCCGCCGGCTGGAACGCTTTCACATCCGGCGCAAAGATGCCGCGCCAGATGGACAACGGCCAGCGCATCGACAGCGGCCACGGAATGTCGCTCTCTTTGTTGGCCTGCGCCACCGGCTGCACGCCATGCATGAAGTAGGCGTAGAGCGCCTTCATGTCGTCATCGCTGACCACCGCGTAAGACGGATACGGCATCGCCGGATAAAGCGTGTCGCCGTTTTTCGCTACGCCGTGACGCACCGCTTTCTGGAAATCGTCGTAGCTGTAGTCACCAATCCCGGTGGTTTTATCCGGCGTGATGTTGGTGGAGTAAATGGTGCCGATCGGCGTCGCCATCGGCAGTCCACCGGCAAACGGCTGGCCGCCCTGCGCGCTGTGACACGCCACGCAGTCGCCCGCGCGCGCCAGATACTCACCGCGCTTTACCAACGCGTCCGAACCTGCTTCGTCCGCCACTGCGGCGAACGTCATGGTGCCCAGAAACAGGGCTAAAATGCTTTTGATCATCGCCGTGTTCCTTATGCCTGTACCAGCGGGCCGGGGTTCTTCAGATACTGTTCACGAATCGCTTTGGCTGACCAATAGGTCAACGCGGCGACCATGCCCGTTGGGTTGTAGCCGAGTCCCTGCGGGAACGCCGACGCACCTGGCACAAACACGTTCGGCACATCCCAGCTCTGCAGGTAACGGTTCACCGCACTGGTTTTTGGATCTTCACCCATGATCGCGCCGCCGCTCATGTGCGTGGTTTGATACACGGTGGTGTCGAAGTGCGAGCCCGGCCCTTTCGCGCCGCCGATGATCATTTTCGGGTTCATCGCTTCGGTGATTTTGCGCATCTTACCGATCATGAACTGCGCCATCTTGATGTCGTTATCCTGCCAGTCAAAGGTCATACGCAGCAGCGGCTGGCCGTAGGCATCTTTGTAGTTCGGATCGAGATCGAGATAGTTGGCGCGATACGACTGGTGCGCGCCGTGCGCATCCATCGAGATGTGATGGTTGTAGGTATCCGCGACCGCAGATTTCCACTGGCTGCCCCAGTTTGGCGTGCCTTTCGGCGTTGGCAAACCGGAAATCGGCTTGGTACCGGCTTGGTTCACCCAGAATGGCGAACCGCCAACGAAGCCGTGCGGACCGTGATCGAAGTTGTCGGCGTTGAAATCGTCCACCGCCACACCTGCGCCACCGGCACCGATAAACGGGTTGGTGGTGGTGTTTTTATCGAACAGCGCTTTCAGCGTCGAGATGTTCTGATAGGCGAAGTTACGGCCCACCACACCTTCGTTGGAAATCGGGTTATACGGCTTGCCGATGCCGGAGAGCAGCATCAGATGCACGTTGTGGAACTGGAACGCCGACAGGATCACCAGATCCGCAGGCTGCACCACTTCGCGGCCCTGACCATCGAGATAGGTCACGCCGGTGGCGCGCTTTTTATCGTCGGTCAGATTGACGCGCAGCACGTAGGCGTTGTTGCGCAGCTCGAACTTCGGTTCCTGACGCAGCGCGGGCAGGATGTTGACGTTCGGCGAGGCTTTGGAATACATGTAGCAGGCGTAACCGCTGCAGAAACCGCAGAAGTTGCACGGGCCCATCTGTGCGCCGTAGGTGTTGGTGTACGGGCCTGAGGTGTTGGCCGACGGCATATCATAAGGGTGATAACCCACCGATTCCGCCGCTTGCGCGAACAGCTGCGCCGAGTAGGTGCGCTTCTGCGCCGGCAGCGGGAAATCGCTGGAGCGATCCGGCGCGTACGGGTTGCCGCCCTTCTCTTTGCCCAACAGTTTGCCTTTGATTGACCAGGCGCTGCCCGAGGTGCCGAACACTTTCTCGGCCTGATCGAAGAAGGGTTCCAGCTCGTCATAGTTGACGCCGAAATCCTGAATCGTCATGCCTTCCGGAATGAAGTTTTTACCGTAACGCTGCTCGTAATGGCTGCGCAGGTTCAGTTCTACCGGGTCAACGCGGAAATGCACGCCTGACCAGTGCAGACCTGCACCGCCGGTGCCGGTGCCGGGCAGAAACGCCGCCAGCTGGCGATAAGGTACGGCGGTTTGCGAGGCATCGTGACGAATCGTTACGGTGCTTTTCGACAAATCCTGGAACAACTTTTTGCGGATGTTATAGGTCAGTTCGTCAATCGACTGCGGATAGGATCCATCCGGGTAGGTATCGCGATGCGGACCGCGCTCCAGCGCCACCACATTCAGGCCCGCTTCGGTCAGCTCTTTCGCCATGATGGCACCCGCCCAGCCAAAACCGACCACGACCGCATCCACTTTTTTCAATTCATTTGCCACGCTTACGTCCTCTCCCCGCGAATATCCACTGACGGGAACGGATAACGTTCGCCGCGTTCTACCCAATCCATAAAGTCAGCGCGTGCGCCTGGGAAGCCAATCAGCTTCCAGCCCACCATGCCCTGGTTGCCGCCGTGGATCGGATCGCTGAAATAGCCCTCGCGGGTGTTTTGCAGCAGGAAGGAGAAGAAGGTTTTCGCCGGCAGCTGCGGGAACTCGGCCGTGCCGCTTTCAAACGCGGTCAGCAGCGCATCCTGCTGTTCGCCCGTCAGCTCGGCAAACACTTTGCCATGCTGTTTTTTGCTCCAGCCATCGGCATCGGCGAGGCCGAGACGGTAGATCTGCTGCGGCACCAGCGGCAGCTGATAACCCAACTCTTTTGGCAGATCGGGATTGAACGGACCTTGCATGTACCAGTTGTTACCGGTGGCATACGGCGTGTTCATTTGACGATCGATAAATTCCGGCACGCCAGCTTCAAGTGCGCCAGGACCGCGTTCGTCGTTAGGGATCAGGCGCGCCACGGCCGCAGTGATAAAGGCAAACTCTTCGGCGGTGAACCAGGTGGGCTGGTAGCTACGCGCCTGTTGTGGTGATGCGTTTTGTTCTGCTGCCCCAGCGGCCATTGGTGCCACCAGTGCGCCCATCGCCGTACTGCCCACCGCCATTGCCGGCGCCAGGGTGATGGTTCTCAGCAGAAAATCCCTGCGAGTGTGACCATTTTTTTGTTCTGACATGACATTGCCTCAGTACCACATATAATGCGGCATGAAAGTTAAGTAGTTGCGTTGTATTGTTTTTTTATTGATAGCTTAAGGGATACAGCAGCACTGTTACCGGTAACAGTGCAAATATTGTAACACCATTGCTGTGGATAATTTAGTTGTTAGAAACAAATTCGCACTAATTACTTAACAATTGCCGCTGTCGTTTTACATCGCAGCGGCGAAACTGACATCGTCAGATACAACCCACAACAGACAGATAGAGGTCTGAAGCGGTATAAAAGCGTACACACAACAGCGGAGTGCCTATGTTTAAGTCCTTTTTTCCGCGGCCAACGCTGTTTTTCAGCTCAGCTGCGATTTGGAGTTTGCTGGCGATTTTTGCCTGGTTTGGCTTTTTCAGTGATTTCCCGGCGCGCTGGTCTGCACTACAGGCGGCGATGCACGAACCTTTGCCAACCAATGCCAGCCGTTTTATTCACATCAGCCAACTGTGGTTTTACGCCTATTACTGGATCGTTGCCGGCCTCTTTGCGCTAGCGTGGCGCGTGATTGATAACCATCCGTGGCAGCGCTGGTCGGTTTGGGGGGCTGCGTTAATCATCTTCATTACCTGGTTTAGCGTGCAGGTGAGCGTGGCGATCAATGCCTGGTACAATCCGTTTGGCAATATGATCCAAAAAGCGCTGAGCAAGGCGAATGCCGTCACTATTGAGGAATTTTACCATCAGCTCACCGCTTTCCTCGGTATCGCGCTGATCGCGGTAGTGATTGGTGTAATAAGCTCCTTCTTTATCAGCCACTGGATATTCCGCTGGCGTACTGCGATGAACAACTACTACATGCATAACTGGCAACGCTTACGCCACGTGGAAGGTGCTGCGCAGCGTGTCCAGGAAGATACCATGCGCTTCGCCGGCACACTGGAAGATTGGGGAGTGAATTTTATTCAGGCGATCATGACGCTGGTGGCATTTCTGCCGGTGTTGGTCGCACTGTCACCCAACGTTAAAGAGGTGCCAATTCTTGGCAATCTTCCTTACGCGCTGGTCATCGCCGCCCTGCTGTGGTCAATTTTTGGTACGGGTTTACTGGCGCTGGTAGGTATCAAGCTACCCGGACTGGAATTCCGCAATCAACGGGTTGAAGCGGCCTATCGTAAAGAGCTGGTGTACGGGGAGGATCATGCCGATCGGGCGGCTCCGCCAACGGTGGCAGAGTTATTTAGCCGCGTACGCCATAACTATTTCCGCCTCTATTTCCACTATCTGTACTTTAATATCACCCGCATTCTTTATCTGCAGGTCGATAATCTGTTCGGACTGTTTTTACTGTTACCGTCGATTGTGACCGCATCCATTACGTTGGGCATGATGAACCAAATCACTAACGTGTTTGATCAGGTGCG
Source organism: Pantoea sp. X85 (assembly GCF_029623675.1). NCBI lineage: Bacteria > Pseudomonadati > Pseudomonadota > Gammaproteobacteria > Enterobacterales > Erwiniaceae > Pantoea > Pantoea sp. X85. The sequence continues at coordinate 410,584 of NZ_CP121108.1, read as the reverse complement.
TTCGTCATTCCAGTATCTCATTACCTCTTGGTCGACGCTGGTTGAGCTGATGTCGATCTATAAACGTCTGCGCAGTTTCGAGCAGATTTTGCAGGATATTCCACACGAAGAGATGATGCGCGAAGCCGCGGAGTAAGGTGGTAGTGCGGTGCGGTCTGGTGCCCTCACCCCGGCCCTCTCCCACGGAGAGGGAGACGCTGCCAAATGTCAAATATGTGCTCGGTCAGTCCCCTCTCCCGCTTGCGGGAGAGGGTTAGGGTGAGGGTGAGGGTGAGGGGCCAGGCGCACTCTGTTTAACCCGCCAACACCGCAAACACCTTCTCAATCGCATACGCGCCCGGATCTTTCACGCCATCCAGACTCTGCTGGTTCAGATACGCGGAACGCCCCGCTTTGGCGCTCTGCATCTGCGCAGTGGCGTCGGCGCCTTTCTGCGCCGCTTCTGCCGCCGCAGCCAGCGACTCGCCCGCCACTAACGCTTCCAGCGCCGGTTGCAGCGCATCCACCAACGTACGATGACCCGGCTGCGCGCCGCCGTAATGTTTCATGCGCTCCAGCCCGTGCATCAAGGCCTGCGGCAGCGCGCTGCCCTCTTCCAGCTGCTGGCCGGCGCTGGTGAACAGAATTGACATCAACACGCCGCTCGATCCCCCCATCACCGTCGCCAGCTGCTCGCCAATCAGCGCCAGCAAGGTTGGCAGCTCATCCAGCGGCAGCTGTTTTTCCTGCAGGCCGCGCTGAATTTTCTTCGCCCCGGCGGCAAAGGTTGAGCCGGTATCGCCATCGCCCACTTTGGCATCCAGCGCGTTCAGCTCGCTTTCCAGATCGATCAGCGTCTGCGTGACGCTGGCGACGATGCGCGCCACCTCCGCATTCTCAGAGGCATCAAAATCCAGCACGCTGCCGATTTTCTCTGCACGTTGCAGGCTGATCGGCGCAAAGTCATACACCGGCACCCAACCCAGCACCTGAACCGGCGCGTTTAACGCTTCGAGGAACGGCTCCTCCAGCGCCAGCAGCGTCAGCGAAAAACCTTTCATATCCAGCGCGCTGACCAGCGTTGCCGGCCCCAGCAGATGCGTGATGCGCGCCGCCAGCGGCGACTGCAACACTTCACGCGTTAACAGCGCCAGCTCCAGCTGCGAGAAGCCACCGAGATTGTTGATCAGCAACAGCGCTTGCTTGCCGTCCGGCAGCGCCTGCGCCAGTTTATCGGTCATGATGCTGGTGATTTGGCGGCTGTCTTGCGTATCCAGCGTGATTACACCCGGCTCGCCATGAATGCCCATGCCGAGCTCGCTGTGCCCGGGCGCGACGCGCTCATCGCGTTTTTCGCCCGGCACATGACAAGTGGCAAAAGCCAAACCGATGGACGATGTGGCATCAATCGCGCGCTGCGCCAGCGCTTTGACCTCATCCAGCGATTGTCCCTGCTCCGCCGCAAAGCCAGCAATTTTGTGCACCAGCACAGTCCCGGCGATGCCGCGTGGCTGCGGGTTTTCCGGCAGCGCGATATCATCCTGCACCATCACCAGCTCAACTTTGTAGCCGAGGTTTTTGGCTTTCTCTGCCGCCAGTCCGAAGTTAAGACGGTCGCCGGTATAGTTCTTCACAATCAGCAGGCAACCGGCATCGCCGGTGACGTTAACAATGGCGTTCAACACCGCATCGACGCTCGGCGAGGCGAAGATATCGCCGCACACCGCCGCCGTCAGCATGCCTTTGCCGACAAATCCGGCATGCGCCGGTTCATGGCCAGAACCGCCGCCCGAGATCAGCGCCACTTTGCTTTTATCCCAGTCCGAACGCACCACCACGCGAATCTCATCACCGAGATCGAGGCGACTGAGGTTGTGCCACGGCGTACTCAGCAAAACCCCTTCGATGGCTTCGTTAACCAGATCGTTTTTCTCATGCATAAAAAACTGGCTCATTGCATCCTCTCCATTGGTGTTGTCGTCCTACAAGGTAGCGTATGTGCGTAAAGAATAGGCGCAGCGAAGTGCGGAAATGCAAAGGGCGGCACAAGCCGCCCTTTAATTCAGACTATTACCGCTTATAAAGCGATGCGCAGCACGCTATCTGGATTTTTTGGTGGTTCTTTGCGTGAACCCGGCTGCTTGAGGCTGACAAACAGGGTTTTGCCATCGGCGGAAAGCGCCAGGCTGTTTGGCAGGCCCGGCGCTTTCACCGTGCGTTTTACCTGGTAACTGCTGGCGTCGATGATGCTGATTTCGCCCGCTTTACGGTGCGTGACGTACAGCTCATCACGATCGGCATTAAACAATACCGCCAGCGATTCCGGCACATCGATCTTGTGGATCACCTGCTGGGTGCGGGTATCCAGCACCAGCACCTGCGGTTGTTTTGAGTCGCTGAGGAAGGCGCGATGGCCTTTGGTATCCAGCGAGATATTGAGGAAGAAGTGATCTTTGTCGCCATCGATTTTCTGACGCTTTTCAATCGCGTTCAGGCGCGTATTGATGGTCACCAGTTCGCCATCGGAGTTAGTGACGTACAGTTTTTGCGCCGCAGAATCGATCGCTAAACCGGTGCCCATTTTGCCGGTGTTCGGCACGGTGCTGATCAGTTGCAGGGTTTTGCCATCCACCACCCACACCACGCTCTGCTCACCGAGGCCAGTGATGTAAACTCGATCGGTCGCCGGATCAACCGCCAACTGGCGCGGCTGCAGCGGACGCACGGTTTCACTGCGCTGACGCCCATCCAGCACCAGCGTGTTGATCACCTTGCCGCTGGTGGCATCCACTGCAGTCAGTGCAGCATCGCGGGTGTTACCGAAATAGAGAATGTTGGTTTTCTGGTTGATCGCCGCGCCAAAGGTCGGCAGATCGGTGTTGATGGTTTGCTTTACCGCCAGATCCTGCGGATCGAGACGATAAACGGTGCCGCCTTTTTTGTCGGTGGTACTCTGCGCGGTCGCCAGGAACAGCGCATTATCGCTGTTGCTGAACGCCAACTCGTAAGCGCCTTTTGAGATCGCCTGGTTCAACGGCTGAGACTCCGCCGCCATCACCGCAGAGGTTGAGAACAGCGCTGTTGCCAGCAGCAGTGGACGCAGCGCCCACGATTTTTTATTCGCCTTCATAACTTCTCCATAGCAAAAACACCGCCTGATGGCAGTGAAGTGAAAGCCCGACATTACAACCAATGTTAAAAAGACAGCCCGAGGCGAGCCGACGAAGGGTGCTACTTTTTGAGAATAGTAATCATTTCGAAGGGAAAGTGACAGGATTTTATCGGCTTACCAACGCCGCCAGGGCGCCCGAAGGCACCCTGTCAGCACAGAACGTTAATGCAACTTATTTGGTCAGTTCAGCAGTCATGTGCACGCCGTTGTTGAAGTTGGCTTCGGTCACTTTATACGAAGCACCAGCTTCATGCGCCTGAGCAGCGATTTGCGCTTCTGCTCCATCCAGCGTTGAAGCGGTTGCAGTGATGCTTTGCGCAAAGCTCGCGAATGGCAGAACGGTCAGAGCAACAACAGCAGCAAAAGTTTTGATGGTTTTCATGGTCAATTCCTTAATGTACGTTTGATTGAGTAAGGCGTCATCGCCTTGTTGAGAGATATAATAGGCGCAGAATTGATCAGTAAAAAGCGGAGAGATTTGCCGTTGTCATTCGAATATTTTGAACATAAAAAGCACGTTTGGGTTAACCTTTGTGCAAAGGGTTAAAAATCTGACATTTAATTAAAAGGCAGGATATATGGCTGTGATAGCCAGAACGCATAATGCTATCGCGGCGCGATTTATCGCGCCGCGACGGATGGCATAGGTGTTAACCGTGATGACGAACGCGGGTGAAGATGGTGATGGCCGCCAGCAGCATCAGCACGCCGCTGGCGAGGAACACGCCGCCGGCGCCTTGCAAATCAAACATCCAGCCGCCGGCTGCGGCACCGGCGGTGATCGCCAGCTGAATGGTGGCGACCAGCAAACCGCCGCCTGATTCCGCATCGTCCGGCACCGCGCGGGAGATCCACGTTGACCACCCGGTTGGCATCGAACCAAACGCCAGGCCCCACAGCGCCACGCCCGCCGCGACCAGCCACGACACCTCGCCGAAACTCACCAGCAGCAGCGCGGTCACGCTCATCACCAGCGCCATCGCGGTTAACGTCAGCGATACGCTACGCGTCACCAGATATCCCGCCAGCGAAGTACCGAAGAAGTTCGCCACGCCAAACGCCAGCAGCACCAGCGACAGCTGATTGACGTTCAGCTGCGCGCTGCCTTCGAGGAACGGACGCAGATAAGTAAAGAAGGCGAAGTGGCCGGTAAACATCATGATCACCGCCAGCATGCCCCAGCGCATCACGCTTTTACGCAGCAGATCCAGCACGCCACCGCTGCGCGCTTTATTAATCGGCGGCATCGCGGGCAAGGTGAAGAACTGCCACAGCAGCGCCAGCACGCCTAATGCAGCGGTCAGAATGAAGATGTTACGCCAGCCAATAATGCCGCCCAGATAGCTGCCGAGCGGCGCAGCAATAATGGTCGCCAGCGAAATACCGCTAAACACGATGGATAGCGCGCGCGGCACCTGATCGCTCGGCACCAGACGCATGGTAATCGCGGTCGAGAGCGTCCAGAAGCCGCCAATCGCCACGCCCAGCAGCACGCGGGCCAGCAGAATCATTGGCAGATTCTCGGCAAAGGCCACCAGCAGCGCGGAGGCAATCAGCAGCAGCGTAAAGGCCAGCATCACCACGCGACGATCAAGTTGGCGCGTAACGTTGCCAATCACCAGGCTGGTGAGCAGCGCCACCAGCGCAGTCACGGTCACGGTTTGTCCCGCCTGCCCTTCGCTGATGCGTAGCGTGTCGGCAATCGGCGTCAGCAAGCTTACCGGCAGAAATTCTGCGGTAATCAGGCCGAACACGCCAAAGGCCATGGCAAACACCGCGCCCCACGCCGGTTTATCCACGTCTAACGGTGTTTCGACTATTTCAGTATCCAGGCTCATCTGTGATCCCCATCACAAAATATTTAGCGTTAAGCATAGTGACTGTTCATCAGACGATCTATGATGCAGAAACTTTGTTTTTTGATTATTCGTCTGGGATTGGTATGAGCCGCTATGAAGATCTGACCAGTGAATTGCTGATGGGCATGCGCCTGTACGGCGTCAAATACCAGCGTATCGCGCTGCACGCGCCTTTTGGCCTGCAATATGACGACGCGCCTGGTCGCGCGCAGCTGCATTTTGTTGGGCGCGGATCGTTACTGATTCGCTCGGCGTCAGGCGTGATCTATCCGCTGCAGGCCGGCGATGCGCTGCTGATCCCGCACGGCAAACCGCACGCGCTGATCTCCAGCGAAGAGGCCGTTTGCGAACCCATTTCGACGTTTAATAGCCGCCCGATTTGCGCCAGCGTCTGTGCCATCGACGACAGCACCGAACTTTGCCCGGATAACAGCGATGTGATTCTGTTCAGCGCCTGCATGGCGTTTGAACTGGGCGGCATGCAGCCGCTGGTGCACACCATGCCAGATGTGATGCTGGTGAGTACGCTGCTGGCGCAGTACCCGGAAATTCAGCCGATTCTCGATGCGATGGAGCGCGAAACGCGGCAGCGCAAAGCCGGTTTCGCCGGGATTTTGTCGCGGCTGGCGGATGTGGTGGCGGCGCAAATTGTGCGGGGCTGGGTGGAGAACGGCTGCGGCAAAGGCAGCGGCCTGGTGCAGGCGCTGCGCGATCCGCGTCTCAGCCTGGCGATGGCGGCGATGCATCGCGCACCCGGCGAAAATTGGACGGTGGAGCGGCTGGCGCGCGAATCCGGCAGTTCACGCTCGGTGTTTGCCGCGCGCTTCCAGACGGCAACCGGCATGACGCCGCTGCGCTATCTTACCGAGCTGCGCATGCGGCTGGCGGTGGAACGTATCGTGAACGAGGGCGAAGCGGTGGAAAGCGTTGCCTTCCACCTCGGTTACGGTTCGCTGGCGGCGTTTAGCCGCGCCTTCAAACGCATTGTTGGCACGCCACCCGGCGCACTGCGCGCCGAACGCGACATGCGTTAACGGAACACGCTGATCGCTTCCACCAGACGATTGGCCTGATGCTTCATGCGACCGGACGCTTCGGCGCTTTCCGCCACGCGCGCGGCATTTTGATGGGTGATTTCGTCGAGATCTTCCACCGCCGTGCTGACCTGCGTCAGCGCGATGGCCTGCTCGGCGGTCGCGCCGCTGATTTGCGCGATCAGCGCAGTGACATTCTGCACCTGATCGACAATCTCCTGCATGGTGTGCCCAGCGGCATCGGCGTGGTCGCTGCCCGATTGCACGCGGCTGGCGCTGGTTTCCACCAGATGTTTGATTTCGCTGGCGGCTTTGGCGCTGCGTTGCGCGAGATTGCGCACTTCACCGGCCACCACCGCAAAGCCTTTGCCCTGCTCACCGGCGCGCGCGGCTTCCACTGCGGCGTTAAGCGCCAGAATATTGGTCTGGAAAGCGATACCGTCAATCACGCTGGTGATGTTGGCGATGCGCTTCGAGCTGTCGGCGATCTCCGCCATCATGCCCACCATCTCCTGCATCACTTCGCCGCCTTTGATCGCCGCATGACTGGTGTTTTCCGACAGCCCATTGACCTCTTTAGCGGTATCAGTGTTGCTCTTCACCGTGGCGGTCATTTCGTTCATGGTGGCGGCGGTTTGCTGCACGTTAGCCGCTGCTTGTTCGGTGCGGCGGCTCAATTCGTCGTTGCTGCGCGCGATGGCATCGCTGGCGCTCAGCACGTTGATCGCCTGGCCGCTGACATCATCCACCAGCCAGCGGAACATCAGCCCAAGCTGACCGATGGCGCGCAGCGTCACGCCAATCTCATCAACGCGATCGATCTGCTCCACTTTATGGCTGGCGCCGGTCGCCACGCTCAATGCCTGACGGCACATGCGCTCCATCGGACGTGAAATTTGCTGCTCCAGCCACAGACTCGCCAGCAGTAAAAGGCCCGCCATGCCGCCGGCAAAGCAGCCAATGGCGAGAGGTGCAAGGCCCAGCAGCCAGACGCCAATCACCGAGAGCGGCAGCAGCGTTAATAAGGTTGAGCGGATGCGCCAGCGCAGCGGCAGAGTTTTCAGGATCGAGCCCAGGCGACGCCAGCCGGTGCCGACCATCAAGCCTTTATGGAAACGGCGTCCTTTGACGCGCCCTTCGCGGAAGTCGCGGTACAGCGCTTCGGTCTGGCGAACCTCCTCCACCGACGGCTTGGTGCGCACCGACATAAAACCCTGCACCTTGCCTTCACGCACCACCGGAATGGCGTTGGCGCGCACCCAATAGTGATCGCCATTTTTACGGCGGTTTTTCACCAGCGCCGTCCACGGCTCGCCCTGTTTGAGGGTCGCCCACATATCGGCAAAGGCTTCCGGCGGCATATCCGGGTGGCGCACCATGTTGTGTGGCTGGCCATTCACCTCTTCCGGACTGAAGCCACTGACTTCAATAAAGGCATCGTTGGCATAGGTGATGTAGCTGTTGAGATCGGTAGTCGACATCAATGTGGCGTCATCGTCAAAAGCGAATTCACGCTGAGTGACGGGCTGGTTGTTACGCATGTGTGTGTCCTTGCAATACGCAGGCGAAAAGAAACAATCGATAATACTTTTTTATCTTTTCGGCATCGTACGGCTTGAGCTTTAGCACCAGTTTCAAATTCAGGGCAATAAAAAAGCCGCTTTGCAGCGGCTTTCACACTTTTTCACTTAGCTCATCGATTAACCGGGTTTTACAATAAACCAAATCAATCTTTAATTTAAACGCATTCATCAGACCTGCAGGGCGAAGGGCAATGGAGTGTCTCAAAGCCATTTGTGTTGCAGCCAACGCACCTGCAGCGCAAAGGGCGCAGGGAGATGGGATTTCCCAAAGCCATTTGTGTCGCAGGAAGGCGGCAAGCTCGCTCATCCCCGGGAGCAGAGTGAACTCTGTGACCGGGGTGAGCGAGCGCAGCCAACGCACCTGCGGCGCAAAGGGCGCAGGGAAATCAGAATTGCCAGCGGACCCCCACGTTATACCGCCACCCTTTAGCACCATTGCCAGCGATCTCTTTGCGATAATCCGCTTCCGCATACAATGAAACATCCTTCTGCAGGGTTGCAGTGCCGCCGGCGCCCACTTCCCACATCTGTCCAAACTTGCCGCTGCTGAAGGTGGCGCCAAATGCCGGATTATCCACCGATGACACCGAGGTATCTGCGCTGCCGCCCCAACCTTTGTAGTAGTTCGCGCGCAGATAAGGGGTGTATTGACGATTACTGTCGTCGGTCCAGGTACGATCGAGGCGCGCGCCGAGACGACCAATAGTTTGGTTATAGTCGCCATAACGCACGTTGTTGCCGTCTTTATCGGTGAAATCATTCATATTCAGCTTCATGTACATCAGCTGCGCCTGCGGCTCAAGCTTGTAGCCATCGCCCAACGCAAACGGATAGCCGCTCTCCAGCGATGCCGTCCAGCCGTGGCCTTTCAGCTTCGCTACTTCTTGCGTGCGGGCGATATCGGTTTCGCCGCGATGCCAGTCAAATGACAACACACCGTCCAGATAGAAGCCGCTCTGACGCTGCCAGGTGCCGTAAAACGCCAGGCTGTCGCTGTCGAAAGTGGTGCTGCTGTAACCGTCGGCCGCATGCGGACGAATGCGCGTATTACCGCGCGTATAGGCTAAACCGCCGCGCAGGCTATCCTGCTCGCCATCGAGTCGCAGCAGATTGCCGCCCACCTGCACCGCACTGTAATCGAGGTCAAAGTCATAACCGAAGTCGCGGAAACTCTTATCGCTCTTGTACTTCAGGTTCGAGCCGATATAGCGCAGGAACATCTCGCCGCCGTTGCCTTGCGGACGTGTCTGCTCGTGGCGCAGTTCACCAAGACGTTTATGCAGATCGTCGATAATCGCCGAGGTGTAATAGGCCAGGCCAACCGGTGCCGACACATAAGATGGCACCTGCGGCACCACCGCCGGACGCGAATCGTAGCTTTGCGGCGTGCCAAAGGCATCGGTGACGAAGGTCGGCTGACAGTTAGCGCTATCCTCACACACGTAGTAGTTCGCCAGACGGTAATCCCAATAGTTATTGCCGCTGCCGCTGACTAAACGCTGGCTGGGATCGCTGCTGCCCGGTGCAAAGGTGTAGAGCCGATATTGCCACGGCCCGGCACCGAGATAGCCATCCTTCAACGCGAAGCTGTTGGCGCTGGCATTACCGCCTACCTGCGCCAGCGAGATCCCTTCGTTGCCCTCTACCCCTCCATTTTGATTGAGATCGGTGAGTGCGCCGATGCTGGCATCCGCCAGTTTCACATTCACCAGCGTGGTACCGCTGGCATTGCCGGTGACGTTAATGTGGTCAGTGAACTGATTGCTTAGCGCACCACCCTGGTTGAGATTAGTGACCAGATTGAGCTGGCCGCCGCTCGACGCCAGCGAGCCAGCAATATCCAGCGTGTTGCCCGGTGAACCCGCGCCGTTGGTGAGATCCAGCGTACCGGCGTTGTTCACCAGCAGCGAATCGGCGGTGCCGCCGGATAGCGTCGGATGCACGTTATCGCCGGCATACAGCGTGGAATCCGCATCGACATTGATGGTGCTGTGCGCCAGCTGCAGGTTATCGGTTAGTGTCCATTGGGTATTGGCGAAGTTGATGGTGCTCCAGCCGCTGCCAAGATTAACGCCTTTGCTGAGATCGTCGGCGCTGAAGCTGCCGCCGCGCGCGCCAATCTGATTGAAGGTCAAGGTGTTGCCGGTGCCATTACCGCTGGTGAGATGGTAGGTGGTGCCGAGATCGACCTTGCTCACTTCAGCCGTGTTGTTGTTGTCGTTGCCCATGGTCAGGCTGCCGTTGAGCGTTCCGCCCGTCCAGCGGAACCGATCCGATCCGCCGCCCGGATTGATATCGCCCTGCACCGCGCCTTCGGTCAGCAGAATTTCGTCATCGGCGTTGCTGCCCGCTACCGCCACGGTTTGTGGATTGGCGGTGATGATGTTGCCGAGGTTCTCGAAGATGGTTTTACCGCCGCGCAGATCCACCACCGGCGCCGTCAGGCTGTTGGAGGTGAAGTTGCCGGTATTGACGATGGTGCCCGCCGTGCTGGAGACCAGCGCCGATCCGCCCGCCGCATTGTCGATATTGACGTTGGCGGCGGTGGTGACATTGCCGGTGGTATTGGCGCGGATACCGGTGCCGCCTGCGCCGGTAACATTAAATTGATAGCCCGACCCCAACGTCAGATCGCCGCGGGTGGTGGAACCATCGGCATTGGCGATATTCAGGCCGCTGCCGCTGCCGGAGACGTTGGTGGTCACCGTCGAAGCCGGATCAAATGGCACGGCGGTGCGAATCCCGTTGCCGTCACCGACGTTAATGGTGAGATTGCTCAGGCCAACGTTGCTTAGTTCGGCGCGGTTTTCGATGCCGTTGCCGCTGCCCAGCACGTTCACCGTGGCGTCGCTGGCGCTGAGTGCGGACGCACCGCTATCCAGCAAAATGCCATGCGCATTGCCGCGCGTGGTGATCACCGTGTCGCTGCCGGTAAGCGCCAGCTGCGCGCCGTCGCTGATGCGCACGCCCGCGATACCGTTATCGACATTGATGGTGCCGCCTTTCGCCAGCGTGCTGCCGCTGCCGGAGACATCCAGCCCGGTGCCGTTGGCTACGTTGACCACGCCGTTGTTGGTCAGCGTGCTGCCGGCGCGCGAACGGATCCCAATATTGTTGCTGCCGGTGAGGTTCACATTGCCGTTGTTGACCAACTCTGCGCCGTTAGTGACATCAAAACCCATCGCGCCATTGCCCGCGCCGCTCACATTGCCGTTGCTGGTAACGCGGGTGGCCGCTGACGTGCCATCCAGCGCGTTGCTCAAATCGGTACGCAGATTATTAATCAGCACGCCGACCGCGTTGCTGCCGCTGAGGTTGATGCTGCTGCCGCTATCGAGCGTGGCGTTCGCACCGCCCTCAGCACGGATCGCCGTGCTGCCCTGGCCGCTGGCGGTGAAGTTGGCGTTGCTGCTATTCAGGCTGCTGCCGCTGCCGGAGATAATCGCGCCGGTGCTGCTGCTGGCGCTGGCGGTGAGGGTGGTCGGTGTGGTGAAACTCAGCGCCGCGCCGTCATCAATGCGATAGCCGGTTGAGCCGCTACTGTTGATATTTAACGCATTGGTGGCGGAGCTAATGCGCGATCCGCTGCCCGCCGCGTGATAGGCAATTTGGTCACTGTTATTGAATACCGGCGCTGAACCGGCGGCGATATTCACCAGCGCGCCGTTGAGCGCTTCCGCCCCAATCGCGCCGGTGCCGTTGAGATTCAGCGTGCCACCGTTCAGGTTGGCTACCGCGCGATTGCCGCTGGCGCTGACGCCTCGGCTGCGGTTAGTGGTGCTGCCGCCATTAACATTGATGGTGCCGGTGTTATTGGCGGTGGTGGCAAAGGTGCTGCTGCCGCTGTTCACCGCGATGCCGGTGCCGCCATCGTTGATGTTGATATTGCCGCTGTTGGTGCCGGTCGCACCGCTCTCGACGCGAATGCCGGTGGCGTTGGCGCCGCTGAAGGTGATATCGCCGCTGTTGGTCAACTGCGCGCGATTGCGGGCCAGATAACCGGTCAATCCACTCTGTGACGCATTCAATAACGCCGCAGAGTTCAGGCGGGTGCTGGTCACCGGCGAGCCGCTGTTTCTGCCAAAGATATCGTGTTTTTGTCCGTCAACGATCGCGCCAATTGCGTTGCTACCGGTGAGATTCATGGTGGTTGCGGCATCAATAACACCTGTTGCGCCCCCTTCCACCGTAATGCCATTGGCACCGCTGCCGCTGACGTTGATCACCGCCGCATCGCTGCTCACTTCGGTGCCTGCGCCGCTGCCGAGCACGGCGGTAGAACCGGCACCCGACGCGGTGAGCGACAAGGCGTTACCGTTGAAGTCTGCGCCCTGCTCAACACGAAACAGCGTGGAGTTCTGCGTGGTCACATCAAACGGATTGTTGCCCAGCACGTTAATCAGCGCATTGGGGCCGTAGGCAAAGAAGGCGATCTGATTGGTACCGTTAGAAAAGGTCGGCACGGCAGCCGGATCCACGGTCACCGTGGAATTGCCGCGCGCATGTACGCCGATCGCGCCATTGCCGCTGAGATTGATCGGGCCATCGACGGTGGCCTGCCCCGTGCCGGTTGCACCTTGCCCTTCCACCCACACGCCATAGTTGCGCGTGCCGCTGGCCGGATCGGCGCCGCCTGCCACGTTGATGGTGCCGGTTGAGGTGGCGCTGGCGTTGTTGCCATTGGTCGCCAGCACTTTCAGGCCGGTGCCGTTCACGCCATTCAGGTTAATGGTACCCGCGTTATTGATGTTGCCGGCACTGTTGGTCACCAGCATGCCGACGTTTTCACGCGGAATGGTGGCAGCCGCACCGTTCACATTGATGGCGCCGGTGTTGATCATGGTGGCGTTATTCGCACCGGTCGCTGACATCCCCGCCGCGTTCTGCGTTCTCGTGCCGAGGGTAATGTTGCCGTTGTTAACCGCGTTGCCGTTGGCGACCAGGGCGATACCGCTGGTCAACCCGCTTTGGTTCATCGCGGTATCCGCCGTCGCTTCACCCAGGCTGTTCTGCGGTCCGCGACCAATGTAGATATTGCCGCTGGCGTTATTGGTGAAGCTGGAAGTGGCGTCGGTCAGTAACACGCCAGACGCGGTGCCGCGCGCGCTCGAACCGTTGACGCCGACGTTGATATTGCCGCTGTTATTGGCGGTGGATGACACGCCAAGATTGATGCCCGCCACGCCATACTGTGAATTGCTGCCGGTGGTGGCGAGGTTGAGGATGCCGTTGTTGTTAAAGGTGCTACCGGTTTGCACGGCTACGCCGTTGGCACCGTAGCCGGTCGAACCAATGCCGGTACCATCCTGACGATTGAGGAAGCCGCCGTTAATTACCCCATTATTGGTTCCACTGCTGTTATCGGTTAACACCAGCGCCGTGCCGTTATTGGTGATGCTGCCGCGACTCGCCAGTTTGCCATCAATCACCGCTTGCGCGCCGTTGGAGGCTTTGATCGCACCGCCCGTCGCGCCCACCACTTCCAGCGTTTTACCCGCCGCCAGATTGACTCTCGCGTCCGCGCCATTGGCATTGATCACAATGCGATTGCCGATCGCCTGCGTCACCTCGTCTGGCGGCGTGGCGCTAACGTTGTAGACGATGTTGGCATTGGTGAAGGTGACAGCTTTATTGAACTCAGGCAGATAACGGGTTTTATCAAGATTGCCCGCCTGCAGCTGACCGATCAGCCAGTTGTTGTAGCTTTGCAGCTGGCTGGCGTTGGTGACGGTAAAGCTGGTGCTTTTGCCATCCAGCGTCTGCACGCTGAATGCGCCGTTATAGGTGGCGAGGTTTTGCACCTGATAGCTGCTGGTGGCCGATCCCGCGCCGTCCGGCGTGGCGGTGGCACCGAAAAAGCTGATGCGGTTATTACTGTTCCAGTTCACCGTGCCAGTGCCGCTCACATCAAATAGCTGTGTCTGCTTGGCGGCCATGGTCCAGCTGTTGGTGCTGGCGCTGCTGAGCGCATTCGCCTGGCCGATATTCACATCCAGCGTGCCGCCGGTGACATCCGCAATGCGCGCATCGATGTACTGCGCATCATTGACGTTCTGCACATCCGGCACGCTGGTGGCGCTGGTGACGGGCGCTAAGGCGACAAGACTGGCGGAGTTATATACCTGGAATGTGCTGTTGGTGCCGGTTGCGGGATCGGGCGTGGTGATCGCAAAGTTTTGCGGGCCGGGATCCAGGCGATCCTGATTGAGATACTGCGATCCCGAGGTGATCGCCACTTGCCCGAGCGTGGTGGTGACCGCGCCATCCGTTCCTGCCGTGAATGCCTGATTGCCGGTCAGACTTTCATTGCCGCTGCTGACGGTAATTTTACCGGTTTGGTTGTCATTATTTTCTGGTGTGTAAGTCCCCAACGTAACAGCCTGACTTTGCATCGCTGGATAGATCAGCAATTGCGCCGCCAACATCCCTAATGCGATAGGATTTAATGTAAACCTCATACTTCCTCCAGTGGGCGTGCAGCGTCCGCGCTGTTATTGCAACAGCGTTAAATTCTTCGCGTGGGGATAAAGCGGCAGATAATGACCAATCCCGTGTAGCAATCTAATTTGAGAACAACTGTGTGAAGAAATACGGTGCAGTGAAAAAAGGGATGGAATTGTTGTTATAGATTAATTGGCTTTAGGTATAGACTTTTTCGCTGGTGAGTGCAAAAGACAATTATGAGTAACCTATTGTCATCTCGGGGAATTAATTGCGATGCAGGTTGGATATTCTAAATAATTTGAGGCCATTTTAAATATTAGGTCTGGCTTTCTATCTCCTTAATAAAACCTTTATTTTTTGCTAACGCTTTACTTACAAACGGTACTTAAGCAGTGAATGTGGCTGTGACGGGTTAAGCGACTTGAGAGAGTTTAAAAGCGTGATCGTGATCACGGTTAGACCAGGTCACGCTTTATGCCGACCTGGTCGAAATCCGTACTTCACTCAACTTAAATCCACATTGCGGGTGCCGCCCCACCAGGTAAAGGCGAACCCGCCAATCCACGCCACGATCAGCCCGGCGAGATACACCGCCATGCCGGCAAAAATGCCCTGCGATGAGGTCATTAGCGGCAATGTGACTAATCCTGAAGGGCCAAACACGGTGTTCATTCCCACTGGCAATCCCAGCCATGCCACCAGCCCGATAAAGAAGCCGCCCAGCGCACCGCCAAAACAGGCGGTGATAAAGGGTTTCAGACGCGGCAGCGTGACGCCATAAATCAGTGGTTCGCCGACACCGAGCAAGCCCGGCACAATGGCGCCTTTGATCTGTTTACGCAGCAGTGAGTCTTTATCCGCTTTGCACCATAACGCCAGTGACGCGCCGACCTGCCCGGCGCCGGCCATCGCCAGAATTGGGAAGAGCGAGTTAAAGCCCTGGGTTTCCATTAGCGCGAAATAGACCGGAATAAAGCCTTGATGAATGCCAAACATCACCGCGATCAAAAACAGTCCGGCCAGAATAGCGCAACCAAACGGATTGTTATTTAGATGAATGAACAACCACGACATGCCTTTAAATAATTCGCCGCCGATTGGCATAATCACCAGGAAAGTCACCGCGCCGGTAATTAATAACGTCAGCAACGATGTCAGGATCATATCGAGATTATCGGGAATGATTTTTCGCAGCTGTTTCTCAATCCAGGCACCAAATATTGCCGCCAGCAGCACGCCAATAATATTGCCGCGCGGATCGATCACCATGCCGAAGAAATCCTGCATCCCGCTGTAATAACCGACCTTCGCGTCAGGGATATAACCGAGCACAAACAGCGAGGCGATAATGGCCCCGTTGACGCCGGTACCGCCAAAGGCTTTCTGCGCGTTATAGCCAATCAAAATACTCAGGAAGGTGAACAACCCTTTGCCAAACACCTTCATGTACGCCACGGTATCCAGCAGCCAGCGTGCATGATCGCCAGGCTGATTAAGGTGGAAGATCTGCTCAATCAGCGTGGCGAAACCCAGCAGCAAGCCGGCACCGATAAAACCGGGGATCAGCGGCGTAAAGATGGTGGCGAAGCAGGAGAGAAAACGGTGCAATGCGCTGGTCTGCTTCGCCTTCATCTGCTGCTTTTGCGCGCTGGCGATGGCCTGCAGATCGCCCGGCGCCTGTTGATTAAGCAGTGCCTGCATTTTCTCTGCTGCAGTTTGCGCTTTACCGGGACCGAGCACGATCTGCAGCTGCGCATCGCTGTCGATCACGCCCAGCACGCCCGGCAGCGTTTTGAGTGTGGCGCTATCCACTCGCGCGGCATCGTTTAGTGTCAGACGCAGGCGCGTCATGCAGTTGCCGCACTGCACCACATTATTGGCGCCGCCCACCGCCAGCAAAATGTCGCGCACCAGATCCTCAGTAATGGCCGCCATTATTGCGCTCCTGCGTCACGCAAAGCGTTGCGAATGAAGCCCTGATTCTGACTCAGCAGCGATTTCGCTTCATCGGCCGTTAATCCCGCCAGCACCATGACAATAGCGGTTTTACAGTGCCCATTACACGCCGCCAACGCCTGCTGCGCGGTAGCATCGTCACAGTCGGTGGCTTGTTTGACGATATTCACCTGGCGCTGCACCAGCTTCTGGTTGGTGGCTTCCACATCGACCATCAGATTGCCGTACACCTTGCCGCTGCGAATCATCGCGCCGGTGGTGAGCATATTCAGCACCAGCTTCTGCGCCGTGCCGGCTTTCATGCGCGAAGAACCGGTGACCACTTCCGGGCCCACCACCGGGGTCAACGCCACATCCGCGGCCTGCGACATTGGGCTGTTAGGATTACAGGTTAACGCTGCGGTAAATGCGCCTTGCTGACGCGCATACGCCAGCGCGCCCAATACATAGGGCGTGCGGCCGCTGGCGGCAATCCCGACCAGCACATCGTTAGCGTTGAAATTGATATCACGCAGATCCTGCGCGCCCTGCTCCACGTTGTCTTCGGCGTTTTCTACCGCCTGCAGAATTGCGGTGTGGCCGCCAGCAATTAGCCCAACCACCTGGCTGCGCGGCGTGCCGAAGGTCGGCGGACATTCGCTGGCATCCAGAATCCCCAGACGACCCGACGTGCCTGCGCCGCAATAGATCAGGCGACCGCCTTTGCTGAAGGCGTGAGTGATGGCATCCACCACCTGCGCAATCTGCGGCACGATGGCTTCCACCGCCAGCGCCACTTTTTTGTCTTCATCATTGATCACCCGCAGCATCGCTTCGGTGGTCAGCTCATCAATGTTGTGGCTGGCGGGATTACGACCTTCGGTGATCATCTGGCTCAGATCGAACTGCATGAGACACTCCTGTATGAGAATAATTTATTCGTAAAACTATATATCACACAGAATTGTTAATTCCTCTGCTGCGCGGGATTTTTTTGCTTTTTGCCGCAGCGGACATAAAAAAACCCGCCGAAGCGGGTTTCTGTGCGTAGCGGTCGCCATGAATGGCGAGGTTTTCGTAGGGTGCGCATTCATGCGCACCTGGAAGATTAGCTGGCGCTTTGCGTGCGCAGCTGTTGCTCGTAGGCGGCGGCTTGTTTGGTGTCGAACTGGTCTTCCCAGCGCGCAATCACCAGCACCGCCAGCGCGTTACCGATCACGTTCAGCGCGGTACGCGCCATGTCCATGATGCGATCTACACCAGCGATAAATGCCAGGCCTTCCAGCGGAATGCCCACGCTGCCCAGCGTTGCCAGCAGCACCACGAAGGAGACGCCCGGCACGCCAGCGATGCCTTTCGAGGTCACCATCAGCGTCAGCACCAGAATAATCTCGTCAGTCAGCGACAGATCAATGCCATACAGCTGGGCGATAAAGATCGCCGCGATGCTCTGATACAGCGTTGAACCGTCGAGGTTGAACGAGTAACCGGTCGGCACCACGAAGCTGGTGATGGCTTTCGGCGCACCGTAGGCTTCCATCTTCTGCATAATGCGCGGCAGCACGGTTTCTGAGCTGGAGGTGGAATAGGCAAGAATCAGCTCGTCTTTGAGAATGCGCATTAGCGTGGTAATGCGCAGCTTACAGAAGCGCGCCACCGTGCCGAGCACCACGAAAGCAAAGAACAGAATCGCCACGTACACCAGCAGCACCAGCTTGGCGAGTGGATAGAGCGACGCAAAACCGAAGTTCGCAATGGTGACCGCAATCAGCGCAAACACGCCGACTGGCGCATAACGCATGATCATGTGCGTCACTTTAAACATGGTTTCGGAAATCGAACGGAATACCGTGACCAGCGGATCGCGATGTTCCGATGGCAGCGCCGACAGGCCCATACCAAACAGCACCGAGAAGAAGATAATCGGCAGCATGTCGCCCTTCACCAGCGAGGCGAAGATGTTCTGTGGGATCAGGGACAAAATGGTGGTGACCAGACCGTGCGGTGCACCCTGAACCGCTTCGGTTGTGGCTTCGTATTTAGAGATGTCCACCGTTGCCAGCGTTGACATATCAATGCCGCTGCCGGGTTGGAATACGTTGGCCAGCGTAATGCCGACCACAATGGCAAGGGTGGTGATCACTTCAAAATAGATAATGGTTTTAACACCAATACGTCCGAGCTTTTTCGCATCACCCACGCCGGCAATGCCGACAATCAGTGAGGAGATAACAATCGGTACCACAATCATCTTGATCAGATGAATAAAGATGTCACCCGCTGGCGTCAGAATGTTAGTGATTAACCATTCACGATCGTCGGGCTGATTATGCAGCACGGTTCCCACAATCACGCCCAGAATCAGCGCGACTAAAATCTGCCATGCAAGGGTGAACTTAAAACCTTTCATAACGCGTTATTTCCTCAGTTAAAAACCCCTTTGCTCTGCTGCGAAGGTGCAGGAGAAATGTCACACAGGGAAGTGAGCAAAAGCCCGATAAAATAGAGGGTTATTTATGACTACGTCGGTTACAGCTGTGCAGGCATTTTGCGCCTGCGGGGTGATGCAGTCTGAGTTGATACCTGCTGAACAGGGCCGAGATAAGTACCATTTTCACTACGGTAAATGCAACCCCCGGCGCGATAGCGCAAATCTTATTCAGGTTAGTAGCATAAAATGCTGACGAAGGTTAACGGCCATAACTCGCTGTTATGAAAAGTGTTAATTCGATAAGTTTCAGCATAGCTATGCATTATTGCGCAAAAAGCGGCCCGGCTCGTTTGCTGATTATTTGCACAGCAGAGGCAGAGATCTCTTAGGCTTAAAGCAAAAGATCACGCTGCTGGCGCGGCGTTTTTGCCCGCCGTTCGCCGGGGATTTGGCAGTGATAAAAGGTCGTGATCCAGACTACAAAACAGAAACAAAGCCCTGTCGTGGTCTTCAATTAACCATTGATTGACATATGATTAACATCTTCAAGGAGGTCAGCCATGAGCCAAATACACAAGCATCCCGTACCCGCTGCCATTGCAGCGAATGCTCTCATTAATGCCGATCAGTATGCGGCGCTGTATCAACAATCGGTTGACGATCCCGACACCTTTTGGGGTGAGCAAGGCAAAATCCTCGACTGGATTAAGCCTTACAGCAGGGTGAAAAATACCTCCTTTGCCCCCGGCAATATTTCGATTCGCTGGTATGAAGATGGCGCACTGAACCTCGCCGCGAACTGCCTCGATCGCCATCTCGCCACGCGTGGCGACCATCCCGCCATCATCTGGGAAGGCGACGACGCCAGCGAAAGCAAAACCATTACCTTCCGCGAACTGCATGCGGACGTCTGCCGCTTTGCCAATGTGCTCGGCAGCCTGGGCGTAAAGAAAGGCGACGTGGTGGCGATCTACATGCCGATGGTGCCTGAAGCCGCCGTTGCGATGCTGGCCTGTGCACGCATTGGCGCGGTGCACTCGGTGATCTTCGGTGGCTTCTCACCGGAAGCGGTCGCCGGACGCGTGGTCGATTCCAACGCCAAACTGATCATCACCGCCGATGAAGGCGTACGCGCCGGACGCAGCATTCCGCTGAAGAAAAACGTCGATGATGCCCTGAACAATCCGAACGTCACTACGGTGAAAAATGTGGTGGTGTTTAAGCGCACCGGTAAAGACACCGGCTGGCGCGAAGGCCGCGATCTGTGGTGGCACGATTTAGTGGCGAAGGCCAGCGATCAGCATGAACCGGTCGCCGTCGATGCCGAACATCCGCTGTTTATCCTTTATACCTCCGGTTCCACCGGCAAGCCGAAAGGCGTGCTGCACACTACCGGCGGTTATCTGGTGTATGCCGCCAGCACCTTTAAGTATGTGTTTGATTATCATCCTGATGATGTTTACTGGTGTACCGCCGATGTCGGCTGGATCACCGGCCACAGCTATCTGATTTACGGCCCGCTGGCGTGCGGCGCGACCACGCTGATGTTTGAAGGCGTGCCGAACTGGCCAAAACCAAGCCGCATGGCGGAAGTGGTGGATAAACATAAGGTGACGCTGCTGTATACCGCGCCAACCGCGATTCGCGCGCTGATGGCCGAAGGCGATAAAGCGATTGAAGGCACCGATCGCAGTAGCCTGCGCATCATGGGTTCGGTGGGTGAACCGATCAACCCGGAAGCATGGGAGTGGTATTACAAGAAGATTGGCGACAGCCGTTGCCCGATCGTCGATACCTGGTGGCAAACTGAAACCGGCGGCTTCATGATCACGCCGCTGCCGGGCGCGACCGAACTGAAAGCCGGTTCCGCCACTAAACCGTTCTTTGGTGTGCAGCCAGCGCTGGTGGATAACGAAGGCAATCCACTTGAGGGTGCCACCGAAGGAAACCTGGTGATTGTCGATTCCTGGCCAGGCCAGGCGCGTACGCTGTATGGCGATCACGATCGTTTCGAACAGACCTACTTCTCCACCTTCAAAAATCGCTACTTCAGCGGTGACGGCGCGCGCCGTGATGAAGAGGGTTATTACTGGATCACCGGCCGCGTCGATGACGTGCTGAACGTCTCCGGCCACCGTCTCGGCACCGCCGAGATTGAATCGGCGCTGGTGTCGCATCCGAAGATTGCCGAAGCGGCGGTGGTGGGCATTCCGCACAGCATCAAAGGCCAGGCAATCTATGCGTATATCACGCTTAACCACGGCGAAGAGCCGTCGCCAGAGCTGTATACCGAAGTGCGTAACTGGGTGCGTAAAGAGATTGGCCCGATTGCCACGCCGGATGTGCTGCACTGGACCGACTCGCTGCCAAAAACCCGCTCCGGCAAGATTATGCGTCGCATTCTGCGCAAAATCGCTACGGGCGATACCAGCAATCTCGGCGATACCTCTACGCTGGCCGATCCGGGCGTGGTAGAGAAATTGCTGGAGGAGAAACAGTCCATCACCATGCCATAACCGGCTTCTGTTGTAGGGGCGACCATTTGGCCGCCCTTATATGCCACGTATTTCTGAGTTCGCACAACTTATAAAACTAGAATATTCAGCCAGTTAAATCACTTTACCGTGAGATATCTGTCTGCCTTGCCTCTGGAGAAAATGTGATGAACGAAACCCCTGAACAGGAAGCAGTCTGGCAACAAGTCGAGAATAATCCGCGCTTTCATGAACTGGTGCACAAGCGCCAGGCGTTTGCGCTGTTGCTCAGCGTGATCATGCTGGTGCTCTACATCGGCTTTATTCTGTTGATCGCCTTCGCACCCGCCTGGCTCGGTACGCCGCTGCACGCGGGCACTAACGTCACGCGCGGTATTCCGATTGGTGTCGGTTTAATTGTGATGTCATTCGTGCTGACCGGCGTCTACGTGTGGCGCGCCAACGGCGAGTTTGATCGTCTGACCAAACAGATCCTGAGCGAGGTAAAATCATGAAGCGCCTGCTTTCGATATTTCTCGCGGTAGTGCCCGCCAGCGTGTTTGCCGCCGATGCCATTACCGGCGCGGTGCAACGGCAGGCCACCAACTATGAAGCCATTATCATGTTCGTGGTGTTTGTCGCGGCGACGCTCGGCATCACCTATTGGGCTTCGAAACGCACCCGCTCGCGCAGTGATTACTACACCGCCGGCGGCAATATCACCGGTTTCCAGAATGGCCTCGCCATCGCCGGCGACTTTATGTCCGCCGCCTCCTTCCTCGGTATTTCTGCGCTGGTTTACACCTCGGGTTACGACGGTCTGATCTACTCGCTCGGCTTCCTCGTCGGCTGGCCGATGATCCTGTTTTTGATTGCCGAACGTCTGCGTAATCTCGGACGCTATACCTTCGCCGATGTCGCCTCCTATCGCCTCGCGCAGAAACCGATTCGTACGCTGTCAGCCTGCGGCTCGCTGGTGGTGGTGGCGCTGTATCTGATCGCGCAGATGGTGGGTGCGGGTAAGCTGATCCAGCTGCTGTTCGGCCTCGATTACCATATCGCGGTAGTGATGGTCGGGATTCTGATGGTGCTGTACGTGCTGTTCGGCGGCATGCTGGCGACCACCTGGGTGCAGATCATTAAAGCGGTGCTGCTGCTGTTTGGTGCCAGCTTTATGGCGATTATGGTGATGAAAGCCACCGGCTTTAGCTTCAATACGCTGTTCACCGAAGCGATGGCGGTGCACCCGAAAGGCGCGGCGATTATGCAGCCGGGCGGGCTGGTGAAAGATCCCATCTCGGCGTTGTCATTGGGTCTCGGCTTGATGTTCGGTACCGCCGGTTTGCCGCATATTCTGATGCGCTTCTTCACCGTGGCCGATGCGCGTGAAGCACGTAAAAGCGTGTTCTGGGCCACCGGCTTTATGGGCTACTTCTACTTCCTGACCTTTATTATCGGCTTCGGCGCGATTTTGCTGGTGGGATCGAATCCAGCCTTTAAAGACGCCAGCGGCGCGCTGCTCGGCGGCACCAACATGGCAGCGGTGCATCTGGCGAACGCGGTCGGCGGCAGCCTGTTCCTCGGCTTTATCTCGGCCGTGGCCTTCGCCACCATTCTGGCGGTAGTGGCAGGTCTGACGCTGGCGGGGGCTTCGGCAGTTTCACACGATCTCTATGCCAGCGTGATCCGTGAAGGTAAAGCGACGGAACGCGATGAACTGCGCATCTCGAAGATCACCGTGCTGGTGTTAGGTGTGGTGGCGATTGCGCTGGGGATTCTGTTTGAGAAACAGAACATTGCCTTTATGGTCGGTTTGGCGTTCTCGATTGCTGCCAGCTGTAACTTCCCGATTATTCTGCTGTCGATGTACTGGTCAAAACTGACCACGCGCGGCGCGATGGTGGGCGGTTGGCTGGGACTCGTTACTGCGGTACTGCTGATGATCCTTGGCCCAACGATTTGGGTGCAGGTGTTGGGGCATGAAAAACCGATCTATCCGTATGAGTATCCGGCGCTGTTCTCAATGCTGGCGGCATTTATCGGTATCTGGCTGTTCTCAATTACCGACCATTCTGCACGCGGTGCCCAGGAACGTGCCCGCTTCCGTGGGCAGTTTATTCGCTCACAGACGGGGATTGGGATTTCGCAGGGGAAATCGCATTAAGTCCGTGCTGGCTTCCCCTCACCCTCTCCTATAGATGGGAGAGGGAACCGATCGGCGCGTTTTCTCCTTCTCCCGCTTGCGGGAGAAGGCCGGGATGAGGGACAGACCGCACCCAAACAAAAATGGCGACCCATTGGGCCGCCATTTTTCATTCTAATTTAAACAATTAGAAACGCAGTGATGCGCCAACATACGGGCCATCGACCAGTACGTTATCTTTGCGGCTGCCTTTGTTGTTCAGCTCAATGTACTGATAACCCACACGCAGGTTCAGCAGCGAAATCGGCGTGAAGCTCAGGCCGCCTGAGGCTTCCTGGTAGCTATCGAGGCGATCGGAGAACGCTTCTGGCGCATAGTAATATTCGCCGTACAGGCCCCACATGCTGTTGAAGCTGTATTGCGCTGCGCCACCGACTGCCACGGTGAAGCCATCACGACCATCTTCCGGATGGGTGAACAGCGCTTTCGCAGTAGGCGCAATGCGGAAATCACCCACGTCGATGTTATAGCCGAGGCCCGCACCGTAGGTGCTGCCATCGTGATCGCTGCGCAGCCAGTTGCCTTTCAGGAACAGGCCCGGTGAAGTGGTGCCGAGGCCAAGGTTCAGGTTGGTGCTATGCTCACCCACGTCAACACTGCCCTCAATTGCCTGTGCGCCGCTGCTCAGCAGTGCCAGACCCAAAACGCTTCCAGTAACAAGTTGCTTTAACATGTGATTCCACTCCATGAAGGACAATTAATTCGGCGGCAAGGGTACCAGCCTGGCGACGAGAGACAACATTATTTGGAAAGCTTTACGTAAAAATGGATTACGGCGGGGAAAAAAGTGGCCCTAAAGCCACTTTTCAGATTAGAAGCGCCAGGCTGCGCCGATAAAAAGACCATCAATCGCACGATGGGTTTTATATTCGTGCAAGCCACTACCGAGATAGCGGTAACCGGAACTCAGCGTTAACCAGTGGGCCGGTTGGTAGTAAACTCCGGCCTCAAACTGATGCAGATGATCCAGCTTATAGGTGCTGAAGTTAGGCGCCATGCTGAAATCGAGATAGAGCCAGGTATGGCGCGCTTGTGGCAGTGGAGCCATCGCGCGTATACCCGCATTCACGCCGTAGCTGGAGGTTTTATCATGGTTCAATTCAGCCCAGAACAAACCGACGCGCGGCACAATGCGCATTGCGCCTACAGCCACGCCGTAACCCAGATTGGCGTCCAGCAATTCTGACTGATGTTTGGCATTCACGTATTCCACGCCATATTGCAGGCCTGGCGCGGTTTTTTGGCTGTTGATGGCGGCCGCAAAGAAATCACTGCCCCCCTTTACGCCGATTTCCTGAGCAGTTACCCCAGCGGAGGCCAACAGGAGCCCCATTGCAAAATACTGACTTTTCATTTATCGCTTCCTTATCGTTTAAGCGGGCAAACAATAAGCAAAGCGATCGGGCTGCTGTATGAGCAATGACTCAAAACCAGCGGATTACGATACCCACAGTAAGTGGCTTAACAGCGGCGCGAGAATGACGGTGACGACGCCAGACAGCATCATCACCAGGCTCGACACCACGCCTTCCTGCTGGCCGAGTTGATACGCGCGCGCGGTGCCTGCGCCATGTGATGCAGCACCAAAACCGGCGCCTTTAGCCACGCCCTGCTTGATGGCAAGACGCAGAAACAGCACGTCGCCCACCGCCATACCAAACACACCGGTGATCACCACAAACAGCGCCACCAGATCCGGCTGGCCGCCAATCGGCTGCGCGGCTGCCAGCGCAAACGGCGTGGTAATTGAGCGTACCGCCAGGCTGCGCTGAATGGTTTCCGGTAACGTTAGCAAGCGCGCCAGCCACACCGAACTGCATACTGCCACCAGCGTGGCCGTCAGCACGCCCACGCTCAGCGACAGCCAGTGACGCTTGATGATCTCAAGGTTCTCATACACCGGCACGGCAAATGCCAGCGTCGCCGGGCCAAGCAGCCAAATCAGCCAGTGGCTTTCAGCGATGTAATTTTTCCAGCTGACGTGAGTGAGCAGCAACAGCGCCACCAGCACCAGCGGCGTCAATACCAGCGGCATCAACAGCAGCGTGCGCCAGCGGCGATAAAGAATTTTGTTGAGGTAGTAGACCAGCAGCGTGAACGCCAGACACAGCAGACTAATCAGCAGATCATTCATGATGCGCCTGCTTGCGTGCGGCGCGTGCCAGTTCGAAGCGATATAAACGATCAACCACCAGTGACGTCGAAGCCAGCACCAGCAAGGTACTGACGCCGATCACCACGCAGATGCGCCAGCCTTCACTGCGCAGCAAATCGCTGTAGTTCACTACCGCCACCACCGCTGGAATAAAGAACAGCAGCATTTCTGCCAGCAGCCAGTTGGCGCCAGCTTTCACCCAGCGCAGCGGCACGATGCGCGTCATGATCAACACCAGCAGCAGCACCATGCCCACTACGTTGGCGGGCAGCGGCAGATGCAGCCAGCTCACCAGCCTGTCGCTGAAAATAAACAAACCGACATACAGCACCAGCTGCAGCGGAACAAAGGTACGTTGCAGGAGATCCGTTCTGCGCGGACTTAATGCCATCATTGCTTGTTACCTGGATGAAAAATTGAGGTGCCCAGTATAAATCCGCCGCAAACTGTGAAAGAAATGAATTAAAATTATTCAAACTATGCCAAAAAGGAATGTTTATGGATGTGCGCGCCCTGCGCTACTTCACTGAGGTGGTGCGCCAGCAGAGCTTCACCCGCGCCGCTGAGAAGCTGTTCGTGACGCAGCCGACCATCAGCAAAATGCTGCGCCAGCTGGAAGAGGAGCTCGGCTGCACCTTACTGCTGCGCGAGGGCCGCAAACTGCATTTAACGGATAGCGGTCAGGCGGTTTACCAGCGCGGACTGGTGATTCTGCAAGAGTTCCACCAGCTTGAAGCGCAGTTGGGCGATATCAACCAGCTGAAAACCGGCGAGCTGCGGCTGGGTATTCCACCGATGGTCGGCATGCAGATGGCCGGATCGATCTCCGCCTTTCGCCGCCGTTATCCCGGCGTACAGCTGAAAATATCCGAGTTCGGCGGACTGACGGCGCAGCAAGCGGTGCTGAGTGGCGCGCTGGATATCGCCCTTACCGCACTGCCGATCGAATCCGAACTGCCGCTCAATACGCTGGAGCTGATGCACCATCCGCTGTGCGTGCTGCTGCCGCGCAGTGAACAATGGCGAGATCACCGTAAAGTCGGTTTGGCAGAGTTAGCCGAACATCCGCTGCTGATCCTCAATGAAGAGTTCGCCTTGAATCGCCAGATTCGTAAAGCGTTTCAACGCCAGAACCTGACGCCAACTATTGCGCTGCGCAGCGCGCAGTGGGATTTTCTCGCCGCGATGGTGCAGGCGGGTATGGGACTGGCGATTCTGCCGGAGCCCATTTGTCAGCGGCTGGATAAGCAGTCGCTGCTGTGGCTGCCGCTGGAATCGGAGCTGCAGTGGAGTTTGGGGTTGATTTGGCGGGAAGGCAGTTATCTGTCGCGCAGCGCCGAGGCGTGGATTGAATGTTGCCGTGAACACTGGCCGGATAGTGCGCCACGGCTGTCGGTGTGAAAACAACCGCAGCGCATTAACGTAGCGGCGCAATGTTTTGCGCCGCTACCGATGAACAATATGGCTTACTGCTATTCCTCTTTCTCAATCAGCAACGCTTCCAGCAGATCAAGATCGTGCAGCAGTTTCTGCATTGTCTCGTTGGAGATCTCCTGCGTGGCGCGCAGATGATAGACCTCGGCGCGCTCGGCGCGCAGCGCATTGAGGCGGAAACGACGCTCAAGATTTTCAGCAAATTGCGCCTGTTCGATATCGTTTTTCCCCTCCGCGCGACGACGCAGGTTACCAATCACGCGCAGGCTGACCTCTTTCAGCAGCTCAGGATCGATGTTCTCTTCGGTGTCGCTCTCAAGACGCTGCTCCATTTTATGCAGGCTCTCAATCGCCACTCCCGCCATCGCGGCACGCGCAAACTGAATCTCACGACGATGGCCGACCTTATCGATGCTTTCTACGTCGCGCAGCAGAATCGGCAGTAGCACCACGCCAACCAGCAGCGACACCAGAATCACGCCGGTAGCGATGAACACCAACTCATAGCGCGCCGGGAACGGATCGCCGTTGCTCAGGAACAGCGGAATCGACAGCACACCGGCCAAGGTAATGGCACCGCGCACGCCGGCAAAAGAGGCAATCAGCAATTCACGCAGCGAGTAATTGGTAAACTCCAGCGGCTTCTTCTTCAGCAGACGCATGCTGGTGCGCTTCATGATCCACAACCAACCGAAACGCACCACCATCAGCGCGGCGTACACCAACAGAACATCGGTAAACAGCATCCACAGTTCCACGTTAGGATCGGCTTGCGCCTGCGCAATCGAGGTGGAAAGGATGTCGGGCAGCTGCAGGCCGAGCATCAGGAACACCATGCCGTTGAACACGAACTCCAGCATCTGCCAAACGCTGTTCGCGCGCAGACGCATCGCCAGCGGTGCCTGGCGGATAATGCCGGAACGCGTAATGGTCATACCGGCGGCGACGGCGGCGAGAATGCCCGATACGCCAAGGTGTTCCGCAATCAGGTACGAGGCGAACGGTAACAGCAGCAGCAGCACGGTCTGTGTTGCCGGGTCATCCCCGCTCCAGCGGCTCAGCAGACGCAGCGAGCGGCCATACAGCCAGCATATCGCCACACCAGCGACCAAACCGCCAACCGCCACTTTGAGAAACTCAACGCTGGCGCCGCCCCACGTAAACACCATGGTGCCCATCGCCACCGCGACGGCAAACTTCAGCGATACCAGGCCCGACGCGTCGTTCATCAGGGCTTCGCCCTGCACAATCGACATAATTTTTTTCGGGATGCGTCCTTCACCGACAATGCCGGACAGCGCCACGGCATCGGTTGGCGAAAGCACCGCCGCCAGCGCGAAGGCGGGAATCAGCGGAATCCCTGGCACCAGCCAGTAAATCAGGTAGCCAATCCCGACCACCGTGATCAGCACAAGAACCAGCGCCAGCCCCATGATTTCGCGACCGTGATGCAGGAACTCGTTTATCGGCGTTTTCCAGCCATCCGCAAACAGCAGCGGCGGAATGAACAGCACGAGGAACAGTTCCGGATCAAAATCGACATGCAGGCCGAAGACGGGAAATGCGAGCAGTGCACCGGCGGCAATTTGCACCAGCGGCAGGGGAATTTGAAACGGCAGAATACGTGCCGCCACGCTGGAGAGTGAAACCACCAGCGTCATGATGAGAATAGTAAAGAAGATTTCCATGCTTTCCTTAGGCGAATCAATTTCATTAAAGCGATGTTGTTGCGTGGGAAAGTGTAAAACAAAACGCCGCACAGCGGAGCAACCCGATGTGCGGCGTGATGCAGAAAGCGAATAATCCTGGAATTATTCAACTTTCAGGTCAGATGGCCCAGCCACCGGCATAGAACGCGACCAGCGCGACAGCAATCACCACGGTGCCCACGTTCAGCTTGCGCCACTCACCGGCAAACAGGCGTCCAATCACCAGTGAAGCGAAGCCGAGCATGATGCCGGTGACGATGTTGCAGGTCAGCACGATGAACACGGCGGTCAGCAAGCCGGACATCGCATCAACGAAATCGTTGAAGTCGATTTTTGCCACGTTACTCAGCATCAGCAAGCCAACGTACATCAGCGCCGGCGCGGTCGCGTAAGCCGGAACCAGATAGGCCAGCGGCGACATGAACAGGATCACCAGGAACAGCAAACCCACCACAATCGCCGTCAGACCGGTTTTACCACCCGCCGCCGTGCCCGCCGCCGATTCGATATAGACCGCAGCTGGCGAAGCGCCGACCAAGCCGGCAAACAGGCTGCTGACGGAATCGGTGGTTAACGCACGACCGCCGTTGATAATCTGCCCCTCTTTATCCAGCAGATTCGCCTGCCCCGCGACCGCGCGGATGGTGCCGGTGGCATCAAAGACCGCGGTCATCACCAGCGCCAGCACGCTTGGCAACACCACCGGTTGCAGCGCGCCCATGATATCGAGGCTAAACATCGCTGATTGCCCGTTAGCATCCTTAAGGCTCGGCATGGCAAACAGACCTTGATAGGTCACCGCCGGATCGAAAATCAGGCCGAGAATCGAGATGGCGATGATGGTCAGCAGAATGCCGCCCGGCACGCGGCGTTTTTCCAGACCAAAAATCGCCGCCAGTCCCACCAGCGACATGATTACCGGGAACGAAGCGAATTGACCCAACGCCACCGGCAAGCCCGGAGCCGGATTTTTCACCACTAAACCAATGCCGTCAGCGGCGATCAGCAGCAGGAACAAGCCGATACCTACGCCGGTGCCATGCGCCACGCCCATTGGTAAGTTGCGCAGTATCCATGCGCGGATGCCGGTGACCGAAATCAGCGTGAACAGCAAGCCCATCAGGAACACCGCACCAAGCGCCACCGGCACGCTAATGTGCTGGCCGAGCACCAGGCTGAACGCGGTGAAGGCGGTCAGCGAGATGGCGCAACCAATCGCCATCGGCAGATTGGCCCACAAACCCATGATGATCGATCCAAAACTGGCGACCAGACAGGTAGCGACGAACACCGCCGTTGGCGAGAAGCCCGCTTTGCCCAGCATGCCGGGCACCACGATGACGGAGTACACCATCGCCAGAAACGTTGTCAGACCCGCCAATACTTCCTGACGCACGCTGCTGCCGCGTGCAGAGATATTGAACCAGGCGTCCAGTTTTCCACTGGCCGGGCGCGATTCGCCAGACATAATTCTTCCTCAATTTTTTTGTGATGTGAGTCGCCGCGCGGCGCACGTTTGCCGTTCCCTGATGGCGGTTTTTCATGATGAAAATCCAGGCAAACGTTTACGTCGCCGCGTATTCCAGGCCGTAAAGGGGGACGCGGAAAAAAGGCAAACGATTATCTGGCGTTTGCCCTGGGGTTTTCAACTCTTAATCACGGGTATTGCAGGATAAATCCAGGCAACTGACCCCGCAGGGCCGCCAATTATGGCGGCCTGCCTGAACTCAGCGGCTTAACTCAATCGCGCCGCCCTGCTGGATCGCCCGTTGCCAGGCCGCGCGCTGCTGCATGGTTTCCAGCCAGCGGGCGGTGGCGGGTGTATCGCTCAGGGAACCACGCAGTTGCAGCGCCAGCAGCGGGAAGCTCATCTGCACATCGGCGATGCTAAAACGTGAACCGGCAAAAAACGCATGCTGCGTGAGATGCTCTTCAATTACCCGACCATGTAGAGCCAGCTGTTTATTCAGCCAGGCTTTCTGAATCCCTTTGCTCAGGGCGATGCCGGCCGGACGCAGCAGCCACGGCACCGGCTTTTTGCCAAACTGCGCAAACACCAGTTTCATTACCAGCAATGGCATCAGCGAACCTTCAGCGTAATGCAGCCAGTAACGCGCCTGAATCTGCTCATCTTCATGACTCAACGTCAGCTGATGCTCGCTGTCGTACTTCAGTTGCAGGTATTCGAGAATTGCGCCTGACTCGGCAATCACGCGATTGCCGTCGGTAATCACCGGGGATTTGCCCAGCGGATGCACTTTCTTTAAGGAATCGGGTGCCAGCAGGCTGTTTTCACGCTGATAGCGTTTGATTTGGTAAGGCACCGCAAGCTCTTCCAGAAGCCATAACACGCGATGCGAGCGGGAATTTTCCAGATGGTGAACGGTGATCATACGGTTTCCTTGCCGGTAAAAGTGTTCCGCCAAGTATAGTCGATCAGCGTTTTTGCTCGTCCTGTTCCGGATCGAGTAACACCGCGCCCGAACCTTGCTCGCCCAACCGGTCACCGGGATTGCGCAGCGGGCAATCGCGCATCGATAAACAGCCGCAGCCAATGCAGCCATCAAGATCGTTACGCAAGCGCGTGAGGGTTTCGATGCGTTTATCCAGCTCCTCGCGCCAGTGCTGCGTCAGCGCGTCCCACTCTTGTGTCGACATCCGTTTATTAGCCGGCACATGCGTCAGGCTGTCGCTCACCGTCGCCAGCGGAATGCCAATGCGTTGTGCAATTTTGATGATGGCAACGCGACGCAGCACGTCACGGCTGTAGCGACGTTGGTTGCCGCCGTTGCGCGAGCTACAGATCAATCCTTTGGTCTCATAGAAGTGCAGCGCCGACACCGCCACGCCGCTGCGCTTCGCCACTTCACCCGGCGTCAAAACCGGCTTCGGGTAATTGCGTTCTTTTTTCATTTAGGGCCTTTACCTCAAGTTAACTTGAGGAATTATACTCGCACCCCAGCAAAACTTCGAATTTCTTACCAGGCAAAAAACATCAGAAGGATGAGGCTATGATGCAACAGGAAATCATTCATTCGCTGTCCAACTGGATCGATCAGAATCTGGATAAAGCGCTGTCAATTGATGAAGTCGCGGCAAAATCAGGTTACTCAAAATGGCATCTGCAGCGTATGTTCCGTGCCGTCACGAAACAAACGCTGGGTGGCTATATTCGCGAACGTCGTCTGACCCTGGCCGCTGAAGCGCTGCGTCAAACCCAGCGTCCGGTGTTCGATATCGCGATGCAATACGGTTACGATTCGCAGCAGACGTTCTCGCGCGTGTTCCGCCGTCAGTTCTCGCAAACGCCAACCGCTTATCGTCATACCATGCGTCGCCAGGCGATGATTCAGCGTCCGCGTTTGCTCAGTTTTGACTGTGCAGACAACAACATGACCAGTTTTGCCCAGCGTACCACCGGCGAGTGCTGCCCGGTTAGCTAACCCTTTCTGCGCGCCCCTTGCGGGCGCACCTCGCTTTTCCTGCCTGTTTTTTCCCCAGTTCGATAAAAATCTTTCTACCTGACCCGGTATAAATTTTGTTCAAAATTTAAAATCGAGTGATATAATGTGAGCCAAGTCACACTTTTCTGTCTTCAGTTAGACGGCCAGAAGGACTTCCCTGACCTTCCTTCTTAGCCGCCAGTGATGTCGATTGAATGTCGGGGATATCACTGATTCTAAGAGGTTTTTGCAGATGGCCACCCTAACCACCAGTTTGATTGTAATGCGCTGGGAACTCCTGAGTGCGGTAATGATGTTCTTCGCCAGCACCATGAAAATTCGACTGCGTCAGAACAGTCACCACGTGATGGCGCTGCTGTGCGGTGGCATCGGCGTTGGCATGTCATGCTGGTTTGTTACTGGCCTACTCGGTATCACGCTGAGCATGGAGAATCTGCATAACTTTATGGAAATCTCCAAAAACGCCTTTATCGAAGTAATGAGCCAGACGCCAACCGATTGGCCAATGCCTTAATCGCAGCCAATAAAAAACCCCGCCGAAGCGGGGTTTTTTATTTTGCTGTGTGATTCTAAATTTTCTTCAATACGGCCGGAATGGTCACTTCCGCCACCGTGATGCCCGGTATCTTCGTACCGCGGCGATCCTGAATCCACATATCACCCATCATCTGATTTAGCCCGCGATCCAGACCGGTCACCAAACCCGCGCCCGGCGTGAAGGTTAATTCGCCGAAGTAGATCTGCTCGTTATCGATGTACCAATCCACGCGCACATAATCGAAATCGCTCGCCAGCTTTTTACTCAACGCCAACGCGTGCTGCAACGAGGCCATTTGCGGCGTCACGTCCAGGCCGGTATCACGAATTTTGTGATACGCCTCGTTGAGGTTGTTGACGTAGAAGTTCATCGACAACAGCGGATTGCAGCGGTTGTAGATCACCTGCAGCACATACTCAAAGCTGCCGTCGCGCTTGTTGAACATGTGGAACTTGTAGTCAATTGGTGCCGATTTACCATCGCCAATGTACTGCTCCACCAGAATGCGTGGCTTGATGTAGCGATAGTGAATCTCGCGCGCTTCGTTGGCGAAATCGGTCTTCAGCCAGCGATGGCAATCGTTGATAATCTGCTGCTTCTTCAACGCATCCGGCTCTTCCAGCAGGATCTCCACCATGTTGGAGGCGTGATTCGGCTTGATAACGGTATTTTTCCAGCTCGGCAGCGTGTGCAATGAACTGGGATCGCTGGTCTCGTAAACCAGCGGGATCAGGTATTCGCTGCCCACTTTCTCGGCGATATATTCACGCACCGAATATTTGTCCGACAGACGACCATAAATCTGATAATCGCCATGGATGAATTTGCGATACAGCACCTTCTCGTTAAACACTTTCGGCTCGCGCAGATTAGGCAATTTGCGGAACTTGTGAAAATAGTAGATACGATCCTGGTATGCCCAGGGCATCTTCTTGATGAAGTACTGAACGCTTCTTCTGAGTTCATCTTTCAACTTGAGCATATCTGACCTCATTTGTAGGTTTTGTAGTTGAGTGAGGAAACCTGGATTTTTTGGATGACGCCGTTTTTGAAGAAGTAATTCATTACGGTAAGAGACAGCAATTCTGAGATGAAAACGCTCCATGCGGCACCCATGATGCCGTAGCTCTGGATCAGCCACCACGACAGCGGCAAGCTGATGACCATCAGGCAAACGATTTTCTTCAACAGATAATTAAACCCGCCTTCTTTGACCATGTAGCGATACGCTACGGTCCCCATCGCCGAAAAGCAGGTTGCTAACGACAACAACGTAATGAGACTTCCTGACTGTGTGTACTCGTGACCATATAAAGCGATGATGATTTTTTCGCCGTACATCGCGATCACCGCTAACAACAACAATGAAACACCCATGACATAACCATTAAGCCGTGCTGTCAGCTTGATGGCGGTTTCTCCACGCTCACGGAAGATTTCCGAAAAGCAGGAAGTGATGATGGCGACCGGGATAAAAATCCAGGAGGCCGAAATGGTATTGGCGGCGGCGAACAAACCAAGATCGCGCGCTGAGGCGATGCCTGCCAGGAACATCTGTGCCGCTTTCACCTGCACCGAGATAAAGATGCTGGAGATGGCCAGCGGCAATCCGGCGTACAGCAAATAGCGCAGATAGGTGTTGCGCTTATCCTGTGGCGGCGCCACATCCTGATTTTCGCGATAAAAGTTAAAACGCTTAATGACGTACGGCACCAACGTGACGGCGACAATCGAAACGGTCAGCCATAGCGGATTGAGGTGCAGCCAGGCAATGGCGAAACTTAAGCTGAAGCCCAGCAGCAATCCGACAGAGTTGGCGATGGTATTCAGCCGCGACGCTAAGCGCGCATTGTTGTAGACACTGAAGGTGTCCTGCGTCACGAAAACCGAAGAGATAAATGAGGCCAGTGCAAAAGCGAGGAAGTTTTCCTGCATGTTGTACCAGACCCAAATCAAGACGGGCAGCGATGTGAGCAACAGCAAAACCATGCGCATGTTGCGCGCTACGGTCATCAGGCGTAGCCCTTTCGGTGCACTCTTACTGATACGTTTAAACAAAATGGTTTCCGTACCGAAAATCGCCACGGTCTGCACCATGGAAAACAGTGAGGTCGAAAACGCCATTTGGCCAAAGATGGTTGGACCAAAGGATTTTGCCACGTAGGAGGTCACAAATATGACGCCGAACACGGAGACGATCTTTTCAGACATCATCCAGACGGCATTCGACATTACGCTCAATTTCATTGACTGATCCTTAGTATTACGAACTACAACAACTTTCGGTACAACGTCCTTGAAATGAATTAACAAGCGCTCAGTGGGCCTGACTTAATTTATTAACTTCAAACCAAACTGGTCCGAAAAATGAGACTCGCGTCAGCAATTAGGAATTATATTCAGGAAAATTCCGATTATATCCGGTGCGAAACTCGGTGGATGTAAACGATTTCAGCCTAAATTCTAAGCAAAAGTTTACTGGCATACCCTGACATTTCTGCAAGTGGTTTATGCCGATTTTCCAATGAATGTAGTATTTTTCTGCATTTGGGATGGAGAGAATTTATATCAAAAACCTAAAGCCAGGAAGGCGTTCAATGCCATTCGGAATAAAATAAGATTTATCCCATGATGATATTTCTTCTAAATATCTTAATTTAACCCTCGCAATTCAAATCGCGCACTTTAATACTGCATTAATAGTGTTTTTGCAGTGCCAGATATTAATACAGTAATTCTCATCCACTAATTGATAAGAAAGGTAATAGCATTTATGAGAAAGTCACGATATAGCGAAGAGCAAATCACAAATGCCATTAAAGCTTCTGAAACGGGAGTGAAAGTCAGGGAGATTTGTGAGGAGCTTGGCATTTCCGAGGCCACTTTCTATAGCTGGAAGAAGAAGTTTTCTGGGCTCTCTTCCGAAGAAGGTAGAAAAATCAAGGAGCTGGAAGATCAGCTACTTAACCTCACGCGTGAGCTGCAATCACTGAGTTCCGATAAAGAGATGCTGCAAAGCGTATTGAAAAACTTCTTCACCACCAATGAAAAGCGTCAGGCGGTTAACTTTCTGCAAACGACATTCGACATAGGTACCCGTCGTAGCTGCCGTTTACTGGATATTAGCCGTAGCGTTTATCATTATCCTGCAGGTACAGATAATCGCTAATACCATTAAGGCCGATGTTATTTGACCTAATGCTGAGATTTGTTCTTACCAGAAGATATCAAGATCATTTAATACGGCGTTCACAACATAACAATTCGCACCAATTTTTCCTGATGAATACCATCGCGGAATTGCTTCCTTTTTTGCGGTAAAATAGATTCACATCAGCAAAAGTCTCTCTATTCAAGCCATTCTAACGAAGTCCAATCTCATTTCGGTGAGATTGGCGCTTCGATTATTACTTTACCAACATTAATCATCAGTCCTGAATGCGGATAGTTCTGTTAAGCATTATGAACAACCGAGTGTAACCGCTCACACACAACCTCTGTTTTCATCTGGATCTGTTCTGAGATCGATTCGTCAATCGTTTGACACGCGTAGACCATAATTCCCTCTTCTGTTGCCAGGAATAATCCTGATAACAAAGGTTACCTGCCCTAAACAATAACGGCCAAAAAGCGGGAAATAAGTTAAATTCCTGCACCCTATTCATCGCTACGCTTAATGGTTTTTTGCCAAAGGTTAATGGAATCTTTCTTAACATCTCTCGATTCCCTTAAGCAAAAAGTGGTTTTCAAGTGCCAATCTTCAGTGCCAAATGGCAATAAAAGGTAGGTTAGATGCATGTTTTTGCGCGCTAATGCGTCGGTTTTTTCCGCTTTAGGGCCTGCGATAGCCAGGAAGATCGGAGATTCGTGAAGGTTCAGGAAGCCTTAATACGGTTAAACACTCATGCGTCGGATGAAACGGTATGACTTTTTATGACAAATTAGCGCTAAAAAGAGGGCTGCAATTAGCCAAAATGTTATATCGATGGCCAGCTGAGCGCCTGAATGGGCGAAGAGGCGCGTGAAAAGGGTTAGTCAAATTCTTAAAATACAGCGTAGTACGCTGCCGAAATGATTTTTCAGCAGCCCTATTTTGATGACCTATACCGCAGTGATGCGCGGCTGGGGTTTAATACGCATCGCGTAGATCACGCCAATAATTAAACAACCAATGCCAAGCGCGGTTAGCAGCGGCGGCCAGCTTTGTCGCCACAGGAATGTCCACAGCAAACCGGCTAAGGTTTCGAACACAATCAGCGGCCCCATGATCACCGTCGGCACGCGTTGGCTGGCCGCATTCCAGCAGAGCGTGCCCAACCATGAGCAAATCAGCCCGATACCTAACATCAATAATAGAAAGCGTTGCGGCTGCGTCCCGAATGGCAGCGCAAATGCAGGTTGCTGCCAGTGAAGCTGCACGCAGACTAATAGATAGAACACTATTGCCAGCGGCAGCGTCACCAAACCTTGTGCCGTCGCCCAGCTGGATGGCTTGTGCTGGGGATGCGCGCGTAACCATAAACCATTACGCAGCGGATACCATGTCCAGCATGCCACCGCCAGAACCGCTAACCCTAAACCGGTGAGATAGCGCGACCAATCAAAATCGGGGCCTTGCGTCTGGAGTTCGGCGGCATTCACGCAAGCCAGGCCCACAGCAATAATCAGCAACGCTGGCGTCAATTTACGCCACGGCAAGCGCCCTTCAAGATGGCCATAACAGAGATTGGCCGTCACAGTAATCACCACCGGCAAGGTGCCGATAATCATGGTAGAAATGGGCGCGCCGGTGCGTTGAATCGCGCTGGCGAGAAACGCGTAATAGAGCAAATTGCCAATCAGCGACAGCTTCAGCGCTTCGATCCAGTCTTTGCGCGCCAGCTGACGCAAACGACGGCGATCCAGCCAGGCGAGCGGCAACACCACCAAACCAAAGGCGACGTAGCGTCCGGCCGATTGCAAGGTGCCGGGATAATCCGGTATTAACAGCGGGCCCACAAAGATCAATCCCCACATCAGTCCCGCCGCCAGCGCAAACAGTATTCCAGCAAACATAAACTCTTCCTTTATATGCATTCCGCTGCAGTGTGACGCAGGTGGAGGCTAAAGGCTTGTAGCAGATTGCGGTTAGCGTGAAGGGAACACTTGTTTTTGATAGCGGCCCGGCGTGATGCCGTAGCGATGCGCGAAGGCGCGGGTGAGATGAGCCTGATCGGTAAGACCAACCGATGCCGCGACGGTTGCCGCACTGTCGCCGCGTGCCAGCTGCTGTTTTGCTGCGAACAGGCGAAAAGCCATCAGCATTTGATGCGGCGTGACGTGGAAGTGTTGTTTAAAACTGCGCAGGAAATGCCACGGCGACAGTGATGCCAGCGCAGCAAGTTCTTCGAGGCGCACCGGTTCGGCGAGATTTTCACGCAAATAGTCTCTTACCGCATCAAAGCGATGTGCACCTTCGACAGGTCGCAGCTGTCCCTGACGCGCCAGCGGACGCATTAACTCCAGCAGTTCGAGCAAAATGCTTTCACGCTCCAGCGGGGTTTCCGCCTGCCACATCTGCGCCAGCAATTGAGAAAACGGCTGCGCCAGACGCGCATCGGTGCGCAGAGCATCGGTGAACCACCAATGACGATCGCCGGTCAGACGATCCATCTCCTGCGGATCGATATAGATCATGCGATAACGCCAGCCTTCGTCGCAGGCAGATTCACCGGTGTGCAGCTCGTCAGGATTCATCATCACCAGCGAATGCTGCGGCGCGGTGTAACTGGTGCCGCGATAGCGAAAGCGCTGGGCGCCGGATTCGATAGTGCCGATGCCAAAGGCTTCATGGGTATGCGGTTCAAAAGCGTAGCGGGAGATGTGCGCCTGATACAGCTCGATGCCCGGCAGCTCAGCGAAATGCTGAAACTGCGCACGATCTTGCTCACAAGGAAAGATTTCAGGAACCACCTTCACGACACACCTCCGGAATAAATCGCTTATAAGCATGCGCGGCAGTGGCGATAAATGCAAAGCGGATTTGCTTTACCTCGTTGCGAGTTCACCGGACACTGACAAAACTTAACAGGAGATAAAAATGGCTAATCGTGTGGTTGTGGTAGTGGATATGCAAAACGGCGTGCTGGCATCGCCGCGTTTTGATCGTGCCGGACGCTGCGAGCGGATCAATCAGTTAACCGCTGCGGCCGATCAGGTGATCTTCATCCAGCACGTTGGGCCAGGTTTAGAGGTCAATTCAGCAGGCTGGGCCATCGTCCCCGAGTTACAGCAGCCGGCCAACGCCATCTTTGTCAATAAAACCGCCTGCGACAGTTTCTGGCAAACCGATCTCGCCGCTCAACTCGACCAACGCGGTATTAAAAGCTTCGTTATTTGCGGCTGCGCGACTGATTACTGTGTCGATACCACCATCAAAGTCGGCGCCAGCCTCGGCTATCACATCACCGTCGCCGCCGATGCGCATACCACCGCCGACCGCACCTATGTTTCCGCGCAGCAGCAGATCAATCAGCACAACGAAGTGTGGGCCGATTTGATTATGCCGGGCAACCCGGTGCTGGTACGTGAGACGGAAGCGTTATTGCGGGAATGGCGACCGCATTAAGGCTGCACCTTGTTTGGCTTGAGATAAAAAAAATGCCACTCCTCGCGGAATGGCATTTCTGGATTCGATAACGTCCGGCCTGAGATAGCTCAGGCGGATTATCAGAACGGAATATCGTCGTCAAAATCCATTGGCGGTTCGTTGTTAGCAGGCGCGCTCTGCTGCTGTGGACGCTGCTGCGCACCGCCGCTGAACTGGTTGCCACCGCCCTGCGGCTGCTGTTGTGGCTGCTGTGGCTGGCCCCAACCGTTGTTATTGCCGCCGCCCTGGCCGCCCGCCGGTGCGCCACCTGCGTTCGCGCCCTGCTGACGTCCGCCCAGCATCTGCATGGTGCCGCCAACGTTAACCACCACTTCAGTGGTGTATTTTTCCTGGCCGGCCTGATCGGTCCATTTGCGGGTACGCAGCTGACCTTCGATGTAAACCTGAGAACCTTTACGCAGGTATTCGCCAGCCACTTCCGCCAGCTTGCCGAACAGCACAACGCGGTGCCATTCCGTGATCTCTTTGTTTTCACCGGTTGTCTTATCGCGCCAGCTTTCTGACGTGGCCAGCGTAATGTTGGCTACCGCGCCACCATTTGGCATGTAGCGCACTTCCGGATCCTGACCCAGATTCCCGACTAGAATCACTTTGTTTACGCCACGACTGGCCATGTTGCTGTCTCCCGATGAGTTGATGCTAAAAGTCTAAGCGAAAAATTGTATCACGTCACATTGGCGTGTGCCCACTTTAGAGCGGGATTCCAAAATTTATCGGCGGACAGAATAGCAAAAACACTGGATATTTATTCAGTTTATTTTTTGTGCCATAATGGACCGTTTCTGCTGGTCGTGCTGGCAAGGCATGGCGAGTGTTGTTCAATCCGGGAAAGGTGAATGGATAAGATCGAAGTCCGCGGTGCTCGCACCCATAATTTGAAGAACATCAACCTGATCATCCCTCGCGATAAGCTCATTGTGGTCACCGGTCTGTCAGGTTCCGGTAAGTCTTCGCTGGCGTTTGATACGCTGTATGCGGAAGGCCAGCGTCGCTATGTCGAGTCGCTTTCGGCCTATGCGCGCCAGTTTCTTTCATTAATGGAGAAACCGGACGTTGACCATATTGAAGGTCTTTCGCCCGCCATCTCCATTGAGCAGAAATCGACTTCGCATAACCCGCGTTCCACTGTCGGCACCATTACCGAAATTCACGACTACCTGCGCCTGCTGTTCGCGCGCGTGGGTGAACCGCGCTGTCCGGATCATGACGTTCCTCTGGCAGCGCAAACCGTGAGTCAGATGGTCGATCAGGTGCTGTCGCAGGAAGAAGGCCGTCGTCTGATGCTGCTGGCACCGGTGGTGAAAGATCGCAAAGGCGAACACACCAAAACGCTGGAAAACCTCGCTGCGCAGGGCTATATCCGTGCGCGTATCGATGGTGAAGTGTGCGATCTGTCGGATCCACCGAAGCTGGAGTTACAGAAGAAGCACACCATTGAAGTGGTGATTGACCGCTTCCGCGTGCGCGAGGATCTGGCAACGCGCCTGGCCGAATCCTTTGAGACCACGCTGGAACTGAGCGGTGGCACCGCGATCGTCGCCGATATGGACGATCCCAGCGCCGAAGAAATGCTGTTCTCGGCCAACTTTGCCTGCCCAATCTGTGGCTACAGCATGCGTGAACTCGAACCGCGCCTGTTCTCGTTCAACAATCCGGCTGGCGCCTGCCCGACCTGCGATGGCCTGGGCGTGCAGCAATATTTTGATCCCGATCGAGTGGTGCAGAACCCCGAGCTGTCGCTGGCCGGAGGCGCCATCCGCGGCTGGGATCGCCGTAACTTCTACTACTTCCAGATGCTGCGCTCGCTGGCAGAGCATCTGCAATTCGATGTTGAAGCTCCGTTTAACAGCCTGAGCGACAAAGCGCGCGAAGTGATTCTGTACGGTTCCGGCAAAGAGAATATCGAATTCAAATACATCAACGATCGCGGTGACACCTCAGTGCGCCGCCATCCGTTTGAAGGCGTGCTGCACAACATGGAGCGCCGTTATAAAGAGACGGAATCCAACGCGGTGCGCGAAGAGCTGGCGAAATTTATCAGCAACCGTGCCTGCGCCAGCTGTGAAGGTACGCGTCTGCGTCGTGAAGCGCGTCATGTTTTTGTTGAAGACACCAACCTGCCGACCATCTCAGAAATGAGCATCGGTCATGCGATGGATTTCTTCGCCAACATGAAGCTGAGCGGCCAGCGTGCGCAGATTGCGGAAAAAATCCTGAAGGAGATTGGCGATCGCCTGAGCTTCCTGGTGAACGTCGGCCTGAATTACCTGTCGATGTCACGCTCGGCGGAAACGCTCTCCGGCGGTGAAGCGCAGCGTATTCGTCTGGCCAGCCAGATTGGTGCCGGTTTAGTCGGCGTGATGTACGTGCTGGATGAACCCTCAATCGGCCTTCACCAGCGCGACAACGAACGCCTGCTTGGCACGCTGATTCACCTGCGCGATCTCGGTAACACAGTGATTGTGGTGGAGCACGATGAGGATGCGATTCGTGCCGCTGACCATGTGATCGATATCGGTCCGGGCGCGGGCGTGCACGGTGGTCAGGTAGTTGCCGAAGGTGATGTGCACGCGATCATGGCGAATGAAAATTCCCTGACCGGCCAGTTCCTTAGCGGCAAACGCGAGATTGCGATTCCCCAAGAGCGCGTCAAAGGCGATCCAGCCAAAGTGCTGAAACTCACCGGTGCGCGCGGTAACAACCTCAAAGATGTCACGCTGACGATTCCGGTCGGCTTATTTACCTGCATCACCGGCGTGTCCGGATCGGGTAAATCGACGCTGATCAACGATACGCTGTTCCCGATTGCGCAGCGCCAGCTCAACGGCGCGACCACCATCGAAGCCGCGCCTTATCGTGAAATCGCCGGCCTGGAGCATTTCGATAAAGTGATCGATATCGATCAGAGCCCGATCGGTCGCACACCGCGTTCGAATCCCGCGACCTACACCGGCATTTTCACTCCGGTGCGCGAACTGTTCGCCGGCGTGCCGGAAGCGCGTTCACGCGGCTACAATCCGGGGCGCTTCAGCTTCAACGTGCGCGGCGGACGCTGCGAAGCCTGTCAGGGTGACGGCGTGATCAAGGTAGAGATGCACTTTCTGCCCGACATCTACGTGCCGTGCGACCAGTGCAAAGGCAAGCGCTATAACCGCGAAACGCTGGAGATTAAATACAAAGGCAAGAGCATCCACGAAGTGCTGGATATGACCATCGAAGAAGCCCGCGAATTTTTTGATGCGGTGCCGGCGCTGGCGCGTAAGCTGCAAACGCTGGTCGATGTCGGCCTGTCGTATATCCGTCTGGGCCAGTCAGCTACCACGCTTTCTGGTGGTGAAGCGCAGCGCGTCAAGCTGGCGCGTGAGCTGTCAAAACGCGGCACAGGCCAGACGCTCTATATCCTCGATGAGCCGACCACCGGCCTGCACTTTGCGGATATTCAGCAGTTACTGGAAGTGCTGCATCAGCTGCGCGATCAGGGCAACACCATCGTGGTGATTGAGCACAACCTCGACGTGGTGAAAACCGCAGACTGGATTGTCGATCTCGGCCCGGAAGGCGGCAGCGGCGGCGGTGAAATCCTGGTGTCCGGCACGCCAGAAACGGTGGCGGAGTGTGAAAAATCACACACGGCGCGTTTCCTTAAGCCAATGTTGAAGAAGTAAATTTCTCTCAGGCCCGCCATTGCGGGCCTGTTTTTTTCTGTCGGATTCCGCAACGAAATGCAGGAACAGGCAAGAATCAGACAACTTCAGGCATATACGCATTACCCCCTGCTGACTATCCTTACAACGTTCCTTTTGGCGTCCCTTACGCCCTTTATCCCTTCAGTACGCTGAACGGGATCCCGCATAGAAATCACGACACATCCTACTGGAGACACCATGAATATTACGCATGCCTATGCCGCACAGGACGCGAAAGCAAAACTCGCCCCGTTCGATTTTAAGCCACGCGAACTGCGCGCTCATGATGTGCAGATTGAAGTGTTGTACTGCGGCGTCTGCCACTCGGACCTGCATACCGCGCGCAACGAATGGCGCAACACCATTTTTCCTGTAGTGCCTGGCCATGAAATTGTTGGTCGCGTGACGGCCGTTGGCGCTCACACCCACAACTACAAAGTGGGCGATTTGGTCGGTGTTGGTTGTGTGGTTGATTCCTGCCGCAGCTGTCCAAGCTGTCAGGAAGGGCTGGAGCAGTATTGCGAGAATGGCTTTGTTGGTACTTACAACGGTGAAGACCGTGAAACCGGCGCAATCACCTACGGCGGTTACTCCACCAGCATGGTAGTAGATGAAAGCTTCGTGCTGCGCGTACCAGAAAATCTCGATCTGGCGGGCGTTGCGCCACTGCTGTGTGCCGGTATCACCACTTACTCACCGCTGCGCCACTGGAATGTCGGTCCGGGTAAAAAAGTCGGTATCGTCGGTTTGGGCGGCCTTGGTCACATGGGCGTGAAGCTGGCTCATGCGATGGGCGCACATGTGGTGCTGTTCACCACGTCACCGTCAAAAATTGAAGATGGTAAACGTCTGGGCGCTGATGAAGTGGTGATCTCGAAAGATGCCGACCAAATGGCCGCACACACCAACAGCTTCGACTTCATCCTGAACACCGTTGCAGCGCAGCACGATCTCAACCCGTTCATTGCCCTGCTGAAGCGTGATGGCAACATGACGCTGGTCGGCGCGCCGGAGCACGATCACCCGGCACCGCAGGTCTTCAACCTGATCTTCAAACGTCGCAGCATCGCCGGTTCACTGATTGGCGG
The DNA here is from genome assembly GCF_029623675.1 of Pantoea sp. X85. Taxonomy (NCBI): domain Bacteria; kingdom Pseudomonadati; phylum Pseudomonadota; class Gammaproteobacteria; order Enterobacterales; family Erwiniaceae; genus Pantoea; species Pantoea sp. X85. Next base: position 366,747 of record NZ_CP121108.1, on the reverse strand, counting down.
CATCGCGGAAACCCAGGAAATGCTGGATTTCTGCGGCAAGCACGGTATCACTTCAGATATCGAACTGATCGCGATGAATCAAATCAACGAAGCCTACGAACGTATGCTGAAAAGCGATGTGAAATACCGCTTCGTGATTGATATCAATACTCTGCGCGAGGAATCTGCGGCTTAATTCGCCTCAGTGTTCATCATGGTTGACGCCCGCCGCGCGCGTGGCGTCAGCCTGTTGCCAGGAAGCATCCACCAGATAGTAAATCTGCGAATCTTTTAGCGAACCATCCAGCCACAGCGTGCTCCAGTGCGACTTATTTAAATGTTCGCTGGGAAACACATCGTTGTGCTCCTCACGTAACAATTCCGCTAGCGCAGGCGTGGCTTTCAGCGACAAGGCCGGACGCCCTTTTACCTCATAAAGCATGGCAAACAGCACACCTTCACTTTTAATCTGCGTCGCCTGCCAGCACTCTTTAAAGCTTTGCTCCGCGCCCGGCTTGCTCATGCAGTACGTCAGTAAATCCGAAGTATTCATCTTTTATTCCCCTTGTAAGGTCGCCACGATACGCCGCGCACCGCCCTGCACCCGATGTTCACCCAACCAGATTCCCTGCCACGTACCTAACATCAGGCGACCGCGGTTAACCGGAATCAGCAGCGAGACGCCGAGCAGTGACGATTTGATGTGTGCCGGCATGTCGTCAGCCCCTTCGTAATCGTGCTGATAAGGCGCACTTTCCGGAACATGGCGTAAGAAATGCTGCTCCATATCGCTGCGCACGGTGGGATCGCAATTCTCATTGAGCGTTAACGACGCCGATGTGTGTTGCAGCAGCAGATGCAGTTGGCCGACGCGCACATCGGATAAGCCATGAAGCTGGCCGACAATCTCGTCGGTGATCAGATGAAAGCCGCGCGCTTTGGCGCCAAGCGTAAGCGTTTGTTGATGCCACATGCCAGAATCCTAAAAGTAATTACACCGTTTAAGTGTGCAGCATGTCGGCGAAAGGTAAACCCTGAAGAGAGGAAAAAACGGCAGAGCGTGAACTCTGCCGACTGAAGGTTAGTCGCTCAGCTTAGCGGCCATGGTTTTGATGCTGCCCACATCGTCTTTAGTAATTGCAGCCAGACGTTCGCCGTACTCTTTATCAGCCTTGTAGAAGTACGACAACATAATGGCGCGGCTCTGCACATCCACGCCTTTCAGCGCGCCGCCCAGAGAATTGATCAGATCGGTTTTCTCTTTGTCATTGAAGGAACGATACAGATCGCCCGCCTGCTTAAAGTTCTGCGTTTTGGCAATCATCGCCTGCTGCGTGGTGCCGCTCAGCGGGCTGTGGCTGTATCGGGCGCTCTGCAGCTCTTCGCGTGGATAGACACGGCTTGGCTGATAGTTGACGCCATGATCGTCAGCCTTGCCGCTGTTCATCGCGCCGTCCTGATTACCGTTGCTCACCGGCACGCGCGGCGCGTTGACCGGCAACGTCAGGCCATTGGCGCCCAAACGGTGCATCTGGGTATCGGCGTAAGAGAACAAACGACCTTGCAGCAAGCGATCTTCCGATGGCTCAATGCCCGGAACCAGATTCGATGGCGCCATCGCCACCTGCTCGGTTTCCTGGAAGAAATTATCCACGTTGCGGTTCAATTCCATCTGGCCGACTTTCACTTCTGCGATACCCGGCCAGATTTTAGTGGCGTCCAGCGGGTTGAAGTCGAACTTATCCAGATCGCTGGCTTTAATGGTTTGAATATAGAGATCCCATTTCGGGAAGTCTTTGTTGTTGATCGATGCCACTAAATCTTCTGTCATGTGGCTGAAAGTGCTGCTCTGAATAGCCGCCACTTCGCCCGGATCGAGATTTTTCTCGCCCTGCAGGGTTTTCCAGTGGAATTTCACGTAGTGCACTTCACCTTTGGCGTTGACGAACTTATAGGCGTGCACGCTGTTGCCATCCATCTGGCGATAGTTTGCTGGCGTCCCCATGTTGGAGAACAGCATGGTCAGGCCGTGCGTGGCTTCCGGTACGTGAGAGAAGAAATCAAAGGTGCGCGCGTCGTTGCCAAGATTGGTGCGTGGATCAGGCTTAAAGGCATGCACCATGTCCGGGAATTTAATCGCGTCGCGGATGAAGAATACCGGCAGGTTGTTACCCACTAAATCCCAGTTGCCCTGGCTGGTGTAAAACTTGGTGGCAAAACCGCGTGGATCGCGCAGCGTTTCCGGTGAATGTTTGCTGTGCACCACGGACGAGAAGCGCACAAATACCGGCGTCACGCTGCCTGGTTTAAAGACTTCGGCGATGGTTAAGTCGCTAATATCTTTGCTGGCGCGGAACTCGCCGTGCGCGCCGGTACCGCGTGCATGTACCACGCGCTCTGGAATGCGTTCTCGGTCAAAGCGTTGCAGCTTTTGGATCAGCTGCACATCTTGCAGTAACACTGCGCCATTTTCGCCTGCGGTTTGTGAGTTCTGGTTATCGCCGACGGGTGCGCCGTTATCACGCGTTAAAGCGGTGCTGTAAACCGGAAGGGAAAAGGCTAAGGCTAATATACAAGCGAGGGGTTTGACTGCAAAAGAGTAAGCGGTCCGGGTCATAAGCGTGCTTCCTTGTGAGTTTAAATATGCGACTACATTGCCGCTCTCGCGCCGTTTCAGGCTGGAGGATATTTACACTCATGGGGAGAAGCGCTAACGAGACCAGTCCGGTTTATAGTTAAAAAAAGTTATAAATAAAAAACCGCCAAACCATGTTGGCGGTTTTTTGTGGCGCGCCGTCGCAGTGAAGTTACATCACCGCAGCAAACGCCTCAGCAACCTGGTTGACGTTACGGCTGTTCAGGCCGGCAACGCACATGCGGCCGCTGGCGATCAGATACACGCCAAACTCATCACGCAGACGGTCAACCTGCTGCGCGCTCAAGCCGGTATAGCTGAACATGCCACGCTGTTTCAGCAGGTAATCAAAGTTTTGTCCCGGCAGTTTGGTACTCAATACTTCAACCAATGCCTGACGCATGTCGATGATGCGCAGACGCATCGCTTCGACTTCTGCCAGCCAGTTGTTGAGCAGCGCTTCGTCGTTCAGCACGCAGGAAACCACCTGCGCACCGAAGTTTGGCGGGCTGGAGTAATTGCGGCGCACGGTGGCTTTCAGCTGGCCCAGCACACGAGCGGACTCTTCCGCGCTATCGCAGACAATAGACAGGCCGCCAACGCGCTCGCCGTATAGCGAGAAAATCTTGGAGAACGAGTTGCTGACCAGCGCAGGCAGACCCGCTGCCGCAATCGCGCGAATCGCATAAGCATCCGCTTCCATGCCCGCGCCAAAGCCCTGATAAGCGATATCGAGGAACGGAATCAGCTCCTGCGCTTTCAGTACTTCGGTGGTTTCATCCCACTGTGCGTTGGTGAGATCGGCGCCGGTTGGGTTATGGCAGCACGGGTGCAGCAGCACGATGGATTGCTTCGGCAAGGTTTTCAGTTTGGCGATGAACGCATCAAACTTCACGCCGTTGGTTTCCGCGTCATACCACGGATAGGTATTCACCTCGAAACCGGCACCGTTGAAGATTGCGACGTGGTTTTCCCACGTCGGATCGCTCACCCACACGTTGGACGCCGGGAAGTAACGCTTGAGGAAATCAGCACCGACTTTCAGCGCGCCTGAGCCGCCCAACGTCTGGATGGACGCAATGCGGCCCGCTTGCAGCATCGGATGTTGTTTACCGAACAGCAGCGGTGCAATGGCGTTACGGTAAGCGTTCAGACCTTCCATCGGCAGATACAGCGACGCCTGATGCGGCTGCGCCTGCAGGCGCTCTTCTGCTGCGGCAACCGCCTGCAGCTGAGGAATGATGCCCGCTTCGTTGTAATAGAGACCAATGCTCAGGTTTACTTTGTTATCGCGCGGATCTTGTTTGAAGGTTTCCATCAACGACAGAATCGGATCGCCGGCATAGGCATCAACGTTTTGAAACACGGTGCAGATCTCCATGATTGGTCATAAATAAGAGGTAAAGATGCGTCATCAAACCATGTAACGGCCGGGACGATGATTCATTGCGATGATGAGATTGAGGATCACCGCGCCCGCGATTGAAGCAAACAGCATCGGTAACGACACCACAAACAGCGACGCTAATACCACGCAGGTATCGACCGCCATTTGCAGTTTTCCGGCACGCAGACCGATGCGGTCCTGCAGCCAGAGCGCCAAAATATTAATACCGCCGAGGCTGGCTTTGTGACGGAACAACACTATAAACCCAATGCCCATCACCACGTTACCGAACAGTGTCGCATAAAACGGATTTAGCGCAGAAAAATGCACAAACAGTGGATGCAGATGGGTGAACAGCGACACCAGGCCAACCGCGCAGAAGGTTTTCAGGGTAAATTCCCAGCCCATGCGCCGCACGGCTAGCCAGTAAAATGGCAGGTTGATCAGGAAGAAGGCGCTACCAAAGGAGAGCGGTGACAAATAGCTGATTAAGAAGGCAATACCGGCAGAACTGCCGGTGAGTGCACCCGCCTGTTTCAGCATAATGACGCCGAAAGAGACCATTAGCGTGCCGAGGACTATCGCCAGCGCATCTTCAATCAGCGAATGCGGAACTTTAGTGGGTTGAACAACGTTATCCATGGGTTAATCTCATTGCAAATGATGCGGTTCAAATGCAAAAAACGCACCACATCGGCGGCGTATGCTCGCCGCCGATGGGTGCCAGTGATTATCCAATTGATAACTAAGGCGCTTTATTGCAGGTTTTTGTGCATCAGTTGAGACATAAACCATCAACCCATGCACAAATCTGTTTTCTGGTGCGCGTTTTTTGCATTATTAAGGCAATAATTGCACCAGATTAGCACGTCACGCACTTTTTTGGCGCGTTTTGTGCTGTGGGATGATCATTAAACCGTTCTCTTTCAAACGGCTCAATACCACGGAGGTTTTCACGTGCGCCACGCTTTGATGGCCAGCCACTAGCTGGCTGATCAGCGCGCTCAGTGAAGCCAGATCGGCTACCGCCACTTTCAGCAGATAATCGGCATCGCCGGTGGTTTTGAACGCATCAACAATCGCGGCTTCTTCTTCCACCATGCGATGGAAACTCTCTTCATAATCCGGCGTATGGTTTTTCAATCGCACTTCAATCAATCCCACCATGCCAAGGCCCACCGCGTCGGGCGAGAGGCGTGCGTGATAGCCGAGAATGAGATTGGCCTGCTCAAGATTGATGCGGCGGCGTGAACATTGCGACGCCGAAAGTCCGACTAAATCACTGAGTTCCTGGTTGGTGAGGCGTCCGTTAGATTGTAATAATGTCAATATCTTAAGGTCGTGATCGTCTACCTGAGTCATTCTGTTTCCACAGCGTAATAAGGGGCGCTTTGCTACAGATAACCTGATTAAAGCCGGGGTTGTCCAACACTATTTTCTGATGACGTGAAATGCATGCACAAAACGTGCATGCATCCGGAATGAAAGGGTTATTCGTCGTCGTATTGCGGGCCAGCGTAGTTATCAAAGCGAGACCATTGGCCATTAAAGGTCAAGCGTACCGTACCGATCGGGCCGTTACGCTGCTTACCCAGGATGATCTCGGCGATGCCTTTAAGATCGCTGTTTTCGTGATACACCTCGTCACGGTAGATGAACATGATCAAGTCGGCATCCTGCTCGATCGAACCTGATTCACGCAGATCCGAGTTCACTGGGCGCTTATCCGCACGTTGTTCCAGTGAGCGGTTCAGCTGCGACAGCGCCACCACCGGCACATTCAGCTCTTTCGCCAGCGCTTTGAGCGAGCGCGAGATTTCAGCGATCTCCAGCGTACGGTTGTCCGACAGCGCAGGCACGCGCATCAGCTGCAGATAGTCGATCATGATCAGGCTCAACCCGCCGTTTTCGCGGAAGATGCGGCGCGCGCGTGAGCGCACTTCGGTGGGCGTCAGGCCAGAAGAGTCATCGATAAACATGTTCTTCTTCTCAAGCAAAATCCCCATAGTGGCGGAAATGCGCGCCCAATCTTCATCTTCCAGCTGACCGGTACGAATGCGCGTCTGATCCACGCGCGACAGCGACGCCAGCATACGCATCATCAGCTGCTCGCTGGGCATCTCCAGGCTGAAAATCAACACCGGCTTGTCCTGCAGCATCGCGGCGTTTTCGCACAAATTCATGGCGAAGGTGGTTTTACCCATCGAAGGACGCGCCGCGACGATGATCAGATCCGAGCCCTGTAAACCGGCGGTTTTTTTGTTCAAATCCTGATAGCCGGTATCGACGCCGGTGACGCCGTCGTGCGGCGTTGAGACCAGCGACTCAATGCGCGATACCGTGGCTTCCAGAATCTGCTCGATATTCTGCGGGCCCTGATCTTTATTAGCGCGCTGTTCAGCAATTTTGAAAACGTTCGATTCAGCAAAGTCGAGCAGATCTTCACTGCTCCGTCCTTGCGGATCGTAACCGGCATCGGCGATTTGGTTCGCCACAGAAATCATTTCGCGCACTACCGCACGTTCACGCACGATATCGGCATAAGCACCAATGTTCGCGGCACTTGGCGTATTTTTTGCCAGCTCGGCCAGATAGGCGAAGCCGCCGGCCATCTCTAATTCGCCTAGTGTTTCCAGCGATTCAGAGAGCGTAATCAGGTCGATCGGCTGGCCAGCTTCCAGCAAACGCTGCATTTCCGTGAAAATCAGACGGTGCGAGCGGTTGAAGAAATCACTGGCGACGACGCGTTCAGAAACGTTGTCCCAGCGCTGGTTATCCAGCATCAACCCACCGAGCACCGACTGCTCCGCTTCTATGGAATGCGGCGGCATTTTCACGCCTTCCAGCTGCCGATCGCGGGGTTCGTTCGATTTGTTGGTGGGTTTATTTCCTGCCATAGTGAATGCATTACCGATCGTGAAAGGGACGCGCAAGTATACCGTCCCAGGATGAACAATCACAGGAGTCAGAATGGCAAAGCGTATTCAGTTCAACCAACACGGCGGCCCAGATGTACTGCAATGGGTCGATTTCGAACTGGCCGATCCCGCCGAACATGAAGTGCAGGTGGAAAACAAGGCAATTGGCATTAACTACATTGATACCTACGTGCGCAGCGGCTTGTATCCGCAAAGCAGCTTCCCTTCCGGCCTGGGTACCGAAGCCGCCGGCGTGGTGAAGCGCGTCGGATCGGCGGTGACGCGGTTTAAGGCGGGCGATCGCGTGGTCTATTGCCAGGCCGCGCTGGGCGCCTACAGCGAAGTGCACAATGTGGCGGAAGATCGTCTGGTGATCCTGCCCGACAGCATCTCCTTTGAGCAAGGCGCGGCCTCTTTCCTCAAAGGTTTAACCGTGCAGTATCTGCTGCGCCAAACCTATAAAGTGAAAGCTGATGAAATCTTCCTGTTCCACGCCGCCGCGGGTGGCGTGGGTTTGATCGCCTGCCAATGGGCCAAAGCGCTCGGCGCACATCTGATTGGCACGGTGGGTTCCGCAGAGAAAGCGAAGATAGCTAAAGATGCCGGTGCCTGGGCGACAATTAACTATCGTGAAGAGAATATCGCGAAGCGCGTCAGCGAGTTGACCCATGGCGAGAAAGTGGCCGTGGTATATGACTCAGTGGGGAAAGATACCTGGGAACCATCGCTGGATAGCCTGCGTCGCCACGGATTAATGGTCAGCTTTGGTAATGCGTCGGGTCCGGTTACCGGCGTTGATCTCGGCATTCTCAACAAGAAGGGCTCGCTGTTCGTCACCCGACCTTCGCTGTTCGGTTACATCACCAACCGTGAAGAACTGGATACCGCCAGCAATGAGTTGTTCTCATTGATCGCCAGCCGCGCGATTCAGCTTAACGTGCCCGAGCAGCAGAAATTTGCCTTGAGTGACGCGGTGCGCGCGCATCAGGTGCTGGAGAGTCGCGCGACTCAGGGTTCCAGCCTGCTGATTCCCTGATCACTAAATGCAAACGGGGCTTCCCGTAGGAAGCCCCTTTTTTTCTTTCTTTTTATAGTTCGCGCTGGTGTAGGGACAGCGGCGATGAATTCGTTTGAAACAACGCCAATCATCCTGACAGAAAACATAAGTAAAAAATATGTTTAAATGCGGAATAATGCTAAGCAATATCCGAGTCTGTGATCGTCACCGCAATTAGCGCCAGTCCCTTCTATCTAAGTCGCTGATTTTTCTTTTCAGCCTGCGCATCTTTGCCTCACCTGAAGGCGTGGTAAATGCCCGATAAAGCCAGACAGCGAGAACCGCCAATACCAGCCATGGCAACACTTTAATAACAATTGCCAGCAATCCGCCAAAGAACATCAAAGCGGTCGCCACCATCAATGCCGCAATAACGCCCAGCAACGAAACGCCGGTGAACAGCAGCATCAGAAAAAAGCCGATAACAAATAGAATTTCCACGAAGGCTCTCCTGTGAAAGTAACATCAGGAACATTACAAGATACGTGCCAGGTTATAAAAACAGCTAATTGATTGAAAGCAATGGACAAAGTTTAAATGAAGAAGCATTGAGGTGATGAAAAAAACTAATTCCAGGCGTAGAAATAACCATCTATAAAATTATGGTACTGGCTTTACGGTGCGCATGAAGGCGCACCGTACCAAATCGGAACGTTCCGGCATGCTAAACAGTGATTACATCACTTCCTGCGGGATCTTATCCGCTACCAGCGCTAACGCCGCTTCCAGCACGCGCACATCGGCGCCGGGTTTGTGGGCGTTTTCACTTAAATAGCGACGCCACTGGCGCGCACCCGGAATGCCCTGGAACAGGCCAAGCATATGGCGCGTCACATGGCCGAGGTACATGCCTTTGGATAGTTCAGCTTCAATGTAGGGATACATCGAGCGCACCACCGCTACCGGATCGACGCGCGGCATATCGCGACCAAACAGCTCGCGGTCAACCTGCGCCAGAATGCCCGGATTCTGATAGGCTTCGCGCCCCATCATCACGCCATCCATATGCTGCAGATGCAGTTTGGCCTCTTCCAGCGTTTTGATGCCGCCATTAATCGCCATGGTCAGCGCCGGAAAATCGCGCTTCAGCTGGTAAACGCGGGGATAATCGAGCGGCGGAATCTCGCGATTCTCTTTCGGGCTTAAACCCGACAGCCACGCTTTGCGCGCGTGGATAATAAAGGTATCGCAGCCGCCCTGTTGCGCCACGGTGCCAATAAAATCACACAGGAATTCGTAGCTGTCCTGCTCATCAATACCGATGCGGGTTTTAACCGTCACCGGAATGCTCACCACATCACGCATCGCTTTAATGCAGTCGGCAACCAGCGCCGCATCGCCCATCAGGCAGGCGCCAAAACGTCCGTTCTGGACGCGATCGGATGGACAACCCACGTTGAGGTTGATCTCATCGTAGCCACGCTCTTCTGCCAGCTTAGCGCACTGCGCCAGGGCGGCGGGATCGCTGCCACCCAGCTGCAGCGCAAGTGGATGCTCTTCCTCGCTGTAGGCCAGATAGTCACCTTTACCGTGAATGATCGCGCCGGTCGTCACCATTTCGGTATACAGCAGCGTGTCACCGCTCAGCTTACGGTGAAAATAACGACAGTGACGATCGGTCCAGTCGAGCATTGGGGCGATGGAAAAACGTTGCGAGGAGAAAGTATCGGTCATGAAACGCAGTAAATCCGCAGTAAGTAAGTGATGAGAAACTGCGCAATCATATCACAGCAAAACGGGCGGCACAGCCGCCCGTTATCAGACGGGTAATTAGAAGTTGAATCCGAGCTGCAGCATGGCACCTACGGTGTTGTCTTTACCTATAGAACCGGCCAGGTCCAGATGGACAGCATTGTTGAACGGTGACACACCCAAACCGGCGGTGAACACGTCAGTATCGGTCGACTTCAGATCGGCGCGATAGCCCGCACGCAGCGCCAGCCAATCCAGCACACGATATTCCGCACCTACGCCAGCATATTGGCTGGTGTCTTCCGACTTGAAGCGCTTGGTTTCAGTCAGATCAACATCCCCAGCCAGCGTAAACGGCCCGTTATTCCAGGAAAGCCCTGTAGTGACCAACGGACGAATTTGATAAGTATCGCGGTAACCGTTCACCTCTTTGGTATCGAGATCGCGCGAGATCAGGTTTTGTCCGGTCACGCCAAAGGTCCAGTTCTCACCGAAATCTGTTGCGACACCCGCATCCATGTTGAAACCGGTATCGCTGCTACGGTAGCGGCTGCTGTTGATGTCGCTCTTGTCGTAGTTGTAGATACTCGCGGTGTAGTTATACAGCCAGGTTTTCTGCAGCTTTGGCGTCACGCCGACAGAAACCGGATGGCCGGCAATCGAGAACTCATGCGCGACTGACACACCATAATCGGTGACTAATGCCGCCAGGCCATTGGCGCTGGAGCGCAAATTATTTTCATCACCCGGCACAGGCACTCTCGTGCCATTGGCAACCGCGCGCAGGTAGGCAATATCGCTATCTGCCACGTTGGCGCGCACAATCGCAGTGCCGTAAGCCTTGGTGATAAAGGCAAAAGGTAAGGTTTCATTCGGAACGGTGACGGCCACGGCCACACCGGCTGTCGCGTGAGCTTTATTACCACGCAGATCGCTGAGCTGGTTTGCCATATCGCCTGCGGCGGCCTTCAGCTGCGGGTAACCATTGAGGTAATCCTGAAAGGTCAGGTTATCGATCACGTCCTGATAACGATCAACGGTATCGGTAATGTCGTCAACGCGATCGATCAATTTGTCTTTATCGGTAACCTGTGCGCCGGCTGATGGCAGAATGATGCTGACGTTATCTTCAGGCTGCGCCTTGGTCATCAATGCTGGGTTAGCCAGCACCGCTGAACTCCAGGTGGAAGAGGCTACGCCGGTACCGCCCATTGCGTCGTTACGCGCGTCGTACCATGTACCTGCTGCCAGAGCTGAGGAAGAGAGAAATACTGCATTCAAACCAACAAGATAAGCTACTTTTTTGTGCCTGAATAATGTCTTCGCCATGAGCCTGCCATCACCTTTGAAATGTCGCTGAATCACTCACCGACTGAAAGTTTAGTTAGCCGCTATTCTGAACCCTGGCTAACGCTTCATTGCTGTGAATTAAAAGGAAATAGCACTGCTATTCGCAGAATTGGACGCTTCCACGCCATTCCGCTGTGTTTTTATGCAAAAAAATTAACAGTGGGTTAATTGATACCAGAAATTACTTAAGACCTTTTGAACCATAGCCGCTAACCCGGTGAGTTGCAAAGCAAAATCCGTGCAGGCGTTGCGCTGCCTGGCCGGACGCATTTTGCAGACATAAGGGTTGCAACAATATTGACGGAAAAATGGCGATGGTAATCTATTGATTGGGGAGAATTTTCTTAGGGATTTTAAGGACAATAAGCAATCACAGCAGCGTAAAAATTTGTGTGATAAAATAACATCACCTGCAACCCGGAGAATGCTTATGTCAAACCTCACGCCAGAACAACTTCTTACCCAGGCTGAATCACTTTGCCTTGATCGCGGCGTGCGCCTGACCACTCAACGCGCCGAAGTGTTGCGCTTAATGGCCGAGCAGAATGGTTCGATAAGCGCTTACGATTTGCTGGATCAACTGCGTGTCAGTGAACCGCAAGCAAAACCGCCTACCATCTATCGCGCGCTGGATTTCCTGCTGGAACAGGGATTTATTCATCGCGTAGAGTCAAATAACAGTTATGTGGTTTGCCATCATTTTGATGAGCCAGCACATACTTCGGTGATGTTGGTGTGTGACGGTTGTGCGGCAGTTAGCGAAAAACATGCTCATGGCGTGGAAAAAACCATCGCTGCATTAGCGGATCAGGCGGGATTTTCTCTGCGACATACCGTGATTGAGGCACATGGCCTGTGTGAAAATTGCGCAGAGGTGGCGGCTTGTACGCACCACGAAAGCTGCGAGCATGACCATCAGGTCGAGGGTAAAAAGCGGATAAGAAAATAGGGAGGCACATCCTTGTGCCGGGCCAATCACTACGCTAAATGATTGGCGGGTAGGAGCATCATCCGTGAAGTGAGATTACCAGCGGTAATCTTTGTTGGTTGTTTCCCAGTCTTTCACTTCTTTCTCGGCCTGGTCTTTACCATACCCGTAGCGTTCCTGGATTTTACCAACCAGCTGATCGCGTTTACCTTCGATCACAGTGAAGTCGTCATCGGTCAGCTTGCCCCACTTCTCTTTAAACTTGCCTTTGAACTGCTTCCAGTTTCCGCTCGCTTCGTCTTTGTTCATAATATTCCTCCACTACATCCTGAGTGAGATAGATATATTGCCTGCTTAGCTGGCGATATACCCAGACAACGCGCTACTCATATGCGCCGTATGAGGTAATTGTAGTAGCCGCTTCGCAGTTTGCAGAGAAATACAGATTAATCTGTAGGTTACGCTTCGCTTATTCAGGCGTTAAACCAGCTATCGCGCCGCCAGTGACCACGCCAAATGAGCCACAGCGTGAGTCCGCGTAACGCGAGGAATACCGTCACCGCCAGCCATAAACCGTGATTACCGAGCCACGGCAGCGTGAGCAGCGAGACACCGTAGCCGATCGCCGCCATCACCATGCTGTTGCGCATCTCACGCCCGCGCGTCGCGCCGATAAACATGCCGTCCAGCAGATAGCACCAGACGCCAACCAGCGGCAGAATCACTTGCCAAATCAGATAGCGGTCGGCCATCTCTCGTAGCGCTTCCAGTGACGTCAGCATCGCCACAATCTCCGGACCGGTGAATGCATAAATCAGCGCAAAGATCGCGGCGACGAAGCATGCCTGGCGACAAGCCGCATGCCAAATCAGCAATAGTCGGCTGCGATCTTTGGCCCCAACCGCTTCACCCGAACAGGCTTCAACCGCGTAGGCAAATCCATCAAGCGCGTATGCGGTGAAAGTGAGGAACATCAGCAGCACCGCATTGACTGCCACTACATCCGGCCCAATGCGTGCGCCAAGGATGGTGAGCGACGCGAAGCAGATTTGCAGCATCAAAGAACGCAGCATAATGTCGCGATTGAGGCGGAATAGCCGCGCCGCATCGCCGCACCAGCTGCTTTTGAGTAAAGCAAAATGGATACCGCGCATCTTCAGCACCCGCGCCACCATCCACAGACCCACGCCCAGCGTGACATATTCTGCCAGCGCGGTAGCCGCCGCCGCTCCGGCGACACCCCAATGCAGTTTGAGCACGAACAGCAGATCCAGCAGGATATTCACCAGGTTGCCGATGATTAGCAGCACCATCGGTGCCCGCGCATACTGCACGCCCAGCAGCCAGCCAAGAATCACCAAATTGGCCAAGGTTGCGGGCGCACTTAGCCAGCGAATCTCAATAAATATTTTCGCCTGTTGCTGCACTTCCGGGCTGCCACCCATTAACGCTGCCGCCAGGCTGCTGACCGGCGTTCGCAGCACCATAAACAGCGCACCAAAAACCAGCGCAATCAGTAGCGGTTGTGTTAAGGCGCGCGCCAGCGCCGTTTTGTCATTGGCGCCAAATGCCTGAGCGGTGAGTCCGGTGGTGCTCATGCGCAGGAACAGCAGGAGCATAAAGATGAAGCTGGTGGCGGTTGTGCCCACGGCGACGCCACTGAGATAGATTGGGCTATCGAGATGACCAATAACGGCGGTATCCACCACACCCAGTAATGGGACGGTGATATTTGACAGGATCATCGGCAGCGCTAGCCGCCAGAGCGTTTTATCTGAGGAGGAAAACAGCTGCATTAGCCCATTCCGTTGTGTGCGGTAATCAGCGTAATGGCGCCAGAATGAGCCGCAGAAAGAGTCACAGAGAAGTAAAACAGCAGACTGCGGTCAGCGCAAACACGCACCGCCGCAGTTAAAGTGGATCAGAAACTGATCAGAGCCACTCGCCGTTGCGCACAATCCCGACAGCTAAACCTTCAACGGTTAGCGACTGCTCACGGGTATCCACGACAATCGGCTGAAAATCGGTGTTTTCAGGTAGCAGATGGACAATCGCACCCTGCTTTTTCCAGCGTTTCACTGTGACTTCATCATCAATGCGCGCCACGACAACCTGGCCGTTACGCACTTCCTGCGTTTTGTGTACCGCTAACAGATCGCCATCCATAATGCCGATGTCTTTCATCGACATACCGCTCACGCGCAGCAGGAAATCGGCGCTCGGTTTAAAGAGGTTAGCATCCACCTGATAGTGGGCTTCGATGTGTTCTTGAGCCAGCAAAGGTTCACCGGCAGCGACGCGGCCAATCAGCGGCAGCCCTTCGCTCGGTTCTTCTTCCATCAGCAAACGAATTCCGCGCGATGCGCCGGAAACAATTTCAATTACGCCTTTACGCGCCAGCGCTTTCAGATGCTCTTCGGCAGCATTGGGCGAGCGGAAACCCAGTTGCGCAGCAATTTCCGCACGCGTTGGCGGCATGCCCGTCTGGTTAATATGGTCGCGAATCAGGTCATAGACCTGTTGCTGCCGTGCAGTTAACGCTTTCATCCCGCCCCCTGGTTGTTTATACAGTCGCTGTGAGTATATACAGGTATTCGCGAAATGAAAACCGTAACAGAGGGAAAAATCAGCGGTTTGATGAATCTGGAATCCCTATCTCAAATGCGTCCAGAGCAGCGCGCTCCAGACGAACAGAGCCAGTAAGATAGTCAGCAATACGGCAGCCGATCCCATATCTTTGGCGCGGCCCGCGAGCGGATGTTGCTCCTGCCCGATGCGGTCGACCACCGCTTCGATAGCGCTATTAAGGATCTCAACGATGATAACCAGCACTACCGAGCCAATCATCAGGATGCGGGAAAGGGTATCTACATCCAGCCAGCAAGCTACGAGAATGGCCACCAGCGCGGCAATGGCTTCCTGCCGAAAAGCGGCTTCGTGCTGCCATGCGGCACGCAGGCCCTGCCAGGAATAACCGGCGGCTTTCACTATTCTTACTAAACCGGTGACGTTATTTGCCATGTCTATGGAACCCTTGAACTATTTTGACGTCAATGTGTGGGCAGTATGAGGCGGCAGAGCCACAGACCTTCGCTGCGCTTTCTGGTATGCTTGCCGCGCTTTGCTAACAAGAGGCTTAAAGTTGTCTATGTCAGGTTGGCGTAAACTCTATTACAAATTATTGAATTTACCACTCTCTATTTTGGTAAAAAGTAAGGTCATTCCGACCGATCCTATCTCTGAACATGGGATCGATCCGACACGTCCGGTGATGTATGTTTTGCCTTATGATTCAAAGGCTGACCTGCTCACACTGCGTGCTCAATGCCTGAAACATGATCTGCCCGATCCGCTGGCTCCGCTGGAGATCGATGGCACCCTGCTGCCGCGCCACGTGTTTATTCACGATGGCCCACGCGTAATTCCCTATTTCGTGGCCAATCCCGAATCGGTAAAGCTGTTCCACGATTATCTGGATTTGCACCGCAGCAACCCGCAACTCGATGTGCAAATGCTGCCGGTCGCGGTGATGTTTGGTCGTGCGCCGGGACGTGAAACCTCCGGTGAATCCACGCCACATCTGCGCGTGCTCAATGGCGTGCAGAAGTTCTTCGCCATTTTGTGGCACGGCCGCGACAGCTTTGTTCGCTTCTCGCAAACCGTTTCGTTGCGCCAGATGGCGACCGAGCACGGCACCGATAAGTCGATTGCCCAAAAGCTGGCTCGCGTGGCGCGCATTCATTTTGCCCGCCAACGTCTGGCCGCGGTCGGCCCGCGTCTGCCTGCGCGTCAGGATCTCTTCAACAAGCTGTTACAATCCAAAGCGATCGAAAAAGCAGTAGAAGATGAAGCGCGCAGCAAAAAGATTTCGCATGAGAAAGCCCAGCAGAACGCCATCGAAATGATGGAAGAAGTGGCGGCGGACTTCTCTTATGAAGCGATTAAAGTCACTGACCGCGTGATGGGCTGGCTGTGGAGCCGCCTGTATCAGGGCATCAACGTGCATGGCGGTGAGCGCGTGCGTCAGCTGGCGCAGGATGGTCATGAGATTGTGTATGTGCCCTGCCACCGCAGCCACATGGATTACCTGCTGCTCTCCTACGTGCTTTATCATCAAGGCCTGGTGCCGCCGCACATTGCTGCCGGTATTAACCTGAACTTCTGGCCAGCCGGCCCGATTTTCCGTCGTCTGGGCGCCTTCTTTATTCGTCGTACCTTTAAGGGCAACAAACTCTATTCCACCGTGTTCCGTGAATATCTTGGCGAGCTGTTTAGCCGGGGTTACTCCGTGGAATACTTTGTGGAAGGCGGACGTTCGCGTACCGGTCGTTTGCTGGATCCAAAAACCGGCACCCTATCAATGACGCTGCAGGCGATGCTGCGCGGCGGCAGTCGTCCAATCACCTTCGTGCCGATTTACATTGGCTACGAGCATGTGATGGAAGTGGGCACCTACGCCAAAGAGCTGCGGGGTGCGGCCAAAGAGAAAGAGAGTTTCCTGCAGATGGTGCGCGGTTTACGTAAGCTGCGCAATCTCGGCCAGGGCTACGTTAACTTCGGTGAACCCCTGCCGTTGATGAACTATCTGAACAAAAACGTGCCCGAATGGCGAGATGCGATTGATCCTATCGAACCGCAACGCCCAGCCTGGATGACGCCCGCCGTGAATGACATTGCGGCGAAGCTGATGGTGCGCATCAATGAAGCCGGTGCAGCCAACGCCATGAACCTGTGCGTCACCGCCCTACTGGCGTCACGTCAGCGTTCACTGACCCGCGAACAGCTGATCGAGCAGTTAGAGTGCTACACCCAGCTGCTGCGCAATGTGCCCTATTCGCCGGAAGCCACGGTGCCTGACATGAGCGCCGAAGCGCTGCTTGATCACGCCATGGGCATGAACAAGTTCGAGACCGAGCAAGACAGCATTGGCGACATCATCATTCTGCCGCGCGAGCAGGCGGTGCTGATGACCTACTATCGCAACAACATTCATCACATGTTGGTGATGCCATCGTTGATTGCCGCCATCGTGCAACAACATCGGGAAATCAGCGAAGCAGAGCTGCTGCGTCAGGTTAGCCTGGTATATCCGATGCTAAAGAGCGAGTTGTTCTTGCGCTGGGACAAGGCGGAGTTGCCTGCGCTACTTAACGCACTCTGTGCAGAGATGGCGCGTCAGGGCCTGATCACCTTGCAGGATGGTCAACTAAGAATGACGCCGGCACGTCACCGTTCGCTGCAACTGCTAGCGGCGGGTATTCGTGAGACGCTGCAGCGCTTCGCGATTACCTTCGCTATCCTCAGCGCGAAACCGGCCATCAACCGTGGCACGCTGGAGAAAGAGAGCCGCACGCTGGCTCAACGCCTGTCTGTGCTGCACGGTATCAACGCACCAGAGTTCTTTGATAAAGCAGTGTTTACTGCGCTGGTCCTCACGCTGCGTGATGAAGGATATATCAGTGACAAAGGCGATGCCGATGCCGAACGCAGTCATATGATGTGGCAGATGCTGGCGGAACTGGTGACCAGCGACGTGCGTCTGACGATTGAAAGCGCGGTCACCCACGATTAACGCGGCGATAAGCTAATAAAAAGGCGCACTTCAGTGCGCCTTTTTTGTTTATAACAGATCCGCGAACGGCACGGTGCTGAGCAGAATGCCGAGAAACAGCACCATGCCCACATAGTTGTTATTCAGAAACGCCTGGAAGCAGGGATCGCGCTCGCGCTGGGCAATTAGCTTCTGCTGATGCACAAACAAGCCCGCAGCCAGCAGCAGCGACCAGTAAAACGCCCCATTCAGTTGAAGCATCATGCCCACCAGCGCCATCAAACCGAGCGTTGCCAGCTGCAGTAAACCAATAATCAGTTTGTCGTAACGGCCAAACAGAATCGCCGTTGATTTTACGCCGATCTTCAAGTCGTCATCGCGATCGACCATCGCGTACTGCGTGTCATAGGCCACCGTCCAGCAGATATTCGCCAGGAAAACCAGCCAGCAGACCAAAGGTAAGGACTCACTAACTGCCGCCCATCCCATGGGAATCGCCCAGCCAAACGCTGCGCCGAGCACCACCTGCGGCAGATGCGTGTAGCGCTTCATAAACGGATAAACCCACGCCAGCGCCAGGCCGCCAAACGACAGCAAAATGGTCATGGTGTTCATGGTCAACACCAGCATAAACGCCAGCAAACCGAGACCGGCAAACAGCAGCTTCGCCTCTTTCCCGGACACCGCGCCGCTGGCCAGCGGACGTGACGCCGTGCGCTTGACGTGACCATCGATTTTGCGGTCTGCGTAATCGTTGATAACGCAGCCGGCAGCACGCATCACGATAACGCCGAGCACAAACACCAGCAGCACCGGCAACGGAGGAATCGCCATGCCGGAGAGCCACAGTGCCCACAGAGTTGGCCACAGCAGTAACACAGTGCCGATGGGTTTATCGATACGCATCAGGCGGCAGTAAGCCTGCCATTTGGTCATGGGTAAGGTGTTTTGCACAGTGGTTTTATCCTTGATCCAGCGCGCGATAGAGCGGCGACGCCGGTAAAAATAGTTCAGTTAACAGCAGCGGCTTGCCCGACAAACGCAGGCGGGAACGGCGTCCCCATAAATCGCCAACCTGACCGGGATCGATAAAATCGCGGCTCAGGGTAGATGAAGAGAACAGATAGCGGCCAAGCGGGCGCGTACCGAGCTGTTGCAGCATCTGCTCGGGGCCGTTCAGCGTGCTTTCTGGCACCACGGTGCGGCCAATCAGCCAGGGTTCGCCATCACCGCACAGCACAATTTCACGTAACCAGAAGCGCGGATCGGCGGGCAAAAATTCCGCTTCCTCCGAGATCTCTTCAGCGCCAATAAACGCTTCGCGGATCAGTTTTACGGTCACTTGCTGGCAATGCTGCTCGAAGCGACGCGTCATGGAGTCTTCTTCCATTAACCAGTCAAGTAGCGGGGCAGAAAGCTGCGGTGAAGAGGCTGGCAGCCAGTGCAGTGCGCGTAACTGGCGCAGCGCGTCATGCGACATCAGGACATCTCCGGGAAAAAAGTTGCCCTAGTTTAGCGCAGAGGAGAATGCGTGGCACGGCTCGTTGTGCCACGCGATATTATTACTCGCGTTTCAGGCGGTTACTGTTCGCTAGCCACAGCGTCACCACCAGAATCAAAATCGCCGCCGAGTAGTAGAGCGTATCGAACGGATTTTTATGGTCGACGATGATCAAGCGGATAATCGCCGTGATGCCGATATAGATGAAGTAGCGCAGCGGGAAGTGATAGCCAGACTGAAAGTACTTCACAATCAAGGCGATAAATTCGAAGTAGAGGAAATAGATAACGATGCCTTCAATCAGCAGATAGGAAGACGTCTGCTCGCCGGTGCTCAACAGCACGTTGGCCAGATGAATGGTTTCTTTACCGAGGAACACCACCAGAATAATGGCCAGAATGATCAGACCAATATTCAGCACCCACTGCAATGCTAACGAGATGTACTGCCCAACCCCTGTTTTTATTGTCATTTTTGCGCCTCACGCTCTCAATTACTCACTGGCGCTATCATGCTGTAGTGTGATCAAAATCACAATATTTATACTTCGACATCCACGCACAGCGCGTCATAGCGCCAGAACTCGCAGTCGCAATCAATCACGCGCTTGTGCTGATCGCGATTGATGCGGGTAATCAACAATCCGGGCGTGCCGCTCGCCACGTTGAGCACAGGCGCAGCGCGCACCGGCAGAGGTCCCGGCAAAATGGTAAAACGCGCGCCGCCGTAGCGAATGCCATAGCGCTGGTCATACAGATCGGTGAGTGAACGCGTCAGGTCTTCATCCAGCAATCCCGGAAAGAAGGCGGGATTGAGGTAATGCTCGACATACAACACGGCGCGGCCATCAATACGGCGCAAACGGCGAATGCGGTAAACCCGATCGCCCTCCAGCAGTTGCAGATGACGCGCGATGGCTAATTGCGCTGGCACTTCGCACGCCTCCAGCACTTCAGTGCTGGCAATACGGCCTTGCTCAGCGGCCATGGCGTGAAAATGGCTATGATGAGAGGGGTTGTAGACCAGCCGAGGCGGTGCGAGAAACCAGCCACGACGCAGTTCACGATAGATAATGCCCTGCGCTTCCAGCAAACCCAGCGCCTCACGCAGCGTAATGCGCGTGGTGGAATAGTGTTCGCTTAAGCTACGTTCGGCGGGCAAACGACCACCGGCAAATTCACCGCTTTCAATGCGTTCCCGCAGCCCTGCTGCAATCACATCCGCCGTTTTCGACATCATTATTCAGCCTCATTTTGGGGCAAATCTGCACTATGACAGTTCGATGACTACAATGTGACAGAGAACAACCCACGCTTTAGCGCGCTGTAACCGCATGTGGATCGTCGCGCCACACCCCGTTTCACCACCATGGTCATAAAACCTTCATCTATTCGGGCTACATTGGCTCGGTTCTTGCTGGACTAGACCAAGAAGTCCCACAACATATACCGGGAGCAATCGAGATGAAAGCGTTTATCGCCTCTGTAGTAGCCAGTGCCGTACTGCTTGCGCTGCCCGCCGCGCAAGCCGTAGATAATGACCTCGCCGCGTTAGAAAAAGCCGCGCGCGCCGAAGGTCAGGTCAACAGCGTCGGCATGCCAGATAGCTGGGCCAACTGGAAAGATACCTGGAGTGACCTCAACAGCAAATATGGCCTGAAGCACAGCGACACCGACATGTCCTCGGCGCAGGAACTGGCAAAATTTGCTGCAGAGAAAGAGAACGCCAGCGCCGATATCGGTGATGTGGGCGCTGCTTTCGGTCCGATTGCCGTCGCTAAAGGCGTGGCGCAACCGTATAAGCCAACGCATTGGGAGCAAATCCCGAGCTGGGCAAAAGATCAGGATGGCAACTGGATGCTGGCGTATACCGGCACCATCGCGTTCCTGGTGGATAAGCAGCAGGTCAAAGATGTGCCGCACAGCTGGGCCGATCTGAAGAAAGGTAAGTATGTGGTCACTATCGGTGACGTCGGCACTGCGGCTCAGGCAGCGAACGGCGTGTTAGCGGCCAGCTACGCGTTAGGCGGTGACGAGAAGAATGTAAAACCGGCGTTGAGCTTTTTTGGCGATCTGGCGAAAGAAGGCCGCCTTGGCGTGACCGATCCGGTGATTGCCAACATTGAGAAAGGCGAAATTCAGGTGGCGGTGGTGTGGGACTTTAACGGTCTGAACTACCGCGATCAGATCGACAAAAACCGCTACGAAGTGGTGATCCCTTCCGACGGTTCCGTCACTTCTGGCTACAGCACCATCATCAATAAATACGCCAAACATCCGAACGCCGCCAAGCTGGCGCGTGAATACATCTTGTCTGATGAAGGCCAGATCAACCTGGCGAAAGGCTATGCGCGCCCGATTCGTGCCGAGCATTTAACTCTGCCCGCCGACGTGCAGGCTAAGCTGCTGCCGCAGTCTGAGTATAAGAATGCCCGTCCAATCAAAGACCAGGCCGCGTGGGATAAAACTTCGAAAATGCTGCCGCGTCTGTGGCAAGAGAACGTCATCATTAATATGAAGCAGTAAGGAGCGAGGGATGAAAACGATCCTGGTGGTGTTGGATGGGCTGAGTAATCAGGTAGCGCAGCACGCAATGGGCTATCTGTTTGCTGAATGCGCGCAGGGCAACGGCCAATATTATACGCTGACTTGCGAACTGCCTTCGCTGTCGCGCCCGCTGTACGAATGCATTCTCACCGGCATTCCACCGGTGCGCAGCGGCATTATTCACAACGGCGTCAGTCGCATGAGTAATCAGCGCAGCATCTTCCATTACGCGCGTGCCGCCGGTCTCACCACCGCGGCGGCCGCCTATCACTGGGTGAGTGAGCTCTACAATCAATCCCCGTTCAACGCGGCGCGCGACCGCCACACGGTCGCGCCCGATCTGCCGATTCAGTATGGGCATTTTTACTGGGACGACGGTTATCCGGATTCCCACCTGTTTGAAGACGCAGAAAGCCTGCGTTTGCGGCACGATCCCGACTTCCTGCTGATCCACCCGATGAACATTGACGATGCCGGACACAAGCACAGCCTGTCATCGCCGCAGTATCGCAACCGCGCGCGCATGGCCGATGGTTATCTGTCGCAGTGGATGCCGGACTGGCTGGCGGCCGGTTATCAGGTGATTGTCACCGCCGATCACGGCATGAACGATGACCGCTCGCACGGCGGCATTTTGCCGGAAGAGACGCAGGTGCCGCTGTTCGTGTTTGGCAAAGGTTTCTCGCTGCAGCCGGATCTTCAGCCGCAGCAGACCGAACTGTGCGGCATCGTGTGCACCTTGCTCGGCGTCGAACATGACAAACCGCTATGTCGCGCGTTACTGGCGGAGCCGCAGTAATGAAAGGCAAAACGCTCGCCGCGCTATTGCTGCTGCCGTTTGCGCTGTTCTGGGTGGCATTCCAGCTCGCGCCGCTGCTGTGGATTGCCATCAACAGCTTCTGGAGCGACATCAATGAGCGTTGGGGCTTCGACAACTACAGCGATATCCTCACCTCGCCGTTCTATTTGCAGGCGTTTCGCCTGTCGCTCGACATCTCCATCTGGTCGAGCATTTACGGCCTGCTGATTTCGCTGGTTGCCGGATATTCGCTGCATCAGCTCGGCAGCGGCCGCTTTCAGCGCTTTTTGATGTCATTTACCAACATGACCAGCAACTTCGCCGGCGTGCCGCTGGCGTTTGCCTTTGTCATTCTGCTCGGTTTGAACGGTTGTCTGACGCTGCTGCTGCGCCATTACGGCGTGCTGGAAGGCTTCAAGCTGTTCTCGCGTGACGGCATGGTACTGGTGTACACCTGGTTCCAAATCCCGCTCGGCATTTTGCTGCTTTATCCCGCGTTTGATGGCTTGCGACAGGATTGGCAAGAGTCCGCCGCGCTGCTGGGTGCAGGCCGCTGGCGCTATTGGTGGCACATCGGTTTGCCGATTCTGTTCCCGGCGCTGCTCGGTACTTTCGTGATTTTGCTGGCGAACGCGCTCGGCGCTTACGCCACCATTTACGCGCTCACTACCGGCAACTTTAACGTGGTGCCGGTACGCATTGCCGCGCTGGTCTCTGGCGATATCTCGCTTGATCCCAACACCGGCGGCGCGCTGGCGATGTTGCTGGTGCTGATTATGGCGCTGATTACCGTGGTGCAGCAGTATCTGGTGCGCCGCAGCTATCTCAACGCCAAACCTTCCTGAGGAGCTACACGTGTCGCGCGCGGAAAAATTTTATCATCGCCTGATTGTCTGGCTGCTGCTGGCCATTTTAGCCGCGCCGCTGCTGGCGACGTTACTGTACGGCATTTCCACCAGCTGGAGCGACACCATCCTGCCGCAGGGCTTTACGCTGAAGTGGCTCAGCGCGCTGTGGAGCGATGCGCGTTTTCTGACCGCGCTCGGTCATTCGCTACTGGTTTGCTGCGGTGCACTGCTGTTCTCGCTGGTGCTGGTGCTGCCTGCCATGTTTGTGATCGCTTACTACTATCCGAAACTGGATGCGGTGATGAACGTGCTGATCCTGATGCCCTTCGCCGTACCGCCGGTGGTGTCGTCGGTCGGGCTGCTGCAACTCTATTCGTCGTCGCCGCTGATGCTGACCGGCACGCCGTGGATTTTGATCGGCTGCTACTTCACCATCGCCTTGCCGTTTATCTATCGCGCCATCTCCAACAATATGCAGGCCATCAACCTGAAAGAGCTGATTGATGCCGCGCAGCTGCTCGGTGCCAGCACCTGGCAGGCGGCGCTGTTTGTGGTGTTGCCGAACCTGCGCAAAGGGGTATTTATCGCGGTGCTGCTCTCCTTCTCCTTCCTGATTGGTGAGTTTGTCTTCGCCAATATGCTGGTCGGCACCCGCTATGAAACCTTGCAGGTTTATCTGTTTAACATGCGCAACGGCAGCGGCCACTTCACCAGCGCGCTGGTGATCTCCTATTTTGCCGTCGTCCTGCTGGTTACCTGGCTGGCGAATGCCCTCAATCCTGAACGAGGCTGACCATGAGTTATCTGAGCGTCACCCAGCTGAACAAAAGCTACGGTCCGACCACCATTTTTGAAAACATCGATTTCAGTGCCGAAGAAGGCGAGTTTGTTACGCTGCTCGGCCCCAGCGGCTGCGGCAAATCGACGCTGCTGCGCTGTATCGCCGGGTTAACCGAAGTGGATAGCGGCAAAGTATTGCTGCAAGGTCAGGATATCGTGCCGCTGACGCCGCAGAAGCGCACCATCGGCATGGTGTTCCAGAGCTACGCGCTGTTCCCCAACATGACGGTTGAGAAGAACGTGGCGTTTGGCCTGAAGATGCAGAAACTGGCGAGCAGCGAGATTCAGAAACGCGTGATGGAGGTACTGGCGCTGGTGGAACTCACCGACTTCGCGCGGCGTTATCCGCATCAGCTCTCTGGCGGACAGTGTCAGCGCGTGGCGCTGGCGCGTTCGCTGGTGACGCGTCCACGCTTGCTGTTGCTGGATGAACCGCTGTCGGCGCTGGATGCGCGCATTCGTCGCCATCTGCGTGAACAGATCCGCAATATTCAGCGCGAGCTGAAACTCACTACCTTGTTTGTTACCCACGATCAGGAAGAGGCGCTGACCATGTCCGATCGCATCGTGCTGATGAACCGCGGAAAGATCGTGCAGAACGGCAACGCGGAAATGCTCTATACCCAACCGGCCGATCTGTTTGCCGCCGGCTTTATCGGCAACTACAACCTGCTGAGCGCGGAACAGGCAACGCAGCTGACCGGACAGGCGTTTAGCGGTCAGGTAGCGATTCGCCCGGAGTCGATCCAGCTGTGTGCGCCGCAGGCGGGCATTCCCGCCACCATCCTCAGCCACAGCTTGCTTGGCAACGTGATTCGCTATCGGGTGCGCGCGCAAAACGTGGAGCTTTCGATTGATGTACTCAACCGCAGCGTGGCAGATTTGCATCCCGCTGGTATGCAGATTGGGCTACAGTTAGAGATGTCGACGTTGCGCCAGGTTGCTTAATTTAAACGAAAAAAGGCGACACAACGCGGCGAAGGTTTTACCGGTTGTGCTCACCGTCAGGCTGGCAATCGGTGTGGTTTGAGCCTGACGGATGAGGAGCCTCTATACGTGTTAACTCTGCTTAATCTACTCTCCGCCGTTGCGCTGCTGGTGTGGGGCACACACATTGTGCGCACCGGCATCATGCGCGTTTACGGTGCCGATCTGCGTCGCGTACTCAGTCGCAGCGTTGAAAAAAAACCGATGGCGTTTCTTGCCGGCATTGGCGTCACGGCGCTGGTGCAGAGCAGTAACGCCACCACGCTGCTGGTTACCTCCTTTGTTGCACAGAATCTGGTCAGTCTGACGCCAGCGCTGGTGGTGGTGCTGGGCGCGGATGTCGGGACCGCGATCATGGCGCGTATCCTGACCTTCGATCTGTCGTGGCTGTCGCCGCTGTTTATCTTCTTTGGCGTGGTGTTCTTTCTCAGCCGCAAGCAAACGCGCATTGGGCAGTTAGGCCGCGCCAGTATTGGACTTGGCCTGATTCTGCTGGCGCTGCAGCTGATTGTCGCGGCCGCCAAACCGATCACCCAGGCGGCGGGCGTTCAGGTGCTGTTCTCGACGCTGACCGGCGATGTGATGCTTGATGCACTGATTGGCGCGGTGTTCGCCATCATCAGTTACTCCAGCCTCGCGGCGGTCCTGATTACCGCCACGCTGACCGCTACCGGTGTCATCTCTTTCAAGGTGGCACTCTGTCTGGTGATTGGTGCCAACCTCGGCAGCGGCCTGCTGGCGATGATCAACGCCAGCGGCTCCAATGCAGCGGGCAAACGCGTCGCGCTCGGCAGCCTGCTGTTTAAGCTGATTGGCAGCATCGCCATTTTGCCGTTCGTCAATGTTGTCGCCGATGTGCTGGATAAGCTGCCGGTCAATGACGAAGAGCTGGTGATCTTCTTCCACGTCTTCTACAACCTGATTCGCTGCTTAGTCATGGTGCCGTTTGCCGATCCAATGGCGCGCCTGTGCCGCCGTATGATTGCCGATGATCCCGAAAACGAAGCCCATCTCAAACCCAAACACCTCGACAGCAGCGCGCTGGATACGCCGGCGTTAGCGCTGGCTAACGCCTCACGCGAAACACTGCGCATCGGCGATGTGGTCGAGCAGATGATTGAGTCATTCAATAAGGTGGTGCACGGCGACCTGCGCGAAGAGCGCGCGGTGCGGCGGCTGGATGATGATGTTGATGTGCTTTACACCGCGATCAAACTCTATCTGGCGCGTATGCCGAAAGAGGATTTGCCGGAGGATGATTCGCGCCGCTGGGCGGAGATCATTGAGATGGCGCTCAACCTGGAGCAGGCGGGCGACATTATCGAACGCATGTGCGCCGACGTAGCGGATAAGTCACTGACCGCGCGCCGTGCCTTCTCTGCCGAAGGACTGGAGGAGCTGCAAACCTTGCAGGAACAGGTGCTGTATAACCTGCGTCTGAGTTTGTCGGTGTTTTTGTCGCACGATGTCACCAGCGCCAAACGCCTGCGCCGATCCAAGCATCGCTTCCGCATCCTGATTCGCCGTTTCTCCCACGCGCACGTCGAGCGCTTGCATCTGCAGAATGTGCAAAGCATTGAGACAAGCTCGTTGCACCTTGGCTTGCTGGGCGATTTGAAGCGTTTAAATTCGCTGTTCTGCGCCGTGGCGTACACGGTTTTGGATCAGCCGGATGATGAGCGGGAAGAGGATTAAGAAGGTCAGAATCGCGCGATAAATCGCGCCGCTACAAATCCGCGTAATGGTCCGTAGCGGCGCAATGTATTGCGCTGGTTTTACATCACGACAGCAAACTGAACGCAATAATGCCAACAATCGCGCCGGTGGTGCCCAAAATGGTTTCCATCAGCGTCCATGTCTTCAGCGTTTCGGCTTCGGTGGCGCCGGTGAAGCGGCCAAACAGCCAGAAACCCGCATCATTCACATGACTGATAATGATCGAGCCGCCGCCGATACAGATCGACAGCGCGGCCAGCTGCGCGCCGCTGTAGTGCAGCGGTTCAATCACCGGCATCACTAAACCGACGGTGGTTAAACACGCCACGGTGGCCGAACCCTGAATCACGCGAATCGCGCCAGAAAGGATGAAGCACGCCAGCGCAATCGGCATACCTGCGCCGGTCAACGCATGCCCTAAAACCGGGCCAACGCCCGAATCCACCAGTACCTGCTTAAACACGCCGCCCGCACCAATCACCAGCAGAATAATGCCCGCCGGTTGCAGCGCGCTGCCGCACACCTGCATCACCTTCTCTTTATCCATGCCCTGACGATAAGCCAGGCCATAAATCGCCACCAGACAGGCCAGCAAAATCGCGGTGAACGGATGGCCGATAAACTCCAGCCACTCATACAGATGGGAACCCGGCGTAGTGAAGCGTGCGCCGATGGTTTTCAGGCCAACCAGCAGCAGCGGGAACAGAATCAGCGCCAGACTAAAGCCAAACGACGGCAGTTTGCCCTCTTCCACTTCCGGCTGATGATCTTCCGGCGGTGCGCTAAAGCTGACGTGCTGCGCAATAAAGCTGCCAAACAGCGGGCCCGCAATCAGCATGCCCGGAATCGCGGCGCACAGGCCCAGCAGAATCATCCAGCCAAAATCAGCGTGCATCTGCGCCGCCAGCAGCATCGGCGCGGGTCCCGGCAGCAGAAACGCGGCGGACGCCGCAACACCGGCAAACAGCGGGATCACCAGCTTAACTAAATTGCCTTGGGTACGACGCGCCACGGCGAACGCAATGCTGATCAGCAACACCACCGCCACTTCAAAGAACAGCGGCAACGCACAGATCAAGCCAGCGACGCCCATCGCATAGTGCGCGCGGCTTTCCCCAAAGGTTTTCAACATGCGAATGGCGATCTGATCGACGGCGCCGGTTTCATGCAGGATCTTGCCGAACATCGCGCCCAACGCCACCACAATGGCGAGAAAGCCGAGCGTTCCGCCCATGCCTTTTTCCATGGTTTGTGCGATTTTATCGAGCGGCATGCCGGAGAACAGACCGGCACCAATGGAGACTAACATCAGGGCAACAAAGGCGTGCATACGCGCTTTCATCACCAAAAACAGCAGCAGCAGGACAGAGCCTGCTGCGGTTAACACTAGCGTTGCGGTACTCATGACTAACCCTTGTTGATTGCACCCTCAATGGTCGCAACCGTGGCCGCAACTACCTCATCCAGTGAATGATTGATATCAACCACCAGTACATCGGGCTCATCCGCGCCGGGTTCCTGCAGCGTGGCGAACTGCGTCACCAGCATCTGCGGTTTGAAGAAGTGACCTTTACGCGCTTTCAGGCGGGATTCGATGGTTTCGAAATCGCCCTGCAGATAGATAAATTTCAGGTTCTCGTTGCCCTGACGCAGGATATCGCGATAGGACTTTTTCAGCGCCGAACAGACGATGATGGAGATCTCCTGCGTGCGCTGCATGGCAAATGCCGCATCATTCAGCGCCTGCAGCCACGGCTGGCGATCGTTGTCGTCCAGCGGATGACCATCCGCCATTTTCATGATGTTGCTGCGCGGATGGAGGAAATCCCCATCGAGGAACGCAGTGTTTAACTGATGAGAGACCTGATTGGCGACGGCAGATTTTCCGCTGCCGGAAACGCCCATCAGGATAAAGACGTGGTGCGATGGAGATGGCGTTGTCATTGTTTTGCGCTCCGGCAGTGAATTCTGCCCAATGTTACCGATAACAAATCGAGCTGCCATTGTCAGAGCCCACTGAAAGGCTGGCAACCCTTCTCAGGTGGAAAAGCACGAAAGTGTGAACTGACTCAAATAATCGCCAAAATCAGATGCTGTCACCTTCGGAGATTTCAAAGCCAACATCCAGCGGTTGCGTTAGCGTGCGATCGCCGCCAATGCGCGCCAGCAGCATCGCTGCCGATTCCCGTCCCATACGCTCGCGCGGCGTTAACACCGTGGCGAGGCGCGGATTCACCACTTGCGTAATGTCGTGGCCGTGGAAACCGGCAATCGCCATCTGCTGCGGCACGCGTAATCCCTGACGCTGGCACTCAAACATCGCGCCTACCGCCAGGTCATCGTTGGTACAAAACAGGCTGTCAGTTTCCGGATAACGCTTTTGTGCCTCGCACAGCAGTTGCGCGCCGGCGCTGAAAGAGGAGGCATCTTCCATCATCACGCTGTGTGGCGTGAGCCCCGCTTCGCGCATCGCTTTTTCGTAGCCCTGCTGCTTCTGCAAGGTACGTTCATCAAGGCGTGCACCGAGATAAACCGTGTGGCGATGGCCTTTTTTCAGAATAGCATGCGTCATCTGCCGCGCGGCTTCGACGTTATCAAAGCCCACCGCCATATCGAGGCACGGCGTGACCGAATCCATCATTTCAATCACTGGAATGCCCGCGACTTCCAGCATGCGCAGCGTGCCCGGCGTATGGGTACGCTCGGTGAGGATCACGCCGTCGATGTTCCAGCCGAGCAGCGATCGCAGCTGTAACTCCTCTTTCTGCGCGTTGTAGCCAAAATGCGCCACCAGCGTTTGGTAACCCGCTTCGTCGGTAACGGCCTCAATGCCGCGCAATACGTCGGCGAAAACCTGGTTGGTTAAGGAAGGCAGCAGCACGCCGATAGCGCGACTGGTGGCGTTGGAGAGCATATCGGGGGCGCGATTGGGGATGTAACCGAGTTCGTCCAGCGCCACGGCGATCTTATCGCGCAGCGCCGCAGAAACCTGATCGGGATTGCGCAGGTAGCGGCTGACGGTCATTTTTGTGATGCCGACACGATCGGCAACGTCCTGTAATACCGGTCTTTTCTTCTTCATCGTATGCGCCTGAAATCAGAGATACGACGAGTTTATCATTTTTTTGTCATGCACTGCCTTTGAGGAAAACCTGCGCGATCAATCGCGCCGCTACAAATACGTGCAGATATTGCAGCGGCGCCGTTCATTGCGCGACCTTTAAACCGGTGGCAAATCAAACAGCAGAATCTCTGCATCGCTGTCAGCTTTGATGCTCAGCGCGCTTTCATCCCAAATCGCCAGCGCATCGCTGCTGCCAACCTGTTCGCCATTCACGCTCACCAGCCCTTTCACCACCTGAATCCACACGCGACGACCGGCTTCAACTGTCACTTCATCGCTTTCGCCCTCAGCAAAGACCCAGCGCGACAACGTCATGTCCTGAAACACCTTGAGCGATCCGTCACGTTCATCCGGCGTCAGCACAAACTGGCGGCCTTTAACATCATCGAAACGGCGCTGCGCGTAACGCGGCTCAATGCCTTTGCGCTCTGGAATGATCCAGATCTGATACAGGTGCAGCGGATCGGTGGCGCTGGCGTTGTACTCCGAATGTCGCACGCCGGTACCGGCGCTCATGATTTGGAACTCACCGCTCGGAATCTGCTCTTTATTGCCCATGCTGTCTTGATGTTCAACGGTGCCAGACAGCACATAGGTCAGGATTTCCATGTCTTTGTGCGGATGGGTGCCGAAGCCCTGACCACCATCGATAACATCTTCGTTAATCACGCGCAGTGCCGAGAAGCCCATAAAGTTGGCATCGTGATAATCGGCGAAAGAAAAGGTGTGCCAGCTATCCAGCCAACCGTGATTAGCGTGACCGCGTTCTTCAGCTTTGCGTACATAAATCATGTTCAATTCTCCTCAATGTTTTTTACAGTTTGGTACTGCGAAGGATTGATTGATAGCTGAAAAACTTCATCCCTCTGTTCAAAAAAAGTGAATGAAAACAAAAAACGACCCAGGTTTTACTGATGAGGAAGTGCGAACGAGATTGGTCTTGTAGATAACCCACTACATAACAATGAGCATCACGGACCCTGCAAGCAGGAATAACAAGGAAAAATTATGTCAGAACACATCACTCCACCCGCTAAGCGCCCGATTGAGCGCTTTTTGAATACCGTTGAATGGCTGGGTAATTTATTACCGCATCCGATTACTTTATTTGCCCTGTTTTCACTGTTTATCATTGTTGCGTCTGCCGTTGCCGCAGCGTTTGGCGTCAACGTGATCGATCCCCGCCCAGTTGGCGCGGCAGGACGCGCACCAGACGGTGTGATTCACGTGGTTAGCCTGATGAGTGCCGAAGGTTTGCAACGCATCGTCAGCCATCTGGTCACCAACTTTACCGGCTTTGCGCCGCTCGGCACCGTGCTGGTTGCGCTGCTCGGTGTGGGGATTGCCGAACATTCAGGGCTGCTCTCGGCGGCGATGCGCGCGCTGGTGTTTAACGCACCGAAAAAGCTCATCACCTTCACCATCGTCTTCGCTGGCATTATCTCCAACACCGCTTCTGAGCTGGGCTATGTGGTGCTGATTCCGCTGGCCGCGATGATTTTCCACTCATTGGGCCGTCATCCCCTGGCGGGCCTG
Source organism: Pantoea sp. X85 (assembly GCF_029623675.1). Taxonomy (NCBI): domain Bacteria; kingdom Pseudomonadati; phylum Pseudomonadota; class Gammaproteobacteria; order Enterobacterales; family Erwiniaceae; genus Pantoea; species Pantoea sp. X85. The sequence continues at coordinate 335,353 of NZ_CP121108.1, read as the reverse complement.
GCCGCGGCGTTTGCCGGGGTTTCTGGCGGCTACAGCGCCAACTTACTGCTTGGCACCATCGATCCGCTGCTCTCGGGCATTACCCAAAGCGCCGCGCAGATTATCGATCCTGACTACCATGTTGGCCCGGAAGTGAACTGGTACTTTATGTTTGTCAGTACCTTCGTGATTGCCATTCTTGGCACCTGGATCACCAACAGCATCGTCGAACCTAAACTGGGCAAATATCACGACAGCGAAGGTGATGCGGTGCGAGGCGATATGGGCGCGCTGACGACGCAAGAACGTCGGGCGTTGAAAGGCGCGGGCTGGGCGGTTCTTGGCGTTACGCTGCTGCTGATCCTGACCGTGATTCCGGGCTACGGCGTGTTACTCAACCCGAAAACCGGCACGCTGGCGGGTTCACCGTTCCTGAAGGGCATCGTGGTGTTTATCTTTGTCTTCTTCGCTATTCCCGGCATGGTATATGGCCGCCTGATCGGCAATATGCGCAACGATCGCGACGTCATTAACGCCATGTCCGCCAGTATGAGCAGCATGGGCATGTATATCGTGCTGGTGTTCTTTGCTGCGCAGTTCGTGGCGTTTTTTAACTGGAGCAATTTCGGCACCGTGGTGGCAGTGAAAGGCGCTAATCTGCTGGCATCAATCGATATGGGCGCGCCGCTGCTGTTTGTCTGCTTCATCATGATCTGCGGCTTTATCAACCTGATGATTGGCTCCGCCTCGGCGCAATGGGCGGTGACCGCACCGATCTTTGTCCCGATGCTGATGCTGGTCGGCTTTGCGCCCGAAGTGATTCAGGCGGCATATCGCATCGGCGATTCGGTGACCAACGTGATTACACCCATGATGAGTTACTTTGGCCTGATTATGGCGGTGGCGGCGCGTTATCGACGCGATATGGGCATCGGTACGCTGGTGGCGATGATGTTGCCGTATTCGGTGGTGTTTATGATTGGCTGGACGCTGCTGTTTGTGCTTTGGGTGTTTGTCTTCAATCTGCCGGTCGGGCCCGGTGCGGCAACCTGGTATACGCTGTAAAGGCAAAAAAAAAGCCAGCACCCGAGCTGGCTAAATAATACCTGGAAGCAATGTGAGCAATGTCGTGCTTACCCGGTTGTCAGGAGACGTTTCCGAGCTCGCATGGCAATAATAATCATTATCATTCGCGTCTGTAAAGCCCTTTTGCGAATTATTTTGCATTGACGAAGAGCGAGAATTCCTTGATGTTAAAGGGGATTTTATCCATTTTGCACAAGGAGTCGCTCATGAGTCAGATCGTTGTTCGTCACGCTATTCCCGAAGATGCTGCTGCTTTAACGCGCATGTACAGTCAGCCTGAACCGCAGGCCAACACGCTGCATCTGCCGTATCAATCGCCGACGCTGTGGCAGGACCGCCTCAGTAATCTGCGTCCGGGTGTGCATATGCTAGTGGCGTGCATTGACGATCAGATTGCCGGGCAACTCACGGTGGAAGTGCTGTCGGTGGCGCGCCGTCGCCATACCGCGACCTTTGGCATGGGCGTCGATTCTGCTTTTCATCGGCGCGGCGTCGGTAAAGCGCTGATGTCAGCGATGATTGATTTGTGCGACAACTGGCTGCAGGTGACGCGCATTGAGCTGACGGTGTTCGCCGATAATCATAAAGCGCTTGGCCTGTATCGGCAGTTTGGCTTTGAGATCGAAGGCACCGCACGTCGCCACGCCATGCGCGACGGCGAAATGGTGGATACGCACTATATGGCGCGCTTGAAATAACCTGTTAAATCGCGCCGCTACAAATGCGTGCACATACCGTAGCGGCGCAATTTATTGCGCATTAGCGTTCAATAACCTGCGCTTAAATCATCCACTGAACGCGGATCCGATGCGCCATAACGCGTGCCGTCCGGCCCAATCATAATGCTCTGCGTGCTGCCCATCGCGGGCATCACTTTCACATGCTGGCCTTTGGCTTCCAGCAGGCGCAACGTATCCGGGCTGAAGCCTTTCTCTACGCGCAACTGGTCGGGCAACCATTGATGATGGAAGCGCGGTGCGTTGGTCGCTTCCGCGACGTTCATGCCGAAATCGATGCTGTTCACCACCATTTGCAGCACGGTGGTGATAATACGGCTGCCGCCTGGGCTACCGGTCACCAGCCAGGTTTTACCGTCTTTTGCCACAATAGTGGGCGACATCGATGACAGCGGACGTTTAGCCGGTTGCACCGCATTCGCCTCGCCACCGACTAAGCCGTAGACGTTTGGCGTACCCGGTTTGGCCGAGAAATCATCCATTTCATTGTTCATCAAGATGCCGCTTTGTCCGGCGACAATGCCGCTGCCGAAGTAAGTATTCAGCGTGTAAGTCACCGCGACCGCGTTGCCATCTTTATCCACCACCGAGAAGTGCGTGGTTTGATTGCTTTCATACGGCGCCAGTTTGCCCGGCTTGATCTCGCTGGATGGACGCGCTTTATTGACGTCAATCTGCTGCGCCAGGGTTTTGGCGTAGGCTTTGCTGGTTAGCGCCTGCTGCGGCACTTTGACGAAATCAGGATCGCCAAGGTATTCGGAACGGTCGGCGTAAGCGTATTTTTCCGCTTCCGCCATCACCTGCATCGCATCGGCGCTGCCAAAACCAAACTTCGCCAGGTCGAAGTTTTCCAGGATATTGAGGATCTGCACGATGTGAATCCCGCCGGACGATGGCGGCGGCATGGAGAACACTTCATAGCCGCGATAGGTGCCGCTCACCGGTTTACGTTCCACCGCGCGATAGGCCGCCAGATCCTGCTTGCCGATCAGGCCGCCGTGCTGCGCCATTTCACCGGCAATTTCATCGGCGATTTTGCCTTTATAGAACGCATCCGGCCCTTGCTGGGCGATCAGCTGCAGGCTGCGCGCGAGGTTTTTCTGCACCAGACGTTCGCCCTTCTGATACGGCTTACCGTCGGCTTTGTAGAAAATCGCGCGGCTGTTGTCGTGATTGATCAGCGTCTCTTTGCCATAAGTGGCGAGATCGTCGGCCAGCGCATCGTTCACTACGATACCGTCACGCGCCAGTTTGATAGCAGGCGCCAGTAATGTGCTCAGCGGCAAGGTGCCGTATTTCTGCGCCGCCAGCGCAAAACCGGCCACGGTGCCCGGCGTGCCTGAGGCTAAGTGAGAAGTGAGTGACAACTTACTATCAGCGTTGCCCTGCTTATCAAGGAACATATCGCGTGACGCGCGCGCCGGTGCCATTTCTCGGAAGTCGATGGCGGTGGTGCGGCCCGATGCGGTGCGTAGCAGCATAAAGCCCCCGCCGCCGAGATTACCGGCCTGCGGATGCGTCACCGCCAGCGCGAAACCCACCGCAACCGCCGCATCCACCGCGTTACCGCCCTGCTTAAGAATATCGACGCCGACTTCTGTCGCCATCGCATCCACCGATGCCACCATGCCATGTTTGGCTTTTACCGGGTGAAAGGTATCACTATCAACGCCATACGAAACCGGCGGCGCGTTGGCGGGCGCAGCGTGTGCGCCCTGCACCACGGTAAAACTCATCAATAATGCCCAGCCGAACTGACGCACGTTGCCCTGTATCCTCATCCTGCCACCATCCTTTTAAAGTTATTTATACCCTTCATACTTCAAGGTGCAGATGCGTTGGCTGCTCTCGTTCACCCGAATCACTTACTTATGTAAGCTCATCGGACTCTCTCGTTTGCCGCCTTCCTGCGCCTCGAATTATTATGGGTATCCATTTGTTATTTATTGATGCAAGTGTTTGCAAACACGGTAAAAAGCGTAGCAGTAAGCTAAATTCGGCGCACTCCTGGATCATAGGTTTGTGATATCGCATAAACTTATGACTGCAGCGCGTGTTGCCACCTTGGCAGCATCAGCACACAGCAGGCTGCATGAATGGAGGAAGACCATGAACAAATGGCTAATTGTGATCGCAGCATTGCTGCCGTTAAGCAGCATGGCAAATACGTTGAACAGCACCAACGACCCGAACAAACCCGGCTTCAACCCAAGCCAGCAGCGGATGCAGTCGCAAATGCAGAATCAGCAGCAACAGCAGAAGCTCAGGTTGCAGCAGAATCAGCAGCAGCAAAGTCAGGATGTCCAGCGCAAGGTGCAGGAACAGCGGGATAGCGCCCAGCAGCGGGTGATTCAGTCGCAGCCGGGCCAGAAACAGCAGCAGAACTAGCGGAAGTCGGGACCGATAATATCGATGCGGTCGGTGCAGATAGCATCGACGCCCCAACTCAACAGCTCGCGCGCCCGCGCGGGCTGATTCACGGTATACACCAGAATATGCAGACCGGCCGCTTTCAGCTGCGCGGTGCGTTTGGCGTCGAGTAATTTGTGGTTGAGATGGATCGACACGCAATCCAGACGCGCCGTCAGCGCCTGCCAATCGTCGTGCCACTCATCCAGCAGCAACCCGCGCGGCAGTTCAGGTGCTGCCTCCATCGCCGCCTCCAGCGCAGCGTAAGAGAAGGAGGAGAGCAGCGGTGCGGTTTGACCTTGCCACAGTTCGCGTGCGGCCAGCGCCACATTGCGGCCAGTTTCCACCTCCTGCCCGGTGGTGGGTTTGATCTCGATGTTCGCCATCATCTGATGCTGGCGACAACGCTCGGCCACTTCGCTCAGCAGCGCCAGCGGTTCGCCTTCGTAATCGCGGCTAAACCAGCCGCCGGCATCCAGCTGTGACAGCTTATGCCACGACAGCGCGCCCGCCACGCCCCAACCGTTGCTGGTGCGATCCAGCGTGTCGTCGTGCAGCAGGAAAATTTGCTTATCTTGCGACAGCTTGGCATCAAACTCGATCATGGTGTGACCGTGCTGCGCGCCGACATCAATCGCCGCGAGGGTATTTTCCGGGGCCAGTTTGCCGCCGCCGCGATGCGCGACAATGTGCGGATAAGGCCAGTTGTGTTGACTCATTCCAGACGCTTTCCATAGGTTGAATCGAAGAAGTGTAACGCATCTGACGGCAGATGCAGCCACAAGGTGCTGCCCGCCAGCGGGCGCTCGCTGTGCGGCAAACGCACCACCATGCGCGCGTTACCGATGCGGCCGTGCGCCAGATTGTCCGCGCCGAGCATCTCCAGCGTTTCTACCACCAGCGGAATGCCGCCCGCATCGCGGCTGCTGAGTTTAATGTGTTCGGGACGAATGCCGAGCGTCAGCGGGCGATTGGCCCATTTGGCTCTGCTCTCGCCCAGCAGCAAGCTGTTAAGCGCATCCAGCGTGAAACGCGTGCCGTCGCTGCTGATTTGTCCTGGCAGCAAATTCATGGCAGGCGCGCCGATAAACGAGGCAACAAACTGGCTGGCCGGACGCTCATAGACTTCCACCGGCGTGCCCACCTGCTCCACCACGCCTTTGTTCATGACCATCACGCGTTGCGCCAGCGTCATCGCTTCTACCTGGTCGTGCGTCACGTAGATGCTGGTGGTTTTCAGGCGGCGATGCAGCTGTTGCAGCTCAAGACGCATCTGCACGCGCAGGCGCGCATCCAGATTCGACAGCGGCTCATCAAACAGGAAAACCGCCGGTTCACGCACGATAGCGCGCCCCATCGCTACACGCTGACGCTGCCCGCCCGACAGCTCACGCGGGCGGCGATGCAGCAGATGATCCAGTTCGAGGCTGCGCGCGGCTTCAATCACGCGCTGATCAATCTGCACTTTGCCCATGCCGCGAATTTTCAGGCCATACGCCATGTTTTCGCCCACCGTCATGTGCGGATAGAGCGCGTAGTTCTGGAACACCATGGCGATGCCGCGATCTTTCGGCTCCATGTGGGTGACGCGTTTGTCGTCGATGTAGATGTCGCCCGACGATACGCGCTCAAGGCCCGCCACCATGCGCAGCAGCGTCGATTTACCGCAGCCGGAAGGGCCGACCATCACCATAAATTCGCCATCGTTAATGGTGATATTCAGGGGCTGAATGATCTGATTTTTTCCGTCGTACGATTTGGTAACGGTCTGAAGGGTTACGCCTGCCATTTATTTATCACTCTCTACCAGGCCACGCACAAACGCACGTTGCATCACGAGTACCACCACCACCGGTGGAATCAGGGTTAATAACATTGCCGCCATCACTTCATTCCACTGCGTCGGCCCGCCGCTGCTGTTGATCATGCTTTTCACTCCGGCGACGGCGGTGCTGAGGCTGGCATCGTTGATGATCAGCAGCGGCCACAGATATTGGTTCCAGCCGTAGATAAAGGTGATCACGAAGAGCGCGGCGAGATTGGTTTTGGACAGCGGTAACACAATGTCCCAGAAGAAGCGCATCGGGCTGGCGCCGTCGATACGCGCCGCCTCAATCAGCTCGTCCGGCAGCGACATAAAGAACTGACGGAACAGGAAAGTGGCCGTCGCCGATGCCATCAGCGGCAGCGTTAGGCCGCTGTAGCTGTCGAGCATATTCAGCGTCGAAATCACTTCCACCGTCGGAAAAATACGCACTTCCACCGGCAGCATCAGGGTGATAAAAATCAGCCAGAAAAACAGCGAACGCAGCGGGAAGCGGAACCACACCAGCGCGAAGGCGGAGAGCATCGAGACGCTGATTTTGCCAATGGTGATGCCGAGCGCCATCAGCAGGCTGTTGAGCATCATCATGCCAAATGCCGGGCCGTTGCCATTCACGCCATGCGTCCAGATGCGCGCGATGTTCTCCCACAAATGCGTACCCGGCAGCAGCGTCATCGGCACCTGATACACCGCCTCGTTATCCAGCGTCGCCGCGACAAAAGCGATGTAGAGCGGGAACAGAATGGTCAGCACGCCCAGCACCAGCAAGGTATGGCTGAAGATGTCCAGCCCGCGTCGATTCTCAATCATTGGTATTGCACCTTACGCTCGACAAAGCGGAATTGCAGGATAGTCAGGCCAATCACCAGCAGCATCAACACCACCGATTGCGCGGCGGAGGAAGAGAGATCCAGCCCGGTGAAGCCTTCGCGATAGATTTTGTAGATCAGCGTGGTGGTGGCCTGTACTGGCCCGCCGCCAGTGGCGGCATCGATCACCGGGAAGGTATCGAAGAAGGCGTACACCAGATTGACCACCAGTAGGAAAAAGCTCACCGGCGTAATCAGCGGCAGGGATAAATTGAAGAAGCGACGCACCGGACCGGCGCCATCGATCGCTGCCGCTTCCACCAGCGATTTGGGAATCGACTGCAGCGCGGCAAAGAAAAACAGGAAGTTGTAGCTCATTTGCTGCCAGATCGACGCCAGCACAATCAGGAACATCGCCTGACCGCTGTTTTGCGCGTAGTTCCAGTTGTAGCCCATTTGGTTCAGCAGATGGCTGAACAAACCGAGGCCCGGATTAAACAGGAACATCCACAGCACCGCCGCTACCACCGGCGCCACCGCGTATGGCAGCAGCAGCAAGGTTTGGTAAAGCTTGCGCAGGCGAATCACGTAATCCACCAGCGCCGCCAGCAGCAGGGAAAAGGTCATGCCGCAAATCGTGACCAGCGCACTGAATTCAATGGTGGTCCAAAAGGACGCCAGATAGTACTCGTCGCTGAACAGGCGTTTAAAGTTCGCCATTCCGACGAAGGTGCTGGAGATGCCAAAAGGATCAATGCTTTGCAGCGAATACCACAAGGCTTCACCGGCTGGCCACAGAAAGAAGATGGCCGTGATCACCAGTTGCGGCAGCAGCAGCAAATAGGGCAGAAAACGGGAGCGAAATACCGGGCGCGATGAGGACATAGCAGGCTCAATCCAGGAGAAAAATCGGGGCGAACGCCAGGCGTCGGCCCCGAGATAACAGCGTTACTTCACTTGCTGCTCAAAACGGCGCAGCAGTTCGTTACCGCGCTTCACAGCGTTATCCAGCGCGGCTTGCGGTGCCTGTTTGCCGGTCCACACGCCTTCCAGCTCTTCGTCCACGACAGTACGAATCTGTGGCATGTTGCCCAGACGCATGCCTTTGGTGAACGGCAGCGGATCTTTGTTCAGCATCTGACGCGTAGCGATGTCTGCGCCGGGGTTCTTGTCATAGAAGCCCTGTTGCTTAGTCAGTTCGTATGCGGCGGTGGTGATAGGCAGGTAACCGGTTTTCTGGTGCCATTCGGCAGCGATTTCCGGCTGTGCGAGGAACTTCATGAACTCCGCCGCGCCTTTGTAGGTGTTGGCATCTTTGCCTTTCATCACCCACAGGCTCGCGCCGCCAATGATGGCGTTTTGCGGTGCGTTCGGAACGGTTTCATCGTACGGCATCATGCCTACGCCGAAGTTAAATTTGGCGTAGTGTTTGATGTCGGCCAGCGAACCGGAAGACGCGGTGGTGATGCCGCAATCGCCGTTGTAGAACTTGGCGGTGGATTCATCTTTGCGACCGAAGTAGGTGAAATCCCCCTTCTTGTTCATCGCTTCCAGCATTTCGATGTGGCGCACCTGCACCGGCTTGTTGAATTCCAGCACCGCATCGGTACCGTCAAAACCGTTGTTTTTGGTGGCGACCGGCAACGCGTGCCAGGCGCTGAAGTTTTCAATCTGAATCCAGCCCTGCCAGCCACTGGCGTAACCGCAGGTCAGGCCCGCTTTACGCAGCGCTTCGGCGTCTTTCGCCAGCTCCTGCCAGGTTTTTGGTGGCTGATCCGGGTTCAGACCGGCTTTTTTGAACGCATCTTTGTTGTAATACAGTACCGGCGTGGAGCTGTTGAACGGCTGCGAGATCAGCTGGCCTTTGCTGTCGCTGTAGTAACCGGCAACGGCTGGCACGAACTGCCTGGGATCCATTTGCACGCCGGCGTCTTTAAACACCTGGTTGACCGGCACGATAGCTTTTGACGCCATCATGGTCGCCGTACCGACTTCATACACCTGCAGCAGCGCAGGTGCTTTACCGGCGCGCACTGCCGCGATACCCGCCGCTAAGCTCTGCTCGTAGTTGCCTTTGTAAGTCGGAACGATTTTGTAATCGGGATGAGCCTGGTTAAAACGTTGTGCCAGAGAATCAACTTCTTTGCCTAACTCGCCTTCCATTGAGTGCCAGAAAGGGATCTCAGTTGCAGCCAGCGCATTACCGCTGAGCGCCAGGCCGAGCAAGACACTCATCAGGCGGGGACGAAGCGTAAAAGCGGACATAAGGTTTTTCCTGTGCTGTTAAGTACGCGCGAATACGCGCATTTTTTAGTTCGCGACGTAACATGACACGGGGAAATGACGGATTAATAACAGGTTTATGACGGGGATGTGACAGGTGGGTTAGGAGTGCTGGCTGGTACGTGCTGGCTGTCCCCCTCCTCGGTCCTCCCCCATTAATGGGGGAGGAAGATGCTGCCATATGTTCGTTCTGAAGCTGCATGTGGCAGCATCTCCTTCCCCCGCTAGCGGGGGAAGGCCGGGATGGGGGACAGCGAGCACCAACTTACGCGCCTAAATACGCACTCCGCACCGCTTCGTTGGACAGCAACGCTTCGCCGCTGTCCTCCAGCACCACGTGGCCGTTCTCCAGCACATAGCCGCGATCTGCCAGCTTCAGCGCCTGGTTGGCGTTCTGCTCGACGAGGAAGATGGTCATGCCCTCTTTACGCAGCTGCTCAATGGTATCGAAGATCTGCTGAATGATAATCGGCGCCAACCCCAACGACGGCTCATCCAGCAGCAGCAAACGCGGCTGGCTCATCAACGCACGACCAATCGCCAGCATCTGCTGCTCACCGCCAGACATGGTGCCCGCGCGCTGTGCTTTACGTTCTGCCAGCCGTGAAAACAGCTGATAAACGCGATCGATACGCTCCAGATACTGCTGACGCGTGGCGAAAAAACCGCCCATCGCCAGGTTCTCTTCCACCGTCATGCGCGAAAACACCCGACGGCCTTCCGGCACGATGGCAATCGCTTCACGCATGATTTTCGCGGTTTGCCAGTCGGTGATTGTTTTACCATCAAAGGTGATGGTGCCGCTGGTGGCGCGTGGTTCGCCACACAAAGTGCCGAGCAACGTGGTTTTACCCGCGCCGTTGGCACCGATCAGCGTGACGATTTCACCCTGATTGATGTGCAGATTAATGTTATGCAGCGCCTGAATCGGACCGTAATGGGCGCTGACATTCTGCAAAGTTAAAATCGGGTTTGCCATGTTACGCCTCACCTAAATAAGCACGGATCACATCCGGATTGTTACGCACCTGTTCCGGCGTGCCGTTAGCCAGCGGCGTTCCCTGATTAACCACGTAAATGCGGTCAGAAATGCCCATCACCAACTTCATATCGTGTTCAATCAGCAGCACGGAAACCTTGTGCTCACCGCGCAGTTCGGCGATCAGCTCATCGAGTTCGTGCGTTTCACGCGGGTTAAGACCCGCCGCCGGTTCATCCAGCATCAGGATTTCCGGACGCGTCACCATGCAGCGCGCAATCTCCAGACGACGCTGCTGACCATAAGCAAGGTTACCCGCCTGACGGTTAGCCAGATCCAGCAAACCGATGCGTTCAAGCCAGGTTGCCGCGCGATCCAGCGCTTCGCTCTCACCGCGACGGAAAGCCGGGGTTTTGAACAAGCCGGAGAACACGCCGCTTTTCAGGTGCTGATGCTGTGCCACCAGCAGGTTCTCAATCACCGTCATTTCACGGAACAGACGCACATGCTGGAAGGTACGCACAATGCCCATGCGCGCAATCTTCTGGCCTGGCAAACCTTGCAGTTGTTGATCGCGCAGTTTGATGGTGCCGCCGGTCGGTTTGTAGAAACCGGTCAGGCAGTTGAACACCGTGGTTTTACCGGCACCGTTCGGGCCGATCAGCGAAACAATTTCCTGTGGATGCAGCTCAAGCGCCACGTTGTTGACGGCTAACAGGCCGCCGAAGCGCATCATCAGGCCTTCAACGGCTAATAAAGGCTGACTCATGCCTGCTCTCCTTGTTTACTGCTTTTCATCTTCAGATGCGGACGCTTCATCGGCAGCAGACCTTGCGGACGCCAGATCATCATCAGCACCATCAAACCGCCGAGCACCAGCATGCTGTACTCGTTCAAATCACGCATCAGCTCGCGTGATACCACCAGCAGAATCGCTGCAAGGATCACTGCCAGCTGCGAACCCATGCCGCCCAACACCACAATCGCCAGCACAAAGGCCGATTCGACGAAGGTGAAGGATTCCGGGCTGACGAAGCCCTGACGAGCGGCGAACAGCGTCCCCGCGAAGCCTGCGAACACGGCGCTGATGGTGAAAGCGGTCAGCTTGATGCGCGTTGGGCTCAGGCCGAGCGAACGGCAGGCGATCTCATCTTCACGCAGCGCTTCCCACGCGCGGCCCAGCGGCATACGCAGCAAACGGTTGATCACAAACAGCGTCAGCACCACCAGCAGCAGCGCCACCAGATAGAGGAAAATCACGCGGTCGCTGGGATCGTATTTCAGGCCAAAGAAATCATGGAAAGTGCTCCAGCCGCCTTCACTGACGCGGCGGCCAAACTCCAGACCAAACAGACTTGGCTTGGGAATCTGCGCGATGCCGTTCGGGCCGCCGGTGATCGCGGTATTATTCAGCAGCAGAATACGCACGATTTCACCGAAGCCGAGCGTGACGATCGCCAGATAGTCACCGCGCAGGCGCAGCACCGGGAAGCCGAGCATCAGGCCAAACGCACCGGCGACTAAACCGGCCAGCGGCAGACTTTCCCAGAAACCAAAACCGTAATAGTGATTAAGCAACGCGAAGGTGTAAGCGCCGATGGCGTAGAAACCGCCGTAGCCCAGCACCAGCAAACCAGACAAACCCACCACCACGTTCAATCCGAGCCCGAGCATTACGTAGATCAGCGTCAGCGTGGCTATATCGACGCTGCCGCGCGAGACCAGAAACGGCCAGATAACGGCGGCGGCAATCACCAGCGCCATCAACAGCTTCTGCTTTGGCGTTGATCCATCAAAACCCGGCAGAACAAAACCTTTGCCGCTGCGTTTGAATTTACCCTGCACCAGCGGACGCAGCAGCTGGAAGACAAACACCACCGCACAACCCATGAAGATCCAGTTCCAGCGCACCGCGCCCGCATTGGCGACCACCAGTTTGGTGCCGTCCAGATCGAGGCGCACGCCCATAAAGAAGGTGGCGAGAATCAGCAACATCACCGTGGAGATCACGGCGTTGACCAAACCGAGGCGTTTCATACTTTCTCCACCTCCGGACGGCCAAGAATCCCGGTTGGCATCACCAGCAGCACCACAATCAGCAGCGCGAAGGAGACCACATCTTTATATTCGGTCGACAGATACGCCGAGGTCAGCGCTTCTGCAATGCCCAGCACCAGGCCGCCAATCATCGCGCCTGGAATACTGCCGATACCGCCTAATACCGCGGCGGTGAAGGCTTTCATCCCGGCCATAAAGCCGATGAATGGGTTAATGGAGCCATAGAATTGACCGAGCAATACGCCCGCCACCGCGGCCATCGCGGCACCAATGATAAAGGTGAGAGAGATAACGCGATCGGTGTTGATACCCAGCAGGCTGGCCATTTTCAGGTCTTCTGCACAGGCGCGGCAGGCGCGGCCCATGCGTGAATAACGGATGAACAGCGTCAGCGCCAGCATCGACAGGAAGGTCACCACCCAAATCACCAGTTGCATGGTGGAGAGCGTGGCCGCAAAGCCGTTGCTTTCGCCCAGCGTCCACTGGCCGGTGATCAGGCTTGGCAGCGCAAGATCGCGCGAGCCTTGCGTCAGGCTGACGTAGTTTTGCAGGAAGATCGACATCCCGATCGCGGAGATCAGCGCGATCAGGCGCTTGGACGATCGCACCGGCCGGTACGCCACGCGCTCGATGCTCCAGCCATAGGCGCTGGAGATGATCACCGCCATCACGAAACCGGCGGCGATCATCAGCCACGAGGTATCGATGCCCATCATCATCAGGGCGGCAATCACGATAAAGGAGACATAGCTACCGATCATATACACCTCGCCGTGGGCGAAGTTGATCATGCCGATAATGCCGTAAACCATGGTGTAACCGATGGCGATCAGCGCGTAGGTGCTCCCGAGGGTCACCCCGTTGAACATCTGCTGAATAAAATAGAGAAACTGCTCGGACATAGTGAGGACCTGCTCTGGAGCTGAATAATTCCCTCTCCCGCGTGCGGGAAAGGGAATTTTGGGGGATTACTTAACTGCGGTAGAAGAGCCGTCTTTGTGCCATTTGAAGACACCAAATTCGAAGCCCTTCAGGTCACCTTTCTCATCCCAGTTCAGGTTGCCCATCACGGTTGGAACGGCAGCGCCCTCTTTCAGGTTCTTCGCAATTGCATCAGGCTCATCGCTCTTGCTGCGTTCGATTCCGGCCACCAGCGACTGAATCGCCGCGTAGGTGGTCCAGACGAACGGACCGGTTGGATCTTTGCGGTTAGACGCGGTGTTGGCTTTAATCGCATCAACAATCGCCTTGTTCTCTGGCAGCTGGTCATAACGTTTCGGCAGGGTCACGAACAGGCCTTCAGACGCATCGCCAGCGATGTTAGACAGAGAAGCATTGCCCACGCCTTCCGGACCCATGAAGCCGGCATTCAGGCCAGCGGATTTTGCCTGACGCAGAATCTGGCCCAGCTCCGGGTAATAGCCACCGTAGTAAACGAAATCGACGTTTTCTTTCTTCAGACGCGCAATCAGCGTGGAGAAGTCTTTATCACCGGCGGTGATACCTTCAAACAGCACCACGTTGCCGCCTTTGGCTTTCAGGGTTTTCTGCACCGATTCCGCCAGGCCCTGACCATATTGCTGTTTGTCATGCACCACAGCGATACGTTTTGGCTTGATGTGGTCGAGGATGTAGGTCGCCGCCGTTGGGCCCTGATCGGAATCCAGGCCAGTAGTACGCAGCACGTCAGCATAGCCACGTGCAGTCAGTTCAGGCGCGGTAGCGGCTGGGGTGATCATCAGCACGCCTTCATCGTTATAGATGTCTGAAGCTGGCTGAGTAGAGGAGGAGCACAGATGGCCGATAACGTATTTGATGCCGTCGTTAACCACTTTGTTGGCAACCGCAACCGCTTGTTTCGGGTCACAGGCATCGTCATATTCCACGCCAACCAGTTTGTCACCGTTAACGCCGCCTTTGGCGTTGATGTCCTTAATCGCCTGCGCGGCACCGGTAAACTGCATGTCACCGTACTGCGCGACCGGACCGGTTGATGCGCCTACGATGGCAATTTTGATGTCTTTAGCCAGCGCCGCATGGCTCATCGCCAGGGCAACGCAGCCCGCCAGTAATGCGCGTCCTTTACTCATTTTCATGCGAACTTCCCCATCTGTTGTGTCGTGTTTGTTGTGATTGTTTATTTTCTGCCAGTCAAAGAGGAAAACTCATTCTGCAATAATGGGTTAGCACGCTTTTCTGGCATTTATAGGTAATAAGGCTTTATTTTTCAGGTTATTAAACAGGAACTTTCTTCTGTAAATCAACTGACATATTCAGAATTGACTGAGTGGATCAGCAGAATCGTCTGGTTGTTATGGCCGATTTTTCAGCAGGATACCAGCGCGTTATGCTGGCTTTTTCAACTATCGTTGATGGCTTACTCCACAATCCTGGCAAACTGACCGGCATTTGACCTATTTTCATCAGAAAAAAGTGACAGCGCTCTGACTGTCTAAATTCGCTACACTATCGCCTTTGCACTAGTACAGGTATTAGGTATGAAGCTGACAATCCAGCGCTTAGCATCGTTAACCGCTCAGGATCGTATCGATTTAGCTAAAGTCTGGCCGGAAATCGATATTGTGCAACTGGAAGCACAACTCAGCGACACGCAGCGTTTGTATGCGGCGCGTTTTAACGACCGATTACTGGCGGCGCTGCAGCTGACCCTCAGCGGCACGCAGGGGAAAATCACCCACCTCAACGTTCGCGAAGTCACGCGTCGACGTGGCGTGGGGCAATACTTGCTGGAAGAGACAATCGCGCAGAATAGCGCGTTAGCAGATTGGTGGATTGCCGATGACGGCGACGCCGATCAGGGGGTGCGTGCGGCGTTTATGCAGGCTTGTGGTTTTCGTGCGCAGGCTGATGGTTGGGTACGTTGAAAGGATGTCGCGCGGAATGTCTGAACGTGATGCGTAGCGACCAGGTAATAAAAAGGGCGACTTAAAAGTCGCCCCGTTTTTCCACCCGATCACTATCAGGCTTCAATCGCCACACGCAGTTTCTTCATGGCGTTCTTTTCCAGCTGACGCACGCGCTCCGCAGAGACGCCGTATTTGTCGGCCAACTCCTGCAGCGTGGTTTTGTTGTCATCGTCCAACCAGCGGGCACGGATAATGTCCTGACTACGCTCGTCGAGGCTCAGCATCGCATCGCTCAGCTTGTCAGCCGCATGTGCATCCCAGTTGTCCTCTTCGATGCCATCGGCAAAGTCAGAGGTTTTATCCTGCAGATACAGCACCGGCGCCATCGCTTTGCCTTCGCCTGCTTCGTCATCAGACGACATGTCGAAAGTCATATCCTGCGCAGCCATGCGCGATTCCATTTCCAGCACGTCTTTGCTGCTCACGCCCAGCTCGCGTGCGACCATTTCTACTTCGTCCTGGTTGAACCAACCGAGACGCTGTTTGCTTTTACGCAGGTTAAAGAACAGCTTGCGCTGCGCTTTGGTGGTCGCGACTTTCACAATACGCCAGTTACGCAGCACGTATTCGTGAATCTCTGCTTTAATCCAGTGCACGGCGAACGACACCAGACGCACGCCGACTTCAGGGTTGAAGCGACGCACCGCCTTCATCAGGCCGATGTTACCTTCCTGAATCAGGTCCGCCTGCGGCAAGCCGTAACCGGAGTAGTTACGAGCAATATGAACAACAAAGCGCAGGTGAGACAGGATCAGCGTCTTTGCTGCATCCAGATCGCCCTGGTAATGCAGCCGCTCAGCCAATGCTTTTTCCTCTTCTGCCGTCAGCACCGGCCAGTTGTTGGCAGCCCGAACGTAAGATTCCAGGTTACCCAGAGGAGCAATCGCTAAAGTTTGCATTTCTTTGGTCATTCAAACCCTCACAAATTCAATGGACTTGCTGCACAGTTCCTTGCGCAGACGCTACATTATGTCAACGTCGCGAAAAAACCAGAAGCAATCTGTGCTACTTGGACGACAAAGTTATCCACAAGTTCAATTATAGCAGTGAATATTTTACACACAGATGACGGCGGGGGATATAGGAGAATTCCTCTGCTCCCAGGTCGTCGGCAGCAGAGGAAGAGTATAGCAAAAAACGTTGCTTTTGGTTACTGCGGCGTAAAACGGCGTAAATGTTGCACTGTTGCCAGCCAGGCGGCAATCCAGCCGATGATGGCAGCGATCAGCAGTAACAGCAGCCCTTCATCCCAGGAAAAACCTTCCAGCACAAAGGTGGTACCGAATACGGTTGCTACTTGCGCCACCACCGATTGCAGGCGCAACACCAGCACTTCCGAGAGCAGCAGCGACAGCACCGCGCCGCCCAAACCTAACAGCGCACCGCCGTACAGGAATGGACGCAGGATAAAGCCGTCAGTGGCACCAATCAGCTTCTGCACGTTAATAGTATCGCGCCGCGCAAAGATGCTGAGCCGCACGCTGTTGCCGATCACCAGGAACACCGCAACCACCATCAGCAGGCCAATCATTGAGGCAATCTGTCCCACCAGCCCGGTTAGCGCCGCTAAACGCGCGAACCAGCTGTCATCCATACGCACTTCATCAACGCCCTGCACTTTAGATACGCGATCGCGCAGATTCGCCATGGTGTCCGAATTCTGGAAATTAAGTTTAGGCGTGATGATGGCCACCGCCGGCAGCGGATTCTGCTCCAGCATGTCCATCGAACCACCAAAACCAGACCAGTTGCGGAACTCATTCAACGCTTCTTCACGCGTCAGATAGTTGACGTTGTCCACGCCATCGAGCTGCTTGAGCTGCGCGGTGACATTCTCCGCTGCAGTGTCATCCAGCGCTTTATCCAGATAAACCGTTAGCTGCGGCGCGGGATACCACTGCGTCGCCGCCTGGCTGACGTTCTTCCACACCATGTAGCACACGCTCGGCAGCGTCAGGGAAATGGCGATCACCATCACCGTCAGCAGCGTCGCCAGCGGCTGACGCCACATATCCGACAGCGTGCCGCGCAGCGCATAGCGCCACTGTTCTTGCCAGCCGCCTTTCAGCGCCTTGCTTTTAGAGGGCTGCTTCGCTTTCGGCGCTGGTGCGCGCTTGTTGCGTTTATTGACCATCGTGGCCTCCGTGCAGACGTCCCTGATTAAGCGTCATCACGCGGTAATTCCGGCGTGCAATCAGCCCGACATCGTGCGTTGCCATCAACACCGTGACACCAACGCGGTTGAACTCTTCGAACAGGCGCAGGATGTCTTCCGACAGCGCATTGTCGAGGTTCCCGGTGGGTTCATCCGCCAGCAGCACCGCAGGCTTGTTCACCACCGCGCGGGCAATGCCAACGCGCTGCTGTTCACCGCCAGAGAGCTGAATCGGATAGCTTTTCGCTTTGTCGAGCAGGCCGACTTTATCCAGCGCGGCCGACACGCGCCGACGAATATCTTCGCCGCTGGCACCGGAAATGATCAGCGGGATCGCCACGTTGTCGTAGACCGAACGATCCATCAACAAATGGTGATCCTGGAAAATCATGCCGATTTGGCGTCGCAGGAAAGGCACTTCGCTGTGACGCAGACGCGAAATATCGTGGCCGCTAAACCAGATCTGCCCAGCGCTCGGGCGCTCAATGCCACAAATCAGCTTTAGTAAGGTACTTTTCC
Source organism: Pantoea sp. X85 (assembly GCF_029623675.1). Lineage (NCBI taxonomy): Bacteria > Pseudomonadati > Pseudomonadota > Gammaproteobacteria > Enterobacterales > Erwiniaceae > Pantoea > Pantoea sp. X85. The sequence goes on along the minus strand of NZ_CP121108.1, from coordinate 317,587 downwards.
CCGCACCGGAATGGCCGGTCAGGAACGCCATTTCGCCGGGACGCAGATGGAAATCCACTCCCTGCAGCGCCTGACGTCCTCCCAGGTAAGCTTTACTGACCTCTTCAAAGCGAATCATCCCAATCATTCCTCTCGGGCAAACAGTGCCTCAATAAAGTCTGCGGCCTTAAACGGCCGTAAATCCTCGATGCCTTCCCCAACACCGATATAACGAATCGGAATGCCGAACTGATCGGCAACCGAGAAGATCACGCCGCCTTTGGCGGTTCCATCCAGTTTCGTCAGGGTGATGCCGGTCAGGCCCACCGCTTCATGGAACAGTTTGGCCTGGCTGATAGCGTTTTGCCCGGTGCTGGCGTCGAGCGTCAGCATCACTTCATGCGGCGCATCTTCGTCCAGCTTCTTCATCACGCGGGTAATTTTCTTCAGCTCTTCCATCAGGTGCGATTTGTTCTGCAGACGACCCGCGGTATCGGCGATCAGTACATCCACATTGCGCGACTTGGCTGCCTGGATGGCGTCAAAAATCACCGAGGCAGAATCTGCGCCGGTATGCTGCGCCACCACAGGAATGTTGTTGCGCTGGCCCCAAATCTGCAGCTGCTCAACGGCGGCGGCACGGAAGGTATCGCCCGCTGCCAGCATCACCGATTTGCCCTGCGCCTGATACTGACGCGCCAGCTTACCGATGGTGGTGGTTTTACCCACGCCGTTGACGCCCACCATCAGGATGACGAATGGCATTTTGCCACCCACTTCCAGCGGCTGATCCACTTTTTCCAGAATACCGGACATTTCCGCTTTCAGCAGGCCATACAGCGCTTCCGCATCGCGTAGCTGCTTGCGGTTGGCCTGTTGTGTCAGATTGGTGATGATGCGGCGGGTGGTTTCGACGCCAACGTCGGCAATCAGCAGCTGCTCTTCCAGCTCTTCAAACAGATCGTCATCGATTTTCTTGCCGCGGAACAGGCTGATAAAGCCCGAACCGAGGTTTTCGCGGGTTTTTACCAGGCTGCGTTTCAGTCGGGCGAAGAAGCCCTCTTTGGTCGGACGCTCCTGCTCCTGCGCGATGATTGGCGCAGCGGCCAGCGGCAGATCGCTCACGGTATCCTGCGTGGCTTCGGCTAGCTCAGCATCTTCCGCATAGGTTTCCGCTAACGCCAGCGCTTCCAGTTCTTCGTCAGTTAATGGCGCTTCTTCGTGCAGTTCAGGCTCATCAAGCGCCAGCTCTTCCAGCTGCGGCTCTTCTTCGATCGGTGCCACATCCGGCGCTGCTATCTCTTCTGGCAGCACCTCTTCAACGATTGCGGTAACCGGCTCAGGTTCCTGCAGCTCGATGACCGGCTCTTCAATCAGTTCCGGTTCAACCTGCTGCTGTTCCGCCACCTGTTCAGTGACGGCGACGGTTTCAACAGCCTGCGCTTCGGCGCGATCGAGCGCACTCTCTTCAACGGCAGGCTCAGCGACCACCTCGGCAGTTTGCTGCTGCTCTTCAGCAGGTTGTTGCGTCTCTTCTTCTTTGCCAAAGCCTAACCAGGAAAAAAAGCCGCGTTTTTTCTCTTTTGCCATTGTGTGACCCTACTCCTCGATGGCTTATTCCCGGTAGCACGCTTGTTCCCAGGGGATAAAATATTCAATTTTAAGCGGGTGAGCGGCGTAAAAATCAGGTAATTACGCGCGCTATACCAACTCAGTAGTCTAACACTTTCCAGCCAGCGCACCACAGCACCCTTTTTTAACGTTTCTTCTGCCCGCTACGCCCGTTAAACTACGCAACAAAATATGACGAGTTGTGAGCGAAATGAGTAAATCCCCCCGCAGCAGCAGCGCTGGCCAGATCCGCATCATTGGCGGTCAGTGGCGCGGCCGTAAATTACCGGTGCCGGATAGCGCAGGTTTGCGCCCGACCACCGATCGCGTACGTGAAACCCTGTTTAACTGGCTGGCGCCGGATATTCAGGAAGCGCGCTGCCTCGATTGCTTCGCCGGCAGCGGCGCGTTAGGGCTGGAAGCGCTGTCTCGCTATGCAGCGTCGGCCACGCTGCTGGAGCTGGAGCGTTCGGTGGCGCAACAGCTGTCACAGAATCTGCAAACGCTGCGTGCTACGCAGGCAAAAGTGGTGCAAACCAACACGCTGCAGTGGTTAAGCCAGCCGGGCGAACCGTTTGACGTGGTGTTTGTTGACCCGCCTTTCCGTAAAGGGCTGTTACAGGAAACATTGTCGCTGCTGGAGCAAAATGGCTGGTTAGCGGCTGAAGCGCTGATTTATGTCGAGAGCGAAGTGGAAAATGGCACGCCTGTCGCACCCGCAAATTGGGATTTGTACCGCGAGAAGATTGCCGGTCAGGTGGCTTATCGCTTATATCAACGCCAACAGGAGACGCACGATGTGGCTTAATTTGGGACGTTTGCTGATGATTTGCGTCTGGGCCTTTTTATTGCTCAATCTGGTGCAACCTTTCCCAACGCCGCTGCGCTATTTCGTGCACGTGGCGCTGTTCTTTATGGTGATTATGCACGGCCTGCAGCTAGTGTTGCTGCGCGCCACCCAGCCAAAAGACGCCCCAAAACTGAGCGGCGTAACCCAGGCGAAGATCTTCTTTTTTGGCGTGTTTGAGCTGCTGGCGTGGCAGAAAAAGCATTATCCGAAGATGTAGTTTCGTGCGGTTTATAGCCAGGTCGCCATGAATGGCGGCCCTATTGGGCCGGAGTAAAACTCACAAAACGCGTGCCTTTCATCTTCAACTCGCCCTTAGCGCCCTTATCGATCTGGTGATACTGGTTCGCATTCACCGTCACTTTAATATCGCTGGCACCGTTCAACGGATGGAACCAGGCTTCATATTTCATCTCTTCCGCCACAATCTCTTCACGCTGACGTGAACGGCGATTGGGCGACGGAAATTCGCGTTTGGTTTTCACTTCCACGCTCAGCGAGCGCACCGGCGAGGCATCGTTCACCGCCGTTTCGCGGCGCTGTTTAATAAACTGACGGGTCGCCAAAACGGCAATAATGGCCAGTACGATGAAAAAGATTAGCGGTGGTTTGCTCATGATTTATCTCGTGCTTTGCGTTAATTCGGAACGGGTAAAGACGACAAAGCATACAACCAGAGTCGGCTGATTGTCACATTTGGCGCCGGTAACTTACACTGAGAGGGTGATTTTGGGAAAATTCATCAAACTGGCGGACATTTCGTCCAGAAAAGGGAGAAAACATGCTTTGGTCTTTCCTTGCCGTACTTTTTTCCGGCTGGCTTTACGTCGATGCTTCATATCGCGGTCCGCAATGGCAACGCTGGCTATTTAAACCTGTCACCTTGCTGTTACTCGTTGCCTGGGCGTGGCAAGCGCCAACCTTCAACACCACCGATTATTTGATTCTGGCCGGGCTGGTCGCCACGTTGGTGGGTGACGCGTTAATGCTGTTACCGCGTCAGCAAATGCTCTATGCGCTAGGCGCATTCTTCCTGTCGCATCTGCTGTACACCATCAGTTTTGCCGCACACATGACCATGAGTTTCTTCTGGCCGATTCCCCTCACCTTCCTGATCATTGGCGTGATCGTTATCGGGATTCTGTGGAGCAAACTGGAAGATCTGCGCTGGCCTATCTGCACCTTGATCGGCATGACGCTAGTGATGAACTGGATGGCGGCGGAGAACTACTTCTTCCGTCCAACTGACTTCAGTTTCTCGCTGCTGGTGGGTGCCGCGTTGCTGCTGTTAGCCAATATTGTCTGGTTTATCTCGCATTATCGCCGCCGTTTCAGCGCCGATAGCGCGATTGTCGCCGCCTGCTACTTCGCCGGTCACTTCATGATTGTGCGTTCACTGTGGCTCTACTGAAGATAACCTTACCTTCCGCTTGACTCTGGAGTCCACTCCAGAGTGTAGCATTAGGGCGCGGGCATCAGCCCGCCCCTGATTCCGGAGGTTACATGCATCAACATGCTCACCCTTGCCGCTGTGGCAAATCACATCGTCAGCCACAGCCGCTATGCTCGATTCGCAGCGTAAAACCCGCAACATTGAACATCTCCGCGGCGCAGCCCGTTACGCCAGACAGCGATTGCGGCTGCTGTGACAGCGACAGCGGATCGCCAGGCGGCGAAAGCGACGCCGAAAGCGACAGGCCCGCCCTCTCTTCACATCAATTCCGCTGGCAGATTGCGGGCATGGATTGCCCCAGCTGCGCGCGTAAAATCGAAACCGCCGTGCAACGTGTACCGCAGGTTCAAAAAGCACGCGTGATTTTTGCCAGTGAAAAACTGGTGGTCGATGCCGACCAGGATATCCGCGCCACCATTGAACAGGTGGTGAAAAATGCCGGCTTCGCGCTGAGCGCCAACGACTCCCCATCGTCGCCACAACCCGAAAGCCGCTGGCAGGAAAACGTCGGTTTGCTGCTGCTTGGCGTACTGATGCTCGCCAGTTGGCTGCTGAGCCAGCTTTCGCCGGTTTGGGGCGATCGCCTGTTTATCGCCACCACGTTGATAGGTTTAGCGCCGATCGCGCGCAGCGCCTGGAAGCTCCTGCGCAGTGGTTCGCCGTTCAGCATTGAGATGCTGATGACCATTGCCGCCGCCGGTGCGCTGGTGATTGGCGCGCACGCCGAAGCCGCGATGGTGCTGCTGCTGTTTCAACTGGGTGAACGCCTCGAAGCGTACGCCGCCGCACGCGCACGCCGTGGCGTCACCGCGCTGATGGCGCTGCGTCCCGCTACCGCCACGCGCATCAACGGCACACAGCGGGAAAACGTCCGCTTAGAAGCGCTGCAGCCCGGCGATGTGATTGAAGTGGCGGCCGGCGGACGTTTACCCGCCGATGGCGAACTGCTGCACGCCAGCGCCAGCTTTGATGAAAGCGCGCTGACCGGTGAATCGTTGCCGGTAGCGCGTGAGCCAGGCGAGCTGATCATGGCCGGTGCCACCAGCCTTGATCGTCTGGTGACGCTGAAAGTCATTTCCCAGCCGGGCCAAAGTGCCATCGACCGCATCCTGCAACTGATTGAGGAAGCCGAAACCCATCGTGCGCCGGTTGAGCGCTTTATCGATCGCTTCAGCCGCATCTATACGCCCGCCATTATGCTGCTGGCGCTGCTGGTGATGGTGCTGCCGCCGCTACTGAGCTTTGGCGCGTGGTTGCCGTGGATTTATAAAGGGCTGACGCTGTTGCTGATTGGTTGCCCCTGTGCGCTGGTGATCTCCACGCCCGCTGCCATCACTTCCGGCCTGGCTGCTGCCGCGCGTCAGGGCGCGCTGATCAAAGGCGGCGCGGCGCTGGAGCGGCTCAGTCGCGTAAATATGATGGCGTTCGACAAAACCGGCACGCTGACCGCCGGTAAACCGCAGATCAGCCACATCCAGCCATTTGGCGTGATGGCGGAAAACAACTTGCTCACCATCGCCGCCGCCGTTGAACAGGGTTCCACCCATCCGCTGGCGCGGGCGATTGTCAGCGAGGCCGAGCGGCGCGCGCTCAGGCTTCCGCAAGCTGCACAGCAGCAAACGCTGGCCGGCAGTGGTATTCGTGCTGCGATAGATGGCGTGACCTATCAACTGCTGACGCCGCGCGAAGTCAGCCATCTTGATAATGCACAACAGCAGCAGATTGCTCAGCTGGAAGCGCAAGGCCAAACTGTGGTGCTGCTGTTGCAGGAGCAGCAGGTTCTTGGCGCGTTAGCCTTGCAGGATCAGTTGCGCGCTGAAGCCCTCAGCGCGCTGTCTGAACTGAAGAAGCTTGGTGTTAACAGCATGATGCTGACCGGCGACAATCCACGCGCGGCTGCGGCCATTGCCGCTAAGCTCAACATCGATTACCGCGCAGGTTTACTGCCCGCCGATAAAGTTGCGGCGGTGAGGACGTTAGGCACACAGCACGCATTGGCAATGGTCGGCGATGGCATTAACGATGCGCCCGCCATGAAAGCCGCCACCATCGGCATTGCGATGGGCAGCGGCACCGATGTGGCGCTGGAAGCCGCGGATGTGGCATTAACGCAAAATCAGCTGGCGATTCTGCCGCGCACCATTGTGCTGGCACGGCGCACGCGCGCCATCATTCGTCAGAACGTGGCGCTGGCGTTGGGATTAAAGGCGATTTTTCTGGTCACCACGCTGCTCGGCTTCACCGGTTTGTGGCTGGCGGTCTTAGCGGATTCCGGTGCCACCGCACTGGTGACAGCCAACGCGCTGCGCTTGCTGCGTCAGCGTTAGGCGCCTTTTTTAATTAGAAACTGGTACGGCAGGCTTTCGGTCTGCTGTGCCAGCAACTCATGCTCCATAAAGCGGCAGAAACCGGGGATATCGCGCGTGGTGGCGGGATCGTCAGCAATGATCAGCAAGGTTTCACCGGCCTGCATGCTGCGCACGGTTTTACGCACCATCATTACCGGCTCCGGGCAGCGCAGGCCAAGGGCATCAAGCTGATGGTCAGGCGCAGAAAAGGGATCGCTCATGATTCTCTGTCTGTAGTGGGTAATGGGCGCTCATTCTAGCGCGCGAATAAGCCAACGCAAGGCGATAACGATTGCGTTAAAATTAACCATTGCATAAATTGCGCAACGCGTTAAGATGCCGCCGATTTTTTATTTACCACCGTGCCAATGCACGAATCTGGGTTCCCTCACCCCATCACTAAAAAGGCTTACAATGATTAACTTCTCTGCACGTCAGCGCATGCATGCGCTGTTTTGGCTATCGCTATTCCATCTGCTGGTGATCACCTCCAGTAACTATCTGGTCCAGCTGCCGGTTTCCATCTTCGGTTTTCACACCACATGGGGCGCGTTTAGCTTTCCGTTTATTTTCCTCGCCACCGATCTGACCGTGCGCATCTTTGGCGCGCCGCTGGCACGTCGCATTATTCTGGCGGTGATGATTCCCGCGCTAGTGATCTCCTACATTGTTTCCTGCGTGTTCTATCAGGGCGAATGGCAAGGTTGGGCATCACTGGAAGAGGTGAATCTGTTTGTTGCCCGTATCGCCTGCGCCAGCTTTATGGCTTATGCGCTGGGACAAATCCTCGATGTACACGTTTTTAACCGTTTGCGCCGTTTATCGCAGTGGTGGATTGCGCCAGCGGCAGCGATGTTCCTCGGTAATATCAGCGATACGTTGGCCTTCTTTTTCATCGCCTTTTACAAGAGCCCAGATCCGTTTATGGCCACGCATTGGGTCGAAATCGCGCTGGTGGATTACAGCTTCAAAGTGCTGATCTGCATGATCTTCTTCCTGCCCGCTTACGGCGTGCTGCTAAATGCCATGCTGAAGCGCTTAGCCGAACGTTCCGCGCAGCAGCAGATCAATTTCGGCTAATTGCACATACACTAAATGCCGCATTACGCTAAGATTTCCTGACACTCCCGCGGTTGCTTTTGCTAACTAAATCCGCTTGTATAACGGCTGACTGGAATCATGTAAAAGGGAAAAGAATGCGTAACGTAGTGAAATATGTGGGTATTGGCCTGTTGGTTATCGGCCTGGCGGCATGTGACCAGAAGAAAGATGATGCGGCAGCGAACAGCAACGGTGCGAGCGCCAGCCAGTCGGCCCAGACGGTTAACCTGATGGACGGCAAACTGAGTTTCTCTCTACCGGCGGGCATGTCTGACAAGAGCGGCAAGCTCGGCTCTGAATCCACCAACATGCACGTCTATGCCGACGAAACCGGTCAGCGCGCGATTATCGTGATTGCCGGCGATCCCACCAACGAAGCGCTTGATGCGCTGGCACAGCGTCTGGAACAGCAGCAGCGCGGTCGCGACCCACAGCTGCAGGTGGTGTCTAACAAAGCGGTGACGCTGAAAGACCAGCCGGCACAGCAGCTGGATACGGTGATTTCTGCCAACAATCAGACCTCATGGTCTTCGGTGATTCTGGCGAAAGTGGATGGCAAACTGCTGACGCTGCAAATTACCTTGCCAGCCGACAACCAGCAGCAAGCGCAAAGCGATGCTGATGGGATCGTCAAAAGCATCACGTTGAAATAATACCCTTCATCCTTCGAACGGCAGGTGCGTTGGCTGCATTCGTTCACCCCGGTCACTTACTAAAGTAAGCTCCCGGGGATTCGCTCATTTGCCGCCTTCCTGCCGTCCAAATGATTTTGGGTATCGATTTGGGGGTTCACGTAGGGTCGCCATTCATGGCGACTTGGTTCTGCAATCCTCGCCTTACAATCTCACTGGCGAAATGTGCCAGATCTCATCCGCATATTCCTGAATGGTGCGGTCCGACGAGAAATAACCCATATTGGCGATATTCAGCGCCGCGCTGCGTTGCCACTTATCCGGCTGACGATACAGCTTGTCCACCTTGTCCTGCGTATCCACATAGCTGCGGTAATCCGCCAGCAGCTGATAGTGATCGCCGAAGTTCACCAGCGCATCAAACAGATTGCGATAGCGCCCTGGCTCCTGCGGGCTGAACACCCCGCTGGCGATTTGCGTCAGCGCCTGATGCAGCTCAGGATCATCCTCATAATACTTACGCGGGTTGTAACCGTCGGTGCGCAGCTTCTCGACCTGCGGCGTAGTGTTACCGAAGATAAAGATATTCTCCTTGCCGACATGCTCCAGCATCTCAACGTTGGCACCATCCAGCGTACCGATGGTTAACGCGCCGTTCAGCGCAAACTTCATGTTACTGGTACCAGAGGCTTCGGTACCGGCAGTGGAGATCTGTTCGGAGAGATCCGCCGCCGGAATGATGATCTGCGCCAGGCTCACACCATAGTTTGGAATGAACACCACCTTCAGCTTGTTCTTCACCTGCGGATCGTTGTTGATCACATTGGCGACATCGTTGATCAAGTGAATGATGTGTTTCGCCACGTAATAGGCCGACGCCGCTTTGCCGGCGAAGAGATTAACGCGCGGCACCCATTCTGCGCTGGGATCGGCCTTGATGCGGTTGTAGCGCGTGATAACGTGCAGCACGTTCAGCAGCTGACGTTTGTATTCGTGGATGCGCTTAATCTGCACATCAAACAGCGCATGCGGATCGAGCACGATATCCATGTTCTTCGCCACCCAATCCGCCAGGCGTTTTTTGTTGGCAAACTTGGCGTCGGCGATCTGCTGGATAAAGGCCGGATAGTCGATCTGCGTGGTCAATTCGTTGAGCTGGCCAAGATCGGTGCGCCAGTTGCGGCCAATCGCCTCGTCCAGCACCTCGGAGAGCGCCGGATTCGCCAGCGCCAGCCAGCGACGTGGCGTCACGCCGTTGGTTTTATTGCAGAAACGGCCCGGGAACAGACGCGCGAAGTCAGCGAACAGTGATTGCACCATCAAGTTGGAGTGCAACTCTGACACGCCGTTAACTTTGTGGCTCACCACCACCGCCAGCCACGCCATGCGAATGCGGCGGCCGTCGTTCTCATCGATGATCGAGATGCGCGCTAACAGCTCCCAATCATCCGGGTAATATTCCTGAATGGTTTTCAGGAAGTAGTCGTTAATTTCAAAAATAATGCTGAGATGACGCGGCAGGATCTTGCCAATCATATCCACTGGCCAGGTTTCCAGCGCTTCCGTCATCAGCGTGTGGTTGGTGTAGGAGAACACCTGACAGGTCACTTCAAAGGCATCGTCCCAGCTGAATTTCTGCTCGTCGATCAGTATGCGCATCAGTTCCGGGATCGCCAGCACCGGATGCGTATCGTTGAGGTGGATGGCAATTTTGTCCGGCAAATTGTCCCAGGTTTCATGCATCTGCCAGTGACGATTGAGAATATCCTGCACCGTCGAGGAGACGAGGAAATACTCCTGACGCAGACGCAGCTCGCGCCCCGAATAGGTGGAGTCATCGGGATAGAGCACGCGCGACACGTTTTCCGAGTGGTTTTTATCTTCTACCGCGGCGAAGTAATCACCCTGGTTGAACTTACCGAGGTTGATTTCGTTACTGGCCTGCGCGCCCCACAAGCGCAGCGTGTTGGTGGCATCGGTATCAAAACCGGGAATGATTTGATCGTAAGCCATCGCCACGATCTCCTCGGTTTCCACCCAGCGCACCCGCGCGCCTTCATGTTGCAGACGGCCGCCGAAGCGCACTTTGTAGCGCGTGTTAAAGCGCTGGAATTCCCACGGATTGCCGTACTCCAGCCAGTAATCCGGCGATTCGCGCTGCTGGCCGTCAACGATATTCTGCTTAAACATGCCGTAGTCATAACGAATGCCGTAGCCGCGCCCCGGTAAACCGAGCGTGGCGAGCGAATCCAGGAAGCAGGCCGCCAAACGCCCTAAACCGCCATTACCGAGGCCGGGATCGTTCTCCTCTTCCATCAGTTCGCTGAGGTCGAGGCCCATCTCTTCCAGCGCCTGATTGAGATCCTCATAAATGCCCATCGCCAGCAACGCGTTGCCGAGCGTGCGCCCCATCAGGAACTCCATCGACAGGTAATAAACCTGCCGCACATCCTGCGAGAGCTGCGCGCGGCTGGAGCGCAGCCAGCGTTCCACCATGCGATCACGCACCGCCAGCAGCGCGGCGTTGAGCCACTCATGCTTATTCGCGATCGATGGATCTTTACCAATAGTAAACATCAGCTTATAGGCGATTGAGTGCTTCAGTGCATCAACCGTCAGCGTGGGTGAGGCATAGGTGAAAGGTGCATTCATATCAAGTATCCCAATCTCTCATTACAGCAAACGTTGATAAAGATCGCGGTAGGCTTGTGCTGCCACCTGCCAACTAAAATCCATCCCCATCGCCTGCCGCTGAACGTAACGCCAGAGTGCAGGACGAGACCACAGAACAAATGCGCGCCGAATCGCCCGCAGCAGCGACCAGGCATTACTGTCTTCAAAAGTGAAACCGCTGGCGACGCCATCCGCCAGATTCTCAAGCGAGCTGTCTTGCACCGTATCCGCCAGTCCGCCAGTGCGACGCACCAGCGGCAGCGTACCGTATTTCAAACCATACAGCTGGGTTAAGCCGCACGGCTCAAAACGGCTCGGCACCATAATCACATCCGCGCCGCCGACAATGCGGTGCGAGAAGGCTTCGTGATAACCAATCTGCACGCCAACGCGGCCCGGATGCTCCGCCGCCGCCGCAAGGAAACCTTGCTGCAGCTCCGCATCGCCCTGGCCGAGCAGCACCAACTGTCCGCCCTGCGCCAGTAAGCCCGGTAGCGCTTCCAGCACCAGATCCAGCCCTTTCTGTTTGGTCAGACGGCTGATGACGCAGAACACCGGTGCTTTATCATCCACCTTCAGGCCCATGGCAATTTGCAGCTGGCGCTTGTTCTCCGCTTTGCTCTCCAGCGTTTCGCTGTCGTAGCGCGCGGTGAGCAGGAGGTCGTGCGCCGGGTCCCAGATGCCCGGATCGACGCCGTTCAGAATCCCGCTCAGGCGCCCTTCACGCAGTCGCTGTTCGAGCAGTGATTCCATGCCGTAACCAAATTCCGGTCGGGTAATCTCCAGCGCGTAAGTCGGGCTGACCGCCGTAATGTGATCGGCAAAGAACAGCCCCGCCTTGAGGTAGGAAATTTGCCCGAAGAACTCCAGTCCATGCATGTCGAAGAACGCGCGCGGGATCTGGATCTCATCCAAATGACGCGCCGAAAACAGCCCTTGATACGCCAGATTATGCACGGTGAACACCGTTTTCGCCGGACGCCCGCGCGCCGCAATATAGGCGCAGGTTAAGCCAGCATGCCAGTCATGCGCATGCACGATATCTGGCTGCCAGTCGGTATCCAGCCCGCTGGCAATCTCGGCGCCCATCCAGCCCAGCAGCGCAAAACGCAGGTAGTTATCGACGTAAGCAAACTGCGACGTATCGTGATACGGGCTGCCGGGACGTTCATACAATCCCGGCGCATCGATTAAATAAATACCAACGCCGTTAAATTGTCCAAAAAGTAAGCGTACCGGTCCCGCAAAAGTTTGCAACTCCGCCAGGACCTCTGTATCAGGAATCCCTTTACGCAGATCCGGAAAGGCGGGAATCAACACCCGCGCATCCGTACCATCGGCTATTTGCGCCTGTGGTAATGCACCGACGACATCAGCCAGTCCGCCGGTTTTCAACAGCGGGAAAAGCTCTGAACAGACATGTAAAACCTGCATCCTGAACCCCTATTGTTATCGCACACGTTCCACGCGGCAATTTTCTCTATATTCTTTCGTCACTTACTGACCGCCTCCGGCCAATTTGGCCAGCATGGCGCGCGTCACCAGTACGATGCCCTCTTCAGAACGGTAAAAACGACGGCTGTCTTCGTCGGGGTTTTCGCCAATGACCATGCCTTCTGGCAGTTCGCAGGCGCGATCGATCACGCAGCGACGCAGACGACACGATCGGCCAACCACCACATCAGGCAGCAGCACTGCGGAATCAATATTGCAAAACGAGTTGATGCGAATACGCGGGAACAGCACCGAGTTCACCACCACCGAACCGGAGATGATGCAGCCGCCCGAGACCAGCGAATTCATTGTCATGCCGTGGCTGCCGGATCGATCCTGAACAAATTTCGCCGGTGGCAGCGGCTCCATGTGGGTACGAATCGGCCAGCTGTGATCGTACATATCCAGCTCAGGCGTGACCGACGCTAAATCGAGATTGGCGCGCCAGTAAGCTTCCAGCGTTCCGACGTCTCGCCAGTACGGCTCAGCGTTTTCATCAACCTGCACGCAGGAGAGCGTGAAGGAGTGCGCATACGCCTCGCCGCTGGCGACGATTTTCGGCAACAGATCTTTGCCGAAATCATGGCTGGAATCGGCTACAAGCAGATCCTCTTCCAGCAGCTGATAAAGGTAATCGGCGTTGAACACGTAAATGCCCATGCTGGCCAGCGCGCGGGTATCGTCACCCGGCATTGACGGCGGCTTCGGCGGTTTTTCAACAAAATCGATTACGTTGTTTTCGGCATCCACCGCCATCACCCCAAACGCCGTGGCTTCAGCTAACGGCACCGGCAAGCAGGCGATGGTGCATTTGGCACCGCGATCGACGTGGTCGAGCAGCATGCGCGAGTAATCCATTTTGTAGATGTGATCCCCGGCGAGGATCACGATGTACTGCGCGTTATAGCGGCGAATAATGTCGAGGTTTTGCGTCACCGCATCGGCAGTCCCGCGATACCAATGTTCGGTAGCGGCACGCTGCTGCGCCGGCAGCAGATCGACAAACTCGTTCATCTCTTCGTTGAACAGCGACCAGCCACGCTGGATGTGCTGCACCAGCGTATGCGACTGATATTGGGTGATCACGCCGATGCGCCGAATGCCCGAGTTGATGCAGTTGGACAGCGCAAAGTCGATGATGCGGAACTTGCCACCGAAGTGAACGGCAGGTTTGGCGCGTTTCGCGGTGAGATCTTTCAGGCGCGTACCGCGCCCGCCAGCAAGGATCAGGGCGACCGTTTGTGTAGGGAGCTGGCGCGCCAGCATCAGATGATCTGTTCTATCTAATTTCACCATGTCTGACTCCTTATGATTGCTTTAGGAACACACACACACCGTGTGCGGGACCGTGCCAGACAGTTGTCAGGATGGGGTTATCTTCCCCGGCGAAAGGAGGAATGGCACGCCACTCTCCGTCTGGTAAGGCGATATCACTCACCGATTCCGTGGCGTTTATTGTTATTAACCAGCGGCCGGAGAGCAGGATCTGCATTCGGTGCGTCCCCTGTTCCCACTGCTCGGTTTCCAGTGGTGTGCCGCTGGCATTGCACCACTGCACGCTGCCATCGCCCTCCTGCCACCAGCGATCCTGCGTCAACGCGGGAATGCGCTGGCGCAGACGGATTAACGCAGCAGTGAAGTCGACCAGGCCAAAATCATCCTGTTGCCAGTTCAACCAGGTCAGCGGGTTGTCCTGACAATAGGCGTTGTTGTTGCCATGCTGGCTGTGACCGCGTTCGTCACCCGCCAGCAGCATCGGCGTGCCCTGCGCCAGCAGCAGCGTGGTCAGTAAGCCATGCACGCTGCGCCGCCGCCGTTCGACAATATCGAAATTGACCTGCAGTCCCTCTTTGCCGTGGTTATGGCTGAAGTTACTGCTGCTGCCGTCGCGATTGTCTTCGCCGTTAGCCTGATTGTGTTTGTTGTTAAAACTCACCACATCGCGCAGCGTGAAGCCGTCGTGAGCGGTAATGAGATTGATGCTGGTGTGCGGCAGCCGCGCCTCACGCTGGAAAACGTCGCTGGATGCGGCAAAACGGCGGGCGAAATCGCCATTATTCAATTGACCATGCAGCCAGTAACGGCGCGCCGCATCGCGAAAATGGTCGTTCCACTCGGCGAAGTCTGGCGGAAAGCTGCCGACCTGATAACCGCCGGGGCCGATGTCCCACGGCTCGGCAATCAGCTTCACCTGCGACAGCAGCGGACAGGCTTTGATGGCGGCAAACAGCGGCGCATCCTGATGAAACTCCGGTGTGCGTCCCAACACGCTGGCGAGGTCAAAACGGAACCCATCAACATGGCAAACACGCACCCAGTAGCGCAGCGCTTCCAGCGCCCACGTCATCACCTGCGGATGACTGAGATTTAGCGTGTTGCCGCAGCCGGTCCAGTTTTGATAGTCGCCGTTGCCATCCAGCCAGTAATAGCTGGCGTTATCCACGCCGCGCAGGGAAATCGTTGGCCCGATCTCTTCCAGCTCGGCGGTATGGTTGAACACCACATCCAGAATCACTTCGATGCCCGCGGCATGCAGTGCTTTAACCGCCTGCTGAAACTCCTGCAGCGGCGTTAAACCGTTTTCGCCCGAGGCGTAACGCGCATCCACCGCCCACAAGGCAAAGGGGTTGTAGCCCCAGTAATTACTCAATCCCAAACGGCGCAGGCGCGGCTCGCTGGTGAATTGGGCAATCGGCAACAGTTCCAGCGCGGTGATGCCGAGGTGGCGCAGGTACTTCACCATAGCAGGATGACCCAGCGCCGCATAAGTGCCACGCAACCTTTCCGGAATTTCCGGATGCTGCTGGGTTAAGCCGCGTACGTGTGCTTCATAGATCACCGTGTTGCCCCACGGCGTCCGCGGCGCGTGATCGTCCTCCCAGTCAAAATCTTCGGCAGTCACCAACGATTTCGGCGCGATGGCGGCGTTATCCAAACTATCCGGCTCGCGTTCGCCGCCGTTGAAACGCGCGTCGTCCGCCACTTCACCCGCCACCGCTTTGGCGCAGGGATCGACCAACAGCTTAGCCGGATTGAAGCGATGTCCCTGCTGCGGCGCCCACGGACCGTGAACGCGATAGCCGTAGCGCTGGCCGGGCTTCAGCGCGGGAAAATAGCCGTGCCAGATATCACCGCTGCGCGCGGGCAGCGCGAAACGGCGCTCAGCACCGTGCGCGTCGAACAGGCAGAGTTCGACGCGTTCGGCATGCTGGGAGAACAGCGTGAAATTAACGCCGTGCCCATCATAGTGCGCACCTAACGGTTCCGGCTGCCCCTGCTCCAGCATCAGTCGCTCTCCCGCACCAGCCAAAGCGTTGCCAGCGGCGGTAAGGTCAAACTCAGCGACTGCGGCCGACCGTGACTCTCCATCTCATCGGTGTGTACCACGCCGTGATTGCGCGTGTCGCTGCCGTGATAATCGTGCTGGTCGGTGTTCATGATCTCGCGCCAGCCGCCACGCTGGTTGACGCCAAAGCGATAGTTGTGACGCGCCACTGGCGTAAAGTTGCTGGCTACGATGATTTCATTGCCGTCGCGATCGCGGCGCACAAATACAAACACGGAGTTTTCGTAGTCATCGACCACCAGCCACTCAAAACCTTGCCCATCAAAGTCGAGTTGATGCAGCGGCGCGTAATGGCGATAGGTGTGATTGAGATCGCGCACCAGACGATGCACGCCGTTGTGCCAGTTATCCTCACCTTCCAGCAGATGCCAGTCGAGGCTGGTGTCGTGGTTCCATTCGCGACCCTGCGCAAATTCATTGCCCATAAATTGCAGCTTCTTACCGGGGAAACCCCACATCCAGCCGTAATAGGCGCGCAGGTTAGCGAACTTCTGCCAGGCATCGCCCGGCATGCGATCGAGAATCGAACGTTTGCCGTGCACCACTTCGTCATGCGACAGCGGTAGCACGAAGTTTTCGGTGTAGTTGTAGATCATGCCAAAGGTCATCAGCTGATGATGATAACGGCGATGCACCGGGTCGAGCTTCATATAGTCCAGTGTGTCGTGCATCCAGCCGAGGTTCCATTTGAACCAGAAGCCGAGGCCGCCATCTTCTGAAGGGCGCGTAACGCCGGGATAATCGGTGGACTCTTCCGCCACCGTGACGCTGCCCGGTGCGGCGCGACCCAAAACGCGGTTGGTGTGACGCAGGAACGAAATCGCTTCGAGGTTCTCGCGTCCACCAAACTGGTTCGGCACCCATTCGCCTTCGGCGCGGCTGTAATCACGGTAGATCATTGATGCCACCGCATCGACGCGCAGCCCATCAATGCCGAAACGCTCCATCCAGTACAAGGCGTTGCCGGAGAGATAATTGCTCACTTCACGGCGACCAAAGTTGTAGATAAGCGTGTTCCAGTCCTGATGAAAACCTTCGCGCGGATCGCTGTGTTCGTAGAGTTCGGTGCCATCGAACTTCGCCAGGCCAAAATCATCACTCGGGAAGTGGCCTGGCACCCAATCGAGCAGCACGTTAATGCCAGCATCATGCGCGGCGGCCACGAAGTGGCGGAACTCATCGCGCGTACCGAAACGGCGCGTCGGCGCATACATGCCGAGCGGCTGATAGCCCCAGCTGCCGTCGAAGGGGTGTTCGTTAATCGGCATCAGTTCGATGTGGGTGAAGCCCATCTCTTTAACGTAAGGAATCAGCTGTTCCGCCAGCTCTTTGTAGCTGAGCCAGAAGTTGTTATCGGTGTGACGTCGCCATGAACCGAGGTGCACTTCATAAATCGAAATCGGCTGGTCAAAAGCATTGGCGGCCTTACGCTGCGGCTGCATCTCGGTTTTCGGCGGCAGCCCGCAGATCATCGAGGCGGTTTGCGGACGCATCTGCGCTTCAAAGGCGAAGGGATCGGCTTTGATGCGCATCTGGCCGGAATTATCCACGATTTCAAATTTATACAGCTGACCGTTTACCGCGCCCGGCACAAACAGTTCCCAGACGCCAAGTTCACGGCGAAAACGCATGGGATGACGTCGGCCATCCCAGAAGTTGAACTCGCCTACCACCGATACGCGACGCGCGTTAGGTGCCCAAACGGCGAACCGCGTGCCGTGCACGCCATCAATGGTGGTGCCGTGCGCGCCGAGGGTTTCGTAGGGACGCAGATGCGTGCCTTCACCCAATAACCATGCATCCATCTCCTCCAGCAGCGGGCCGAAGCGATAGGCATCATCAATCAGGTTTTGCTGGCCGTGCCAGTTCACTGCCAGCTGATAACCAAAGCGGTTTTTACGACGCGGAATCACGCCACTGAAGAAACCGCGTGAGTCGAGGCAGGTAAGCTGAGCACATTTGCGTCCGGTGTTGGTTTCAATGACCCAAACATCGGAGGCATCGGGCAGCAGCGCACGCACTTCAAGGCCTGCAGCCGTTTGGTGCATGCCCAGTAGTGAAAAGGGATCGGCATAATTCCCGGCAAAAAGGGCATTGATCGCCTGGCGATCGGGAAGCTCTGACATGACTTTCTTCCTATGATTTTGCGCAGGCGACCAGAGTCGGCAGGATTATCGCCTCGGGTGCGCTGCTTTTCATTGAGCCATAGGTACACCGTGAGGACACAACCGTCCGTGGGAAAGATCTTCACCGTGTACAACAACCATTCAGTTCGAAAAAACAAAAACAGTTAACAACCGGCACATCTCTGTTAAATCATAGCTTGGGGATAGCAGAAGCCAGGGAGGATCGTGAAAAATACTTATCGGGCAAGCAAAAAAGGGAAGCGGATCACTTGTCAGGCGCAATTTGCATGAATTTTTGCAGCCTGGATAATAAAAAAAGGCCGGGAAACCCCGGCCTTTCTGATTTGCCGCTGCGCTTAGTCGATCAGCAGACGCAGCATGCGGCGCAGCGGTTCAGCCGCGCCCCACAGTAACTGATCGCCCACCGTGAAGGCAGAAAGGTATTCCGGTCCCATATTCAGTTTGCGCAGGCGGCCTACTGGCGTGGTCAGGGTGCCGGTGACGGCGGCTGGCGTCAGTTCGCGCATGGTGATGTCGCGGTCGTTTGGCACCACTTTCACCCATTCGTTATGCGAGGCCAGCAGCTGTTCGATTTCGCTCAGCGGCAGGTCTTTTTTCAGCTTCAGAGTGAATGCCTGGCTGTGGCAGCGCAGCGCGCCAACGCGCACGCACAGGCCATCAACCGGAATCACACTGCTGGTACGCAGGATTTTGTTGGTCTCCGCCTGGCCTTTCCACTCTTCGCGGCTCTGGCCGTTATCCAGCTGCTTGTCGATCCACGGAATCAGGCTGCCCGCCAGCGGTACGCCGAAATTGTCGGTTGGCAAAGTGCCAGAACGGGTGAAATCGGTCACGCTGCGTTCGATATCCAGAATTGCCGAAGCCGGATCCTGGAGCGATTTCGCCACGTGGTCATGCAGCATGCCCATTTGCGTCAGCAGTTCACGCATATGACGCGCGCCGCCGCCTGATGCCGCCTGATAAGTCGCCACCGAGGCCCACTCAACCAGATCGTTAGCAAACAGACCGCCCAGCGACATCAGCATCAGGCTGACGGTGCAGTTACCGCCGACAAAGGTTTTGATGCCGTTATCGAGGCCCTGACGAATCACGTTATGGTTAACCGGATCGAGAATGATGATGGCGTCATCTTTCATGCGCAGCGTGGAAGCTGCATCAATCCAGTAACCCTGCCAGCCGCTTTCACGCAGCTTTGGATAGACTTCACTGGTGTAATCACCGCCCTGGCAGGTGATAATAATATCCAGCGCCTTCAGCGCCTCGATATCAAAAGCATCCTGCAGCGCACCGGTCGACTTACCGCCGAATGTGGGTGCCGCCTGACCAAGCTGTGACGTGGAGAAGAAGACCGGATTGATGACATCAAAATCGCGTTCTTCGCTCATGCGTGACATCAGCACTGAGCCGACCATGCCACGCCAACCAATAAAACCTACATTCTTCATTTTCTGTCCGTCTCGGGTGCTCTCGAAAGAGGCCGTGTGGTGCGAGGAAAAGACTGGCCGGATAATCGTGCCGGTCTGCGTAATAATCAGGTTTACCTATGACCGTCAACTCTACAAAATGCAGCACTTCTGGCAAGTGAATTAATTCGATTGCGCCAACTTTTTCAGCAGTACAACTAATAATGGCTAACCAACATGACTGAAATGATATCCGCGACCATATTGCTGCTGTTGATTATGGATCCGCTGGGCAACCTGCCGATTTTTATGTCGGTATTGAAGCATCTGGAACCCAAACGCCGCCGCGTGGTACTGATGCGCGAAATGCTGATTGCGCTTATTCTGATGCTGCTGTTTTTATTCGCCGGTGAACGCATCCTGGCGTTTCTCAATCTGCGCACCGAAACCGTGTCGATCTCCGGCGGCATCATTCTTTTCCTGATCGCCATCCGCATGATTTTCCCGTCAGAGGAGAGCAGCTCGAGTGGCTTGCCGGCCGGTGAAGAACCGTTTCTCGTGCCGCTGGCGATTCCGCTGGTGGCCGGACCGTCCCTGCTGGCGACGCTGATGCTGTTGTCGCATCAATATCCCAACCAAATGACGCACCTGGTCGGCGCGCTGCTGATCGCGTGGGGCGTGACGGTGGTGATTCTGCTGATGTCGGGGTTGTTTTTACGCCTGCTGGGCGACAAAGGCGTTAACGCGCTGGAGCGCCTTATGGGATTGATTTTGATTATGCTGGCGACGCAGATGTTCCTGGATGGGATTCGTACGTATTTGAAGCTGTAATACATTCAGAGCGCAGGCAGCGTAGCGGCGCAATTTATTGCGCCGCTACGCTATGTGCATGAATTGAATGTGATGCTTTTTTGAATATTACTTCTGCTTCTTATCGATCGGTTTACCCGACCAGTAACCGGCCAGCAGCGAACCTGACAGGTTGTGCCACACCGAGAACAGCGCGCCCGGCAAGGCCGCTAACGGCGAGAAGTAAAGTTTGCCCAGCGTCGCCGCCAGACCTGAGTTCTGCATACCCACTTCCAGCGCCAGCGTGCGGCAGGTCGATTCATCGAAGCCAAACAGCTTACCGCCCCAATAACCGCCCAACAGACCGATCGCGTTGTGCAGGATCACCGCCACAATCACCATCAAGCCGACAGAACCGATAAAGCCCTGGCTGCCAGCCACCACCGCGCTGATGATCAGCAGAATGCACACCATCGAAAACGCCGGCAGATAAGGCTCAACGCGGCGCACCACGCTATTCATGGAGTGATGGATAATCAGACCCAGGCTAATCGGAATCACCACGATTTTCACGATGCTGAGCAGCATGCCGACCACATCCACCTGAATGTGGGTATCAACGTAGAAGCGTGTCAGCAGCGGTGTGGCGAATACACCTACCAGCGCCGACACGGATGAGATGGTCACCGACAGCGCCACATCGCCCTTCGCCAGATAAATCATCACGTTTGAAGCGGTGCCGCTGGCCACGCTGCCGACCAGAATCATGCCTGCCGCCAGATCCGGTGGCATCTGGAACAGCTTCGCCAGGCCCCACGCGGCCAGCGGCATCACCAGATAATGCAGGAAAGTCCCGGCGATCACCGGCGCCGGACGCACCAGCACGCGTTTGAAATCATCAATGTTTAGCGTCACGCCCATGCCGAACATAATCAGCATCAGCAGGTAAGTCACCCACGGCCCAATGCCGAGAAAGGTGCCAGGAGAATAATAAGCAGCGACCGAGAGCAGCACGGCCCAGAGCGGGAACAGGCGGGTAAGTTTGCCGAGCATAACCAGACTTCCTTAGGAATTTTTTTATATTGCCACAGATGAAATGTCGCGCAGGGAACGACCACAGCGACGGACGCGGGATCATAACATTTCATTATCTTGACGTAAGGCGGGAAGTCGCTTGCGGGGCAAAATGCGGATCGGCTGCTGCCGATCCGCTGAAATACGGCAAAGTTACTCTGCTTTTTCCAGTGCAAAGCGGTAGATCGCACCACCAATCGCGGCACCGATAATCGGTAACAACCAGAACATCCACAGCTGTTCCAATGCCCAGCCGCCCTGGAAGATCGCCACACCGCTACTGCGCGCCGGGTTGACTGAGGTATTGGTGACGGGAATGCTCACCAGGTGAATCAGCGTTAGCGCCAGGCCGATTGCAATGGGCGCGAAGCCAGCCGGAGCACGTTTATCGGTCGCGCCCATGATCACAATCAGGAACACGGCGGTCAGCACCAGCTCGGCGATCATGCCCGCCTGCAGGCTAAAGCCCCCCGGCGAATGTTCACCGTAACCGTTCGACGCGAAGCCGCTGGCCACGGCATCGAAACCGGCTTTACCGCTGGCGATCAAATACAGCACGCCGGCAGCCGCAACCGCACCCACCAGCTGCGCGATAATATAAGGCACAACCTGCGCCGCCGGGAAACGTCCGCCAACCGTCAGACCGATGGTGACCGCCGGGTTAAAATGGCCGCCCGAAATATGGCCGACGGCACATGCCATCACCAATACCGTCAGACCAAACGCCAGCGCAACACCGGCAAAACCAATACCCAATTCTGGAAACGCCGCGGCCAAAACCGCACTGCCACAACCGCCCAACACCAGCACGAAAGTGCCCAGCGTTTCAGCCACTAATCTTTTCATCTCTGTTCCCTCAAATAATTTAATGTTTTCGCGGCGGGATTATCGTTTTTGGCGATTGAAGCGCAACCGAAGAATAAGGGATTAGGGTGATTTTTAGGCGATAGCAGCGTATTTGAGACGGTTCTCGCGAGATATGACGGGGTTCATCAGAAATGTCTGGCGCGAAGCAGTGAATGTCGTTGGGCTTGAATTATTGTTTAAAAAATTTCACCAATAAAAAAAGCCGGACCCGGTCCGGCTTGATTCCGCATGCTAAAAACTGGCCTTAAGAACCAAAAAGATTCTTATGCAGCGCACGTACCACTTCCTCGGCATCTGGGGTCGGCACCAGGAAGCAAAGGTTATAACTGCTGGCACCGTAACAAATCATGCGCAGGTTGAACGGCTCGAGTGCGCCAAACACTTCTTTGCCGACGCCGCACGCTTTTGACAGGTTGTTGCCGATGATCGCCACCAGCGCCAGATTCTCTTCCACTTCCACACGGCACAGTGAAGAGAGTTCGGTCAACAGCGCCTGGGTCAGCAAGCTGTCGCCGGTGGTGGTTGAACCGGTGCTGTCCAGCGTCAGCGCCACGCTCACTTCGGAAGTGGTCACCAGATCAACGGAGATGCTGTGGCGCGCCAGAATGTTAAACACTTCGGCGAGGAAGCCATGTGCATGCAGCATGTTCAGGCTGTGCAGCGTTACCAGCGTCTGCTTACGACGCAGCGCCAGCGCACGGAACAGCGGTGGATTCTTGGTTTCGTTGCACACGCGCGTACCGCCCGCGGCCGGATCTTTGCTCGAACCGACAAACACCGGAATATCGCTACGCACGGCCGGCAGCAAAGTGGCCGGATGCAGCACTTTGGCACCAAAGATCGCCATCTCCGCTGCTTCTTCGAAGGTAATCTCTTCGATGCGTTTAGCGGTGGACACCACGCGTGGATCGGTGGTGTAGATACCGGCCACATCGGTCCAGATATCAATGCGCGCGGCCTGCAGCGCTTCGCCCAGCAGCGCAGCAGTATAGTCGCTGCCGCCACGACCAAGCGTGGTGGTGCGCCCTTTGATTTCGCTACCGATAAAGCCCTGCGTCACCACCAGCGCTTCCGCAATGCGCGGCTGCAGCTGCGTTGCGGCCAGCTCTTTCAGCGTCGCCACTTCGGGTTCTGCGCGACCAAAACGATCGCTGGTGCGCATCACTTTACGCACGTCAAACCATTCGCTGTTGACCTGACGCTCGCGCAGAATCTCCACGAACAGCAGCGTCGACATCAGCTCACCGTGGCTCACCAGCTCATCGGTTAGCGCATGTGAGGTCGCCAGCGAGGTGGCTTCAGACAGCATGGTGATGTTTTCCAGCATGCGATCAATCTCATCGCGGATCACATCCGGCGATTGCAGACGATCGATGATGGCATATTGAATACGGCGGATTTCATCCAGCAGGTAAGCGCGCTGCGCTTGTTCCTGGCCTTCAGCAAGGGCTACCAGCAGATTGGTCACGCCAGCGGAGGCAGAGAGCACCACTAAGCGGGTATTAGCGTCCGACAGCACAACATCTGCGCTGCGGTTCATAGCATCAAAATCGGCAACGCTGGTGCCGCCAAATTTAGCCACGATAAGATTTTGGGACATATTACGAACCCCGTGTCAGGTTATCTTTCTTCCGTTTTGGGGCGGAAGACATAGTAGCAGCCTAGGCACAAGAGAAGAGCAGAATTGGGCAGACAAGATCAGTAGTAGACAAGTCACCAAAAGCGCTTCACCTTGCGAACCGTCCGACTGTGGACGATTCTGGTGACAACCCAGAGGATTCAGCCCCTGCAGCCGACAGTGCAACACCCCGCGTGTTGCCCCACCTCGGCGTCACACCCCCTGATGTGTTCTCTGCGGATACGGATCCTCAAACACACTGCCTGGGCGACGCGCCTCTTCTGGCTTACACCCGGAGGTGTAAGTAGCGCGCATAAATTACTGATTATTTTCCCCCCTGTCCATCCCCGCACTTTGAGGATTTCTCACTTTTACACTTCGGTAAACGCATCGTTGAACAAACGCGCCCACCAACAGCGGCCTAAAGTAGTGTCCGAATCAGACAAAAGCGGCTTTTTTCTGATGCGGCACAGGGAATTCTGCTGGCGCAGCACCGACAATCGCTGCCGGATTTACCTGAAACAGTGCGGCCACGGTCACAAATTTTTTCCCTTAGCCAGTAACTGTGGTCATACTCATCCCCGTGCAAGAATGCTATGGATGCCGGGCCAGCAGGACGCCCCGGATGGAATGACGGTTCTTATATCAACTAGAGTGTTGCCATGAAAAATATCAATCCGACCCAAACCGCTGCCTGGAAAGCGCTGCAGCAGCATTTTGAGCAGATGAAATCGGTGCAAATCGCCGACCTGTTTGCGCAAGATGCCGATCGTTTTGCGAAATTCTCTGCCACTTTCGATGACCAGATGCTGGTGGATTTCTCAAAAAACCGCATCACCGAGGAAACCCTCGAAAAATTACAGGCGCTGGCTAAAGAGACCGATCTGGCAGGCGCCATCAAATCGATGTTCTCTGGCGAGAAGATCAACCGCACCGAAGAGCGTGCAGTTCTGCACGTTGCGCTGCGTAACCGCAGCAACACGCCCATTGTGGTGGACGGCAAAGATGTGATGCCGGAAGTCAACGCGGTGCTGGCGAAGATGAAAGGCTTCTCCGAGCGCATCATCAGCGGCGACTGGAAAGGCTATACCGGCAAAGCCATCACCGACGTGGTGAATATCGGGATTGGCGGTTCAGACCTCGGCCCGTTCATGGTGACCGAAGCGCTGCGTCCGTACAAAAACCACCTGAACATGCACTTTGTTTCTAACGTCGATGGCACCCATATCGCCGAAACGCTGAAAGATCTCAGCCCGGAAACCACGCTGTTCCTCGTGGCATCTAAAACTTTCACCACGCAAGAAACCATGACCAACGCCCACAGCGCGCGTGACTGGTTCCTGAAAACTGCGGGCGATCAGCAGCACGTGGCGAAGCACTTCGCTGCGCTGTCGACCAACGGTAAAGCGGTGGGTGAGTTCGGTATTGATACCGACAACATGTTTGAGTTCTGGGATTGGGTTGGCGGCCGCTATTCACTGTGGTCAGCTATCGGCTTGTCGATCATTCTCTCCATCGGCTTCGAGAACTTCGAGCAGCTGTTGAGCGGCGCGCACGCCATGGATAAGCACTTCGCCAACACGCCTGCCGAGCAGAACCTGCCGGTCCTGCTGGCGCTGATCGGTATCTGGTACAACAACTTCTTTGGTGCCGAAACCGAAGCGATTCTGCCGTACGATCAGTACATGCATCGCTTTGCTGCTTACTTCCAGCAGGGCAACATGGAATCCAACGGTAAATACGTTGACCGTGAAGGTAATCCAGTGGATTACCAGACCGGCCCAATCATCTGGGGCGAGCCTGGCACCAACGGCCAGCATGCGTTCTATCAGCTGATTCATCAGGGCACCAAACTGATTCCGTGCGACTTTATCGCACCAGCACTGAGCCACAACGTGCTGACCGATCACCATCCAAAGCTGCTGTCGAACTTCTTCGCGCAGACCGAAGCGCTGGCGTTTGGTAAGTCACGCGATGTGGTGGAGAAAGAGTTTACCGATGCGGGTAAATCTGCCGAATCTGTCGCGCACATCGTGCCGTTCAAAGTGTTCGAAGGTAACCGCCCAACCAACTCCATCCTGCTGCGTGAAATTACCCCGTTTAGCCTGGGTGCACTGATTGCGCTGTATGAGCACAAGATCTTCACTCAGGGCGCGATTCTCAACATCTTCACCTTTGACCAATGGGGTGTTGAGTTGGGTAAACAGCTGGCAAACCGTATTCTGCCAGAACTGGAAAATGACGCTGAAATTAGCAGCCACGATAGCTCCACTAATGGCTTAATTAATCGCTACAAATCCTGGCGTTAATTTTCCGGCTAATTTACATAAGGCGGCGTAATTGCCGCCTTTTTTTTGTCAACCAAGCCATCTCACACGCAATATTATTAATTACTGCCTTAAACAGGGTTAGAAAATTCTTAAAGTGGCGTAAGGAAATTCGTAATTCATTTCAATTTACCGCACCTTACCTGGCTTAAAAATGGACCTAATTTAACCCGACAAATAGTTTATCCATCTGATAGATCTATGATTTTAATTTAAGCCTTGTAAGTAAATTCCGATTATTCCCATTCCGTACCAATAATTAGTGCAAAAGTGAAAAACTCTGCCGTGAAATGCGCAGGCATTCACTTATCCTATTAGCCTGAAAAAAGGCGTTAAAAAAAAGCAGCTAACGCCAATTCGCCGTATTTATCACCAGAAAAAACCCGACTTCCTGCCCTCTTTTACTCATGCTGAACTCTGGTAATTTGTTGCCCTATACTGAACGCGCCCGAAATCTGGGTAAATCCTACATTCATTGATTCATATAAATGCAGGAAACGTTGTTATGAAAAAACTGATGGTTGCCGGTGCAGCCTTACTTTACGTTGCCGTTTCTTCCGCTGCGATTGCCGCGCCGGAAGAAGCTGGTGCTGCAGCAGGCGCGCAGGCGGGAGCAATCTCTTCCGGCGCGTCTACCGCTGTGGGTATCGGCGCGCTCGGTGCGTTAGTGGGTCTCGGCATTGCTGCTTCTGGCGGCGGTGACGGTGCAAATACCGGTACAACAACAACCACCACAACGAGCACCACTCGTTGATGTAGCACCTTTAAGCATAACCACACACCCGTGTGGTTATTTTTTGCTTGGCTTATTTAGACAGGGATACACCGTGCGCCGACTCTCTTTGCTACTTCTTTGCCTGTTGTTGCAGGCCTGCACACAAACACAAAAAGGTCTCGAACAAACCGTGATGCTGGCCGTGAATGGCCCGGATGATGTCACGGTCACCAACGAGCAGGTTGCTAACCTGCCCTACGCCAGCCTCTATGCCCGCATCAATGAAGGACCGCGCATCTTCGTGGTGCTCGGTTACAACGAAAACGGCCAACAGAAGTGGATCACCCAGGATAAAGCGATGCTGGTGATGCAGCATGGCCGTCTGATCAAAACCCTGGGTTTACCGAGCAACCTCGCTGACGTCAGTAACCTGGCGCAGGATCCGCTCGCCGATGCGCTGCATCTGCAAAACGGTGCCAGCTGGACGCGCGTGGTGCAGTGGCGCGAGCAAGATAAAGTGCGTGCCGCCACAGCGGTTTCCCGCTTCGAGCGAGGTGACGATACGGTGCTGGACATCGCCGGTGAACGCGTACCGTGCCGCGTCTGGCATGAAACCGTGCGCATGGAGAACGTAGGCGCGGAGTGGCAGAACACCTTCTGGATCGATAACCGTGATGGCACGGTATTGCAGGCCAACCAGATGCTGGCCGCCGATGCCTTCCCCGTTGAAACCACCATTCTGAAGCCGGCGAAATCATGAAAAAAATAACTCCAATGCTGGCAGCATTGACGCTGCTCACGGCTGGCCACGCACTGGCGGCGGCGCAAGTCACCGTGCACGAACTGCCGGGAAAAAACACACTGCAAATTAACGATGCGCAGAATCTTAGTCAGTTGCTCACCCATCCTGAACTGCGCAGTTGGTGGCCGGGCACGGTGATTGCCGAACGCGGCGCAACGGCGGTAGCACAGCAGCAACAGAAGCAGCTGCTGGCCGATCTGCGCGCCTGGCAAGCAGACAGCGGCGAGTCGTTGGCCGCAACCATCGGCTCGGTTATCCACCAGCTTGGCGCGCTGCAGGTAACGGGCCGCCAGTTCACCTCGCTCGATCCCGATGACGTGCGTCTGCGTCCACAGGATAACCGCACGCTGCAAGGCAGCTATGACCTCTATATGCTGGCGCAGCCGACGCAGGTACTGGTGCTGGGGGCGTTGAGCAATCCGGGTAAAGCGCGCTGGCAGCCGGGCCGCGAAGTGCGTGATTACCTCGAAGGCCACGATCGTCTGTCCGGCGCGGAACGCAGCTATGCCACGGTGATTGCGCCGTCCGGCAGCACCCAGCAAGTTCCGGTCGCCCACTGGAATCATCGCCATATCGAAGTGGAACCCGGCAGCATTATCTGGCTCGGTTTCACCTCATGGAGCTTGCCATGGGGCCACAGCGATTTGAATGAGCGCATGCTTTCCGTTCTGACTCACCGGATACCAGACTGATGAAAAAACAATTACTTCTCAGCCTGTTGGCTGCTTCTGTTTCCGCCGCTTGCCAGGTGCATGCGGAAACCTGGCCTGAACCGGTCGGTCCTTCTCAATCGGATTTTGGTGGCGTTGGCCTGATGCAGACGCCCACCGCGCGTATGGCGAAAGAGGGCGAATTTAGCGTCAACTTCCGCGATAACGATCAATATCGCTACTATTCTGCCTCGCTGCAGCTGTTCCCGTGGCTGGAAACCACCGTACGCTATACCGATGTGCGTACCCGCCGTTACAGCGCAGTAGAAGGTTTCAGCGGCAACCAAAGCTATAAAGATAAAGCCTTCGATGTGAAGCTGCGCCTATGGCAAGAGAGCTACTGGCTGCCAGAAGTGGCGGTTGGCTCACGCGATTTAGGCGGTACCGGGCTGTTCGACAGCGAATATCTGGTGGCGAGCAAAGCGTGGGGCCCGTTCGATTTCACCTTGGGTCTGGGCTGGGGTTATCTCGGCAACAGCGGCACCATTAAGAACCCGTTCTGCTCCTACAGCGACAGCTTCTGTAGCCGCACCGGCGGTGGCGAAGCGGGTTCAATTAATGGCTCGCAGATGTTCCACGGTCCGGCGGCGCTGTTTGGCGGCGTAGAGTATCAAACACCGTGGCAGCCGCTGCGCCTCAAGCTGGAGTACGAAGGCAACGATTATCAGGATGATTTCGCCGGTCGTTTGGATCAGCGCAGTAAGGTCAACGTCGGCGCGATTTATCGCCTCACCGACTGGGCGGACATCAACGCCAGCTACGAGCGCGGCAACACCTTTATGTTCGGCTTTACCCTGCGCACCAATTTCAACGATCTGCATCAGTCGCATCTCGATAGCGAGAAGCCGGCCTACAACCCGCAGCCGCAGGGCGATCTGTTGCAGCCAACGGTGGTGGCAAACCAGCTGACCGATCTGAAGTACAACGCAGGACTGAATGGCCCGCATATTCAAACCAAAGGCAGCACGTTGTATGTGTCCGGCGAGCAGACCAAATATCGCGATACGCGCGAAGGGGTCGATCGCGCCAATCGCATTATCATGAACAACCTGCCGGCCGGCATCGATACCATCGACGTCACCGAGTCGCGCTTCAATATGCCGCAGGTGAGCACGCGCACCAACGTTGCCAGCCTGCATAACGAACTCGTGGGTTATCCGCTGGGGCATGAACAGCCGCTGCAGCAGACGCGTGAAAATCCGATCGATCCCGGTGCCACCGAGCAAGGTTTCTTCATCCGCAAAGATCGTCTGAACTACAGCCTGTCGCCGGTGCTGAATCAGTCCGTCGGCGGACCGGAAAGCTTCTACATGTATCAGGTTGGCGTGATGGCCAACGCCGATTACTGGCTTACCGATCACCTGTTGGTCGGCGGCAGCCTGTTTGGCAACCTCGCCAATAACTACGATAAGTTCAACTACAACGGCGCACCGGCGGATTCCACGCTGCCGCGCGTGCGTACGCATATTCGTGATTACGTTGAGAACAACGTTTACGTTAACGATCTGCAAGCCAACTACATGCAGGCGCTCGGCAACGGTTTCTACGGCCAGGTTTACGGCGGTTATCTGGAAACCATGTACGGCGGTGTCGGCGGCGAAGTGCTGTATCGTCCGATTGATAGCAACTGGGCCTTCGGGGTTGATGCCAACTACGTGAAGCAGCGTGATTGGGACAACATGATGCAGTTCACCGATTACAAAGCGCCAACCGG
This sequence comes from Pantoea sp. X85, assembly GCF_029623675.1. Lineage (NCBI taxonomy): Bacteria > Pseudomonadati > Pseudomonadota > Gammaproteobacteria > Enterobacterales > Erwiniaceae > Pantoea > Pantoea sp. X85. Next base: position 287,937 of record NZ_CP121108.1, on the reverse strand, counting down.
ACATTTTACCGCGTACTGGCGTCCGTGGTTTATGCAGGACGTATTGGTGAAAGCCAGCGTCGGTGAATATCTGGCGAAGGATAAAGGCGTTACCGTTGATGTGTCGAAGCGGTTTGATAGCGGCGTGATGGTGGGCTTCTACGCCACCAAAAAACCAACGTGTCGGCGGAAGCCTATGGCGAAGGCGACTTCACTAAAGGCTTCTACATTTCGGTGCCGATGGATCTGTTTACCGTGACGCCAACGCGAGGCCGCGCGCAGGTGAACTGGGTGCCGTTGACACGTGATGGTGGGCAGATGCTGGGTCGCAAATATCAGCTGTATGACCTGACGTCAGATCGTGATGCGCGATTTAATTAACATCAGCACGGGTGGTTTGAAACCCGCGCGATAAATCGCGCCGCTACGGAGAGGTGCATATACCGTAGCGGCGCCATTTATTGCGCGTTACCGACTATTAATCTGCGTCATAACCCAAATTGGGTGCCAGCCAGCGCTCAACTTCGCTCACGCTCATGCCTTTACGCGCGGCGTAATCTTCCACCTGATCGCGCTGAATCTGCGCCACGGCGAAGTACTTGCTATCAGGATGGCTGAAGTACCAGCCGGAAACCGCTGCGCCTGGCCACATGGCGAAAGATTCGGTGAGCTTCATGCCGGTATGCTTCTCCACATCCAGCAGCTGCCAGATCGGTGCTTTCTCGGTGTGTTCCGGACACGCCGGATAACCCGGTGCAGGACGAATGCCCTGATAGTTCTCGCGAATCAGCTCTTCGTTGCTGAGATTTTCATGGGCGGCAAAGCCCCAAATCACCTTACGCACGCGCTCGTGCAGATATTCAGCAAAGGCTTCTGCCAGGCGATCCGACACCGCTTTCACCATGATTTTGTTGTAATCATCGTGCTGCTTGTCATACGCCTCGGCCAGCGCATCTTCCTCAATTCCGGCGGTAACCGCAAACGCGCCGAGATAGTCGGCTTTACCGCTGGATTTTGGGGCCACAAAGTCGGCCAAACAGTAGTTGGCGAAGTCGGATTTCTCGGTCTGCTGACGCAAATGATGACTGACGCACAGCACCTGATTGCGGTTCTCGTTGCTGTAGATTTCAATGTCATCGCCGACACGGTTGGCCGGGAAAATCCCTACCACGCCGCGTGGATTGAGCGTGCCGGTGCTGCTCAGCATATCGAGCATGGCGTTGGCATCGGCAAACAGGCGTTTGGCCTCTTCGCCTACCACTTCATCTTCCAAAATGCGCGGATATTTGCCGGCCAGCGACCAGGTCATAAAGAACGGCGTCCAGTCGATGTAATTGCGCAGCGTTTCAATGCTGGCTTCGACCGGACTCACACCGAGGCGGTGCGCCACCGGCGGCGTATAGCTTTCCCAATCAATGACATAATCATTATCGCGCGCAGTTTGCAGGCTCACCGGCGGCGTGCGCGGCTTTTTGCGCGCGTGCTGAATACGCACCGTGTCGTACTCTTTGCGCGTGCGCGCCACGAAATCTTCTTTCAGCGTTTCGGACAGCAGCGATGACACCACGCCCACGGTGCGCGAGGCGTTCTGCACGTAGACCGTTGGTCCGCTATAGTTCTGCTCGATTTTCACTGCGGTATGCGCTTTCGAGGTAGTCGCGCCGCCAATCAGCAGCGGGATGGTGAATCCCTGGCGCTCCATCTCTTTGGCGACGTTAACCATCTCATCCAGCGACGGCGTGATCAGGCCGGAAAGGCCGATGATATCGGCGTTCTCGGCAATCGCGGTTTTGAGGATTTTGTCACTCGGCACCATAACGCCGAGGTCAATAATTTCGTAGTTGTTACATTGCAGCACTACGCCGACGATATTTTTGCCGATGTCATGCACATCGCCTTTTACCGTTGCCAGCACAATCTTGCCGTTGCTGCGTCCGGCCTCTTTGCTGGCCTGAATATAAGGTTCGAGATAGGCCACCGCTTGCTTCATCACGCGCGCTGATTTTACCACCTGCGGCAGGAACATCTTGCCCTCGCCGAACAGATCGCCAACCACGTTCATGCCGGACATCAGCGGCCCTTCAATCACTTCAATCGGCCGCGCTGCTGCCTGGCGCGCCTCTTCGGTATCCAGCTCAATAAACTCGGTGATGCCTTTCACCAGCGAGTATTCCAGACGTTTTACCACGTCCCAGCTGCGCCATTCGGCCTGCTGTTTCTCCTGCTCGCCGTCGCTTTTGCTGCCGCGATATTTCTCCGCCAGTTCCAGCAAGCGCTCGGTGCCATCGTCACGACGATTCAGCACCACATCTTCCACCGCGTCACGCAGTTCGGCAGGCAGATCGTCGTAAATCGCCAGCTGACCGGCGTTCACGATGCCCATGTCCATGCCGTTGCGGATGGCGTAATAGAGGAACACCGCGTGAATCGCTTCGCGCACCGGTTCGTTACCACGGAACGAGAACGACACGTTGGAGACGCCGCCGGAGATCATCGCGTGTGGCAGTTCGCGCTTGATGTCTTCGCAGGCACCGATAAAGTCCATCGCGTAATTGTTGTGTTCTTCAATGCCGGTCGCTACGGCAAAAATATTCGGGTCGAAAATGATGTCTTCTGGCGGGAAACCGACCTCTTCGGTCAAAATCTTGTAGGCGCGACGACAGATCTCAATTTTGCGCGCCCGCGTATCCGCCTGACCCGCTTCGTCAAACGCCATCACCACCATCGCTGCGCCGTAGCGACGCACTTTGCGCGCGTGCGCGATAAACGGTTCCACGCCCTCTTTCATCGAAATAGAGTTCACAATGCCTTTGCCCTGAATGCACTGCAGGCCTTTCTCGATCACTTCCCATTTCGAGGAGTCGATCATAATTGGCACGCGGGCGATATCCGGCTCACCAGCAATCAGATTGAGGAAGCGCACCATCGCCGCTTCCGCATCCAGCATGCCTTCATCCATGTTGATGTCGATGATTTGCGCACCGTTCTCTACCTGCTGGCGCGCCACATCCAGCGCTTCGTTGTATTTCTCTTCTTTGATCAGACGCTTAAATTTGGCCGAGCCGGTGACGTTGGTGCGTTCACCGACGTTGACGAACAGCGAATCGGCCTGAATATTCAGCGGTTCAAGCCCGGCTAAGCGACAGGCAACCGGAATCTCAGGCAACTGGCGCGGCGCAACGCCGTCTACCGCTGCCGCCATCGCCGCGATGTGTTCCGGCGTGGTGCCGCAGCAGCCGCCGATAATATTGAGGAAACCGGCGCGCGCCCACTCACCAATTTGCTCAGCCATGATCGTCGCATCGAGATCGTATTCACCAAAGGCGTTGGGCAAACCGGCATTCGGGTGCGCGGTGACGTAGCCTTCAGCAATGCGCGACAGCTCCGCCACATACTGACGCAGTTCATCCGGGCCAAGAGCACAGTTGAGGCCGAACGACAGCGGTTCGGCGTGGCGCAGCGAGTTATAGAAACCTTCGGTGGTTTGGCCGGAGAGCGTACGACCGGACGCATCGGTGATGGTGCCGGAGATCATTAGCGGCAGCTTCACGCCCATCGCTTCCATCTCGGCCTGCACCGCGTAGATCGCCGCTTTGGCGTTCAGGGTATCGAACACCGTTTCGATCATGATGAGGTCGGAGCCACCGGCGATCAGCGCATGCGTCGATTCGCGGTAGGCTTCCACCAGCTGATTAAAGGTGACGTTACGATAGGCGGGATCGTTGACGTCCGGCGAGATAGAACAGGTGCGGTTGGTCGGGCCCAACACGCCCGCCACGTAGCGCGGACGATGCGGCGTTTTCGCCGTCCATGCATCGGCACTGGCACGCGCCAGTTTGGCGGCTTCGAAGTTGATCTCCGCCGACAGCGCTTCCATCGCGTAATCGGCCATCGCAATGGTGGTGGAGTTGAAGGTGTTGGTCTCGAGAATATCCGCGCCGGCAGCGAGATAGGCATCGTGGATTTCGCGGATCACCTCCGGTTTGGTTAGCACCAACAGATCGTTGTTGCCCTTCAAATCAGATGGCCAGTCGGCAAAGCGGCTGCCACGGAAATCCTGCTCACTCAGTTTATAACTCTGGATCATGGTGCCCATGCCACCGTCCAGAATCATAATGCGTTGCGCCAGCTGCTGCTGCAGCATTTCTGTTTTGTTGCTCACTCTCGCCCCGTCCACGTCATTGCGTTGGCTAATATGCCAGCCAGTCATACTGGCACAACTTGCAGGTGATCAAAAGTCAGCTCAGATGAGACATTTTCAGCTATTGCCGATGACAGGTCTGACCAGAAAGTCAGCGTTTGCATTAATGCGGTTAAAAACGAAAATGGTTTCCAGCATTGATGCGAATTGGAGACGTTATGGCAACCCCTGCGCCCGTGAAACGCGGCAAGAAACCGCGTGCGACAACGGCTACCACCAGCGCGCCCGTCGGCGGGCAAGTACAATCTTTGACGCGTGGTCTGCGCCTGCTGGAGCTGATTGCCGAATCCCACGGCAGCGTGGCGCTGACCGAACTGGCACAACAGGCCGGTTTACCCAACTCCACCACTCATCGCCTGCTCTCCACCATGCAGCAGCAAGGTTTTGTGCATCAGGTGGGCGACTTAGGTTTGTGGACCATTGGTTCGCACGCGTTTGTGGTCGGCAGCAGCTTCCTGCAGAGCCGCAATCTGCTGGCGATTGTGCATCCGCTGCTGCGCAAGCTGATGGAAGATGCCGGCGAGACGGTGAATCTGGCGGTGCTGGATCTCAGCGATTATCAGGCGGTGATCATCGACCAGGTGCAGTGTACGCAGCTGATGCGCATGTCCGCGCCGATTGGCGGCAAGCTGCCGATGCATGCATCCGGCGCCGGCAAAGCGTTTCTGGCGCATCTGAGCGATGAGCAAGTTACCGCGCTGCTGCATCAAAAAGGGCTGCATCACTACACGCCGAAAACGCTGATGTCGCCGCACAGCCTGAAGGAGAATCTGGCGCTGATTCGTAAGATGGGCTTTTCGCACGATGATGAAGAGCACGCGCTGGGTCTGCGCTGCGTTGCGGCACCGATTTATGACGAACATGGCGAACCCTTCGCCGCCATCTCAATCTCCGGCCCGATTGCGCGCATGACTGACGACCGTATCACCGAGCTGGGTGCGCTGGTGATCCGCGCCGCGAAGCAGGTGACCCAAACCTATTCTGGCCGCTAAGCGGCCACCGACGCATAGCGCGCGCTGAAACGCTGGCTGGCGCGCCACGCAATGACCTCTTCAATATGCCCTTCGCGGATGCGCGTTTGCAGCGCGCGCCACCAGTTGGGATCAAACAGCTGCGGATGCAGCGCCTGCAGCAGTTTGCCGGTCGAGGGTTCGCTGCACAGCGCATAGCGAAAGGTTTCCGGGAACACATCATCCGGCCCGACGCTGTACCACGGCTCGGCCTGCAGCTCATCTTCCTCATAGCGCGCCTGCGGCACATCGCGGAACACCAGTTCGGTCATCGGGCGGATTTCGTCGTAATCGTAAAACACCACGCGGCCATGACGCGTCATACCAAAGTTTTTGTACAGCATGTCGCCGGGGAAAATATTTGCCGCCGCCAGCTGACGAATCGCATCACCGTATTCGCCAATCGCGTGCTGCCGCTGTTCCGGCGAAGCCTGAGCCAGCCACAGATTAAGCGGCTCCATGCGGCGTTCCAGCCACAAATGGCGGATGATCACCACATCGTCGCGCAGCTCGAGCTTTTCCGGGATATCGCGCTCAAACTCCGCCATCAGCTCGGCCGGAATTCGCGCGCGCGGTAACGCAAAGTGCTCAAACTCCTGCGTATCCGCCATACGACCCACGCGATCGTGCTCTTTGACCATGCGATAGCAGTCGCGCACCTGCGCATCGGTGACCTCTTTTTGCGGTGCGAAGCGGTCTTTGATCACCTTAAATACGCGATCAAAACCCGGCAGCGTGAACACCATCATTACCATGCCGCGAATGCCGGGTGCGACGGTGAAATCTTCCTGACTGTGCGCCAGATAGTGCAGGTATTCACGGTAGCATTCGGTTTTACCGTGCTTCTGACAGCCAATCGCCATGTAGCGCTCTGCCACGGTTTTTCCCGGCAGAATCGGTTGCAGCCACGCCACCAGCGCGGCTGGCACCGGCGCGTACACCATGAAATAGGCGCGGGCAAAACCAAACACGATGCTGGCATCATCGCTGTCGGTGAGACAGGTATCAATCCACAAACGGCCAGCATCATCGCGCTGAATCGGCAGCAAACAGGGCACCATGCCATCACTCAGCTGCAGGCGCGCCACAATCCACGCGGTTTTGTTGCGGTAAAACAGTTCGCTGGCGACATCCAGCGTCGCCGTCGCCAGCTGTGTGGCACCAAACTGCTCGTGCAGATGGCGCACAATCCAGCCGATATCGCGCGTTTGATCCTGCCACGTTAGACGCAGCGGAATGTCATTCAACACCTGACGCAGTGTTTCCTGCCAACTCTGCTGCGGACGATAGAGGCGCGACAGCGGGCGCGGCGCAACCGGTGCGGGCGCATAGGGCTGCGACGGCAAGATAAACAGACGCTCGGGCGACAAATGGCTGTGGCCCTGCAGGCGACAATAGACCGAATTGAAGAAGCTTTCGGCGATTTCATGGCGCGGATAGCCGGGCAGCAAGGTTTCGTAATGGCTTTTCACCCGTAGCCAGAACGCGTCATCCCAACCCGAAGTGTCATTGAGAATGCGCAGCTGGTTGGTGACCAGGCCAACATGGTGATCGTAAAGATGGATACGCGCTTTCATTGCCTGCTGCACCGCGTGCCAGTCGGCCTGCTCGAAGCGCTGTTGCGCACCGGCGGTGATATCCAGAAAGCGGCCATACTGCGCGTCAAAACCTTGCAGAATGGTGTGGGCGATCAGCGATTCTCTCGGCGTCATCGGCAACGCTCCTTTAGCGGTAAGCGGTCGCCATTGAATGGCGACCTTACAACGGCTTCAGAATTGTGCGGCTTCGGTGGAGCCGGTCAGCGCGGTCACGGAGGATTGTCCGCCCTGGATGACGTTGGTGACGCGATCGAAATAGCCGGTGCCCACTTCCTGCTGATGCGATGAGAAGGTGTAACCCTTATCGCGCGCCGCAAACTCCGGCTGCTGCACTTTCTCCACGTAATGGCGCATGCCTTCGCCCTGTGCATAGGCGTGCGCCAGGTCAAACATGTTGAACCACATGCTGTGAATTCCGGCGAGCGTAATGAACTGGAAGCGATAGCCCACTTCGCTCAGCGCCTGCTGGAAACGGGCGATAGTGCGATCGTCAAGGTTCTTCTTCCAGTTGAACGAAGGCGAGCAGTTGTAAGCCAGCAGCTTGCCGGGATACTGCGCGTGAATCGCGTCGGCAAAGCGCTGCGCCATCTCCAGATCTGGCGTTGAGGTTTCGCACCACAGCACATCGGCATAAGGCGCATACGCTAGCCCGCGGCTGATCGCCTGTTCAATCCCGGCACGCGTGCGGAAGAAGCCTTCCGAGGTGCGCTCGCCGGTGATAAACGCCGCATCGCGCGGGTCGCAATCTGAGGTGATCAGATCGGCGGCATCCGCATCGGTGCGCGCCAGCAACACTGTCGGCACGTTCATGACGTCCGCGGCCAGACGCGCCGCCACCAGTTTCTGAATCGCTTCCTGCGTTGGGACTAATACCTTGCCACCCATGTGGCCGCACTTCTTCACCGCCGCCAGTTGGTCTTCAAAATGCACCGCGCCGGCACCGGCCTGAATCATCGATTTCATCAGCTCGAACGCATTGAGCACGCCGCCAAAGCCCGCTTCCGCATCGGCGACAATCGGCAGGAAGTAATCAATAAAATCACTGTCTTCTGGCGATACGCCGCTGGCCCACTGAATTTGATCGGCACGCTGGAAGCTCTGATTAATCCGCTCCACCACATTTGGCACCGAATTCACCGGATACAGCGATTGGTCGGGATACATCTGCCCGGCCAGGTTAGCATCTGCCGCCACCTGCCAGCCGGAGAGGTAAATCGCCTCTATGCCGGCTTTCGCCTGCTGCACCGCTTGTCCGCCGGTCAACGCGCCAAGGCTGTTGATGTAGCCTTTGCTCGATTCACCATTCAGCAGCGACCAGAGTTTGGTGGCACCGCGTTCCGCCAGCGTGCAGGCGGGATTGACCGAACCGCGCAGATTGACCACATCCTCCGCACTGTACGGACGAGTAATTCCCTGCCAGCGCGCATCATTCCAGCTCGATTCCAGTTGTTTGATCTGTTGCGTACGATTCATCGTCATATCTCCAGGTTCAAGGCAGCAGGCGGTAGCCCGGCAGAGTGAGGAAGGAAACCAGTTCGTCATCGGTGGTAATTTGCGCCATCAGCGCGGCGGCATCGTCGAAGCGTCCATTTTGAAAACGTTCTGCGCCAACGGTTTGCTGCAAGGTGGCCAGCTCTTCCTCCAGCAGCCGTTCAAACAGCGCCACCGTTACCGGCTGGCCATCGCTGAGAATTTGTTTGTGATGAATCCATTGCCAGATGGAGGTGCGGGCGATTTCAGCGGTGGCGGCATCTTCCATCAACCCATCAATCGGAACGCAGCCGTTGCCGCTGATCCAGGCTTCCAGATATTGCAGCGCCACGCGGATATTGGCGCGCATGCCGGCTTCAGTACGCTTGCCGCGACAGGGCGCCAGCAGACGTTCGGCGGTGATTGGCGCATCCTGCTCACGCGTGATGTGCAGTTGGTTGGGCTGATCGCCCAGCCGACGGTCAAACTCCTCCATCGCGATATCAGCCAGGCCGGGATGCGCCACCCAGGTTCCGTCGTGACCGTTGCCCGCTTCTCGCGCCTTATCTTCCTGCACCTTTTGCGTCACCCATACATTGCGCTCCGCGTCTTTGCTCGGAATCAGCGCCGACATACCACCCATCGCCAGCGCACCACGACGATGACAGGTTCGAATCAGCAGGCGTGAATAGGCATCGAGGAATGGCTGATCCATGCTGATTTGCTGGCGATCCGGCAGGATACGATCGGGATGCTGGCCCAGCGTTTTGATGTAGCTGAAGATGTAATCCCAACGGCCACAGTTCAGGCCAACGACGTGATCGCGCAGTTCCCACAGGATCTCATCCATCTGGAATACTGCCGGCAGCGTTTCAATCAATACCGTGGCTTTGATGGTGCCGCGCGGCAGATCGAAGCGATCTTCACTGAAGCGGAAGATCTCACGCCACCACGCCACTTCAGCGGCATGCTCGGTTTTCGGCAGATAGAACCATGGCGCGTGGCCCTTCTCCAGCAGCGCTTCAACGTTGTGGAAAAAGTAGAGCGCAAAGTCGAACAATCCGCCGGGAATGGCCCGATCGCGCCACTCCACATGCTTTTCATTCAGATGCAGACCGCGCACCCGACACATCAGCAGCGCCGGATTGGCGCGCAGCTGGTAGATCTTGCCGGTTTCACTGGTGAAGCTCAGCGTGCCATTGACGGCATCGCGCAGTGTTAATTGTCCGTCGATCAGCTTCTGCCAGGTTGGCGCCAGTGAATCTTCAAAATCGGCCATGAAGACGTTGACGTTCGCGTTGAGCGCGTTGATCACCATTTTGCGATCCGGCGGCCCGGTGATCTCTACGCGACGATCCTGAAGCAGCTGCGGGATAGGACGAATCTGCCACGCATTTTCACGAATGGAAGCGGTTTCCGAATCAAAGCCGGGTAACTCACCCTGATCGTAACGCTTCTGTCGTTGCTGGCGTGCTTTCAGCAGGCGTTCGCGCTCTGGTGCAAAGCGCACCACTAATGCGTGTATAAAGTCGATTGCTTCTGGGGTAAGCAGCTGCTTTTCCGCGTGGGTAAAGGGCTGGCTGAAGGTTAGCGTATTGCTGATAACCGAGTCTGTCATGCGGGCTGCCTCCTGAGTTGATCCATCGTTTAACGATCGGATCCGGATGTAGGGTGTTTTATAACCTGCAAGATCAGAGCATAATGATTTTTATTTTAATTTCAAAAACTATTTCCATTTTAATGTTTATGTTAATTTATCAGATTGATATTTATGTAATTTAATCTCTCGAATTAAAGGCAATAACTTCCACTGGTGAATTGAAGACAAAAAAAAAGCCGCGATAGCTTTCGGCTAGCGCGGCAGGATCAAACGAGGTGTTTAATCTATTCGAGTGTTGGATTCATCCGGCGCAGATCGAACGGCGTGATCTGATAAACGTAGTAGTTCAGCCAGTTGGAGAACAGCAGGTTGCCGTGGCTGCGCCAGGTGGCGCGCGGTGGCAGCTCTGGGTTGTCGTGCGGGAAGTAATTGAACGGCACGTCCGGCTGCAGGCCAGCATCGTAATCGCGATGATACTCACCCGAGAGCGTCAGCGCATCGTACTCAGGGTGGCCGGTGACAAACGCCAGGCGCTTGTCTTTGCTCGCCATCAGATATGCGCCGGTGGATTCCGATTCGGCAAATAGCTCGAGATCGGTGTAATCGCGGATCAGCTGGCTCGGAAAATCAGCATAGCGCGAATGCGGGGCCAGGAAATTGTCGTCAAAACCGCGCGTTAGTAAGGCGTGGGGATGCAGGATTTGGTGCTCATAAACACCTGACAATTTGTTCTGCCGCGTCTGCTTAGGAATGCCATACAGAATGTTGAGTGCCGCCTGAACCGCCCAACATACAAAGAGCGTGGAGGTGACGTGTTCATTCGCCCAATGCAGTACGCGTTGAATCTGCGGCCAGTAAGCGACATCATTGAAATCGACCAATCCCAGCGGCGCGCCGGTCACGATCAGTCCATCGAAGTTATCGTTTTGGATGTCTTCGAAGTTGCAGTAGAAGTTGTTCAGATGCTCCGTCGGCGTGTTGCGCGACTCGCGACTATCAATGCGCAGCAGCTGCACATCAATCTGCAACGGTGAGTTAGAGAGCAGACGCAGGAACTGATTTTCTGTCTCAATCTTCTTTGGCATCAGGTTGAGAATCAGCACTTTTAGCGGACGGATCTCCTGAACACTGGCGCGCGACGACGTCATGACAAAGACGTTTTCATCACGCAAAAAATTCACTGCCGGTAATTCGTCGGGAATCCTGATTGGCATAACCTACTCACCTCTTACTGATAACCGTATAAACGTTTAGACATCCAGATGCCCGACATTATCTTGTTATGTCGGGAATGTCGAGTCTTCATGCGGTTTATGAAAATGTTTCAGCTTTAGGTGGGATTATCTTTCTAATCGCAGAAGTTTATACAATCCATGATTGTTAGTCTTTTCTTGATTTTATGGAAGCTAAGATACGTTCAAAGTGATTTATAATTCGCCGCTTCTTACGGCAAATTATAATTAATTTAAGATGAGATTTGATGCTTATTTAGCGTGATGGTGAGCGGCACAACTTAAATATACGCATAATTTCAGCTATTTCTGCGGGAGTCCCTTCAAGAACCTCGCCACTATTTAGCTTTAATTTCATAGGGTTGTTTTTTTCTAAGGACGCTACTATCGTGTCATCTTTAATTTGCGTAGAAGATTCCTGCAGCTGTACTGCTTCATCCTTAATCGCGAAGGCTCGAGTCAGATTACCAAAGGTTTTAATGTTGATTCCATGTTGAACCGCATATTCAGTTTTATTCATGCCACTACTTAACCAGTTTTCGTAATGTTGTCGTCTCTGTTCTTCAGTCATTTTGGATTTAAACATCTCTTACTCACAATATTTTTATTTTTAATAGACGTAAAAAAGCCCCGAACTTTCGTTCGGGGCTTCTTCACTTATTTGATGCCTGGCAGTTCCCTACTCTCGCATGGGGAGGCCCCACACTACCATCGGCGCTACGGCGTTTCACTTCTGAGTTCGGCATGGGGTCAGGTGGGACCACCGCGCTAAAGCCGCCAGGCAAATTCTTGATGCACGAAACGAATATTTTTCACTGATGCCGCGTTGCTCTCCCTCGCGTAACTCAGTCACATACCTCAGTATGCTCCCTCGCTCCGTCTCGGTCGGCGCCTCGTCTCAGCGTAAAATCTTCGCTTCCGCTAATTCTTTATCCGGTAAAACAAGCTGAAAATATCCGGTCTCTCAGACCAAAACGCCTCTGGCGTTGTAAGGTTAAGCCTCACGGGTCATTAGTACCGGTTAGCTCAACGCATCGCTGCGCTTACACACCCGGCCTATCAACGTCGTAGTCTTCAACGTCCCTTCAGGACCCTCAAGGAGTCAGGGAGAACTCATCTCGGGGCAAGTTTCGTGCTTAGATGCTTTCAGCACTTATCTTTTCCGCACTTAGCTACCGGGCAGTGCCATTGGCATGACAACCCGAACACCAGTGGTGCGTTCACTCCGGTCCTCTCGTACTAGGAGCAACCCCCCTCAATTCTCCAGCGCCCACGGCAGATAGGGACCGAACTGTCTCACGACGTTCTAAACCCAGCTCGCGTACCACTTTAAACGGCGAACAGCCGTACCCTTGGGACCTACTTCAGCCCCAGGATGTGATGAGCCGACATCGAGGTGCCAAACACCGCCGTCGATATGAACTCTTGGGCGGTATCAGCCTGTTATCCCCGGAGTACCTTTTATCCGTTGAGCGATGGCCCTTCCATTCAGAACCACCGGATCACTATGACCTGCTTTCGCACCTGCTCGAGCCGTCACTCTCGCAGTCAAGCTGGCTTATGCCATTGCACTAACCTCCTGATGTCCGACCAGGATTAGCCAACCTTCGTGCTCCTCCGTTACTCTTTGGGAGGAGACCGCCCCAGTCAAACTACCCACCAGACACTGTCCGCAGCCCGGATTACGGGCCTACGTTAGAACATCAAACATTAAAGGGTGGTATTTCAAGGTTGGCTCCACGCAGACTGGCGTCCACGCTTCAAAGCCTCCCACCTATCCTACACATCAAGGCTCAATGTTCAGTGTCAAGCTATAGTAAAGGTTCACGGGGTCTTTCCGTCTTGCCGCGGATACACTGCATCTTCACAGCGATTTCAATTTCACTGAGTCTCGGGTGGAGACAGCCTGGCCATCATTACGCCATTCGTGCAGGTCGGAACTTACCCGACAAGGAATTTCGCTACCTTAGGACCGTTATAGTTACGGCCGCCGTTTACCGGGGCTTCGATCAAGAGCTTCTCCTTGCGGATAACCCCATCAATTAACCTTCCGGCACCGGGCAGGCGTCACACCGTATACGTCCACTTTCGTGTTTGCACAGTGCTGTGTTTTTAATAAACAGTTGCAGCCAGCTGGTATCTTCGACTGGCTTCGGCTCGGGGAGCAAGTCCCTTCACCTACGCGCCAGCGTGCCTTCTCCCGAAGTTACGGCACCATTTTGCCTAGTTCCTTCACCCGAGTTCTCTCAAGCGCCTTGGTATTCTCTACCTGACCACCTGTGTCGGTTTGGGGTACGATTTCGTGTTACCTGGAGCTTAGAGGCTTTTCCTGGAAGCAGGGCATCAGTTACTTCACCACCGTGGTGGCTCGTCGTCACGCCTCAGCCTTAAGATACCCCGGATTTACCAAAGGTATCAGCCTACACGCTTAAACCGGGACAACCGTCGCCCGGATAACCTAGCCTTCTCCGTCCCCCCTTCGCAGTAACACCAAGTGCAGGAATATTAACCTGCTTCCCATCGACTACGCTTTTCAGCCTCGCCTTAGGGGTCGACTCACCCTGCTCCGATTAACGTTGAACAGGAACCCTTGGTCTTCCGGCGAGCGGGCTTTTCACCCGCTTTATCGTTACTTATGTCAGCATTCGCACTTCTGATACCTCCAGCATGCCTCACAGCACACCTTCAACGGCTTACAGAACGCTCCCCTACCCAACAACACATAGTGTCGCTGCCGCAGCTTCGGTGCATGGTTTAGCCCCGTTACATCTTCCGCGCAGGCCGACTCGACCAGTGAGCTATTACGCTTTCTTTAAATGATGGCTGCTTCTAAGCCAACATCCTGGCTGTCTGTGCCTTCCCACATCGTTTCCCACTTAACCATGACTTTGGGACCTTAGCTGGCGGTCTGGGTTGTTTCCCTCTTCACGACGGACGTTAGCACCCGCCGTGTGTCTCCCGTGATAACATTCTCCGGTATTCGCAGTTTGCATCGGGTTGGTAAGCCGGGATGGCCCCCTAGCCGAAACAGTGCTCTACCCCCGGAGATGAGTTCACGAGGCGCTACCTAAATAGCTTTCGGGGAGAACCAGCTATCTCCCGGTTTGATTGGCCTTTCACCCCCAGCCACAAGTCATCCGCTAATTTTTCAACATTAGTCGGTTCGGTCCTCCAGTTAGTGTTACCCAACCTTCAACCTGCCCATGGCTAGATCACCGGGTTTCGGGTCTATACCCTGCAACTTAACGCCCAGTTAAGACTCGGTTTCCCTGCGGCTCCCCTATACGGTTAACCTTGCTACAGAATATAAGTCGCTGACCCATTATACAAAAGGTACGCAGTCACCCCATAAAGAGGCTCCCACTGCTTGTTGTACGTACACGGTTTCAGGTTCTGTTTCACTCCCCTCGCCGGGGTTCTTTTCGCCTTTCCCTCACGGTACTGGTTCACTATCGGTCAGTCAGGAGTATTTAGCCTTGGAGGATGGTCCCCCCATATTCAGACAGGATACCACGTGTCCCGCCCTACTCTTCGAACTCACAATCTGTGCACTTTCGTGTACGGGACTATCACCCGGTATCGTGCGACTTTCCAGACGCTTCCACTAACGCACAAACTGATTCAGGTTCTGGGCTGTTCCCCGTTCGCTCGCCGCTACTGGGGGAATCTCGGTTGATTTCTTTTCCTCCGGGTACTTAGATGTTTCAGTTCCCCGGGTTCGCCTCGCAACACTATGTATTCATGTTGCGATGATGCACTGGGTGCACCGGGTTTCCCCATTCGGACATCGTCGGCTGTAGCGGTTCATATCACCTTACCGACGCTTTACGCAGATTAGCACGTCCTTCATCGCCTCTGACTGCCAGGGCATACACCGTGTACGCTTAGTCACTTAACCTCACAACCCACAGGCGTTTTGCAACGCGTGCAGACTGCAAGCATTTGAGAGACTCGAACATATCGCCGCTTCATTCTTATTACGGAGAATGAAGACGATACGTCGTTTCAATTTTCAGCTTGTTCCGGATTGTTAAAGAGCAGTATCTCAGACGCAGCTCGTAAGCTTCGTTTGAGATACATCGTGGAGACACCTTTCACCTGTCACCAAGCAAGTGGCGTCCCCTAGGGGATTCGAACCCCTGTTGCCGCCGTGAAAGGGCGGAGTCCTAACCGCTAGACGAAGGGGACACGATAGTGTCACGACTTCGCAGCCGTCTTGCTCATTACTTTCTATCAGACAATCTGTGTGAGCACTTCGCGGGAAGGTATCTTCAGGTAAGGAGGTGATCCAACCGCAGGTTCCCCTACGGTTACCTTGTTACGACTTCACCCCAGTCATGAATCACAAAGTGGTAAGCGCCCTCCCGAAGAAGGTTAAGCTACCTACTTCTTTTGCAACCCACTCCCATGGTGTGACGGGCGGTGTGTACAAGGCCCGGGAACGTATTCACCGTAGCATTCTGATCTACGATTACTAGCGATTCCGACTTCACGGAGTCGAGTTGCAGACTCCGATCCGGACTACGACGCACTTTATGAGGTCCGCTTGCTCTCGCGAGGTCGCTTCTCTTTGTATGCGCCATTGTAGCACGTGTGTAGCCCTACTCGTAAGGGCCATGATGACTTGACGTCATCCCCACCTTCCTCCAGTTTATCACTGGCAGTCTCCTTTGAGTTCCCGGCCGAACCGCTGGCAACAAAGGATAAGGGTTGCGCTCGTTGCGGGACTTAACCCAACATTTCACAACACGAGCTGACGACAGCCATGCAGCACCTGTCTCAGAGTTCCCGAAGGCACCAAAGCATCTCTGCTAAGTTCTCTGGATGTCAAGAGTAGGTAAGGTTCTTCGCGTTGCATCGAATTAAACCACATGCTCCACCGCTTGTGCGGGCCCCCGTCAATTCATTTGAGTTTTAACCTTGCGGCCGTACTCCCCAGGCGGTCGACTTAACGCGTTAGCTCCGGAAGCCACTCCTCAAGGGAACAACCTCCAAGTCGACATCGTTTACGGCGTGGACTACCAGGGTATCTAATCCTGTTTGCTCCCCACGCTTTCGCACCTGAGCGTCAGTCTTTGTCCAGGGGGCCGCCTTCGCCACCGGTATTCCTCCAGATCTCTACGCATTTCACCGCTACACCTGGAATTCTACCCCCCTCTACAAGACTCCAGCCTGCCAGTTTCGAATGCAGTTCCCAGGTTAAGCCCGGGGATTTCACATCCGACTTGACAGACCGCCTGCGTGCGCTTTACGCCCAGTAATTCCGATTAACGCTTGCACCCTCCGTATTACCGCGGCTGCTGGCACGGAGTTAGCCGGTGCTTCTTCTGCGGGTAACGTCAATCGGTGAAGTTATTAACTCACACCACCCTTCCTCCCCGCTGAAAGTACTTTACAACCCGAAGGCCTTCTTCATACACGCGGCATGGCTGCATCAGGCTTGCGCCCATTGTGCAATATTCCCCACTGCTGCCTCCCGTAGGAGTCTGGACCGTGTCTCAGTTCCAGTGTGGCTGGTCATCCTCTCAGACCAGCTAGGGATCGTCGCCTAGGTGAGCCATTACCCCACCTACTAGCTAATCCCATCTGGGCACATCCGATGGTGTGAGGCCCGAAGGTCCCCCACTTTGGTCTTGCGACGTTATGCGGTATTAGCTACCGTTTCCAGTAGTTATCCCCCTCCATCGGGCAGTTTCCCAGACATTACTCACCCGTCCGCCACTCGTCACCCGAGAGCAAGCTCTCTGTGCTACCGTTCGACTTGCATGTGTTAGGCCTGCCGCCAGCGTTCAATCTGAGCCATGATCAAACTCTTCAATTTAAGTTTGATTTGCTGAAACAAGTTCAGCGGTGCTCATCTGTAAAACGTCATAATGAATTTCATTATGTGTTCACTCGTGAGGCTTTGATATTTTTTTGCGTCCGGAGACGCGGATATCAATCCTGCGAGTGCCCACACAGATTGTCTGATAAATTGTTAAAGAGCGTTGCGAACAGCGGCTGAACCGTCTGTCGCGAGGTGGCGTATACTACGCTACTCTCCTTCGGAGTCAAACACTTTTTGCAGCGTTTTCATCCGGCGGAAGTTCTTATCGAATCTTCCTCACCAACACCGCATTTCGTAAACCGTTGTGCCGTGTTGATGGATGCGCATTATAGGGAGTTGTTCTCAGCACGCAACCGCTAAATTCAATAAAAACAACCGTTCGCTGCATTCCACAGCAAAACCCCGCCTTATACGCAGTTACACACAGTGTTATCCACACTCTGCCGCACAAATGAATTTAGGCGAGCATCACGCAAACGTTTTCGCTACAATGCCCGGCGACGTCAAGGATGCCCCTTTTGGGGCGTTACATGAGGCAAGCGTTTCCTTCTATATAGAAGAGAGACACTAAGCTTGATGTAACGCTCTTTTTTACGCGAAACAAAGCCAAGGGATAAAACCACCATGCAACAACGTCGTCCTGTACGCCGCGCTCTACTCAGTGTCTCTGACAAAGCCGGTATCCTCGAATTTGCTCAGGCACTCTCCAGTCGTGGTGTTGAGCTGCTCTCCACAGGCGGTACAGCACGTCTGCTGGCTGATGCGGGCTTGCCCGTCACCGAAGTTTCTGACTACACCGGTTTCCCGGAAATGATGGATGGACGCGTCAAAACGCTGCACCCGAAAGTGCATGGCGGCATTTTGGGTCGTCGTGGTCAGGATGATGCGATCATGGCTGAACACGCTATCAACCCAATCGACATGGTGGTCGTCAACCTCTATCCCTTCGCACAAACCGTTGCCAAACCTGATTGCTCATTAGCTGACGCGGTTGAGAACATCGATATCGGTGGCCCAACCATGGTTCGCTCAGCGGCGAAGAACCACAAAGACGTGGCGATCGTGGTGAAGAGCAGCGATTACGAAGCGATCATTGCCGAGCTGGATGCCAACGAAAACTCGCTCACGCTGGAAACGCGTTTCGATCTGGCTATCAAAGCTTTCGAACACACTGCCGCCTACGACAGCATGATCGCCAACTACTTCGGTAGCCTGGTGCCGGCTTATCACAGCGACAGCAAAGAACCGGCTGGCCGCTTCCCGCGCACGCTGAACCTCAACTTCATTAAGAAGCAGGATATGCGTTACGGCGAGAACAGCCATCAGGATGCTGCCTTCTATATAGAAGAGAATGTTGCTGAAGCTTCTGTGGCCACTGCGCAGCAGGTTCAGGGCAAAGCGCTCTCATACAACAATATCGCCGATACCGATGCCGCACTTGAATGCGTGAAAGAGTTCGACGAAGCCGCTTGTGTGATCGTCAAACACGCTAACCCATGCGGCGTGGCAGTTGGCGGTTCGATTCTTGACGCTTATGAGCGTGCCTACAAAACCGATCCGACTTCCGCTTTCGGTGGCATCATCGCCTTTAACCGCGAGCTGGACGAAGCCACCGCGCAGGCGATCATCAGCCGTCAGTTTGTTGAAGTGATCATCGCGCCATCCGCCAGCGAAGCGGCACTGAAAGTTACCGCGGCCAAGCAGAACGTGCGCGTTCTGGTGTGTGGTCAGTGGCAAGGTCGCGTTGCGGCGCTGGATTTCAAACGAGTTAACGGCGGCGTACTGGTTCAGGATCGCGATTTGGGCATGGTCAATGCCAGTCAGCTGCGCGTTGTCAGCAAACGTCAGCCAACTGAGCAGGAACTGCGTGATGCGCTGTTCTGCTGGAAAGTGGCGAAGTTCGTTAAATCCAACGCCATCGTCTACGCACGTGACAACATGACCATCGGCATTGGCGCCGGCCAGATGAGCCGCGTTTACTCGGCCAAAATTGCCGGTATCAAAGCCGGTGACGAAGGTCTGGAAGTGAAAGGGTCCGCGATGGCGTCTGATGCCTTCTTCCCGTTCCGCGACGGTATCGACGCCGCTGCGGCTGTCGGTATCAGTTGCGTGATTCAGCCGGGCGGTTCAATCCGTGATGATGAGGTGATTGCCGCCGCTGATGAGCACGGCATCGCGATGATCTTTACCGACATGCGTCATTTCCGCCATTAATTGTTGGGAGCAGTACAGATGAAAATTTTAGTGATTGGTAATGGCGGACGTGAACACGCGCTGGCATGGAAAGCGGCACAATCGCCACTGGCGGAAACAGTATTTGTCGCGCCTGGCAATGCGGGCACCGCGCTCGAGCCGGCTCTGCAAAACGTGGCAATCAGCGCCACCGACGTTCCCGCGCTGCTGGCCTTTGCTCAGCAGGAAAAGATCGATCTGACTATCGTTGGTCCGGAAGCACCGCTGGTGATTGGCGTGGTTGATGCGTTCCGTGCTGCAGGTCTGAAGATCTTTGGCCCAACGCAAGCCGCTGCCCAACTGGAAGGCTCAAAGGCGTTCACCAAAGATTTCCTGGCACGTCAGCAGATTCCAACCGCCGAATACCAGAACTTCACCGAAGTGGAACCTGCGCTGGCGTATCTACGTGAGAAAGGCGCACCGATCGTGATCAAAGCTGACGGTCTGGCGGCCGGTAAAGGCGTGATCGTGGCGATGGAACTGGCGGAAGCGGAAGCCGCTGTGCAGGATATGCTGGCTGGCAATGCGTTCGGCGATGCTGGTCACCGTATCGTGATTGAAGAGTTCCTCGATGGCGAAGAGGCCAGCTTTATCGTAATGGTCGACGGCAACAATGTGCTGCCGATGGCCACCAGCCAGGATCACAAACGTGTCGGCGATGGCGATACCGGTCCAAATACCGGCGGCATGGGCGCGTATTCTCCGGCGCCCGTGGTGACCGATGAGATACACCAGCGCGTGATGGATCAGATCATCTGGCCAACCGTTAACGGTATGAAAGCAGAAGGCAACATCTATACCGGCTTCCTGTATGCCGGTTTGATGATCGATAAAGCCGGTCAGCCTAAAGTGATCGAATTTAACTGCCGCTTCGGCGATCCGGAAACTCAGCCGATCATGCTGCGCCTGCAGTCGGATCTGGTGGCGCTGTGTCTGGCGGCGACCGACGGTAAACTGGATCAGCAAACCTCGCAGTGGGATCCGCGTCCCTCTCTCGGCGTGGTGTTAGCGGCGGGTGGTTATCCGGGCGATTACAACACGGGCGATCAGATTCACGGTCTGCCGCTGGAAGAAGTACCGGATGGCAAAGTGTTCCACGCTGGCACCACCATGAAGGACGATCTGGTGGTCACCAACGGTGGTCGCGTACTGTGCGTGACTGCACTGGGCGACGATGTTGCCGCTGCGCAGAAGAACGCTTATGCGCTGGCGCAGCATATCTCGTGGGATGGCAGCTTCTGCCGCCGCGATATCGGCTACCGCGCGATTAACCGCAAATAAGTACGCAAAGGGGCACAGCAGGTGCCCCTTCTCTTATCCGCCTGTCAGAAATCACTCTCATTTGGCTGCCAGCTGCATTCGTCATCCGGCGTAGCACGCAGCAGTTGCACACCTTCCGGCGCTTCCAGCCACGACACCATCAATGGCGCAGCCTGGCTCTGCTGCTGGCGGCCTAGCGTATACAGTGTGTCGCGATCAAAGGCCACATTCACCAGCTTGTCATCGCACTCACGCACCTGATTGCCACCCAGCCAATGGCCCTGACGCAGTAATACACGGCCTGCAAGCAACGCATTGCTCTGATCCAGCATGCGCTGCGCATCGAAGCGATATAGCTCAACGCTATCAGCGCTGACCGCTTCACGTCGCCCCGCCAGCTGGCGCTGCATGAAATTGAGATTGCCCTGATGATCGAAGCGTAAGGTGACATCATCCGGCTGTGCACCCGCGACGCGCCGTTCGACGCTAATCAGCTTCTGCTGCTGCCAATTGTAGTCAGTGGTTTCCATCGCATCGCCATTAAACGGCGTGAAGACCGTACGCAGGTGAACAACTTGATGGTCACTATTCTTGCGCCAGATGCGCACAGTGCCGCGGTCGGCCAGATAGCCGCTCGCCGTGAAGGCAGGCAGTTCAGGAGTGGAGCTACAGCCCGTCAGCAGCGCACCAAATAACAGGGCGCAAACGCGCTGAGGAATTGAATTCAGCATGGCAGGTCCCGGCAACAAAAAGGGGCGCTAACGCCCCCTCTTTTAAAGCTAAACCGCAATGCGGAAACTTACTTAACAGCGTCTTTCAGAGCTTTGCCTGAAACGAACGCTGGCACGTTAGCTGCTGCGATTTTGATCTCTTTGCCAGTCTGCGGGTTGCGACCGGTACGCTCAGCGCGGTGGTTCACTTTAAAAGTACCAAAACCAACCAGTTGTACAGCATCACCTTCTTTCAGAGACTCAGTGATCGCAGCCAGGGTAGATTCCAGCGCAGTCTTAGCCTGGGTTTTAGACAGGTCAGCTTTCTCTGCGATCACATCAATCAGTTGAGTCTTGTTCATAAGTTATCCTTAAAGTGTATTTATCGCTTGCTAAGCAACGAGTGCGAGGGAAAAGCCATTCTCAGACCTTGTTCAGCCGGCACGCACCGATAGCCACAATTTTCAGCCCCCCAAATGTAGACCAGACTGGGGGCTGATGTGAAGCCTCCAGGCGCGGTAATTCGGGCCTGAAGTCACGTTTTCTTGCCTTATTGCTGAAAAAGTATACCGATGTTACTGATTCCCGCTTCGCGCAGGTCTGCACGCAGGCCTTTAATCAATTCCAGGTCGCGCTCCTCACACTCTGACAGCAGGCGGAAAATCTCCCACTGCAGGTCCCATTCATCGATGACAGCCTGATTTCCGCGCAGCTCTTCGTCGGTCATTTCGCGACCGGCCTGCGTCATTTCCAGAATCGCCACGGTGGTGATCGATGTACGGCTGACTTCAACGGCGTGCTCCAGCGTTTCGCCGCTAAGCTGTGCATGCAGCAGTTCACTCAAGGCCACGCAGGCATCAATCGCCGGATGAACACCGTAAACCTCAAAATCGTCACCATCCGGGATCGCCGTTTCAAATTTCTCCAGCTGACCGTCGAAATTGATTTTGGCATCTTTGACCGTCAGGCTTTCCCAGATGAGATCGAGGATGCGGCGATAGAGTTGCGGATCGGCGAATGCGGTCTGCTGACAAAAAGCCCAATAGTTGGGGAACATACGCTCGCAAAGGCAGGCCATGAAAGTCATATGCTGCCAGCTTTCAAGCTTCGCCAGACGCAAATGGACGGGATTCTGTAACATCAAACTTACTCTCAATAGGTTAGCTGGCGGCAGTGTACCGCAAAAGCCGGGCACAAACAGCGTTAAGGCGTGTTTTGCCAGCGCAGAAAGGCCGGGCGTCCGGAGGCGACAGCATCCGCCCAACGCGTCGGTTCCGGCAAACGATAGCCCGCAGTACAGGCTTCCACCCATTGCAATGCGCTATCCATGCTGACGCGATGGCCGGTCGAGATAAACAGCGGATTACAGCGCGCTTTACTGCGCCATACCCAGCCAATCTGTTCGCCTTTGTCGAGCAGCGGCTGACGGCTGCCTGGCTCGGCGTCCAGCTCAGCAAAACGTCCACACAAACGCTTCTTCGCCACGCCAATGGTGGGCACATCCACCAGCGACCCGAAATGCGCCGCCACGCCAAGCCGACGGGGATGGGAAATACCGTGGCCATCGACAAACAGCAGATCGGGCAACTGGGAGAGCTGCTGCCAGGCTTCCAGCAGCGCCGGCATTTCGCGGAAGGATAAGAAGCCCGGAATATAGGGCATGGTGGTGGCCACGCGCGCAATGCGGTGTTCCACCAGCTTTAAGGATGGATACTCGAGGATGACCAGAGCCGCGCGCGTGATCTCGCCGCCCTGTTCAAATCCCACGTCGGCACCACCAATAAAGCGTGGCGGCAGCACATCGAAATCATCCTGCCGCACCACATCAGCAGCGCGCTGTAACTGTTCCTGGCGTAGTGCGGCTAAATCCATCATCAGCCCTGATGATACGGACGTGACAGACGATGCACCGCTTCAACAAACGCACCAGCATGCTCAGGCGGCACATCAGGATGGATGCCGTGGCCCAGGTTAAACACGTGACCTTCGCCAGTGCCAAAACCTTCGAGAATCCCGGCGACTTCCTGCTCAATGCGCGCAGGCGGTGCATACAGCATGGAAGGATCCATGTTGCCCTGCAGCGCCACTTTATCACCCACACGACGACGCGCCTCGGCGATATCGGTAGTCCAGTCAAGTCCCAGCGCATCGCAGCCGGTCGCCGCTATCGCTTCCAGCCATTGGCCGCCACCTTTAGTGAACAGCGTAATAGGAACGCGGCGACCTTCATTCTCGTGCAGCACGCTATCGACGATTTTGTGCATGTAATAGAGCGAGAATTCGCGATAGTCGCGTCCGGTCAGCACGCCGCCCCATGTGTCGAACACCATGATCGACTGCGCGCCAGCTTTGATCTGCGCATTGAGATAAAGAATCACGCTGTCTGCCAACTTATCCAGCAGCTTATGCAGGGTTTGCGGCTCGGCGTACATCATCTTTTTAATTTTGGTAAACGCTTTGCTGCTGCCGCCTTCAACCATGTAGGTTGCCAGCGTCCACGGGCTGCCGGAGAAACCGATCAGCGGCACTTCGCCTTTCAGGTTGTGACGAATGGTACGCACCGCGTTCATCACATAACCGAGCTCTTGCTCTGGATCCGGCACTGGCAGATTGTCGACATCCGCACGGCAGGTGATCGGATTGGAGAAACGCGGGCCTTCGCCGGTCTCAAAGTAGAGCCCAAGTCCCATCGCATCCGGAATGGTGAGGATATCGCTGAAGAGAATTGCCGCATCCAGCGCATAGCGACGCAGCGGTTGCAGCGTGACTTCACACGCCAGCTCAGCATTCTTACACAGCGACATAAAATCACCGGCTTCAGCGCGCGTGGCTTTGTACTCCGGCAAATAACGCCCGGCTTGTCGCATCATCCATACCGGTGTGACATCTACCGGCTGACGTAACAGGGCGCGCAGATAACGATCGTTCTTCAGTTCACTCATAATGGGCTCTCTCATGCTAAGGCCGGCAGTGTAGCATTTTCACGCCGCGCTGGCGCGACACAGGGCAACGGTATCTTCAATCAGGCGACGCGCCACCGTGCCGGGCGGCGGCAACAGCGGCAGATCGTCGTAGCGATACCAGCCGGCATCCAGCAGCTCTTTGCCGTCGTGTTGCAGATCGCCGCCGTCATATTCCGCCATATACGCCATCATCAGAGAGTGCGGGAACGGCCACGGCTGCGAGGTAACGTAACGCACGTTTTTCACCCGCACGTTGCTCTCCTCCATCACTTCCCGCGCCACCGCTTGTTCTAAGGTTTCGCCCACTTCGACAAAGCCCGCCAGCACGGTGTAGATATTGTTACGATGACGCGCATGATTGGCGAGCAGGATCTCATCGCCACGGCGGATAGCCACGATGATGCACGGCGCAATTTGCGGGTAATAACGCTCGCGGCAGTGATTGCACAAGCAGGCAAATTCGCGTTTGCTGATGTGCATCTCATGGCCGCAATAGCCGCACCAGCGATGCGAGCGGTAAAACTCCGCCAGCTGCACGCCACGTCCGGCGATTTGGAACAGGCCGACATCCTCATCAATCAGTTGGCGCACGGAGCCCATGCTGTCCGGACGCGATTCACGTACCAGCCAGACATTCTCGCCCTGCCACTCGCCGATCAAAATCGCGTTGCTGCCGCTGAGGCCAAAATCGCTGGCTAAGCCATGCGGCAATTCGCCCTGCGGCAACCAAAGTTTTTGCTCATGGCTGACAACCCACCATCCAGCGTCTAAGCTTGAGATCTCACGTTGCATCTTAATCGTTGTCCTTAGCGTCAAATCGCACGCTGAAATCCTAATATTAAGTGTGTAATAAACAACTATAACCTACCTGGAGCCCCATATGCTTAACCAGTTAGATAACCTGACAGAGCGTGTAGGCGGCGGAAATGAATTGGTTGATTCATGGCTGCGCGCCCGTCGACAGCTGCTCGTCACTTACTACGAGCTTATTGGCATGAAGCCACAAAAAGATGCGTTATCCACGCTGGATGAACAGGCGCTGGACGCATTTTGTCACAACCTGGTGGATTACCTTTCCACCGGCCATTTCAGCGTGTATGAACACATCATTAGTGAGATGCAGGGTGATAGCCCCTTATTCGTCGCTGCGCAGATTTATCCGGCACTGGAGGCGAATACCGATCGCATCATGCAGCTCTACGATAGCCATCTGCAGCAAGCGATTAACGATGATAATTGCGTGGATTTTCAAACCGCGCTCTCCGAAGTCGGCGAGGTGCTGGAATCGCGCTTCACGCTGGAAGATAAGCTGGTGCAACTCGCCTGGGACAACCAGCTGGCGCTTCCGCCGGTTGCCAACGATAGCGCCATTGCCCGCCCGGCTTAATCTAATGAAGATGTAAAAAACTTGTTATTCAAGAAAAGCCCTCTTATGCTGAATGGGCTTTTTTATTGTCTTCTTTAACAACAATCAAAAGGCAAATTTTGCGGTTTAAGCGTAGCGTGCGCAGCCAGTTTGCACTCGGACAGCGCGCAGGGACCGGAGCGTACACGTAGTACGTGACGGTCACGAGCACTGCCCAGGTGCAAAATGGCAAGCAAAGTAGCTTAAACCACAAAACACCAACTTGTCGGAGTGCCCTCTGGGGCTGAGACCGTTAATTCGGGATCCGCGGAACCTGATCAGGTTAGTACCTGCGAAGGGAACAAGAGTAGACATTATCAGCACGGTGCATGCTGGCGCCCGGCACCGTACCTGTTACTCCTTCCGAACTCTGGACAAGCAACTTCCAACCGTTACCGGAAACTTGCTATGTCTGCTAAAACTTCTCGTCGTGAACAACGCGCTCAGGCGCAAGAATTTATCGATTCCCTGCAGGGAACCGCTTTCCCCAACTCCAAACGTATCTGGATCACCGGCAGCCGCGCGGATATTCGCGTGCCGATGCGTGAGATACAGCTCAGTCCAACGCACATAGGCGGCAGCAAAGAGAATCCGCACTATGAGCCAAATGAAGCGGTGCCGGTTTACGACACCGCCGGGGCTTATGGCGATCCTCAAGCCACCATTAATGTGCATCAGGGACTCGACAGGCTGCGTGCCAATTGGATCGAAGAACGTGACGACAGCGAAACCATCCACCAGCTGAGTTCCCGTTACACGCAGCAGCGTCTGGCGGATGAAGGCCTGGACCATCTGCGTTTTGAGCAGCTGCCGCAACCGCGCCGTGCCAAAGCGGGTCGCCGGGTTACCCAACTGCACTATGCGCGTCAGGGCATCATCACGCCGGAGATGGAGTTTATCGCGCTGCGTGAAAACATGGGCCGCGAGCGTATTCGCGGTGAAGTGCTGTTACAGCAGCATCCGGGTCACAGCTTTGGTGCCAATCTGCCAGAAAATATCACCGCGGAATTTGTCCGTCAGGAAGTCGCCAATGGGCGCGCCATCATCCCTTCGAACATCAATCATCCCGAATCCGAACCGATGATTATCGGCCGCAACTTCCTGGTGAAAGTGAATGCCAACATTGGCAACTCTGCGGTGAGCTCATCTATTGAAGAGGAAGTGGAGAAGCTGGTGTGGTCAACGCGCTGGGGCGCAGACACTGTGATGGATCTCTCAACCGGCCGCTATATCCATGAAACGCGTGAGTGGATTTTGCGCAATAGTCCGGTGCCGATTGGTACGGTGCCGATTTATCAGGCGCTGGAGAAAGTGAACGGCATTGCAGAAGATCTCAACTGGGAGATTTTCCGCGACACGCTGCTGGAGCAGGCGGAACAAGGCGTTGACTACTTCACTATTCACGCTGGCGTGCTGCTGCGCTATGTGCCGATGACGGCCAAACGCCTGACCGGCATTGTGTCGCGCGGTGGCTCGATTATGGCGAAATGGTGCCTGTCGCATCACACCGAAAATTTCCTCTATCTGCACTTCCGCGAGATTTGTGAAATTTGTGCCGCCTACGATGTGGCGCTGTCACTGGGCGACGGCCTGCGTCCCGGCTCGATTCAGGATGCCAACGATGAGGCGCAATTTGCCGAACTGCATACGCTGGGCGAACTGACCAAAATCGCCTGGGAATACGATGTGCAGGTGATGATTGAAGGTCCGGGCCATGTGCCCATGCAGATGATTCGACGCAATATGACCGAACAGCTTGAGCATTGTCACGAAGCCCCGTTTTACACGCTTGGCCCGCTCACCACCGATATCGCGCCCGGCTATGACCATTTCACTTCCGGCATCGGCGCGGCCATGATTGGCTGGTTCGGCTGCGCCATGCTGTGTTACGTGACGCCGAAAGAGCACCTCGGTTTGCCGAACAAAGAGGATGTGAAGCAAGGGCTGATCACCTACAAGATCGCTGCGCACGCGGCGGATCTGGCGAAAGGTCATCCCGGTGCGCAGATCCGTGACAATGCGATGTCGAAAGCGCGTTTTGAATTCCGCTGGGAAGATCAGTTCAATCTGGCGCTCGATCCGCACACCGCACGCGCCTATCACGATGAAACCCTGCCGCAGGAATCGGGAAAAGTGGCGCACTTCTGCTCGATGTGCGGCCCGAAATTCTGCTCGATGAAAATTACCCAGGAAGTGCGTGAGTTTGCCGCCCGCCAACAGGCTGAAGCCCAGCCGATTGAGATGGGTATGGCGCAAATGTCGAACGCCTTCCGCAATCGTGGCGGCGAGATCTATCACGCTGCCGATACCCTTAAAGAGGAAAATGTATGACCGACGCCTTTCCTGCCACAGCCTCAAAGCTGGGGCTGTATCCGGTTGTTGATAGCGTGGAATGGATCGCGCGCTTGCTGGAAGCCGGTGTGCGCACCATACAGCTGCGCATCAAAGATTGTGAAGATTACGAGGTGGAAGATGCGGTGCGCGAGGCGATTGCACTCGGCAAACAGTATCGCGCTCGCCTGTTTATCAATGATTACTGGCGCTTAGCCATTAAATATCACGCTTATGGCGTGCACCTCGGCCAGGAAGATCTCGATGTAGCCGATCTGGCGGCCATTCGCGAGGCGGGATTGCGCCTGGGTTTATCGACGCATGACGATGCCGAGTTAGATCGGGCTCTGGCGCTGCGCCCTTCTTACATTGCGCTTGGCCACATCTATCCTACGCAAACCAAAGATATGCCTTCTGCGCCGCAAGGCGTGGTGGAATTGAAACGCCACCTGGCGCGTTTGCAGAATGTGCCAACCGTGGCGATTGGCGGTATTTCTCTGGCGCGCGTGCCGGAAGTGCTGGCTACCGGCGTGGGCAGCATTGCGGTGGTGAGCGCGATTACCCAAGCCGCCGACTGGCGCGCAGCAACGCAGCAGTTACTGTCACTGGTGGAAAATGGAATCGAACCCGCAGAAGCAGTGTAATGCGCGGCAAGTAAAGATGAAACGCTGGAATCTGCCGCGCAGTAGCGTGATGTAGGGGCTGGCGTCATTTCCTGACAAGACTAAAGTGTGCCTGCCCGCTGTCGCTTGCAGCGGGCCAGGGCTGGTCTCAACCTCTCCCAGCCCTGCCTTTCTTCACGTGATCAGGGAGGAGGTATGCACGGATTCATGACTACAAGCCAGCATGGCACGTTCTACCGCTGCGCCGAGTTGAGCTATCGCCTGCTCTGTGTGCTCATTCATTGGCAAACCATAATTCAGGCGCAAACAGTTGCGATACTTACCCGAGGCCGAAAACAGCGAGCCGACGGCAACCTGCATGTTCAGCTCACGCAATTCGGTATTGAGCCTGACCGCGTCAAATGCCTCTGGCAATTCAATCCACATCAGGAAACTGCCCTGCGGACGCGACACACAAATCCCACACGGAAAGTAGTGGCGTACCCAGCAGCTAAAGGTTTCATAATTGCGTTGATACACCTGACGCATGCGCCGCAAATGCGGCAGATAATGACCAAGACGAATAAACTCGGCGACCGCGTGTTGCGGCTGGGTAGCCGTCGATCCGGTGCTGATATATTTCATATGCAACACGCGATCGCGATAGCGCCCCGGCGCCACCCAACCAACACGCAGCCCCGGCGCCAGCGTCTTGGAGAAGGAACTGCACAGCAATACCCGTCCATCGTGATCCAACGACTTAAGGGTAACCGGACGCGGATACTCCCACGCCAGCTCGCCGTACACATCGTCTTCAATAATCGCGGCATCGAAACGCTGTGCCAGCGTCACCAGCGCACGTTTGCGAGATTCCGGCATGATAAAGCCCAGCGGATTATTGCAGTTTGGCACCACCACCACCGCTTTAATCGGCCACTGTTCGAACGCAAGTTCCAGCGCTTCCAGGCTGATGCCGGTAACCGAATCGGTGGGAATCTCAATGGCGCGAATGCCGAAGCCGCGCAGAGTTTGCATAGTGCCGTGAAAAGTCGGCGACTCCACCGCAATGATGTCACCAGCCTGACATATCGCACGAATCGAGATCGACAACGCTTCATGGCAGCCGGTGGTGATCACGATATCGTCTGCCGTGAGCTGACAACCGCTGTCGATCGTCAGGCGCGCAACCTGTTCGCGCAATGCCGCGACACCCAGCAAACTGTCATAGTTGAGCTGATCGATATCCTGCTTCTGCGCCATACGGCTTTGAATTTTCCACAGCGGTTTCAACGTGGGCTGGGTCAGATCAGGCATACCGCTGCCGAGTTGCAACACATCGTTATTAGTTCGGCTGCTGAGCAACTCCAGCACCGATTCCCACTGCGTGATTTCCACCGGACGCTGTGCAGGTCGGGTGATGGCCGGCATCGGCGGCGTCGCTTTGCGTGTTGCAACGAAATATCCGGAACGTGGCTGCGGCACAATCAGCTGTTTCTCTTCCAGCAGATGATATGCCTGCTGAACGGTGCTGATACTCACGCCGTGTTCAAGACTCAGCGTGCGCACCGACGGCAAGCGCTCGCCGCTGCGGTACAGCCCTTGCTCTATACGATCCGAAAGCAAACATGCTAAATGTTGGTAGCGCGTCATCGTATGCCTCACTCAGCCATCAATCATAATAAACCAGTACAGATAGACCTCATTATTACCATTCAGATCCACCTCAAGGCAATCTGTATGTTAAAGATAAGTGTTTTTTGCATCTGTATCATAATGCGTGGGAATAAGACAATGCTTCTCAGGCAACTTACTGAGGGCAAGGATTATGGAATTCGATCAAAACCGCGCGGCTAAACCTTTTGATGTCACTTTACTGGATATCTTCCGCGGCGCAGTGCGTATGGTTAAACACTGGAAAGCACGGCGTGAAACTCACCGCATCCTGTCAAAACTGAGTGATAACCAGCTGCGTGATATCGGACTGACACGCGAAGATGTCTGCCGCAAGTTCTGACAAAATGAAGACGAAAAAAAACCCTGCCGAAGCAGGGTTTTTTATTGGTCAGCTTTAGCAGACGAATTACTCGTCGTCGCTTCCGCCCAGACCGGCGTTCAGCAATTCTGCCAGGCTTGCAGAGGCTTCATCCGCAGTAACCTGCGGTGCAACCGGTGCTTCGCCCGCAGAGCGGCGACGCATACGATCCTGGTGATAAGCATAACCGGTACCGGCTGGGATCAGACGACCCACGATGACGTTCTCTTTCAGGCCGCGCAGTTCATCACGCTTACCTGCAACTGCTGCTTCGGTCAGGACACGCGTGGTCTCCTGGAACGATGCTGCAGAGATGAACGATTCGGTTGCCAGTGACGCTTTGGTGATACCCAGCAGATCGCGCATGAATGTTGCGCCGATTTTGCCATTCGCTTCAAGTTCACGGTTAGAGATCTTGATGCGTGAGTATTCAGCCTGCTCACCTTCCAGGAAGTCGGTGCTTCCCACGCTCGAGATGGTTGCTTTACGCAGCATCTGACGAACGATGACTTCGATGTGTTTATCGTTAATCTTAACGCCTTGCAGACGGTAAACTTCCTGCACTTCGTTAGTGATGTAACGGGTCACAGCATGGACGCCACGCAGACGCAGGATGTCGTGCGGAGACTCTGGGCCGTCAGATACGACGTCACCACGTTCTACGCGCTCACCTTCGAATACGTTAAGCTGACGCCATTTTGGAATCATCTCTTCGTACGGATCGCTACCATCAACCGGCGTAATCACCAGACGACGCTTACCTTTGGTCTCTTTACCGAAGGAGATGATACCGCTGATCTCCGCCAGGATTGCTGGCTCTTTCGGACGACGCGCTTCGAACAAGTCAGCAACGCGCGGCAGACCACCGGTAATATCCTTGGTACCGCCAGATTCCTGCGGAACACGCGACAGCGTGTCACCGGCACTGATCTTAACGCCATCTTCCAGCTGAACAATTGCTTTGCCCGGCAGGAAGTACTGTGCTGGCATGTCGGTACCCGGAATCAGAACATCATTTCCGTTGGCATCGATAATTTTCAGCGCAGGACGCAGATCTTTACCACCCGCAGTACGTTCTGCAGAATCCAGAACCACCAGCGATGACAGACCGGTTAAGTCGTCAGTCTGACGCGTAATGGTCTGACCGTCGATCATGTCAGTGAAGCGAATGAAACCGCCCACTTCGGTGATGACCGGCATGGTATGCGGATCCCAGTTTGCTACGGTTTCGCCCGCGGCAACCTGCTCGCCATCACCTTTAGCCATGACCGCACCGTAAGGTACTTTATAGCTCTCTTTGGTACGACCGAACTCGTCGATCATCTTCAGCTCAACGTTACGTGAAACGATAACCAGTTTTCCTGAGGAGTTGGTTACAGACTTCGCGTTGGTCAGCTTGATAGTACCTTTGTTCTTCACCTGGATGCTGGATTCAGCAGCCGCACGAGATGCCGCACCACCGATGTGGAACGTACGCATCGTCAGCTGTGTACCCGGCTCACCGATGGACTGTGCTGCGATAACACCGATGGCCTCACCTTTGTTGATGATGTGACCACGTGCCAGATCGCGACCGTAGCAGTGTGCACACACACCGAAGTCGGTTTCACAGCCAACAACCGAGCGCACTTTGATCGCATCGACTGAATTCAGTTCGATCACATCACACCAGTGTTCATCGATCAGGGTGTTACGCGGGATCAGGATGTCCGCAGTGCCTGGCTTCAGAACGTCTTCAGCCGTTACACGACCCAGTACACGCTCACGCAGCGGCTCTTTAACGTCGCCACCTTCGATGACTGGAGTCATCATGATGCCTTCGAACGTGCCGCAGTCATCTTCGGTAACAACCAGATCCTGCGCTACGTCGACCAGACGACGCGTCAGATAACCGGAGTTAGCGGTTTTCAGTGCGGTATCCGCCAGACCTTTACGCGCACCGTGCGTGGAGATGAAGTACTGGAGTACGTTCAGACCTTCACGGAAGTTCGCGGTGATCGGCGTTTCGATGATTGAGCCATCTGGCTTAGCCATCAGACCACGCATACCGGCCAGCTGACGAATCTGTGCAGCAGAACCACGCGCACCGGAGTCGGCCATCATGTAGATGCTGTTGAACGATACCTGCTGCTCTTCTTCGCCATCACGGTTGATCACGGTTTCAGTTTGCAGGTTATCCATCATCGCTTTGGAAACGCGTTCGTTAGCGGCGGCCCAAATATCGATAACTTTGTTGTAACGTTCGCCAGCAGTTACCAGACCAGACTGGAACTGTTCCTGAATCTCAGCAACTTCCGCTTCCGCTTCGGCTACGATTTCCGCTTTCTTCGCTGGGATGACCATGTCGTCGATACCTACAGAGGCACCTGAACGGGCTGCGTAAGCAAAACCGGTGTACATGGTTTGGTCAGCAAAGATAACGGTCGGCTTCAGACCAAGAATGCGGTAACAGGTGTTCAGCATCTTGGAAATGGCTTTCTTACCCAGCGCCTGGTTGACGATGGAGTAAGGCAGGCCTTTCGGAACGATCATCCACAGAATCGCACGACCAATGGTGGTGTCGATAATGCTGGTTTTCGCAACGAACTCTTCCTGTTCGTTCTTGGTGTATTCAGTGATACGCACTTTAACGCGTGCATGCAGCTCGGCCAGGCCAGCGCGATAAACACGCTCAGCTTCTTTCGGGCCAGTCAGCACCATGCCTTCGCCTTTAGCGTTCACTTTGTCGCGGGTCATGTAGTACAGACCCAGAACAACGTCCTGTGAAGGAACGATGATTGGCTCGCCGTTCGCTGGTGACAGAATGTTGTTGGTCGACATCATCAGCGCACGCGCTTCCAGCTGGGCTTCCAGCGTCAGCGGTACGTGAACAGCCATCTGGTCACCATCGAAGTCGGCGTTATATGCCGCACAAACCAGCGGGTGCAGCTGGATCGCTTTACCTTCGATCAGAACCGGTTCAAACGCCTGGATACCCAAACGGTGCAGAGTTGGTGCACGGTTCAGCAGTACCGGGTGTTCGCGGATCACTTCGTCCAGGATATCCCAAACGACAGCTTCTTCGCGCTCAACCATTTTCTTAGCGGCTTTGATGGTGGTGGCCAGGCCACGCAGTTCCAACTTGCCGTAGATGAACGGTTTGAACAGCTCAAGAGCCATTTTCTTCGGCAGACCGCACTGATGCAGACGCAGATATGGACCAACGGTGATAACTGAACGGCCAGAGTAGTCAACACGTTTACCCAACAGGTTCTGACGGAAACGACCCTGCTTACCTTTGATCATGTCTGCCAGAGATTTCAGCGGACGCTTGTTCGAGCCAGTGATGGCGCGACCGCGACGGCCGTTATCCAGCAGTGCATCAACCGCTTCCTGCAACATACGTTTTTCGTTACGTACGATGATATCTGGCGCAGCCAGATCCAGCAGGCGTTTCAGACGGTTATTACGGTTGATCACGCGACGATACAGATCGTTCAGATCCGACGTTGCGAAACGACCACCGTCCAGCGGTACCAGCGGGCGCAGATCTGGCGGCAGAACCGGCAGAACGGTCAGGATCATCCACTCTGGCTTGTTACCAGACTGAACGAACGCTTCCAGCAGCTTGATACGCTTGGTCAGCTTTTTACGTTTGGTCTCGGAGTTGGTCTCGTTCAGCTCTTCACGCAGCTGCTCGCACTCTTGCTCCAGATCCATGTTTTTCAGCAGCGCCTGGATCGCTTCCGCACCCATCTTCGCGTCGAATTCGTCACCGAACTCTTCCAACGCGTCAAGGTACTGCTCTTCGGTCAGAATCTGACGTTTTTCCAGGTTGGTCATGCCGCCTTCGATAACCACATAAGATTCGAAGTACAGCACGCGCTCGATATCACGCAGTGGCATATCCAGCAGTAAGCCGATACGCGAAGGCAGTGATTTCAGGAACCAAATGTGCGCAGTCGGTGAAGCCAACTCAATGTGGCCCATGCGCTCACGACGTACTTTGGTCTGTGTAACTTCAACGCCACACTTCTCACAGATCACGCCGCGATGTTTTAAACGCTTGTACTTACCGCACAGGCATTCGTAGTCTTTTACCGGTCCAAAAATACGGGCACAGAAAAGACCGTCACGCTCAGGCTTGAAGGTACGGTAGTTAATGGTTTCCGGCTTTTTAACTTCACCAAAAGACCATGAACGGATCATGTCTGGCGAGGCCAGAGCAATTTTGATCGCATCAAACTCTTCGGTCTTAGTTTGCGCTTTCAGAAACTTAAGTAAGTCTTTCACGGATTAGCTCCCGTCGGAGTGGAACTCTCAGGGACGCGCACCCGAAGTGCACGTCCCGTAACCAGTACTTGCGAGTACTTACTCGTCTTCCAGCTCGATGTTGATACCCAGCGAGCGGATCTCTTTCAACAGCACGTTGAAGGATTCCGGCATGCCCGGTTCCATCTGATGGTTACCGTCGACGATGTTTTTATACATCTTCGTACGGCCGTTAACGTCATCAGATTTAACGGTAAGCATTTCCTGCAGGGTATACGCGGCACCGTATGCTTCCAGTGCCCACACTTCCATCTCACCGAAGCGCTGTCCACCGAACTGCGCTTTACCACCCAGCGGCTGCTGAGTAACCAAGCTGTAAGAACCGGTAGAACGTGCGTGCATCTTGTCGTCAACCAGGTGGTTCAGTTTCAGCATGTACATGTAACCTACGGTTACCTGACGCTCAAACTGCTCACCAGTACGGCCGTCGAACAGGGTGATCTGACCGGAAGAAGGCAATCCGCCGAGCTGCAGCAGCTCTTTGATTTCGCTCTCTTTCGCACCGTCAAACACCGGAGTCGCGATTGGCATACCCTTCTTCAGGTTCTCTGCCAGACGCAGTACTTCGTCATCTGTAAAGGTTTTCAGGTCAACTTTCTGACGCACATCAGTGCCCAGATCGTAAGCACGCTGGATGAACTCACGCAGTTTGGAGACTTCTTCCTGCTTCTTCAGCATCGCATTGATTTTTTCACCAATGCCTTTCGCCGCCATACCGAGGTGAGTTTCCAGAATCTGACCGATGTTCATACGCGATGGTACGCCCAGCGGGTTCAGTACGATGTCGACCGGCGTACCGTTCTCATCGTAAGGCATGTCTTCGATAGGGTTGATCTTCGAGATAACACCCTTGTTTCCGTGACGACCTGCCATCTTGTCACCAGGCTGGATCTGACGTTTAACGGCCAGATACACCTTAACGATTTTCAGCACACCTGGTGCCAGATCATCGCCTTGGGTGATCTTGCGACGCTTAGCTTCAAGTTTCTTCTCAAACTCGTGCTTCAGTTCGTCGTACTGCTCAGCCAGCTGCTCCAGAGAGTTCTGCTTCTCTTCGTCAGTCAGGCCCAGCTCCAGCCAGCGCTCACGTGGCAGTTTGTCCAGCTTCTCAGCTTCAACACCACCCGAGATCAGTACGGCCTGGATACGGCCAAACAGGCCCGCTTCGAAGATCTGCAGTTCTTCAGACAGGTCTTTCTTAACCTGCTTCAGCTGCATCTCTTCGATTTCCAGCGCGCGCTTGTCTTTTTCCACGCCATCGCGAGTGAAGACCTGCACGTCAATAACAGTACCGGATACGCCGTTCGGAACGCGCAGTGACGAATCTTTTACGTCAGAGGCTTTTTCACCGAAGATCGCACGCAGCAGTTTCTCTTCTGGCGTCAGCTGGGTTTCACCTTTCGGTGTTACCTTACCAACCAGAATGTCGCCACCGGTCACTTCCGCACCGATATACACAATGCCGGATTCATCCAGTTTAGAAAGCGCAGCTTCACCCACGTTCGGGATATCAGCGGTGATCTCTTCTGGCCCCAGCTTGGTGTCGCGAGACACACATGCCAGTTCCTGGATGTGGATAGTGGTGAAACGGTCTTCCTGAACCACACGCTCGGATACGAGGATGGAGTCTTCGAAGTTGTAACCGTTCCATGGCATGAACGCCACGCGCATATTCTGCCCCAGCGCCAGTTCACCGAGGTCGGTAGACGGGCCATCTGCCAGCACGTCGCCACGCTCAATCGGCTCACCCAGATTGACACACGGCATCTGGTTGATGCAGGTGTTCTGGTTAGAACGGGTGTACTTGGTCAGGTTGTAGATGTCGATACCCGCTTCGCCCGGATACATCTCTTCTTCGTTAACTTTGATAACGATACGAGAAGCATCAACGTACTGAACGGTACCACCACGTTTCGCGACAGCAGTTACACCGGAGTCAACCGCTACTGCGCGTTCCATACCGGTACCAACCAGCGGCTTATCAGCACGCAGAGTTGGAACCGCCTGACGTTGCATGTTCGCACCCATCAAGGCGCGGTTAGCATCATCGTGCTCCAGGAACGGAATCAGTGACGCACCGACAGAAACCACCTGTTGGGTGGAAACGTCCATGTAGTCAACCTGATCGCGGCTGAACAGGCTTGACTCACCCTTGCTACGGCAGGTGACGAGATCGTCAACAAAGCTGCCATCTTCTGCGAGGTTGGTGTTTGCCTGAGCGATAACGTAGTTACCCTCTTCAATTGCAGAGAGGTAATGAATTTCATCACTCACTTTCCCGTCAACAACGCGGCGATACGGGGTTTCAAGGAAACCGTATTCGTTAGTCTGCGCGTAAACCGAGAGTGAGTTGATCAGACCGATGTTCGGGCCTTCCGGAGTTTCGATAGGACATACACGA
This sequence comes from Pantoea sp. X85, assembly GCF_029623675.1. NCBI lineage: Bacteria > Pseudomonadati > Pseudomonadota > Gammaproteobacteria > Enterobacterales > Erwiniaceae > Pantoea > Pantoea sp. X85. The sequence continues at coordinate 250,773 of NZ_CP121108.1, read as the reverse complement.
CCGTAGTGCGTTGGGTGTACGTCACGTACTTCGAAGCCGGCGCGCTCACGGGTCAGACCGCCTGGGCCCAGAGCAGAGATACGACGTTTGTGCGTAATCTCGGACAATGGGTTGTTCTGATCCATAAACTGGGACAGCTGGCTTGAACCGAAGAACTCTTTCACCGCCGCCGAAATCGGCTTAGCGTTGATCATGTCCTGAGGCATCAGCGTATCGAGGTCGCCCAGAGACAGACGCTCTTTAACTGCACGCTCAACACGTACCAGACCCACACGGAACTGGTTTTCTGCCATCTCGCCAACAGAACGAATACGACGGTTACCGAGGTGATCGATATCATCCACTTCACCGATACCGTTACGGATACCGATAAGCTTTTTCATCACTTCGATGATGTCGTCTTTGCTCAGGATACCTGAACCTTCGATCTCATCACGCAGCAGAGAACGGTTGAACTTCATGCGGCCAACCGCAGAAAGATCGTAACGATCTTCAGAGAAGAACAGGTTCTCGAACAGGTTTTCAGCAGCTTCACGCGTTGGTGGCTCACCAGGACGCATCATTCGGTAGATCTCAACCAGCGCGCTTAAGCGATCGTTGGTTGGGTCAACACGCAGAGTCTCGGAGATGTACGCACCGTGATCAAGGTCGTTGGTGAACAGCGTTTCAATGCGCTTGTGGCCCGACTGGCTCAGTTTCGCCAGCAGATCCAGTGACAATTCCATGTTTGCAGGAACGATCAGCTCGCCGGTGTTCAAATCGACGTAGTCTTTAGCAACCACTTTGCCAGCAATGTATTCAACTGGCACTTCGATGTGCTGAATATTGTCTTTTTCCAGCTGACGGATGTGGCGCGCAGTGATGCGACGACCTTTCTCAACGTAAACCGTGCCGTTTGCTTCGATATCGAAGGAGGCGGTTTCACCACGCAGGCGCTCAGGCACCAGTTCCATCTGCAGTTTGTTATCGCGGATTTCATAAACGACTTTATCAAAGAACAGATCAAGGATTTGTTCTGAGGTGAAGTTTAACGCGCGCAGAATGATACTGGCCGGCAGCTTACGACGACGGTCAATACGGACGAAGAGGTTGTCTTTCGGGTCAAACTCGAAATCGAGCCATGAACCGCGGTAAGGGATGATACGTGCGTTATACAGCACTTTACCGGAAGAGTGCGTTTTACCCTTATCGCTGTCGAAGAACACGCCAGGACTACGATGCAGCTGAGAAACGATAACACGCTCAGTACCATTGATAACAAAGGTACCATTGTCCGTCATGAGTGGAATCTCACCCATGTAGACTTCTTGTTCTTTAATGTCTTTTACGGTGCCTTCCGGCGCTTCGCGCTCGTAGATCACCAGACGCAGTTTCACGCGCAGCGGTGCCGAATAGGTCACGCCACGGATCTGACATTCAGTTACGTCAAAGACAGGCTCACCCAAACGGTAGCTGACATACTGCAACTCAGAGTTGCCGCTGTAGCTTGAGATTGGAAATACGGAGCGGAAGGCTGCTTCCAGACCGTACTGGCCTTCTGGATCTTGCTCGATGAACTTCTGGAACGAGTCAAGCTGGATAGAAAGGAGATAAGGTATGTCCAAAACTTGTGGACGTTTACCAAAATCCTTACGAATACGTTTTTTCTCGGTATAGGAGTAAACCATGGGGTTCCTCAGCTAGCTGACATGTCGAACCACGCTGTCCGTCCTGAAAAGGACAGTTCATGCAACACTATTTTTTGTTTTTCATGCGATGCGCAGCACCCCATGCAATACATCTTTCTATCACTCTTAAATCATTTCATCGCCGTTGTTCAGGCAGGGAACCTTCGCAGGAGAGCGATATATTAAGGCGTCGATAGAAAAAGATATTGAAGAGGAATGATGGACAAACAGTGCGAAACGCCATCATTCCCCTGTAGCGCAAAAAGGCTGGTGACCTAAACAGTCACCAGCCATCAGCCTAATGTTACTCAGGCTGCAACCCGAAGGTTGTCTTACTTAACTTCAACTTCAGCGCCAGCTTCTTTCAGAGCAGCTTCAAGAGCGGCTGCGTCATCTTTGCTGATGCCTTCTTTGATAGTACCGGTAGCTTCAACCAGGTCTTTAGCTTCTTTCAAGCCCAGGCCAGTTGCAGTACGTACTGCTTTGATTACTGCGACTTTGTTAGCGCCAACAGCTTTCAGAATTACGTCGAATTCAGTTTTCTCTTCAACAGCTTCAGCTGGGCCAGCAGCAACAGCTACAGCGGCAGCAGCAGAAACGCCGAATTTTTCTTCCATAGCAGAAACCAGCTCAACTACTTCCATTACGGACATAGCGGCAACAGCTTCCAGAATTTGGTCTTTAGTGATAGACATATCGATTGTTCCTAAAAATCAGAAAAAGTTTATACGGTAGCAAGCACGAAGGAAAAGAATTTGGCCTTAAGCCGCTTCTTTTGCATCGCGCACAGCAGCCAGAGTACGGACCAGTTTGCCAGCAGCGGCTTCTTTCATGGTCGACATCAGACGTGCCAGTGCTTCTTCGTAAGTCGGCAGAGTTGCCAGACGGTCAATATTGGCCGCCGTGATCAGCTCACCTTCAAAGGCTGCAGCTTTGACCTCAAATTTTGCATTCGCTTTAGCGAAATCTTTGAACAAACGAGCGGCAGCGCCCGGGTGTTCCAAAGAGTATGCAATCAGGGTCGGACCAACAAACGTGTCTTTCAGGCACTCGAAAGGAGTACCTTCAACGACGCGGCGCAGCAGGGTGTTACGAACAACACGCATGTAAACGCCAGCTTCACGACCTGCTTTACGCAGTTCGGTCATTTTATCAACGGTCACGCCACGGGAATCCGCAACAACCGCTGAAAGCGCGCCTTTGGCTACTTCGCTAACTTCAGCAACAATCGCTTGTTTGCCTTGAAGATTTAATGCCATTAGCTTTTGCTCCTGGATTGACCGGGAATAATTTCCCGGAACTCACTTCACTTATTCACCCGAAGGCGATAAGCGCTATTACACGGTGAGCAGAATCCAGCGAAGAAATAATTCTTTTTGGTTCTGTCACCGTCTACGCAGGGTATTAAGCAAGATATCCGAAAATATTCTGCTCCTGCGGTCTCGGACGGAGGCCAGGATAAGGCCTGGCTCCAACCTAAGCGACTGAACAACCAAGTGTTTAGACTTTGTCACTCACTCGCTTTGAATCTGGGTTCTGAATTGTGCAAACAACCAGAACAACGGGCGTAAGATTCTAGATGAATTTTTCGCCCGTTACAAGCAGCAATTAGTTTGCTGATGCACTCAGACCAGCCTGGTCAACGGCAACGCCGGCGCCCATGGTGGTAGAGATGCTGACTTTCTTGATATACACGCCTTTCGCCTGTGATGGTTTAGCTTTTTTCAGCGCAACCAGCAGAGATTCCAGGTTTTCTTTCAATTTGTCAGTGTCAAAATCCACTTTACCGATGGTGGTGTGGATGATGCCGTTTTTGTCGTTACGATAACGAACCTGACCTGCTTTAGCATTTTTAACTGCTTCAGCAACGTTCGGCGTTACGGTACCAACTTTCGGGTTTGGCATCAGACCGCGTGGGCCCAGAACCTGGCCCAACTGGCCAACAACGCGCATTGCATCTGGAGATGCGATTACAACGTCAAAGTTCATTTCGCCTTTTTTGATCTGCTCAGCCAGGTCTTCCATACCAACCAGTTCTGCGCCAGCTGCTTTAGCAGCTTCAGCGTTTGCACCTTGGGTGAAGACGGCAACACGTACTGAACGACCAGTACCGTGTGGCAGAACGGTCGCACCGCGCACGTTCTGATCAGATTTACGTGCATCGATGCCGAGGTTAACGGCAACGTCAACGCTTTCTACGAACTTGGCAGTAGCCAGTTCTTTCAGCAGAGCAACAGCTTCGTTAATGTCGTACTGCTTAGTAGCATCAACTTTGTCACGGATTACGCTCATGCGCTTGGTCAGCTTAGCCATTTCTTAATCCTCTACTACCAGGCCCATGGAACGAGCAGTACCTTCGATAGAGCGAGTCATCGCTTCTACGTCAGAACCAGTCATGTCCGCAGCTTTAGTTTCTGCGATTTCACGTACCTGAGCACGGGAAACTTTACCGACTTTGTCTTTGTTCGGCTTACCAGAACCAGACTTAATGCCCGCTGCTTTTTTCAGCAGTACGGCAGCCGGAGGCGTTTTGGTAACGAAGGTGAAAGAACGGTCACTGTATACGGTGATAACAACAGGAGTAGGCAGGCCTTTCTCCAGGGATTCAGTCTTAGCGTTGAACGCTTTGCAGAATTCCATAATGTTAACACCCTGCTGACCCAGTGCTGGACCAACAGGTGGACTTGGGTTAGCCATACCAGCTGCAACTTGCAACTTAACGTAGGCTTGTACTTTCTTGGCCATGATAATTCCTCAATTGGGTTATAACGCCTGAAAAACAGGCTCCCCGTGATAACGATTTATATGCCGTTGCGGGCACATAAAAACAAAAGGCGCGAAATTATAGGTAAATTTCGCGCCTTCCGCAAGAGCTAAAAAGTGAACAGAAGGGTTAACCTTTCTCCACCTGAGCGAAGTCGAGTTCCACTGGCGTTGCACGACCAAAGATGGAAACGGACACTTTCAGGCGGCTCTTCTCGTAGTCCACTTCTTCGACCACTCCGTTGAAGTCGGCAAACGGGCCGTCGCTGACGCGTACCATCTCGCCTGGCTCGAACAGCGTTTTTGGACGCGGCTTATCACCCACCTGCTGCAGGCGGTTCATAATCGCATCAACTTCTTTATCACTGATTGGCGCAGGACGGTCGGAAGTACCACCGATAAAGCCCATTACACGCGGTACACTGCGTACTAAGTGCCAGCTGGCGTCATTCATTACCATCTGAACCAATACGTAGCCAGGGAAGAATTTACGTTCGCTTTTGCGGCGCTGGCCGCCACGGATTTCGACGACTTCTTCAGTCGGCACCATGACTTCGCCAAAAAGCTCTTCCATGTTGTGCAGTTTGATATGCTCGTGCAGCGATTTCGCTACGCGGGCTTCAAAACCGGAGAACGCCTGAACGACGTACCAGCGTTTTTTTGGAGCTTCAGACATCTCAGAACCTCAGGCCAGTGATAAACGATACCAGACGGACCAGAATACCATCCAGCCCCCACAAAATCAGTGACATCACGGCAGTTACCGCGGCAACGATTAACGTGGTGTGCAGTGTTTCCTGGCGAGTCGGCCAAATGACCTTACGCATTTCGGTTTTAGCTTCACGGGCAAATGCCACAGTCGCTTTGCCTTTGATTGTCAGCAAAGCAATGCCGCCCGCTGCAGCGATCAGCACAACCACAGCCAGCGCGCGCAGAGGCAATGTTATATCGCGATAGATATAGTTGCCGACGATTGCTACCAGGAGCAATGCGATCACAACTACCCATTTCATCGCTTCAAGGCCGCGCCCGCTTCCTTGAGCTTCGGTATTCGCACTCATAAACCAACCTGCCACAATAATTCAGAAACTATACTGCCCCGCAGTGCGAGGCATCCAAACCGAATGAGCTTTTGAGCGTAACTCGGTATCCAACGCCGTGAAACAGAGCCTGTCTCAGCAATGATTATGATGCAAAATCACTGATGAGCCAGGTTCTATACAACAGCGTGCAAAAAGGGCATCAAATGATGCCCTTTCCTTGTGCATTGCGTCAAATCTTATCGCAGTTAAGCGATAATTTCAGCAACAACACCCGCACCAACAGTACGGCCGCCTTCACGGATTGCGAAACGCAGACCCTGATCCATAGCGATTGGCTTGATCAAAGTAACGGTCATTTTTACGTTGTCGCCTGGCATTACCATCTCAACGCCTTCTGGCAGTTGAACGTCACCGGTCACGTCAGTAGTACGGAAGTAGAACTGAGGACGGTAGCCTTTGAAGAACGGAGTATGACGGCCGCCTTCATCTTTAGACAGAACGTAAACTTCTGAAGTGAACTGGGTATGTGGCTTGATTGAACCCGGCTTAGCCAGAACCTGGCCACGCTCGATGTCTTCACGCTTGATACCACGCAGCAGAACACCACAGTTCTCGCCTGCCTGACCCTGGTCCAGCAGTTTGCGGAACATTTCAACGCCAGTACAGGTTGATTTCACAGTGTCTTTAAGGCCAACAACTTCAACTTCGTCGCCCACTTTAACGATACCGCGCTCAACACGACCCGCGCTCAACACGACGGGTACAAACGGTACCACGGCCAGAGATTGAGAATACGTCTTCGATTGGCAGCAGGAACGGCTTGTCGATTGCACGAACTGGCTCTGGGATGTAAGTATCCAGGTGCTCAGCCAGCTCAATGATCTTCGCTTCCCACTCAGCATCGCCTTCCAGCGCTTTCAGAGCAGAACCACGTACGATTGGAGTGTCGTCGCCTGGGAAGTCATAAGCTGACAGCAGGTCACGTACTTCCATCTCTACCAGTTCCAGCAGCTCTTCATCATCAACCATGTCGCACTTGTTCAGGAACACGATGATGTAAGGAACGCCAACCTGACGACCCAGCAGGATGTGCTCACGGGTCTGTGGCATTGGGCCATCAGTCGCAGCAACAACCAGGATCGCGCCGTCCATCTGCGCAGCACCGGTGATCATGTTTTTCACATAGTCGGCGTGGCCTGGGCAGTCAACGTGCGCATAGTGGCGAGACGGGGTTTCGTATTCAACGTGAGAAGTGTTGATGGTGATACCACGTGCTTTCTCTTCTGGCGCTTTATCGATCTCATCGAATTTGCTTGCCTTACCGCCGTAGGTTTTAGCCAGTACGGTAGTAATTGCTGCAGTCAGGGTGGTTTTACCGTGGTCGACGTGACCGATGGTGCCCACGTTTACGTGCAGTTTGTTACGCTGAAATTGCTCTTTAGCCATCGCTAGTCCCTCTAAGACACGGATATATCGAAGATATCGTCATATCAACCAGGCATTGCCTGACTGTTTGGTTTACAGAGAGAGAATCAGGAGAGAGATAAAGGAAGTGGTGCTGATACCCAGAGTCGAACTGGGGACCTCACCCTTACCAAGGGTGCGCTCTACCAACTGAGCCATATCAGCACATCTGGAGCGGGCAGCGGGAATCGAACCCGCATCATCAGCTTGGAAGGCTGAGGTAATAGCCATTATACGATGCCCGCATCCTGGAACTCGGCTACCTGTTCTTTCTGTAGCTTATGAATAATAAAAGAAGACCTTCTATTATTCGAGCCGGTCAGAGTTGCTGACCAACTTTGATTGCGCTAATGCGCAATCTGAAATTCGAAGGTGAGAGATGAAGAACTCACCCATCAGATAAAGACTTTATCTGATGCCCAACCAGGAGGTTGAGATGGTGGTGGGAGAAGGATTCGAACCTTCGAAGTCTGTGACGGCAGATTTACAGTCTGCTCCCTTTGGCCGCTCGGGAATCCCACCTACTTGATGGTGCCGGCTACCGGAATCGAACTGGTGACCTACTGATTACAAGTCAGTTGCTCTACCAACTGAGCTAAGCCGGCATCAAGTGGAGCGCATTCTAGGAATACCCGAAGAAGGATGCAACAAAAAAATCGTCAAAATTGTTCTATCGCTTACTATTTGTGCAAATCATCTCAAATCAGCCATCAGCTGCAGTAAAATCACCCTAAACCTGTGCATTTTTACACCACCACATCGATTGATTGCTATGAACCGCCATCATTTTCAATGCACATATTTGAAGCACACTGCCTTTCTGCTGTGCAAATTGTAGAAAATTTTTTGTGAAACTACCCGCTACACTCGTTTTTTCTGCTGGCCTGCATTTTGCTTATCTATTTAATCGGGTCATTAAATGGAGGATGTCGCATGAATATTGTTCAGCTCACTGCAGAAACATTACCCCTTTATCGTCAGGCTTTGGCTGCCCTGATGGTTGAAGCGGTAAAAAACAATATGACTTCGGCATTTCAACATTCGCAAAAGATGCAACAGTATCAGGATGCCGAGCGCTATTTTCATAGCTTGCGCAACAAAATGGCACGCCATGAGTTGCTGCTATGGATTGCCGTCATCGACTCGGTTGTGGTGGGAAGCGTGCAGCTCAATATTTGTCAGCGTCCAGATGGACAAAATCGCGCGGAAGTTTTACAGCTGCTTGTGCATTCAAATGCTCAGCGAGAAGGGATTGGACGCAGATTAATGCAGACGCTTGAGCACAAGGCAGAAAGCTATCAGCGTGGTCTGCTTTATTTGGATGTCATTGCAGGTTCTGCAGAAGAAATTTTTTATCGGGCACATGGCTACCGCTACTTAGGGGAATTGCCCGACTATGCATTATGCGCGGATGGGCATCCTCATCCCGGCGCGATTTACTATAAACGTCTGCGTACCAGCCCAGCAGAAAATGTAGCGACAAGCTACTGACCGACAAGAAAAATGCGGGCACGCTTGCGAAAGCGTGCTCCTGTTTATCATTTTACTTCTTTTTAAAGTCACACTGGTGTTACCCTCCTGCCCATTGTTCTCGTTAATTACCCCTGTGACGTGCAATTGAGTTTGATACATCTTCGTATGCTTAATGCAGCAAGGTGTTGATGAATCAGAATTTGCACTCAGATGCATGCTTATGAGTAAAAAAACGACACCTCTTACTACGCCTTATTTGCAGTTCAATCGCCAGCAATGGGCAGCACTACGCGATTCAGTACCAATGACATTGGCTGAAGGTGAAATTGAGCGTCTGCGTGGTATCAATGAAGATCTTTCATTAGAAGAAGTGGCCGAGATTTATCTGCCGCTATCGCGTCTGCTTAATTTTTATATCAGTTCTAATCTGCGCCGTCAGGCGGTGCTTGAGCAATTCCTTGGCACTAATGGGCAGAAAATCCCTTATATCATCAGTATTGCCGGCAGCGTTGCGGTAGGAAAAAGCACAACTGCCCGTGTGCTTCAGGCGCTTCTTAGCCGCTGGCCAGAACACCGCAAAGTAGAACTGATCACTACTGATGGTTTTTTGCATCCTAATGCCGTGCTTAAAGAACGCGGTTTGATGAAGAAAAAAGGGTTCCCGCAATCTTACGATATGCATCGCCTGGTTAACTTCGTATCTGATTTAAAATCGGGTGCTAGCCAGGTGACAGCGCCGGTTTATTCTCATCTGATTTATGATGTCATTCCGGATGGCGATAAAGTCGTACAACAGCCTGATATTCTTATTCTTGAAGGATTGAATGTGCTGCAAAGCGGTATGGACTATCCTCACGATCCTCATCATGTATTTGTGTCTGATTTCGTGGATTTTTCAATTTACGTCGATGCACCAGAGTCTTTACTTGAGAACTGGTATGTAAATCGCTTTTTGAAATTCCGTGAGGGCGCGTTTAGCGATCCGGACTCTTATTTCCATCACTATTCGCAATTACCTGAAGAGGATGCACTCAATATTGCGCATGGTCTGTGGAAAGAGATTAACTGGCTTAATTTAAAGGAAAATATCCTGCCTACACGTGAACGAGCAAGTCTTATTATGACGAAGTCGGCTGATCATGCGGTGCAAAGTGTACGTTTGAGGAAATAGTCTTTTTTATAAAATGCCCATAAAAGATCGTGGGCATTTTAATTTGTTAGCTCAGATGCATTAATTGTCTGGACGAAGAGAAATCTCACCCCCTACCCAGGATTTAATGACTCCATTCTGCTCCAGTAATAAGCCACCCTGCTTATCAATACCTCGCGCAATGCCATGTACCTCACGATCCCCAATAAGAAGCTTCACTGGACGATTAATGAAGTTATCAAGGGCTTCCCAGCGGGAAACAAATGGCGCCAAACCATCGCGCTCAAAAATAGGTAACGCTTCACGCAGGCTATTGATCAACTTCGCAGCTAACTCGTTGCGATCGATATCAACACCAGCTTCCTGAAGATTAATCCAACCCTGATTAATTTCTGCCGTGCCTTCTGAACGCATCAGCAAATTGACACCAGCACCTATAACAATCTGAGCTGCATCGCCGGTTTTTCCAGTTAACTCAACTAAAATACCAGCAAGCTTACGATCGTTAAGATAGAGATCATTCGGCCATTTAACCCGGACATCCGGAGCACCTAATGACTGAATCACTTCTGCCATGATGATACCAATCACCAGACTCAGGCCCATCGCCGCAGCTGGCCCCTGATCAAGACGCCAATACATGGACATATACAGGTTGGAGCCAAACGGTGAAAACCATTTACGCCCGCGACGTCCGCGCCCTGCTTGCTGATACTCGGCAATGCATGCGTAGCCAGACGGCAATTGATCCATCCGATCCAGCAAATACTGGTTGGTAGAATCGATAACAGGAATAACCGCCAGATTAGTTTGATGCAGGAGAGACAGAATGATTTCTTCATCCAGTAACTGAATTGGCTCTGGTAAGCTGTAGCCTTTACCCGTTACCGTATATACATCCAGACCCCAACTTTTGAGAGTCTGTATATGTTTATTAATGGCAGCACGGCTCATACCAAGCGCTTCGCCCAGCTGCTCACCAGAGTGAAATTCACCATCGGCCACCAATGCCACTAACTTTAACGGCACGCTATTATCTTTCATGAAATTACCTCAACGGCATTACGCTCGCCTCGAGCACCGATAAAGCGCACTTCTGGCTCCAGCCAAACATCAAACTTTTGTCCGACTCTATTTCTAACCTGATGCGCTAAATCGACAATATCCTGTGGAGTGGCATAATCTTCATTTATCAGTACTAAAGCCTGCTGACGGTGAACTGCGGCGCCACCTACACGGAAGCCTTTAAGACCACATTGGTCGATCAACCATCCAGCAGCTAATTTCACTTCGCCACTGGCCTGTGGATAATGAGGAATGGATGGCCACTGCTTAATTAGCGCATCTGCATGCTCAGCTGTGATCAGCGGATTTTTGAAGAAACTACCGACATTGCCTGTGATTTTTGGGTCGGGCAGTTTGCTTTGGCGCATATGGCAAATAGCATTGAATACATCCCAGGCACACACTGTTGCTGGGTTTAACTTAGTCAGCTCGCCATAAGTTAGAACTGGTTTCCACTGTTTTGCCAGACGTAATCCCACTGCAACAATGACATAGTCATTTTTCATAGCATGTTTGAAAATACTATCGCGATAGCTAAACTGGCACTCTTCTCGATACAACCGAATTATATTTTGCGATGGGAGGTGTATAGCTTCAACGTAGTGACAGATATCTTTAAATTCGACACCATATGCACCGATATTTTGAATCGGTGCTGAGCCGGCCATACCAGGAATCAGCGCCAGGTTTTCCAGTCCTGTAATACCCTTCTTTAGCGTGTTTTCAACTAAAGCATGCCAATTTTCGCCGGCACCAACATGCAAGTGCCAGGCTTCGTCATGCTCTTCGATAGCGATGCCTTTAATCGCATTAACCACCACCGAGCCGCTAAAATCTTCAAGAAAGAGTACGTTGCTCCCTTCGCCTAATACAATAAAAGGCAGATTTGATTGCTGACTGTTTTTCCAGGCCAAAGTAATAGCGTCAGGAGTTTCAGCGATGGTCAGTGTTTGTGCATTGATCGTAAGACCAAGAGTGTTGAAAGCTTTCAGGGATGTATTGGGGCTGGACATTTCACGGCCTTTACTGATTAATCTGACCGTAGTTTACCTGATCGGTAGGTTGCGAGTTTGATGTTTTCTTATTTCTGATGGGAAATTGCTAATGTACAGACGTAAAAAAGCCCCGGACTTTCGTCCGGGGCTTCTTCACTTATTTGATGCCTGGCAGTTCCCTACTCTCGCATGGGGAGACCCCACACTACCATCGGCGCTACGGCGTTTCACTTCTGAGTTCGGCATGGGGTCAGGTGGGACCACCGCGCTAAAGCCGCCAGGCAAATTCTTTGTGCAAAAACGAATAACATTCGCTTCCGCTGATTCTTTAATCCGTAAACAAGCTGAAAATATCCGGTCTCTCAGACCAAAACGCCTCTGGCGTTGTAAGGTTAAGCCTCACGGGTCATTAGTACCGGTTAGCTCAACGCATCGCTGCGCTTACACATCCGGCCTATCAACGTCGTAGTCTTCAACGTCCCTTCAGGACCCTCAAGGGGTCAGGGAGAACTCATCTCGGGGCAAGTTTCGTGCTTAGATGCTTTCAGCACTTATCTTTTCCGCACTTAGCTACCGGGCAGTGCCATTGGCATGACAACCCGAACACCAGTGGTGCGTTCACTCCGGTCCTCTCGTACTAGGAGCAACCCCCCTCAATTCTCCAGCGCCCACGGCAGATAGGGACCGAACTGTCTCACGACGTTCTAAACCCAGCTCGCGTACCACTTTAAACGGCGAACAGCCGTACCCTTGGGACCTACTTCAGCCCCAGGATGTGATGAGCCGACATCGAGGTGCCAAACACCGCCGTCGATATGAACTCTTGGGCGGTATCAGCCTGTTATCCCCGGAGTACCTTTTATCCGTTGAGCGATGGCCCTTCCATTCAGAACCACCGGATCACTATGACCTGCTTTCGCACCTGCTCGAGCCGTCACTCTCGCAGTCAAGCTGGCTTATGCCATTGCACTAACCTCCTGATGTCCGACCAGGATTAGCCAACCTTCGTGCTCCTCCGTTACTCTTTGGGAGGAGACCGCCCCAGTCAAACTACCCACCAGACACTGTCCGCAGCCCGGATTACGGGCCTACGTTAGAACATCAAACATTAAAGGGTGGTATTTCAAGGTTGGCTCCACGCAGACTGGCGTCCACGCTTCAAAGCCTCCCACCTATCCTACACATCAAGGCTCAATGTTCAGTGTCAAGCTATAGTAAAGGTTCACGGGGTCTTTCCGTCTTGCCGCGGGTACACTGCATCTTCACAGCGATTTCAATTTCACTGAGTCTCGGGTGGAGACAGCCTGGCCATCATTACGCCATTCGTGCAGGTCGGAACTTACCCGACAAGGAATTTCGCTACCTTAGGACCGTTATAGTTACGGCCGCCGTTTACCGGGGCTTCGATCAAGAGCTTCTCCTTGCGGATAACCCCATCAATTAACCTTCCGGCACCGGGCAGGCGTCACACCGTATACGTCCACTTTCGTGTTTGCACAGTGCTGTGTTTTTAATAAACAGTTGCAGCCAGCTGGTATCTTCGACTGCCTTCAGCTCCATCCGCGAGGGACTTCACCTGATGACAGCGTGCCTTCTCCCGAAGTTACGGCACCATTTTGCCTAGTTCCTTCACCCGAGTTCTCTCAAGCGCCTTGGTATTCTCTCTCTACCTGACCACCTGTGTCGGTTTGGGGTACGATTTCGTGTTACCTGGAGCTTAGAGGCTTTTCCTGGAAGCAGGGCATCAGTTACTTCACCACCGTAGTGGCTCGTCGTCACGCCTCAGCCTTAAGATACCCCGGATTTACCAAAGGTATCAGCCTACACGCTTAAACCGGGACAACCGTCGCCCGGATAACCTAGCCTTCTCCGTCCCCCCTTCGCAGTAACACCAAGTGCAGGAATATTAACCTGCTTCCCATCGACTACGCTTTTCAGCCTCGCCTTAGGGGTCGACTCACCCTGCTCCGATTAACGTTGAACAGGAACCCTTGGTCTTCCGGCGAGCGGGCTTTTCACCCGCTTTATCGTTACTTATGTCAGCATTCGCACTTCTGATACCTCCAGCATGCCTCACAGCACACCTTCAACGGCTTACAGAACGCTCCCCTACCCAACAACACATAGTGTCGCTGCCGCAGCAGCTTCGGTGCATGGTTTAGCCCCGTTACATCTTCCGCGCAGGCCGACTCGACCAGTGAGCTATTACGCTTTCTTTAAATGATGGCTGCTTCTAAGCCAACATCCTGGCTGTCTGTGCCTTCCCACATCGTTTCCCACTTAACCATGACTTTGGGACCTTAGCTGGCGGTCTGGGTTGTTTCCCTCTTCACGACGGACGTTAGCACCCGCCGTGTGTCTCCCGTGATAACATTCTCCGGTATTCGCAGTTTGCATCGGGTTGGTAAGCCGGGATGGCCCCCTAGCCGAAACAGTGCTCTACCCCCGGAGATGAGTTCACGAGGCGCTACCTAAATAGCTTTCGGGGAGAACCAGCTATCTCCCGGTTTGATTGGCCTTTCACCCCCAGCCACAAGTCATCCGCTAATTTTTCAACATTAGTCGGTTCGGTCCTCCAGTTAGTGTTACCCAACCTTCAACCTGCCCATGGCTAGATCACCGGGTTTCGGGTCTATACCCTGCAACTTAACGCCCAGTTAAGACTCGGTTTCCCTGCGGCTCCCCTATACGGTTAACCTTGCTACAGAATATAAGTCGCTGACCCATTATACAAAAGGTACGCAGTCACCCCATAAAGAGGCTCCCACTGCTTGTACGTACACGGTTTCAGGTTCTGTTTCACTCCCCTCGCCGGGGTTCTTTTCGCCTTTCCCTCACGGTACTGGTTCACTATCGGTCAGTCAGGAGTATTTAGCCTTGGAGGATGGTCCCCCCATATTCAGACAGGATACCACGTGTCCCGCCCTACTCTTCGAACTCACAATCTGTGCACTTTCGTGTACGGGACTATCACCCGGTATCGTGCGACTTTCCAGACGCTTCCACTAACGCACAAACTGATTCAGGTTCTGGGCTGTTCCCCGTTCGCTCGCCGCTACTGGGGGAATCTCGGTTGATTTCTTTTCCTCCGGGTACTTAGATGTTTCAGTTCCCCGGGTTCGCCTCGCAACACTATGTATTCATGTTGCGATGATGCACTGGGTGCACCGGGTTTCCCCATTCGGACATCGTCGGCTGTAGCGGTTCATATCACCTTACCGACGCTTTACGCAGATTAGCACGTCCTTCATCGCCTCTGACTGCCAGGGCATCCACCGTGTACGCTTAGTCGCTTAACCTCACAACCCACAGGCGTTTTGCAACGCGCGCAGACTGCAAGCATTTGAGAGACTCGAACATATCGCCGCTTCATTCTTATTACGGAGAATGAAGACGATACGTCGTTTCAATTTTCAGCTTGTTCCGGATTGTTAAAGAGCAGTATCTCAGACGCAGCTCGTAAGCTTCGTTTGAGATACGTCGTGGAGACACCTTTCACCTGTCACCAAGCAAGTGGCGTCCCCTAGGGGATTCGAACCCCTGTTGCCGCCGTGAAAGGGCGGTGTCCTAGGCCTCTAGACGAAGGGGACACGGTGTGTCACGACTTCGCAGCCGTCTTGCTCATTACTTTCTATCAGACAATCTGTGTGAGCACTTCGCGGGAAGGTATCTTCAGGTAAGGAGGTGATCCAACCGCAGGTTCCCCTACGGTTACCTTGTTACGACTTCACCCCAGTCATGAATCACAAAGTGGTAAGCGCCCTCCCGAAGGTTAAGCTACCTACTTCTTTTGCAACCCACTCCCATGGTGTGACGGGCGGTGTGTACAAGGCCCGGGAACGTATTCACCGTAGCATTCTGATCTACGATTACTAGCGATTCCGACTTCACGGAGTCGAGTTGCAGACTCCGATCCGGACTACGACGCACTTTATGAGGTCCGCTTGCTCTCGCGAGGTCGCTTCTCTTTGTATGCGCCATTGTAGCACGTGTGTAGCCCTACTCGTAAGGGCCATGATGACTTGACGTCATCCCCACCTTCCTCCAGTTTATCACTGGCAGTCTCCTTTGAGTTCCCGGCCGAACCGCTGGCAACAAAGGATAAGGGTTGCGCTCGTTGCGGGACTTAACCACATTTCACAACACGAGCTGACGACAGCCATGCAGCACCTGTCTCAGAGTTCCCGAAGGCACCAAAGCATCTCTGCTAAGTTCTCTGGATGTCAAGAGTAGGTAAGGTTCTTCGCGTTGCATCGAATTAAACCACATGCTCCACCGCTTGTGCGGGCCCCCGTCAATTCATTTGAGTTTTAACCTTGCGGCCGTACTCCCCAGGCGGTCGACTTAACGCGTTAGCTCCGGAAGCCACTCCTCAAGGGAACAACCTCCAAGTCGACATCGTTTACGGCGTGGACTACCAGGGTATCTAATCCTGTTTGCTCCCCACGCTTTCGCACCTGAGCGTCAGTCTTTGTCCAGGGGGCCGCCTTCGCCACCGGTATTCCTCCAGATCTCTACGCATTTCACCGCTACACCTGGAATTCTACCCCCCTCTACAAGACTCCAGCCTGCCAGTTTCGAATGCAGTTCCCAGGTTAAGCCCGGGGATTTCACATCCGACTTGACAGACCGCCTGCGTGCGCTTTACGCCCAGTAATTCCGATTAACGCTTGCACCCTCCGTATTACCGCGGCTGCTGGCACGGAGTTAGCCGGTGCTTCTTCTGCGGGTAACGTCAATCGGTGAAGTTATTAACTCCACCGCCTTCCTCCCCGCTGAAAGTACTTTACAACCCGAAGGCCTTCTTCATACACGCGGCATGGCTGCATCAGGCTTGCGCCCATTGTGCAATATTCCCCACTGCTGCCTCCCGTAGGAGTCTGGACCGTGTCTCAGTTCCAGTGTGGCTGGTCATCCTCTCAGACCAGCTAGGGATCGTCGCCTAGGTGAGCCATTACCCCACCTACTAGCTAATCCCATCTGGGCACATCCGATGGTGTGAGGCCCGAAGGTCCCCCACTTTGGTCTTGCGACGTTATGCGGTATTAGCTACCGTTTCCAGTAGTTATCCCCCTCCATCGGGCAGTTTCCCAGACGTTACTCACCCGTCCGCCACTCGTCACCCGAGAGCAAGCTCTCTGTGCTACCGTTCGACTTGCATGTGTTAGGCCTGCCGCCAGCGTTCAATCTGAGCCATGATCAAACTCTTCAATTTAAGTTTGATTTGCTGAAACAAGTTCAGCGGTGCTCATCTGTAAAACGTCATAATGAATTTCATTATGTGTTCACTCGTGAGGCTTTGATATTTTTTTGCGTCCGGAGACGCGGATATCAATCCTGCGAGTGCCCACACAGATTGTCTGATAAATTGTTAAAGAGCGTTGCGAACAGCGGCTGAACCGTCTGTCGCGAGGTGGCGTATACTACGCTACTCTCCTTCGGAGTCAAACACTTTTTTCAGCGTCTTCATCCGGCGGGATGAATTTTTTCACTCCCTGCCGAGCCGTCTGCGTTGCCGCTTTGCCGTCTCAGTGGTGGCGCATTATAGGGAGTTATTCGGAGCTGACAAGGGTTAATTGCAAATAAATTACTGTTCGACCTAAATTTCGCCACAACGCTGTATTTCACAACGATTTGCCTGGTAACTGCGCAAAATCCTGGGCAAAAAGCGCCACTTTATTCCAATCGGTGTACTCCACTTCTTTCGATGTATCGGTTTCCCCGCCGGTCATACGCATAATGAATTGAATCATGACGCGATCAAACCAGCGATAACGCGGATAACGCAACGCACCGGCGAAAACCGCACAGCAATCGGGTTGCCACGGTGACTGCTCCAGGAACTTGCGCGTATACGCATTGGTCTCAGGCGTACACTTATCTGCTTTACGCGCCGTCAGGTTGACACTAAAGAAGCCGCTCACCCGCTGCTGCAGTTTTGCTTTGTGCTGGGTGACAAATTTCAGCAACGCCGGATTGAAATGGCCATAGCGGATCGAAGCACCAATCAGCACGCGATCATACTGCAACCAATCAATCTGCTGCGCCTGCAGTAAATCGATCACGTCACACAGTTGATGCGGCACTAACGTCTGTGCAATGCGCGCGGCAATGTCACGGGTTTGCCCATCGCGGCTGGAATACAGAATCAACGCTTTCATTACTCAATCCTATTTTATTATTCGCGCCAGAAGGTCGGCGTGAACAGCACCAGCAGCGTGAACACTTCAAGGCGTCCAAACAGCATGGTTAAAATCAAAATCCACTTCGCGACATCATTCATTGAAGTGAAGTTGTCTGCTACCACACCCAAACCGGGCCCGAGGTTATTCAGGGTCGCGGCCACGGCAGCAAAAGCCGAGAAGTCATCCACGCCGGTGGCGATGATCGCCAACATGCTGAGCAGGAACACCAGCGCATAAGCTGAGAAGAAACCCCACACCGCTTCGAGGATACGTTCCGGCAGCGCGCGATTACCCAACTTGATGGTGTAAACCGCATTCGGGTGCACCAATCGCTTCAGTTCACGCGAACCCTGTTTGAACAGCAGAAGAATGCGAATCACCTTCAAACCGCCGCCGGTTGAACCCGCCATGCCGCCGATAAAAGCCGAGCACAGTAGCAGCACCGGCAGGAACAGCGGCCAGCGCGCAATGCTGTCGGTGGTAAAACCGGCCGTGGTCGCCATTGATACCACCTGGAAAAACGCCTGATTCAGCGTTTGCCAGCCGCTGGCGTACACATTGTGGAACCACAACACTATGGTACAGATCAGCACTAAGGTCAGTTGTACGCCAATAAACATGCGGAATTCGGGATCGCGCCAGTACACTTTCAGGTTGCGACCACTTAATAAAGAGAAGTGCAGGCCATAGTTACAGCCCGAGATCAGCAGAAATACCGCGACAATGGTGTTGATAGTTGGGCTATTAAAGTAGCCGATGCTGGCATCATGGGTTGAGAACCCGCCAATCGCGATCGTCGAGAAGCTATGGCCGATAGCATCAAACATCGGCATGCCCGCCAGCCACAGCGCCACCGCGCACGCCACGGTGAGCAATACGTAGATCAGCCACAGCGTTTTAGCTGTTTCTGCGATACGCGGGCGCATCTTGTTATCTTTCAACGGTCCCGGCATTTCGGCGCGATAGAGCTGCATGCCACCCACGCCCAGAATGGGCAGAATCGCCACCGCTAGCACAATGATCCCCATCCCGCCGAGCCACTGCAGCATCTGACGATAGAACAAAATCGCTTTAGGCAACGTATCCAGTCCCACCAGCGTGGTGGCGCCGGTGGTAGTGAGGCCAGAGAAGGACTCAAAGAAGGCATCAGTGATTGAGAGATGCGGCTGCTCGGCGAAGATAAACGGCATCGCACCGACGCTGCCCAACACGGTCCAGAACAGCACCACGATAAGGAAGCCTTCGCGCGGCTTGAGTTCGGTTTTCTGCTTGCGGTTTGGCCACCACAGCAGTGAACCGATAACGATCGCCATCATAAAGGTCTGACTGAACGCGCGCCCGGCACCATCACGGTAAATTAAGGCGACGAGGCCCGGTAAAATCATGGTCACCGAGAACAGAATCACCAGCAGGCCCACGATGCGGGTAATGGCGCGAAAATGCATTCAGCCGTTTCCTTTAAACAGAAGCTTTTAGTTTGTCAGCGGGATGAGCGTCAGCGCGCCCCGGCTGTAATCAGAGAGGTTTTGGCGAAAGCCATCAATCTGCGCATGCGGCAACGCTAAACGCAGCGCAATACGATCCTGATAATGGCTCTCTTCTATAATGCCGTCAAAACGTTGCAGCAAGCGTTCGATGTCGCTGAGTTGGGCGTAATCGCACTGCAGAGTAAAAGATTCCATCGGCACTTTACGCTGACGCGCCAGTTGCTTCAGCCCTTGCTGCACGCCGCCGCCATAAGCTTTTACCAGGCCGCCGGTGCCCAGCATGATGCCGCCATAATAACGCACCACCACCGCGGTGATCTCACCGACACCGCTACCCATCAGCTGGGCCAGCATCGGTTTGCCCGCGGTGCCAGAAGGTTCGCCATCATCGGAGAAACCCAGCTGCTGCGAATCATCCGGCGCACCCGCCACCCACGCCCAGCAGTGATGCCGCGCGGTAGGATGTTCCTGCTTCACCTGCTGCACAAACGCGCGCGCCGCTTCCACGCCGGCCGTGTGCGCCAGCAAGGTGATGAAGCGGCTTTTCTTGATGGTTTCCTCGCTGAGACTTACGGCCTGAGCGGGAATGTCGTAAGCATCCATCAGGCAAGGTGCAAGTCGCGCGTCATGTTTTCAATGCGATTAGCGTGAACCACCACGTTATCCTCGATACGAATACCGCCGTAAGGTTTCAGTGCATCAATTGCCGTCCAGTCAAAGTATTGGCTGAACTTGCCGCCGCGCAGGTTCGTCAGCAGCGAATCGATAATATAGAAGCCCGGTTCGATAGTCAGCACCATGCCAGGTTCCAGCACGCGCGTACAACGCAAATACGGATATTGCGACGGTGCCGCCAGATGCGTGCCATTGTCGTCCTGCATAAAACCAGCCACATCGTGCACCTGCAGGCCGAGCGGATGTCCAAGGCCGTGCGGCATAAACGGATCGGTTAAATCTTCCGCCACCAGCGTCTCTTCAGTCAGGCCTTTCACCAACTCGAACTTCAGCAGCAGACGCGCAATGCGCTGATGCATCTGCAGATGATAATCGGTATAGCGCACGCCGGCTTTCAAGGTGGCGATCAGCGCCAGCTCTTCCTTGTTCATCGCCGCAACCATGTCGGCATAGCGCGATTTGCTCTGCGCCGCGTAGCTGCGCGTCAGGTCAGCGGCGTAACCGAGGTATTCCGCACCGGCGTCAATCAGGAAGCTGTGGCGTTTGGCCGGCGGCTGATGATCCAGTTTGGTGTAGTGCAGCACCGCGGCATGTTCATTGAGCGCAATGATGTTGCCATAAGGCACATCGGTATCGCGATGGCCGGTTGCGGTCAGATAGGCGATATTGATATCGAACTCGCTCATGCCAGAGAAGAACGCCTCTTTGGCAGCGCGATGGCCCGCCACCGCCAGCTTCTGCGCTTCGCGCATACACGCCAGTTCATAGTCGGTTTTGATACTGCGATGATAATGCAGGAAATCGATCACGCCTTTCGGGTTCACCTGCTCGCTGTTAATACCGAGCTGGGAAGCACGTGACGGCACCGGACCGATATAGGCTACGTTTTCACGCTGTGCTGGCAGCAGCTGCGCGATCTCATCGGCACTCTTCAGGCCAATCACCTCCACATCGTTAGTCCAGAAGCTGTTTGGCAGCGGCTCAACGTTGTGCCAGTAATCAACCGGCGAATAGAACCACAGCTTGGGTTTATTCACGCCATCAATCCATAACCAGCAGTTTGGCACCTGCGTCACCGGCACCCACGCTTTGAACTGGGGATTCACCTTAAACGGATAGTCGTGATCGTCGAGAAAAACGGTCAACAGTTCGCCGGAATGAATCAGCATGGCATCAAGCTTAAAGCGAGCCAGCACCTGCTGCGCTCGCTGCTGCAGCGTATTGATGTGCGCGTGATACAGGGTTTTCAGTGAATCCATGGACTAGTCTCCGATGTCGCGAAAGTGGCCGCAGTGTAGCACAGCCGTGTTAGTGATGCCGTGCTGCGCGCGCTGTGATCGTTGTATCAAATAATCAAACTCTCATTTGCAAATAATTAACATCACACTCACACTCCAACTCATCTGGTATGACCAGATCAACTTTCGCGGTTTCAGGAGACGGACATGCTCTACCAAGGCGATACCCTTTCAGTTCACTGGCTTGACGACGGCATCGCCGAGCTGGTTTTCGATGCGCCCGGTTCGGTGAACAAACTCGATACCAAAACCGTTGCCTCGTTGGGCGAGGCATTAAGCGTATTGGAACAGCAACCCGCGCTGCGCGGCCTGTTGCTCTCGTCGGCCAAACCGGCATTTATCGTTGGTGCCGACATCACAGAATTCCTGTCGCTGTTTGATGCGCCAGAAGAGAAGCTGAGCCAGTGGCTGGCGTTTGCCAACAGCATCTTCAATCGTTTAGAGGATTTGCCGGTGCCCACCGTGGCTGCCATCGACGGCTATGCGCTGGGCGGCGGCTGTGAATGCATACTGGCGACCGACTTCCGCATTGCCACGCCGACCGCACGCATTGGCCTGCCGGAAACCAAACTGGGCATTATGCCAGGCTTTGGCGGCAGCGTGCGCTTGCCGCGCCTGCTTGGCGCCGATAGCGCGATGGAGATTATCGCCGCCGGTAAAGATGTTGATGGCAGCAGCGCCCTGAAACTCGGTTTGGTGGATGCGGTAGTCAGCAGCGACAAACTACGTGCCGCTGCGCTGACCGTATTGCAGGACGCCATCGTGCAGGGCAACTGGCAGACACGCCGCGCGCCGAAGCTGGCACCGCTGAAACTCAGCCCGATTGAAGCCGCCATGAGCTTCACCATCGCCAAAAGCATGGTGCTGCAAACCGCGGGCAAACACTATCCGGCACCGATCACCGCCGTGAAAACCATTGAAGCTGCCGCCAGCCTCGGACGTGATGATGCGCTGAAGCTGGAAACCGCCGCGTTTGTGCCGCTGGCGCAGAGCGATGTGGCACGCGCGCTGGTCGGTATCTTCCTGAACGATCAGTACGTCAAAGGCCTGGCGAAAAAGCACAGCAGTGCGGCCGGTGCGCCGCAGCAAGCAGCAGTATTAGGCGCAGGCATTATGGGCGGCGGCATTGCTTATCAATCGGCATGGAAAGGCGTGCCGGTGATGATGAAAGATATCAATCCGCAGGCGTTAACGCTGGGCATGACCGAAGCCAGCAAGCTGCTGAACAAACAGCTGGAGCGCGGCAAAATTGATGGCGCGAAACTTGCGAGCGTACTCACCACCATTCAGCCCACGCTGGATTACGCCGGATTCGAACGCACCGACGTGGTGGTAGAAGCGGTAGTAGAGAATCCGCAGATCAAAGCCAAAGTGCTGGCAGAGACCGAACAGCATCTGCGCGAGGACGCCATTCTCGCCTCCAACACCTCAACCATTCCGATCAGCCTGCTGGCGCAAGCCCTGAAACGTCCGGAAAACTTCTGCGGCATGCACTTCTTCAATCCGGTACCGCGTATGCCGCTGGTTGAAGTGATTCGCGGTGAGAAAACCTCAGAAGCGACCCTCAGTAAAGTGGTGGCCTGGGCGAGCAAAATGGGCAAGACGCCGATTGTGGTGAATGACTGTCCCGGCTTCTTTGTGAATCGCGTGCTGTTCCCCTACTTCGCCGCCTTCAGCCTGCTGCTGCGCGACGGCGCGGATTTCCGTCAGATCGATAAAGTGATGGAAAAACAGTTCGGCTGGCCGATGGGCCCCGCGTGGCTGCTGGATGTGGTCGGCATTGATACCGCGCATCACGCTCAGCAGGTGATGGCGCAAGGTTTCCCGTCTCGCATGCAGAAAGATTATCGCGACGCGATCGACGTGCTGTTTGACGCCAAACGTTACGGCCAGAAAAACGGTCAGGGCTTTTACCGCTGGGAGCAGGATAAAAAAGGCAAAGCGCAGAAGAGAGCCGATGCGGCTGTCGATGCGCTGCTGGAACCGATTTGCCAGCCGACGCGCGTGTTCAGCGATGACGAGATCGCCAACCGCATGATGCTGCCGATGCTCAACGAAGTGGTGCGCTGCCTCGAAGAGAAGATCATCGCTTCACCGGCCGAAGCTGATATGGCGCTGGTGTACGGTTTAGGCTTCCCGCCGTTCCGTGGCGGCGCGTTCCGCTACATGGATACGCTGGGCAACAGCAACGTGGTCGATCAGGCCAAACGTTATACCGCGCTCGGCCCGCTGTATGCGCTGCCGGAGCTGCTGTTGCAAAAAGCCCATCAGCATCAGAGCTGGTATCCCGCGGTGCAACCGATTGACGAAGCGGCGCTGCAAAGTGCCTGAGGTAATGAAAATGGAAAAAGTGGTAATTGTTGATGCGGTCCGCACGCCGATGGGCCGCTCCAAAGGCGGCGCGTTTCGTCAGGTACGGGCGGAAGATCTCTCGGCGCATTTGATGCGCGAGCTGCTGAGCCGCAACCCGGCGGTTGATCCCGCCACGCTGGACGACATTATCTGGGGCTGCGTGCAGCAGACGCTGGAGCAAGGCTTCAACATTGCACGTAACGCCGCGCTGCTGGCGGAGATCCCGCATCGCGTACCTGCCAGCACCGTCAACCGCCTGTGCGGTTCGTCGATGCAGGCGCTGCACGACGCGGCACGTGCGATTATGGTTGGCGATGCGCACAGCTGCCTGATTGGCGGCGTAGAACATATGGGCCACGTGCCGATGAGCCACGGCGTGGATTTCCATCCGGGCCTGGGTCGCACGGTGGCGAAAGCGGCGGGCATGATGGGGTTAACAGCCGAGATGCTGGCGCGCATGCATCACATTACGCGTGAGCAGCAGGATGCTTTTGCGCTGCGTTCGCACCAGCGTGCGTGGGCGGCAACTCAACGTGGCGATTTCAAGCGTGAGATTGTGGCGACCTACGGCCACGACGCCGACGGCGTGTTGAAGCGCTTTGAGAGCGACGAAGTGATCCGCGAAGAGACCAGCCTCGAAGGATTGGCTGCGCTGCGACCGGCATTCGATCCGGTCAACGGCACCGTGACCGCAGGCAGCTCATCCGCGCTTTCCGACGGCGCAGCCGCGATGCTGATCATGAGTGAAAGCCGCGCACGCGAACTCGGTCTGACAGCGCGCGCGCGCATTCGCAGCATGGCGGTGGTTGGCTGCGATCCGTCGATTATGGGTTACGGTCCGGTTCCCGCCAGCAAGCTGGCGCTTAAGCGCGCCGGATTGAGCGTGCAGGATATCGACCTGTTCGAGTTCAACGAGGCTTTTGCCGCACAGGCGCTGCCATGCATTAAAGACATGGGCTTGCTGGAACAGCTGGATGAAAAAGTGAATTTGAATGGCGGCGCGATTGCGCTCGGTCATCCGCTGGGATGTTCCGGTGCGCGTATCAGTACTACGCTGCTGAACCTGATGGAACGTCGCGATGCGCAATTTGGTCTGGCGACCATGTGCATTGGCTTAGGCCAGGGCATCGCCACGGTGTTCGAACGAGTTTAATACGTTAATGTTGCACGTGTTCCCGCCCTTTCGGGCGGGCTTTTTTGCGCAATAAATTGCGCCGCGACGAATCCGTGCACATTATCGTAGCGGCGCGATTTATCGCGTTCTGTTGACCTCAAATAAAGGCAAACGCATCGCCAAACATCTGCGCTTCCAGCGCACCGCGCTCGGCGCAGAAACGCTCACGCGCAATCTTCGCCATCTCAAAACGACCGGCAATATAGATATCGTGCTCGCTGAGCGACGCGAAATCCTGCATCACCGCCGTCAGCACCGTGCCACTGCGTCCGGTCCAGTCATCCGCCGGTTGTTCAACCACCGGAATCACTTTCAGGTTCGGATGCTTCACCGCCAGCGCATTCAGCTCATCCAGATCGTACAGATGCATCAGCTCACGGCCGCCCCAGTAAATCGCGATCTCGCGATCGGGTTGCTGTGCCAGCGCGGTCAGCAGAATAGAACGCGCATAGGAGAAGCCGGTACCGCCCGCGATCAGAATGATCGGACGCTCGCTATCTTCACGCAGCCAGGCATCGCCGTGCGGCATATCAACCGTAATCTGGCGATCGTTCTTGATGCGGTCCATCACCGCCATCGCGTAGAGATTGAGATCCGACGCGCCGATGTGCAGCTCAATGATGTCCTTTTCCATTGGCGTAGAAGCCAGCGAAAACGGGCGCTTATCGCGCTCATCCATCACCACCATCAAATACTGTCCGGCGCGGAAGTTAAAATCCGCCGCCGGAATTAAACGAACGCGGTAAACCGTGTCCGTAATCGCTTCAACCGAAGTCACTTTGCAGCTTAACGTTGTCATGCGTTCCCTTTTTCTTCGGGTCTAATTGGTCTGCCGCCGTTAGCGCTGCGGCGGCTCGGCAAAGATAGCTAACTCATCCCAAATGGCGTCAATGCGCGCGGTCACCGCCGGATCTTTCACAATCGGCGTGCCCCACTCGCGCGTGGTTTCGCCCGGCCACTTATTGGTCGCATCAAGTCCCATCTTCGAGCCTAAGCCGGAAACCGGCGAGGCGAAGTCGAGATAATCGATGGGCGTGTTCTCAACCAGCACCGTATCGCGTGCCGGATCCATGCGGGTGGTAATCGCCCAAATCACATCATTCCAGTCGCGCGCGTTGACGTCGTCATCGCACACAATCACGAACTTGGTGTACATGAACTGACGCAGGAACGACCACACGCCGAACATCACGCGCTTGGAGTGACCCGCGTACTGTTTCTTTATTGTCACTACCGCGAGGCGATAAGAGCAGCCTTCCGGCGGCAGATAGAAATCAACGATCTCCGGGAACTGCTTGATCAGAATCGGCACCAGCACTTCATTGAGCGCCACGCCCAACACCGCCGGTTCATCCGGTGGACGTCCGGTGTAGGTTGAATGATAAATCGGGTTGCGACGTTGCGTTACGTGCGTCACGGTAAACACCGGGAAGCTATCTACTTCATTGTAGTAGCCTGTGTGGTCGCCGTACGGGCCTTCCGGCGCGACATCGCCCGGCTCGATATAACCTTCCAGCACGATTTCCGCGCTGGCCGGCACTTCGAGTTCGTTTGAAACGCACTTCACCACTTCGGTTTTATTCCCGCGCAGCAAACCGGCAAAGGCGTATTCGGAGAGTGTATCCGGCACCGGCGTTACCGCGCCGAGAATGGTGGCAGGATCGGCGCCCAGCGCCACCGACACCGGGAAACGTTCGCCCGGATGCGCTTTACACCACTCCTGGAAATCCAGCGCGCCGCCGCGATGCGACAGCCAGCGCATAATCACGCGGTTCTTGCCGATCACCTGCTGACGATAGATACCCAGATTTTGTCGCTCTTTATGCGGGCCGCGCGTGACGGTTAATCCCCACGTAATCAGCGGCGCAGCATCGCCCGGCCAGCATTTCATCACCGGAATGCGCGACAGATCGACGTCATCGCCGCTGAAAATCTCTTCCTGGCACGGCGCATTGCGCAGACGCTTGGTTGGCATGTTCAGCACTTGCTTGAACTGCGGCATCTTATCAAACAGATCGCGGAAGCCTTTTGGTGGCTCCGGCTCTTTCAGGAACGCCAGCAGCTTGCCCACTTCACGCAGCGCACTGACCTCTTCCTGGCCCATGCCCATCGCCACGCGTTTGGGTGTGCCAAACAGATTACACAGCACCGGCATGTCGTACCCTTTCGGGTTTTCGAACAGCAGCGCCGGGCCGCCAGCGCGCAGCGTGCGGTCGGCAATTTCCGTCATCTCTAACTCAGGATCGATCTCCTGAGTGATGCGCTTTAACTCGCCACGCTGTTCCAGCAATGCGAGGAAGTCTCGTAAATCCTGATATTTCATGCGGCTTTAGCTTTCCGGCCAGAGTGAAACGCCATTATAGAGGCGTTTTACGCTGACATGTTGAGGTTTTGCGTCAGGCAGGCTGACAGGAAAACGGCACCAGCGACTGAATCGCCAATACATCGTGATAAGCAGTAATCGGCTCGCCGTGACGGAACACTTTGAAGTCTTCACCGCGTGCGCTGTAGTAACGCAGGCGATTTTCGCTCACGTGCAGGAAGCTGGCTTCACGCAGCGCAATCACCGATTCATGCGGGTTAACGGCACAGAACTCGGCCAGTCGTTCATCACGCGTTTCGCCCATATGGCCGCTGACGTGCGCATCAAGATAATGCGGATTGATCTGCACCGGGAACAAACCCAGCGCGGGCAACACTACGCTGCTGCGCACCGGCATATCATTGGTGGTGCGAATGGAAGGTGTTGCCACATTGCAACCGGCGCTCCAGCCGACGTACGGCACATCACGCTCGCGCACCGCGCGTTGGATAGCGACGATCAAGCCGTGCTCGTGCAGCATTTGATTGAGGAACCAGGTATTTCCGCCGCTGACCAGAATCAGCTCAGCTTGTTCAATCGCCGCAACGGGCGATGCAAACTCGTGCACGGTGCGCACGTCAATGCCTAACGACGCGGATAAGTCCTGCGCGCGCTGCGCGTGATCGCCACGAATAATCGCGTACGGTACCAGCACCGCCGAAGTGATGCCGCGCTGGGCGATCATCGCATGCAGCTGCGGGTGGGCGTAACTTAACAGCGGCGCATCGTCAGCCACTTTACCGTTACTCAACAGGAACAGTTCCATCAGCCACTCCTTTTCAATCGAAAGATGGGGAGGGAGTCTGATACAGATGGTCGCCGGCCGTCAATTTTCTTGCAAGAAAGCGTAAATAAGCCGCATCAATCGGATAAATCGTAGTGAAATTGTTTTCAGCGCCCGGTTCCACCCGCCGATGCGCTATAACTCTGACAACTGATTTGATATTCTTAGCGTCCATTATTTGGGAGCGGTTATGGAATCCTGGTACTTACTCTATTGCAAACGTGGACAACTGTTGCGCGCGAAAGAGCATCTTGAGCGGCAAGAGGTGAATTGCCTCAGCCCGATGATCGCTCTGGAGAAGATTGTGCGCGGTAAACGCACCACCGTGAGTGAGCCGCTGTTTCCCAACTATCTGTTTATCGAATTCGATCCCGAAGCGATTCACACCACCACCATCAGCAGCACGCGCGGCGTCAGCCACTTCGTGCGCTTTGGCACCATGCCGGCCACCGTATCAAATGATGTGATCGAAGCGCTGCAAACCGACGTGCCGCAGATCGTGCTTGATGCGGAAACCCCACAAAGCGGTGATGAAGTGATCATCACCGATGGCACGTTCGAAGGGCTGCGCGCCATTTTTGCCGAGCCGGATGGCGAAACGCGCTCCGTTCTGCTGCTCAACATGCTGAACAAACAGGTGATGCGCAGCGTGGATAACAAACAGTTCCGTAAACTCTAAGCGAGTTTAAACAGCTGACGCGCGTTGAGATTAACCTGCGCGCCCAGCGCTTCCGCCTCCTCGCCACGCCAGTTCGCCACCTGCTGCACAATATGCGGCAGGAAGCATGGCTCATTGCGGCGCGAAGTGGGACGCGGATGCATATCGCGCGGCAGTAAATACGGTGCGTCGGTTTCCAGTAACAGGCGCTCAGCCGGAATCAGCGGCAGCAATTCACGCAGTTCCATACCGCGACGCTCGTCGCACACCCAACCGGTAATGCCCACCGACAATCCCAGCGCCAGGCACGCTTGCAGCTCGTCACGCGTACCGGTAAAGCAGTGCACGACTGCGCCAACCAGCTTCGGTAGCCACGGCTCAAGTACCGCAACAAAACGGTCGTGCGCTTCACGGCAATGCAAAAACACCGGCAGCTGCAGCTCAGCGGCCAACGCCAGTTGCGCATCGAAAGCGTATTCCTGCTGATCGTGGGCCGAAAGATTGCGATTGAAATCCAGGCCACATTCGCCAATCGCGACCACCTGCTCACTTTCCGCCAGGCGACGCAAGGTATTCGCGGTTTCCGCCGACCATTCACTGGCATGGTGCGGATGGACGCCGGCGGTTGACCAGCAATAGCCCGCGTGCAATGCCGCCAGCTGCCGCGCCTGCTGGCTCTCCAGCGCGTTGGTGCCGGTAATTAACAGGCCGGTGACGCCTGCTTCGCGCGCACGTTTTACCACCTGCTCGCGATCTTTTGCGAATTGCGTGCTGGTCAGGTTTACACCGATATCAAACATGTCTTCTCCCCAATAAAAAACCGCCCAACGGGGCGGTTTAGATTCATCTTCCCGCGCGCTGCGGGATGCCCTGCATTAAGGACATCAGGATTCGGTGTTGTGTTCCTCATCCGAAGACTGACGTCCTTTACCCACATAGTAGCGGGAGAAGAATACGCCGACTTCAAACAGGCAGTACATCGGAATAGCGAGCAAAGTTTGCGAGAAAACATCCGGCGGTGTGAGCAACATCCCAACCACGAACGCGCCAACCAACATATAAGGACGTTTCTTTTTCAGATCTTCTGGTGAAGTTATGCCGGTCCAGCACAGCAGCACAATTGCAATCGGCACCTCAAACGCCACGCCGAAGGCCATGAAAATCGTCATGACGAAGTCGAGGTAGTTGGTGATATCCGTTGCGATGGTCACGCCTTGCGGCGCGGTTTTGGCGAAGAAGCCAAACGCCAGCGGGAACACGATGAAGTAAGCAAACGCCACGCCGACGTAAAACAGCAGCGTACTGGAGAACAGCAGCGGCATCACCAGTTTGCGTTCGTGGCGATAGAGCGCGGGCGCCACAAAGGCCCACACCTGATACAGAATCACCGGCACGGCCAGAAACACCGAAACGATGATGGTCAGCTTGATCGGCGTGAAGAATGGCGATGCGACGTCGGTAGCGATCATGCTCGCCCCGGCTGGCATCTGGCTGATCAGCGGCGACGCGACCAGATGGTAAATATCATTCGCAAAATAGACCAGACACAGAAAGATGACTAAAACAGCGATGATGCAATTCAACAAACGCTTGCGCAGCTCAATCAAATGGCTAATGAGCGGTTGGGTATCTTCAACGGCCATGTTTATCGTTCATCTTTTACGAGAGAAGTCTTCGCGGTGCTTTCAGGAGCACTGGCGACGGGAGGGGTTTCTGCGGCAGAGATTTCGTCAGTAGGCTGCGGAGTCTGTGCAGGCGCACTGGTTTGATGCTCTGCTGCTGCGGGCGTGACCGCAGGTGAAGTCACGGGCTGCACGGCGGCTGGCGGAGTCTGATGAATAGTGTTGGCTTCATCTTCCTCTTTTTCGAGATCGATACTCTGCTGCACCGAACGCTTCATGGAGTCGGCGGTTTTACGCAGTTCTTCCATCGACTCTTTCAGCTCGGGTGACAACGTGCCACGGCCCGCTTCTTCCACCTTTTTCAGGCTGTCCTGCAATTCCTGCAGTTTCAACTCTTGCGCCAGTTCGTTTTGTACATTCGCGGCCAGCGAGCGAATGGCTCTGATCCAGCCGACGACGGTTTTCACCGCAACCGGTAACCGCTGCGGGCCAAGCACAATCAGCCCGATCACGAACACTAATACCAGTTCACTAAAACCAATGTCGAACACAGTTATACCTGCTTGTCGTTCCGGGCGTCGTCTTTAGTCGCCGTGGTTTGCTGTTTGTCTGCCAGAGTTTTGGCGTTGAAGTCAGCGTCCTGCTCTTTCGGTTGATCCTTTTTATCGTCTTCATCGCCCATAGCTTTTTTGAAGCCACGAATGGAAGATCCTAAATCCGAACCCAGGTTACGAAGTTTGTTGGTACCGAACAGAAGAACAACAATGACGGCAATGATTAACAATTGCCAAATACTGATACCGCCCATGAGATATGCCTCTAATATTCTGTGAAAAACTGTTGACTGTAACGCACAGAAAGCCCGTATGATTTCGGGCTTTAGCTTGCGACATTACGCGATTTGCACCAGGCAGACAATCAGTTTGTCTTGCGCCAGCCAATAAGCCAGGTGACGATGCCAGCGGCCATTAATAGCGCCGGGAAGAAATCCCAATCCGGTCGACTTAACAGCACGGCGGTGCCACTTAATAACAGTGTAGCGCCTACACCAAACAGATAGCGCGCCTGATGATTGCGTGTTCGCTGTACGTTTAAATCGGTGACGAGTTTATCGACGCTGTGCTTCAATAATTTGTGCTGGCGCATGCTGTCGTAAAATAGCTCCGGCAACTCCGGCAGTTTTTCCGCCCAGTACGGCGCTTTCTCTTTCACCGCCCGCAAAATCGCCGGGATACCAATCTGATCTTTGATCCAATCTTCGAGGAAAGGCTTGGCCGTTTTCCACAGGTCAAGCTGCGGATAGAGCTGGCGGCCAATCCCTTCAATATACAGCAGCGTCTTCTGCAACAGCACCAGCTGCGGCTGCACTTCCATATTAAAGCGACGCGCGGTGTTGAACAGGTTCAGCAGCACGTGGCCAAACGAAATCTCAGCCAGCGGCTTTTCGAAAATCGGCTCACATACGGTACGAATGGCAAACTCAAAGTCTTCGACGTTGGTATCGGCCGGTACCCAGCCAGAATCCACATGCAGCTCGGCCACTTTGCGGTAATCGCGGTTAAAGAAGGCGATGAAGTTCTCGGCCAGATAGCGCTTATCTTCTTTGTTCAGCGAACCGACGATACCGCAGTCGATGCCGATATATTGCGGATCTTCCGGGTGATCGTAGCTGACGAAGATATTGCCAGGATGCATATCGGCATGGAAGAAGCTGTCGCGGAACACCTGAGTGAAGAATACCTGCACACCGCGCTCGGCCAGCAGTTTCATGTTAACGCCGTGCTGCTCCAGCGTGGCGATATCTGAGATCGGAATGCCGTAAATGCGCTCCATCACCATCATCGATTCGCTGCAATAATCAGAGAACACTTCCGGCACATACAGCATGCGGCTTTGGTCAAAATTACGACGCAGCTGGATGGCGTTCGCCGCTTCACGCAGCAGATTCAGCTCATCAATTAAGGTCTTTTCGTAATCGCGCACCACTTCTACCGGACGCAGACGACGACCATCCGGCAACAAACGCGGCACCCAACGCGCCAGACGGTAAATCAGTCGCATATCGGCTCTGATCACCGGCAGGATGTCGGGACGAATCACTTTAATTACCACCGCGCGGCCGTTGGATTTCAGCGTTGCGGTATGCACCTGCGCGATAGAAGCCGAGGCCAGCGGTTTGATATCGAAGTCTTCAAACCAGGTTTCCACCGGGCCGCCAATCGACTTTTCAATCTGCTGTTTGGCTTTCACGCCATCAAATGGCGCAACGCGGTCCTGCAGCACCGCCAGTTCATCGGCAATCGCCGGTGGGAACAGATCGCGACGCGTCGAGAGCATTTGACCGAATTTGATCCACACCGGCCCCAACTGCTCCATCGCTAAACGGATGCGCACGCCGGCGGAAGCATCTTTATGTTGGTTAGGGATCCAGAAGATGCAGCGCCGCCACAAGCGTAAAAGCAGTGTGAAGCGCATGCGGGGAATCAGTTCATCAAGGCCGTAAGTCAGAAAGATCTTGATGATGAAGTATAAGCGCCGAATTTCTCCCAGCGTCATTTCGCCTCCAGCTGTGCCAAACGCGTTTCAAACGCATTGAGCGAACGTTCTGTCGCTTCCACTTCCTCGCAAAACCATGCCAGTTCCAGTGCGCCCGGCGCAACGCGCCACTCTTCTGTCAGCACCTGACCAAGATAATCCTGACGGCGGATGAACTGCTGCTGCACGAACTTCAGCGCCTGCTGTGCGGCCTGGCTTACGCCTTGCGCAGCGATATCGCCAATCCACGGTGCAAGATATTCCGCCGGATCCAGCTCGGCGAGATCCATCAGCGCGGAGAATTGCTGTACCACCTGCAAATCGCCGTCCACCTCCAGTTCACCGCTACGAATCAGGCTGGTGAGCTGCTGGCGATCGCGCAGTTTCGGCAAAGTACTGACACGCAAACTCACCGTGCAGTCGCTGTTGTCTTGCCAATCACTCAGCACATCGAGTTGCGATTCGCTAAATACCAGCACCAAAGGAAAATCGAGCTCTTGCAGACGCAGCATCAATACCTTACCAGCCAAACGCTGGCGTGCGGCTCTCAGGCTGCGATCGCGATAGAGAACACGGTTCAGGGCGGTCTCAAGACCGCCGGTGATGAGAGGAGTTAAAGTCATGATGGATTAGAATTTAAATCCGCGATGCAGCGCGACAATACCGCCAGTCATGTTGAAGTAGGTGGTATTTTCAAAGCCCGCATCGTTCATCATCGCTTTCAGGGTTTCCTGATCGGGATGCATACGAATCGACTCCGCCAGATAGCGATAGCTTTCAGCGTCTTGCGCCACCAACTGACCAATACGCGGCAGAATGTGGAATGAATAGGTATCGTAAGCTTTGCTGAGCGGCTCCAGCAGCGGCTTCGAGAACTCCAGCACCAGCAGACGTCCGCCTGGCTTCAGCACGCGGAACATTGATGCCAGCGCTTTCTCTTTTTCGGTCACGTTACGCAAGCCGAATGAGATGGTGATGCAATCGAAGTAGTTATCCGGGAACGGCAGCGCTTCGGCATTCGCCTGCACATAGCTGACATTGCCCGACACGCCGAGATTACGCAGCTTTTCGCGGCCCATCTTCAGCATCGAGCTGTTGATGTCTGCCAGCACAACCTGGCCGGTTTCGCCCACCAGACGTGAGAATTTTGCCGTGAGATCGCCGGTACCACCCGCCAGATCCAACACGCGCTGACCGCGGCGCACGCCGCTGCTGTCAATGGTAAAACGCTTCCAGACACGATGGATGCCAAACGACATCAAATCGTTCATCAGGTCATATTTTGCCGCGACGGAGTGAAACACGTCCGCAACTTTATCGGCCTTTTCGCTTTTCGCGACGGTCTGGAAGCCAAAATGGGTAGTTTCCTGCTGTGATTCATCTGCCATCGGTTTTACCTGTTCCACAAACAATTCTTGCCGAAGTGTATCAGAGTCGCGCTACACGAGCACGCGACCACCGTGCTATTCGTTGATGCGGCGCAGCGAGTCTGTTGTTGGTTCTGCAACGTTTTCATCCTCGGTGCGATCGTCTGCCCAATCTTCATCCGCTTCTTCCGGCTGCGCTTGTTCAACCAGTTGCGGATTAATCGGACGTTTGATCTCCACGCCAAGCGAACGGAACGCTTCACTTTGTGCGATCAGATTGCCGCGCCCTTCAGACAGCTTTTTCATCGCCTGATGATAACTTTGCTGCGCTTTGTCGAGATTGTGCCCGATGCCACTCATGTCATCGACAAACAGCCGCATTTTGTCGTACAGCCGCGTTGCCCGGTCGGCGATACGCTGTGCGTTGCGGCTTTGATGCTCATAACGCCAGAGATTATTGATAGTACGCAGCGCCACCAGCAACGTGGTGGGACTAACCAGCATGATGTTCTGCTGTAACGCTTCGCTGATCAGCTCGGGCTGACGATCAATCGCCAGCAGAAACGCCGGTTCCACCGGGATAAACATCAACACATAATCCAGAGAGCGTAAACCGGGCAATTGTTGGTAATCTTTACGGCTCAGCAGGCGAATGTGTCCGCGCATGGCGCTAATGTGTTCCTGAATCGCCTGCTCACGCGTGGCTTCATCGTCGGCATTGAAGTAGCGTTCGTAGGCAACCAGCGTCATTTTGGCGTCAATCACCACATCTTTACCCTGCGGCAAACGCACGATCACATCCGGTTGCATCCTGCCCTGCTGTTCCAGCTGCACGCTAACCTGCGTTTGGTATTCGTAGCCTTCACGCAGGCCCGATGCTTCCAGCACGCGGGCCAATACCACTTCGCCCCAGTTTCCCTGAATTTTATTGTCGCCTTTTAGCGCTTTAGTAAGATTGACCGCTTCCTGCGCCATCTGTGCGTTGAGTTGCTGTAGCTGGCGAATTTCGTGGGTCAGCGTGTGACGTTCACGCGCTTCCAGGCCAAAGCTGTCGGTGACCTGACGGCGGAAACCGTCCAGCTGTTCGCGCAGCGGACCAATCAGACTATTCAGGCTTTGACGGTTTTGTTCATCGACGCGCCGCCCGCTGTTTTCGAAGATGCGATTGGCGAGATTTTCAAACTGCGCGCTGAGGCGCTGTTCGCTGTTGGTCAGTAGTCGCTGCTTCTCTTCTGCACCGTAGCGCGTCTCTTCAAGACGAATGGTCACTTCGCGCAGTTCGGCTTCCTGCGCGCTGTTCACTTCAAGCTGATTTCGCAGTTCACGGCTGAGTTGTTCACTTTCGCCGCGCCAGTAATCAAGCTGCTGCAAACGTTCCTGCGCACCGCTCAGTGCACCGTGTAGCTGGCGCATCTCCTGTTCGCGTTGTTGGATTTGCTGCTGTAACTGTTCGAGCTGCTGCTGCTGACGCTGCTGCGCCTCTTCCAGCAGGCGACGCTCAGTGGTGAAGCTGGCGTGCTGATGACCGGCGCGCAGTTGAGCAATGATCCAGCCAATGCCCAAACCGGCCAGCGCCAGCGCGCCGCTAATGATAAGTTGCTGATCCATAATCCCCCCGCGGATCGACTTGCTGAGGGAAAAGGTAGAGCTCTACTGTATGAATGTCCAGATTTTTTTCCCTTCATACTTCAAGCCGCAGATGCGTTGGCTGCACGTTCTCACCCCAGTCACTTACTGATGTAAGCTCCCGGAGATTCGCCGCTTGCCGCCTTCCTGCGACTCGAATTATTTAGGGAAAACGTTCTCTAATTAGAGGGCTTTTACGGTGAGATCGCCCGCTTTCCACGCATCAATCAGGAAGAAGGGCATCGGCAACACCCATTCGGTTTCACCCTGGATTTTGGCCGGATAGGTCCAGCTTTTCCCGTCGTAGGTGATCTCAACCTGCTGCCAGCCGTTCTCAGCG
Organism: Pantoea sp. X85; assembly: GCF_029623675.1. Taxonomy (NCBI): domain Bacteria; kingdom Pseudomonadati; phylum Pseudomonadota; class Gammaproteobacteria; order Enterobacterales; family Erwiniaceae; genus Pantoea; species Pantoea sp. X85. The sequence continues at coordinate 214,688 of NZ_CP121108.1, read as the reverse complement.
TTTTCGACCTGGCCCGCCATGCTGGCAAAACCGGCGTTACTACCGACGTGGAAGCTGTCGGTTTGCCAGCGAATCGGCTGATGCGCCGGCCACGGTTGTGCATGATGGAAGCGGAAAATATCGTCATGATTCAAGATGCTCTCACGTACCGTCGGCCACAGCGCCACTTTGAGGAAGTACTGATCGGTAAATCGTTCGCTGCCTTCGTATTGCGCGATAAAGTCACGCATCTGCTGCTCAACGTTGTGGAACACGCCGTGGCAGCCGCCCCACATGCCCGCCAGCAGCAGCTCGGTATGCGAGAAGTAATCGCGCATATGATGGAACCAGTAAGGCGAAGTCAGCCAGGCTTCTACCGCCACGACTTCGCGCTCGGACAGCAACGAATCCGCATCACGCACGATGTAGCGTTTGACGCTGTCATCGTCCATCACCAGGAAACGCCACAGCGTTGGGAAGATAGTTTTCTCATGCGACATATCCACCAGTTGGGTGTTTGGCTGCGTCAGGCGCTGCCAGACGTGCTGCGGCACGCTGTCGTCGAGATAGATGCGGCAGATCCAGTCGGGATAAAGCTCGCGCGCCACTTCGATGTTTTTAATCAAGGTTTCGCAGTAGCGTGGCTGACCGCCATACAGGCTAAAGGAGATGATATTTTCTGCCGGATTACTGCGGTTGATCGGCGGTGGTGCCTCTGAGGGGAAGGCTACTTTCGCCCCTTTACTGAAGGTCACATCGGATTTCTGCAGCGATTCGAGGCCGTACCGCGCCACCTCATCTTCTTTATTCAACCAGCCGCACACTTCAGTTAATCCATCCAGCCAGGTTTCCGATGCCTGTGCACGCTGCGCGGCCGGAGCCTGGTAGATCTTCTGGTAAATTTTATAAGATTTTTTGTATTCGCCAACGCGCATCAGGGTGAGCGCGTAGTCGCTGAGCACCTGCATATGATTGGGCAAGACGCGCAGCACTTCTTCACAGCATTGACGCGCAAGAGGATAGTTATTCGCCGCCATCGCCTGGCGAAATCTCGCTGCTGCACCTTCAACGCGTGATTGTGCAGTAGCGGGATTATTCATGAAATTGGGACGTGAGACAGAAACCATTTTGCGCATAAGAAATTTCTCAGTAGCTGCTGAAATTGCGCGCATTCTAATCAGGAAGTAGCGGGATTCCTTATAAGCCTGGTCTCGAATTCATCCCTGACTGGCGCACTAAATTAAGCGACGCGCGGCTTCAACCACAATTTTCACCGCATCACTTTCGGTCTGCTTCATGGTCGCGGCATCCGGGATCTCTTTTTGCGTACGGTTAACGATGACGCCAGCCACCATGCCGGCACGCAGTCCCTGACTGGCGCACATGGTTAACAGTGTAGCGGATTCCATCTCATAGTTGAGGACGCCCATTTGCTGCCACTCTTCCATTGAACCCTGGAAGCGATTCACCACGCGACCGGAGAAAGTGTCGTAGCGTTCCTGGCCTGGATAGAAGGTGTCAGATGAGGCGGTAATCCCAATGTGGGTTTTCGCGCCGCACGCTTCTGCCGCTGCCACCAGCGCGGTGGTGCAGGTGAAATCAGCCACGGCCGGGAACTCCATCGGCGCAAAGTGCAGGCTGGCACCGTCGAGGCGCACCGATGCGGTGGTGACCAGCACATCGCCCACATTAATATGCGGCTGGATAGCGCCGGTGGTGCCAACGCGCAGGAAGGTGCGCACACCCAGTTGCGCCAGCTCTTCAACCGCAATTGACGTTGAAGGTCCGCCGATACCGGTGGAGCACACCACAACCGGTTTGCCATCCACTTCGGCCAGATAGCTGGTGAATTCACGGTGTGAAGCCAGATGCTGTGGATTGTCCATCAGCGCGGCGATTTTCTTTACGCGCTCAGGATCGCCAGGCACGATGGCCAACGTGGCTCCTTTCAAATCAGCTTTAGTAATGCCAAGGTGGAAAACGTCAGACTGGGCCATAACAGACTCCTGATAATTGGGGATGAGCGCGCCACTCTACGTGAGCAGGCGGCATAAATATGTGACTCAATTCACCATCGATAATGAAACTTACATTATCAGAAAAACATTATGTGACATAAATCACACATTCACGCTGTGCAATTCTGAATTGCTACAAGCGGTGCTGTGTAAGTGTTGGTGGCAATGTTAATAGAGAAGCAGCACACGTGAAAAAATCCCTCTGTACCCTACGCCAGCCTTGCTTCACTTCGCCAGGCTATAGTTACGTGATTGCGCATTTGCTAGCACGGAGAGAACAATGAAAACCGAAGACAATATGGCACAAAAAACGGCACCCGGCGGCTTTGCACCGGCCGTTCAGCCCACCGCAAGCAGCACCATTATTACCGGCAGCGACGCGATTCATGCTGGCGAGACCTCAGTTGCGAGCCAGGGCGAAAACCTGCCTGCCTATTACGCCCGACCAAAAGAGTATCAAGGCACCTTGCCGGTTGTGTTGGTGGTGCAGGAGATTTTCGGCGTGCACGAGCATATCCGCGATGTCTGCCGCCGTCTGGCGCTGGAAGGTTATCTGGCCATCGCTCCGGAACTCTATTTCCGCGAGGGCGATCCCAACGATTACCACGACATTCCCACGCTGTTTAAAGAGCTGGTGAGTAAAGTTCCGGATTCGCAAGTGTTGTCCGATCTCGATCATGTGGCCAACTGGGCCACGCGCCACGATGGTGATATCCGTCGCCTGGCGATTACCGGTTTCTGCTGGGGCGGACGTATTAGCTGGCTGTTTGCCGCGCACAATCCGCAGGTGCGTGCAGCGGTGGCGTGGTATGGACGCTTAGACGGTGAGAAGACGCTGAAGCAGCAGAAGCATCCGATCGATATCGCGGTGGATCTCAACGCACCGGTGCTGGGCCTTTACGGTGGTCAGGATGAGAGCATCCCGCTGGAGAGCATTGATAAGATGCGTCAGGCGCTGCACGCCGCCAATGCTAAAGCGGAGATTGTGGTGTATCCGGATGCCGGACATGCTTTCAATGCGGATTATCGTGCCAGTTATCACGCCGATTCCGCCAAAGATGGCTGGCAACGCATGCTGGCGTGGTTCGCGCAGTATGGCGTGGCGCCAAACGCGTAATAATAAGGGGCGCATTTGCGCCCCAATCTCATTTACAGCGACTAAGCCGTTTCACCCCGCAGGTTTTGCGCCGCTTTTACCATGTTCGCCAGCGCCTGACGGGTTTCCGCCCAGCCACGCGTTTTTAGGCCACAATCCGGGTTAACCCACAGACGCTCTGCCGGGATGCTCTGCGCCGCTTTACGCAGCAACTCTTCCATCCACTCCACGCTCGGCACGTTTGGTGAGTGAATGTCATACACGCCCGGACCGATTTCGTTGGGATAGTCGAACTCCTTAAAGGTATCCAGCAGATCCATATCGGAACGTGAGGTTTCGATGGTGATAACGTCCGCATCCAGCGCGGCAATCGAGTCCATGATGTCATTGAACTCGCAGTAACACATGTGGGTATGGATCTGGGTTTCATTCTGCGCCACGGCGGCATTGAGACGGAACGCATCCACCGCCCAGGTCAGGTACGCCGCCCAATCGGACTGATGCAGCGGCAGGCCTTCGCGCAGTGCCGGTTCATCAATCTGAATAATGCCAATACCGGCTTTTTCCAGATCTTCCACTTCGTCACGCAGCGCCAGCGCAATCTGTTTGGCGATGGTTTCCCGGCTTACATCTTCTCGCGGGAACGACCAGCAGAGAATCGTCACAGGACCGGTCAGCATGCCTTTCACCGGTTTGTCGGTCAGCGACTGCGCGTACTTCGCCCACTCAACGGTGATGGCTTGCGGACGGCTTACGTCGCCGATGATGATCGGTGGTTTAACGCAGCGTGAGCCGTAGCTCTGTACCCAGCCGTTTTGGGTGAACACGAAGCCGTCGAGGTTTTCGCCGAAGTATTCCACCATGTCGTTACGTTCTGCTTCGCCATGCACCAGCACGTCGAGGCCCAAACGTTCCTGCTCCACAATCGCCTGTTTGATGTGTTCGGCGATGCCAGTGCGATAGTTTCCACCATCAATGTTGCCTTTTTTAAAGTCGAGGCGCAGGCCGCGAATTTCGGTGGTTTGCGGGAATGAACCTATGGTGGTGGTCGGCCACGCTGGCAGGTTAAAGCGGTGACGCTGCGCTTTGGCACGCTCGGAGTAGCTGCTGGCACGTTCAACGTCTCTGGCCTGAATTTTCGCCAGACGCTCGCCGACTGCGGCGTTGTGAACGCGCGTGGAGTTGGCACGCGCACGAATCGGTGCGCTCCACTCAACCAGCGAAGCGGCATCGTTGTTGTTCAGTGCATGACTCAGCAGTGCAAGCTCAGTGCACTTCTGCAGAGCAAAGGCGAACCAGCTTTTCACTTCCTCATCGAGGCGCGTTTCCACGCTGAGGTCGATTGGGCTGTGCAGCAGCGAGCAGGATGATCCAATCCACAATTGTTGACGCTGCCCCACCAGCGGCTGCAGACGCGTAAACCAGCTGCTGAGATCGGCACGCCAGACGTTACGGCCATTGATTACGCCGACGGAGAGCAGCCAATTCGCGGGAATCTGCTGGTTCACCTGTTGGATGTCGTCTTTGCCGTGGACCAGGTCAACATGCAGACCTTGCACCGGCAGCGCTTTGATCACGTCGAGATTCTGACCGATGCTGTCGAAATAGGTGGTGAGCAGCAATTTGCTTTCGCCCTGCAGCGCGTCGTAAGCCGGTTTGAAGGCATCGCGCCACGCTTGCGGCAGTTCCAGCGCCAGTGCTGGCTCATCGATTTGTACCCATTCGATGCCGCGTTTTTTCAGTTCAGCCAGCACCTGTTGGTAAACCGGCAGAATGTCTTTAAGCAGTGACAGGCGGTCGAACGGCGTACCTTTCACTTTACCCAGCCACAAATAGGTAACCGGACCCAGCAGCACCGGTTTAATCTTGTGCCCGAGCGCCAGCGCTTCATCAACCTCATCCAGCAACTGAGTCCAGGTCAGTTTGAACTGCTGCCCTTGAGTGAATTCCGGCACCATGTAGTGATAGTTGGTGTTGAACCATTTGGTCATTTCCGCCGCTGCCGCCGGTTCACCGCTTGGTGCGCGGCCACGGCCAAGGCGGAACAGCGTGTCGAGATCGACCGAGCCATCCTGATTTTGGTGACGAGCTGGCACGTTACCCAACAGCAGGCTGGTGGTAAGTACGTGATCGTACCAGGCGAAATCGCCCACTGGCAGCAGATCCACGCCCGCCTCTTTCTGCTGTTGCCAGTGACGGGCGCGCAGTTCACGCCCCACCGCCAGTAGCTCTTCCTGTGAGCTTTTACCTGCCCAATAGCTTTCCTGTGCTTTTTTCAATTCACGACGCAATCCAACGCGAGGGAAACCGAGAGTATGGTTCAGAATGGTCATTTTCTGTTCTCCAGATATTCTTAACTGAATAGGGGGCAGAGATGTTTAGCCGTCCAGATGTTTACACCGCCATAATCTGCGGGTACTGTATGTTCCTCAAGCGCAATTTGTTCAATCTCGATGTGAAGGATTCTCATGATCGAACTCAAACACCTGCGGACGCTGCAGGCGTTACGGAACACCGGCTCGTTAGCTGCCGCCGCCTCCCAGCTTCATCAGACGCAATCGGCGTTATCCCACCAGTTCAGCGATCTGGAGCAGCGGCTGGGTTTTCGCCTGTTTGTGCGTAAAAGCCAGCCGCTGCGTTTTACGCCGCAGGGAGAGATTTTGCTGCAGTTGGCTGAGCAGGTTTTACCGCAGATTCAGCAGGCTTTGCAGGCGTGTCATGAGCCGCATCAGGCCACGTTGCGTATCGCCATTGAGTGTCACAGCTGTATTCAGTGGCTGACGCCCGCGCTAAATAATTTCCGCCAGAGCTGGCCGCAGGTGGTGATGGATTTCAAATCCGGCGTGACCTTTGATCCGCAACCCGCGTTGCAACAGGGCGAGCTGGATGTGGTGTTGACCTCCGATATTTTGCCGCGCAGTGGATTGTTTTATTCACCGATGTTCGATTTTGAAGTGCGTTTGGTGATGGCACCGGATCATCCTTTGGCGCAGCTTGAGCACATTGCTCCGGAAGATATGGCCGATGAAGTGCTGATGATTTATCCGGTGCAGCGTCAGCGTTTGGATGTGTGGCGCCATTTCCTGCAGCCTGCGGGCGTCAGTCCAGCCTTGAAGAGCGTCGATAACACGCTGCTGCTGATTCAGATGGTGTCGGCGCGCATGGGCATCGCCGCGTTGCCACATTGGGTAGTAGAGAATTTTGAGCAGCAGGGTTTGGTGGTGACCAAGACCTTAGGCAATGGTTTGTGGAGCCGCTTGTATGCCGCCGTACGCGAAGGCGAGCAGCGTCAACCGGTAATGGAAGCCTTTGTGCGGTTTGCCCGTCAGCACGCCTGTGAACATCTGCCCTTCGTGCGCGATGCCGCGCGTCCCGGCTCACTGCAAATCACCTCATCCTGATGTTGTTGGGCGGCGAAGGTCGCCCGCGCTATTATCCCTGCCCCGCCTGCTCTATAATGCGCCGCCTCAACCCGCGACCAAGAGAGTTTCACCATGATGAGTAACGATGTTCTGCGCAGCGTGCGCTATATGCTGGATTTGAGCGATAGCAAAGTGGTGGAGATTTTTGCCCTGGCGGGAAGTGAAGTGCCGCTGGAAGACGTGCAGGCGTGGATGAAGAAAGATGACGATGCCGCGTTTCGCAAGCTGCCAGATGTATTGATGGGCTATTTCCTTAACGGTCTGATTTTTTACCGTCGCGGTAAGAGTGAAGATGCGCCCGCGCCTTCGATTGAGCGCCGCATGAATAACAACATTTTCATGAAGAAATTGCGTATCGCCTTTGAGCTGAAGACCACCGATATTCCGGATGTGCTGCTGAAAGCGAACTTCAAGATTTCACAGGCTGAGGTTGGCGCGATTTTCCGCAACCCGGATCATAAAAATTTCCGCGAATGCGGCGATCAGATTCTGCGTAATTTCCTGAAAGGGTTGACGATGATTCATCGTCCGGGGCCGGCTAAGAAGGGTTAATCGCTTCTTTGTTCGAGCCGGGTCAGGGATAGCGCGGCAGATCGCAAAGGGAAACCACTTCCTTGTGGATCAGCCTCGCCATCCATGGCTCGGATGCTTTGCTCCTCTGCCGCGCTATCCCTTCCCTTTTAGCCTATGCGTTGCTTTGGGCCGTCTTGCCTAGCACCCAGCGTTTGTGCACATAAAGGGATGCGAAAATCACGGCGGCACCGGCGAGAAAACTTGGCCAATGCGGTTTCTCCTGCCAGATCGCCAGATTCACCAGCAAGCCCGCTGGCACATGCATGTTGTTCATAATACCCAGCGTGCCAGCATCCACCTGCGTAGCGCCGTAGTTCCACATGAAGTAACCCAAACCTGAAGCCGCCACGCCCAGCCACACCAGAATGCCCCACTGCAGCGACGTGGTCGGCAGTTTGTTCGGATTGCCCCACAAGCTCCAGGCGATCACCGCGATCATCACCGCGCCCAGATAGAACCACGAAAATGCGGTGTGCTGCGGCATCGGGCGAGTTTCCTGCAGGCGTTTGTAGCCCACCATGCCGATGGCGAAGCAGATGTTTGCCGCCTGTACCAGCAGCAAGCCAAACCAGAAATGGTCGCTGACTTTGTCGTAACGAATAATCGCCGCACCAATTACCGCCAGTAGCGCGCTGAAGGCATAGCCGATACGCAGCGGACGTCGGCTGAGCAAATCGTAGATCAGCGTGACATACAGCGGCGTCATCACGGTGAACAGCAGGAACTCGGTCACGCTAAGATACAGATAAGCCTCAAAGCTTAATAAATACATGATGCCAAGCTGCAGCATGCCCACCAGCATATACAGCAGGATGGTGGAAGCACGGTAACCGCGCCAGCGCAGGAACGGCAGGAAAACGATGGCGGCGAGCGCCAGACGCATCAAAACAGAGAACCAGGAATCCACCTGACCTGCGAGGTATTCCCCGATCAAACTGAAGGAAAAGGCCCACAGAATGGTGGTAACGATCAGTAACGGCACGGTAACGATCCCAAAATGAACAGTGGCGTTAGTGTAAACAAACTGTCGAAATCGGGTTGAACTATCTGGTTTACAAATGGATAAAATAACGACGAATAATTTTCGAACCTCATTTTTACGACCGGCTAAAAATGCGCGAAATACAACATTTCCTGGTTTTTTTCGCTCTCAACTGTCATAAAACTGTAACATATGTGTCACATGTCACAGTAACTGCGCGTGACCATCACTATCCTTTGCGCGAAATGGAAACTTCGCTTTGCCATTTTTACTGCCTGTTTTTGCCCCAACCTGCTGGGAACTCATAACTATATCGCGCCCTGGAGGGCCACACTCATGTTGAGTATTTTCAAACCTGCACCGCATCGCCCACAAGTGGCCGATGATCGTGTTGATCCGCTTTATCGTCGTCTGCGCTGGCAGATTTTCCTGGGAATATTTTTTGGCTATGCCGCCTACTATTTGGTGCGTAAAAACTTTGCGCTGGCAATGCCTTATCTGGTGGAACAAGGCTTCTCGCGCGGCGATCTCGGCTTTGCGCTATCGGGCATTTCCATCGCTTACGGCTTCTCGAAATTCATTATGGGCTCGGTCTCAGACCGCTCGAATCCGCGCGTGTTTTTGCCCGCCGGATTGATCCTTGCCGCAGCGGTAATGTTGGTGATGGGGTTCGTGCCGTGGGCCACCTCCAGCATCATGGTGATGTTTGTGCTGCTGTTCCTGTGCGGCTGGTTCCAGGGCATGGGCTGGCCGCCGTGCGGGCGCACCATGGTGCACTGGTGGTCGCAGAAAGAGCGCGGCGGAATTGTGTCGGTATGGAACTGCGCGCATAACGTCGGCGGCGGTATTCCTCCGCTGCTGTTCCTGCTCGGCATGGCGTGGTTTAACGACTGGAAAGCCGCGCTGTATATGCCGGCGTTTGGCGCCATCCTCATCGCGATTATCGCCTTCGCCTTGATGCGTGACACACCACAATCTTGCGGTTTACCGCCGATTGAAGCGTGGAAAAATGATTATCCGCCGGATTACAACGAGGATCACGAGCAGGAGCTGACGGCGAAACAGATTTTCATGCAGTACATTCTGCCCAACAAGCTGCTGTGGTACATCGCACTGGCGAACGTGTTTGTGTACCTGCTGCGTTACGGCATTCTCGACTGGTCGCCGACCTACCTGAAAGAGGTGAAGCACTTCACGCTGGATAAATCCTCGTGGGCCTACTTCTTTTACGAATATGCCGGTATTCCCGGCACGCTGCTGTGCGGCTGGATGTCGGACAAAGTGTTCCGCGGCAACCGTGGCGCAACCGGCGTGTTCTTTATGACGCTGGTGACCATCGCCACCGTGGTGTACTGGCTGAATCCTCCAGGCAATCCAGGCATCGACATGCTGTGCATGATTGTGATCGGCTTCCTGATTTACGGTCCGGTGATGTTGATTGGCTTGCACGCGCTGGAGCTGGCACCGAAAAAAGCAGCCGGAACGGCAGCGGGCTTTACCGGGCTGTTTGGCTATCTCGGCGGATCGGTAGCGGCCAGTGCAATTGTCGGCTACACCGTAGATTACTTCGGCTGGGACGGCGGATTCATTGTGATGATTGGCGGATCGGTGCTGGCGGTAATCCTGCTGCTGCTCACCATGGTCAGTGAACACAAGCATAAGAAACAGCTGGCATAACCAGAACGGGCCGGTGATAACCGGCCCATTTTTTCAGGCGAGGAACAGCTTACGCAGCGTGTGCGGTACGGCGTCATCCGCGTTGCTGCCAATCACTTCCAGCGTCGGCAAGGTATCTTTCAGACGCTGCTGCGCATTACGCATGATGCAGCCTTTGCCCGACATGCTGAGCATCTCCACATCATTCATGCCATCGCCAAAGGCGATGCACGCTTTCAGCGAGTGGCCGAGCTGTTTCGCTACCGCTTCCAGCGCGTGACCTTTGGAAACGCCGCCCGCCATCACTTCCAGACACGTTGGCAGCGAGAAGCTGACATTCACGCGATCGCCCCAGCGCGCTTCAATCGCCTGCTCCATGGGAACCAAACGCTCCGGATCTTCGCAGGTGAAGAACACTTTGCTGATGCCGTCGGTCGGCAGCATGCCCGGCTGGTAAACCTGATAGTTGAATACTGACTCGCGAAAATAATCCTGCTCATCCGGGCGATGGCGGCTCATGAACCACTCATCGTCGCGATAGACGTGCGTCAGGATGTGCTCGTCATGATATTGCAAGCCGTACAGATCGCTGGCGATGTCGGCGTCGAGGTTGTGGCTGAACACCAGCTCACCCTCGGCGTTATGCACGCGTGCGCCATTAGACGTGATCATGTAAGCCGGAATGCCGAGCTTATCGCGCATCTGTCCGACGTCGATATAGTGACGGCCGGTAGCAAAAACAAAGTGGATGTCACGCGCCACCAGTTCCTGCAGCGTGGTGCGCGCGAACGGCGTCAGGCGGTGGTCCGGAGAGAGCAGCGTGCCATCCAGGTCGGATGCGACGATGTGATACATGTAAACCTCGGGTGTTGATATCGGAAAGTAAAATTGATTAAGCGTGGCGTTCAAAGAAATCGACCACCGCGTTTAGCGCTTCGGCACGCATCGCGTCTGTTTCAAACAAGATCTCATGACGCGCTCCTTTGATCACATACGGCGCGTTGCCCGCGCAGGGATGTCCTGCTGCGGCCATCGCCGTACAAAATAGATTTTGTGAGCGGTTATCCACCACATCATCTTCACTGGCCTGCAGCAGCAAGGTCGGCGTGGTGATGTTCGCTACCTGATTGAAGATGTCCCGCCCGGCCTGCACGCCTTCGCGCACCCAGTGATAAGTGGGGCCACCGACGCGAATTGCCGGATCGTCGGCGTAAAAACGCAGGTTACGGCGATAGCGTTCGCGGCTATGCGTCAGGCGGTTGATGCCAAACGGATTGGCGCGCCAGCGCCCGGTGCCCAGCGCGTAACCTTCACGCAGCGCCGGCAGTTTCTCGGTCCAGTCCAGAATGCGGTGCGCCATCCAGTCGGGCAGCGGCAGCACAATGCCAAACATCGGCGCGGAGAACACCGCAGCATGAAACGCCTGCGGCTGACGCGCCAGAAACAGCGCTAAAATCGCGCCGCCCATCGAGTGGGCCAGCACGTAGCGCTGCTGATAATGTGGACTCACGATCTCTTTCAGATACAGCGTTTCCAGATCGTCAACGTAGTCGCCAAATTCCACCACATGGCCGCGATGCGAATCTTCCAGCAGACGTTCAGAGCGTCCCTGACCGCGATGGTCGAGAATCACCACATCGTAGCCGCACATGAACAGGTCGTAAGCCAGTTCGGGATACTTGATGTAGCTCTCAATGCGGCCAGGCACGACCAGAATGACACGACGATGTTGCGGTGAGGTGAAACGGACGTAGCGAATCTTGAGGTTGCCGACGCCGGTAAATTCACGCTCTTCACGGCGACGCCAGAAGTCGAGCAGCGGACCGGTGGCAAAGGCCGAAAAGCCTCGCTCACGTCCGAGCCAACTCTGTTTATGCTGCTGCATCCGTCCCCCTGAAAAAAACGTGATTTGCGCGCCTGTGCTGCGTAGCGTGCGGCGATTTTCTGTCGTATTGTGTCACACTTCGCTAACTTCAGGGAATGTCACACATGACCATTGAATGGTGGTTAACCTATCTGCTGACCACAACCATCCTCAGCCTTTCACCCGGTTCCGGCGCGATCAACACCATGAGCACCGGCATCAGTCACGGCTATCGCGGCGCAGCGGCATCGATTACCGGCTTGCAGCTGGGTCTGGCCATTCATATTGTGCTGGTCGGCGCCGGTTTAGGTGCGCTGTTTTCCCAATCGATTCTGGCGTTTGAAGTCCTGAAGTGGGCCGGTGCAGCCTATCTGGTATGGCTGGGCATTCAGCAGTGGCGCTCGGCGGGTGGCATCGACCTCGACGCCGTTGCCAAAGCCATGCCGCGTCGCCGCCTGTTTAAGCGTGCCGTGTTGGTAAACCTCACCAACCCGAAAAGCATCGTGTTTCTCGCTGCGCTGTTCCCGCAGTTTATTCAGCCGCACCAGCCGCAGCTCATGCAATATCTGGTGCTGGGCGTGACCACCATTGTGGTCGATATCATCGTAATGATTGGTTACGCCACGCTGGCAACGCGTATCGCCGGCTGGATTAAAGGCCCGAAGCAGATGAAGCTGCTGAACCGCACCTTTGGTGGATTGTTTATGGCAGTAGGCGCGCTGCTAGCCAGCGCACGCAGAATGGCGTAAAAGAAAATCGCACCCACTTCAAAGCCGTTGGTGGCGCAGCCAGTTCGGTGCCGGCCAGCGCGCAGCCCCCGGAGCGTACACGTCGTACGTGAGGAGGGCGAGCACTGCCCGGTACCGAAATGGCAAGTAAACCAGGCTTAACGTGAAATGATGAGGTGAATGCCAAAACCGGCGAACAACACGCCCGCCATACCATCCACCCACTTCGCCATTCGCTGATACTTATCACGCATCCACGGCATAGCGAAAATCGCCGCCACCAGCGTAAACCACGCGAACGTCTCTCCGATAATCAGCAGGAACAACCCCCAGCGCTCCATCGCGCCAACGTCGTTGCCAACAAACAATGAGAATACGCTACCGAAGTAGATGATCGCTTTTGGGTTCGACAGGTTAGTCAGGAAACCTTTCAGGAAGCTCATGCCCTTTTTCGGCAGCTCAACCACTGGCGCTTCCGATTGTGGCTGCTTATGACGTTGACGCGCTGAGCGCATCAGCTGCCAGCCCATCCACAGCAGATACAATCCGCCGCCGACCATAATGATTTCATGCAGCCAGGCCATTTTTTCCAGGATCAGATGCAGGCCCATCAGCGCCACACCGGCCCAGATCACAATGCCCAACGTAATGCCCAGAACGCCCATCATCGCCTCTTTGCGCGAGCGGCTTGCCGCCGTTTGCGACACAAAGAAGAAGTCCGGGCCGGGACTCATCAGCGCAACCAGATGCACCAGCGCGACAGTGGCGAATAACATCAGCATGAATTTTTTCCTTTAACCTTCATCAACATGTTCTTTGATCATCACCAGGAACGGCTTACCAAAACGCTCCAGTTTGCGATGACCGACGCCGTTCACGCTGAGCATTTCTGACGCGCTAATCGGCATTTGTTCTGCCATTTCAATCAGCGTGGCATCGTTAAACACCACGTACGGCGGAATATTCTCTTCATCGGCAATTGCTTTGCGCAGCTTACGCAGCTTGGCAAACAGCTGGCGATCATAATTGCCGCTGTGCACTTTCGGCGAACTGCTGCCGCGCGTTTTCACCGTCACGATACGCGGCACCGCCAGCATCAGCGGCACTTCCGCACGTAATACCGGACGCGCCGCTTCGGTGAGTTGCAGCGCCGAATGCATGGCGATGTTTTGCGTTACCATCCCGAGGTGAATCAGCTGACGCAGCACGCTGATCCAGTGTTCGTGGCTGTGCTCGCGGCCCAGGCCGTACACCGGCAGTTTGTCGTGGCCGTTGTCGCGAATGCGCTGATTGCTGGCGCCGCGCAAAACTTCAACAATATAGCCCATTCCAAAGCGTTGGCCGGTACGATAGATGCTCGACAGCGCCTTTTGCGCCTCCAGCAAACCGTCGTAGCGACGCGGCGGATCGAGGCAGATATCGCAGTTATCGCACTGCTGCTGGCGACCTTCGCCGAAATAGTTCAGCAACACCAGACGACGACAGGTTTGCGCTTCAGCAAACGCGCCCATCGCATTGAGTTTGTGGCGTTCTATATCCTGCAACGGGCCGGGCACTTTCTCTTCCAGACATTTACGCAGCCACGCCATGTCGGCCGGATCGTAAAGCATCATCGCTTCGGCAGGCAGGCCATCGCGCCCGGCGCGGCCGGTTTCCTGATAATAGGATTCGATGTTGCGCGGAATATCGAAGTGCACCACAAAGCGCACGTTGGGTTTGTTAATGCCCATCCCGAACGCCACGGTGGCGACCACGATTTGCAGATCGTCACGCTGAAAAGCTTCCTGCACGCTGGCACGCTGCGCGCTATCAATGCCGGCGTGATACGCGCCAACGCTCAAACCACGGCTCTGCAGGCGCGCGGCGGTGTCTTCCACTTTGGCGCGGCTGTTACAGTAAATGATGCCGCTTTTGCCGCGCTGATCCTGCACATAACGCAGAAGTTGCTCAGTGGGTTTGAATTTCTCCACCAGCGTGTAGCGAATATTGGGGCGGTCAAAGCTGCTGATTTGAATCAGCGGATCGTCCATCTGCAGCAGATGGACGATATCGTTACGCGTGGTTTCATCGGCGGTGGCGGTCAATGCCATGACCGGCAAATCAGGGAAGTGCTGACGCAGCTGGCCGATCGAGCCATATTCCGGACGGAAATCGTGGCCCCACTGCGAAATACAGTGCGCTTCATCCACCGCCAGCATCACCGGATTCCACTGGTGCAGGCTGTCGAGGAAATTGTCCATCATCAGACGTTCAGGCGCGATATACAGCAGCTTGAGCTTGCCGGTACGACAATCCGCAAACACCTGCTGCTGCTGCTCACGCGTCTGCGTCGAGTTGAGGCACGCTGCAGCCACGCCGTTGGCCAGCAGCTGATCGACCTGATCTTTCATCAGTGAAATCAGCGGTGAAACCACCAGCGTCAGCCCTTCGCGCACCAGCGCCGGGATTTGATAGCACAGCGATTTGCCGCCGCCAGTCGGCATCACCACCAGACAATCGCGTCCTGACAGGGCGGTTTCGATGATGTTTTGCTGACCTGGGCGGAACTGCTGATAGCCGAAGGTATCTTGTAATACCTGCTGCGCCAGCATTTCCTGATTAAGCACTGCCGATGTTGCCACGGTAATCCTGTCTTTGTTGCGGGTTAGAACAGATCGTTGAGCGTCACGCCCACGCCGAAGCGCGTCTGGCGATGGTTATAGTCGATCAATGATTCACCATAACCGCTGAAGACCTGCGTGTAAAAGCGCACGTGTTCAGAGATCGGGTAGCTCCAGGCGAAGGTTGCACCGCCAAAGCCGCTGTTCCAGTTGTAGTTACCTTCCACGCTGAAAATGTTCTCGCCCATCATGTAGCCGAGCTTGGCGCGGTAGTAACCCATGTATTTGGTAATGTCCGGGTTATCGTCATTGCTTTCACTTTCAGGCAGACGATACCAGGGTTTGATCTCTGCGAGCAGATTGCCGTTCTGCGCCATGAAGCGCGCGTAAACGCGGTTCCAGCTGCGTGAGGTCGGCTCGCTGCGGCCGTTCGACTGATGCACTAAGCCGGTTTCCACATCGCGTAAGGTCCAGCCTGCGAAAGTGTAATCGGTGGCCCAGCCGAGGAAAATTTGTGGCTCATAATCGGTTTCACGGAACGGTGATGACGCACCACGGTTCGAGAGCTGCCACCACGAGCGCTGAGTATAAGACGCCGCCAGCACCGAGTTATCGCCTAAAATGCCGCGCCACAGCGGAAACGCCAGGCTGAGCTGGAATTTTACTTCATCATTTTTAGCTTTGTCTGCCCAGTTGTACGAAGAGATCGCCTCTTTGTTCATGTCAGTGGTGTAGGTGTAGAGCAGATAGTTGTTTTCATAAGGATAAAGCACGAACGGGTTATCGTGTTTCTCCAGCAGGTTAGCGATAATGCTGCCCTTCACTGCCGGTGCATCATGAACCTCTTTTATCGTGGCTTCTTCAGCCTGCGCCAGGCCAGGAAGGATCAGCGCCGCGGCCAGCAAGGCGTAATGCTTACGCATAGAATTCTCCAGAGAACTGCGTGTCGTAATCGTCAAGTGACGGTTCAAAAAGCAGGCCATTCTACACGCAAAACCTGCGGTTGATCAGCGCCGATTTCCGAAACTGGAAAGCGGCTCGAACGCGGCATAATATACACAACCCGTTAACATTTTAAGGCAGGCATTATGTCATCCCCGTTGCTGACACAGCAGGAAGCGCGTCGTCTGATTGGCGAAATCTTTGTTTATCACATGCCCTTCAATCAGGCGCTCGGATTAGAGCTGGATCGACTGGAAGCGGATTACGCCGAACTCGGCTTCGCCAATAAAACCATGCTGGTCGGCAACGCGGCGCAGCAGATTCTGCACGGCGGCGTGATCGCTTCAGTGCTCGATGTCGCCGCCGGGCTGGTGTGTGTCAGCTATGCGCTGACGCGTCAGGAGAGCATTACCGAGGAAGAGCTGCGTCAGCGCCTGTCACGCATGGGCACCATCGATATGCGCGTGGATTATCTGCGCCCTGGCCGCGGCGAGCGCTTTGTCGCCACCAGTAGCCTGCTGCGCGGCGGCAACAAAGTTGCCGTGGCGCGCGTGGAGTTACATAACCAGCAAGGCGATTACATCGCCACCGCTACCGCCACCTACATGATTGGCTAATCAGTACTTTTGGAATGACATGATGGATTCGCAACAAACTCGCCAGGGTATTGGCTACGCGCTCGGCGCTTACTTCATTTGGGGCATCGCGCCCGCCTACTTCAAGCTGGTCAAAGAGGTGCCCGCTACCGAGATCATGACGCATCGCGTGATTTGGTCCGCACTGTTTATGCTGCTGTTGATCACTTTGACGCGCAGCTGGGCGCAGGTACGCAGCGTACTGGCTCAGCCGAAAAAGGTGCTGCTGCTGGCGCTGACCGCCATCACCATTGGCGGCAACTGGCTGCTGTTTATCTGGGCAGTGAACAATCAGCACATGCTGGAAGCCAGCCTCGGCTACTTTATCAACCCGCTGATTAATGTGGTGTTTGGCATGCTGTTCCTGCGCGAACGCTTCCGCCGCTTGCAGTGGCTGGCGGTACTGCTGGCGACCACCGGCGTGCTGGTGCAGCTGTGGCAGTTTGGATCGCTGCCGATTATCGGCCTTGGCCTGGCGTTGAGTTTTGCTTTTTACGGTTTGGTGCGCAAAAAAATTCAGGTCGATGCGCAAAGTGGCATGTTGATCGAAACGCTGTGGCTATTCCCGCTGGCGGCGATTTACCTGTTTGGTTTTGCCGATAGCGCCACCAGCCATCTCAGCGCCAACGCCATGAGCCTCAATCTCAAGCTGGTCGCGGCGGGCATTATCACCACCATTCCGCTGATGTTTTTTGCTGCCGCCTGCGCGCGTCTGCGCTTATCGACCGTCGGTTTCTTCCAGTATCTGGGTCCGACGCTGATGTTCCTGCTGGCGGTGCTGTTCTACGGCGAGCGCCTGACGCCGGATAAAATGGTGACCTTCGGCTTTATCTGGCTGGCGCTCGCCGTGTTCATTATTGATGCGGTTGCGTTCTCAGCTCGGGCGCGCATGCGCGTAGCGTGAAATAAAACGCGCCAGCGCCGGACCGGTAAGCAGAATGGTGAACAGACGCAGCGTCTGCAGCGCCATGACAAAAGCCATATCGACGCGCGTGCCGGCCGCAATAATCGCCACGGTATCCAGCCCGCCCGGGCTGGTTGCCAGATAGGCGGTCATCAGATCGACGTGTAGCACGCGCGTTAGCATCCAGGCTAATCCGCCACACAACAGCATCAAACCAAAAATCGACAGCAACATTTGCGGCAGCGTTCGCAGCGCAAGTTTGAAAATCGGCCGGGTGAAACGCAATCCCACGCTCCAGCCAATCAGTGCATAGGCTAGCGCCAGCAGCCATTCCGGAACCTGCAAAGTCGCCACATCGGTGCCGTGCAATACCGCACCGATCAGCGCGGGTAGCAGCAAGGCACCAGAAGGAATTCGCAGCCTCTGGCCGAGCCACGCACCGGCGACCATCACCAGCAGCGTCAGCAGAAAGCTGCTGTGCAGCGCGGGAAACCATACCAGATCAGCTGCACCGCCGTGGGTGCCGAGGCCAATGCGCGCCACCACCGCCGCAGCGGTGGCGACAAACAGCACGCGCAGATACTGCATAAACGCCACCAGCCGCACATCCGCCCCGAAATCACCGGCCATCGCCACCATCGCCGAAGCGCCGCCGGGCGACGATCCCCATGCGCCGGTTGGGCCGGGCAAACTACTGAAACGTACCAGAAGAAAACCGGACAGGCCGCTGGCCGCCAACGTCAGCACCAACACCGCCAACACCACCGGCCAATCCTGAATCAGCGGCGTGAGAATACCCGGCGATAAGCTCTGGCCAATCATGCAGCCGAGCACCGCTTGTGCCAGCACGAAGAAACGTTTATCGATGCGAACAGTCGCGCCGGACAAGCCCATAAAGGTGCCGACGATCATCGGGCCAAGCAGCAAGGCCGCAGGAAGATGGAACAGCTGGAGGATAATCCCCAGCACTAACGAAGCAATCAGCAGCAGTGTCCACTGAAGTCGCAATGAGAAGCGCGCCATAGGGTGGAAATCATTGATTTAAGAAGAGAGCCAACAGATTACGCTCCCCTCGTCATAATTCAAGTCGCAGCTACGTTGGCTGCCTTTATTCACCCCAGTCACTTACTTTAGTAAGCTTTTGGGATTCACAAACTTGCCGCCTTGCTGCAACTCGAATTGTTTAGAGGGGAGTAAGAAGGGTTAAAGCCAGTTCTTGCGTTTGAAATAGAGGTACGGCGCCAGGCCAGCGAGAATCATCAGGCTAATCGCGCCCGGATAACCAAAGCTCCATTTCAGCTCCGGCATAAACTCGAAGTTCATGCCGTAGCTGGATGCCACCAGCGTGGGCGGCAGGAATACCACCGAAACCACTGAGAAGATCTTGATGATGCGGTTCTGCTCAATATTGATGAAGCCCATTGCCGCCTGCATCAGGAAGTTGACCTTCTGGAACAGCGATTCGTTATGCGGCAACAGCGATTCGATATCGCGCAGGATTTCACGCGCCTGCTCCAGCTGGTTGCCCGGCAGACGCGCTTTGCGCACCAGGAAGTTGAGGGCTCGCTGGGTATCCATCAGACATAACCGCACTTTCCAGCCGATATCTTCCAGCTCCGCCAGACGTGACAGCGCCTGATCGTACTCTTCGCCCTGCTGGCCTTCCATGATCACGCGGCTGAGTTTCTCCAGCGCGCTATAGATGTTCTCGATCTCATCCGCCAGCTGTTCGATTTTGGTCTCAAACAAATCCAGCAGCAGCTCATAGGCGTTGCCATCGGTCAGCATCTGATTGCGCGCACGCATGCGATAGAGACGGAAAGCTGGCAGTTCGCGTTCGCGCAGCGTATACAGGCGATCTTCGCGGATGGTGAATGCCACGGTGGAGTTGCCAGCGTGGTCTTCGGCATCTTCAAAGAAGAAGAAGGAGTGAATGTGCAGGCCGTCTTCGTCTTCGAAGAAACGCGCCGAGGCTTCGATGTCTTCCAGCTCCGGACGCGTCGCCAGGCTCTGGCCGAGCTCGCATTGCACGCGATCGCGTTCGCTGTCGTCAGGTTCGATCAGATCGACCCAAACAGACGTGTTGAGTTTGTCGTTATCTTCTTCCAGCTCGATGCGCGTCAGGCGATTACGATCGAGTTTAAATGCGCTCAGCATAGCAATAACTCCCCATTTTTTCGGAATGGGACAAGGCGGTGACCACGGTAAATTACGGGCACGGCGAAGCCTGAACACGGAAACTTTCGCTTCAAGGGTAAATCAGTGCTAACTCACGCGACGAGAGTAAAAAAGGGAGGTCGCTGTTAACCGCTAAGGCTACCAGCTAAAAGAGGTAACCTTAGGAGTTCCTGTTAAACAGGTGATTGAGCCAGCATCGACTGGGCGCGTCCAAGGCATTGTCCTCTCATGATAATAGTGCGCGCATGTTACGCTGAGACGAAAAAGTCGTCAAGGTAGCGCAACCCGCGCTACACCGTTTCCAGACGGGCGTAAGCCGCCACCAGCCACTTGATGCCCTGGCCCTGAAACGCCACTTGCAAACGGCTGTGTTCACCGCTGCCTTCGAGGTTGATGATGGTGCCCTCGCCGAACTTGGCATGGCGCACGCGCTGGCCGAGCGTGAAGCCGCTGTCGTTTTGCGCGATGGGCGTGCCCATGCGCTGATGGCTCACCGGACGGCTGACGCTGGCGCGCAAACGCACCTCTTCCACGCACTCTTCCGGCAGCTCACCGATGAAGCGTGATGGACGGTGATACACTTCCTTACCATAAAGACGACGGCTTTCAGCATAGGTGAGCGTCAGCTTGACCATGGCACGCGTCACGCCAACGTAAGCCAGACGGCGCTCCTCTTCCAGACGACCGCCTTCATCCAGCGACATCTGGCTCGGGAACATGCCCTCTTCCATGCCGACGATAAATACCTGGCTGAACTCCAGCCCTTTCGCCGAGTGCATGGTCATCAGCTGCACCGCGTCCTGCCATTTGTCGGCCTGGCCTTCGCCTGCCTCCAGCGCCGCATGCGACAAGAACGCCTGCAGCGGCATCAAATCTTCGTCTTCGTCCTGATAGCTGAACTGGCGCGTTGCCGTGACCAGTTCCTCAAGGTTTTCTATACGCGCCTGGCCTTTCTCGCCCTTCTCCTGCTCGTACATCACCCATAAACCGGAGTCTTTAATTACGCGATCGGTTTGCACATGCAGCGGCATCTCGGCGGTTTCGCTGGCCAGTGAATCGACCAACTCGCAGAAGCGTTGTAACGCCGACGCGGCGCGTCCGGCTAAGGCTTTGTTCTGCAACAGCTCGCGCGTGGCCTGCCACAAGGTGAGTTGCTGATCGCGCGCGGTCTGGCGCACCACATCGAGGGTACGATCGCCGACGCCGCGCACCGGCGTGTTCACCACACGCTCAAAGGCTGCATCGTCATTGCGATTGGCCATTAAACGCAGATAGGCCAGCGCATCTTTAATCTCCTGACGCTCGAAGAAGCGCATGCCGCCATAAATGCGATACGGCATGCTGCCTTGCAGCAGCGCCTCTTCCAGCACGCGCGATTGGGCGTTGCTGCGGTAGAGAATGGCGCAATCCTGCAGCGCATTGCCGTTCTCGTGCCAGCTTTTGATGCGATTGACCACAAAGCGCGCTTCATCCAGCTCGTTGAATGCGCAGTAGAGTGAGATCTTTTCACCATCGCTGCCGTCGGTCCACAGCTCTTTACCGAGGCGGCCATTGTTGTTGGCGATCAGCGTGTTCGCCGCTTTCAGAATGTTGTTGGTCGAGCGATAGTTCTGCTCCAGGCGAATGGTTTCCGCGCCGGGAAAATCCTGCAGGAAGCGCTGGATGTTCTCCACCTGCGCACCGCGCCAGCCGTAAATCGACTGATCGTCATCGCCAACAATAATCACGCGGCCGCTATCACCCGCCAGCATGCGAATCCATGCGTACTGAATATTGTTGGTATCCTGGAACTCATCCACCAGCACGTTGCTGAAACGCTCACGGTAATGGTTCAGGATATGCGGCTTGTTAAGCCAGAGTTCGTGGGCGCGCAGCAGCAGCTCGGCGAAATCCACTAATCCGGCGCGATCGCAGGCTTCCTGATACGCCTGATAGATGCGCAGCCAGGTTTGCTCAACCGGATTGCCGTAGCTTTCGATGTGTTTTGGCCGCAGGCCTTCATCTTTTTTGCCGTTGATGTACCACATGCCCTGACGCGCAGGCCACTGTTTCTCATCAAGGTTCATCGCTTTGATCAGGCGCTTCAGCAGACGCAGCTGATCGTCGCTGTCGAGGATCTGGAAATCCTGCGGCAAACCGGCATCAAGGTGATGCGCGCGCAGTAAACGGTGCGCCAGGCCGTGGAAAGTACCAATCCACATGCCGCCCTGGCTGGTGCCGATCAGCTGATCGATACGATGGCGCATTTCCGCCGCCGCTTTGTTGGTAAAGGTCACCGCCATAATCGAATACGGCGAGCAGTTCTCTACCGACAGCAGCCAGGCGATGCGATGCACCAGCACACGGGTTTTGCCACTGCCTGCTCCGGCCAGCACCAGCAGGTTGCTGCGCGGTGCGGCGACCGCCTCGCGCTGTTTGTCATTCAAGCCGTCAAGCAGATCAGAAACGTCCATAAGCACCGTTCGCGAAAGAAAATGAACTCAAATCCACACTGCTGCGGATAGAGCTGTATATATTTACATGTGTGGATTATAGCAGCGAGGTCAGAGATGCCAACCGATCAATTTCAACGTGCGGCAGCAAACGCGCATCGTCGATCTTCATCAGATTGCCTTCACGCAAATTGATCCAGCAGGCTTGCATACCGGCACGCAGCGAACCGGCAACATCGGTGGTGAGATCGTCGCCGACGTGCAGAATGTGCTGCGGCGCAATGCTCAAACGCTCAGCGGCCAGATGATACATATCCTGCCACGGCTTGGCGCGACCGTGCGGACCGGCACGCAGCGCGAACTGGAAGTAATGATTAATACCGAGCTTTTCCGGGCAGGCATTGCCGTTAGTGATCGCCACCAGCGGCACGCGCTCGCCCAGCCACGTCAGCGTTTGATGCGTCTCTTCCGGCATATCGACTTCACTACGCCACTGATGGAAGACGCTCATCACGTCGCTGGCACCGGCGGTGGCTTCCGCTTTGGATAAGCCGACATTGAGCAGCGCCAGCTCCACCGAGCGACGACGCCATTCAGACACATCGTGATAAATTTCCGGCTCGCGCGCCAGCAACTCATTGCGCAGCGTCTGATAATCCGCCGGGGTGAATTCTCGCAGAGCTGGATGATACGCCTGCAGCGCAGCGTGCGATTCGGCAGTGGTTTTGCGAATGACGGGATGGTTGTCATACAGCGTGTCGTCGAGATCAAAGGTGATTGCTTTGATTGGGCCGAGCGGACGATAAAACTTCATTAAGACTTTCCTCGTTTGGCACGCGGATGGGCCGCATCGTAAACCGTCGCCAGATGCTGGAAATCCAGATGGGTGTAGATTTGCGTGGTCGCCAGATTGGCGTGACCGAGCAGTTCCTGTACCGCGCGCAGATCGCCGCTCGATTCCAGCAAATGCGTGGCAAAAGAGTGGCGCAGTTTATGCGGATGAATATGGCTGGCAACGCCTTGCTTGATGCCCCATTCGGCAAAACGCTTCTGCACGTTGCGCGTCGAAATCCGGCTGCCGCGGCTGGAGACAAACACCGCATCATCCTGCGGCGCAAAACTAGCACGCAGCGGTAACCAGTGCTGAATCCAGGTAACCGCCGTGCCGCCAATCGGTACGCGGCGCTCTTTGCTGCCTTTACCCAGCACCCGCACTTCACCTGCCTCCAAATCCATGTGGCGACAATCCATATTCACCAGCTCAGACAGACGCAAACCGCCGCCGTACATGGTTTCCAGCATCGCGCGGTCGCGTACCGCCAGCGGATCGTTAAGATCGATCTCCAGCAGTTGGTTAACTTCGTCGACATCCATGTTTTTCGGCAGATGGCGCGCATTACGCGGCGTGGCGATGCCTTTGGCGGGATTGGCGCTCAGCATGCCCTGATGCACTTGCCAGTCGAGAAAACTGCGCAGCGCCGACATACGCAGCGCCAGACTGCTGGCGCCTAAACCGCCCCGCCGGCTGCGTGCCGCCAGGCTGCGCACCTGCGCCGGTTCCAGCTGCGACCAGCTCGTCAGCTTCATCTCATCGGCCATTGCCATAATCGCCTGCAATTGCCGTTGGTAATTCTTTTGCGTCAGCGGACTCAGCTGGCGTTCGACCTTGAGATAACGCAGAAAGTCATCCACGGCCGGCAGCAGCGGACTGACGTGACTCATGCGCGTTCAATCCAGCGTGACAGCAGATCCGGCAACATTTGCGCCAGATGCTGCAGCAGCAGCGTACCCATGCCCGCCTGATAATGCTGATTATCGCGGCTGGTGAACATTAATATGCCCAGCTCTCCGCGTTCGCCCATCAGCGACATCGCTACCGAGCCAATCGCTTTGGCCTGCGGCAACAGCAGTAGCAATTCCGGACCGTTCAGGCTGCCGAGATAGTGATGTTCATTGCCGAAGCGCTGAATGCGCAGCGGTTCGAATGCCTGACGTGACAAGCCGAGCTGGGTGAAATCAGAGGGTGCGCCGATGTGCCACTTGTCATTGAACACGCGTACGTGTGCGCCGGCCAGACCCAGTTCGCGCGCCCAGCGGTGCAGACGCGTTAGCATCTCTTGCAAGCTGTCGGCGGCGGCGAGATGACCTTGTAGCGCCAGCAGGCGATCAAACAGCTGATGGTTGGCGGTAGCCTGCTCCATCAGCAGCGTGATCTCCTCTTCTAACTGCTGGATGTGGTTGCGCTGCCGCGCCATATGCCACTCCACCAGCGAAACACTGCCGCGTACCGGATGCGGCACCATCATCTGTTCAACCTGGCGCGCATTGCGAATAAAAAAATCGGGGTTTTGACGCAGAAATGCGCTTACCGATTGATCGTCCAGCAAAACCTCGCTTTCGGTTTGCTCTTCGACATTTTTCATAGATGAATAAACCCATCGTAGACGTGTGTGGCTGGACCGGTCATAAACAGCGGTTGCCCTTCCCCTTTCCAGGCAATGTGCAGCGTTCCGCCCGGCAAATCGACGCGGACATTTTCTGCCAAAATGCCCTGCTGAACGCCGCAGGCGACCGCCGCGCAGGCGCCGCTGCCGCATGCCTGGGTTTCGCCTGCGCCACGTTCATACACGCGCAGACGGATGTGTTCACGATTGACCACTTCCATAAAGCCGACATTGACGCGCTCCGGGAATCGCTCGTGGCTTTCCAGCTCTGGGCCCAGCGTTTCCACCGGCGCGGTTTTCACGCTTTCTACCTGAATCACGCAGTGCGGATTGCCCATCGATACCGCACCAAACATAACGGTTTGCTCGGCCACCCGCTGCAAATAAAGGTTCTCTGCTTTGTTCGCGCGGAGCGGCACGCTTTGCGGTTCGAAGTTGGGTTGCCCCATATTGACGCGCACCAGCTCATCATTGGTAACGCTGAGCACCATGCGGCCGGTTTGCGTGCTGACACGAATGTCGCTTTTATTGGTCAAACCTTTCAGACGCACAAAGCGGGCAAAGCAGCGTGCGCCGTTGCCGCACTGCGCGACTTCGCTGCCATCAGCGTTGAAAATGCGGTAATGGAAATCGAGATCCGGATCGTAAGGCGGTTCAACGATCAGTAGCTGATCAAAACCGATCCCCAGATTTCTGTCCGCCAGGCGGCGAATCAGTTCCGGCGAAAAAAAGACGTTTTGCGTCACAGCATCCACAACCATAAAGTCGTTGCCGAGACCGTGCATTTTTGAGAACTGCATTTTCTGCTCCGCCGGATTACTCATAGAGTTTAGTTGGCCTGCGAACCAGGCTTGCTGGTGACCAAACCACCGACATCAGCATCCTGAGCCGCTTTTTGCTGCTGCGCGGTGACCTGCTGTTTCGGCTTGTTTGGCTGATCTTTCGGCGGGAAATACAGCGGTCCTTTTAGGCCACAGCCTACCAGGCTGACCAGTGCCAGCGCCATACCCAGCTGACTCATCACTCGTATCATTCTGTCTGCTCTTCTGTCCTAAAGCCATGGTTGCTTATCATCGCAGTTGACGTTGTAAAAGCAACAGGAAATAGCCGCATTTCCTGCGGCAGGTCAGAGTAACAGCGCATCCCGCCGCGCGAACGCGGGCGGGATCAATGCATTTGGTAGCGCGGCTGGAAGTCGCCGTTGTCGTTGTCAGGCTGGGTAGCGCAGAGCTGCGTCAGCGTTTGGCTGCGGAAAGGAATCACCTGGAAACGTTCGCCAGTGTTCACAATCTGGTAGAACTGCGGCAGGTTAAAATTGATAAAGCTGGAGCCGTAAGTAAAACGGTCATGCGACGAGGAATAGAATCGACTCACGTCGCGCACCAGCTCCTCTTTACTGCCTTCGCAATGGTGATAAACCTCAACGCGATTGGTTTCGTCGAGGATATAGATGTTGAAGCCGCGATCGTCATTAGTATCTTCAAAGAAGAACTGAATGATGCCTTCGCTGGCGTAGCCGTTCACCACCGGCGGCAGCGGCGTCTGGTTCGATTCCACTTTAATCGACAAACCATGCAGCTTGTTGTTAGAAATCGCGCCATAAAATTCGACGGCGTTTTCCAGCTTCTGCACCGACACGCTCATGCGTTCGAAGAATAAGCCCCAGGTTTGGCCCGCCATGCGTAACGCTTTAAAGCGGCCCGGTTCCTGACGCGTGCTCGACAGACGCAGCTCAATGCATTCCGAAACCAGCTGCTGCACGCGAGTACGAATTAAACCGCGCAGATGCTGGCTGTAGCAGAATACTTCCACCGTATCCGGCGGCGCAGCATCCTGATGCATTTTGCCGAGAATGGTTTTCAGCGCCTCAATCATCGCCTGCTCGCCATTGAAGTGCAGCGTACGCACTTCATTCCACGAGTTGCGATAGAGCAGATCGATGCTGCCAATCAAACATTGCTGCTGCTGACCGAAGCTGAACACATCCAGCTTACGGAAATCAAAATGCACCACCTGATTGCGGAATGCGGAGGTAGGATCGTGTTCCAGGTTAACGATAATCGCCAAGTGACGAATTTCGCACGGGCTGTAGAGCGCTTTCGGCGTCGGTGCTGGCACGCGCAGCGGGAAGTGGCTCGACACATCGTTAACCAGTTCCTGCAGACGCGGCAGATCGCACAGATCGTTGCCCTTCATATGCAGACGCGTTTTACTGGTCAGCAAACCGTTAAACCACGCCCACGCCACCAGCTTGTTCAGATAGCGATTATATTCCAGCGGCTGATGGCTGATGATGGAACTCATGTCCGGCGATTGGTTATACAGATACCAACCGGCGCGATTAGCGCGGCCCGCCGGGACATGAATAAAGGTAAGATTCTCTTCCGAGAGATCGGGCGAAATCTGCGGGTTCACTAAAGTGACTTTACCCGGCAGCGCCTCGAACGCGGCATACAGTTTACGCGTCAGCACGCCGATATCCTGCGGGCTGGCGCTGACGCTTAAATTGTTGCGACGCGCAAAGCGAATCAGGTTGCGATAGCTCTGCATCATCGCATCCAGCAGCTCGTTGTGCGCTTCGCGTACCCGTTCGATTTTCCACTGCGCGCGGTTATCCAGTACCGCTAACTTCTCTTCATCCCAGCCCCACTCTTTAACCAGCTGCGATAAGATCTCGCGCCGCCAGCCGGTGCGCTGATGATGGTGATCTTCGCTCGAGAGCTTTTCACACACTTTTAAATAGAAACATCGACGCACTAAATCGAGGCGCGCCATGTCATCAACGCTGGTGAGATAGCGCGTCACGCGCTCCAGCATCATGCAGTAAGGATCGAGACCGAAGGAGACAATTTCGCCGTCGTGCAGGCGCTGCTTGATGTCCATCGACAAGAGCTGCGTGTCGGGATATTCCCAGCTGTAGGCTTCCAGCAGCAGGGTTTTCAGCACCGCTTTATACGGCGAGTCGATACTTTTATACAGCTGCCACAAGCTGGCACCGAAATACTCTTCCGCTGACAGCGTGCCAAGGCCGCCGAGATCCAGCCACTCATTCGGCGTCAGTACGCCTTGTGAATAGAGCGACATGACGTAATCGTCGTAATGGTGCTCCTCTTCGCCAGGCACCATATTCCACAGGATGCGTTTACCCGCCATACGCACGGCGGTACGGTAGAACTCATCCAGCAGCAAAATATGTTGGGTAGAACCGCAGTCTTCACCGCCGAGGCTACCGCTTTCGTTATGGCGGAAACGGTTCTCGTCAATCAGGAAGAAGCTGACTTCCACACCCATCGACACACACCATTTCTGCAACAGCGTACACTTACGCTGCAGATTAAGGCGCTCTTCATTATCCAGCCACGATTGGTGGCATACCCAGATGTCGAGGTCGGAAATGCTGTTTTGCCCAACCGACGAGGTGCTGCCCATTGAGTAAATGCCGGTAATTGGACGTTCGCCCGCGACGGCGGCGGTGAGATCGAGTGGTTGTCCACCCGCTAAGTTCTGCAGCAGCTGGAATTGATTTTCATCGGGCGTGTAAAGGCAGACGCCATGCGGAACGCTACCTTCGAGGTAGCCCGGCATCAGCGGATGATGGTAATGCAATAATGTTGGCAGCAGACTGTAGACTTGCTGGAAAGCAGGCCCCATGGCAGCCAGTGCGCGATCTACACGCAGCTGGTTAATCGCATCCAGTCTCTGTTTCAGTGTCTCAATGTAGAGGTACAAGACGTTTCGCCTGATTGTCCCAGTGTTAAGCACCCTGTTTCCGCATTCTGCCGCTTAATAATAAAGATATCGGGCAAATAATTGCTGGAAACGTGATCAATCTAACACCCGGAGGATTGACCGTAAAGAAAGTTGCGCTACTTAACAGTTTAGCATGTTCCGACCGTAGCCCTGCTTTTTTCAGACTTCGACATAAAACTGCGACCCGCAAGATCCAGGCGCAGTCTGACATCGCCGCCTTTTCAATCCGTTGAAACTGACAGCATTCCCCTATCAATGATAGGATATTCGATGAACGATCAAAACGGTTAACAGCATGTTAAACAAAATTTTCAGAATTGCTACCAGACAAAGTCCCCTTGCTTTGTGGCAGGCACAATATGTCCAACAGCGTCTGATGGCGGCTCATCCGGGTCTACAAGTCGAGTTGCTGCCGATGGTCACCAAAGGTGATGTCATCCTTGATACGCCATTGGCAAAGGTTGGCGGCAAAGGGCTATTCGTTAAAGAGCTTGAGCTGGCAATGCTGGAAGGCCGCGCCGATCTCGCCGTGCACTCAATGAAAGATGTGCCGATCGATTTTCCACAAGGCCTCGGTCTGGTGACCATTTGCGAGCGTGAAGATCCGCGCGATGCTTTCGTCTCCAATCGTTACAACAGTGTTGATGAGCTGCCACAAGGCGCGGTTGTTGGGACGTCCAGCCTGCGTCGCCAGTGCCAGCTTAGCGCCCGTCGTCCGGATTTAGTGATTCGCTCACTGCGCGGCAACGTCGGCACGCGTCTTGGCAAACTTGATGCCGGTGAATATGACGCCATCATTCTGGCGGCGGCCGGTTTGAAGCGTTTAGGTCTGGAAGATCGCATCCGTCAGGCAATGCCTGCCGAGATCTCCCTGCCCGCCGTGGGTCAGGGCGCCGTCGGCATTGAATGCCGCGCAGATGATGAGCAATTGATTACGCTGCTACAGGCGTTGAATCACGACGATACCGCCGTGTGCGTGCGCGCCGAACGCGCAATGAACACGCGGCTGGAAGGCGGTTGTCAGGTGCCTATCGGCAGCTTCGCGGTGCTGGAAGACGATCAGCTGTGGCTGCGCGGATTAGTTGGCTCACCGGACGGCAGTCAAATGGTGGTCGGCGAGCGTCGCGGTCCACGCGATCACGCCGAAAGAATGGGGGTTTCGCTGGCCGAAGAGCTGTTGGATGGCGGCGCGCGCGACATTCTGCGTGAAGTGTATCAAGGTCAACCGCCAGTATGACCATCCTCGTGACCCGCCCGGAACCGGCCGCCACTGAACTGGTCTCGCGTTTGCGCAGCCTGGGCAAGCTGGCATGGGGCTTCCCGCTGATTGAATTTACGCCGGGTCGCGATCTTATCCATTTGCCAAGCCAACTTGCGGCGTTACAGCCAGGCGATCTGGTGTTTTTACTGTCGCAGCAGGTCGTTACTTTCGCCGAGCCCGCTTTACAGCAAAGCGCGACAACATGGCCTGAAGCCCTCAACTATTATGCTATTGGTCGCAGCACCGCTTTAGCCTTGCATACCGTCAGTAATCTCAAAGTAGACTATCCTCATGCGCGGGAGACCAGCGAAGAGCTGGTGCGCCTGAACCGTCTGCAGCAGGTGAGTGGCAAACGCGCGCTGATTCTGCGCGGCAGTCCGGGGCGCGAGTTGCTGGCAGAAACGCTGATTGAACGCGGCGTTGAGGTGCAATACTGCGAGTGTTATCAGCGCTGTGAAAAGCACTACAACGGCGCGACTGAAGGCCGACGCTGGCGCGATCGCGGCATTACAACGCTGGTGGTAACCAGCGGCGAAATGTTACAACAACTCTTTTCTCTGTTTCCGCCAATTGATCGTCGGGAATGGTTACTACACTGTCGGCTTGTGGTCGTCAGTGAACGTTTGGCTACGCAAGCCGCTGAATTAGGCTGGCAGGACATTGATGTAGCCGATGGTGCCGATAACGATGCGCTGCTGCGCGCGTTACGCTGAACTTAACAATGGGATGAGCCATAATGACGGAACAAAAAGCCTCCTCCGCCATGGTTGAAGAAACCACCCCAGCGGACAATTCTCCCTCGCCAGCAACCAAACCACCTCGCGATAAAAAAGGCGATGGCAAGGTGCTGAGTGCCGTGGCGATTGTGATTGCGCTGGCGATTGGGGCGGGACTTTACCTTAATGGGAAACACCAGGCCGATTTACAGGCTCAAACTAACCAGAATCTCAGTGAGCAGCTGAGCGCCTTGCAGCAGCAACTAAGCAGCGACAAACAGCAGCTGACGCAACAGCTGGATAGCGCCAACAGCGCCTTGCAGCAGGCGCGCACGCAGCAGGATAACAGCGCAAAAGAGCTGGAAACCCTGCGCGATAAAGTCGCTACCATCTCTGGAAACGACACGCGTACCTGGCTACTGGCGCAAGCGGACTACCTCGTCAAACTGGCGGGCCGCAAACTGTGGAGCGATCAGGATGTCACTACCGCGGCAGCGTTACTGAAAAGTGCTGATTCCAGTCTGGCCGACATGAATGATCCGAGTGTGATGAACGTGCGTCGCGCCTTAACGCAGGACATCAGTTCACTCTCCGCCGTCAGCCAGGTTGATTATGACGGCACCATCCTTAAGCTTAATCAGCTGTCGAACGGCGTCGATAATCTACGCCTGGCCGACAACGACAGCGATGATTCGCCTATGGACGCTGATGGCGGTGAACTCTCCAGTTCGCTGCACGAGTGGCGTCAAAATCTGGTGAAAAGCTGGCATAACTTTATGGATGATTTCATCACCATCCGCCGCCGCGATAACACCGCACAGCCGCTGCTGGCACCGAATCAGGACGTTTACCTGCGCGAAAACATTCGTTCACGCCTGCTGATTGCGGCTCAGGCCGTACCGCGTCATCAGGATGAGATCTACAAACAGTCTATCGATGCGGTATCAACCTGGGTTCGCGCCTGGTATGACACCAACGATGCCGCCACCAAAGCCTTCCTTGCGCAGCTGGATGAATTGAGCCAGCAAAGCATTTCAATGGATGTGCCGGATACGCTGGAAAGCCAGCCGCTGCTGGAAAAACTGATGCAAACCCGCGTACGTAATTTGCTGGCTCAGCCATCGGTTGCTGCTGATCAACAAGGAGGCTAACCATGCTGAAAGTATTGGTGCTTTTCCTGCTGCTGATTGCGGGCATTGTGGTTGGACCGATGGTAGCCGGCCATCAGGGCTACGTGTTGATCCAAACCGACAACTGGAACATTGAAACCAGCGTAACCGGCCTGGCGATCATCTTGATCCTCAGCCTGCTGGTGATTTTATTGGTGGAATGGATTCTGCGTCGCCTGTTCCGTACCGGCGCACGCACACGCGGCTGGTTCACCGGCCGCAAGCGCCGTAGCGCGCAGCGTCACACGCAAAGCGCGCTGATGAAACTGGCGGAAGGTGACTTTAAACAGGCCGAAAAACTGCTGTCGAAAAATGCCGACCACGCCGATCAGCCAGTGGCAAACTACTTGCTGGCTGCCGAAGCGGCACAGCAACGCGGTGACGAAATCCGTGCTAATCAGCATCTGGAGCGCGCTTCTGAGCTGTCGGTGAATGACACGATTCCGGTTGAAATCACACGCGTACGTCTGCAACTGGCGCGCAACGAAGATCATGCGGCACGCCATGGCGTTGATCGCCTGCTGGAAGTCGCGCCGCGCCATCCGGAAGTGTTGCGTCTGGCAGAACAAGCCTATATTCGTACCGGCGCATGGGGCGCATTGCTCGACATTCTGCCTGCGATGCAGAAAGTGCAGATCAATGATGAAGCACAGCGCGATGCCTTGCAGCAGCAAGCCTGGCTGGGCCTGATGAACCAGGCGATGGCCGATCAAGGCAGCGACGGTTTGAAGAAATGGTGGCAAAACCAGAGCCGCAAAACGCGTCAGGAAACCGCCTTGCAGGTGGCTATGGCAGAACATCTGATTGAGTGTGACGACCCGGATACCGCACAGAGCATCGTGCTGGAAGGTCTGAAACGCCAATATGACGATCGTCTGGTATTGCTGATGCCGCGTATCAAAAGTGGCGATCCGCAATCTCTGGAAAAAGCGCTGCGTCAGCAGATTAAACAGCATGGCGCCACGCCGCTGCTCCATAGCACGCTGGGTCAGCTGCTGATGCGTCATGGGGAATGGCAGCAGGCAGCAGAAGCGTTCCAGCAAGCGCTGGCGCAGCGTCCGGATGCGTTTGATTATGCCTGGCTGGCCGATGTTTACGACCGCCTGCATCGTCCGGAAGACGCTGCCAAAATGCGTCGTGAAGGCCTGCTACTTACGCTGAAGACCAATCCCAGCGCCTGATTTTACGATTGTTACTTTTGTGCACGCCGGGCTTGTCCCGGCTTTTTTTTGCCTGCAATTTATCGCTAATCAATATCCTGATCTGTTTCGATCATTACCGTGTGGGTCTGATGAAATTTTACACAGCAACATTGATTTGTTATGATTGGGTCATAAGTATATGGATGATGAAGACTACGGATTAAATACGCTGATCGACATGGATGGATATCGATTTACTTATGAGAGCGGATATTGGTGGAAAATTGAGGTTCGTAAAGAAGCACCGTCGAAGTTCAGGCCGCATGGCATAAGGTACAATCTTACCTTCCATAACAATTACAACACCCGCATCTTCGGCATAGATAACGCTCATGCCATTAAGCCGCCGAAGAGAGGTTTTTCAGGTAAATGGACGGTTTATGACCATCTGCATAAAACCTCTGTTGATTCTGGGCAGCCCTATTTCTTTGTTTCGGCCAGCCAACTGCTCGAAGACTTTCTGGGAAATGTAGACAAAATCATTGGTGAAAAAGAGGGTAAATCATGAAAGCGCTCATCGGCATTATTTCTCCAGAGAATATGCGTAATCGAATAATGAGCATTGCGAGTGGGCAGTACAAACCTGAGGCTGACGAACCCAAAGTTTGGTTTGCGTCCGTAAACGCGATTGCGCAGGTGCTGAGCAATGAGAACATCCTACTTCTCAAGCTCATGCACGAGCGCAAACCTCAGACCGTTACAGAGCTGGCGGAGCTTTCGGGACGTCGAGTCAGTAATCTGTCTGCGACGCTGAAAACGTTGGAAGGTCACGGCTTTGTGAGCCTGAAGAAGATAGGCAATAAAAAAATTCCTACCGCGCTTTTCACTGAGTTCGATATACGCGTGACCAGTGAACTCATCGCAAAACCCAAAGCGGCTTAACTGAACCTTGCGTTCCGAAGCCGAATCTACCCTTCGCCATACTGCAGACAAAAAAACACCTGCCATAAGCAGGTGTAAGATCAGGTCGTTAAGACAACTGATGGCATCCGACTCAACGTAATGTCCTTCTTACTGCAGTAAAGCGTGCGCAAATACTGCCAGGCTGGACAACGGATGCCGTAAGGGGCTCTGCATCATTCCCAGGTTTATGTAGCATCAGCAAACATAAGAGGTGGAATGAGCATCTACAGGTAGATTATTGCACAAGACGTGCCAAAGTTGCAGTTAGATAAATAAGTTAATTAATATCAATAGGATATAGTTACTGCCACAATCCCGGTGTTAGCCACTGTCGGTAAAACGCAACGATGACTCAATAAGCTGTCTCCGCAGAGCGACAAGCTATGCAGGGAATTGTCATGCCCATATAAATCAATGATTTATATGTATCTAAATAGCGACAATGTGCGGAATTACGCTCAAAGGAAATGATGGGAAGAGTTGAGAATATGAATGGCGGATACAAACGAAAAAAGCCTGCTTTTTCAAGCAGGCTTTTCGAATATGGTCGGCGAGAGAGGATTCGAACCTCCGACCCACTGGTCCCAAACCAGTTGCGCTACCAAGCTGCGCTACTCGCCGATTTTTTACTTCTTTAACGCTACAGCGTAATTTTGCCTGGTGCGAAGGGAGGGACTTGAACCCTCACGTCCGTAAGAACACTAACACCTGAAGCTAGCGCGTCTACCAATTCCGCCACCATCGCGTGACCGAGCAAAATCTGGGGTGGCTAATGGGACTCGAACCCACGACAACTGGAATCACAATCCAGGGCTCTACCAACTGAGCTATAGCCACCATAATTCTGGTGCGTAAGCGTGTTTCGCTTACTAATTCACTGCATAACGCGGTCTAACCAACCACCGAAGCTCTTGCGCACAAACTAAATGGCGCGCCCGACAGGATTCGAACCTGAGACCTCTGCCTCCGGAGGGCAGCGCTCTATCCAGCTGAGCTACGGGCGCGTAGCGCCGTTGCGGATGGGCATACTACGGGCTTGACCTCATACTGTCCAGCCCTTTTTTAGAAAAAAAACGCGTTTGATTACGCTTTGTGCATTCCATCGATAATTACAGCAGTTTGAGGCGCTTACCCTCTCATTTTCGCTGGAAAAACCAGCAATTTCAGAGGTCGCCCCGCCAATGGTAGCGTAAGTATTTCAGCAGCTTTAATTGGCGACGCAGACGCGAAGGCTGACGAATAAGGCGATAAAGCCATTCCAGTCCGGACTTTTGCCACCAAACGGGCGCGCGCTTAACGTGCCCAGTAAACACATCGTAAGTGCCACCAACGCCCATATAGAGCGCATGCGGCCAATGGGCGCGGCAATCACGCATCAACAGCTCCTGGCGCGGCGAACCTTGCGCCACCGTGACAATCTGCGCACCACTCGCGGCGATGCGGGCAAACAGCGCGTCGCGCGCTTCAGGCGCAAAGTAACCATCCTGACTGCCAACGATATTCACATTCCACTGTCGGCGCAGCTTGTCGCAGGTTTCCTGCAGCACCGCCTGACGTCCACCAATCAGAAACACCGGAATGCCGCTACGCCCTGCACTCTCCATCAACGCTTCCCATAAATCCGCGCCTGCAATGCGGTTCACCTGCAGCTGAGGATACTTCTTACGTAGCGAACGGACGATGCTGATGCCATCCGGATATTTGAACTCAGCCTCAGCGATCAGTGCGCGTAGCTGCGCATCTTCTTCCAGCGTGAGCATTTTCTCGGCATTCATCGCCACCAGCGTGCCGCAACGCGGTTTACCCTCGGGCAGCAGAAAGCGCAGAAAGCTCGCCATATCGTTGAAGGCGTGAAGATCGACTCCGCGCAGGCTATAGCGCGGCTTATCGGTTTCCATGGTATGAATTTCCCGTTGTGCCCAAAGGTTAAGAAGGGCTGTGTAAAACCGGCTCGCTGCGCGGACGAATCAACCCCGCGCGCGCCAACAGCCAGTAAAGCAATTTAGCCGCCCACATACAGGCCGCAAAAATCAGACAAAAGAACACCACGCGCGAGCCGAAAGCATCCAGCCCTTCACGCGCCAGCACGATCATATTAAACACCGCGCCGAAGCAGAAACTCTGCAAAATCGCCCCGCTGTAACGATTGCTGGTATCGCGGCCATAAAGATAAAGGTTATCGAAGCCTTTCATCAGCAGTCCGACAGCCACCGCACCGATTGGGATAAACCACACGCCGCCCATCACCACCAGCGAACCCAACAGCGTGGGCGAGATCGCCAAGCCGGAATGGTTGTTCAGCACTTCCCAGGTAAAGTAGTTAGCGCTGTTGAGAATGGCTGTTGGACGTCCCGGCCACATCCAGCTGGGAATGAACACGTAGAAATCGCGCCAAATCGGTGCCAGCCCCTGAAAATCGATCTTGTCGTAGTTTTGCAGTAACAGCGCCAGATTTTCCCACGGCGAGAAGGTGTCGCGCGTCAGATAAAGGAAGGTATAAAACGCTTCATCGCCCACTACGTCGAGGTTATAGCGACGCAACGCCAGCCAGAACATACCGCCAATCGCCATCACACCGGCGCCAACCAGCATCCACAGCGTGATCCAGCCGCGCGTAATGCCAATAAACAAGAACAGCGCGAACGCGATAATGATATTGGCGCGCGTGCCGCCCACCAGCGCGTAGGTCAGCAAGCCAAATGCCACCGACACCAGCAAAAACCACAGCCACTGACGCTGGGTTGGCTTGAGGAAGTAGCGAATCAGCATCGCCGGAATAAAGAAGTAGAAGAAGCGTTTAAGCGCCACGCCGGACACTTCGCTGGAGAAGATCTGGTTGTAAGCCGAAAGCCGGAACAGCAGCAGGCCGTTGTGCATAAAGAACACCGTCACGGTGCCAATTGCCACCAGCGCCAGCAGCAGACAGGTCAGATGGGTTTCAACCCGGTTCATCTGCAGCCAGGGTTTGCGCGCAGGCGCATTGGCCGGCCGCAGCCGCACCTTGTAGCTAACGTAATAGATGGCATAAAAGCTGGTAGCGGCCAGCAGCGCCTGCAGCAGATATTCCGGCGGCACCACCGCCACGTTAAAGCGGAATACCAGCACGCTGGTCAGCGGGAAGCCGAAATAGAAGGTCAACAAAAACAGAATGGTGAAGAACAGGTGGAAGTTGAAGCGCACCCGTTTAAATTCCCGCCAGGTTAGGGTCAGAATGAAACCCAGCGAACACAGATAAACCACCAGCAGACCACTAAACTGCATCAGGCTCATGTTCTCTCCCTTTCACTCAGGGTTAGCGCGTCGCGCCAGCCTGCCAGATAGCCGGGGGCAAAAAAGGCAATCGAAGAGTGATCGCATTGCGCTAATTGCCGTTGCGCTTCGGCCACGCTGGCGCTATCCAGCGCATCTTCGCTAAACAGCACCGGCAAACCTTGCTCGCTGAGATCGCGCCAGAACGGATTTTTGCGGTTCAGCACAAACGGAATATTGGCCTGAATCAGCAAGCAAAGCGTACCAATGCCTTGCTGGCGCTCGAACATAAAATAGCCGAGCTGGCAGCGGCTAAGCAATGTCAGATAGGCATCAAAGTCGAGCTTGTCGCGCAGCAGCGTCACTTGCCCCGCCGGGAACAGGCGCTGTGCGGCGGCGGCAATCTCATCGATATAAGCGTGATTATTCTGCGGATAACCGAGCGGCACGACGATTTTCACCTGTTCACCAAACTGGGCTCGAATCGCCTCTAAACCGGCAATGTGACGATTACTGCGATCGCCGGAGTTACCGAGCAGAATAGTGAAATCGGGGCTTTCCACTGGCGCAGGCAGCGCCACATCCGGCATGCGCGTCGGGAAATAGAGCAGCGAGGCGGGAACGCGCGGATGACGCTGCTGGAAATGGTGCAAATCACCGCGCGTCGCAAACACGCGCGCCACGCGCCCTTGCGCCATTCTGCGCAGCAGATAAAACAGCTGATACTTAAGACCGCGCCCTTCTTCGTAGAGATCCGCGCCCCATACATGCCAGAACGCCTGCTGACGACGCAGTTTGCCGCTCAGCAAGGCCAACCAAATGCTGGGATTAAACTGGCCGTGAAAGAAGAAGCGCTGCGAGCGATCGGCAGCACGCGTCACCACCGCTTGCGCCAGCGCACGCTTGCTGGCAAAGGTTTCAATCTGCAATGAAGCATACGCTTGCAGCGTTTCGGGCGCGCTGGATACCACCATAAACTGACGCGGGGCAGCGCCTGGCAACTCGGCGCTCATTACGTCATTAAAGAAGCGCAGCACCGTATGATTGTGATGCGGGATATCCGATCCCAATACGTGAAAAGTCGTCATTTTTTCCGGCAATAAATCATGAAGGCGCCACAACACAGGGCGAAATAGAGAACGTAGGTTGCCATGTAAGCCTGCGCGGCCCCGGCGGTACCGTGCAGCGGAATCAGCCAATGGGAAAAACCGGTCAGCAGCGCAAACTGGCTGATTTCCGTCAGAATATAGAAGCGCAGTGACGCTTTGGCGATCACCAGATATCCGAAAACATAAGCGCCGACTTTAAACACATCACCGCACAACTGCCAGACGAAAAGGTCACGCATCGCGCTGAACTGCGGCGAAAACAGCAGCCAGATAGCGACATCGCGCAGCAGCCATACGCAGAAACTGGCCGCTGCGACGGCAGGTAACACAAAGCGCAGCGCACGCCCAATCTCACGGGCGATTTGCGGTTTCTGCTCCAGCCGCGCCAGCGTGGGCAGCAGCCAGACGCTAAAGGTGGCGGTGATAAATTGCAGGTAGGCATCGGAAATACTGGTCACGCCCTGCCATAAACCGACCTGCGCCCAACCTTGCTGCTCGGCCAGCAGATTTCGCATCATCACCCACGCCACCGGCAAGGTGAATGAGGTGATCAGCGCCATCAGCGTAAACTTCGCCAGATTCCGCGCCAGGTCAGGATGCCAGCCTGGCATCAGCCAGCTCAGCGGCAGCCGATCGCGATGGCGACGTAGCATCAGCAACGCCGGAAACACCAGCAGCGCCGGCACCAGCGCCAATCCCACTAACGCACCAGCATAGCCGCCCAGCCACCAGCACAGCACATAACCCAGCACGCCGACGATACTTCCGGCAATCAGCGCCAGCGCATTGCCGCGCGCATCGCGGAAGCCTTTTAGCAACGCCAGCGTCAGGTTGGCCCAGGCAATACCGAGTTGCAGAAATGCAACAATGCGCACCACGTTGGCATATTCAGCATGACCAAACAGCGCCGTGCTGATCGGCGTTGCCGCCAGCAAAAACACCAGCGCCAGCAGCGTTGAAAAGCCGAGCACAATCGCCGAAGCCGTGCCGGTCACCGCGCGCAGTTGTTGTGGCTGTTGCTGATGTTGCGAGACTAAGGTAGTGACGCCGTTAAAGATGCCCGCGCCCGCCAATACGCCGAGTACAGTAATCAACTGGCGGAAGTTACCGGCTTGCCCGATCCCTTCGGGTCCGAAGCTTATCGCTAACAGTTT
Source organism: Pantoea sp. X85 (assembly GCF_029623675.1). NCBI lineage: Bacteria > Pseudomonadati > Pseudomonadota > Gammaproteobacteria > Enterobacterales > Erwiniaceae > Pantoea > Pantoea sp. X85. Next base: position 175,722 of record NZ_CP121108.1, on the reverse strand, counting down.
CACCACCAGCAGGCCAGCAACGATTTTTACCAGCGTGGAAGACGCGGTCCAGACTGATGCTTTTGCTAATGACATCAGGCAAAGAAACTCAGCAGCGAACTGATCACCGTACGCTGGTTGTTATCCGATAAGTTGTAGAACAGCGGCAGGCGCAGCAGGCGCTCGCTTTCACGCGTGGTAAAGGCATCATCACCGTGGAAGCGGCCAAAACGTTCACCCGCTGGCGACGAGTGCAGCGGGATGTAATGGAACACCGTGAGGATTTCCGCCTCTTTCATCCAGTTGATCAGCGCCTGACGATCGTCGCTGTCGCGCAGCTTGATGTAGAACATATGTGCATTGTGGCGGCAATTTTTTGGCACTACCGGCAGCTCAATACGGCCGGCAGCAGCCAGCAGCTGCAGCGCATCGTAGTAACGTTGCCACAAACGCAAACGCTGCTGATTAATTTGCTCCGCCGCTTCCAGCTGCGCCCACAAATAGGCCGCCTGCAAATCCGCCATCAAATAGCTGGAGCCAATATCGCGCCAGGTATATTTATCTACCTGACCACGGAAAAACTGGCTGCGGTTGGTGCCTTTTTCACGAATGATCTCGGCACGATCCACCAGCTTCGCGTCATTGATTAGCGTTGCGCCGCCTTCACCGCCGGCGGTGTAATTTTTAGTTTCGTGAAAGCTAAAGCAGCCAATGTGACCAATGGTGCCGAGCGCGCGTCCTTTGTACTGCGACATCACGCCTTGCGCGGCATCCTCGATAACATAGAGTTTATGCTTCGCCGCCAGCGCCATGATGCTGTCCATCTCGCAGGCCACGCCCGCGTAATGCACCGGCACGATGGCGCGGGTTTTCGGCGTGATCGCTGCTTCAATCAGCGTTTCATCAATATTCAGCGTATCGGGGCGCACATCGACAAACACAATGGTCGCGCCGCGCAGCACAAAGGCGTTGGCGGTGGAGACGAAGGTGTAGCTCGGTATGATCACTTCATCGCCAGGCTGCAGATCAATCAGTAGCGCCGCCATCTCCAGCGACGCGGTGCAGGATGGCGTCAGCAGCACTTTTTTGCTGCCGAAATGCTGTTCCATCCACTGCTGGCAGCGGCGAGTAAAGCCGCCATCGCCGCACAGCTTGCCGCTGGCCATCGCCGACTGCATATATTCAACTTCGCTGCCGACAATCGGCGGCGCATTAAATGGGATCATGAGGCTTTCCTGTAGAACCAGTAAGCGGTGCTTTCCAGCCGCGCACCGCTGCGTAAATAGAGGCGCAACGCCGTGAGATTGCTGAGCTGGGTCGCCACGCGCAGATGCGTTAGCTGACGCACGCGGCCCCAGTCGGCGGCGGCGAGCAGCAGGCGCTGGCCGACGCCGCAACCTTGTGCGGCGGGCAATACCGCCAGCAGACCGATGCGCATGTCGCCGTCCACTTCGCGCATCGAGACGAAACCTTGCAGCGCGCCCTGCTCATCGCAGGCCACCAGACATTGATTATCAAAGGTGCCGCGCACCGCATTTTCAATCCACTGCGCGTAGAAACGTCCGCTGTCCGCCGCAGCAAACCACGGCGCGCGGAAGCGACTTTGGCTAAACGCCTGCGCAGCCGCTTCACGCAGTGCCGGGATTTGTGCTTCCCGCGCAATGCGCACGCCAACTTGCCGCTCGGTATGTTTGATGCTGAGGAAAAGGTCAGCTTCGCCTTCCACTAACTGAAAACCATGCTGGCTCAGCGCATCGATGGCATCAACGCGTTCAGCGGGCACCTTCACTTGCCACAGCGCATACGGCTGCTGAAGGGCCTCGGCCAGCATCAAATCGCCATCCAGCGATAAGCGCGCGCTGTTCTGACCGAAGAACTCAGTTTCCCACGTAAGGGGATCAATATTGACGCGGACGGGCATTGTGAACATCCAGCAGATACTGGCCGTAGCCGGTTTTGGTTAGCGCCTGAGCCGCGGCTAAAAGCTGGGCATCGCTCAGCCAGCCGTTACGCCATGCAATCTCTTCCAGGCAGGCAATTTTAAAGCCCTGCCGTTTTTCCACCGTCTGCACAAACATACTCGCCTCAATCAGGCTGTCGTGCGTGCCGGTATCCAGCCAGGCAAATCCGCGCCCCAGCAACTCCACCGCCAGCTCGCCCTGATCGAGATACATTTGGTTGATGGCGGTGATTTCCAGCTCACCGCGCTCGGAAGGTTTCACCTGTTTGGCAAACTCCACCACGCGATTATCGTAAAAATAGAGGCCGGTGACCGCCCAGCGCGATTTCGGCTGCTGCGGTTTTTCCTCAATGGAGAGCGCGTTAAAGTCGTCATCAAACTCCACCACGCCAAAACGCTCCGGATCCATCACCTGATAAGCAAAGACGGTCGCGCCGCTGCTGCGCGCGGCCACTTTCTTCAGCTTGGGGCTGAAACCCTGGCCGAAATAGAGATTGTCGCCCAGCACCAGACAACAGTGATCGTCACCAATAAAACTTTCGCCAATGATAAATGCCTGCGCCAGCCCATCAGGACGGGGTTGTTCTGCATAGGTTAGCTGAATCCCAAATTCACCGCCGTCGCCCAGTAAACGTTCAAAATGGGCGCGATCTTCTGGCGTGGTGATGATCAAAATTTCGCGAATCCCTGCCAGCATCAGTACCGACAGCGGATAGTAAATCATGGGTTTGTCATATACCGGCAACAGCTGTTTCGAGATGGCGCGGGTAATCGGATGCAAACGCGTGCCCGAACCTCCGGCTAAAATAATGCCTTTCATCGCTGCTCCTTCTGAAGTGCGTTTAACGCGGCGTGGCTAATCCCAGACGCTCACCGCGATAGCTGCCGTTAAGAATTGCCTGCCACCATTGCGGGTTTGCCAGATACCATTGCACGGTTTTACGAATGCCGCTCTCAAAGGTTTCCTGCGGCGTCCAACCCAGCTCACGCTCAATTTTACTAGCGTCGATGGCGTAGCGCTGGTCGTGGCCGGGACGATCGCTAACAAAGGTAATCAGGTCACGGTAGCGGCTCAGATGCGGTGCACGCTGCTGCGGCGCCAACTCATCCAGCAGATCGCACAGCGTTTCCACCACTTCAAGATTACGTCGCTCGTTATGACCACCAATATTGTAGGTTTCCCCTACTTTGCCGCTGCTCACCACGCTATGCAGCGCCCGCGCGTGATCCTCTACATATAGCCAGTCGCGTATCTGGCTGCCGTTGCCATACACTGGCAGCGGTTTGCCCGCCAGCGCATTAATGATGGTGAGCGGGATCAGCTTCTCCGGGAAATGATACGGTCCGTAATTGTTGGAGCAGTTAGTGATGATGACCGGCAAACCGTAGGTGCGCAGCCAGGCGCGCACCAGATGATCGCTGCTGGCTTTGGTCGCCGAATAGGGGCTGCTCGGCGCATACGGCGTGGTTTCGGTAAAGAAATCGTCGCTACCGTGCAGGTCACCAAACACTTCATCAGTGGAGATATGATGCAGAATGAAGCCTTTTTTGCGTTCATCTGCCATGCCATTCCAGTAATGACGCGCCGCTTCCAGCAGCTGATAGGTGCCAACAATATTGGTTTCGATGAAGGCGATAGGTCCATCGATCGAGCGGTCAACATGACTTTCTGCCGCCAGATGCATAATGCAATCCGGTTGATAGTGTGCCATGACGCGATCCAGCTCAGCGCGATGGCAAATATCTACCTGTTCGAAGGCGAAACGTGCATTCTGTTGCACCGGCGCCAGCGACGCCAGATTGCCGGCATAGCTCAGCTTATCGACCACCACCACGCGGTGTTCGGTGTTTTCAAGCAGAAAACGTACCAGCGCAGAACCGATAAATCCTGCCCCGCCGGTCACCAGAAACTGTTTCATCGCCACACGCCTTTGGTATCAACAATCCACGGCTGGGCAATCTGGGCCGCATCAATCGCGCGGAACTGCGCGTGATCAACCAGCATCACCAGAATATCCGCCTGCTGCAGCGCTACGTCCGTAGCAACCAGCGTGGCTTCGTGCGCCAGACGTTGCGGAATGTCTTCCACATGCGGTTCAACCACCCAGGTTGCGCCGCTGTGCCACCCGGCAATACGATGGGCGACGCTCATCGCCGGACTTTCGCGCAGATCGTCAATATTCGGTTTGAAGGCCAGACCAAAGCAGGCAATGGTGACATCGCTGGCGCGTTTGCCGCTGGCGGTGAGGCACTCTGCTAACGCCTGCTTTACCTGATCCAGCACCCAGCCCGGTTTGGCATCATTCACTTCACGTGCGGTGCGAATCAGTCGCGCCTGTTCTGGATTCTGCGCCACGATAAACCACGGATCGACGGCGATACAGTGCCCGCCGACGCCCGGTCCGGGTTGCAGGATGTTGACGCGCGGATGGCGATTCGCGAGCGCAATCAGTTCCCACACGTTGATGCCCTGCTCGGCGCAAATCAGCGAAAGCTCATTGGCAAAGGCGATATTCACATCGCGGAAGCTGTTTTCTGTCAATTTGCACATCTCGGCGGTACGCGCATTGGTTTCCACACACGCGCCGCGCAGGAAAATGCGGTACAGCTCGCTGGCGCGTGCGGAACAGGCTGGCGTCATGCCACCAATGACGCGATCGTTTTCCAGCAGTTCAACCATCACTTTGCCGGGTAACACGCGCTCCGGGCAGTAAGCGATAAACACATCGCACGCATCACCGTGCTGCGGGAAACGCAAATCGGGACGCGCCGCCGCCAGCCATTCCGCCATTTGCTCGGTGGCGCCCACCGGCGACGTCGATTCGAGGATCACCAGATCGCCCGCTTTTAACACGGGTGCAATCGACAGCGCCGCGGCCTGCACATAGCTGAGATCCGGCTGATGGTCGCCGATAAACGGCGTGGGCACGGCGATCAGGAATGCATCGGCGGCTTCGGCCTGTGTAGTCGCACGTAGATGACCGGCACGCACCGCTTCGCGCACCACATCACCCAACTCGGGTTCCACGATATGGATATCGCCACGATTGATGGTTTCAACGGCGCGGACATTAATATCCACCCCAACGACTTTCTTTCCCTTTGAGGCAAAAACGGCTGCCGTTGGCAGCCCAATGTAGCCCAGTCCGATAACGGAAATGGTTTCAAAACGCATGGTTACACTCTGTGTTGTTTTAGGGCCTGCAAGATGCGCGCGCAGGCATGGCCATCGCCATACGGATTGTGCGCGCGACTCATTGCCTGCCAGGCTTCATCGTCCTGCAACAGCAGGCTGACTTCAGCGACAATTTTACTGATATCGGTGCCGACCAGTTTCACCGTGCCTGCGTCCACCGCTTCCGGACGCTCGGTGGTATCGCGCATCACCAGCACCGGTTTGCCTAATGACGGCGCTTCTTCCTGAATGCCACCGGAGTCGGTGAGAATCAGCCATGAGCGATTCATCAGCCAGACAAACGGCAGATACTCTTGCGGCTCAATCAGGATGATATTCTCGATGCCGCTGAGAATGCGGTTAACCGGCTCGCTGACGTTGGGATTGAGGTGCACGGGATAGACAATTTGCACCTGCGGATGCTGGCGCGCGATTTGCGCCAGCGCACTGCAAATGCGTTCAAAGCCGTCGCCAAAACTTTCGCGGCGATGACCCGTAACCAGAATGAGTTTTTTGTCAGCGTCGAGGAACGGATAGCGCGCGGCGAGGCGGGCATTGAGATCGGCATCGTCCAGCACGCGATCACGCACCCACAGCAGCGCATCAATCACCGTGTTGCCCGTCACGAAAATGCGCGCATCCGGCAGATTCTCGCGCAGCAGATTTTGTCGCGAATTTTGCGTGGGCGTGAAGTGATAACTGGCGAGATGGCCGGTGAGCGTGCGATTGGCCTCTTCCGGCCACGGCGACATCAGGTTGCCGGTACGCAATCCCGCTTCTACGTGACCCACCGGAATCTGGTGATAAAACGCCGCCAGGCTGGCCGCAAACGTGGTGGTGGTATCGCCGTGCACTAACACCACATCCGGCTGGAAATCAGCGAGTACGGTTTTCATGCCCTGCAGTATGCGGCTGGTGATCTCCGTCAGCCCTTGCTCCGGGCGCATGATATTCAGATCATAATCAGGCTGCAGCTGGAACAAACGCAGCACCTGGTCGAGCATTTCACGATGTTGTGCGGTGACGCATAGGCGTGACTCGAACGCAGCATCCTGCGCCAGCGCCTGCACCAGCGGAGCCATTTTGATCGCTTCAGGACGCGTGCCAAATACCGTCAGAACTTTCACGTGGCTTCTCTTAATGGCTCGTTGCTAACGTTGAACGCGGACGACGCACCAGCGCCACTCCCGCACCGACCAGCGCGCCAATCACGCCCCACATGATCATCATAAACAGGCGGCGCGGACTATCGCGCGACACCGGCTCTTCCGGGGTGCGCAAATAGCGGTAAGTCTGAAATTGTTTATCCAGACGCGGACCGGCCTGCAGCGTACTCAGCATCGCTTTGTTTTGATCATAGCTTAAATCGTAAGCAGGCCCGCTGGCTTGTAAAGTGTCGAGTTGCGCCTGCAGCATTTGCTGACCCAGCAGGAAACGATCGCTGTCTGGCAGCGCCTCGCCGGTTGCCGGCGCGCGATTCTCTTTAATCCCCTGCTCGCTCGCCACTTTCAGCGCCTGTTCGATGCGCTGACGTTGACGTTCAAATACCGTCTGCGCCACTTCCTGCTGGCGGTTAACCTGCGACGCCAGCTGCACGCTGCGCGCCTGCCAGGCGCCTTTCAGCTCCGCATTAAGATGACGCGCCGCACGCTCGCTGGCGTAGGCAATATATTGACGCAGCAGATTGTTAGCATCGCTGGCGGTTTCGGCCACCAGCTTAATGTTATCTAAGATATTGCGCGCCGGGTCGGCAGCGGTGAACTGAATGTTGGTGATCAGGTCGTCGAGCAGCGCCGCATCGTTGTGCGCGTTACCGCTTTTGCGGCTTTTGAAGTATTCGGTCTGCTGCCAGAAATCACGGCGCGTATCCCATGATGCCAGCTGCATGGTGAACTCCTGATAAACCTCATCCATCACGGTCGGCGCTGGCGAACTGAGATTGAGCGTATTGGTGCGCACATCCAGATTATTGAGGAATTGCTGCTGTACGAAGAAATCACCCAGCATATTGACCGTTGGACGATCGGTCACCGCCGTGGTGCTCCACGCCTGCTTCATTAACATCGATGCTAACCAGGCAACCAGCGCAAACAGCAGCGCCAGACCGATAATCCAGCGTTTACCACGCCAGAGTGTGCAGCCAAGGCCACGTATATCCAGTTCGTTCTCCACAACGACAGAGGTCATAACAAAATCCTTATCAGGGTACTTTCTGGGTAATTTATTTTTTATCTTCGCTGCTTTGCCAGCGACGTTTAATGCGACGGATTTTGCGCGCCACGCGCCATGCGTGTTTCAGGCAATAGCCATAAAGGAGGAATGCCATCATGAACAGCACCAGCATCACCCATTCCGGGATGAAAGCCAGATACTCGCCGAGCACACCAATACCCGCCAGAAGCGCGGCGGCGACGGTAATCAGCAGGAACGCCTGACGTGACGTGAATCCGGCGCGCATAATTAAATGGTGGATGTGCTGGCGGTCAGCGGAAAACGGGCTCATGCCTTTGCGCAAACGGCGATACATAATCGCCACCATATCCATCAGCGGAATCGCGATCAGCCACAGCGCGGTGACAGGCGTGATCGGATGGCTCAGGCCTTGGGTGGTTTCCAGCAGAATCCAGATGATGGTGAAACCGATCATGGTGCTGCCGGCATCGCCCATAAACACTTTGTAGCGACGGCCAATCAAGCCGAGATTAAGCAGGATATAAGGAATGGTGGCGGCGATCATCGCGAAGCACCACATGGCGAGGCTGGTCTGGCCGTCGAAATAGAGAATGATGCCGATGGCGGCGAAAGTGACGCTGGAGAGGCCGCCAAGCAGGCCATCAATCCCATCCACCATATTGAACGCATTGATGGCGGCCCATACGGCGAATAGCGTCAATACGTAGCCAAAGGGACCGACAATTAATTCAACCGGCCCGATAATAAAGCCCAGACTGAGCAAATAGAGTTTGGCACCGACCATCATCACGATGGCAACCGCCGCCTGCACCAGCGCACGAATTTTAACGCTGATATCGAAGCGATCGTCCAGTGCGCCAACCAGCACCAATACGCCCGCGCAACTCAGATACAGCATCGCGTGCGGCAAATAATAATTTGAGATGGCAAAAGCGAAGCAGATCCCCGCGTACACGGAAATGCCGCCAACTAACGGAATGGCGCCATGGTGCCTTTTTCTGGAGTTTGGTGTGTCCACAAGCCCAATTTTTTTAGCTGCTTTGCGAGCAAAAAACAGGAACACTAAAGTAAAAAGAAAAACTAAACCAAGCTCAGTACTCATAGTGAGTAAATTCACGTTAATGCTCTCAGCTAAAATCGTGGACAACAATATGCAAAACACCCGCCATTGCCGTATATCCCTATTCCGAATTCTGCTACAGAAAAGTCTGATTGCTGAAAAAACAAACGAATCTCTGTCACAGTCAATATAAAAGCTTCCTGACTGCGCTAATCCTAATGCCCATAAATAAAAAACGCCACGTTAAGACGTGGCGTTAGCAATATTTCCTGGCAAATTGTGCGAATCACCGCTTGGCTTAGCGACTCGCCGATCGCAACTTAGGAACGCTTCATCATATCGAAGAATTCGTCGTTGGTTTTCGTCATGGCCAGTTTGTTGATGAGGAACTCCATCGCGTCGATTTCACCCATTGGATGGATGATTTTGCGCAGAATCCACATCTTCTGCAGCTCTTCCTGCGTAGTGAGCAGCTCTTCTTTACGGGTACCGGAACGATTGTAGTCAATCGCTGGGAATACACGCTTCTCGGCGATTTTGCGCGAGAGGTGCAATTCCATGTTACCTGTACCTTTAAACTCTTCGTAAATCACTTCGTCCATCTTCGAACCGGTATCAACCAGCGCGGTCGCGATGATGGTCAGGCTGCCGCCCTCTTCCACATTACGTGCCGCACCGAAGAAACGCTTCGGACGATGCAGGGCGTTAGCATCCACACCACCGGTCAGCACTTTACCTGATGCTGGAACCACGGTGTTGTAGGCACGCGCTAGACGCGTGATAGAGTCAAGCAGGATGATCACATCTTTCTTGTGCTCAACCAGGCGCTTGGCCTTCTCGATCACCATCTCAGCAACCTGCACGTGACGTGACGCTGGCTCATCAAAGGTCGAAGCGATCACTTCACCTTTAACCAGACGCTGCATCTCGGTCACTTCTTCCGGACGTTCGTCAATCAGCAGCACCATCAGCAGGCAATCTGGATAGTTGTAGGCGATGCTCTGCGCGATGTTCTGCAGCAGCATGGTTTTACCCGCTTTCGGCGGCGCCACAATCAGACCACGCTGACCACGACCAATCGGAGAAGCCAGATCCAGCACGCGTGCGGTCAGATCTTCAGTCGAGCCATTACCGCGTTCCATACGCATACGCTTGCTGGCGTGCAGCGGCGTAAGGTTTTCGAACAGAATCTTGTTACGCGCGTTTTCCGGCTTGTCATAGTTAACTTCATTAACTTTCAACAGCGCAAAGTAGCGTTCACCCTCTTTTGGCGGGCGAATCTTGCCAGAAATGGTGTCACCAGTGCGGAGGTTGAAGCGGCGGATTTGGCTGGGAGAGACGTAGATATCATCGGGACCGGCGAGGTAGGAGCTATCTCCAGAACGAAGGAAACCAAATCCATCCTGTAATATCTCCAGCACACCATCACCAAAGATGTCTTCGCCGCTTTTTGCGTGCTGTTTCAGGATAGAGAAAATAATATCCTGCTTGCGCATACGCGCCTGGTTTTCCAGCCCCATATTTTCGCCGAGGGTAATCAGCTCAGAAACCGGCGTATTCTTTAATTCGGTAAGATTCATAGTGATGGGTTCTTAAACTCGGGGTAATTCTCGAAATGATTGTCGTGAGTGGTATGGCAAAAATTCCATGCCTGTTAATGGCTCTTTTTCAACTCAGCTCGACGATTATCGTCAGATGTGGCGATAGGAAACGAGGAGACAGTCGAAAGATGATGCCGAATGTGCTAGTCATCAGATTGCCAAACCACGATAACGTTCATTGCGAGTAGGGTCTGACAAGGGAAAACTTAGATGCAAACTACAAGGTAAGAGCGTAATGCAGTGAAATTAACTTAACACGCTTAAAGTGAGACGTCCAGCAGTGGCGAAAAAATTCACCACTGCCGAACAAACACCGCGCCGGGCTTAGGCCAGGTTGGCGTTCAGGAACTCTTTCAACTGTCCTTTAGACAGTGCGCCAACCTTGGTTGCCGCCACTTCACCGTTCTTGAACAGCAGCAGAGTTGGGATACCGCGGATGCCATATTTTGGCGCTGTACCCGGGTTGTCATCAATGTTCAACTTAGCGATGGTAAGTTTACCTTCGTACTCTTCTGCGACTTCGTCGAGAATTGGGGCGATCATTTTGCAAGGACCACACCATTCAGCCCAGAAATCTACCAGAGTGACACCGTCTGCTTTCAGTACGTCTGTGTCGAAACTGTCATCGGTCAAGTGAACGATCTTATCGCTGCTCATGTTTAACTCCAAAAGATTGCGCCTGGCGAATTGGCGGAAATGATACCAACGTAGGTTGACTTTATTTCATCGGATACGCTTTCGTAAAGCGCTAGTAAGCTGATATTCTACCACACTATGAGCAAAACACACTTAACTGAACAGAAGTTTTCCGACTTCGCCCTGCACCCTCAGGTGGTAGAAGCCCTTGATACCAAAGGCTTTTCTAACTGCACGCCTATCCAGGCGCTCGCATTGCCTTTTACGCTTTCAGGGCGTGATGTTGCGGGTCAGGCGCAAACCGGTACCGGCAAAACGATGGCGTTTCTGACGTCAACGTTTCATTATCTTCTTTCTCATCCTGCCGCAGAAGGTCGCCAGATCAATCAGCCACGTGCGCTGATCATGGCCCCGACGCGTGAGCTCGCCGTACAAATTCATGCCGATGCAGAACCGTTAGCAAAGGTCACTGGCTTAAAGCTGGGCCTGGCTTATGGTGGCGACGGCTACGATAAACAGCTGAAAGTGCTGGCTGATGGTGTCGATATTCTGGTGGGCACCACCGGACGTCTGATCGACTACGCCAAGCAGAACCATGTCAACCTGGGCGCGATTCAGGTTGTTGTGTTGGATGAAGCCGATCGCATGTTCGATCTCGGCTTTATTAAAGACATTCGTTGGCTGTTCCGCCGCATGCCGCCGGCCACCCAACGCCTGAGTATGCTGTTCTCTGCAACCTTGTCTTACCGCGTGCGTGAACTGGCGTTTGAGCACATGAACAACGCCGAATACGTGGAAGTGGAACCCGAGCAGAAAACCGGCCACCGTATTAAAGAAGAGCTTTTCTACCCTTCAAACGAAGAGAAAATGCGCTTGCTGCAGACGCTGGTAGAAGAAGAATGGCCAGATCGCGCCATTATCTTTGCGAACACCAAGCACCGCTGTGAAGACATTTGGGGCCATCTGGCTGCCGATGGTCATCGCGTGGGTCTGCTGACGGGTGATGTGGCGCAGAAAAAACGTCTGCGTATCCTCGATGACTTCACCAAAGGCGATGTGGATATCCTGGTTGCCACCGACGTCGCGGCACGGGGTTTGCACATTCCTGCCGTCACGCATGTGTTCAACTACGATCTGCCTGACGATCGTGAAGACTACGTTCACCGTATTGGTCGTACTGGCCGCGCGGGTGCCAGCGGTCACTCCATCAGCCTGGCGTGCGAAGAGTACGCGCTGAACCTGCCGGCAATCGAAGAGTATATTGGTCACGGTATTCCGGTCAGCAAGTACAACAGCGATGCGCTGATGAGCGAACTGCCACCGCCGAAACGTCTGCAACGCAGCCGCTCGGGTAACGGCCCACGCCGTGGCGGAAACAACAGTAACCGTCGGAGCGGCGCGCCGCGCAATAGCAACCGTAAACGTTCGGGTTAAGCACACCATGCTAAGCGCATCGTCACTTTATGCAGCGATTGATTTAGGTTCTAACAGCTTTCATATGTTGGTGGTGCGCGAGGTGTCTGGCAGCATTCAGACCGTCGCGCGGATAAAGCGCAAAGTGCGTCTGGCGGCTGGCCTCGACAAAGCGAATCACCTCTCCGCTGAGGCGATGCAACGCGGCTGGCAGTGCCTGAAGTTGTTCTCCGAACAGCTGCAGGATATTCCTCCGGAACAAATCCGCGTGGTGGCAACCGCCACGCTGCGCCTTGCCGAAAATGCGCAGGATTTCCTCACAACGGCTGAACACATTCTTGGCTGCGCGGTGAATGTCATCAGCGGCGAAGAGGAAGCACGCCTGATTTATCAGGGTGTAGCGCATACCACCGGCGGTTCCGATCAGCGTTTAGTGGTCGACATCGGCGGTGGCAGCACCGAACTGGTGACTGGCGAAGGTTCACATGCCACCACGCTGTTCAGCTTGTCGATGGGTTGCGTAACCTGGCTTGAACGCTACTTCAGCGACCGTCATCTGGCCAAAGAGAATTTCGAGCAGGCCGAACTGGCCGCGCGCGAGATGATCCGTCCGGTGGCCGCTGCGCTGCGCGAAAAAGGCTGGCAAATCTGCGTCGGAGCGTCGGGCACCGTACAAGCGTTGCAGGAAATTATGATGGCGCAGGGCATGGATGAGCGCATCACCTTAAGCAAACTGCAACAGCTGAAACAGCGCGCGATTCAGTGCGGCAAGTTGGAAGAGCTGGAAATTGAAGGATTGACGCTGGAGCGCGCCTTAGTGTTCCCGAGCGGTTTATCGATTCTCATCGCTATCTTCCAGGAACTCAGCATTGAAGGTATGACGCTGGCCGGCGGCGCACTGCGCGAAGGTTTAGTGTATGGCATGCTGCATCTGCCGGTGGATCGTGATATCCGCAGCCGCACATTGCAGAACGTGCAACGTCGTTTTGCCATTGATATTGACCAGGCCGGTCGCGTACGTCAGTTGGCGGAGAGTTTCTTCCGTCAGGTGAGCAGCAGTTGGAAGCTGGATAACCGATGTCGCGATCTACTCCTCAGCGCCTGTTCTATCCACGAAATTGGCCTGAGCGTCGATTTCCGCCAGGCACCGCAGCACGCCGCTTACCTGATTCGTCATCTCGATCTTCCTGGCTTCACTCCCGCGCAGAAAAAAATGCTGGCTTGCCTGCTGCAGAACCAAAGCGGCAGCATCGATTTAGCCTTGCTGACCCAGCAAAACGCCGTACCGCCGCGCATGGCGGAGCGTTTAAGTCGTTTGCTACGCTTAGCGATTATCTTCTCAAGTCGTCGTCGCGATGACACTTTGCCTGCCGTGCGTTTACAGGCGGATGATGATGCACTGCATTTGACGTTGCCGGCCGGTTGGCGCGAAGCGCATCCGCTGCGTTCTGAGCTGCTGGAGCAGGAGAGCCATTATCAGTCTTACGTGCACTGGTTACTGACGATTTGCTAATTGGGAATGCGCTGGCTGTCCCCCATCCCGACCTTCCCCCGCAAGCGGGGGAAGGAGATGCTGCCACATGCAATTTCCGACTCACATATAGCAGCATCTTCCTCCCCCATTCATGGGGGAGGACCGAGGAGGGGGACTGCAAGCACTAACCGATAACTCAACCCTTCTTCGCATTCTCCAGCATCGCTCTCAACCCAGCGACCCGCGTCTGCCCGGTCTTCACGCGCTCTTCTGCGCTCACCACTTTTTTCTCGCGCTCCCACACCACATCGTCCTGCGGCAACTCCAACAGGAAACGACTCGGTTCTGGGCGCATCAGCTCGCCGTACTGGCGACGTTCACGGCACAGCGTAAAGGTCAGCTCTTTCTGCGCCCGGGTAATTCCCACGTAGGCCAGACGCCGTTCTTCCTCGATGTTGTTCTCATCGATGCTGCTCTGGTGCGGCAATAACCCCTCTTCCATGCCAACCAGATAGACATACGGGAACTCCAGCCCTTTTGAGGCGTGCAACGTCATCAGCTGCACCTGATCGAGCTCTTCGTCGCTCTCACCGCGCTCCATCATGTCGCGCAGCGTAAAGCGCGTCACCACCTGCGCCAGCGTCATCGGCTCGTTCAGCTCATCGCCTTCCAGCATCTCGGTCATCCACTGGAACAGCAGGTTAACGTTCTTCATGCGCATCTCAGCGGCTTTCGGGCTGGGCGAGGTTTCAAACAGCCAGCTTTCGTAGTCGATGCCGCGAATCAGGTCGCGCACCGCATTCACCGGCTCGCGTTCGGTCAGCTGGACGATTTCACTCAGCCAGTGCGTAAAGCGCTGCAGATGCTCCAGCCCGCGCCCGCTCAGCGTTTGCTCCAGCCCCATATCGAAGCTGGCGTTATACAGGCTTTTATTGCGCAGGTTGGCCCATTCGCCCAGCTTCTGCAGCGTTGCCGGACCAATCTCACGGCGCGGCGTATTCACGATACGCAGAAACGCGCTGTCATCTTCCTGATTGGTCAGCACGCGCAGATAAGCCAGCAAATCTTTGATTTCCGGACGAGAAAAGAACGACGTGCCGCCCGAGATACGATACGGAATACGGTTCTGCATCAGCTGCTTCTCGAACACGCGTGACTGATGATTGCCGCGATAAAGAATGGCGTAATCTTTATAGGCGGTTTTGTTAATGAAGTGATGCGCGATCAATTCACCCGCTACGCGTTCCGCTTCGTGGTCTTCGTTATTCGCGCTCAGCACCTTCAGCTCGCTGCCCTGCCCCAACTCTGAGAACAGGCGCTTCTCAAATACGTGCGGATTGTTGGCGATAAGGATGTTGGCCGATTTCAGGATGCGCTGCGTCGAGCGATAATTTTGCTCCAGCTTCACCACTTCCAGCGCCGGGAAATCCTGCTGCAGCAGCACCAGGTTTTGCGGACGCGCGCCACGCCACGAGTAAATTGACTGATCGTCATCGCCCACCACGGTAAAGCGCGCACGCGCACCCACCAGCAGCTTCACCAGCTCATATTGGCTGGTATTGGTGTCCTGATACTCATCCACCAGCAGATAGCGGATGCGCTGCTGCCAGCGTTCGCGCACTTCCTGATTGCGCTGCAGCAGCAGCGTGGGCAGCGCGATTAAGTCGTCGAAATCCAGCACGTTGCAGGATTTCAGGTGTTGGTCATACAGCTGATAACAGTGAGCAAAAATCTGGTCACGCTGCGATTGCGCCAAACCCGCTGCGCCCTGCGGATCGACCAGATCGTTCTTCCAGTTGGAGATGGTGGAAATCAGCTGCTGTAACAGCGTCTTGTCCTCTTCCAACCACTGTTTGGTCAGGTCTTTAAGCAAGGCCAGCTGATCCTGATCGTCGAACAGCGAGAAGCTGGCTTTCATTCCCAGCGCCTTGTATTCGCGTTTAATGATCTCCAGTCCCAGCGTATGAAAGGTGGAAATCATCAGGCCGCGTGCCTCTTTACGCCCCAATGTCTGCGCCACGCGCTCTTTCATCTCGCGCGAGGCTTTATTGGTAAAGGTTACAGCGGCGATATGGCGCGCCTGATAGCCACATTCGCGGATCAGGTGGGCGATTTTGTTGGTGATCACGCGGGTTTTACCCGAGCCAGCACCGGCCAGCACCAGACAAGGACCGGTGACAAATTCGACAGCTCGTTGTTGGCCGGGGTTTAAACGCATAACGGAATTCGCTCAGTTGAATCAAAAGAAAGGAGGTTATAATGGCCGGATTATACACATTAGGACTTCATCATGGCGAAAACCGCGGCGGCTTTACATATCCTCGTGAAAGAGGAAGCGCAGGCCAAATCCCTGCTGGCGCAACTTGAGAAAGGGGCGAACTTCCAGCAGCTGGCAAAGAAACACTCTACCTGCCCATCCGGACGCAACGGCGGTGATTTGGGTGAGTTCCGTAAAGGACAAATGGTACCGGCATTTGATAAGGCGGTCTTCTCCTGTCCGCTGCTACAGCCTTACGGACCGGTGAAAACCGCCTTTGGTTACCACATCATCAAAGTGCTGTGGCGTAACTGATCACTTCTGATTCTTCATCTGCTGCAGCACATTACTGCACTGATTGTCGTCAGTATCGCTAGGCGAAATCAGTGCGATCAACGCGGCGGCGGGAGCAACCACCGCCCCGAGCGCCACCGCTGCGGCACCGCGTGCAATCAGCGGTCCGGCTTTCACCCCGGCATCCGGATTTTTAAAGGTGCCGCGCACATACAGCGGCGAACGCAGCGTGATGATGCGAATCCCTTTACTCTCCGGATTGATCGACAGGTCCATGCGTTCATTCGCGAAGTTGACGTTGCCCGTCACGTTGATCACCGCATTCTCGGTATCCAGCAGGAACAATTTCGGCGTCGCTAAGCCTTGACGAATATTCATATCGGTCGCCGCGCAGTTGATCTTCACTTCATCATCGCCGAACAGCTTACCCACCACATAGTTACCGACGTTCAGTCCGGCAATCTCCATCAGGCTGCGGCTGATCAGGCCATCATTCATCAATAGCTTCAGTTCGCCATTGCTGGTGCCGAGCAGATCCGCCACCGAATTGCCGGTGCCGCTCAGCGAGGCATCGCCGTTGAGCTGGCCCAAACTGTTCTGCATCGCCGTAACATCCGGGAACAGCTGACGCAGACGCAGCTTACGCGCGTGCAAATCGGCACGTCCGCGCATCGGGCTGCGGTCGCCCTCCAGATGAATGGTGGAGTTAATGCTGCCGCCGGCCATACCGAAGCGCAGCGGATCGAGCAACAGGTCGCCGTTTTTCAGCTGCAGATGCGTATAGAGATCGCTGAGCGGCAGCTTGCTGCTGTGTTCAATGCGCTTGCCGCTGAACTTCACATCCGCATCCATCACGTCCCAGCTCTTGGTATCAAACTTGTCGTGTGGCAACACGCGGTCGGCGGGCTGCGATGAGGCTTCGCCGCGCTGCGCTTTGGCCTGCTGCGTTTTCTCGCTGCCTTTGCCGGAGTTGACGCCAATCAGCGGCCCCAAATCTTCCATCCGCAGCTGGTTCGAGGTCAATTCACCGGTCAGCGTTGGACGCGGTTTGCCCTGACGATAGGTGAGCGAGCCGTGAATATCGCTGTCGCCGATGTGGCCGTTAAACTTCTCGTAGCGGAATAGCGGCCCTTTCGCCTCATTGAAACGCGCAATCAAATGGCCGTCAGTTTCATAGGGCGGCGTATCGGGCAGCAGCACGCCGGTCAGGCCATACAGATTGGCCAGCGTATCGCCCGCGAAGCGCAGACGCACATCAAGTCCGCCAAGATTGAGCGGATCCTGCAAGGTACCGTCAATACGTACACGCGTGGTGCCATTACGCACATCCACCTGCAGCGGGAACGGCGTGGTTTTACTGCGCAGCGATAGCATGCCGCCAATTTTGCCGTCGCCATCCAGCTTCTGATTGTTGTAGGTGCCGTTCGCCTGCCAGCCAAAGACAAAATCACCCGCGCCTTTCTGCTGATCGTCACCGCCCGCCACTTGGGCGTAGGGCACCGGTTTGCCCAGCGGATTGATGGTCACTGTGACATCGGCTTTATTGACGGCGTCGCGATAGCGCACTTGTCCCTGATCAAACAAAATATTGTCGAGGCGGAAGGACCAGGCAGAAGGCGCGGCGTTAGCATCGCTGTTCTGGCTGCTGGCGAGATCAAAGGTCCAGTTATTCTTCTTGTCTGCGGTTTGCACCAGCCGCGCATCCGGCTTTTGCATCTTGATCCACGGCAGGTAGACCTGCTGATGCAGCAGCGACAGCGGTGCAATGGTGGCTTCAACCCGCTGCAGATGCACCATGGTGACATCAGGAATAGAGGGCGGATTGCCGAGCATCACATCATCGGCATGCACCTGCGGCCACGGCACCCAGCTGCGCCAGCCAGGTTCTTCACGGTTGCGAACCCAGGCCACGCCGAGATCGCCGCGAATCGCGAAAGGTCGGTTCAGTTCGGCTGAAACTTTTTGATTAATCGTTGGTTTCAAGCGGTTCCAGTCAAAGGTGGCGATAAGCACCACAATCACTACAACCAATAACAAAAAAATCCCGAACACCCAGCTCAGGATCTTTCGAGTACGTGACATATTGCTTCCTCCTTGCCCTTCCACGTCTGACTAAGGATAGTCGAGACGCCGCGGAACGGGATCAGGGAAGCTCAAGTGCCATACGTTCCAGCTCGCTAAACGGCACCGGACGCGAGAAGAAGTAGCCCTGCGCCGCCATCGCTGGCGAGCTACGCACCTGTTGCCACTCCTCTTCGGTTTCCACGCCTTCAACGATGACGCCGTTGCAGTAACGGTTAATCAACGCCAGCAGCATCGAGAACATCGAGCGGCCTTCATCGCTGGCGCGCAGCAGCATAAACAGCTCGCGCGAGAGTTTGATGTAGTCGTAACGCAGTTCGGTCAGCGCGGAGAAGTTCGCCATGCCAGAGCCAAAATCATCCAGCCACAGCGGCCCGAGTTCCGGCATCTTCGCCACCATCTCTTCCTGCGGCAGCGCATGATGCTCCGTTAGCTCGAAGCGCACCCACGGCAGTTGCGCAATCAGCGTGCGAATCGACTCATGCTTCTCAATCTCCATCAACGTTGGACCGTCGATATTAACCGACGCCACCAGCTGACGCTGATTGAAAAACGTTGACCATGTTATCAGCAGCTCGAGTTGTTCCTGGACGACACCAAGCCGCTGCGCGATAGTCAGTGCTTCAAAATAGTCTTCGGGCGACAGCCTTTTTTCTGGCGCGGAGGGATGGGTAACCGCCGTCAGTAATTCAATAGCCAGCATGCGGCCTGAGACCTGGTAAATCGGCTGGAAAGTATAGAATCGTTGGCACTGTTGCCAGAAGAGACGCGTTTCCTGTTGTTGCTCCAATTCATTTGAAACAGGCAGCCGATGACTCAAATTCTTCATCACCATGGTTTTTTCCTGGTTGGTGTTGAGTGCCTGCAAATAGCATCTCAGCGGCAAGTATCGGCGATCGCCGGGATAACTTTATCAATCTCGTTAGTCCCATGAAGAGTTGAGTGTAACAGCGTGCTTCGCACTTAATCGGCAAAACAAAACGCGCTTTGGCCGCTAAATCACCGTGGCGCAGGCGGTTTGCTGCCTTAAGTTAAATCAAAACATCGTTTTAAAAACCATTGACGGCTGCCATACCAGACGCGAGACTAAGGCAGAATTCACTACAGGCTGAAGACCATGACGCAGAAGAAAATCGCCATTATTGGCGAATGCATGATTGAGCTGTCCGAGAAAGGTGAGAACATCAAACGCGGTTTTGGCGGCGATACGCTGAACACGGCGGTGTATCTGGCGCGTCAGTCAGATAAACAGCTGCGTGTCGATTATGTCACCGCACTCGGCACCGACAGTTTCAGTGACCAGATGATCGCCGCCTGGCAGCAGGAAAATGTCGAAACCGCGCTGGTTCAGCGCCTCGACAATAAAATGCCGGGTTTGTACTTCATCGAAACCGACGACCACGGCGAGCGGACCTTCTGGTACTGGCGCAACGACGCCGCCGCCCGTTTCTGGCTGGACAGCGCGCAAGCGGACGCGATTTGCCAGCAGCTGGCGCACTATGATTATCTCTATTTGAGCGGCATCAGCCTGGCGATTCTGCCTGCGACCAGTCGCGAAAAACTGATGACGCTGCTTAGCGCCTGTCGTCAGAACGGTGGCAAGGTGATTTTCGATAACAACTATCGTCCGCGTCTGTGGGCCGATAAAGCCAGCGCTCAGCAGGCGTATGCCGAGATGCTGCGTCATACCGACATGGCATTTCTGACGCTCGACGACGAAGATTTGCTGTGGGGCGAGCAGCCGCTGGATGCGGTGATTGCTCGCACACGCGCTGCGGGCGTGCAGGAAATTGCCATCAAACGCGGTGCGGACTCCTGTCTGGTGGCGGTTGGCGATGAGCCGCTGCGCGAGGTCGCCGCCATCAAGCTGGCGAAAGAGAAAGTGATCGATACCACCGCGGCTGGCGACTCCTTCAGCGCTGGTTATCTGGCGGTGCGTTTAGCCGGAGGAAGCGCCGAAGATGCCGCCGCACGCGGTCATCTCACCGCCAGCACGGTGATCCAGTATCGCGGGGCGATTATCCCGCTCAGCGCGATGCCGAAATGACTTAACCACCTGCACCAACCGTAGCGGCGCAATTGATTGCGCAATGAATCGCGCCGCTACAAATCTCTGCGCCATTCATTACCTGTGCTAACCAACCCGCCCGCGCAGTTTGCCTTAACGCAGCATTTTTCCCTGCCAATTTCCGCTAACGACCTGACTCATCCACTTCTGTAACAAAAACGGTATTACTTCTTCACTCGCGCTAATCAGATCGATTTAAATTCAATGTGTTATGGCAGGAAATCTGGCCGCCAGGCATAGTCCGAAACTGGCGAAATCGGCGGTTTTCGGCTGGACGCCAGCAGCAAAAAAGACCATGTTTTAATCAACAACAGCAGGACGCTGTTACTCCGGCCGCGAAAAAAATAACGACAACATGACTCGCTCAGGACTGACTTATGCACACAGAAATCATCAATATCTGGCCACACGGTGATGCGCCAGGCGCGAGCGATTCGCGCGCTCAGCCGCAGATCGTCGATCTCGCCAAAGAGTACGAACCTTATGACCGCGCCGCCACCGGCGTGCGCTGCCCGGAAATTGCCATCTGGCATCCGGAAACCTCGAACGGCATCACGCTGCTGGTCGCGCCGGGCGGCGGTTATCAGCGGGTATTGATCGACCGCGAAGGCAGCGCGCTTGCCACCTTCTTCACGTCAATGGGCTACACGCTGGCGGTGATGACGTATCGCCTGCCGTATGACGGTCACCATGAAGGTCCAGACGCGCCGCTGGCCGATGCGCAGCGTGCGGTGCGCGTGCTGCGTGAACGTGCGCAGCGCGGGCTGAACGGCAAATATATCGTGATGATGGGCTTCTCGGCGGGTGGACACGTTGCCGCCAGCCTCGGCACCCGCTTTGGCGAGAAACTCTATCCGGTGCAGGATCAAGCCGACAGCTTCACACCGCGCCCGGATGCGATGGTGCTGCTCTATCCGGTGATCAGCATGCGTGAAGGTCTGGCGCATGAAGGTGCGCGCACCCGCTTGCTCGGCGCATGGCCGGATCAGAAGATGGTTGATGCTTATTCGCTGGAGACGCGCGTGCACGCACAAACGCCACCGACGCTGCTGATTCACGCATCCGATGATGAATCGGTTTCGGTGAACAACAGCATGGTGTTCTTCAGCGCGCTGCGTGAGCACAAAGTGCCGGTGGAGATTCACTTCTACCAGAAAGGCGGCCACGGATTTGGTATCCGTGGCGTGGCAGATTTACCGCTCGCCAGTTGGCCGATGCTGGTAACCGAATGGCTACGTGCTAAGACCTAATGTTTAGGATGATGGCGCGGTCTGATCCGCCGCGCCTGCGCTGTTATCCGGTTTCACTTCTTCCGGGCTCGCGGGTACCGCTGGCGGTTCGGGTAGCTTCATCACTTTATCCCAGCTTTCCTGCAGCATCTTCACGTTGGTCTCAGCTTCACCCTGCGGCTGAATCAGCACCATGGTCAGCTCCTGCGACAGTTGCTGGCGCAGTTCCTGATTTAGCTGGTCGCGCGTCATTTCGCTGAGGAAGGTTTGACGCAGCTTCTGATACTGCTCAGGCGCAATGTCCACCACCGCGTTTTGCTGCGAGCGCAGACGCTGGCCCATCAGAATATCGGTGTCGGTGCGGGCGTATGTGGCAAACAGCTTGTTGAGCTCCAGCAGCTTCTGCGCCATCAGCGCATCGAACTCCTCCTGCGGTAACCCTTTGTCGCGCACCGCCGCCAGCTCTTTCGCCACCTGATTCATATTTTGCGGCAAAGAGGCATTCGGGCTGTCCATGTTGATCGAGCACTGCGCACGTTGATAGAGCACGCGGCAATCGAAGCCAACCTGCACGCTTTGCGCTTTGCTGTCAGCCAGCGCGCGCTGCACATGCCAGAACAGCGCTTCACGCGCTAAATCGCTCTGCCAGTAGCGCTGCAAATTTTGCGAATCACGAATCGGCTGCCATGCAGTGTCCCACACCAGCGACAGGCGATCCTGATTCATGCCGCCATTCACCAGATTCACCGGCTGATGCGGCAGCGGTGACAGCGTCGGTAGCGCGGCAGGTGCGACACGCTTGCCTTTCAGCGGCGCAAAAGCTTTGTTGATCTGCTCCGCCATGCTGCGGCTATCGACGTTACCTACCACGTACAGCGTCATGCCGTCGGGCGTGTACCACTGCTGATAGAAGCTGTTGAGCTGTGCGATATCCACCGGCGCGCGCGGTTGCTCGCCGGGATCGTGCGCCAGCATCGCCGAGCCTTTCAGGCGATAGCGCCACCACACATCCTGCGTATTGGCAGGCCAGGTGGCAATCGGATCGGTCGCCATTAACGCGGTAGAAACCACCTGCTCATTAATCGTCATTTTCCCGGCGGTCGCCGCCAGCCAGCTGAGCGCTTCTTTCAGCAGATCAGGGCGGTTATTCGGCAAGCTCAGGTTGTATTGGGTGTAATCGTACGACGAAATAGCGGGTGGCAGCGGACGTTGCGGATCCATGGCTTGCTGCCACAGCGCACGTTGCTGATTGGTGTCCAGCGTGGCGTTATGCACCATCGCTAAACGCGGTAAAAGATGGCTATAGCCGGTTTGTTGCGCACTCTCCACCAGCGAACCGGTGTTAACAATCAGGCGCAGCTCAATACGATCGCTTGGACGTTGTGGTGTGGTTAGCAGCTGCCAGCTAAAACCATTGTCCAGTTTGCCTTCCTGCCAGGCGGGATCGGGTTGGAGCGTCTCGGCGTGCACGCCAAAACCGGACGCTGCCAGTAGCAATCCGCCAACCAAAAGCCGAATTCTGGTGCCCTGCATGTGAACCCCTACTCAAACAGATCAACGCTCGTTAGCGCGGCATGTTCGGTCACATCTGGGGTGACCGGCGCGGCATTGTGCCGCCACGTTTATTTAATAACAGACTCTTTGACCACGAGAAGGTCAGGATGTCGCGCAACGAGGCAAAAAATCGGGAAAAAAATCAATGGGGTTTATTATGCAAATGCCCGCTGTCAGGGCAAGCGACAGCGGGCATTTCTCGGCAAATTAACGCAAATAGCAGGTTATGCGGCGGTTTCTGGTGCGTTATTCACCTTTTTCCCGGCAGAAAGCGTCGCATTCAATTGTTTCTCATCCAGCTGGCCGACCCACTTCGCCACCACGATGGTCGCCACGCCGTTGCCCACCAGATTGGTCAGCGCACGCGCTTCGGACATAAAGCGGTCGATACCGAGAATCAGCGCCAGACCCGCAACCGGTAAATGTCCCACCGCTGACAAGGTCGCCGCCAGCACGATAAAGCCACTGCCGGTTACACCCGCTGCGCCTTTTGAGGAGAGCAGCAGCACCACTAACAGCGTGATTTGGTGGAACACATCCATATGCGCGTTGGTCGCCTGAGCAATAAACACCGCCGCCATGGTGAGGTAAATCGAGGTGCCATCCAGGTTGAAGGAGTAGCCGGTTGGAATCACCAGCCCCACCACCGATTTCTTACAGCCCAGCTTCTCCATCTTATCCAGCATGCGCGGCAGCGCAGACTCGGAAGATGACGTGCCCAGCACAATCAGCAGCTCTTCTTTGATGTAGGCGACAAATTTAAAGATGTTGAAGCCAGCGAAGCGTGCAATCAGCCCCAACACCACCACCACGAACAGCACGCAGGTGATATAGAAGCAGATGATCAGCTGCCCCAACTGCACCAGCGAGCCGACGCCATATTTACCGATGGTGAAGGCCATCGCCCCGAAGGCACCGATTGGCGCGAGACGCATAATCATGTTGATCACGCCGAAGATCACTTTCGAGAAGCTCTCAATGACGTTGAACATCACGGTGCCGGCGCTGCCCAAGCGATGCAGAGCGAAGCCGAACAGGATAGCGAACAGCAGCACTTGCAGAATGTTGCCGCTGGCAAAGGCACCAATGACGCTATTCGGGATCACATCCAGCAGGAAGGCGACCACACCTTGCTGCTCCGCCTGCTGCGCGTATACCGCGACTGCTTTAGCATCCAGCGTGGCTGGATCAACGTTCATGCCCACTCCAGGCTGCACCACGTTAACCACCACCAAACCGATGATCAGCGCGATGGTGCTGACCACTTCAAAGTACAGCAGCGCCACTGCGCCCGTACGTCCAACGGCTTTCATGCTCTCCATGCCGGCAATACCGGTCACCACCGTACAGAAAATCACGGGGGCGATGATCATCTTGATCAACTTAACGAAACCATCGCCAAGCGGCTTCATTTGCGCGCCTAACTCAGGATAGAAGTGGCCCAACAGGACGCCGATGCCGATGGCAACCAGTACCTGAAAATAGAGGCTTTTTAAGATTTTCATAACAGGTGTCCAGTAAGACGGTTCGCACCGCCATTGTTGTGGAGAACGCATGCGGCAAGCCGCCAGAAGCGTAAAACCTTACCGATGGCGAGGAAAATAACACCCTGTTAACAAGATTAATATCCCCTACTATTCCTTACAAAAGTTACAAAACTCTAACTATGAACTGAAACGCTTCAGCACAGCGCTTCGCTACAATTTTGTAAGGAAAATCAATAACCAAGGTGATTATTCTGGGAGTTGCGAGCTATTGAGCCAGCGTTGGTTAAAGACGTGGAGCGGCAGCGCTTCAGCGTATAAGTAGCCTTGCCCTATAGTAATTCCGCGCGCCAGCAGCCAGTCGCGCTGCTCGGCGGTTTCCACACCTTCGGCGATGACGTCGAGGTGAATGATGTCGGCAATCGCCGCCACGATGCGCACCATGGTGTCGTCATCCGGCAGCGCGGCGACGAAGCTGCGATCCATTTTCAGCTTATTTACCGGCAGCGCTTTGAACTGATGAAGATAGTTGAGGTTGGAGTAGCCCATCCCGAAATCATCGAGCGCTACCGCCACGCCGGTTTGCTGCAGCAAGCGCAGCAGCGCAATCGCCTGTTCGGCATCGCCAATCTGCGCGGTTTCGGTGATTTCCAATACGAAGTTGCCCGGCGCGATGCGATGGCGCTCCAGCAAGCCCTGCAAATGGCTGACCATGCTGGCATCACGCAGCTGCACCGCCGAGATATTGACGCTGAGCGGGATGTTAATGCCCTGCTTCTGCCAGCCGGCCAGAATGCGGCAGGCTTCTTCAAACACCCAGCGGCCAATGGCCGAGATCACGCCAATCTCTTCGGCGCTGGCAATAAACTCTTCCGATAATCCGTAGCTGCCATCCGGCATGCGCATGCGCAGCAGCGCTTCGGCACCGGCCAGCTCGCCGGTTTCCATATTGATTTGCGGCTGGAGATAAAGAGCAAACTGCTCGTCCTGCAGACCTTGCAAGATGTCGTGTTCCTGCGTTAAACGCTTTTGCGCCCGCTCGGTGAGCGCCGGATCGAAGAACAGAATCTGGTTTTTGCCCTGATGCCGCGCCGACATCATCGCCGAGGTGGCGCGATCGAGCTGTTCGCTGGCCGAGATGCTGCTCTCTTCGTGCAGCGCCAGGCCAATGCTGGCGTTCGGACGCAGCTGCAGCTGTTGCAGGTTCACCGGCTGATTAATGCGAATCATCAGGTTGCGCGCCAGACGCATGGCGCGGAACGGATTGTGCGCGCGCTTCATCAGCAAGGCGAAGTCGCTGGGCCCGGTTTGCGCCAGCAGTGAGTGATCGTCAACGGTGCTGCGAATCTTCTCCACCAGCGTCAGCATCAGCGTATCGCGCTGCTCATCGCTCAGCACGCCGTTGGCTTCCTGCAACGTTTCAATGCGAATCACCATCAAGCCCCACGCCTGACGATTGTGGCGATGACTGATGTGCTGTTCGAGCAGCGCAAGGAACAGCGCGCGATTGGGCAGATCCGTAACGGCAAAATGCGTGGTCATGCGGCTCATTTCGTCGTGAATCGACTCCAGCACCTGCTGGTTGCGGTTGTAGCTGCGGATCAGCATGCCGATTTCATCATCGCGATGATTATTCGGCAGCTTCATTTTGTGGGTCAGAATCGCCTGCGGCGGCAGCTCCTGTAAATCACGCGAAATATCGCGCAGCGGATGCACAATCAAGCGGTTGATACACCAGCTAATGGCGATCGAGAGAATCAGCGCCAGCAGCAGATAGGTGGTGATCATGGTGGATAACGTGCTGAGCAGGAACTGATAGACGCGGGAGGAATCAGCCTGTAGCACCAGATAGGCAATCGGCTTCGGCAAACCGGAACGCTCCACAGAATAGAGCGGCAGCGTGATTTGTACCGGCAGCTCAAACAGGCGTGCGACCCAGCGCGGCACCGGTTTTTCCGGCGCAAAATCGGCGTGCAGCGCCTGGAAGGCATTTGGCAACACCACATCGGCGCGCGATAAAATACCGGCCGGTTTCAGGGTATTAAGGATGCGTTCGGCTTGCGGAATATCGGCTTTGAGCACCGCTTCGGAGAGTGGCTGACGCACGGTGTGCGCCACATTTTCCATTTGCTGGGCGTAGTCAATCCTGCGCTGCTGCACAAAGTGAAAGAGCTGGATGACAATAAAGATGCAGATGGTCACCATCGCCACGGCGGAAACCGTCGCCATCTGCTTTATCGTTAGAGAACGACTGACGCGCAACAAAACTTCTCCAGGCCACCAAAGGCGTGTAATGAGATGAAATTCGCAGCGAGTATATCCCAGGTCACGCGTTTTTTTCGCCGGGATAAAGGCGAAAAATAAGCAAGTTTGGTTATTTATGAAGTGATTCGGAATTATGCAGGTTTGAGTGCACATTCAAGCTCACCTGCAAGGTCACCATTTATGACGTAATGCCTGTCAAAAAAAACATTTTGCTATAAACCGGGTACGGGCGCTGACACGTCTGCTGCGTCACGGGCCGTCCTCGCGCCGCTAGCGCGGTGCCTTCGGCTTCCACGTCGTGCCGACGGACCGTTCGGGGATCGGCCGTCCTGGCCGCCCCGAACTGCCTCACGCATCCCTGCGTGAGGCTCCTGGCCCAACGTAAAAGCCTCAGCGCTGCGAATAGCCCTTTTGCCGCAGCAGACGCGCCAGCGCCTCCAGCCAATGAGCCCTTTTCAACAACATTCACTGAAGGTTCGGAGCAGGCCGGGGCCACTTTTGGGCAGGCAATCCGCAGCGCTGAACGAAGCGAGGAAGCCAGGAGAGCCCGCAGGACGCGGGCGAAAGGCGGAGCCGGGACAGGGAGGTCCCGTCTCCGCCGGTCCGACAGGCAGACGAGCGAAGTGAAGGTACCGCGTAAGCGGCGCGAGGACCGCCGGACCAAAAGTGGCTCCGGCCAGCGTACTCGTCGTAGTCTTAACAAACATTAGGCCATTAATTGCGACCTACTGCGGATATGGCACCCAATCGCCGCCGTTCAGGCGGATCCACGGTTTACCCTGATACATCATCACCACCGCGTTATCGTTCTCAGACACCACCGGCGTCTGCGGCAAATTATCGGTCAGCACCGACATATTAACGTTCGGCGCGTTAAATACCTGGCCATCCACCACGCGCGACACGATTTCCGAGATCGCCATCAGGCTGGTAGGCGTCTCCACGCTAAGCGGCTGGCCCTGATGCGGTGCTTTCATGCCAACAAACTTAATGCCGACCGGCACATGGGTAATATCCGGACTGGGGATATCACGCAATCCTGACATCTGCATCTTGTCGCCCTGCAGCGCCGCGCCGTGTTCCGGCACCACCAGCACCATCACGCGACGGCCCGACTTCTCCAGATTGGTCAGGAAGGCATCGAGCTGATCAAACAGCACTTTGGCGCGCGGCTGCCAGTCTGCGCTGCGCGTGCTGCCCAACTCGCGCGTACCGTCATGCAGCGGAATCAGGTTATAGAAGGTCGCGGAGCGCGCATCGCTGCTCTTGGTGCGATCGTCGAGCCAGCGCTGCATCAGCTGCGCGTCATTAAATACCGGCGAGCCATCAAATGACGTCACCTCCGGCGAGATGCCCGCCTGCGACATCAGCGGCGCCTGCAGATTGCCCTCTTCACGCAGTTCCTTGAGATAGTTACCAAACACGCCGGTGTGATCCATCATCAATTGCTGTTTAAAGCCCAGCTTCGCCAAATTATCAAATAGATAGCAACGCTGATCGGTGGCTTTGTACAGATCGCTGTGCGAGCTCTGGCCGCAGCTGGCGCGCAGCAGACGAATCCCCGCCGGGCCGCTGTAACCGGTGGCAGAGTTGTAGTTGTTAAGCAGAATATCGAAGTGCTGCCACAGCGGATGATTACGCAGCTGCGCGACGTTCAAATCAGACCACGACAGCGAACAGATGTTGATCACCAGAATATCGAACGGCTGCGAATCAGCTGGCAAGGCGTCCGGGAAATGGGTCGCACGCTGGCGCTCGGCGTCGTAAAAACGGTTGAGCCACGCGGTGAGGTTGGCGCTGGTTGGCGGCGCGGATTGATCGAGGCCATCTGGCGCTTTCGCCGCTGGCGTATCGCTGAGCTTCACCGTCGGCGTGGCGGCGCTGTTCGGCAGTAAATTCATTGCCGGTCCGGCGATCGTCAGCACGTTGAGCCAGATCAGCATCAGCGACACCAGCACGGTGACGCGAATCCACTGCGCGATAAACAGATACAGCACCAGCAGTACAAAGCCCGCGCCAATCATCTCCCAGTTGATAAAGCGATTAGCAAGATCGAGCAGATAGCTGGGCGAGAAGCCTGCAAGCTGGCTGCCCTGGCTCATAATCGAATGGATTCCCGGCAGCCAGGTATCGTGCCAGAACAGCGCCACGCCAATTGGCAGCGAAATCCACTGACGCAAGCGATGCAGCCGCGCGCCCGGCAGTGGGAACAGCAGCCACGCCAGAAACACCAGGTTACTTAGCGCGTGAAAATTAAGGTAGCCGTACCACAGCAGCGCAAATTTGATCAGGAAGTAAAAGTTCCAGCCACCGAGGCCGCGCCACCACGAGCCGTGCATCGTGAATCTGTTATTCATGTTTATCCGTTTTATGGGTTTTGCGTTGCCACTGTCCTTCTGATTTCAGTGCGCGCGTCGGTAACAAACGCAGCAGCGGATTAGAGCCGCTGCGCGCTCGTCCGCGCCCAAACAGTGATGTCAGGAACAGCAAAATCAATAACAGCAGGATCGCCACCTGCACCCAATCCATCAGCGTCATTGGTGGCTTACTCCATCGAGGTTGAGGGTAATCGGCTGCGGCGTTTGTGCCCCGCGCTCAGGCGCGGCGGTTTGCGTGCTGACTGGCGCAGCGGCCAGCGGCGTGGCCTGCCGGTCGCGCTGTGCCACCGGCGTCAGCTGACGAATTTTGTCCGCCTCCGACACGATCTGATTGTCTTCAAACCAGACGATACGATTGCTAAACAGCTCGTCGTGCGGCAGCGAGAAGATCGACTTCAGCGCGATATCCAAATCATTGAATCGGCATGAAGAGAGGAACAGATAAATGCGGTCGTTCACCAGCGTCACGAGATCGCCGAAGCGGCGCGGTTTACACAGCGTCAGAATCTGTTCGGGTTTCAGCTGCGGCACCGCGCGCAGCGCCACCATCAAGCCTTTGTCATTTTCCGGCAGCAGCGTATTGCTCATCAACTGCTGCACCGCCGCGCAAAAGGCATCCAGCGGTAAAAAGCCTTTCTGCTGTAGCGGCTGCAGCGCCTGCATCAGGGCATGGAGATTGGCAGGCACATGGCGCGAGAACTGCTGCCCCTGAATCCCTTCCAGCGTGGTAAGAAAGCGCGACAGGCTGGCCACGGTCGGTACAATGGCATTCACGCCGCAGGCCAGCAGCAAACGCTCATCACTGTAGCGCAGCGTGGTACTGATTTCGCGCACCACAATCTTAAGCGCACTACCGCGTGAACGACGCAAACTATGGACCATCGTTGCTAAAGAATTAATGTCTTGATTATGAACCAGACTAAAGATGACCGTGGCGGCGTTCGCCTGCTGCGCACGCGAGAACACGCTTTCGTTATCGCTAAACAATTGCCACTGCGCTGAAAGCGGCGGCGCGCCTTCCAGCACACCTTCCTGAGCCAGGAATTGGTTTTCATCATTGCGGCTTAAGGGAATATTTTGTCCCGCTTGATTAACGGCAATAAATTGATTATCGACATAACTCAAACGGATAGCGCGGTCGGCCAGTAATTTATCTGCCGCATACCACCAGTTAATTCGATAATGCCAACTGTCCTGCTGAAACTCCAAATGTGCGAGACCATCAAGCTGGCGAAAATAACCTTGCAGATGATTACGCAGGTGAATTATTGACGTACCGGAGGTGATCATTAACAACGTAATTTGTTTTTTAGATAACAAACGGCGCATGCGCTTAAGCCAGAAGGTTAACTCATCGGGCGATAATTTTCCCCACAGCGCGGCATTACTATAAAAAATCACCAGGCCACTGCGACTATTAAGCACACGGGAAAAATCACTTTCAAGCTGCTTTAGGCTGCGTTTATTAGCCGGCAGTGAAAATAACGGCATACGCGCTGGACCGCCGATGGGATCGGGCGTCAAAAGCGCCTGCGGTTTCTCATCCGCACTGATGAGCGTAGCCGCCTTTTGTTGGCTAACTACCTGACGCAGCAGCGTTCGCGCATCATCCTGACGCTGGCTGGTAATCCAGTAAAACCCAGGATTCTGCAGAGTATTTAATTCCTGCTGAATCTGCTGCAGGCCAAGCGCATAATGTTTTTTCATATTTGATTCGCGATCGATACAATCCAGGCTAGTTTAATCGAGACAGCCGCAATTGGAACGGGTGAAATAAAAAATAGCGTATTAGCGCAAATCATATTGATCTGTGGATAGCATTTGTCTTTACTTCAGGTTTAAACTTTACAAAAAATAAAACCACAATTCATCCGTTGTCGATTTTTTGGTGGCAAAAAAATAATGAAAACAGAGAATGCATTTTCGCTGAATGCGACTAGCAGCGAAGAGCACGATGACATTACTGCCTTAAGTGATGCCTTTTCCCTTAAGGCATTTCGCTACATTGATATTGCCCGCGAAGCGCGACTGAATACCATTATGACGCGCTGGCCATTGCTGCGTGAAATAAGCGCCGCACAGGAGTCAGAACGTTAATGCCTGTTATTGCATTACAAGGATTGCGTGGCGGTTGTGGCGCTACCTCGCTGAGCGCCGCACTCGGCTGGGCGTTTAACGCGCTGCAGCAATCGGTGCTGGTTATCGATTTTTCCCCGGTAAATCAGCTAGCTGTCCACTTTAATATGCCGCTCGACCGCGCTCAGGGCTGGGCGCCCGCGCTGCTCGAACAGCAAGCGTGGCAGCAGTGCGCTCAGCGCTATCAGGCAGGGCTGGATTTTCTGCCGTTTGGCGCACTCACGTCGCAACAGTACGCCAGCATCAGCGCTATCAACGCAGAATTTGCCGCACCGCTGCTACACGCGCTACCGGCCCTGAAATCGCACTACAACTGGATTATTTTCGACATGCCAGCGGATCTGTTGCCGTGGCAGCGATCCCTGGTTACCGCGGCCGATCGTCTGCTGCAGGTGCTAACGCTGGATGCCAACTGTCAGTTGCGTCTGCATCACGCGCGTTTTCCTGCGCACACGCTGTTTCTGATCAACCAGTTCAACGCCAACAGCCAGCTACAGCAGGATCTGCATCAGCTGTGGATCAACTCACTGAAAAACCTGATTCCCCAAGTGATTCACCGCGATGAAGCGCTGGCGGAAGCGCTGATGATGAAACAGCCGGTGGGCGAATATCGGCCGCATGCGCTGGCCAGCGAAGAGATCAACACCCTGGCTAACTGGCTGCTGCTGCATGTGCCGGGAGGCGCGGCGTGAATCCATTACGCTGGCTGCTGATGCCGCAAGCGTGGCAGGCGCTGCAACGCCGCGCTCAGCTGGCGCATCAGCATGGCGCGGGCCGTTTCACCCTCGCGCTGCATTTAATGTGGTGCATACTCGCGTGGTCGCTGTTGCGGCTGGAAACCCCCGGTTGGCAGCGCATCCTGCAACATCGTCAACGTTACTACCCGCAAATTTCGCCGCTGCGCCCACGTCCGCTTGACCCGCTGCGCTATGCACTGCAAAGCCTGTGGCTGATGCTGGTAATGCCGCTGGATAAGCGCGCGCGTAAAAGTTTCAGCGTCAAACCGCTGTTCCGCTGGCGTGAGCCGCTTTATCAGTGGCTCGGTGCGCTGCCGGCACGGCTGGAACAAAACCGGTTCGCCCAGCGCAGCGAACAACGTATTCAGGCGCTGCCCGTGTGGTTGCGGCAGCTGCTGTTTATCGTGGCAGCGATTGTCGCCAGCCTGCTGGCGCTGCTGTGCATCTCGCAGCCCTTCGGCATCACTACGCAGTTTGTCTTCGTGCTGCTGTTATGGGGATTGGCGATGCTGGTGCGTCGCGTGCCGGGCCGCTTGTCCACCATCATGCTGATCGTGTTATCGCTGACGATTTCCTGTCGTTATCTGTGGTGGCGCTACACCGAAACCCTCAACTGGGATGACCCGATCAGCCTGACATTTGGTCTGCTACTGATAGGTGCAGAAACCTATGCGTGGGCGGTATTAGTGCTGGGCTATTTCCAGACGCTGTGGCCGCTCAATCGTCAGCCGGTCTCGATGCCGCCGGAAATCACCTCGTGGCCGAGCGTCGATATTCTGGTACCGACCTACAATGAACCGCTGAGCGTGGTGAAACCGACCCTCTACGCGGCGATGGGCATCGACTGGCCGCAGGACAAGCTCAATATCTACCTGCTGGACGACGGCACGCGCGAAGAGTTCCGCGAGTTTGCCGCCAGCGTCGGCGTCAATTACGTGGTGCGTCCCACCCACGAACACGCCAAAGCGGGTAACATCAACCATGCTTTGAAAGCCGTGTGCCGCAGCGAATATGTTGCCATTTTTGACTGCGACCATGTGCCGACACGCTCGTTTCTGCAGCTGACGATGGGCTGGTTCCTGAAAGATCATCGGCTGGCGATGCTGCAAACGCCGCACCACTTCTTCTCACCCGATCCGTTTGAACGTAACCTCGGTCGCTTCCGCCAGACGCCTAACGAAGGCTCGCTGTTTTACGGTTTGGTGCAGGATGGCAACGATACCTGGGACGCAGCGTTCTTCTGTGGCTCTTGCGCCATATTGCGCCGAACTGCGCTGGATCAGATCGGCGGCATTGCGGTAGAAACCGTCACCGAAGATGCGCACACCTCGCTGCGTCTGCATCGCCAGGGTTACACCTCGGCATATATTCGTATTCCGCAGGCTGCGGGTCTGGCCACCGAGAGTTTGTCCGCGCATATCGGTCAGCGTATCCGCTGGGCGCGCGGTATGGTGCAGATTTTCCGCCTCGATAACCCGCTGTTCGGTAAAGGATTAAAGCTGGTGCAGCGCCTGTGTTACGCCAACGCCATGCTGCACTTTCTCGCCGGGATTCCGCGTCTGATCTTCCTGCTGGCACCGCTGGCGTTTCTGCTGTTCCACGCCTACATCATCTACGCGCCCGCGCTGGCGATCGCCATCTACGTGTTGCCGCACATGCTGCACACTAGTTTGACCAACTCGCGCATTCAGGGCCGCTGGCGACATTCGTTCTGGAGCGAAGTGTATGAAACTGTGCTGGCGTGGTACATCGCGCGGCCAACCACGGTGGCGCTGTTTAATCCGCACAAAGGCAAATTCAACGTTACCGCCAAAGGTGGTTTGGTGGCCGAACGTCATCTCGATTGGGTGATTACCAAGCCGTACATGATGCTGGTGCTGCTGAATATCGCCGGTATTGGCATGGCCTTCTGGCGCATGGCGTACGGTCCGGCCAACGAAATGCTCACCATTTGGGTCAGTTTGGTGTGGGTGATTTACAACATGATTATCCTCGGCGGCGCGGTGGCGGTATCGGTTGAAGCGCGTCAGATCCGCGAAGCGCATCGTGTGGAAATCGCCATGCCCGCCGCCATCGCACGTGAAGATGGACACATGGTGCCGTGCACCCTGCGTGACTATTCCGACGGCGGCGTGGGCGTTGAGCTGCGCGAAGCCGATGCGCTGAAAGAGGACGAAACCGTGTCGCTGCTGCTGCGCCGTGGTCAGCAAGAGTTCAGCTTCCCGTGTCAGGTGCAGCGCGTGTTTGGCCGTCGCGCCGGGATTCGCCTGCATCAACTCACGACGCGCCAACACATTGAATTTATTCAGTGCACCTTCGCTCGCGCCGATACCTGGGCGCTGTGGCAGGATGGCTTCCCGGAAGATAAACCGGTGCAAAGTCTGGCCGACATTATGGTGCTGGGTTTTAAAGGCTATCTGCGTCTGGCCGAGTATGGACCTGCGCCGCTGCGCCGCTTATTCCGTGGCCTCACCGCGTTGGTGAGTTGGCTGGCGACACTGCTACCGCAGCGTATTGACCGCCAGCCTGCGACGATCAAAACCGATTTTACTTAAGTTGATGATATGACCATGACGAAAAAACTGAGTTGGTTCACCGCCCTGCTGCTGGGCTGCGTCTCTGTGGTGCAGGCCGCGCCGCTGACTTCTGGCGCCATGACTGCGCCGCAGCCGTTACCGGAGGTGAATGCGCGGGTCGACGCCAACGCGCCGCTGCGTGACAGCCAGCTGGTGTTTAATCAGGTCGCTCCGCCGCCCGGCAGCATGACGCTGCGCGGTACCGAACCGAGCAGCCAGATTGAGTTCGGCGTGCGCAGCGATGAAGTGGTGACGCGCGCGCTGCTGAATCTGAGCTATCGTCCCTCGCCGGCGCTGATTCCGACGCTGTCGCAGCTCAAAGTCTATCTCAACGATGAACTGGTGGGATTGGTGACGGTCACCGCCGAGCAGCTCGGCAAAGAGAACCAAACGCAAATCCCTATCGATCCGCGCTTTATCAGCGACTTCAACCGCGTGCGGCTTGAGCTGGTAGGTCACTATGCCAACGTATGTGAAAACCCGGCCAACAGCACCATCTGGCTGGATATCGGCAAAGCCAGCAAACTCGATTTGACGCTGCAGAAGCTGCCGCTGAAGAACGATCTGTCGCATTTCCCGGAGCCGTTCTTAGATACGCGCGACAGCCGTCCGTTGCAGCTGCCGATGGTTTTCAACGCCCCGCCGAATCTGCTGCAACAGCGTGCGGCCGGGATTCTGGCTTCCTGGTTTGGCAGCAAAGCGCAGTGGCGCGGACAATCTTTCCCGGTGCTGTATAACCAGCTGCCCAAAGAGCAGCATGCGGTGGTGTTTGCCACCAACGATCATCGTCCCGACTTCCTGAAAGATCTGCCGCCAGTGGAGAAACCGACGGTGGAGATGGTGAATCAGCCGGACAATCCGTACGAGAAGATGCTGCTGATCCTCGGCCGTGACGATAATGACCTGCTGACCGCCGTCGAAGGCATTGCGCAAGGCCAGCTGCTGCTGCGCGGCGACAGCTCAACCATCGACAGCGTAAAACGGCTGGCCGCACGCCAGCCGTACGACGCGCCGAACTGGGTGCGCACCGATCGCCGCACCACCTTTGCCGAGCTGACGCAGTATCAAAACCAGCTACAGGGCAACGGTTTGCAGCCGAATCCGATCAGCCTGACGCTGAATCTGCCGCCGGATCTGTTTTTGGTGCGCGCACGCGGCATCGATATGGATCTGCGCTACCGCTACACCTCGCCGATTCAGCAGGATGGTTCGCGCCTCGCGGTGCATCTCAACAATCAGTTCATGCAGGATTATCCGCTGACGCAGAAAGATACCGCCGGCCAGCAGCTGATGCGCATCCCGCTGATGCAAGGTTTGCAGGACAGCAATCGCCAGTTGACCATTCCGGCGCTGCGCCTCGGCGTAGTGAATCAGCTGCGCTTTAACTTTGATTACGCCAACACCTTTATTGGCGGCACCGCCGATGGCCGCTGCGAAACCGTCACCGCCGTCGGGCATCACGTGGTGATCGACGATACCTCGAGCATCGATTTCTCCGGCTATCGTCACTACATCGAAATGCCGTCGCTGGGCGCCTTCGCCAACGCCGGTTTCCCGTACAGCCGCTACGCCGATCTGGCGCAAACGCTGGTGCTGGTGCCATCCAGGCCGAGCAATGATGAAGTCAGCACGCTGCTGAATGCGCTCGGCAGTATCGGCGCACAAACCGGTTATCCGGCGCTGCGCGTGCAGATGAGCGATGACTGGAGCAAAGCGAAATCGGCGGATGCGGATATGTTGATGATCGGCGGCATTCCGCAGGATCTGCAGGACGACACGAAGATCCCGCTGCTGGCCGATGCCGCCCGTAGCTGGATCAGCATGCCTGCACGCAACAACGCAGCAGCCAACGTACCGATTTCTGACAGTGAACGCGCGGTAGAAAGCCAAACCATCATTAGCTCACGCGGGCCGATGGGCGCGATTGTCGGCTTCCAGTCACCGTTTAACGATCAACGCAGCGTCGTGGCATTGCTGGCCGACAGCCCACGCGGCTGGGAATTGCTGAATAACGCGCTGCTCGACAGCGGCAAACGCGCGGCAGTGTTCGGTACCGCCACGGTGATCCGTGAATCGGGCGTTAACAGCATCCGCGTCGGCGATACCTATTACGTCGGTCACCTGCCGTGGTGGGAACGCCTGTGGAATCTGCTGGCCACCCATCCGGTGTGGCTGGCGATTTGCGCGGTGGTGGTCGTGGTTCTGTTTGCGCTGATGGCGTGGCGTTTAATGCGCATGGTCAGCCGTCGCCGTCTGGCCGAGCTGGATAACGATGAATAAGCTGCAGCTGGGATTGCTGATCAGTAGCACGCTCGGGGTGTTGGCAGGCGCGACAGCCGCCCCGAGCGGTCTCCAGGTTTCGCCGGTTGAGTGGCTGCTAATGCAGATTCGTACCGGCGAATCGACCAACAAAATCGATCTGGTACAGCAATCGCTCTATCGACTGGAAAAAATCGATCCTGATAATCCGCAGGTGCTGGCGGCGCAAATCCGCATGGCACTGCGCCAGGGCGACCAGGCCAAAGCGCAAAAACTGCTGGATGAACTGAAGCGCGTGGCACCGAATGCCGCCGCCACGCGTGAATCAGCAGCCGGCTTGCGTCTGGTGACTGCGGAAGGGCGTCAGCAGCTGCAGCAGGCGCGACTGCTGGCCACCGCCGGGCACGTCGTCGAAGCCAAAGCCGCGTGGGACACGCTGTTCCACGGCGTGTTCCCCGATGTGAATACCGAGCTGGAGTATTGGCGGCTGGTGGCGCGTTTACCCGGCCAGCAGCCGCAAGCGTATCAACAGTTGCAGGCGCTGGAACAGCGCTATCCCGGCAACATCGGCGTAGAACTGCAGCTGGCGCGCATGGCGTTTGATAACAATCAGCCGGGCGAAGCCTTCACCCAGTTGCGTCGTCTCGCCAACCGCAACGGCGGGCGTGATGCCGCTTCCGAGCTGTGGCTGCAGCAGATCCAGAATCAGCCGGTGAGCGAAAGCAGCGTCGCCAGCCTGCAGCAATATCTGCAAACCTTTACCGAAGGCGATGCCCAGCAGCGCGGTCAGCAAGAGCTGGCGCGTCAGCAACAACTGCTCGCCGATCCGGCGTATCGCCAGCGGATGCGTGGCTTAGCGCTGGTGGATGCCGGAGGCGGCGCCAATGCGATTGCCGCGCTCAATGCCGCGCTAACAGCCAATCCCAACGATGCTGAATTGATGGGCGCGATGGGCCAGGCGCAGGCGCGAGCCAACAATCGCGCCGCCGCCATTCGCTGGCTGGAGAAAGCGATACAGGCCGGTCAGGCCAGCACGCAGATCGGCAAATGGCAGTCGCTGCTGCAAACCAACCGTTACTGGTTGGCGATCAACAACGGTGATGCGGCGCTGAAAAAAGGCGATATCGCCGCGGCGGAAGGCTATTACCGCAGCGCGCAAGGGTTGGATAATCGCGATAGCTGGGCGCTGATTGGCTTGGGTGATGCCGCGCTGGCGGGTAAAAATTCTGCGCAGGCAGAGCGTTATTGGCAGCAGGCGCTGCGCTTAGATCGCAGCAATAGCACGGCGAAACGTCGTCTGCTACAGCTGCGCACTGATGCGCTGATGGCCGAAGCCGATGCGTTGGCGCAGCAAGGCCAATGGCATCAGGCGGCGGAGAAGTATCGCCAGGTAGCGCAGGCGAATCCTGATGATATCTGGCTGGTTTATCGACTGGCTGGCGCGCTGCGCAATGGCGGCGAAGAAACTCAGGGCGCGCAGGTGATGGACGCGATGGTGCGCCAGCATCCACAGGAACCCACAGCGCTGTATGCATCGGCGCTGTGGCTGGCTTCTGGCGACCGCGATGACGCGGCGCTGGCCACCTTGCATCGCCTGCCCACTGCGCGCTGGGACAGCAACATGCACGAGCTGGCCGATCGTCTCGAGCAGGACAAGGTGTTTACCCGCGCCAGTGATTTACGCACGCGCGGCGATGAAACGGCGGCGATTGCGCTACTGCAACAGCAACCCGCTTCTATCCGCCGCGATATCACGCTGGCCGATTGGGCGCTGGAGCGCGGCGACGCCCGCCGCGCGCTGGCGAACTATCAAAAGGTGTTGCAGCAAGACCGTAAAAACGGCGATGCGGCGCTGGGTCGTATCGAAGCCTTGATCGCCTTAAAACGCCCTGCAGAAGCGCAACGCGCGTTACAAGCCTTGCCGCCCGGCGTGGCGCAGCAAAGCGTGAACAGCGGTCGCCGCGTGGCGCTCGCCTGGCAAAACAGTGGCGATGCGGTGCGTGCTCAACAGATTTTTGCTGAGCTGAAAACCCGCGCGACGCAACAGGCCGCGTCACAGGAAAAAGCGTTGGTGTTTCGCGATGCGGCGCGGCTGGAAACACAGCTGCAACAACCCGCACAAGCGCAGCAGGATTATCAACGGGCGATGGCCGCGAGCGGCATCAGCCCGGATGTGCCACAGGATAACGATCGTTATACGCAATTAACCCGCAATCAGGCGCAGGATGACTGGCTGAAACGCAGCATCCGCAGCGACGCCGCCGATCTTTATCGTCAGCAGGACACCACGTTCACGCTGGAGCAGGATTACTCGCGCAACAAAGGCAACGGCGGCACTTCCGATTTCACCGCCCATACCACCATGATGCAGGCGGAAACACCGCTGGCCGATGGCCACAGCTTTGTGCGTGTCGATCATGTGCGGGTTTCAGCCGGCACTTTCTCCACCAGCAACGGCAGCCACAGCGAGCAGTTCGGCAGCTGTAACGATGACAATTCCGGCGGATGCAGCCGCGACTTTACTCAGCGCGATGAAGGTACCGCGCTAGGCGTGGGCTGGCATAACGATCGCTGGTCGGCAGACTTCGGCACCACGCCGCTCGGCTTCGAGACCCGCAACTGGGTCGGCGGCGTCAGTTGGAAAACCGACGTCAAAGACATTGGCCTGACGTTCACCGCATCACGCCGACCGATCTCCAGCTCGCTGCTGGCGTACGCAGGCGCGCGCGATCCCGCGGCAAACGGCGGCAAAACCTGGGGCGGCGTGGTGGCAACCGGCGGCTCGCTCGGACTGAGTTATGATCAGGGCGGCGCGCATGGCGTGTGGGGCGATATCAGTGCGCATCAACTCAGCGGTGATAACGTGGCGGATAACAGCCGCGAGCGCCTGATGGCGGGCTATTACTACAAGCTGATTAATGAAAATAATCGCCGCGCCACCGTGGGCCTGAACAGCATGCTGTGGCATTACCAGAAGAATCTCAGCGACTACACCTTCGGTCAGGGCGGCTATTACAGCCCGCAGCAATATTTCTCGCTGTCGCTGCCGGTGACCTATCGCCAGCGCACAGAGAACTGGTCGTTTGATCTCGGCGGCTCGGTTTCCTGGTCGCAATCGCATACCGACGGGCAGCAGCGCTATCCGGTCAATCCTGGCTTTACGCTGGCGTCGAATCCCACCTCAGACAGCAGTTCGGGTAGAGGTTTTGGCTACACGCTGCAGGCGCTGGTGGAGCGACGCATTACGCCGCATTGGTCGGTGGGCCTGGCGATGGATATACAGCAAGCGAAAGATTACACCCCAAGCCACGGTTTGATTTTCATGCGCTACTCAATGTCCGGCTGGAATGGCGATATGGATATGCCGCCACAACCGCTGACGCCGTATGCGGATTTTGAATAGCGGCGGCTTGTTAAGCCGCCCGGGCACTATTTGCTTTCTAATTCGCGCAGCATCGCCGCGCGCAAAATGGCGTTCAAACGCGTCTGGTACCCTTTACCCGGCGCTTTCAGCCACTCAAGCACATCCGCGTCAATTCTGACTGAAGCCTGTGTTTTAATCGGACGATAAAATCGCCCGCTGGAAGCACTGTTCCAGAAACGTTCATTTAACGGGGCGATTTCACCGCAATCAATCTCGCTATCCGGCTTTTGACTCAGCGCGTCCAGTTCAGATTGCAGGCTATCCGAAAGCGGCGGTAATTCGCTGCGTTTAAACCTAACCTTGCTCATAGCGTCTCCTCTCATTGCGCGTGGCAGGACGTGCACTAATGATGCGAATAATCTCAGTGCCCTGCTCGAAACGTACCGTGTGGGCCACCAAAATAATAATATGGCCCATAACATTACCTATTGATTGCCAGCGATATTCGCCATTCTCACAACGATCCTGGCTAGACAGATGAAAAGGATCATCAAACACGC
This sequence comes from Pantoea sp. X85, assembly GCF_029623675.1. Lineage (NCBI taxonomy): Bacteria > Pseudomonadati > Pseudomonadota > Gammaproteobacteria > Enterobacterales > Erwiniaceae > Pantoea > Pantoea sp. X85. Next base: position 134,988 of record NZ_CP121108.1, on the reverse strand, counting down.
GCACGGCAATTTCGAAGCGGATGCCATGCTTGCGGTGATTAGACTCTGCTTTGCTAAGGTCCCACTCAAATTCCAGTTCCGTTTGCATTTTACCATACACTTTTGTCTATACATTTTAGCATGACAAATTTGCATGTGTGTCAGTGCTGCCATTTTGATCGCGTTCAAGAAATCAAAGATAAGCAGCACAATGAAATGAGATTCAGACAAGGCTGGAAAATATGGCCTGGCCGCCATTTATGTCGACCAGGCCAAAAATGAGATTTAGCGCTTTTCCTGATATGCCAGCCAGGTCAGCAGCTGCAGGCTGGCGGAAAAGTAGTTTTGATCCGCTGCCAGCGTGTCATTGAGATACTGAGTTTGGCCCAGGGTTAAATCGCGCACCGCAATCAATCCCCCCTCCATGTTGTACGGCGCTGGCGTGTTGCCCAACACATCATACCAGGCGGGCGTGGTCATGCGCGCCGAACCTTGCCAGACACGCTGGAACGGCACCAGACGCAGGCTTTGCGGGTCGTACCACCAGATATTTAGCGGAATACGGATCGCGTCATAGCTGAAGCGATTGGAATAGCCGACCGCCGGTGCCACAGAACCATCAGCATTCAGCGCCACCCAATCGAGCGGCAGGCCGGTTTTGCCGAAGTGCATATCACCCAGCAAATCCATGCCGTCATCAATCAGCTCATTCCAGATACGCAGATGGCTGTGTTCCGCAAATTCGCGCCAGGCCTCAAACAGGAAATAAGAGGGATTAAGCACCACGTAGCTGGTTTTGTTGAAGCCCTGCGCGCCCGGCAGCATCACTTTATGTCCGCCGTAGCTGATCACATTCAGCTTGACGATCGCACGCTGAATGCGGTCGGAGGCCTGCTGATAATCGCCGCCCCACTTCTGTGCCGCACGTTGCAGCGCCCAGGCAATCAGTACATCACCATCGGAAGCGTTGTTTTTGTCGGCAATCGGATCGGCGGCGCCTGGCGTGTAGCGCCAGTAGAACAGATCGTTTTGCGGATTACGCAGATGGCTGCGCGTCCACTGCCACAGCAGATCGAAAGTGGCGCGATCGTCATGCGCCACCGCCAGCAACATGCCGTAGCCTTGCCCTTCGGTATGGCTAACGTTATTGTTGGCCGTATCGCTAATTCGGCCATCGCTGCCCATAAAACGGCTTTTATAGGTACTCCAGCCATCTGCGGCCGCCTGAGCGCTAAAAAACATCACCATGAAACACAGCATCCATTGACGCCAGAACCGCATCACTCTCATTACAGCATCCTATTGATATCGATAGTGCAGCGTGCCGCCGTCGTTGTTCTCCAGCATCACCGGCACCGCCGCGCTGCCGCCTTGTGCCTGCAGCCATTGTGCATACACGCCCGCCAGCACCGCGCTCAACGCCAGCTGCCAACGTTCAACACCGACGTTGCTGTCGCCCTGCGGCAGCGCGTGGTGCTGAATCAGAATGGCATTCTCCTGCGGCTGTAACTGCACAAAGCCCCAGTTAAATCGCGCCAGCTGCAAATTCATTTCACGCTCCAGATCCTGCACGGTGCGCGCATCGGGTAAAGGATAGCGTGTTGCCAGCGATACGCCGACGCCATTGAGAAAGCCTTCCGCTTCCTCGCCCGCGTTGTCCAGCATGCTCTCAATCATCGCGCTCACCAAATCAAACCAGCCCGGCTGATGCGGATGGCTGACGCGTGCGGTTACTTGCTCACTCATTAGTAATCTCCGAACATGTAACGGAAGTACAGATTGGCGGTGCTCTCGTTGTAATCGCCAAAGGTGTCGTAGCCGAGCTGACCGCCCACGGTGACATCTTTGTTGATCTTATAATCCGCACCGGCATGCAGGTTGTAGCCAATGCCGTTTTTGCTGTCGCCGCTGTAGAACGCATCCTTCACGTAGCCTTGATCGGCCAGACTTTGCAGCTGCGCCTGCAACGACGGATTATTCGGGAAGTAGGCGCTCTTATCCTGACTGTAGGATTGATAACCCACCGAACCGCCGACGTTCACTTTCAGATCGTCAAACTTGCGGCTGAATTCGATAGGGAACGACACCGACGCATAGTTCTGCGGGCTGAAGTAACCGCCCTGACCGTAGCTGAAGTAGCTGAGGTTTTTCGAGTAATCCATCCACGACAAGCTCATGCCGACTTTCAGCTCGCGATCGTCGAGGTGATACGGACGCACATACGCGCCTGCGGTCGCCTGCACGCTGTTGTTGCTCGCCACGTTTTCGCCGATGTAGCTGTACGCGCCGCCGCCGACATAAAAACCGGCATCGCCGTTGTCGTAACTCAGCAAGGCGTTACCGCCGTTTTTAGTCACGCGGCCCCAGCGTTTACCGCTGGTTTTGTCTTCGACGCCGACATACGACAGCAAGCTGTCGGTCATCGCGCGGCGTTCACCGGTAAGGATCAGCGTCAGGAAGTCGGTCAGCTTCGGCGACCACTGCACGCCGCCAACCAGCGTACTCAAGTCCTGACCCAGCGGCGTGCTGCCGAGGTCAATCTTGTAGCTGTCGCCCTTCAGCGCCATGTTCAGCTCCACGCCGGTCGCGGATTGCGAATCGGTGGTGGAGTTGGGCGTATCATCAATTTTCGCCGCACCGGTGGCAACCACATTGCCCTGCACCAGCGCGTTGGTGCCGAATCGACGCCATGCGTCGCCACCGGCGCTGCCGGCGGTGAGGGAAACCGGCGTCATGGTGAAGTCGAAGCGCGACTCGCCAAACGGCACGGTGGAGAAGGTGAGCGGCGCTTTGGCTTCGGTGAGTTTGCTCAAGCCTGATTCGCCATCACGACCGCGTACCTGCATTTCACCCTGCACCCAGGTGCCGGTTTTCTCTTGCAGGTCATCCATCATGTTGTCGATTTGGCGCAGCGTCTGGCTCTGCTGAACCGCCGGGGTGTTGCTCGCCAGCGTCACGCCTTCGGCGCTGCTGGTAGCCGCCGGTGCCGACTGCCACGGCATCACCGCGCCATAGCTGGAAGGCGTACGCCCCACCGGCGAGGTGCCGCGATTGATAAACGGATTGTCGGCCAGCGCCAGACCACCGACGTTTGGCACGCTGCCGGTTTCTGCGCCCTGCAGACCAATCAGCTGACCGCGCGCGGTGCGCAGGTAGCTCATCGCCTGGCTGTGTTCGCCGTTGGCTTCGGCCACGCGGGCTAACAGCAGCAAGCGATCCGGCGACTGCTCGTTGCGCAGGCCGCGCGTTAAGGTATTGGCTTTGTTGACGTCATTCTGCGCCAGCGCCACGTTGATGGCGCCGGTGCGCGCGTCTTGCGTTGGCGTATCCTGCGTCATCAGGTAGTCGTACACCACGCCCGCTTCTTTATTCATCTTGCCGGACTGGTAGAGTCGCGCCATGGCGAACATCAGATCGCGGTTCTGCGGATCGTGCTGCAGCGCGCCCACCAGCTTGTCGTAAGCGGCGGCGTACTGTTTCTGCTCGCGCAGACGATCCACTTCGTTGATCACGTAGCCGTTGCGGATGCCCGCCAGCTGGGTTGGCGTGCTGCGTGCCTGCAGTTCCGGGCTGCTGAGGAAGCTCTGCGCTTCGGTATTCAGCCCGGCCTGATTCAGCACCGCCACCTGCGCGGCGTAATCACCGGCATTGCCCTGAATGCCGCGCTGCATGTTGCTGCGCACAACGGACACCGCGCTGGTGAGATCGCCGGCTTTCGCCAGCTTCTGCGCCAGGTTACCGGCATCCACCGGATTGGCGGGCGGCGTAGAGGCCAGCGCGCGCAGGGTGTTGGCCGCTGCCGCGTTCGAGCCCTGCGCCAGATACTGATCGGCGGTAGCCATCTGCAGGTTGAAGTTGACGCGCTGCGCCAGCTCGCGCATATCGCTGTTTTTGCTGCTGTTGGGAATGCGAGACAGCAACTGACTCGCCTGCTGCCACGCGCTGCTTTCGCTGGCGTTTAACGCACCCGCATAGAGTTCGGTGGTGCTGGCGCCGCTGCGCAGGGTGGGCTGCATGATATTGGCCGCCATCATGTTGTTGCCCTGCGCGCGGTAGAGACGTGCCAGATCGAGACGCAGCCAGCCATCGTTGGGATAGCGCTGAATACCCGAGGTCAAGGTGGCGATAGCCGCGCTGTTATTGCCCGCCGCCACTTCACGCTTGGCCTGCGCACGAATCGGATCGGTGCTGCTGCCGCGCGGTGCCACGCTTTGGCGCACGCTGTCGGGCAGTGATGCCAGCAACGTATTGGCTTCTGCGCCACGGTTCTGCTGACGCAGCACGTAGAACAAGCCCTCTTTGGCGTTGCGGTTATTGGCATCGCTTTGCAGGATGGCGCGATAGGTTTGCTCCGCCTGATCGAGCTGATTGCTGCGACGCTGCACATCGGCACGGAACAGTTTGGCAGAGACGCCTTTGTCGCCGTCGGCCTGCGCCAGCGGTTCGCTCAGCGCCAACGCCTGCGCGCTGTCGCCATTTTTCAGCGCCTGCTGCGCGGAGGCCAGCTGCGCGTAGAAGCGTGCATCGGCGGCCTGCTTCTGGCGCGTGTCGCTCTGATCGCCACCCATCTGCGCCGCGCGCGTCAGGTAATCCGCCGCTTCGGCATAACGCCCGGCGCGCTGGGCCACATAGCCCATACCGGCCAGCGCATCCGCATCTTGCGGATTAGCTTGCAGTACTTTCTCAAAGTTGTTCTGCGCGTTGCTGACGTCGCCGCTGTTCAGCGCGGTAAAGCCTGCGCCCTTCTCCGCACCGCCAACGTTTTTACGGTAGTAATCCAGCACCGCGTTGTCTTGCGGATGGCGCTGCTGCCAGGTTTGGTACAGCGACGCATCGGACGCCTGCGGACCCAGCCACAACAGCGCCTGACGCAGCGAACGGTCCGCTTCTTTGTTGCCGTCTGCCAGGCTGCCGAGCACATCGATACCCTGACGACGCGTTGCTTCCTGATAGGTCAGCGCTTTACCCAGCGCCAGCTTGGCGCCGGTATCCTGCGGATGATCGGCGGAGAACTGACGCAGCGCTTCAACCGCCTGCGGCAGCAGCGAGCGATCGCCCGCCATGGTCAGATAATATTCGGCTGCCACGCTCGGCGGCGGTTCGTTGCCGCTGAAGGTGTTACGCCAGGTTTGCAGCGACGCCGCGATGTTGCCGCTGCGTGCCTGCTGGCGCGCTAACTGCAGCTGCGCCTGCGGAATGGTTTGCAGCTGGCGGGCGTTATCCAGCTCGGTGAGATGCGGATCGTTCGGCGAGGCCGCGCTCAGGCGCGCACGCCACTGCGCCGCCTCCGCCGTGCCGCCGCTCTGCTGTGAATAGAGCGCCAGCAGATAAAGCGCCTGCGTGTTGTTGGGCTCAACCATCAGCACTTTCTGCAGCGAGGCTTTGGCCAAATCGTCATGCGCTTTCTGGTGCCAGTAAGCCGCCTGATCGAACAGCGCCTGTAACGCAGGATTACTGCTCTCCGCCGCCAGCAGCGGCTGAGAGAGCGTCAGCGCGCCACCCAGAATCAAGGCATGGCGAATACCGGCACTTAACAGATGTTTTTTCATTGTTTTTATCCTTACTTCTTGCCGGACTTGCTATCAACTTTTGGGTTGAGACGACGCCACGCATGACGTTTCAGCATCACCCACGCACCGCCGCCGACCAACGCTGAAAGCAGCAGCGCCGCCAGCGCCATCAGCACCGAGTGCTGGTTGGCATACCACACCACCATCATGTACCACGGCATTTCGCCGCTCGGGAATTGTGGGCCAACGCGGAAGCTGCGGATGCCGTTCTCATCGGTGATGATGGCGGTATCGCCGCGAATTCCGGCGTTAATGCGCGCGGAATTCAAATCTTCATGCAGGCGCAGCAGTTGCTGATCGCTGGTCGCCACCGTCATCACCACTAAGCGATCCGGGTTCCACGGCGAGCGATAGCTGACAAAGCCGCGCCACGCTTCGTTGGAGGAGAAGTAACGATCGGCATCCAGCGGCTGGCGATACCAGTCGCCGGTCAGCCAGCCGCGCAGTTTGTCCCAGGTGGTGGGCTCTTTCACACCCAGCGTGTTGCCGCTGGTATCGAACGGCGTGTTGGCCAGCATGGCCTGGTTGAAGTCGTTGTTCTGCGTGGTGCTGACCGCCAGCAGATCGCTCTGCTGCAGGCGCGTCATGTTGGTGCCGCCGTTTGGCAGGCCAAACAGCACCTGATTTTGCAGCAGCGGCACGCCGGTAGCGTTACCGGCGCGTGAGGCCATATCCAGCAGCGTGGCGATCTCCGCATCGCTTGGTTGTTCCGGCAACAGCAGCGTGGTCTGCGAGAAGTCCGCCAGACGCGAGAACGGGAACGAAGCGCCAACAAAGTAAGAGAGATTCGGCAGCATGGTGAAGTGGCGCGTGTGGCTCAGATCGATCCACGAATCCTCTTCGATGCGGCTCTTAATGTTGTTGTTCAGCAGCACGCCGCACGGCGCATCCGCTTTCGGCTTGATGTTGAAGTAGAGCGCCAGCTGATTGTCACCGTAAATCAGGTACGGTTCGAGCTTCAGGGTGTAATGCTCCTGACGCGCGTCGCCGCCCAGCCGATGCCAGGCGCTCTCCAGCAAACCGACTTTATTCACCGTAAGATTGCGCAGGAACGTGCCGTTAATCATGACGTTGAGGAACGAGTTGTCCTCATCAATCCAGCTTTCGGATGGGAAGCGATAGTGCAGCTCCACCGGAATGGTGTCGCCATCCCACAGGAACAGGTCTGGCGCCGCGCGGAAGTTGACGCTCAGCGCATCGTGCCAGATGCCGGTGGTGGTCAGGCTCTGATCTTTGCGCAGCAGTTCGCTCAAACGCACCGGGCGCATGGTGTTGATCCAGCGCGGCGCATCGTACGGCTTACGTTCACCTATCGGCTGCGGCTGCACGTTAAGGCTGCTGGCATCGGTCGCCAACGGCTGAGTGGTTAAACGGTTAGCGGCCTGACGTAGCTGATCGTCATTTGCGCCCACCACCAGCAGCAGTTTGTAGACCGGATTGTTCGGGTTATCGATCACCTGCAGCAGCGGACCACTGGTGGCTGGCAAGGTTACGGTACCAATTTTGTCGCCCGGATGGCCGACCAGAATGCCGTTGTGTTCAGGCAGATCGCCGCGCACCACCGGGAAACGGATGCCACGATAATCCGACTGAATGCCCATCCACGATGCCACCAGCGCAGCGGCGCTGATGCTGTCCGGCGCGAGATTGGCGGCAAAGCCAAAGGTGACGCTGGCGGGCGTCATGCGCTGCGCATCGATAAACGGACGCGGGAAGTTACGCAGGCTGGTGCCGATGTTCAGCTGCTGCCCTTCGAGGCTCAGCGTGGTCTTCGGCAAAATCGATACCTGATACTGCTGCGCGCTCTCTTTCTCGCACAGCAGCTTGTCGGCATCGTTAATCTTGAAGCTGAGGTTATTGCTGGACACCACCATCGCCGCCGGAATATCCAGCTGGTAATCGCTGACATCGCTGTCGCTGGCGCCCAAAGGCAAGGTACCCAGCGGCTGACCGTTCAGCATCAGCTGCAGCGAGGTGTTACGCGCGGCCAGCGCCGCCGAGACGCGCAGCGACAGATTAAGACGCGCGTTGGTGATCACTTCATCGCTGGGCAGCGTGAACATGATGCCGGATTGCAGCTGGCCGCCGGTCAACGTAATGCCGCGCGGCTGGCCCATTTGCGCCACCGAAACGGTGCTGCTGATTGGCTGGTTAAGCGTCACGGAAGACGTTTCTGGCATCATCGCCGGTGCGGTTGGCGCTACCGTTGGCAGCACCATTTCTGGTGCGGCAGCAGGTTCGCTGGACGCAGGTTCAGCAGGCGTGTTGTTTTCCGTTGTCGATGCGGCTTCCGGTGCGGTTTCGGGAGCGGTTTGCGGTGCGGTTTCCGCTGGCGCATAAGGTGCAGCGCCCGCTGCCTGTTGCAGCTGCGGATCGGCAGCGCTTTCGATGCCTTGCGGCGGCGGCACGTCTGAAAGTGCAGCGCTATCCTGAGTGACTGGCGGGGTTTCGGCCCACGCTGGCGCGAGCAGCAGCGCCGTTGCCAGCGAGCTTGCCAGCAACCTTTGCGTCAAATTCTTCATGCAGCGCTGTCCTCTTTTACTGCGGGCTGGTTGTCACGCTTACGCTTCTCACGGCGATCTTTCCAGGTCAGCCAGAACAGCTCAAAGACGGTACGAATAATGGTGCCAAGCGAAACCAGTGGATTGTCTTGCTTATACTCCGGCTGAATCCACGCATCGGCACGCGCCAGTACCACGCGCACCAGCTCACGGCGGCGCGACAGCGGCATATCGCCAAAGCGCAGACGGATGCTCTCCTCATCGCCGGAGATTTTGTTCACCGGAATGGTGATGGTGCCCGACTTCAGCAGCAGATCGATCTCTTCAATTTCATCGTGCTCGTGACGATTGTCCGGCGCATCCAACTGCGCGCCGCCCATCGACAGATCGCTGGTTTTCGTGCGTGACGAGATGCCGCTGGCGTAGTGAATCACCGCCGGAATCTGCACTTCAATACGGATGGTTTTACGCACCTGCTTGGTTTCGCGCGCCACGGCAATCGCCGCCATCAGGATAACCAAACTGAAGACCGCCCAGCCGACGTTGAGCGCAATAACGTAAGGATCAACGCCAAAGTAGTCATGCGCGGTGGCGCGCACCACGCCCGCGATGATGCCGATCGACAGCAGCACCGCGACAATCACATGTGGACGCACGATGTGGAAGTCGAAGAAGCCCTGATCGAGCAGGCCGCCTTTATCCGTTACGTTAAACTTACCGCGCTTCGGTGCCAGCATGGTGAGCAGCGTTGGGATGACGAGGTGGAAGCACATCACGGTTTCGTAGATTTCGCCCCAGAAGGTGTAACGGAACTTGCCGTTCATTCGCGAGTTGACGTAGAGGGACATCACCAGATGCGGCAGGACGTAGGCGAAAATCAGTGAGGCTGACGAGTGAATGATATTCAGGTTGAACAGCAGGTAGGCCAGCGGTGCCGTCAGGAACGCCACGCGCGGCAAGCCAAACTGGAAGTGCAGCATGGCGTTGAGGTAGCACAGACGCTGCTGCCACTTCAATCCACGGCCAAACAGCGGATTATCAACGCGGAAGATCTGCGTCATGCCACGCGCCCAGCGGTTACGCTGCACGACGTGCAGGCCAAGACGCTCGGTCGCCAGACCGGCCGCCAGCGGAATCGCCAAAAAGGCCGATCCCCAACCGCGACGCTGCATTTTCAGCGCGGTATGCGCATCTTCGGTCACGGTTTCCACCGCAAAACCACCGATCTCTTCCAGCGCGCTACGGCGAATCACCGCACAAGAACCGCAGAAGAAGGTGGCGTTCCAGTTATCGTTACCCTGCTGCACCGGGCCGTAGAACAGTGAACCTTCGTTCGGGATGCTGCGGGCCGCGCGCAGGTTACGCTCGAACGGATCCGGTGAATAGAAGTAGTGCGGGGTTTGCAGCAACGCCAGCTTTGGGTCTTTCAGGAACGGACCGACCGTCGCCTGCAGGAAGGTGCGCGTGGCCACGTGATCGCAGTCGAAGATGCAAATCAGCTCACCTTTGGTGATCTTCATCGCGTGGTTGAGGTTACCGGCTTTAGCGTGATTATTGTCGTCACGGGTGATGTAACCCACGCCAACATCGGCGGCAAATACCGCGAACTCACTGCGCTTACCGTCATCCAGCAAATAGACCTTCAGCTTGTCGCGCGGGTAATCAATACACTGCGCCGCCAGCACGGTATCACGCACCACATCGAGGCTTTCGTTGTAGGTTGGAACATAAACATCCACCGTCGGCCACAGGCTGGTATCATCCGGCAAAGGTTCGATGGTGCGTTTTAATGGCCAGGTGGTTTGCAGGAAGCCGAGAATTAAGATCAGCCAGACATAGAGTTCGGCCAGATATAAGCCGATACCGAGAATCGCTTCAATCTCAGAATTAAATTGCAGCGTCTCCGTAGTACGCCACCAGATATATCGGGTCGACATCAGCGCGGATAAGATAACCATAACGATGGTTATTTTGCGGCTTTTGCTGAAGCCCAGTAAAAACATCATCCCGATGCTGATTAAGCCAAATATATATTGCTTCTGGCTGTCCATAGGCGTGATGACGATTACCGCCGCCACCGGTGCAAGCACCAGCAGCAGCAGGTAAAACCCGAGTTTACTCATGATTCACCCTGAAGAAGCTGTGTTGTTATTATGTGGCCGGAGTCGGCCTCATTATTAATAGTGGCTGCGAAAAGGTGCCTGAACTTCGCCGTTACCCACGGTGATATCCAGGATATTGGCTACGCGTTTTGCCACTAATTCGATATCAAACGCAGCTGCAGACGCTGGGCTGAAATCATAAACCGATTGTTGCGAGGCATTGGCTTCCGCGACGCTTTCATCACGATGTACCACGCCTAATAAGTTCTCACCCAGGCGCTGCTGCATAAAAGCGGTGACTTCACGGCTAATATTGCGGCGGTTATCGCTCTGGTTAAGGACAAAATAGTGACCACGTTTATTATTCAGCGGTCGACCAATCATGCGGTCATTTTCTATTTGCGGCAGCAACGAGACCGATGCGGTATCCGCTAACATCACCACTAAATGCATATCGGCAAGTGCCTGCATTGCTTTAAGCGCCGGACCCGGACCGGGAGGAAAATCGGCGATAATCACCAGTCCCGGATAATTCAGCACCGTATCCAGCCCGCGTTTCAGGAAATGGGGATCTTTTACCAGATTTTCTTCAAAGCGTTCACGCTGCTCTTCGCTGACCTCGCCATACGGCATAACGAAAATATTGCCGCCGGTGGTCAGAATCGATTGGCTCCAGTCAGCCTGATCTTCAGAGCGTGCCACAAAGCCGCGACCATCATTCAGCGGTACACCGAAATGCAGGCGCAAGGCGTTCTGAACATCGAAATCGATTGCCAATACCTTGCTGCCAGCGCGAGCCAGACTCCACGCAAGGTTGGCCGCCATGGTGGTTTTCCCTACTCCCCCTTTTGGCGAGCACACACAAACTAACGGCATAGCGCAATCTTCTCCAGTAGCGGTTTTAACGGTGTTTCTTTTGACAGGTTAGCCGGCTCGGCTGGACGCGAGCGGAACAGCGCACCAAAGCGAGACGGGGCTGGCGCAGCCGGACGTGCCGGTTCAACCGCAGCGGCCAGGGTTGGCAGAGGCACTGGCGCGATTGGCGCGGGAGCTGCCGGTGCGGCAACAGCAGCAGGCTGAGCGGCTGGCGCGGCGGCAGGTTTTGCTGGTGGAAACAGTGAGGTTGTCGCCTGGCGCTCGACCCGCGTGGCTTTCGGCGCTAATGGCGTCGCAGAGGAGAGCGGCTTAACCGACGGCGCGGGCGGAAACAGCGATGAGCCGCTCTCCGGTTGCGCGGCGGCAGGTGCGTTCAGGCTATCGGGAATCGATGCGCGCGCCGGGGTGGCGGGTGCAGCCTGAGCCGGTTCCGGCGGTGCGCTGAATTCATCCCCGCGAATCGGCTGTGGTTGCGGCATATCAATGCGCTGACCGCTGCCTAATTCAGGCTCTTGTTCGGTGGTCAATTGACGCAGTAACGCCCACTGACTTTGATCGGCTTCCTGCGATTGACCGGACATATCCTTAAAAGCGATGTCAAGCGTCTGCGTTTTCTCTTTAAAACGCTGCAGATCGTCGTAATTCTTCATGATCAGAGCCTGTAAAAGCGGGAGGGAATTTTCCGCGAATATATCACACACATTAAAAGACGGTGAGACAAATCTGATTACTAAAACAGCGCATTCAATAAAAGAATTCTATCTTTAAGATTGAAAAAGCGGGAATGCAAAAAGCATGCAGTTATTTATGGACGGAGATTAATTAGTATCAATTAACAGAAATAATCACGCAGGAGATTTTAACCTAAGCTACTGAAAAACCTCTACTGCGCTGCAAGTTATGGATTTTATTCCACAGTGACATTGCTCACACAATGATGATGAAAATAGGAATTTGCCTTTACGCTATATATCTTAATCAGGACCAATTGTTCACAGATGCAGTGGCGTAATGCTTTTGTCAGGGCTTTAGCAGTAACCCTTTTTGTCGTTAATTTATCTCATGTATTAATCAGCAAAAAGAAAGGCTCCCGCAGGAGCCTTGATTCATTTATGGCAGTAATTTATGACACGCCTACCGGCTGATTTTCATCCTGATCCACCGCGAAGCAGGCGATTTGCTGATCGCCATATTGCTTCAGTTTTGGCTGCAGCTGAACGCAGGTGCCAAAACGACGACGGCAGCGCGCGTTAAACGCACAGCCCGGCGGCGGATTGAGCGGGCTTGGCAACTCGCCCGTCAGTTTGATGCGCTCGCGGCGATCGTCCGGGTTGAGGCGTGGTGTCGCCGACAGCAGTGCCTGCGTATAAGGATGACGCGGATTGCTGAAGATCGCCTCTTTGCTGCCCTTCTCAACGCAGCGGCCGAGATACATCACCATCACCTCATCGGCGATGTGTTCCACCACAGAGAGATCGTGCGAGATGAAGACGTAGGACAAGCCTAAATCCTGCTGCAAATCCATCATCAGATTCAGCACCTGCGCTCGCACCGACACGTCGAGCGCGGAGACCGGCTCATCGGCGATCAGCACATCAGGATCGAGCATCAAACCACGCGCAATAGCGATACGCTGACGCTGGCCGCCCGAGAACATGTGCGGATAGCGATCGTAATGCTCGGTTTTCAGGCCAACCTTCGCCATCATCTCCAGCGTTTTTTCCTTGCGCTCCGCTTTGGTCAGCGAGGTGTTGATCACCAGCGGCTCTTCCAGAATCTGGCTGATTTTCTTACGCGGATTGAGCGAGCCATACGGGTTCTGGAACACGATCTGAATTTTCTGGCGACGCAGTTTCTGCGCCTGCGGATCGTGTTTCAACAGATCCTGACCGTGCCAGAACAGCTGGCCTTCGGTCGGGGTTTCAATCATCGTCAGCAAGCGGCCCAGCGTGGATTTACCACAGCCGGATTCACCCACCACCGCCAGCGTTTTGCCGCGTTCGAGGTTGAACGAGACGCCATCCAGCGCTTTGACCAGACGTTCCTGGCCAAACAGACCTTTCTTCACCGGGTAGTGTTTTTTCAGGTCAATCGCCTGCAGCAGGTAATCCTGCTTATCGTTATCAAGACTCATAAGTCGGTCTCCCGGCATCATCCAGTGGGAAGTGACATTTGGCCTGGCGGCCAGGAATGTCGCGCAGCTCCGGCTCTTCGCGGCGGCAGCGATCGGTCACATACGGGCAGCGCGGATTTAACAGGCAGCCGGTTGGGCGGTCGTATTTACCCGGCACCACGCCAGGCAGCGAGGCCAGACGCGCTTTGTCGGCAGCAAACTCCGGCAGCGCGCGCAGCAAGGCTTGCGTGTAGGGATGACGCGGCGCTTTGAAGATATCCACTGCTTTACCGCTCTCCACCACTTGTCCGGCATACATCACGATGATGTGCTGAGCCGCTTCGGCCACCAGCGCCAGATCGTGGGTAATCAGGATCAGCGCCATGTTCTCCTGCTTCTGCAACTCCAGCAGCAGTTCGATGATTTGCGCCTGAATGGTCACGTCGAGCGCGGTGGTTGGCTCATCGGCGATCAGCAGTTTCGGTTTGCAGGCAATCGCCATCGCGATCATCACGCGCTGGCTCATCCCGCCCGATAGCTGGTGCGGATAGACATCCAGACGCGATGCCGGGTCGGGAATGCCCACCTGATCGAGCAGATCAATCGCACGCTGACGACGGGTACGTTTGCTGCCGCCCTGATGCACCTTGAGCGCTTCCATGATCTGGAAACCCACGGTGTAGCAAGGGTTGAGGCTGGTCATCGGGTCCTGGAAGATCATCGCTACTTCGGCGCCCACCAACTGGCGGCGCTCTTTTTCGGAGATTTTCTGCAGGTCGCGCTGATTGAATTCCAGTTTCTCGGCCATCACGCGGCCGGGATAATCAATCAGGCCCATGATCGCCAGCGAGCTGACCGATTTACCGGAACCGGATTCCCCGACGATGCCTACTACCTGGCCTTGCTCGACCTGATAGCTGATGCGGTCAACCGCACGGAACGGTGTTTTTTCGTCGCCGAAATGCACCGATAATTTGTCTACATTTAATAACGCCATCTCGGTGCCTCTTTACTGCTTGAGTTTCGGGTCGAGTGCATCACGCAAACCATCGCCCATGAGGTTGAATGCCAGAACCGTTAGCAGAATGGTCACTCCAGGGAATGTCACCACCCACCAGGCACTTTGCGCATACTGCAACACGTCGGAGAGCATGGTGCCCCACTCCGGCGTTGGCGGCTGCGCCCCCATACCGAGAAAGCCCAACGCCGCCATATCGAGGATGGCGTTGGAGAAACCTAATGATGCCTGCACGATCAGCGGTGCCAGGCAGTTAGGCAGAATATTGATGAACATCTGGCGCAGCGTACCGGCACCCGCCACGCTTGAGGCGGTAACGTAGTCGCGGTTAACTTCAACCAGCACCGCAGCACGCGTCAGACGGATATAGTGCGGCAAGGCGACGAAGGTAATCGCCAGCGAGGCATTAACGATCGACGGACCGAAGATCGCCACCAGCACCAATGCCAGCAGCAGGCTTGGCAGCGCCAGCATGATATCGACCACACGCATAATGATGGCGTCAACCACGCCGCCAAGGTAGCCAGCCATCAGGCCAAATATCACGCCGAGAATCAGCGACAGCACGACGACCATGCAGCCAACTAGCAGCGACAGACGCGCGCCGTACATCAGGCGCGACAGCACATCGCGGCCCACGTCATCGGTACCGAGGATGTAGCTCCAGCTGCCGCCTTCCTGCCAAACCGGCGGATGCAGCAAGGCATCACGGAATTGCTCAGCCGGTGCGTGCGGTGCCAGCACATCAGCAAAGATAGCGATTAACAGCATCAGAACGATGTAAACCAGGCCGATAACCGCCCCTTTGTTACGCCTGAAGTAGTGCCAGAATTCCTGCAACGGGGTCATCGGCTTGGGTGCAGCAGTTACGCTTGCGGGATCAACAGCAGACATGATTCCCCCTTATTTCTTATGACGGATACGTGGATTGACCACGCCGTACAACAGATCAACCAGCAGGTTGACCACGATGATCAGAATCGCCACCAGCAACACGCCGCCCTGCACCACCGGATAATCACGGCGTTGCAGCGCTTCGATCAGCCAGCGACCGAGTCCCGGCCACGAGAAGATGGTTTCGGTCAGAATCGCACCGGCCAGCAGCGTACCAACCTGCAAACCAATCACGGTGACGACCGGCAGCATGGCGTTACGCAGCGCATGCACCACAATCACACGCATACGCGTCAGCCCTTTGGCGCGAGCGGTGCGGATGTAATCTTCACCCAGCACTTCCAGCATCGAGGAGCGCGTCATACGCACGATCACCGCCAGCGGAATGGTGCCGAGCACGATGGCCGGCAGAATCATGTGCATCACCGCATCTTTAAAATCGCCCTCTTCGCCCCACAGCAGCGTATCAATCAGCATAAATCCGGTGAGCGGATGACTGTCGTCAAGGAAGATGATGTCGCTGACGCGCCCGGAGACCGGCGTGAGGTTCAACTGCACCGAGACCAGCATGATCAGCATGATGCCCCACCAGAAAATCGGCATCGAGTAACCGGTGAGCGAGATGCCCACGGCGGTGTGATCGAAGATCGAGCCGCGTTTTACCGCGGCCAGCACGCCAACAGGAATGCCGACAGCGACCGCGAACAACATGGCGCAGATGCCCAGTTCCAGCGTAGCTTTGAAGCGTGGTACGAATTCGTCCCAAACCGGGATACGGCTTTTCAGCGAGATGCCGAGGTCACCGTGTAAGACGCCGTTGATGTAGGTGATGTATTGCTTCCACATCGGCTGATCGAGGCCAAACTGCGCCATCAATTGCGCGTGACGTTCAGGAGAGATACCGCGTTCGCCGGCCATGATCAGTACCGGATCGCCGGGGATCAAGTGGACAAACGCGAAGGTCAATAACGTGATACCGATGAACGTTGGGATGACAAGGCCCAAACGTCGGAGTATGAATTGCAGCATAAGCCTGGTTCTCTGACATTTCCCACAGCGTTACCGCCGGGGACAACATTGCTCAACACTCGCAGCCAGCCGAAGGCGGACGCGACGCAAGAAGCGCTTCATTAGTAGAATTTGCCGGAAAAAAAGAGCGGAATACGGGCGGCGAAGGTGCCGCCCGAGGGCCAGCAATGCTGGCCCTGACCGCGATAATCCGAAAGGTTATTCCTGGATATCGACGTTTTCGAAGTGATGTTTACCTAATGGATCAACCACATAACCAGAGACTTTCTTACTCACTGGCTCGTAGACGGTTGAGTGAGCGATGATCAGCGCTGGAGCCTGGTCATGCATCACTACCTGAGCCTGTTTGTACAGTTCAATACGTTTGTTGTGATCGGCTTCAGCACGGGCTGGCTGAATCAGATCTTCAAACGGCTTGTAGCACCAACGTGAGTAGTTAGAACCGTCTTTCGCCGCTGCACAGCTGAACAGCGTGGCGAAGAAGTTATCCGGATCCCCATTATCACCGGTCCAGCCCATCATTACGGTCTGGTGTTCACCGGCTTTCGCGCGTTTCAGGTACTCGCCCCATTCGAA
Source organism: Pantoea sp. X85 (assembly GCF_029623675.1). NCBI lineage: Bacteria > Pseudomonadati > Pseudomonadota > Gammaproteobacteria > Enterobacterales > Erwiniaceae > Pantoea > Pantoea sp. X85. The sequence continues at coordinate 118,330 of NZ_CP121108.1, read as the reverse complement.
GGTGACGATTTTGGCTTTCACGCCAATTTTCGCCCAGTCAGCCTGAACCATTTCCGCCATGCGACGTGCGTTCGGGTTGTATGGACGCTGAACCGGCATTGCCCACAGGTCGATGGAGAAACCATCAGCCATGCCTGCTTCTTTCAGCAGCGCTTTGGCTTTCTCAGGATCGTAAGCGTAATCTTTGATGTCGTCGTTGTAGCCCCACATGGTGGGTGGGATCAGGTTTTTCGCGGCCTGGCCAGCGCCCTGATAAACGGCATCAATGATGGCTTGTTTGTTCACCGCCATGGTCAGTGCCTGACGCACCTTCACGTTATCCAGCGGCTTTTTCTCGGTGTTGAACGACAGGTAACCGACGTTCAAACCAGGCTGTTCCATCAGGTTAATTTTGTCGTCTTTCTTCATGCTGGCGATGTCGGCCGGGTTCGGGTACGGCATGACCTGGCACTCGCCTTTCTGCAGTTTCGCATAACGCACAGAGGCGTCTGGCGTGATGGAGAACACTAAGCGATCAATCTTCGGCTTAGTGCCCCAGAAGTCTGGGTTAGCTTTATACAGAATGCGCGAGTCTTTCTGATACTGCTGCAGTACGAACGGACCGGTGCCCACTGGATTGAGGTCCAGCTTCTCAGGCGTGCCCGCTTTCAGCATGTTGTCGGCATATTCTTTAGAAATGATTGAGGCGAAGTCCATGCCGAGGTCAGCAATGAACGGCGCTTCAGGACGCGTCAGCGTGAAGCGTACGGTGTAATCGTCAACTTTTTCGATTTTGGCGATCAGCTTAGGCATGTCCATGCCTTCGAAGTATTCGTAGCTGCCGCCAGAAACACCGTGATATTTGTTGTTTTTGTCGAGCTGACGCTCGAAGGAGAACACGACGTCATCGGCATTGAAGGTGCGGGTTGGCTTGAAGTCTTTGGTGGTTTGCCACTTCACGCCCTGACGCAGGTGGAAGGTATAAGTTTTACCGTCCGCGCTGACATCCCATTTTTCTGCCAGACCTGGCTGCAGCTCGGTGGTACCGGTTTTGAACTCAACCAGACGGTTGTAGATCGGTACCGAGCTTGCGTCGTAGGTGGTGCCCGATGTGAAGAGCTGCGGGTTGAAGCCTTCCGGCGAACCTTCTGAACAATAAACGAGGGTTTTCGCCTGGACACCAGCGGCAACGGTCATAGCAATCAGGCTGAGACCGACCTTCAGCATCCTGGATTTAGCCAGGGAGTTGATCATGTTTTGCTCCATTGTGATGTGATGTTGTGTGCGTCGCCCGACCTCTGATTTTTTTATGCGGTTCGGGCAGGTCAATTAAGAGTAAGCAAAATGTGAGCGGTTATTTTTTTGTGCTGGCACCGTGGAATCTGTCAGACACGTCCTTCTCTACATTTTATTGACGCATCAATTTGTCAACAGTTGCAATGAACGTCAATACAGTGTGGGGTTATTTACATAGAGTGTGACTAAGTGCAAGCAACGATAAAAAACACCCTTCTCAGCCTAAGCCAAAATTAAAAAAGGTGATAAAGCGCTCAATGCCGCGTGATTATCTGGCTATGTAGTCAAATAGCAGTGATTATCACCGCTAAAAAACACACAAAACTTATTGGTAAATGTTGAATATCTGAACGATTCTGCGTGCGTTATGACGTTCAGGCAGCGGAATGTGCTAGGGAAATGGCATAAGAAATCAGCATGATGCATAAACCGGTCATAAGAAGAATGTTTCGCGAATTAAGCGCGCGGGTTCGATTTGGCGTGGGGTACGCGGGAGTTAGTGGAGATAATGGTGAGTATTGCTGGTTTAGGGGATGGAATGGGTATATTTAGGGGTTTTGCTATTCGCTCGGTGCGTTGCTCAGGAAAGGCGGCTCGAACGCAAAGTCGGCGTGAATACGTCCCTGTAGCCTCGACCGCCGCATCCCTGCGGCGGACGCTTTGCTAAACGAGCCGCCTTCCCATCGCCAGGTTGGCTTCTGTTTTGCTGTTAAAAAAATGCAGAGGAGTTTGAAGAAGGATGGAATACAGGGCCGCGGAGTAAAGCTTCCGGCGCAGGGATGCGCCGGCAGAGCCCACAGGGATGTGTCCACGGCGACTTTACGGAGCGGCCCTGTATTTCAGCCTGATCGGCACAAGACCCAACAAATTACAGACGAAAAAAAACCTGCTTATAAAAGCAGGTTTCTTCAAAGATGGTCGGCGAGAGAGGATTCGAACCTCCGACCCACTGGTCCCAAACCAGTTGCGCTACCAAGCTGCGCTACTCGCCGATGGGGGCGCATATTACTGCGCTGCTAAAAAAGCGTCAATGCCTTTTACTGAAAACCCAACTGATCGCCTGGAAAGCAAGCAGCGGTCAACAACCCCAAAAAAATCACAGCGCTTTAGCAGGCGCGGCCGCTGGTGCTGAACACCAATTATTTGCGTCTTTAATTCCGCCGTCCGGCGAGGTGTAGCCGAGGCAACCCATGATGGTGTCGAACAGCTCAACATGGCGATGGGTTTTACCCACGCGCTGCTGCGCCTGTAAACGTTCGAAGTTGCTGCGGTTGGTTGGATCTTCAAGATACTTATCAGAAGCCCACACCATCATCGGTACACGGAACTGCTCCGGTGGCGCCATCTCGCGCGGCGTACCGTGCAAGTGCATATTCTCGCTGATTGATTCACCGTGATCGGAGGCGTAGAACACAATCGCCTTCTTATCTCGCAACTGATCGAGCACGCTATCCAGCATGGTATCCACGTACAAAATCGAGTTGTCGTAGGCGTTAATCAACTGCGCTTTACTGCACTTCTCATCAACGCCCATGCATTCCGGCTGATAGCGAGCGAAATCACGCGGGTAACGCTGAGAATAAAGGTAGTGCGAGCCTTTGGTGTGCAGAATCACCACGTGCTTGCCTTTTGGGAAGCGCTGTAACGATGCCTGCAACTCCGGCACTAACAGCATGTCATCGACCGCTTTGCCCTGATTACGCTTCTCTGAACCAATCTGCTCGCGGAACGAGAAGTTATTGGTGTCAGCGTTATCGTAGAACCACACTTCGCTCTGCATCGCGAACAGCTCAGACGTGAAGCCCAGCTCTTTCAACACGGCGAAAACATTTTGTTCTTTCAACGTGCGGCCCGGATTATCCATGGTGCCACCTTCGCGCACGAACATGCAGCGCAGCGACAGCTTGGTGGCGGTATCACAAGATTCACCACGGAACGCGACCAGGTTCTTCTCTTTCGACAGCTTCGGCGTGGTATCACGATCGTAGCCGAGCATGCCCATGTGATCCCAGCGCGTGGTTTCGCCAATCACAAACACCATATAGGTATCGTCGAGGCCCGCAGGCGCGACGTAAGTAAACTCTTTTGCCGGATCGAGTAACTTCTGGCCATCCCACTCTTCATCAACTTTGGTCCAGGCGAACAGGCCCAGCGCGGCAATCCAGTTGGATGGCAGATACGAGTGCGCCACCACGCCGCCATAGCTCGGCAAATCGATGTTGGTGATCTCTTCATTCACCTTCTGCAACTTGTCGAAATAGCGAATCGGCAGCCAGACCAGCGCCACGCTCAGCAGCATAACGGCTACCGGCTTAAGACGTTGGCCAGGCGTTTTAAGTTGTTCAATCAGTGTCTGGCTAAGCTTATTGCGCCAGATAAGCAGCAGCGGCAGCGCACTCACCAGCACCATCCACAGCACGAAATGCAGACCAATCACTTCTTTAGAGAGATCGATATCGGTGGTCATCACCGAGGCGATAATGCCGTAGCCAATCACCACGTTGAAGAACGCCATGAAATAGGCGGCGGCAACAGAGATGATCACGGTGAGTGTGGCGAGAATGCGGTAAACCCATTTGCCGCCCAGCGACAGCAGGCGCATCAGGAAGAAAGTCAGCAGTACCGCTGCCATCACTTCCGCCGCTGCAGAGAGCCAGTTAGAGATATTGGATTTCGTTAAGAAGCCGTCAAAGCGGCGATAAAATATCGGTAAATTCAGTAAGATACCGAGATATAACGCAAGCAGCAGAGACAGCTTTTGCTGCGTTAAACTTTTAATATAATTCATGAAAATTTTCTATTCCCGACCTGGTGTCGTTGTATCAACCGTTATGTGACTGTTTAAAGACAGCAGAGTTCGCTAAACCGCATTAAAAGCGTGACGCAAGATGCAGGATCGGGACGATTCCGACTGGCGAAAGGGCGATGGCGCGAAGCCGAGCAGTAGAACATTTAACCAATGGTAAGACCAGATAAATTTTCTAATCGAACCGGTTAGCGTTTTATTCAGATGTGAAAAAGGCTCCCGCAGGAGCCTGTTATCGTGAACAACATCAATTAGTTGATGATGTTCAGCGTCACGTCGATATTGCCACGCGTTGCGTTTGAGTATGGGCAAACGATGTGTGCCGCATCCACCAGCTTCTGCGCTTCAGCTGCATCCATCTCTGGCAGATGAATATTCAGTTTGGCTTCAATACCGAAACCGTTCGGGATTGGGCCAATGCCAACTTCGCCTTCAATCCACGCATCTTTCGGCATCGAAATCTTGTCGCGGCCAGCCACAAACTTCATCGCTCCGAGGAAACACGCTGAATAACCTGCAGCAAACAGCTGCTCTGGGTTAGTCACTTCGCCGCCTGCGCCGCCCATCTCTTTTGGCACGCCCAGTTTTACATCCAGTACGTTGTCGGAAGAAGTAGCACGACCATCACGACCGCCGGTAGCTTTAGCTTTTGCAGTGTAAACAACTTTTTCTAAAGACATAATAACCTCATTAATTCGCTATATAATCGCGCACTACTTATTATGCGCAAACCTGAACGTCATCTTTTGGGTTGTCGGGACAGCGACTTCCCCTGTTTATTAATTGGCGCGGTAAAGGCTATCGCGCAACTCGTCTAACTGAGCTTTCAGTGATGCCATCACCTGATCATCGCAGGCTGTTGCGCACTGAATGGCTTCCGGAATACTTTCTGCTTTGTCACGCAACGCACGACCTTCATCGGTCAGCGTTACCACAACCTGACGCTCATCCTGACGGGAACGCTGGCGATGCAATAAACCCGCGCTCTCCAGACGTTTCAACAGCGGCGTCAGCGTGGCTGAATCAAGAAACAGCTGCTCGCCAATCTCAGAGACCGTCACATCGTCCTGACTCCACAGCACCAGCATCACCAGATATTGCGGATAGGTAATCTCCAGCTTTGATAGCAGCTGGCGATAGACTTTGTGCATCGCGAGATTCGCCGAATACAGTGCAAAGCAGAGCTGCTGATCTAACTGAAGTGGCGCCTGCTTCACTTTTTTGTCATCTTGATTACTGTTCATGGGTTTCAATATAAATAGCGCGCTAGATAATTGCAAGCGACTTTTCTCTGGGAGAGTGAAATATGCGAGATTCACTGGAAGAGCAAGCGCGCCGTTATGCCACTGAGGCGCATGCCGCTGCGGGTCAACGTCGCAAATACACTGACGAGCCTTACATTGTGCATCCGGCTGCCGTCGCCGAATTAGTGCGTAGCGTTACCGATGATGAACAGATGATTGCCGCCGCCTGGCTGCATGACACGGTAGAAGACACGCCCAGCACCATTGACGATATCGAACGCCATTTCGGCCCGCGCGTGGCGGAACTGGTGGACCAGCTCACCGACAGCGCGCAGCCTGCGGCAAAAAACCGCGCCGCACGCAAGCTGGCGCATTTTCGCCACACCGCCGATGCCTCGCCCGAAGCGCAAACCATCAAGCTGGCCGACATCATCGACAACACCCGCGCCATCGTGCAGTACGATGCCGACTTTGCGCGCGTCTATCTGGTGGAAAAGCAGATTCAGATTCAGCTGTTACGCCAGGGCGATAGCCATCTTTGGCGGCAGGCAGAGCAGACCATCAAACAAGGGCTTGCGCAGTTAGCGCAACCGCCGCACAGCGTGCCGGAGAGCTGGTTCGTTAAACAGGCAGCAAAGTATGGCGCCATAAATTAAAAACCCGCCATCAAGGCGGGTTGGATCATCCCGAAAAAGGGATTACTCCAGCAGCTGACGCCCTAAATAAGGGTTGGCCTGCAACAACTTCATCAATTTACGCGCCGTAGCGGAAGGACGTGTACGTTGCGCCTCCCAGCTTTTCACTGACGAAACGCTGACACCCATCACACGGGCAAATTCGTCAACCTGCATGCCGGTCATCTCGCGTAAACGCTGCGGCTCGGGAACTGTAGTCTGATTGATTGAAATTTCTGATACGGATGGCTTCGCGTCACGTGTCAAAACAATCTGCTCAAGGCTGCTGAGCAACTCGACCATGGGATCTTTTAATTCCATAGAGAACTCCTTAAAAACTCACTATGAAGCACGTGAAAGTAGAGAGGTAAGCGCCACCAGGCGCTGAAACCGGACGATCAGGCTGTATCCCGAAGCGGTTTCGCATAGTTATTATCAAACCGATGCGGGACACAGCCTGTTGAGCACTGCAAAAGATGTCAGGGCAATGCAACAATAGTTCGGGTTTCTAAGTATGGGACATATCCCCAACTTTGCTGCCAGATTCCTGATTATTTTTTATTCTTTCTTATGCCACTTTTGGGTCGATCACCATAAGCAATTGACCTGCCTGCACTTGCTGCCCAGGTTGCCGCGTCAGACTATGGATTTTTCCACTGACGGGCGCGATGATCGGGATTTCCATCTTCATTGATTCGAGAATGCCGACCGTGGCCCCCGCACTGATTTCACTGCCTTCCTCCACCAGCCATTGCCACACGCTGCCCGCCACCTGGCTCTCAACGGGATGACAACCGGCTGGCACCACACTCTCTTCGCTGCTCTGCGCTTGCAGCTGGCTATCGAAGGTAAACTGCCCTTCCGCTCGCCAGCGCGCCAACTCCTCATCAAACGCCTGCTGGCGCTGCTGCTGGAAGGCATCAATCTCCTGCGCGTGCTGCGTCAGCATCGCCTGATACTCGGCGAGGCGGAATTCACCCTGTTCCACGCGTAGCGGATAATCGCCCCACGGGAAACGCTCACGAATCTGCAGCAACTCGTCGGCATCTACCGGATAAAAGCGTATTTGATCGAAGAAGCGCAGTAACCAGGGCTGGGTAAACGCAGCTGTAGGGCGATCGCGGTTCCACATCTGCATAGTGCGTCCAACAAACTGATAGCCGCCCGGCCCTTCCATGCCGTACACGCACATATAAGCGCCACCGATACCGACTGAATTTTCCGCCGTCCAGGTGCGCGCCGGATTGTATTTGGTGGTCACCAGGCGATGGCGCGGATCGAGTGGCGTAGCCACCGGCGCACCGAGATAGACATCGCCCAATCCCATGACCAAATAAGAGGCGCTAAATACGATCTCTTTTACCGACTCAATGCTATCCAGCCCATTGATGCGGCGAATAAATTCAATATTGCTTGGGCACCACGGCGCATTCGGTCTGACGGATTGGTCGTAGCGCACAATCGCTTCACGACAGGCCGCATCATCCCAGCTAAGTGGCAGCCAGACGGTGCGCGCAGGCACGGCCGCATCGGCCAGGCTACCCAATGCTAAATCAGCGTGCAATATTTGCGCCACTCGCTCACTTCTGCCACACATTTGTGCGTCATAATGAATTTGTAGCGAGCGGATGCCAGGCGTCAATTCCAGTTGCCCCGGCAGCGGATGCGCTTCCAACCATTGCATCAGCGCATGCACGCGAAAACGCAACGCGATATCCAGTTGTAAATCGCCATATTCCACCAGCAGAAAACGGTCGCCCGCCGCCCGAATACTGAGCGAAGGACGTTGCTCCGTTGCCGCATGATGGTGCAGCACCGGATCAATTAAGGGCAGCGCCGCGTTCACTGTAATCGGTTGAGATTGCAGTTTGATGATCTCGTCACGCTGCGCCTGCGCCAGTTGATCGGCGGTGGCAAGTTCGATCGGCTGGAACTGGACGCGATCGCCAGCTTTCAGCTGCCCCAGCTTCCACAGATCGGCTTCAATCACCGTTGCCGGACAAACAAATCCTCCCAGCGATGGGCCATCCGGGCCGAGGATCACCGGCATATCGCCGGTAAAATCCACCGCGCCGAAGGCGTACGCATTGTCGTGGATGTTCGAGGGATGCATGCCCGCTTCGCCGCCATCGCTGCGTGCCCAGGTCGGTTTGGGGCCAATCAGGCGAATGCCGGTGCGGCTGGAGTTGTAGTGCACTTGCCACTCAGCGGCAAAAAATTCCGCGATGTCATCATCGGTGAAGAAGGTTGGCGCGCCATGCGGACCGTAAATCACCCGCAGCTGCCAGCTGCCGTTCAGTGACGGCAGCAAATTATCCGGCAAGCTGGCCGCTGTCAGCACCTGCGGCGCGGCGAGATGCAGCACATCACCGGCGCGCAGCGCGCGTCCGGCATGACCACCAAATTTGCCGAGGGTGAAAGTGCTGCGGCTACCCAGATAGCGCGGCGTATCGAGGCCACCGGCCAGCAGCAGATAGCTGCGGCTGCCGTCTCGAACTTCGCCGAGCGTCAGCGTTTGCCCGGCCTGCGCCGTCAGCCGCTGATGCATCGGTATCGTTTGTTGATCAAGCTGCGCGGCAATCGGCGCGCCGGTCAGGACAAAACTGCAGGCCTGGTTGAAGCGCAGCGTCGGGCCACGCAAGGTGATCTCCAGCCCGGCGGCCTGCGCATCATTGTCTAACAGGCGATTACCCAGCTGGAACGCGCGGCTGTCGAACGGACCGGAAGGCGGCACGCCAACATGCCAATAACCGATGCGGCCCGGCGCATCTTGCACTGTGGTTAAGGTGCCGCCGCTGAGAATATCCAGCGTTGGCGGCTGCCACTGCAGGGTGCCGAGCGTGGCGGTGATGATGCGTCCCTGCTGCACGTCCGGCAGCGTGCACAGCTGGCGCAGCCATAGCAAATTGGTTTCGATGCCGTACAGTTCGGTGGCGGACAGCGCCTGCGCCATGCTGCCTAGCGCGCTGGTCCGGTCTGCGGCATGTACAATAAGTTTCGCCAGCATCGGATCGTAAAATGGCGAAACCTCCATGCCGCTCTCAACGCTGCTGTCGATGCGCAGCGTAGCGCCCTCAATCGTAGTCGGGAACTGCACATGGCTGAGCAATCCCGCGCTGGGCTGGAACTGCTTAGCCGGATCTTCGGCGTAAAGCCGTACCTGAATGGCGTGACCTTGCACCACCGGCTGCAAATCGGCCAGCGGCGGCAATCTTTGCTGCGCCAGTTCTACCATCCAGCGCACCAAATCAACGCCATACACCATTTCGGTGACGCCATGTTCCACCTGCAAACGCGTGTTCACTTCGAGGAACCAGAACTGCTGGCTGGCATCGTCATAAACATATTCCACCGTGCCCGCGCTGCGATAGTTCACCGCCCGCGCCAGCCTTACGGCGGTGGCCTGCAACTGCGCGCGCACCGCAGCGCTCAAGCCCGGTGCGGGCGTCTCTTCCAGCACCTTTTGATTGCGGCGCTGGGCCGAGCAATCACGCTCGCCGAGCGCGATGACTTCACCTGCGCCGTCGCCAAAAATCTGCACTTCGATATGGCGCGCACGCGCAATAAACTTCTCTAAAAACACGCCATCGTCGGCGAAGTTGTTGCCTGCCAGGCGCTTCACGCGGGTGAATGCGGCGTCTAGCTGTTCGGCATCGTCACAGCGCTGCATGCCAATGCCGCCGCCGCCCGCGGTGCTTTTCAACATGACCGGATAGCCAATCTGCGCCGCCATCTGCTGCGCCTCGGCCAGCGAAGCCAGTAAGCCGCTGCCCGGCAGCAGCGGCACGTTATTCTGTTCAGCCAGCGCACGCGCGCTATGTTTCAGGCCAAAGGCCGCCATCTGCTCGGCGCTCGGCCCAAGAAAATGCACGCCCGCCGCTTCGCAGCGCGTGACAAACTCCGGATTTTCACTAAGAAAACCGTAACCGGGATGCAGCGCCTGCGCGCCACTCTGCGCGGCTATCGCCAGTAATTTATCCTGATTGAGATAAGTGTCTCGCACCTGACCTTCACCGAGCGACCAGGCTTCATCCGCCAGACGCACATGGCGCGCATGACGGTCGGCTTCGGCGTATACGGCAATCGCCCGGATATTCATGGCTTGCAGGGTTCGAATAATGCGCACGGCAATCGCGCCACGGTTGGCAATTAATACGCGATCAATCATGACTGAATACTCTCGTTGCGGCAGGTCGTCCTGCGTAGCATTGACGGCAGAAAACGGGTCGTCCCGTTGCGTCAGAAAATCACCACACGCTGACTAAAATCGGCGTTGGGTTGTAACCGTTGCAGGGATTGTTGAGCTGCGGGCAGTTGGAGATCAGCACCAGCACGTTGATGTGTGCCAGCATCTCGACATATTTGCCCGGCGCAGAAATGCCGTCGGCAAAGGTCAATCCGCCATCCTGCGTCACCGGCACGTTCATGAAAAAGTTGATGTTGTGGGTGATGTCGCGGCGCGTCAGGCCAAACTCCGGCTGCTCCGCCACCGCCAGCATCCAGCTATCGCGGCACGAATGCATATGGCGCTTCTCCAGGTCATAGCGCACCGTGTTGCTCTCGCACGAACAAGCGCCGCCGAGCGTGTCGTGACGGCCGCAGGTATCGGCAGTGATGGTCAGCATTGGGCGATCAAAGTTCGAGCGCAGCACGCTGCCGGCCGTCAGAAAAACATTGTTTTGCCCGCGCAGCGTGTCGCTCATGCTGTAGCGTTCGGCGGTGTCCTCAGCATTGAAAAACAGCGTATCGGCGGCTTGATTGCCTTCAAGATCGGTGATGCGTAGCGTTTGGCCCGCCTCGATGCGCTGCAGCCAGTAATCACCGGCATCAATTTGCTGCTGGAAGCGCGCTTCGGCTGGATCGCGCTGACTCTCATTGATCATCACATTTCTCCTTGCAGTTGATACAGCGCGTTATTGCGCAGACCGCGCTGATTCTCGTCGCGCTCGAGACACATCGCCGGCAGCGGCGCGTGTTGCGCATCCAGTTCGATCTGCACCGGCTGGCGCGGATAATCCTGCGATGCGCTGAGCGGATGCGGGCAAGTGTGCAGCAGCACTAGCGTGTCCATCGCGAAACGTAAACGCACGCTGGCACCCGCCGCGCCCTGACGTTCCAGCTGCAAAGTGCCACTGTCGTCGGCGCGCACCTGCGCAAACAGGTTGAGGCAGGACGCCATATCGCGCCGGCCGAGCCCATATTTGGCCAGCTCGACAAGAAAACTGTCGTAGCCATTTTGATGGCGCAGATTGCGCGCCTGCTGATAGGTGCTGGCACCAAAACGCGCGGCGGTTTGTGCGGCATTCAGCGTGCCGCACACGCTTTCGTGCCAGCCGAAGCTGTCGTGTTCGATGCCGCAGAAAATACGTCCCATATCTGAATAGAGACAATGACCGGCGGTGAGGCGGAAAGTGTGCTGGCACTTCAGGGTATCGGGCGCGTTATAGCGCTCCAGCAGGTTTTCCGGGTTGTAAAACAGCAGGCCGACGTTGGCGCCACCTTCGACATCGGTGAGGGTCAGCGCACTGCCGCTGCGCATCATCAGCGACCAGTGTGCGCCGCTCGGCAACAAGGTTTGATAAGGCTTCATGGTTTTCTCCTTTAGGCGACCTGCGGTTCGGATGGCTGTGCGCGATCCAGCGGCAGATCGTAAGTGATTGTCGCGCCCCAGGCTTCAGGCGCGTGCGGATCGTGGCGCAGCTTGTCGAACACCAGCAGACGCGATGCAAGGCTAAATCCCTCTTTCAAATCGTGGGTGATCATGAAAATGGTCAGGTTATGCTGCTGCCACAAACGGGTGATCAGCTGGTGCATCTCGCTACGGATGCCGGGATCGAGTGCGCCGAAGGGTTCATCGAGCAGCAAAATGCGCGGCTGCTTCATCAACGCCTGCGCCAGCGCCAGACGCTGCTGCATGCCGCCCGACAGCTGATGCGGATATTTATTCTGTGCCTGTTCAAGCCCGACCTGCGCCAGCATGGCCTGCGCGCGCTGGCGAATCGTCTGGCGTTTCTTTCCCCACACGCGGCCCAGCCAACGCGCACTGCTGAACTCGTCGCCCAGCATCACGTTGCCCAGCACCGTCATATGCGGAAACACGGAATAACGCTGAAACACCACGCCGCGATGCGCATCCGGTTCGTCGGGGATAGGTTCGCCATCCAGCAACAGCTGGCCTTTGCTGGGCGCTTCAGTGCCGAGCAGCATATTCAGGAAGGTGGTCTTGCCGCAGCCGGACGCACCGACAATCGCCACAAACTCGCCCTCTTCAACCTCGATATTGAGGCGCTCCAGCACCACTTGCTGGCCGTAATGTTTCTCAAGGTTTTTCAGTTGCAGTAACGGCATCGCTCGCCCCTTATTTCGCGTGATACCACGGCCAGCAGCGACAGCTAATCAGCCGCAGCAACAGGTCGAGCAGGAAGGCCAGCAGCGCGATCCACGCCACGTAGGGCAGAATCACATCCATTGCCAGATAACGCCGCATCAGGAAGATGCGATAACCCAGGCCTTCTGTGGCGGCGATGGCTTCGGCGGCAATCAGAAACAGCCACGCCGACGCCAGCGACAGCCGTACCGCATCCAACAGCCGCGGCATCAGCTGCGGCAGGATCACGCGCCATAAAATCTGCGCGCTGTGCGCGCCGAGCGTCTGCGCTTTTACCAGCTGCTCGCGCGGGATCTTCTGCACCTGCAGCTGCAAATCGCGGGCAATCAGCGGCGTAATGCCGATGACAATCAGCACCACTTTCGATACTTCGCCGAGACCAAAACAGATAAACAGAATCGGCAGAATCGCCAGCGGCGGCACCAACGCAAACAGCGTCACCAGCGGCGCCAGCACCGCACGCACCACCGGCAGCGCGCCGGTGAACAGACCCAGCGCCAGCGCCAATAGCGCGCTGATCGCCACACCACACAGCAAACGCAGCAGACTGGCGGCGGTATCGCTCCACAACAGATATTCGCCAGTGCGCGGGCTGGGCTGAAATGCCATGCGGCTGATGGCGTCGCCCATGGCGTTAAAGCCCGGCAACAGCTTGTCTGCCGCATTCAGACTGAGACGCGCCTCCGACGCGAACAGATACACCAGCAGCAGCGCCAGCAGCGGCAGAACGCCCAGCAGCAAGCGGCCCAGCGGCAGCGGTTGGTAGTTGATCAACTTACGCATCGGCATCGCCTCGCTTACAGCTGCCCGGCGGCGGCCATTTTGGTGTACTCATCGGTGAAGCGCAGTTTGAGGTTACCCGCATCGCCCCAATTGCCCGCAGGCGTTGCCACGCCAACCACATCGGCGCTCGGCGCGCCCTCGCCCAGCAAACCGTGCTTGAACGAGAACTCGGCGACCATCTGCATGGTGGCTTTGAGCTGTGGGCTTTGGACGAAATCGAGGGTGGTTTTGGCATCGCTAAACAGATGCGTGGCGGCCAGCTGCTGGTCAAAGCCCGCCAGATCGGTGCCGGAAGCCTGCGCCATTTGTGTACGTGCCGCTTTAGCGCTGTCGGTTGGGCCGGACATGGTTTTCAATGTTTCATACCATGCGCCGGTCAGCGCTTTGCCGAGCTGCGGATACTTCTGCAACGTGGCGCTGTTGACCACCAGCAGATCGAGGATTTCGCCCGGAATTTGCGCGGAAGAGAAAATCAGATGGCTGTTCGGCTGCTTCTCCGCTTCGGCGAGCAGCGGATTCCACGTAACGATAGCGTTGACGTCGGCGGTGCCAAACGCTGCCACCAAATCGGCATCGGCGGTGTTCACCACTTTGACGTCTTTTTCGCTCATGCCGGATTTCTCCAGCGCCCGCGCCAGCAGGTAATGCGAAACCGAGAGTTCGACCAGATTGATTGGCTTGCCTTTCAGCGCTGAAAGGTTGCCCGCGCCTTTCAGCGCTGAAAGGTTGCCCGCGCCTTTCAGCAGAATGCCGTCGTTACCGTTGGAGTAATCGCCAACGATCAGCGCCGTGCTATCCACGCCGCCGGTGGCCGGAATGGTCAGTGCATCCATGTTGGTCATGGTGCAACCAGCAAAACCCCCGGCGGTGTATTGATTCACCGACTCGATGTAGTCGTTAACCTGCACAAACTGGATATCGATGCCGTATTTGTCGGCCCATTTTTTGACGATACCGCTCTGCTGCGCGTAATCCCACGGCATCCAGCCCGCGTAGATCGACCAGCAAATCTTAAAGGAGGGTTTGTCGGCGGCCAGCGTGTTGACGCTGAACAGCGTGATGGTGCAAAGCAACAGCAGGCGAAGGCAGGCTTTGATCATGATGGTTCCTCTGGCGTTAACGGACGAAAAAAAAGCAGGAGGCGGCGAGCAACGTTCTCGCTTTCCTCCCGGGCTTTTTTCCCGCCGTGTAACCGTCAGAGGACGGTCGGTCACTCTCGGACCAGCATCTTTCGACCGGAACCCTAGTGACCCATTGCAAATTGTCTGGCGACCTCGGTTGCCCGCTATCGCTCCTGCATCTGCGTTAACACATACAAAATAGATGCCAAGGTTATATCCCGCTGAAAACCATCGGTTATTCACCCACCGTGCGTCGCCGCACTGCTGGCATTGCACAGATAAGCAGCGCGCGCGCACCACCGTGAAGCAGTATGCCGGTGAGGACGTTGACGCTTCTCGCAATTCTCAACCGGCAATGAAAAAACTTTTACTTTGCGATCATGTGGTTATTACACATTGATGACACGCTAATCCGAACCAATTAAATATTGGTTCACTTCTTGCCTACGCTAAGAAAGCTGCCGAATTCGCCTTTTATCAGGAAAAGTGCTGGATACGCGGCGATTACCGATCTTTTTCTGAAGTATAAACAGGCGAACCAATCATGAATGACACGCCAGAAACCAGCCGCAACTCCAGCACCGCACTTGAGCAACTGCGCCAGCTGATTCAGCAACAGGAGCACACGCCCGATCGCGCGCTGCCCTCCGAACGTGAGTTAGCCGAGCGGTTTGGCATCGGTCGTCGTGAAATTCGCCGGGCATTAGATGTGCTGGAAGAAGAGGGCCGCATCTGGCGTAAACAGGGCAAAGGCACCTTTGTTGGGCCCTCCGCGCCAGTGCAGCCGCTGGTGCTACAGGATCTGCCACAGCAATCGAATCTGCTTGAAGTGATGGAAGCGCGTTTGCAGCTGGAGCCGGGGCTGGCAAGTCTTGCCGCCCTGCGCGCCACCAAAGAACAAATCGCCTTAATGAATCGCCTGCTGGAGCGCATGCACGCCATCACGCCGCCTGAAGATGGCGATCAGCATGAACTGTGGGACAGCGCCTTCCATCGCGCCATCGCCGAAGCGGCGGGCAATCGTTTGATGCTCGGGCTGTTTGATGCCGTCGATGCGGTGCGCCGCGATCCCGGCTGGCAGCATTTGCGGGTGCAGGCGCGTACCCCGGCACGCCTGGATAACTATGACACCCATCATCAGCGGCTGGTGATGCACATCGCCCAGCGCCAGCCCCATGAAGCGGCAGCGGCGATGCGTGAGCATCTGCTTGCGCTGCAACAGGCGCTGATGGAAACGCTCTATTCCCGTCAGGAGGAAGCGCCATGACCGCACATCCCGTTTTATCGCTGCGCAATCTGCGCGTGCAGTTTCGCGGCTCGCCGGTCACGGTACTGGATGATATTTCTCTGGAGCTACAGGCGGGAGAAACGCTGGCGCTGGTCGGTGAATCGGGCTGCGGCAAAAGCATCACCTCACTCACGTTGATGGGTTTGCAGCCTGACAGTGCGCAAATCTTGCAGGGCGACATGCTGTTTGATGGCCGCGATCTGCGCCAACTCAGCAGCAGTGAATACGCCAGCCTGCGTGGCAACCAATTGGCGATGATTTTTCAGGAACCGATGACCTCGCTTAATCCAGCCTTCACGCTTGGCGATCAGCTGAGCGAAGCGGTGATGCGCCATCGCAAAGTGAGTAAGCGCCAGGCAATGGACGCGGCGCTGGCGATTCTGCAAAAAGTGCAAATTCCAGCAGCGGAACAGCGGCTGAAAGCCTATCCGCATCAGCTCTCCGGCGGCATGCGCCAGCGCGTGATGATTGCCATGGCGCTGATCAACCAGCCAAAACTGTTGATTGCCGATGAACCCACTACCGCGCTCGACGTCACCATTCAGGCGCAAATTCTGGCGCTGTTGAACACCCTAAAACAGGACACTGGCACCGCAGTATTGATGATCACGCATGACCTCGGCGTGGTAGCGGAAGTGGCGCAGCGCGTGGCGGTGATGTATGCCGGTCAGGTGGTGGAGAGCGGCAGCGTGGAGCGTATTTTCAACGATCCGCAGCATCCGTACACCATTGGCCTGATGGGCTCAATTCCCAGCCTGAGCGCGCGTGAAGGGGCGTTAGCCACCATTCCCGGCCAAGTGCCGTTGCCGGAAAACATGCCGACTGGCTGCCGCTTTGCCACGCGCTGCCCCTTCGCCGAAATACGCTGCCACCAGCATCGTCCGGCGTTGCGCGCACTGGCGAACGATCATCAGGTGGCCTGTTTCCGCGCTCCGTTAGAGCAACACGTCACGCTGGGAGAAAGTGCATGAAGCCGATTTTAGAGTGCCGCGATTTAAGCAAAACCTTCTCCACCGGCAACCGGCTTTTTTCACGCAATCGCGGCGTGACGGCGGTCGATCGCGTTGCGCTACAGGTGATGCCGGGCGAAACGCTGGCGATTGTCGGCGAATCCGGTTCCGGTAAATCGACGCTGGGACGTTTGCTGCTGCGTTTATTAGCCGCCAGCGCCGGCGACGTGTTCTATCAGGGTGAAAGCATCACCGATGCCAGCGGCGCGCGACTCAATCAGCTGCGTCGCGAATTGCAGATTATCTTTCAGGATCCGTTTGCCTCGCTCAATCCGCGCATGACGGTGCAGCAGATCGTGGGCGAACCTTTGTGGCTGCACGAAAAGATGAGCCGCGATCAGCGCCACGCGCGCGTCGCCGAACTGCTGCGCACCGTTGGCCTGCCTGCGGCCTGGGCCGAACGTTACCCGCACGAGTTTTCAGGCGGTCAGCGCCAACGCATTGGTATTGCTCGCGCGCTGGCCTCACAGCCGAAATTACTGCTCGGCGATGAGCCGGTTTCAGCGCTGGATGTGTCCGTGCAGGCGCAGGTGGTGAATCTGCTTGAGAGCCTGAAACAGCAGTTTGGCCTGACGATGGTGATCGTGGCGCACGGTTTGGCGGTAATCCGCCATATGAGCGATCGCGTGGCGGTGATGTATCTCGGTCAGATTGTCGAACTGGCCAGCGTCGATGAGATTTTTGATGCGCCGCTCCATCCTTATACGCAAGCGTTGATTGCCTCCGCGCCACAAATGCAGCCGGGCGTCAGTCGCACCATCCCAATGCTGCAGGGTGATTTGCCCAACCCAGCAGATCCACCTAGCGGCTGCCGTTTTCATACCCGTTGTCCCTATGCCACAGCGGAATGTCGCCAGTTTGAACCGATTAATCAGGTGCTGAGCGGCGGCCGTCAAATTGCCTGTCACCGCTGGCAGGAGATTAATCGCGATCGCAGCGTCATCACCCTTGCGCCACCTTCCGCCGCTTTTTTACGTCGCCGCGCCCTGTTTGAGCAGGCGGTGAATCAGCAAGCCTAACCTCTGGAGATACACCGTGAAGCAAGCTCGTCATACGTTATTAACCGCCCTCAGCGGTCTGTTACTGCTCGGGGCTAGCGCCCACAGCCAGGCTGACAGCGTGATTCGCATCGGCCTGGGCGCCGATCCCGACATGCTCGATCCGCATCTGGCGCGCACCTATTACGGCCGTTTTGTGTTTGCGGCCATGTGCGATCGTTTGGTCGATGTTGACCAAAACCTCAAAGTGGTACCGGGTCTGGCGACCGATTGGGCGTGGAGCGAGGACGGCAAAACGCTGACCATGAATCTGCGCAGCGGCGTGACCTTCCACGATGGCGAAAAATTTGATGCGCAAGCGGTGAAATTCAACATCGAACGTGCGCAAACGCTACCGGGTTCGCTGCGTAAAAGTGAAATCTCCTCGATTGAAAGCGTGGAAGTGAGCGGCCCGATGCAGGTGAAGTTCCACCTGAAAAACCCGGATGCGGCGCTGCTGAGCCAACTGACCGACCGCGCCGGAGCCATGCTGGCACCGGAAGCGGCGAAAAAGCCCGATTTCGCCGCTCATCCGGTCTGCTCTGGCCCGTATCAGTTCGACAGCCGTGTTCAGCAGGATCGCATCGTGCTGAAGCGCTATGACAATTACTGGAATAAAGGCGCCTATCACTTCGATAAGGTGATTTTCCTGCCGATCCCGGATGCTTCAGTGCGCCTCGCGAACCTGCGTGCGGGCGATTTGGATCTCACCGAAGGCGTGGCCGCCAGCGATGTGAAAACCGTTGAAGCCGATAGCAAACTGGCGCTGGCAAAAGTCACAGGTCTTGGTTATCAGGGCATCACTTTCAATATCAAAAACGGCAAAGTCGATGCTAATAGTCCGCTGAAAGATGCGCGGGTGCGTGAAGCGTTCTCACTGGCGATTGACCGTGATGCGCTGAATCAGGTGGCGTTTGAAGGCTTATATACGCCAGCCAATCAGGCGTTTTCACCGGTCAGCGCGTATCACGTCAAAACACCGATCGCACCGCGCGATGTTGAGAAAGCCAAAGCACTGCTGAAGGCTGCGGGTGTTACCACACCGCTGAATCTGACGCTGCTGGTCAGCAATAACCCGACCGCGCAGCAGGTGGGCCAGGTGATTCAGGCGATGGTCGGTGAAGCCGGTTTCAACCTCAATCTGCAAATGAGTGAGTTCGCCACGCTGTTGGATCGCCAGCAGCGCGGGGATTATCAGCTTAGCCTGTCGGGTTGGTCTGGTCGTCCGGATCCGGACGGCAGCATCTATTCGTTTATTAACAGCAAAGGCACGCTCAATGACGGACGCTACAGCAATGCGCAGGTCGATGAGTGGCTGAATGCCGCGCGTCTCACCAACGACCAGGCACAGCGTCAGGCGCTCTACACCCAGGTGGTGAACCAACTGCAAAGCGATATGCCGATTGCTTACCTCTACTTTGAGCCACGCATTTTTGGCATGTCGAAAAAACTGCAGGGCTTCAAAGCCTGGCCGGACGGATTGGTACGTTTGGCTGGCGTAAGTCTGGCGCAGTAAACCGCTAAGGAGCGAGGATGCTGGAACTGATTGTAAAACGGCTATTGCTGGCCATTCCGACGCTGCTGCTGGTGAGCATTATGGTGTTCGCACTGCAAAAGCTGCTGCCGGGCGATCCGGTGCTGGCGATGGCGGGCGAAGAGCGCGATCCAGCGGTTATCGCCCAGCTGCGGGCGGAATATCATCTGGACGATCCGATTCCCGCGCAATATTTCGCCTGGATGGGTAATGCGCTAACCGGCGATTTGGGCATGTCGCTGCGCACCAAAGAGCCGGTGACGGCGCTGATCGCCAGCAAATTGCCGGTCACGCTGGAATTGTCATTGCTGGCGATGATTATCGCGCTGGTGATTGGCATCAGCATGGGCATCATCGCCGCGATGCGCAAAGACAGTTGGGTCGATCACACCACCAACTTTGTCGCGCTTTCCGGGATTTCAGTGCCTCACTTCTGGCTCGGTATTCTGCTGATTCTGCTGTTCTCAGTACACCTGCAATGGCTGCCGGCATCGGGTTTTGTGCCGGTTAGCGAAGATGTGGCGCAGAACCTGAAAACGCTGCTGCTGCCGGCGCTGGTGCTTGGCACCGGACTGGCCGCCACGTTAATGCGCCACACTCGCGCTTCAATGATCGCCGTGCTGAAAGCGGATTACATTCGCACCGCACGCGCCAAAGGGCTGCTGGCAAAGAAAGTGGTGCTCAAGCATGCGTTGCGTAATGCGCTGATGCCGATAGTTACTCTCACCACGCTGCTGTTTGGCGAGTTGCTGGGTGGCGCGGTGCTGACCGAGCAGGTCTTCACGCTGCCCGGCTTTGGCAAGATGATTGTCGATGCGGTATTCAACCGTGATTACGCCGTGGTGCAAGGCGTGGTGCTGGTGGTGGCGATTGGCTTCTTGCTGCTCAATCTGCTGGCTGATGTGCTCTATCTGATCATTAACCCGAAAATGCGAGGCTGACCATGAGCGAGGTATTAACCGCTGGCGCACTGCCTGCAGTGGCAAAGCCGAATCGTCGGGTGCTGAAAAAGTTCCTGCGTAATAAAAGTGCGCTGATTGGTGCGGTGATTGTGCTGCTGTTTGTCGCCGTGGCGCTGCTGGCACCGTGGCTGGCACCGTTTGATCCCATCAAAGCCAATTTCCTTGCGGTGCGTAAAGCACCTACGGTGCTGCACTGGTTTGGCACCGATGAGCTGGGGCGCGATATTTTGTCTCGCCTGGTGTGGGGCGCCCGTACTTCGCTGCTGGCGGGCTGCATTTCGGTGCTGATCGCCATTCTGATTGGTGTGCCGCTTGGGTTGATTGCCGGTTACTGGCAAGGCTGGTGCGACGGCATTATTTCGCGCTTTATCGAAGCGCTGCTGGCATGCCCGTTTCTGATTCTGGCAATCGCGCTGGGAGCGTTTCTCGGCCCGAGCTTATCAAATGCAATGATTGCCATCGGTTTATCTGCGATGCCGATTTTCGCGCGCTTGACGCGCGGCCAGGTGATCGCCATTCGCCACGAAGAGTACATTGACGGCGCGCGAGCGATTGGCCTGCCCGATCGCTGGATCATCCTGCGTTACGTGCTGCCCAATGTGCTATCGCCAATTCTGGTGCAGGCCACGCTGGCGATTGCTTCGGCGATTATTACCGAAGCCAGCCTCTCATTCCTTGGCCTCGGCCAGCAACCGCCCTCGCCTTCATGGGGTGCGATGCTGAATACCGCCAAAGGCTTTCTCGAACAGGCGCCGTGGATGTCGATTTTCCCCGGCCTGGCTATTTTTCTCACTGTGCAGGGCTTCAACCTGCTGGGCGACGGTTTGCGCGACGCGCTCGACCCACGTGATGACTCACACTAAGGAACGATCATGAGTGAACTGGATTTTAACGTCAGCTATGCCTCACACCGCGTACCGATGATGGGACGCAACGCGGTTGCCACTTCGCAGCCGCTGGCGGCGCAGGCCGGGATGCGTATGTTGCAACAGGGCGGCAATGCGGTAGATGCGGCGATTGCCAGTGCAATGGCGTTGACCGTGCTGGAGCCTAGCGGCAACGGACTCGGCAGTGACGCCTTTGCGATTATCTGGGATGGCAAACAGCTGCACGGTTTGAATGCCTCGGGCCGCTCGCCCGCCGCATGGAACCCGGAACGCTTTGCCGGGCGCGATGCCATGCCGGAAATTGGCTGGGAAGCGGTCACCGTGCCGGGCGCGGTTTCGGCGTGGGTGGAGCTGGCCGAACGCTTTGCCAAGCTACCACTCACCACGTTAGCGCAACCGGCCATTGAATACGGGCGCGATGGTTTCCCGGTTTCACCGCTGATTGGTCATCTGTGGCAGCGCGCCTACCACAAGCTGAAAGATCAGCCCGGCTTCGTCGAGTGCTTTGCGCCCGATGGACGACCGCCGCGTGCCGGCGAGCTGTTCCGTAATCCGGCGCAAGCCGAAACGCTGCAAAAAATCGCCGAAACGCGCGGTGAGGCCTTCTATCGTGGCGAGCTGGCTGAAAAGATAGTGGCGTTTGCTGAGCAGCATGGTGCGGCGCTGAGCCTTGATGATCTGAAAAATCATCGCGCCGACTGGGTAGAATTGTTATCGCGCCCGTTTGCGGGCGGATCGGTGCAGGAACTGCCGCCGAACGGTCAGGGCATTGCCACCCTGATTGCGCTGGGCATTCTTGAGCAGTGGGATATTGGTCGCTATGAACCGGATTCGGTGCCGTGGCTGCATCTGTCGATTGAAGCGATGAAGCTGGCGCTGGCCGATCTGGATCGCTATGTCAGCGATTACGATCACCTCGAGTTTCCGGCAGAATTGCTTCTCAGTGATGAGTATTTAAAACAGCGCGCGCAGTTGATTAATCCCGATCGGGCCGGAGATTTTACCTTTGGCTCCCCGCAGCAGAGCGGCACGGTTTATCTTTCTACCGCGGATGCCAGCGGCATGATGGTGTCCTTTATACAGTCAAACTACATGGGCTTCGGTTCTGGCGTAGTGGTGCCGGGCACCGGCATTAGCCTGCAAAATCGTGGCTGCGGTTTCTCACTCGATCCGCAGCATCCCAATGTGGTCGCCGGCGGCAAACGTCCGTTCCACACCATCATTCCGGCATTTGCCCTCGACGGTGACGGCCAGCCGCTGATGTCGTTTGGCGTGATGGGCGGCCCGATGCAGGCGCAAGGTCATTTGCAGATGGCGCTGCGTATCATGCAGCATAAGCAAAACCCGCAGGCAGCGATTGATGCACCGCGCTGGCGCGTTGAGCAAGGACGTGCGGTGGTGGTTGAACCCGGCATCGACCGTAACGTGCTGGCGAAGCTGCGCGAGATGGGGCACCAGATCACGCTGGAAGATCCTTTGCTCGGCTATAACTTCGGCGGTGCGCAGGCGATTGTGCGCGATCCGCAAGGCTTCTATATCGCCGCCACTGAAAGCCGTAAGGATGGGCAGGCGCTGGTGTTTTGATTTAACGTGTTAAAACGGTCACCATAATGGGTGTAATGCCGATCAGCTAAGCACCTTATTAAATCACCGCACATTCCGTAGCGGCGCGATTTATCGCGCAATAAATTGCGCCGCTACAATATGTGCTCTCGGTAATTATGGGTTTTCATGTCTTAACTGACGAGCATTACACCATAATGGGTGACCCTGGAATTCCGCCATTTCCTTATCGGGTGCGCATTTATGCGCACCAGGCAAACGCCGCCCGTTGTACCCGTCAGGCCATTGCACTATTCTTTAGGACCATTCCCATCGAATCGAATTAGCCATAACAGGAGTTCATCATGGCGTCAGGAATTTCTCGCATCTGGATGCGTACCGGCATGCTGATGGTCAGCGCGTTAGTGGTGCTGCAACTCACAGCCTGCGGTGACAAAGAGGGCGATCAGCGTAAAGCGTTCAGTGACTTCCTTCAGAACACGGTGATGCGCAGCGGCGAACATCTGCCAAGCCTGAGTGAAAACCAAAAGCAAACCTTCGGCAACTACGCCAGCGACTACGCCATCCTTTATGGCTTCTCGCAGCAGACCAATCAGGCGATTGAGCAAGGTATGCGCCCGGTGGTTGATGAGTTAGCAGCGATTCGTGTACCGCAGGATTACCTCACGCGTCGCGATAGCCTGCGCCAGGCCAGCGGCAATCTGAGCGTGCTGACCCAGCAGATTCAGAGCGCCAAAATGCAGGCGGACAGCAGCAAAGCCACCCTGAAGCAGCCGGATGATCTGAAGAAAGTGTATGACGCGGCCTACGTCAAAGTCGTGACGCAGCCAGCGAGCACGCTGATTCCGCTGCTGCCACAGCTGCAGGCGCTGAGCCAGGCAGCCGTGCAAACCGGTGACTATCTGCAATCGCAAGGCACGCGCGTAACCTTCAACGATGGCGGCGTACAGTTCCCAACCCAGGATCAGGCAACGCAATACAACACGCTGATGAGCAATCTCTCCAGCAACGCGCAAGCGCTGACGCAAGCGCAAAATGCGGTGCAAGGCGGGTTGTAACAGCCGAACTATTTTAGTGGTCGCCATCAATGGCGACCCTGAAAGTCTGTTGTCCCTTTCCAGAATTTCGTCACTTCCTTACAGCTCACTTGTCTGCTGCAGCATATTGTGATCTGGCGCATTTTCGACCAAAAATAGTTTGTGACATTGATCACACTTACACAACAAAGCGCCCACCTTAAAAGGTGACTTTAGTCACATTCATCGCCTTGTTTTGCTTAATTTTTCAGCATCGTTGCTTTCTTACAGCGCCTTTTTGTGATCGATGTCACCTTTTCGCCCCCCAATCACCCCAACTTAGCGTGATCTGCATCACACTTAGGTGCAGCTCTACGCAGCGTAATAAACTAGTGCTAGAGTCCGCGTGCATACAGTAATGCCACGGCCCCCGCCGTAACGTTCAAACAAAAACAAACGCGCTCTCTTATTGCAGCGCGTCTCAATAAGGGGTGGGTTTATGTCCTCATCAGTAAAGGTCAAGGTTCAGAGCTTTGGTCGCTTTCTGAGTAATATGGTGATGCCTAACATCGGTGCGTTTATCGCATGGGGTATCATCACTGCGCTGTTCATCCCAACCGGATGGATTCCAAACGAAACGCTGGCGAAACTCGTCGGCCCAATGATCACCTACCTGCTGCCGCTGCTGATTGGTTTCACCGGTGGCCGTCTGGTTGGCGGCGATCGCGGTGGCGTGGTCGGTGCGATCACCACCATGGGCGTGATCGTCGGTGCCGATATGCCGATGTTCCTCGGCTCCATGATTGCCGGTCCGCTGGGCGGCTGGGCAATCAAATCCTTTGACCGCGTTGTTGATGGCAAGATCAAAAGCGGCTTCGAGATGCTGGTTAACAACTTCTCGGCCGGTATCATCGGTATGCTGCTGGCGCTGCTGGCGTTTGTCGCTATCGGTCCACTGGTTGAAGGCCTGTCTCACATTCTCGCCGCGGGCGTGAATCTGATGGTGCAGAACAACCTGCTGCCGCTGACCTCAATCTTTGTTGAACCGGCGAAAATCCTGTTCCTTAATAACGCCATTAACCACGGTATCTTCTCGCCGCTGGGTATCCAGCAGGCGAGCGAGGCGGGCAAATCAATCTTCTTCCTGATTGAAGCCAACCCAGGTCCGGGTATGGGCGTGCTGGTTGCCTACATGGTATTTGGCCGCGGTAGCGCCAAACAATCTGCAGGCGGTGCAGCGATCATCCACTTCCTTGGTGGTATCCACGAAATTTACTTCCCATACGTGCTGATGGCGCCGCGTCTGTTGCTGGCGGTTATTCTCGGCGGTATGACTGGCGTATTCACCCTGACACTGCTGAACGGCGGCCTGGTCTCTCCGGCTTCTCCAGGTTCTATCCTGGCGGTGCTGGCGATGACGCCAAAAGGCGCTTACTTCGCGAATATCGCTGCCATTATCGCTGCGTTTGCCGTCTCCTTTGTGGTCTCAGCTATCCTGCTGAAAACCAGCAAAGTGAAAGAAGATGACGACATCGAAGCGGCGACACAGCGCATGCAGGATATGAAAGCGCAGTCAAAAGGTCAGGCTGTTGCCGGTTCGCCAGTTGCTGGCGATGCGATGAGCGTTGACCTGAACCACGTGCGTAAAATCATCGTAGCCTGTGACGCCGGTATGGGTTCAAGTGCGATGGGTGCGGGCGTGCTGCGTAAGAAAGTGCAGGACGCAGGTCTGAGCAATATCTCCGTCACCAACACGGCGATTAACTCGCTGCCGGGCGACGTCGATCTGGTGATTACCCACCGCGATCTGACCGAACGTGCGATGCGTCAGGCACCGCAGGCGCAGCACATTTCGCTGAACAACTTCCTTGATAGCGCGCTGTACAGCAACCTGACCGAACGTCTGGTGGCCGCTAACCGCAGCGAAGCGCGTCGTGAAACCGTGCAGACCACGCTGGCTGACAGCTACGACGAAGGCAACGCGCACCTGTTCAAACTGGGTGCAGACAACGTGTTCCTCGGTTTGAGTGCCACCCATAAAGAGCAGGCGATTCGCTTTGCGGGTGAGCAGCTGGTGAAAGGCGGCTACGTGCAGCCGGAATATGTTGATGCGATGCTGGAACGCGAAAAGCTGACGCCAACTTACCTCGGTGAATCCATTGCTGTACCTCACGGAACCGTAGAAGCGAAAGACCGCGTGCTGAAAACCGGCGTGGTGTTCTGTCAGTATCCGGCGGGCGTACAGTTTGGTGATGAGCCAGAAGACGTGGCGCGTTTGGTGATTGGTATCGCCGCTCGCAATAACGAGCACATTCAGGTGATTACCAGCCTGACCAACGCGCTGGATGATGACAGCGTCATTGAGAAGCTGGCCAATACCACCAGCGTGCAGGACGTGTTGGATCTGCTCTCGGGCAGCACCGTCAAAGCGTAATACCCCGTTTTACCTTCCCTGGGGCGGGTAAGCCCGTCCCACATTTCCGGGGCGGACTTGCCCGCCCTTTCGTCATTTGATATGGGTCAAATTTATGAAAGCGTTACATTTTGGAGCAGGTAACATCGGTCGCGGTTTTATCGGTAAGTTACTGGCAGATGCCGGCATCGAGCTGGTGTTTGCTGACGTCAATCAGGTGGTACTTGATGCCCTTAACGCCCGTCATGAGTATCCGGTTCATGTGGTTGGCGAACAGGCAAAAGTCGAAATCGTAACAGGCGTAAGCGCCGTTAACAGCACCAGCGATGACATCGTTACGCTGATTGCTGAGGTTGATATCGTGACCACAGCGGTTGGTCCGCAGATTCTGGAGCGCATCGCCGGTGGCGTCGCGAAAGGTCTGGCCAAACGCAGCGACAGCGGTAATGTGCGTCCACTCAACATCATCGCCTGTGAAAACATGGTGCGCGGTACCAGCCAGCTGAAGCAGCACGTGCTAAAAGCGCTGCCAAAGCAGTATCACGCATGGGTTGAAACGCATGTTGGCTTCGTTGATTCCGCGGTAGACCGCATCGTGCCGCCGTCCGAAGCGGGCACCACCGATCCGCTGGAAGTGACGGTTGAAACCTTCAGTGAGTGGATCGTTGATAAAACCCAGTTCAAAGGGGAATTGCCGAACATTCCTGGCATGGAATTGACCGACAACCTGATGGCATTCGTTGAGCGCAAGCTGTTCACTCTCAATACCGGTCACGCCATCACCGCGTATCTCGGCCAGCTGGCTGGTCACGCTACCATTCGTGACGCGATTCTCGATGAGAACGTGCGTGCGGTAGTGCAAGGCGCGATGCAGGAGAGCGGCGCCGTGCTGATCAAGCGTTATGGTTTTGAAGCCGATAAACATGCTGCCTATATCCAGAAAATCCTCACCCGCTTCGAAAACCCGTACCTGAAAGATGACGTTGAGCGCGTCGGTCGTCAGCCGCTGCGTAAACTCAGCGCGGGCGATCGCCTGATCAAGCCAACGCTGGGCACGCTGGAGTATCAGCTGCCGCACGATAATCTGGTTCAGGGCATTGCCGCCGCGATGCACTATCGCAGCGAAGCCGATCCGCAGGCGCAGGAACTGGTCGCGCTGCTGGCAGAAAAAGGCCCGCAAGCCACGCTGGCGGAAATTTCTGGCCTGGATGCCAACAGCGAAGTGGTCACCTCAGTGGTGAGCGCTTACAACGCTATGGCATAATGCGCGCCCTTTAGTGGTTAACTCGGGCGCGCTTGCGTGCCCGCTGGCGGTAGCTGAACGATGCAGGCAATGATGGAAGAGAAGCAGGCTTTTGAAAACCGGGTGCTTGAGCGCCTGAACGCCGGTCGTTCGGTGAGAAGCTTCCTGATCGCCGCCGTTGAGCTGCTGACCGAAGCGGTTAACCTGCTGGTGCTGCAAGTGTTTCGCAAGGACGATTACGCGGTTAAATACGCGGTAGAACCGCTGCTGCTGGGTGATGGTCCGCTGGGCGAACTCTCGGTTCGCCTTAAGCTGATTTACGGCCTGGGCGTGATCAACCGGCATGAGTACGAAGATTGTGAACTGCTGCTGGCGCTGCGTGAGGAGCTGAATCACGACATCAGCGATTATCGTTTTACCGATGATGAGATCCTCGGCCCGTTTGGCGAACTGCACTGCGTGGCCGCCTGGCCATCGCAGCCAGACTTCAACCGTGACGACGACCAACTGCGCTCCATGCAGCAACAGCGCTATCTGCAGATGGTGCGTTCAACCATGGTGCTGTCGCTCACCGAGCTGATTTCACGGATTTCGCATAAGCAGGTGTTTAAAAAGCCTGCGCTGTAGTTTTCGTATGAACAAGCGCGATGAAGCGTGCCGCTGCGGATAAGTGCGCGTGAGGCATCTACGTCTTAAATCAGCACGCATTGTCGCGGCGCGATTTATCGCGCGAAGTCATGCGCTGCAAAGTTGCCTGAATTTGATGTATCCTTTGCCTGTTTTCCTTAACGAGTTTTCCCCCAATGAAAGAACAAGAAAAAGCCGAGATCAAACTTCTGAGCGATCAGCTCGATGCGCTCAACCGCAAAGAAGCCCCGCTGTTAGCCTCTGGCGATGCCGAAAAGCTCGGTGAACTGCTGCGTGAAAAAGAGAAGCTGGAGCTGGAAATTGAGCGCCTGCGCGGTGTGCGCACCGAGAAGCTGAGCAAAGAAGCGCAACAGCTGCAGAAGCTGGGCTTTAGCCGCGAAATCACCAAAAAAGAACAAGCCAACATGGGCGCATTCAAGAAAAGCGTGCGCGGCCTGGTGGTGGTACACCCAATGACCGCGCTCGGACGTGAAATGGGATTGAAAGTGATGACCGGCTACGCGAAGCAGCCGTTCTAATCTTGACTTACGCGGCGTGTGAAACGTCGCGTAGGATGCCCGCCGCCTGATGAACTTGTTCATTCAGACTGTCCAGCAAGGCATAGCGACGGCGATACTCGGCGCGCTTCTTGCTGGCAATCTCTTCCAAAAATTTACGCTCCGCGCGTAACGGCAACGTAAATAGCTCATCGCCACGCGCCACGCCACCCAACGACAACCAAAACTCGCTGTAGCTGGCAAAGAACTTATCACCTTTACTGTGACGGTAGCGCAGGCTGCGAAACACGTGCGTGGTATCGCCAACGGCGGTGATCGCCTCAACGCCACACTGTTCCGCCAGATTAAATACTACTTCCATCAGCAGGCGTTTTGGGAATACGCCGTGCGCCGCTTTGGTGGCATCGCGAATCACATCGTTAGAAATATGCTTACGCGGCCCCTGCAATCCACCAATTAATAACGTGCGCTTCTGCTGTTCGCGAATAATTGAGAAAGAGAGCGACGCAATTAACTGCGTTTCATAGCGCAATTCCAAAGTAATTTCACCTTCACGGTCAAAGCGGCCCGGACAGCAGTGAATCACATACGTCTCATCATTTTTGCCGCTCAGGCTGGCCAGTAAATTATCACCCGGACTCTGCAACAGCTGACGCAGCGCCGCATTATCTAACTGATCCATCAACGTATAGTGATCGATGATCGCCTGTGCGCGCTGCGCCACGCTGAATCCCGCACGCAGATAAGGACGATGTGGCTTCGCCGGCAGCAAACCCTGCATGGTCAGCAGCTGTGGTAACGCAGATAATTGCGCCAACTGGTGCAGGTAATTAAAGGTAGTTACAGGAAAGACCAGCGATCTTAAGGCAAATTTCGCGCGAAATCTTCCGCTATTCCATAATTTATTTGGCCTGAACTTTCCGCTTATTAACGGCAAAAATAGCGGTGCTGACGAATCATTATTCGTCACAGAAGTTGTGATAGTAGACATGATTATTTAGGCTTGGCGAGACAAATTATCGCCACTATATGCCCCAAATTATCAACGGCAGGTTAATAGCTTTCGCAGCGGAATAGTCGTGTGCGGGAATATTCAGGTCGTTTAGCAAGGGTTTATAAAGGCGAAAAAAAACCGGTGAAGAGATCACCGGTTTAGTGCGTTGCGGCTATCGCCTGAACTTACTTCGCAGCAGCGAAACGTGCTGCAGCTTCATCCCAGTTCACTACGTTCCAGAATGCTTTGATGTAATCAGGACGTTTGTTCTGATACTTCAGGTAGTAAGCGTGTTCCCACACGTCCAGACCGATGATCGGCGTGCCTGAAACGCCAGCAACGGCTTCACCCATCAGCGGGCTATCCTGGTTTGCGGTTGAAACCACAGCCAGTTTGTCGCCTTTTTTCACCAGCCACGCCCAGCCTGAACCGAAGCGAGTAGTCGCAGCTTTCTCAAACTCAGCCTTGAAAGCTTCAACGCTACCGAAATCTTTTTCGATGGCGGCTTTCAGGTCGCCCTGCAGCGAGGTGCCCAGCTTCAGACCTTTCCAGAAGAAGCTGTGGTTAGCGTGGCCGCCTGCGTTGTTACGCAGTGGACCTTTTTTGTCTGCTGGCAGCTGATCCAGTTTGGTGATCAGCTCTTCTACCGGCAGGTCAGCGAATTCGGTACCTTCCAGCGCAGCGTTAGCGTTGTTAACGTAGGTCTGGTGGTGTTTAGTGTGATGGATTTCCATCGTCTGCTTGTCGAAGTGCGGTTCCAGTGCGTCGTACGCATACGGCAGGGATGGCAGTGAATAACTCATGTTCTTCCTCTCCATTTTAGTGTTTTGCAGCACCACCTCACTGGGCGTGCCGCGTAAGCAGTCGGATCATTATAGTTAAAAACATGATCCGTAAAAGGGTTATCAATGCCTTAGAATTGATAAGGATTTGATGAATCTGGGAAAAGGTGCGCACGCATGGCTACACCTTGTGGCTGCTGGCGCGCAGTTTAAGCTGCACCGGCAGTTCATTGATGGCTGGCGGCTCATCACCTTTGAGCGCCGCCAGCAGACGTTTACCCGCCATGCGCCCCATCTCTTCATACGGCAGCACAATGCTGGTAAGCGGCGGCGAACACACTGCCGCTAGCGGACCGCCGCCAATGCTGGCAATCGCCAACTGGCTGGGAATCGCAATCCCCGCCGCATGGCACGCCATAATGGCGCCGCAGGCCACTTCATCGCTGGTGCAAATCAGCACATCCAGCTCCGGCCAGGTCAGCCGAATTTCCGCCAGCAAGCTGTGCCCGGCGGCAAAGGTCGGCATTTTCGGCGAGGTCACCACGCGATGCGGCGCCTGATTCATCGCCAGCATGCCGCTGTGCCAGCCATTCAGCAGCTGGCGGAAGATGGTGTTATTACTTTGCGTGCACAGCAAACCGAGATTGCGATAGCCGCGCTCGACCAGACTTTGCACCAACTGGCGAATCGCTTTGGCGTAATCGACACCAATGCTGATCCCCGCCGAATCCTGATGCACGCCGCCAATATCCATGACCGGCAGCCCGGAATTGCTCAGCAGACGATGCGCTTCGGCGGCGTTATCGAAATTGAAATGCACCATCGCCGCCGGATTATAGGAGAGCAACATTTCGATCAGCTCGCTCTCTTCTGCCGCCGAATGGTTGGCTTCAGCCAGCATCATGTTATAGCCCTGCGGCCGCAGCACTTCCTGTAGCGCTTCGGACACAATTGCACTGCCCGGCGTGGCAAAAGATGGCACCACCATGGTGATCAGGCGTGATGTGGCCGATGCCAGATTGCTCGCCTGCACATTCGGCACATAGGAGAGCTCAATCACCGCCGCATCGATTTTGGCGCGAATTTCAGGCGACACTTTCTCCGGCATGCGTAGCGCGCGCGACGCTGTCATGGTGCTTACGCCCACCAAACGGGCAACATCGGCTAAAGTGCTTTTACCGGTACCGCGCCGTTTTTTTTCTGTCATGCGATCTCCTGCATTACTCGCTACTTTTTTGCCAGGACGCAGCTTAAAACCAAATCTGTCAACGCGCCATGTGAAAAACCACAGTTTCGGGCATGCCTCACCCCGCGATCTTTTCAGAATGATTGAGCATGTCAGGTGCTTGCAACCAAGACAAACGCACAGCAAGGAAATGTTAGCGATAACACGTTTTTTAACAATAACGGTGTTAGCGCTAACTTTTGCGACAATCATCACAGAAAACCGCTGAGAAAATAACCTACATTGCACTCCATCGACGAATAAACAGGAATGACTGATGCTCACTCAATGGCTAACGCCGCAACATATTCGGGTAGTCGAGCAGGTTAGCGACTGGCAGGAAGCAGTGCGATTATCTGCCGAACCGCTGCTGGCCGCTGGGGCGATCAGCCCGGCTTATCTCGATGCTATCTTCACTTCGCATGCCGAACTCGGCCCTTACTACGTGCTGGCGCCGGGCCTGGCGATGCCGCACGCCCGCCCGGAACAAGGCGCGCGCAAAAACGGCCTGTCGTTGCTGCATGTGAAAAATGGCGTGAATTTTCAGGCCGATGAAAACGATCCGGTTTATGTGGTCATCATGCTGTGCGCGGTATCTGGTGACGATCACATTCAGATGATCACCGCCTTAGCGGACGTGTTCAGCGACGAATCCCGCCTGCAGCAGTTGCTGTCGGCTTCTACCCTGTCAGCGATTGAAGCTGTCATTGAAAATAAATAACCAGAGAACCCTATGATGAAAAAAGTCCTGATTGTGTGTGGAAATGGTTTAGGTAGCAGCTTTATTGTTGAAATGAACGTGAAGAAGATTGTGGCGGAATTAGGCAAAGAGGCAGAAGTGGGCCACACCGATTTAACCTCTGCGAAATCTGAACAGGCTGATTTAATCATTGCCGCAAAAGATATTGCTGACCAATTAGCCGGGCACAGCGCGAAAGTCGTTGGTCTGACAAACCTGCTGGATAATGCAAAGATTAAAGAAATTCTGGCTGAAAATA
Organism: Pantoea sp. X85; assembly: GCF_029623675.1. Lineage (NCBI taxonomy): Bacteria > Pseudomonadati > Pseudomonadota > Gammaproteobacteria > Enterobacterales > Erwiniaceae > Pantoea > Pantoea sp. X85. Next base: position 85,942 of record NZ_CP121108.1, on the reverse strand, counting down.
TCTAATAACAGTTTATCCCGAAAAACTTTACTCACTATGGAGTAAGTTATGCTGCAGTTTATAATTAAGGATGTTCTTGGAACACCCGCTATACTTGTCGGCCTTTTTTCCCTGTTTGGTTTATTACTGCAAAAGAAACCGGTTTCTGATGTTATTTCCGGTACGCTTAAAACCATCATGGGTTTTGTTATTCTCATCGCCGGGGCCAATTTAATTGCGGCCACGCTGACCATCTTCAGTCAGCTGTTTGAGCACTCATTTAATATTCAGGGCGTAGTGCCAAATACGGATGCAATGGCCGCGCTGGCGCAGAAAAGTTACGGCACCGAAACCGCCATGATTATGGTGTTTGGTATGCTGGTGAACATCTTGCTGGCGCGCATTACCCCGTTGAAATACATCTTCCTGACCGGTCACCACACGCTGTATATGTCGGCGATGCTGGCGGTAATTCTGTCGGTAGGCGGCATTCACGGCTTCTGGCTGGTGCTGATTGGTTCGCTGATTCTCGGCACCATGATGGTGGTTTGCCCGGCGATTCTGCAGCCGTTCACCCGCAAAATTACCAACTCGGACGATCTGGCGCTCGGCCACTTTGGCTCAACCGGTTATCTGCTCTCCGCGTTAGTGGGCAAAATGGTCGGTAAAGGCAGCCCGTCGATTGAAGAGCTGAAGGTGCCAAAAACCCTCAACTTCCTGCGCGACTCATCGGTAGCGATTTCGCTGACCATGATGATTCTGTTTATCGCGCTGGTTCTGGTTGCCGGTAAAGAATTCACCGAAAGCATCAGTGGCGGCCAAAACTACATTGTGTTCGCCATCATTCAGTCGATCACCTTTGCTGCGGGCGTCTATATCATCCTTGCCGGTGTGCGCATGGTGATTGCCGAAATCGTGCCGGCCTTTAAAGGTATCGCCGATAAGCTGGTACCCAACGCCAAACCGGCGCTGGATTGCCCAACCGTGTTCCCGTTCGCGCCGAACGCGGTAATCATCGGCTTCCTGTCGAGCTTCTCCGCCGGCTTGATCAGCATGTTCCTGTGTCCGCTGTTTGGTCTAAGCGTTATTGTTCCGGGTCTGGTACCGCATTTCTTCTGCGGTGCGACCGCCGGCGTCTACGGCAATATCACTGGCGGACGTCGCGGCGCAGTGATCGGCGCCTTTGTGCAAGGCTTGCTGATCTCCTTCCTGCCAGCGATTCTGCTGCCGCTGATGGGCGACCTCGGCTTCGCTTCCACCACCTTCGGTGATGCCGACTTCGGCATTGTTGGTATTGTGCTCGGCCACATTATTTCGTTCTTCCATTGATGTCATCAACAGCGCCTGCGGGCGCTGTTGTTGTAATGAGGAAATAAGTTATGCAAGCCAAATTCTCCCCCTCCTTAATGTGCATGGATCTCACGCGTTTTCGCGAGCAGGTTGAAGCGATGAATAGCACCGCTGCCTTTTATCATGTCGATATTATGGATGGCAGCTATGTGAAGAATATTACGCTGTCGCCGTTCTTTATTGAGAACCTGCGTAAAATTACTGATGTACCAATTGATGTGCATTTAATGGTAAATCATCCGGAAGATATTATCCCAATGTGCATTGAGGCCGGCGCAGATATTATTAGCTTCCACCCGGAAACCGCTAATAACAAAATTTTCCGCCTGCTGACGCAAATTAAAGACGCAGGCCGTCGCTGCGGCGTGGTGTTAAATCCGGCCACACCGGCAGAAACTATTCGTGAATATGCGCACCTGCTGGATAAAGTCACGGTGATGTCAGTGGATCCGGGTTTCGCCGGGCAGACATTTATCCCGCAAACGCTGAATAAGATTCGCCAGTTAATCGCCATGCGCGAAGAGCACGGTTATCACTATCTGACCGAAATTGATGGTTCATGCAATGCGCGCACCTTCCGGCAGATTGCTGCTTCAGGCGTGGATGTGTTTATTGTGGGCACGTCAGGTTTGTTTAATCTGGATGACGATGTCGCGCAGGCGTGGCAGAAGATGGAGAGCATTTTCGCCGAGGAAACCGCAGCTGCGTAAACCTGCACATATCGTAGCGGCGCAATTTATTGCGCGATAAATCGCGCCGCGACAAAATGTGCACAATCAATGATCTGTTAACGCCCCAGCTCACTCAGCGATTTATCCAGCGCGCCCACCAGCCAATCGATATCCGCTTCCTGGAACGCCAACGGCGGACGCAACTTCAGCACGTTGCCGTAAGGTCCCGCCACTGACGTCAACACGCGGTGTTCGCGCAGTTTCTCGATCAAATCCAGCGCCAGCGCTTTATCCGGCGTTTTACTGGCGCGATCCTGCACCAGTTCGAAACCAATAAACAGGCCCGCACCGCGCACGTCGCCGATCGACTCGTGACGATCCATTAGTTTCTGCAGTTCACTCAACAGCCTGGCGCCCACCACGCGGCTGTGCTCCTGCAAGCCCTCTTCTTTAATTACCGTCAGCACCGCTTGCGCGGCGGCCATCGCCACCGGATTACCGCCAAAGGTGTTGAAGTAAGGAATCTCGTCACTAAATGCCGCTAGCACATCGCTTTTCGCCAGCAAACCTGAAACCGGAATGCCGTTGCCCATTGGCTTGCCGGTGGTGATCACATCAGGCACCACGCCGTGACGCGCAAAGCCCCAGAACGCATCGCCGGTACGACCAAAGCCCGGCTGCACTTCATCGGCAATGAAAATCCCGCCGTTGGCATGCACCACATCGACCGCTTTTTGCAGGAAGCCGCGCGGGTTCGGCAATACGCCATCGGATGAGAAGATTGAGTCAGCGAGGAAGCCGGCAAACTTGATGCCGTGCGCTTTCATATCGTCAATCTGCTGCTGGATTTCATTGGCAAACCACTCGCCGAGATCGGGCGCATTCACGCGATAGGCATCCGGCGGTGAAACCAGACGCGTGGTTGCCGCCAACGGCTGTCCGCTGCCGAGGGCGGGCGACACACCTGACGTGAGATCGCTGGTGCCGTGATACGCCTCCTGCGACACGATAATGCCGGTGCCGCCGCTGAAAGCCCGCGCCACGCGGATCGCCAAATCGTTGGCTTCCGAACCGGTACACATATACATGGCGCGATCAATGGCATCTGGCGTGGTCGCCAGCAGCTCTTCGGTGTAATCGAGAATGCGTTCGTGCAGATAGCGCGTGTGGGTGTTCAGCATCTTCATCTGCTGATTCACCGCCTCAATCACCGCCGGATGGCAGTGACCAATGCTCGCCACGTTATTGTACACATCAAGATATTTATCACCGGCGGCATCCCACACATACTGCCCTTCGCCGCGCACTAAATGCACTGGCTTGCGGTAAAACAGGCGATACGACTCGCCCAACACTTTGCTGCGCTTGTCGGTTAGCTTGCGGGTTGCCGCATCCAGTCCGTCGGCGTGCTCAGCACGAAAACTGTTGGTATCCATGATGGTAGAACGTGTAGCCATGGTAACTCCCGTTGCGAAGGTGAAAGGGGTGCATGCGAAATCGCCGTTTGCCAATATCATGCCTGCTTTGGCGACAAATGCAACCAAATACACAAATACAACCAAATACACATGACGGCGCAATGACACTCAGGTAAGCTTAGGCCCAGGTTGAACACGCCACAGGGAAAAGTCATGCTGCAGGAAACCCGCTTACACCGCATTCGCGCGCTGCTGACCACGCAACATCAGCTCAGCACCGAACGCATCATCAATGAGCTTGGCATCTCGCGCGAAACCGCGCGGCGCGACATTATTGAGCTGGAAGCGCAGGGATTGGCGCGGCGGGTGCATGGCGGTTTGGTCGCCGTCGATAGCCAGCCAGAGCCGCCGCTGCAGGTGCGCCGTAACGCGCAGGCGAAAGAGAAACGCGCAATTGCGGTTGCTGCCGCGCAACATCTCCAGCCCGGCCAAACGCTGTTCCTTGACGCCGGCACCACCACCACCATGCTGGCCGAACAACTGCGCACCATGTCGGGTTTAACCATCATCACTAACAGCCTGCAGGCCGCGCTGGCGCTGAGCGCAGCGGAAGAGCATGAGACGCTGAATAATCAGGTGATTTTAATTGGCGGCATGATGATGGCGGGCGCGCAGCAAACGCGCGGGGAGATGACGATTGGGGAAATTTATCGTTATCGCGCCGATGTCGCGTTGCTTTCGCCGGTCGGCATCGATGCGAAAAACGGTGCCAGCAGTTTTCATCCCCACGAAGCGGCGATTGCCCGCGCCATGGTGCAGCAGGCAAACCGCACCATTTTACTGGCGGATCACAGCAAACTCGGCGTGATGAGCCGCACCGTTTATGCAGCGATTGCGGAAATCGATCTGCTGATCTGCGACAGCGGCGCGGCAAAACCCGGCGCGCTGACGGCGCTGCAACAGGCGCTGCCGCAGGTGCAGGTGGTTTAACCGATGAGAAAATAGCGGTAAGCAAACTCATGTAACGATGTTTCATCGCCCATTGCATGCCAGACGCGAAACTGGCGTAAACGTTCTTTTTTGCGCACCGGTAAATTAAGTCCATAAATTTCAAGCGTAACTGCGGCGGCCTTTTGGAACTCAGCTGAACATTCCGGTGCTACCTCAATTTCACCATTGTCATAATTACAGATGAAGTAATCTTCAAATTGATAATCAGGACGATCAGGTTTAATTAAAACTTCATCAAATTTTTCACGCTTTTGGCTCTGACACATATCGCAGCATGGAAACAAATTTTCCCAATGAAATGCCAAAGCCGGATACTGGCTTTTCGGTCTGAAATGCTCCAGTGTTTCCCGGCTTTCACTACCAATGAAACCATCACAAAATGCACAATGGTGATGCGTCATTACTAATAACTCTCGACGCACTGCTTGATAACAAGTGATAGAAAACCAGCGGAATGTTGCTGCCGGATTCCCCTCACGCGCTGAAATATAGCGATCGGTCCACTCAGGATAATGCATTTTAAGACATGGCGGCCATGGTCCTCGATATGATTTGAACATTCCCTGTTCTCCTTACTTTTTTGAACGGCGTGCTATTTGTCGTAACTCCATCTCAATAATGGTTTCTAATTCTTCACCGCGCTCACGTATAGTTTGCGCCAAATCCATTAATTCACTGTCATCAGTAGGATTCTGCAAATAGCGATTACGAACCTTTTTGAATGATTTCAAGAGTTGTTCAGTTTCGACATCGAAACGTTCGTCGACATCAAAAATCTCTTCAAGAATAAGTTGAATACTTTTTCCTGCTCCGGATTCAGTAGGTACGATCTGATCCTGCATAGAAGCATCCCGCATCACATTGCGCTGTGGATCAGGCAGACGATAAACCCACGCATCCTCTACCGAACCAACGACAAAAGGCGAATGCGTTGATACAAAAACCTGGGAGTTGGGTAACAACTTTTGGATTGCGGGTAAAATGCGACGTTGCCATTTAGGGTGTAAATGAATATCTATTTCGTCGAGAAATAGTATTAGAGGCTGAGAGAATATGTCTTTTTTTTCTTCGAATTTAAGATATTCTAATCTTATAGCCAAATCACATACCCAACCAATAATTGATTTTAGTCCCTCAGGCAAAGAATCAAAAGCCATACATTTATCATCAATATTGAAAACAATCGACAATGGACTTCTACTTAGCTTAAAATCAATTTTAATGCCACTCAAGTTAAATATAAAAGCCTTTATCTTCCCAAGAGACTCTTGATATTTATTTGCCTCTTCATCTTCTTGTTCTATTTTAGCCAATGCATATTTAGTTAAGTTATTAGCAATCCATTGAGCAATAACATCCGAACGGATTGTTTTGTAAAATGATAAAGCATTTTCAAAAGGAGAATAATCAATTTCCTTAATTGAATCAAAAACGAATTCATCTTGATGGCTGGTATTTCCAGAGTAAGCAAATGCAGCAAATTGGAAATCTGTATCATTGAGCATTCTTTCTATATCAAAATAGTATGCATAGTTTTTTATTAAATCTCTAAAATTTTTGTCTCCATAATAATGTGTTTTCCCAACAGGATTAATTAAATAGTCTTGATCAATAAACAAACTTGTATCAATTTTGTTCACACAATAAAACCCATGACCGTTTCCAAATTTAAAATCTACTAAGCTGTAACCATTTAAAAACCTTTTAGATATGGGATGTTTATTGCTAAAGGGATCAAATATCGCAGCTAATGCATATAAAACCGTACTTTTCCCACAGCCATTCGGCCCGGTAAAAATGTGGATCTCGGCTTTTTCTCCGTCACGCAGTTCACTTTGAATCGGCGGAAAATCAAAATGCGTGTGCTCAAACACTCCGATGTCTTTGAGTGTGACACTTTCAATGCGATAAGGCTGGCGCATGATTACTTCCTTGTGCTGAAGGAAAAAATTAAAACAAACGCCGCGAGTGGCTGTAAACCGTGGCGCGTCCCGGCTTACTAAACCCGATTAGAGTTAAATTGCAACGTTCGGCTACCTCAACTGCGAGCTGTGTCGCAGCTGACACCGCGAACAGAATCTCCACGCCGCACATGGCGGATTTCTGCACCATCTCATAGCTGGCGCGACTGGAAACCAGCACCGCGCCCTGCTGCCACGGCTGCTGGCTGCGATTCCCCAGCAGTTTATCCAGCGCCACATGGCGACCGACATCTTCATACCCGCCCTGCAATTCGCCTTGCGGTGACATCCACGCCGCCGCGTGCGTGCAGCCGGTGAGGTTGCCGATCGGCTGGTAGTCGCGCAGCTGCGCCAGGCCTTTATCCAGATTGGCTAAATCAAAGGTTTGGCTGAACGGCAGCGGCTGTAATGGCTTACCGATTTGATCAAGTTGCTCCACGCCACACACGCCGCAGCCGGTACGGCCAGCCATGGCGCGGCGCTGCTCTTTCAGCGCCATAAAGCGGCGGCTGGAGAGTTCAATCTGTACTTCAATGCCATTACAGCCCGGAACCACATCGATACCGTAGATTTCATCCGGGCGCGCAATAATGCCTTCCGAGAGCGAGAAACCTATCGCAAAAGCTTCCAAATCATTGGGTGTCGCCATCATCACAACGTGCGAAATGCCGTTATAGACCAGCGCTACCGGTACTTCCTGCGCCAGCCAGTCTGTTTCCGCAAGGCTGATATCACGCCGCTGATGCACCTGCGCCTGCACCGCACCTGAGATCTTATTCACATTAATGTGACTTTCCTGCTCATTCTCTGTCACTTTTTTCGCCTCACATAACAACCTTACTAAAGTAGTGGTAATATTAGGTCGCTATTGCCGCAATATTCGTCGGGTTATTGTGACGCCCGATTCACTGCACTGCAAAAGTAAAAAATCATTCATGTTGAAAGGATAATCCATGAACGTCAGCCGAAGAAAATTCTTCAAGGTCTGTGCTGGCGGTATGGCAGGGACAACGGCAGCACTGCTTGGCTTTGCGCCAGAGGTAGCGCTGGCGGAAACGCGACAGTATAAACTGCTGCGCGCACGCGAAACCCGTAACACCTGCACTTACTGCTCAGTTGGCTGTGGCTTGTTAATGTACAGCCTCGGTGACGGCGCGAAAAACGCCAAAGAGACCATTTTCCATATCGAAGGGGATCCGGATCATCCGGTGAGCCGCGGCGCATTGTGCCCGAAAGGCGCAGGCCTGCTCGACTTCATCCACAGTGAAAGTCGCCTGCAATACCCGGAATACCGCGCGCCAGGCTCCGATAAATGGCAGCGCATTAGCTGGGACGATGCCTTTGATCGCATCGCCAGGCTAATGAAAGCGGACCGCGACGCTAACTTCGTGGCGCAAAACGCTGCGGGCGTGACGGTAAAACCGTTGGCTCTCCACCGGCATGCTGTGTGCTTCCGCATCCAGCAACGAAACCGGCTATTTAACCCAGAAATTTACCCGATCGCTCGGCATGTTAGCGGTCGACAACCAGGCACGCGTATGACACGGACCAACGGTAGCAAGTCTTGCTCCAACATTTGGTCGCGGTGCGATGACCAATCACTGGGTCGACATCCGTAATGCCAATCTGATCGTTGTGATGGGCGGGAACGCCGCTGAAGCGCATCCGGTGGGATTCCGCTGGGCGATGGAAGCCAAGATTCACAACAAAGCCAAACTGATTGTTATCGATCCGCGCTTCACGCGAACCGCATCGGTAGCCGATTTCTATACGCCGATTCGTTCGGGCACCGACATCACTTTCCTGTCGGGCGTACTGCTGTGGCTGCTGCAAAACGACAAAATCCAGCATGAATATGTGCAGGCGTACACCAATGCCAGCCTGATCGTGCGCGAGGATTATCATTTTGAAGATGGCCTGTTCAGCGGCTACGACGAAGAGAATCGCAAATACGACAAAACCAGCTGGAACTACGAACTGGACGCCGACGGCTTCGCCAAACGCGACGCCACGCTCACGCATCCGCGCTGCGTATGGAACCTGCTGAAGCAGCACGTTAGCCGTTACACGCCAGAAATTGTTGAACGCATCTGCGGCACGCCAAAAGCGGACTTCTTGCACGTGTGTGAACTGATTGGCGAAACCAGCGCGCGCGATCGCACCACTTCGTTCCTGTATGCGCTCGGCTGGACGCAGCACTCGGTCGGTGCGCAGAATATCCGCACCATGGCGATGATTCAGCTGCTGCTCGGCAACATGGGCATGATTGGCGGCGGCATCAATGCGCTGCGCGGCCACTCGAATATTCAGGGGCTGACCGATCTCGGTTTGCTGTCGCAAAGTTTGCCGGGTTACATGACTTTGCCGTCGGGAAAAACACACCGATCTGCAGAGTTATCTTGCTGCCAACACGCCGAAAGCGCTGCTGCCGGGCCAGGTAAACTACTGGAGCAACTACCCGAAATTCTTTGTCAGCCAGATGAAAGCCTTCTTCGGCGACAAAGCCCAGGCGGAAAACAGCTGGGGCTTCGACTGGTTGCCGAAGTGGGATAAAGGTTACGACGTGCTGCAGTACTTCGAGATGATGTCGCAAGGCAAGGTCAACGGCTATCTGTGCCAGGGCTTCAACCCGGTGGCATCGTTCCCGAACAAGCGCAAAGTGATTGATTCACTGTCGAAGCTGAAGTTCCTTGTCACCATCGACCCGCTCAACACCGAAACTGCCACCTTCTGGGAGAATCACGACGAGTTTAACGATGTTGATCCATCAAAAATTCAGACCGAAGTGTTCCGTTTGCCCTCCACCTGTTTCGCCGAAGAGAACGGTTCAATCGTTAACTCCGGCCGCTGGCTGCAGTGGCACTGGAAAGGTCAGGATGCACCGGGCGAAGCGCTGAATGACGGCGAGATTCTTTCCGGCATCTATTCACGCCTGCGCAAAATGTACGCCAGTGAGGGCGGCGCATTGCCTGAGCAAGTGCTGAACATGAGCTGGAACTACCTGACGCCAGAAAATCCTGCGCCGGAAGAAGTGGCGATGGAGAACAACGGCAAAGCGCTGGCGGATGTATACGATGACAAAGGCACGCTGCTGGTGAAAAAAGGCCAACAGCTCAGTACCTTTGCCCATCTGAAAGATGACGGCAGCACCAGCAGCGGATGCTGGATTTTCGCCGGCAGCTGGACGCCGGACGGCAACCAGATGGCGCGCCGCGACAACACCGATCCTACCGGTTTGGGCAATACGCTGAACTGGAGCTGGGCGTGGCCGCTCAACCGCCGCATTCTCTACAACCGCGCCTCGGCTGATCCGCAAGGCAATCCGTGGGATCCGAAACGTCAGATCCTGAAGTGGGATGGCAGCAAATGGGGGGGCATGGATGTGCCGGACTACAGCGCCGCCGCACCCGGCAGCGATGTCGGGCCGTTCATCATGCAGCCGGAAGGCATGGGCCGCCTGTTTGCGCTCGATAAAATGGCCGAAGGTCCGTTCCCGGAACACTACGAGCCGTTTGAAACGCCAATCGGCACCAACCCGCTGCATCCGAACGTGGTATCCAACCCGGCGGCGCGCGTGTTCAGGACGATTTGGCATCGATGGGCCAGGCGGAGCAGTTCCCGTATGTCGGCACCACTTATCGTCTCACCGAGCATTTCCATTACTGGACCAAACACGCGCGGCTCAATGCCATCGCGCAGCCGGAACAGTTTATTGAAATCGGCGAGAAACTGGCCAACAAGCTCGGCATCGCGCAGGGCGACACGGTGAAAGTGAGCTCCAATCGCGGCTACATCAAAGCCAAAGCGGTGGTCACTAAGCGCATCCGTCCACTCAACGTCGACGGCAAAATCGTCGATACCATCGGCATTCCGATTCACTGGGGTTATCAGGGCGTGGCGAAAAAAGGCTTTATCGCTAATACCCTGACGCCGTTTGTCGGTGATGCCAACACGCAGACGCCAGAATTTAAAGCGTTCCTGGTCAACGTCGAGAAGGTGTAAGGAGAACGAATATGGCTTATCAATCTCAAGACATTATCCGCCGCTCCGCCACCAATGGACTCACGCCTGCCCCGCAGGCACGTAACCATCAGCAGGAAGTGGCGAAACTGATCGACGTGACCACCTGCATCGGCTGCAAAGCGTGTCAGGTGGCGTGCTCGGAGTGGAACGATATCCGCGATGAAGTGGGACATAACGTTGGGGTGTACGACAATCCCGCCGATTTGACCGCCAAATCCTGGACGGTGATGCGCTTCTCAGAAGTGGAGGAGAACGGCAAGTTAGAGTGGCTGATCCGCAAGGATGGCTGCATGCACTGCGCCGATCCCGGCTGCCTGAAAGCCTGCCCATCTGAAGGCGCGATTATTCAGTACGCCAACGGCATCGTCGATTTTCAGTCAGAACAGTGCATTGGCTGCGGCTACTGCATTGCGGGCTGTCCGTTCGATGTGCCGCGTCTGAATAAAGAGGACAACCGCGTGTATAAATGCACGCTGTGCGTCGATCGTGTCAATGTCGGTCAGGAACCGGCGTGCGTGAAAACCTGCCCGACCGGCGCGATTCACTTCGGCAGCAAAAGCGATATGCAGGCGCTGGCCGGTGAACGCGTGGCCGAGCTCAACACGCGCGGCTATGCCAACGCCGGCTTGTACGATCCGGAAGGCGTCGGCGGTACGCACGTGATGTACGTGCTGCACCACGCCAACAAACCGCAGCTCTATCACGGTTTGCCGGATAATCCGAGCATCAGCCCGGCGGTAACGTTCTGGAAAGGGACCTGGAAACCGCTGGCGGCGATCGGTTTTGCCGCTACCTTTGCTGCATCCGTGTTCCACTACGTTGGCGTAGGGCCAAACCGCGTGGAAGAGGATGAGGACGAGAATCTGCACGAAAAAGAGGAGCGCGAATAATGAAAAAACGCGATCGTCTGGTGCGCTACAGCGCACCGGAACGCATCAATCACTGGATTGTGGCGTTCTGTTTTGTGCTCGCCGCGCTGAGCGGACTGGGTTTCTTTTTCCCGTCGTTTAACTGGCTGATGCACGTGCTCGGCACGCCGCAGTTGGCGCGTATCCTGCATCCGTTTGTTGGCACGGTGATGTTTGCCGCCTTTATCATCATGTTCTTACGCTATTGGAAACATAATCTGATCAATCGCGAAGACCTGGTTTGGGCGAAAAACATCCACAAAATCGTGCAAAACGAAGAGGTCGGCGATACCGGCAAATACAACTTCGGGCAGAAGTGTGTGTTCTGGGCTGCTATCATCAGCTTAGTCTTGCTGCTGGTGAGCGGAATTGTTATCTGGCGCCCGTACTTTGCCGGTGCCTTTACTATTCCGCTGATTCGCATCGCGCTAGTTGTGCATTCGGTCTCAGCTGTGGCGCTGATCGTGGTGATTATGGTGCACATTTACGCCGCGTTGTGGGTAAAAGGCACCATTACCGCCATGGTTGAGGGCTGGGTTCCGGCCGCGTGGGCGAAGAAACATCACCCACGCTGGTATCGCGAGCAGCGCCAACGCCAAACACAACAGGAAAAACGTCCCTGATGAGTATTCGCATCATCCCGCAGGACCAGCTGGAGAAAAGCGAAAAGCACACGGCGGAGCACGTTCCGCCGTTACTTTTCCCCCGGCTGAAAAATCTGTATAGCCGCCGTGCGGCACGTTTGCGCGACCTGGCCGCGAAGAATCCGCTGGGTGATTACCTGCGCTTTGCTGCGGTGATCGCCGAGGCGCAGGAGATCGTGCTGTATGACCATCCGCTACAGCTTGATCTGCAGCAGCGGCTGACGCAGAGCGCCGAGCAGGGCAAACCGCCGCTCGATATCCACACCTATCCGCGCGATGCGCACTGGCAGCGTTTGCTGCATTCGCTGATCGCCGAGCTGAAGCCAGAGATGAGCGGCCAGGCGCTGGCAGTGCTGGAGAATCTGGAAAAATCCTCCACTACCGAACTGGAAAATCTGGCGCATGCGCTGCTGGAAGGCGATTTCGCGCAGGTGAGCAGCGACAAATCGCCGTTCATCTGGGCGGCGTTGTCGATTTACTGGGCGCAGATGGCAGCATTAATTCCCGGCAAAGCGCGTGCGGAATACGGTGAGCATCGCCAGTTCTGTCCGGTATGCGCCAGCGTGCCGGTCACCAGCGTGGTGCACATGAGCGTGGGTCAGCAAGGGCTGCGCTATCTGCACTGCAATCTGTGTGAAAGCGAATGGTATGTAGTGCGCAGCAAGTGCTCCAACTGTGAACAAACCGGCGATCTGCATTACTGGTCGCTGGACAGCGAAAAAGCGGCGGTGAAAGCAGAGAGCTGCGGCGATTGCGGTACCTACCTGAAGATGTTGTATCAGGAGAAGGATCCCGCCGTGGAGCCGGTGGCCGATGATTTGGCTTCGCTGGTGCTGGATGCCCGCATGGAGCAAGAAGGATTCGCCCGCAGCAGTCTGAATCCGTTTATGTTCCCCGGCGATTAGCTTTTCCCATGTTTCTGCGGTCCGTAGCGGCGCGATTTATCGCGCATTGTGCCAGGGCGCCGCCAGGGATATGTGCGGTTTGTTATCGCGTATTTTCATTCAACACGGAGGCGCACGATGAAACTGATTGGCAGCTACACCAGCCCTTTTGTCCGCAAAATATCAGTGATATTGCTGGAAAAAGGCCTGGTTTTCGAATTCGTTAATCACTCTCCGTGGATCGATGACAGCGATGTACCGCAGTACAATCCGCTGGGCAAAGTACCGGCGCTGATTGACGACAACCAGCTCACCTGGTTCGACTCTTCAATCATCGCGCAAGTCATTGAACTGCGCGGCGATGCGCCTGCGCTGCTGCCCGATGATGCGCTGCATGCGTTGCACATCCGTCAGCTGGAAAAACTGGCCGACGGCATTAACGATGCGGCGGTGATGATCGTGCGCGAGCAGATGCGTCCCGGCGATCAGCAATCTGAAGAGGTGCTGCTGCGCAACCGTGACAAAATCCAACGCGGCCTCGATGCGCTAGAAACCGTCGCCGCCCAAGGCGAATGGCTCAATAGCGGCACGCTCAATCTGGCCGATATCGCCACCGGCTGCATGATTGGTTACCTCAACTTCCGCCTCGTGCTGCCAAACTGGTGCGTAAATCGCCCGGCGCTGGTGAAGCTGGCCGAAAACCTGTTTGCGCGCGAAAGCTTTGCCCGCACCGTTCCGCCCTCTCTGTAAGTCTCCCGATGAAAACCCTGTACAGTCAATTACCTGCTATCGACAGCCTGCTGCGCGATCCCGCGCTGCAGCCGCTGCTGGCGCATCACGGAACCGCCTTCGCCACGCGCCAGCTGCGCAGCATGCAGCAGGAAGCGCGCGACCACATTCAGCAGCACCAAACCTTGCCAGAGTGGCACCTGAACTGGCCGGATGAAGCGCTGCGCCGCAGCCAGCAACAGCAGCAAAGTGCGCTGCGTCCGGTGTTCAATCTCACCGGCACCGTGCTGCACACCAATCTTGGCCGCGCACAGCTGAGCGATCGCGCTATCGACGCGGTGGTGAATTGCCTGCGTCAGCCGGTCACGCTGGAATACGCGCTGGATGATGCGGCGCGCGGCCACCGCGATCGTGCGGTTAGCGCGCTGCTGTGCGAGTTAACCGGCGCGGAAGCGGCCTGTATCGTTAACAACAATGCCGCCGCCGTGTTATTGATGCTGGCCGCGTTAGCGCCGGGGCGCGAAGTGATTGTCTCGCGCGGCGAGCTGGTGGAAATTGGCGGCGCCTTCCGCATTCCTGACGTGATGCGCCAGGCGGGCTGCAAACTGGTGGAAGTGGGCACCACCAACCGCACACACCTGAAAGATTATCGCGCCGCCATCGCGGAAAACAGCGGCCTGCTGATGAAGGTGCACACCAGCAATTATCAGATTCAGGGCTTTACCCATGCGGTAACGGAAGCGGAACTGGTTGAGCTGGGTGACGCTTATCAATTGCCGGTAATCACCGACCTTGGCAGCGGATCGCTGATCGATATGACCGAATTTGGTCTGCCGGCTGAACCGATGCCGCAGCAGCTGATCGCCGCAGGCGTCAGTCTGGTAAGTTTCTCCGGCGACAAACTGCTCGGCGGTCCGCAGGCGGGGATTATCGTCGGCAAGCAGACGCTGATTGATCAGCTCCAGTCGCATCCGCTGAAACGCGCGCTGCGCGTCGACAAAATGACGCTCGCGGCGCTGGAAGCCACGCTAAAGCTCTATCGTCAGCCGGAAACGCTGCGTGAAGCCCTGCCGACGCTGCGGCTGCTCACTCGTCCAGCGCAGGATATTCAGCAACAAGCTGAACGATTGCTGCCCGCGTTACAACAGATTTATGGAGAGGATTTTTCGCTGGCGATTGCGCCCTGTTCATCCCAAATCGGCAGCGGATCGCTACCAGTTGAACGTATTCCCAGTTTCGCTATCACCTTTGCGCCGAGCGATGGGCGCGGTAGCCAGCTCGTCAATTTGTCACAGCATTGGCGCAGCTTAGCGCGCCCGGTGATTGGCCGCATTCAGGAAGGCAAACTGTGGCTGGATTTGCGCTGCCTTGATGATGAAAGCGCGCTGATTCAGGCCTTAGCGTCATGATTATTGCCACCGCTGGACACGTCGATCACGGCAAAACCGCGCTGCTACAGGCATTAACCGGCGTGGATGCCGATCGCCTGCCGGAAGAGAAACGGCGCGGCATGACCATCGATCTCGGCTACGCGTACTGGCCGCAGCCGGATGGTCGCGTGCTCGGCTTTATTGATGTGCCAGGCCACGAGAAATTTCTCGCCAATATGCTGGCGGGCATTGGCGGCATTCATCATGCGCTGCTGGTGGTGGCCTGCGACGATGGCGTGATGCCGCAAACCCGCGAACATTTGCAATTGCTGAGCCTGGCCGGACAGCCGCCGCTCAGCGTGGCGCTGACCAAAGCCGATCGCGTGGATGAAACGCGCATCGCGGAAGTCCAGCGGCAGGTGGCGCAGCTCACGCAGCAACTCGGCTGGCCGGCGGTGCCGCAATTTGTTACCAGCAGCCACACCCAGCAAGGCATCGACGCGCTGCGCCAGCATCTCAGCACGCTGGCGGAACCGGCCTTCGACTCTCGTTACCGTTTCCGTCTCGCTATCGATCGCGCCTTCACGCTGAAAGGCAGCGGATTGGTGGTCACCGGCACCGCACTGTCGGGCGAAGTGAACGTCGGCGATACTCTTTGGCTTAGCAGCCTGAATCTGCCGCTGCGCGTGCGCGCGCTGCATGCGCAGAACCAATCGGTGACGCGCGCGCAAGCCGGTGAACGTATCGCATTGAATATCGTCGGCGATGTGGAAAAAGCGCAGATCGCGCGCGGCGACTGGCTGCTGTCACAGGCCAGAGCGGAAGGCACCACGCGCTTAACCGTGGCGCTGCGCTTGCTGCAGCCGCTGAAGAGCGCGTCGCAGCCGATTCATCTCCACCACGCCGCCAGCCACGTCACTGGACGCATTACGCTGCTGGCGGATGATGTCGCGGAACTGGTGCTGAACCAACCGCTGTGGCTGGCCGAGAACGATCGGCTGATTATCCGCGACAGCAACGCACAGCACACGCTGGGCGGCGCGCGCGTGCTGCTGCTCAACAGTAAAAAGCGCGGCAAACGTCAGGCGGAGTATCTTGCCTGGCTGCAGCAGCTGGCCGCCGCACAAGATGATGACGCCAGCCTGCAGGCGCATCTGGCCTATCAACCGACAGAACGGCGTGACCTGGCGTGGGCGCGCCAGCTTACCGAGCCCGCGCTGGATGCACTGATCGAGCATGCAGCACCGGTGCAGCTTGATAACGCGCTGATGAGTGCCGCGCAGGCAGCACAATGGCGGCAAAAGCTGCTGGAATCACTGGCGCATTTTCATCAGCAGCATCCCGAGATGCCGGGCATCGGCCACGATCGTTTGCGTCGTGTGGCAATGCCGCATCAGCCTGCGGAATGGGTGTTAGCGCTGATTGATCAACTGCTGGCGCAAGGTCAGCTACAACAGCGACAAGGCTGGCTGCATCTGCCCGACTTCGAACCGCGCTTTAATCCGCAGGAAGAAGCTCTTTGGCAGCAGGTCGGCCCGCTGTTTGGCGATCAGCCGCTGTGGGTGCGCGATATCGCGCTGGCGCTGCAGCAGGATGAACAGGCGATTCGCTCGCTGCTGCTCACTGCTGCGCGGCTCGGACATATCACCGCGATCGTACGCGATCGCTACTATCGCAGCGACCAGATCCAGATCTTCGCCGATCTGATTCGCCAACGTGCCGCGCAAGAGGGCAGCACCAGCGCCGCCGACTTCCGCAACCAGCTTGGCACCGGGCGCAAAGTGGCGATACAGATTCTGGAATTCTTCGACCGCAGCGGCTTCACCCGCCGCCGTGGTAACGATCATCTGTTGCGCGACGACCGCCTGTTTCCCGTCTCATCTGCCTAAAATCTCTCGCGTTGCCTCGCAGTTCAGCCTGTAACTGCGCTGTAACGCGCATTCCCTGTTGCGCAAAAAAGTGCCAGAATGTAAGAAATACTCTTACACGGGATGACGATGATGGCACGTACCATGACGATCGATTTAGGCGATGAACTGCGCGAGTTTGTTGAATCTCTGGTTGAATCCGGCGACTACCGTACGCAAAGCGAAGTGGTGCGAGACTCGCTGCGCTTGCTGCGTGAGAAGCAGGCGGAATCAAAGCTGGAAAAGCTCAGAGAGTTGGTCAGAGAGGGCTTTGAAAGCGGCCCGGGAAAAGAGTGGGATCATGAAGATTTTCTAAGACGAGCAAAAGCCAGGGTAGGCATTTATGAAAAGGACCATCACGATAAAACCGGAAGCTGATGCAGATCTAATGAAGATCTGGATTTATGGCTACTGGAATTATGGAGAGCAGTTAGCTGATGACTATAGCGCCAGATTCGCTCAGCTCTTCGACAAACTCGCCATGTTTGATTTAGGTCGTAAACGACCGGATTTAGGTCAGCAGATCTATTCGCTGCCTTTCGAACAGCATATTGTGATCTACCGCGCTGAAGTGGATGAAATTTTCATCGGGCGTATCTTGCACCACTCGCAGGACGTTAGCGCCGAGTTTTGAAAACAAAAAAGGGACGATCTCTCGTCCCCTTTATTTTGTAGCATCGCCATTCATGGCGACCACGCCAATTACTGCAGCAGTGAAATATCCGCCACCTGCAGGAACAGCTGGCGCAGCTGTGCCAGCAGCGTCAGACGGTTAATACGCACCGCCTGATCGTCAGCGTTCACCATCACTTTATCGAAGAAGTTATCTACCGCTTCGCGCAGCTGCGCCAGTTCAACCAGCGCATCCTGATAGCGACCTTCTGCAAAGTACGGCTGCAGCTTGTCGCCCAGCGCGGTCACGAAGGTCGCCAGTTGGATCTCTTCGTTCTCTTTCAGCAGGGAAGCCTGCACGCTGTCGTTCAGGGTTTCGGTCGATTTCGCCAGGATGTTCGACACACGTTTGTTGGCAGCAGCCAGCGTGGCGGCCGCTTCCAGCGTACGGAAGTGCGAAACCGCCTTCATGCGCGCATCGAAATCAGCCGGACGGGTTGGACGACGCGCCAGCACCGCCTGAATGGTGTCAACGCTGTGGCCCTCTTCCTGATACCAGGTACGGAAACGGCCCAGCATAAAGTCGATCACTTCATCGACCACTTTGGCGTTGCTCAGCTTGCTGCCGTACAAACGCACCGCTTCTTCGGTCAGCGTTTGCAGATCGAGCGGCAGATTTTTCTCCACGATGATACGCAGCACGCCCAGCGCAGCACGGCGCAGTGCGAACGGATCTTTGTCGCCTTTCGGATGCTGACCGATACCGAAGATACCCGCGAGGGTGTCCATTTTGTCGGCAATCGCCACGGCGCAGGCCACAGGATTTGACGGCAGATCGTCACCGGCAAAGCGCGGCTGATACTGCTCATTCAGCGCCACCGCCACATCTTCCGCTTCGCCATCGTGGCGCGCGTAGTGCATGCCCATCACGCCCTGGGTGTCGGTGAACTCGAAGACCATGTTGGTCATCAGGTCACATTTCGACAGCAAGCCCGCGCGGGTAGCGTGGTTCACATCAGCGCCAATCTGCGCGGCAATCCAGCCAGCCAGCGCCTGAATGCGATCGGTTTTATCACGCAGCGTACCCAGCTCTTTCTGGAACAGTACGGTTTCCAGACGCGGCAGATTATCTTCCAGACGCTTTTTGCGGTCGGTGTTGAAGAAGAACTCGGCATCCGCCAGACGCGGGCGCACCACCTTCTCGTTACCGGCGATGATCTGCTGTGGATCTTTGGATTCGATGTTGGTGACGAAGATGAAATTCGGCAGCAGCTTGCCCGCCGCGTCGTACACCGGGAAGTACTTCTGGTCACCTTTCATGGTGTAAACCAGCGCTTCAGCTGGCACCGCGAGGAACTTCTCTTCGAATTTCGCCGTCAGCACCACCGGCCACTCCACCAGCGAGGTTACTTCTTCCAGCAGGCTTTCGCTCAAATCGGCGATGCCGCCAATTTTCTGCGCTGCCGCTTCCGCATCCGCCTTGATTTTGGCTTTACGCGCGGCGTAATCCGCCACCACTTTACCGCGCTCCAGCAGCAGCTGCGGATACTGATCGGCGTTGTCGATGGTGAATTCTGGCTCGCCCATAAAGCGATGACCGCGAATCACGCGATCGGACTCAATACCGAGAATCTTCGCGGGAATCAGCTCATCGCCGAGCAGCAGCGTAACGGTGTGCACCGGACGCACAAACTGCACGTCGCTCGCGCCCCAGCGCATCAGCTTAGGAATTGGCAGCTTGCTCAGCGCGGTAGCCACCATAGCGGGCAGCAGCGCCTGCGCGCTTTCGCCGGTGATGGCTGCGCGATGCACCAGCCATTCACCTTTATCCGTGCTCAGACGTTCAGCCTGCGCCACGGTGATGCCGTTACCACGCGCCCAACCTTCGGCCGCTTTGGTGGCGTTGCCATCGGCATCAAACGCGGCGGCGATAGCCGGGCCACGTTTTTCAACTTCGCGATCCGGCTGCGCGGCAGCCAGCTGGGCCACTTTCAGCGCCAGACGGCGCGGAGCAGCAAACCAGCTCACTTCGCCGTGCGCCAGACCGGCGCTATCAAGTTCAGCAGTGAAATGCGCAGCAAAGGCTTCCGCCAGACTGCGCAGCGCTTTCGGAGGCAACTCTTCGGTGCCAATTTCCACCAGGAAAGTTTTATCGGTCATGGCTGCCTCTTACTTGTTTTTATTGCACATCGGGAAGCCAAGCGCCTCACGGGACGCATAATAGGCTTCCGCCACGGCTTTCGTCAGGGTGCGGATACGCAGGATATAACGCTGGCGTTCGGTAACCGAAATCGCTTTGCGGGCATCCAGCAGGTTAAAGCTGTGCGCCGCTTTCAGAATGCGCTCGTAAGCCGGCAGCGGCAGCGGTTTTTCCAGCGCCAGCAGCTGCTGCGCTTCTTTCTCATACTGCTCGAAGCAGGTGAAAAGGAAGTCAACGTCAGCGTATTCAAAGTTATAGGTCGACTGCTCCACTTCGTTCTGATGGAACACTTCGCCGTAGGTGGTTTTACCGAACGGACCGTCGCTCCACACCAGATCGTAAACGCTGTCTACGCCCTGAATGTACATCGCCAGGCGCTCTAAGCCGTAGGTGATCTCGCCGGTTACTGGCTTACACTCGAGGCCGCCAACCTGCTGGAAGTAAGTGAACTGCGTCACTTCCATGCCGTTCAGCCACACTTCCCAACCGAGTCCCCACGCGCCCAGCGTTGGGTTTTCCCAGTTGTCTTCGACAAAGCGAATGTCGTGGATGGTGGGATCCATACCCAGCTCTTTCAGCGACCCAAGGTACAGCTCCTGAAGGTTGTCCGGGTTGGGCTTAATCACCACCTGGAACTGGTAATAGTGCTGTAAACGGTTCGGGTTTTCACCGTAACGTCCATCGGTTGGACGACGAGATGGCTGCACGTAAGCGGTCGCCATCGGCTCTGGGCCTAAGGCACGCAGACAGGTCATCGGGTGTGAGGTGCCGGCGCCCACTTCCATGTCCAACGGTTGGACAATGGTGCAGCCTTGACGCGCCCAGTAATCCTGCAAGGTCAGGATCAGGCCCTGAAAGGTCTTGGTATCAAACTTTTGCATGTTGAATTCGCACGCGATACGGATCGGTTAAAAAAAGAGTGCGCCAGTATACCCTTTGACCGCGGATTGTGCAGCCGGAAATCCGCGTTGGAACGCCGATGTAATCTATGAAATATGCACTAATTAAATATCGTCATTATCAGCCAACGTATTGCATCGAAGATAAATAACGCTCAGCTTGCTCCCCTAATAAAATCCTGCGTGTCGTAAAAAATGCTGGCCAACGGTTTGAAAACCATTGACTGACCAATGAATCCAATGCAGCAGGATTGTTTAAATTTCTGGCAACTTTTACTGCACGCTCACGTGCATAAACATACTGAACTCGCTGTGCGGTCAGTCTAGCGCAATTCAAATTGAACACTTTAATTGTATGTTCAACCAACTCTTGCACAGTGGCATGCATATTATATGTAATTTCAACACGCGCACAATTTTCCACGTTAGGCATCAATTCACCGTTGGCACGATTCAGAGAAAATAAACAAGGTGAGGCGACCATATCTAAAGGATTTAACACTCGTCCTTCAGGTGGAACATATACATTCGATTTTAATTTAAGATGGTTTTTATGTGCATCGCAACTCAAATTATCGGGTAAAGGATAATTTCTCTTTTCCTCTTCATCAATACGGCTTCCACCAGGGCACACAGCAAAAACATTGTTCCAATCAAGTGCCCAATTATGCCCATTAGCAGCGATCCCTTGTGATTTATCATGATAATGTTCAACTTGTTTATGATGTTCAGGTAGATTTTTTATCTCTGTTTCACAATAAGCACAAAGTCCACCTTGCTCATCAACCATTAATGCACGAACAGCCTTGTAATCATTACCACCATTTGATGAACGAAATCCGTTGTCCCAATCTGCAGTTGGGTTCTGTTGTGCATAAGCTGTTAAAGAATTAGGCGTGAGTGATTTATAAATCCTTTTCAAGAGAAATCTCCCATTTTCTATTTTCTATATAAAGGTCAGCTGCGGTCAAAGCTGGCTCTTCACCACCAAAATGTTTGTCTAATTGCATTCGAATTTCATTAACATCTGCGTCATCCCACTTATCATGATAGATTTTTTTAAGATATTTCATAAGAAGTTGAGAAACTGGATCGGATGCAGGCCTAGGATCAACACTGAAGATACTTTTCAGCAATCGGGATGATTCTGCACCTTGATTTCCATCTGGTGAAGCGAAAACTTTTCCGCCATCTAATATTCTCACGCATTCGCTTGGTACTGTAGTTAAAACCTGAGGGCTATGCGTTGTAACAATAAATTGAACTTCAGGGAAAGCCCGTTGTAGTGCTTGGATAACACGTTGCTGCCAACTTGGATGTAAGAACATATCTACTTCATCAATTAATACCACACCCGGTGTTTTAAGTGCTGCCTGCTCCCCTAAGCTAGGATTTAATTTAATACACCTAAAGGCGATGTCGGCAATCATCGAAACGACATTACGTAGGCCATCGCTCAATAATTCAAGTGGCATATATCCATTTTCATGATGATACATCACTAATTGCTGCCCTTGGCTTGCACGGTACTGCAAATCCTTCCAACCAGTAGCTTCAAACGTCAATTCATTTATTGAATCCTGGACAACTTTAATTGCAGAACTAAAGTTATCAAGACTACTTTCATCAACTTCATAACTCTCTAACTTTGATATTTGTAGCTCACGATAACTTCTAAAAACCCAGCCAAACCACTCTTCAAATTGCTTATAATTTGATGTTGCTGTTAAGCAATTTCTATAACCCCAAAACCTTGAGAAAACATCATTATTTAACGTTTTTATTGAAACCTCTGATGTATATCGACCTTGATACCATAAACGTCCCGTACCAAGATACAACACTATTGGTAATATATGAATATCATTACCTTTATTATTCCTTACATCTTTTTGAATTTTATCACTAAGGCTGATGAGACTCTTAGTTCCTTTATCACTTTGTGCTTTAGTATTTTTTTTAACGGAAACTCTTGCCGTTTTCCATGTGCGCACATTTTTTTCCATGAACCAATAACCAGATGATTCAATTTCTGCTGGAGTCATAGGCTCCATGTTTTCTTTTTCTTTGTTTAGGCGTACATCGTCAATTTGAATCGTTGCTGACTTTCCCCCCTGACTACCGAGATCAAAGCCTTTCACATATGGCCACAATGCAATTCTAACTGAATCAAGCACTGTAGTTTTTCCTGCGCCATTAGCAGCAACTAATACGGTTAGCTTTGAATGGAATGAAACTTCAAGTTCTTCAAAGCACCTAAAATTTGATAATTTCACATTTTTAATAATCATCACTGCCATTCCTCTTATCCAACTTCGAGCTTTTGTAGCAACCATCAAACAAACTGCCTAATCGCGAAATCTTAGCATGTAGCGTGTGAACAAACATTCCGTATGTGATTAACGATTTGATGTAAATCGACCTCTGTTTTTGTTGTTGAACACAATGAAACCTTAAGAATAAGAAAATCGTATACGATTCTATTCAAGCGAAGACTAGCGTAAAAAAACTAGGATTATTAGATTAAAATCAACATATTAAATATTATATCAGCTAATCCTATTACGTGATGAACATCACCATTTCGACCCAATGGTTAGAAATCACGCGTTGACACTCGTATAATCGTATACGAAATTGCGGTGAAACAGGTTTGCTTGAGATTTCACCATGAAGATTGCGTTGAGTTATCCCGGCATGAACGCCAGCGACCGCCCAATGGGGCCTGCGCCGCTCTCCGCCGCCGTGCTGCATGAACCGATGTTGTTCATTTCCGGCCAGGTGGCGATTGATCCCTACAGCGGCGAGATTATGGGCAACGACATCGCCAGCCAGACGCGTCAGGTGTTGAAAAACGTCGGCGATCTGCTGAGCGAAGCGAACATGACCTTCGACAACGTGGTCCGCGTCACTGTTTACCTGACCGATCTCAGCACGTTCAGCGCGATGAATGCCGCTTACAGTGAATTCTTCCGGTTCCCCTTCCCGGCGCGCGCCACCGTGGGCATTCAACTCAACCATCCTGACCTGCTGGTCGAGATGGAAGTGACGGCGATGCGCTGATGCATATTCATATCGAGAACGACGCCAGCGCACCGCGCGCACTCCATCTCTCTGTCGAGCAGCTGCAACTGCAGCTCGACGCGCATCCGCCGTTGCGCAGCCACTTCACGCTGAGCGAAAACAGCGATCCGGCGCAGACCGCCGACTTCCTCGCCCGCTGCGACATTCTGTGGAGCGGCCGTAAGCTGGCGCTCGATCAGTTCAGCACGCCGCGTCTGGGTTGGGTGCAGGTGATGTCCGCTGGCGTTGAGCAGTGGCTGGCGCACTGGCCGCAAGGCGTGACGCTCACCAATGCTTCTGGCGTACACGGCGATAAAGGTGCCGAGTTCATTTTGATGGCGGCGCTGATGTTCAACTTCGGCATTCCCGGTTTTCTGCAGGATCAGGCGCAGCGTGTGTGGCGTCCGACTTTTGGCGGCTGCGCACGCGGCAAAATTGTGCTGCAGCTGGGGGTTGGTGGCATTGGCGCCGCGGCGGCAACTCTGCTGACGGCGCAAGGCTATCGCGTGATTGGCGTGACGCGCAGCGGCCAGTGCGATGCCAACGTGGCGCGCTGCATCCGTATTGATGCGCTAGACGAGGTATTGCCGCAGGTGGATGTGGTGGTGTCGACGCTGCCGCTGACGCCACAAACCCGCAATCTGTTCGATCGCCGCCGTCTCGATCTGCTGCCCGCACGCGCTGGTATCGTGATTGTTGGCCGCGCCGATGTGTTTGATTACAGCGCGATGCGCGAAAAACTCAACGCAGGCGAACTGGCCGGCGCGGTGCTGGATGTCTATCCGCAAGAGCCGCTACCGGCCGACGACCCGCTGTGGCACACACCCGGCGTGGTGATGACACCGCACTGCAGCCTCGACGATCACAGCGCCTACCTCGCCGGTTGCCTTGACGTGTTTATCGATAACCTGGCGCGCTTCCGCCACGGACAACCGCTGCGTAATCAGGTTGATCCGGCACGAGGTTATTAACCCCCGATATTTCCGTAGGTCGCCATTCATGGCGACCACCTAAAAAAGCACCAAAGACGTTCATAAATCACAAGGTCATCGCTTTCTCATTCACCAGCATCAGGGGAACCTTATTATGAAATTTGCACGCACTGCTTTGTTAATATCTGGTCTCAGCGGCAGCTTACTGGCGGGCATCTCCAGCGCCCACGCAGCCAGCACCGATCCCATCACGCCTGCCGCCAGCGACTTCGCGGCGATGGCGCAGTGCAAAGCACTGCAAACCAAATATCCCTCGCTGAAAGGCAAAGATCTGGTCGTCGGCCTCGGCGGCTACACCAAAGGCTTTGAAGCGCCATCGGAAAAAGATCCCAGCATCATTGAAGGTCTCGATCCTTCCCTGTTCGAGCGCATCAGCAGCTGCCTCGGCGCGAAACACAGTTACCAAAGTGGCTCGTTCAACGTGCTGCTCACCTCGATCGCCAGCGGACGCGCGGATATCGGTCCGATGCTGTACGTCACCGAAGAACGCATGAAGCAGATCGCCTTCGTCGCCTCGATGCAGGTGCAGGATGGTTCGGTGCTGGCACAGGGCAACCCGAAGAAAATCAACAGCGTCGATGATCTGTGCGGCAAAACCGTCGCCGCAGCAGCGGGTTCGTACGAAGCCAACAAACTGGTGCCGGAACAAAGCGCTAAATGCAGCGCCGCCGGTAAGCCCGAAGTCAGCATGTTGATGGTGCAGAACACCGACAACAGCATTCAGGCGGTGAAAAGCGGTCGCGCGGACGTCTATCTGACCGAAGCCGGTTCCGCCGTTGCCATCGCCAAAGCGGACAAATCGCTGCAAAGCGGCTTCACCGTGGATCTGCCGATCATGGTGGGCTTCCCGATCGCCAAAGACAACGCCACGCTGCGCGCGGCGGTGCTGGACGCGATGAAGGTGATTCAGGCGAGCGGCGCACAGAAAAAACTGCTGGATTACTGGGGCCAGGGCAGCGCTGCCGAACGTCCAGTGGTTGCGCGTGGTTAATGCATAAACTCAGCCGCCTCGGTGACTTAACCGAGGCGTTGAGGAGGATAACGCCTTGGATGATTTTCTTAAGTACCTGACTTTCCCCTACTTGTGGGAAGGCGCTGTTATCGCCGTGCAGCTGCTGATTGGCGCGCTGGCGGGCGGCATTGTGATTGGCTTTTTCCTGGCGTTAGCCAGCAGCTCAAAGCACGGGTTTATTCGCGTGCCGGTGAAAATCTACATCTATACGCTGCGCGGCACGCCGGTGCTGCTGCAGCTGATTTTGCTGTACAACGTGCTGCCGGAATTTGGTCTGCGTTTGAGCCCGTTCACCAGCGCGCTTATCGCCCTGATGATCAACGAAACCGCCTTCTGCGCCGAAATCATTCGCGGCGGCATTATGGCGACCGATCGCGATCAAAGCATGGCGGCGCAGGCGTTCGGTTATTCGCGCAGCAAAGAGATGATTCACGTGGTGATCCCGCAGGCGCTGCGCGCCATTCTGCCCACCATGGGCAATGAAACCGTCGGGCTGCTGAAATCCACCTCGCTGGCTTCGGTGGTGGGCGTCAATGAGCTGACGATGCGCGGCCAGGCGATTGTGTCGCAAAACTTCCTGTTTATTCCGGTGCTGGTCGCGTCGGGCGGCATCTACCTGATTCTTTCCACGCTGCTGGCGGGCGGTCAGTGGTGGCTGGAGAAGTTCTACAACCTTGATGAACGTGCGCGACGGGCACGCGCGCGCCTGGCGAAACTGCCGCCGGAAGCAGACGTGATGCCGATGCAGCTACCAAAACGGCGCTGGGATACGCAAACCGCTGCGCCGGTGCTGGAAGTGAATCAGCTGTGCGTCGACTACGCCGGTAAAGCGGTACTGAAATCGCTGTCGTTAACCGTCCGTCGCGGCGAAGTGGTGGTGCTGCTTGGTCGCTCCGGTTCGGGCAAAAGTACGCTGCTGAAATCGATTCTGGCGCTGACGCCACGCAGCAGCGGCACCATTCAGACTGAAGGCCACTTCATGGGCAGCGACGAAAACGGTCGCGCGCTGGCGCAGCGACATCTGCCGGTGAACCGCGCTAAGTCGGGCATTGGCATCGTGTTCCAGCACTTCGCGTTGTTTGATCATCTTACCGCGCTGGAAAACGTGATGAGCATTCTGCTGCGCGTGCAGGGCGCACAGCCGGAAATCGCGCGCGGCAAAGCGATGCGCGCGTTGAAAATGGTAGGACTCGGTGATTTCGCCGCCTCGCTGCCGCACGAACTCTCTGGCGGACAGAAACAGCGCGTCGGCATTGCGCGCGCGCTGGCGGCAGAACCGCAAATCCTGCTGTTTGATGAACCGACTTCCGCGCTCGATCCCGAACTGGTGCGCGAAGTGAACCAAACCATGCGCAGTCTGGCGCAGACCGGCATCACCATGATCATCAGCACCCACGACATCGCGTTTGCGGCGGGCGTGGCCGATCGCGTGGTGTTCCTGCAGGACGGCGCGCTGATTGAAGAAGGCCCGCCGACGATTCTGCAAAATCCGCAAACGCCGGCGTTTGCCACCTTCCTTGAACATGAAAATGCTGCGGAGGCGCCACATGCCAACGCGCTTTGAACTCACGGCACGCGAGCGCCTCGGCGATGCGCTGTTCCGCTATATGCAGGGCCAACCGGCCGATGCGCTGGGTAATGAATCCGATGCCAATCAGCAGGCGCTACGCCGCTTTCGTCTGTTACCGCGCGTGCTGCAGGGCAATGAAAGCATCGACACGCAGATTTCCCTGCACCAGCAAAACTGGTCCGCGCCGATTGGCGTCGGCGCGTTTGCCGGTGACCGAATTTTTCACGAAGAAGGGGTGCTGCCGATTGCGCGCGCCTGCAAACGTCTGCAACTGCCGCTGGTGATCTCCGAAGAGAGCGTCACGCCGCTGGAGCAGATTGGTGCCGAATACGACCGCTGCTGGCTGCAACTGCGTGCGGCGGGCGATGTCGGCCGCATCAACGCTTTGATCGACCAGGCCGCGCAGGCCGGATTTAAAAATATCGTGCTCACGGTGCTGGCGCCGGTGCATCCGGTGGCCGGGTTACAGCCCGGCGGCTTCTCTATCGGCGACGCCCTGAAACAGCGCGGCTGGCACACCATCGGCGGCACGCAGCCGGGTGTTGCGCCGCTGCCCGCTTTCCCGGTGTGGCGCTGGCAGGAGATTGATGAGGTGGCAGCACACTGCGCCGATCGCCAGCTTCCACTGTGGCTGAAAGGCGTTCTGCATCATGACGATGCGGCGCAGGCCGCGCAGCACGGCGTCAGCGGAGTGATTGCCTCAAACATCGGCCTGCGCCAGAGCGCGCGCTGGGCTACGCCGGTCGATCAGCTGCCCGATTTGCAGGCGGTGACGCGATTGCCGCTGCTGCTGGATGGCGGCGTACGCTGCGGCAGCGATGCGGTGGTGGCGCGCTGTCTTGGCGCGTCGCTGTCGCTCAGCGTGCGCCCGATCATCAGTGCTTTAGTCGCCGGTGGCGAGAGCGCGGTGTTCGATCTGCTTTCCGGCTGGATCAATGAAGTTACGGCCATTAGTCATTGGTGCGGCGTCAGCGATATGGCGGCGCTGAACGGTAGCTTTATCACCGAGGAGCGCTACTGATGCAGACACTGATTTTCAACCAAGGCGATGCCAGCGAATCCCGCATCTATTACTGCGCGCACTATCTGGCGCACAGCCTCGGCCTGTTCGCCGCACAGCAGCTGCAGGTAATCTTCACCACCAGTGAATCAGGCGGGCATACGGTACAAGGCGGCCAGGTTCCCGCAGTGCTGAATCGCGACGCCGATCTCACGCTGGGCGGCCCGATGGTGGTGATGAAGCATTTTCAGCAGCACGGTGCAGAGTTGCAGTGTTTCTGCGCCTCGGTGGCGGCCAATCCGTGGTTTCTTGCGGCGGCGCAGGCGCAGCCCGATTTTCAGCTCAGCGATCTGCGCGGCAAACGTGTGCTGGATGTCGGTAATGTCGGCACCGCCACGCTGACGTTCCGCTGGCTGCTGGCGCGTCACGGTTTGCAGGATGACGTTGAGCTGATCGCTGGCAGCGGCGATCAGGCGCGGGATTTCACCGCCGTGGCCCAAGGTGCAGCCGATTATGCGCTGCACGCCATGCATATGCTGGCGCCCGCCATCGCCGCCGGACAACTCCACAACATCAGCAGCCTCGCCAGCGTGTGCGGCCACGTACCCTGGAGCGCCTACATCGCCCGCACCGATGTATTGCAGGAGAAAGCCACCGCTTTCGCCGCCTTCTCCCGCGCCATTGCCCAGGCGCTGACGTGGATCGCCAACCATGACGCCACTGCGCTGGCGCAACAGGTGCAGGCGTTTTACCCCGATTATCCGCGCGAGGCGCTGGTGCGCGGCCTCGCGGCCTATCAACAGGCCGGTGTCTTTGCGCCAGATTGCGTGATTCCGCGCGCTGAGTTTGCGCATTTCAGCCAGCTGTTAACTGCTATCGGCTGGCTCGACTCTTCACAGCCGGTGCCGTACGCGGCGCTGGTGACGCAGGCAGGAGCAGAATGATGAAACAGCTGATTATTAATGGTTTGGTGGTGACAGAAACCCGCGCTGAACTGGCCGATCTGCTGATCGAAAACGGCAAGATCAGTGGCGTGTTATCGCCTGGCGCCATCACGCACGGCGTTGACGAGGTGATCGATGCACGTGGCTTGATCATCGTGCCCGGCGCGATTGACGTGCATACCCATTTCACCGGCTCGCACGATTTTCCCGAACAGGAGCTGCGTGAAGGCACGCACGGCGCGGCGGCGCACGGCGTCACCACCATCGTCGAAATGCCGCATTCGCTGCCACCGGCGACATCGCTGGCTAACTTCAGCGCTAAGAAAAGCTGGCTGGCAGACAACTGCTCGGTGGATTACGCCCTGTGGGCTGGGTTAGACGGAGATAACGTGCATGAACTGGCGGCGCTGGATCAGGCCGGTGCGCTGGCCTTCAAAGCCTTCCTGTGCAGCGGCGCACCCAACGGCGACGCCACCGACGAGAAAGGTTTGCCGCGTCTCGACGATGACGGCCTGCTGCGCGCCATGCGCGAGTTGGCCACGTTCGACGGGCTGATTGGCGTGCACGCTGAGAATCACGAGATTTTGATCGGTGCCGGCAGCGAACAGCGCCGCGCCGGACGCAAAGATGCGCGCGCTCATGCGCTGGCGGGGCCGGAAATCGCCGAGATCGAAGCGGTGGGACGCGTGTTAGCGATTGCCGAAGATACCGGCGCGCGCTGCCATATCGTGCACGTCAGCTCGGCGCGCGCGGCGGAAACCATTGTCGCTGCCAAAACCCGCGTACGCGCCAGCTTCGAAACCTGTCCGCACTATTTACTGCTCGACGAAGACGATTTGGTGCGCATCGGCCCCAACGCGCGCTGCGGCCCACCGATCCGCCCGCGTCCGGTGGTGGATGCGCTGTGGCAGGTGCTGCTGCGCGGCGATATCGACATGATCGCCTCTGACCATTGTCCGTACACGCCCGCACAAAAACAGGCGGGTGAAGCCAGCATCTGGGAGGCGGGCATGGGCCTGACCGGCGTGGAAACCCTCAGCCCGATGTTCTTCAGCGCGGCCCATATTGAACGTGGCGTGGCGCTCAGCGAGTTTGCGCGCATGACCGCCAGCGGCCCGGCCAAAGCCTTCCAGCTGTGGGGCAAAAAAGGGGCGATTGCGCCCGGCTTCGACGCCGATTTGGTGTTCTACGACGCCAGCCAAAGCTGGACGGTGCGCGGCGCCAATTTTCAGGGACTCGGCAAGTGGAGCGCATTTGAAGGGATGCGCTGTCAGGGTAGAGTGGTGCGCACATTGATTCGTGGCGTCACGGTATTCCAGGATGACCAGATGCAGGTTGAACCCGGCTTCGGTCAATTCGTGACCCGTCAGGTTTAAACAGGACAAATAACATGGCAGGAAAATCCTCTACCGCTCGTCGTAAAAACAGCGCCCCGCTGGCGCAGGACGCGGCCACCGATAACAGCTGGAATAGCGCGCGTCCGCGCACGCTGGTCGATCACGCCGTGGATGCCATTCTCAGCGCCGCCTCGCGCGGCCTGATCCTGCCCGGCGATCGCATCGCAGAACCCGAACTGGTGGCGAAACTCGGCATGAGCCGCGTGCCGATCCGCGAAGCGCTGCGCATTCTGGAGAGCCAGGGCATTGTCACCAGCGAGCCGTATAAAGGTATCCGCCTGATGGAGATTTCGCATCAGCGGCTGGAGCAGATTATCGATGTGCGCATCCCGCTGGAGACGCTGGCCTGTCGCCGGGCAATTGAGGCCGGACGCAACAGCGCTGAGCAGCTTAATCAGCTCTATCAGGGCGTGGCGCAGATGCAGGCGATGATGCAAAGCGATAACGTTTACGGTTTTGCCTCCGCCGATACCGATTTCCACCGCACGCTGTGCAGCTTCGCGCACAACCCGGTGCTGAGCAATTTGTGGGAGTCGATTGCCCGTCAGCTGACGGTGATTTTCGGTCTCTCCACCATGGGCAAATCGATGAGCGACATCATTGAGGAGCATCAGCGGCTGATTAATGTCTTTGCCGATGGCGACATCGCCAAAATGACCGACGAGGTTGAGAACCACATCCGCATTCAGGCGCTGGACGTGGATTACGAAACCCTGATAACACAGCGCCGACAGCACCGTTCCGCTCTCGGCTAATTTCGGCTTGCCTTTACACCAGGGAAAACACCATGAAAATCATTAACGTTGAGGCGTTTTACCTGCGCCTGCCAGTGATTGAGCAGCGCACCGACAGCTCTCAGGATGCGCTGCTGATCAAAATCACCACCGATGCCGGCATCACCGGCTGGGGCGAAGTGGATGGCAGTCCGTATGTCACCAAAGCCATCATCGAAGCGCCCTATTCGCACACCATGGTCACCGGCCTGAAGTCGCTGTTAATCGGCGAAAACCCGCTGGAAACCGGCCGTTTATGGAAGAAGATGCACAAAGCCACACTCTATTACGGCCGCAGCGGCGCGGTACTACAGGCGATGGCCGGCATCGACATCGCCTTGTGGGACATCAAAGGTAAAGCACTCGGCAAGCCGATTGTTGAACTGCTGGGCGGCGCCATGCGCGACAAAATGCGCGTTTACTCCTCCAACATGTTCCAGTTCAGCGTGGAAGAGACGGTCGCGCGCGCGCAGCATGCGATGGATACCGGCCATAGCGGCGTGAAGTTTGGCTGGGAGCCGTTTGGCACTGACGAAGCGCTGGATCTGCGCTATCTCGACGCCCTGCGTAAAGCGATGGGCGACGATGTGGATCTGATGCTGGATGTCGGCCACGTGTGGGATGCCAAAACCACCATTCGCCGCAGCCAGCGCTATGAACACCTCAATCTGTTCTGGATTGAAGAGCCGCTGCATCCCGATAACTACGCGGGTTACGGCCAGGTTTCCGCCGCCTGCCAGCAGCATATCGCCGCCGGTGAGCAAGAGTGTTCGGTAACGGGTTTCCAGCGCCTGATAGATGAAGGCGGCATCGATATCGTGCAGATCGACCTGACGCGCACCGGCTTTACGCAGGCAATGGAGATCGCCAGCTACGCGCACAGCCGTGGACGCAAAGTGTGCAACCACAACTTCACCACCGACATTAATACCGCCGCCTCGCTGCATTTCCTGTGCGCGATTGAGAATGCGCTGGTGATGGAGTATTGCGTCGAGCCGGGCGAAATCAGCCGCTCGCTGGCGAAGAATCCGGTGCGCATCGCCGACGGTTATGCGTGGCTGCCGAGCGAGCCGGGCCTCGGCGTTGAACCCGACGAAGCGGTGATCGAGACGTTTTTGGTGCGTGATTAACCAGGTCGCCATTTATGGCGACCTGGTAACAGAGTGATCTGAATTACAACGCTAAAGGTTGTTGGCGCGCTGCTCACTGGCTACCCTTCTTCGCAGCCAATGCAAGAGGGTGCCATGCAGCAAAAAATTTACTGGATCGACAACTTACGTGCGGTTGCCTGCCTGATGGTGATCGTCATTCACACCACAACCTGGTACATCACCGGGCCGATGGCGGTGACAGGCCTGAGCTGGGATGTGGCGAACCTGCTTAACTCAGCGTCACGCGTCTGTGTGCCGCTGTTCTTTATGATTTCAGGCTATCTGTTTTTCGGCGAACGCAGCGCACAAGGGCGGCATCTGCTGCGCATCGTGCTGTGCCTGCTGTTCTACAGCGCGGTGGCGCTGGCCTATATCACCTGGCTGACGCCGATCAGCGAAGGTCGATCGCTGCTCAAACTGCTGCAAAGACCGGTGTTCTATCACCTGTGGTTCTTCTTCGCCATTATCGGTATTTACCTGTTATCCCCGCTGATTCAGGTGAAAAGCGTGGCACCGCGCTATGTCGCGATACTGGTGATCGTGCTGGCGGTGCTGGCGAATCCGAATACCGTGAGCCAATCGCTGGGGCCGTTCCACTGGCTACCGGTGAATCTGTATGTCAGCGGCGACAGCATTTACTACCTGCTGTATGCGCTACTCGGGCGCGCGATTGGCTGTATGGAGACCGACAAGCGCAGCATCAGCTGGCTGGCGGGATTAGGCTTTGTGGCCTGCGTGATTGGCATTGCGCTCGGCACCAAACAGATGCTGAAAATCAACGGCGCGTTCAACGATACCTGGTATCTCTACTGCGGGCCGCTGGTGTTTATTGCCGCCATCAGCCTGTTGATTCTGTTCAAAAACACCCTGAATCAGCGCGCGCTGCCGGGGCTCGCCACCCTCTCGCGCTATTCCCTGCCGATCTATGGTTTTCACGCGCTGTTTATCCACTTTCTGCGTACTCATCACTACGACGACATGTCGCGCCCGTGGCTCGATTTGCCGTGGGTGATGGGCACGACGCTGATCGGTAGCCTGCTGCTGGCGATGGGATTACAACGCGTGGATAAGCGTCATCTGGTGAGCTGATCGTCCCAGCGCTGGTGCGCGCGGCGCAGCTGGCGGGCCGAGGAGAATCCGGCGGCCAGCGCCGCTTTCTCCGCCGCTTCGCCCTGCTGCTGGCGTTGCCGCGCAATCACTAAGCGCAGCTGTTCGTGGTATTCGCGCACGCTGATGCCCAAATGCTGGCGGAACAGGCGCGTCAGATGACGCTCGCTGACGTGCGCCCGTTCGGCCAGCGCGGTAAGCGACCAATCATGTTCGGGATGGGCAATCATCACATCCTGCGCGCGATGAATCGCCGGATGCATGTGATTGCGATAGCGCAGCCACGGCGACAGTTGCGGATCGTCGCCAGAGCGGCGGAACCACACCACCATTTCGCGCGCCACTTTCAATGCCTGCGGCGCGCCGCACAGCCGATTGATGAGATGCAGCGCCAGATCGATGCCCGCAGTAATGCCCGCGCTGGTCCAGATGCCGCCATCTTCGACGAAAACCCGGTTATCTTTTACCAACGCCGCTGGCGCTGCCGCTTTCAGACGCGGTAACACATCATGATGCGTGGTGCATTGGATGCCATCCAGCAATCCCGCCTGCGCTGAGAGCAGTGCGCCGGAACAGATGCACACCAGCGTGATGCGCTGATCGGTAATCGCCGCCTGCTGCTGGCGCAGCCAGTTACGCGCTTTCGCGGCCGGTTCGGTGTCGAAACAGACGCGCGAATCGTGTACGCCCGGCACCACCAGCAGGCTGTTATCCGGCAGTTGTGCGGGCAAGGGCGCGATGTCGGCGAGGGTCATGCCGGTGGAGCACAGCACGCTCGGCTGCGGGCCGATGTAGTGCAGCATGAAGTAGCCGTCGGCCAGCTGCAGGGTTTCAGCGGGGCCAGTGAGATCCAGCGCCATCACGCCGGGAAGCACGAGGAAGAAGACGGACTGCGGCATGGTGAGCTCCGGTTGGGTTTGGTGTGTTTTTCCCCCCTCACCCCAACCCTCTCCCGTAAACGGGCGAGGGAGCTGATCGTGCGTATACTCTCGATCGGTTCCCTCTCCTGCTTGCGGGAGAGGGCTAGGGTGAGGGCAAATCAGGCCACTACATTTAACACAAAACCCCAATCATACCCGATAAAAACTCCAACACCCTGCCAAATCCAGCCATCACCCTCCCACATCAAGACATCAACGGCTGCAACTGCTGATACAAGCGCGCAAACACCTCGCGCTGTGGCTGATATGCCTGATGCCGCGTTGCATCCGGTTGATGCCGCTGCGCCAGTTCCAGAGACGGCCATTCGCTCGCCGGATCAACCGCCAGCTGCGCCAGCCGCGCCGCACCCAGCGCCGGACCGACTTCGCCGCCGTGACAATAATCCAGCGTTTGCCCGCTGATATCCGCCAGCATCTGACGCCAGTACGCACTTCGTGCGCCGCCGCCAATCAGCATCACGGTTTTCGGCTGCACACCGCACTCATGCACCGCATCCATGCCTTCGGCCAGCGCGAAGCCCACGCCTTCCAGCACCGCGCGCGCCAGTTCTGGTCGGCCATGCTGATGCGTTAAACCAAAGAACGCGCCCTGCGCCTGCGGATTGTTATGCGGCGTGCGCTCGCCAGAAAGATAGGGCAGGAACCACACTGGCGGCACATCGCTGCGCGCTGTTTCCGCCTCACTTAGCAGTTGCGGCACATCGGCGCAGCCGGTCAGCGCCGCCGCCCAATCAAGGCAGGAAGCCGCGCTCAGAATCACCGACATCAGATGCCAGCGCTGCGGCAGCGCGTGGCAAAAGCTGTGCACCGCACGCTGTGGATTGCTGAGATAGCCGTCGCTCACCAGGAAATAGACGCCCGACGTGCCGAGCGACAGCATGCCTTGTCCCGGCTCAACCATGCCGACACCCACCGCGCCCGCCGCGTTATCGCCACCGCCCGCCACCAGCGGCACACTTTGCATGCCCCAACGCGCGGCGACATCTGGCAACAAGGTGCCGGTGATCTGATTGCCTTCAAACAGTTGCGGCATCTGGCTGCGTTGCAAATCGCAGGCGTTGAGCATCTCATCGCTCCAGTCGCGCTGCGCCACATCCAGCCACATCGTTCCCGCCGCGTCCGACATGTCGCTGGCGAACTCACCGCTCATGCGCAAGCGCAGATAATCCTTTGGCAGCAGCACTTTAGCTACCTGAGCAAAAACTTGCGGCTCATGCTGTTTTACCCACAGCAGCTTAGGCGCGGTAAAGCCAGGCATCATCAGGTTGCCGGTGATGCGACGCGAATCCGGCACGCGCTTCTCCAGTTCCTGACACTGCTCGCCGCTACGCCCGTCATTCCATAAAATCGCCGGACGCAGCACCCGACTCTCGCTATCCAGCAAGGTGGCACCGTGCATCTGCCCGCTCAGGCCAATCGCCTTTACGCCGCTGAGATCGTGCTGCTGGGCCAGCGCCTGCATGGCACGATCGGTCGCCCGCCACCAGCTTTCGGCATCTTGCTCGCTCCATAACGGCTGCGGCCGCGACACCTCCAGCGGCGCACTCTCCACTGCAATCACTTTGCCGTGCGCATCCAGCAATGCCACTTTCACGCCGGAGGTGCCTAAATCGATGCCGATAACCATGCTGCGCTCCTGAAAAGTTAAAAATCAAACAAGTAGTGATTCACCAGATTCTCCAGCTGTTCCTGGCGTCCACTGCGATGCTGTGGATTAAATTGCTGTTGCTGCGCCTGTTCCGCCAGAGCGGCAAGGGAAAATTCTCCCTTCAGGATCTGCTGTCCGAACTCGCCGTTCCAGCCGCTGTAGCGCTGCGCCACACGCTTATCCAGCTCGCCGTCCGCCACCATGCGTGCCGCGACTTTTAACGCCAGCGCCATGGTATCCATTGCGCCTATATGGCCGTAGAATA
This sequence comes from Pantoea sp. X85, assembly GCF_029623675.1. Classification (NCBI taxonomy): domain Bacteria; kingdom Pseudomonadati; phylum Pseudomonadota; class Gammaproteobacteria; order Enterobacterales; family Erwiniaceae; genus Pantoea; species Pantoea sp. X85. Next base: position 49,513 of record NZ_CP121108.1, on the reverse strand, counting down.
GGTCATATTTATCGGTGCTCTGACGGCGGACTTTGGCATCAAAGTTTAAGCCGCCGGTGGTGAATCCGCCCGCTTTGATGATTTCGTAAAGCACCAGCGCATTCTCTTCCACGCTGACCGGGAACTGGTCGGTATCCCAGCCACACTGCATGTCGCCACGGTTAGCATCCACCGAGCCAAAAATGCCCAGCGCGATGGCCGTTGCGATCTCATGATGGAATGAGTGCCCCGCCAGCGTCGCGTGGTTGGCTTCCACATTCACTTTGATCTCTTTCTCCAGCCCGAACTGCTTCAGGAAGCCATAAACTGTCGCGACATCATAGTCATACTGATGTTTCGTCGGCTCCTGTGGCTTGGGTTCAATCAGCAACATGCCGTGGAAACCGATCTTATGTTTGTGCTCCACCACCATCTGCATAAAGCGGCCAATCTGCTCGCGCTCCTGACGCAGGTCGGTATTCAGCAGGGTTTCATACCCTTCACGCCCGCCCCACAGCACATAGTTCTCGCCGCCCAGAGTTTGCGTGGCCTGCATGGCGCTGCACACCTGGCTGGCGGCCCAGGCAAAAATTTCCGGATCCGGATTGGTCGCCGCACCCGCACCGTAACGCGGATGGGTAAAGCAGTTGGCGGTTCCCCACAGCAGTTTCACGCCGGTTTCCTGCTGTTTTTCCAGTAATTTATCGGTCATCACCGCGAAGTTTTCACGATAGCTTTTCAGCGAATCGCCTTCCGGTGAGACATCCACATCGTGGAAGCAGTAATAAGGCACATTCAGTTTATGGAAGAACTCAAAGGCGACATCGGCCTTTTGCTTCGCCAGCTCAAGCGCATCACCCGGCTTCTGCCACGGACGATCAAACGCGCCAACGCCAAACATATCCGCGCCGTTCCAGCAGAAGGTATGCCAGTAACAGGCTGCAAAGCGCAGATGCTCCGCCATGGTTTTACCGAGAATCACCTCGTCCGGGTTGTAATGACGAAACGCCAGAGGATTGCGGGTATTACTCCCTTCATAACGAACGCGATCAAGCTGGTCGAAATAGGCGTGCATAGTTAGCTCCTTAGCATGAGGACCCGAATGGTCAGCTTTGAGCGGTTATTGTGATGATGTAATTTACTGCTGCTCAATTACGATATTTAACACTCAACGTAAGATAATTATTATTTGTGCGCCAGGTCGCAAAATAATGTCGTTATTTTCATTCAGCCTCTCTCACGTCATTTTTTCTGAAAGCGTTGAAATATCGATCGCGCTCATAAAATCGCAAATAAACCAAAAAACGTAATAGCCGGATAAAAATCAGTAATTGATGTCATCTGAAACTCAGGGCAACAATTCATCGGCCTGGTTATCAGCCTTACAACGACAACAGCCTCAACCTACAGGATTAATACCATGAACATGAAAAAATCACTGTTGGCCGCCTGCGCGGCTCTGGCCCTGTTTAGTCACGCGGGTAGCGCTAAAGAAGTCAAAATCGGTATGGCTATTGATGATTTACGTCTGGAACGCTGGCAAAAAGATCGCGATATCTTTGTTAAACAAGCCGAATCCCTGGGCGCCAAAGTGTTTGTGCAATCGGCCAACGGCAACGAAGAAACGCAGATGTCGCAAATTGAAAATATGATTAATCGCGGCGTCGATGTATTGGTCATCATTCCTTATAACGGCCAGGTTTTAAGTAACGTGGTGGCGGAAGCGAAACGTGAAGGCATTAAAGTGCTGGCGTATGACCGCATGATAAATAACGCCGATATTGATTTTTATATCTCATTCGATAATGAGAAAGTGGGCGAATTACAGGCCGAAAGTATTGTGAAGCAAGTACCAAAAGGTAATTACTTCCTGATGGGTGGCTCGCCGGTGGATAATAACGCACGCCTGTTCCGTGCCGGTCAGATGAAAGTGTTAAAACCTTATATTGATAATGGCAGCATTAAAGTGGTCGGCGATCAGTGGGTTGATGCGTGGCTGCCGGAAAATGCGCTGAAAATAATGGAGAACGCCTTAACCGCAAACAGCAACCACATTGATGCCGTTGTGGCGTCGAATGATGCCACCGCAGGCGGTGCGATTCAGGCATTAAGCGCGCAGGGACTTTCCGGCAAAGTCGCGATCTCCGGCCAGGATGCCGATCTCGCCGCCATCAAACGCATTATGAACGGCACGCAAACCATGACGGTTTACAAACCCATCACCGAACTGGCGACTGAAGCAGCCAAAATCGCGGTGGAACTCGGTGACGACAAACAACCCGCCAGCAACAGCAAGCTGAATAATGGCCTGAAAGATGTGCCATCTCGCCTGCTGAATCCTATTCCGGTGAACAAAGACAACATTGAAAGCACGGTAGTCAAAGACGGCTTCCACAAGCAGAGCGAACTCTGAGGCGCGAGCCCGTAAAGGAGAGAGGCCGATGTTGCTGGAAATGAACCATATCACCAAGCGTTTCGGCGCGGTGAAAGCTCTGGATGACGTGAGCCTGCAGCTGGAAGCCGGTGAAGTGATGTCGCTGTGCGGCGAAAACGGCTCGGGGAAATCGACCCTGATGAAGATCCTGTGCGGGCTGTATCCGCACGGTGACTTTGAAGGCAGTATCCATTTTGCGGGCGACGAGATTCAGGCGCAGACCATCCGTGATACCGAACGCAAAGGGATCGTTATCATCCATCAAGAGCTGGCGCTGGTGCGGCAGCTGACGGTGATGGAGAACATTTTCCTCGGCGCAGAGCTGGGACGTTTCGGCATGGTGGATGACGAAACCATGACGTTGCGTTGCCAGCAGCTGCTGGAGCGGGTCAAGCTGCAGGTATCGCCGGATACGCGCGTCGGCGAGCTGGGATTAGGCCAGCAACAGCTGGTGGAGATTGCACGCGCCTTGAATAAACAGGTGCGCCTGCTGATCCTCGACGAACCGACCTCTTCGCTCACCGAACAGGAAACGGAGGTGCTGCTAAGCATCATCAAAAACCTGCGCGAACATGGCATCGCCTGCATCTACATTTCGCACAAACTCAACGAGGTAAAAGCAATTTCGGACACCGTCTGCGTGATCCGCGATGGTCAGCATATCGCGACCCGCGCGGCCGCCGGGTTAAGTGAGGATGACATCATCACCATGATGGTCGGACGCGAGCTGACGGCGCTCTATCCGCATAGCCCACACGAGATTGGCGAAACCGTGTTGCAGGTAGAGAACCTCACGGCGTGGCATCCCATCAACCGCCATATCCGCCGGGTGGATAACGTCTCTTTTAGCCTGAAGCGCGGCGAAATTCTTGGCATTGCCGGGCTGGTTGGTGCCGGGCGAACCGAAACCGTGCAGTGTCTGTTTGGCGTTTGGCCGGGACGCTGGCAGGGCGATATTCATATCAACGGCAAGAAAGTCCGTATCAAGGACTGCCGCGCCGCCATCGCGCACGGCATCGCGATGGTGCCGGAAGATCGCAAAAAGGATGGCATCGTGCCGCTAATGGGCGTGGGCAAAAACATCACGCTGGCCGCGCTGGACCAATTTAGCCCCCGACTTTCGCTGCTGGATGACGCGCAGGAACAAAAGGCAATTAATCAGGCCATTGCGCGCCTGCGGGTGAAAACCTCGTCGGCGGAACTGCCGATTGGTCGCCTGAGCGGCGGCAATCAACAGAAAGCGATCCTCGCTAAATGCCTGCTGCTCAATCCAAAAATCTTAATTCTTGATGAGCCGACGCGCGGCATTGATGTGGGCGCGCGCCAGGAAATCTATCTGCTGATCAATTCGCTAGTGCAGCAAGGGATTGCCGTGATTGTCATTTCGTCTGAGCTGCCCGAAGTGCTGGGCCTGAGCGATCGGGTTTTGGTGATGCATGAAGGCAAAATCAAAGCCGATCTGATTAACGATAACCTGACTCAGGAGCAGGTGATGGAAGCCGCCCTGCGGAGTGAACACTATGTTTAAGACCGAAAGTACGCAACGCGGCCTCACTACGCCGGGTAAAGGTGCGCCAGGTAAATTCTCGCTGCCAAATCTGCAGGTGCTGGTGATGCTGGGTGCGATTGTGCTGATCGCCCTGTTCTTCACCTGGACCACCGACGGTGCCTGGCTCAGCGCACGTAATGTTTCCAACCTGCTGCGCCAGACCGCCATCACCGGCATTCTTGCGGTCGGCATGGTGTTCGTCATTATCTCTGCGGAGATCGATCTCTCGGTGGGTTCGATGATGGGGTTGCTCGGCGGTGCTGCAGCTATCTTTGACGTCTGGCTTGGTTGGCCGCTGCCGCTCACCATCGTCGTAACCCTGGTGATGGGCTTGCTGCTCGGCACCTGGAACGGCTGGTGGGTGGCCTATCGCAAAGTTCCGTCGTTTATTGTCACGCTGGCGGGGATGCTGGCGTTCCGCGGCATTCTGGTCGGCATCACCGATGGCACCACGGTAGCGCCCACCAGCTCGGCGATGTCGCAGATTGGGCAAAGCTATCTGCCTGGCGGGATCGGATTTGGCTTCGGCTTTGCTGGTTTGGCGCTGTTTATCCTCTGGCAATGGCGCTTGCGCCTGCGTCGCCAACAGCTTGGTCTGGCGCAAACTTCCGTCAGCGGTGCGCTGGTGCGGCAGGTCGTCACCGCCATTCTGGTACTGGGCGCGATCTGGCTGCTCAACGATTATCGCGGCGTGCCAACGCCGGTCTTGCTGCTGGCGCTGCTGCTGCTCGGCGGTATGTTTATGGCGACGCGCACAGCCTTTGGTCGCCGGATTTATGCCATCGGTGGCAACCTGGATGCCGCGCGCCTTTCCGGCATTAATGTGGCCCGCACCAAGCTGGCGGTTTTCGCCATCAATGGCGTGATGGTGGCGATTGCGGGCCTGATCCTGAGCTCACGCCTTGGCGCGGGTTCGCCTTCGGCAGGCAACATTGCCGAGCTGGATGCTATCGCCGCCTGCGTGATTGGCGGCACCAGCCTGGCGGGCGGCGTTGGTTCGGTGGCGGGCGCGGTCATCGGCGCATTTATCATGGCGTCGCTGGATAACGGCATGAGCATGATGGATGTCCCGACCTTTTGGCAGTACATCGTCAAGGGCGCCATTCTGCTACTGGCGGTGTGGATGGATACCGCGACGCGCCGCCGGGTGTAATCGCGTGGGGGATCACAATGTGGCGCAAATTCTTTCTGCTGTCCGTCGTGCCATGCTATGCAAGGTGCTGTCGATTTAGGAGAGTGCGCCACGATGCATGAGAAACGCTTTCGCATTACGTTGCTGTTCAACGCCAATAAGGTCTATGACCGCCAGGTGGTTGAGGGCGTCGGTGAGTATTTACAGGCATCACAAACGGATTGGGACATTTTCATTGAAGAGGATTTTCGTTGCCGCATCGACAATATCCGTGAATGGCTGGGCGACGGGGTTATCGCGGATTACGACGATCCCTCGATTGAAAAACTGCTGGCGAACGTGTCGGTGCCGATAGTTGGCGTTGGCGGATCGTACCATCAGCCGCAGGACTATCCGCCGGTGCATTACATCGCCACCGACAACGCCGCGCTGGTCGAGAGCGCCTTTTTGCATTTGAAAGAGAAAGGCGTGAACCGCTTTGCATTCTATGGCTTGCCCGCAGCCAGCGGCAAACGCTGGGCGCAAGAGCGTGAACATGCGTTTCGCCAGCTGGTGGCGCGCGAGCGTTATCAAGGCGTGGTTTATCAGGGCATGGAAACCGCGCCGGAAAATTGGCAGCACGCTCAAAACCGTCTGGCTGACTGGCTGCAAACCTTGCCGCAGCAAACCGGTATTATTGCCGTCACCGATGCCCGTGCGCGCCATCTGCTGCAGGCCTGTGAATACCTCAAAATTCCGGTGCCGGAAAAGCTCACGGTGATCGGGATTGATAACGAGGAACTGACGCGTTATCTGTCGCGCGTGGCGCTCTCGTCCGTGGCGCAGGGTTCACGCCAGATGGGTTATCAGGCGGCAAAACTGCTGCATCGCCTGCTGGATAATCAGCCTCTGCAACTGCAACGAATTCTGGTGCCACCGGTAAAAGTGATTGCGCGCCGCTCCACCGATTTCCGCTCCTTGCACGATCCCGCAGTGATTCAGGCGATGCATTACATCCGCTTCAACGCCTGCAAAGGCATTAAGGTTGAACAAGTGCTGGATGCCATCGGCATCTCGCGATCGAATCTGGAAAAACGCTTCCGCGATGAAACCGGCGACACCATTCACGCCATGATTCACCGCGAAAAACTGGAGAAAGCGCGCGAGCTGCTGGCGTGTTCTTCGCTGAGCATCAATGAGATCTCACAAATGTGTGGTTACCCGTCGCTGCAATATTTCTATTCGGTGTTTAAAAAGAGTTACGCCAATACGCCAAAGGAGTATCGGCAGCTTCACGGTGAAAACGTGCTGTGACGCACGGCTGAGATCAAGAATTCCGCCGCGATTGTCGCTATACTCCTGCGGCATCTTCAAAGGAAGATCGTCGTCTCCGGTGAGGCGGCCGGATTTCAAATCCGGTTGGGGCCGCCAGCGGTCCTGGGCAGGTTCGACTCCTGTGATCTTCCGCCACTTTTTTGTTTCATTCAGCTAACTCAACAACCCCGCCCCCACATTCACCGACAATCCCAAAATCGCCAGATTGAATACAAACGAAATCACCGACTGTAACAGAGCGATTTGCCGCATATCCGTGGTGCCCGTTGCCACATCGGCGGTTTGCGAAGCTACCGCGATAGTGAAAGAGAAGTAGAGAAAATCCCAGTATTCCGGCTGTTCGGGCTTTTCAGGAAAGATCATCGGCGTGACATCCTTGCTGCGCCGCAGATAGTGATGATGCGCGTAATGCATGGCGAATGACGTCGGAAGCAGCGCCCAGGAAACCACCAAGGTTGCCGCGGTCAGCAGCAGATGCAGCACGCGTGGCGTTCCCGTTAGGCTCTTCAGCGTGGTGAGTTCCATCAGAATCGCCAGAATGCTGACCAGGCAGGTGAGCGTCACCATACTCAACACCAGCGTCGCGCTTTCATCCTCGATTTTCGCAATATGCGGAATGTCTTTGGCCTCGGTGCCTAACATGCGCAGCCACAGAAATGCGAGATAGAGCCATGCCAGCACGTTCCAGCCAATCAGCAGACGCTGCAACATGCCCAGATGCGCAGGCAGGAAGAAATAACAGGCCACGCCAGCGACAATCGAAATCAACAAACGCAGGCGCGCACGAAGATAATGCATCAGAGAAAGGCTCATGGTGTCAGAGGCTTAGTGAAGGAAGGTGGATAGGTTAACTGTAGACGCTGATAAAGAGGTTGTAATTGCGGAGCACCCCAACCGTTTACCAAATCTGCTGCGCTGCAGTTGATAAAATAATCGCCAATCGACTAATGAGCTTCATTGCGTCTCTCTGGCATACTGTGCACCAGATCCTAAAAGAGCGGAGGCGACATGTCAGAGGAGCAATCCACACCATCACCAGCAGGCGAATTTGTCATGTTTGCGAGCGGCGATGGGAAAGTGCGGGTTGAATGTCGCTTTGAAAACGAAACTCTGTGGCTTTCTCAGGCCATGATATGTGAGCTGTTTGATAAAGCGAAAGCGACCATCAGTGGGCATATCAAAAACATCTTCGAAGAGGGTGAATTGCTGGAAAATTCAGTTGTTCGGTTTTACCGAACAACTGCCAGTGATGGAAAAAATTATCAGGTTCAATACTTTAGCCTACCAATGATTCTCGCCATCGGTTATCGCGTCCGCTCTGCTCGCGGTACTCAGTTCCGCCAATGGGCAACGCAAACCCTGCAAGAATATTTGGTCAAGGGCTTCGTGATGGACGACGAGCGGCTGAAAAATCCGCCGGTTGGTTCATCCGCAGTACCTGACTATTTCGATGAGATGCTGGAGCGTATTCGCGACATTCGCGCCAGTGAGCGTCGGATGTATCTACGCGTTCGCGAGATTTTTGCCTTAGCGGCTGACTATCAACCTTCCCTCAAAGAGACCACGCAGTTTTTTCAAACCATCCAGAACAAATTGCACTTTGCCTGTACCGGTTATACCGCTGCCGAGCTGATTCATATACGCGCCAACGCCAGCCAACCTCATATGGGTTTGACCAGTTTCAAAGGTGAAGAGGTGCGCAGAAGCGATGTCACCGTGGCTAAAAATTATCTGGTTCAGGACGAAGTGAGCGAGCTTAATCGCGTGGTCACGATGTGGCTGGATTTCGCCGAAGATCAGGCGCGCCGCCGCCAGCAGGTTTTTCTTCGCGATTGGCAGAGCAAACTCGATCAATTTTTGCAGTTTAACGATCGCGATGTGCTGCAAGGTGCAGGTTCAATCAGTAAGAAAATGGCCGATGAAAAAGCGCAGGCTGAATACGGTGAATTCGCCGAGCAACAGCGTCGTTTGAAAGAGTCAGAAGGTGAAAACAACATTGCCAGTCTGCTGCAGTGGCAGACAAGCCCTAAGAAATCGAAATGATCGCCGCTGGGCCGCATCCCGCCCTTTAACTCCTCAACTTATACACACCCACGCTTTACTTCCCCACCTATCTCCGCCACTTTGCTCCTTCATCGCATTGTGGAGCCAGGCATGCTAATCCATCCAACCGATACTCTGACTTTTTCCGGCAATCCGCGTCAGGCTGAGCTGCGTCAGCGCCTGCTGCAGCCGGATGCGCCGAAAGTGATTGCCGCTGCGTTAGCGAAGCAGCTGGACCGTGAAACCTTCACCCATCGCCACGCCGCCGGGCAGCTCTTCTGTTTGAAGCAGGGATTGATGACGGTGAAAACGCCGTCGGGTATTTTCGCCAATCCGCCGCGACTGGTGGGCTGGATTCCGCCCTACTTTGAACATGCGATCATCGGGCCGGGCCCGGTGCTTGGCTGGACAGTATTGGTGGACGACGCGCTGGCCGCGCCCTTGCCGGATCATCCCGTCCTGCTTTCCTGCCCGTCGGTGCTGGAGCCGCTGGCGGAAAGGCTGGCAACCTTGTCGCCCGATCACTGGGGCAGCGCGCGCTACCATCGCCTGTGCGAGGTGTTCCTGGATGAGTTATATGAATCGACCGAACATCCGCTGACGTTACCGCTGCCGGCGGAACCGCGCTTGCTGCAGATTGCGCGCCTGTTGATGGACGATCCTTCCGATACGCGTACCGGACCCGAACTGGCGCGCTGGGCGGGGCTCAGCCCGCGCAGTCTGAGCCGTCATTGGGCCAGCGCGGTCGGCATGAGCTTGACGCGCTATCGCCAGGTTTCACGTTTACTCAAATCACTGGAAGGATTGGCGGCGGGCAAAAGTGTGCAGCAGGTGGCGTGGCAGGTCGGATTCGACAGTGTTAGCAGCTATATCAGCGCTTTTCGCAGCGCGTTTGGCTCAACGCCCGGCAAATACTTTACGCCGCCAGCCGACTCTGCGGATGCAAAAACAGCAAACTAGCGGGCCCGTCAATGTCCGGCAAACTGTGCTGATATTTGCGACGGAACGCGCCGGGCGGCAGGTCGAACATGCGGCGGAAGGTGCGGCAGTAAGTTTGCTGCGAGTCGAAGCCATATTTGATGGCGATATCCATCAGCGGCATATTGCTGTTCAACAGCGCAATCACCGAAGCCGTTAACTTGCGCTCGCGAATATAGGTACCCAGCGCGACGCCGGTGTAACTGCGAAACAGTCGCTGCAGATGCCACTGCGAATAGCCGGCGCGGCGCGCCACGGTTTCCAGAATGAGTTTCTGTTCAATGTTGTCCTCAATCCAGAGCATCAGTTGCTGCATAAAGGCGGCGTGCATATCCATCTTTCCTCCTGATGTCGAAATGAATACCGTGATACCGATAAATCGTCGCACATCCCGTAGCGGCGCGATTTATCGCGCAATAAATTGCGCCGCTACGATCAGTGCGCTCTGAAATTTCGGTGTCAGCGATTAACTGATAAGCATTATAAGAAGACGCTCACTGGCTATGTGATGGTCAAAAGCCAATAAATAACGATAACTCGCCAATTTATGGCTGTTCCTACAGCTAGGACTCTTCGGCATCTTGTAGCCAAATGCATCATGTAATATTGTTAGTTACATGAAATGATACTTTGAGATGAAAAGGAGAATGTATGAGCAGCTTAATAATATCGAACCTGTCAATATGTCTGGCGATCGCACTGGCATCGGCCAGTATTTCCATGACAATTACCCAAACTGAGCTATTCGCGGGATTACGCGCATGGACCGCTAAAAAGAACGCATTATTGGGTCACTTGTTTCATTGCTTCTATTGCATGAGCCACTGGGTGGTATTTTTCGGCATGGTGGTTTATCACCCTGATTTATTACATAGCGGAATGGCAATTGCTGACTGGCTGATGACAGCATTTATCACCCTCACGCTAACAACCTTTATTAATGGTTTGATGTTTAAGGTTTTCCAGGCGGCCATTACTACGCACGTCATGAAGCATGAAGCACAAATCACCTTACAAAAACAGGATTAACCGATGTGATGAATAACCGGGAAAAATCGGTTATTCACTGCATTTAGGGAAGGTATTGGACGGGAGGCCAAGTTTAGCCATTTTACTCAGATAATCGTCGCTAATATCGGCAACAGTAATTTGGCTAAAGCGCTTCAACAACAGCGCTTCCGCTTCGCTAAGGGTTTGATCGAGTTGCGCATCAACGGCATGCTCAACCAGACAAGGCGAGGGCTCCGCAGCCGGACCAATGCTAAACAGTGCTGGTGCGCCGATTGCCTGATAAACATCCAGCAGGGATATTTCCGTTAACGCCACACGCAGCTCCCATCCACCACCGTGCCCTTTTTCTGACACCACATACCCTTTATCACGCAGGCCGGACATCATCCTGCGCACCACCACCGCATTAGTGCCCAACATTTTAGCCATCGTTTCTGAAGTGGCGCGTTTAACGTGCCGATCCAGATGTATCAGTGCGTGCAACGAGCGGGACAAGCGATTATCGCGCGGCATAAATCATTCCTCTAAAATTCACCACACTCTAACAAAGGAGTGAAGTGGCAACAATTTATCGCGCTATCATCGAGTCAAAAGCTTAATCATCAGCGTTTACGGATATGACACGAAAATATCAAGGAGAACACCATGAAAGGAATTTACCCCGCTCAGAGGAGCGATTTCGAGGCGATAACCACGTTATGGGAAGCCTCGGTGCGGGCGACGCATCATTTCCTGCAAGATGCGGATATCCGCGCTCTGCGCCCGTTGGTGCGCGAGCAATATTTGCCGATGGTTGAGCTGCGTGTTTATCGCGATGAACAACAGAACATCGTCGGTTTTCTCGGCGTGGCGGATAATCGGCTGGAGATGCTGTTTGTCGCGCCGCAAGTGTTTGGTCTCGGCATAGGCAAACAGCTACTGCGCTTCGCCATCGAACAAATGAATGTCACCGAACTGGATGTGAACGAGCAGAATCCGCAGGCGCTAGGTTTCTATCAGCATCAGGGATTTGTTATCACCGGCCGCTCGCCGCTGGATGGTCAGGGAAATCCTTTTCCGCTGCTTCATCTGCGCTATGCGCCGTGATTTAAATGGTCGCGCCCATTGAAAGGCGATAATGCAGGTCGACCTGCTCGATGGTGGGCTGCTGGTTGACCTTTTTCAGGATGATCTCCGTCGCCACTTTTCCCATCTCAAAGCGCGGCGTGATCACGCTAGCTAAGCGTGGCGTGGTTGCCTGACCAATTTCCAGCCCGTGAAAACCGGCAATCGCCATCGCTTGTGGCACGGCAATGCGCGCCGCCTGACACTCCTGCAGTACGCCAACCGCCAGATCGTCATTGGTACAAAGAATCGCATCCATCTCCGGATAGAGCTGGCGCGCCAGCGTCATCATGCCGGTGCCAATCGATACCGAAGAGACCTTGTTCGGCACAATCCGGCCCGCAGGCAACCCGGCCGCTTCAACCGCATCGCGATAACCGGCGTAGCGTTGCTCATCACGGCGATCGGACATCGAACCAAAATAGATAACGCGCTGTTTGCCGCTGGCCAGCAGCATCGCCGTCATGTCGTAGCCGGCGCGATAGTTGTCGAAACCCACATTGATGCGTCCACGCGCCTCGGTCAGCCCCATCACTTCCGCCACCGGAATGTTGGCGGCGTTTAGGTATTTTTCTGCGCGCACAGTGTGCACAGATTCGGTCAGGATCAGCCCTTTGATGTTAAAGGCCAGCACCGTGGCGATCTGCTCCTCTTCACGCTGGGCGTTGTAGTCGTAATTGACCACCAGCGTTTGATAACCGTGCGCGCTGGTCACCGATTCAATACCCGCCAGCAAGTCGGCAAAGATTTGATTATTAAAAGAAGGAATTAACACGCCGATGCGCGGTGGGTTCTGTTTGGTCGCTGAGACATTTTCGCTATCCGCGACGTAGCCAATTTCGGCAATCACGCTGGCGATTTTCTCCGCCGTTTCCGTTTTGACCTTTTCCGGCGTGCGCAGATAGCGACTTACCGTCATTTTGGTGACGCCCGCCAGGGTAGCAATATCGTCCAGAGTGATGCGCTGCGTTTTCATTACGGCGTCCGCAAAGAGGGGCTGATAATCAACGTATTATGCCCGTTGCCTGTTAAAAAATGAAACGCACCCGTGCGCTCCGTCGGGTGAAATAAACCCGGCAAACCCACGTATTCAACAGAATGAAAATTCCAATAAAAAGCAAATTGTGCAATGCCATTACTGAGTGAGTTGATGAAAAACCTATCATTTCATTGGGCTATAAGCATACTCCTGACGACTTATTCGGCAATTTTCGCCACCCCCTTCACACTTTTCGGAAAAAATGATCCAAATACCATCATTTAGAACATATATTCCAACACGAAGACCTCGCGTGAATAAAAGTTGAACATCGAAACCTACACCACCCTCTTTCTGGACAAGTAACGTTCAGGCCGTAGAGACAAGGGGCTATAACAATGGATACCAGGCAAAAACGCTACAACATGAAGTATGTCATTCTCTGCTGTACTGTCGCGGCATTCGGCGGTCTGCTGATGGGATATGACTCTTCCATTATCTCCGGTGCAATCGAACCCTTAAGTGAATATTTCCAGTTAACGCCCGCTGAAACCGGCTGGGCCGTTTCCAATATCCTGCTCGGCAGTTTGATCGGCTGCTTTATGGCACCGCGCCTCAGCGACAAGCTGGGACGTAAAAAATCCCTCGCCATCACCGCCCTGCTGTTTACCGTTTCGGTAATCGGCACGGCGCTGGCGCATAACTTCACCGTGTTCGTCATCTTCCGCATGATTGGCGGATTAGCGATTGGCCTGGCGTCGGTAATTTCGCCTATCTATCTGGCTGAGCTGTCGCCTTCGAAGTTTCGTGGCCGTACCACCGCGCTCTATGCGGTGTGCTGCGTCGGTGGACAATCGGTGGTGTTGCTGACCAACTACTTCATCACCAAATCCACCTTGCCGGATGTGATGATCAACATGGGCTGGCGCTACATCCTCGCCACCGCGCTGGTGCCGTGCGCGCTGTTTATTTTGTTCATCGCCTTTATCCCGGAATCACCGCGCTGGAACGTGCTGAAAGGCAAGTACGATGAAGCGCTGGATACGCTGACCAAAATCTCTAACCGCGAACATGCCGAGAGCGTGTTCAACGAAATCAAACATTCGTTTTCTGATAAAACCGCGCAGCAGCACAAATCGCGTCTGCGTCTGGATAAAACCACCATTCCATTGCTGATTGTCGGCATCGGTTTGGCGGTGGGTAACCAGATCAGCGGTATCAACGTCATTCAGTACTTTGGGCCAACCTTGCTGAAAAACGTCGCGGGCAGCACTGACTCAGCGCTGCTGCAAACCTTCTGGCTGTCGATTTGTCAGTTTATTGGCGTGCTGGCGGGGATGATGCTGATCGACAAAGTCGGTCGTCGTAAGCTGCTGCTGCTGGGCGCAATCACCTCTTGCGTGTGCCTGACCTACTCCTTCATCGCCTTCTATTACCACTTGCCGGGTATGCTGGCGGTTATTGGCCTGTTCGCTTACATGATTTTCTTCGGTATGACGTGGGGGCAGATCGTCTGGACGGTGCTGGGCGAAGTGTTCCCAACCGAGATTCGTTCGATTTGCGTGGGGATTTCCATCTGCGCGATGTCGATGGCCAACTTTGTTATCAGCAGCACCTTCCCGATCATGAACAGCAGCCCGATGCTGCTGGATATGTTCCACGGTGGCTTCCCACTGTTGCTGTTCGCAATCTTCTCGCTGGGTATGTACTTCTTCACCTTCCGCTATCTGCCAGAAACGGCCGGCGTGTCGCTTGAGAAGATTCATGCGCTGGTGCTGCGTAAATTTAACGTCGAAGCAGAGTTGCCGGAGACGACGTCCACCGTGAAGGCGAGCGAATCATTTGATATTCCACGGCATTAATCGGTAAGGATACGGATCTGCAGGGCGCCCTTTATGGCGCCCTTGTTAACTCAGGCGTTCGTACTGCTCAATCACCGCCAGCGCTAAGCCGTTGGCCGGATCGATACGCAGCGGCAGGAAATGCAGCGCGGTATGGGCGAAGGTAAAGGCCAGCGCACCGGCCTGCGCCGCCTGCTGCACCGCCTGCACAAACGCTGGCTGCGCATTCCACGGCCCATCAATAATGATGCTGGCCGGATTCACCAGCTGCATCACCTGACTCAACGCGTTGCCCAAGTGGGTGCCCGCCTGCGTCATCACCTCTTTCAGGATTTCCGGTTCGCTCTCGCCATTCTGCCAGCGCAGGCCCGGTTTGCGTTTTGCCAGCTGCTGCTGAATGGCCGGTTTGCTCACCAGCGTTTCCAGACAACCTAAGCGACCGCAGCTACAGCGTTCGCCGTTGGGTTGCACGGTAAGATGGCCGATCTCGCCCGCCGTCCAGCTGCTGCCGGTAAACACTTCGCCGTGTTCCACCAGCGCGCCGCCTAATCCTTCAGAAATTCGCAGATAGAAATGGCTTTGCGACTTATTCAGTTCGAGTTGCTGCACCGAAAGCAGCGCCGCCGCTTTGACGTTATTCATGATGCGCAGCGGCAGCGGCATCTCGTGGCTGAGAATGGTCATCACATCCACATCCTGCCAGCCCAGATGCGCGGAAAAATGCACCCAGCCGCGATGCGGATCGATGATGCCAGGGAAACCAATCGCCACGCCGAGCAGCTCGGGATGCGCCGCGTGCAAGGTCTGGCACACTTCCACCAGCTCATGCAGCAACTGCTCAGGATCGCTGGTTTCGGTGCGCCAGGTTTGCTCGGCAATCACCTGCGAGAAATAGTCGCACACGCGCCAGTGAATCGCCTGGCGCTCCACCATGATGCCCGCGCTTTTCAGCTTTTCGGCGCGCAGCGAGATTTCGATTTTCGGCCGGCCCGCTGACGCCACGCTAACCGGGCCGAGCTCATTGATCAGCCCGGCTTCCAGCAAATCATCGACAATCAGTGAAACGGTGTTTTTGCTCAGCTCGAGCGCTAATGCCAGATCCTGGCGGGAGGTGATGCGGGTGGTGCGCAGTTGCATCATCACCCGCTTCAGGTTGTTCAGGCGAAGTAGTGCTGGACCTTTACCGGCTGCTTTCATAGCACTCCTCAATACTCATCACCGCGCACACGGCTGCGATAACTTTCCCAGTCAAAGCGCACCCACAAGCTGTTGCCGAGGCGCATACGGTCCATCACGCGTTCACCCAGCAGCGAATTCATGCCGGCGGGATCGAGGTTCGATAACATGCCCGTTGGGCGTTTCGACGATGAGCGGCGATCAACAATCTGATTGATGATCACTTTTTCATAGCGCGATTCACTCTGCATGCCGATCTCATCGATCACCAGCAGATCCACATGGCTGAGATCGTGCAGCAGGCGCTCTTCAGTTAAATCGCTGCCGCCGCTGAAAGTGCCTTTCATGCTCGACATCAAGTCGGCCACGGTGACAATCAGCACGCTTTTACCGCGAATAATCAGATCGTTACCAATCGCTGCGGCAAGGTGGTTTTTACCGGTGCCGGGACGACCGGAAAAAACAAAACTGGAGATGCTGTTTTCAAATCCGGCGGCGTATTCGCGCGCCATGGCCAGCGCTTTGCGCTGCCCATCATTTTCCACGCGATAGTTGTCGAACGAGCAGTTCATGTGCAGCTCGCGGATTCCCGAGCGCCCCATGATGCGCTGCATTTTCATCGCGCGGTTTTCTCGCACAATCGCTTCCGAGCGCAAGCGGCCCTGCTCCTGGTTCCAGGCCAGCAGCTCCGCGCCGTTTTTGAATTTCGGCTGCACTTCGGACGGCATCATCTTTTTCAGGCGACTAAAAAGATCGTTCGGCGTTTTCATTACTCACCTCGGAATCCATCGGGAATATCGTAATCAGTATTGCTGATTTGCGTGAGATCGCGCTTTGGCTGTCCGCCATTGGCGGCGCGATTCATCTGCACGCTGCGCGCTAGCTTCTGCTGCCACTGCACATGATGGAACAAACGGCCTTCCGCCTGCCAGTACGCCACAAACGTGGCCAGCTCGGCGGCGGTAACCGGTTCACTCAACGCCACGCCCCAGATCGCGGCCTGACGCTGAAAATCGCTATCGGGCTGCCAGCCTTCATACATTGCGAACTTGCCCACCGGCGTGGCGATGGGCGCGCTTTCGGTCTGAAACAGACTCTCATCCAGCGTGACATCATTGGGCTGCTGCGCGGCGGCTTCCAGCGCCAGCAGCTGCGCCAGACGCTGCGGCGTGAGCGCATAAAACGCCGGCGTATTGTTATGCAGCACCGCCAGCGTGCCGTTATCGGCCTGCTGCAGCACGGCGAGCGGGTCATGGCAGAAGCCATCCAGCCCCACCAACGTTGAAGATAAGATTTTGACTGACATGAAGAAACCTGACGTTAACCAGCATGGTGCGCCGGGCGGCAAATTCAGCCCGGCGTTATGCGGTAAGTGTACCTGTTTTAGGACAAGTGATCGTCAAAAAGGTCGCAGCGATTAGCGTGGCATCGTCAGCGGTTCGGCGCGATCCACATGGCGTGACGCGTGCGGCACCCGAACCGCGACAGGCTGCGGCCGGGTTTGCCAAAGATAGCGAGCCGATGCGATCAGGCACAGGCTGTAGCCAAACATCTCGCTGCCCTCTTCCGCCATGTTTTTTACCACGCGGTTATAACCATCGAGCATCAGATGTTCCCACAGCTGATGCATGCCAAACAGGCGCGAAAACACCAAAATAGCCAGTAAACCTGCGGCCATCATCTGCCAGCTGCGATGCTGAACCAGCGACGCCAGCCCGGGCAGGATTTGGCGCGGCTGGCGGAAGGCCATCGCCAGACAGGCCGCCGTCGTCGCCAGCGCAAACCACAGCCAGGCGCCGTGCCTGATGAAATCGAACAGGAAGTCCATCTCACGAATCAGCATGCAGCTGTAAAAACCGCCGACCAGGATCAGCACGCTGCGTTGTGATGGCCGCTGCCAGGCCGAGAGGAAATAGAAGGTGGCGATGAGCAAGAGCATCAGCTCCTGGGTGATTTCGGTGAAGGAGGTTTCGTGCAGGGCATCGTTCATCCAGTTGACGTCGATGTAGACCATCGCCATACAGAAAACGAGCACCAATCCACTGATGAGAAAGGCCGTAACTTCACGGCTAATAAGAATAATATTGTTGCGCATATTGTGACCAAAGTAATGATTAGCGCGCTTAGTATATGGACCTCAGGTTTTGTCACTTCTCTTTTTATGCCGATTAGAAGCTGGCGCTGACGCCCAGGCTATAAATAAACTGCTCGCCGCTGGTCACTGCGCCAGTTTGCGCAAAAGAAGCAAAGGCCGCCATATTTTGCCCCAGCGGCATATTTGCGCCGACGCTGACATCCACCCAATTGCTTTCCCGTCCGTTGATATCCTCGGCTCGTTCGCGGGTGGGCGATGGCAACTCTTCATTTACCAGATGGCTGTAACTTACCTGCGCCCACGGCGATATCCCACCAAGGCTGGAATCCACGCGCCAGCCAACGGAGGCAATGTGCTCGGCGTTGTTGCTATCCACTCCTGCGCACTTCGGACAGCTCAAGGTCGAATCATCTACCGCAAACTGCGCCACCGGCCCGGTGCTCACCGCTTTACTCATCGGCATCGACCAGCCGGCAGAGTAGCGATTAACAAAAGGCGTAGCGCCGACGCTGGCGGTTTCACTGTGTATCACCAGCGCGTAGTCATTCGGCGAGTTAAGCGCGGCGTCAAACAGGTTGGCATCGGGGTTTTCTGTCAACATCAGGTGATTACTGGAAATTTTTTCAGCAAGTATGGCGTTGTAATCGGGTGCGCTATTCTGGCTCGATTGATCAAAGGCATAGGTATTCCCGGCCAGAAAAAATAGCCATACACTGCCAAAAGCCAGCGCGATTATATGCTGGCCTGTCCGCTGACTTTTCTGCAACATGAAGGACTCCTGACGAGCCGGGAAGAGATGGGCGTTTAGGTTTTATAAGATCTATATCGGCGCCCCTTGTATAACTATTAATCGCTTTTGCCATTCGTCAAGGGAACTACCGCTATTTCATAGGCTAAGGGAGTGATGCAATGCAACGTTGTGGCTGGGTAACTGAGGATCCACTGTATCTGGCGTACCACGATAAAGAGTGGGGCGTGCCGCAAACCGATAAGCGAGTCTTATTTGAAATGGTCTGTCTTGAAGGCCAACAGGCCGGACTTTCATGGATTACGGTACTGAAAAAACGCGAAAACTACCGCCGCGCGTTCCATGAATTTGATCCCGCAGCCGTGGCGTTGATGGATGAAAGCGACATGGCACGGTTGATGCAAAATGCGGGACTGATTCGCCATCGCGGCAAGCTGGAAGCGATCATCAACAATGCGCGTGCCTTGCTAGCGCTGGAAGCCACCGGAGAGGAGTTTTCACGCTTTATCTGGTCTTTTGTCGACCATACGCCGATTTTGCACCGTTACGCGAATTACAAAGACGCGCCAACGACCTCCGAGCCCGCGATTGCGCTGTCGAAAGCACTTAAGAAGCGTGGTTTTAAATTCGTCGGCCCCACAACCTGCCACTCATTTCTACAGGCCTGCGGCTTAATTAACGATCATCAAACCAGCTGTTTTTGCCATCCTGATAATCTTTAAAGCAAAAGTTTACAAATTAAGACTGACCCTCACGCATTTCCCCATAATTGAACGGCATAATAGTGCCGTTTTGGGGCTTTTCCCCGTTTAAATCTGTGAGGGGTTTTTCATGAATAAGCGTATTTTGGCGCTGACCTTGTTACTGAGCGGCAGCCTCGCGCTGTCGGGTTGTACCACCAATCCCTATACCGGCGAATCGCAGGCGGGCAAATCGGGTATCGGTGCTGGTTTGGGCGCGGTGCTGGGTGCGGGCGTGGGCGTGCTGTCGTCGTCGAAGAAAGATCGCGGTAAAGGTGCGTTGATTGGCGCGGCGTCCGGTGCCGCACTGGGCGGCGGCGCGGGCTATTATATGGATGTGCAGGAAGCGAAACTGCGCGACAAAATGCGCGGCACCGGCGTCAGCGTGACGCGTCAGGGCGACAACATCGTGCTCAACATGCCGAATAACGTCACCTTTGATTCCAACAGCAGCAACCTGAAACCGGCGGGCGCCAACACCCTGACCGGCGTGGCGATGGTGCTGAAAGAGTATCCAAAAACCGCCGTGAATGTGGTGGGCTATACCGACAGTACCGGCACGCGCGCGCTGAATATGCGCCTGTCACAGCAGCGCGCCGACAGCGTGGCCA
Source organism: Pantoea sp. X85 (assembly GCF_029623675.1). NCBI lineage: Bacteria > Pseudomonadati > Pseudomonadota > Gammaproteobacteria > Enterobacterales > Erwiniaceae > Pantoea > Pantoea sp. X85. The sequence goes on along the minus strand of NZ_CP121108.1, from coordinate 29,779 downwards.
GCGGTCTGATTCTGCAAGGTGTGGCACAAAACCGTCTGCGCACCCAGGGTTTAGGCCCGGATAATCCGGTTGCCAGCAACAGCACCGAAGACGGTAAAGCACAGAACCGTCGCGTTGAGATCACCCTCAGCCCACTGGGCTAAAAGTAAAGAGCCGATCTGCACGAACAGATCGGCTTTTGTCACATTTTTCCGCCTCTTTTGACGCCATCTTTGTTAGAAAAAGCTAAAAAATTCGTAACCGATAGAGCCGCCTTTTCCTTTATGCTAGCGTGATCAAAAATTGATCAGTGGGACGCTATCATGTCACTCAAAGCCATCGCCGCTACCCTTGGCCTCTCTGTTACTACCGTGAGCCGGGCGCTAAATGGCTATGACGATGTAGCGGCCGTCACGCGTAAACGCATTGAAGACGAAGCGAATGCGCGCGGCTATCGCCCCAACGACGCTGCCCGCCGCCTGAAAACCGGGCGCGCCAATGCGGTCGGTCTACTCTTTCCCATCAGCCACGCCTCGCTCAATGACAGCTATTACAGCCAAATGCTGCTGATGCTGGATCAACGCCTCGCCCAGCACGATATTGATTTGCTGTTGCTGCCTGACAAACCGCAAGGGCAACAGCGTAAGCTGATCCGCATGCTGCGCAGCGGCGCCATCGATGCGCTGATTTTAACCCACACCCTGCCGCAGGATGCGCGACTGCAACGCTTGCAGCAGAAGGGTTTCCGCTTCCTGACGCTCGGCCGCAGCGAGCTGCCGCTGCCATACGCATGGATTGATTACGATAATCACGCCGGTACCTTTCTGGCGGCAGAACACTGCCTGCAACAAGGTTGGCCGCGTCTGGCCTATCTCGGCAGTAACGAAACGGCAACGTACATCCTCGATCGCCGCCAGGGATTTATTGATGCGCTGATTCGGCATCAGGCGCCGGTCGATCAATCCCTGATGGCCGCACTACCCGCCACACGCCGCTCCGGCTATCAGCAAACCAATGCCTGGCTGGCGCAAGGCGACGCGCCGCAGGCGATCATCACCGATTGCAGCACGCTGGGTGAAGGTGCCGCGATTGCGCTGCAGCAGGCGGCCCGCCTGAAGGGCGCGCAGGCGATTCCGCTGTATGTGTATGATGGATTGCCGCCCGATTCGATTGTCGATCAGCCGGTGAACACCATTCTGCAATCATCGCAGCAGCACATTGGCGAGCGCATCGCCGAAATGGTGCTGCAACTGCTCGATGATGTGCCGCCAGGCGATCTGCAAACGCTCTGGCAGCCGGTGCTGCGACTCACTTCTGACGCGCAATGATTGCGCCTGGCGCGAGCTGTGTTAGTCTTCGCCTGTTTCTTTTCAGCAGGTGTAAGCAATGAAAACCAGGCCGCCACGAGCCACAATCAGTGACGTTGCCCGTACGGCAAAAACCGGTAAAACCAGCGTTTCCCGCTATCTGAATGGCGAAGTGAATCTGCTCTCGCCCGATCTCAAAGCCCGTATCGAACAGGCCATCGCCGAACTCAACTATCGTCCCAGCCAGATGGCGCGCGGACTGAAACGCGGCCGCACGCGTTTGATTGGCCTGATCATTGCCGACATCACCAATCCTTACTCGGTTGACGTGCTGAGCGGCATCGAAGCGGCGTGTCGTGCGCAGGGCTTTACCCTGCTGATGTGTAACACCAACAACGAAGTCGATCTCGAACAGCATTACCTGCAACTGCTCAGCAGCTATCAGGTGGAAGGCATTGTGGTTAATGCTGTGGGCATGCATGAAGAAGTGCTCAATCGCCTGCAACAGTCGATGCTGCCGATGGTATTGATTGACCGGAAAATCCCCGATTTCGCCTGCGATATGGTGGGGCTCAACAACGTTGAAGCCTCCACGGTTGCGACCCAACATTTGCTGGATAACGGCTATCAAGCCCTGCTCTTCCTTAGCGAGCCTCTCGGCAGCGTCAATACGCGCCGTGAACGTCTGCGCGCCTTCTACGACACGGTAAAAAACGCGCCAGAGATTGCGGCAGAGAATGCCGAAGTGGCGCTGCATCAGCCCGACGCGCTGGAAAAACAGCTGCGGGAATTCCACCAGCGGCATCCCGACAAACGCTGTGCGGTGATCGCCGCCAACGGCGCGCTGACCTTGCAAGTGGCGCGCGCGCTGCAGCGCCTTGCGCTGCGCTGGGGCGAAGCGATTGGCCTGCTGGGCTTTGACGAACTGGAATGGGCGGCGCTGGCGGGTGTCGGCATCACCACCTTAAAGCAACCCACCTGGCAGATTGGTTACGCCGCGCTGGAGCAGGTTATCGCGCGCATTGAGGGCAGCGAGCAACCGGTCAGCGAACAGCTCTTCTCCGGCGAACTGATCGTACGCGGCTCCAGCCAGCCGCTGCGCTAAGCCGGCCTTTTATGGCTCACTTCGTGAGCATGATCATAATTTCACGGTCTGCGCCTTTCCTTTGGAACCGGTTCCATTTAGGTTTTTTATAACGAATGGGATGTGGTCATGCCCGGAGAAACGTGATGAAACCAGAAATTATTGTTGTAACTGCCGCATACGGCGCGCAGAAAGTAGCGGAGTTGGGTGGCCAGGCCGCGCTGTTGCCGCTTATCAAACAGGCTGGCGCAGATGGCGTCGAAATTCGTCGCGAGCTGTTCAACGAAAATGAACTCTGCCTGCTGCATGCGCTGGGCAATGCGATTTCCCAGCATCAGCTGAGCGCCAGTTATTCCGTGCCGGAAGCGTTGTGGCTGGATGATGGTGCGCTGAATCCGCGTCTGGCGCAGTTCCTGCAGGAAGCCGAACAAATCGGCGCTCAGCGCCTGAAAGTGGCGCTTGGGCATTTCGTTGAACTTGATGCGCGCGCGCTGCTCGATGTACTTAAAGCATCAACGGTGACGCTGGTGGTTGAGAACGATCAAACGCCAGACAGCAAACTGGCGCCGATGCTGCGCTTCTTCCATCAGGCTTGCGATGCCGCATTGCCGCTGGATATGACCTTCGATATGGGCAACTGGCAGTGGACCGGCGAAGACGGTTTGCAGGCCGCCGCGCAACTCAGTCGCTACGTCAGCTACATCCACGTTAAAGCGGCGGTGCCACACGGCGCTACTTTCCGCGCGATCGCGCTGGATCAGGCCGACGATAGCTGGCGCACGCTGCTGAACGCGCTGCCAACCGACGCTCCGCGCGGCATCGAATTCCCGCTGGAAGGCGCGGATTTGCTGGCGGTCACTCGCCATTACGTTGACCTGCTGCGTGCAGCGTAAGGAGCCGATGATGACGCAAAAAACGCTGGATGTGGTGACGATTGGTGAAGCGATGGCGATGTTTATCGCCCAGCAAACCGGCGATCTCGCCGCAGCAGAAGGCTTCGTCAAACGCATTGCTGGGGCCGAACTCAACGTGGCGATTGGCCTGGCGCGCCTCGGTTTGCAGGTCGGTTGGGTGAGCCGCGTCGGCGACGACAGCTTTGGTCGCTTCACGCTGCAACAGCTGGAAAAAGAGGGCGTCGATCACCGCTGCGTCACCACGGACACGCGCTATCGCACCGGCTTCCAGCTCAAATCCCGCGTCGATGACGGCTCCGATCCGGAAGTCGAATATTTCCGCAAAGGCTCCGCCGCCAGCCATCTGTCGCCCGACGATTTCAACGACGACTACTTTGGCAGCGCGCGCCATCTGCATCTGAGCGGCGTGGCGGCGGCAATCTCTGACAGCTCGCTTGCCCTGGCGCAACACGCGGCAAAAGAGATGCGCGCGCGGGGCAAAACCATCTCCTTCGATCCTAATCTGCGTCCGGTGTTATGGCGCAGCGAAGAGGAGATGCGCAAGCAACTCAATCATCTGGCGGAATACGCCGATTGGGTGCTGCCGGGCGAGAAAGAGGGTTTGATTCTCACCGGCTACCGCCAGCCGGAAGCCATCGCCGATTTCTACCTCGATAAAGGGGTGAAAGCGGTGGTGATCAAAACCGGTGGCGACGGCGCCTGGTACAAAACCGCCGACGGCCAGCAAGGCCAGGTCGCACCAATTCGCGTCGAGAATGTGGTCGATACCGTGGGTGCCGGCGACGGCTTTGCGGTTGGGCTGATCAGCGCTTTGCTTGAAGGCAAATCCCTGCCGCAGGCGATTCTGCGCGGTAATAAGATCGGTTCGCTGGCGATTCAGGTCGCTGGCGACAGTGAAGGCCTGCCGACGCGCGCGGCATTGGGCGATTACTGATAACAGCATAATCCCGTAGCGGCGCGATGCATCGCGCGCTTTTCGCAGCGGCTTCGCTGCCAGAAGCGCAATAAATTGCGCCGCTACGGGTCCGTACGAAACCAAATAGCTGTACCCACTACAACAATATCGCGAGACGCATCCACTGAATGCGTCCACCTCAACCAGAGGAGTCACCCATGAAATCGCAGACAATCGCGCCAAAACGCTGGTGGTTTATCATGCCCATCGTGTTTATCACCTACAGTCTGGCGTATCTGGACCGGGCGAACTTCAGCTTCGCCTCTGCCGCAGGGATAAATGACGATCTCGGCATCACCAAAGGCATGTCATCGCTGCTGGGCGCCCTGTTCTTCCTCGGCTACTTCTTCTTCCAGATCCCCGGCGCGCTGTACGCCGAACGTCGCAGCGTGAAGAAGCTGATTTTCTGGTGCCTGATTTTATGGGGCGGCTGCGCCTCGCTGACCGGCGTGGTCAGCAACATTCCGATGCTGGCGGCGATCCGCTTTGTACTTGGCGTGGTGGAAGCGGCGGTGATGCCAGCGATGCTGATCTATATCAGCAACTGGTTTACCAAATCCGAACGTTCGCGCGCCAATACCTTCCTGATCCTCGGTAATCCGGTGACGGTGCTGTGGATGTCGGTGGTTTCTGGCTATCTGATTGAGTCCTTTGGCTGGCGCGAGATGTTTATCATTGAAGGCATCCCGGCAGTGATCTGGGCGGTGGCCTGGTGGTTCCTGGTGCAGGACAAACCTGCCCAGGCCAAATGGATGAGCGAAAGCGAGAAAGCCGCGCTGCAGGCGCAGCTGCAAAAAGAGCAGGAAGGGATTAAAGCGGTACGTAACTACGGTGAAGCGTTCCGTAATCGCAACGTGATCCTGCTGTGCCTGCAATATTTTGCCTGGAGCATCGGCGTGTACGGTTTTGTGCTGTGGCTGCCGTCCATTCTGCGTAATGGTTCGCAGATGGGCATGGTGGAAGCCGGTTGGCTGTCTGCGGTGCCTTATCTGGTGGCGACCATTGCGATGATCGTGGTGTCGTGGGCGTCAGATAAAACCCAGAACCGTAAACTGTTTGTCTGGCCGCTGCTGCTGATTGGCGCGCTGGCGTTCCTCGGTTCGTATCTGGTGGGTTCCAGCAACTTCTGGCTGTCGTATACGCTGCTGGTGATTGCCGGTGGGGCGATGTATGCGCCTTATGGTCCGTTCTTCGCCATCATTCCTGAGATGTTGCCGCGCAACGTCGCCGGTGGTGCGATGGCATTAATCAACAGCATGGGCGCACTGGGTTCCTTCGTCGGATCGTGGATTGTAGGCTATCTTAATGGCGCGACCGGTTCGCCTGCCGCCTCCTACATTTTCATGGGTGCTGCGCTGCTGGCTTCGGTTTGGCTGACGTTGATCGTCAAACCAGCCCAGAACAAAACGCCGCCGCCCGTTCACGGGGCGAAGCACGCGTAATCGATTCGGGAGGCCTTAACGCCTCCCCTACATTTTAAAGGGAGCAAAAGATGAAACCTGCTGTGATTCTTTATAAGAGCCTGCCAGATGACCTGCGCACCAAACTGGATGCCCATTTCACCGTCACTGAAGTGCACGACATTTCCCCGGAAACTATCGAAAAACACGCGGCGCAGTTCGAACAGGCGCAAGGTTTGCTCGGCTCTGGCGGCAAAGTGGATGGCGAGTTGCTGGCTAAAATGCCCGCGCTGCGCGCCTGCTCCACCGTGTCGGTGGGTTACGATAACTTCAACGTTGATGCGCTGAATCAACGCAAAGTGCTGCTGATGCACACACCAACCGTGTTGACCGAGACTGTCGCTGATACCATGATGGCGCTGGTTCTGAGCACCGCGCGTCGCGTGACCGAGCTGGATAAGTGGGTCAAAAACGGCGAGTGGAAAAAGAGCATCGGACCGGATCATTTCGGCATTGATGTGCACCACAAAACTCTCGGCATTCTCGGTATGGGCCGCATCGGCCTGGCGCTGGCGCAGCGTGCGCACTTTGGCTTCGGCATGAACATTCTCTACAACGCGCGTCGTCAGCATGAAGAGGCGGAAACCCGCTTTGGTGCGCGAGCCTGCGATCTGGAAACCTTGCTGAAAGAGAGTGATTTTGTCTGCATCAGCCTGCCGCTGACCGAACAGACGCACCATATGATTGGCGCGGCGCAGCTCAAGTTGATGAAGCCAAGCGCAATTCTGATCAACGCCGGTCGCGGTCCGGTGGTGGATGAGCAGGCGCTGACGGCGGCGCTGAAAGACGGCACTATCCACGCCGCCGGTCTGGATGTGTTCGAAGTTGAGCCGGTGCCTGCCGATGCCGAAATTTTGACGCTGCCGAACGTGGTCGCGCTGCCGCACATCGGTTCCGCCACCCATGAAACCCGTTACGGCATGGCGCGCGACGCGGTCGATAACCTGATCGCCGCCCTGAGCGGCAAAGTCGAGAAAAACTGCGTTAACCCGCAGATCCAAGGCTAAGCTTGCCGTTTACCCATTGCGCCTGCCAGCGGCGGGCGCTATGGTGGTTCCCCATTCGATTTCACAACGTTTTAACTTCCTATGTCCTTTTCTCAGTTCGGCGACAAATTTACTCAACACTCCGGCATCTCACGTCTGATGGAAGACATGGGTGAAGGCCTGCGCACGCCCGGCACCATCATGCTTGGCGGCGGTAATCCGGCGCAGATCCCGGCGATGAATGACTATTTCAACCAGTTGCTGATGCAGATGCATCAGGACGGCAAGCTGAGCGAAGCGCTGTGCAACTACGATGGTCCGCGCGGCAAAGCGCTGCTGCTGGATGCGCTGGCGAAGATGCTGCGTGAGGAACTTGGCTGGCCATTAACCGCGCAAAACATCGCGCTGACCAACGGCAGCCAGAGTGCGTTTTTCTATCTCTTCAACTTGTTCGCCGGACGTCGCGCCGACGGCAGCAAAAAGCGCGTGCTGTTCCCGCTGGCACCGGAATATCTCGGCTACGCCGATGCCGGCCTGGAAGAGGATCTGTTTGTCTCCGCCAAGCCAAACATTGAGCTGCTGCCGGAAGGCCAGTTCAAATATCACGTTGATTTCGACCATTTGCCGCTGAATGACGATGTCGGCCTGATCTGCGTTTCGCGCCCGACCAACCCAACCGGCAACGTGATCACCGATGATGAACTGCTGCAGCTGGATGCGCTGGCGCAGCAGCACGGCGTACCGCTGCTGATTGATAACGCGTACGGCGTGCCGTTCCCCGGCATCATCTTTAGCGAAGCGCGCCCGCTGTGGAATCCCAATACCATTCTGTGCATGAGCCTGTCGAAACTTGGCCTGCCCGGCGCACGTTGCGGCATTATCGTCGCCGATGAGAGCACTATCACCGCCATTGGCAACATGAACGGCATTATTAGTTTGGCGCCGGGCAGCATCGGCCCAGCGATTGCTAATGAGATGATCGTACGCGGCGATTTGCTGCGGCTGTCGCAAGAGGTGATTAAGCCGTTCTATCAGGCCAAAGTCAGCGAGACGATTGCGATTCTTCGCCGCTATTTGCCGGAAGATCGCTGCCTGATTCATAAACCCGAAGGCGCGATTTTCCTCTGGCTGTGGTTCCGCGATCTGCCGATCAGCACCGAAACGCTGTATCAGCGCCTGAAAGCGCGCGGCGTGCTGATGGTGCCCGGCCACTTCTTCTTCCCCGGTTTGGAGCACGAATGGCCGCACACCCATCAATGCATGCGCATGAACTATGTGCCGGATGCAGAGAAGATTGAGCGCGCGGTGCAGATATTGGCGGAAGAGCTGGAAGCCGCGTTTAAGAATTAAAGCTTCAAAATCGCGCGATGAATCGCGCCGCTACGATTGTGTGCACATTCCGTAGCGGCGCACTCTATTGCGCTATCCCTGCGTTATAGATAGCTGGCACCACTGCGCCAGCTGCTGAATCGCCTGCTCCACTTCGGTATTCCAGCCAAAACCGGCATTGAGTCGAAAACAGTGATCGTAGCGGTGATCGGTAGCGAAAATATGGCCCGGCGCGATACCGATACCCGCGTTGCGCGCCTTCAGAAACAGCGCGCGCACATTCAGCGCGCCGATCGGCATTTCCACCCATAACACATAGCCGCCTTCAGGATCAGACACCCGCGTGCCCGGCGGGAAGTAGCGCAGCACCGCCTGACGCATATGCTGAATTTGATTCTTTAATTCGCGCCGTAGCTTACGCAGATGCGCATCATAGCCGCCGCTGCGCAGCAGTTCGGCAATCGCTGCTTGCGACAACACCGACGTGCCCATGCTGGTGGTGTATTTCAGCGAGGCGATTTTGCGCATGTAGTTGCTGCTGTGCACCCAGCCAATGCGAATGCCCGGCGCAACCGTTTTCGAGAAGCCGCTGCACAAAATAGCGTTCGGGCTGAAGGCACGCATTGGAAACGGACGACGCTCGCCAAACGCGGTATCACCAAAGATATCATCCTCAATGATCACCACATCGTTCTCGTCGGCCTGACGCGCGATATAGGCTTTCTGCTCGTTGGGAATGCTTTTGCCGAGCGGATTATTGATGTTGTTGATGGTGAGATACGCCTGCACCGCTTTGCGCTGGAACAGTGAAGTGAGTTTCTCCACATTGACGTAACCTTCCGGCCCCGCTTCCACCTCAATCACCCGTAGATTGAGGTTATGCAGCATCTGCAGCAACACGAAATAGCACGGCGATTCCACCGCAACGATATCGCCGGGCCGCGTGGTGGCGCGCAGCGCCAGCGAAATCGCTTCGATGCAGCCGTTGGTGATCAGGATGTCATCCGCATTGATATTGCAGCCATAATCCACCGCGCGGCGTGCAATTTCATTTTTCAGCGGCGCATAACCGGTGCCTTTTACGGTATTCCCCAGCAGCGCCGGTTTGCTGTAACCCATCTGGCGCATCAGCAAACCAATCTTCTTCACCGGATAGAGTGAGAGGTCGCCGTTGGCCAGATCCAGCCGCACGCGGCAGTCTGAACCGAGCATCGCCAGATGCAGCTCGGTCTGCTCGTCGAGCGGCGCCACTTCGCGCGCTTGCTCGTTGATGACCGTGGTAAAGGTTTTATTAACAGGCCGCGGTGCGACAAAAAAACCGGACTTGGGACGCGCCACCGCATAGTGCTCATCCTCAAGCGTGCGTAATGTTTTCAGCGCGGTGGTCATGCTGACGCTGTACTGCGTCGCCAACGTGCGCACCGACGGTAAACGGCTGTCGGGCGGCAGCGAGCCGCTGTGAATGGCTTGTTTTATCTGCTCTGCGATTTGACGGTAACGACTGCCCTGTTCCGTTTCACCCGCCATCTGTTCCACCCTATTTCGTCCGGATCTGTGCGTTTTCACCAGATTACATTCAAAGTACTTTAGGCTGCATTAGTTAATTGATAACCCGCGCAATCGTCTTTAAGGCATTCATTCCGTAGCACCTTCGTGGCCCATTTCCCGTCTGATGCCGCCAGCACGGCAGCAGCGACTTTTTAGCCAAAGGATGAAGTGAAAATGAATAATCTGTCCACCCTGATGCGAGAGATTAGTGGATATCTCACCCCCACGATTATTGATTCCGCGCAACACTGTTCACGCCGTTTACTCGCCGCGCTCCCGGATGCCACTCACCCGGAGAATAACCGCGTGCTGCTGGCCTACGGCGGCGGCAAAGACAGCAGCTATATGGTGGCGTACGTGCGCTACATTCAGGGGCTGATCTGGCAGCAACATGGCAGCACCTTTCAGCTGCGCATTAGCACCAACCGCCATGCGGCAATGAACGACAGCGTAATGGACAATATCGATCGCGTGTATCGCGCGTTGCACATCCACGATGATGACTTTACCGAATGTCTGGTGACTGACGGCCTGCAAATCCGCCACTTCGATCGCCATTTACCGATGCCAGACAGCGTGCGCCAGCAGAATCGCAACGATGTGCTGATGAATGGCCATCGCTTCCGCGCCGATGCGCGCTCGACGTTTTGTAACGCCTGTAATCTCAGCATGGTGAACTCGTTTGGCCTGGCGGCGCATTACGACGGCGGCGTTGATGTGATCATCACCGGCGATTCGCCGCAGGAACAAACCGCTTATCTGGCGTGGGCGCGCCATCTTTCGCGGCTGTTTGCTGCGCCGGTGGCGGATAAGTCGCGCGGCTTTAGCGGCTTCCTGCAAACGCTGGATGGCGTGGCCGAGCGCTATTTCGCCGATATCTACGGTGCCGATCAGGTGACGCCCGCGCACCGCATTACCTGGCAGCTGGAACGCGATCCGCTGTTCTTCAATATCTATCAGGACACCGCCTATGAAGCGGGCGCGCACTGGGCGCTGCTGACTGAATTTATGCATTTCCGCTTTGATGAACTGATGTTCAGCTTCTCCGAATCGGACTGCGGGAACCCGACGTTAATGGCACATATTCGCGGTCTGCGTGCGGAGACGCTGTTGCAGCGCAGCTACGCCGAAGGCATTCGCGAATATGTGCGCTTTGCGCTCGGGCTGATGGTGAAAAAAGATTTCCCGCCGCAGCTGATTGATGAGATGGCGGCACGTTATCAGGACGATGAAGCGATTAAGCGCGCCCGCCAGCGCGCCGCGCAGTTCGCCGAACAGGCATTTGGCCTCAATGAAACCCAACTGGTTTGCATGATCTATTCGCCGTTTATCGCCGAAGGCAATCAGCTGAAAAGCTGGCTGCAGCAGCTAGTCGATGCGCCGGACGAAGCGGCGGTGCGCGCCTTGCTGCGCGGCGAGAGCGACGACCTGGGGCTGGCGCAGCAGCTGGAGCAACGCTCTGGTTTGACCGTGGCGCAGATGCGTCACTGCTGGCGTAGCAAGCAGGTGAGTTCACTGCTGGACGAACAGCGCGGCGATGCGCTTTCGCGCGTGCTGCGTTTTGACCCGCACAAAGCAGTGATTCAGGTGAATAACGGGGTCATGCACGACGTCGTCACTGAAGTGATCTCCGGGCGTTAACCCGGTAAGGCAACGCGATGAGAAAGATTTTCCTGCAGATTGGTGCCACCCGCGACGGACAAAATCCTTACTGCGCGGTGGCCAAACGCGACGGCTACTTTACCGTGCTGGCGGAGATGGGCGATTTCGTCGATTACCAATCGCTGAGCATCCCGTTGCCGTTCGATCTGATTGTGCGGCTCGATCGCCCGGAAAATCCGTGGGATGTACTGCAAGCCTGTTTGCATGCCGGGTTGATGGAGCATCCTCACGTGGTGCTGGCGGGCTTTGAAGCTTACAACGCCAGCGCCGGTCGCGTACGCGAACTGCTGGCGGGGCCCGACGCCGGTGCCAGCTTTATTCCGCCGGATAAGTACGCGCAGCGTATGGCGTTGCGCAAAGCCTGGCAGCGCTTTCCGCAGCCGGAGTTTCGCTTTTTTGCCTCGCCGCTCAGCATTCGGGATGCGCGAGACGCGTTGCTCTATCCCTGCGTGATCAAGCCGGTTGACGGCGGCGGCGGTCTTGGCGTCTGGCTGGTGAAACAGGCCAGCCAGCTTGATGCGGTGATCGGCAAGCTGGTTGATACCATGAATTACGGCGGGCGCGGCTTCAGCGGTTTTATCGTCGAGAGCTGGCTGGCGGGCGATGAGTATTCGCTGCAAGGCGTGGTGGCGAACGGCCATGCGGTGGCGCTGACCTGCTGCCAAAAGGTGATCGAACACCATAGCGATGCCGACGGCTGCGTCAGTTTTTACGAATCCGGCCATGTGGCGGTCGCCGCGCAGCAACTGCCCGCCAGCTTTAGCAGCCTGATGAGCTTCTGCTGTGAAACCTTCGGCTATCGTCAGGGCGCATTTCACATCGACTTCATTTTGGTCAACGGCGAACCGCATTTCCTTGAAATGGGCTTCCGCCTTTCCGGCATGGGCGTGGTGAATCTGGTGCAGGAAGTCACCGGCATCAACTGGGCGGAAGTGGCGTTCCACATCGAAGCCGGTCACGGCATGCCGCCGCTGCATTTTCCGGCGCAGCCGCAGGCAGTGGGCCGCGTGCGTTTGCGTCAGCGCCTGCAGTATGACGCAGCTGAGCGCTGGATCGCACAGCACCAGCGCGGTCAGCTGTTGCCGCCGCTCAATCTGCCCGCGCTAGCAGTTTCGCCACGCTCTTCGCTGTATGCCGATTTAACCCGCCACGCCGGCATTCTCGCCACCTTGAGCCTCGCAGCGACCAGCCGCGACGACATTTTGGCGGTGTTCCATCAGATCCTTGAGGCCTCATCGCTCACCACTCGGAGAGATTTACTATGTGCAGAATGATTGTGGCGCACGGCCAATTCGATGCCGCCGCAGTGCTGGACGCCGCGCGTGCCATGAGCTGCGGCGAAACCGCCACGCACGAAGGTCCGATTAAACAGCATCCCAACGGTTGGGGCTGTTTATGGCTGGAGCAAGGGCACATTCGCACGCTGCACGGCACCGGCACGTTCGCCGATGCGCTGCCGACCATTGATGTTGATCGCCTGCGCGGCCGCTTTCTGGCGGTGCATGTGCGCCACGCCACGCTGAGCAAAAATCACGGTATCGAATTTTCCCATCCGCTGTGGCGCACCAGCGGCGACACGCAGTGGTACATGATGCATAACGGTTTTTTGCCCACCGTTTATCAGCAATTGGGCATGGCGGAGTCGCGTTTCGATTCCGCCGAGTATCTCGAATATATGGTGGATCGCGCCACGCCCGCCGATTTCACCCGCGATTATCTGCGCGACAAGATGGCGCAGGTCGCGCCGGGCGGCAGTTCGGCCAACGCCATTTTTGTCACCCGCGATAAAGCCTGGGCGTGGCAATGGCATCCCGACGACACGCCCTATCCCAACTATTTCACGCTGCACCGCTTACAGAAAAACGACACCACTTTCATCTCTTCTGAACCTATTTCAGCACTGGGCACGGCGTCTGAATGGCGTCGTATGAACAACCATGAACTTCATGAATTTCCAATTGGGGAGTGATCAACATGGCGATTTTCAATCAGATCCGCGTTATTCATCCAAACATGTTTGTGGAGAGCACCTGGCTGGATGACATCGTGACGGCGCGCGTGCCGCTGCTGGTGTTACGTAACTTCCTCAAGCCGGACGTGCGCGCAGCGGTGGTGGAGGATTTGCAGCAGTGCCGCGAACAGGTGCGGGTATCGCACTATCCAAACGGCGCGCTGACCACGCTCGGCCCTTATCTGGCGAAGCACACCGCCGCGCCGGAAAACTACTTCACCGAGCTGCGCGATATTCAGGCGGCGCTGCCGTCGTCGCTGCACTGCCTGCGCGATCAGATCTATAACTGGGTGCAGCACGCGCTGCGCCTGGAAAGCCTGCAAACCGCTAATGAGCCCGAGCTGGGCGATTACGCCGGTTCGATTGTGCGCTTCCACGCTGACGGCGTCGCCAATCCCCTGCATAACGACAACATCGTGCGCGATGCTGCCGGCAGCGGATTGGCGGTGACCCGCATCTTGCACCAGCTGAGTTGCGTGGTTTGTTTGCAGGAGTGCAACGCCGGCGGCGCGCTGCGCATCTTCAATAAGAAGTGGCAGCCGGTGGATGAATGGTACAAAACGCCGGGCGAACTGGGTTATCAAACCGGCGTCATCGAGCACAGCGAGGTGTGCGAGTTCTCACCGCGCAGTGGCGATATCTATCTGTTTAACCCGGCGTTTTATCACGAAATTGATCGCGTGGAAGGCGACACGCGCATCACCATGGGCTTCTTCTTTGGCCTGACCGACAAAAAAATGAAACACGCCATCGCCTGGAGTTAACGCCAGGTTTTCGACGAGGAGACGAACATGAATACCTATGAAAAAGTAGCGGCCCTGCTGGATCACCATCAGGCGCGTTATCGCGTGGTGGAGCATGAAGCCATCGGCCAGACTGACCTGATTAGCGAGATTCGCGGTAACGATCTCAATCAGGCGGCCAAAGCGATGGTGCTGGAAGTGACGATGCCGGATGGCGCGGATGCGCGCTATCTGCTGGCGATTGTGCCGGGCGACTGCAAGATCAACTTCAAGAGCGCCGCACGCGCCATTGGCGGCAAGAAGTCGAGCTTTGCGGCGCCAGAGAAAGCGCAGGAGTTAACCCAGTGCGTAATGGGCGCGGTGCCGCCGTTTAGTTTTGATGACCGGCTAGCGCTGCGCGTCGATGTGCGCCTGCGCGATGTCGGCACGCTGTGGTTTAACGCCGGGGCACTGGATCGCTCCGTGGCTTTACAGGTGGATGATTTCTTTAAGGTTGTCGGTGATGAATGTTGTGCCGAGATCGCAACACCGGTGACGGCAACCGCCTGATCGCGGCAGTAAGGACTGTGTATGTCAGTGAAAGATATGTTGTTAGCCCTGCTGGTTGTGGTGGCGTGGGGCGTGAATTTTGTGGTGATTAAGCTGGGCCTGCAGGATATGCCGCCTTTTTTACTGGCGGGATTGCGGTTTAGCCTGGTGGCGTTTCCGGCAATCTTGTTTGTGAAGCGTCCGGCGATTCCGCTGCGCTGGCTGATCGTCTACGGCATGACCATCAGCTTTGGCCAGTTCGCCTTTCTGTTCCTCGCGATCAAGCTGGGCATGCCGGCAGGATTGGCGTCGCTGGTGTTACAGGCGCAGGCCTTCTTCACGCTGCTGTTGGGGGCGCTGTTCCTGGCGGAGAAGTTACGCTGGAATCATATCGTCGGCATTTTGGTGGCGACGCTCGGCATGTTTATGCTGGCAACCGCAGGCATGGCAGGCCAAACCACAGCGGGCATTACGCTCACTACCATGATGCTGACGCTGGCTGCGGCGCTGTCGTGGGGCCTCGGCAATATCACCAACAAAATCATTTTGCGTAACCGCAAAGTGCCGGTGATGTCGCTGGTGGTGTGGAGTGCGCTGGTACCGATCGTGCCGTTCTTTGCCTGCTCATGGCTGTTCGATGGCGAAGCGGCGATTATCACCAGCCTGCTGCACATTTCACTGCAAACGGTGTTGGCGCTGATCTATCTCGCCTTTATCGCCACCATTGTCGGCTACGCGATATGGGGTAATTTGCTGAGCCGCTATGAAACCTGGCGCGTGGCACCGCTGTCGCTGCTGGTGCCGGTGGTGGGGATTCTCAGTGCGGCGCTGATCCTCGGTGAAACCTTGTCGATTCAGCAGATGATCGGCGTTTCAGTGATCATCCTCGGCCTGCTGGTGAATGTGTTTGGCGGCATGGTCAGTCAGCGATTATTGGTGCGCACCTAAACAAAAACGCCGCTTTTCAGCGGCGTTTTTTTAACTCACATCCTGATTACAGAATTTCGATACGACGCGGTTTCGCCTCTTCCGGGACAATGCGAATCAGATCGATGCTCAGCAGACCATTTTCCAGACGCGCATCGCGCACCGTGATGTGATCGGCCAGCTGGAATTTGCGTTCGAAGTTGCGCTCGGCAATACCCTGATACAGGTATTTACGCTCCGGCTGCTCTTCAGGATGTGCGCCGCGCACCACCAGCACGTTGTCATGCGAGGTGATATCTAACTCGCTCTGGGCAAAGCCCGCCACGGCAATGGTGATACGGTAGAAATTCTCATCCACCAGCTCAACGTTATACGGAGGGTAGCCACCATTGGCCTGGTTTTGGTTGGACTCAAGCAGGTTAAACAGGCGATCGAAACCAATGGCAGAGCGATAAAGTGGGGTGAGATCAAAGTTACGCATAATAAGACTCCTGATATTCAGCAAGTTTAGGCAACCTTCCACCATGGACAGGTTGTGCAGTCCGTTGCTGTCCCTTCCGGCAACAGCAACAAGACCGTTCCTTAAAAGTGGGTGCAGCCTGGTCGCTTTCAAGGGCTGATGCGTATTTTTTTACAGCAAATCTGACGATATGACATACACTCAGGGGACCAATCGCCTGAGATCCAAGACGCAGCCACAGAGCTTTGCTTAACGTCAGGTGACACACTCCAGCCAGGGCCATGCCATGACTGAAGGGATGATGATGATGAATATGATGAAACGCTTTCCACTCACAGCTGTGCTGGTTTGCAGTACCTTTGTTACTTCAGGTTGCTCCAGCGTTATGTCTCACACTGGCGCCAGTCAGGGCTACTATCCCGGCACGCGCGCCAGCGCAGAGATGATCACTGACGACAACACCAGCTGGGCGATCAAGCCGCTGGCGCTGATCGATCTCCCGTTCTCAGCGGTGATGGACACCGTGCTGCTGCCGTGGGATTACTTCCGTTCTGGCGACGATAAAAGTAAGGATTCGATTCACGAGCGCGTGATGCAGAGCGAAAAAATGGCCGGCACGCAAGCCAGCCTGGCGACCGCCGCGTCTATGCCCGCGCAGCCGCACTGACGCAAAACAGCTGCCGCCAGCCGTCCACTTCCCGCATATAAGCGATCTTTTCTCCATCCGGCGACCAGACCACTGCATCACCGGATGGCGCATGATCGCTGCGTGGCGTTAAGCGCGTACAGGCTCCCGTCGCCATTTCACAGCGCATCACACTGTTATCACAGATAAAGCATATCGCGCCGCCTTGTGGATGCCAGCTAAAGGCCGACTGAATGCTACTCGCCAGCTGCGTCACCTGGCGTGGCAGGCCGCCATTCGGTGAAACCGTCCACAGCTGAATCACGCCCTGTTCGTCCGCCAGCAAAAAGGCGATGGCGCTGCCATCCGCGGAGGCGCGCAGCCAGTGGCGCGGTTGCAGCGCCAGGCCGTGAGTATGCGTGATGCGTCGCTGCTGCACGCCAGCCGGCGGCGCAGGCAATTTATCCGCCGTGCCCTGTAAGGGCGAAGCGCCCGCTTTGGCGTAATCGGCTAACGCGGCGGGCAGATCCACCACAAACACTTCCGGCACTTTGTCGCCGTTGGCGGCGCGCGTATCGCCGATAAAGGCGATAGCCCAGCGCTGCCAGCTGCCATCCGTTTTCTGATAGCCTTGATTCCCGATCCAGCACTCTTCATAGGCGCGGTCAATCTGGTCGCTGCCCGACTGTGGATCGCGCTGCGTCTGGCTGACCAGCACGCAATAATGGCTGCCCTCATATTCACGCGGATGCTGTTTAGGCGGACACACCGGATGCAGCGGCACGGCCACGCCGACGTTACGCAGGTCTTCGCCGGCATCCTTTTCATGCATCACATGATCGTTGTAGGTAAAGCTCAGGCGCGAACCATCCGGGCTGAAGACGTGGACATGCGAGCCACCGCGCAGCGCGCCAGGCGTGTAAGGCGCGGTGATATCGCAGGCATCGAGGTTCTCGGCGATGCCTTGCTGCACGATCACGCCGCGTCGGTGATGAAAATCGTAGCGCCAGTGCGCATCCGGATGTTCCGGACCATGAATGCAAACGTAACGCGGCGGCAAATCCGGACTGACGGTGACCACGCCAACGTGCGCACCATCGCGAGCCTGATACAACACTTCAACGGCACCGCTCGCCACGTTGACGCGCTCGATAGTCAGGCTGGTAAAAGAGGCGCCGGAAGGTCGCACATCAAATGCCAGCCACTGGCTGTCGCCGGTCCAGACGTTGATGTTGGTAAGTTGATGATGACGCGCGGCAAAGGTGATTTGTTTTTCTGACATGAGGCAACCTTCCATCTAACAGTTGCCGGATAAATTACGTGATTCTGCAGTGAGAAGCAGCAATTTCGCCGCGGTTGATTGCGCAATGAACGGCGCCGCTACGGATTGTGCCCGTATTTGTAGCGGCGCGATTCATCGCGCGAATTTATTCACCTACGCGTTTTACATCACCGACCAGCAGGATGTAGGAGAGCGCGCCAATCAGCGCCACCGCCGAGATATACACCAGCGCTGGTGCAAAGCCGTAGTCCTGCGCCAGATAACCCACCACCAGCGGCACGGTGATGCCACCCAGGCCGCCAACAAAGTTGAACATGCCGCCGGTCAAACCAATCAGGCGCACCGGTGCCAGCGAGGAGACCAGCGACCAGGTAATTGAGGCGAAGCCGTTACCGAAGAAGGCGATCGCCATCAGCGTCATAATCCATATCGGATCGTTGGTGTAGTTCGCGCCCATGATGCAGGTGGAGATCAGCAGACCGCAGATGATCGGCGTTTTGCGCGCAAAGCCCAGCGAACGGCCATTGCGCACCAGACGATCGGCGACGATACCCGAGAGAATCACGCCAACGAATGCCGCGAGGAAGGGCACGGTGGTCATGAAGCCCGCGGTGAGCGCCGCGATGTGTTTTTCCTGCGTCAGATAGTTCGGGAACCAGGTCAGGAAGAACCACAGCGTGGATGTGACGGCGAACTGGCCAAGATAGACGCCGCACAGCTTGCGGTGGAACACCAGTTTCCAGTCGGCGGCGGTAAGTTTGGTGCGGGCTTTCTTTTCGCTCGGCGCATCGCCATCCACCATCGCGCCACCTTCACGGATGTAATCCAGCTCGGCTTTATTGATGCCTTTGCTCTGGCTGGGTGCCTGATAGAACTTAATCCAGATGAACGACCAGATGATGCCGATGCCGCCGGTAATAATAAATACCCAATGCCAGCTCAGCAGTTCCTGAATCCAGATCAGCAAGGGCGTGAGGAACGCCAGACCAACAAACTGACCGGACGTGTAGAAGCCGACGGCGGAAGCGCGCTCCTGCTCCGGGAACCAGCTGGTCACCAGCCGGTTATTGGTCGGGAAAGCCGGCGCTTCAAATATGCCGGTAATCGCACGCAGACCAATTAATGATAATAAGCCGGTGGCAAAACCCTGCAATAACGTCGCAACCGACCAGCCAAAGATGGCAATAAAATAGGTTAAGCGTGAACCCACGCGATCAAGGAACCAGCCGCCGGGAATCTGGCATAACGTATATAACCAGGCGAAGGCCGAAAATACATAACCCATTTGCGCTTTAGTAATACCGAACTCTTCCTGAATATGCGCGGAAGCGACGGCTAAATTAGCGCGATCGACATAACAAATGACCACCGTAATAAATATCATCAGCAGCGTGATATAACGACGGCGCGTCGGTTTGGCGTGAACAGCAGAGAGATCCATGGTGTTTCTCCGTAATCGGTTTTGCCGTTTGGGCACGAAAGAGCACGCCCCGGCAAATGTAGGGTAGCGATATCAAAGGTAAAACCGCGTCAGCGGTAAATAAGCTGTGCCGGGAAACAGGCTGAACGCAGCCCTATGCCTTATTTCACCGGCATATAATTATCGAGATTTAATAAAATTTAATACCCTAAAGAATTCGAGTTGCAGAAAGGCGGCAAGCGAATGAATCCCACGGAGCTTACACTAGTAAGTGACTGGGGTGAATGAGCGCAGCCAACGCATCTGCAGCTTGAATTATGACGGGTATTTACCATTCAGCGACTGAACCGTCCGGGAATCGCCATAATGGATTACGCCAGTCAGGTGCATTTTTACTGCGCTCGATCACCAGCTCTTCGTTAATTTCCACGCCGAGGCCCGGTTTATTTAACGGATAGAAATGACCATCATCCATTTTGAAATCGTCTTTATTGATCACATAATCGAGCAGTTCAGCGCCCTGATTATAGTGAATGCCCATGCTCTGTTCCTGGAACACCGCATTGCGTGACACGAAGTCAACGTGCAGGCACGCAGCCAGCGCAATTGGGCCGAGCGGACAGTGAGGCGCCAGCGCCACATCGTAAGATTCGGCCATCGCGGCAATTTTGTAGCACTCGGTGATACCGCCCGCGTGTGACAGATCCGGTTGCAGAATCGCCAGTCCACCCGCTTCCAGCACGCGTTTGAACTCGAAGCGCGAGAACATGCGTTCGCCAGCGGCGATCGGAATATGAGTCTGCGCCGCCAGACGCGGATAATATTCCGCCTGCTCCGCCAGCACCGGCTCTTCGATAAACAGCGGGCGATACGGCTCCAGCTCTTTGATCAGCACTTTTGCCATTGGCGCGCTGACGCGGCCGTGGAAATCGAGGCCAAATTCAATCTCTTTACCGAAGGCTTCACGAATTTGCGCTACGGTATTCACCGCGTCATCGACTTTGCGCGCGTTATCGATAATGCCCATCTCTTCGCAGCCGTTGAGTTTGAAGGTATCAAAACCGATGGTGCGCAGTTTCTTAATGCCGTCAATCACGTCGGCCGGACGATCGCCGCCCACCCAGCTGTAAGCTTTAATGCTGTCACGCACTAATCCGCCAAGCAGTTGATAAACCGGCACGCCGAGCGCTTTGCCTTTGATATCCCACAACGCCTGATCGATACCGGCGATGGCGCTCATCAGGATCGGGCCGCCGCGATAGAAGCCGCCGCGATACATCACCTGCCATAAGTCGTTGATGCGCGCCGGATCCTGACCAATCAGGTATTCCGACAGCTCATGCACCGCCGCTTCCACGCTGCGCGCGCGGCCTTCAATCACCGGTTCGCCCCAGCCAACGATGCCTTCGTCAGTTTCGATTTTCAGGAACATCCAGCGCGGCGGCAGGCGGTAAGTGGTCAGTTTGGTAATTTTCATCGTACAGCGTCCTTATATGCAGCAATAAATGCGCGAGCTTGTTCCACAGTGCGTGACAGCGGTTGACCGGCGCGATAGAGATCGCTGCCTAAGCCCGCGCCAATGCAGCCTGCGGCCATAAATTCATGCAGGTTTTCCGGCGTCACGCCGCCCACGGCAAACACCGGCACCTCTGGCGGCAGCACCGCTTTCAGCGCTTTGATGTAGCCCGGACCAAAGGCTGACGATGGGAAAATTTTCAGCGCCTGCGCACCGGCCTGTAAGGCGGTGAACGCTTCTGTCGCGGTAGCGCAACCGGCGGCAACGATCATCCCTTTGGCGACCGCCTGGCGGATCACCGCAGCATCGGTATTCGGCGTGACGACCAATTTGCTGTTCAGCGTCGCCAGCTCATCAACCTGCGCCGGATTCAGCACCGTACCGGCGCCAATCAGCGCTTTATCGCCGAAGGTTTTCACCATCGCGCCGATGCTTTTCGCCCACTCCGGCGAGTTGAGCGGGATTTCAATCGCATCGAAACCCGCTTCAATCAGCGCGCCAACGTGCGCTTCGGCTTCATCCGGCGTGATGCCGCGCAGAATGGCGATCAGCGGGACTTTAGTTTGCCAGGACATTCGCAATACTCCTTATTCCGTGCTGGAAAGCACGATCGCCTTCCAGCGTGACTGAATCCATGCCGATAAACTGCAGCGCCTGCTGATAACGTTGCGCCAGCGCACTACCGGCAATAATGGTGATCGGTTGGCTTGCGGCGTCGGCCTGTTGCGTCATCAGCGCCACTTCGTGACCAATCAGCAAGCCTGAAAGAAAGTCGCTAATATGGCGGCGATCGCGCGCGCCGAGTACGTGTGAAGCACGCACTTCAAACAGGCGCGAGAGAATCGAGGCATCGTTGCTGCCTACTTGCACACCTGCGCGGAAAGCCGCCGCGTTCTCTTGCTGTTCGGGTAAACCTGCGCCAACCAGCGACTGTTTGAGCAGCAGATGATGCAGTTCGCCGGTCATCACGGTGCGGAAATCCAGCACGCGATCCTGTTCCATCTGCACCCATTTGGCGTGCGTGCCTGGCATCACATAGAGCGGCGCAGGCTGCAGTTCCAGCGCGCCAAGCAGCTGCGTCTCTTCACCGCGCATCACGTTGTAATTGTCGGCACGTTCGACGCTCAATCCCGGCACGATCCACGCTTTATCCTCGACGCGCGTCAGGCGGCTAGCGATGTCACCCAGCGCCACTGGACACGATAGATAGGGCACCGACCGCCAGCCGGCATTGCTGCCTACCATGCCCGCCATCACCACCGGCACGTCATTGACTGGCCAACCTGCGGTGACGCTGGCAAACACTTCGGCTGGCGTGCGATCGCCCAGGCGCGTGACGCCGGCTTCCGAACGACGCTCATCGATGCAAACGCCGGCTTGATAATGCCAGGCGCGCAGGTTAGTTGAGCCCCAATCAATCGCGATATAGCTGGTCACATAATCTCCTTGAGTCGCGCCGTTGAGCTGGCAATCATTGCTTTCGCCGCCTGCTCGGCAGCATCGCCATCCTGATGACGAATGGCATCAAACAGCGCTTTATGTTCGGCGAGCGTACGCGGCATGTTGCCTTCGTCCGCCATGTAGGTTTGCGCGAACACCGCTTTTTGCAGCTGGCTGATCGCCACGTTGAGCTGCTGCAGCACCGGATTGTGTACCGAATTCAGCACCGCTTCGTGATAGCGGATATCCGCTTCATTAAAGGCATCACGATTGAGATGGTTGGCCACCATGTCGTTGTACGCCAGTTCAATCGCAGCCAGATCGCTTGAGGTGGCGCGCTCGGCAGACCAGCGTGCAATCTGCGGCTCGACCAGCACACGCACTTCGTTCATGGCGGCAATCAGACGCGGGTCCTGATCGTGCGCCAGCGCCCACTGCAATACGTCGCTATCCAGATAGTTCCAGTGATTGCGCGGCGTGACGAACGCGCCGCGATAGCGTTTCATCTCCATCAAGCGCTTCGCCATCAGCGAGCGAAACACTTCGCGGATGATATTGCGCGAGGTGCCGAAGCGTTCACACAGCTCAGCTTCCGCGGGTAACGCCGCGCCCGGCACAAACTTGCCGGCCACAATCTCTTCACCCAGCGTCAGGATGATGCGCTCTGTTTTGCTTAGTTGTTCTTGCGTCATGATGTTCCATTCAGTGAAAGGCAGGTACGCATCAGATTACTGCTTTCGCCTGGCGAAGCCTAACGGCCGCCCTGACCTGCGTTGTCGATTGTAGTACCATTAATCAAAGTTGTACTACAATGTGGATCACAAAATAGACAAGTCATGTGTCATAACGCGATAAGGTCGCCATAAATGGCGACCTTATGAAGGCTTGGTGAGATTTGAAGTGTCGCCATGCATGGCGACCTAAAAACAGCGTGACGAGGAATAACGAGGGTTTACAGCACCAGCTCTTCAATGGCGTGCGCTACGCCGTGTTCCATGTTGGTTTTGGTAATGAACTGCGCGATTTTCTTCACGGAATCAATCGCATTGCCCATTGCTACGCCGGTTCCTGCATACTCAATCATCGCCAGATCGTTTTCCTGATCGCCAATCGCCATCACCTCTTCACGCGCCAGGCCGAGCTTCTCAGCCAGCATTTTCACGCCTTGCCCTTTATTCACGCGGGCATCGAGGATTTCGAGATAATAAGGTGCGCTTTTGAGGATGGTGTAGTTGTCACGCGCCTGCTGCGGCAAGCGCTGAATGGCAGAATCCAGCAGATCGGGCTTATCGATCATCATCAGCTTAGGGAAACGCGTGGCGCGATCCATCTCTTCCACAGAACGATAGCGCACCGGAATGCCGGTCAGGCTCGCTTCGTGGATGGTGAACTCACTGATGTCTTTGTTCGGCGTATAGAGGAAAGATTTATCGAAGGCCTGGAAGTGGACACCAAGATCGCGCGCCAGCTGTTCGATATACAGATAGTCGTCGAAACCCAAGGTGATTTCCGCGACGCACTCGCCATCATTAGCGCGATGCACCAGCGCACCGTTATAGCTGATGCAATATTGGCCTTCATCAACCAGATTCAGCTCCATCAGATAGCGCTGAATACCGACAAACGGACGGCCGGTGGTGAGCACCACCATCACACCTTTTTTATGCGCGCGTTCAATGGCCGATTTAACGGCAGGCGTGATCTCGTGCTGCGGATTGAGCAGCGTACCGTCCATATCGATTGCAACCAGTTTTATAGCCATAACGTCCTCATTAGATATCGATGTTCGCGGCTTTCAGCGCGTTCTCTTCGATGAAGGCACGACGTGGTTCAACCGCATCGCCCATCAGGTGGTGAACAGCTGGTCCGCTGCAATCGCGTCCTTTTACGGTAACGCGCAACATGCGGCGGCTCTCGGGATCCATGGTGGTTTCCCACAGCTGCTCCGGGTTCATTTCACCCAGACCTTTATAACGCTGAATGGAGACAGCCACGACGCGACTCTTTCACCAGCCAATCCAGCGCCTGCTCGAAGCTGGCAACCGGCTGACGGCGTTCGCCACGCTCGATAAAGGCATCTTCTTCGATCAGACCGCGCAGCTTCTCGCCCAGCGTACAGATTTTGCGGTATTCCGCACCATCACAAATTCATGATCCAGTGGGTAGTCGGTATCCACACCGTGGTACGCACACGGATCACCGGCTCGAACTGATTCTGCTCATGTTGGCGCGTTCATGGGCCAATTCCACTGCTGCTACCGTGCTGCTCGTTCTCAGTCAGATCGGTCACTAAAGGGTCGATCACCCAACGGGTCACGGCTTGCTCGCTGCTGAGGTCGGCTTCGGACAGCGTCGGCTGATAGACCAGCGCTTTCAGCAGCGTGCGTAGGGAAACGGCGCTCCATACGGCCAATCATCTTCTGGTAGCGTTGTACTCAGAGACCAGACGTTTCCAGCGGTTCACCCGCCAGCGCCGGGGCGCTGGCGTTGGTGTGCAGCGTTGCGCCGTCGAGGGCGATGGAAATCTGATACTGATCCATCGCTTCGTCGTCTTTAATATACTGTTCTTGCTTGCCTTTCTTCACTTTGTACAGTGGCGGCTGCGCAATATAGACGTGACCACGTTCGACGATTTCTGGCATCTGACGGTAGAAGAAGGTCAATAGCAGCGTACGAATGTGCGAGCCGTCGACGTCCGCATCGGTCATGATGATGATGCTGTGATAACGCAGTTTGTCCGGATTGTATTCGTCACGACCGATACCACAGCCCAGCGCGGTGATCAGCGTGGCTACTTCCTGCGAAGCGAGCATCTTGTCGAAACGCGCTTTCTCCACGTTCAGGATTTTACCCTTCAGCGGCAGAATCGCCTGATTCTTACGGTTACGACCCTGTTTGGCTGATCCGCCTGCAGAGTCCCCTTCCACCAGGTACAGTTTCAGACAGCGCCGGATCGCGCTCCTGACAGTCGGCCAGTTTGCCCGGCAGACCGGCCAAATCCAGCGCGCCTTTGCGGCGCGTCATTTCACGAGCTCGACGGGCAGCTTCACGCGCACGCGCTGCATCGATAATTTTGCCGACCACGATTTTCGCGTCAGACGGATTTTCCAGCAGGTATTCCGCCAGCAGTTCGTTCATCTGCTGCTCAACCGCCGATTTCACCTCTGAAGAGACCAGCTTATCTTTGGTCTGAGAAGAGAATTTCGGATCCGGCACTTTCACGGAAACCACCGCAATCAGGCCTTCACGCGCATCGTCACCGGTCGCACTGACTTTGGCTTTTTTGCTGTAGCCCTCTTTATCCATGTAGGCATTCAGCGTACGCGTCATTGCCGCACGGAAGCCCGCCAGGTGCGTACCGCCGTCGCGCTGTGGAATGTTATTGGTGAAGCAGTAGATGTTTTCCTGGAAACCATCGTTCCACTGCAGCGCCACTTCCACGCCAATGCCATCTTTCTCCGTCGAGAAGTAGAACACCGTTGGGTGAATCGGGGTTTTGTTCTTGTTGAGATACTCTACGAACGCCTTGATGCCACCTTCGTAGTGGAAGTGGTCTTCTTTGCCGTCGCGCTTGTCGCGCAGGCGAATAGAAACGCCAGAGTTCAGGAACACAGCTCGCGCAGGCGTTTGGCGAGGATTTCGTATTCAAACTCGGTGACGTTGGTGAAGGTTTCATGGCTTGGCCAGAAACGGACCTGAGTCCCGGTTACGTCAGTTTCACCGGTAACCGCCAGCGGAGCCTGCGGTACGCCGTGCACGTAGGTTTGCTGATGCACTTTGCCTTCGCGACGGATCAGCAGTTCCAGCTTCTGCGACAGGGCGTTTACCACAGAGACACCCACGCCATGCAGACCGCCGATACTTTATAGGAGTTATCATCGAACTTACCGCCTGCGTGCAGGACGGTCATGATAACTTCCGCTGCAGATACGCCCTCTTCCGGGTGGATACCGGTCGGGATGCCACGGCCATCATCGGTTACGGAGACGGAGTTGTCGGCGTGGATCGTCACCACGATGTCTTTACAGTGACCGGCGAGCGCTTCGTCGATAGCGTTATCCACAACTTCGAATACCATGTGATGCAGACCGGTGCCGTCATCCGTGTCGCCGATATACATACCCGGGCGCTTACGCACCGCATCAAGCCCTTTCAGGACTTTGATACTGGAGGAGTCATAAGAATTCGACATCAACGTTTCTCGCTCATTTATTCTTGGTTTAATCCGTTTTTTACCCTTTTCCACGGTGAACATCTTCGAATTTTTGTCCGACATGTCCATTACGTGTTCAGCGCTAATCGCACTGACGAAAACTTGTGACTGCGTGGCTTTTAAGCGGCTGGCAAGCAGTCCGCGCCGCGCGTCGTCAAGCTCTGAGGCAAAATCATCAATCAAATACAAACAGCGTTGTCCCACTGCTCACGCGTCAGGTAAAAACTCACCCTGCGCCAGCGCAGCGCGCACATCAGGAGTTTTAGCTGCCCGCGTGATAAGGTGTCTTCTACCGGCGCACCGTCGGCACGAATGCGGAAAATCCGCCTTGTGCGGGCCGTGTGCGTGTGAGGTCAACATGCGATCGCGCTCGAAGCTTCGCTCCAGCACCTCGGCATAGTCGGTCTCTTTCTCCCAGCCGCGCTGGAAGGAGAAGCTTCAAGAGAAACTCGGGTAAAAACTGTTTGCAGGTATCTGCCATGATGATCTGCGCGATCCCGCCGCGCTGTACTCGGCGCGCCAGCGCGCTGATCTGCTCGCCAGTGGGATCAGCTCTTTGTCCCAGGGACGCAGTTGGCTGCATAGCGCGTTACCTGGCGTAGCGCGGCATTGCGCTGCTTGAGCAGCCGTTTAAGGTTGCTCCAGGCGGTAAAAAAGCCTGCTTCGTTATGGAAGCATCCCCAGTCGATGAAGGCTCTTCTGTATTTTGGGGCCGCCGTTGAGTAAAGTAAACCCCTCGGGGTGATCAGCTGCATCGGCATCATCAGCTGCGCCAACTTTTCGGCGACTTTGTGCCCGTCGGTGCCGTCGATGCGCACCTTGCTGTCGCCATGCTTGTCTTTGGTCAGACCGATAGACGTTTCGTGATCCTGCCCTGCAAACGCCCATGTAAAATGAACGCGTCCTGCTCGTGGCGAATGACGCGGCCAATCTGCAAACTGCGAAATGCCCGACCATGCCCCAGCGTGTATAGATGGCTTCCAGGACGCTGGTTTTGCCGCTGCCGTTGGCGCCAACCAGGAAATTAAAGCCGGGAGATAAAGCAAGATCCGCGCTTTCGATATTGCGAAAATCTTTAATTAAAAGGCGCGTCAGTGATAAACATATCTGGGTTTTACTTCGGGCCAGGCGTAATCGGCGCGCAGCCAGTTTTAACGCGGCTGCGCACAGACCCTGAAGCGTACACGAGTACGTGACAGGGGCGAGCACAGCCCAGGTTGAAAGTGGCAAGTAAGATAGCCCGATATTTTTACTACAGTCGCATTGGCATAACAACATAGGCTGCCGACTGTGATGCAGCATCTTCAATCTGTACACTCGACACGGAATCCGTCAGCAGAAAACGCACGTTTTCGCACTTCAGTGCGTTCAGCACATCCAGCACGTAGCTGACGTTAAAGCCGATTTCCCATTTCGGTGCCCGCCGCATAGGTGACATCGAGGATCTCTTCGGCTTCTTCCTGCTCCGGGTTGTTAGCCGTAATCTTCAGCTGGTTTTCGCTGACATACAGGCGCACGCCGCGGAACTTCTCGTTAGAGAGGATCGCCGCACGCAAAGGCCTGCTTGAGGATATCGCAGCCCGCTTCCAGCGTTTTGTCCGGGTTCTTCGGCAATACGCGGCGATAGTCCGGGAAGCGGCCATCCACCAACTTAGAGGTGAAGATAAAGTCACCGACATGCGCGCGAATGTTGTTGCTGCCAATCTGCACGCGCAGCGGGGTTTCGCCGCCGTCGAGCATACGCATCAGCTCAATCACGCCTTTACGCGGCACGATCACCGAATGGTTTTTTCGGCAAGCTCACGCCAATCGGCATAGAGCAGACCGCCAGGCGGTGGCCGTCGGTGCGACGGTACGCAGCTCTTCACCTTCGGTTTCGAACAGCATGCCGTTTAAGTAGTAGCGAACGTCCTGATGCGCCATCGAGAACTGGGTGGCTTCAATCAGGCGCTTCATGGTTGCCTGCGGCAGGGTGAATTCGACTTCGCTCTGCCAGTCATCGAGGTTCGGGAAGTCGATAGCCGGGAGCGTGGAGAGCGAGAAACGGCTGCGGCCGGAGCGCACCAACATGCGATCGCCTTCCAGCTGCACGGCAATCTCTGCCCCTTCAGGCAGGCCACGGCAGATATCAAAGAACTTACGCGCTGGAACAGTGGTAGCGCCCGCTTCGTGAGGCTGAGAAAGCGTCACGCGTGCGACCATTTCCATTCGAGATCGGTGCCGGTCAGCGACAGCGTGCCGTCTGCGACCTGTAGCAGCAGGTTTTCCGAGAATAGGCAGCGTCGGGCGGCCGCCTAAGGGGCCACTCACCTGTTGCAGCGGTTTTCATAAGTGTTCACGTTCAACGGTAAATTTCATAGCGTCACGAAGATAATGTTCTGATTAAATTGGAGAAGTCTTCTTTTATGTCGTGGCTTTCTTCACGCAGCTGCTCGATTTTACGACAGGCGTGCAGCACGGTGGTATGGTCACGGCCACCAAAGGCATCACCGATTTCCGGCAGGCTGTGGTTGGTGAGTTCCTTTGCCAGCGCCATCGCCATCTGACGCGGTCGCGCCACCGAGCGGGATCGACGTTTGACAGCAAATCCGCCACTTTAATTTTGTAGTACTCCGCCACCGTTTTCTGAATATTGTCGATGGTGACCAGTTTTTCCTGCAATGCCAGCAGATCGCGCAGCGCTTCACGCACGAAATCGATGGTGATCGCGCGCCGTCCGGTGAAGTTGGCATTGGCGATGACGCGGTTCAGTGCGCCTTCCAGCTCACGAACGTTGGAACGCAGACGCTTGGCAATAAAGAACGCCACCTCACCCGGCAGACGAATGTCGTTTTCGTCGGCCTTTTTCATCAGGATCGCCACGCGAGTTTCCAGTTCCGGCGGCTCGATCGCCACGGTCAGGCCCCAGCCGAAACGGGATTTCAGACGATCCTCAACCCGTTGATCTCTTTTGGATAACGATCCGAGGTCAAAATGATCTGCTGATTGCCTTCCAGCAGGGCATTGAAGGTGTGGAAAAACTCTTCCTGAGATCGTTCTTTATTAGCAAAGAATTGAATGTCATCGATCAGCAGCGCATCAACGGAGCGGTAGTAGCGCTTAAACTCTTCGATCGCGTTGTTTTGCAGGGCTTTAACCATGTCCTGAACGAAACGCTCTCGGAGTGCATATACACGACTTTGGCATTCGGCTTACGCGCCACGATGCCATTGCCAACCGCGTGCAACAGGTGCGTTTTACCCAGACCGGTGCCGCCATAGAGGAACAGCGGGTTATAGGCGCCGCCCGGGTTATCCGCCACCTGACGGGCCGCCGCGCGCGCCAGCTGGTTCGATTTACCTCGACGAAGAAGTTGTCGAAGTTATGACGGTTATTCACATTGGAGCGGTA